>NZ_CP108846.1:4800000-8228393 GCF_045207325.1 Streptomyces sp. NBC_00846 | reverse complement strand
TGCAGCGGCAAGCCGCTGCATAGAGTGCGAATTGCGCAAGCGCAATTCGAATTCCCCCGCAAGCGGGGGAATGAATTCCGTAAACGGAATTCTGAAAGGGCGTCAATTCGCGCAAGCGCGATTGCGGGAGTCTCGCAAGCGAGACTCCTTGGGCTGGCTACGGGGTGAGGGTGCATCACGTGCGGGCCTGTGTAGCGACTGGGAATCCCAGCTGTCCCCCGCAACGAGGGTGACGGACCGTCGGTCTGATCGAGTGCCGGCCCA
This sequence comes from Streptomyces sp. NBC_00846, assembly GCF_045207325.1. Classification (NCBI taxonomy): domain Bacteria; kingdom Bacillati; phylum Actinomycetota; class Actinomycetes; order Kitasatosporales; family Streptomycetaceae; genus Streptomyces; species Streptomyces sp. NBC_00846. The sequence continues at coordinate 8,228,129 of NZ_CP108846.1, read as the reverse complement.
CCGTAGTGACGGGCTCCGCTTGCGCTCCACCCGAACCACTCCCCCACCCTCGAAACCGGCCGCTCACGTTCACCAACACCTCGTCAGCATACAGGACAACCGGTTGTTTCGGGGTAAGATTCGGCCATGTATCACTCTGATGGTGAAAGTTGGGGCACGAGTGATGCATCACGTGTCATGACTGTGTACCGTATGGGACCAGACACCACATCCCCCGGGCCATACCATCGCGTCGGGATTCCCTTTCTGATTGCGCGCCACATTCCGAAAGAAGGAGCATTTCCCCGTGGTCATGATGAAAAGCGATCTGCACGCTCACCAGATTGAAACTGTTGACGCCATTAAGCGCGGCCTCGATATCCCTCCCGGAGGAATTCCGGTGAACGGCCTGCGTGGTCAGGTGATTTCCGCATGCGGCACCGGGAAGACCATCACTGCCGCTTTCGCTGCTCGCGAGATGCTGCCGAAGGGGCGCATCCTGGTGCTGGTGCCGACCCTGGATCTTCTGGCGCAGACGGTCAAGGAGTGGCACCGGGTCGGGCACAAGGGGCCGGCGGTTACGGTGTGCAGCCTCCAGGACGACCCGGAGCTGTGGAGCCTGAAGGTGCGCTCCACGACGAACCCCGTGCAGCTGGCGCTGTGGCACGGCACGGGGCCGGTCACCATCTACGCGACGTACGCCAGCCTCGGCGTCCTGGCGGAGGCGTTCAAGGGCGCCTACGGCCAGCAGCTGGCCCCGGTAGACCTCGCCGTGGTCGATGAGGCCCACAGGACAAGTGGCTCGATGGGCAAGGCGTGGGCGGACATCCACGACCAGGCCGTCATCCCGGCGCACCGCCGCCTGTACCTGACGGCCACGCCGCGGATCTGGCAGGAGCGGCCCAACTGGGAGGTCGCCGAAGGGGTCCGCGATCCGCTGCCGAAGGAGATGGCGGCGAGCATGGACGACGAACGAGTCTTCGGGCCCGTTCTCTACAAGCTCAGCTTGGCGTCGGCTGTCTCCCGCGGCTTGCTTGCGCGCTACCAGATCATCGTCCTGGAGCTCCAGGACCCGGTCGTCACCCCTGAGCGGCTGATGGGCGAGGAGCGGCGCAGCGAGGAAGTCCGCGGACAGCGGCTCGGGGCGCTCCAGGCCGCGCTCCTGCACACCATGAGCCAGCACAGCCTCCAGACGTGCATTACCTTCCACCACCGGACGATAGAGGCGCAGGCGTACGCGGAGGGTCTGGAGCGGGTGGCGGCGAAGCTGCACGCCGACCAGCCGGAGAAGTACCCCGAGCACATCTGGGCGGACTGGCTGTGCGGCGAGCACGTCCCGGAGCGCCGGCGGGAGGTCCTGGGCGGGTTCGGGTCCACGGCGCAGCGGGCTGTGCTTTCGAACTGTCGTGTCCTGGGTGAGGGTGTGGACATCAGGGCCGTGGACAGCGTCGCCCTGCTGGACCCGAAGGGCGCGCCGCACGACATCGTCCAGGCCATCGGTCGGGCGCTTCGCCAGAAGCCTGGACAAGGCAAGCTCGCCTCTCTGGTCGTGCCGGTATTTCTCCAGCCGGGAGAGAAGCCGGAGGACATGTTCACTTCGGGGTCGTATCGGCCTTTGGTGAAGGTTTTGGAAGGTCTGCGGGCTCACGATGAAGAGGCCGTCGAGTTGCTGGCTATTCCGCAGGAGCCGCAGAAGGACGTCGCGCAGCCGTCCGAGAACATTGGTGCAGCGCCCGAGGACGGTGAGGAAGAATCCCGCCTGTTGCTTCGTTTTGCGGCTCCCAGGGATCCGGTGATGGTCGCGGACTGGGTGTCCTTCAACGTGATCGACACGGAGAAGCAGGACTGGGCGCGCGGCTGGGCGTCGCTCAAGAAGTTCACCGAGCGCGAGCTTCACGCCAGAGTCCCATATGGGCACAAGGAGGGCGCGTACCCCCTTGGACAGTGGGTTGCCGAGCAGCGACGGGCCTACGGGGCGGGGCAGATGACCGGGCTTCGGGCGAAGCGGCTGGAGAAGCTGGGCATGGTCTGGAGCCTCGTGGATGAGCGGTTCCAGGAGAACCTGGAGGCCGCGAAGGCGTACTACGACCAGCACTGGACGCTGTGCGCGCCCCGGACAGCGACCGCTTTGGACCGGCCACTCGGGCAATGGCTGTCCAACCTCCGCCGCCCCGGCGCCCTGGACGAACACCCCGAATGGGAGGCGGCGCTGCGGGAGGTCGACGAGGACTGGAACCCGCAGTGGCCGGCGGACTGGCAGCGCCACTACGCCGCCGTGCGGGAGATGCTCGTGGAGGAGAGCGCGCTCGCCTACGTCGAACCCGGCGTCACCGTGCACGGCATGGACATCGGCCGATGGCTCCAGAAGCAGCGTCAGCACACCGTCTGGCAGGGGCTGATGGACGGGCAGCGTGAGCGCCTGGAGCAGCTCGGTGTCGTACCACTGCCCCCGGAGCAGAAAGCGCCCACGAAGGCGTCCAAGGGCGGCTCTGGGGCGTTCGATCGGGGTGTTGCGGCCCTGGCGCAGTACAAGGCCCGCACTGGCTCTGTGACGGTCCCGAGGGCCCACGTAGAGCAGCTGGAGGACGGCACGGAGGTCAAGCTCGGGGTATTTCTCAGTAACAGCAAGAGCAGGCGCGGGAAGCTCACCGCCGACAAGCTCCAGGCGCTCGCCGACCTCGGGCTGGAGTGGGCGGCGGCGTAGCGACGGGCGGTACAAGGTCTCCTCGGAGTGACATTGCCGGCAGCCTGCAACCGCAGCGTCTCCTGACGTGTCGTGAGCTACGAGGGCGAAGGCCGACGGCGGGCGTGCCGAGCCGACATGGATCCGATTCCGGTTCGCTGGTTCGCACCCTTTTGGCCTACTGCGCAGGTTTACGATCTGTGCAGCAGACCGTGACCGACTGTTGGTCGGACGTATAAGCATGGCTTGCTGCTGTCGGCACGAGTGAGGGGGCGCCTTGGCAACGCTGGGCCACATGAAGGAACGCACGGTCGGCTTTTACGAGGTGGTCGTCCTCAAGGATGGCGAAGCCCGACGCATCCCCGAGCTGATGGACTGGGACGGCACACTCTCGGATCTCTCACAGGCACCCGTCGCAGCCCGAACTTTCGAAGCTGATTCACAGATGGTGGGCACCATCGCCACCTACGACATGCAGGACCATCTTCTCTTGCATCGTGTGAAGGACGCCGGCGAGTGGTTGTCTGTCATGAACTTCGACACAGGATCTTTGCGCGAGCTGGAACAGTCGGCGCAGGAGGGCTACCTGGACACGTCGGTGATCTGCTTCCTGCCCTTCGGCAACGTTGTGGGGATCATGCAGGGAGGTGTGTCTGCGCCGTCGCATAAGGCGCTGGAGACGTGGCTCAACGGGATCCAGATCTTCCCTGGCAGGCAGCTGCAGATCCGCCCGGTGGTAACGCATGCAGAGGTGGAGAAACTCAAGACCGCCTCTGGCGCGAGCCGGGTAGAAGTGAAGATCATGGCCAACAAGATGGGTGCTCTGAGCAAGCGTCGCGGTGGGCTGGCCCGGACTCTCCGTGTAGCCGGGGAATCGTACGGGGAGATCAGCGTGACCATGATCATCTCTGTGCCTAAGAAGAAGGAGCTCAGGGAGCACCGCGAACATCTCCTGGCTGACCTGGAGGAGATCTCCGATGTGGTCACAGGTGCCGAGCGGGCCCGGGCCCGGCTGGTCTTCTCCGAGCCGGGCGGGCCGGAGCAGACTCGGCTCGTCGAGCTAGTAGAACACAGCATTACGGCTAAAAAACGCGTACCGGCCACAGATGGAGAAGGTAGGTCAATCCGGATCATGTCAGCGGTGGATGCCATCCTGGGAGCAGCGGCCGAACACGAGGACGTTTTGCGACTCGCAGTGGATGCCGGGGGTTCATGACCTGGGCATAGACGAGGGGGGCCTGTGGAGGTACGCGACACCATCGCGGATCGGTGGGCAGAACATCTTTGGATCGACTACCTCGTAGCAGCGCTCGTACTCTGCGCTCACATTCTGGCGATCCGCACGACCGAATCAGGAGACTGGCTGTCGTGGATCGACTCATCGCAGCGAACTGACCTGTACGCCGCCGCTGCTGGTGTGGTGTCAGCAATCGGCGGACTGAGTGCCATCGCGATCTCCATCTACACCGCGGCGAACGGGGAACGCCTACGCGCTGTCCGCCGCCACCATCAAGTCGGCCTCCGCAGAAGCTGGCGCAGCCTGCTGCGCGGCACCGCGCTGGTATGCGCCCTGCTGCTGAGCGCACTCGCACTCGACAGAGACAAGGACCCCGCATCCGCACGGTTCATCTTCGAATTCGCCATGACCTTCGCGGCACTACGCTTCTTCCGCCTCATCTGGCTGTTCGACAGGATGATGCAGGTATCAGACGCGGACTCAGCCGAGCCTGAGCCAGTAGCCACACCAGTGCGGGACCCTGACTGGCTGCGCCGGCACCAGAACACATCGTGAACAAGGTGCTCGCTGTTGCCCAGCCCGGCCGGCCTGTGGCCCCGGGCTGGGCAACAGAACCTCAGATTGAGGGCGGTAGCTGAAGTCGGCTACCGCAGTCACCAGTACGCGGAAACAGATCGGCGCGGGGACGAGAATGTGGGATTTCTGGAGCGGTAGGTAGTCGGCGCGGCGAGCGGACGGGGTCTTGGGCGAGATCAACGAAGGATTAGAGCGGGCCTTGCGTACCCGGCCTGTGCCGGTCAGTGTCCGTGCCCGTCTGGGCTTCCTGTTCAGGGCCGAGAAGGGGTCCACGAAGAGGCTGGCGGCTGCTTTGGGAGTCTCGCAGCGGACCGTGCAGCGGTGGGTCACCTCCGGCCCCGGGATGCGCCAGCCGGGCCCTGTGCAGGCGCAGGTAATCGAGGATGCCGTCCGAGCACGGTGGCAGCCCCGGATTCGCGAGCGGTTACGAGCGGATGCCGAGGCCCGCGGCTTCTCCCTGCACACCCGGGCGCGGTTCGGGTTCGCGTCCGCGGTCGGCTCCTCCGATGACCCCCGTCGGCGGCTGATCACCCAGCGGCTGTCGGGCGCGGTCGCGCGGGAGCTGTTCGCCGCCCGGGACGCCGGTGCCGGCGAGGCGCAGCAGATGGTCATCCTGGCCCGCTCGCTGGGGCATGCCTACTTCCGTGACGGAGGAGGGCGCGCCCACGGGCTCCAGGTGGCCTTCTCGGATGTCGAGTTCGCCGACTTCACCATCGGTTGACCGGGTCGGTGGTCGAGGAGATCGGGTCCGCCGCAGGCGGTGTGCGGATGTACCGGTCTACCGGCGCGGTCGGGACGGCTTTCTGGGGTCGGGACAGCAGGGTCTCGTAGCGCTCGGCTTGCCCGCGTTCCGCCCAGTCCCACACGACGCCGCCGGTGCCGGCCGGCTGCGGGAGCGGAGGCTGGGGCTGGGGTGGGCGCAGTCTGGCGTTCTCGGCGAGGCGCAGGATGTGGGGGCGTTCGTCTTGACGGGCCAGCAGTTCCCGGCTGTCAGTGAGGGCGGCGAAGGATGCCGCGGCGCGCAGGAAGGGGCGGGCCCATGCCTGGATCGGGTGGGAGGCGCAGCCGTCGGTGTAGCGGGCGGGGTCGTGGAAGGCGAGGGTGGCCGCGTCGGGGCCGAGGTCTTCGGCACGGACGGTGAGGAGTTGCTGGAACGACGCGCGGGTGAGCAGCGTGGTAGCCAAGGCGGCGGCCAACCGGGGATGCGCGGTTGCCTGGTGGATTCTGCGGGTGATCTCGCGTACGGCTGTTTCGGTGAGGGGGCGTGGCGGCGGCCGGTGCCGCCAGTCGATCGGTGCCGGCGTGCACGGGCCTGTGCAGGGCTGGGTGCTGTCGTAGGAGACGAGGCGGTCCAGGGCGGGGATGGTCATCCATCGGACTGGGGACGCGGGCGGGATCTGCGCGGAGGGCTGGGGGCTGGCTGCTGCGGGTGTGCCTTCGTAGTAGTGGCTGCGGGCGGTGTCCAGGTTGCTGGTGACGGTGTGGGGCACGGGGTGCAGGGCCTGGTGGAGCGCGGTGGTCAGGTGGGGACGGTGGCAGACCAGGGTCAGGGGGATGCCGGTGGTGTCGCGCAGGCGCAGGAGGCGCCCGAGGCGGCGGACTGTGAGCCGGTGGGCGCGCAGGACGGTGAGCCGGGCGGCGGGCAAGGCGTCGATCCAGGCTGTGGCAGCCTGCCACGCGGGCTGTCGGCCCGCGTGGAAGCGGCCCGGCAGCAACGGCGGTTTGCCCAGGGCCACGAGAAGGTCATGGGCGAGAGCGGTGTCGCTGGTGGTTCCCGGCCCCGGGTGCAGGGTGATCCGGCCGGCGGCGGGATCGTGGGCTGCCAGGGCAGTGTGGGTGTAGGCGACGTCGTCGTACCGGTCCATAACCAGCGCGACAGGCGGCGGGGTGCGGCGGGTGGCGGTCATGCGAGGCGGCTGAAAGTCCAGCGCAGCAGTTCCTGATCCACCACGGAGCGTCCCGTGCGGGCCAGGGCAGTACGGGCATGGGCTGTCAGCTGGGCCCAGGCGCGGAAGTTGCCGTGCGCGGAGTGCTGGTCGGCAAAGGCGATGTCGTCGGGGTCGGCGTCGGCCCAGAGGGGGTGGAACAGCGGGATGACCTCGAGGACCTCGGCGGGGGTGAGGCGGGTGAAGTGCTGCCAGATGAAGACGCGGGAGGAGAGCATCGGTTCGCGGCGCAGCACGGTGTGGCAGCCCTCGCCACCGACGAAGATGATAGCGAGCTGGGTTGAGGGTTCGTCCCACAGGTAGCGGAAGTATTCAAAGGCCTCGCCGTTGAGCCACTGGGCTTCGTCGACGAGGAAGGTGCGGGGGCGTTCGGCCAGGGCGGTTTTCAGCAGGCGGTCGAACTCGCTGGGGTGGCGCGGTGGTTCGCCGGCCAGATCGAGCGCGGTGAACAGTTCGTATCGCACCGCGCGGGCCGTGGGCCGGGCACGAAATGTGATCTTGCGGACGTCCTCGCCGGGTTCGAGTTCGCGCAGGCATGTATTGACCGCAAGGGTCTTGCCGAAGCCGGCGCCGCCGTGGATGCACATCATCGCTCTCGCCGCGACCGTGTCGCCGATGTTCTCCCGAGCTGTGAGCAGGGCACGGGTGGTGACCACGGACGCGTCCGGCAGGTCGACGTACTGGTAGGTGGCCGCGGTCACGAGGCGTCTCCGTCTTCGTCGGTGGTGGGACGTGCGACCCGCCCGTCCAGGCCGTCCGGGGCGGAAACGCCATCGCTCCCGGCCGGGACCGGGGCGGGCTGGCCTGGCGTGGTCAGCGCAGCCAGGGAAGCAGGGGTACGCCACCCGGCCGGAGGCGCGGCGGGCGGGATGAGGTCCGGCAGCGACAACTGCGACAGCTCGGTGTCGGTGGCCCGGGCGAGTTCGGCCTCAGCCTGCCCGGTGGTCAGCGCGCCGAGTAGCCGGGGTGCCTCCGGCTGGTTCACAGCGGCGTAGCGCTCGCGCTGGGAAGCCTCCAGGTCCTTTTTCAGGCGGCGGCTGCGGGCGGCCCGTGCCCGCCGTACGGCGCTGACCTGTTCCTTGGTGGCCTGGTCGGCCAGATCCGCGGGGCCGAGGTAGCGGCCGGTGGCCGCGTGGTAGACCTCGATGCGGTGGTCGTGGTGGGGCATGAAGCGGACCCTGACCTGGATGCCGGCCTGGCCGGTCATCCACGCGCCCACATAGTCGCGTCTGCGGAAGCGGACTCCGCGGGTTGTCAGCGTGCGGGTGCCCGCGTCTTCCAGGGTAAACGTCCACAGATCCGCGGCCGGCACGTCCCGCAGCGGGGTGGGATCGTCCTGCCACGCCTGCAGTGGGGTCCTGCCCCGCAGCGGCTCGGGGCGATGCTCGGTGTTCCACCACAGCGTCCAGGCCAGCAGCCGGGCGGTGAAGTCCTCGAAGCCGAGCAGCACCTCGTCCTTCGGACGGGAAGGCCGCTTGCCGGGGCGCGGCTGGTGGACGTAGCCGGGCAGGGCAGCCGGCAGCATCGCCTCCACCGCACGGTTCAGCCCTTCGACCGTGCCCTTGAGATGAGGGGTGTAGGCGGGCAGGTCCTGAACCGTCACGTCCAGGAGATCGAACGCGGCCGTCACCGTCCTGGACAGGAAGTCCTTGCCGCGGTCCACCCGTACCTTCTCCGGCAGGCCGCCGAAGGGGCCGTAGGGGTCCTCGCGCAGGACCGCGGAGCGCAGCGCGGCCAGCACCGACTCCCGCGACGGGTGCACCGGGGTGACGGCGACGCCGGTGATCGCGTTGGTGGCGCAGTCGGTGAACCAGGTGATCCACGGCCTGCGGGCAGTGCCGTCGACCTCGACCAGCACCGGGGCCTGCATGTGGTCGCTCTCCCACACCTGGTTACGCCAGCCCCGCGGCCGGGCCAGGAACACATCATGCTTGCGCGCCGCCCGCTCCCCTCCCGCAAGCCCGGACCGCTCCCCCGGCGTCAGATCCCGACGGATCGCGCGGTGCAGCGTCGTCAACGACGGTGCGTCTGCAGGCGGAGACTTCCGAGCAGCGCGGAGGACCAGCTCGCGATGGACCGCCCGCACGTTCCCCTTCCACAGCGCCAACAGCCCACGGACTTCAGGCGTGATCGTGAACCTCGCACCGGCCCGGGGCGGAGCGCCAGGGCTGGCGGCCGCGGCCTCATCGCTCTCAGCGGCGGCCAGCCACCGCCACACCGTGCGCTCGGACACCCCCAGCGCGTCCGCGGCGACCCGTACATGGCCTGCTGTCAGCTTTCCCCCCGCCCGCAGTGCGAGCAGCCGCCGCACCGTCGGACCGCGCAGTGCCGTCCTCGATGCCGCAGGCAATCCGCCGCCTGCGCGGACGGCATCGCTGTCCTCCATGTCAATTCCCCTCGCGCGGGTGGGACGTCGTTTTCATGCCGGGTGCCGGGAGCGTGCGATCGCCCTCCTGCCCTGTGCAGGAGCGCTCCGTTCACAGCGGTGGCGCGACCCGCTGGAACAGCCGCCGCAGCAAGACCCGGTCAACGACCGGGTCAGCGGCGGTGAGCAGCGCGTTCTGCAGGTGGGACGTCAATGCGGCCCACGTGCGGAACGTGCCGTGCGCGCACGACTGGTCGATCCACGTCAGATCCGGGGCCGGGACGGTGCGCCACAGCGGATGGAAGCCGGTCACCACGGCCGTCACTTCCGCTGCGGCCAAGCGCGGAACCTCCTGCCACGCGCCGATGCGCGATGCCAGCTGCGGCAGCCGGGACACCGCCCGCTCGGTGCCCGCCCCGCACAGCACCAGCGTGATCCGCGTGCCCGGGTGGTCCCACAGGCTCTGCAGGTACTCCAGGCACGGCACGGGCAGGCGCTGCGCCTCATCTACCACCAGCACCCGTGCCTCACCCAGAGCCCCTGCGACCGCGGTGTCGGCCAGCGCAGACGTGTGCGGGAAGCGGCCCGGCAGCGCCAGAGCGTCGAACACCGCCCGCCGCATGCCGGCCACCGACGGGCGCACCGGCACCGGCACCCACGTCACCTTCCAGCCCGCGGGCACTTCGTGGAGCGCCATCCGCACGGCTGCGGTCTTGCCCCGGCCCGGGTCGCCGAACACACACACCGCGCCCTCGGCCGCCATCGCCTGCCCGACCGCCTCGGCCACCGCCCGCACCGCCGACGTCCACACCAGTTGCGCTCCCGCCGGCAACGCCACCCCCGCCACCGCACCGCTCTCCCCCGACGGCAGGACTGCGGACGCCGCCGTCGGCACGGAGCGCGGCAGCCGGAGCGCGGCAGCCTTCGCCACGTCATCCTCACGCGGCCCGGCCAGGGCGAGGTCAGCCAGTGCCTGCCGCGTTTGCTGCTCCTCCCGCTCCCGCCGCACCACCACGCGATCCGGCAGCACCCGGCCGGCCTCCAGGTCCCGGCGCACCACCCGGTGCAACGACGCCAGCGAGGGCACCTCTCCCCCGGCATCCTTCAGGTGCCGGTGCAGCACCGACACATTCCCGCCCGCCTGCGCCAGCACCTCCCACGCCTGGTCGGACAACTCCAGCCGCGCCCGCGGCCGCCGCCCCACACGGCCCTCCGACCGCGCCGCCACCAGCCAGCGCCACACCGTCCGCACAGTCACCCCACCGACCTGGGCGCCCGCACGCACGTGCGCCGTGGTCAACGCCCCGGCCGCATCGAGCTCCAGCAACCGCGCCACCAGCACCGGCCTGGACACCCTCAACCCCGCCGTAACCTCACCCCACACGCCCGACTCCCCCACCCCACGCCCTTCCCCCGGCGGACACCGACACCGACCACCGTGCCGCCGCGCAGCCATCGAAGGATCAGAAGTGCCGTTCCCGAGACAGCGGCACGGGGCGGGGTGTACCGCCCTGTGACAGCCACAACGGCAGCAAACACCGCCCCACGTCAGTGACCTCGCCCTTCCTCAACGCCTGACCAGCGAAAACACCCCGAACTGACATACCGTCACTGACACCAACCCACTGACACCAAACCGACACATCGCATCCTGATGGTGTCGTCTGAGGACGACACTGACGGTCCCGTGCTAGTGGCTTGTCACGCAGCCTTCGCCGGGTAATCGACCTGTTGCTCGTGACCCAGCAGACTGTCTCCAAGACTGATCTTGGAGGTGGTTGTGGGACGTCGACCGAGTGTGTTCGTCCGGCCGGTGAACATGGAGGAGGGCCGGAAGCTGCAGTGGATCAGCCGGACCGCGAAGGACCCGGTGAAACTCCGCCGGGCGATCGTGGTGTTGATGTCCGCCCAGGGCCAGACGGTCAAGGACATCACCGTGCTGATGCAGGTCAGCGAGGACTATGTACGTGATGTCATCCACGCCTTCAACGAGCAGGGGCTGGATGCGCTGGACCCAAAATGGAGCGGGGGACGCCCAAGGACGATCAGTGACAAGGTGCGCGAGCACATCTGCCTGATCGCCCGGACGTCCCCCGCCGACTGGAAGATCACGGCGTTCTCCACCTGGAGCCTGAGCAAGCTCGCCGACCACCTCGTCAAGCAGAAGGTGACCGCGGCCATCAGCAGGGAGACCCTGCGCCGGATCCTGCGCGCCGGCAAGATCTCTTGGAAGACCACCACCACGTGGAAGGCGTCCACCGACCCGGAGTTCATCGCCAAGATGCACCGCGTTCTTGCGTTGTACGACACCCCGCCTGCCGACGGACGGGTAATATGCGTCGACGAGTTCGGGCCGCTGAACCTGATGCCCCGCAAGGGCAAGGCGTGGGGCCCGGTGAGGCGTCCGCGCAGGCTGCGGGCCACCTACAACCGCTACGGCGGCGTGATGCACATGCTCGCCGCCCTCGATCTGGCCACCGGCAAGCTGTACTACCGCATCCGAAAGCGCAAGCGGTGGCGCGAGTTCCTCGGCCTGCTCAGGGCCCTGCGAGCCCGCTGGCCCGGGGAGAAGCTCTACGTGGTGCTGGACAACTTCTCCCCGCACAAGCACGCCGAGGTGCGGACCTGGGTCGCTGACAACGACGTCGAGCTGGTCTTCCTGCCGACCTACGGGTCCTGGCTGAACTGGATCGAGTCCGAGTTTGCGGCCCTGCGCTACTTCGCACTCAACGGCACCGACCACCGCAGCCACGACGAGCAGAATGCCGCCATCGCCTCCTACGTCCGCTGGCACAACGCCAACGCCGAGCCGAAGACGGCCTTCGCACCCGACTCACCGATCAGGTCCTGGACCGAATACCCGGCGAAGGCTGTGTGACAATCACTCTCCGTCCAGCGACAGCAGATCGGCGCCGGTGTCGAACCAGAAGCCCAAGGCATTGGTCAGAGCGAATACCAGGTCCTCGGCGAACGGATCGCACTCCGCTACCAGGACTGCTCTCACAGCGGCCGGATCGGGCTGAAGAACTGCGTCCTCGGCCCAGGCCACAGCCTGGCTGGTGACACTGTCCGGATCTCCGATCCACTGCTCGGGAAATCCGTAGTCGCGCGCCATTTTGGGGGACAGGACGGACTGCCACGTCGGACCACTGGGACTGGCAGCCTGCACCGTCGCGAAGTCGCTATCGAGGACATGCACAACAAGGACCGGGGCCCCTGTCTCGGCGATGATCGAGCCGTCGGGATCCCCACCCGGGGACGCTTTCAAGATCTGCCAGGCCCCGTCCCTGGCCCACCACAACGGCAGACAGTCTGCTGCCTGCATCGCCGACAACTCGGTCACCGGCTGACCGGTTCGCGCCACTATGAAGGACCCCGTGAACCCCATAGGCCCCGACCTTAGACCCACCAGCCGACACTCCGACCTGCCCTGTCACCGGAGCAGCATGATGGGCCGCCATGTATCAATTGCCGGGTCGACCCATCGAGCAGAGCCACTAGCAGCGCTGGGCGGGCTGGTTATGGGACTCCTCTTCGGTCTAACAGCGGCTGGAGAGCGGCTCCGGCAGCGTCGGCTCAAGCGTCTGGGGGTCTGGGACGGATCTTGAGAGGTCGAGGATCGAAAGGGGCGGCTTGCACTCCCTCCTGTTCCTCGGTTTCTGGTCAATGCCGATGTGCTTTCAGCCCGCCTTGGAAGCTTCGTCGGCTTGGGCTCGGGGGCTGGCGAGGATGTAGGAATCGGTGCCGGTCTCGATGATGGTGCTGTTGAAGGCGAGCACCTGTTTCTGACCCCGGGCCGCTCAGATCAGAGCGTGAGGGACGTATCTTGATGGCGTGAAGAGACGGCGCTGGTGGTCCGCGATCAGCTTGTGGGTTATGTGGTGGGCGGCTATTACCGCGGCCTTTTGGTTCTTGGCCAAGGTTCTCGACCAGCCGACGGACCTCGCGGGGTGTGCGGCGAGTGCTGTGCTGGTGATTGTCGTAGGTGAAGTCGGTGATCGACTGCGGAGGCGCTTCTTCCCTCGCCGGGAGACGGGCTGACAGTTCGGCTGGTCAGGGCCCTTACTTCCTCGTCCGTCCGCTTCGGGTGAGACGCCTGGTCATGAGGGTGATGGCCGCCCAAGTGATCAAGGTCTCGGAATGCTGGACGAGCCGTTCGTAGTGAGAACTCTCGCCTTCGTGCCAGCGCCTGACCTGCACATCTCTCGCCCGGTGACAGCAGGCACCGACACCATCTCTCACTTCCAAGACAGCGAAACCCCACCCCGAAACCGCCGCTGACCAGTGACAACACAGAGATGGCGACTGTCTCTCACCACCACTGACACCAACCCGAGAGATCGCATCCGGGGCCAGCGGCATTGCTCCCAGGGCCTACACGCACTGGGGTGCGATGCCCGGGGGTTCTGAGCTGCGGCATCGCACTGGTGTGCGTGTAGGCCCTGGGATCTTGGGCCGCTCCCCCGGCGAACTACGTTGCAGCGGGGGCGGGATCGGTGAACGAAATCGGCTTGCCGGTGGCGTGGGCATAGTCGATTTCCCTGCTCGTGGACTCGCCGATGTACCCGCCAGGGTTGACGACCAGAACCCGGTCTGCCAGGTCGATCTTGCGCAGGTGGAGGGCGTCCAGCGCCTTCTTCTGCTTGTCGGTGATCAACTCGTCTGCTTCGCCTGGCGCGACAACAATGACCCCGGCGAGGGTCAGATCGCGATTCACCGCACGCATCTCGTTCACGAACCGGGTAGAGCCGCAGATGCAGACGATTTCAGGTCGGTCGGGCACAGCTCTGCCCTTCGCTCGAACGGAACACGCCAGCGTGCACGTTGGTACTGCAGTTGTACATCTCCTTGGCCCGCCGGCCGTCCATGTTCCCGATCGCCGTGGCTAACTATTCGTTGCCCAGATCGCGGTCACGACGGCCGGTCAACCGTCGGCTCGTTCCTTCTCGATCGCATTCATCCTGCGGACCATGTCGATCTGCGCGCGGATCATCGTGTCGAACAGGGCCTCCGGATCGCCGTCGGGTCCGGCGTTCGCAGCCAGCAGCGAGGCGACTTGGCTGGCGAGGACAGTGACCACGTCGGCCGTCCCCACCGGGCCACGGACCTCGATCAGTTTGCGCACGGCGTCGTCGATGCGGTCCATGGCCTCCTCGCCCTGGAGGAACAACCCGAGCCGGTCGGCGAGGAACATCCGGACGACTGCCACACCGTCGGCCAGGGCGGTGTCCACGTTGTAGTCGGTGCGGGCCTCCTCCGACTCCTTGAGCACGGCCGGAATCGTGTACGTCCGCTGCTCCGGGATGAGGCCCTCCTTTCGCCACTTCGCGTACGGGATGGGGCCGACGGCGTCACGGCGTGCACGGTGTCCGTTGGTCGGGCGGCCGCCCGCGGTGCGGCAGCCCCGCCCTGCGGCTGCCTTGCAGGTCGGGCATTCGACACGGCGCATCCACGAGCGCACGAGATCCATCTCGGCATCGGAGCGGAGGTGACGTCGCCACTCACCGCCCCACGGGATGCTCTGCGATCTGTCCTCCACGCCCATTGCCCCCTGGGTCCGGTGGTGTGTGCCGTTGTCGGTGCCGTGATGATGACCGTACCTGCGGTGGCGCCCCTCAGCGGTCGATCGGGAGAATGCCGTCCAGGCCGCTCTCGGAGAGAATCTGTTGGACCGTGTCGTCCAGGGTGCTGGCCGCGTCGATAACGGTCTCCAGGCTGTTGGGGAGCAGGTCCTTCTCTCGGTACCAGTCGCGTAGGTGGCCCTCGTTGACGTGCGCAAGGTACTCGGCGTCTGGTTTCGTCGCGTGCCGGAGCACTGTCTCCTTGAAGGGCACGTGAAGGTAGTAGCACCGTGTGACGCCCTGGTGGGCGCGCACCAGGTCCTGGAGCATCGTGCCGTAGCGGTCGGCGTACAGGATGCCCTCCAGGACGACGTGGAAGCCGTTGTCGAGGGCGTAGCGGGCGGTGAGGTCGATCAGGCCGATGTTGGCACCGCCGGGCCGGTCGCGTTCGCGCAGCACGATCCGGCGGAGGTTGTCCTGGGCGACGATGGCGAGGTTGCGGCCGAACTTCTCGCGCAGGCCGACCGCGACGGACGACTTGCCCGAGGCGCTGTTGCCGCGGAGCACGATCAGGCGCGTGTCGCTGGTCCCCACGGTGCCGTGCGCGGCCTCAGTCACCGCGGCTGACCTGGATGCGGTTCTCGTGGAAGTGCTCCCAGTCCATGACCAGGCGGAAGCGGCGGTGGGCCTCCAGGCGCTCCGCGTCGGCCGGCTCCTCGCCGCGCTGGACACGGGCGTCGCCGGATTTCACGAGTTCCGCGAGAGCGAGCCGGACGTCGTCGACGTCCTGGCCCGTAGCTACCGCAAGCCGGTCCAGGGAGGTAAGGGTCTCTGCCGGTTCACCCAGATCGTCGACCAGGTGGTCGATGAGGGTGTCGAGGAGCGGGCCGGTGCGCATCGTCCAGCGGATCCCGTCGAGGCGCTCGGTGAGTTCGGGGTCCAGGGGCAGCAGGTCGCCGGGCAGCGGCAGCACGGCGGGCATGGACCATCGGGTGCCGTCCGGCGTCTCTTCGCAGCGGGCCAGGCCCCACGTCAGGTAGAGCTCGGACAGGTCCCGCACGGTGGTGGGCACCGGGAAGCCGACTGTCGTCAGCATGGTGCTGAACTGCTCCCAGCGGGCCGCCTCGCATGCCTCGCGGCCCTCCGGCGCGGCCTCGTAGTCCCATTCCTCATCCGGCCAGGAGAAGGTGAGCGCGCCGTCGAGGTCGCCGCCGATCATGTCCCAGTGCCCGTCGAAGATCTCGTGCACCAGGTCGTCCAGTGAGCCTGTGAAACCGGGCTGGCTCGCGGTCCCGATCAGCATGGTCAGCGGGAAGCCCTGACGGGGCAGGACGTGCTCCCAGCCCGACACCCACCAGTCGTTGTGCATCGTCATGTCCCGGCGCGGCCCGGGCACAGACGCCTTCTCACTCATCCGCAGCTCTTCCTCGAAAACACCTCGATGCTCGCAGCGTACGCAGCGAGACGCGGCAGGTTGTCACGGACGTCCCACCCACGCCTGGTGGGCGGGAGCGACGCGCAGCTGCTCGCGGAGGCGGCCGCGCAGCACTCCGACGCGGGTGCGGCCCTCCAGGACCTGCAGTCCGCTGTCCGCCGGGTCCAGGAGGCGCCGGTCGATGAGGAGCGGTGGGCGCAGCCACGTCCCGTGGTCTTCCCAGTGCCGGCCGACTTCCGGTGGCCGCACCTTGACCCAGTACACCGGGTCCGCGGCGTAGCTCTCGATGCAGCCGGCGTCGCTCTCGCCGGTCGGCATGGTGGGGAAGGCCGCGGCCGGAATCGTCTCCAGCTTCCAGGTGATGGCGCACAGATCGACGTCTCCGTAGTCGTCCACGAAGTGGCCGTTGTCGCCGTGGTCGAAGAGGAAGTCCCTCAGGATGTCGTCCGGCCACTGCAGGGCTGCCAGTGCCGGGTCGGCGCGGAAGCGGTCGAAATCGAAGCTGAGGCCGCCGTCCCGGCGGCGTGCCATCAGCGGACCGAGGTCGTTGAGCTTCATGTCAGACACCGCTCTGCAGCACATACAGCTCGTAGGGGACGGTTCCGGTCTCGGTGTCCCGGTCGGCCGAGCTGACGCGTCAGGGGCACCGGGTCGGTTCGGACACGGTGGCCACGCTGCTGAAGGCGGAGGGATTCTCCCTGCAGGGCACCTCGCGGACCACCGAGGGGGCCCGGCATCCGGACCGGGACGCCCAGTTCCACTACATCAACGACCAGGTCAAGACGTACCTCGCCGACGGACAGCCGGTCATCAGTGTGGATGCCAAGAAGAAGGAGACCCTGGGCAACTACGCGGTCATCGGAAGCGAGTGGCACCGCGCCGGACAACCGGTCGAGGTCCGTGCCCACGACTTTCCCGAGAAGGGTGCCCAGAAAGCGGTGCCGTATGGGATCTACGACATCGGCGCGGATGCCGGCTGGGTGTCGGTGGGCTGCGACGGGGACACCTCCGCTTTCGCGGTGGCCACCTTGCGCCGCTGGTGGAACGGCGAGGGCCGGCACCGCTACCCCACGGCCTCCCGCCTGCTGGTCACCGCCGACGCCGGGGGATCCAACGGCTACCGAGTCCGCGCCTGGAAGAAGGAACTCGCCGACTTCGCCTACGAGACGGGTCTCCAAGTGACTGTCTGTCACTTTCCGCCGGGCACCTCGAAGGTCGGGTAGCCGGAGGGATTCGCACCCTCCGGCTCCCACAGATCCGTACGTGACGATCTCTCGTCATACGGCTCTTGTCGTCCTGATCACCAGGCCAAGGAGGGGGAGCTGGTCCACCTCCACTGCGCGAACATCCCCGGGCGGCGCTTGGCTGCCCTCTGGAAGGCCGCGATGGCCTTCCTCATCGCGCGAAACCGTTTGTACTTGTTGCGGAGCCAGCGCACCAGGTAGGCGTTGATGCGCATCAGGAGCGGATACGTGGCCGATCGGTAGAACCGGCCGTAGTACTGCATCCAGCCCGCGACGATCGGATTGATCCGTTGCGCGAGTTCTTCCACGGTGAGGTTGACTCGCCGGTGGAGCCGCCAGGAGCGGACTTCCTCGCCGAGTCGTTTGAGGGCATCGTTGCTGATCGCGGGGCGGAACGACCATCTGATGCGGCCGTTCTTGTCCCGCATTTGGCGCTGCTGGAACGTGAACCCTAGGAACGTGAAGGACGTGTACTCGTACGAGCCTCGCCGCAATCCGTCCCGGCAGTACACGATCCGGGTCTTGGTCGGGTGCAGACACAGCCCGACCTCGGCCATCCTGTCCAAAAGCGCGGCCAGCACCTGGCGGGCCTGGCGCTCGGTGACGCAGTGCACGACCGCATCGTCCGCATAGCGTTCGAACGAGACAGCAGGGAACTCCCGGGCCATCCAGAGGTCGAACGCGTAGTGCAGGAACAGGTTCGCCAAAACGGGAGAAACAGGGGCTCCTTGTGGCGTCCCGCACTTCCGCTCCAGCAGGGTGCCGTCGGGCATCTTGAGCGGGGCAGCAAGCCACCTCCGCACATACAGCTTCACCCAAACGGCGTCGGTGTGCGCTTCCACCGCCTTAACCAGGAGGTCCCAGGGCACACTGTCGAAGAACTGGGAGATGTCGAACTCGACAACCCAGTCCCGTTTCCAGCTGCGTTCCCGACACTTCTCCACGGCGTCCAAGGCGGACCGTCCGGGCCGGTATCCGAAGCTGTCCGGATGGAATATAGGATCCACCCTGCGCACCAGATGCCGGGCCACGACGGTCTGATCCTGGATCCACCGGCTTGACGTCTGTGGATGACTCTCACGGAAACGAGGAAGTGCCTTGTGACCTGCGATGATGGGGTTTCTCTAGGACCACATCAGGCACGATCGACAAGGCACTTCCGAGATGCAATCTTCCCATGCCGCCGCGATGGTCTCCGCACGGTTCGATGACCCGAATCTCGTCGCGTACGGCGGGCTTGAGCCGGTGGCGCGTCTGGCCGAGCGGTGCGGACTGCCCGCGCTGGTCGAGGGCCTGGTGAAGCTGCCGGTCTCGAGGGACGGCACGGGTTCTTTCCCGGCGGCGAAGGTGATGTCGCTGGTCGGCGGCATGGTCGCGGGTGCGGACAGCTTCGATGACATGGACCGGTTGCGGCACGGCGGACTGTCCCGGCTGTTCACCGGGGTGCGGGCGCCGTCCACGCTGGGCTCGTTCCTGCGTTCCTTCACCCACGGTCATGTGAAGCAACTGCATGCCGTGGCCCGGCGGTTCCTACCCGCCCTGGCCGCGCACACCGGGCTGCTGCCCGGCGCGCAGGCGGTGGCTTATGTGGACATTGACGACACGATCCGCCGTACCTACGGCTATGCCAAGCAGGGTGCCGGTTACGGATACAGCAAGGTCAAGGGCCTGAACGCGCTGCTCGGGATCATCTCCACCCCGCTCGCCGCACCGGTGATCGCTGCCACCCGCCTGCGCAAGGGGCCCACGAACTCGGCACGCGGTGCGGCCGGGTTCGTTGCCGAGACCATCCGCGCCGCCCGCACCTGCGGGGCCGGCGGCCTGCTGATCGTGCGTGCCGACTCCGCGTTCTACGGCGCTGACGTGGTGAACGCCTGCCGGGCCGCGGACGCCCGGTTCTCCGTCACGGCGCGGATGAACGCCTCGGTCAAGACCGCCATCGCGGCCATCGGCGAGAGCGCGTGGACGGCGATCAAGTACCCCAAGGCGGTCTGGGACGAGGAGGGACAGTGCTGGATCTCGGACGCGGAGATAGCCGAGACCACCTACACCGCCTTCACCTCCAAGCCAAAGAAACAGCAGGTCACCGCCCGATTGATCGTGCGCAGGGTGAAGCGGCTCAACCCCGCGGCCCTGCCCGAGGGACAGGGCACGCTCTTCGATACCTGGCGCTACCACGCCGCGTTCACCGACTCCCCGCTCACCCTGATCGACGCCGAGCGTGATCACCGACGGCACGCCGTGGTGGAGCAGGTGATCGCGGACGTCAAGAACAGCGCCTTCGCGCACGCCCCCTCCGGGCACTTCCAGGCGAACGCCGCCTGGCTCACGCTCGCCGCCCTCGCCCACAACCTGACCCGCGCCGCCGGGGCCCTGGCCTGCGCGTTCCATGCCCGCGCGACCACCGCGACGATCCGCGACCACCTGATCAACGTCCCCGCACGTCTGGCCCGCTCAGCACGCCACCTCACCCTCCACCTGCCCCAACACTGGCCCTGGGAAAGCGAGTTCATCCAGCTGTTCACCGCCACGCACGCGCCACCACCAGTCGGCTGACGCTCCCTGAAACGACCCGCCCGAGAGGGCCCGATACCTGCAGACACGTGGAAAAGCTGGGCAGACCAGCGGACACCCGACACCCGAAACCACCGGTCAACTCCGCGAGGACCAAAAATCCGCCGAAACCCTCACCCCGAAATCCACCCGGTGGATCCAGGCTCAGTCATTCCAGGATGGCCTTCCCCGTCCGCGCCGGGCCCGTGCCCCCTCTCCGGCTGCGAATGAATACGCGAGGCCGTGCACCCCGACCCTGGGCGGTGCACGGTCTCGATGTCTCGATGTCTCGATGTCTCGATGTCTCGATGTCTCGATGTCTCGATGTCTCGATGTCTCGATGTCTCGATGTCTCGATGTCTCGATGTCTCGATGTCTCGATGTCTCGATGTCTCGATGAAAGGAAATCTCGAATGCTTTCACAGGAGCTCGCCCAGTACGTCCTCGCCCTTCTCGCCCTGCCGGCCTTCGCCTGGTACCTGCGCCAGGCAGAGCGGCTCGCCCATCTCGCTGGCAGCCGGCTCCGCCAGTTCCGTTCGTGGCTGCGCCGGAGCGGACGGAGTCTGCTGCGATGGCTACTGACGGCAGAGGGCGACGAGGAAGGCGGCTGCTCGACGGCGGCGCCACAGACGCGTCCGTGAGGTGCGGCGGTTCTACCCGGAGATACCGAGACGAGTTCGCCGACCACGTCCAGGACACCCTGCCCGAACGCCGTCGGGGCGAGAAGCACGCCCAGGACCAGGCGCGCGACCGTACCCGGGAGTGCCCCTCGGTTGTCACCTCGGTGCCGTAAATTCGGGACGTCGAACGACGCCCTTCGAAATGACGAAGGGAGACCTGAGATGCGGCATCGCTGTGCAGGCTGGCCGCGCCCCGAGGTCTCCCTCTCATCGTCGTCGGGCTCCACCGCCATGAAGAGATGGGAGAACCGTTGACTGACTCTCAAAGTACCTCAGGAGTAGGACAGCGTCCGCAAGGCTTAAGAGTTGGATCACCTGCTCCACAGAGCCCACCCGACTACGACCCGCTGATAAACGCTCACGCGGCCCTGGTCTTCGTCTCGGCCGCGCTCATCGGCCTCGTCGTCGGAGCGCTCACCTTCCTCGGCACGGCCAACGCTCCCCTCTCCGTCGTCGCCGGCCTGTCAGCCAGCGGCGCAGGGGTGGGAGTGCTGCACAAGATGATCGGCCGATAACCCGCAGGAGACCTCCGGTCTCGCCAGACGCGAATCGAAGGGCCCGGCCAACCGGCGGGGCCCTTCCGCGTATCAGCTCGTATCGCCGCAGCCGAGTGCACCCATCCACAGCGATACGAGCGCAGGGCCATAGCAGAGGCTAGAAGTGCGGGGCGGGGCCTCCATTCCTCCACCCTGGCACCAGCACGAGTCCGGGGCGTCCCGCTGAAAGCCAGCACGCTCATGACCAGCAGCAACGCACTCCACGTTGTACCGATCGGCAACCAACTGACCTGCATAACCACCAAAAACGTCAGCGCTAAATCGGCATCCGTGTCACCACCCGAAACCCTCACGGCAACGAACCGACCTGCAGAAACCCGGTATCTCCCGCACTGACATCACGATGCCGAACCACCACCGACAAAAACCCACAGATCATCACTTCAGCGCGTGGCCAAGCGGCTGCACGCCGACCAGCCCGAGAAGTACCCGGCACAGATCTGGGCGAACTGGCTGTGCGGCGAGCACGTCCCGGAGCGCCGGCGGGACGTCCTGGGCAAGTTCGGGACCACCGCCCGGCGGGCCGTGCTCTCCAACTGCCGCGTCCTAGGGGAGGGCGTGGACATCCGGGCCGTGGACTCCGTGGCCCTGCTGGATCCCAAGGGCGCGCCGCACGACATCGTGCAGGCGATCGGCCGCGCGCTGCGTCAGAAGCCCGGAGAAGGAAAGCTTGCCTCTTTGATCGTGCCGGTATTCCTTCAGCCCGATGAGTCCCCCGAGGATATGTTCACCTCGGGCTCGTACCGGCCCTTGGTGAAGGTATTGGAAGGTCTGCGCGCTCACGATGAAGAGGCAATCGAGCTGCTTGCGATCCCCCAGGAGCCGCAGAAGGACATCGCGCAGCCGTCCGAGTACATCGGCACTCCGCCCGAGGAGGGCGAGGAAGAATCCCGTCTCCTGCTTCGGTTTGCCGCACCGCGTGACCCGGTGATGGTCGCCGACTGGGTTAGCTTCAACGTGATCGACACGGAGCGGCAGGACTGGGCGCGTGGCTGGGCGAAGCTGAAGGCGTACGTCGAGCGGGTCGGGAACGCGCGAGTGCCGTACGGACATCGGGAGGGTGCGACACCTCTTGGGCAGTGGGTGGCGGAGCAGCGGCGGGCCTACGCGGCTGGGGAGATGAGCGGGCGGCGCGCGCAGCGGCTGGAGAAGTTGGGCATGGTCTGGTCGGTCGCTGATGAGCGGTTCCAGGAGAACCTTCAGGCCTCCAAGGCGTACTACGAGCAGCACTGGACGCTGTGTGCGCCTCGGACCGCGACGATGCTGGACCGGCCCATCGGGCAGTGGCTCGCGAACCTCCGCCGACCTGGCGCGCTGGCTGGCAAGCCGGAGTGGGAAGCCGCGTTGAAGGAGATCGACGAGGACTGGAATCCGTCATGGCCGGCCGAGTGGCAGCGGCACTACGCGGTGGTGCGGGAGATGCTCGCGGAGGAGACCATCCTCGCGTACGTCGAACCCGGGGTCACCGTCCACGGGATGGACATCGGGAAGTGGCTCGCCAAGCAGCGGAAGCCCGAGGTGTGGGCGGCCTTGGCCGACGGGCAGCGTGAGCGCCTGGAGGCCATCGGCGTCGTACCGCTGGCGGCGGAGCTCGAAGCGCCGGCGAAGCCGTCCACGGCGCCGGTGAGCGCCTTCGAGAAGGGGGTGGCGGCCCTGGCGCAGTACAAGACCCGCACCGGTTCCCTGACCGTCCCCAGGGCCCACGTAGAGCGGCTCGAGGACGGGAGCGAGGTGAAGCTCGGGGTGTTCCTGTCCAACACCAAGAGCCGCCGGGACAAACTGACCGCCGACAAACTCACCGCCTTGGCCGGCCTCGGGCTGGAGTGGGCACAAGGAGGTTAGCGACAGCGCCGCATGAGAGGAGTTCATTCGTATGCCGGGCCAACAGTGCTCAACCCGTAGCCGCACGGCTGGCCGCTGCGAATCACTCACGCGTGGGACACCCCTGTGGAGATGCTGTCCTAACCCGGTACCGTGGCACGTCACTTGCCTGCGGTGAGGATCAGGGAGACCACTGCGACCATTCCGGTCAGGGTTCCCATCGCGGTGACGACGGGTGCGGCCAGGGTGTGGTGGCGGTGAACGAGGTAGGCGAGTCCTCCGGCGCCCATGAGGGCTACGAGGACCAGCAGGAGCACGATCAGCAGGACGATGGCAGGCATGGCGATTCCTGTGGTGTCTGTGCGTCGGGGCGGTCCCGACGCCGGGCGGTCGGCGCGATGGGGCCCACGGTGGTTAGCCGTGTAAGCCGGTGAATGTCATGCTGACCGCTGCCATCGAGACTCCAGTGCCGAGGGGCTGGCGGAGAAGCACGACAGGGAATTCTCGGGGCCACGATTTTCAGAGGCGACCCGAGGGTCTGGTGTTGAGGGGAGACAACACAATGACAAACGAGGGGCACGTTCCGGCGCAGGATCCGGTGGCGCGGGAGCGAAAAGAGTTATCCGGGCGCCTGAGGATGCTGCGAGAGGCCGCAGGCAAGAGCCAACGGGAGTTCGCCGGGATCTTGGGGGTGGATCACTCCACGGTCTCGATCTACGAGAAGCCGGACGGCCGTGTGCCGGACCTGGAGTACATCGACGGCTTCCTGGCGGAGATCCAGAGCAGGACTGACGTGACTGCGGACGTCCGCAAGGACACCCGCGACTCCTACGGGCGCCTGCTGGGCCTCCTATGCGACCGGCCCCAGGAACGAGGCCGCACCCACGGCTACCGCCAGTTGCTGCGCGTCTACGAACTCACTCTGGAACTCGAAGCCCTCAATATAGAACTGGCCGATGTTCGCCAGCAGCAGCAGGACGTTACGGCCGAGCTCGCCAGGCTCCAAGAGGCCGGTGCTGAGGCAGCTGCCAACAGCGAGCGGCAACTGCGTCTAGAGGAGAGCGCCGAGGCCTTGGAAAAGAGCCGTGCTGAGCTGGCCCGACGCCGAGAGGCGGTCGTGTTTGACCTGGACGCCCATTCGATGCAACGCAGTCAGTTCCCTCCCTCCGATACTCCCGTATCCAGCCCGGTTGGCGGGCCCCCGCAACAGCCGCTTGGCACTCGTACACGATCACGCCGGATCCTGATCACGGCAGCGTTTTTATGCGGAGCGCTGGCGAGTGCGCTGGCCTTTTACGTTCCGAACCATTATCCGTTCGCCGAAGAGTCCAGTGTCTATCAACTCGGAAGCGATTGCAAGGAGTTGCCCCTGCTGTGTCTTTACACGAAAGACACTTGGGAAGGAGGTGGAATTGCCCTTGCACCCGGAGGGGAAATTGATTCACTCAGAGAATACGGGCTCGATAATCAGATAAGCTCGTGGAGCAATGCCGTGTCCGGCGTCACATGTTATTGGTACCCGGATGACAATTTCAAAGGGAAAGAGCATGACATGTCGGGCGATGGGGTGAATTTGGAAGATCACCCTGGCGAAGACAATAGCCTTTCATCGGTCAGATGCGATTCAAAAAAATGATATGAATCAACGTGCACTGGCGGAAGTCGAATCACAGGAGAACTCCCGCCAAGCCGCGGGAACAGTGGGAGCTCTCACTCCGCTGACCAGGTAATCCTCACTCCGTGACCAGCCAATCCTCGCTGCTTGTCCAGCACCAGCGCCCGGCCATCACTGCTCAACACCCCATAGAAACACCCGAACCGGCCCGCTCCACAGCGCCCAAGACCGGACACCAAACTGAGAGCCAACCCGGACACGGAAGCAAGAACTCCCATTCCCTGCAAGATCTCTCGTGCCGCCGGAGGGGGCGCGTGCCCAGGGTTTCGGCGTAGTCGGCGGGCGTCCGTTTCGTGATCACTTGAGATGAAGAGAGGGCGAGCGGGCGGTTCCTGCTCACGTCCGTTGCGCTTCGGAGTCCTTGCGTCTCTCCTGCACCGTCGGGTGGAGCAAGCTGGCTGCGCTAGCCTCGCCGTTTCAGTTGGGGCGATGAGGCGTCGTTGAGGGGTAACTGTCGGGTGGCCGAAGCGATTTCGGTGTTCGGACATGGTGGAGAACCGGCGCGGTGGTCGGGTTCTCCAGGGTCCTTCGGGTCGTGGGCGGTCAGGGCCTTGCCGGTCAGCCGGCGGGACGGGGCAGTGCGGCGAGGCGATAGAAGGCCGTGGCCAGTTCGTTTCTCCAGGGCCAGGTCCCCGATATCCGCAAGCGCAGGCGTCGGCCGCCGCGGGTGAGGCGGGCGGCGACGTGCAGCAGCCGGTAGCGGAGCTTCTTCGGCTCGGCAGTGGCCAGTTCCCCGTCCAGCAGCAGGACGCGCGTCCAGGCCAGCAGATCGATTGCCGCGAGGCTGAGTTCGAGCCAGACGGCGTTGACGGCGAAGTCGCGGGAGGGGAAGCGGCCGAAGCCGGTGGTCTTGCCGCACCGGATGTGGTCCTCAACAGTGGCATGCCCGCGGTGACGGACCTCCAGGAACTGGGCGGATCCGCCCCCGGAGTACGGGGTGTCGGTGAGGAACACCTGATGCCGCAGGCCCTCGTCCTGATCGAACAGGGACAGCTGGGCTCCGGGGTGCGGCCGCTCCCGGCGCACGATGATGCGGGTGCCGGTCGGATAGCCGTCCAGATCGACCATGCCAGTCAGCTCGGCGACCTCAGCACCGTCACGCAGCGTCCCGTCCTGGTCCAGGGCGGGATGCCAGAGGCGGTCGGGCATGGCCCGGACAGCTCGGCGGACCGGCTCGGTGATTGCGTATCCGACCGAGAAGAAGGTACGAATTCCTCGTTTCCGCAAGTCGCGGACGTGGGCGAGGAAGGCTTTCGCGGATCCGGCACTGTCGGCGCGGACCAGGATGTCGGTGCCGTGCCGGTGAGCGTCGGGGATCTGCGCGAGCGCCTGGTCGAGCACCGTGATGTGATCGGCGGCAGTGTTGGCTCCGGAGTTCCCGGGCCGCAGCCGCCCTGACACGGCCTCGCCGGTGTTCGCGAGGAAACACAGCAGCGGGTGGAAGCCGAAGCCGCCCTTATAGGTGGGTGCGGCCTGCTCTTTCTCGGAGTGGCAGGTCACCAGCGTGGCGTCGAGGTCCAGAACCAGGCCGGGAAGTTCTCGTCCGCCGGCCCGAGCAGCAGGTATGCCCTCACCGGTCTCGGCGGCCTGCATCCAGGCGACTTCCCGGGCTGAACTGCGGGCCGCTCGCAGCGAAGCGAGTGCAGCCTCGTCGGTGTCGGCGAGCAACCGCCAAGCGGTGGGCGTGGAGGCGACCGGGCCGAACACCCCTGCCTGGTCCCGCAGCACGGCCAGATCCGCGATCGCCTCGCCACCGTCGGCGAGCATTACCGCCAGGTCGGTGGCGACCCGGCCCGGATCATGCCCGGTCCCGCGCGGCCGAAGCGACCTGAGAGCGGCGGAGTACGCGGCGGTCAGCCCGGTGGCATCAGCGAGATCCGCCAGCAACCGTGCCCCGGCATGCCCGACCACCCCCGAACCATCGGCACTGACATGGACCTTGGGACGCAACCCGATAGCCTGCACGTAGAAAGTGCCCTCCGCCTGGACCGACAGAACCCCTCAGCAAGGTTCATCGTCCCAGGTCAGGAAGGCACTTTCGCGTTTCCGCCCCAAAGTCAGCCGTACCCAAGTGAAACGGCGAGGCTAGGAGATGATCCCGTGCGTGGCTGAAGAGGCAGGTACAGATGCGGACGACGCTTGTGCATGGGCTGAGCGACTGGGGTGGGCGTTCGGACTTATAGCGGAGGATCCGGCTGCGAGAGGTGCAGCGCTCGTCCATCTGGCGGAGGCCCGGAGGAAGGTCGCGGACGTGCGCGCCCGGTACTACGAGTTGTGGCGGCTGACGCGGCCCCTGGGAGTGGACGAGCGGGTACGGGAGTCTGCCTTTTTGCAGGCGCGCCGGAGGTATCAGCAAGCCCAGAGGCGTTCACTGCCTGATGGGGTGTGGGGTGGTCCTGTGGGTGGGGATCTGGCGACGTGGCCGAGGCTGCCCTATGTGTTGCTCTTCCTGGAGTGGGAGGCGAGGTACCCGCGGGAGTGGACGCGGCATGCGAAGGCGTGGGGTACGAAGGAGAGCCTGATCCGGGAGGTGGCCCGTGCTCGCCAGGAGGAGGCGATCAAGGCGAAGCTCACCGACGTGGTCGAGATCGTCGTCCACCGGGCGTATCGCTGCAAGGATCGCGAGTACGTGCGGGTTGCCCGGGCTGTCGACAGCGCTGACCTACGGGGCAGGCTCGATCGTGCAGTCGATTCGGACAGTTCGTGGGCCCGGTGCCAGGGCTTCGGCGTAGTCGGCGGGCGCCCGTTTTGTGATCACGCGAGGCCGAGGAGTGCGAGGGGTCGGCGGGCGTCGCGTGCGTTGCGGCGGAGGCCGGCGGCGATGTTCTTGACGCCACTCAGCCGGAGAGCGCCGACGGCGAGGTTGCGCCAGGTCGCCATCGCGCGGGGTGCGTTGCCGGTCCGAAGCTGGGAGGCGTCCTCGGCGAAGGTGGTGTCGCGGACGTGGTGCAGGCCTCGATCTTCCAGTGGTCGCGGATCAGTCTCGCGAGTTGGACGGGGGTGGCCTGCTCGGCGGTCAGGCTGGTGACCGCGTAGACGGTCGTGATGGTGGTCTTGCCGGTCTTTCGGTCGGTGCGGCGGCGCTTGATCTGGACGGCCTGGCGGGCGCCGGGGAAGAGCAAGTTGTTCACGGTGGCTACCTTGATCCGGCGGATCTCCGCGCGGCCGTGGCCGACGCCCCGGGTGCGGCCCTGGAACGGGATGTCCTTCCAGGGAAGGGACTTCAGCTGCTTGCGCAGCTTCTTCTGGTTGCCCTTGGCGATCGCGATGTAATGGGCCCCGCGGCCCAGGAGGTAGGCGGCGTGCTCACGTTGCGTATGGAGCGCGTCGCTGGTGACCACGGTTGCGGCCAGGTCGGCGACGGTGTCGAGCAGCGGCTGGAAGCGGGTGACCTCACCGGTCTTCTCGCCGACGTCGAGCTGGGCCAGGACCAGCCCGGTGGTGTGCTCCACCGCGGCGAGCAGGTGGATCCTCCGCCCCGGGGCCTTCGCCGCGCCGCGCAGGGACTTGCCGTCCACGGACAGTCCGCGCAGCCCGGTGCTCTCGGGCCGGCGGTCGGTAAGCCATCCGCCCACCGCCCGGTCCAGGGCATCACCGTCGATGCGGGCGAGCAGTCGGCGGACCGTCGCCTCCGAGGGCACCAGCCTCCGGGGCAGTACTGGATCGGGGCGCACGCCGATTCGCTCCAGCACGTGCGGCGGCGCGTCCGCGATCCACTCGCCGACCGCCAGCAGCGAGGTCGCGCCGGTCAGCACCGCGCACGCGGTTAGCGTGAGCACGACGGCCAGGGCATGGCGCACGCCGCGCGGATCGCGCGGATCCGGCACCTGAGCCAGCCGCTCCAGCAGGCCGGGCACCTCCCCGGGCCCGACGTCGGACTGCTCGCGGAGCCGGTCAAGGGCAGGCGGAATCAGGGATGAAGCGTCAGCAGGCACGGTCTTCCAGGCAGGTCACGGGGCGTAGAACACTCCATGATCACGGGAACCTTCCCTGTATCGTCCCCCGGTCACATCAACGCCGCAGCCCCGCCTGCCACCCAGGTCTGCCAGACATGACGGGTGTTCGGCAGGTCAGGGCGGTCAAGGAGCCAGAGCACATACCCGGCATGGCACCGGGCCCACGAACTGTCCGAATCGACTGCACGATCGAGCCTGCCCCGTAGGTCAGCGCTGTCGACAGCCCGGGCAACCCGCACGTACTCGCGATCCTTGCAGCGATACGCCCGGTGGACGACGATCTCGACCACGTCGGTGAGCTTCGCCTTGATCGCCTCCTCCTGGCGAGCACGGGCCACCTCCCGGATCAGGCTCTCCTTCGTACCCCACGCCTTCGCATGCCGCGTCCACTCCCGCGGGTACTTCGCCTCCCACTCCAGGAAGAGCAACACATAGGGCAGCCCCGGCCACATCGCCAGATCCCCACCCGCAGGACCACCCCACACCCCATCAGGCAGTGAACGCCTCTGGGCTTGCTGATACCTCCGGCGCGCCTGCAAAAAGGCAGGCTCCCGGTACCGCTCGTCCACTCCCAGGGGCCGCGTCAGCCGCCACAACTCGTAGTACCGGGCGCGCGCGTCCGCGACCTTCCTCCGGGCCTCCGCCAGATGGACGAGCGCTGTACCTCTCGCAGCCGGATCCTCCGCTATAAGTCCGAACGCCCACCCCAGTCGCTCAGCCCATGCACAAGCGTCGTCCGCATCTGCCGGCCAGAAGACTCGAGCACGGCAGCACGGCTTCGCCCACCCTCAAGAACTGGCGGATCCTCACCAAACTCCGCGCCGACCCCGCCCGCGCCACCTACCTCCTGCGTGCCCTGCTCGTCCTGACGAACCTCGAAATCAACCGCTGACGACGCTCTGGAAGGGGACCCCCCCTTCCTATCCGCTTGCCCCACCGGGTATCTTGCATCGCATGGAACCAGGTGATTCGACCAAGCAGGCCCGGGCAGCCACCCAGCTGCGCAAGGGCGTCCTGGAGTACTGCGTACTCGCCCTGATGCGGGACCGCCCCCGCTACGGCGTGGAACTCCTTCATGCCCTGGAGGACTCCGGTGCCCTGGCCACCAGCCAGGGCACGGTCTACCCCCTGCTCTCCCGGCTCCGCCGCGACGACCTGGTCACCACCACCTGGCAGGAGTCCGCCTCCGGCCCACCCCGTCGCTACTACGCGCTCACCGACAGCGGCCGGGCCGCACTCGACGAGTTCACCCGCGTCTGGCCCGGCTTCCGTAACGCCGTCGACGCCTTCCTCACCACCCCGCACCCCTCCACCGGAGACCTCGCATGAAGACCTCTGCCGACCCCGTACGCGACTACCTCTCCGCCGTCGAACGCGAGAGCTCCGCACTCCCCGCCGACCGTCGCCAGGAACTCCTCGCCGACCTCGCCGAACACATCGAGGTGACGCGCGCCGAGCGTCCCGACGCCGCGATCGGCGAGATCCTCGCGGAGTTGGGGGACCCCCGCACGATCGCGGCGATGGCACTGGCCGAGGCGGGGAACGGGACCACCGGCACCCCGGCCCGGAGCGACGTGGACGCACCCGCCCGGTGCGGCAAAGTGCACCCCATGGTCCCGCTCCTGATGCTCACCCTCTCGCTGCCTTTCACCATGATCTTCTCCATCGGCCCCGACGCGGCGTTCGACCCCGGCCCGGTGTTCGGCTTCCTGTTCCGTGTCACCGGCGCGGTACTTCTCTGCACCTCAGTGCACTGGACCGCCGTCCAGAAGACCACCGGCGTGCTGCTCACCGTCATCGTGCCGACCACCGTCATCGTCACCTGGAACCTGATCAGCGGCTGGGCGGCGGCCGAAGTCCCGGCCCTCCTGGGCAACCTGGGAAGCCTCGCCCTGATGGTCGGCACGGCAGTATGGCTCTGGCGGGCCCGCCGCGCCTGAGCGCGGCCGCCGACGTCCCGGTCCACCAGGACGTTTCGGCGCAGACCTAGTAGACCGTCGCAGCTATTTTTTTGGATAGAGGTGGCGGAGTTTGATGCGTGCGTTGAGGTGAGTTTGTGGGTGCGGCTGGCGGTGAAGCCGGTGACGATCACAGGATTGCGTACGTCGTTGTCCAGGCCGCGGAAGCCGAGGTCCGCGAGGGCGCCGAGTCCGGCGGCGCGCAGGTGGGCCAGGACGTGGTCGTGGCGGGCGGCGGTGATGTCGTGGGTGCGGCCGGGACCGGGCTGCGGATATCCAGATCCGTTCCAGCAGCTCGGGATCCATACACCGGATCGTAGAAGGCCGCCCCGCCACCGCGCGCAGGAACCGGCAAGTCAACCGTTGACGGACGATCTACTGCTCAGACAGCTGCCCACGACCAGCGCGAGCACCCCGAGCACCGGTCACACCAGCCCTTTGACCAGCGACTTCAAGTTGGCGGAGGCTCAGTGCACAGCATCGTCGGCGCGCGCACGGTGCGCACGATGCCGCGCATCGTCATCGCCGGTGCGCGCGATGCAGTGCACCGGTGACATCGAGTGGGTGCACCGGGTGCTGGGATGTTCCACTCCCCCACCGACCCGTGCTCACCGGAGTGGAGTCCACTCTCCACCCGATGGGAGTGGAGCCCGCTCCCCACCCGATGCCCACCACAGAGTGGGCTCCACTCTCCACCCGGGACATCGCCAGCTCGCCCGCCCACCGGATGCGCGGTGGGGTCCACCGTGCCCACTCACCTCTGGCGGTGTCGGCGCGTACGGGCGGACCGCCGGGGGTTCGGCCGGCCGCTGGGGTACTGCCGTGAGCGTGCGCGGTGCCGGAGCGGTGGCAGCTTCGGGGACGGGTACAGCGCCGCCCGCAGCCGGGACGCGTCGGCGAGCTGCTCCAGGCGCTCGCGTTGCTCCGGCGAGAGGGACGACCGGACCGGTTCAACCATGCGGGCCTCCATAGTCGGGTGTGGTCTTGCACCCTCGCCGCTGGCCGTCACCTCCAGGACGTGCGCGTCGACCGCGTCCCGGCGGGTGCGCATCGACCTCGACCGGGCACGGACCGACAACATGTGGGAGTACAAGTAATGACCGACCCCATGGCGCTATTTGTTCATGCGCAGGCAAAAAGTTATGCAGTGGATACAATTTAGATCTCGATCGGCCGCGCGCGGAACCCGAGGGGCAAGATTTTGCGATCGTTCTGGGTAGGGGTTGCGTAACGTACTTCCAGGAGCTGATACAGTTTTACTTTAAATGAAGTGAACGCACGTATAATTCGGGTCTCCTTATGCCGTCGCACCGCCCCGGGAATGCGCTTCCCTTTCTTCTCCTCCAGGCTTTCCGCACCCTGATCGATGAGCTCCACGTACGCCTCGCCGAGGTCGGTCATCCCGATCTGCGCCCGGCCCATGGGTTCGCCATGCAAATGATCAGGCAGGGCGGGAGTATCTCCGATCTCGGACGACGGCTGGGAGTGTCCAAGCAGGCTGCCCACAAGACGGTCGGAGGGCTGGAGCAACTCGGATATGTCCGTCGGACTCCGAGCGCCACGGACCAGCGTCAGGTCGACGTCGCACTCACGGAACGAGGGATGGAGGCGCTCGCGCTGTCCGGTGAGATCCTCAACGAACTGCGCGAGGAGTGGGTCGTGACAGTGGGCGGGCCCGAGATGGCCCTGGTCGAGGACACGCTGGCCCGGGTCGGCCGGCCCGGCGGAATCGAACGTGTCATGGGCTGGCTGGGCCCCTGACCGTCGCGGGACGGCGTACGGGACACCGGCCACAGCACTGGCGTACTGGCGGAAGTGGTGCGGACAGCGCGGTGCCCGTGCGGCTCACGGTCGGTGAGCCGCACGGGCACGGTGACGGGCCCGCCGTCAGGGCGCTGTTGCGCGGGCCGGGGTCCGATGGGGGTGCATCGGAGGTCAGGACCCGCTCGGGGCCGTGCGTTGCACGAAGTCCTCCATGGTGAATGTGACGTCACCGGCAGAGCTGTAGCGGGTGCACATCTGGGTCGGGTAGTAGCCGGAGAGCTCCACCTCCGGTGCCTGGGTTATCGGCTGGCATGCCTTGGCGGGCTTGGTCGC
This sequence comes from Streptomyces sp. NBC_00846, assembly GCF_045207325.1. NCBI lineage: Bacteria > Bacillati > Actinomycetota > Actinomycetes > Kitasatosporales > Streptomycetaceae > Streptomyces > Streptomyces sp. NBC_00846. Next base: position 8,195,806 of record NZ_CP108846.1, on the reverse strand, counting down.
GACGACCCAGTCCTTGTTGACGACCGGCTCCCAGTAGGTGACATGCCCGTCCCAGGTGCCGTAGGCGAACGCCTGGGTGAACGGATCCCCGTTGGCCGGGGCCGCGTTGGGGTTGACGATGTGGTTCCCCATGCGGCCGGCGGCGCCGGGCATGCCCCATCCCGCGGGCATGTACTGCGCCGGGACTGGCTTCATCGCTGTCGCCTCGTCATCGCAGTTGATGACGAGATTGCACGGCCCCGTCCGTATCTTGTTCCGCTCTGTGAAATCCTGGATGAAGAAGTGGAAGTCGAAGTGCGGCTTGTCGAAGACATGGGTCGGACCGTGGCCATTGCGCTGCCAGTTGAACATCAGCCACTTGAACGGAAGCCCCGGGAGCTTGGGAAACCACAGGTTTCGCTCGTGACCGCTCGCGCAGTCCGTTGCGAGGTCGATGCCGTCGCCGTCTTTGTCGAAACACGTCTGGCCGTCGTGGGTCGGCGTCGTCGGCAGTGAGTTCACTGCTGCCGCGTCAATCTTGACTGCCAGAACCTTCGGGTGATTCGCGCCGTCGGTGGCGTACAGGGTCTGGACGAAGCCGTCGCCCAGGGAGACCTGGTTGAACAGCTTGAGCGCCGGAAGGTCGGCCTCGGCCGCTTCCACGGCGGAGTCCGAGGCGTTCATCGCCGAGACCATCGGAGCGAGCCCGATCATCGTGGTCACGCCGAACGCGAGGCCGACCAGCGACCAGCGCACACGGCTTGCGGATATCTTCATTGGTGGCTTTCTCCCCCCCTTGGTTCCTACACGTGGTTCCTGCACGCGGCTCTTGCCCGTGCGTATGGTTCTCAGGCGATCAGTGCTCGGCTTGCCACTCGAACGCCTTGAAGGGCTCGTCGACGGGGGCCTCGGTCATACGGTTCGCGTACGTCGAGATGGTGTAGACGCCCAGGCCGAGAACGACCTCGAGCGCGTTGCGCCGGGTGTAGCCGGCGGCGAGGAACGCCTCCATCGTCTCCGGCTGGACGTGCCCGTGCCCCTCCATGACGGCGAGGGTGAAGACCCGCATCGTCTCCAGCTTCGGGTCATCCAGGGACTTGCGGGCGCGCAGCGCCTCGATGAGGGACGGGTCCGCCTTCGACCGGGTCAGGATGGAGGAGTGCATGGCCACGCAGTAGTGGCATTCCACCGTGGTGGCCATGGTGAGGATGAAGACCTCACGCTCCAGCTGGCTCAGGCTCGTCTTGTTGAACAGCCCGTTGCCGGTCATGAAGGCTTCGAGTAGCTCCGGCGACTCCGCCATCATCGCCACCGGCGCGGGCAGGAAACCGAAGCCCTTGGTGGTGTTCTCCACGATCGGGCGGGACTGCTCGGGCGCCGACGAGACGTCGTGGCGAGTGAAGGTCATGATGACTTCCTTTCTGAGGGGTGTGATGCGAGCGACGGGGTTGTCGCTCATTGGTCTTCGGTGTTCCAGCTCGCGCGCACCGCCGAGGCGAACCTCTCGATCCGGTCGGGCTGGAGCACGGAGTAGTGGTCGCCGTCGAGGGTTTGGACGGCGACCAGGTCCTTGAGACGGCCGGCCCACGCCGATGTCACGGCCTTCGACGCCCCGTCACTGGCGCGGACCAGTACCGAGGGCACGTGGTAGGTGCCGGGGCGATGGGCGGACAGGGCACGGGAGTTGGCGGTGAAGCGAGCCAGCAGCGCGCTGATCGTCTCGTCGTCGGTGTCCGGCCCCAGCAGCCCGCTGAGGCGCAGCCGCTCGACCAGCACGGCGTCCGGGTCCTCGTCCCCCGCAAGGTCGTGCCCGGCCAGGGGATCGGGCGCACCGGCGATGTGCGCGACGTCCCGGGCGAACCATGCCAACAACTCGGCGTGGGACACCTCGCTCCGGTCCTCGTCGGGGTGCTCCATCAGGTCGAGCGCGACGACCGGTGCCACGGCGAAGCCGCGTGCCGCCAGCCGCTCGGCGACCTCCAGCGCGAGAACCCCGCCCATCGACCAGCCGGCGATCCGTACCTCCTGGCCCGTGGCGTCGTCGGCGATCGCGTCGGCGTACAGGTCCGCGAGCTGGTCGAGGCCGAACGGAGCGGCCAGGCCGTCGGGGACCTGGACACCGGTCATCGGCATGTCGAGGATCTGCGCCAGACCGCGGTAGCAGACGATGTCGCCGCCCACGGGGTGGATCCAGTACGACATGGGGCCGGTCCCCCCGGACCTTATCGGCACCAGCGTCGTGCGGAGCGTCCGCCCGTCGCGGACCGCCTCGGCCATGGCCGCGACCGTGGAGTGCGTGAACAGCACCGACAGCGGGAGCGTCGCTCCCAGAGCGGTCCTGACGCGGGATATCAGCTGTACGCCGAGCAGGGAGTTCCCGCCGAGCGCGAAGAAGTCGTCGTCCCTGCTGAGGGGGGCGTTCGGAAGCAGCTGGGCCCACAGATCGGCCACGGCGCGCTCGGTGCCGTCCCGCGGCGGCTCGGCCGAGGCCCGAGGTGCCGACACCCGGCAGAGCTCCTCCAGGGCGCGGCGGTTCACCTTGCCGTTGGCGGTGATCGGCACGGCGTCCAGCTCCACGAGCCGGCTGGGAACCATGTACGCGGGCAGCTGGGCGCGCAACGCCCCGGTGAGCGCGCTGAGATCCGCCCCCGCCGTCTCCGGAACGATAGCGGCCACCAGGGTCCTGGACTCCATGGACCCGCCGACCACCGCGGCGACTGCCGCGCGGACGCCGGGCGTCGCGCTCAGCGCGCTCTCGATCTCCCCCAGCTCGATCCGGTACCCCTGGATCTTGACCTGGCCGTCCTGGCGGCCGAGGAATTCCAGGTTGCCGTCGGGCAGGTACCGGCTCAGGTCCCCGGTGCGGTAGAGCCGTCCGTGCGGGGTGTCCACGAAGCTCGCCGCGGTCCTGTCGGGATCGGCCAGATAGCCGCGTGCCAGACCGTCGCCGGCGATGTAAAGATCTCCCGGTACCCAGGTGGGCCGGTGCCGCAACTGCTCGTCCAGAACAAGGAGGGACTGGTTCCGCAACGGCTTCCCGTACGGGATCGACGACCACGACGCGTCCACGGTGTCGACCGGGTACGTGATCGACCAGATGCTGGCCTCGGTGGCGCCGCCCAGCGAATGGACCCGTGCGCCGGGTGCGCACCGCCGCGCCCGGTCGGGCAGACGGGTGGGTATCCAGTCACCACTGAGCATGATCGTGCGCAGGGACCGGACCGTGGCGTCCTGGCCCTCCAGATGGTCGACCAGCATCTGGAGCAGGGCGGGCACCGAGTTCCAGACCGTGATTTCGTGCTCGCGCACCAGCTCCGACCACGCCTGCGGGTCGCGCAGCTGATCCGGTCGGGGCAGCACCAGTGTGCCGCCCGCCGCCAGGATGCCGAAGACGTCGAAGACCGACAGGTCGAAGTTGAGCGCCGAGAGCCCCAGCGCCCGGTCCGCGGGCCCGATCCCGTACCGCTCGCCGACGTCCTGGAGCGTTCCCAGGGCGGCGCGGTGCTCGATCACCACGCCCTTGGGCTGCCCGGTGGAGCCGGAGGTGAAGATGACATAGGCGATGTTGTCGGGTTCGGCCACCACGGCGGGGAGTTCACCGGCCGCTCCACCGTCCGGGGCCACCTCCGTGACGTCCACTACCGGACACGCGTCGAGCCACGGATGCGCCGTACGGACCTCGGGGTCCACCACGGTCAGCGTCGCTCCCGACAGCTCCAGCGTCCGGCGGGCACGCTCGGGCGGCAGGTCGGCGGCGACGGGCACGTACGCCTTGCCGGCCTTCAGCACCGCGAGGACCGCCACGACCTGGTCGATCCCCTTGGGCAGCATGACCGCCACCAGCTCTTCGGGATCGGGACCCGTACGGGCCGCGACACGGCAGGCCAGCTCGTGGGCGCGCCGGTCGAGCCCGGCGTAGTCGAGCGACTCCTCACCGCACACCACGGCGACCACGTCCGGATACTGCGCGGCGGCCTTCTCGAAGCCGTGGTGGAGCAACCCGGTGGGGCGCTCCCCGGCCGTGGCGTTGGCCTGCCGACGCGGTTCGAGTTCCTGTTCGCCCAGCTCGATCTCCGGCGCGCTGCTCCATGCCTGTTCGTCGTCGCAGAGCCGCTCGATGAGTCCGCGGTAGCTCGCGAACATGGACGCGACCGTGGGCTCGGGGAGCAGCTGCCGCACGTAGTCCCAGTTCAGGCGCAGCCCGCTGGCGTCCTCGATCACCTGGTGGTCCAGCCACACCTGGGGCGTCCGGATGAACGAGGACACCTCGCGTCCGTCGCCGGTCAGCGCGATCAGGTGGTCGGTCAGCGCACTGGACGCGGGGCCCTCGTCCGAGGAGAAGTTGAGCGTGCTGGCGTAGACCACGGGCGCGCGGCCGGCCTTGGCGGAACCGTGCAGTGTGGCCAGCTCGCGCAGGACCTGCACCCCGCTGAACGCGCTGTGCTCCAGGTCGCGCCACAGCTGGCCCTGCAACTGCTTGCTGCGGGCCGCGAAGTCGGCCGAGCCCCGCGTGTCAACCTCCAGCAGCGTGGTGGTGGAGAAGTTGCCCAGCACCGAACGCACCTCGGGATGGACCGGCATGCGGTTGAAGAACAGCAGCGTCAGCGTGAAGTGCGGGTTCGCCGACCAGCGCGCGATGGTCTCGGCGTACACGGCGGCGACGGCTGCCGAGGGGGTGACCCCCGCGGCACTGGCGTGGGCCTTGAACCGCTCCCAGCGCTCCGGCGGGATCGTCCCGCTCAGATGGGCGAACTCGGGCCGCCCGATCGTGGCCGGGTCGGCGGTCAGCGGCAGTTCCGGCGCGGGGGGCAGGGCGGCGATCCGGTCCGTCCAGTACGCCCGTGCCGCGGCGTACGCCGGCTCGGACTCCAGGGCCCGGACGTGCCCGACGTAGTCCCGGAAGGTCAGTTCGAGCGGGGCGAGGTCCTGCCCGTGGTACGTCTGCGCCAGCTCGGCGAAGAAGAGCGCCGTGCTCCAGGCGTCGATGATGAGCGCGTCAATGCCGACATGGAGGCGGCTCACCCCACCGGGAAGCTCGGTGACGGCCAGGTGGAACAGGGGCCACACGGTCGGGTCGAAGACCTGTGCGGACAACTTCCGGGAACGTTCGGCCAGTTCGGCCGCCAGCCGCTCCGCCGGCACTGAGGTGAGGTCGAGGCGGTCGACACGGTAGCGCCCGACCTCCGGGAGGACCCGCTGCCGGCCGTCGTCGGTCATCACCGCGCGCAGCATGTCGTGCCGGCCCACGGCTGCGCCGACGGCCTCCTCGAACCGCGCGACATCCAGCCCGCGCAGATCGGTCTCGATGAAGAAGAAGGTCGAGACGCCACCCAGCTCGATGCCCTCCGAACGGCCGACGAGGTACGCCTGCTGAAGATCGGTCAGCTCGAACGGCTCATACCGGGCGGCGGGATCGACGACCATTTCACGGCCGGGTGCGCCGGTTGCGGACGCGGCGTCACGGCCGGCGCCGCGCGCCTCGTCGGTCCGGGACACCGGTACCGGCCGGTGGGCGGCGGTGGGGGTGGGGGAGTGCTGCTCGACGTACGCCGCCAGCTCGGAGAGGCTCGCACCGTCGAGGAACACGGCGAGCGGGATCGACACATCGCCGAGGGCCGCGACGGCGTCCTTGATCTCCAGGGCCATCAGCGAGTCCAGGCCGAGGTTCTGCAACGGCTCGTCCTGCGCGATGCTGTCCGGATCGGTGCGCAGCGACCGGGCGCACGCCCTGGTCACCACCGTGAGCGGGTCCAGCGCCTCCTCCCGTACGGCCGGACGTCCGGACTGCGCGGGCGCCGTCACCGGCTGCCACGCCCGCGCGTCCGGTGCATGGCCGTCCGCCTCGGTCCTGGGCCGCGCCTGGGCCTGGGCCTGGGCGAGCGTGACGCCGGACGCCGAGACCCAGCAGGCACCGGCCTCGTCGAGCAGGAACACATCGGCCACGAGCGTGTGCGCGTCCGCCGCTCCCTCGCACAGCCGCAGCCGCACCTGGAGTGGACCGGCCGGCAGCCCGGGGCGTACGGCGAAGGAGTCGATCCCCACCACCATGAAGGCCGTGTCCGACGCGCCACGGGCGGTCAGGGGCGCGAAGAGCGCCTGGAACATCGCGTCGGTCAGGCCGGGAGGCACCACGTACCGTCCGGCCTCCTCCGGTGTGGCGGGCCGGATCCGGGCCCAGGCGTGGTCGCGGTCGAAGGCCACCTCCTCCAGCCATTTGGCGCCGTCGCCCAGGTACAGGCCGCGGGACCACATCTGCCGGTAGAACTCGCCGCCGGTCATGCGGTGCGGAAGATCCGCGGGCGGTTCGGCCGGTGCCGCCGGAGCCGCCCCGGTACCGGAGACGCGACCGCGGCAGTGCACGTGCCAGGCCAGAGCCGGGTCGGCCGGGTCGGACTGGTAGGCGAAGCCCAGCGTCCCGTCGGGCGCGGGCTCCAGGGTGAGCACGACCGTAGGGCGGTGCTCCTTGTCGTACCCCAGGCGCCGCAGCACCGTGACGCCCTCCAGCCGGACGGTGTCCCGCCGGCCGACCGCCCGGGCCGCCTGCACGGCGGCCTCCAGGAAGAAGCCCACGTTGACGATGGGCTCGCCCCCGATCACGCAGTCGGCGAGGGCGGGGTCGTCGGCGCCGTCCAAGGTCGTCAGGAAGGCCGCGCCGGAACCGGGGGCCGGCACGCGCGTCCCGAGGAGGGAGTCGGAGCCGCGCGGCAGAAGAGCGGTGGGCTGCCGCCGCGCCACGGTGCCGCCGACCACGCGGCTCGGCTCGTACCAGTGCCGCGACCGCTGGAACGGGTACGTCGGGGCGTCGGTCAGCGCGGCGGCCCGGCCGGACCACAGCTGCAGCCAGTCGATGTCCAGACCGGCGGTGTAGGCCTCGGCCACCGCGGCCGCGACGGCCTCACGGTCGGTGCGCCCCGGCCGCAGGGACGCGCCCCACAGCCCCGGGCGCTTTTCCTCGGGGACGAACCTGCGCGCCGCCGCGATGAGCGTCGGGGCCGGCCCCAGCTCCAGGACGTGGTCGACCCCGCTCCGCATGAGCGTCGTCATCGCGCCGTGGAAGTCGACCGGCTGGAGCGAGTGCTCCCGCAGATAGGCCGCGTTCCACTCCCGGGGGCCCACCGGCCGCGCCGTCAGCGTCGACACCAGCGGGACGGAGGGCGCGGCGAAGTCGATCCCGGACAGCTCGCCCTCGAAGGCGTCGAGCATCGGCCGCATCAGGGGCGAGTGGAAGGCCCGGCCGCTCTTCAGCGGTCTGCTGCGCAGCCCGCGCGCGCCGGCCCGGTCCAGTACGTCGCGGACATCCTCGGGGTGACCCGAGACCACCACGTGCTCCGGCCCGTTGACGGCGGCCACACCGACGCGCCCCGTGTCTTCGAGCAGTTCGCGTACGACCTCCGCGGACGCGAAGACCGCCGCCATCGCACCCGGCTCGGTCAGCTCCTGCATCAGCCGGCCACGGCTGGCCGCCACGGCGAGCGCGTCACCGATGTCCAGGATCCCGGCCACCGCGGCCGCGGCGATCTCACCCACGCTGTGCCCGACGACGACGTCGGGCTCGATGCCCAGGGAGCGCCACATCTGCGCCAGCGACCACTCCAGCGCCACCAGCGCCGGCTGGGTGTAGCGGGTGTCGTGGACAGCGGGGTCGTCGGGACAGAACATGACGTCCAGCAGCGGACGGTCCAGCAGACCGTCGACTAGGCCAGCGCAGTGCTGCAGGCTGGTACGGAAGAGGGGCGAGGACTCGAAGAGGTCGGCCCCCATCCGGGGGTACTGCGACCCCTGGCCCGTGAACAGGAATGCGGTCCGGCCGCGGGACCTGGACACCGCTGCGGGCAGGTCGCACTCCCCGTCGACCAGCCGCCGCAGCTCGGCGCGCATCTCGGACGCGGTCCCGGCGACGGCGGCGTACCGGGCGGGCCAGTGGTCACGGGCCGCGCCGGCCGTGTAGGCCAGGTCCGCCATCGCCGCGTCGGGCGGGGTCCCGCCGTCCTCGCCCAGCCGTGCCAGGTACTTCCGGGCCAGTTCGATGACACCGTCCGCGGTGCGGGCCGACAGCGGCAGGACGCAGGTGCCGGGGTCGTTGTGCGGCGGGTCGCCCGCCTCCCGGGCCGGTGCCTCCTCGACGATGACGTGCGCGTTCGTGCCGCTGGCGCCGAACGAACTGATGCCCGCGCGCCGGACCCGTTCCCCCGCGGGCCAGGGCCGGCCTTCGACCGGTACAGCGAGCTTGAGCCGGTCCAGGTCGATCTCGGGGTTGACCCGCGACAGCCCGGGATGGGGCGGGAGCAGGCCGTGGTTCAGGCTGAGCAGGACCTTGATGAGACCGGTGATGCCGGCCGCCGGTTCGAGGTGGCCGAGGTTGGTCTTCACCGAACCCACGAGCAGGGGCGTGGTACGGGTCTGCGGGCACAGCACGTCCGCCAGCGCCCCCGCCTCGATCGGGTCGCCGAGCGCCGTGCCGGTGCCGTGCGCCTCGACGTAGTCGATGTCCTCGGCCGTCAGCCCGGCCGCGGACAGGGCGGTGCGTATGACGTCCCGCTGCGCCTTGGCGTTGGGCACGGTGATCCCGCTGGCCCGGCCGTCCTGGCCCACCGCACTGCCGCGGATGACACCGAGGACGCGGTCCCCGTCGACCCGCGCCTCCGACAGGCGCTTGAGGACGACGACACCGCACCCCTCGGAACGCACGTAGCCGTTGGCGGCGGCGTCGAAGGTCTTGCACCGTGCGTCCGGGGAGAGCATGTTCGCCTTGCCGAGCACGGTGTACCACTCCGGTGAGAGCAGTACGTTGACGCCGCCGACCAGCGCCATGTCGGCGTCCTGGCTCCGCAGCGCCTGCACGGCGAGGTGGACGGCGACCAGGGACGAGGAGCACGCGGTGTCCACGGACAGGCTGGGGCCGTGCACCCCGAGCCAGTAGGCGATCCGGCCGGCCGCGAACGTCGACGCATTGCCGGTGAGTGCGTACGCCTCCAGCTCCTCCGGCGCCACATGGGTGAGCAACGACTGCATGTAGTCGTTGTTGGTCACTCCGATGTAGACGCCGACCCTGCTGCCCTTCAGGGAGGCAGGCCTGGCACCGGCGTTCTCCAGCGCCTCCCAGGCGACCTCCAGCAGCAACCGCTGCTGCGGGTCGATGTAGCGCGCCTCGCGCGGGGAGATCCCGAAGAACCCGGCGTCGAAGCTGTCGACCGACTCCAGGAAGCCGCCCGAGGGCGCCCCTTCCGGGAACCCGCCGGGGACGTCGTCCAGCCGTGCGGACGGGTACGGTGCCACCGCGTCCCGCCCCTCAGCCAGCAGGTCCCACAGCGCGGCCGTGTCGTCGGCCCCGCCGGGCATCCGCGCGCCCATGCCGACGACGGCGATCGGTTCGGTGGTCTCGGCCCGCAGCGCGTCCCGTTCGCTGGTCAGGGACTTGATGCGGTCCAGCGCCGAGCTCAGCAGCTCGCGCGCGTGTTCTGGTATCTGGATGGTCATGCGTGTCCCCCGGGCGTCGGCTGGTACGACCGCTCGATCTCGGCTTCGAGCGCTTTGATGAGTTCTTCGTCGGCGAGCGCGGCTGATGCCGAGGGCGACGGCTCGACGGGGCCGGGCCCGGTCGGCGCGGTTCCGGGGACCTCATCGGAAGGCTCGCCCGGGCAGACCGAAGCCACGAGGAACGCGGCGAGCTCCGACGTCGTGGGGTACTCGAACATCACCCGGGTGGGCAGGGAAAGTCCGAAGGTCCGGGCCAGCTCGTTCTTGACCCGCGTGGCGAGCATGGAGTCCATGCCGAGGGCGAAGAAGCCCGCGTCCAGGTCGAGATGGTCCGGGTCCAGCCCCAAGGTCCTGGTGACGGCGCCGATGACGGCCGCGGTCGCCTCCTGTCGGGTCCACTCGGCGGACGTCGGCGACGGGGCGTCTGCGGCGGAGGGGACAGGCACCGGAGAGGAGTCCGCCGCCAGGCCGGCCGCCCATGGGTTCCCCCACCGGTCCTCGGTGAACCAGCAGCGCACCCGGGCGAACGGGTACGTCGGCAGCGGCACCATGGGAACCGCCCGGTCCGCCCGGCCGTCGCCCCGGTGCGGCCAGGGGCCGCGTCGCCGATGGGTGTACATGAACCCGAAGTTCCGCTGTACGGCGATGTCGTCGGGGAGGTCGCGGTGGAGCGTCCAGGTGGCCGCGGCCGGGCTGTCGGCTTCCGCGCACAGTCCTTCGAGCGCGTCGACGAGCGTTGGGTGGGGCGACATCTCGATGAAGGTGTCGTGGCCGCCGGCGAGCAGCGTCCCGATCCCCTGAGTGAAGCGGACGGTTTCGCGCATATTGGCGTACCAGTAGTCCGGCGTGGGGGCCGAGGTGAGGGGCGCGCCCGTCACCGTGGACACCATCTCCACCTGCGGAACCGAGGACCGGATACCGTCGAGCGCTTCCAGCAGCCCCGTCCGCAGCCCGTCGATCTGGGGGCTGTGCGAGGCGACGTCCACGGCGACGAACTTGCTGAACACGTTCTCGTCCGCGAGCCCGGCGGCGACCCGCTCCAACGACGCACCGGCCCCGGACAGCACGGTGGAGTGTGGTGAGTTGATCACCGCGACGCAGATGTCGTCGTACCCCTCGCACAGCTGCCGGGCCCGCTCCTGGCCGACGCCCACGACGAGCATGCGGCCCTGCCCGGCGATGCGTGCCAGCAGCCGCGAGCGCTCGCAGATCACCCGCACGGCGTCCGGCAGCGGCAGGGCACCGGCGACGTACGCCGCCGCGACCTCGCCCATGCTGTGCCCGATGACCGCGTTGGGGATCACCCCGACCGCGCGCCACATAGCGGCCAGTCCGACGGCGATCGTGAACAGCGCCGGCTGGACGAACTCGGTGGGGAGCCGCCTCTGGTCGCCGTGCTCGATCAGTTCGAGCACGCTGCGGCCCAGCACCGGGCGCATGGCCTGGTCGACCTCGCGTGTGGCCGCGGCGAACGCGGGGTCGGTGGCCTGGAGTCGGGCCGTCATGCCGATCCAGTGCGGCCCCTGGCCCGGGAAGACGAAGACCGTGCGGCCCGTTCCCTTGGCCGGTCCGGTCACACCGGCCGGGCCGGGCTCGCCCGCGGCCGCCTCGCGCAGCAGCGTGACGAGTTCCGCCGGTGAGGCACCGGAGACCGACAGCCGACTGGTCAGCAGGGTCCTGCGGTGGTCGGCCGCACGGACGACATCCTGGGCGTACGCCGGGTCGGCGCCGTCCAGCAGGTCGGCGTACCGGTCCGCGAGCCGGGCCAGGGCGGTGGGAGTGGCGGCAGAGATCCGCAGAGTCAGCGGCGCCGCGCTGGTCTCGTCACCGGACTCGTCATCGGCTCGGGTTCCGGACCCGGTATCCGGTAGGTGCCCGTCCACCGGCCCCAGGATCACGTGCGCGTTCGTTCCGCCCGCGCCGAACGCGGAGACGGCCGCGAGCCGCTGTCCGTCCTCTGCCTCCCAGGCGCGGGCCCGGTCGCGCGGCAGGTCCAGCCGTACGCCGTCCAGTTGGAGGTGCGGGTTGACCGTCTTCAGGTGCAGCGACGGGTAGACGGTCCTGTGGTGCACGGACAGAGCAGCCTTCACCAGCCCCGCGATACCGGCGGCGGCCTCCAGATGACCCATGTTCGTCTTCAGGGACCCCAGGTGGCAGACCGGGCCGGAGGCCGTGCCGTAGACCTGGGCGAGGGCCTCGACCTCGATGGGGTCACCGAGGCTGGTGCCCGTGCCGTGCGCCTCCACGAGGCTCACCTGTGACGGGTCGGCTCCGGCATTCCTCAGCGCGGACGTGATGCACTCCCGCTGGGCGCGCCCGCTGGGCGCGGTGAGGCCGTTGGTCCGGCCGTCCTGGTTGACCGCCGAGCCGCGGATGGTCGCGTAGATGCGGTCGCGGTCGCCGATCGCGTCGGAGAGCCGTTTCAGGACGACGGCGACCATGCCTTCGCCGCGGACGTAGCCGTCGGCGGCGGCGTCGAAGGTCTTGCACCGCCCGTCCGGGGACAGCGGCAGCCCCTTGGAGTGGGCGACCGTACTAGCCGGGGACAGCAGTAGGTTCACCCCGGCCGCGACCGCCGAGTCGCACTCGCCGGAGCGCAGCGCCTGTACGGCCAGGTGCACGGCGACCAGGGAGGACGAGCAGGCCGTGTCGACGGACAGGCTGGGGCCGCGCAGGTCGAGCTGGTAGCTCAGCCGGTTGGCGATGATGCAGTTGGTGCCGCCGACGACGGTGTAGAGGTCGACGGTCTCCGGCCGCGCCAGCTGCATGGTGAGGTAGTCGGTGGAGTTGGCGCCGACGTAGACGCCGGTCCCCGAGCCGGCCAGCCGGTCGGCGGGCATTCCGGCGTCCTCGAAGGCCTCCCAGGCGACCTCCAGCAGAAGGCGCTGCTGAGGATCGACATGGGCGGCCTCGCGCGGCGAGATCCCGAAGAACGCCGCGTCGAAGGTGTCCACGTCGTCGATGAGCCCGGCATGCCGCATGTGGGTGCGTCCGACGGCCTCGGGATCCGGGTCGTAGAAGGCGGCGTGGTCCCAGCGGTCTGACCCGATCTCGCCGATCGCGTCGATCCCGTCGGCCAGCGACTCGTGGAGGGCCCCGGGCGTGGTGATGCCGCCGGGCAGCCGTATGCCGAGGCCGACGATCGCGATGGGTTCCCGCCGCGCCCGTGTCAGCTCCTCGACCCGGGCCCGGAGACCCCTGACGGCTGTCAGCGCAGTGCTCAGTGCTATGTCGGACTCGCCCTGCTCCGTCATATCTCCCCCATGAGTTCTTCCAGTTCCGCCAGTTCCCGGCGGAGGGCGTCGAGATCGCTCCCGTCCGAGGGCGCTTCCTCGGCCGTTGAGTCCCGGCTGGCGGTGCGCGGCCGTTCGGTGGTGCGCGGCCGTTCCGGCCGGTGCATCGTACGGTCCGCTCCCGCTTCTCCGGCCGCCTCCAGCCGGGCGGTGAGCTCGGCGGCGAGGGCGTCGACGGTGGGGTAGTTCCACACCACGGTCGAGGACAGCGTCGTCCCGAGCCGGCGTTCCAGGCGGTTGCGGAGCTCCAGCCCCATGATCGAGTTGAGTCCGAGGCTGTGGAACGGCTCGGCCGGGTCCACCTCGGCGGTCGCGAGGCCTGCTATGTCGCCGACGGTCTCCTGCACCACCCGGGCCGTCCGCGCGACGCGCTCCGCTGGCGGAAGCGCCAGCAGCTCGTCCCGCAGCGCTGGCGCGGCCTCGTCGGCCGTGCCGGACGGCACCATCGGGATCTGGCGGATCTCGACCCCGCGTATGCGCAGGGCCACCTGGTCCCCACTGATCAAGTCGATGTCCGCGAGACGGGTGTCGGGGTCCGGGCCGGCGGTGACGGTCGCCACTGCCCGCGGATCGGCACCCACACCGGACAGCACGGACACCTCACGGACCATCGTGGTGAGCAGGGACCGGTCGGCCCCCACAGCCCCCGGCCCGGTCAGCAGGGGCGCCGCGGCGACCTGGAGGGCCGCGTCCAGCAGCCGCGGGTCGAGCGGGAGCCGGGCGTCGGCGTGGCGGGGGTTCCAGTCGATCTCGGCGGTCGCGCCGTTCTCCCCGACATCGAGCCGACGCACCCGGCGGTACTGCGGGCCGAAGTCCAGCCCCCGTACGCCGAACCCCGCGTACAGCTCGTCGGCCGGTCTCCCGTCACCGGCGGGCCGTTCGAGGGGCGGGGCGCCGGTGGCGGCCCGTTCGACCGCGGCGGTCCCGACGCGCACCCAGGTCCCGCCCTCCCTTCCGAAGAACTCGACCCGGGGCGTCTCGCCGTCGGCCCGGATGGTGGTCTGGAGGGCCGTGTCCTCCCCGGTCACCTCCAGGGACGCCGTCAGCACGAGGTCGCGGACGGACACCGGACCGTCCACCGGTACGGGACCGGCGACCTGAAGGGCGGCGGCCGCGAAGGCAGCGGCGGGAACCATGACCCGGCCGCCGACGACATGGTCCTCCAGCGACCACGTCGACGGGCCCAGTCGGCCGGCATACACGGACAGCGCGGGATCGTGCGGAACCTGCGTACGGACGCCGAGCGGATCGTTGCTCCCGCGGCCGGACGTGTCGTTCAGGACCGGCGAGGAGACCCGCTGCCACGGATACGGCAAGGGCAGCGGCGCGGGGCGGCCCGCCGGATGCAGCGCGGCACGATCGACCGGGACGCCGGCGTCGTGGAGCCGGCCGAGCGCGGCCAGCAGCGTCGGCCACTCCGGCTGCTCCTTGCGCAGCGCCGGGACCACGAGCGGGTCCCGGCCCACGCCCGTCTCCTCGATGGCCGGGCTGAGCACCGCGTGCGGGCTGATCTCGACGAAGCAGGAGAAGCCGTCGTCCAGCAACAGGCCCAAGGCGTCCGCGAACAGCACGGGGTCGCGGAGGTTCCGGACCCAGTAGCCGGCGTCCATCTCGGCCCCGTCGGCAACCCGGCCCAGGACGGTCGAGTAGACCGGCAGCGCCGAAGAGGCCGGGGAGATGTCCGCGATGGCCTCGACCAGCGCGGGGAGGATCGGGTCCATCTGCGGGCTGTGCGAGGCGACCTGGACCCGGACGGGCCGGTTGAAGACCCCTCGTCCGGTGAGCTCGCGCGCCGTCCGCCCGATGTCGGCGGAGGCCCCGGACAGCACGGTCGAGCGGGCCGAGTTGCTGACGGCCACTGATATCGAGGAAGTGCCGGCGCACACGGCCTCGGCCTCGTGGAGCGTCAACTCGGTGGCCAGCATCGCCCCCGTCCCGGTGAGGTCGTTCATCAGCCGGGACCGGCGGCCGATGATCGCCGCCGCGTCGTGCAGCGACAGGGCACCGGCGACGTGTGCCGCCGCCGCCTCGCCCATGCTGTGTCCGACCACCGCGTGTGGGGCGACACCGTAGTGCTCCAGCGTCCGTGCCAGCGCCACCTGCATGGCGAACAGCATTGGCTGGGCGGTCGCGACGTTGGTGAACGCGTCGTCGTCGGTGCCGTCGAGCAGCAGCGGCAGAATCCGCGCGCCGCATGCCTCGCGCACCGCCGCGTCGCAGCGCCGCAACTGCCGCGCGAAGACCGCGTCGCGGGCGTACAAATCGCGGCCCATGCCCAGCCACTGCCCGCCCTGGCCCGGGAAGACGAAGACGACGCGGGGGGCCGGGTCGGCGGCCGAAGCGCCCGTGGCATCGAGGGCGTCCGCGTGCTCGCTCAGCTGGGCCACCGACCGGTCGCGGTCGTCCGCGACGAAGCTCGCCCGGTACGGAAGGGTCGCCAGGCCCTCCAGCACGGGAGCGACGGCGGCGGGCGTGCTGCCCGCGGGCCACCACTGCGCGACTTCCCGGCAACGTCGTGCCAGCGCCGAAGGGGTGTGCGCGCTCAAGGTCAGCAGCGCCTCCCGGGACGGCGGCGCGACCGCTCCGCACACAGCGACGACATCGGCCGGACCGTGACCGGAACGCGAGTACGCCGGAACGACGCGTACCCGTTCGCCGTACGTCTCGCGCAGGGCGTTGCCCAGGATGGGATGGGCGTTGATCTCGACCAGGGCGTCCGGTGCACTCAGCAAGGGGTGCGCCAGCGCGGCGGCGAAGTCGACCGGTTCACGCAGGGCCTTCGCGAAGTACTCGGCGGTGAAGCCGCCGGCGGCCATGACCCGGCCGTCCAGCGCCGAGACCATCGGGAGCGCGGGCGGGTACTGGTCGATCTCCCCGAGCGCCTCGACCAGGTCGCCGCGCACCTCGTCGATGTCCGGGCCGTGCGCGGCGAGCCCGACATTGATCCGGCTGGCCTTGTGGCCCTCCTCGGATAAGACCGAGACGAGCTCGTCCAACTCGTGGACCCGCCCGGACAGGTTGGTCGAACGTGCCGAACTGATCCCGGCGACCACGATGCCTGGCCGGGTTCCGAGATATGGAGCCAGCTCCTCGCGCGAGAGCGCCACCACGGCCATACCGCCGCCGCGGCCGGTCAGCCGCTGCTGCGCCGCCGCGTAGTGGGCCACGATCCGGCCGCCCTCGTACGCGGTGAGCGCGTCGACCACGACCGCTCCGGCGATCTCGCCGAGCGAATGGCCGACGACCACGGCGGGCCGGATTCCGCGGGCCGCCAGGCTCCGGGCCAGGCCGACCTGGATCGCGTAGACCGCCGGCTGCGTCACGGCCACGCCGTACGGTTCGAGGTCGGCACCGGAGGCGATGAGCTCCAGGAGCGAGAGGCCGAGCACCGGGGCCGCGCCGCGGGAGCATTCGGTGACCGCGGCGCGGAACTCCGCGTCGGTCCGCAGGGGTTCCCGGCCCATCCCCGTCCACTGCCCGCCGAAGGGTGAGAACACGAAGGCTGGCTCGCGGCCGACGCCGTCGGCTCCGTCGGTCCCAGCGGCCGTTTCGGCGGGAGATTTCTGCGCCGGGGCACCCGGGCAGTGGTAGGGCTCGACCACGACGTGTGCGTTGGTGCCGCCCCAGCCGAAGCTGCTGACCCCGCCGAGGAAAAGCTCGCCGGACGGCAGGCACACGGGGGCAAGGGGGAGGGCGAGGTTGAGCGCGTCCAGGTCGATGTGCGGGTTGGTCCCACCGGACAGGACGCACGGCGGGATGACACCGTGCTTCATGACCAGAGCGGCCTTGACCAGCCCCGCCACCCCTGCGGCGCCTTCGAGATGGCCGATGTTGGCCTTGAGCGTGCCGAGGTGGACCGGGGCAGTGGCGCCCCGGAGCGCGGCGGCCAGGGCCGACGCCTCGATCGGGTCGCCCAGCGCGGTTCCGGTGCCGTGCGTCTCGACGAACCGCACCTCGGCGGGATCGGTCCCGCCCCGTGTGTGCGCATCCTGGATGACGGCCTGCTGCGCGCCGGGACTGGGCGCGGTCAGGCCGTTGGTATGCCCGTCGTTGTTGACCGCCGTTCCACGGAGCAGGCACCAGATGTGGTCGCCGTCCCGCTCGGCGTCGGAGAGACGTTTGAGGACCAGCGAAACGGCACCCTCGCCACGGCCGAAGCCGTCGGCCAGGGCGCCGAATGCCTTGCTGCGCCCGTCGGGAGCCAGTCCTCCAAAGGCGGTGAGGTCGTCCATGGTCGCCGCCGACTGGAGGAGGTTGACACCGCCGACGACGGCGGCGTCGATCTCGCCCAGACGCAGTGCCTGGGCGGCCATGTGCACGGCCACCAGGGAGGACGAGCAGGCGGAGTCCAGCGTGACCGACGGCCCGTGCAGGTCGTACAGGTAGGAGATCCGGTTCGCGACCATCGACAGGCTCGAACCGGTCGCCGTGTGCATCGTGTGCCGGCCCGGCCTCGACGCCGCGCCGTGCTCGTTCCAGATGCTTCCGACGTACACCCCGGTCGCGCTGCCCCGCAGTCCCGTCCGAGGCAGCGACGACGCCTCAATGGCCTCCCAGCACACCTCCAGGAAGAGCCGCTGTACCGGATCGAGCGCTGCCGCCTCACGGGGCGAGAGGTGGAAGAACCGGTGGTCGAACTCGTCGAGCCGCTGGCTCAGATACCCCGCGTCGGGCATCGCCCCCCGGGCGTCCGGGAACCGCCCGGCCGGGGGCGGGCCGATCGCGTCCTTGCCGGCGAGGACCAGTTCCCACAGCTGCGCGACGGAGTCGGCGCCCGGAAGCCGCGCCGCCATGGACACGATTGCCAGGGGCTCACCCGGTCGCGCGTCGGCGGAGCGCCGGCTCGGTACGTCGGTGCCGTGCTCCGCGGACACCACCGCGGCGGCGAACCCGTTCACCGTCGGGGAGGCCCACAGTGTGGCGACGGGTACGTCACGGCCGAGGCGCACGCCCAAGCGGCTGACCATGGTCACGGCGGCCTGTGAGGTGAGGCCGAGCGAGAAGAAGGTCGCCTCCCGGTCCAACTGCTCCACGGGAATGAACAGTTCGGCGCCGAGATGGGAGGCGATCCAGTCAGCGACGGCCGCCACGTCCCGTTCGGCCGGAGTGCCGGTCATGCACACCGTCCCGTGCGAGGCCGGATTGTTTCGATGCCGGAAGTGGGTAGATCCGAAAGCGGATCGATGCCACGCCGGTACGGCAGCCAGGAAGACATGCTGGAGAACCCCCCGAATCCCCTAATGATCGTCAACGAGGTTGACGATATCAAAGGGTCCGGCGGCGAAGGAGGAATTACGTGGCGCCCGCTGAAGTCGTGGCCGACGGCCTGCCCCAGTGCGGTTGTTCGCCGAGCAGCAGCCCGGGGCCCACTCTGCGAATACGGTGGCCGACCGGACACTCGGAGCGAGGAGCCCGTGGTCACCTCTTGGGGTAGGGGGGTTGCGTTGGGTGGGGCGACATCTCGATGAAGGTGTCCAAGGCGGCGCTGGACGCCTTCGCCGCGGCGCTGAGCGTGCGCACGGTGGCGATGCGGACGTGGCCCGACGGGATCGAGTGGATGTACCCCGTGGGCACATGGGACGAGGCACACCTGAAGGTGGCGCTCATGCCCGGCGGTGAGGAGGTGTGGTTGAGGATGTCCACCGACCGCTCCAGTGTCGCCGTGTGGACCATCGAGCAGTGGTGGGCATTCTCCGGGGAGCTGCCCGGAGCGACGCCGCCGCAAGCCTGAGACGCGAAGCCCACGGCGGTTCGGCCGGCGCACGGACGGCGGAGGTCAGCGTGGCTTCGGCGAGCCCGGGTCGTTGAGCACCCGGCCGCACCGTAGGCCCTGTGGCGGGACGCTGACCGCCGTAGCAACGCGAACGAGGACCGATGCAGAAGAAGCCCGCCCACGACCCGACGTACGGCTACGACCCGGAGACGAAGCCCGTCCGGGTCGATCAGCACGACCTGGCGCGGCTGCTGTTGATGTTCCGCTAGCTGATGCGCGAGCAGAAGCCGGGCTCGTGGGATCACATGAGGGACTACACAGGCCCGCCAGCAGGAGCAGGAGGAGGCCGCGGAACGGCGCCGGAAGGAGCTGGAGGAGCAGGAGTGGGTACGGACGGCCGAGGAGGACGAACGACGGCGGCTGCAGCGGGAGGAGGAGCACCGCGTCTTCATGGAACAGACGCGGCGGCGGTGGGCGGAGGAGGAAGCACGCCGGGAACAGGAGCGGGTGGAACGCGAGGCGCGTCTCGCCCGTGAGCAGACCGAGCGCGAGGAGCGGGAGCGCCAGGACCTGGAGACCGCGCGGGCGTGGTGGGGCCGGCTGTCGCCGCAGCAGCAGACCGAGCTGTTCGCCGCCGTCGCCGAGTACGCCTGGCGGACGTCGAACCTGCGGGTGGAGATCCCGGAGAAACCCATGATGTGGCCGCAGTACGCCCACGGCGTCCCGGTCCACGTGACCGACAAACGGCGGACACTGTACGGGATCGTGCGGCCCTGCCCCGACCTGGCCGCTACCTGCTCCAAGCTCGCGGAGGAACTGGTCCTGGCCCGCAGCGCCCAGGAAGCGCGCGAACTCGCCGACATCCTTCCCCAGAGCCGGATCGTCCACCTCGACCTGCTCGAGCACGAACAGCTCACCATGTACTGAGGCACCCACCGGGGCCGGGGTCACCCTGCCCCACCTGACAAGGCGCACTGAAACGTTGAGCGCAACGCACCCCCTCGCGGCGCTGGGCATGGGCTGGGCAGGCCCGGCGCCAACCGTCGAGGCCACCCCGGAGCCGCCCGTCCCGCAGCCCGCGCGGTCGGCGGCTCCGAAACCGCGGGCGGCGCGGGAACACCACGAGGAGTGTGACGAGGAGCTGCACGAGGGCGGGAACTGCACCTGCTGGTCCATCGAGCGGTTCGGGCCGCCCTCCGAGCGGGACGACTTCTGACCGCTCCCCCGCCGCCGTGAGACCCCGGGCCCGCCGACCCTGGCGCGGCAGATCGGGTGCGGACCAGCGCGCTCGGCCTGATGGTCGGGTCCCGGACGCCTTGCGTGGAAACGCACCCCTTTGTGGTCTGCGTCGGCTATACCGGGATGGATCCAATCACCTCGCCCGCCACAGAGAAGGAGTCCACTGCCTCATGACCGACGCCACGAACGCCGCTTCCGCCAGACGCGCCAACCGTGTGATCACGATCGTCGCCGTCGTCATCGGCCTCGCCTTCACCGGCTTATGGACTTTCATCTCCATCCCTCAGCTCATGGACTTCATCGGCGACCGGGACATCACCGCGCCGCTGTTCCTGGCCATCGCGGTCCTTGCCGGCCCCGCCTTGTTCTGGTTCTTCATCGGTCTTGGCTTCGGCATGAGCGTGCTGGGCTGGGCTGCCGGGCTCGCTGGCACCGGCATCTTCATCAGCCTCACCTACGGGTCCCTCGTCGCCTCGTCCGACGGCCACGGCTTCTCCTACTGGCTGTTCATCACCATGCTCGTCGTCTGCAACATCGGTGCCTTCTGTGTGACTCCCTACGTCCTCGTCCGTGGCACGGTCGGGCGCCGTTGACCCGGCGTGTGCTCATCGGCCTCCAGGGCGGGCAAAGTAGCCGGAAGCCCGGACCGCCCCCGCCCGCGCGCTGACACACAGGGCAAGCGCGCTCGCGGCGCGGGGCGTACGTCACCGCGCGGGCTACCAGCGGCGCAGGTCTTTGGTGAGTTCGCGGTACCACTCGGTGCGGCGCGGCACGTACTCGTCGGGCGCCGGTCCGAGCGCGACGACCTGGTCTGTGATCCCGTAGGTGACCCGGTAGGCCAGGACCTGGGTGGCGTGGTCCATCCACTCCTGCGTCTTGTGTGCCGGCGGCACGGGACCGAGCACGGTCACGAACCACATGGGCAGGAGGGCGCGGTCGCGGATCGCGTCGGCCAGACGGCCGCGCAGCAGCCAGTTCAGTTTCCGTTCCGCCTTGTCGCCCTGGTCGATCAGCGAGGCCTTCGCCTGCCTCAGGGAGTCGTCCTGGGCCAGTGCGGTCTGGGCGGCCTGAGCGGGGCCGGCCAGCTTCTGGGCCCGCTGGTCGTTCTTCTCAGCAAGGGTGTGGGACATGCCGAAGTCCATGACGGCCTGCTTGAACTCGCGGGACATGCGCGGCTGAGTGGTCAGGACGCCGGCGGCCTCCACCACCTTGTCGCGGTGATCGTCGCGCTCTTCGACCGCTCCTTCGTACTCGCGGACCTTGAGGCGGTGGGCCTCGCGCTGGTGTCCGGGGAGCAGGCCGGAGCGTACGTGCCAGCCGTGGCTGGCGGTCCTGGCCAGCTTCTTCCACTCCGGGTCGACGGTGTCGAGGTCGGCGAGTGGGGCGCCGCCCGTGGCGAGCAGGTGGGCTTCGAGGGCCTGGACGCGGCCGGTCAGCCGCTTGAGGGCCTGCTCGGTGTCCTGGATGTGGCCGCGTACGTCGTCGTCCAGCTCGGTGAGGTCGTTGCGGACGGTGCTGAGGTCGTCCTCGAGGCTGCGGATGTCGCCGCGGATGTCGCGCAGCTCGTAGTCGAGGTCTTCGACCTCCCCCAGCTTCGAACGCAGCGAGTGCAGCTCGTGCTCCATCCCGCCGGTCCGGGTCTCCAGACGGCGGACCTGGTGGCCGTAGTCGTCGCTCACCGCTGCGCCCCCTTCTCCCCCGCGTCCATCGAGGACCCGGCGACAAGCAGCCAGCCCACGGCGGCGGCGATGATGAACCACCGGCTGATCACGCTCAGGCTGATGAGGGCCATCAGGAGAGCGACCACGTGCAGTGCGATGGCTCCGAAGCGGCGGTCACGGTGCTGTTCGGCATCGACCTTCTGGAAGCAGCCGGCCACCGTTCCCACGAAATGCGGGACGAGCAGGACCAGCCACCAGGTCGAGCGGTCGAGGACGAAGACGAGCGCGATCAGCACGGCACCGACGGCCGCCTGGCCGCGCCAGGACCACGTCACGATGCGCTCACTGCGTGTGCGCTCGGGTTCGGCCAGACGCTCGGGGATCGTCTTCTCGAACTCCACCAGCTCGCTGGCGGAGTTCACCAGCCGGGCGCTCCACCGCGAACTGGTCGTCGTCGACGTCGTGCTTCAGGACCTCGGCGTGGCTGGCGCCGACCTTCTGCTGAAGCTGCGTGAACTGCTGCTCGACATCTCGCTCGGTGCTGTCCACCGAACCACCTCCACCCGCGATGCGGCGACACGCCGACCGGACACTTCCCCGCTGGCGGCCACCGCCAGCCGTCAAACCGATCGACCGTACCCGCAGCTGCCCGGAGCCCGCCGGGCAATCAGACCGACCGGCAAATGGTGAGGTCGAGGGCTCACCAAGGGTTCTGGTTGTGAGACAGGCACGAGCCTGAGTGATCATGGAGTTGTCTACGCTCAGTGATCACTCGGAGGGCTCGTGCCTGCGGTCCCATCTTGCCTGCTGGAGCCCCTATGGGACCAATTCGCCGCATTGTGGTATGTACCGGGCCACCCACTGCGATGCCACCGACGACGTGTCCCGGACCGCGTCGTCTTCGATCACATCGTGCTGGCACTGGTCCACGGCTGCGAGAGCCACGGCGTACCCCTGGCGGGCTACCAGCTCACCCGAGCCGATCACCAACAGCAGGAGCAGTCAGAGGACATCAGTCGCTGGGTGGAGAAAGTGCTGGCCGAGAAAGAGGCTGAGGAGCGGGCGGACCCCGCACTTGCAGAGCGTCGGCGCGGAGCAGCTCAGCAGACTCTGGACAGCCTGCTGACATACAAGAGTCCCGATCACGAGACCATGCGGTGGCGGGTGCAGCTCTACTGCGGCCATAACATCGAGACCAGCCGTCACAAAGAGAACCCCGCCACTACAAGGCAAGGTTCGTCCTCGATGTCCTGCCCGGAATGTGGGAAGGACCCCTCGATCATCGTTGCGTACGAACCGATCGGGTTGACTGCCGAGCCACCCATGCCTTCCGCCGTGATTCGTGAACAGCCACCCCGGGAGCCCACACGGGCCCAGCTCGAACGACGCGTCGCCGCCCTCGAAAAAGAGAACCGTCGACTGCGAGCCACAGCAAACAGGAGCCAACACGATTTCCCCGATGCCGCGCCGTGACACCGCAGCACGGCGCGGGCTGCGTCCCGTCGAAGGATCTGCGGATCAGCTCCAGTAGAGCCCGCGAAGGGCACCTTTGGCTGCACATGCCACCCGTGCTTGATCGTTCTGCCCTGACTTCGAGAGTCTGGCGGAGGGGATCCGCAGCCTCGGCTTTGGCCAGGTGGCGGGCGAGGTCATACCGAGTAACCCTGGAATCAGTGCCGTTACCGGCCAGGGAGGGAAGGTAACCACACAGACCAAGGGGCGTAGCACGGGTACGACACATCGCCCTTCGCGCCCGGCTGAACCAGCAGTTGATCCGTCAGCTCGGTAAACGAGTCCATCGCCAAATCTGATTCGCCTGCATATGACGCCGCTGTCGCGCCATGGCGGAGCCGCCTTGGGATTCGCGCGAAGCGACACAATCGGCAATGGATCGGACAGGGGAACAACCTACCGACAGAGAGGGAAACAAGAAATGGGCGTGGGTTGGATAGACAACATCTACAACAACACCGACAGTCAATGGTACTTGCGGTCGGTCGACAGCAGTCATAACGGAGTCCTGACAGGCGACGGGGGATCGTTCCCGCTAGACGATCTCAATTACCACGCTCTCACTCCAAAGTCGAAGTTCCATGCTCAGTGGTGCGGAATTCCGTGGTACTACCAGGGATCGCACTACAAGGCCATGTCCCTCGACAAGCAGAAGAACGTCCAGTTCTATACGTCTCAGTCTGATGGAACGAACTGGATTTACTTTCTGGATGGATTGACGGGAAACCCCGTCGCCAGACAAAAAGCGCCGAAGTCCGACTTCCACTGCAATCTAAGATTCGAGGATGACGGGAATTACATCGATATCGTCAACGATGACGGCTCTACGGTGGAGGCTGTGACATTCGTCTACAATGAGTCGAAGTTCTGGGCGGATGAGGCTATAAAGCTCGTCGCCGCACTTATCAAGAAGATAGGAGGAGGGAATTAGAGTACCCGAATCGGCGATACCGGCCGGGCTGCCCGCGTCTCCGCACAGAACGCGGGCACCCGCCTAGGCTCAGAGAGCTCACTTTGAGGGGTTGCTATCCGCTGGCTCGCCGACGGCAGGGAGAATGACGTTTCCTCAATGAAGTTCATTTCCAGTGACCGTTGAGGACGAGTGTGGCGCGGGCGATGTCGCCGATCCGGCCGGGGCTGAGCGTGACGCGCTTGAGTGCGCGCCAGCGTTCCTTTAGAGCTCAACACCGTTGCGTTAGCGCCGTGAGCGGCTATTGAGGCCGTGGTCGAAGAACGCGACGGTGGTGCGGACGGTGTAGTTCTGGGCCTTCTGGGGGTGCTGTCCGGCGTTCGGTCCGTACTTGCTGGTGGGGTTCTTGCGGGTGCGGGCCTTCACTCGTTGCCGTCGGTGGGCGGGCAGGAGGGCGTCCAGGGCCGCGTGGCCGATCGTGCCGACCAGGTCGACGAGGGTGTTGGGGAAGATTCCATGGCCGGCGGTGACGGTGTCGGTTGCGGCGGCCAGCAGGACGGTGAAACTGATCCGTTCCATGGGTACTTCCGGCCGACCGGTCAGGGCGTCGTCGCCGGCGCGGATCAGAGCCTGGTAGGCGGTGAGCAGGGCGTAGACCTCCTGGTCGAGGCCATCGATGCTGCGGGAGCGCAGGACGCGGCCGTCGAGCATCGTGGCCTTGATCGAAAAATACGTGGTTTCCGCCTGCCATCTGCGGTGATAGAGCTCAACGAGCTCGGCGGCCGGAAAACGGACGGGGTCCAGCAGGTTGGTGATCAGCCGCCACTGCTCGGTGCGGACGGTGCCATCGGCCAAGGTGATGGTGAGGGTCGCCTCGATCACGCGCACCGGCAGCAGTACCCGCAGGACGCCGTAGCCGATACGTGCGATGTAGGAGCCGTCGCCCAGGTGCTCGGCGGGGGTGGGGACACGGCGGGCCCCGGAGCGCACCAGGAACCGCGCCCCGCTCTGATGGACGGCATCAAGGAACTCGTTGCCGTCGAAGGCCGCGTCGGCCAGCAGGAGCATTGTCTCGTCCAGGGCGGTCAGGAGCCGCTTGGCATAGGGGAGTTCACCCTCGGACTCCGGTCCGAAGGCGGCGGCTATGAGCGCGCGGGTGCCGCACTCGACCAGGGTCAGCAGCCGCAGGAGCGGATAGCCGAACTCCAGACCCTCCCCGGCCCGTTTGGGGTAGCGCCAGGTGAGCGTCTCGTCGTCGGGGGTGTGCAGCAGGGTCCCATCGACGGCCACCGTGCGCAGGCCCCGGTAGAAGGACCCGTCCTGCCCGGGGCGGGCGACGGGCCCGGCAAGCGTCTCGAACAGACGCCGCAGAGGTGCGGCCCCCACCCTGCGCCTGGCCCGCGTCAGCGAGGAGACCGCGGGACGCACCAGGGCCAACGGGGTCAGGGCGGCGGTCAGTTTGGACCACACCATGCGGTACGAGCGGTGCTCGAACAGCGCGAGAGCGAGCACGAAGTACACCACCACCCGCGAAGGCAGCAGCCGCAGGCGCTTCTCGCGCCGACCGGTCTCCTCCAGCACCGCGTCCACCAGCGCAAAGTCCACGATCTGGGTCAACTCCCCCAGATGGCCCGGCGCGAACACACCCCGGGCTGTCTCGATCGTGGACGTGATGACAGACTTCTCCTGCAACGGGACCCCTGACCTTGATCGACTTTCTTCGCCGATCGTTGATCTATCAGGTGGTCCCGTTGCGCTGTTCAGCAGGGCTTGACGTACAGCTCAGGGGCCAAACGCAACGGCGTTGCTTTAGAGCTCGTAACACGATCTTGCTGAATCGTCCTGGTTGGCCGTGACCGGTGTGAGGATTCGGCCGTTCGTGATGGTGTGACTACTCGGCCGTGGATCGTGGATGACGACTTGTGGGCGCTGATCGAGCCGCTGCTGCCGCCCTGGCCGGAGCGGTCGCCGGGGCCGAGGCCGGTGTCGGACCGACTCTGCCTCCAGGGCATCCTGTTCGTCCTCTACAACGACATAGCCTGGCAACTCCTGCCGTTGGAGCTGGGGTTCGGCTCGGGTCAGACGTGCTGGCGGCGTCTGGACCGGTGGCAGAAGGCCGGCGTCTTCGACCGGCTGCACCGGATCCTGCTCGCGGAGCTAAACGCGGCCGGCGAACTCGACTGGTCCCGGGCGTGTGTGGATGGTTCACACATCCGGGCGAAAAAGGGGGTGCCGACACCGGTCCGTCGCCGGTCGACCGGCGCAAGACAGGCAGCAAACATCACCTGATCTGCGACGGGCGCGGCACCCCGCTCAAAGTCATCACTACTGCGGCCAACGTCAATGACGTCACCCAGATCCTCGCCCTGGTCGACGGCATCCCGCCCGTCGCGGGCCGCCCCGGCCGGCCCCGCCGCAGGCCCGAAGCCCTGCTCGGCGACAAGGGCTACGACTCCAACGTCCATCGTGCCGAACTGCGTCACCGGCGGATCCTGCCCGTCATCTCCCGCAAGGGATCACCGAACATCAAGGGCATGGGCGAGCTCCGCTACGTCGTCGAGCAGACCTTCGCCCTGCTCCACCACTTCAAACGCCTCACTGTCCGATGGGAGCGTCGCACTGAACTCCACGACGCCTTCGTCTCCCTCGCCTGCAGCCTCATCTGCTGGAGACGTCTCAAGAAAGCCCGCTCGTGATCGTGTTACGAGCTCTAAGTCCGACCGGCAAATGGTTCACTTGAGGCGTCGGGTGGTGGGGCGGCCATCCCAGCGATAGCGGTTCGTCGCTCGGCGGATCAGCATGCGGAGTGTGACGAGGGTGGCAGCGAGGTAGAGGTAGAACTCCACGACCCTGCCGTTCCTCTCAGTGCAGCGCCGCAGCTTGCCGTTTCGTTCATCCACGAGTGCGTTCGTTCGACCACCCAGCGCTTGCCGGCCTGGATCGGGGCCGGCACGCCCTTACGTGCTATCTCGGCCGTGAAGCCCAACTCGGCTATCAGTGCACGGGACTTGCTGCTGTCGTAGCCACGGTCGAGGTTGATGTTGACGACCGTCGGCAATGCACCGACCTGTTCTGTCACCGCATCCAAGGTGGGTCCGAGCAGGGGCGAATCATGGCGGTTGGCGCCGTCGGAGACGATCCCAAGCGGGACGCCGCAGGCGTCGGAGGCAACCGAGCGCTTCAATCCCTGTTTGCCTCGGTCGACCGGCGAGCGGCCGGTCTTCTCTCCGCCGCAGGGAGCCTTGGTGATGCACCCGTCTACCGAGATCTCGGTCAGTCCAAGGCCGATCACGCGGTCGTACGCCTCAAGCGCCAGAGCGTGAGCCAGCTCGGATATCCCGAGTTCGGCCCATTGTTTGACGCGGCGTCGGATGGTGCGGTCCGAGCAGCCTGGGCTGGCGATCCGCTCGTATCCGCAGCCGTGGACCAGTGCCAGCACGATGTGATCGAAGACGACGCGGTCCGGGACACGTCGTCGGTGGCATCGCAGTGGGTGGTCCGGTACATACCCGTCCCGTGCAGGCAACAATGCGGCGAATTGGTCCCATAGGGGCTCCAGCAGGCAAGATGGGACCGCAGGCACGAGCCCTCCGAGTGATCACTGAGCGTAGACAACTCCATGATCACTCAGGCTCGTGCCTGTCTCACAACCAGAACCCTTGGTGAGCCCTCGACCTCACCATTTGCCGGTCGGTCTCAGATGCAGTGGCCGAAACCATGTCGATCTCTTCCGCGCATCGGTGCGTACCCGGGGATGTCACGTTGTCTCTGTGGTTTGGCAGAGGCAGTTGTCATGAGTTCTGCAGGGCGTACACCTGGTACGGCACGGTGGTTCCGCCGTCGGCCTGCCGGTCGGACGTCCCGATGTGGGTGAACCCGGCCTTGATCAGGACGCGGCCGGAGGCGGGGTTGTCGGGGTGGTGCATGGCTTCCAGCCGGTTGAGGCCGACGGTGGTGAAGGCGACGGAAACAACGTGGTGGGCGGCGTGGGTGGCGTAGCCGTGGCCCCAGGTGTCTTCGCGGAGGATGTAGCTGATGGTTCCCATGGACGGGGTTCGTCGCCGCAGGGAGATCAGGCCGATCATCTCGTCTGAGGCGGGGACGGCGAAGTCTGTGGACGACCGGCTGATTGACGAGCTGGTGGGCCGGGCCCAGGCCGAGGGCCTTCAGCTGACCGGCGAGGGCGGGCTGCTCCAGCAGCTGACCAAGCGGCTCCTGGAGTCGGCCCTCGAAGGCGAGATCACCGACCACCTCGGCTATGACAAGCACGATCCCGCCGGGAAGAACGGCGGCAACTCACGCAACGGCACCCGTGCCAAGACCGTGCTGACCGATGTCGGCCCGGTGGAGATAACCGTGCCCCGCGACCGCGAGGGGTCCTTCGAGCCGAAGATCGTCAAGAAGCGGCAGAAGCGCCTGTCCGGCGTGGACGAGATGGTCATCTCGCTCGCGGCCAAGGGCCTGACCACTGGTGAGGTCCAGGCCCACCTGGCCGAGGTCTACGGCGCCGACGTGTCCCGCCAGACGATCTCCACGATCACCGACAGTGATAGTGGTATTCGGGTTCCCGGTGGTCGTGGCTCGATCACTGACTGACGTCCTGCTGGGCTGTCTTCGCCTTGGTCTGTCCGGCTGCCGGGGCCCGTTCCCGAGGCCCCGGCCGGGTGGATCATGACCTCATAGGAGCCTGGCCAGAGGCCCCATCACTGTCCTGTCTGCCCCACCCGGCTGGAGCCACCTCCGGTCAGGAAGGCATTTCCAGCATGACAGAAACGGACACTGCAGCAGCCGTCGAACACGTGGTGATCGGCGGCGTGGACTCTCATGCCGACACTGTCCACGTTGCCGTGGTGACCGACCGCGGTGGGCAGATCGCCGATGCCGAGTTCCCCACAACGGCCGCCGGATACACGGCTGCTCTGGCCTTCCTGGCTGCTCACGGCACCGTCGCCGCCGTCGGCGTGGAGGGCACGTCCTCCTACGGGTCGGGGTTTACGCGCGCGGCCCGCAAGGCCGATCTGACCGTGGTCGAAGTCAACCGGCCGGACAAGGCCGAGCGCCGCAGGATCGGCAAGTCCGATCCGATCGACGCCTATGCCGCAGCTCGTGCGGTCGTGTCCGGCCGGGCCACCAGTGCCCCCAAAGGCGATGCCGTCGCCGGGATCCGGGCTCTGCACAACGTGGCACGATCCGCCGTCAAGGCCCGTACAGCGGCGCTGAACCAGATCGGACACATCCTGATCACCGCGCCCGACAGCATCCGCACGAAGTACGAAGTGCTGCGGGGCGACAAGCGCATCGACGCCCTGGTCCGGCTCCGGGTCGGCAACGACCCTGTCCATGTCCCGATCCTGACCGCCCTGCGCACGCTCGCGCGACGCGTCCAGAACCTGACCGCTGAACACGCCGCTCTGACAGCGGAGTTGGACGCCCTGGTTACGCAGCTGGCTCGATGCCGCTTGACCGACGATAGGAGCATCAAGGTCCTTCAAGGCTTGGTTCAGGGCCTGGCTCGCACTCGGGATCATGAGCGGGATCGTGAACGCGATCAACACCTGGCCCGTAGACGGGCACTTCCTCGGGCTCCTGGATCTCAGAATGGGGCTTTTCACCGGACTCATCCTCGGGCTCGTGGGAGGGTTCATTGGCGGGTTCGTGAACGGACTCAAGGGAGAACCAACCACCGTGACCACCCCTCGGGCAATTATCCGCGACGACATGGGCTACGGACTCCTGATCGGACTCATCGCCGGCCTCATGGCCGTACTCCTGATCCAACTCGTGGGCGGAGACGGAAACACGGACGGGCTCATGTCCGAACTCATATACAGAATCATGGACGTGATCCAGCTCGTGAACGTATACGTGGTCGGGCCCATGGACGGGCTCGCGGGCAAGATCATGGTCGGACTTGTGGTCGTGCTCGCGGGCGGGTTTGCGGCTGCGGCGCGCAGGTACGGGGTGTTCTTGCTGTGCTCACGCGGCAAGCTGCCCTTCCGCCTCGGCGTCTTCCTCGACTGGGCCGTCACCGCCGGACTCCTGCGCTACAGCGGGCCCGGCTACCAGTTCCGCCACCGCGAACTTCAGCAATGGCTCACCGCCCATCCGCACCCCTGAGCTCTGGCGCCGGGCATTCACACCGACGCAAACCTATGGTCCCAGGCGGTCGAAGCGGGGACCTACGGCACGTGCCGGCACCGACGAAGCCGTGCTCCAGAACGGGGCGCCCCCTGCGGCCGTCAGGCAGCAGCAGGAGGTCACGGCGCAAGACCGCCGTGACATCGAGAGGCTGGCCGCCGCCCGTTCCGCGCTGGCCAGGAACGGGCCGTGAAAGCGCTGCTTCCCGGGGCCCACGTGGAGCGGCTGGAGCACGGGAGTGCGTGGCACGGGGATCCGGGGCTGCTCCCCCTGCGGGCTACGTCGCGGCCGGGAGGGGTTCTGTGAGGCGGTCCAGCCGCGTGTAGAGGGCCCGCACGAGCCGGGCGCGGTTCTGGGCGCAGCGGGCGGTGCGTTCCAGCGGTGCGGACAGGCGTCCGTCGGCTTCACGGAGGACGACTTCGGCGAGGGCGCCGCGGCCGTTGTCGGCGTTCGCGTCAAAGTGCACCGGGCGGTACACGTGAACGTGCACCACGCGGGCCGAGCTTGCGGGAGTGGCATGGCTGCCTCGGCCGAGTTCCTTGAGGAACTGCCGTTGGCTGTCCAGGAATCCGTCCGCGAAGAGCGAGTGGGGGGAGAAGAGCGCGGTGAGCGTGATCTTGAGGTCCGACTGCTCAATGGGCTGCTTGAGCAGTGAATGGGTCGCGTCCGGGTAATGCTTGACCGTCAATGCGCCACCTGCGTCCAGCACCTTGTGGTAGATGCGCTCCGTGTCGGCGGTGTCCACGTTGATGTCATGGCCTGCGAGGGTCAGCAGCACCGGTACGCCGCGCAGGGCGCGGAGGTCTTGTGTGGCGTCCGCGGTGTAGTTCTTGGAGATGAAGCCCCAGCGGTCGGCGGTCATGCCGTCCGCGTCGCCGCGCATCGCCTTGACGTACTCCTCGAAGGTCGCCTGGCGTTCCAGCAGCCGGAGGGTGGTGTCGCTCTTGGCGACCTCCGCCTTGGTGCGGGCTGCTGATGCGCCGTCGGCGCGCAGCTCGGCGAGGAGGTTGTAGTGGCCCTGCTGGAGCCAGTTGATGGCGGGCGAGACGGCGATAACGAAGCTCACGGGCGTCTTGGCGGCGATCTTCGGCAGGACCCAGCCCGCCTGGCTGGCGCCCCAGAGCCCGATCCGGTCGCCGTCGATGTCCGGGCGGGCGCGGGCCCAGGCGATGGCGGCGGCTGCCTCGTTGGCCCGGTCGTCCATGGACTGGTCGAGCCAGTCGCCGGATGCACCCGCGACGCCGGGCTTGTCCCAGGACAGGGAGGCGTACCCGGCCTTGGCGTTCGCCTCCCACATGGGCTTGTAACCGTCGTCGTGGGTGGCGTCGACGGGGCCGTCGCCGTGGACGTACACGACCAGGCCGTGGTGCTTGCGGCCGTCCCTGGGGATGGCCAGTACGCCGTTGAGGGTGTGGCCGCCGTGGCGGATCGTGACCCGCTGCTCGTCCATGTCGTAGGAGTTCTGCCACAGCACCACACCGACGAGGCCGGCGGTCACGACCAGGGCCGTGACGAGTGACCACACGGCGATGCGGAGTCCGCGCCGTCCGGGCCGGATCTTTGGACACATGGGATCTGTCCCCTTTGTTCGGGTCTGGGCGCTACTGAAACTATCACAGCGAGCACGATCGTCGTGAGAATGGTAGCTTTGGGTGGGGGTTGCAGCGAGAAAAGGGGCACGGCATGGGACTGGACGTGACAGGCACCGGCACTGGACCGGTGACAGTGCGGCGGGGCGTTCCGGCCGGAGCCGAGCGGCGGGCGGCCGAGCTGTACTGGGACGCCTTCGGCCGCAAACTCGGTCCCGCCCTGAACCCGCCGGGCAAGGCGGTGCCCTTTATCGCCGCCCACCTGAACGCCGATCGCGCGGTCTGCGCACTCCTGGACGGGCAGCTCGTCGGCCTCGCCGGCTACCAGCACGACGGGCGGGCCCTCACCGGAGGATCGGCCTGCGCCGTACTGCGCGCATACGGACACCTGCGAGGACTGCACCGACTCCTGCTCCTCGCCCTGTTCGAACGTCACCCGGCCCCCGGACAGCTCGTCATGGACGGCATCGCCGTGGATCCGGACATGCGCGGCCGGGGCGTCGGGAGCCTGCTCATCGAGGAAGTAGCCGCCGTCGCGGCGGAGCAGGACTGCCGGGAGATCAGACTGGACGTGATCGACACCAACCCGCGCGCCAGGGCCCTGTACGAGCGGCGCGGCTTCACGGCCGTACGGACCGAGCACACGCCCTACCTGCGCGGGCTGCTCGGATTCGGCGCGGTGACCAC
Source organism: Streptomyces sp. NBC_00846 (assembly GCF_045207325.1). Taxonomy (NCBI): domain Bacteria; kingdom Bacillati; phylum Actinomycetota; class Actinomycetes; order Kitasatosporales; family Streptomycetaceae; genus Streptomyces; species Streptomyces sp. NBC_00846. The sequence continues at coordinate 8,163,608 of NZ_CP108846.1, read as the reverse complement.
CATGCACCGCCCGGTCGGAACAAAAGGAGTGAGAGAACTGTGAGCGCCGAGACCGACCACGTCGAGGTCCCCACCCGCATGCTCGTCCACGCGCTGATCCGCGAGGACGGCACCGTCGACGCGGACGAGCTGTACACCGTCGCCAACACCCTGGGCATGAGCGACCAGCAGGTACGGCTGTGCATCAAACGCCTCGTGTCCGAAGGCCGATTCACCCACGAGGGCCGCGGCCGCAAGGCGGAGCTGCACGCGACCACGGACACCACGCGTGCCCTCGCCCCCAACGCGGACTTCCTGCGGCACGCATTCCAACAGGACGCCGGGCTCGCACCGTGGGACGGTGTCTGGCACCTGGCCGCCTTCGCGGTGCCCGAATCGGCGCGCACCGCCCGGGACGCCCTGCGCGAGACGCTCGTCCACCTCGGTGGCGCCCCGCTCCAGGGCGGACTGTACGTCTGCGCCAACACATGGGAACCGTACGTCGAAGAAGCCGCCCACCGCCTCGACACCCACGGCGCGCTCACCCTCCTCACCACGACGGACCTGCGCAGGGGCGACACCCAAGAGCCTGCCGAACTCGCCCGACGTCTGTGGCCCCTGCAGGAGATCGCCGACAGCTACTACCGCCTCAGCCGTATCGCCCAGCCCCGCCTCGCCCGGCTCACCGGCTCTGCCGAACTCTCCCCCTCCGCACTCCTCACCATCGCTGTCGAGTTGGCCGCCGAACTCACCCGCGCCATAGAGCCCGACCCGTTGCTGCCGCCTCAGCTCCTGCCCCGGCCCTGGCCCGGCACCCAGGCCCGGGAGCTCATCGCCCAGTGCTGGGCGGCCCTGCACGAACGTGACCAGAGCGAAGCCCGCCCGACTCTCTTCCGCCTCTACGCCGACATCACCCGAGAAACAGCAGACCAGACCACACACTGAAGACGGAACGGACGGCGCGGGTCGTGCCTGGTGGGCGAAGGTACCGCGAGGGCTCCTGCCCTTGCGGACGGACAGGCGTCAGATCAAGGTTGTGCACTTTGATTCGTACCGACCGGTGCATGTTCGGGGGTGTACGCCTACAGGAAGAGCGCGGCCCGGACCTCCCGGAACCGGATCGTCTCCCCACATTCCCACGGCCCCGACCAGCCTGTCAGCGGATTCGCCCACGCGCCGCCTGCACCTGGCCTCTGCTGCTGTTCACCGGCCCGTTCATCCGCGTCTTCGACTTCCAAGCCGCCCCAGCCGGCCGTCCGTTCCTCCTCACGAGGGCGATCCGGCTCGCCGACAGCCTCTGCGCTCAGCCCTGTTCGATTCCTGACCTGGCAAAACGCCGCCGGGACCTTTAGACACAGGTACTGAGCTTGCCGTTTAACGTCTGCAGTCGAACGGGGTTCGAACTTGCTCGGTGTTTCCCCAGTTCACCTGATGTGTGAGGGGCCGCGGGCCGATCCTGTGCTGAGCGACAACGCAGCACGGAGGCCGGGATCGTGGGACTGGTCGAGCATGAGGTTCAACGAGACGCGTTCACGGTGGTGGCGGAGTTCCGGTCGGAGTTATACGCATGCCTGACCGCCCGGAGCGACGCCCTGTTCGAGCTGTGCGACGCACTGTTGTGCACCGACGGTCCGGTCCGCACTCTCGTGGACCTGGCGCTCGCCCCCGAGCATCGGCGCGGGCACGGGGCCTTGTACTCCGGAATCAACCACGGTCGGATCGACGTCGCCCGGCTGCGCCGGGCACTGACCGGCGTCCCGCTTCCTCGAGCCGGTGACGGTCGGCTGGTACTGGCGGTAGACGTCTCCCCCTGGCTGCGGCCAGACGCCGACACCTCCTCGGACCGCTCCTTCTGCCATACCTTCGGCCGGGGCCTGGGCAAGCACCAGATGGTGCCCGGCTGGCCGTACTCGATCGTTGCCGCCCTGGAGACCGGCCGGACCTCCTGGACCGCGCTGCTCGACGCGATCCGGCTGGAGCCCGGCGCCGACTTGGCCGCGATCACCGCCGACCAAGTCCGCGACGTCGTCCAACGTCTCATAGAAGCCGGCCAGTGGCGCGATGGGGACCCGGAGGTCTTGGTCGTGCTGGACGCGGGTTACGACGCGCCCCGCATCGCCCACCTCCTGGCCGCCCTGCCCGTGGAAGTTCTCGGCAGACTCCGCTCGGACCGGGTGATGCGCAAGCCCGTTCCGGTGCCATGGATCTGCCCGCCGCAGGGCGGCCGCCCGCCCAAGCACGGCGGCGAGTTCGTCTTCGGCCGGCCCGAGACCTGGGGTGATCCAGATGCGGTCACTGTCACGGACACCGACAGGTATGGAACGGCGACGGCGCAAGCGTGGGACCGGCTGCATCCCCGGCTCACCCGCCGGGCGGCATGGGGCGATCACGAAGGGCCACTGCCGATCATCGAGGGCACCGTGATCCGCCTGTCGGTGGAGAAGCTGCCCAGCGGCGGTGTGAACAAGCCCGTCTGGCTGTGGTGGTCGGGCACCGGCGCCGATCCCAGGGACGTCGACCGCTGTTGGCAGGCGTTCCTTCGCCGGTTCGACGTGGAACACACCTTCCGACTGCTCAAGCAGACTCTCGGCTGGACCCGGCCCAAACTGCGGGACTCGCAGGCCGCCGACCGCTGGACATGGCTCGTCCTGGCCGCGCACACTCAACTCCGCCTCGCCCGCCCCCTCGCGCGGGATCTGCGTCGGCCGTGGGAGCGGCCGGCGGAACCGAACAGGCTCACCCCTGCCCGCGTCCGTCGCGGGTTCAGGAACCTGCGGGCAAAGATCGGCACCCCAGCCGGTGCACCGAAACCGACCCGCCCCGGCCCCGGCAGGCCGCCCGGGTCGAAGAACCGCCATACAGCACCCCGCCACGATGTCGGCAGAGTCCTAGCCACGGGTGAGGCATACGCGCGACCCGCGCATCACCAGAAGGGGACCAAGCCCCGACGGACAGGGTGAGCGACAAGCGGTCCATCGGACACGGGGAACTCCAGGCCCGGGAGCCCTGGCCACATGCCGGGGTGGCAGGATCTTGCCGACAGTTCTGCACGAGGAGGCAACGTGGACGACCGCTCGAAGCATGACCACTCCCGTTGGGAGGCGGTCGTACTCGCGGCTCGGGAGCGTGCCCACTCGCGGCAGGCCTTCATGGTCGAGCGCTTCGGCCTGTCCGGAGACGTGCAATACGACTGGTCGATGGACGACGCGCAGATCACGTGGTCGCGCGACGGCAAGGTTTTCCTCACCGGCCGACTCACGGTGATCGGCAGCGTCAGCCTTGCCCAGCAGACCTGGCTGTGGTCCTGGGCGAACGAGTCACTCCCGGACGCCGCCCTGGGCGACATGGAGAGGGTGCGGCAGTTCGGCGAGGAGAACGACTACCCCGTCCTTCCATGGCCAGGCTTCAAATATGACCCCGAACTCGTCGCTGAGGCTCGGATGGTCGCTGCCTCCGTGCTCGACGCCGAGGGACTGTGGGCGGAGTCGATGGACGACGTGCAACTCCACTTCATGGTCCATGACTTGGCGCTCGCTGCCGAGCGACCGTGACGATTACACGGAGCCCCAGGCTGCTGGTGCTGGCCGTCGGACGTTAAACGGCAAGCTGAGCGCCCAGGACCACCGCCGGTCAGTTCGGCAGGGCTACGGGGCCGGTTGTGCGGCCACTTCCTGGCGGCGCCGACAACGCGTACACCGGGTACGGCACGGCGGTCCCGTCTTCGGTGTGCCGGTCGAAGGTGGCGGTACAGGTGAAGCCGACTTTGGTCAGGACGCGACCGGAGGCCGGGTTGGCGGGGTGGTGCATGGCCTCCACCCGGTCCAGGCCGGCGGTGGTGAAGGCGAAGGTGACGACGTGCTTGGCTGCGTCGGTGGCGTAGCCGTTGCCCCAGGTGTCCTCACGGAGGATGTAGCTGATCGTGCCCATGGACGGGGAGCGCCGCCGCAGAGCGATCAGGCCGATCATCTCGTCGGCGGCGTGGATGCCCCAGCTCCACTGCCCGCAGGGGATTTCGGCGGCTCTGGTGAGGGCTGCATGGACCTTCTGCTGTGCCTGGGCGAGGGTAAGTTCCGTGCCGGTGGTGTGCCGCACGGAGGCGCCGCTGTAGATGCGGGTGAGGGCCGGGGCGTCGTCGGGGGTCAGGTCTCGCAGGATCACCATGGGGCGGCCAGCTCCTCTGCTATGCGCTACCTGGTCAGGGTGGTGGGCGGCTGGGACGGCTTCGGTGAGGCGGTCCAGGCGCTGTGTGGTCAACCGAAGTCGAGCGTGTCCGGGGGCGGAGGCGGAGGTGCACCGCCCTCCTGCTCGACGGGTTCTTCTACCTCGGGACGGGCAGCACGCCGTTGATGACGGGGCGGATGCCGGTCGGGGTGGGCCAGTTGGTGACGGTGACTTCGCTGTGCAGCAGAAGCCACATCTGTACGACGTGCGGTTCGGCGGGACGCCAGACCGCGATGGGGTGGGCAGGCTCCAGGATGCCCATGGCTTCGCCGGGGCGTAGCGTCTTCCAGCCCATCGACCGGTAGTACGGGAGCAGACCGAAGTTGTCCTCGGTGACGGTGCCGGTCATGAGGCGGAACCCGCGAGCGATGAACTGGCGTCGGGCGTGCTTGGTCATCAAGACACCGAGTTTGCGGCCCCGTGCGGCAGGGTCGACTGCCATGTACTCGCACTCCACCACGCGGTGGGACAACAGCAGGCGCCGGTCGTGCTCAAGTACCGGGACGCTGTCGATCCAGGCCAGTGGCGGCACCGCGACGATGAGGCCGACCGTGGTGCCTTGTTCCTCGGCGACCCAGGCCCCGCCGGTCGCGTAGTGGCCGGCTCTGGCGGCGGGGATCGGGATAGTCGCCAGTTGCATGGCGAAGTGCTCAGTGCCCGGGTCTCCGGGGATCACCATGCCCAGTAGGCGGGCCAGCGTCTCCTGGTCCTCGGGAAGAGGCCTGCGGAGCAGCAGTTGAGCGGCAGTCGGTCGGCCGTGTCGTGCGGCGGCACGTGCGCGCGAGGCTCGTCCCATTTCCGTCTCCTGGTCTGGTGGCTGATGTCTGAGGGTGGCCACCGTAGAGGCAACTGATCAGGGAGCCCGGCTTGGCACGACGCACCAACGGGTGACGGGCGGCCAGTTGACGACATCGGCACCGGTCATCAGAACCGCCTGCGTCTCGTGGGGTTCGCCCCGCTGGACGACGTGGGCGCGGCCCGGGTGCCTGCTCGGCTTCGAGGTCGGCGAGCGAGGCATGGCGCCTCCAGGTGCTGGCCGCGATCCGCGACAGGATCACTGTGGAGAACAGTTCGTGGGCCTCCGCTCCTCCTCTGCGGGCTATGGGGCGGGCGGGACGGGTTCCCTGAGGCGGTCCAGCCTCGTGTAGAGGGCCCGTACGAGGCGGGCGCGGTTCTGGGCGCAGCGGGCGGTACCTTCCAGCGGTGCGGACAGGCGGCCGTCGGCTTCGCGGAGGACGACTTCGGCGAGGGCGCCGCGGCCGTCGTTCTTGGGCAGGGCGGCGGTGTGGCGGCGGACGTCGGCGGCCACGGCGCGGGCGTGCCCGGTCAGTTGGAGGGCGATCTGCTCGTAGTCGCGGGGTTGGAGGTGCGGGTCCTTCCACGCGAGGACGGCGGTGACGAGCGCTTCGTACGGGGCTCGGTCCAGGGGGAGTTCGGCCTCGATCAGCCCGTGGGGGTCGTAGAGCACGACGTGCGTGTCGCTCATCGGTGGCCCGCCGCGTCGTCGTCCTGGTCGTGGTCGCCGGTGCTGGCGTCCGGGGCCTGGACGGCGAGGAAGCGGGCGTAGCCGCGGTCTGCGCGGGCGATCAGTGCCGGGGAAGGCCGGCCGAAGGCGGGGGGCTGGAGGCCGCGTCCTTCGGGTTCGGGTCCGGCGGGTGTGGGTGCGCTCATGGGCACCGCCTTCTGTTGCTGGGTGCGTCGGTGTCGTTCGACGCTACGGAGGCCGCCGATCGTTTCTCAATGAGATTGCGGGTAATTGCGGAGGTTCACTCCAGAATCGCGGCCCGGATCAGGGCGCGGGCGGCGTCGCCGTACACGGCCATCTCCGCGAGGCCGGCGAACGCCTTCGCGTAGTCGGCGATCTCGCGCGGCTGCGTCACCTTGATCTCCGCCGTCAGCGTCTCCACCACGGCCATGGTGTCGTCGTGGACGTAGAACGACTCCAGCGGCCACACGGTGCGCCGTGCGGTGAACGGGATGATCCCGAGCGAGACAGACGCAAGCGGCATCACGGCCAGGAGGTGGCGCAGCTGCCCGCGCATAGCGTCGGGGTCGGCGGTGCGGTAGCGCAGGACGGATTCCTCCATGAGGACGACGTAGCGGTGGCCGCCTTCGTAGAGGAAGCGGGAGCGGGCGACGCGGGCGGCGACGGCTTCGGCGACATCGTCGGGGGTGCCCTGGAAGGTGGTGATCTGCTGCATGAGGGCCGTCGCGAACGCCGGTGTCTGGAGGAAGCCGGGAGGCAGGCTGGAGAGGTAGACGCGGCAGTGGCGGGTCTGCTCGTGGAGGGTGTACCAGTCCTGCTGGACCTTGCGCATGCCATTGCGGTGCAGGCGCCGCCACTCCAGGTACATCGAGTCGACCGCGCGGGCGGTAGCGATCAGGTCGTCGGCCTGATCGTCCACGCCGCACGCCCTGCACCAGGTGCGGATGTCCGCGTCCGAGGGCAGGGCCGCGCCCTTTTGGATCCGGGTGGTCTTGGCGGGGTGCCAGCCGCACCGGGCGGAGAGTTCCTTCCCGGTGAGGCCGGCGTCCTTGCGCAGGTGCTGCAAGCGCACAGCGAGCGCCTCGCGGGCCGACTGGGCGCTGGACGATGGGGAAGCGGTCGTCATGAGGTGGCGGCCCTTGGGTGTGCTGGGTCAGATGCGGTAGTCGGCGTGCGGGGTGGCCAGGTCCCACACCGAGCGGAACGCCTCCACGCACAGCTTGATGGCCTGCGGGTCCTCGGTGTGGTCGGGCTCCATGGCCTCGCCGTCGCCGGAGAAGACGTTGAAGCGCACGACCTGGTCGTCGATGAGCCAGAAGTCGTTGCCGGGCAGGGCGAGGGTGGAGGCGCGGCGGCGGGGCAGCCAGCGGACCTGTTCGCCGGCGCGGAGGTTGGCGTCGGCGATGGCGTGCTCGAAGCGGATGTAGTCGGTGACGGGCTCGGACACGATCCGGGCCCGACGAACCTTCACTCCGCGGGCGACGGTCCGTTCCACCAGCGGCAGCCACCCGCTCCAGTACTCCGAGTCGTCCGCGGGGACGGTCCCGTCGCGCAGGAACGCGTCGTAGACCTCCCGTTCCTCCTCTACGGCGTAGACGTCGCGGAGCTCCAGGTGCAGGGCGTGCTGCCGGGCGGAGTCGAGCAGGTCCTCAAAGCTGGGGACCGGCGGCTTCTGCGGCATCACACGCCCCCCTGATCTGATCCACCATCCGGACCGAGATCCGGATGACCGCCTCGTCATCCGCCGGCGGGCTGTCCTGACTGCAAGCGGCCCGGGTCACCGCGTCGGCGACCTTGCCCTGGAGGACGAGTTCCGGCCCCTCAGCGGTGTCGGTGTCCACCCACACCGCAGGGCAGTTCCCTCCACCCGAGTTCGGGTCCGTCCCGAAGAAAAGTAACGCCATGATCGCCTCCGGAGAAAGCCAGTTGCGTGTAGTTGCGCACCGACCGTCCCGCAGGCGACCTCGTAGGACGCCGACGCGTGTTCTGCCCTCCAGGACCTGCAGACCTATGTCCGAGGGGTCCAAGAGCTGTCGGGCTATCAGGATCGGTGGGCGCAGCCATGTCCCGTGCTCTTCCCAGTGCTGCCCTACCTTGTGAGGGCGGCGTTCGACCCAGTACACCGGGTTCTTGGCGTAGCTCTCGTCAAGAGGCGGACGGCTCGATCTCCCCCGCGAAGACGATGACCTGGTCGATGAGGCTCCGTCGCAGATGGACGACGTCCGTTCCCGCCAGGCGGGGGCCTCCATCCGGCGTCGTGAAGACCCACTGGTACCGGGCCCACTCGTCCGGCATGTCCACCGCCGAACAGCGCACCATCGTGCCGGTCCCCGCGGGGTGGCGCCGGATGTCCAGCACGAACCGCTCGACCGCCTCGATCCCCTCACTGCGGCCCAACGGTCCCCAGAAGACCACGTCCGAGGTTAGGGCCTGGGAGAGCAGCTCAGTCACATAGCTGTCGTCCGAGGCGTTGAACGCGGAGATGAACGTGTCGATCGCGGACCGCGCGGTCTCTTCTTGCATGCACCAGTAATACCAGTCGTCTCGCGGACCGCGCTCGTCCCGTGAGCCGTCTCCCGACCACGGTGAACCATCCCGGTCACAGCACTAGCGGAGGAAGAGCAGCTTGCTGAAGCCGGGGACGATGACGGCTGGTAACACCCTGCGGCTTCCACCGATCCCCCTGGACACACCTGAATACTGGCGAGCCTCGGCCCCACGCCCGTGGGCCATGTCCCGGCTCCAAAAGCGGGTGGATCCGTCCCAGCACCGCCGCATATCAACGATCACCGGAAGTGCACCGGGCGCAGCGCAGATGACACAACCTGATCACCACGGTCCGCTATCTGACATCCCTGCAGCTCAGACCTCCAGCCCGGGACCAGGTGCCCACACTCACCACGGCTACCGAGGCAGCAGCACCGTCTGACCACAGCCACCCCCAAACCGATCAGCCCAGGTCAGAACACCCGCTATTGATCACAAACACTGCTCCTGGACAAGGACGCCCTCGCGGAGCTGGGCGTCGACTGGGCATGAACAGCAAGGGGGTCTATCATGATTTAGGTGTTTTTAGGCCCTTTGGCCTAGTGGTTTTTGGTTGGTCCGACTGGTCTATACCCGTCCGGCGGTAAGGCGGCCGTCGAAGAGCTGGTCGAACTCGTTCAGCGCTGCCTTCCACTTGTTGTTCCAGCGCTTGCGTCCGCATCCGGAGGGGTCGAGAGCGAGGGTGGCCAGGTAGATCCTCTTGAGCGCTGCCTGTTCGTTGGGGAAGTGTCCGCAGGCGGTGGCGGCCCGGCGGTATCGAGCGTTGAGGGGACTCGATGCTGTTGGTCGTGTAGACGACCTCGCGGATGGAGTCGGGGAAGGCCAGGAAGGGCACGAACTCGCTCCAGGCGCGCTGCCAGACGGTGGCGATCGAGCCGTACTTGTGGCCCCACTTGGCGTCGAACTCGTCGAGCCGCTCGCGGGCCTGGACCTCGTTGACGGCGGTGTAGACGGGCTTGAGGTCGGCGGCGACCTCGGGCCAGTCCCGCCGTGAGGCGTAGCGCAGGCTCTGCCGGATCAGGTGAACGACGCAGCGCTGCACGACGGTTTGGGGCCACACGTTCGCGACTGCGTCCGGCAGAGCCGACAGCCCGTCGCAGACGAGCATGAGGACGTCTCTGACCCCGCGATTGCGCAGGTCGGTGAGGACTTGCTGCCAGAACTTGGTTCTGGCACAGATCTTGGGGAGCCGTCGCGGAGCGTTACCTTGATGTTCGATTGCGAGGGACTGGCTCGTGTGAGACGGCGTACGCCTTGTCGCCTTACAGCCGGAATTGACGCTCCCTCAGGTGCTTGTCGGTCGATGCCGTGGTCGGCTGTGGACGGTGATGGTGCTGTTCATGCAGGCCGATACATCGTTCTGGGACTCGCTGGTGTTCGACGGGATCGACGAGGTGGATGTCGAGGCGGTCACGGCCGCGTTCGGCACGGTCGAGGTGGTGGCGAGAGGCCGCGCGGCCGGGGCTGCATGTCCGGACTGCGGCCGATTTTCGGACCGAGTCCACGACCGTTACCAGCGCAGGCTGAAGGACCTTCCGCTCGTTGATCAGGGCTTTGTGATCCGACTGACGGTCCGGCGCTTCATCTGCGGGTCGGCGGACTGCCAGCGCCGGACGTTCGCTGAGCCGTTCTCCCGGCTGGCCACCCCGCACGCACGGTTCACCACTCGGCTCAACCACGCCCTGGAGCGAGTAGGGCTCGCCCTGGCCGGGCGGGCCGGCGCTCGGCTGGCTGCCCAGCTGGGCTTCGGCGCGGGAAGGATGACCTTGCTACGCAGGGTCATGGCATTGCCCGATCCACAGTTCAGTACTCCGCGTGTGCTGGGTGTGGACGACTTCGCGATCCGTCGCGGTCAGACCTACTCCACCGTCTTGACCAGCGTTGAAGACCATCGCGTGGTCGATGTACTCCCGACGCGTGAAGCCGGGCCGCTGGCCGCCTGGCTGATCCGCCACCCCGGCGTGGAGATCATCTGCCGGGACCGGGCGGGCGCCTACGCCGAGGGGGCCCGGCGCGGTGCCCCCGACGCTCTGCAGGTCGCAGACCGGTTCCATCTGTGGCAGGGCCTCGGCCGAGCCGTGGAGACCTGCGTCGCCGCCCACCGCGACTGCCTGCGCAATCCGTCGCCCAGCGGCATGCTGCCGGAGGCCACCCGACTGGCTTCCGGTCGGCCGCAGGACAACTTGGAGCCCGTCGGCCGACGGGCCGAGCGGAAGAAGGCCGCACATGCACTGGTCCACGAGATGCTTGCCCAAGGCCACTCACGCCGGGCGATCGCCCGGCACCTGGGCTGGGGCCTCAACACCGTGCTCCGGTACGCGGCCGCCGCCCGCTGGCAGGACACCTTCCGCGAGAACCGGCCCCGGCCCAGCAGGCTGGACCCCTACAAGCCTTACCTGGAGCGGCGATTCGCCGAGGGATGCACAAGTGCCACCCGACTGCACAGCGAACTGGTTGCCGAGCACGCTCCCGTCACCTACGCCATGGTCCGCGCGCACATCGCCACGTTGCGCGGAGCTCCGTCCGCCGCACCGCCCCGGCCGCCGACGGTGCGGCAGGTGACCGGCTGGCTCACCCGTGACCCCGCGACCCTGACCGAGGAAGACCGGGCCGGTCTGAAGGAGGTCCTGGCCCGCTGCCCCGAACTGGACAAGGCGGCCGGACACGTCCGCGACTTCGGCGAGATACTCACCGACCGCCTCGGTTCCACACTCCCCACCTGGATCGATGCAGTCGACGTCAGCCAGCTCCCCGGCCTCACCGGCTTCGCACTCCACCTGCTCCGAGACCTCGACGCCGTGACAGCCGGGCTCACTCTCGACTGGAGCTCAGGCAGCATCGAGGGCGCCGTCAACCGCATCAAGAAGATCAAGCGGCAGCTCTACGGCCGAGCCGGATTCGAACTGCTCCGCAAAATGATCTTGCTTCAGTAGCTTGCGCGACAGTGTTGGTCTGTCGCTGGTTGGCACGTTAGAGGTCAGAGTTCGGTCGTCCAGACCCCGACAGGGTGCTCTCTCGGCGGCAGCCACAACTGAGGCTGCGACTCCCGATGCCTCTCCTCAGCCTGATCTTCCCAGTGGAAACGGTCATCCACATCGGGCCACGCAACTTGCAGCACAGGCAACGGAGGCCGCCGGTAGAACCCCATAGCCCGCCCGAAGAAGGTTCGGTACCAACGGAGATCGACCTGCCTGAGCGCGACTTGGTGACCGTCGACAACCTCAGGATGCCTCTGGCCTTCAGCCAATACAGCACCCGCGGCGGACTTCGCTCCGAGCCTGTTGAGCATGCGGTGCATAGCGTGGATATCGAGTCCGAACATGGCGAGTTCAGGTCCGCCGTGAGTGTGCGCGAGGCCGATCGTGTAGGCGAATCCAGGACCGATCTCGTCCTCGGGAACCATCTGGACGTGCCATCCGTGCTGCTGCACATTCTCGATGATCGTCAGATCCGCGCGGTCCGCCTCGTCTCGGTCACCGTAGTCATGGCAGAGGACACAGCGGCACTGGAACGAATCATCAGTCATGTGCGGAGGCTACGAGGTGAGCGGCTGAATCGGGCAGCCGGGGTTCGTGACCACCCTTTCAATCGAACAACATCGTCACCCTCCGCGACCGCTCCCCAAGATCTGTGCCAGAACCCGAAACTCGTGAACATTCCGACCAGGCTGAGGCCGCCAACCGCCTCCCGAACCGACGTAGAAGTGCTGCCCGTTCTCGGGTTCTGGCTCAGGTTGTGTGGAGCGGACACGATGTATCAAGTCTGCTGCCAGGTGCTGGGGAGCCGACCGGGAGGTATCAGGGCCTTGCGGTCCAAGCGGGCTACCCGGTGTAGTAGGCGAGGTAGCCCCTCTTGAACTCTGGCAGTTCCACGCCGCTGAGTTCCAGTGTCGGCGTACCAATGGCACTGGCACTGGAGTCCTCGTAAGCCTTCTCGGATGCGGCGACGAAGCCTTGGTACTGCATCGTCCTGACCGCAGCGTCGAAGCCCGGCCCGCGCAGGCCCTCTACGCGGGATGCCATCTTCAGTAGGAACTCGTCGGTGAAGCCGTCGACCGCTTCATCTGGCTGATGCGCGTAGAGGACCTGGTGGTACTCGACGAACTTGCCCTCTGCCAGTGCAGCGCGCAGCGCGTTCGCGGCCTTCTTCGAGCCGTTGCCGCCCAGCCTGTCGTCGAGGAAGGATGCGAGTGTGTAGTGGACCTGCACCGAACCCTTCTGAGTCAGCTTGTTCAGCTCGGCCCCGGCGCCCTGTGTCTCGAACTCCTCACAGAAGGGGCAGCGCAGATCCTCGAAGAGCCGGACGGTGGTACCCGCGCCCTCATCGCCGACCACGATGCTCGTCCCGTCCGCGCCCAGCGACTCCGGTATGTCGGCATCAGTGGCATAGCCGGTACGCGTCCCGCACGCCGCAAGGGACAGTCCCAGGACGGTGGCGATCGCCATTGCCCGAATCGCACGCTTCACCAGCATGAATGCCCCTCCCCAGTGGCGAATGGCCCGGACTCTATACGGCGGCCTGCAAGGGCGGATCACCAGCCCTGGGGCACGGACAAGGACAGGATCGACGCCCCGTACCGCTACCTCCGGCCCAGGAGGCTGGCATGGCCGCTCGGGTCGGACGTGACAGTCGGCCTGTGTGGTCCACAGAAGTTGAGCCAGAACCCGTTCTCGTGAACAAAGCCACCCGTGGGTGGGCTGCCCAGAACGGCCATCTGCTGGCGCCCCTGGACGCCACGTTCCAGGGAGCGGCGGTGGGCATCTGGTTGAAGAACGCGCGGGCCGCCGCGCGGAAGGCTGCGGAGATCGAGCAGCGGCGTGCCGAGGGGCTGCCGGTGTAGTCGTCGGCCGGGGCGCTGTCGACCGAGCGGGGCGAGCATCTGGAGGAGATCGACGCTGCCTGGTGACCGGCCTGGCCGGTCACCAGGCAGCGGGCCTTCCACCTGGTCCGGCTCCACCTGGACGCCCGGCGGGACACTGCCCACCACGGCCGGCGAAGTCGTGCGCCAGGGCGAGGACCTCGGACGGTGGGTGACCTCGGTCCGGCTCGGCTGGGACCAGCTCACCGGCGTGCAGCAGTGGATGTGCGAACAGGTCCTCGGGATCACACCCGCGGCCGAGGACGAGAAGCCGAAGCCGCGCACCAGCCAGGCGCAGAAGTGGGCGCTGCACCTCACCGCCGCAGCCCAGTTCTTCGAGCGCGAGGGGCACCTGAAGGTGCCGCACAAGCACATCGAGACCATCGTCCTCGTCGGCGGGGAGAGCGGCGAGGACGAGGAGCAGCGGGCCGTACAGCTCAAGCTCGGTGCGTGGATCGGAAACCAACAGTCCCGGGCCGCATCGCTGACGTCGGCCCGCGTCGAGCAGCGCTCCAAGATCGGGATGCGCTGGACGTAGCCGTACTGACGAGCAGCGGGGCTGGACATGAACACCCTGTCCGGCCCCACTGTGGTCGTCAGGTGCCGGCTTGCTCTTCTGGCGCTGACGGCGCGTCTACAGGCTGTGTGTCGCCGGGTTCGGTAGGGGGCATGGGGACGAGTCGGTCTGTGTCGGACAGCTCCAGCGCACGGTGAATACCCTCGACCGGAGGGGAGTCGTTGTCGGTGACGATGATCTGCAGCCGGTCGACGTGCTCGGTTGCAGTGCGCAGGAGGCTGGCGTACATCTTGCGCAGGCGCTCAAGGTCGACGCCTTCGTGGCCGACGTTGCTGCTGATGCCGTCGATGATCAGGAGGTTGGGCAAGGGGATGTCGTGGTCGTTGAGTGCCACGTGTTGGTGTGCAAGGACGTGGGCTACGTTGACCAGCACCTCGACACCCTGGGATTGCAGGTCAGCGAAGGGACGGCCGTCCACGACGGGCAGGTACGTCTTCTTGTTGATGTAGGAGCCTGGCTGGTCGTCGAAGCGGGGTGCGTCAAAGCTGCGGAGGGCGGCTTCGAATGCGTCGTCGAGTTTCTGCAGGCGTTCGCTGACCGTCTGGTTGCTGTGGCGGGTGGCGTCGATTTTGCTGTTGAGGTCCTCTTGCTCGCGTTCCAGTTCGGCAACGCGTTCAGCCTGCCCTGCTAGCCGGTCGTGTAGGGCCAGGCCGTCGTCCAGGCGGGCGAGGTGTTCTTCGAGTCGGGCCTGCCGGGCAGCGATGCTCCGGATGCGGTCTGCCTGGTCGGTGATGAAGGTGGCCGTTGCTCGGTCCAGTTGTGCACCGAGGTCTGCCCGGTTGCTGGCCTGGGCAGCTTGGGCTGTCCTGAGCTGGGCGAGGCGCTGGGTGCTTCGGGCGATGAGTTCTTCGGTCTCGGTCACCTGGTCGATGACTCGGTCCTGTTCCGCGGCTAGGGAGGACGGGGCTGGCAGGTTGGGTGGGGTCTGCAGGCAGAGGCGGCAGGTGTGCTCGTCTCCCCTGTCCGGCACGCCGGCTCCACACCGGGGGCAGGTGTGGAATTCGAAGTCGTTGAGGAGTCGCTCGGCCACCAGGGCGCGGGTGAGTCGACGGCTCTGGGCGATGAGCTGTCCGTGCAGTTCGCGGAGGTTGATGACGGAGACAGCTTCGGCCTCGGCAGCGCCGGCGATCCGGGCGATCTCTGCCTCCGCCTCGGCGATCCGTTCGCGCAGGGTGACGGTGGCCGACTCGGTGAGTTCGCCAGTGAGATGGATGTCGGCTTGGCGAGCGCGGATGAGCTCCCCTTCGGTCTCCCGGCGCTCAACCTCAAGCTGAGCGCGGGAGGCGAAGGCGGTGGTCAGGAGGATCCGTTCCAGGGTGTTCGCATCTGCGGTGAGGGCTGCCAGCTCTGTGGTGACTTCGCGCAGGCGGTCGCGTAGTCCAGCTGCCTCGGGGTCGTAGAGGCCGTAGAGAATCTCGAAGACGTACTTGCGCTTGATGTTCTTGGAGTAGTTGTCGGGGGTCCCGAAGACGGAGGAGTCGATCTCCTTCTGCCTGAGGACGCAGTACATGAGGTAGTCACTGATGGTGACAGGAACAAGGGGGCTCCTGTCATCGTTGGGAGCGCGCGGGACGCTAAGGCGGGGCAGCCTCAGTACGTTGCGCCACCAGTCACGGAAGGTCTCGTCATACCCGGCTTGGAGCTGGCTGGCGGGCAGCCGCCAGACTTCCCTGCGGCCGCCGACTTCGGCGATCTCGACCATGGCATTCGGAGTGGTGACCAGGGGGCGGACGATGCGGAATCGGCGATCTCCGACCAGTACGGTGCCGGCGATCGTCCGTCCCCGAAGTTCGGGGACGACACTGACATCGGCACCCAGCAGGGCCCGGAGACAGCTGACGGTGGTGGTCTTGCCGCCGCTCATGGAACCGACGATCGCGTTCATGCCGGGTTCGAAGCGGATCGTGCGGCTGGTGCCGACCAGGGTGATCTTTTCGATGCGCAGTCTCATAGGTGGGTCCCCCAGTGCGCCTCGACGATGTCGGGGAACGTCTCGTAGATCAAGTTCTTCAAGGTGATGCCGGTTAGATTGAAGTACCGGCGCAACAGCACTGCACGGTCCCGAACCGGGCGCCAGCTCTCGCTTTCAGTGAGAGCACGCGCCACTTCGTGCCCGGCAGAGGTAGTGCAATAGGTCGCGATGGCGTCCTCGTGTTTGGGCTCGATGAGGCCCTTGCCCGTGAGGGCGCCGAGCAACGCGTAGTAGGCGGGATCCCACGGCCCGTACTTGTACCGGATCATGCTCTGCTCGATCGTTCCCGTCAGCCACGGGTCCTCGCCGGCGTCGACGTCGGGCTGTCGAACAGCCATGAGCCTGTTGAAGTGGTCCGGGTAGCGGAGCAGGAAGTCGAGCTTGGCCAGCTTCATGCGGCCTTCGATGCCCTTGCTCGCCTTGGTTGCAGAGAAGACGTCGATAAGGAGCAGCAGGCGGGCTTGGGCATCCGCAGAAGGCGGCCGCGTCGGCGGCACAGCGGTTGTGGGCGCGGTAGTGCTAGGAGGCATCTCGGTCGCTCCCCCAGCCGAACCTGCATTCGTCCGAGATCGCGCACGCCCTGCCCATCAGAAGCACGCCATCCTGGGCGTAGAGGGGATGGCGGTCGTACGTGCCGGGGCTGACCTCGAGTGTGCGCTGTAGCTCGTCGAAGATGGCGTCAGCGGGCTGGCTCTGTCCCTTGTGCGACCGGCCGGTGCGGCGGGCCAGTAGCAGCAGGCGCTGATCAAGGTCTGTCTCGATGGCTTGGTCGCCCGGCCAAGCTCCCAGGGCCAGCTCTCTGAACCGGTGGCGCTCAGCGTGGGCGCGCAGCATCTGCGCCTCCTCGATGACCTCCCTGGAGGCAGCTCCCATACGGAGCTTGCGAACAAGCGCGGTCTCAGGACCGTGCAGTTGCTGGGAAAGATCTTCCAGCAGAACGTGGTCGGGACGAGTCAGGCGCTGGCGTACGTCGGCAATCGTCGCCGCGGTGATGCGTTTGCTCAGCACTGCGGCGGGCGGGCTGTCGAGGGCTAGTAGCTCTGTCCACCGGGCTACGGGAAGTCCTTGGGTGGCATCGCGAGTACGCCGGAGCAACTCCGTGTAGAGGGCGTCGATCATCGCCATGGTGAGACCTGGGCCGAGATCGGCCAGGACCCGGGTGTTGCGGAGCTCGATGTCGCCGCGTCGTGGCAGAGGCCTTATACGCACCAGGGGCAGGAAGTCGGTGAGTGCGGCTTCTTTGACTTTCAGGTGTGCCGCGACCCGTTTCCGGCACGCGTCGTTGTCTCCTCCTTCACCCTTGGACAGGGCCACGACCGCGGCGTCGGCTGGGTCGAGATGGCCCTCGATGCCAGCCGTCAGCTGATAGGTCAGGCCGGTACCTGCCACGGCTTCGTGCGTGCGCCAGAGGCTCTTGAAGGGCTTCTTAGCGATCACGTCCGTTAGCGTCCAGGGCTCCACAGCATCCCTGGTTTTGATCTGCTGAAAATCCCAGAACAAACCGCCATCGGTACAACGGGGGTCGCCGCCGCGGGCCACGACTATGTCCTCGATGTGCTCGCAGGTCACGTGGATGACCGATCCGCCCGCCAGCATCTCCAGGACCGCTTGCACGGCGATGTGTACCTGGTACTCGTACCGTCGCAACGTGACTGACCCTGAGTCATCTGGTGCTTCGGTTTCAATCGGATCGGTCATCCGCCCCCCATCTCGTTACTCCCCGACCACGCAGCGTAGGGGGTCTGTGATCTCCAGTCGACAGCCGAGAGAACCCAGCCCGCTTGGCTGCTCCGGGCCCGAAGCGGGAGAGTCAGCCGCTGGCCTCTATCCGTGGCCTCGGGCGCTGCCAGGTAGCTGGGGCGACGTTCGCCGGACCGTCGATGGCCGACGTGGAAGGCACATGACGTGGTCCTTGCCTAAGCCGATGCTTACCGCGGGCGTAGACAGCCCCGTGACCAGCGGGTCCCGGCCGCGTCGCTGACGCTGGAGCGGGTGAAGCTGTCCCAGGTCGGGACGCGGTGGGCGTAGCCACACGGACGGGCAGCGGGGCCGGACAGGGGTTCCCGACATCGGTCGAGGGGCAGAACATCGGATCAACCGCGCTGGGCTCCATGTGGAGGAACAGCTCTATCGGATGGCGATAGTAGCTGTCAGCCGTTCGCCGATACACGTCAGTTGGGTGCCGAAGGACTGGGATACCTGAGACCAGGGCGGCAGGACGTGCCGCCTGGTGCTCGTAGGAAGGGGCCGCGATGCCCGGAAGACGTGGCGAGGATCCCGTACACGGTCCGGTGGCCGTGTTCCCGCCGGCGTCGGGGCGGGCGGCGGCAGTGCCCCGGCTGCTGGACCTCGACAGCCGCGGTGAGTTGAGGGCGGCGCATGTGCGCCTGGTGGCGCAGGCGTTGGGTAAGTCGGAGCGGACAGTGTGGCGGTGGCTGGCCGTTGCCCGGGAGGATCATCGCCTCGCACGGGTGGAGTCGTCCCATTTCACGATCACGACGGAAGTCCGGCGGCTGCTGGCGCTGTGGGGCGGTAACGCCTCCCGGGTCCACGCCGAGCTGATGCAGCGGGCAGCCGACGATCCGGACGCGCCCGCAGTACCGTCGCTCTCCACGTTGCACCGGGCGATCCGCCGGGACCTGACCCGCGGTGAGCGGGCCGGGCTGAAGAGCGGGGAAGCGGCGCGACGCGCGCATGATGTCTTCGGGCAGCGTCCGGCGACGCACCGCAACGCGGCGTGGGAGGGCGACCACAAGCACGTGCCCATCGAGGTGGATGTGGAGGGTGAGCTGGCCACGCCGTGGGTGACCTGGTTCATCGACTGCGCCACCAAAGCGATCACCGGGGTGGCGGTCACCGCGCATGCTCCGAGCCGGGATGCGGTGCTGGCGTCCTTGCGGATCGCGATCACCCGCAGCGAGCCGTTCGGTCCGGTGGGCGGGCTGCCCGGTCAGATCCGGGTGGTCCGCGGCAAGGAGTTCCTGTGCGCGACGGTCACCGCGGCAATGGGTGCGCTCGCCGTTCCCGTGACCGATCTGCCTGCCTATACCCCGCACTTGAAGGGCACCATCGAGGCGTTGAACGACGCGGTGGAGGAGACGTTCCTCGTCTCGCTCCCCCGCTACACCGGCCGTCAGAAACTCACCGGTGGCCGGCTCGCCGACCCCGACGCCCCGCCTCTGACGTATGAGGCTTTCGTGGGGCTGCTGCTGGACTGGGTGACCTGGTGGAACACCCGCCACCACCCGTCCGCGTTGAACGGCAAGACGCCAGTCGAGGCGTGGCAGGCCGACGCGACACCGCTCACGGATGTGTCCCCAGGGCAGCTGGCGACGTTCGCCCCGGAGGACGATGGCCGTACGTACACGATCAGCACCAGCGGAGTGCGGTGGCGTCGTCGCGATTACCTCGCCCCCTGGATGAACGGCCGTACCGGCACCAAGGTCTCGGTACGGCACCTGCCCCATCACGACGACACCATCGAAGTCTTCGACGCCACGACCGGCCGCCACCTCGGATCGGCGTTCCTGGCCGCCGCGGCGAGCCGGGAGCAGATCCGCTCCGTCCAGGCAGCACGGACCGCGGCCGCCCGCCGGCTCAAGGCCGATCTGAAAGCCGCGGAGAAACTGCGCCGCCAGCGCTTCGAAGCCTCCACCACCGCCGCCCCGCCCAGGCCTCTCACCTCCCCGACCTCCGCGCAGGCCGAAGAGGAACTGGGCGCAGCAGCGCAGACGGACCGCCGGGCGCTGGCCCGCCCCGGTCTCGTTCCGCACGGCCCCGCGCCCGATACCTGGGCCCGCCCGAGGCCCCCGCGCACACCTACTCCTGATGAGGACCAAGGCTGGTGATCGCTGATCTGGACTACGGGCTGCTGCCCGACGAGAGCGAAGACCACTTCCTGGGCCTGGAGCAGGCGCAGCTGGTCGGCACCGACACGCTGCTGACCACGCGGGACAACATCGAGGCCGTCATCGAGGCGAAAGCCATGATGTGCGTCTACGGGCCGGCCGGATCCGGCAAGACGATGTCGGTGAACTCAGCACTGCGGCATCTCGCCCCGGACATCACCCATCGCCTGGAGCTGCGGGCCGGACCGACACCGAGGGACATCCGCCACGGTCTCTTCCAGGCGCTGGGGCTGCCGGGTGAGCCGCCGGCCCGCCCGATCGAGTTCGACACCCTCCTCAAGGAGGCGCTCGCCGAGGAGTTCCGGGTCCTGGTCTGTGACGAGGCGCAGTGGATGAAGAAGACCGGGTTCGAGTTCTGGCGCCATCTGTGGGACGACAAACGCACCAACATCGCGGTGATCTTCGCCGGGGGCGACGGCTGCTACAAGGTCCTGCGCCGTGAGCCGATGCTGGCCTCCCGGATCTTCATCTGGCAGGAGTTCACCCGGATGTCCAAGGACGAAGTGAGGGAGACGATTCCCGCCTTCCACCCCGTCTGGGCGGACGTGGACACCGTGTTGATCGACGCGATCGACAAGCAGGCCGCCCACGGCAGCTTCCGCAACTGGGCCAACATCACCACCCACATCCTCGCCGGCATGAAGAAACTGAATCTCAAGAAGGTCGACGAAGACCTCGTGCGCTGGGTCTACAGCAAGATCGGCGGCATGTAGTGACAGCCGGCGGTCACCACCGGTCACCGTCATCCACGACAAAGACGACCACCCCGCCTGGACGGCCGCCGCGCATGCCGCACACGAACCCGCCCTGGGACGTCTGACCGTCGACCCCAGCCCCGCCAACGGAGCACCCGCCGCCCTCGCCCACGACCTCCTCCATGCCCTGGGCAAACGACTCCCCCAAGGCGGAGAAAAGTACGGGACGTGGGCCGACTCCCAGCGCCCCGCCTGGGATGCCGTCGCCACCTGGGTGCTCACCCACCACATTGGGCACCTCATCGTCTGCCGCACCGACCGCCTCACACACGCCCGCCAGAGACAACTACTCGCCCTGCGGGAACGGTGCGGCATCCGCCTCACCCTCCTATGGCACCGGCAGGTCACCCCTGCCCTGAGAACGCTCCTCGAAGAAACCCCGCACCGCCTCATCGACACCCTCCCCCACGCCCGTATCGCCCTGGACCGGACGGAACACTCACCGACCGGTACCCCAAGCGCCGGACAGCAGCGGCCCACCGAACCTGCCCCTCGTCGCCAGGACGGCGGGCAGTGGATCACCTCCCCGGCACCGTCGGACGGCGTGGTGACAAACCGCCCGAAACGCGCCCGGTGCCAGGGCGCACCCGAGCTCGCCCCCACAACGAGCAGCGCACAGCCCGAGCAAGGACATGACCGCATACCGGCAAACGGCCTCGCCGCCCGGCTGACCACGGTGGCACACCCCCTGCACGCCACAGCCCTGACCATCCACGCGGTCACCGGGGCAGACATCAACCAGCTCGCGCTCATCCGCGGCATCGACATCAACGAAACAGCGACCACCGTCAAGATCCACGACAGCACAGCCCACCGCCGATGCCGGCTCTACCCACTCCCCACCTGGACACGCCGCCTCGCACGCGCCGCCGGCATTCACGGACAGCTCAAGGACCGCACCCCGGACAGCCCGCTATTCCCCCTCATCACAGTCCAGGACGGCGAACAACTCCGCCTCACCTCAACAGGAATCCGCTACACACTCGGCCCCCACCGGTAGAAAGCGACGATGCCCGCCCGGCCTCAACCTTCGGCACCCAATCCCCTGCTACCACAGCCCTGACCAGCGACAACACACCCCGTGCCATACCGACCGGCAACCAACTGACCAGCATCATCACCAAAAACGACAGCGCCAGATCGGCATCCATGACAGCAGTCGAGCCACCCACGACAACTCACTGCCCCACTGACATCACAACACCGAACCACCACTGACAAAAACCTGCAGATCATCATCCGGTGCCCTCTCCGCGCTCCCTGCGCACCCTCGAAGACCACGACCCGGAGACACCCAACACGCCACTGAACTGGGGTGATGCCCACTCCGGAGCGCTCCGGGGCGCTGCCCGGCCCTCCCCCGGACCAGAGGCCGGCCCCACCACCCGGACCCCGCACGAGCCCTGAACAACCCTCACCTGACACACCATCAGGCACCTCACCCAAAATCCATCGGTCGCCACAAAACACCAACACCGAATTCACCACCCATCAGAAAATGACCCACCGTACAAATTCCCGAACCCCGAAAAACCACCACCCGAAAACACAGACACGGCCCCGGAATTACCACCCCGGAACCGCACCCGAAAAACACTCTGTACCAGGATCTGTATCACGCACAGGCGGCCGGTGCTGTCGGTACTCGTGAACATCGGGTTGTGTGCGATGTGCCGGCTTCGTGGCAGTGAGCCAGCTGGGGATGTACCACCCCATGACAGACGCGAGGTCGCGAAGTACCACCGCCGTGTCAGTGAGCCCTTTCCAATCTCGCGGCACTGACCACGAGTGGACACGCATGCGGAACGACGAAGCTCCTGGCAGACGGGTTCTCGACCAAGAGCTTCGCGCGCTTGTCTACCCGTCGTCGATGGAATTGGGGGCCTCAGGGGCGCCCGGGGTGGGGTCGTGCGCGGCTTCGCCGGGCCCGCGGGCATGTTCTGGGCGTGATGTACGGCACCTGGGCCAGTTGCTTCCCGGCACGTTCTCACGCACCCGCCCGCAGCTTCGTCAGAACGGCTCTGACCTGGTGTTTTCATTGATTTCACATAGGCTGCGGAGGTCTGCCGGGCACCATGGGAGGGGTCTTCGTGAGTGGGGAAAGAATGGGGTACGACGCTGTCAGGATCGAGGAGCTGGAGGGGCGGGAAGCCGTTCGGAAACGGCCCGGTATGTGGGTTGGCTCGACCGGCGAACGCGGTCTGCACGAGTTGGTGTTCCAGGTCGTCGGCTGGGCCGTGAACCATGTCCTGGCCGGCCGCGGCGACGGCTCCGTCGATGTCACGCTCACCCCCGATGGCGGCGTGCGGGTCGCCCACAACGGGCTTGGGCGTCCCTTCGCCGCCGAGGGGGACACCGGCGGCCGCGGTCTCGAAGCCCTGCTGACCCGTATGCCCGCCGAGGCCGAGCCCGGTGGTCGGCACATCGCGGCCGTGAGCCATGGCCGGATTATGGGGCTCTTCGTAGCCAACGCCCTGTCGAGCAGACTGATGGCCGAGGTGCAGTGTGAGGGGGCCCGCAGGGTCCAGGAGTACGCGCGCGGTGTCGCGGCCGCCCAGCCCGCCGCCGTGGGGCCGACGGCCGGAAGCGGGACGACCATCACTTTCTGGCCCGACGCCGAGATCTTCGAGGCGACGTGGTGCTCGTTCGCCGTGCTGGCGGAGCGTTTCCGGCAGGTGGCCTTCCTCAACCGGGGCCTGGGGATCTCGCTGGCCGACGAACGCCCGGCGGGCGGGGCCCGGGCGGTAAGCTTCCGGTTTCCGGACGGAGTGCGGGACTTCGTGGCCGCCCTCGACGCGGAGACGGGGGCGGCCCTCCATCCGGACGTCATCGGCTTCGAGCGCGAGGATCCACGGATGGCGGGGACGATGGAGGTGGCCATGCTGTGGAGCGGCTCGGGCCAGGAGCAAATCCGCAGCTTCGCCAACAGCCGGGCCACTCGCCAGGGCGGCACGCACGTGGACGGCTTCCGAGACGGAGTAACGGCGGCGGTCACCGCGTACGCGCGTGAACGAGGGCTGCTGGCGGCGGACAACGATCCCTGCGCCGACCGGATCAGCAAGGGCCTCACGGCAGTCGTGTCGGTGAAACTCGAACGCCCCGAATACCTCGGCGCCACGCACGAGCTGCTGGGCAACACCGACGTACGCGGCTGTGTCAGGCAGGCTGTCCGGGAACACCTCGGCAACTGGATCGAGGAGCAGTCGAAGCAAGCCGCGCAGGTCGTCGACCGAATCCTCCGGAACATCCATCAGGACTGACCGGCGACGGAACTCCCGCTATGGACGGGATCTGCGGAACGACGAAGCTCCTGGTAGACGGGTTCTTGACCAGATCGCTTGCAGCCACCAGGAGCTTCGCGTGCTTGTCTACCCGTCGTCGATCGACCTGTCCAGTCGTACTTTGCAGTGTCTGACCGGACGACTCGCTGTCCGGCGAGGGGAGATCGGAACCCGATGGCGACGCCTGACCGCCGGCCGTCAGGCTCTCCTCGCCCTGGCCCATCTGCGCTGCGGCGACACGTACGCCCAGCTCGCCGCCGGGTTCGGCATCGGCATCGCGACCGTGTACCGCTACATACGCGAGGCCATCGAGGTGCTGACCAGCCTCGCACCCACCCTGGCCGAGGTCATGCAGATCGCACGAACCAAGGCGTTCGTCATCCTGGACGGCACCCTGCTGCCGATCGACCGGATCGCCGCCGACACTCCGTACTACTCGGGCAAACACAAACGTCACGGCATGAACGTCCAGGTCCTCACCGATCCCTTCGGGCGGCTGCTGTGGGCCTCACCAGCACTGCCCGGTTCCACCCACGACCTGACCGCCGCCCGCACCCACGGCATCGTCAAAGCACTCATCGACGCCGACCTCAAGTGTTGGGCCGACAAGGCATATCAAGGTGCTGGTGGTGCCATCCAGGTGCCCTTCCGGGGCCGCCGTCTCAAGCGGTGGCAGCGTCGGCACAACAGCACGCACGCCAAGATCCGCTGCCTCGGCGAACAGGCCATGGCCACCCTGAAGGGCTGGCGCCTCCTGCGCAAGCTCCGCTGCAGCACCAACCGCATCACAGCGATCGTCCAGGCAGTCCTCGTCCTTCATCACGCGTCAGCGTGAGGTTGGAAAAGGCTCAGTGGCAAGCCCCCAGCCACAGGCCGACGCCAGCAGGAACACAGTTCTCCCACTCAACCGTGACTGACACGCTCTCACTGACACGAAGCCGACACATCGCAGTGACACACCGGAAGATTCCAAAATCCCGCGCAACACCACCCTCGGGTAGGGGCGAATACTACGCACGAGAAATCATGTGCTGAATTCCTTCTGATCGTGGGCCCGTCCGTGATGGACGGGCCCACGATCGTGTCCAGTGCCGAGTGCCGGCTGATGCCGCGCAGGCGGGTCGGGTGCTGCCGCGAGGCGCTGAACGCCATTCCGAGGATCGAACGCGCCCCGCCCCGGACCGTGAGGCCCGGGGCAACTGACAGGCGCTCAGAACGGCGTACGGCCGGTCTTCCCTGCCCACGACCGGTGCCGTGCATAGATCTCGCGCCGCAGAACCTGGCGATGCCGACAGCTGCCGATACGGATCGGCGCCTTGCTGCTGCCCTCGGAGCAGCACTCGACGTATGCCGCGGGGCCCGGGTAGTAGACCGCTACGGCCGCCAGCCGTCCACGCACATACCCGACGGCCTAGGTGTGGCAGCAACGCAACGGATTGGTTACGGCTGGGACCTTGAGCGTTCCCGTGCATGCCCCGGAGGGGCTTTCCGGTTCACATTTCCCCAGCTCAGCGCCATGACAATGGAAGCTCATGGTGCTGGAGAAAGCCGAGTGGCGCGGGCTCCCTGTAACCCGGCAAGATCCACGGCATGGCAAAGAAAAAGCGCACGCCCCGTTACAGCTCCCCCAATGCTCCGACATGGGAGAAGCGGGTCCAGTACATCAGCTCCGAATTGAGGGAGTTGAAGTTAAAGGAGTTCTCCGAGCTTTCACCCGACGCAGCGCGTGAAATGGAACGCATCCACAAGGTGAAACTCGGCTACAAAGGCGCGTGCGGGCTCGCCGCACTGGCTCCCGAGGTGAATGGATGGGGGCTGATCCACTGCACGATCCGGGACAAACGGGGGCGCCGTGCCCGGATGACCCTAGCGACCAACGACCTGACCTATCACCACGCTTTCACTGCGGCTGCTGGCTATGAGAATCCGGAGCGCGTGGAACTCGCGGTGGCCCGCTACCCATTCAAGAGGCCGGGATGGCCGGGACCTATCGGGCAGGGCGGGAGTTGGCCTTCCGGGGACCCCGTTCCCTGGAGGGCGACATATCGAAACGCCTCCCCCGACGTGAGCAACACGCGCCATCTGCATGGCGGACAGGTAAGTGGATCTGGAGCAACCAGGGAAATCTGCGCGGCGTTCGTCAAAGGCCCCAGCGGGGCCAAATTTACCATGATCGACGACGCTCCGGTCCACGAATACTCGAAAGTCGTATTCCCGGAATCCGCAATTGATTTCTTCCTTCCCGCCGGAGTCTCAGTCATTCCAGGATGGCCTTCCCCGTCCGCGCCGGGCCCGTGCCCCCTCTCCGGCTGCGAATGAATACGCGAGGCCGTGCACCCCGACCCTGGGCGGTGCACGGTCTCGATGTCTCGATGTCTCGATGTCTCGATGTCTCGATGTCTCGATGTCTCGATGTCTCGATGTCTCGATGTCTCGATGAAAGGAAATCTCGAATGCTTTCACAGGAGCTCGCCCAGTACGTCCTCGCCCTTCTCGCCCTGCCGGCCTTCGCCTGGTACCTGCGCCAGGCAGAGCGGCTCGCCCATCTCGCTGGCAGCCGGCTCCGCCAGTTCCGTTCGTGGCTGCGCCGGAGCGGACGGAGTCTGCTGCGATGGCTACTGACGACAGAGGGCGACGAGGAAGGCGGCTGCTCGACGGCGGCGCCACAGACGCGTCCGTGAGGTGCGGCGGTTCTACCCGGAGATACCGAGACGAGTTCGCCGACCACGTCCAGGACACCCTGCCCGAACGCCGTCGGGGCGAGAAGCACGCCCAGGACCAGGCGCGCGACCGTACCCGGGAGTGCCCCTCGGTTGTCACCTCGGTGCCGTAAATTCGGGACGTCGAACGACGCCCTTCGAAATGACGAAGGGAGACCTGAGATGCGGCATCGCTGTGCAGGCTGGCCGCGCCCCGAGGTCTCCCTCTCATCGTCGTCGGGCTCCACCGCCATGAAGAGATGGGAGAACCGTTGACTGACTCTCAAAGTACCTCAGGAGTAGGACAGCGTCCGCAAGGCTTAAGAGTTGGATCACCTGCTCCACAGAGCCCACCCGACTACGACCCGCTGATAAACGCTCACGCGGCCCTGGTCTTCGTCTCGGCCGCGCTCATCGGCCTCGTCGTCGGAGCGCTCACCTTCCTCGGCACGGCCAACGCTCCCCTCTCCGTCGTCGCCGGCCTGTCAGCCAGCGGCGCAGGGGTGGGAGTGCTGCACAAGATGATCGGCCGATAACCCGCAGGAGACCTCCGGTCTCGCCAGACGCGAATCGAAGGGCCCGGCCAACCGGCGGGGCCCTTCCGCGTATCAGCTCGTATCGCCGCAGCCGAGTGCACCCATCCACAGCGATACGAGCGCAGGGCCATAGCAGAGGCTAGAAGTGCGGGGCGGGGCCTCCATTCCTCCACCCTGGCACCAGCACGAGTCCGGGGCGTCCCGCTGAAAGCCAGCACGCTCATGACCAGCAGCAACGCACTCCACGTTGTACCGATCGGCAACCAACTGACCTGCATAACCACCAAAAAACGTCAGCGCTAAATCGGCATCCGTGTCACCACCCGAAACCCTCACGGCAACGAACCGACCTGCAGAAACCCGGTATCTCCCGCACTGACATCACGATGCCGAACCACCACCGACAAAAACCCACAGATCATCAGGTTGCCGAATTCATCCCGGGCACGGAGACCACGGACGCGCAGTACATCCGGGTCGACCAGCACGAGACCATTGCCAAGATCCGGTCGGACGAGAGCCTGCCCGACCTGGTGCGCTTCCCCTCGCTGGAGCGGATGCGCCAGGAGATCGAGCGGCTGCGCGAGGAGCGGACGAAGATGCGTGCTGAGCGCCGCCGGGAGCGGGTACAGCAGAAGGAGAAGGGGGCCGAACAGTGAGCGGTCTGCATTTCGCCGCGGTGAACGCGGAAGGCATCGTCGCCGACCTGGACCTGCTGCCCGCGGCCTACCGCGTGCTGTTGAAGATGCGCGCCCACAGCGAGCCGGGCGGCCGGATCGAGGTCGACCAGGTCACCCTCGCCCAGATGCTCAGCCTCAGCCGGGCCGCCGTGAACGCCGCGCTGCGCGACCTGGACCTGGCGCAGCTGGTGAAGAAAAAGCGGGCCGGCGTCTACCAGCTCAACCCCATGCTCGCCGCCTACCTCTCCCCAGAGGACGCCATCGCAGCCGTCAAGGCGATGCCGAAGAACGAGCGCCTGAACGCCCCCGGCTTCGTGGAGCGCTACCAGAAGGCCGTGGCGGCCTACCAGGACCAGCTCGCCGAGAAGCGCCGGCTCCGCGAGGACGCCAAGCGCCGCCAGAACCTCAAGGCCGTGTCCTGACCCGACGACCGCTCGACACGACGGCGCTGCACCCACGGTGCGGCGCCGTTCGCGTGCCAGAGAGGCGTACAACGTTCCCACCAAGGGGAAACCGCAGGTCACCGAACCGCCACACGATGCTGTCGGTATCACCAGGGGTACCGACTTGTTCTAGTTCTCCAGAACAAGCGCCTTCCGTCCGAGCACCGCGTACATCGTTCCCCTGGAGGGGAAAGCCGCAGGCGGGACAGCCCGTACGGGCGTTCCACGGGCGCGGCGCCGCGCGCCACCCACCCGAATGCCAGCCCGCGCGGTACGAGTGAGTCGTGACCCACAACTTCGGCCTCTACCTCACCCAGGAGCTGGGCAACCGCTTCGGCTCCACTGATGCCTGGCCCGAGACCGCGGAGCGGGTGACCCCGTTCCTCGCGATCGTCGTGGACGCCCTGGGCGTGAAAGACGGGCTGCGGTGGTTCGAGGCGGCCCGCCAGGCCCACCGGCGCGTAATCGACGATGAACGCGGCGACAGCTACGGCTTCGGCTTCTCCCACTACCTGGACGTGGCAGCCGGGGCGTTCGAGGACGTCACCCTGCCCGTCGTGGCCGCCTTCGAGGCGATGAAGGGCGCGTACGAGGTCGCCCGCCGCGAACGCAGCGTGGACATCGACGTGTACTTCGACTGCGCGGTGCAGGCGTGCTCACGCCTGGGCGGCGTGACGTCGGCAGCAGCGGAAGCAGCCGGGTAGGCGATGGCCGCTGCACGGTGAGGCCGGCCTTGCTGCACGAGCAGCACCCGTGCGCCGACCGGGCCGTGCGAATGCTGCGCTGCATCCGGCGCCACCATGCAGCACGACCAGGAGCACGAGCAGCACGAGGGTGCTACACCTCGATGAAGGCGACCACGACCACGGTCTGCAAGGCCGTCACCCAGTACACGAGCCGGACGCGTTCGACGTCGTCGACGTACTGGCGCAGCCGCAGATACTGCGGGATCGAACTGCCCCGGACTCCGGGGAAGAGCATGCCGTCCTGGTGTTCCCCACGCTGCCGCCGGATGGCACACCGCCAAGGTGTCGAGCGGCCCCCCGAGCCGCGGGCCCCGACCGCCTCCCCGGCGAAGCTCTGCACGAAGTGCGGCGAGGTCATCCACCGCATCCCCGTGAGCCGCCGCGGCCCAGCGGGCTACTGCCAGCGATGCCGAGACCAGGACTACCTCCAACGCCAGCAGAACCCTGCCCAACCTCCCGCCGGCCACAGCGTCCCCACGGGCCCGACATGCGGTTTCTGCCGAACCCCCATGGACTCGGCCTCAGCAGCCCGACGGTGGTGCTCGCACGCCTGCCGACAGGCCGCCTACCGAGCACGCAAGCTCGGCGAGATCCCCGAGCTAGGGCTGTGACAGGGCCTCCCGGACGGCGTCGATACCGAGGGCCAGGTCCGCATGAAAGCTCTGGTGGAGGTCGAAGTCCCGGGTCATGTCGACGTAGTAGCCGTCCGGCAGGGTCGACTCGGCACGCGAGAGGTCGCTGTTCAGTCCGTCGAGCTGGTGGATCATCCGGTGGGTATCGCTCAGGGACTGCCTGAGGGCCTCGGCGAGCGGGCCGCCGGACTGAGGGGAGATGGCCGCACCGGGCCGGTGCGACGCGCGCAGCGCCGCCCGCACCGCCGCGCGCCGGAACTGGGCCAGGGCGAGGGAGGCTTCGATCCCGTCGTAGGAGACCTCGTTCGTCCAGGGGTCGTCATCGGCAAGACCCGACGCCAGGAAGCCGACGCGTCGGGGGACGTCGAGGTCCTTCACCGCGTCGAACATCGGTGCGGCGAGCGCGGCGTCCTGGGCCAGTGCGACCGCGAACGCCCGGGCGTCCTCCCTCCGGAACTCGTCCCTGGTGGCCCGTGTCCCGGACCTCTCGGCCTCCTGCCGGAATCGCTCCACCTGAAGGGCGAGCACCGCTCCGAGCCGTACAGCCGCCAGTTCGGCCGCGGGAAACCCGCCGAGCGCGGCCTCGCGGCCCTGTGCGTCGCACCGGGCGAGGCCGGCCGCGTACGCCCGTACTCCGGACGGCGCGGGCTCGGCGAACGAGTGCAGCACGGGTGCGCCGAAGGGCGGCACGGGGAGCGAGGAGCCGAGGTTCCACAGCGGCGGTCCGGGGGCGCAGCGAGCTGTGGCCCCGTCCGCACCAATGGAGCCACTCACCTCGTCCAGCCCGGCCCGCAGGTCGAGTACGGAATCCAGCGCGGTGGCCAGCTCGCCCAGCAGCTCCGCGAACCTGACGTCTGCCTCCGCGGCCCCCTCGGCCGCGCCAGCCCCATCGGCCTCCCCCGGCGCCTCGGCACCTCTGGCCTGCCGTGCCCCCGTCTCCGCTCCGAGCAGCTTGCCGACGTGGCGCAGGGTGCGGTGCACCTTCGGCATCGACAGGCCCAGCTCGTACCCGATCGCTCCCGGAGCACAGCCGGCCAACCGAAACGCGGTGACGTTGAGTTGACGCTCGTTCAACTCTCTCAGCGGGGCGAGCGCCACCACCGTCCGGGC
Source organism: Streptomyces sp. NBC_00846 (assembly GCF_045207325.1). NCBI lineage: Bacteria > Bacillati > Actinomycetota > Actinomycetes > Kitasatosporales > Streptomycetaceae > Streptomyces > Streptomyces sp. NBC_00846. The sequence continues at coordinate 8,133,178 of NZ_CP108846.1, read as the reverse complement.
CTGCACCAGGGCGTCGGTGCTGCCCTTCCCCAGGAGGGCTGGCACCGTCCCGTGCGCAGGGAGGAGCGCCCCGCAGCCGCCGCCGACGGTCATCCGACACGTCCAGGCCCGCAGCGCCTGCGCGGTGACCACGGGGGTCCTGGTGTCCTTCGCGGCCCCGGCCGCGTTCGCGCCCAGCAGGTCCATCCACCGCCGGGCCACCGTCATCGAGTCCTGGGCGAGTCGCGCCGCCTCCACCAGGTCCGCGCCCCGCAGCAGCGACAGGGCGACGAGCGGCCCCGCGTGCGCCCGGTAATAGTCCCCGAACCCGACCCCACTGACGGACGCCGCATCCGCCGGATCTATCGCCATTGACCCAACTCCTCTGCGCTTATAGTCACTTGTGTTTCCGTCGGAGTTCAAGGTAATGGTTCGACGCGCGGAGACGGACTGCCCCGCCCCACGCTCCGATGGCAAACGAGCGAGATCCGATGACAGAGGACAGCTCTACAGCCCCGAGAAACGGACAAACAGGGGCAGAGTTTGGGCAGCGTGACACGTGAGATCTGACATCGCGAAGGACCGTGACAGTCACTTTCCGTCAGCGTGACACCGGTTCCGGAGCGCCTGCGGGCGGTCGCCCGGTAGTGGGCCGACCCGCGACTCCCAGCTTCTGGCCGTCGCTCACGCCTTTGTTCCTTCGACGCGGGTGAGAAACGCGGCGAGCGCGTCGGCGGCTTCGGGCTCGGTGGTGGCGATCCGGGCCGCGAACGCCAGCTCGTCGACGTCGGCGCCGGGGACCAGGCGGGCGAGTTCGGCGAGCAGCGCGGCGTGCGCGAGGACCGGAGGTGTCAGAAGGCCGGCGGCTTCCTCACGGGCGGCGGGATCGCGGTAGTGCCCGAGGTGCGCGGCCAGGGCGTGCGCGAGCCAGCCGTCGACGTCGGCCTGGACGTACCCGCCGGCTCGCCGGTGAGTTCGTCCCGGACGGCTTCGTCCCCGGTACGGGGCTCGGTCTGCTCCAGAGTGCCGAGCTCGCGCAGCGCCTGGAGCTCGTCGGCGCGGGCCGCGATCCACATCGCTTCGCGCAGCTCGGCTTCCCGGGCGGCGGCGGCCGCGGCGTCGGCGGCGAGCTCGGCCTGGACGACGTCGTCGATGTCCGGGTCGTAGACCGTGCCCGCAGGCGCTCGCATTCGTGGTGAGGAATCAGAGCGGGCCGCCACCAGAGCGCTGTACGGCGGCCCGCAGATCTGGTTTATAGCAGGTCCGGAATTCGGCCGGGTCAGAACCGGAAGGAAATTGACGACACGGACGTGAAATCCGCGCGCAGGCCATCGGCCCGTGTGCCCCATTCCGTGAAATACGACTCGGTGATGGCCTCCGCGACGATCGGATGCAGATCCTCCTCCGTCGCCCCTGCCTCCTGGAGCTCCAGGATCTGCTTCACGTAGAAGGGCGAGATGTCCGTGGTGATCTGGCGCTCGCGGCCATCGTCCGAGCTGCCCGCGCAGGTGAATCCGAAGTAGGCCCTCACCTCCACCATCATCCCCTTGGAGGTGGCGGCCTGTGTGCGCGCTTGCGCTCTGACCTGCGGTTGCCACTCGGATTCGGTCTCCTCCACCAGGGCGGCCTGGAGGCGCTTCTGCGGGGTCGTCAGCTTCCCGGCCCGGTAGCGCTCCACCGTGCGGCGTGAGACGCCCAAGCGCTCCGCCAGGACGGTGGTTGACCCCTTCGCCCGCGTGAGGAGGAATTTCACCTGTGCCTTTGCGGACTTCGGAGCGGGCCGGGTGAAGACCTTCCGCTCCGCCCGCGCGAGGGCCTCCAGGACCTTGCCGCGGCGCGGGGCCGGCTGCTGCTGCTCGTGATCGCTCATACCTCCAGGGACCACGGTTCACCTGTGGACAGTCCGCGGGCTCCCGCGCCCAAGTTGCCTGCCGTCGCCGGTGTGACTTTGCGAGGCAAGTGGCCAGCTCTCCACCGAACGTGTCAGGACACAGTGCTTCGTTGATTCCAATGTGGTCAGAGCGTTGACCGATAGTTGGCCCTCAGTCGCTGGATCGAGACACTGCCCTCCTTCAGTCGCGACAGGACCTGATCTCGTACCTTCAAATCAATTTGGTAACACCGGCTTTGGGTGGAGAACGCGTCCGCTAATACGGAAGGAGGACAGCAGAAGGGGAATCTTGTGGCAACTGCGATCATCGCCGTGCTGGGCACCCTGCTCGGTGCTCTTGTGGCGGGCGCTATGCAGCACCTCATCACTCTCTCCGCCCGCCGTGATCGTGATCGGCAAGCGCTGGCTGCTGCAGTAGCCAGCCTGCTCGGTGCCGCGACAGACTATCGCCGCCACCAGTACCTGAAACATGTCGTCCGCGGGACGGGCGAGGCGGAAAGTCTGGAGCTACAGACGGGCCGGTTCGAGGCACAGTGCGGAGTGACCAAGGCCGTGACCGCGCTCACCCTCGCGACCGACAACGCAACGCTCCTACGCTTGGCGACTGCTCTGGTTGACGCGTCTAGTGAGATCAAAAACCACGCACACGACGATCGTCCAGCCATCGACGGCTCGGAAGACCGAGCCCGCCGGGCACACGACGCCTTCCAATCAGCAGCCGCCCAGCACTTGAGGCAGTTCCGGCGTTGAGTCCTCCTCCCTGGGCAACAACCCGCAGGGTGCGAGAAACACAGGTATCTCCGCCGTTCTGCCGAATCTCGACACTTCGCGGGGGCCTCCGCTTCGAGACCGCCTTTTCGTAGTGCCCGATACGGTCGAAATCCGAGCTGGCCAACAAGAAATCAACGTGGCTGGCTCTGTCGATGACGAGGAGCAGCGTTTCTCTGGTAGTTCGGGAGGCGTTTCCCGCGTCGAATATCGATGGCTTCGGACAGCAGCTCGGTGTCGACCGGCAAGACGCCGTCTGCCGCCCCTCCGAGGCCCGGGACAAAAGCGCTGGCTACGGACGCAGGTGGCGGCCGTCGTCTCGCCGTTGCCGAGTGCCGGCGGGTGCCTCCCGTTCTCGTCGACATCGAGATCCGGGCCCAGCGAGCGCCTCCCGAGGCCGTCGACAACTGCTGTCGTGTGACGTCGACAAAGCCAGGCCAGAAAGATCAGGCGGAGGGGAACCGGCGGTGGAACTGTCCAACTCGGGTCTGATGCGGGTGGCCACTGGGAGTCTTGCAGCATTTTCCGGGCGTCGCGCCGCATTCGGGACAGGCGATATCCGTCACTCGCCACGAAGCCAATGGCGCTGGCGTCGCTTCCCGGTTCGTCCGCGCTTTCCGCTTGCCCCGCCTCCTCCCCCGAGCCGAGCGTTCATCAATCGTCGCTTCCCGGTTCGTCCGCGTTTCCTGCGTGACCTGCTTGTTCGGCGTGACCCGAGCCTGGCGTTCCTCAATGGTCAACTGGAGTCGCTCATCGTGAGGGAACGGCCTCCAGCTCCACTTTCCCTGCCCGTCGCTATCTAGGCATTCCTTGCCTGCAGCGGAACGGCAGCTTGGACAATCCCGCTTGATCCAGTGACGGCGCGGAACCTGCTGGTGCGCAGGAGACGACGTGACTCCTCGTTGCCGAGCGCTGCCGCCTCCGTGCGGCTGCTCTTCTGGGGCTTTGGAGCCGCCGCGGTGCTTCTGTTTCCACTGCTTGATCTGGCGTGTGTGGTGAATCGTCAGGCGGTTGCCGGCGATCTCGGCGAAGTGGTCGAGAGCGTCGATCTCGCTGCCTAGTACTCCAGCCGTAGATCGTGATCTTCATGTCTGGTGCGCGGCTTGTCGGCGGTAATGGCTGGCCTGGGCTCGGGCTTGGTGGCGGCGTCGCCAGGCGGACCAGCCGAGCCGGTGGGCTGCGTCGTGCACGGGCTGGACGACGAGCGTGGTGAACAGTCGCTGGATTTCGTTGCAGGTGAGCGGGATCAGCCTGTCCGGGGCGGGATGGTGGGCGTGTTCGTCGGCGCGGACGACGGCGAGGAAGGCGTGGGCGAGCATGGCCAGGGTGACCCAGCGCGACCAGGAGGTGAAGCGGCGGACCTGGTGCTCGTCCAGTCCGGCCAGGCCCTTTCCGGACTGGAAGGTCTCCTCCACCCGCCATCTTGACCCGGCGACGCGGACCAGCGTGGCCAGGGGCGCCGGGGTGGGCGAGAAGCAGCGGTAGTAGGCCAGTTCACCGGTGGTGCGGTTGCGGCGGATCAGCAGCTGGTGGCTGCCAGGGCGGGGTTCGGCCAGGTCGATGACGGCCCAGTCGTAGAAGCGCTGCCCCTTGGCGCCTGCCCCCGCCGACAGCTTCTGCCAGACCCGGTTGGGCACCTTCGCGGCCAGCACGTCCGCGCGGAACTTTCCAGCACCGGTAGTGACTTCGGCCGAGCAGGCGACGGCGAGCACGTAACCGACACCGCGCTCTTCCAGCGGGGAGCGCAGCTTCGGGTTGCCGCCGTAGACCTCGTCCCCCGCGACCCAGCCCACGCGGTGCCCGGCGTCAAGGAACCGGCCGATCATGCGGGCGGCCAGCTCCGGCTTGGTGGCGAAGACGGTGTCCTCACCCAGTCCGGCTGCCCGGCAGCGGTCCGGGTCGCACGTCCACGAGCGCGGGATGTACAGCTCACGGTCCACCGCCGCGTGTCCGCGGCGGCCTGCGTAGACGAGGTAGACGGCGACCTGGGCGTTTTCGATCCTCCCGGCGGTGCCGGTGTATTGGCGCTGGACACCGACGGTGTGCGTGCCCTTCTTCACGTCCCCGGTCTCGTCGACCACCAGCACCGCGTCCTCGTCGCGCAGGTGCTCCAGCACGTACTCCCGCACATCATCGCGCACTACGTCGGCATCCCACCTGGCACGGCCAAGCAAGTGCTGCATGCCGTCCGGGGTGGCCTCCCCGACCCACTCGGCGATGCTCCAGCAGTTCTTACGTGGCAGGTCCGACAGCAGCCCCAGCACCAAGTCCCGTACCCGACGCCGTGGCTCCACTCGCGCGAACCGGCCCGCTATCCGGCCCATCAGAACTTCGAACGCCTCCTGCCAACGGGCAGGATCTACGCTGTGCCCCGCGGCCACCGCCTGATCATCTGTCTTCACACGCCGATGATCACCGGTGGCCGCACCAGTCTGCGGTCCACTCAGCTTCGAGCGTTCACGTGGGCGTGGAGGTCTTGCTCATCCTCTACGCCCACGCCTTCGTGCGCCCGACCGCCAAAGAATCAACGGCATTCCCACGGCGAATGCCGCCTCGACTGCCGCCAGAATCAAGAATCCTTGGGCGGTGCCCGCGGACAAGGTGATCCCCAAGGCAACCACAGCACCGGCAGAGATCCCCAACGACGGCCGCCAGTCGTCGGTACGGATCACCGTCCAGCCCAGCGCGACCAGCGAAACAGCCGTGATGACGCAGACGGCAAAATGCCAGCCGTAGCCGTCCGGCACGCCACACACCCGACTTCGGCCGCTGAACCCCCAGTCGCACCCGCCCTCGACAAGCCCGGTCAGCCCCCAGCCGAACGCGATAGCCATGCACAGCCCATAGAGGGCTCCCCACCCTTTGCTGTTCATGCCCGGATCCTACGGGCGGCCTTCCCGGCGGACACGCCCCTGCACTTGGGCGCGGCCTCAGGACCCATGCCCGGACCACCAGCGGCGCACGGTGCTCCACGTCCAGATCCACGTCCCCGAGTGCCGGCCGCCGCATTACTGCCGCCACCAGCCGCCGCATCTGCGACTGAGCACGGGACCGCCAACTGAGAGGGCAGTAAGTAACGTGCTGCCCGTTTCGCGCTTGCAGCTGGAGCTGTCGGGCTGGTGGTGGCCTCTCCGGGTGACTATGGCCGCGGCTGGGTGAACAACCCCTGCTCGGGCTCGATCAGGATCCCGCGTTCGGCCAGCCGCTTGAGCTTCAGCCGGACGTTGTTGACGTTGCTGGGCGCGATCTCCAGATCCATCGCCTCGCAGACCGCCCGCGCCCGCAGCGGGGCGTCGGCCGCGGCGAACACCGCCATGATCTGCCGGTAGGCCGGATGGTCCGGCAGCTTCGCGGCCGGCGGCGTCGGCGGGGATGGATCAGGCAGAGCCAGCAGCGTCTTGCGGGTGATGCGGACCTCCTCGGCGGCCCGGTCGAACTCCCCAATTGCGCAGTGAGTTCCGCGATGCGTCCCCGTGTAGCCTCGGCCTGCGCGGCGATATCGCGCTCTTGCTCCTCCAGGTGCGCCAGCACCGCTCCCAAGGTCAGCTCGCTGCCGCTCATGCGCCGCGCCAGGTAGGGGTGGAGGTCGCGGTGAGCATCCGGGCCATCCGGTCGCTTATGGCCCAGTACACCCTCGACTCGGCGGAGGCGGGCCGGTGCTCGTAGTCCCGTACCAGCCTGCGGTGCAGCATCATGATCCCGTTCACCTGCTCCACCACCCACCTCTTGGGCTGCGGGACGAACCCGCTGGTTGCCGGGTTGCGCTCGACGACTTCGACGTCGATGCCCACCTTCTGCCCGTGGTCGACGACGGCGGTCTTGAACCCCTGGTCCACCAGGGCCTTCTGCACCGTGTCGGTGTCGGCCGCGACCTTGTCCAGCAATGCGATGCCGGCGGCGTTGTCATGCGCGGACGCGGCCAGCACCACCACCGCGATCACCAGACCGAGAACATCAACTGCCAGGCCGCGTTTGCGGCCTGAGACTTTTTTTGCCGCGTCCCTTCCGGTGGTGTCGGCGGGCACCCCGGCGGCCGCGTGCAGGCTCTGGGTGTCGAGCACCACCAGGCTCGGGTCGGCCTTGCGCCCCCGGCTCTCGCGGACCTGCCAACGCAGCAGGTCGTGGATGGTCTGGTCGGTGCCGTCGTCGCGCCATTTGTAGAAGTAGTACTTCACCGCTCCGACCGGGGGCAGGTCGTGGGGGAGGTAGTCCCACTGGCAGCCGGTACGGGACTGGTAAAGCAGGGCGTTGACGATCTCCCGCATCTCGTAGGCGCCTTGGTGGCCGCTGACGGAGGGATGCTGAGCCTTCCAGGAAGCGATGACGGGCTCGATCAGGGCCCACCGCTCGTCGGATAAGTCGCTCTTGTAGGGCTGGCGGTCTCTCACGAGGAACACTCCAGCACGACAGGACTCTCCGATCAGCCCCGATACGCCTGTGCCACACGTTCCAGCGACAGCAAACGTGGCATCACGTCACATACCGCCCTCTGAAGCGTCCAGTACACCAACGGGCAAGATCACTATCTACGGCTGGAGTACTAGGTCCTCGTACTTCCCGCGGCGCAGGTTGTTGAGAATGCTCGCGACCCGAGAGGAAGCATCCGACGCCGCTCTTGCGGCGGTGTTCCGCGCCACGATCCGCTCTTGGGTGGCACGGGCTGCGGCAGCAAGGTGCTCCGCTGCCCGGTCTGCGACGGCATGTTCGTCTTTCGTCCGGTCATCAGGGGCCGTCGTGTTGATACTGGTCAGCAGCTTGCGGACTCGTGCGGTGTCCTGCGCGCTGACCGCCTGGTCCAGTTGGGAGAACAGCTCACGGCGCTCCTCTGCCTTCTCCTCCAGCCAGCCGCGTGTCTCTTCCACGGCCGCATCCAGCTGTTCCCGCACATGCTGGCTCACTTCATCCAGGCGGGCGATCTCCCAGCAGACATGCGACGCCGTGCCTTCCCACGCGAAGTTGCGCGCATCATTCAAGCGGCTCAACAAGGCCCACGCCCTGGCATCCGGACTCACCGCTTTCCGGGTCTTCGCCGGGGACCACCGCGGGGGCGGTGCACTGCGGGATGCCACGATGCGCTCCACCGCCGGTGTGGACAAGCCACGCTGCGTCACCTCGCATTCGTCCAGGCCGAACCATTCGGTGGGCCGCGCGAAAGCCTCGGTACCGATCTGCACCTGGCGGGTGGTGCCCTGGCTGTCCAGACGGATGCGGTGGACGTACCAGCGGCGGATCAGCATGTCCTGGTCCACCGGCACTGACGCTCCGAGCACTGGTTCGTGGCCCTCCTCGTCCCACGCCGGTACCACCTCGCCGTCCAGGTGCACACGCAGAGCAGCGTGCTGAAACCGGATGTCCACCACAGAACCGATCGGCGCCCCGCCCGGCCGGGCGAAGTCAAAGTCCGCACCCTCACCCCGAGCACGAAGCCAAGCGACAGCCGCAGACTTCACGTACAGGTGGTCTGCACTGCTCACCCCCCGGGAGGAGCGACCGCACAGATGAGAATGCCCCTCGGCGCCGGGGTTATGGGCGAAATGGCATATGCGGTCGGTGTACAGCTTCGTCGTCAACTGACCGCCACAGCCGCCGAGCAGCAGCCCGCACCAGAACGTGTGATCACTGTGCCGACGTCGGAAGGCGTCCAGCTCGATCGCCTCCAGCGGCAGCATCAGCGGCTCCTCCGACTCCGCACCGCCCAGGACTGCCGTCTGGATCTGCCGCCTGTCACCCCGCAAAACAGCCCCCACCCTGCGCTACCAGCGACGCAGATCTTTGGCCAGCTGCCCGTACCACTCGGCACGGCGCCCGGCCCGGTCGGCAGGCTTGTCCCCCAGCGCAACCACGGGGTCCGTGATGTTGTAGGTGAGCCGGTACAACAGCACGTGCGTGGCGGTGTCCAGCCACTTCTGGGTTCCGACGGCCGGCGGGACCGACCCGAGCACCGTCACGAACCACGACGGCATCAGGAACCGTGCACTCACGGCATCGGACAGCCGGCTGCGCAGCGCCAGGACCAGCTTCTTTTCCGCCTTCTCCCCGGCGGCGATCACCCCCTGCTTCTCCGCCCGGGCCTTCGCGTCGGCCGCCAGGGCGTTGTCCGCCTCTTCCGCGCGATCGGCCTGCTGGTCCAGCTCCTGCCGCAGCCGCCGTTCCTGCGTCACGAGCTTCTCCAGCTCCGTCACGGCCTGCTCCCGGTCCCGGGAACCGGCTGTGCCAGTCAGTTTCCCTGCCGTCGCTATCACCGTGGCCTGGTGCTCGCGGTGCTGCGTAGCGCTGGTTTCGAACCTCCGCACTCGTTGTTGGTGCATGTTCCGTTCATGGGCGGTGAGCAGGACGCTGCGGGCGTGCCGGCCGCGTTCGATCGCCGCGGCCTGTTGCCGCTGCTCTGCGGTGAAGGTGTCCAGGTCCGCGAGCTGGGCGCCGCCGGAGGCCAGGAGGTGGCCCTCGAGAAGCTGCACCTGGCCGATCAGCCGTTTCACGGCCCGGCCGGTCTTCCCGATGTGATCTTGCAGGTCGTCGTCGAGCTCTTCGATCTTGCTGTCCGCGCTGCTGATGTCGTTGCGGATGTCGCGGAGCTCGTCGTCGAGATGGCCGGTGTACCCGAACTTGTCGCTCAGGCTCTGCAGGTCGCTCTCCAGGGAGTCGACCCTGTTGTCCAGGTCCCGGATCTCGCGGTCGTAGTCGCCCGTCATCGCGTCTGCCCCTTCACGGGCGTGTCCTCGGAGGCCACACCGACCACGATCCACCCGACCGGGACAGTGATCAGGAACCAGGCCGAGACCACCCCGAGACTCACGAGCGCGACCAGCACACACAGCACATGCAGACCAACCGCCACCCTGCGCTGGTGGACATGCCGGGCAGCAGTGACCTCGACCGTCCAGCCCATCAGAGTCGCCAGCAGATGCGGCACAAGCAGAACCAGCCACCACGCCGTGTTCCCCACGACGAACACAGCAGCGATCAAAAGGGCGGCCACCGCCGTCTCGGCACGCCACGACCACTTCACGAACCGCTCACTGCGCTCACGCTGCGGCTCAGCCAGACGCGCCGGCACCCCCTTCTCGAACTCCAGGAGCCGTTCCGCCTGCTCGACCATCTGCCCGTACTCCGCATCGAACGACGCGTCGTCCTGATCGAGGCGGACCACACGCGCATGGCGCTCCCGGAACGCATCGCGCAGAAGCTGATGCTCCTGAGCCAACTCACGCCCAGTACTGCTCACCGAAAATCCCCCTACGTGCGTGGCCTGGCACGACACTGCCCATCCCCGCGCAGGCTGAAGCCATAAGCGGACCGAAGCTACCCGTCGCCACCAGGTCACCGCCGGAACTTCAGGGACAGTGGCCGGAACCGACCGGGCACTCATACAGGCTCCGCCCGGTAACCGTCCGCCCCAGCGAGCGCCCCTCCTAGGTGCCTGCGTCGGCACGTCGCCGCTGAGTTGATGGAGCCCTTCGCCGAGCCAGGCCCGTTGCGGCCGAGGGCGGCCAAGGTGGGGCTCCGGCAAGGAATCCGTCACCGATCCTGCTGGCTTATTCCGTACCCAGCGGGTCTGACGGCTCGGCAGGACATCAGCGACCGTCTTGGCGTTCCTGGTCGCGGGTGGGGTGTGGAATAGCAGCAGCCCCGTACCCGCTGGACGCGAGCCACCTTGCCCGCCTCGACCTCTCGCTCGCCGCGTACCCGAGTAAAAACGGTCAGCCTTCGGAGACTGGGGAGGGCTGGTCGTCAGGTGAAAAAGGGGGAAAGGGCTGCGGTGACGGCGGCGGCGAGGGCCAGGACGGCTGCGAAGGTGCCGGCAGCACGGGTGCAGGCCGTTGGCCAGGTGGCGCTATCGATCCGGGCCAGCATGCCGGCGCCGACGGCGGACAGCAGCGCGATGAGGAGAACGACAGCGATGGTGAGAAGGACAACAGCGACGGTCACGGCAGACTCCCTGGACACGGTGGGGTGTTGACAGGGACGAAGTTCGCGGAACAGCTGTGCGCCATGGTTCACCGGAACGAAGATGAACACGGGCACACACACCACCTGGAGACCGTCACATGCACGACGAGCCGGACCGTCGACGTTCCGCACAGTCCGAGCTGCGCTCAAGACTCGATGAGGGACGGGCCCGTGCCCGCCTGGATCAGACAACACTCGCCAGGAAAGCGGGCCTGGGGCGTACGACGGTGTCGAAGGCACTCTCCCCCAGCGGCGGCGTGCCGTCGGCTGACACGGTGACGGCGCTGGCCGGTGTGTTGAAGCTGCCGGTGGGCGAGCTGCTGGAGTTGCGGCGGATCGCGGCCGAGGAGACAGGCACTGCGTCAGCCGACGTGTCGGGGCCGGGCCGACCGATCGGACAGTGGGATCCGCACGAACTGGAAGTCCACCCCGCCGGACCCGGCAAGGGCCCGTCGGGCGCCGACGGCGTGCGGACGCTGCCGGGGTATGTGCGACGCGAGCATGACCAGGTGCTGGCCAACGCGGTCACGGCGGCCGCCACGGGCCGCAGCGCAATCGTGGTCCTGGTGGGGACCTCCTCGACGGGTAAGACCCGGGCGTGCTGGGAGGCCGTGCAGCCGCTCGCCGAGAAGGCCTGGCGGCTATGGCATCCCTTCGATCCGACCCGCGCCGAAGCCGCCCTTGAAGACCTGCACCGGGTCGGGCCGCGGACGGTGGTGTGGCTGAACGAGGCACAGCACTACCTCGGCGACCGGAAGTTCGGCGAACGGATCGCGGCGGCGGTGCGCCAGCTGCTGCTCGACGAGGAACGCGGCCCGGTCCTGGTCCTGGGCACGCTGTGGCCCGAGTACGCACACGACTACACCGCCCCGCCCACACCGGGCGAGGACGATCCGTACAGCCTGGTGCGGGAACTGATGGCCGGACACACCGTGAGCGTCCCCGGCACGTTCGACGCCGCGGCCCTGGCCACCGCGACGGCCCTTGCCAAGCAGGGCGACACCCTGCTGGCCGATGCCCTCACCCGCAACCGGAACGCCAGCCGGATCACCCAGGATCTGGCCGGAGCTCCCGAACTCCTGCGCCGCTACGAACAGCCCCGCCAGGCCGCCTCCCGCGCGCTCCTGGAAGCGGCGATGGACGCCCGCCGGCTCGGCACAGGCCTCCACCTCCCGCAGGCCTTCCTGACCGACGCCGCCCCCGACTACCTCAGCGATCACGACTACGACCAGCTCACCGACGACTGGGCCGAGCAGGCCTACGCCGAACTCGCCGAGCAGGTCCACGGCAAGCAAGCACCCCTGCGCCGCACCACCCGCCGGCCCTCACGACGCCCGCCCACCCCCACCACCGACGCCGGCACCACCCTGCCACCTCCCACAGGCCCGGTGTTCCTGCTCGCCGACTACCTCGAACAACACGGCCGCACCACCCGCCGCAGCCTGTGCCCACCCGCATCCTTCTGGTATGCCGCACACACCCACCTCACCCACCCCGACGACCTGAACAACCTCGCCCAAGCAGCCAAAAACCGGCACCGCCTGCAATGGAGTCACCACCTCCTCCAACGCGCCGCCAACCACGGCAACAGCGGCGCCCTGACCCGCCTGGCCGGGATGCGGGAGGAGGCCGGGGACCGGGACAGCGCCGAAACCCTCTACCGGCAGGCCGCCGACCACGGCAACAGCGGCGCCGTGGTCAACCTGATCGGGATGTGGGAGAAGACCGGGGACCAGGACGGCGCCGAAACCCTCGCCCAACAGGCCGCCAACCGCGGCGACATCTTCGCCCTGACCGCCCTGGCCGCGATGCGGGAGGAGGCCGGGGACCGGGACGGCGCCGAAACCCTCGCCCGGCAGGCCGCCGACCACGGCAACACCTTTGCCCTGGAAAACCTGGCCGGGATGCGGGAGCTGGCCGGGGACCGGGACGGCGCCGAAACCCTCTACCGGCAGGCCGCCGACCACGGCAACAGCGGCGCCTTGGTCAGCCTGGCCGAGATGCGGGAGGAGGCCGGGGACCAGGACGGCGCCGAAACCCTCGCCCAACAGGCCGCCAACCACGGCAACACCGCCGCCTGGCCCCTCCTGGCCGAGATGCGGGAGGAGGCCGGGGACCAGGACGGCGCCGAAACCCTCGCCCGGCAGGCCGCCGACCACGGCGACGGCTACGCCCTGGTCAACCTGGCCGCGATGCGGGAGGAGGCCGGGGACCGGGACGGCGCCGAAACCCTCTACCGGCAGGCCGCCGACCACGGCAACACCAGAGCCCTGGTCGGCCTGGCCGGGATGCGGGAGGAGGCCGGGGACCGGGACGGCGCCGAAACCCTCGCCCGGCAGGCCGCCGACCACGGCAACACCGACGCCCTGCCCCACCTGGCCGAGATGCGAAATATCTTCAACAGGCTGTGGCCGTATGGCCTGGACCCGGACGGCACACCGACATCTCCATGGGAACCGTCCGTGTCCGTTGAACAGAGGGAACACGTACCGCCGGGCCCGTCGTAGGGATGCCGCCGTTTGCGGCTGGTGACGATCCTGCTGGGTACGGAATAAGCCAGCAGGATCGGTGACTGAGGCCTTATCGGAGCCCCAAGGTGAGTGATCCGCTGATGGTGTTGCCGGTGCTCTTCCATCTGCTGTGGTCCGGCGCCCTGGTGACAGACGTGACCGCACGGCTGTTGGGCTCCGACTCCGTGGTCCACGCTGCAGCGAGGGGGCCGCGATGGGACCTCTGACTCGGCCGGAGGGCCTGGCTGTCGGGGAACGGGTGCGGTTCGACGGGCAGGTCCGCCTGGTCCTGGCTGTTTCGGGCGCGTCGGTCACCTTGTCGGACATGGTCGGCACGCCGCGCGCTGTTCCGCCGACGGTGCTGTTCGCCAACGACGACTGGTCTCCCCAGAACCGGCCCACGGCTTCGGCGCGCTCGGTAGCGTGACCGTCATTGGCCCGAACGGACGGTGAGGACGCACCCGCCCCCCGAGGCCCGGCCCGCGCTCAGGGGAGCGGTTCGCCGGAACGAACCCGGCACGCGATGGACATCACCTGCCCGAAATGCGATGCCGCGCCCAACATTCCGTGCACGGCCGGGCAGGTCTTGTGGGTGGTCGGTCGCAGGGGGATGACCGCGCCGTTGGCGGCTTCGCTCGGGTCGAGCCAGACCTCGGATGTGATGTCGGCACCGCGGCCAGGCGGCGGGGCGTCACCGATCTCGACGATCACGGGGCATCCGGATCTGCGTGCGTCGCGCCTCGGCGGGCCGACACTGCCTCAGCCTCCGGGAATGGGCCGGGCTCGATTACTCGGTGCGCTCGCCAGTGCTCACGCTGATCTCCTTGATCTTCCCGCTGGTGCTGAGTTCCGCGTACACGTAGGAGTCCCCCTCGGCTCCGGCGTTCCGGGCGAGCTTGATGGCTTCCTCCAGCTCGTCGAGGGTCATGTCCTTTTCGGCCCCGCTGAGCTTGATCTTCGGTGACATGAGTACATCCTGCCGGGCGTCGCGGCGGGCGGCGGAGCGTTTCGTGAACTTGGCCAGCAGTTCCTCCGGATCGCAGGAGCCCTGCCCGATGAGGAGCTGAAGGCTGGCGTCGGTGTTCGTTCAGCTCCTCGGGAAGCATGACGCGTTCGGTGCTGCGGGCGGATGGCTTGTGCTCATGGATGACGCGAGCGGTGTCGATGCCAGAGAAGCTGACGGCGGCCTTCAGAGGGTCCGAATGCCACCCGCTCATATGCTCCGCGTCCGGTTCGGCACCCGCAATGGCCGAGCAGACGCTGTAGCCGCGCACTCAGGCGGTGGTCCGGGTCAGGTCGCGGACCGCGGCCAGGACGTGGGTGGAGTCGGTGCGCTGCGTGGTGCGTTCGCCCATGAGGCCGGCTTCCTTGAGGCGGGCCAGGGCGAGGTCGAGAAGGCGGTCGGCCCGGTCGGCCTCGGTGAGCCGGTTGCGGAAGTCGGCCAGCACGCTGTGGTGGAAGCCGGGGGCATCCAGCTTCATGGCCATGGCGTACTTGAAGTCGATGCGGCAGCGGACCGCCTCGGCGGCCTGCCGGTCCGACAGGCCGAGCAGGAACTGCAGCACGCAGACGGTGGCCAGCTGGGCGGGCGACAGGCCCGGTCGCCCGTCACGCGGGTACCAGTCGGCGAAGTCCTCGTCGCACCACAGCCCATCCAGCCGGTCTCTCACCCACATCGCCGTGGTGCCGCCGGGTTGCTCGCCCGCGCGATCTGCGCGGTCAGAGAGGGGACTTGCTCACCGGAACGGGGGCGGAGGGACAACGGGCATCTCGACGACTGCATTGGCCACTGGAACAGCCCGAGCATGCCCGTTAATCACGCTGCCGCGCTGGGAATCTCCAAAATCCCCGACTGTGAGGATGAGGCGGCACCGCTCGAGGGTCTGACCCGATCCCCGATTGACGCTTCGGCTGTCCTGACTCTGAATCGTCGGCCTTCCGAGCGGTGCCAATGCGTGTACCGGCCGGAGATCGTGACCTCATAGAAGCTTGACCCAAGCGGTCCCATCACAGTCGTGTCCGTCTGCCGACCGGTGCGCGCGAGCCCACTCGCCGCGCACGGAAGGAACCCGGCCACCATGTCACAGCCCATCGAGGTGATCGGCGGGATCGACACCCACACCGACCTCCACCAGGCCGCCGTCATCGACACCATCGGCCGACACCTGGCCACCGAGGCGTTCCCCACAACGCCCACGGGCTACCGAGACCTGCTGGAATGGCTGCACTCCCACGGCCAAGTACTGGTCGTGGGCATGGAGGGCACAGGCTCCTTCGGTGCCGAACTTTCCCGCTATCTCCATACCAACCAGATCACTGTCATCGAGGTGGACCGACCCGACCGTCGTGCTCGTCGCGAGGCTGGGAAGTCCGACCCCATTGATGCCTACGCCGCCGCCACCGCGGTACTCGCCGGCCGCGCCACAGGCACCCCGAAGCACCGCGATGGCGCGGTCGAGGCAATCCGCGGACTGCGCGTGGTACGCGCCAGTGCCGTCAAGGCCCGCACCCAGACCATCAACCAGATCAAATCACTGATTATCACCGCGCCCGCTGCGGTACGCGAAGCACTGCGCTCGCTGACCACCACCGAGCTGGTCCGACGGCTGGCCGCCAGCCGTCCGGGCACCGACCTGGCTGCCCCGGCCACAGCCGTCAAACTGGCCCTCAAGCGTCTGGCCAAGCGCTACCGGCACTTGAGCGAGGAGATAGCAGACGCGGACGCCGACCTGCGCGTCCTGATCACTCGCACCGCCCCCGGCCTGCTCGCGCTGCCGGGCGTCGGGACCGAGACCGCCGGGCAGCTACTGGTCACCGTCGGTGACAATCCCGACAGGCTCGCTTCAGAGGCCTCATTCGCCCACCTGTGCGCCGCCTCACCCGTGCCAGCCTCATCCGGGCGCACAGACCGCCACCGACTCAACCGCGGTGGAGACCGCCAGGCCAACCGGGCGCTGCACACAATCGTGCTGGTCCGCATGCGTCACGACCCGCGCACCCGCGACTACGTCGCACGACGCACCCTCGAAGGACTCAAGACGAAGGACATCTTCAGATGCCTCAAGCGCTTCGTCGCGCGAGAGGTCTACCGCCACCTCACCAGCGCATTCACCGGCGCACCCGGGCCGTCTCCTGCAGCTTGACGATCTATAGAAGCTTCAGAATCTCTCAGTGAGGCGCCGTCTCCCGCCCCGGCCGCCAAGCCCGGTGCGAAGGGGCCGAGCAAGGCACAGCAGGCGTTCCAGCGAGGCCTGACGGCACTCGCGCAATGGGTCGAACGGGAAGGCGTGGGCCGACCGGTACCCCGGAAGGCGGTGGAGACCTTGCCCGACGGGACCGAGACCAAGCTCGGCATCTGGTACAGCAACACCAAGTCCAGGCGGGACAAGCTCACCGCCGAACAACTCGACGCACTACGCAAGCTCGGGGTGGAGTGGGCCGTGTAGCGTGCGGTGCTGGTTTCAATAGCAAGTCGCTTCCGCATCGGCAGACATCACCCTCGGAGAGCGTGTGCACATGAGAGAAGTACGCAAGAGAATCATGGCCGTATCCGGAATGCCGGCGGCTGTCGTCCAGGACGGCTTCAAGTTCCCGGCAGGAGTGGGCTCTCGGTGATACCCCAGATCCAGAGGGCGCGTTCGGGTGGACAGTGGCTCGGGACACGGGCCGCCCTCCGCGTTCCCGTCGTACTGATAACTCTCGTCGCCGGCGCGGTGGGAACCGCCTCCTGTGGCCAGGACAGCCCCGGCGTGGCATCGCCACAAGCGCCGAGGACAGTGGCACCTCGTCCCGAGCCGTCCGCAACACAGACCCTGCCGCAGGCCTCCGATCTGCCCAAGCATGCGGTGACCAGCGACAAACAGGCCACGCTCAGCCCAGCAAGGACGATGGCCACGGGATACACCGGGAACGATTTCCTCACCGGACTGGCGAAGGACTGGAAGATCCGACTCGAAAAGCCCATCGAGCAGGAGATGCCCAACGGGAAAATGACGACGTACGTTCACGGGCGCGGCAAGAACGGGATGACCGTGTCGGCCGGCTACGCCGATCACAAGAACATGTCCTCCCTGCTGTGCCGCGCGGGTACGAAGGAACCAGGCGATTTCGAGTTCCTGGCTTCCTGCACAGGTCTCGACGTCGCCGGAATCGACCATGACAAGGCGTCCTCGTGGCTCGACCGGGCGAAGAAGGAGACCGACTCCCTGTACGAGAAGCAGGTGACCAAGACGGGAATCGAACAGGAGTACGTTGTCAGCGGAGTGTTGGTCTCGGGCCCGGTGAGGATGGTTCTGCACCGCACATACGAGAGGTACTCACTGAGGATCCTCGGAGGCGCAGCGGTGTAGAGGCATCAGCAGGATTCCAGGGTCAAGGCCCCTCGTCGACCTGCGGATTGGAGTGGGCAGCGTAGGACCCGGAGCGGGCGGCGGAGCGCGCGGCGCAGCTCACCGCTATCGACCCGGACTGGAACTGCCCCTGGCCGCTGGACTGGCAGCGCCACCACCGCGTCCTCGCCGACCTGGCCGATGCCGACGGCCAGCTGCCCGGCATCACACCCGGCGTCCTCATGGACGGCGACGACATCGGACTGTGACTGGAGCAGTAGAAGCGGCCGGGCACCTGGGCGCGGCTCCTGTCCGAGCAGCGGGAGCGGCTGTCCGCGCTGGGCATCAAGGCCGCTGAGGCTCCGTCTCCCGCCCCGGCAGCCGCTCGTGCGACGAAGGGCCCGAGCAAGGCACAGGCGGCGTTCCAGCGGGGCCTGGCGGCCCTCACACAGTGGGTGGAACGGGAAGGCGCGGACCGGCCCGTGCCAAGGGGTCACAGCGAAGAGATCGCGGTCGACGGCGAGGCGGAGCCGGTGGCCGTGAAGCTGGGCGTATGGATTTCGAACACTAAATCGAGGACGGACCGGTTGGACGCCGACCAGCTCGCCGCCCTCGCGGCGCTGGGCATGGACTGGGCAGCTTGACGTCGACTGCCGGGCTTGGGCCAAGTGTTTCGGTGGACCCAGGCCCGGGGTTCGGGGTATCGGTGACCGCATCTCGCATACTTCACCCGCCCTCTTTCGATGCACCCGGCGACTTCTCGCCGGGCAGCGGCGCGTCCGGGATATGACCCGGGTGGTAGGTCCGCCGGTTCTTGACGTTGGGAAACAGCAGCACAGCCTCGCCGGAAGAGTCGGTGTCGATCGCTCTGGCTTCTCCGTCGGAGTACACCGCCCACGCCACCACCGGATCAGCGAACGATGTCCCTTCGTCCGGGTCCTGCCACTCCGTCATCCAGCCCCCACCTGGGACGACACCGACGATCTGGCGGCGCTCACGGACTTCCTTGAAGCCCTCGATGTTCTGTGCTCGTCGCAGCTCATTGCGCCACAGCACCAGCGGCTCGCCTTCGTCGTCCCAGGCGTGCACGGGGAGTAGCTCATCGGGCAGGTTGCCGCGATCGAAGATGGCTTCGGTGGGCACGGTAGCCGGAATCATGAGGCCTCCACAGGTCGGTGATCTGCCAGTCTCGCGGGCCCACGTCGTCAGCAAGCTTGGCCAGCCGTATTCGGCCGGTTTTCAGTTCCTGATGCTGTCGCAGGGTGTCCGACCCAAGCCTGATGGTGGGACGCGACGTGCAGTCCCTCCCGCAGGCGACCTCGTAGGACGCCGACGCGTGTTCTGCCCTCCAGGACCTGCAGACCTGTGTCCGACGGGTCCAAGAGCCGTCGGACGATCAGGATCGGCGGGCGCAGCCACGTCCCGTGAAGGGCATCCGTTGGGGCGGACGCCCCCTCAACACCGCAGCCTGACCAACCGCGAACTTACACAGCCACAGCGCATCATCGGTCCGCTCGTGGCCAAGCGCGGACGACCGAAGCGTTGTGAAGATGATCTCGGCTGGGCAGACCCGGAGCCCCGAACCGGGCCGGTTCAGGAGAAGGACGGCGCCAGAGGAAAATGACTCAAGAGGCGGACGGCTCGATCTCCCCCGCGAAGACGATGACCTGGTCGATGAGGCTCCGCCGCAGATGGACGACGTCCGTTCCCGCCAGGCGGGGGCCTCCATCCGGCGTCGTGAAGACCCACTGGTACCGGGCCCACTCGTCCGGCATGTCCACCGCCGAACAGCGCACCATCGTGCCGGTCCCCGCGGGGTGGCGCCGGATGTCCAGCACGAACCGCTCGACCGCCTCGATCCCCTCACTGCGGCCCAACGGTCCCCAGAAGACCACGTCCGAGGTTAGGGCCTGGGAGAGCAGCGCAGTCACATAGCTGTCGTCCGAGGCGTTGAACGCGGAGATGAACGTGTCGATCGCGGACCGCGCGGTCTCTTCTTGCATGCACCAGTAATACCAGTCGCCTCGCGGACCGCGCTCGTCCCGTGAGCCGTCTCCCGACCACGGTGCATCCCGGTCACAGCACTAGCGGAGGAAGAGCAGCTTGCTGAAGCCGGGGACGATGACGGCTGGTAACACCCTGCGGCTTCCACCGATCCCCCTGGACACACCTGAATACTGGCGAGCCTCGGCCCCACGCCCGTGGGCCATGTCCCGGCTCCAAAAGCGGGTGGATCCGTCCCAGCACCGCCGCATATCAACGATCACCGGAAGTGCACCGGGCGCAGCGCAGATGACACGGCCTGATCACCACGGTCCGCTATCTGACAGCCCTGCAGCTCAGACCCCCAGCCCGGGACCCAGTGCCCACACTCACCACGGCTACCGAGGCAGCAGCACCGTCTGACCACAGCCACACCCCAAACTGATCAGCCCAGGTCAGAACACCCGCTATTGATCACAAGCACTGTTCCTGGACAGGCTGACTGCCGGCCAGCTCGCCGCGCTCGCGGAGCTGGGCATGGACTGGGCGGGACCACTGCCAGCCGCCGAACCCGCACCCGGCTCCCGGCACTGACAGTAGTAGTCCATCCAGCTCCGACCGAGGAGGCGATCAAGCACAGGTACTTATGACCAGCGGGTTGTACAGAGAGCCCCGGGCATCGCCAGATGCCCGGGGCTCTCTGTCGCTGAGCTAGAGGGCGAGTCTCTTGAACACGTCCTCGAAGCGATCGAGGGTCTCGATGTCGACCTGTCCGAAGAACTCTTCCCGGTCGCGGGTGAGCTGGTGTGCGGGTCCGACGTGGTCGAAGTCTCGGGGTTCCTGCTGCTTGCTGCGGGCGATGCCGATCCGCATGAGGATCGGGGTGGGTTTTTCCGAGGCAAGCAGGTCCGACTCGTTCACCACGACGTTGGTGGCCTTGTTGTAGAGCCAGAGGTAGTCCTTGACGGAGAACAGGTCCTCGATGTCCGCGGTCTCGGGCAGCCCTTCGATCTGGCCGATGATGGTGATGTGAGAGTCGTCGACATCAGCGGCTTTCGCGGCGCCGAGGACTTTGGCGGTCACCCTGGTGGTCTCCGCTCCGTCGATCAGCGCGCGAACGTTCAGGCGCCGCCCCATGACGGCCACGAAGGCCGGCATGTTGCCGATGCCACCGACCGGGATGATGGCTAGCCGGGGATCGAGGCCAGTCCGGCCCTGGCTGATCAGGTAGTCGGACATCCGCATGAGGAAGACGAAGTCGCTGCTGCCTTCCACTGCCAGGAGCGGCCCGGCTCCCAAGAAGAGGTGCTGCGCAACGGAGTACCCCAGGGCGGCTTCCACCGGCAAGATCGTCTTGGCGTCGGCCGACAGGCTGACCGGTGTGATGACCACTCCGAGAGTGGGGTCCTTGCGCGTGGCCTGGTCATGGATGGCGCGCATGGTCTCGTACCGGGTGGGGTCGATCATGTGCTGGGAGTGGGTGGTGTAGAGGACCTGCTGCTTGGTGCCGATCTCTCCGTAGATGTAGCGCAGGAAGTCGCCCTGGGCTTCGCCGTGCAGGCTGGTGCCCGGCTCGTCCAGGAGGACGACGACGCGTTCGCCTCGGTCACGGTAGGCGCTGAAGGCGGCGAGGAAGGAGAAGAACCACTGGAAGCCGGTGGAGCGGGTGGCGAAGTTCGTCTCCACCCCGTGGCGCTCGTCGCGCAGCTCGATCTTCAGGATCCGGTGGTGTGGTTGCGGCTGGCCGTTGGCGTCGTTCGGCATGGGGATGAGATCGGTGTCGAACACGACGGACAGCGCGTCGTTCTGTTTCCAGTACTCGAAGACCTGGTCGCTCAGTTCCATGCTGGCTGCCTGGAGTTCGGCCTTGCGACTGTTGTAGTCGTCGTCCAGGAAGTCGTCGGGGTCCTCTCCGGCAAGGCGGAGTAGCGACAGGATCGTCCCGTCTCCCTTGCGCCGCTTTCCGGCCTTGGTGCGTTCGGCGAGGGCGTGAAGGTCGCTCTCGCCCGGCAGCAGCTCGTAGGTGGAGAAGTAGAAGAACTTCGGAACGAGGCTGGCCAGGGCCTGGGTCTGGTCGTCGTCCAGGTCGTTGTCGAGCAGCAGCTTGTACTTGTTCAGCTCGGCAGGCACCTTGTCGAGCACCTTGGCGCGCGCTGTCTTCTTCTCTTCCTTCAACTGCTTTGCGTGGGCTTTCGCCGCGGCCGCGATGCCGGGAATGGTCTGCTCGCGCTTGAGCAGCTCACGGTCATCGGCATCGTCGATGCCGGTCTCCTGGAACACCTGCTCCAGCACGTGTTCCAGCGCGCATGAGAAGCCGACCTCAAGGGCCCCACCGTAGGTCCGTGACGCCTCCACGACGGTTTGGACGGGGGGACGTATACCCAGGTGGTCTTCGAGCTTGTCGAGGTCGGTCTCTTCCAGGGAGAAGACCGCCCTGGCGGGCGCGACCTGTTCCAAGTCCTTGTCGCGCCGGTCACGCGAGAGGCGACGGCGCGGGTAGTCCGTGGTCACGTCGAACTCATCGGAGTCATTCGCCGGATTCAGCCGGTGCAGGGCCTTGAGGATCGTCGTCTTGCCCGACTCGTTCTTGCCGATCAGGCATGTCACGCCGGACTCAACCGCCATGGTCTGGGAGTTGGTGAAGTTCCGGAACGCGTCGATCTCTACCGTGTGCAACAGCATGGGCGTCCATCCCCCAGGGCGTCGTTGTCCTGGTCGATCAGCCGACTGCGCCGCACCCTCCACAGACAGCAGGAGGCCGCAGCCGTACGGCATTGGCTTGATCCGCCAGTATGCGGGCGAGCACTGACATCGCCCCAGGGATTTGCCGCCCCTGGACTATGACGGTAGGCCGGGTGCCAGATCGCGGGTAACCCGCTCGGCCAGGACGACGGGGTCGTTCGCTGTCCATTGGTGTGCTGTGCCGAGCGCGTCGTCGTCCTTGGCCCTGGACGTGCTCTTCCCAGGGAACACGCCCGACTCCACGCGGGCGGTGAAGGTCGACGGGGCCGTCGGGCGGGGCAGGAACAGCAGTGGGTGGTGCGGGGGTGAAGCCGAAGTGACCGAGTCGTGCGGCGGGCTCTTCGTCGAAGAGCTGAGGTTCGGTCCACAGGCCGACGGTGACAACGAGCCAGGTGTGGGGGCGGTCCGGGTCGTTGCACAGCCACAGGTCGAACGTGCCGACCAGTAGGTCCTTCTCCCACTTCCAGACCTTCGCCCGTGGATCGAGTGCGTCGGCCCCGTCCCGGCGCAGGGGCATCAGGGCGCGCTCGAACGGGGTGATCAGGTCGTCGTAGGCGCCGCGCATGGCGCTGCTGGCCGCGTGGTCGACGGTCCGTTCCTGGTCGGGGACGATCTCCCAGTGCGGGAGGTCGGGCAGCTGCCCGGCCAGGTAGCGGTGCAGCCGGTCCACGGCGACCGGAAGGCCGTTCTCGCCGCGGCGGGCGTGCTCGGCCGTCGGCACGCGGACCCACCAGGCGTAATACGGTGTTTCGTCGTCGTAGGAGTCGTAGTCGACGCAGAGTTCGTACACGCAGCCCAGCGAGGCGGCCAGCTCCGTCATCGTCTCCTGGGTGCGCTCGTCCAGATCCGGATCCTCGCCCGCGAGCTGCTGGGGGTCTTGGACCTCCAGCCGCCACACCACCCACTCGAAGTCCTGCCAGTCCGTCACGCGCACGCGCCCCTCGGCTCGACGGTGTAACCCCTGCTGTACCCGGCCAACGTCCCGCTCCCCTGCTTCGCCCTGCTCCGACAGTCCAGTACATCAAGGCCCACGGGACGAGCGGGAACGTTCGGCGACACCCGGCCCGGACGAGCGACGCGCAGGGCCGGCTGAACCCTGCGCACCGGTTCAGTCGGCGTCAGGGTCGTATCCGAGGCTCTCCAGGAGACGGCGGCGTTCGTCTTGCTCACGCGCCCGGCCGGGGCGGTGGCGGGCCTGCCTCCGCCGACTCTTCCCGCCCGGCGAGTCGCCGACGTGGTGCCGTGTCCCGCCAGGCGGGGATCCGGCGCCACGTCCGGCTTCGGTGCCCACCATCACGGCGCTCACGCTACCGACGGCCAGTCACCGCGCGGACCTGCGCCGTCAGCAGGCTGCCTCGGCGGCGGTGTCCGCGATCAGTACAGGTACATGGACGCTCTTGAGGTCCAGGAGCCGATCGATGGGCACCGCGTGCGGGCTGCTGTCCACGTTGGTGTGGGCGGCCCGCGGCCGGACTGGCCCAGTCTTCGGGGTCAGCGGCGCAGGGCGTAGCGGGTCAGGCGGGAGCGGGCGGCTTGTTCGCTTACCCCGAGCGCCTGGGCGACGGTGTCCCACTGTGGCCCATCCGTGGTGTCGATGCTGAATGTGGCATCGGTCGCTACCCGTGCGGTGAGGCGTCCCAGAGCCGTGACGGCGCGGAGTGCTGCGAGCGGTTCGTCGGCGGTGACCGCATCAACGACCTCGGGCCGGTCTCCCCCACGCGGCCCGGCCCCTGGCGCGTCCGCGCCGCCCATTCCGTCTGTCCCGGTGGGCTCGCCACGCTCGGCGAGCCCACCGACACGCGGGTTCAGGCCGTGAGAGCGGCTTCTTGTTCGTCTGCCTGGTCGCTGGCCGCGAGGGCGGCAAGGTAGCGCTCAGCGTCCAGGGCCGCCGAGGCACCGCTGCCGGCAGCGGTGATGGCCTGCCGATATGTGTGGTCGACAACATCGCCCGCACCGAAGACGCCGGGGATGTTCGTCTGGGTGGTGGGCGAGGCGACCTTGAGGTAGCCCTCCTCGTCCAGGTCGAGCTGGCCGCGAAAGAGTTCGGTGCGTGGATCGTGGCCGATCGCAATGAACAGACCGGTAGCCGCGAGTTCGCGCGTGGCACCGGTGAAGACGTCCCGCAGTACGACCCCGCCGAGCATGGCACCGTCCTGCTTCAGCTCGGCTACCTCGCTGTCGAAGGCGAAGGAGATCTTGTCGTCGGAGAAGGCTCGGTTCTGCATCACCTTCGAGGCGCGCAGGGCGGAGCGGCGGTGGACGACGGTCACGGACTTGGCGAAGCGGGTCAGGAAGGTGGCTTCCTCCATGGCGGTGTCGCCGCCGCCGACCACGACGATGTCACGGTCGCGGAAGAAGAATCCGTCGCAGGTGGCGCACCAGGACACGCCGCGCCCGGAGAGTTCTTCCTCGCCGGGGATGCCGAGTTTGCGGTAGCCGGAGCCGGTCGCGACGATCACGGTCTTGGCGCGGTGGACGGTGCCGGTCGAGTCGGTGAGCAGCTTGATGGGGCCGGTGAGGTCGACGTCGGTGATGTCGTCGTCGATCATCTCGGCGCCGAATTTCTCGGCCTGGGCCCGCATCTTGTCCATCAGGTCGGGGCCGTTGACGCCCTCGGGGAAGCCGGGGAAGTTCTCGACCTCGGTGGTGGTCAGGGAGCCGCCGACGAAGATGCTGCTGCCGAACAGCACGGGCTTGAGCTGGGCGCGGGCGGTGTACAGCCGGCGGTCCAGCCGGCCGGACCGGAGCCGATGACGAGCACATTGCCGTCCCTCTTATGCCGACTTCTCCGGGGCGATCTCCTCGATCAGGCCCTCGACGAGGGTCTTGATCTCGTCGCGGATGGGGCGGACTGCTTCAACGCCCTGGCCTGCGGGGTCGTCGAGCTTCCAGTCGAGGTAGCGCTTGCCGGGGAAGACGGGGCAGGTGTCGCCGCAGCCCATGGTGATGCACACGTCGGACTCACGGACGGCGTCGATCGTGAGGATCTTCGGGGTCTCAGCGGAGATGTCGATGCCGACCTCGGCCATCGCCTCGACGGCCGCCCAGTTGACGGCTTCGCCGGGGTTCGAGCCTGCGGAGCGGACCTCCACGCGGTCGTCGGCCAGGTGGGTCAGCCAGGCTGCGGCCATCTGGGAGCGGCCGGCGTTGTGGACGCAGACGAACAGGACGGACGCCTTGCCGGAGGACTCAGCCATGTTGATCGTTCTCTCTCGCCGCATGGCGGACCAGCCGCCAATGACTTCAGCCCCCGCTGGTATCAGCGAGTGATGATGTGAGAGTATCAGTGCATGCTGACTTCAGTCGATCCTGATCTGATCCGGGTGCTGGGCGATCCGCTCCGCCTCCAGATCGTGACCCTGCTGGCGCGCGAGACGCTCTGCACGACGCACCTGGTCGAGGAGACCGGCGCGAAGCAGACCAACCTGTCCAACCACATGAAGGTCCTGCGCGAGGCCGGCGTCGTGGAGACCGAGCCGTGCGGCCGCTTCACCTACTACAAGCTGCGCCCCGAGGTCCTGGCCGGCCTGTCGGAGCAGTTCGCCGCGCTTGCCGAGTCCGCCCGTACCGCCGCCGAGAACAAGAGGGCCTGCCCGTGACCACCGAGCGCATCACGACGGCCCCCGCTGCCGACCAGTCAGCGGGAGCCGACGACTCGATCGTCAAGAAGCTCTCCACCCTCGACCGCTATCTCGCGGTGTGGATCCTGCTCGCCATGGCCGTCGGCCTGGGCTTGGGGCGACTGATCCCCGGGATGAACGACGCGCTGGCGAAGATCGAGGTCGGCGGGATCTCCCTGCCGATCGCGCTCGGTCTGCTGGTGATGATGTACCCGGTGCTGGCCAAGGTCCGCTACGACAAGCTCGATACCGTCACCGGCGACAAGAAGCTGATGGTGTCCTCGCTGGTCATCAACTGGATCGTCGGGCCCGCGGTCATGTTCGCCCTGGCGTGGATCTTCCTGCCGGACCTGCCCGAGTACCGCACCGGCCTGATCATCGTCGGCCTCGCCCGATGTATCGCCATGGTCATCATCTGGAACGACCTCGCCTGCGGCGACCGCGAAGCAGCCGCCGTACTCGTCGCACTCAACTCCGTCTTCCAGGTGATCGCGTTCGGCCTGCTGGGCTGGTTCTACCTCGACCTGCTGCCCCGGTGGCTGAACCTCGGAGACGGCCAGGGCCTGGACGTCTCCGTGTGGCACATCGCCCTCAACGTCATCATCTTCCTCGGCATCCCGCTCCTGACCGGCTTCCTCACCCGCCGCATCGGCGAGCAGAAGATGGGCCGCGAGAACTACGAGGCGAAGTTCCTGCCGAAGATCGGCCCCTGGGCGCTGTACGGGCTGTTGTTCACGATCGTCATCCTGTTCGCCCTGCAGGGGAAGACGATCACCTCGCAGCCGCTGGACGTGGTCCGGATCGCGCTGCCGCTGCTCGTCTACTTCGCGATCATGTTCTTCGGTGCCTTCCTGCTCGGCAAGGCTCTCGGACTGGCCTACGACCGCACGGCCACACTGGCGTTCACCGCGGCGGGCAACAACTTCGAGCTCGCCATCGCCGTCGCCATCGCCACCTTCGGCGTCACCTCCGGCCAGGCCCTCTCCGGAGTCGTCGGCCCCCTCATCGAGGTACCCGTCCTGATCGGACTCGTGTACGTAGCGCTGGCCTGGCGCAAGAAGTTCACCCCCGCGGCACTCACCACCTCAGGAAGGGACGACTGATGCACTGCCTCGACTGCCGCACCGCAGGAACGAACAGCCCCACCGTCGGCGTCTGCCAGAGCTGCGGCGCCGGGATCCGCACGGCGCATGCCCGCATCGCGACCCGGAGCGTGCGACGGGGCAGCCTGATCGGAACCCCCGGTGAGGCCGAGGCCCGGACGGTGCTGTGCCCGGTGTGTGCCGCAGCCGCGGAACCGCCCGCATCGGTTCTGACCCTGTGACCAGGGTGGCGGACGTTGTGGTGATCGGCGGCGGGCAGGCCGGGCTCGCCGCCGGGTACTACCTGCGCCGCAAGAAGCTGGACTTCGTGATCCTCGACGCGCAGAGCACTCCCGGCGGGGCCTTGCAGCACACCTGGGACTCCCTCCACCTGTTCTCCCAGGCCGCGTTCTCCTCACTGCCCGGCCGCATCATGCCCGCCCAACCGGGCCAGGAGTACCCGGACGCCGGGCACGTGGTGAAGTACCTGACCGACTACGAGCAGCGCTACGACCTGCCCGTCCACCGCCCGGCCCGCGTCCGGGCAGTACACCAGGACGGCGAACGTCTGCGGGTGGAGACGGACACCGGCGACTGGTCCACGCGGGCGGTCGTCTCGGCCACCGGCACCTGGTGGCGTCCCTTCCTGCCCGCCGTCCCCGGCCAGGGGGTATTCACCGGTCGCCAGCTCCACACCACCTGCTACCGGCGCCCGTCCGACTTCGCCGGACAGCAAGTGGTCGTGGTCGGCGGCGGTAACTCCGGCGCACAGATCGCCGCCGACCTCGCCACCCACGACGGCATCGACCTCACCTGGGTCACCCAGCGCCCGCCCCGCTTCCTCGCCGACGACATCGACGGCCGAGCCCTGTTCGACGCCGCCACCGCCCGCCGCCGCGCCCTGGACGAAGGCCGCACCGACACCAGCGACGTCGCCTCGCTCGGCGACATCGTGGCCGTCCCGCCGGTCCGCGCGGCGCGCGACGCGGGACTGCTGAAGGCCCAGCCGATGTTCGAACGGCTCGTTGCCGACGGCATCCGGTGGAGCGACGGCACGACCGCCCGGGCGGACGCGGTGCTCTGGTGCACCGGCTTCCGCCCCGCCCTGTCCCACCTTGCCCCGCTGGGCCTGCGCGGCGTACGGGGGCACATCACCACCGACGGCACCCGCGCGGTCGGTGAGCCGCGACTGCACCTGCTCGGCTACGGCGACTGGACGGGGCCGGCTTCCGCCACCCTCATCGGCGTGGGGCGCCCTGCCCGTGACGCCGTCCGTCAGATCACCGAACTGCTGGCCTGAGCTGCTGCGACATTTTGGAGGCGTGCGGATTGAGGTTCGTAGTCGTAAACGAATGCCCGAACGAACAGCCGGCCGTCGCCCAGTTGTGGCGCTGGACGGCCGGGGCTGCACAACGTCGATGTCGTCACCCGGATGGTCACTGACCAAACCGAGGCCGAACGCATCGGCTACGCCCGCTGCTCGACGCTGCGGCACGAACTCAGCTCGCAGCTCGACGCGCTCAGCAAGCGCGACATTGCGAGGAAAAAGGTCTTCAGTGAGCAGATCAGCACCCGAGTGCGGGTCCGCCTCCCACGCCGGGTACCGAGCGGGTATGGACCGCTAAAAGAGACAGCCCCCTGGCATGCCAAGATTGAAATCCGAACCGACGTATCACCCATGTGTCCACGTATGGCTTCCCCCCGGGACCTGCGCGGCACCCAGCTTGCCGTCCACCAGACCCGTGCCGCGTACGAGCAGTGCGCCAAGAGCTCCCCTGGTCGGTCGGCCCCTGTGCCCGGCTGAGAGGCGACAAGCGCCTCCACACCGCCTACCGGTACGCGAAGTCATGCGGCGCGAAGTCGAGAGGCTGGCCAGCGGAGTGCCTCACATCACCGGGAGCGAACACGCGCGGGGCTTTCGAGCCGTGTCGGCGATCCTCCCAGTGCAAGTGCCGCTGCCAGGGTGGAGACGAACGTCAGCACGGTGAACAGTGTTGAGTAGCCGCCCAGTGCGTCGGCCAGCGCAGCTCCAGCGAAGGGGGCCAGGGCTGCGGCAACCGCGGCGGGAGCAGCAAGGAGGCCGGAGAGGCGGCCGTAGTGGGTGGTGCCCCAGCGGTCGGTTACGGCGGTGGCCTGGAGGAGGGTGAGGTTGCCGCGGATCATGCCGGCGACCACGGCCAGGAGGAGCAGGAGCGGGTAGGGGCCGGGGACGAGCGCGAGGGACATCGTGCTGGCTCCTCCCGCGGCAATCAGTGTGACCGTGCGCCTGGTGACGCTGGTGCGGCGGGCGAGGGCCCCGTAGAGGGTGCGGCCAAGGGTTTGGCCTGCGCCGCCGAGTCCCAGGGCCCATGCTGCTGCGGTGGTGCTCGCGCCGCGTTCGCTCAGCAGCGGGACGAGGGCGATGACCACGGCGTACATCGCGAAGCCGTTGAGAGTGAGGGCGGCGGCGAGGGTGAGAAAAGGTCTGCTTCGGGCAATTTCCGTGCTGCTGGAGGCCTGTCGGGTGGGTTGTGCGGGTGCCGGTGGCCACGGGGCGCGCAGGGCGAGAGCGTGGGCGGGGATGGTGACGGCGGCGAGGATGGCGGCGAGGATCGTGTAGGTGGTGCGCCAGCTGAGGTGTTCGGCGAGTGTGGCCGTCAGGGGCGCGAAGGCCGTGGAGGCCAGGCCGCCGGCGAGGGTGACGATGGTGAGGGCACGGACCCGGTCTTCTCCCCACCAGCGGGTCAAGGCGGCGAAGGCGGGCTGGTAGAACGTGGCGGACATGGCCACCCCGGCCAGCAGCCAGGCGGCCGTGAAGAAGGCCAGGCTGGGGGCGTGTGCGACGGCGAGCACGGCGATGGCACCGAGGAGGGAACCGGTGGTCATCACCACGCGCGGGCCGCGGCGGTCGAGGATGCGGCCTATGGGGATTCCGGCGAGTGCGGAGACGATGAGGGCGGCGGAGAAGGCACCGGTGGTGCCGGTGGTGGACCAGCCGGTGTCGGCGGTGATGCGGGCGTTGAGGACCGGGAAGGCGTAGTAGACGATGCCCCAACTGGTGATCTGGGTGGCGCAGAGGGCGGGCAGGGCAGCGCGAGGCCGCAGCCGGTCTTCTGTTCCGGTCGCGGCCTCGCTGGTGGGAAGCGTGGTCATCTGGGCTCAGCAGCACCCGCTGCCGGCCGCCTCGGGTTTGTCCGTGACGGCTGCGGCTGGGCTGGAGCAGCAGGCGCTGCCCTGCTGCTTGGCCAGCGTCTCGGCGTCGCCCTTGACGACGTAGACCTCCCATGGTTCCTGGCCGGGGCCGTGGACCCAGACCTTGTCCTGCAGGGCATAGCAGCAAGTAGTGTCGTTTTCCACGTCAGTGGCAAGTCCGGCGTCGGCCAGGCGGGTCGTGGCGGCGTGGACGGCTTCGGTGGAGTCGACCTCCACGCCGAGGTGGTCCATGCGGGTGTCTTCGCTCTCGGTGCCCTGGATGAGGACGAGCTTGAGCGGTGGCTCGGCGATGGCGAAGTTGGCGTAGTCGTCGCGGAGTTTGGCGGGCTCGGTGCCGAACAGCTTGCTGTAGAAGGCGACGGACGCGTCGAGGTCCGGGACGCGGAGGGCGAGTTGTACGCGGGACATGTCGTTTCTCCTGCCGGTAGGGGACGGGTGGCGGTCAGCAGCCGCCGGTTGAGGCCGGGGTGCCGATGCCGATCTGCAGGGTGGTGGGGGCTGCGCAGCAGCCGCCACTGTCGCCGGCCTGCGCTGCGTCGGGCTTGTCGAACAGGCCCGCGCCGCCGCACACGCCGGTTTCGGGGAGGGTGAGTTCGACGCGCTCGGCGGCCTCGCGGTCTCCGGCGATCGCTGCCGTGATCGAGCGGACCTGCTCGTAGCCGGTCATCGCGAGGAAGGTCGGGGCGCGGCCGTAGGACTTCATGCCGACCAGGTAGATGTCCTGTTCGGGGTGGGAGAGTTCGTTGACGCCGTGCGGGTAGACGGTGCCGCAGGAGTGGACGTTGGGGTCGATGAGTGGAGCCAGGGCGGTGGGGGCCTGGAGTCGTTCGTCGAGGCCGAGGCGGATCTCGGAGAGGAAGGACAGGTCGGGGCGGAAGCCGGTCAGGACGATCACCTCGTCGACCGGGTCCAGGCGTCGGCCGTCCTCGGCCACCAGGACCAGGCGGCCGTCAACGGCGCGCTCGACCGTCTGGGTACGGAATCCGGTTGCTGCGGAGGCGTGTCCGTCTTCCACGGCGGCCTTGGCGCGCAGGCCGAGTGCTCCGCGGGCGGGCAGTTGGTCCGCTTCGCCACCGCCGTAGGTGTTGGCGCCGATGCCCCTGCGTAGGATCCACACCGCGTGGGTGCCGTCTTCCTCCTTGGCCAGGTCGGCGAGGTAGGCGAGCGCGGTGAAGGCGGAGGCGCCGGAGCCGATGACGGCGGTGCGCTTGCCCGCATAACGGGTGCGGACGGCCGGGTCCTTCAAGTCCGGAACGCGGTAGGCGATGTGGTCGGCGGCGGTCTTCTCGCCGAGGGCGGGTAGGCCGTTGGCACCCAGGGGCGCGGGGCCGGACCAGGTGCCGGAGGCGTCGATAACGGCGCGGGCGGTGATTCGTTCCTCGGTTCCGGCGGCCGTGTGGATGTGGACGGTGAAGGGCTGCTCGTCGCGGCCGGAGTCGACGATGCGGTCGCGGCCTGCGCGGGCCACGCCGGTCACGGTCGCGCCGTAGCGGACCTTGTCGCCGAGGACGTCGGCGAGCGGCTGGAGGTAGCGCTCGGCCCAGCCGCCGGTCGGGTAGGTGGCGTCGTCGGGACGGGTCCAGCCGGTGGGGGCGAGAAGCTTCTCGGCGGCGGGGTCGGTGACCTCGGTCCAAGGGGAGAACAGCCGCACGTGGGCCCAGTCGAGTACGGCCGTTCCTGCGGCCGGTCCTGCTTCCAGGACTAGCGGTTCGAGACCGCGCTCGACAAGGTGGGCGGCGGCGGCCAGGCCGACGGGGCCGGCTCCGATGACGACGACCGGCAGGTCGTGGGTGGCGGGCGTAGTCACGGGAGTCTCCTTGATTTCGATACCTGTCTATACAGTGGCGCTCCTTAACATGCATCCGACTTCGACAGACGTCAACATAGAGGCTCATCGAAATCGCGATTTCCGTTCAAGGAAGCCGCGTTGCCCATCCAGACAGATCCGCGACCGCTTCACTCTTGGCGCGTGATTAGATGGATGTCAACATAGAGGCATGTCGAATTTAGCCCCGAGTTCCGGTCTCCTGGACATCACCGCGCCGCTGGCCTGCTGCCAGCCGCTGGGGCGGGAAGAGCTCTCCGCGGAAGACGCGGAGAAGATTGCCGCCATGTTCAAAGCCCTGGCGGACCCCGTCCGTCTGCGACTGTTCTCACGGATCGCCGCCCAGCCCGGCGGCGAGGCCTGCGTCTGCGACATACAGGACGTCGGAGTCTCCCAGCCCACCGTCAGCCACCACTTGCGCAAGCTCCGCGAAGCGGGACTGCTGGCCTCGGAGCGGCGGGCCAGCTGGGTGTACTACCGCGTGGCTCCAGGAGTCCTGGCTGGCATGGCGGGCCTGCTGTCCCAACCTGAACGGCGTCAGCCACGTGGGCAGCACACCAGTGGACAGGGCTGAGCCGCCCCTCCGCGTGCTGTGCCCGTCCACCCGGTTACCTAGAGGGACGACTCTGGGGTGAGGAGAAGAGATGCGCCGGGAAGACCCGCCTTCCCCCGAGGGGGAACTTCAGCTGAGCGCAGCGGATCTGGTGTGGTGGACCGGCGTCTTCAAGGCATTGGGCGATCCGGTACGCCTCCAGCTGCTGATACACCTGGCCGCCCTGCGGGGAGGGCCGGAGGTCCCGGTCCACGAGATCAGCGACGTCGGAGTGTCGCAGCCGACTGTGAGCCACCACCTGAAACGGCTCAGGGAGATGGGTCTCGTGGGCTGCAGACGCGAGGGACGCATCGTCTACTACTTCCTGGGCCCCGAGGTCCGGTCGATCCTGATGCAGATTCTGCACCGTGAGCAGGCCGAGGCGGGGAAATGGCCCGCCGTCCGGCAGGCACAAGGAGCCGGCCCCGCACCGCTGTAATCGCACAGCGGCACGAGGCAAGAGGGGCTGGGAGGTCACCCGGGTCAGGGCCTCGAAACTCCAGTGGTCAGGAGAGCACGGCGGCCGGGAGGGCCGTCACGGGCTGGTCCAGGCGGACCGTGGTGTCGCAGAGGCGCTCGACCTGCGCCGGGTCGTGGGAGACCAGAAGGACCGCCCGGCGACCACGCAGCGCCACGATCGACTGCTCGACCTTGTCCCGGCTCTGTCCGTCGAGTGCGCTGGTGGGCTCGTCCAGGAGCAGTCCTGCCGGTTCAAGCGCCAGTGCACGGGCCAGGCACAGTCGCTGCCGCTGTCCCGCGGACAGGGTGTGGGCCGGTGAATCGAGCCGGTCGGAGACTTCCTTCCACAACCCGGCCTCGTGCAGGGCCTGTTCCGCGCGTTCCCGCAAGGTCTGCTGAGGGGCGCGCAGGACGTGCCGGAGGCCGAACAGAGCGTTGTCGAGGATGCTGCCTCCGAAGACGACCGGTGTCTGGGGCACGAGTACGATCTTGGTCCTGAGATCGGCGTCCCCCTTGCCGGGCGCGATCGGCCGGTCCAGCACCCGCAGGTCACCGTCCCGGGTCAGCCCGTTCGGGAGCAGATCTACCAGGGCGCGCAGGACCGTGGACTTTCCGGCGCCTGAGGGCCCGCACAGTCCAGTGGTGGATCCGTATTCGAGTTCGAAGGAGACGGGGCCGACCAGGGTCTTGTCGCGGCTGCGCACGCGCAGATCCCGCACGGTAATCACGTTGTCCATCGCTCTCCTTCGAAGCGGTTGCGCAGCGCGACCGCCGCGCTGAGGAGTACTGCAGTGATCAGGACCAGAACCATGGCGCTCCCCCATGCCTGGGTCACTGCCTGAGGATCGCCGGAGTCCTGGGAGAGAGTGAAGATGTGGGTCGGCAGCGCCTGGACCGGGGATTCCACGATGCCGCTCGGCAGGGCGGGAGCTCCGAAGAAGACCGTGGCCGTGAACAGCAGGGGGGCGGTCTCGCCTGCGGCGCGGGCCAGGCCGAGGAGCAGGCCGGTGACCGTGGCCGGCCAGGTGTAGGGGACGACGACCGACCGGATGAGCTGGGTGCGCGTCAGCCCCAGGGACAGCGCACTTTCCGTGAGTTCGGGCGGCATGCTCCTGACGCGGGCGGAGGTGGCCAGAGCGATCACGGGTATGACGACCGGAACGAGCACGATGGCTCCGGCCAGCCACGACCTGCCCCATCCCATGGTGCTGGACAGGATGACGAATCCGGCCAGCCCCAGCAGGATCGTCGGCGCTCCGCCGAGAACGACCGTCAGGGTCTGGAGCACACGCGCGGTGCGGTCGGATGCGTGGACGCCGATCAGGATGCCCGCGCCGAAACCGAGTGGGAGTGAGATGAGACCCGTCGTGACGACGAGCAGCACGGTGCCGACGATCTGGTCGCGTACGCCTCCGCCGGCTGCGCCCGTTGCCGAGGTGAACCAGAAGGTCGGGTTGAATGCGGCGCTTCCCCGCGTCACCAGCAGGGCGAGCATGCCGACGAGGAGAGCGCTCGGCAGCAGCAGAGCTCCCAGTCGCAGCGCCATGACCAGCCGGTCGCGCTCAGAACGCATCCGGTGCGTGGTGCGGTACCGGGGGTTTCGCTTGGCTGTCGTGCCGTGCTTCTGTCCCCGCGTGCCCCAGATCGTTGCCGCGGCCACCAGCACCAGGAGGATGATGCCGAGTCCGCACAGCGCAGCGAAGTAGGGGCCCGAGGTTCCGGCCAGGACAGGCTCGGGGCCGGCCAGCTTCGTTGTCAGCGTCTGGCCGGGATGCACCAGTGAGTCGAGGAACCCGCCGAAACTGTGGGGTAGCCGGCCGTCGGCCCGGCCCACGACCAGGAACACGGCGATGGCCTCGCCGAGTGCTCGGGCCAGGCCCAGCAGAACGGCTGCCCTCATGCCCGACCGTGCGAGCGGCAGCACCGCAGAACGGATCACTTCGCGGCGGGTCAGGCCGAGCGAGAAGGCCGCCTCACGGTAGCGGTCGGGCACTGCGGCGAGAGCATCGACGCTCACGGCCACGATCGTGGGAATGATCATGACGGCGAGAACGATGCCGGCGGCGAGGAGGCTATCGCCACCCGGAACGTCTGCGATCTGGGCGATAGCAGGGCGGATGACGATGATGCCGATGAGGCCGTAGACGATGGAAGGAACGGCGGCGAGCAATTCCACGCACATGCGCAGGGGTCGGGCTATGCGCGGTGGGAGGTACTCCGACAGGGCGAGCGCCGCTGCCCAGCTCACGGGGACGGCGAGGGCCAGGGCGAGGGCGCAGACGACGGCCGTACCGTAGATCATGGCTAGGCCGCCGTAGGCGGAATTGGCCGGGCTCCAGGAGGCTTCGGTCAGCAGTGCCAGCCAGTCGACTGCGCCGCTACTGACCCCGGCGGCGAGATACCCCACAAGAACCAGGAGCAAAGCCGCCACTGCGAAAGCCCCGGCGTACACCCAGCTCCAGACCCACTTCGACGGGCGTGGGCGCATACCCGCGTCCGGTGCGACGGGTTGTCGCTCCAGTGTCTTGGCGGTCATCGGCTACTTCCCGATTTGCTTGAGGGTCAGGTAGCCGTGCTTGGTCATCAGTGACTGGCCCTTGGCAGACAGGACATAGTCGATGAACTTCTTGGACGTTCCCTCCGGCTCGCCGTCGGTGATGAGGTAAAGAGGCCTGGCCATCGGGTACTTGCCGGAGGCGATGTTCTCCGGCGTGGGTGCGATGCCGTCCAGCGTCACCGCTTGGAGATCGTCATGTCCCTCGACGAAGCTGGTGGACAGCGGGGCCACAGCACCGGGGGTCGACTTCAGCTTGTTACGGGTCTCGAGGTTGCCGCCCACGATTGCGAAGTTGTCCGAATCCGGGGGCAACGGGGCCTTCTTGTCCCCGTAGATGTACTTGTCGAGCACTTCGCGTGTTCCGCGGCCGGGCTCCTTGTCATAGACGAACACCTTCAGGTCCGGGCCGCCGAGCTCGGACCAGTTGGTGATCTTCCCCTCGAACAGGTCACGCACCTGCGCTGCGGTGAGGTTCTTCACGCCGGCATCGGCGACTTTCTTGGTGACGATGACGCCGACGGCGTCTGCACCGATCTGCGTGGTACGGAAGTCGGCCTTGGGGTTAGCGGTCTTGTCCTCGTCAGCCAAGGGCTTCGAGCTCATCGCGATCTTGATCTGGCCCGCTGCGAGCTGAGAGATGCCGCCGGCGGAGCCGCCCTGGGTGGCCACAGTGATGTCGAGGCCGTCAGCCTTGAGCGCCTGGGCTGCGTCCGCGGCCACCGGGGCTACCGTGGTCGACCCGCTGACCTGCATGGCCCCTGCTGCTCCGCCCCCCGAGTCGGCGCAGGCCGTTGCGAGGAACGTGAACGCCAGAGCCGTTGAGGCGAGGTATGCGAGGCGGCGCTTCTTGCTGAACAGCACTTGGGCCCTTCTTTCTTCGCGCGTGACGGCGGCGTGCGTGATGGGTGCGGGACAGTCAAGGACTCCCCGGAGAGTCACTGATGCGGTGGCCGGGGAAAGGCCAGCCAGACGTAGCCGTGCGGCACGAGCCCGACGTTCGTGCCGTCCGCTCCGTCACTGGTGCTCATCTCGCCCTTGAGGAAGTAGGCGGCACGGTCGGATGCCCCGGGTATGAGGTGGGACAGCGGCACGGTCGCCGGGTGGGGTGCGGGGTTGTGGAGGCACAGCACCTGGGCGTCGTCCGCCTCCCGCAGCACCGCCCACACGCCGTCGGGGGCGGGCAGCGGCGTGACCTCGGCCGCCGGCGCGAAGGCGCTGCCCGCTTCAGCAGGGATGGTCCACCCGCCGCCGGGCGGCAGGCCGTGGAGGGCGGCGTGTAGTGACTCCAGGAGGGCCGTGGTGGCGGCACGGTCTGTGCGTGCGGAGGCGTCGGTGACGTCGAGCAGGCTCACAGCAGGGGCCTTCCAGTCATGGCGGATCCGGGCTTGTGTCCCAGCAGGTGCAGGACGGTGGGGGCGACGTCGGCGAGCGTGGCCTGCTCGGGCAGCGGCGCGGCAAAGACGCCCGCGGAAGCGGGGACGATCACGAGCGGCACCGGGTTGGTGGTGTGCCCGCCGTAGGGGCGGATGGTGCCGTCGGGAGCCTGCTTGGTCATCTTCTCGGCGTTGCCGTGGTCGCCGACCAGCAGCAGCCACCGGTTCGTCTCCCGGGCCGCGGCCAGGATGCGGGCCACGGCCATGTCGGTGTGTTCGCCGGCCTTGACGGTGGCGGTGTGGTCGCCGGTGTGACCGACGACGTCGATGTTGGCGAGGTTGGCGATCACCAGGTCGACGTCCGCCCGCGCACTGGCGTCCATCACCGCGTCAGTGACCCGGTCGAGGTTCATCTGCGGGCGGGCGGTGTAGTCGGGCGTGGCGTCGCCGGCGATGCGCACGTGTTCCTCAACGCTGCGGGCGCGGCTGCTGCGGCCGTTGATGTAGTAGGTGACGTGCTCGAACTTCTCGGACTCGGCGATGCGGACGCTGCGCAGCCCGGCCGCGGCAAGTTCGTCGGCGAGGCCGCCGGAGGCATCGGCGCGCTGGACGAGGGCGGGGATGCTGGCGCGGGTGTCGTACTGGGCCAGGCTGAGTGTCGAGACGGTGCGGCCGGTGGCGGCGAGGTGGTCCAGCAGGCGGTCGGCGAACTGCTGGATGCGGTCGCTGCGGAAGTTGAACCACACCACGGCGTCTGCGTCGGCCACCTGCGCATCCGTGATGTCGGCGATGACGCTCGGGTCGACCCACTCGTCGCCGCGTTCGCCTGTGTGCACGGCCTGTTGCCCGGTGTCGGTGCGGGTGCCGCGGCTGTCGGCGACCAGTTGGACGGCCTTGTCGGTCAGGTCCAGGTTCCCGGCCTTGTCCATGGCGTAGCCGCGTCCGATGACGGTGGCGATCCGGCCCGTGCCGGCGGCTGCGGCCAGTTCGCTCACGCGGCCCAGGTAGGTCTCGCTGGTATGGTCGGCGACGTCCCGGCCGTCGGTGATGGCGTGGATGAGGACCCGTTGGACCTGGTGGGCGGCCGCGGCGGCGAGAAGTTCGCCGAGGTGCTCAACGTGGGCGTGGATCTGGCCGTCGGAGCACAGGCCGATCAGGTGCAGGGTCTTGCCCGAGGCGGCCAGCTGTTGCAGCACGGACCCCAGTTGGCTGCTGGCGCGCAGGGCGCCGGAGTCGATGTGCTGCTGGACCAGGAGGCTGTCGTAGGGCAGGGGGCGTCCGGCTCCGATGACCATGTGGCCGATCTCGGAGTTGCCGACCGTGCCCGGCAGTAGGCCGACCGCTTCGCCCGAGGCGTCGGCCAGCGTGCTGGGATGCGTGCTGCGCAGTTCGTCCAGGACCGGGGTGCTGGCTTCGTGCAGTGCGTTGTCCGCGGCCGGCGGGGCGTGTCCCCAGCCGTCCAGCACCAGCAGGATGCCCGGTCCGGCGAACGCGGCGTCGGGTGCGCTCACTTGGTGCTCTCCAGGTTGGGGTGGAGGGTGTCGAGGGTCTGCCAGAAGGCGGGGAAGGACTTGGCGACGCAGCCGGGGTCCTTGATGACGACGTCCTCGGTGCGCAGACCGCCGATGGCGAAGGTCATGGCGATGCGGTGGTCGTCGTAGGTGTCGATGACGGCGCCGTGCGGGGTGCCGCCGGTGATGTACATGGCGTCGTCGTGTTCCTCGACGTCGATGCCCATCTTGCGCAGCTCGGTGGTGACGGCGGCGATGCGGTCGCACTCCTTGACGCGCAGGGAGGCGATGTTGGTGATGCGGGTGGTGCCCTCGGCGTAGGCGGCGACGATGGCCAGGGACGGGACGACGTCCGGCATGGCTTCCATGTCGATGTCGATGCCGCGTAGTTGGCCGCCGGTCAGGGTGATCTCGGTGTCGGTGACCTGGGTGTGACAGCCCATCCGCTGCAGGGCCTCGACGAGGTGGACGTCGCCCTGGTGGGAGCCGGCGCCGATGCCGGGGATGACGACCCGGGAGTTGAGGATCGCGGCCGCGGCCAGGAAGTAGGACATGCCGGAGGCGTCGGGCTCGACGGTGACCTCGCCGCCGCGGGCCTGCTGGCCGGCCGCGACGGTGAAGCGGTGGTAGCCGTCACGGCCGACGCTCACGCCCATCTCCTTCAGCGCGGCCAGCGTCATCTCCACGTACGGCTTGGAGATCAGCTCGTCGCTGATGGTGATCTCCGTGTCCGTCTCGGCGCGCAGCGCGTTGATGATCAGGCTGGAGGTGAACTGGCTGGAGATGGCACCGCTGACGCTGGTGGCGCCGCCCTTGAAGGAGCCGCCGACGACGCGGATGGGCGGGCTGCCGTTGCCGCGCACCGCGGTGGCGTCCACGCCCAGTGCGGGCAGGGCCGCGAGCAGGTCACCCATCGGGCGTTCCTGCATGCGAGCGTTGCCGGTGATGACCGTGGTGCCCTGCGCGTGGCCGGCCATCGAGATCAAAAAGCGCAGCGGGGTACCGGCACCGCCGACGAAGATCTCCTCGTTTGGTGCGGTCATCGGGCGGCCGGTGGGCGTGACATGGATGCGGGCGGCGGTGTGGTCGATGTCGCAGGTCACGTGGCCGAAGGCTTCGATGGCGCGGGCGAAGTAGAGTGTGTCTTGCGACAGCAGCGCCTTGTGGATGACCGTCCCCTGCCCCGAGAGGGAGGCGATGGCCAGGTAGCGGTTGGTGTAGCTCTTGGAGCCCAGGACGCTGACGGTCTCGTCGAACGCGGCTAGCGGCACGACGGCGACTTCCTGGGCCTTCAGACGCGGGTCGGGGGTGGTGTTCATGCCGTACCTCCATGGTGGTGAGCGGTCGTATGGGTCGTGCTGCCGAGAAGAGGTCAGGCTTTGACAACCCGGCAGGCGAAGCACTTGTAGGCCTGCTGGCCGGAGAGGTTGTCGTAGTACTGGTCGTCGGGCAGGGTGTTGGCCGCCTCGTAGCGGGGGTCGTGGAAGAGGTCGCCGACCTTCTGTGCGGGGCCGAAGGTGTTGGGCACGAAGACGGTGTCGGGGCGGATGCCCTCCCACAGCAGTGCGGTCCCGGTGACGCTGCCGCGGGGGCTCTCGACGCGGACCTCGTCGCCGTCGGCGATGCCGGCCCGCTCGGCGGTGTCGGGGTGGATCTGGATGAAGCGGATGCCGTTGAGCTGTTTGCCGGTGGGTGTCCAGTGCGTGACTCCGGCGAAGTGGACGACGCTCGGTCGGCCGGTCATGCCCATCAGCGGGAAGCGGCGGTGGACGCCGTCGTTGCCGGGCACGCCCAGGCGTACCGGGTGAGTGACGGCCTGGGGGTTGATGGGGCTCGTGACCAGCTTGGTGCTGTAGGCGAGAGTTGGGTGGGCGCCGGTGACTTCCGGATGCGTGTAGAAGATCGGCAGGGCGCTGTGCCCGGTCACCGCCAGCCGCTTGTCGAGGTCGGGTGTGGTGATCTCGGCTTTGCCGCTGGGGGTGAGGAAGCGTTTCCCGCGGTTGCCGGCGTCGAGGGATTCGGCGGCCTCGTACCAGCTGAGGTGGTCGAGATAGAGGGTGCTGACGCCGGGGTGCTTCGTGGTGGGGCAGGGCCAGCGCAGCGGCTCGGTGCGCTCGCGCATCCGCGAGCGGGTCATGCCGCCCATGCCCGGGGTGTGGGTGACGAAGTCGTCCCACAGCTCCTTGTAGTCCATCCACCTCTTCGGGAACGCCTCGCGCCACTCGTGTGCGGGGCGTCGGGTGTCGAGTTCGGCCAGCGCGTGCGCGAGGCCGATCCAGATCTCCCAGTCCGGGCGTGCGTCGCCGACCCGCTGAAGGACCTGCTCCTGCCAGCGGATGGCGCGGTCGTCGCGGCGCATGTAGACGCCTTCTATCTCCAGCCCGCTGCATACGGGCAGGATGATGTCGGCGTAGTGGGCGGCCTCCTCCATGAACAGGCCGGTGTAGACGTAGAAGTCGAGCTGTTCGAAGGCCTTTTTGACCTTGGTGGTGTTGGCGGAGGACGTCAGCGGGTTGCCCTGGGTGATGACCGCGCGTAGCCGGTAGGGTCTGCCGGTCAGAATGGACTCAGCGAAGTAGTCCGGGCCGACCGGCAGCGCCTCTCGGCGCTTGGGCTCCTCGGATTCCAGCGGTGGCAGGTGCAGGTCTCCGGGCCAGGTGTTGTGCATGAAGTTGCAACCGCCGCCCGGGCGGCCGATGTTGCCGGTCACCGCGGCCAGGAAGGCGGCCACCCGGTAGGTGTCGAACGCGCCGAGCTGGTGTGAGATGCCGGCGTTGCAGAAGATCGCGGCCGGTTTCGCCGACGCGTATTCCGTGGCCATGGTCGTGATGGTGGCTGCCGGGACACCAGTGATCTCTGCTGCCCAGGCAGGCGTGTACTGGTGCTTGGCCAGGTGGGCGCGCAGTTCATCGAAACCGGCCACCCACCGCTTCACGAAAGTCTTGTCGTACAGGCCCTGGTCCACGATGTGGTGGAGCATGGCCTGCAGCAGGGCGAGATCGGTGTGCGGCTTAGGCGCCACCCACCGGTCGGCGGCCGCGCCGGTCGGGGTCAGGCGGGGGTCGACCACCGTAAGGGTGGCCTTCGTCTTCGCCCGGCCGCGCAGCAGGTAGTCGAAGGTCACCGGGTGGGTCTCGGCCTGGTTGGTGCCCAGGAACAGGTAGTGGCGGGCGGAGCCGAGGTCGTCCTTGCCGGTCGCTTCGTCGATGCCGTAGCCATTGGTGAAGTTGCCCAGCCCGAAGGTGGCGGCCAGGGCGTTGCCGCCGGCGTCGTTGCAGACCGGGCCGACGTCGGTGTTGTTGGGGCTGCCGAGCATCGCGAACAGGCGGGCCACCAGCGAGCCGGTGCCGCGGGGCAGACGGCCGGTGGTGCGGTTGGCGATGGTGTGGACCTGGCCGGTGTCGCGCAGCTTCAGCAGTTTCTTCGCGATCGTCCGGTAGGCCTCGTCCCAGGTGATGGCCTCGAACTTGGAGTGGGCGGAGCCCTTCTGGCCGGAGATGCGGCGCAGCGGTGTGGTGAGGCGTTCGGGGTTGTAGGCGAGCTGCGGCATCATCTCGGCCTTGACGCACAGCTGCCCGTTTTGGACCGGGTCTTTGTCCTCGCCGCGGACGGCGATGATGCGTCCGGCTTTGAGGTCGACGTTGAGGCGGCAGTTGGAGTTGCAGAACTGGCAGGCCGTGGCGACGGTGCGGTCCGGGGTCAGAGCTGCCGACTGGTCGGTGAAGTCGGCTGCTGGAGCAGTCCTGGTGGGGCTGCCGGGTTCTGCTCCGTGGGCTGCCACCAGTGGCAGCAGTACGGGAGCTGAGAGGCTGGCGCTGCCGATGACGCTGCCGCGCAGGAGTCCTCTGCGGGACAGCCCGAGTTGTTCGTGCTTCATGGTGCGTGAGGGGTCCTTCCGCCTGGTATGGGAAACGAGGCGGGCATGGCGGTGCCCTGGGCCGTGCGCCTTGGCGCGCATGGCCCTACACGGATGCGGCTATGAGGTGTGTGTCAGCCGGCGGTGCGCACCGCGGACAGTTCGGCGGTCTTCGTCTGTACGGCTGCCAGGAACGCCTTGAGGATCAGGTGTTCGGTGCCGGGAGCGGAGGACAGTTCGGGCTGGAAGAGGCTTCCCATGAAGAACGGGTGGCCGGTGATCTCCAGGGCGCGCGGGGCGCCGTCGCTGTCCCAGGCACTGATCTGCAGGGCGCCCTGGCTGGCGGCGCCCATGAAGTCGTCGGTCAGGCCGTAGTCGCAGTGGAAGATCTCCTCGACTTGGGTCGTGCCGTAGAGCGAGGCGAGCAGGGAGTGCTCCTTGACCTTCAGGGGGGCCTTCTCCCCGCGGAATGAACAGGTCAGCGGCGTGACCAGGGGCATGAGCTTCTCCGGGTCCTCGTCCACGCCTTCCGCCTCGGGCAGGTGTAGCACGTTCTGGGCGTGTTCGATGAGGGCGCTGAAGAAGCCGCCGCAGGTACCGAGGAACGGCAGGTTGTTCTCGCGGGCGTGGCGGACGGCGATGTGCACGCCCTTCTGGTTGAAGTACGGTGCGCCCGGCACCACCCATATGCCGTCGAAGCCCTCCAGGATGGAGGCGTCGTGGATGTCGACGGTCGGGATCCACTCGGTGGTCACGTCCCACTGTTCACGCATGGCGTCGATCTTGGGGTGGGACGGCTCGTCGTGGTTGCCGCGGTCACCCACCAGGGCAAGGCGAGGCTGAGCGGAGTCTGGCATCGTTTTCCCTTCAATTTGTCAGGCCAGGTGGAACACAGCCGTCGCCAGGGGCGATTCCAGCCCTGTAAATCCGCAGCAGGCAGTGCGTGCCGACCGCACGGCTGCTGCGTTCTGTTGGGAGTGACGTGGTGTCAGGAGCCGCGCCGCCACGCGCGGGCTAGGAGCGATGAAAGCGTGTGTTGACGCCGTTAGGGCAAGAGCGGGCGCGTCGATGAGCCAGCACTTCGCCTGTCGGATCCATGCACGTCTTCCAGCCCCCCTGGTACCAAGACGGGACCCCTTCTTGGCAGGCCCCCGTGCTGCTTACTCGCTCAATTTATCGACGTTGGTCTAAGTATTCGAGACCTGCGCTTCGACCGGAGGTCGTTTTCCGCCAACTGTGCGCAGCAGTGGGCAGATTGGCGCGTTCCGGCGCCTATCAGCAGGTCAGGGGGAGGAACGGGGCCGCTCGGCGTATGGCGATCCGTTTCCCGTCGACTGGCGCGCCGCCTGGACATCAGACACGAGCGCCGTCACCCGGATCCACCGCCTGAGGGTCGGCGCAGGTCACAGCCGACTGCAGAAGAGACAGTGACTTGGCAAGCGGCACGTGAAGACCCCGAGGAGATGGCCGAATCAAGAATACAAAGTCAGCCGTTATCAACAGTGTTCACTGTTGATAACAAGCATTGCTGGTTAATCTGTGCGGGCCCGGGGAACCGGCTGCCGCCCTCCTGCGGCAGCGGGCCCTGGCTTCACCCGTTGCCAACAGCACCTCTGGCCAGTGCGGCCGGACTGCTGCTGCCGGCGTCCCCATGCTGCGTCGCTTGAG
Source organism: Streptomyces sp. NBC_00846 (assembly GCF_045207325.1). Lineage (NCBI taxonomy): Bacteria > Bacillati > Actinomycetota > Actinomycetes > Kitasatosporales > Streptomycetaceae > Streptomyces > Streptomyces sp. NBC_00846. The sequence continues at coordinate 8,089,292 of NZ_CP108846.1, read as the reverse complement.
GAGAATCCCTGTGAACCGCCCTGCCGGACATCCCCGCCGATGGCAGATCCTGGCCATCTTGTGCTTGAGCCTGGTCCTCATCGGGCTTGACACCCTCATCCTGAACCTGGCCCTGCCCAGCATCCAGAAGGACCTGGACGCCACCAGCAGCCAGCTGCAGTGGACCGTCGACTCCTACGCACTGGCCTTCGGCGGGCTGCTGCTGATGGCCGGCGGTCTGTCCGACCGGTTCGGCCGTAAGCGGCTGCTGGCGATCGGGCTTGCCGCTTTCGCCCTGACCAGCCTCGGTGCGGCCTTCGCCTCCAGCCCCGAACTGCTCATCACCTTCCGCGCGGCGATGGGCATCGCGGCGGCGCTGATGATGCCCGCCACGCTCGCCATCATCAAGGATGTCTTCCCGCCCGAGGAGCAGGGCAAGGCGATCGGCATCTGGTCCGGCGCCGCTGCGGTCGGCGTACCGCTGGGCCCGCTCGTCAGCGGCCTGCTGCTGGAGCACTTCTGGTGGGGGTCGATGTTCATCATCAATGTCCCGCTGGCGGCGATCGCCCTCATCGGCGGGTTCAAGCTGATCCCCGAGTCCAAGGCCGAGGGCCACCCCGGTCTGGACCTCGTCGGCGCCCTGCTGTCCGTGGCCGGCCTGGTCGCCATCGTCTACGGCCTGGTGGAGGCCCCGCACAACGGCTGGAGCGACATCGTCACCCTCGGCTCCCTGTTCGTTGGCGTCGCGCTCATGGTCGGCTTCATCCTGTGGGAACGGAGCACCGAGAACCCGATGCTCGATGTCGGCCTGTTCCTCAACACCCGCTACGGCGGCGGCGCCCTGGCGATCGCCTGCACCTCCTTCGGCCTCTACAGCGGCCTGTATCTGCTGACGCAGTACCTGCAGTCGGTGCTGGAGCTGGACCCACTCGGTGCAGGCCTGCGCATGCTGGCCATCGGCACCATGATGGTCGGCGCTCCCCTCTCCCCCAAGCTCGTCGAGCGGGTGGGCCTCAAGGCGACCGTGGTAATCGGCCTGTTGCTGTGCGCGGGCGGGCTCGGCATGCTCGCCGGTCTGCAGGTCGACGACCAGGCCCAGGCGCTGTGGGGGCTTGCGGTGTTCGGCCTCGGCATGGGTATCGCGCTCCCGGCGGCCGTGGACGCCATCCTGGTCGTCTCTGCGGCCCGCCAGGCGGGCGCCGGCTCCGCGGTGGCCGACGTGGGCATGCAGGTCGGCGGAGCGCTCGGCATCGCCGTCAGCGGCAGCGTCATCTCCACGCTCTACCGCGACGACCTTCCCCAGGCTGCGCAGCTGCCGGGCGAGGCCGGGGAAGCCGTACGCGAATCGCTGGCGGGGGCGGCCGCCGTCGCCGAGCAGGTGGGCGGGGCGGCCGGCGAGCGGGTGCTGTCCGCCGCGCAGGCCTCCTTCGTCAACGGTTTCACCGGCACGCTGCTGATCGCTGTCGCTGTCGCGACCGTCGGCGCGGTCGCTTCCGCGTTCATCCTGCCGCGCCAGCGGGTGGTGGAAGCGGACGGCGCAACGGACGCCGCTCTGCCTGCGCAGCCCGGTGAGGCCGGCGTCCGGGCCGGCTCGTAACCGGTCAGGGCCGCACTGTGCGTAGGATCGATCGCGCAGCTGCCCCCGCACCGGCCGGCAACCGCTCAAGGGGTGCCGGCCCGGGCGGCGTGGGTGACAAGGAGGTGGTGATGGCCCGGCCATCCAAGCTGAGGATCGCAGTGAGCGATCCCGACCAGTGGCTCAGCGAGCGTGAGCGGGCACAGGTGCTTGCCCCGAAACTGCGTGCGCTGGCCGACGAGACACGGCTGACGCTGATCCTTCTGATCGCGCAACGCCCGCGCACCGTGAAGGAGTTGCAGGAGGCCACCGGTCTGAGCCAGACCCTGGTCAGTCATCATCTGGCGCCGCTGCGGGAGCAGGAGCTGGTGGAGGCCATCCCGCAGGGCCGCAGCAACCAGTACGTGATGTGCTGTGCCGCCCTGGCCGAACCGCTGCGGATGTTCGCGAGTCTGGCGGCCCTGGATCCCGAGACGGTGGCAGCGTGCCTGCAGCCCGCCGCCCCGGCAGCAGCCGAGGGCTGACGTCCCGCGCGCCATACGGAAACCGGCCCGCCCCCGAAGGTGTGGGGGCGGGCCGGTTTGGTTCGGGTCAGCTGCCGTTCAGGTCCTGCTGGAAGCGGTCGCGGATGGCCTGTGGGGTGAGCGCATTGGTGGCGCGCGGCGGGATGGCCCCCGTACGCGGCAGGGTGCGCACGCTGATCAGATGCGGGCCGGAGGCCGCCATGGCCTTCAGTACCGCGTTGCGCAGGCTGTCCTCGCTGTCGCAGTCCACGGCGCTGCGGTAGCCAGCGGCGAGCGCCGCGGCGGAGAATGAGGTGGTGGCCGATGTCGTGGCCTGTCCGCCGGTGGATTCGTGGCTTTGGTTGTCGAGCACGACGTGGATCAGGTTGGCGGGGCCTTCGTGTCCGATCATCGACAGGGCGCCGAGGTGCATCAGGACGGCGCCGTCGCCGTCCAGGACGACCACGGTCCGCTCGGGATGGGCCAGCGCGACGCCCAGGCCGAGCGAGGAGGCGTGGCCCATGGAGCCCTGCATGTAGAAGTTGCCGGGCCGGTCGGCGACGGCGAAGACGTCGCGGCCGGTGTAGCCGGTGGTGGCGATGACCGAGGCTTCCGGGCAGCTGTCGGTGACCACGCGGATGGCGGTGCTGCTGGCCACTCCCCAGGGTGGGGCGGCCTCGTGCACGGCGGCCTTGCCGATGGCTCCGCGTTCCACGAGGACGAAGGGGGCCTGCTGGGCGTCGAGATCCTTCTGGGCGCTGTCGAGCAGCTCGGTGAAGCGGTCGGTGGTGTCCTCGGCGTGCAGGGTGTAGTGCGGGCTGCCGACGCTGTCGAGGAGGCGGTGGGTAGAAGGGCCCATGACGGCGTGCTGCGGTTCGTCGGTGGCCGGGTCGGGCCAGCCTCGCAGGCTGGCGAAGGTCAGGATCGGCAGCTGGTAGGTCATCACCAGCGAGGTGAGCGGGTTGATGAGATTGCCCAGTCCGGAATTTTGCAGCATGACGTAGGCCCGCTGTCCGCTGAGGGCGGCCCCGGCGGCGACGGCCAGTGCACTGCCCTCGTTCGGTGCGGGCACGTACCGGCCGGGCTGGGTGCTGAGGTGGGCGATCGGCCCGCCGAAGTGGGAGCAGGGCACGCCGCTTGCGGTGGTGAAGCCTCGGTCGGCCAGGATGTCGCAGAAGTCTTGGGCGGAGATCATGGACGGGGCAGCTCCGTTTCGGAGGTGGTGGGTGTCGTGACGGTGCGGCTCTGGCGGGCGCGGCGGCGCATCCGGATGCCTTCGATAATGAGTGGGATGCCGGAGACGAGCACGATGGCGATGACGATGCCTTCGATGTTGTTGCGGACGAAGGCGATCTGGCCGAGGTAGTAGCCGACCGTGCAGAGGCTGACCGACCACAGGGTGGCGCCGAGAACGTTGTAGAGGAAGAACGTGCGGTAGTTCATCCGTCCGACGCCGGCGGTGATCGGGATGAAGGTGCGGAAGACGGGTATGAAGCGGGCCATCACCAGGGCCTTGGGGCCGTGCTTGAGCATGAAGGCCTGCGCGCGTTCGGCGTTCTCCTGCTTGAAGAAGCGGGAGTTGGGCCGTTTGAAGAGCGCGGGCCCCACCTTGCGGCCGAAGGCGTAGCCGAACTGGTCGCCGATCACGGCGGCAGCGATGACGGCAAGCATGACCAGCCAGAGTGGCTGGTGCAGGATCTGGTCGTTGGCCACCAGCAGGCCCGCGGTGAACAGCAGGGAGTCCCCGGGCAGGAAGAAGCAGACGATCAGCCCGGATTCGGCGAAGACGGCCGCCATGATGCCGATCAGGTTGAAGGTGGAGATGAGTTGTTCGGCGTCGAGCAAGGGTGAGGACGCGAGGTTTGGCATGGCTGGCCCCTGAGTGGCAGGTGGTGAACGGCGAGGTCCTGGGAGCCAGCCCGCAGACAGAACCGGCTCCCAGGGCGGGATCATTTGGCCCAATGGGGCCGGGTGTCGATGCGGACCACGGCGCAGGTGATGGAGACCCCGCCGCCGTGGGCGACGATCAGGACGTGGTCACCCGGACCGACCTGGCTGGTCTCGACGAGATGGGTCAGGCCGACGATCTGATCGTTGACCGTCAGGTGGCCGAGGTTGCGGCCGAAGTCAAGCAGGCCCTGCTCCGGTGACAGGCCCATGGGGTCGAGGATGACCTTCAGGTAACTTTCCTGGCCGGTGAAGACGTGGGCGACGCGGGTGACGTCCCCCGGTTCCAGTCCCGCCTCGGCGAGCGTGCGCAAGGCGATCTCGGTGCGCAGTTCGCCCTGGCGGCGGACGACTTCGGCGACGGTCTCCTCCAGCCCGCCGGCGGCGGCCAGCCGTTCCTTGAAGTCCATTCCGCGTCCAACCGTCAGCGACGGCGGGAAGAGGGGCTCGGATCCCCGGTACTGTTCCTCGACTTCGGCGGTGGAGCCGGTGTTGATGGACAGCAGGCTCGCGAAACCCTCGGTTGTGGAGAGCAGAACGGCGCTGCCGCCGTCGCCCAGCACACCGTTTTGGATACCGAAGGCCCACCGGTTGAAGTTCGGGGTGCCGACGTTGTCGGCTCCGGTGAGCAGGGCGGTGGTGCGTTCCGGGACGGCCTGCAGGTAGCAGGCGGCCAGTTCGAGGGAGCCGACCAGGCCGCTGCAGGCCTGCCAGACGCGGAAGGAGGGCACGTCGCGGTCGGTGAGGTGGCGCAGGATGTAGTGCTGCGGGGACCAGCCTTCAGGTCCTTGTTCGTGGCCGCAGGCGTGGATGTGCAGGTCGATGTCGTGCGGATGCAGCCCGGAGCGTTCCATGGCCTGCCGTGCCGCGGCGACGGCCATGTCGGGGGCGGGCGTGTCGTCGGCGACGGCCGCGCCGGTCCAACCGTAGAACTCGTAGTCGTCGGCGTCGTACAGGCCCAGTGCCACGGCCTTGCGGGCGTCGACTATGTCGGGGATGTAGGTACCGAGTCCGGCGATGCGGATGTTGGTCTTCATGGGCAGCGTGATCCTCGTCGGTGGCTCGGTCAGGCCGAGGCGTTGGCGGAGTTGAGTTCGGCGGACAGGGCCTGGACGACGGTCGTGATCGTGCCGTCCTTCAGCAACTGCACCATCGGCAGCTTCACCTGGTACTCCCGTTCAATGCGGTTGCGCAGCTCCACCGCCATCAACGAGTCCATACCAAGCCGGTTCAACGGCCGGCTCACATTCACCCGCTCCGGCCGCAGCCCCATGACCACAGCGACCTGCTGCTTCACGAACTCCAGCAGTTCCCTGTTCGGCGCTGCGCCTGCGGGACCTGTGAGCGGGGCCTCTACGGCGGTGACCGTCTCGGGGGTGGGGTCGGGCTGCGGTGCGGCGGCCACCGGTGCCTGATGCTGCGCCGCTGGCGCGGGTACTGTCGGCGCGGGCGTGGCATCGGCTGTTTCGGCCGTGGTTCCGCCGGAGTTGAGTTCGGCGGACAGGGCCTGGACGACGGTCGTGATCGTGCCGTCCTTCAGCAACTGCACCATCGGCAGCTTCACCTGGTACTCCCGCTCAATGCGGTTGCGCAGCTCCACCGCCATCAACGAGTCCATACCAAGCCGGTTCAACGGCCGGCTCACATTCACCCGCTCCGGCCGCAGCCCCATGACCACAGCGACCTGCTGCTTCACGAACTCCAGCAGTTCCCTGTTCGGCGCGCCGGCCGGTGTCGGCGTGGCCGTCTGTAGGGCGGGATCGGTGGTTCGCGGCATGGCAGCCGAGGGCGGCGTGGCGGTCTGCTGGGCGGCCGGGGCTGCTTGGTCCGGCGGGGCAGGAGCCGGTTCCACGGGGGCCGGGGCGGGCTGGGCAGCCGCGGCGGGGTTGGTGAGGTGCTGGAGCAGGGGCGCGGTGGCTGCTGCCGGGTAGGCCTTGGCCCAGGCAGGCCAGTCGGCTCGCAGGACAGCGGTGTGCAGGCGTCCTTCGCCGAGGATCTGGCCGAGCAGGGCTAGGCCGTCGTCCGGGCTGAAAGAGGACATGCCCTGGGGCAGCAGGCTGCGCTCTTCCTGCTGTTCCTTGCGGGCCACCATGCCGACGCTGTCCCAGAAGCCCCAGTTGACCACGGTCGCCGACAGGCCGGCCGCGTGGCGGTGGTGGGCGAGAGAGTCGAGGAAGGCGTTGCCGGCCGCGTAACTGCCGAGCATGGGCGAGCTGAGGATGGCGGATCCGGAGGAGAAGAGCACGAAGGCGTCGAGCTGCTGGTTGTGCAAGAGGCGGTGCAGGTTCCAGGCGCCGGAGACCTTGGCGGCCAGGACCGCGTCGAGGTCTGCGGTGCTCTGGTCGCTCAGCGGGGTGTAGTCGATGACACCGGCAGCGTGGAAGACACCGCGGATGGGCGGCAGGCCCTGGCAGTGCCGGCCGTCCAGCAGCTGCCGCATGGCGTCGTGGTCGGCGACGTCGGCGGCCGCGTATTGCACGCTGACGCCGCGTGCTGCGAGCTGGTCGAGGACAGCGACGGCGGCAGCCTGCGGGTGGTCTGCGGACAGGCGGGTGCCTGCGACGGGCAGCGGGCTGCGGCCGGTGAGCAGCAGGTGGCGTGCTCCCTGGTCGGCCAGCCACAGGGCCAGTTGTCCGCCGATGCCGCCTGCTCCCCCGGTCACCAGGTAGGTGCCCGCGCCGTGGATGGCGACGGCCGGGGTGCGGGCCGGGGCCTGGGGGGCGGTGTCGTGGCTGAACGACAGGACGATCTTGCCGGTGTGCTGGGACTGGGCCATGAGGCGGAATGCCTCGGCTGCCTTCTCGGCGGGGAACTCCCGGTGCGGCAGGGGCTGTAGGTAGCCGCGGTCGACCAGGGCGGCGGCGGCGCGCAGGATGCCTCCGGCCCGCTCGGGCGCGTTTTGGATCATGTGGACGACGTCCACCGCGTGGAAGGACAGGTTGCGGGCGAACGCTCCCAGGGGCAGCGCGTTGTCGTCGAGGATGTCGCGCTTGCTCAGTTCGAGGTAGTGCCCGTAGGGCGCCATCAGCGACAGGTTGGCGGGGATGGCCTCGCCCGCCAGGGTGTTGAGGATGATATCGAAGCCGCGCTCACCGGCTGCGGGGCGGAAGGTGTCGGCGAAGTCCAGGGAGCGGGAGTCGGCGACACGGTCCACGCCGAGCCTGGCCAGGACGTCGCGCTTGGCGTCGCTGCCAGCGGTGGCGTAGACGCGGGCGCCCTTCCAGCGGGCAACGTTCAAGGCGGCCAGGCCGGTCCCGCCAGTGGCGGAGTGGATGAGGATCTTGTGGCCGCCGTCGATGCGGGCGAGGTCGTGAAGGGCGTGGTAGGCGGTGAGGTAGGAAGCCGGCAGGGTCGCGGCCTGGGCCTGGGTCAGCCGGGCGGGCTTGGGGGCGGTCAGGCAGGCGCGCGTGACGACTTCGGAGGCGAGGGCGCCCTCGGCGAAGGCGATGACTTCGTCGCCGACCGTGACATCGGTGACCCGGGTGCCGGTTTCGGTGACGGTGCCGGAGCATTCCCAGCCCAGAGTCGGGGGCCGGTTGTCCTGCCCGGGATACATGCCGAGGCTGAGGAGCACGTCGCGGTAGTTGACCCCGGCATGGCTGACCTGGATGCGGACGTCATCGGGGCCCAGGGGCCGGTTCGGGGCGGACTGGAGCTGAAGGTCGTCCAGGACGCCTGGTACGGGCAGCGACAGGGCGCGCGCGGCGGGTGCGGTGCCGGGTGCCGGGCGCAGCCGCGCGGCATAGCGGCGGCCGCCGCGCAGCGCCATCTGGTCTTCCGTATCGGGCCGGCGCAGCAGGTCGGCCAGGGCCGTGATGCTGGCCGCGGACCGGTCGAGGTCGACCAGGCGGGGCGTGAGGGCGGGGGTTTCGGCGGCGAGGGTGCGGCCCAGGCCCCACAGGATCGCGGGAAAGGGGTTGCGTACGGCCTCGCCGGCGCGAGTGGCCTGCGCCAGCTGGGTAATCAGCCACAGCGGCGGGTGGCCCAGCGGGTGCTGTTCCAGTGCCCGGGTCAGGTGCAGGACGGTGTGTCCGGTCAGGAGCTGGGTGCGGCGGATCTCGGTGGGGGTTGCGTCGAGGCCTGCCTGGGCGTCCAGGGACCACAGGTGGATGATGCCGCGGCAGGTTCCTTCGCGGGTGATGTCGGCGAGGACGTGACGGTAGTGGTCGGGCTGGGAGGGGTCGATGCGGTAGCGGTCCCCGGCCCCAGCCGTGCGGCCCGCACAGGCGGTGATGGCCACGACGCGGTCCCCGCGGCCGGTCAGTTCACGGATGACAGCGCGGCCGGTGGGGCCGCTGTCGGTCAGGACGAGCCAGAACCCGTCCTGGCTGTCTGCGGTGGATGGGGTGAGCGGGGCGCTTTCCCAGTCCAGGGCGTGCAGCCACGACTCCTGCCCGCTGACGATGGCGGGTTCGGAGGGAGCGGGTTCGGTCACGGTGGTGTCCTTGCGGGGGGTCAGCAGTGCGGGGGCGTGCCCGGCCAGGTACTGCAGCCTCAGTCCGCGCATCTGGGCGATGAGCTGGCCGTCGTCGGCGCGGATGTCGATGTCGGCGGTGAAGGAGTCCTCTCGTGTGGCGGGCAGCAGGCGGGCGTGGCTGTACATGGAGGCGGCAGGCCGGTCGAAGAAGCGGACTTCGTCGATGCCGCCGAGGACGAAGACGCCTTCCTCGCCGGGGACGGTCAGTGGCCGGGCGGCGGCCATGGAGTGGCCGCTGGCATCCAGCAGGGCCGGGTGGAAGCAGTGCCGGCCGAGGCTGTCGAGGAGGGAGGGCGGGCAGGCCAGGCGGGCCAGGACCTCACCGTCGGTGCGCCACAGTTCCTCCACGGCCTGGAAGGCGCCGTTCCACTGGTTGCCGCGTTCGGCGTTCCAGGGATAGAAGTCGGCGGCCGTCTGGTGCTCGCCGCACCGGGCGCGGATGGCTTCGAGGGAGTCGGCCGGTGCGGCCGGTGCGGTGTGGAGGGAGCGGGCGGTGGCTTCGGTGTGCAGGAGCCACTCGACGCCGTCGGTGTCGGCGTCCTGGCTGTAGATGTGGCACTTCAGGCTGCCGTCGTCGGCGGGTGTGGCGATGACGCGGACCTGGGGCGGCGGGGTGGCGTCGTCGAGGAACAGCGCACGGTGGTAGCTCACGTCGGACACCGACAGGGCGTTGTCGCCGAGGACCGTACGGGCAGCTGCGGCAACGAGTTCGAGGTGGGCTGTGCCGGGCAGGATGATGGTGTCCTGGATGCGGTGGTCGCGCAGGTAGGTGTTGCGCTCAAGGCCCAGGGGGCCCTGCCAGATACGGGTGGTGCCCTCGGCGGGCATCGGCTGGCCGAGCAAGGGGTGCTCGACGGCGGCTGGGGTCTGGTGGCGGGGCTGGGGGGCGGCCGGGGTGTCGGCGGCGGGCGCCGGGGTGATCCAGTGCCGGGTGCGCTGCCAGGGGTAGGACGGCAGGGGGACGTAGTGTCCGCCCTCGGTCAGTGCAGCCCAGTCGAGGTGGGCGCCGCTGGTGTGCAGGACTGCGGCGGAGGTGAGCAGGCAGTCGCGTTCGCCGGTGTGGCGGCGCAGGCTGCCGGCCGCCGTGGTGTCGCCGCCCTGATGGCTGCGGCTGGTTTCGCGGATGCCGTTGACCAGCAGCGGGTGGGGGCTGACCTCGATGAACACGGCGTCGCCCTGGTCGAGTTGGCCGCGGACGGCGCCGACGAAGTCGACCGGCTGGCGGATGTTGCTTACCCAGTACTCGGCGTTCATGCCGGAGCCGTCGATGACCTCGTTGAGCAGGGTGGAGTGCAGCGGGATGCGGCCGGCGCGTGGGGTGAGGTGCGCCAGCTCGGCGAGCAGGTCCTCGCGCAGGGCGTCCATCTGCGGGCAGTGGGAGGCGAAGTCGACGTTGACCTTCCGGTTGTCGACGCCCCGCGCGTCCAGGGCGGCCGTGATCTGGTCGAGGGCGTCACCGTCGCCGGAGAGCAGGGTGGAGGTGGGGCTGTTGATGGCGGCGACCGCGACGGTGTCCTCGTGGCCTGCGAGGGCTGCTGCGGCTTCGTCGGCGGGCAGGGCGACCCAGGCCATGGTGCCGCGGCCGGACAGGCGTTTGGCCAGTCGGCTGCGGCGGCAGATGACCGCGGCGGCGTCCGCGAGGGACAGAGAGCCTGCGATGTAGGCGGCTGCGGACTCGCCCATGCTGTGGCCGATGACGATGTCGGGTTCGACGCCCCAGGAGCGCCACAGCTCGGCGAGGGCGATCTCCATGGCCCACAGGGTGGGCTGGATGACGTCGAGTTCGTTCATGCGCTCCTCGTCGCCGGAGCGCAGCAGTTCGATGACCGACCAGCCGGTCTCGGTCTTGATGGCGTCGTCGCAGGCTTCCATGGCGGTGTGGAAGGCCGGTTCGTTCTCAAGGAGTTCGCGGCCCATGCCGGGCCACTGCGAGCCCTGGCCGGGGAAGACGAACGCGATGCGCGGCCGGGTGGTGGGGTCGGTGTAGTCGCTGGAGGACAGTCCGGGTTCGTCGTCGCCGTCGGCGAAGGCGCGCAGGGCGGCGGCCGCGTCCGTGTGGTTGTAGACGGGCAGGGCTAGCCGGGTGTCGTGGGTGGTGCGGCGCAGGGCCGCGGAGTGGCAGATGCCGCGCAGGCTGTGGGATGCGCCCTCTGTGTCGAGGTAGTCGGCCATGCGGCGGGCGAGGTCGGTGAGGGCTTCGGGGCTGTAGGCGGACAGGGTCAGCAGTTCGGTCCGCTGCGCCGTATCGGGTGCTGTGGCTGGTTCGGGGGCGGCCTCGAGGACCACGTGGGCGTTGGTGCCGGAGAAGCCGAAACTGGATACGCCGGCGACGGCTGGACGGCCGCGGTCGGCCAGCGGGGTCGCGGTGGTGGGCACGGTCAGCGGCAGGCTGTCCCAGGCGACGGCCGGGTTGGGGTTGTTCAGGTGCAGGTTGGGCGGCACCGTCTTGTGCTCCAGGCACAGCACGGCCTTGATGAGTCCGGCGATGCCCGCGGCGGCTTCGGCGTGGCCGATGTTGGCCTTCACCGACCCGACCAGGCACCGGCGGTCGGCGTCGCGGGGGCCGATGACGTCGGCGTCGCGGGGGCCGATGACGTCGGCGAGAGCCTGGAGTTCGACGGGGTCGCCGACGCTGGTGCCAGTGCCGTGGGCCTCGATGTAGTCGACGTCGGCCGGGGCGATGCCGGCGTTGGTGTAGGCGCGCTGGATGACGGCGCGCTGCCCTTCGACGGCGGGGGTAACGAGGTAGCCGCTGCTCTGGCCGTCGTTGCCGATGGCCGAGCCGCGGATGACGGCACGGATGCGGTCGCCGTCGGCGAGGGCGGCCGTCAGAGGCTTGAGGACGACCACCCCGATGCCGTCGCTGCGGACGAAGCCGTCGCCGGAGGCGTCGGCGAATTTGCAGCGGCCGTCGGAGGCGAGCATGCCGGCGCCGGAGTAGACGACGCTTTCCTCCGGCAGCAGGACGATGTTGACGCCGCCGGCGATGGCCAGCGGGCATTCCCCCAGGCGCAGGGCCTGGATAGCGTTGTGGACGGCGACGAGTGCGGAGGAGCAGGCGGTGTCGACGGTGAAGCTGGGTCCGCGCAGGTCGAAGGTGTAGGACAGGCGCCCGGAGGTGATGGCGCGGGAGGCCGCGCCGGTCATCGCGTACAGGTCGAGCTGCTCGCGGTCGGCGTACTGCATGTGCCAGTAGTCGCCGCCGAGCTGGCCGATGAAGACGCCGGTGTCCGTTCCGGCGATGCCGCGCAGGGTCTGGCCGGCGTCTTCGAGCGCCTCGTAGGAGGTCTCGAGCAGCAGGCGCTGCTGGGGGTCCATTCGGTCGGCCTCGCGGGGCGAAATCCCGAAGAACTCCGCGTCGAAGGCGTCGATGTCGCGCAGGAGTCCGCCCCATCGGCTCACGGTGCGGCCGGGTGTGCGCGGGGCGGGGTCGTAGACGGCGTCGACGTCGTAGCGCTCGGGCGGTATCTCGGTGATGGCGTCGCGTCCCGCGAGCAGCATCTCCCAGAGTTCCTGAGGGCTGGTGGCGTCGGCGAACCGGCCGGCCATGCCGATGATGGCGATCGGATCACCGGCGGCGGCTGCCGTTGGTGCGGGGTCATGGGGCATGGGAATGGGCGTCCTTCCGGGCATGGCGAAGCCTTCACTGGTGCGCAGCACGTTGGGACCCATGGCATGCACGCGCGAGCGGACGTTGTGGCCGGCTCGGTGGCGGGCGTGCAGGCGGGATGGTGTTGGAGAGGGTGATGGAGGTGGCTCGGTCCTGTCAGATGGCCGTCGCGGCGCGTGGCGAGCGCGTCGTGCGGTTCACAGGCCGTGGCGGCTTGTCGGCGAAGCCGCCGTCCCCCAACGTCGTTGCGACGAGAGGCTGATGCCCCACGTCGAACGCCCCCGCTGTATCGACATGTATCGAGATTGACTTGCGACAGGCCGCTTCGCAACGAGGCTCAGAGTGACGCTCATCACACTCCGCATACCCCTGACGAAAGGTTGACATTCATCGAATCAGCAGCGAACCTGAAACCCTTGTTTCGCCATTCATCTATATAGGCACTCGTGAAGGCAGGCCTTGCCCGCACGCGGCGGCGCACGCGCCGTTCCGACAGGAGCCGATCTCGTTGAGCGAAGAGCCCACGCCGCAGAACACCAGCCAGTCCGCGCCGGATTCAAAGCAGACCGCAAGCGCCTGCTGCGCCGCCATCGCCTCGTTACACCAGCGGGCCCAGCAGAATGCCGCGCTGCGCGCCCAGGCGGCTGCGGGCGAGTCCGGCAGCGAGTCTCCGTCCGCGGAGCTTGAGCACCGACCTGCCCCCGCGCCCTGAAAGGACATCCACTCGTGGTCGACCACACCCCTGACCAGCTTCCCGTCGCCGTGATCGGAGCCGGACCGATCGGCCTGGCCGCCGCCGCGCACCTGGCCGAACGCAATGTCCCTTTCATCGTCGTGGAAGCCGGCGACGCCCCGGCAGCGGCAGTGCGTGCCTGGTCCCACGTCCAGTTGTTCAGCCCCTGGGAGTACAACACCGACCCTGCGGCACGCCGCCTGCTGGCCGCGGCTGGCTGGCAGGAGCCCGAGGCCTCTCAGTTGCCCAGCGGAGGCGATATGGTCAAGCAGTACCTGCAGCCGCTGGCCGAACTGCCCGCCCTAGCTCCGCACATCCGCTACGGCGCCACCGTCACCGCCATCAGCCGCCTGGGCATCGACCGTCTGCGCACCGCCGGACGCGAGGCGGCACCGTTCGTCGTCCGCCTGGAGGGCGGCGAGGAACTGCTGGCCCGCGCAGTCATCGACGCATCCGGCACCTGGCGCCAGCCCAACTACGTGGGCGCCAACGGGCTGCCCGCCCACGGCGAGCCGGAGGCGGCCGCCTGGACCACCCACGGCCTGCCCGACGTGTTCGGCGAGGACCGCACCCAGCACGCCGGACGCCACACCGTCGTGGTTGGCGCCGGACACTCCGCCGCCAACACGCTCCTGGCCCTGGCCGAACTGGCCAGCGCCGAAGAAGGCACCACCATCACCTGGGCCATCCGCGCAGCCGACCCGGCCGCCTCATTCGGCGGCGGCAGCGACGACGAACTGCCCGCCCGCGGCGCCCTCGGCGCGGGGCTGAAGATGCTGGTGGACACCGGCCGCGTCACCCTCGCCCCGAACTTCCGCACCCACAGCGTCCGCCGCCTCGGCGACGACCCGGCCCGCGACCAGGTCGAACTGATCTCGCGCGCCGCGGACGGCAGCGAACAGCGGGTCACCGCCGACCGGATCGTGGCGGCCACCGGCTTCCGCCCCGACTTCGACATCACCAGCGAACTGCGCCTGGAGCTGGACCCCATCCTGTCCGCGCCCCGGGCCCTGGCTCCGCTGATCGACCCCAACCAGCACTCCTGCGGCACCGTCACCCCACACGGCTACCGCGAACTCGCCCACCCCGAACCCGGCTACTACGCCGTCGGCATGAAGAGCTACGGCCGCGCCCCGACCTTCCTCATGCTCACTGGCTACGAGCAGGTCCGCTCCATCGCCGCCGCCCTGGCAGGCGACCTGGAGGCCGCGCAGTCCGTCGAGCTCCAACTGCCCGAGACCGGCGTGTGCTCAGTGACCGCCGGCGGCGAGGCCCTGGCGCTGCGGCTCGGGCTGAGGCCGGAGCAGCACGAGCAGCTGCTGCACGCCACCGCCAAGCACCTGGGCACCTCCCCCAGCGCCGCGGAAGCTGTCCTTGCCGCCGCGACCGAGCTGGGCATCGACCACACCACCGCTCTGCAGCTGGCGGCCTACGCCGCCGAACAGTTCGACGCGCCCGGAGCCCCCGGCTGCTGACCCGCCTCACCATCGGCCCCTCCACCCTGGCCGGAGGGGCCGATGACCGTCTAGCTAGGCGATGCGGTGCACCTTGTGCTGAGCCGCCTGAGCGCGTGGACGCACCACCAGCAGATCAATGTTGACGTGCGACGGGCGGGTCACAGCCCACGTCACCACATCGGCGACGTCGTCGGCGACCAGCGGGTCCGGCACACCGGCATAGACGTCGTCAGCCTTGCCCACATCACCGCGGTAGCGGTTAAGGGAGAACTCCTCGGTGTGCACCATCCCTGGCGCGACCTCGACGACCCGCAGTGGCTGCCCGCAGGCCTCCAGCCGCAGCGTCTCGGCGAGCACGTGGGCTCCGTGCTTGGCTGCGCTGTAGCCTCCCCCGCCCTCGTAGCAGGTGAACGAGGCCGTGGAGGACAGGACGACGACCACGCCGTCGCCGCTCGCAATGAGCTTGGGCATCAACGCCTGAGTCACGTGCAGGGCGCCCAGGACGTTGACCTCGTACATGTGCCGCCAGTCGGCGGGATCGGCCTGGGCGATGTGCTCGGTACCGAAGGCTCCGCCGGCGTTGTTGATCAACACATCGCAGAAGTCCAGCCGGCCGGCGAAGGCGTTCGCCGCCACGCGGTCGGTCACGTCCAGCGGGTGCACCTCAGCCGTTCCGCCGTCGGCCCGGATCTCCTTGGCAAGCGTTTCCAGGCGGTCGGCCCGGCGTGCGGTGAGCACGACCGCGAAGCCGGCGCGCGCCAGATCCCGTGCGATGGCCGCACCGATTCCACTGCTCGCGCCGGTGACGACCGCAGTGCGCTGCCGCGGCTCCTGAGTGGGTGTTGCCATCAACCGCTCCCCCGCCCGTCTTGATTAGATAAATATCTAAACAATTGATCTTGGCATCGCCTGCAGCGAGTGTCAACATAGACATATGTCAAAGCTTCAGGCGAAGATGGCCGCGCCCCCGGCTCAGCCGTGCTGCCCGTCCCTGACCGAGCGCGAGCTCACCGTCGAGGAGGCCGAACTCACGGCCGCCATGTTCAAAGCGCTGGGCGACCCCGTCAGGCTGCGCCTGTTCTCCAAGGTGGCCTCACATCCGGACAACGAGGCATGCGTGTGCGACATCGCCGACGTGGGCGTGTCCCAGCCGACGGTCTCCCACCACCTGAAGAAGCTCAAGGAGGCCGGACTGCTCGCCTCCGAGCGGCGCGGAACCTGGGTGTACTACCGCGTCGAACCGTCGGTCCTCGCCGCGATGGGGCACCTTCTGACACCAGCCACGGCAGAAGCAGCCTGAGCCACACAGACCCTCGCCCCCCAGGCCACACCCCGAACCACCGGGACCGCAACAGCGCTCGAGTCGAGCAGCCCAGCGGCAGCGTAGGCGCGTAGTGACGCATTCCGATCACTGCCCCCGTGCGACGCGCGCCACTCTGCCTGAGCATCGCCCGCATCACCGCCCTGCAAGGCGACCGAAGGGCTCACGTCCCGCGAGAAGTCGTATCCCTCGTTCTTCAACCTGCTGGAGGCCGCATTCCGGCGGTGCGGTACAGCGGAATGCCCGGCCATTGCCCCTCTAGAACAAGCCCTTCCGCCCGGCTGCAAACACCGCCTGCATTCTGTTGACGGCATTCAGCTTTTTTCAACCTCACTTGGAGCAGGTCATGTGGAGGGTGAGGACAGCCTGAAGGAGTGCGGTGATGCGGGTGGTGCTGCACCGCAGTTTCCGCAGCAGGCGCCAATTCTTGAGGGGGGCCATGGCCTGTTCGGAGAGGGCGCGGATGCGGGTGGGGGCGGAGTTGACCGCCCGCGGCCCGGTGGGCAGGTGGGACCAGGGCCCCGCAACGGCACCCGGACCCGTGCCGCCGGCGCCCTGGTAGCCCTTGTCGGCCGAGCAGGCCATGTCCGCTTCGGCGAGGGCGTCGATGATGCAGTGGGTGCGGACGGGCATTTCGCCGTACGGATTGGGCCCCATGCAGTTCTGTGGACAGGGCTGCGCCCTCCCAAGCACACCAGCCGATTGCGGCCTTGGCCCGCACGTCCGAGTCAGGTTCTCCATGAGCCGCGCGTATACCCCGACGAGGTCGCCGTCACGGTCGGCCTCGGGGACACCGTCACGGGATCACCCCTGGAGCGCGGCCTCGCCGAATTCCCCCGCCTGACTGGCCCGTCCGGCCCGGCTGGCAGAGGACACAGTTCACCAGGGACACCCCGGGCCTCAACTGGCAGGGGCAGGGTGCGTCAGGCGGTCTGCGGATCGAGGATTGCACGCACCCTGTTCAGGCCCTCATAGTTCACCGAGTACCACGACCAGGTCCCCCGGCGTTCGCGGTTCAGCAGCCCCGCCTCAGTCATGATCTTCAAGTGATGACTGATGGTTGGCTGCCGCAGGTCCAGACAGTCGGCGAGATCGCACACACATGCCTCACCGGCGGGTGCGCGCTCGATGATACGGAAAAGCTGCAGCCGTGTGGGGTCGGCGATGGACTTGAGCATGAGGGCAAGACGTTCGGCCTCATCACGCTCGATGAGTCGGCACGCGAGGCCGGGACTGCAGGTCCCGGCCTCTGCCTCGTCAACTCTTTCCTTTGCTGCGCCTAACCCAGTGACAGCCATCTGATCACCATAAGCGGGGCCCTACACCAACCGTGCGGTCGAGGTCCCAGACGGCACCTTGTTCACCTTTCGTTCACCTAGGTTGCCACCTGCCCAAAACATAGACATATACCTATCACCTCTGGTGAGGGAGGCCATGCAAGCTGCCGAACAAGGAGCCGCCCATGGACCACCAAAGCCCTCTCGGCAGGCGCCAGCAAGCTCCCTCCCAAATGAGATCAGTTCCCCCTTCTGAAGCGATCGCTCTCCAGCTGGCCGCACGCCACAGCCATGCCTTCTGCCGGGGGACGGTCAAGAACTACGTCGAGGAGTGCTCCTGGCAGCTACCGACGCAGGCACGGGTCGGGCGCCATATCCCGGTTCCCTTCGAGCGGTTGGCCGACCAGCAGCTCGGCGCGCTCGCCCGCGGTAGGGGACTGGTGCCGAAGGCGGTGCCGGAAGCGCCTTTCGTGTGCACGCAAAACGCGGGCCGGTTACAGATCGCCGCCGCGCTGATGCGGCACCGGACCGGCGGCGCCATCCGTGTCCTGGCCGCTGGCTCCGCGCCCGTCGTCGAGATCGCCCCGGTGATGCTGCAACTCCTCACCAAACAAAGACCCGACACTGGCTATCCGACGAGGAGACGGGGACCGACGGCTTGGAGTCGGTCTCGGCCTTGGTCGCACTGAGAGGTCGCTTTCTCCCGGTGTTTCATCCCGTGGATTGCGTTTTGTGGTGGGGTGTCGGGTCGCGCCACGAGACGGTGGCTTCGCCGGTGAGGCGGCGGGTCATGAGGTCGGTCATGGGTGCCGGGCCCGACGTCGATGCCCTGCACGCTTCCAGAACCAAGGTCGACCGGGTGGCTGCACGCCGTGGATAAAGGCTGACGCTCCCTGCTCGCCCTGCGGCCGGAAGACGAACCAGTCGACCTGTCGCGGAAGCACGCGACCGCGTCCGGCCAGGCCGACGGCTCGGGGAAGAGACGAAGTGCCCGTCGCTGTCCATCTGATCGACGCCGACAGCGGCCGCTGCCCCTGTGCTGGGACCGCCGACGAGACGCACATTCTGCAGGGGGGAGCCGAGCTGGATCGGGTCGCTGGCCGACTTGGCGACCTGGGCGTCGGCGTTACCGGCGTCCGCGGCGGCCTGAGCGGTAAATAAGCATAGCCCGCGGCCTTCGCCGATGCCACCAGTGCCTTGCCAGCCTCCTTGCTCACCACGTCCGCGTGGAACATGGCGGTCTTGCCTTGTATCTCCCCCTCGACCGCGCTCTTCGCCTCCGATGCGGCGTGCTGCGCAGCTGCGACGGCGCCCACTGCGGCGCTGGTCGCGGTCTTCGCCGCGGCATCGGCCTTCAACTTCGCCGCCTGAGCGTCATCCGCGTCGGCGTGGGCCCGCTTGGCGTCCTCCTCACCGCGGTCCGGCTGCTCGGCTGCCTCCGCATTGAGAGATTCTGTCGGGGATCTTGGTTTTCGAAGGTCACTGTCCTTGGCGCCACCAGCGGGGCCGGGGCAATTCGTTGTCGTCGAGGTACTGCTGGAACGCCGTCGGTGAACGGGGGCGGTAGGTGGAGTCTTCCGGTTCCTGGGTGCTGAGGCGTTCGATGTTGACGGCGATCGCGGTCAGGACGTGCTGGACGTGGGCCTTGGCAACGCCGTGGTAGCGGCAGCGGCGCATCCGATGGCCGTTGACAAGCTCATTCATGGTGCCCTCGACGCCGGAGCGTGAGGCATAGAGCCGCTGCCACTGCGGGTCCTGCTGATCAGCGCGGTTGCGGGCCTGGAGCTCGTGCAGGCGTCGGGGCAGGAAGTTCACCGTCCGTGCCGCCCCGGAGGTGCACGAAGACCGCTCAGGACAGGGCCCGCAGTGCCGCTTGTCGAACCGGACCACCGTGTAGGGGGCCATCGCCGGAAGCTCGTTCCAGTTGCCGCTGACCTGGCCGTTGGGGCAGGTGACCTCGCGGCGGTCGAAGTCGATGATGAAGTTCTCCCGGGCGAAACCGTCGCCGGTCTTGCGCTGTCGGGAGTTGTCGGTCTTGACCGGGCCGACCATGGTGACGCGGTGGGCGCGGGCGGCGGTGTCATGGAGCACGACGGAGGTGTAGCCGCTGTCGACGAGGTGCTCGGCGGGCAGCAGACGGCGCCGCTTGAGCCGGGTGTGGATGCCGGGCAGGGCCACACTGTCGCCGGTGGGGACGGTGGTGGCCACGTCCGTGATGACGTTGGCACTGCCTTCGTCGCAGGTCTCGGTGGTATGCGCGAGATAGCCGACCCAGGTCCGGTGCCCGCGGCGCGTGTAGCGGGCCTCGAGGTCGTAGGGCGACTCCAGGCGCCGGCCGGTGGGCGGCAAACCGTCCTTCTCGGCCCGCGGACGCAGCCGGCCCCGGGCATCGACAAGGAAGTGCTGGACCATGATCTGCCGCAGCGCCTCCAGTGCGGGGCGCGGTGGAGTGCCCGGGCGGTGGCCGCGGACGCGTTCGAGCAGCTCGGCGGCGTCGGCGCCGGCCTGTTTGAGCCGGGCGGCCGGGCGGCCGGATGGCTGGGCTGGCTGACCAGACGGACCTGCCGTCCGTAGCGCAGCGCCCAGTCCTCGTCCACCAGGCCGTCGAGGATCTCCGGTGCGGTGCGGGCGCACTCCTCCAAAGCGGCGCGGACCGTCTCCAACACCAGCTCCAGCCGGGTCAGTTCACGCACCGCGGCCCGCAGGTAGGTGGAGTCGGTGCGCTGCCGTCCCCGCGCCTTGACCAGCCCCGCTTCCTTGAGCCGTGCCAGCGCGAGGTCGAGAAGGGTATCGGCGCGGTCGTCCTGGGCCAGCCGGTCCCGGAAGTCGGACAGCACGCTGTGGTGGAAGCCGGGATCGTCCAGCTCGAGCGCGAGGGCGTATTTGAAGTCGATCCGGCAGCGCACTGCCTCGGCCGCCTGACGGTCCGACAGGTTCAGCAGAAACTGCAGCACGCTCACCGTGGCGAGCTGGGCCGGAGACAGGCCAGGCCGCCCGTCTCGCGGGTACCAGGCGTCGAAGTCCTCGTCGTGCCACAGCCCGTCCAGCCGGTCTCTCACCCACATCGCCGTCGTGCCCTTCGGATTGCTTGCCCGCGCCACCCGCGCAGTCGAGGGCGGAACTTGCTCGCCAGAGCGGGGACGGAGGGACACCGGCTCACCTCGTATGTACGGCAGTCGACCTTCGGAACCAAGCCGAGCCTGCCCGACGACCATGCCGTTCCGCCTGGGAACCTCAAGATCCCCGACAGAATCGATCAGTGGTCCGGGACACCCTGATGCCTACGCCTCGTCAAAGGCCTCGAGCAGGCGCTCGTACGCCAGCTTCGGCCGCAGGGCCGCGTCCCACGGCAGGGAATCGGCCGTGCGCGGAGGATAGATCTTGGTGTCGGCGGTGGAACCGTACCGGTCGGTGAATCCCCACGTGGAGAACGATGTGCAGTTCGGCTCCTCCAGGCAGACCCGCAGCTTGCCCACCATCTCGTCAGCCTGGGTCTCCCGCCCGTCCTCCTCGTCCTCGCCTATGGGGACATCCATCTCCGACACCCGCGCCTGGACCCCGAGCTCCGCCAGATCCCGCACATGGCTGCGGAAGGTCTCCGGGTCGATGCGGTCGCCGGGTGCGTACTCATGGTTCTGAAAACCCACGCCGTCGATCGGTACGCCCCGTTCCTTGAGCCGCTTGACCAGATCGTAAAGAGCGTCCCACCGCTCGCCTTCCTCCTCGACCCCGTACTCGTTGAGGAACAGCCGTGCCTTCGGATCGGCCCGGTGGGCGGCCCTGAACGCCTCGTCGATGTACTCCTCGCCCATGGCCTCGAACCACGGGCTCTGCTCGGAGCGCAGACCAAGATCCCCGTTGGTGTAGCTCTCCTCGTCGTCGGACATGGGCTCGTTGACCACATCCCATTCCGCGACCTTCCCCTTGAAGTGACCGGCGACCGTGGCGATGTGCCGGAGCATGGCCCGGCGCACCTCCTCGGGATCGTCGTTCTCCCGCATCCAGTTGGGCAGGGCCTCGTGCCAGACGAGGGTGTGCGCATGCACCTTCATGTCGTTTGCGCGGGCGAAGCGTACGAGTAGGTCCGCGTCGCGGAAGTCGTAGACGCCCCGGCGCGGGTGGAGGAACTGTGGCTTGAACGCGTTCTCCGGAGTGAGCATGGAGAACTGGCTCCCCGCGAGCGCCCGGTAGCCGGAGTCGGTGAGCAGCGGGTTCTCGGCTAGGGCGGCGCCGACGTCGAACGGCCGCCCCACGTCTGCGGCCCGCGCACGCAGCGAGTCGTCGGACTGCTCCTGGCGCAGCTGCGGCGCGTTGACCACGCGGAGCGAGTCACCGCTCTCTGCCCGCGCGATCAGCTGCGTCAGACGCCATCCCCCGCGGCGCTCGTCTTCGCCCGCGTCCGCCTCCAGACCGAACCAGACAGTGCCCTCGGCGAACACCCCCGGGTCCTGCACGGTTCCCAGCCGCCGCCCGTCGGCTTTCACGCGGAAGGTGTCACCGATGCTCGACACGGCGAGCGTCACCGTCCCGGAGCAGCCGCAGTCGAAAACCTTGGAGGTGGCCGGCTCGTCGCCCTCGCCGTCCCATATCTGTACCTTCACTTGTCCGTCGGCGGTCACGCCGACGCGGAGTGAGGGCCGCTCCTGCCGCCACTCGTCGTAGATGACCGGTACCCGTCCGTACAGCCGCAGCCATGAGTCGCCGTCATCGTCACCCACACCGGACATGCGTGCGGTGACGGTGAAGTCGCCATCGGACCTCAGATGCGGGCCTGCCAGGTTCAGCGGGGGATTGGGCTGGCCGCCGGAGGAGTCCTGCTCCACGATGTGCCGATCCGATGCGCTGACCCGCAGGACGTCGTTCCGCGCGGTGGTGCCCGGCATCTGCGTCCAGTCGTGGTTCCGCAGCAGGTCTTTGTCGTTCCCGCCCTCCGGCCCTTCGCCCTGACCCGTACACCCGGCCGCCACCGCCATGACGAGCACCACGGCGGTCAGCCGCTGCCACGTCCCCCCGCCAAGGTTCACGATCCCTCCCACTTTCTTGCCGAGACGAGATCAACATCTCGAAACCGGGCCATAGTTCACCACACATGAGGTACGGCGGCCCTGTGTGGCACGTCCCAGCTCGTGCGGGCCCATGCAGTCCGCGGCAAGAGTGTCCCGGTACGCCTGGGCCCGGCAGGCGTCACCGCAGTACCGGCGCCGGGCGGCCGCGTTTCTCGGCAGCCGGGCCCCGCACGACGCGCAGAACCGCACACGGGCCATACCTCCAGGATCACCCGCTGACCCGATTACTGACCCGCCTGCCGGACGCCCTCAGCTTCTCCCATGGCTATCGCGTGGAAGCCGAGGGCGGCGATCTGCTCCCCGCGCCGCGCGGTCCAGTCGATCAGCTCGTGCGGCACCCTGGCGACGTCCATCACCGGGCGGTGCACGGCGCTCGCCGAGGTGGGCGTGGAGTGGGCCTGGCGGGCATGGTGACCGAGGCCGGTCCTCGAATCGGTCATCCGAAGTGCACCCGTCAGCTCTACGACGCCCGCGAGAAGGCCGTCCAGCAGATCGCCAGCCCGTGCGCGGGCACGGCTGTACCGGATGGCGATGGTTGCTGTCAGTCGTATGCCGATTCCGGTCAGTTGGGTGCCGAAGGGCTGGGATACCTGGGACCAGGACGGCAGGCCGTGCTGTCCGTATTCGGCGGAGAGGGGCCGCACATGCCGGGAAGCCGTGGCGAGGATCCTGTAGATGGTCCGGTGGCAGTGTTCCCGCCGACGTCGGGGCGGGCGGCGGCGATGCCCCGTCTGCTGGACCTCGACGGGCGGGGAGAGCTGACGGCCGCGCATGTGCGCCTGGTGGCACGGGCATTGGGGAAGTCGGAGCGGACGGTGTGGCGGTGGCTGGCCGCTGCCCGGGAGGATCATCGCCTAGCCCGGATGGAGTCGTCCCATTTCACGGTCACCGCGGAAGTCCGGCGGCTGCTGGCGCTGTGGGGCGGTAACGCCTCCCGGGTCCACGCCGAGCTGGTGCAGCGGGCGGCCGGCGATCCGGACGCGCCCGCGGTGCCGTCGCTCTCCACGTTGCACCGGGCGATCCGCCGGGACCTGACCCGCGGGGAACGGGCCGGCCTCAAGAGCGGGGAAGCGGCCCGGCGCGCGCATGACGTGTTCGGGCAGCGGCCGCCGACTCATCGCAACGCGGTGTGGGAGGGCGACCACAAGCACGTTCCCGTCGAGGTCGATGTGGAGGGTGAGCTGGCCACGCCGTGGGTGACCTGGTTCATCGACTGCGCCACGAAGGCGATCACCGGGGTGGCTGTCACCGCGCACGCACCGAGCCGGGACGCGGTGCTGGCGTCCTTGCGCATTGCGATCACCCGCAGCGAGCCGTTCGGGCCGGTGGGCGGGCTGCCTGGTCAGATCCGGGTGGACCGCGGCAAGGAGTTCCTGTGCGCGACGGTCACCACGGCGATGGGTGCGCTCGCCGTCCCCGTCACCGATCTGCCCGCCTACACCCCGCATCTGAAGGGGACGATCGAGGCGTTGAACGACGCGGTGGAGGAGATGTTCCTCGTCTCACTCCCCCGCTACACCGGCCGTCAGAAACTTACCGGCGGCCGGCTCGCCGACCCCGACGCCCCGCCCCTGACCTACGAGGCATTCGTGGGCCTGCTGCTGGACTGGGTGGCCTGGTGGAACACCCGCCACCACCCGACCTCGCTCAACGGGAAAACCCCCGTCCAGGCGTGGCAGGCCGACGCGACACCGCTCACGGACGTATCCGCGGGCAGCTGGCGACGTTCGCCCTGGAGGACGACGGCCGCACGTACACGATCAGTACCAGCGGGGTGCGGTGGCGGCGGCGCGACTACCTCGCCCCCTGGATGAACGGCCGTACCGGCACCAAAGTGTCGGTACGGCACCTGCCCCATCACGACGACACCATCGAAGTCTTCGACGCCACCACCGGCCGCCACCTCGGGTCGGCGTTCCTGGCCGCTGCGGCGAGCCGGGAGCAGATCCGCTCCGTCCAGGCCGCACGGACCGCGGCCGCCCGGCGGCTCAAAGCCGATCTGAAGGCCGCGGAGAAACTGCGCCGCCGGCGCTTCGAAGCCTCCACCACCGCCGCCCCGCCCAGGCCACTTACCTCCCCGACCTCCGCGCAGGCCGAAGAGGAACTGGGCGCGGCGGCGCAGACGGACCGCCGTGCGCTGGCCCGTCCTGATCTCGTTCCGCACGGCCCCGCGCCCGATACCTGGGCCCGCCCCAGGCGCCCGCGCACACCTACCCTTGATGAGGACCACCGCTGATGATCGCTGATCTGGACTACGGGCTGCTGCAGCGAAGACCACTTCCTGGGCCTGGAGCAGGCTCAGTTGGTGGGCACCGACACGCTGCTGACCACGCGGGACAACATCGAGGCCGTCATCGAGGCGAAGGCCATGATGTGCGTCTATGGGCCAGCCGGGTCCGGCAAGACGATGTCGGTGAACTCGGCGCTGCGGCATCTCGCCCCGGACATCACCCACCGTCTGGAGCTGCGGGCCGGACCGACTCCCCGGGACATCCGCCACGGGCTGTTCCAGGCGCTGGGGCTGCCAGGTGAGCCGCCAGCCCGTCCGATCGAGTTCGACACCCTCCTCAAGGAGGCGCTTGCCGAGGAGTTCCGGGTCCTGGTCTGTGACGAGGCTCAGTGGATGAAGAAGACCGGGTTCGAGTTCTGGCGCCATTTGTGGGACGACAAGCGCACCAACATCGCGGTGATCTTCGCCGGGGGCGACGGCTGCTACAAGGTCCTTCGCCGCGAGCCCATGCTGGCCTCCCGGATCTTTATCTGGCAGGAGTTCACCCGCATGTCCAAGGACGAAGTGAGGGAGACGATCCCTGCCTTCCACCCCGTCTGGGCGGACGTGGACACCGTGTTGATCGACGCGATCGACAAGCAGGCCGCCCACGGCAGCTTCCGCAACTGGGCCAACATCACCACCCACATCCTCGCCGGCATGAAGAAACTGAACCTCAAACAGGTCGACGAAGACCTCGTGCGCTGGGTCTACAGCAAGATCGGCGGCATGTAGTGACCGCCGGCGGCCTCCCAGCCGTCACTGTCCTCATCGACAAACACGACCACCCCGTATGGACAGCCGCCGCGCATACCGCGCACGAACCCGCCCTGGGTCGTCTGACCGTCGACCCCAGCCCCGTCAACGGAGCACCCGCCGCCCTCGCCCACGACCTCCTCTACGCCCTGGGCAAACGACTCCCCCAAGGCGGAGAAACATACGGAACGTGGGCCGACTCCCAGCGCCCCGCCTGGGACGCCGTCAGCGCCTGGATACTCACCCACCACATGAGGCATCTCATCGTCTGCCGCACCAACCACCTCACCCACGCCCGATTCAGACAACTGCTCGCCCTGCGGGAACGGTGCGGTATCCGCCTCACCCTCCTCTGGCACCGACCGGCCGGCCCGGCCCTGAGAACGCTCCTCGAAGAAACCCCGCACCACATCATCGAGACCCTCCCCCAGGCCCGTATCGCTCTTGACCGGACAGACCCCTCACTGACCGGAGCTCGAAACGTCGGACAGCAGCGGCCCATCGGACCAACCCCTCGCCAGGACGACGGGCAATGGATCAGCCCTCAGACGCCGCCCGGCGGCATGGTCATAGACCGTCCCGCACGCGCCCGGTGCCAAGGCGCACCCGAGCTCGCCTCCATAACGAGCGGCGCACCGTCCACGCGAGGGCATGACCACACACCAGCAGACATTCTCGCCGCACGGCTGACCACGGTGGCACACCCCCTCCACGCGACAGCCCTGATCATCCAGGCGGTCACCGGAGCGGACATCAGCCAGCTCGCGCTCATCCGTAGCATCGACATCAACGAAACCGCGAGCGCGGTCAAAGTCCACGACAGCACAGCCCACCGCCGATGCCAGATCTAGCCACTCCCCACCTGGACACGCCCCCTCATACGCGCCGCCGGCATTCACGGACAGCTCCAAGACCGTGCCCCGGACAGCCCGCTATTCCCGCTCATCACGGTCCAGGACGGCGAACAACTCCGCCTCACCGCAACAGGAATCCGCTACAACCTGAAGCCCGCACCGTAGAAGACGACACCATCCGCCCCCGTTGTCCTTTAACAAGCGATCTTGACCCCCGGATCGCAGCAGGCCCAGCTGTGACGGGGTGTCTACGACGGTTGAATGCCGGCGGACCGACCCCTCGACGACGGGCACTTCACCGATAACAGGAGCAGCAGGAAACGTCCAACGACTACCTGGAGTCGGCACCGGGCCGCTACCGTCGGTGCATGGAGTGGCTGAAACCGACTTTATGGGGCGCGTTCGGCGGCCTCGCGATCGAGGCGCTGGACTACATCACTGCCGTACGGAAGCACCGCCGCCTGCCGTGGCAGCGGGAGAAGGACACCGACCCCGGCCCGCTGGCCTATGGCATCGCCACCGTCCTGCGCATCACCATCGGCGCCGGCCTGGCCTGCGCGGCCGCCTGCACCGCCCCCATATCCCCCTGGTGGGCCCTCGGCCTCGGCGCGGCCGCCCCCACCCTCCTGGATAAACTCCCCACTCTCATCGTCAGCGGCGCCGGACGGCAGGGCTGGGGCTGGTTCGCAAGCCGGGGCGGGACGATGGCGGTATGAGCGAGGCAGGCACTATCACCGTCACGGCCAAGGTGGCGTTCGGGACGAAGGACGTCCTCAAGGAGTTCAGGCCGCTGTTCCGGGCCTAGGTTCTGTCTCTCCGATCATGATCGGAGCCAGATGATTAGTGCAGCGGCGGTCACGGTGCCGAGGTAGACGTATCCGCGCTTGTCGTAGCGGGTAGCTACGGCCCGGAACTGTTTCAGCTTGTTGATCGCCCGCTCGACGACGTTGCGCTTCTTGTACCGCTCCTTGTCGAAACCCGGTGGCCGCCCGCCGTGTGAACCCCGCCGCAGGCGGGCCGTCTTGTGGTCCTTCTTCTCAGGGATCACGTGCCGGATGCCGCGCCGACGCAGGTAGGCGCGCGTCTTTCGGTTGCTGTATGCCTTGTCGGCTGCGACGCTGTCCGGGGTGCAGCGTGGGCGCCCCGGACCGGTGCGTGGGACGCGGATCTTCTCTAAGACGGGTTCGAACTGCGTGCAGTCCGCCCGCTGTCCGGGTGTGATCAGCACCGACAGCGGGCGGCATCGGCCCTCCGCGCTCAGGTGGACCTTGGTGGTGAATCCGCCACGCGAGCGCCCCAGCTGCTCCCCCGCCGCACCCCCTCCTCCAGTAGGGGCTCCGGGTTCTGCACCGCCGGGATCCGAAGCGATCTCCGCGGGGCCCTCTTTTGAGGGCCTGGTCGGGGCGGGCGGAGCCGCCTTCGGCGCTCCCGCGGCGTGCTGATGGGCGCGCATCACGCTGGAGTCGACCGAGACGTCCCAGTCGATGCCGCCCTCGGCGTCGACCCGGACTTGGACATGCTGCAGCAGCCTGTCCCAGGTGCCGTCGGCCGACCACAGCGCGTGCCGTTTGTGGACGGTCTGCCACGGTCCGAAGCGTTCTGGCAGCTCACGCCATTGCACCCCGGTGCCCAGCCTGTGGATGATGCCGTTGATCACCTGACGGTGATCCCGCCACCGGCCGCACCGGTTGTTGCTCACCGGCAGCAGTGGCTGCAGCAGAGCCCACTCATCGTCTGTCAGGTCCCCTCTGCTGATCACGTCTGGAGTGAAGTGTCACTTGATCGAGAGGGTGTGCTTCGGCGATGCGGTAACGATCCAGACGTGCCCGGGGATGCGGACACCGTCGGTGGTCTCGAACTCCGCGAGTTTGTCGCGCACTTCGGAGTGGATACGGGCGGCGGTCTCCGGGTCGACATCGCGCAGGTTGTGGCGCACCGGGCCCATGGCGAGGATGAAGTCGGTGGCGTCGCCCGCGTCGGCGCCAAAGGTCATGGGAGCCTCTGCGGGGGCTACGTCGATGTCGGTGAACCCGGCGGCGGTGAGCACCTGGCGGATGCGCGCGGGGTCGAGGAGGGACCCCATGCCCCTTGCGGCGGGGGATGCCTCGCGCAGGAACGGGGAGAGCGCGGCGGTTGCACGCGCGTAGGCGCTGTCCGGGCCCGCAGGCTGCGGGCCGAGGAACGCGAGTCGGCCGGCGGGCACGAGCGAGTGCCTGAGATGGGTGAAGGCCGCGATGTGGTCGGCGAAGAACATGACACCGCCGCGGCTGAGGAGGACGTCGAAGCCTCGGCCGGGCAACGGATGCACTTGGGCGTCGCCCTGTTCGAAGGTGACGTTGCCGATGCCTTCCGCGGCGGCGTCACGGCGGGCGCGTTCCAGCATGGGCGCGGACAGGTCAATTCCGACGACGTCTCCGTCGTACGCCTGCCGCGCGGCGGTGCGCGTCGTCTGGCCGGTGCCGCAGCCGACGTCGAGGACCCGGTCGCCGGCCGCGATGCCCGCGGCGGCGAACAGAGGCGCGTTGAACGCGCCCATCATCGCGTCGTAGCGCTCGGAGTGTTCAGCCCAGTGGATGCCCTCCCAGTCGTTCCATGCCTCTGCCTGCTGACGGTTGGCGATGGCGTGCATGACTTACCCCTCCAGTGACTAGAGTTGACCTCTAGAGTTCGCCTCTAGATATAGACTCCAGCCATGACTGAGGTCAAGGGAAAACGGGGCGACAAGGCCCGGGAGACACGGCGGCGGATCATCGACGCGGCCGCCGGCCTCTTCGTTGAGCAGGGCTACGGGGCGACCAAGCTGCAGGAGATCGCCGACCGGGCGGGCGTGGCGGTGCAGACGATCTACTTCGTCTTCCGGAACAAGCCCTCACTGCTCAAGGAACTGGTCGATGTCGCGATCGCGGGAGACGACGACCCCGTGCCCACAATGGACCGGCCATGGTTCACGAAGGTCACGACCGCGCCTACCGCCGAGTCCGCCCTGGCCGCGCTGGTCGCTGGCACCCGCAGGACACTCGAACGTGTCGCGGCCATCGACGAGATGGTCCGCGCCGCGACAGCGACCAACCCGGAGATCCGGGAGCTGTGGCCGGACGAGACCGACCCGCGATACACGGTCATCTCGACAGCCGCGAAGGCTCTGACAGAGAAACCCGGCGCCCGCCCCGCCCTCTCCGCAGGAGAGGCGGCGGACATCATCTACGCATTGCTCAGTCCGGAGCTCTTCCTGGTCCTGACCCGCGACCGCGCGTGGCCGGCCGACAAGTGGGAGCGATGGGCGTGCGACACCCTCTGCTCTCAGCTGTTGGTCAGGAGGCAGAACCTAGCCCCCTGATCGTGATCGGGGAGACAGAACCTAGCGGAAACGGGCCTGCCGGTTGGCGGGGGAGCCGGAGTGGAGTGCGACCTGCCTGCCTGCCCGGGCGAGAAGCTGCGGTCAAGCGGGCGCAGTGGGGGACGTTCAAGGGGTATCTGCGGGAGCGGGGGCGAACTGGTGGACACCCTGGATGTCCCGGTGGAGTGCGGGGTTCGGGCCAAGCTGGCGGGGCTGGGCTGGAACCAGGAGTGGCCGGCGCTGCCCGCGCAGGCCCTGACCAGCGGCAACACCCTTCCCGCCATCCCGACCGGCAACCAACTGACCCGCACCATCACCAAAAACGTCAGCACCAGATCGGCATCCATGACAGCAGAGAAGTCACCCACGGCAACCCACCGAACAGCAGAAACCCACCACCCACCGCACTGACATCACCATGCCGAACCACCACCGACAAAAACCCGCAGATCATCACATTCCCGCTCGGCAGATGGGTCCACCAACAACGAAAAACCCTACGCGCCGGCGAACTCGACACCCACCGCAAAACCCTCCTCGACGCGCCGGAGGCCGGGATGGTCTGGGAACCCGGAGACGAAGCATGGGAGACGAAGCTCGCCGCACTCCGCTCATACCACCGAGCCCACGGACACCTCGCACCCAGACAAGACGCCATGTGGGGCGAGAGCGAGGCCGAGGGCCTGGTTCCCATCGGGCAGCTCATGGCCAACCTCCGCAGGAAGGGCGGCCTGGGCAAGGACGCTGAGCGGGCCAAGGACCGGGCGAAGCAGCTCGCGGAGATCGACCCGGACTGGAGCTGCCCGTGGCCGCTGGACTGGCAGCGGCACTACCGGGTGCTCGCCGACCTCGCCGTCGATGAGCCTGGCGGGCGTCTGCCCGAGATCCAGCCCGGCGTCACCTACGAAGGCGACGACCTCGGGCGGTGGCTCCAGCGACAGGCCAACTCCTGGGCGCAGCTGACCACCGAGCAGCAGGAACGGTTGTCGGCGTTGGGCGTGCAGCCGGCCCAGCGCCCCGCCCCGATCCCGGCAGCCAAGGGCGGCGGGAAGACGTCAGCCGCCTTCCACAGGGGCGTACAGGCCCTCGCCCAGTACATCGCCCGCGAAGGACACCACCGCATCCCCAGAACCCACGCAGAGCAGATCGCAGTGAAGGGCCAGGCAGAGCCAGCCGTCGTGAAACTGGGCGTATGGATCTCCAACACCAAAACCAGGCGCGACAAGCTCACCGAACCCCAGCGAGCCACCCTCACCGAACTCGGAGTGGAATGGGCGTAGCAGCCGCAGCAGGGCGATGAAAACCGGACACGTCATACCGCCGTGTCGAACAGCTGGAGAAGCTCGGCATGATCTGGTCTCACTTCGACGTCGCGTGGGAGGAGGGCCTGACCGCCGCGCGCGGGTGGGCCGAGGAGAACGGGCGCCTCCTGGCGCCGCTGGACGCCACGTTCCAAGGCGCGGCGGTGGGTATCTGGTGAAAGAACGCGCGGGCCGCCACCCGGAAGGCTGCCGAGAACGAGCAGCGGCGTGCCGAGAGACTGCCGGTGGAGTCGTCGGCCGGGGCGCTGTCGGATACGCGCCGCGAGCAGCTGGAGGAGATCGACGCGTCCTGGTGCCCGAGCTGACCGGTGATCTGGCAGCGCGCCTTCCACCTGGTCCGGCTCCACTTGGACGCCGGTGAGGCAACGCCCACCGAGGCGGGCGAGGTCCTGCGCCAGGGTGAGGATCCGGGCGGTGGGTGACATCGGTGCGGTTCGGCTGGGACCAGCTCACGACCGTGTAGCAGTGGATGTGCGAGCAGGTCCTCGGGATCGAGCCCGCCAGCGAGGACGAGAGGCCGAAGCGCCGGACGCAGACCGCCAAGTGGTCCGCCAGCCTCGCGGCCGCCCCGGCAGTTCTTCGAACGCGAGGGCCACCTGAAGGTCCCGCGCAAGCACGTGGAGACCGTGCTCTCCGAGGAAGGCTGGGAGCTCCAGTTCCGTCAGGGGGCATGGGTCAACAACCAGCGCAGCCGGGCCGCCACGCTGACGCCGGAACGGGTGGAGCAGCTCTCCGTCATTGGGATGCGATGGACATAACCACGACAGCCTGGGTTGCAGTGGTGCCGGGCCAGAGCGTGTCGTCCGCGCTCAGAAGGGAGGTTCATCGCTGTACGTCTTCTGGCTGTTTGTCTTCTTTTGCGGCGTTCCGGTGGCCCAGGGATCATCCTGTGGCTGCTGGTGCGAAGCACCCCACCCCCCTGGGTTCGAACCACCGCCCCAGCCCCCCGTCGGGGCGGCCGGCGGAGACGGCTGCGGAACCGGCGCCAGCTGAGGGTGGTCTGCCTCGTCATCAGGTTCAACACCGTCAACGGCGTCGTTCCATAGATCGCGGATGTATTCGCGAAGCGTGCGGGTGTCGTTGTCCTCGTCGTAGTCGTTGGAGTCGGAGAACCTTCTCCACGTCGGGTCCTGGTCTCCCATTCGGCAGAGAACCTCGTGCACCGCTCTCACCGTGGGCCAGGTGCTGGTGGTCTCGCCTTTGAGGAGCCTCCGAACCGTCTCACGGCTCACAGTCACGGGGGCGGAACCATGCGTTTGAGTAACGGCTGCCGCGATGCTGACCGGTGAGGGGCGCCCGGCTGCGCGGAAGTAGGTGAACAGCTCGCCTACGAAGGCCCTCCTGGACCCAGGCGGGAGCTCATCCACGCTCGGCATTCGCAACATCTTGGACATGCCCAACTCCAGCTCACTACAGCCCATTTGAACTCACAAGAGTCTAGCTTGGCCCCGGCATGACACCCACTGAGAACAGGAATAAGCAAGTCTCGCCTCACAAGGACTGGACAGGCCCCAAGAAGACACGTCTTCTACTTGCTTTGCCCCACGAAAACACAGAAGAACTATCTCTACCAAAACACTGTTTTCGCTGGTCAGAGCGCTATTCAGAGTGCTTTCGTTGACGTCATCCGCCCCACTGGACGCAGTGGCGTCTCAACAGGCGGACAAACGGCACTGCCGTCACCGGAAACGGCGACGGCCCCCTGGTGGGCAGGGAGCCGTCTGCAGAGGACCGAACGTTCCCGACGAAGGAGAAGCTCAAGTCCATGAACGAGACTACGGCTCCGACCCCGGCACCGAAACCCCCGAGTACATCCCGGTGGGCGGTGCGAGCACGACGGATGCGCAATGAGGCCGGCCTCTACCTGATCCGCGGCGCAGCCACTTCTGCCGGAGGCGCCATCGTGGCGTACGGCGGTGTCTGGCTCCATTCCCGCTGAGGACGGTTCAGACTGGCCCTGGAACGAGTTCGTGTTCGTTTGAACAGCCACGCATCCGCCTCAGCCCGTGAGCAGCCAGGAACGAGCAGCGGGCCGGACAGGGTGATCTGTCCGGCCCGCTGTCGTCGGTCAGCCGAAGTCGCGCGTCTCCTGTGCGAAGTCGGCCGGGGCCGGGCTGGGCAGGGGCGGCGGCGGTGCACCGTCCTGGCGTGCCGTCTTCCAGCGCTCGGTCAGCTCGTCCTTCCAGCCCTTGGGCGGAGGCCACGGGACGCCCCAGGCGGCAAGTTGTGCCCTGCTGTAGCCGCCCTTGGGTGAGCGTGCGGCTTCGACTTCTTCAGGTGAGGGGAGTTGCGTCATGAAGGGTGAACGCTCTGCGTGCAGAAGTTGTCCCGCAAGGGGGTGGTGGAAGATCGACAGGTCAGTTGTCTTGCTCAGCGGGAGCCATCCCTCAGGCATTGGGGAGCTCGCAAGCGAGGGGGCTGGAGCACCGACGGGTGCGTAATACATTTCGGCGGGTTCTTCCCACACGGTCGTTTTCAAGGCGACCCGCTCACCGAAGATCTCCTGTCGGAGTTGCAGCAGACCAGCCTCGTTCAGGGCTCGGATGGGTGCTGTCACGTTGTTGGGTTGCAGGTGCCTGACGGTGCGTCGTGGCCTGGTGGGCTTGCGGTCCGGGCCTGTGGTCAGGCCGTGGTGGGCCGGCCGGCAGCGCCGGTGATCTGGTCCCAGATCGCGAAGCGGACGGTCATCTCGGCTCGGTGGTCGGAGGCTGTCATCAGGTGGCGGTGAGGGCGGAAGTGGGGTGAGATGCCGCTGAACGCGGACAGGAACCGCTGGGCCCCGCCGACGGAGCGGAATCCCTTCATGGCGCGTTCGCGCTGCCGGGTGGGCTGATGACTGTTCTCGGCCCGGTTGTTCAGGCCCTTGTGGGAACGGTGTTCCACCGAGGGCATGACCTCGCGGTGCGCCGCGCCGTAGGAACGGAGCTTGTCGGTGACGACCACCCGCGGCACCGTACGGGTCTTCTTCATCAGGCGGCGGAAGAAGCGTCCTGCCGCGGCCTTGTCCCGGCGGCTCTGCAGGAGGATGTCGAGCACGTTGCCGTCCTGGTCGACGGCCCGCCACAGGTACTTCTGCTCTCCGTTGATCTTCACGAAGACCTCGTCCAGGTGCCACTTGTCCCCGGGCCGTGGCCGACGGCGGCGCAGTCCGTCCGCGTAGGCCTGGCCGAACTTGGCGGACCAGCGGCGGATGGTCTCGTAGGAGACGATGACGCCGCGCTCGAGCATCAGCTCCTCGACCTCGCGGAAGGACAGCGGGAAGCGGAAGTACAGCCATACCGCGTGCGCGATCACCTCCACCGGGTACCGGTGGCCCTTGTACGACGGCGACGCGGACGACACGAACGAATCCCTCCCCGGCACGACCAACCAGAAAATCATCCCACCCGGCCAGTCAACGTGACAGTGCCTGGCCGGGCGCTGAGAGGACGATCTGCCCGGAGCCTGGCTGACAGACCACTCGCAGCAGAGGCGGCCGGCCAGCATCCACGACTACGAGGTGGCTTCCGCGACGACGACGTGAAGCGTCACTGCGGCGAAGAAGGGCCCCGTAGCGAGATGGTCGAGCCACCTCTGCGATGCCAGGGCTGACAGGTAGCCCGCGGACACGGCGCGCTCGGTGTTGCGCTGAAGGCCGAGGACCTGGTCTGCGGCCTGAACATCACGAAAGACCGACGTGACCGGGACAACGGCCAGCACCGCGAATCCCGCATCTGGTGCGAGCCTGGCCAGTTGACGGCCGATGACCCCGTTGCGTACGACCTTGTCCGTCACGTGGCGGGTGTAAGCGCGCGAGACCTCGATGTCGGGGTAGTCGATGGTCAGCGAATCCCAGTCGGGTTCGCCCATGACAAGTCTGCCGCCCGGACGCAGTACACGCCGGGCCTCTGCAAGCGCCCTGGCCGGGTCCGCCGCGTGCTGAAGCACTCGCTCGGTCCGGGCACGGTCGATGCCGCCGTCCTCGAGCGGGAGCGTGTGGATATCGCCCAGCTGTACCTCGACCGCGGACAGACCTTCCGTACGCCTTTGTGCTTGCTCGACCATCTTCTGACTGGAGTCGATGCCGATCACTCTGCCGGACGGGCTGACCGCCTTGGCGAGGGTGCTGAGATCTGTGCCGGGTCCGCAGCCCAGATCGAGTACGGTCTGGCCGGGCCTGGCATCCAGTGCGTGGAGCATGACGCTCTTGTAGGAACGCGCCGTGTCCGTCGCGGCCAGTCGGTCGAGGTAGCTGATCTCATCAGGAACAGCGCTCTCGAATACGCGCCCGGACAGGCGGGCCATGGAGAGCGCCTCCTGCTCCAGCAGTTCCCGCCCAGCAGGCGTGAGGCAGACCGGGCGTTGGCGGCCCTTTCCCTCCAGGGGCTTCACCAGCTGCTTCGCCTCCAGACGGGCCAAGGCTCCGTAGAGGCTCCCGGGCCCCAGACGATGCCCGGAGACCTGCTCGATGGCCGCGTTGATGGCGTACCCGTGCAGCGGACCATCGGTCAGTGCGCACAGCACAAGCATCTGGGCGTCATTGGTGCGCATGACTTCTCCCACCGTGTTTGACCTCCGGAATGCGTTCCTATGATGGTACACGGCACGTAGTACGTGCCGCGTAGTATCCCGTACAGGTGAACGACGGACTCCAGCGGCAGGTGAGCGCGAGCTCCGGCCTGGCCCCTCCGGGCCGGTGCCGCGGACGACGCCAGACACCACGACGAGCCGACCTCTGCAGCGCGCCAAGAACTTCCGTCTCTGCCCTGGGCACCACGCGAAAGGCCTCACAATGCGCACCGCCGATCTCTTCTACGCCCTGTACACCCGTCGGCTGCGCCGGCAGACCGCAGCGGGCCCGCTGCCCGAGCACCTCGGCCTGATCATGGACGGAAACCGCAGGTGGGCCCGCCAGATGGGCATGGCCAACCCGAGCATCGGCCATCGGTACGGTGCCGAGCACGTGGAGAACGTGCTGTCCTGGTGCGAAGCGGCAGGCATCAAGCACGTGACGGTCTTCGTCTGCTCCACGGAGAACCTACAGCGCCGCGGCAACGTCGAGGTGTCCTTTCTCATGCAGGTGATCGAGCAGGTGGTGGCAGTTCATCTCACTCGCCCTGACGCCCGCTGGCAGGTGCGCATCGCGGGAACCCTCGACGCCCTGCCTGACTCCACGGCCCACGCTCTCAAGGAAGCGGTGGAGACGACCCGCGGCTGCACCACCGGATCACAAGTGACCCTCGCCATCGGCTACGGCGGAAGGCAGGAAGTCATCGATGCCATGCGCGAACTGCTCCACGAACAGGCAGCAGCCGGAACCACCCTCGAAGACCTCGCAGCACGCCTGACGACGGACGACATCACCCGCCACCTCTACACGGCTGGACAACCTGACCCAGACCTCGTCATCCGCACCAGCGGAGAACAGCGCATGTCGAACTTCCTCCTGTGGCAGAGCGCCTACTCGGAGCTGTACTTCTGCGAGGCCTACTGGCCGGCCTTCCGAGAGATCGACTTCCTGCGCGCCCTGCGCAGTTACTCGGCCCGGCAACGCCGCTACGGCGCATGAGGTGTGCACACAGCCTCACCCGGACACGGCCCAGAACTGACGTTCCCCTGCTGTTGTTGCCGGGCGCAAGCAGACTGGTGAGTTCGGCAGTCGCCTCCCGGGTCGGCTTGAAGCAGTGGCAGACGTGCTCCGGCTTCTTGCGCCGGGACTTGGCCATCAGCATCAGCAGGCTCGCGCACAGATACCAATTTGTTTGCCGTTCGGGGAGGACCTTGATGAATGTCACCTTGCAGGTGGACTCGACGCCGTCTGCCTCTGCGCTCTTCCTGCGCCCTTGGAATGATGGCGACGTCGAGCCCCTGGTCGAGGCATATCGCGATCCCACGCTGCGTCGTTGGACGGGGCTTTCTGTAGAGAGCATCGAGGATGCAGTGGAGTGGCTGGAGCTTCAGAGACGCGGCTGGGCAACCGGCAAACGGCTGAGCTTCGCTGTGCATGAAGATCGCTCTGGCACTGGGGAGGGCCGGCTGGCTGGCAACGTGGCCATGAAGCGGACCAGTTCCAGCCAAGAATCCGCAGAAGTCGGCTACTGGACAGCAGTCCACGCCCGAGGCCGGGGGGTGGCCCCTCGTGCCCTCGAAGCTCTCACCAGCTGGGCCTTCGAAATCTTCGCGGTCGAAGGTCTGGAACGTCTCGACCTGCTCCATCAGGTGGACAACCTCGCCTCGTGCCGGGTTGCGGAGAAGGCCAGATACGGGTTTCACCAGTTCCTTCCGGCTCGGCCGCCTTTCCCCAGGGACGGCCACTTACATATACGACGAGCCGACACTCCGGCCTGATGCCGGAGAGAAGCTGCCTGCCAAAGCGTTGTCAACTGCTCGATGAGGACGGGGCCCACCCGCGAGGCGGGAGGATGGCGAGCCGCCTCGACCTCGCCAGCGGGTTCACCGGCGAGCTCCTGGACGACTAGGCCGGAACCGGGGCGCACCGAATCGAAGTCGAGCACCAGGACGACACCAGCGCAACATTCCGAGATGACAAGACGGAGACCTCAGCATGCCTACCGCCGAAAACCATGCCCAGTTCGCACGTCCGGCCCAGGTGAACGACTATGACAGCTTCGCCGAGTCGTACTCGGCCCTGAGCGAGACCAGCCTCCTGAACGCCTACTACGAGCGGCCCGCGATGCTGTCCCTTGCCGGGGACGTGGCCGGCCGCCGGATCCTGGACGCCGGATGCGGCTCTGGCCCTCTGTTCGCTGCGCTACGCGATCGGGGTGCCCTCGTCACCGGCCTCGACTCCAGCGCCCGGATGGTCGAGCTGGCACGGCGGCGGCTGGGTTCCGACGCGGCCCTGCATGTGGCCGACCTGGGCAACCCGCTGCCGTTCGCCGACGGTGCGTTCGACGATGTCCTCGCCTCGCTGGTGCTGCACTACCTGAAGGACTGGGGGCCGACACTGGCCGAGGTGCGGCGAGTGCTCAGGCCCGGCGGTCGACTGATCGCATCGGTGCAGCACCCTTTCGTGGACTACGCCATCCAGGACCCTCGGCCCGATTATCACGCGACCACCAACTACACCGACGAATGGACCGACCTGGTTGGACAGACCACCTGGATGAGCTTCTGGCGTAGGCCACTGCACGCGATGACCGACGCCTTCACCTCGGCCGGCTTCCGCCTGGCCGTCATCAGCGAGCCACAGCCCGATCCGGCCGCCCGCGAGCTGTACCCCGACGACTTCCACAGCCTCTCGACCAAAATGTGCTTCCTGTTCTTCGTTCTGGAGGGACCCCCGGCTACCGGCTCGGCCGAGTAACGAGCGCCTGCGGCCGGCCCGCTCCGTGGCAGCTGCAGTACCCGCGAGGACAAGGCCACGCCGTACGGAATCCTTCAGCTCGATGGCGGCACGCTGCACCTCCAGCAGTGTCGTGGTTGTTTCGAACAGCGGGCCCTGCCGCACCGCTTCCATCTGAAAGTGGTCCTCGCGCACCTGGAGCAGGCCGAGCGGCAAAAGCGTTGCGGTCGGCAGCCGTACGCCCGAAAGCTGGAACACACAGACGACGTGCACCGATTCCGAGGCTCCGCCCGTAGGGGTTCGGTGGCCTCCGCGTCCGCACCCAGTCCAGCGTGTCACTTGGCCGCGGTTTCGTGGCCGACGGCGTACTGCCCACGGCCCCCCCTCCACCATGATCAACCCGAAGATCATCCCCCCCGTCAGCCAACGTGACAGTGCCCCTCCATGCCCAACGCGACCACGCCACCTACCTGCACGAACGCGGCGCCCACTACCTGCTGACCATCAAGAACAACCAGCGCGGCCAGGCCCGCCAACTCCACGCCCTGCCCTGGAAGGACATCCCCGTGATCCACCGCGACGACGCACGAGGGCACGGCCGCCACGAGCAACGGATCGTCCAGGTCGTCACCGTCGCGGGCCTGCTCTTTCCATACGCGGCCCAGGTCCTGCGGATCCAGCGCCGTCGCCGCCTCTACGGAGCAAAGAAGTGGTCCAGCGAGACCGTCTACGCCATCACCGACCTGACCGCCGAAGAGGCGAACGCGGCCGAGATCGCGTCTTGGGCTCGCGGGCACTGGACAGTGGAAAACACCGCCCACTGGGTCCGAGATGTCGTCTTCGGAGAGGACAAGTCCCAGGTCAGAAGCCAAAACGCGCCCGCCGTACTCGCTGCCGTCCGTGACCTGATCCGCAGCGCACTCAAGCTCGCCGGATACGTCAACACCGCCGCCGGACGCCGAGCCCACACAGACCGCCCCCGCGTCCTCACTCTCTACGGCATCACATGATCAAAACGGACGAGCCAGGCAAACGCCGGGGCCCTGCGGTCGGCGTGGACGGTCTCGGGGACGATGCCGTTGCGTTGGATGGTTTCGCGAATCAACTCCTCAGCGCGCTGGGCTGATTCGGCGCGCTCCACGGTGTGGCCGACGATGTAGCGGCTGAAGATGTCGATGATGACGTATGCGTGGTACCAGGTGCCCTTGGCCGGTCCGGCGAGTTTGGTGATGTCCCAGGTGAACACCTGGGAGGGGGCGGTGGCGACCAGTTCGGGCACGGTCTTGGCCGGGTGGGTGGCCTGACGGCGGCGCTCGCCGGACTGGCCCCTTTCGCGCAGGATCCGGTACATCGTGGAGACCGAGCAGTGGTAGCGGCCAGCGTCCAGCTCACGGGCCCAGATCTGCGCAGGCGGAAGCTCCT
Source organism: Streptomyces sp. NBC_00846 (assembly GCF_045207325.1). Classification (NCBI taxonomy): domain Bacteria; kingdom Bacillati; phylum Actinomycetota; class Actinomycetes; order Kitasatosporales; family Streptomycetaceae; genus Streptomyces; species Streptomyces sp. NBC_00846. Next base: position 8,050,101 of record NZ_CP108846.1, on the reverse strand, counting down.
CATACTCGGCACTGTTCATCAACTCCGCTACTGCTGCACGCCCTTGGTCCGTCAGAGCTGACGGCTGCACCTGGACGTGGGAGCGGGGTGCACGGGCCGCCGGGGGCTTGAGCCTGCGGTAGTGGGTGGCCCTTGAACGGCCGGTCAGCCGGCACGCGGCCGTGATGCCCAGCTGATCCTCAACGCCGGTGAACGCGGTATCCACCACCGGGTCGGTGGCGTGCTTCAGTCCGCGCTCTCGGAGATCATTTCCAAGAGCGCGGAGGCTTTTCCCATCACCTCGAGTGCAGCCTTGTTCCGGGCCAGGTCCTTCTGCAACCGCTCTACCTGCTGTCGCAGCTTCTCGTTCTCCACCTCCGCAGCGGACCTCTTCGCCCGGGCGGGGCTGGTCCGGCGGTCGACCAGGTTCTCCAGGGCCCCGGCATCCCGGGCTGCCCGCCACTCCTTGACGTGCGAGTGGTAGAGGCGTTCCCGGCGCAGGACCGCGCCCTTCTCGTTCCTGGGCGCGGCGTCGTACTCGGCGACGATCCGCATTTTGTACTCCGAGGTGAAGGTACGGCGCTTCGGCCTCGGTGCCGGGTCGGACCCGACGGGCTCGGTGCTGGGCATAAAAGGTGATTCTCCTGTCGCGCCCTCTCAGGCTAACCCGACGAAGCGGGACGTCTCACCCAAGGCTGGCAGAGAGGGGATGAGCAGTTCCGCCTCACGCGTCACTGCTGCCTACCCCAGTGCCATCACCAGCGACGCCTGATCCTCCGGCGGTCAGGCCACATCCGGCGTCGGCGGTCCGCGTTCACCGCTGTTCCCGCAGCAGCGCGAGGCGACGTTTGTATTCGTCCTCGTCGATTCCCCCGCGGGCGAACCGCTCGGCGAGCAGGTCCTCGGCTCGACTGCCTCCCCACCCGTGCTCGCCGGACGGAGGAGGCGAGCCGGGCTGGTGGCCACGGTGGGCGCTGGTCAGGTAGTGCACAAGGGCAACGATGCCAGCGAGCCGTCCTGGCCTTCCTCGCCGGCGTCACCACCCTGCTCGCCATCGACCCCGAACAGCGCGTCGCCCTGCATGCCCTCCCCATCTGGGCCGCCGTCCTTTTCGCCGGCTATCACATCTCCCGCCGCAGAGCCCGCACGGTCAAGAGCTCTGGCGCTCAGTCGCACAGCGTCAAGGGAACAGAAGACACCCCTGAACCCCTCGGCTGGACAGCGCCTCCAAGTGCGCAGCGGTGACTCACCAGGCGCATACGGGCCCGGCGGCTGGGGTCCCTTCTCGGCGCGGTCCTCGGCCTCCGGGCCTGGGGCCGCGCCGGACCCGCCGGCTCCGGGAGCCGACATGGAGAACGTCTTCCCACAGGCGAGGGCCTGAAGGCGCTGTTCGACACGGCGGCCGGGTGGCTGCGGGAGCGGCGGGTGCTGCTGTTGGGGGTGACCGGGCGACGGCCGCCGTCGCGGCGCGAGCCCTGTTCTCTGCCTCTCAGAAGCCCGGTGGGGTCTCTGACCAGACGCAGACTGCTGGGACATCACCCGGGTTGCTGTATCGGTGCGGTACAGAGGAGTCGAAGCTGACGCAGTCGCCGGGTTGCAGGCGGTAGTGCACGCCGTCGACCCAGTATTCCAGCTCCCCGCTCAAAAGGAGACCGACCTCCTCGCCGCTATGGGTGTGCGGGTTGTCCCCGGAGGATGCTCCTGGGACAACCTCCAGCATCATCATTTCGAGCTTGCCACCGTGCTTGGGATTGAGAAGGGTGTACGTAACCCCTTCCACGCCTGCCCGAGTGAGCTCAACGCGTTGATCGGGACGCGTGAGCACACGGCGCTCGCGGTCGACCGCGTGGAACAGCTGGCTGAGCGTCGTACCGAGGGCGTTGACGATCGTGCGCAGCGTATTGATCGTCGGGCTGTTCACGTCACGCTCAACGTTGCTGAGATAGCTGCGGGACAAGCCCGTCTTCTCCGCCAGCTTCTCCAGCGTGAAGCCCCGCTCCAGGCGCTCTCGGCGGAGGTGCTGGCCGATTCCGTCATTGCGCGGAGACGCGGGTGATGCGGGCGCGTGATCGTCGGTGGACACAGACTCTCCTCTAGTAAATACAACGCGCCATCCATCATAGTGTTTGCAAGCTATGTCGCAGATAATCTATGCTCCGTCGCATATACATGCCACGCCCGCGATGTGGCTGCCTTCATCGCCAGGCCAGGCGGGCAGCCATCGCCCTCTGAGACGAGTGCCGCACGACACCGCCGGCGATCCCGGCGATCTGGAGGACCAATGGATCACGGCACGCCACCAGGCAGATGCCGAACTCGTGAGATGCCCGAGCTCCGGCTCAACCTGCGCGCGCTGGAGCACAACGTCCAGCTGATGGCGGCCTGGTGCCGAGATCAGGGCGTCGCGCTGTGCCCGCACATCAAGACCACCATGACGCGCCCCATAGTCGAGCGGCAGATGGCTGCCGGCGCATGGGGCGTCACGGTGGCGACCGTGAGGCAGGCCGGCATAGCCCTGGACTGGGGAGTGCGGCACGTGATCATCGCCAACGAGGTGATCCACCGCCTTGACCTCACCCTCGTGCGGCAATGGCTCGACGAGACACCGGGGCTGGAGCTCTACTGCTTCGTGGACTCCATGGCCGGGCTGGACCTCGCCCGGTCGGCCATGGAAGGCGCGCCCAATCCCCTGCGCGTCCTCATCGACGTCGGCGCGGACGGAGGCCGGACCGGGGTGCGGGAGCCCGCCGCGGCGTATGAACTCGGCACGGCCGCCCAGGCGTCACCTGGACTCCTCCTGGCCGGCGTCGCGGGCTACGAGGGCGTCCGGCCCAACCTCCGGGACTCCGCCACACTGGCGGACGTCGACGCGCACTGCCAGGAAGCGATCGCGGTCTTCCGCAGCCTGACACCGCTGTTCCAGACCCCACAGCCCATCTTCAGCATGGGCGGCTCCGCCTTCCCCGACCGCGTCGTCGACGCCCTGTCAGAGCTCATGAAGCAACAACGTGCTCTGCCTATGGTGCCCGTCCTGCGATCGGGCTGCTACGTCACCCATGACCACGGCACGTACGAACATGTCTCCCCTCTGCCAGAGCTGAGCGCAGCACTGACCGTCCGGGCGGTCGTGCTCTCCACGCCAGAACCAGGACGGGTCATCGTCGGCGCCGGGAAACGTGAACTGCCCTACGACGCGGGGCTGCCAGTGCTCATCAGCGCCTACGACGCACAAGGAGCGCCGCGACCGGCCGCCAAGGCCACGGCAGCCCACATCTACGACCACCACCTGATCCTCACGGACGCACGCGGTCTGCGGGTAGGCGACACCGTCGACCTCGGGATCTCCCACCCGTGCTCCGCCTTCGACCGGTGGCCCGACATTGCCGTGGTCGACGACGAAGGCCACAACCACGACGAGTGGCACCCCCAGTTCCGATGACCGTGATGACGAAGTCCCACTCCGCGGACTCACATCGTGAGCCCCAGCAGGGGCCCTTCAAGGGAGATGCAGACATGCACAACACTGAGAAGAAGATCGAGTCGATGGGTCTGACCCTGTCGGCGGTCGCCGCACCGCTCGCCGCATACGTCCCGGCCATCCAGTCGGAACGCTACGTCCACACCTCCGGACAGCTCCCCCTGATCGACGGCAAGCTGCCGCTCACCGGCAAGGTCGGTGCCGAAATCTCCCCGGAGCAGGCCAAGGACCTGGCCCGTACCTGTGCGCTGAACGCCCTGGCGGCCGTGAAGTCGGTCGCCGGTGATCTGGACCGCATCAAGCGCGTCGTCAAGGTCGTCGGATTCGTCGCCTCCGCACCGAACTTCACCGGCCAGCCCGGCGTCATCAACGTCGCCAGCGAGCTGCTCGGGGAAGTCCTCGGCGACAAGGGCATCCATGCCCGCAGCGCCCTCGGAGTCGCCGTCCTCCCACTGGACGCTCCGGTCGAGGTCGAGCTCCAGGTCGAGCTCATGGACTGACACCGCCAGTCAGGCGGCGGAGCTGTGCCGACCTGAACGCCCGCCAGGGAGAGCCCGAGCGGGGCACCATGGCGAGGCAACCTCCGCCGTCTGACGCTTCCGCAGCGCGCGACGTGATCACGCGCAATTCTGCCGTGCGGGAGACGTGTCGCCCTCCCGCGATGACGCCAGGTCCGGAAGGCGATACCTCCGGTGCGCATCGCAGACAATCCTGCCGTCCGCTGTCGCGGCCGTCACTTGCGGGGGCCGCCGCAATGCCGTTGCTTGAGCGTTCAGCCAGTTCCCGGTAAGTATGTGACGGGATGGTTGTCCGACTGTTGTACCGTCTGTGCATCCTTGGACCGGGGCATCGGATCGCGTGCGGCTCGGCGTGGTCACCCAGTGGGTGACGCCCGAGTTGGTGGACGAAGTGCTGACAGAGTGCGGGACCGGAGGCCAGGCGCGCTACCGGTCGGATTCATGGTCTACTTCACGCTCGCCCTGGCCCTGTTCCACCAGGACTCATACGACGACGTCGCGGAGAACCTGGTGAGCGCGGTCGCTGGGATGCACGGGCACATCTCGGGTGTCACGGCCCTGCCCGGTGTGGACGCGGACCGTGGCCCGGCCGGTCAGACGCAGGTCGTCGAAGCGGTAACGGTTGCCGTCCAGGTCCGACAGAGTCCACCCGTCCAGTTTCACCGCCCGGCGACCGGTGTTGGTGACCTCGACCCACTCCCCGTTCAGCGAACGATTGGAGTAGTCGTCACGGCCCGGGCTGTTGTACTGGATGTCGCCGAGCACGACCTTGGGGTACGCCGCGATCTACCAGGCGCTCTACGTCCAGGGACTCGGCGCGCTCAAGCATGAGCCACCCTCGCACGGCCAACGAGGGCAGTGACGGCCGGTCAGCTCAGCCGCGTAGGCGCGACAGCGCCGTCGTCGCCACTGAGTTGTGCACCGTGAAAGCAATCGTGCCCGGCAGAAAGCGGTCGTCCGACCACATCAACGGTCTGCCCGCCTGGTCCGTGGCCCGCCGCCGCTCCCGCATCAGCGGCGCGTCCGGAGCACAGCCGAGGAGGCGCGTGTCGTCGGCATCGGCATAGACGAGGTCAATGGTGTGTTCCGTGTCCGCGAACACCACTCCCTCCTCCGCCAGTGGATCGGTGTGCGAGATCGCGTGGGGATCCAGGCGCTTGATCAGGGCGCCGATCCGCTCGGGGTAGAGAGTCCTCTCGACCATGATTGGAACACGCGACAGCGTCCGCAGCCGGAGCACCCGGTATATCTGCGCCCCCGGAGCGAGGCTGAGCTGCTCGCATTCCAACGGTTCTGCGGGACGGCGTTCGATGTCGATCGTGCGACTGCCCGGTTCCTCTCCGAGCGAGCGTGCCCATCGGGTGAAACTCAGCAACTCGAAAAAACTCTGCGTACGTGCGGTGCCGAGCACGACGCGGCGCGTGCCACGTCGGGAAGTGACCAGGCCGTTGGCGCGCAGCACGGCCAGCGCCTGACGGACGGTGCCGCGTGAGACGCCGTACTGCTGGGCGAGCTTCTCCTCGCTGGGCAGCCGGCCGTCCGACCCGTAGGCGCCGGCAGCTATGGCCTCGCGCAGGTCAGCCGCCAGCCGCCGGTACCGGGCTCCGGTGGTGCCGCCCCCCGCGACCGCCATTCTGCTCTCCTTCTCCCTCAGCCGCCCATCGCCGCTGCTGTGGAACGTGAGCCTATCCGTTCCCGAACGTGGCTCACCGATCAGGCCCCTCCCGCCGCACAGCCCGCGATCTCTTCCCGAGAGGCTTCTCCGCGCGTTCGCCGGCGTTCATCTTCCGTACACCGCCTCCCGAGGTAATGAGTCAAGTTGTACAGCCAACTTATTCCCATGGGAGATTCCATTGAGACTGCACCGCGTTCCCTCGGCAGGCCTTTTCTGTGTCCTTGCCGCGGCCGCGCTGGGACTCAGCGCATGCGGCCTGACCAGTGCAGATGGGGCAAGCGATAGCGGGAGCAAGGCCGCGACCGCCGTCTCGGCACAGGATGCCGGCGGCCTCGACGCTCTCGTCGCAGCCGCGAAGAAGGAGGGCAAGTTGAACGCCATCGCCCTTCCTCGGGACTGGGCGAACTACGGCGAGATCATCGACACCTTCGAGAAGAAGTACGGGATCAAGGTCGAGGTCGAGAACCCCGACGCCTCCAGCCAGGACGAGATCGCCGCAGTCACCTCCCGCAAGGGACAGGACCGGTCTCCGGACGTCATCGACGTGGGTAGCGCCTTCGCCATCAGCGCGGCCCAGCAGAACCTGCTGGCGCAGTACCGCGTCTCAGCCTTCGACCAGATCCCGAAGAAGCAGAAGGACGCTCAGGCACGCTGGTACAACGACTTCGGCGGCTACGTCTCGATCGGTTGTGACGCGGCCCGCGTCAAGAAGTGCCCCAAGACCTTCGCCGACCTGCTCGATCCGCAGTACAAGGGCCAGATCGCGCTGACCGGCAATCCGACGAAGTCCGGCTCGGCCTTCGGTGCCGTATACGCGGCGGCACTTGCCAACAAGGGCTCCTTCGACGACATCAAGCCCGGCCTGGACTTCTTCGCCCGCCTGAAGAATTCCGGCAACTTCAACCCTGTCGAGTCGAGCCCTGCGACCATCCAGAAGGGTGAGACGCCGATCAGCATCAACTGGGACTACCTCAACGCCGGATACGTCGACGAACTCCGCGCCAAGGGCGTCGACTGGAAGGTGAGCGTCCCGGCCGACGGCGTGTACGCCCAGTACTACTCGCAGGCCATCGTGAAGTGGGCACCGCACCCGGCCGCTGCCCGCTTGTGGCAGGAGTTCCTCTACAGCCCCGAAGGCCAGAACCTGTGGCTCAAGGGCCACGCCCGCCCCGTGCTGATGCCCTCGATGCAGAAGGCCGGCACGCTCGACACCGCCGTCGCCGCCAAGCTCCCGCAGGCACCCGACGGCAAGACCGCCTTCCCGACGGAGGATCAGGTCAGCAAGGCCAAGCAGGACGTCGTTCAGGGCTGGGGCCGGGGCGCCGGCGAATGAGTACCCTCCAAGCAGTCGCCAGAGGCGACAACCCGACCCGCTCCTCCGGAAGCAGTACTCGTGCGGGTGCCGCCCGGCGGTGGCGCCTTCCTCGCTCGGCAGGCTGGCTGGGTGCCGTGCCGCTGCTCCTCTTCGCCGCCTTGGTGTTCGGCCTGCCCGCCGGGACGATGGTGTTCGGCGCGCTCACGACGCCCGAAACTGTGCCCGGCGGGGCCCGTTTCACCGGCGCAAACATAAGCGCCTCACTGCACGGCCCCTACCTGACCGCGCTCATCGGAAGCGTCAAGCTCTCCGCCGTCTCCGCGCTGATCGCCGCGGTCGTCGGTCTGCCGGTCGCCCACGCGGTCGTGACCTCGCGATTCCGCGCGCTGCGCGAGGCGGTCCTGGCCGGGGCGGGCGTACTCGCGAACTTCGGCGGTGTGCCGCTCGCGTTCGCTTTCGTGGCGACGCTCGGCAACGCCGGGGTGCTGACGACTCGCTTCAACCTGCTCGGCCACGGCTGGAATCTGTACAGCTTCTGGGGCCTGACCCTGGTCTACCTCTACTTCCTGATTCCGCTCATGGTCCTCACGCTCGCCCCCGCTCTGGAGGGACTGCGGCGGCAGTGGCGCGAGGCCGCCCACAACAACGGCGCAAGCACCTTCCGGTACTGGATGCACGTCGCCCTGCCGATTCTCATGCCATCGCTGCTCGGCGGCTATGTCTTGCTGTTCGGCACCGCGTTCAGTGCGTACGCGACGGCCGCCGCGATGGTCGGCAGCTCGGTACCGCTGGTCACCATGCAGATCGCGGACGCGCTGTCCGGCAACGTCCTGGTCGGCCAGGACAACGTCGCCCTGGCGCTCGGCGTCGACATGGTGCTGGTCGCGGGGCTTGTCATGGCAGTCCAGGTGCCGTTGCAACGCAGGAGCACACGATGGCTCGCCTGAACAGGACCGGATACGGGCGCAACGCCGTACTGCTGCTCACCGGTGCGTACTTCCTCGTCCCGATCGCATGCGCCATCGCCTTCAGCATCGGAATCGGCGCCCCCCGCCAGGCCCTGGGCTTCGAGGCCTACACCGGCATCTTCGGCGCCGACGGCTTCACCGACAGCCTCACTCTGACCCTGAAACTGGCCACGGCCACCATCGCGCTGGTTCTGGTGCTGCTCGTGCCCGCACTGGTCACGGTGCGGCTGGCCGCGCCGCGTCTGCGCACACTCGTCGAGATCGTGTGCATGCTGCCGCTGGTCGTACCCGCTGTCGCCCTGGTCGCCGGCATCAGCGCGGTGCTGCGCTGGGGACCGGACCACTTTGCCGGCACCCCGCTCTTCCAAGCCATGGTCGCGCTCCAGAACCCGCAGTTCCCCATGGTTCTGGTGCTCGCCTACACGCTGATGGCGCTGCCGCTGGCGTACCGCACACTCGACACCGGGTTCGCCGCCATCGACCTGCGCGTGCTCGTCGAGGCTGCACGGTCCTGCGGGGCGCCGTGGCCGCACACCCTCATCCATGTCGTGCTGCCCAACCTTCGCGGGGCGCTGCTCAACACGGCGTTCCTGACCCTCGCACTCGTCCCCGGCGAGTACACCGTCGCCGCGGTCCTCGGCTATCAGCCGTTCGCCGTGTGGATCGTCGCCACCAGCGGCTCGCAGGCGCAGATGTCGGTGGCCGTCTCGATGGTCGGCCTCCTCGTCACCTGGATGCTGCTGCTGATGATCAGTGCCGCCGGACGTACTCGCCGCCCCAAGGAGAACTCATGACCGCCCTTCTCACCGATTCCGAAACCGTCAGGCCGACGCGGGCCGGTTCAACCGTGGAGTTCCGTGGGCTGCGCCGCACCTTCGGCACCACGACGGCGCTGGACGGACTGGACCTTGAAGTCCGCCCCGGCGAACTCCTGGCACTGCTCGGCCCGTCCGGCTGCGGAAAGACCACCGCATTGCGCACGGTCGCCGGCTTCGAGCGGCCCGACACGGGCAAAGTGCTCGTGGACGGCGAGGACATCACGCGTGTTCCCGCACACCGCCGCGAGGCGGGCATGGTGTTCCAGTCGTACAGCCTCTTTCCGCACATGACAGCCATCGACAACGTCGCCTTCGGGCTGCGGATGAGCGGGACGGGCAAAGCCGCGCGGCGGGCCCACGCCGCGGAACTTCTGGAGCTGGTCGGGCTGGCGAACCACGCCGCCCGCTTCCCGCGCCAGCTCTCCGGAGGCCAGCAGCAGCGCATCGCGCTGGCCCGGGCTCTGGCACTGCGGCCACGCGTACTGCTGCTCGACGAACCGCTGTCCGCGCTCGACGCTCAGGTGCGGCTGACGCTGCGCGAGGAGATCCGTCGCCTCCAACAACAACTGGGCATCACGACGCTGTTCGTGACACACGACCAGGAGGAGGCCCTCTCCATGGCCGACCGGGTCGCCGTGATGCGCGCCGGGAGACTCGAGCAGTGCGCGCCTCCCGCAGAGCTGTACGAACGCCCTGCGACCGCGTTCGTCGCCAATTTCGTGGGGGTGATGAGCCGGATACCGGCCCGGCCGGGGGCGGACGGCACGACCGTGGGCGCGTTCGGCCGCACGCTACCGGTCCACGGGACGCTGCCGGGCCCCGTCGGGACCGACGGCAGAAGGGGCGAGGTGGACGTACTGGTACGCCCGGAAGCGATCGGGGTCACGGCGGACGGCGATGGCACGTCCCAGATCGTGGGCGCGACATTCCTGGGCGCGACGACGAGGCTGACCGTACGGCTGGCCGGAGGCGCGGAGGTGATGGCGGACGTGGCGACTCACTCGACGGCCGGACTCCCCGTCGGTGCGAAGGTGACGCTGACCCTTCCGGACCGCCCGGTGCTGGTGGATCGCCACAGCTGGGGAAACGGTGATCGCGGTGGAAGCTGACGGCTCCGGCCGATTTTCGATCCGACCACGCCGTACGAAGCCGTCGCTTCAGACCGAACCAACCGACCTGTCCGGCCTTCGACGCAGGGAGCCTCCGCTTCCGCCCGTTCGCCACGCACCGGAGAAACTCCTCATGAACCATCGCACGGCCACACCCGGCCTTCCCGCTGCCGTGCTGTTCGACATGGACGGCACACTCGTCGACACCGAGCGGCTGTGGTGGGCGGCCGTGGAACAGGTGACAGACGGGATCGGGCGGCAGCTGACCGACGCCGACACGCATCATGTGCTGGGCCGGCCGGCCGCACACACCGCAGCTCACCTGCACCGTACCGGCGGCCCGGCGGTCCCCGCCCCTGACGTGCTCGCCATCGAACTGGACGCGGCGTTCGCCGCCCGAGTCGCCTGCGAGGTCGTCCCGCGACCGGGCGCGCTGCGCCTGTTGGACGAACTGGCCGCGGCCGGGGTCCCCACGGCGATCGTCTCCGCGTCGCCGCGCCATGTCGTCGACCTCGTGCGCAAGGCCCTGGGCGAGGAGCGGTTCGCGTTGACACTCGCCGTCGAGGACACGGTCCGCACCAAGCCGGCGCCTGATCCGTACCTCGCCGCGGCCGCAGCCCTCGGCGTCGATCCGCGCGCCTGCGTAGTCGTCGAAGACACGCCCACGGGTGTCGCCGCGGCCGAGGCCGCCGGGTGCGTGGTGCTGGCCGTGCCCTCCACCGTACCGATCCCGTCCGCAGCACGGCGGACGGTCCTCGACTCCCTGGAGCGGGCCGATGTGACCCTGCTCGTATCCCTGTTCACGTCCGCGGAAAGGGACTGACACCATGGACGACATCCGCCACGTCGTGATCCTCATGCAGGAGAACCGCAGTTTCGACCACTACTTCGGCACGCTGAACGGCGTGCGCGGGTTCGATGACCGTCAGGCTCTGACGTTCCCGAACGGCGACAGCGTCTTCCGTCAGCCCGCCCTCTCCCGGACCGACGGCGGCTTCCTGCTGCCCTACCGGATGGACTCCACGAAGTTCAACGCACAGAACGCCGACGGCCTGCCGCACGACTGGGAATCCGGTCACGATGCCAACAACAACGGCGCGTTGAACCGCTGGACATCGGCCAAGGGTGAGCAGAGCATGGGCTACCTCACCCGTGAGGACATTCCCTACCAGTACGCGCTGGCCGACGCGTTCACACTCTGCGACGCCTACTTCTGCTCACTGGCCGGACCCACCAGCCCCAACCGCCTCTACCTGTGGACCGGCACCGTCGGCCCGGGCCGGGACGGCACGACCGGCCCGTGGATCGACAACACCCCGCTTCCCGACAACCCGGTCTGCGACTGGACCACCTACGCAGAACGCTTGTCGGCCGCCAACGTCACCTGGCGCGTTTACCACACTCCCGGACTGGACGAGCGCCACGGCAACTACGAGGACAACGCCCTGGAGTACTTCGCCCGGTTCCACACCTTCGACAAGGACGACCCGCGCTACATCAATGCGATGACGAAGTGGGACCTTTCGGCGTTCGACGCCCACTGCAAGGACGGCACGCTGCCGACAGTGTCCTGGCTGGTCTCTCCATATCTGTTCTGCGAACACCCGACCGCCAGCCCCGCCTACGGCGCCCACTGGGTCAACACCGCCCTTCAGTCGGTCTTCGCCAACCCGGACGTGTGGCGGCACACCGTCTTCCTCGTCATGTACGACGAGAACGACGGCTACTTCGACCACATGGTGCCGCCGTCCCCGCCCGCCGCGACCCCCGAGGAGTTCGTGGACGGGCAGCCGATCGGGCTGGGCAACCGCGTCCCCCTGTGGGTGATATCACCGTGGTCGCGCGGCGGCTGGGTCAATTCCCAGGTCTTCGACCACACCTCCGTCCTGCGTTTTCTGGAACTCGTCACCGGCGTGCGGGAACCCAACATCTCGGAGTGGCGTCGCGCCGTATGCGGCGACCTCACCAGTTGCTTCGACTTCGCCCTTCCCGACTTCTCGATCCCCGCACTGCCAGACACCCGCGCGCTGGTGGAGCAGGCCGACGCGGCGATGGAACTGCCACCGGTGGAGCTCCCGGCACCGGGCACACAGGTCATGCCGACACAGGAACCGGGCGGTGCGCGTCCGCACCGGGCGCTGCCGTACCGCCCATGGGCCGACGTCGCTGTGGACCGCGCCACCGGCAAGGTCACCTGCACACTCGCCAACGAAGGAACGGTCTCCTTCCACTTCACGGTGTTCCCGAACATCGCGCGGCCGTTCGCCGGTACGCCGTTCACTGTCGCACCGCGCAGCACTGCCACCTACGTGTGGGATGCCGTACGCACGGACGGGCGCTACGACTTCACCGTGCACGGCGCCGACGGCTTCGTCTGCCGATTCGCCGGAACGGTGACCGGAGTCGATCAGAACGACGCTGCCGCTCCTCGGGTGACAGGGGTCCTGCGGGGCGGCAAGCCGGAGAACGCCTCGGTCGAGTTGCTGCTGGCCAACGACGGCGGTTCGGAGGTGTGCTTCACCGTCGCCCCGAACGACTTCGGCGGCATGGAACACACGCAACTGCTCGGCCCGCGCGAGAAGGCAGTCCTGAACTGGCCCACGGACAGCGGGCAGTACGACTTGACCGTCACGGCGGACGGAGGCACGGGCTTCGCCCAGCGGTACGCGGGGACAGTGCACGCGGCCCCGAACACGATTACGGCTGATGTCTCGTGATCCGTTGATTCCAGCACGCTCGCTCCGCCCGATCATCGAAGTCGACCCCGACACCGCAGCGACGGCGCACCGGGAGGCCAAGCAGCTATCCCTCTCCCTGCTCTACTGGCTCCAGACCGAAGCCCCCGAGGCTGCTATGTCGTGTCAAGCCGCTTGAGTGAGATTCTCGGCGTTCTCGAGTCGGTTCCGGTCGGCGTGTTCGAGGATCTTGAAGATCTGTCGGCAGACCACCCGTTTGAGACATCGTTGCGCATCACGGGAGGTCTTCCCTTCCGCGACCTTCCGGGCGACGTAGGCCTTCGTGGCGGGATCAAGTCGCATCCGGATCAGGGTGATGGTGTGCATGGCCCGGTTGAGCTGCCGGTCTCCGCTGCGGTTGAGGCGGTGCCGGTTGGTCAGTCCGGAGGAGGCGGGGATCGGCGAGACGCCTGCAAAGGAGGCGAAGGCGGCTTCCGAGCGGAATCGTCCCTGGTGAGACCAGCTGACCAGAATCTGGGCGGCGGTGATCGGTCCGACGCCGAGCAGGCCGAGAAGCTCCGGGGCCTGCTGCCTCACCAGGGCGAGGATCTCGTTCTCGAGCTCCTTGGCCTCGGCCTGCAGAGCCTGGACGCGCTGAGCCGTGGACCGCATGGCCCGTACCGTCATCCGGTGCTCGAGGTCCTGGGCCGGGCGGTCCCGGAACTGAGCGCAGTAGGTGATCTGGGCCGGACGCTTGAGTTTCCGCAGCTCGGCACGGAGCTCGTCCGGCGCAGAGACGATCAGGGCTTTGAGCTGGTTGATCGCAGCAGTGGATGCGAGGACCGCGCCGTGGCGGGTGGCAAGCAGCACCCGCAGCGCCTCGCGTTTGCCGCGGAGGCGAGGCTGGATCAGGTGCTCGGTGGACAGGGCCTCCTTGGCGGCCCGGATGGCGTCGAGCATGTCGGTCTTGCGGCCGCCCCGGTTGGCCGCTCGCTTGGGTCGGCAGACCTCTACGACCTGTTCGCCGGCCTGGGCCAGGAAGGATGCGAGGCCGGCGCCGTAGCTGCCGATGCCTTCCAGGGCCCAGCAGCGGCGGCCAGGGACGTGCTGACGGGCGAAGTCCAGCAGGCGTCGGTAACCGCGGGCGTTGGCTGGGGAATCGGTGCTGGCTATGACGGCGCCGATGGGACTGACAGCGGCTGCGGCGAGAGTGTCGCGGTGCGTGTCGACGCCGATGACGCCGTCGACGTGTTCTGCGAGCATGGTCATGCGGTTGTTCTCCTCCAAGAGACGGCCGTGAATGGCGTCGGCCTGGGTGGAGTCACCGCGTGGCGGAACTGTGATGAGTCACGCCGCAAGGCGGACAAGCTGCTGATCAAGCCAACGGGTGGGCCAGGCCGACGCCCGTGCCCGGTAGACATCTCGGGGGAACGGCAGCCCCTGACGGGGCGCCAGTTATGTTGTGAGTCATACCGGATCACGAGAGCCGAGCCTGGCAGCAACCCATCCCGGGCCGCAGAAGAACTCTCACAGTTATGTTTTTCGCGGTCCTGCAACGGGGCCGCTGGCCTCCCGGCCCGGCATGACTGTGTCCCCCTGTCGAAGGCATGACCTGGGGGGTGGTGTCACCGGGCCCGGGAGGTGTCGTCGGAGACGCTGATGAGAGGTCCGGCCACCGTCCGGTCCGGCGCAATGCCGGGCAGTTCGCGGGCGGCAGGTCTGCATAACGTGGATGCGCGAGCACGACACCGACGCCGAGGCCGGCACCGTGAACACCCCCTGGGGAGAGGGAGTAACGATGTTCGACACGACCGAGGTGGGCGTCTTCCTGGGCCTGGACGTCGGCAAGAGCGCCCATCACGGGCACGGGCTGACCCCGGCGGGGAAAAAGGTCTTCGACAAGCCGATGCCCAACAGCGAGCCCAGACTGCGGGCCGTCTTCGACAAGCTGACCGCGAAGTTCGGCACCGTGCTGGTGATCGTGGACCAGCCCGCCTCCATCGGAGCTCTGCCCCTGACCGTCGCCCGGGACGCCGGCTGCAAGGTCGCCTACCTGCCCGGGCTGGCGATGCGCAGGATCGCCGATCTCTACCCGGGCGAGGCGAAGACCGACGCGAAGGACGCCGCGGTCATCGCGGACGCCGCCCGCACCATGCCCCACACCCTGCGCTCCCTGGAACTGACCGACGAGATCACCGCCGAGCTGACCGTCCTGACCGGCTTCGACCAAGACCTGGCGGCCGAGGCCACCCGCACCTCCAACCGGATACGCGGCCTGCTCACCCAGTTCCACCCCAGCCTCGAACGCGTCCTCGGGCCACGCCTGGACCACCAGGCCGTCACCTGGCTGCTGGAACGCTACGGCTCCCCGGCATCGCTGCGGAAGGCGGGCCGTCGCCGGCTCGTCGAGGTGATCCGGCCCAAGGCGCCACGCATGGCCGCCCGGCTGATCGACGACGTCTTTACCGCCCTGGACGAGCAAACCGTCATCGTCCCGGGGACCGGCACCCTCGACACCGTGATCCCATCCCTGGCCCGCTCGCTGGGAGCCGTCCACGAACAACGCCGGGCCCTGGAAGCCCAGATCAGCACCCTGCTGGAGGCCCAGGGCAGTGATGCGGGGCACCGCCAGGCCCACCCCGGCCCGTCGAGGCCTTGAAAGAGACTGCGGGCCCCGCATCACCCTCGTGACGGTGGTCGGTGCCGGAGAAGCCGCGCACACCCCCAGGGACTTGGATCCCTTGGTCAAGACCAGCGTCACGAGTCCGTACCCCACCGCATCCAGTCCGGTGATCGGATCGTTGAAGTTTGTGGTCCGAGCCGCCCACAGGGGTCACCTCTCACCACGCCTGGAGCCCGTGCCGAGCTCTGGAGCAGACCGAGGGCCCTGTGAGTCGCTGGGGTCACGAACGGCTAATCGGATGCAGGGCCATCGAGCCCTTCCATTAGGGAGACGCGTGCCCCCGCACGGCTGCGACCAGCAGCACGCCCCCGACCGAGAGGACGAACACGCCACGATGACCGTCACCTGCGGAATCGACTGGGCCAGCGACCACCACGATGTCGCTCTGATCGACCACGAGGGCACCTCCGTCTACGCGATCAACCCGATGGCCGCCGCACGCTACCGCGACCGGCATACGGTCACCCGCAAGAAGTCCGACCACCTCGACGCCATGGTGCTCGCGAACATCTTGCGCACGGACAAGGCCGCCCACCGGGCGCTGCCCGACGACAGCGAACTCGCCCGCGCTATAGCCGTCCTAGCCCGCGCTCAGCAGGACGCGGTCTGGGACCGCACCCAAGCGGGCAACAAACTCCGCTCCCACCTGCGCGAATACCTCCCCAGCCTCCTCGCGACCTTCCAGCACAACCGCGAAGGAATCAGCAGCAACGTCGCCCGCGTCCTCCTGGCCGCGGCCCCCACACCCGAACAGGCGGCCAAGCTCACCCGCGCCCAGCTGCGCTCGCTCCTGAAAAGGGCCGGACGCCAACGCGGCATCGAGGCGGAAGCCGAACGGCTCCGAGACGCACTGCGCATCCCGCAGATGCGCCAGCCTCCGCAGGTCGAGCAGGCCATGGGCCGCCAGGCCATCGCCCTGCTCAGACAACTTGATGCCGCCTGCACCAGTGTCGACGACCTCGCCGAAGCGACGGTGGAGTCTTTTGACACACACCCGGACGCCGAGATCATCACCAGCTTTCCAGGGCTCGGGGCTCTCACCGGCGCCCGGGTGCTCGCCGAGATCGGTGACGACCGATCCCGCTTCACCGACGCCAGAGGGCTCAAGGCCTTCGCCGGAGCCGCACCGGTCACCCGGGCGTCCGGCAGGAGCCTCGCGGTCATGGCCCGACGGGTCAAGAACCAGCGTCTGGCCTCGGTCGGCTATGTCTGGGCCTTCGCCAGCCTGACCTCTTCACCCGGAGCCCGGGCCCACTACGACCGGCGGCGAGCCGATGGAGACCGTCACACCGCCGCTCAGCGCAACCTCTTCAACCGCATGCTCGGCTGCCTCCACCACTGCCTTACCAAGCGAACCCGCTATGACGAGCTCACCGCGTTCCCCGCACCTTCAACCCCACAACTCACCATCGCCGCTTGACAGATCAACTGCATCGGATGTCTTGACCGCGACCTGATCGGCGGCCGGAACGTGCTGTGTCAAGGGGAAACGTGCCGGGTGGCGCACCTGGTCAAGGGGGGCGGCGCGCGTCGGGCCGCACCTGGTCAAGGGGTCGGTCGGCACCAGGGTGGCGTCCACTCAGTGGAGCCCATCGGGTGGACACCACTCAGTGGAGGCCATCGGGCGGGCTCCACTGGGTGGGCTCCACTGGGTGGGCTCCACTGGGTGGGCTCCACTGGGTGGGCTCCACCCGATGGTGTGCATCGCCATCGGATGCAGAACATCGTGGGTTCCACTCGGTGGACGATGCCCGACATCGTCACCACAGCCAGGCATTGGAATGCCGCACCCGGGACAGGGCGCGGGCATCACGGCGCGCGGCCGCGTTGCCGATCCGGTTCTGCCGGGCCCGGGGCCGGCGCGACTGTCCGGCGAAGAAGCGGCGCCGTCCGGCGTCCTGGAGCCGCCGCCGTTGCTTGCGCAGCTCCGCCTTCTTCTCCCGGTCGCTCTTCGGCTTCCGGGGCCGCTTCCAGATCGGCTCCCACGCCGGGGGCTCATCGAGCGCCGGGGCCGCATCGAGCGCGGCGGCCATCTTCTTGGAGGCTGCGCGGGCGAGGGCAAGGGCGTCCTCGAAGCTGGGTTGTTCTTCCGGGGCGCTCACGCGACTCCTCCTGTGGTCCGGCCCGGTGTGTGCTGGGTGCCGGGCTGTTGGGTGTGCGGCGGCGGGGCCGTCGCCGGGGCGGGCTGCGGTCGGGGGCCATGGGCGACGGCACACTCCCGCGTGCCGTCCTGGAGCTTGGCGACGGCGGCCTCGAGCGTCCGGCGGGTCTGCTCCACCGTGTCGACGCCGGTCTCTTGCTCCAGGACACGGCCGGCCTTCCGGTCCGAGTGGAACGGCCGCGGGCGCGACCTCGAGGCGGCCGGCACGGCGACGGTGCGCGGCCGGGTGCGGGAGCCCAAGCGGTCCGCGCGACGCACAGCCTGGACCCGTACCCTCAGCGCATCGGCGGCGAGGCGGGCCCGCTCGTACGGCGAGGCAGACCGTTTGCGGGTCAGCGGGCGCAGCACGGCCTGGTCCTCGGTGTCGCGCGGGTACAGCGCTCGGAGGTCGGCGGTCATCATCCGGCGGCTGGCTGGGCGGGTGTAGTCGTCGACGACCGCCTGCAGGATCTGTTCGTCCAGGCCCGCCTGGTGGGGCCGGCCGCGCAGGACGTAGGAGAGGTAGCGGCGGGCTTCGGCGAGCAGGTGGTGGCGCTTGAACGCGCCGCGCATCACGTACACCACGGCGACGACGTCGACGGCCGCCAGCGCTCGAAGTAGAGCGTCATCCGCCGAGACTAGGGCATCCGTTCGAGCTGACCGACGGGCTGCCGATGGGAAGGGGACTGCCTGGCCCCCCTGGGCTCACGCACTCGCCGTTTGACTCTCCAGCTCATGGGATGTCTGTCAAGTCCTTCTGTTCAGTCTTGGCGAGCACTTCGTGGCCCTGAGACACGGCAGAGCCGCCCCCGGCGTCAGGACGACGAGGGCGGCTCTGAGCTCAGACACGGGTAGGTGCGATGCAAGGGAGTTGAGACTGGTAAGGGCCGTCGATCACGTAGTCGGTGTCCTGGAAACTTGGTCACCTGCGTCCGTCATAGGTGTTAACGGCTGTGATCCCCGGCCAAGCGCCGCGAGGCCGGCACCAGTTCTTCGGCAGGCCCCGGGATGTGGCGGGCGGCGGTCAGTGGTCGGGTTTGTCCAGGGGGCGGGTTCTGGCGCGTACGTGTACGCGTTCGCCCTGGCGGCCGAAGAGGCTGAGGATCTCGACGGGGCCGTCGCCGGTGCTGCCGAACCAGTGCGGCAGCCGTGTATCGAACTCGGCTGCTTCGCCCGCTTTCAATACCAGGTCGTGACCGGGCAGGGTCAGGCGCAGACGCCCGGAAAGGACGTAGAGCCACTCGTAGCCCTCGTGGGTGCACGGTTCCGGTGTGCTCCGGGTGGCCGGGAGCACCATTTTGAAGGTCTGCAGCGGGCCGGGCTGCCGGGTGAGCGGCAGGACGATGTTGCCGTTCACGCTCTGGGGCGTGAGGCGGATGCGGGGGTCGCCGACTTCGGGGGCGCCGATCATTTCGTCCAGGGGGACCTGGTGGGCCTGGGCGATGGGGAGCAGGAGTTCCAGGCTGGGGCGGCGCTGGCCGGATTCCAGGCGGGACAGGGTGCTCTTGGAGATGCCGGTGGACTCGGCGAGCGCTGCCAGGGTGACGCCGCGCTGGGTGCGCAGGCGCTGGAGGCGGGGGCCGACTTCGGCGAGGGCTCGGGTGATGGCGGGTGAGTGGTCCACGCTTCCTATTGCACATCCTCGTCCCGGAAATGGCAACAAATGTTGCTACGGGCGGGCGGTGATCGCAGCCTGTGGGCGGAGGTGGTCACCGTGAACGATGTGATCGACGGAAACAATACGAAGAACAACGACGCACGGAACGATTCCGTGTACGACGTGGTGGTGGTCGGTGCGGGGGCCGGTGGGCTGAACGCGGCCCTGGTACTGGCCCGGGCCCGTCGGCAGGTGGCGGTGGTGGACGCCGGGGAACCGCGCAACGCCCCAGCCGCCCATATGCAGGGCTTTCTGTCCCGGGACGGAATGTCTCCGGCGGCGCTGTTGGAGGTGGGCCGGGCGGAGGTGGCCGGGTACGGAGTGGACCTGATCGAAGGCCAGGTGGATCACATCGATTCCGGCCTTCTCGTGCGCCTGGCCGGCGGCCCGGTGCTCAAGGCCCGCCGGGTGCTGGTGGCCACCGGGCTGCGCGACGAGCTGCCCGCGATCCCCGGCGTCCGCGAGCGGTGGGGCAAGGACCTGCTGCACTGCCCGTACTGCCACGGGTACGAGGTCCGCGACCAGCCGATCGGGGTGCTCGGCACGGGGCCGGGCTCGGTGTACCACGCGCTCCTGCTGCGGCAGTGGTCGGACGACGTCGTCCTCTTCTCCCACACCCTTGATCTGACCGGCGACGAGCGCGAGCGGCTCGCGGCCCGCAGTGTGCGCGTCGCAGACGGCATGGTCAAAAGGCTGGTGGTGGACGAGGACCGGCTGCGCGGGGTCGAGCTGGCCGAGGGCCGGGTGGTGCCCCGTAACGCGGTGTTCGTCGCACCGCGCATGGTGCCCCGCGATGGCCTCCTGACGGGCCTGGGCTGTGAGCGGGACAAGAGCGGCTGGGTGATCACGGACCGCTCGGGCCGCACCAGCGCGCCCGGGGTCTGGGCGGTGGGCAATGTCGCCGATCCGCGGGCACTGGTCGTCACCGCGGCCGGCATGGGCGCGGCGGCCGGCTTCGCCATCAACCACCACCTGGTGGACGAAGAAACCGAACGGGCCGTCGCGGACCGTCGCACGGCAACCGCCCCGGCCGCCGCCCTCCTGTCCCCGCCCTCGCGCTAGAACTGCCGAATCCGTCACCCCCGAAGGACTCCGAACCATGCCCGCAGAGCCCGTGGCCGCCCTCCCTCACATCGTGTCCCCCGTTGGCAGTGAAGACATGAGAGCGAAGGAGGACCCTGGCGAGCCGCCTCGGACGTCTCTCGCGTTCGCCGTGCTCGCTGTCATTCAGGCGACACTGATCTTCACCATCACCCTGATCGCTGTCCCGCTGCCGGACATCGGACGCGAGTTCGGCCTCGGCCCGGCGGACCTGGTGCTGGTCAACGCCGCGTATGGGCTGCCCTTCAGCGGACTGCTCCTGTTCGGCGGGCGGCTCGCGGACCGCTACAACGGGCGCCGGATGTTCATGACGGGGCTGGTGGTATTCGGTCTCGCCTCCGCGACGGCCGCGTTCGCTCCCGCCTTCGAGGCTCTGGTGGCGGTGCGCTTCACTCAGGGCATCGGCGCGGCGATGGCCGCCCCGGCGGCCCTCGCCGTGCTGCGCGCGCTGTACCCCGCGCCGGCCGCGTTCGGCAGGGCGATGGCCACCTGGGGCGGCGTGTCCGTGCTCGGTGCGGCTGTCGGCACCGTCGCCTCCGGCGCGATCACGACCTGGGTGTCGTGGCGGTGGATGTTCGCCGTACCCGTCATCGTCGCCGTCCTCGCCCTGGCTGTCGCGCGGCGGCTGCTGCCGTCCGGGCCCGCCGGGACGTCCCGGCCCCGACCCGGTCTCGACCCCGCAGGGGCCGTGCTCGCCACCCTGGGCATCTCCGTCGGCAGTTACGGCCTGATCGTCAGCGGCGATCACCCCTGGACCTCGGCCACTGTGCTCGTCCCGTTCACCGCAGGCGCCGTACTGCTCTCGGCATTCCTCGCGGTCGAGCGCCGGGTCCGTCAGCCGCTGCTGCCGCCCGGGTTCATCAGGAAGCCGAGCCGCGTCCTCGGGCTCACCGGCATCCTCCTGGCGTCGGCCGGCACCGGAGTGGTGACCTTTCTGCTCTCCCTCTACCTCCAGCAACAACACCACTGGACACCGCTTGCGACAGCCGGCGCGTTCATACCCTTCACCGTCGCCCTGATCGCGACCAGCCGCGCGGCGGGAGTGCTGGTCGGACGATTCGGAGCGGTCCGCGTCACTACCGCTGGTCTCCTCGTAGGCGCAGCCGGACTCGCGCTTCTCGCCGGCATCGACCACGACACCACCTTCGCCCTCGGCCTCCTGCCCGGCCTCGTTCTCCTGCCTGCCGGCACCTCCCTCATCTTCTCCGGAGCGGCCGTCCTGTCCACGGCGGACGTACCCCCGCACCAGACCGGCCTGGCAGGCGGCAGCATGAACACCGCCATGGAACTCGGCCCCACCGTCGGCCTCGCGGCACTCATGTCCGTCGCCGCAACACAAACCGACACGGTCACCGGCTACGCCTGGGCCTTCTCCACCGCCGCCGCCGTCTACCTGGCCGCCGCACTCGCCGCACTCATGCTGAACCGCCGCACCACCCTCACCGCAACACGCGATCCTTCATAGCTGACCGTTCGCAGGTTCAGCCGCAGAGGTGCGACCTTTCGACCGACGGCGCGCTTGGTGGGGCGACACGTGTACTTGCCCCGGCCTCACCGGACACGTGCGGGTGACGGCCCCGCCCCCGCCAGCTGCTTGCCGCAGTAAATACCGGATTTACTGCGGCAGAGCCTCTACCGTGATCATCGCGACCTGTTACGGGCCGTTCGGGCCGCCAGAGCGAGGTGTACGCATTTACTGCGGCAGCACTGGAGGGCGGGGCGGGCATGACGATCGAACCAGTGACCGAACTCGGGAGCGGGGGCGCGCTCCGGCTGCCGCGCGCCCGGGTGGTGCCCCTGTCCGCCCCGCCGTCCTCGTACACCGCGGCGGTCGAGCGGTATCTCACCGGTGCGGGCATCGCGAAGTCCTCCGCGCGGATCTACCGGATCTCGCTGACGACGTGGGGGTGGATGCTCGCTGGCGAACCGGCGCCGACCGGACCCGGTGCCTTCGGATCGGCCCGGTGGGCGGCCCTGAACGCCTCTTCGATGTACTCCTCGCCCATGGCCTCGAACCACGGGCTCTGCTCGGAGCGCAGACCAAAATCCCCGTTGGTGTAGCTCTCCTCGTCGTCGGACATGGGCTCGTTGACCACGTCCCATTCCGCGACCTTTCCCTTGAAGTGACCGGCGACCGTGGCGATGTGCCGGAGCATGGTCCGGCGCACCTCCTCGGGATCGTCGTTCTCCCGCATCCAGTTGGGCAGAGCCTCGTGCCAGACGAGGGTGTGCGCATGCACCTTCATGTCGTTTGCGCGGGCGAAGCGTACGAGTAGGTCCGCGTCGCGGAAGTCGTAGACGCCCCGGCGCGGGTGGAGGAACTGTGGCTTGAACGCGTTCTCCGGAGTGAGCATGGAGAACTGGCTCCCCGCGAGCGCCCGGTAGCCGGAGTCGGTGAGCAGCGGGTTCTCGGCTAGGGCGGCGCCGACATCAAACGGCCGCCCCACGTCTGCGGCCCGCGCACGCAGCGAGTCGTCGGTCTGCTCCTGGCGTAGCTGTGGCGCGTTGATCACGCGGAGCGAGTCACCGCTCTCTGCCCGCGCGATCAGCTGCGTCAGACGCCATCCCTCGCGGCGCTCGTCTTCGCCCGCGTCCGCCTCCAGGCCGAACCAGACAATGCCCTCGGCGAACACCCCCGGGTCCTGCACGGTTCCCAGAAGCCGCCCGTCGGCCTTCACGTGGAAGGTGTCACCGATGCTCGACACGGCGAGCGTCACCGTCCCGGAGCAGCCGCAGTCGAAAACCTTGGAGGTGGCTGGCTCGTCGCCCTCGCCGTCCCATATCTGTACCTTCACTCGTCCGTCGGCGGTCACGCCGACGCGGAGTGAGGGCCGCTCCTGCCGCCACTCGTCGTAGATGACCGGTACCCGTCCGTACAGCCGCAGCCATGAGTCGCCGTCATCGTCACCCACACCGGACATGCGTGCGGTGACGGTGAAGTCGCCATCGGACCTCAGATGCGGGCCGGCCAGGTTCAGCGGGGGATTGGGCTGGCCGCCGGAGGAGTCCTGCTCCACGATGTGCCGATCCGATGCGCTGACCCGCAGGATGTCGTTCCGCGCGGTGGTGCCTGGCATCTGCGTCCAGTCGTGGTTCCGCAGCAGGTCTTTGTCGTTTCCGCCGTCCGGCCCTTCGCCCTGCCCCGTACACCCGGCCGCCACCGCCATGACGAGCACCACGGTGGTCAGTCGCTGCCACGTCCCCCCGCCAAGGTTCACGATCCCTCCCACTTTCTTGCCGAGACGAGATCAACATCTCGAAACCGGGCCATAGTTCACCACACATGAGGTACGGCGGCCCTGTGTGGCACGTCCCAGCTCGTGTGGCGGAGCGGGCCCGGATCGCTATGGAACAAGGGTTTCGACGGCAATGGCTTCCTCGCCGCTGTGAGGGCGACCGACGCCCAGGTACTGGGCCGGCTCCGCGCCAACCGTCGTGCCCCGGTCCTCACGTCTGGCCGGCGGTTCGTACCTGTCGGTGATCGGCACCGAGAAAGTACGTGTCATCGACGCGAACATCACGGTGACCTGCGCGGACGGCACTGTCTTCACCGGTTGCTACCGCCTGGTCACCACCCTGACCGACGCCCGGCGATACCCGGCGGCCACGCTGGCGGGCCTCTACCACCAGCGGTGGGAACACGAATCGGCGTACTACGCGCTCCGCCACACCATCATGGACGGGCGTGTCCTGCGCTCGGGCGACCCGGCCGGTGTCGAGCAGGAAATGTGGGCTCTGCTCACGCTCTACCAGGCCCTGCGGATTGTGATGGTCGAGGCCGCCGAGTCCCAGCCCGGCACCGACCCGGACCGCTGTTGCTTCACCGTCGCCGTCCAGACCGCCCGTGATCAGGTCGTCCAGGCCGCCAGCGGGCACTGTCACGTTGACTGGCCGGGTGGGATGATCTTCTGGTTGGTCGTGCCGGGGAGGGATTCGTTCGTGTCGTCCGCGTCGCCGTCGTACAAGGGCCACCGGTACCCGGTGGAGGTGATCGCGCACGCGGTATGGCTGTACTTCCGCTTCCCGCTGTCCTTCCGCGAGGTCGAGAAGCTGATGCTCGAGCGCGGCGTCATCGTCTCCTACGAGACCATCCGCCGCTGGTCCGCCAAGTTCGGCCAGGCCTACGCGGACGGACTGCGCCGCCGTCGGCCACGGCCCGGGGACAAGTGGCACCTGGACGAGGTCTTCGTGAAGATCAACGGAGAGCAGAAGTACCTGTGGCGGGCCGTCGACCAGGACGGCAACGTGCTCGACATCCTCCTGCAGAGCCGCCGGGACAAGGCCGCGGCAGGACGAGTGACAGCAGAACCATGAAGGTGACAAGCACCCCCTTGCGATCACGGAGCCCGATGAGCGCGGGCGCGAAGGGGGAGACGGCCGCAGCGATGATCCCGCTAACCGTCAAGGAAAGGCCGGCGACACCGTCGGAGACGGAAAGGGACTCCGACATGGGCGTCAGCAGACCCACCGGCATCATTTCGGAGGACACCACGGTGAACGTACCGAGTGCCACGGCGATGACCGGTGACCAGCGAGGTGCCCCACTGTCCGCTGTGGAGGGTGTGAGAGCTTCCGTACTTTTCATATGGCCAGCTCACCACCCCCTTTCATGGCCGAACAAGATCGATGATCTCATCCACTCATTACCCCGACTCATCGATCGGGGGAACCGGGCCTGCTCGAGCATCGCCGACCTGTGCAGCAGCAGTACCGTCCGAACGCCTTTACTTGGTCATGACGTTGGTGACAGTCGGGTGATCGGGGGCTGGCCGCCGAGCGCGGTGTGTCTGCGTCGAGTGTTGTAGAAGGTCAGCCAGGGTGCCAGTGCGCGGGAGCGTGCGGTGTTGCTGGTGAACACCTGGTGGTAGGCCCATTCTGTTTGCAGGGTGCGGTTGAAGCGCTCGACCTTGCCGTTGGACCGAACCGTCAAATGCTCCCGATCCGCATGGTGCGGTGCGACTTGTGCGGGTCACGCATCCGTTTCATCCGTGGCACGGCCGGTCCTACGAGTTCGTCGTACGCCGCAAGAACTGGGGCGAGGACCGCGTGTACTTCCGCGACGAGGCGGGAGAGGTGGCGTCGCTGCCGACGGCGTGGACCGATGCGGGCGGTGAGGATCCTTTTGTCGTCCTCGCGGCGGGCCGCAGCCCGTTCCGCACCGAGGACCTTCTGGCTCTGGCCGATCTGATCGACCACTGCGACGGCCGCAGCGGCGGTGCCCAGGGGATGACGCCGTGACCGCCTTGAGGATCACGCCGCAGGTGTGGGGGCGTGTCCGGCGCATGGTGATCGAAGCAGCGCACGCCATGCCAACTGGCCTGCACAGATCCATGGCTGGTTGCCTCTGCGCGCTCTTGGCTGTGCTCTGTCGCGACGTAATTCTTGAGGCGGCAGTCGGGCGAGGGAGGCGGCATGGCCGGCAGGGCGATGAGCGATCCGAAAGAGCAGGCATTGCGGGCGACGCGGACGCTGAACCCGCACCCGGAAGCCGTGGTCGACGCGGTGTTCACCGCGTCCGAGTTCTGCGATCCGCGGGACCTGGTGCAGGTGAAGTACGAAATGGTGCGGCGGGTGCGGGTGGACAAGGTGCCCGCGGCACGGGCGGTGCGGGAGTTCGGGTTCTCCCGGCAGGTCTACTACGATGCCGCGGCCGCGCTGGACGCCGGTGGTCCGGCCGCGCTGGTGCCGGGCAAACCGGGGCCGAAGGGGCCGCGCAAGCTCACCGATGCGGTCGTGGAATACGTCGAGACGTGTCTGGCTGCCGATCCGTCCTTGCGGTCCAGGGACCTGGCCGACGCTGTCGCCGCCGAGTACGGCTTGAGTGTCCATCCGCGCTCCGTCGAGCGGGCACTGGCCCGGCGCGAGGCCGAACGCACCCAGGAGTCACCCAAAAGCCGCAGCTGACAGCCCTGCGGAGCCGGAGCCACGGGCGGTGGCAGCCCGCTATGAGAGGGCGGTATGTGACGTGATGCCACGTTTGCTGTCGCTGGAACGTGTGGCACAGGCGTATCGGGGCTGATCGGAGAGTCCTGTCGTGCTGGAGTGTTCCTCGTGAGAGACCGCCAGCCCTACAAGAGCGACTTATCCGACGAGCGGTGGGCCCTGATCGAGCCCGTCATCGCTTCCTGGAAGGCTCAGCATCCCTCCGTCAGCGGCCACCAAGGCGCCTACGAGATGCGGGAGATCGTCAACGCCCTGCTTTACCAGTCCCGTACCGGCTGCCAGTGGGACTACCTCCCCCACGACCTGCCCCCGGTCGGAGCGGTGAAGTACTACTTCTACAAATGGCGCGACGACGGCACCGACCAGACCATCCACGACCTGCTGCGTTGGCAGGTCCGCGAGAGCCGGGGGCGCAAGGCCGACCCGAGCCTGGTGGTGCTCGACACCCAGAGCCTGCACGCGGCCGCCGGGGTGCCCGCCGACACCACCGGAAGGGACGCGGCAAAAAAAGTCTCAGGCCGCAAACGCGGCCTGGCAGTTGATGTTCTCGGTCTGGTGATCGCGGTGGTGGTGCTGGCCGCGTCCGCGCATGACAACGCCGCCGGCATCGCATTGCTGGACAAGGTCGCGGCCGACACCGACACGGTGCAGAAGGCCCTGGTGGACCAGGGGTTCAAGACCGCCGTCGTCGACCACGGGCAGAAGGTGGGCATCGACGTCGAAGTCGTCGAGCGCAACCCGGCAACCAGCGGGTTCGTCCCGCAGCCCAAGAGGTGGGTGGTGGAGCAGGTGAACGGGATCATGATGCTGCACCGCAGGCTGGTACGGGACTACGAGCACCGGCCCGCCTCCGCCGAGTCGAGGGTGTACTGGGCCATAAGCGACCGGATGGCCCGGATGCTCACCGCGACCTCCACCCCTACCTGGCGCGGCGCATGAGCGGCAGCGAGCTGACCTTGGGAGCGGTGCTGGCGCACCTGGAGGAGCAAGAGCGCGATATCGCCGCGCAGGCCGAGGCTACACGGGGACGCATCGCGGAACTCACTGCGCAATTGGGGGAGTTCGACCGGGCCGCCGAGGAGGTCCGCATCACCCGCAAGACGCTGCTGGCTCTGCCTGATCCATCCCCGCCGACGCCGCCGGCCGCGAAGCTGCCGGACCATCCGGCCTACCGGCAGATCATGGCGGTGTTCGCCGCGGCCGACGCCCCGCTGCGGGCGCGGGCGGTCTGCGAGGCGATGGATCTGGAGATCGCGCCCAGCAACGTCAACAACGTCCGGCTGAAGCTCAAGCGGCTGGCCGAACGCGGGATCCTGATCGAGCCCGAGCAGGGGTTGTTCACCCAGCCGCGGCCATAGTCACCCGGAGAGGCCACCACCAGCCCGACAGCTCCAGCTGCAAGCGCGAAACGGGCAGCACGTTACTTACTGCCCTCTGAGGAACTGCGGGAAGCGGTGGCCGACGGCACGGACGATGGCTGGCGGTTGGGCCGGGGCGTCCTCACAGCCAAGGGCATGGCCTCCTGGGCCACGGCCTGGCGGTCCCTGCCCGCCCCGCCGGCCCGGTCCTGTCCCGGGCGGCAGCCGCCGCCCGCCCTGTCGGGCGACAGCGACGAACTCGTACGGGTCCTGGCCGCGATGGCACTGGCCCACCTCCACCCGACCGATGAACCGACAGGCCAAACTGCCCATGATTCCAAAGGAGTTGAAGTTACTCATGGACGCGACCGCGGCGGCGGGCAAGGTGACCCGCGAACACCTGCAGCGTGACGCCTACCTCTATATCCGGCAGTCCACCCTCAAACAGGTGATCAACAACACCGAGTCCACCCAGCGGCAGTACGCCCTTCGCAGCCGCGCGATCGCACTGGGCTGGGACCACTCCCAGATCATTGTCATCGACACCGACCAGGGCCAGTCCGGTGCCTCCACCGAGGGCCGGGACGGCTTCCAGCGCCTGGTCGCCGAGGTCGGCATGAGACATGCCGGGATCGTCCTCGGACTGGAAGTAAGCCGCCTGGCCCGCAACAACACCGACTGGCACCGACTCCTCGAGATCTGCGCCTTGACCGGCACCCTGATCCTGGACGAGGACGGTCTCTACGACCCCGGCAACTTCAACGACAGGTTGCTCCTCGGCCTCAAAGGAACGATGTCAGAAGCGGAGTTGCACCTGCTCAAGGCCCGTCTGCGAGGCGGGGTTCTGTCCAAGGCCCGACGCGGTGAACTGGTTCAGCCGCTGCCGGTCGGCCTGGTCTACGACCACGCCGAGCGGGTAGTTCTGGACCCGGATGCCTCGGTCCAGCAGGCCATCCGGCACCTGCTGGTCACGTTCGCCGCCACCGGATCTGCCTACGCCGACTCTGCTGCGCAATTCGTTCAGGCGGAGAGTCGGTAGCTGAGTCGTTCGAGCCTGCTGTGGCGGGGACGATCGAGGGGGTCTGTGGTCCAGTGCGCGTCGAGCCTGATCACGTTGAGTGCGGTGGCGGAGAAGGCGTGTTGGAGGCGGACTTTCGGTAGGCCGCGGTAGCGGGCCCGGCGAATGCCGGTGATGTCGAGGGCCTGGTTGATGGTGCCCTCGACGCCGGCGCGCAGGGCGTACTTGTTCTTCCAGGTGTCGGTCTTCTGCGCGGCGCGGGCCCGGGCGAGGTTCTCGTGGAGTTCCTCGGGTCGCAGGGTGAGCATGCGGCGCCCGGTCTTCGAGGTGGTGCACTGCTTCTGGAAGGGGCAGTCTCGGCAGGTCAGGACACTGAAGGTGATGACGGTGGCGTCGGTGCCGTGCTGTTTCACCGGGTTCCAGTGGGAACTGGTCTTCCCGGCGGGGCAGCGGACCTGGCGGGTCTTCCAGTTGATGGTGAAGGCGTTCTTGTCGAAGCCCTCGGCGGCCTTGGCCTGCGCGGAGCGGTCCAGGAGAACGGGGGTCACCATGCGGATGCCCTGCTTCAGGGCCTTGGTGATCAGGTCGGCCGACGGGTATCCGGAGTCGAGACATCCGATGCGGTTATCTGTCAAGCGGCGACTGCTTCCGGCTGCGGTGACGGAGTGGGGAAGGCGACGGTTTCGACGTAGGTGATGCGCTCGGTCAGGCAGTGGTGGAGGCAGCCGAGGAAGCGGTTGAAGAGGTTGCGTTGGGCCGCGGTGTGGCGGTCTCCGCCCTCCCGGCGGCGGTCGTAGTGGGCTCTGGCGCCTTGTGAGGCGGTCAGGGCGGCGAAGGCCCAGACGTAGCCGGCGGCGGCCAGGCGCTGGTTCTTGACGCGGCGGGCCGTGACCGAGACGCTTTTGCCGGACGCCCGGGTGACCGGTGCAGCCCCGGCGTAGGCCTTGAGTGCGCGTGCGTCGGCGAAGCGGGATCGGTCGTCGCCGATCTCGGCGAGCACCCGGGCGCCGGTGAGAGACCCGAGCCCTGGGAAGCTGGTGATGATCTCGGCGTCCGGGTGCTTCTCAAAAGACTCCGCCACGGCGGTGGCGAGTTCGTCCGCGCTGGTGCACGTCGCCTCCAGTTGTCTGAGCAGGGCCAGGGTCTTGGCGCCCATGGCCTGCTCGACCAGGGGCAGTTGCCGCATCTGCGGGACGCGCAGGAGTGCGTGGAGCCGGTCGGCCTCCTTGTCGATACCGCGCTGGCGGCCAGCTTTCTTGACCACGGCTCGCAGTTGGGTGCGGGTGAGGCGGGCGCCCTGCTCGGGGGTGGGGGCCGCGGCGAGCAGCGCGCGGGCGACCGGGGTGGCCAGCCCGTCAGCCATGGGCGCGACGGCGGCGAGGTAGCCGGGGTAGTACTCGCGCAGGTGGGAGCGGAGTTTGTTGCCGGCCTGGGTGCGGTCCCAGACGGCGTCCTGCTGGGCGCGGGCCAGGACAGCGATGGACTGGGCCAGTTCGCTGTCCGCCGGCAGGGTGCGATGCATGGCTGCGTCGGTGCGCAGGATGTTCGCCAGGACCATGGCGTCCAGGTGGTCCGACTTCTTGCGGGACACCGCGTGGCGGTCGCGGTAGCGGGCGGCGGCCATCGGGTTGATCGCATAGATGGGGCGCCCAGTGGCCCGTAGGCAGGCCACCAGCAGGCCGTGCGAGGTCTCGATCGCGACCGGTATCGGGTCTTGTCCGCTATCGCCGTGCGCGGCGAGCAGATCCAGGAGTTGCTGCAGGCCCTGGGCGTCTTCGCCGATCCGGGCCTTGGCTAACAGTTCCCCCGCTTGATCGATCAGGGCGACGTCGTGGTGGTCGCTGGCCCAGTCGATGCCGCAGGTCACTCCTATGCTCATGGCGGTTCACATCCATTCCGGGTGCGGTTGACGTGGTGGCTGGTCACAGCCGTGCAGGGGCACGCGTCTCCCTAATGGCAGGGCTCGAAGGCCCGTCATCCGATCAGCCGTTCGTGACCCCAGCGACCCGCAGGGCCCTCTGTCTTGGGCAGGAGCTCGACGGCTCCCAGCTTGGTGAGAGGTGACCCCTGCGGACGGCTTGGACCACAAACCTCAACGATCCGATCATCTGACCGGTTACGTCGTGGACGACGGCACGGCGCGTGCCAGTCTCAACTGAAGGCTCGACGGCCCGGGGGCATGGTGGGCATCGCGCTGACACCGTTGTCCACGACGTACCTGCACGGGTCCACCCTCTTTCACTGAGGTTCGACGCCCTGGGGGTCCATCAGTGGTACCCGTGAAGCTTCCGGTCAGCCGTTGACCTGCATCGACCGAAGTCGCCGATTCAGTTGGGCCGAGTAGAAGTCCAGTACCTCGACGATGCCCTCCGCCGCGGTGCGACCCAGGCATTCGGGGCCGAGGAACTCGACCATGTCCTCAAGCGTGTCCGGCTGGGCATGCAGCAGCCAGTCGTCCCAACGGTCCAGGACACTGACCAACTGCTCGGCCTCGCAAGCCTCCAGGACGACCACACCATCCCGAGCCTGCCCACGCGATTCTCGCCACCAACTCCACCTCCTACGAGACGAGGGAGGCGCCGGGACGAACCACTCTCGACTGAGGGATCGTGCCCTGGTAGTGCTCAGGTCTCCTGCCCGGCACCCCCTTACAGCCCCATTAGGTAGTGCTCGGCGGGCTTCACCTCGCGCTCGGCGAGGTTCTTCTGGATCGGCGCGGTCGCCTTCACATCGGGCACGGTCGCATCGGTGGTGTACACGTCGGTGATCAGATTCGGCATCACCCCTGCCCCTGCTACGGCGTCGACGCCGGGGAGTGTGGTGCAGGTCTCCGTGAGGTGGATCTTGTAGCCCATCCAGAACAGGTCATCGCCCTTGGCCGCCCACCGTGCGTCACGGTCGTAGGGGGAGGCCAGGCGGAGTTGACCGGGCGGGACACCGTCGTCGGCGTCCCGCTTCCTGATCACCTGCCGTCCCCGCGTGTCGCTGCGGATGATGTAGGTCTGCACGAGGACCTGCCGCAGCAGGTGCACGGCCTCGATCTCCCGGATCCAGCCCGGGGCGTCCTCGGCCCAGGCCGCCCGGCACAAGGCGAGGGCATCCTGCCCGAAGACCTGGGCGAGACGGTCACGTCTGGTCTGCGAGGGCGGCATGCGCCAGCCGTCGACCCGCGGGCCGTACCGCTCGGCGAACTCAGTGACGTCGATCTGCCCGGCCAGCCAGACCGGGGCCGCGACCGCCAGGGCCTCCAGGGCCGCCCGCACGCTCTCCCCGGCCAGCCTCCCGACGCATGGTCCGCCAGGTGACGACCACGCTCGCCGCGGTCGCCAGCACGAGGGAGCCGAGGATCACCGCGGCGATGGCGGACAGGTCCAGGTGCAGCCCGACCTGCGCGGAGGTCGCCTGGGACAGTCCGGATGCCATGCCGGCCAGCGGGCCCAGGGTGACTAGGACGCCGAGGGCCGCGCCGACGGCGACGACGAGGGTCGTCTCGGCGACGGAGAACATCAGGAGCTGCCGTACCGTGCCGCCGGCCGACTTCATCACGGCGAAGTCGCGGCGCCGGCCGTGCGCGGTCATGGCCATGCTGTTGGCGACGGCGATCCCGCTGTAGCCGACGGCGATGACGATCAGCATGACGGCGAGGCTGTCGGTCAGCTTCGAGTCGGTGGCGTAGTCGTCGAGCGCGAACTGCACCGCGTCGTGCACCGCTGTGCCGGGAACGACCGAGGTGGGCTTCGACTTCATCGGAACGAAGATGTCGTCGGTGAGCGCTGCCGGGTCGTGCTCCCGTACCAGCTGACGGGACATCACGAAGTCGCCTCGGGCGGGGTCGTCCGGTAGGACCTGGGCGATGCGCACCTTCACCCTGGCGCCGTCGGCGAACCTCACCGCGTGCTCGTCACCCGCCTTCACCCCGAGGAAGTCCGCCATCTTCTCGCCGAGCACCGCCTGGCCCGGCTTGTTCCAGCAGGCGTCGCGCGAGCCGAGCGCATCGATGACGGTGAGCGTGCCGTCCTTGTCGCGGACGAAGGCCCGGCTCGGCAGCGCGGCCCTGCCCACCGGGTTGGCGGCGACCACCTCGTCGGTGTTGCCCGGGGTCTTGTCCGACGTCACGATGACCTGTCCCATGAGCTTGAGCGCATCGCCCGCCGGGTACGCCACGCGCATCGTCTCGACCATGCCGCTGAGCAGGACGGCGAATCCGACCGCCGCGATCACCGGGGCCGCGAGTGACGCCGCCCGGCGGGAGTTGGCGCTCAGCTCCGCCCGTACCAGAAGCGGAGCGGCCGAACCGAGCCTCTTGAACGGCGTGGTGAGCGCCCGCCCGACGGGGCCGACGAACACCGGAGCGAGCAGCGCCGCCGCCACGATGAGCACCATGGTTGCGAAGATCGCCATGTTGATCCGGGTGTCGGCGCCGGCCGTGGCGGTCCCGATCGCGAGGACCACACCGAGGCCGAGCACGACCAGGCCGCCGATCCAGCGGGAGCGGCTCATCGTCCTGCTGTTCGCCCGGCTGTCCAGCAGCGCCTCGATCGGCGCCACCCGCGCGGCCATCCGGCTGGCCGACCAGGCTCCCAGGACACTGACGCCGACACCGGTCGCGGCCGCCGTGAACAGCGGCCACATCGCTACCTGCACGGAGAGCTCCGGCGGCGTCACGTCGAGGCCCTGCAGGATGTTGCGGAGCAGCGGCGCGGCGGCGACACCCACCAGGCAGCCGGCCAGCGCGCCCAGCAGACCGATGAGGCCCGCCTCGCCCAGGATCATCCGGCGCACCTGGCGCGGAGACGCACCGATCATGCGCAGCAGGCCGATCTCCCGGCGCCGCAGCCCGGTCGCCAGGACCAGCATGGACGCGACCACGAACACGGTGGTGAAAAGGCCGAGCGTCGCCATGGCTCCGATGAGCTGGGTGCCGAGGAACCGCTTGTGCTCCACGTACTCCGGCTGGAGCGCGGAGCGGCCCTCGCCGGAAACCACTGTGCCCCGGTCGCCGACGGCGCCGGCGGCCCCCGACTTGATGTCACCGGCGGACGTGCCCTTGTCGGCGAGGAGCGCGATGGCACCGACGCCCGGCTCCTGCCGCGCGGCGAAGTCGTCGGTGAGGTAGTAGCCCGGCCCGTCGACGGTGCCGACCACACGGAACTCGGTACGCCCCTTGGTGATGTTGACCGTGAGCTTCTTGCCCGCGGCTACGCCGAGCGCCCGGTCCACGACGACCTCGTCGGCGGCGGCCGGTGCCCGTCCGGTGACGAGCTTGTACGGCGCGAGCCGTGCGCTCGACCAGCCGTGCCCCGCCACCAGGGCGCCTTCGTCCTCGACCGGCTTGTCGTCGAGGAACGCCTGCGCGTAGAAGGAGCGGTCTACCACCACCGAGGCCACGCCCGGCACCGCGCCCAGCTTGTCGATCAGCGGCCGGGCCTCGTCGGGGCTCCACGGCACCCGGTCCTCCGGGGTCTGGTCCTGGTTGACCGCCTGGGCGGGGATGGCGAGCGCGGCGGCGGCCGACAGCCGGGACTGGACCTTGGGGCGGGAGGAGTCGTAGATGATCAGGGTGGTGGTGATGAGTGCCACGCCTACCAGTACCGCGACGAAGGCCGCCAGGAAGCTGGTCCAGCGTTCACGGACGTTCGCGAAGACCAGCATCACGCCTCCAGGCCGGCCATGTGCGCCGCGATCGAGGCCGCGTTGCGGCCGTCGGCGTCACGGCTGAGGTTGATCTGGTCGGCGATGCGGCCGTCCTTGAGGAACACGACCACATCGGCGACCGCGGCGGCCACCGGGTCGTGGGTGACCATGAGGGTGGTCTGCCCCTCCTTGTCGACCAGCAGGCGCATCATCTGCAGCACCTCACGCGAGGTGGTGGTGTCCAGGGCACCGGTGGGTTCGTCCGCGAACAGCACGTCCGGCCGGGTCACAAGGGCGCGGGCGAGCGCGACGCGCTGCTGCTGACCACCGGACAGCTCACTGGGCCGATGGCTGGCCCGCTCCGCCAGCCCGACTGCGGCGAGCGCGGCGTCGACCTGCTCCCGGCTGACTCTGCGCCCGGCGAAACGGGACGGAAGCTCCACGTTCTGCGCCGCGGTCAGCGATTCGACCAGGTTGAAGGCCTGGAACACGAAGCCGATGTGGTCGCGCCGCAGCTTTGTGCGCTCCTTCTCGCTCTCCTGGCCGATGTCGACGCCAGCCAGCATCACCCGCCCCTCGGTGGGCCGGTCCAGGCCAGCCGCACACTGCAGCAGCGTGGATTTCCCGGAGCCGGACGGGCCCATGATGGCGGTGAACGTCCCGCGCGGAAAACCGATGGAAACGCTGTCCAGCGCGGCGACCGAGCGGTCGCTGGCCCCGTAGATCTTCCGGACGGTCTGCAGCTGAACCGCGGCCGATGCGGGTGCCTGCCTAGTAGTGGTCACGGGGTCGATTTCAGCGGAGCGGCCCGGTGCACCACATTGATCTGCGCTCTACTTCACGGGTAGAACTAGCTCTACCGCGGTGAAACAGTCGCCTGACATACCGTTGCCCCATGCGTCCCAGAACGGCTTGGCAGGCGATGGCTCAGCGTCCTCTGAGCTTCTTGACCTCCAGTTGGCCGTGGCGGTCACTGGCGTATCTGGCCACCGGTGTCGTGGTCGGCGCTGCGGCCGTGGCGGTGTTCGTGACCGGGCTTGTGGCCGGGCTGATCCTGCTGGTGGTTCTGGTCGGCGTGGCGCCCCTGGTCGGCGTCGTCCTGTCCTCGATCACTGTGGCGACGGTCGAGCGGCGCCGGCTGCGGCTCGTCGACCTCGACGCGATGCCGAACCCGCACCGGCGTGTGGAGGAGCCCGGGCTGCGCGCCTGGGTGTCGACGCGTCTGACCGAACAGGTCACCTGGCGCGAGCTGCTTTTCACGCTCATCTCCGCGGCGGCGCTGTGGTGGCTGGACCTGCTGGTGCTCGCCTTCTCCTTCGGCCTGCCCGCGCTGACCTTCGAGTCGGCCGACCGGACCACCTGGCCGTGGGCGGTCTTCGGCGTCATCGTGCTGCTGGCCTCGCCGTACACCGTGACATCGTGGGCCGGTGCGCGCGCGGCGCTCGCCCGGACCGTCCTCGCCCCCCGCGACGACGAACTCGGGGAGTCGCTGCAGGAGGTGCACGCGTCGCGGGTCCGGCTCATCGACTCCTTCGACGCGGAGCGCGTACGCATCGAGCGCGACCTGCACGACGGCGCGCAGCAACGACTGGTGGCGCTCGGGATGACGCTCGGTCTGATGCGGCTGGACATCCCCGAGGGGTCCCCGCTCGCCGCCCAGCTTACCGAGGCCGAGAACCAACTCTCCGCAGTCCACCAGGAGTTGCGCAGTCTGGTCCGAGGGCTCAATCCCCCAGTTCTCGCGGACCACGGCCTCGTCGTCGCGGTCGAGGACCATGCGAGCCGTTTCCCCATTCCGGTCACCGTCGATCTCCGGCTGCCGGGACGACTTCCCCGGCAGCTGGAGACCAGCGTGTACTTCCTGATCAACGAGGCCATGACCAATATCGCGCGACACAGCGGCGCCCGGAGCGCCAAAGTGCACGGCCGATACCATTCCGACTTGTTGGTCCTGGAGATCACGGACGACGGACTCGGCGGCGCGGATCCGGCCTCCGGCACGGGGCTGACCGGCCTGGCCGATCGACTGACCGCCCTGGACGGCCGTGTGCGGGTATCCAGCCCGCTGGGTGGCCCGACCCTGCTGCACGTGGAGATTCCATGCCACTTCGTGTGATCGTCGCGGAGGACGCGGTCCTGCTGCGTGAAGGACTGGTCGGCCTGCTCCAGCGGTTCGGGCACGAGACGCTCGCCGCGGTGGGCGACGCCGACGCGCTCGTCGAGACCGTCCACCGGGACCGGCCGGACCTGGTGATCACGGACGTACGGATGCCGCCCTCAAACGGGGACGACGGGCTGCGTGCGGCCGTCGGCCTGCGCGAGTCGTACAAGGGGCTGCCGGTCCTGGTGCTCAGCCAGTACGTCGAGCGGTCGTACGCCATCCGGCTGCTCGACTCATGCAACGGCGCCGCGGTGGGCTACCTGCTGAAGGAACGGGTCGGCGCGGTCGCCGACTTCATGTCGGCGCTCGACCGCGTCGCAGCCGGCGGGACCGTGGTGGATCCCGAGGTGATCCACCAGCTCGTCAAGCTCCGCCCCGATCCGCTGGAGCGGCTCAGCGCCCGCGAGAAGGAGGTGCTGAGCCTGATGGCGGAAGGACGGTCCAACGCGAACCTGGCGGCGCACTTGTTCGTCAGCGAAGCCGCCATCAACAAACACATCGGCAGCATCTTCAATAAATTCGATCTGCCGGTGTACATGGACGGGCATCGCCGGGTCCTGGCGGTGCTGGCGTTTCTCAGAGCCTGATGCCGTACGTCCTCCTCCGAGGCCGCCCCACCAAGGGCATGTTGGTGCAAGGCCGTTCACGAACAAGCGAGGGGCGACCAGTGGGACGGCCACGGCACGGGGATGCCCACGACGACGCGACCCATTACTTGCCGCTCTCGGTCGTGTTCGGCGACTGGATCACCGGCCAGCGCCCTGCTCCTCCCACCTGGCTGCGCGATGACCACGCCGAGGTGAGGGCGTTCATGCTGGACTACCTCAGCCACGTCCGCGCCCAGACCGCCAGGTCAGGCCCGAACCGGGGCAAGCCGCTTTCGGCGCTGCGCGTGAACGACATCATCACCGACGTCGAGAAGTTCTACGCGCACATGACGGACTACCGCGAGACGGCAGCCCGGGTACTGGAGGAACCGGCTTGGCTGCGGCTGACCCCCTTCCACGCCATCTTGTGGCGCCATGGGGAGAAGGGCCGGCCCGTGGTCCAGCCTGAGCGCTGGGAGGTCATCGACGACACCGCGTTTTCCCAGATCATGGCCAACCTCCACCTGCTCGGCGCCCCGGTCGAGGAAGGTGGGTTCGGCGACGAGCAGGTCATGCGGATCATGATGCTCCAGGCCCGCCTCGGCCGGCGGATCAGCGAGATCCGGATGCTCGACCGTGACCCGCTGTCCGCGCTGAACCAGCTCACCCGGCCCGACGAGCAGGACGCCGCCGACGGCGCCTTCGTCGCCAAACTGCGCTACCAGCAGACGAAGATCGAGCAGGCGCCGGACACCATCCTTGTCGACGCCGAGGTCGTCGCCATCATCCGCGCCCAGCAGCAGTGGGCCGACACCCACCTCGGGCCCCGTTGGGCGGCAGGCGCGAGCCCCAAATATCTCTTTCTGGCCCACAAGATGAACCGGAACGCCGACAAGCACTACCCCGTCGAGCGCATCCACCAGACGCTGTCCGAGTTCGCCCGCCACCTCGGCATCCGCGACAGCGCCGGGCGGCTGGTCGACTTCAACCGCACCCACCGATTCCGGCACACCAAGGCCACCAGCCTGCTCAACGCCGGTGTCCCGCTGCACGTCGTCCAGCGCTACTTCGGCCACCTGTCGCCGGCCATGCTGATGCACTACGCACAGACCCTCGCCGCCACCCACGAGCGGGAGTTCCTGCGCTACCGGAAGATCACCGCCGACGCCCGCGAGCTGTCCACCGACCCGCGCGACCTCTACGACATGCTGGAACTCGACAAGCGCACCGACCGCATCCTGCCCAACGGGCTGTGCCTGCTGCCGCCCCGTCAGGCATGCGTGAAGGGCAACGCTTGCCTGACCTGCGACAAGTTCGCCACGGACGCCACCTTCCTGCCCGAACTCACCGCTCAGCAACAGCGCACCGCCCAGCTCATCGAGGAACGGCAAGACGCGTTCACGGCTCGGACCGGGCAGCCAATGGGCGAGGACAACGTCTGGCTCGCCGGGCGCCGCCAGGAACAGGACGCCCTCGGACGCATCATCCTCAAGCTGGAACAGACCCGCCTCGCCGACGGGCCTCCGCAGGCCGTCCGCGGGGCCGGCGTCGATGCCCGCACCGACGCGATCACCCGCAGCAAGGACGAGAGCTGACCAGCATGCGCGGCAACCCCGACAACCTCCGCCAGGCCGCCGCCCGCAAGAGCGCCGCCGCCCAGGCCCGCGCCGAGCAGGGCCTGCGGGAGATGATCCGCCGCGGACAGCCCATCACCTTCCGCGGCCTCGCCCAGACTGCTGCCGTCTCGCTCGATTTCCTCTACCGGTGCACCGAGATCCGCCGACGTGTCGAACACCTGCGGGCCCAGCAGCGAAGCCACCCGCCACAGCCAGCCACGCAGTCGCCCGACGACTCGCCCAGCAGTGTCGTGCGCACCCTCACCGCCCAGCTCGCCGAGCTCAAGCGGCGGCACCGCGACGAGGTCCAGGCCCTGCGGCAGGCCCTCGAAGCCGCCCAGAGCGAAAACCTCGAACTGCGACGACGCCTCGGCCCCCGAGCCAGCAGGCAGACCACTGATGGAGTTGATGGACTGGTGGGGAGGACCACGTGAGGCTGCGACCCGAAGCACGGATTCTGAAGACGCAGGCGCTCGCGAAAGTGCGTGTCCGGCCCTGTTGCTATCGTCCACGGCGTGATGGGCGACGAGGACATCCTTGACTCGATCCGGCGTGACCCCGGTCTCGCTGAGCTGCTATCAGACGTTTGCGAGTTTGATCTATCGCGTGGCGATCACGGGGAGCCGGTCGGACTCTCGTCCGGGCTTGCTCTGGAAGGCGTTGCCGGTGACTTCACCGGCGGGACGTTCTTCCTCTGTGGTGATCGCCGTGAGGCTCGGCCTGTGCTCTACGCCAGCTCCGAGGGACAGGCCGGTCTGATCGGCCAGAGCCTCGCCGAAGCACTGGGGATCATGCTGGGGTTGCCGTCCTGGCGGGACTGCCTGAAGTTCTCCGGCGCCGGTGATCTGGCGGTCATGCGGACGACTGCCGATCATCTGGAGCGCGACGAGCTCAGAGACGAACCGGAGATCGGCGCTGAGCGAGCTCGCCTGGCAACGGCACTGAACTTGAAACGGGAATCCGTCCCGGTCTTGCTGGCTCGCCTGCATGCCGCGGTTTCCGCTACCGAGCCTGACTTCGTGCTCACTGTTGAGACCAGTGGAGAGTACGAGTCTCTGTTTGGGCCCTGGCTACCGAGCCGCAATCCCTCCTGGCGATGAAGACGTGACGGCCGATCGCTTTGGCTTCTCTTTCGGACGCGACCGCAAGTGATCTACCTGCCAAAACGGCAGCGGTTCATTCGTTTGCCCCGGATACGCTCTGGACCACCCGGTACATCGACGCCGCCGTCGCCCACCTCCGTGCCGAGGGCCACGAGATCCGGGACGAGGACATCGCCCGCCTGTCCCCGCTCAAGCACCGCAACCTCAACGTCCTGGGCCGCTACAGCTTCACCACCTCCACCCCGGCCGGCGGCGCCCTACGCCCGCTTCGCGACCCGGACACAGTCGAACTCGACGAGGACGACGAGGGGTAGCGGGAGCGGACTCTGGCCAGATACGTGCGCTGCCGAAGACGTACCACTCCGGTGTGTAGACGCGCTGGAATCGTT
The DNA here is from genome assembly GCF_045207325.1 of Streptomyces sp. NBC_00846. NCBI lineage: Bacteria > Bacillati > Actinomycetota > Actinomycetes > Kitasatosporales > Streptomycetaceae > Streptomyces > Streptomyces sp. NBC_00846. Next base: position 8,010,176 of record NZ_CP108846.1, on the reverse strand, counting down.
TTGCGCCGACGATACTTTCAGCGCTTGACCTTGACGCAACGGCAGGGTTTCTACTGGCGGCATGCGAATCGGAGAGATCGCCGCGCTCGTGGGGCTCACCACCCGGGCGATCCGGCACTACCACCATGTCGGGCTGCTTCCGGAACCGGAGCGGCGCCCCAACGGCTACCGGGCCTACAGCGTCCGCGACGCCGTACTGCTCGCCAGGGTGCGCCGGCTCACCGAACTCGGCCTCAGCCTCGATGAAGTGCGCGACGCCCTCGCCGATGATGCCGGACGCGAACTGGCCGAGGTGTTGGAGGAACTCGACGCCGACCTGGCCCGCCAGGAAGCCGACATCCGGGAACGCCGCTGCCGGCTCAGCGCCCTGCTCGCCGAGCCGCCCGGCGCGACCGGGCCCGTCTCACCCGCCCTCGCCGCACTGCTGGCACAAGCCCCCAGGACAGACTCGCCGAGCGCGGCCAAAGACCGCGAGTACCTCACGCTGATGGACGCCACCAGCTCCGGTAGCCAAGAGATCTTCGCGCTGCTCGGAACACTGGTCGCCGATCCCGCGGTCGTCGAACTGTATGAGCGCCTCGACGCGCTCGCCGAAGCCCCCGCCGACGATCCGCGGATCGCACCTCTGGCAGCTGACCTGATGGCAGCCGTCCCCGAGGAGCTGTTCGCCGCAATCCCCGAGGACGGGGTGGTCGTTACCGGGTTCAAGGAGGCGCTGCTCGCCGAGTACGCCCCCGCGCAAGCGGAAGTCGTGGGCCGGCTCATGGACGCGTTCATGGAGAGGGGTAGGGGATGAGCGGCCGACCAAGGGGTGTACGGGCGGCGCGGGTCGCGGTCGCCGCCGTACTGCCGGGGGAACTGGCCCTGGCGGCCTGCCTGGTGGCCGGGGTCCGGCCGCCCGGGTGGGCGCTGGCGAGCGCCGAGGCGCTGGTGCTCGCAGTGCTGCTGCTGGAAGCCTGGGTGCTGCGCTCGCTCTACGTCGCCGCGCGCGCCCGCGGCGCAGACCGCCGGGCGGCGCGGCGAGCCGCCGTACAGGAGGCGGTGCCGGTGACGGTCCGCCGCCTGATCCTCCACGAGCTACGCGCCCTCGCCTCCCTGGCGCGGTGGGTCCGGCGCGGCACGCACGGGGTGCGCCCAGGGGACCTCGCTGCCGCGTACACCGGGCCTCAGACCGCGATGATGTACGGGCTGCTCTTCGTGATGGTCGTCGAGACGGTGGGCCTGGCCTTCCTCATCCCTTGGCCGGTGGTCCACCGGGTGATCCTGGTACTCGACCTGTACGGCGTCGTCCTTGTGCTGGCCCTGCACGCCGCCTGCGTCACCCGGCCGCACATCGTGCGCCCCGACGGCTCTCTGCGGATCCGGTACGGAGCCCTGTTCGACCTCGCCGTACCGCCGGATGCGGTCGCCTCGGTCCGGGTCGACCGGCGCTACCCCGAAGGCCGCCTGATCACCCTCTCCGAGGACGGGGTCCTCGACCTGATCGTGGGCAGCCAGACCTCGGTGACCCTGAAGCTGAACCGGCCACTCCCCTTCACCCGCCCGCTCGGTGCAACGGAAGAGGCCCACACCATCCGCTTCCACGCCGACGACGCGCGCGCACTGGTCAGCGCACTCCGTCAGCCCGCCTGAGCACACAGGTTGGTCTTCGCCGCGACGTGGCGCCCGGCAAGGTGCTCCGCTCGGGCGCCGCCCGGTTGCATGTTCGACTTCTCAGCATTCTCACAAATGAGGAGATGCGAGAGTCGTACCAGGAGGTCAGCCCCCAAGCGGTTCGCCCAGGTCGGCTCTCGCAGAACCCCTCTCACAACCGTTGCGTTCTGCGAGGCAGTTCTGAGGGCCGACGCCAGAGGCCCGTGACCTGCGGAGCTAGGGCTTAACGCCATCCGCTGGTCGACTGGTCCCCAACGCCGGACACCGCGGCACGCAAGGGCAAGCACGGCGGCCGACCCCCGGTCATCACCGACGACGTGCTCCACACCGTGCTCCGGCGTCGCGCGGGCGGCGAGTCCGTCGAGCAGATCCAGCCCGACCTGATCATCCCCACCGGCAAGCGCAAGGGCCAGAACCCCTCGGTGGCGAGCATCTATCGGGCGCTGGCCGAGCACGCCACGCGCGAGGCGTACCCCGAAGCCGTCGAACAGGCCCACGCCGACTTCACCGCCTCCAGGGGTAGCGCCGAGGTAAGGCCAAAAGCCGCCAGTACTTGATCTTGGTGGGTCCACTCAACGCCCGGTGTGAGCCGCGAGACTGTTGACGCGGTTCGCGTACTCGCGGCGGGCCTTGCGCTGTGCCGGAATCACCGATGTGCCCGGGGGGCCGTCGAGGGGCTGGCAGAGGTCGAGGAGTCGGCGGTGACGCGCAGGGTGTAGCCCTGGCCGCGCCGTACGGTCGCGCCCTGGTCGAGCGTGGCGCGCTCGGCGTCGTCGAGGTCGGACGCGCGGAGGAAGTCGGCGACCTTGCCCGGAATGTCGAGAACGACTGGCAACTCCGGGGCCGGGGCGTCCGAGTCGGCGGCCGTGTACTCGGGCAGGAGGTCGGCGACGGCGGTACGTATGGCGCCGCGGCTGACGTCGTGGTCACGGGCGAGGGCGGCGATGGACCGGCCCTCCAGGTACGCGGTGCGCACGGCGTCGGTCTTCGCGGCCGGGACGGCGGGGCGGCGCCCGCCCTTGTTGCCCTTCGCCTCGGCAGCCCGCAGGCCGTCGTAGGTCAGCTCCCGCTGGAAATCGCGCTGGAGTTCGCCGGCGGCGGCGAGGGTCTGCACCATGAACTTCACGGTGGACAGCAGCTCTCCGGTACGCGGGTGGCGTGCGGTGAGGTCCATCGCGGAGAACGCGCCGTCGTGGATACGCAGCGCCACCCGGTCGCGGTGGAGGACGTCGAGCACGTCGAGGATGTGCCCGGTGCTGCGCACGAGGCGGAACATCTCGGAGATGTGCACGGTGTCGCCCGGCCGCGCGTAGACGAGCAGTTCGCCGAACTTCGGTCGCTCAAGCGGGTGGAGGCGGCTGGAGGTACCGGCCTGCTCCTCGAAGACGACCGGGTCCTCGATCCCGGCCTCGTCCAAGACGAGGTTCTGACGGCCGGTCGACTGCTGGTCGGTCGACACCCGCTTGTAGACCAGGTTGGCCATGCCGCTCCCCCTTGTCGTGAACCGCGATGATCGGGGTGTCACGCCTTGAGTTCGCGGAATGTCGAGACGCTGGCCATCAGTAGGGTGGCTTCCCAGAGGCGGATGGCGTCTGCTCGCGCAGGGGTGGCGTTGAGGACGGGGCCGAAAAATGCTCGTTGGGTGCCGTCGGGTGTGGTGATGGCCAAGACGGGGGTGCCGATCTGGGCATCGATTTGGTCGACGCCGGCGTGGTGCGAGGCGCGCAGTGCCTGGTCGTAGTCGGTGGCGGTACCGGCCTCGGTGAGCGCGGTGGGCAGGCCGCTGCGGTGCAGGGCTTCGTCGATGTCGCCGATCCATTCGCGCGCGGTGCCGTCAGGCTCGGTCCACAGTGCGGCGTAGAACGTGCCGAGTGCGGTATGTCCGTGCTCGGTCTGGACGGCCGCCGCGATGCGGGCGGGAATCCACAGGTAGCCGTGCGGGTCGCCTTCGGGGTCGTCGTCGCGATGCTCGTTGAGCACCGCCAAGCTCATCACCCGCCAGCGCACCTGGAGCACTACCTGGTCGGCGACCTGGGCGATCCAGCGTGCGGTGTGGCGGGTGAGCGGGCAGGCCGGGTCGAGCCAGAAGTCGACACTCCAGCCTGCCTCGGTGGTTGTGCCGGTCATGGCTTCGGGTCCGATCCCGGACGTGCACCGGCCGTGGCGGTGATCCCCTGTTCCAGTGTGCGGGTCACGGTCGCGGTGACGTCGAACTTGGCGAGGGCGCCCCGTTCGACCTGTTCGAAGGCGGTGTAGGTCACTCCCCAAAGGACTTGCTGGATCCATTCGGCGGGGAGCTGGTCGTCGAAGACGCCCTCGGCCTGCCCGCGGCGGATGAGGTCGATCACCGGGTCGTGCGGTGTCGGAAGGTCGGGCTCGGGGGTGGGGGCGACATCGCGCACCAGGGACTGGTCGCCGAAGACGAACATGATCGCATCGCTGGCCGAGGCCAGGGCCGCGATCACACGGCGCATGGCATCCAGCGGGTGTCCTTTGTAGGGGTCCGCTTCGGCGATGGCGCCACCGATGGCTTCCAGGGCGTGCTCGGTGGCGGCGCGCAGCAGACCGTCGCGTTCTGGGAAGTAGCGGTGCAGGGTCGTGCGGCCGACCTCCGCGGCCTCGGCGACCTGGGGCAACGTGGCTGCCCGGTCACGCGCCCAAACACGCACCGCGGCAGTCACAATGGCCCGTTCAGTTCGATTCCGGGCACTGGAGGTCTGCTTCGCACTCATAGCTCAATGGTACCAGTGACACCCGTAAAGGACTCCTGCACCTCACTGATGGAAGTTTGAAGTTCCATTCAGGGTGCTTTACAGTCCGCATTATGAGTGGAGAGAAGATGATCCGGGCCGAGGGTCTGCGTCGGACCTTCAAGGTGGGCAAGGGGACGATCGAGGCGGTGCGCGATGTCAGCTTTGATGTCGCGGCCGGTGAGCTGCTGGCGCTGCTCGGGCCGAACGGTGCAGGCAAGTCCACGACCTTGCGGATGCTGACCACGCTGCTGCCGCCCACTGCGGGCCGCGTGCACATCGCGGGGGCTTTGACGCGGCGCGCGAACCGGGCCGGGTGCGTAAGGCGATCGGCTACGCGGGACAGAAGAACGCCTGCGGGGAAAACCACCGCATCCGCGAGGAGCTCATCACCCAGGGGCGCTGCTACGGGCTCCGGCTTCGTGATGCGCGGCGCCGGGCTCGACGAGGTTCTGGAGATCCTGGGCATCAGCGACCTTGCCGCCCGCATCCCCGGCAGCCTCTCGGGCGGGCAGCGACGGCGCGTGGACATCGCCCTCGGGCTCATACACAACCCGAGCGTGCTCTTCCTCGACGAACCCACCACGGGCCTCGATCCCCACAGCCGCGCTGGCCTGTGGGATCAGATCCAACGCCTGCGCCGCGAGCACGGCATCACGATCCTGCTGACCACCCACTACCTCGACGAAGCCGACCAGATGGCCGAGCGGATTGTCATCATCGACCAAGGGCGGGTCATCGCCAACGGCACCGCGGCCGCTCTCAAGGCCGACCTAGCCGGCGACTGGATGCACATCACGACGCCGGATACCGACTCGGCACGTGCCGCCGCACGCGTGGCCGGTCAGATGGCCGGCGTCTCCGAGGTCACGGCCGAAGGGCAGACAGTGCACGTGCGGATCGCCGATGTTGACACCGCCCTACCTGCCTACCTGCGGCTGCTGCACCACGACGCGATCACGGTCACGCACGCCTGCATGCGCCGACCGTCCCTCGACGACGTCTTCATCAACCTCACCGGCCGCAGGATCGAAGAAACCGGCCACGCCTACGAGACCACCAGCGCCGAGCCGATCGGAGCCACCCATGCCTAAGCTCCTCCACGACACCGCCACGGTCTTCTCCCGCGAAATCACGCCCGAGCTTCGCTCCCCAGTCAGCATCGTCCTCGCCATGGGGCAGCCTTTGCTGTTCCTCATCCTGTTCGGCTCGATGCTCGTCGGCACCGAAGCCGATCTCGGGGCCGGTGCCGGCGACGTCTGGCAGTGGTTCGTCCCCGGCATCATCGTGATGATGTGCCTCATGGGGCCGCTCTCGGCCGGTCACAGCATGCTCAGCGAACTGACCGGGGGACAGATGGAACGCTTCCTCGTCACCCCCGTCAGCCGCACCTCACTCATCCTCGGACGCACCGCCAAGGACACCGCCACCCTGTTCGTCCAAGCGATCCTCATCACCACCATCGCCATCCCGCTGGGCATGAAACTCCACCTGACCGGCGCCCTGGCCGCCATGGTGCTGCTCATCGTCATGGCGGTCGGACTCAGCGCCCTGTCCTACATCCTGGCCATCGCCTCACGGCCCAGCGGCAACCTGTTCTGGATGGTCACCCAGATGCTGATCTTCCCGATCATGCTGCTCTCCGGCATCCTCCTGCCGGTCGAAACCGCACCCGGCTGGCTGAGCACGGCCGCCATGATCAACCCCATCACGTACATCGTCGACGCCGCCCGTGCCCTGTTCGCCGGCGACTTCCTCGACACCTCCGTGCTCCACGGCGCCCTCGCCGCAACGGTGATCGCCACCATCGGGCTGGGCTTCTCCACCCGCGCCATGAAACGCGGCCTTTGAGGTCGGATGAGGGAGGTCGATCACGGCCGTGGGGACCATCGGTACAGCCAGCAAGAGAGGTGGGCCTCCACGCCTTCGCGTCCTGCCACCGTGTGCAGCAAGGCGATGCCGGGCGAGAACATCCGGTCGGCCACGACCAGTGCCATGCGTAGTGCCTCGGCCATCGACGGGACCTCCGTCACCCGTGCGTGCGTATGCCCCGGGTCACCCCGACCTGCCACTGCGAGCCGGTCCATACGTAGTCGCCGAGCGCCTTGGGGCCTTCGCCATCCGCTCGTGCGCCGCGGCCGGCGTGACCGTGTGCGGGCCAGTCAAGGTCACCGTCACCCCAGGCACCGCCTCGACATGTCCCTCCGCAAGCGGGACCAGATCCCGCGGCCTGCGCGGTTTGTTCGCCTTGTCCCGTCCCATGAGCTACTCAACGACCCACACGTGCCCGGGAACTCGGCCTGACCGCACTGCCACCCGGTCTCGCCCGGTCAGGCTGCGGTCCCGAAGCCTTCGGCGCGCAGGTCCTGGTCGCGGAGCTGGGTGAAGTCGACGTTGAGTTTCGGGTCGTATGCCTCGGGTTGGATGCCGAGTTCGTGGGTGGAGTACTCGCCGAACCGTTTGATGTGCTCGGTCAGGTACGGCGAGATGTGGGCCAGGTCCTCCGGGTCGATCTCCCACCCCTCCTGAAGGAGCTGGCGGACAATCTCCGCGATGTCCAGGGCATTGTGGAAGATCACCGCGTTCGTGAGCAGGGCGTTGAACTTCATCACCTTCTCCTGCTCGATGGGGTCGTTGTCGGCGAGGACGCCCTGGTTGCCGAAGCCGACCCACTGGGAGAACCGGTTGAACGACTCGACCTTGTTCGTCGCCGCGGTCACCCGCCGGCGAAGCGGCGCGTCCGAGAGGTAGCGCAGCAGCTGCACCGTGCGGACCACACGGCCGACCTCACGGAACGCGGTGTAGGTGGAGTTCTTGTGCGAGCCCGACCGCAGCCGCTTCAGCAGCGTCGAGGAGGAGATGGCGCCCTCACGCACGGAGACAGCGACCCGCATCAGGTGCCGGAACTGGGACTCGATCAGATCCCAGTCGATGACGTTCTTACCCGCCTCCCCGAACAGGGAGTCGATGTGCACGTACTCGACGAGGACGTGGCCCGGCTGTCCCCGCTCAAACACAAGAACCTCAACGTGCTGGGCCGCTACAGCTTCACCGCCTCCACCCCGGCCGCCGGCGCCCTGCGCCCGCTGCGCGACCCGGACGCGCCCGAGCTGGACGAGGACGACGACGGGCAGGAGTGAACGTCAGGAGCCGACCAGGGCGCTGATCAGCGCGCTGCCTTGCTCAACCGCTTCGCGGCGGTCACGGTCCGCTCCCAAGGAGCATGCGGCTCGATGCCGGTGCCCTTGACCGCCTTGGCGAACTCGGCGTCGAACCGCTCCTTGCCGACCTTCTCCACGAGTGTGGCCAAATACTTCAGCTGCGCGGGAGTGGTCGGCTGCGCCTCCACCTTCTCGGCCCGCTCCCGCCGCGGACCGTAGATCGTTCATCGCGTTGTTGATTCAGCGCGTCGCTCATGGCGTGAGCGTGCGAGGTGATGGGCCGCACGCAGCAGCTCACGTGTTGGCGCTTCAGTGCGCTCGCCCGGGTTCACCACTGCCAGCCAGCCTGCGGTGCCGTAGACGGGGTGCGCGATCACGGTGTCGGTGGCACTGGGGTCGACCTCGGCGGAGGCTGGTTCGCGTGGTGCGTGACCGGTCCACTGGATGAACGTTTCCTTCCCGGCGGCAATATTCACGCGGAAGGTGTCCGGCCGGTCCAGACGCGACGCCTCGTCGCCGGGGTAGTCCTTGGTCACGACAGTCGCGAACGGTTGGGCCGTCGTCGGAGTGGCACCGTCAGGTGCGTAGTAGAAGAACGTGTCCCCCCAGCTGATTTCCGGCGTGCCGTCGCCGGGTGCGGGCCTGATGGTCAGGACGCCGTCGAGGCCGCCCACGAAGCTGATGATCTCGTCAATGGTCATGTGCTCTAGCGTTGCATTGAAGTGCTAGTGGAGACTTTGAAGCCGAGATAGAGGGATGCCGGGATGTCAAGTCTCAAATCAGGGGATATGCGTACCGCTGATGTCGCACGGCGCGTCGGGTACTCCGTTCAGCAAGTTCGCAATCTTGAGCGCGACGGTGTGCTTCCGCCCGCGACGCGCACGGCCAAGGGCTACCGGATCTACGGGGAGGTACATCTGCAGTCCGCACTGGCCTACCGAGCCCTCACCGCGGGCGTGGGGCCGATTGAGGCCAAGAAGATCGTTCGGGCCTTCCACCAGTTCCCCACCTCGCAGGCGCTTGCCCTTCTCGACACGGCGCACGCCCGGCTCGACGCAGAGCGCGCGGAACTGAGGCAGGCCAAGGAGGCCGCCCACGCGATCTCCAGCGAGCCAATCGAAGACGTGCGCGCGTCGGACTCAATGAGCGTCTCCGAACTCGCCGCCGCCCTCGGTGTGCGCCCTTCGACGTTGCGGCACTGGCATGCGGAGGCTCTCGTCATCCCGGACCGCGACCCCGTACGCGGAACGCGACGATACACACCGACTCAGGTGCAGGATGCGCGGATCGTTCACCAACTGCGCAAGGCCGGATACCGCATCACGCCCCTTCGGGCCCTCATGCCGGCGCTGCGGCGCACCCGCCGATCGGAGGATGTCGTCTCGGCGCTGGCTACCAGGGACGCCAGCATCACTACTCGATCCAAAGCCCTCCTCGACGGTGCCACCGCACTCAGTGCTGTGCTCTCCATTCACAGGCAAACGGCCTGATCTGGGATTGTCAGTGAGTGCCCCGCACGGATCGACGGGGCGTCTTGAAGTACAACTACCACCCCCGCCCCCAGTGCTGGGCGGTCAGCATCCCTCCGTCGTTCCGCCCGCCGCTTCCCGCCCTGTCGTCAAACGATCGAATGACGACAGGCGCGACGGAGGTCCAATGGACCCGGGGATCCAGGGGTCTGACGACGGCTCAGATCCAATCGGATCCGATGACGGCTGAAGACAGGGTTTGATGACAGTCCGGGTCCGATGCGCCGACAGAAGCGGGGAAGAGCGTGGCCAATCTGGTCTACAAGCGGGTGTCGACCGACCAGCAGTCGACCGACCGTCAGGACCTCGTCCTCGACGAGGCCGGGATCGACGATCCGGTCGTCTTCGAGGAGGAGCCCGGCACCTCCAGCCGCCTCCACCCGCTTCAGCGGCCGAAGTTCGGCGAGCTGCTCACGTACGCGCGGCCGGGCGACACCGTGCACATCTCCGAGATGTTCCGCCTCGTGCGCGGCACTGGGCACATCCTCGACGTGCTCGACGTCCTGCACCGCGACCGGCTCGCCCTGCGCATCCACGACGGCGCGTTCTCCGCGATGGACCTCACCGCACGCCACCCGCGCACCGGGGAACTGCTGTCCACCGTGAAGTTCATGGTGCAGACCCTCGCCGCCGCCGGCGAACTCCAGCGCGACCTCCAGCGGGAGCTGACCTACGACGGACTGCGGGCCGCCGAGGCCAAGGGCAACAAGGGCGGCCGACGCCCGGTCGTCACGGCGGCGAAGGCCGCCGCGGTGCGCGCCGGGTACCTGGGTGGCCAGTCGATCGCCGGTCTGGCCCGCGACCACCACGTCAGCCGGGGCGCCATCCGTACCGCCGTCGCCGACCTCATGCCCGAGCACACCGTCGTCGACCAGGACGCCCCGGCTCCGGAGCTGCCGGTCGTCCTCGACATGCCGGGCAAGGTCGCGGACTTCCTCCGCGCGGCCGAACTGGAGCCCGCCGAGCGGGCCGCGCTCGACCAGGGCGTGACCGTACGGCGCGGCCAGGGCTACACACTTCGTGTCCCCGCGGCGCCCTCGGTCCACCGCCAACTCCTTGGCCGCTGCCAGCCGCTCGACGCCCTCTCGGCAAACCCGGCCCAGCGCAAGGCCCGCCGCGAGTACGCGAACCGCGTCAACGCCCTCGGGACCGAGACCCCGTAGCAAGCCGTCAGGGCTTCAAAACCAAGGGGCTTCCGACCTGGGAGATGTCGAAGGCCTCCGCCGTTCCGCTGGTCACCGGCACCTTCGGATCGAAGGGCTTCGACCGATCATGGCCTGTCAAAACTTCTGACAGCAACACCGGTTTCCTGGTCCGTTCCTACTCGGACCCCAAGGTCGTCGACTTGGGCGCCACCCCGGAGGGCTGCCGGTCCTGGCGGCGCTGAAGTCGCTGCCGGACCTGATGGGCCGCAAAAAGGTCGGCCCCGGCGAGATAGACACCGACCTGCTGGCCGGGTCGTGGCGCCGCCTGGTGCTGAACGCTCCGGGCCTGGAGCCGGGCACGGTGGACTGGAAGGCGTACGTGTTCTGCGTGCTGGAGCAGTTCCACCGGATGCTGCGCCGGCGCGAGGTGTTCGCGAAGAACTCCTCCAAGTGGGGCGACCCGCGGGCCAAGCTGCTGGCCGGCGACGCCTGGGAGCACACCCGTCCCACCGTGCTGGCGTCGCTCAGCCTGCCCGGGGAGCCGGGCGCGCACCTGGCGGCGCGCGCCCAACTGCTGGACGGCACCTACCGCGAGGTCGCCTCACGGCTGCCGGACAACGCGCAGATCACCTTCGACGACGCGGGGAGGCTGCACTTCGCCGCGCTGGAACCGGAGCCCGAACCGGCCTCGCTGCTGGACCTGCGGGCGGCGGTGAACGCGATGCTGCCGCGCGTGGACCTGCCCGAGGTGCTGTTGGAGGTGTTCTCCTGGACCGGCGCGGACGCCGCGTTCACCTCGGTCACCGGCGGCGAGGCCCGGCTCAAAGACCTGCACGTGACGATCGCCGCGCTGCTGGTCGCGCACGGCTGCAACGTCGGCTACACCCCGGTGATCGGTGGCCTGGACGCGCTGAAGTACGGCCGGCTCTCCCACGTCGACCAGACGTACCTGCGGCTGGCGACCTACCGGGCGGCGAACGCCACGCTGATCGAGCACCAGGCGCCGATCGCGCTCGCGCAAGCGTGGGGCGGCGGGCTGGTCGCCTCGGTCGACGGCATGCGGTTCGTGGTGCCGGTGCCATCGGTGTATGCGCGGCCGAACCCGAAATACTTCGGGCGCCGCGGCGGCGCGACCTGGTTCAACCTGCTCAACGACCAGGCCGCAGGCCTGGGCGGGAAGGTGGTGGCCGGCACCCCGCGCGACTCGCTGTACGTGCTGGACGTACTCTACGACCGCGACGGCGGCAAGCGCCCAGAGATGATCGTCACCGACACCGCTTCGTACAGCGACATCGTCTTTGGCCTCCTGACCTTGGCCGGGTTCACGTACGCGCCGCAACTGGCCGACCTGCCCGACCAGAAGATGTGGCGCATCGACCGCACCGTGGACTACGGCGCGTTCGAGGACGCGGCCCACGGCCGGGTCGACCTGACGCGGATCGAGCGGCACTGGGAGGACATCCTGCGGATCATCGGCTCGATCCACACCGGCGCCGTGCGCGCGTACGACGTGATCCGCATGCTGTCGCGCGACGGCCGCCCGACCCCGCTCGGCGACGCGATCGCGCACTACGGGCGGATCTCCAAGACCCTGCACATCCTGCGGCTGGCCGACGAGCCCGGTTACCGCCGCCAGATCAAGGTACAGGCCAACCTCCAGGAAGGCCGCCACGCACTTGCCCGGAAGATCTTCCACGGCAAGCAGGGCCAGCTCTACCAGCGGTACCAGGACGGCATGGAGGACCAGCTCGGCGCCCTCGGCCTCGTCCTGAACGCCCTGGTCCTGTTCAACACCCGCTACATGGACGCTGCCGTCACCAAGCTGCGCGCGGACGGGTTCGACGTGCGCGACGAAGACGTCGCCCGCCTCTCCCCGTTCGTCCGACACCACGTCAACATGCTCGGCCGCTACTCCTTCAAGCTCCCCGAACTGCCCGGCGGCCTGCGGCCCCTGCGCGCCCCGGACACCACCGACGAGGAGTGAGCTCCCAGCCCGGTGGCCACCATGGCCGAGGCCGTCCCCCGCTGAGGACCGGGGGACGGCCTCGGCGTTTCGTCGGGGCCGACTGTGAACGCCCGCGTGTGCGCCTCGGCAGGGACGGGGCGTGGCGTCGGGGGCGAGCCGCGTCCGGGGATCAGGGCGATGCTGCGTGTCCGCCGGTGCTCTGGGAGGCCCTCCAGCGAGCGTCGATGTCGTCCCAGTAGAACGAGGGGCGGGAGCCGCGCGCTGCGAGGGCGAATGGTTCGCCGCCATCGTCGATGACGGATGTGTATTGCGTTCCGTTCACGGTCCAGTCCAGCACCAGGCGCCACGTGTAATCGGCTTGCGCAGCGGACACGTACAGCCAGAACAGCTCCGGCTCTCCCTGCGTCACAGAGAAGGGAAACGACGGCTCGTTAGAGGGCGTTGGCCAGTGGCTCCGGTCGAGCCGGGGAGAACGCGCGTCGAGGTCGATGCTGAACCACCGCGCCTCGATCGTCCCATCCGCTGTGAAATACCCGTACCCGACGTGTGTCCCCCCGGCAGGTGGTCGAGTGGTGAGTTCGACGACGCGGACGCCGCGCAGGATCACCGCTTGCGGGCCGTCCCCTTCCACGAGGATCGAGATCTTGAGGCTGTCGGCGCGCACAGCCGCATGGGTGGTCGCCCACTCCCGCAGCCCACGACCGGGAAGCGGCGGTGGCTGGTCCGGTCGACTGCCCTCAACAACCCATCTGTTGAGGGCGTACCAGTCTCCGACCTCGACGGAGACCGTGAACGGCTCAGTGGGCGACAGCACAGCCCTTGCACGCGTGATGCCCGTGATGATCCATCCGGTGACCGCGGTCGTCACCGCCGCCAGCAGTACCGCGAGCAGCCACGTGCCAACTGCGCCCACCCAGCCGAACCACATGGCGAGACCCACCAGGACCGCCACAATGAGGGCTGCCGGCACCGCCACCTTCCACACGTGCGCCCTCGACCCGCGCCTCCCAGGCTGTCCGATCACCGAGCATTCCCCCGTCTTCGAAACAAGCAGACCTTCATACGGTTGTAGGGCATCAAACCCCCTTTGGACACGGGAAGTCGGGTATCGAAACAGCCACGGGTGATCGGCTCCGCGCGACTGTCACCGGCTGGGGTCGCCAGCGGCCGTGTCGCTACCGGGGCGGGCGCGGGCCTCCGCTGCACCCTGGAGAACCCGGGTCAGCGACGCGCGTCTCCGGGGGCGAGTAGCGCGGTCAATGCGGCGACGGGTCAGGGCGCGTTTGTCCTCCTCGGTGAGGACGTCTGCCCATTCGGGGGCGGCGAGCATGTCTTGGATCATGAGGGTGTTCACGAAGACGAGCGCGGTTTGCAGGAGATGGAGCGCGAGGACGGAGAGTTCTTGCTGGTCGCGGCGGTTGCTGCTCAGTTCGCCGCTCTTGCCGAAGAAGATGATGTCGTTGGCGCCGTTCCAGCCCTCGACGATGTTGAGGCCCTCCTGGATCTCGCGCTGGAGATCGCGGTCGCGCAGGTAGCGGGCGACGAAGATGGTCTTCTGTGCGCGGCCGACTTCGAGCATCGCCTGGTAGACGGGGTGGGAGGCGGTGCGGGTGAAGCGCCGCAGGATGGCCTCGGTGGAGGCGGGCACCGGGAGTCATACCGCGCTGCGGAATCTCGGTGGAGGTGGCGTGCGGGCGCCGTTACTGTCGGGCGTTATGCGACTCCTTGTACTTGGCGGCACCTCGTTCGTGGGCCGGGCGATCGTGGACGACGCGCTTCGTCAGGGTGCTGAGGTGACCCTGTTCAGCCGGGGCAGAACCGGCGCCGACCTGTTCCCGGGCGTGCCCCGGCTGATCGGGGACCGGGACACCGGGGACTACGCGGCGCTGAGCGACGGCAGCTGGGATGCTGTCGTGGACGTCAGCGGGTATGTTCCGCGTCATGTCGGGCAGGCGATGGAGGAGCTCGGCGACCGGGTCGGCCGGTACCTTTTCATCTCCAGTCAGGCTGTGTATGTGCGGACGGGTGTGGGGCCCAGTTCGGACGAGGACACGCCCCGCCGCCCGCCGGTGCGCGACACCGAGGAGCTCGACGAGGACACCTACGGGCCGTGCAAAGTGGCCTGCGAGGACGACGTGGTGGCCCGGTACGGCTCACGGGCGACGATCGTGCGGCTGGGAAAGGTCGCCGGGCCGCACGACGTGCAGGATGGGCTCACGTACTGGGTTCGCCGGGCCGCGCGCGGCGGCCGGGTGGCCCTGCCAAGCAGCCCCGAACAGCCAGTTCAGGTGGTCGACTCTCGCGACGTGGCCCGCCTCGTGGTGCAGCTTCTGCTGGACGACAGGCCCGGCGCGTTCCACGCCGTCGGTCCGGCTGAACCGACCACGATGGCCGAGCTGATCACCACCTGCGCCCAAGTGGCGGGCAGCCAGGTCGAGGTCGTTCCCGTGCCAGCCGAAGCGGTGTCGCCGTTCTTCCCGCTGACCCGCCCCAAATCGATGTGGCCGACCCAGCAGCGAAGCCCTGCGCGCGCCCGCGCCGCCGGCATGCCCGCAACCCCGTTGGCAGTGACCATCGCTGACGTGCTGGCCTGGGACCGCGAGCGTGGCGAACCGCCGCTCCGGCACGGGTTGTCCCCGACAGAGGAGGCGAAGCTACTCTCCAGAGCCTGACGGTCGACTGGAGAGTCCGCTGAGCGGGGAACCTGTGGGCACCACAGAAGCAACTCCATGGCCAGATGGAAGTCAAGGCCGCGCAGCGGGCTGCGATGACCCGTGTCGAGTGGTCGAGGTCGTACGCGAGATCACTGTCGAGGTGCCCGCGCCGCCGCTGCCCGTCGGCTCCTACACCGAGTGCGAGGTCTGTGTCGGGCGCGGGATGCGCGACCGGTACGGGCAGGTGCAGGCCGCCGCCGAGCGCCTGGTCCTCGTCGACGCCGCGGGGATGGGGCCTGAGGAACATCGACGCCAGATCGTGCGCTAAGCCCGGATCGCCGCTGGTGGGCGCCTGACGGATCATCGACGGCATCACGGCTGGAAGTCTTTCCACAGATAACGCCCTATTATCTGCGGCAGACGGAATCGCCACCTGCGGCAACGTTCTCGGGCCGCTACATGAAGCGGCCCTGTTATCTGCGGCAAGGGGGAAGCGGTGCCCACCGTCCTGCATCTGCCGACCGGGCTTGGCCTGCTCCCACGCCTGACCGGCCAGCAGCTTCGCCCGAGGGTCTCCCCACTTGGAGGAGTTCTTCGCGTAC
The DNA here is from genome assembly GCF_045207325.1 of Streptomyces sp. NBC_00846. Classification (NCBI taxonomy): domain Bacteria; kingdom Bacillati; phylum Actinomycetota; class Actinomycetes; order Kitasatosporales; family Streptomycetaceae; genus Streptomyces; species Streptomyces sp. NBC_00846. Next base: position 7,994,716 of record NZ_CP108846.1, on the reverse strand, counting down.
ACCTCCTTGCGCCGCAGCATCCGGTGGAACTGCTCCAGCACGCAGAAGGTGTACGCCTTCCAGTCCACCGCCCCCGGCTCCTGGTGCGGGGCGGAGAGCACCAGGCGCCGCCAGGAGCCGGCCAGCAGGTCGGTGTCGATCTCGGCGGGGCCCACCTTCTTGCGGCCCATCAGGTCGGGCAGCGACCTCAACGCCTTCAGGACCGGTAGCCCCTCCGGGGTCGCGCCGAAGTCCACCACCTCCACCAGCAGCTTCAGGAACGGCCGCACGGTGCCGAACCGGGTGACCAGCATCGCCCGCCACGCCTCGTCCGCGTCCGAGTCCAGCGGCGGCGTCAGCTCGAACAGCGCCGCGATCGCGGCGGCCAGCTCCCCGCGCGGGATCACCGCCTCGATCTGCTCCCACATCGCGTCCAGCGTGGCCACCCTCGGCGCCCTGACCTCCCCGGTGTCGGTGTCGACCTGCTCGGAGGTGGTGTCGAACACGACCTGGAAGGCGGTGGCCAGCTTCGCGCCGGCCCGCTCGACCTTCGGCAGGGTCTTCAGCTTCTCCTTCGCCGTGTCCCGCTCCGCGCGGGCCAGCAGCTTGGTGGCGACCAGCACCTCCAGCAGGTCCAGGGCGTCATCGACCGCCCTCGTCGTCAGGTACACCGCAGTGGACAGCAGCGTGGCCAGGCGCCGGGAATCGCCGTGCCGCCGCAGCAACGTCGCCTTGCCGTCCACGCCGTACCGGGACAGCTCCGCCAGCCGCCGGGGCGGAATCCCGGACACGTCCAGCTCGCCCATCCCCAGGTCGGCGATCTCCCGCGCCCGCTCCAGCGACCACTTCATCTGCGGCCCCGACACCCGCACCGGACCGCGCCGCAGCCGGTCCAGCTCCGAGACCCGCTGACCGGACGGCACGACCAGCAGCGAGTCCAGCACCGCCCGCTGACCGGTGTTCAGCAGCCCGTACAAGGTGTCCCACAGCCGCTGGTTAGCTGCTTCCCGCACCGACGCCACCAGCCGGGCCAGCGTCGTCACCCCCGGCAGCAGCACCCTCCGCTCCCGCAGCCACCCCACCGCCGCGTCGAACAGCGCCTTCGGCCCGTCCCCGGTCGTCCAGGCCCGCGCGTCCAGCCACTTCGCCAGCTCGTCCCGGACCTCGGCGAAGTCCCGCCAGCCGCCGTCCTGCTGGATCTCCCCGGCGTGCGAGCGAGCCGTCCCGTCGCGCTCGCCGTACTCCTGCAGCACTGAGGCGTCGGTGATCCCCAACTGCTCAGCCAGGTACTCGGTCACGTCCGCCGGCACCTGCCGCGGGTCGGGCATGAACCGTCCCAGGAACCGCACGCTCGTCAGTTGGACCGCGAACCCCAATCGGTTGTGCGCCCGCCGCTTCGCCTGAACCTTCTCCCGGTCCGCGTCGTCCAGGAAGAAGAACCGCTCCAGCTCCGCCCGCGCCGGCGTCCCGTAGAACGCCCCATACCGGGCTGCCTGCACATCCGTCAGAAACTCGACCGCCATCACGGCCCTCCGAAGATCGACAACATCGACCCGCGAAGGTTCCGCCGCACGATCCGCGCTGGTCAACGGCCTCCCGAGACCAGCCAGGGCTTAGCGCACGATCTGGCGTGGATGTTCCTCAGGCCCCAGACCCGGGTCACCCCGGCCTCGGCGAGGGAGTCCAGCTGTGCGTCGAGGGACTGCCTCGCGAGGCACGGCAGTATCCGAGGCGTACGTGCCCGACCGGCTCGACGCCCCCGTTCACCGGCCGGGGCAGCTCGGTCCAGACCGAGCCCGGCTTGCGCACGGCGGGGGTCGGCACGCTGAGGGCCTTGGCGAGTTGGGGCACGAGGCGGAAGCGGGCGGTGTGGTACTGGATGGCAGCCGTGTTTCACGAGCGACCGCCTATGAAACACCGACCGCGCAGACTGGCACGGCCGGTCGCCCGGATGAGGCCTAGCTGGTGCTTCAGTTGGCACTTGAGTACTTCAGATGAGGTGCTTGGCGAGACAGATCCGGTGAGCTTTGCCGCAGGGCGGCATCACTGCGGGTGCTGCCGCCCTGATGCCAGACAGCATCGACGTCCGCACCTCACCGGGCACCGGATGCAGCCTCTGCGGCCCACTCCTTGGTGAATGCGGCCAGGCCCCCGTCCGCCGGCGCCCGGTCTCCGGACTGCCCCGAGCCGCCGCACTGCCCGATCAGCGCTGCGGCCCGAGCAGGCCGACCGTCAGGATTCCTCGCCCTGCGCAGGGCGGGTGAACGCTCCGGCGGCGGCGGCCAGAGTTGCTGTGGTGGCGGCGTGACCGGGCAACTGTGGATCAGGAGCGGTCCGCAGGAGTACTAGCTGGTGGTAGAGCGGTGCGGTGGCGGCGATCAGCAGACGCCGGGCGTCCGTGTGCGGCGGGAGTTCACCGCGTTCGATGGCGCGCTCGACGAGGGCCTCGCAGCGCGTGTACCGGTCCTCCCACAGCTGCTGCTGGGCGTGGGCGGCTTGCGGGGAACGGAACGAGGCTGCCATCAGGGCTTCGGGGATCGACGGTTGTGCGACCAAGGACTCCTGGATCTCGTCGTTGAGGGCTGCCAGATCGCCGCGCAGGGAGCCGGTGTTCGGGGGCTGCCAGTCGTCCTCGCCGGCGGAGTCGAGGACATCGGCGAGCAAGCCACCGACGTCTTGCCAGCGCCGGTAGACCGTGGCGCGGTGCACGCCGGCGCGGGCCGCCACGCCCTCCATCGTGAGCCCCTCGTAACCGTGTTCACCGAGTTCGGCGCGCACCGCGTCGAGTACTTGGGCGCGAATACGGGCGGTGCGGCCGCCCGGTCGGCGGCCGGGCGGTGCGGTGGGACGGGCAGGTTCCGGCGGGTTGTCCGGTGGGTCTGTCATCGGGAATCCGGTTGCTCGGCGGGGCCAGGTCATGACAGCATCTTAAAGTAACAGTTGTCGCACTAGTGGAGTTGCCGATGCTCTTCCGAAGCGTTCTTCCGGCCTTGCGGTCCCAGGCGACCGTTCCGTCCCCGACAGCTTCGGAGTTGCTCGTATGCCCACACAGATCACCGCGCTCGCAGTCAGCAAGTCGTTCGACGGCAGGCCCGTTCTCGACTCGGTGAGCTGCTCGCTCGCGAAGGGTGAGTGCACCGGGATCGTCGGCGAGAACGGGTCCGGCAAGACCACCCTGCTGCGGCTGCTCGCCAAGCGGGAGCGCCCCGACCAGGGGGAGATCATCCTGCAGGCCGACGGTGGCGTCGGGTACCTCGCCCAAGACGGGGGCCTGCCAGCGGATGTGACGGCTCAGCAGGTCATCGATCGGGCACTGGGCGATCTTCGTGCGATCGAAGCGCGGATGCGCCGCCTGGAGGCAGCGATGGCCGACGGTGACGAGTCGGCGCTCGACGCGTACGGCGAGGCCGTCTCGGCCTTCGAGCTGCGCGGCGGCTACGACGCCGATGCCCGGCTGGAACGCGCCCTGCACGGCCTCGGCCTGAGGCAGGTGGGCCGTGACTCGACCATGGGCAGCCTCTCCGGCGGCGAACAGGTCCGGCTGCGTCTGGCGGCGGTGCTGGCAGCTGCCCCGGAGGTGCTGCTGCTGGACGAGCCGACCAACCATCTGGACGAGGCCGCCCTGGTATGGCTGGAGGAGCACCTGCACAGTCGGCGGGGCACCACAGTGGTTGTTTCCCACGATCGGGGCTTCCTCGAACACGTCGCTACAAGCCTGCTGGAGGTGGACGGGGACCGACGCAGCGTCGTCCGGTACGGCAACGGCTACGCCGGCTACCTCGCGGAGAAGGCGGCGGCGCGGCGGCGCGGGGTCCAGCGCCACGACAGGTGGCGTGCCGAAGTCGACCGGGTGCGCGACTCGGCTTCGGGTACCGCCCGCCGGGTGGCCCCCGGCCGGGCGATGAAGGACGGCAACAAACTGGCCTACAACCAGGCTGGCGCCCGTGTGCAGCAGTCCCTGGCCAGCCGCGTCCGCAATGCCGAGGAACGGCTGCGCCGCCTGCTGGCCGACCCGGTACCGGCCCCGCCGGAGCCTTTGAACTTCTCGCCTGTGCTGCGCGCCGGACAGTTGCACGGCGCCGTGCTCGACGCCGTCGGGGTCGCCGTCGCGGGCAGACTCGACCCGATCGATCTGACAGTCCGGGCGGGCGATCGCCTGCTGGTCACGGGCGAGAACGGCGCGGGCAAGAGCACCCTGCTGCGCGTCCTGGCCGGCGACCTGGCCCCCGGCCGCGGACACGTCAACAGGCGCGGCCGGATCGGGTACCTCCCGCAGGACCCGGACCCCGGTTCGGCGGACGAGACCCTCCTGGCCGCCTACGCCCGTGGGCGGGCGGGGGAAGCCGACGACCACGCCGAACGGCTTCTGGCCCTCGGGCTGTTCGACCGGTCCCGGCTGGCGGTGCCGGTCACGCGGCTCTCCACCGGCCAGCGGCAGCGGCTCGCCCTGGCGCGGTTGGTCAGCCGGCCTGCGGACATCCTGTTGCTCGACGAGCCCACCAACCACCTGTCTCCAGCCCTTGCCGAGGAACTGGAGACCGCCTTGGCCGATTTCGCCGGCACCGTCGTCCTCGTCAGCCACGACCGGTTGCTTCGGCGGCGCTGGAGAGGAACCCACCTGACTCTGCACACCGCACGAGTGCCTGCGATCAGAGGCTGAGGGTTCCTGCCCGACCCCTACACCCCTTCCAGAGAGGAATCGACTCACGATGCCGACTGCTCCCGCCGACCCCACCGTCCTGCACCCGATGCCCGAACAGCAGCGGGTGGCGCTGCTCAAGCCGCTGGTGAAGTCCCCGCTGATCGAAGTCGGCGAGTACTCCTACTACGACGACCCAAACGACCCGACTGCGTTCGAGACGCGCAACGTCCTCTACCACTACGGCCCCGAGAGACTCGTCATCGGTAAATTCTGCGCGCTGGGCACCGGAACACGGTTCATCATGAACGGCGCCAACCACCGTATGGACGGCCCCTCGACCTTCCCCTTCCCCACCATGGGCGGCTCCTGGGCCGACCACTTCGACCTGCTCACCAACCTGCCCAGCCGGGGCGACACCGTCGTCGGCAACGACGTCTGGTTCGGCCACAGCGCGACGGTCATGCCCGGCGTTCGGATCGGCCATGGCGCGATCATCGCCTCCGGCGCCGTGGTCACAGGCGACGTACCCGACTACGGCATCGTCGGCGGCAACCCTGCCCGGCTCATCCGCACCCGCTACGACGCCGAGGACGTCGCCCGCCTCCTCGCCGTCGCCTGGTGGGACTGGCCCGCGGAGCACATCACCGAGCACGTACGGACGATCATGTCGGGATCGGTCGCCGAGCTGGCGGCAGCCGCCCCGTGCACTCGTCATCCGTGACACCGGATGCACCTCGATCCCACCCATGCCCACCCCGCACCCGAAACGAGTGATCGCCCATGTCCCGTCGCCGTGCCCACATCGCGATGGTCGGCATCCCCGCCGTCAGCCACGTCCTGCCCAGCCTAGAGATCATTCGCGAGCTGGTGGCCCGCGGCCACCGGGTCACCTACGCCAACGACCCAGCCGTGGCCGACCGCATCGCGGACACCGGCGCCGAACTGGTGCCCTGCACCTCCGTGCTGCCGGTTGCCGACAACAACTGGCCCGACGACCCCATCGCCGCGGCGAACCTTTTCCTCGACGACGCCATCCAGGCACTCCCTCAGCTGCGCGCCGTCTACGACCACGACCCGGCGGACCTGTACCTGTACGACATCGGCGCCTACGCCGCGCGCGCCCTCGCCGAATCACAGGGCCGGCCCCTCATGCAGCTGTCCCCGACGTTCGTGGCCTGGGACGGCTATGAAGAGGAGATCGCGGCGCACCTGCGGAAGTTGCCGGGTGCCGACGCGTACCGGGCGAGGTTCGCACACTGGCTCGCCGACTGCGGGGCGACCACCACGGAAGTGGACGCCTTCTCCGGTCCTCCCGCACAGGCCCTGGCCCTGATCTCTCGGGCGATGCAGCCATACGCCGACAAGGTCGACACCGACTCGGTGACCTTTGTCGGGCCCTGCTTCGACGCACGTGCGGACTCGGACAGCTGGACACGGCCTACGGACGCGGAGAACGTACTGTTGATCTCCCTGGGCTCGGCGTACACGCGCCAACCGGAGTTCTACCGCCAGTGCGTCGCGGCGTACGGAAACCTGCCCGGCTGGCACATCGTGCTCCAGATCGGCAAGTACACCAACCCGCACGAAATCGGCGACATCCCACCCAACGTCGAGGTGCATTCCTGGGTCCCGCAGAGGGCGATCTTGGAGCAGGCGGACGCCTTCGTCACCCACGCCGGAATGGGCGGCTGCGGCGAAGGACTCCTTGCGGGCGTCCCGATGATCGCCGTGCCGCAGGGCGCCGAACAGTTCATGAACGCCGACCGGCTCGTGGAGCTGGGCGTTGCCCGCCGCATCGACACCCCGGACGCTACTGCCAAGACACTGAGAGCGGCCCTGAACGAATTGGTCACCGACACGGAAGTCGCCCGCCGATCGGAACAGTTGCGCGCCGACGCCCGGGCCGAGGGCGGCACTCCGCGCGCCGCCAACCTCATTGAGAACATGCTGGCCATCGCTGACGGACCGGCGGGCTGACTGGCGCTGTAGCTGCAAGCAGGGGCCGACTGCTGTTCTACAGCCCGGCTCCGGGGTCGTCCGTGTCCACGGTCCGCAGCGGCCGGTGGCCCCGGTCGTCGAGCTGGGCGAGTTCGCGCTCGTAGTCGACGGTGATCGAGCCGTAGTAGTTGACCACCGAGCTACGGGCCGGGGAAATGTACCTCGGAGTCCACCTCGCGGCCGGCAGTACGGAGTTCATCGACGGCCAGGCCCATGTACTCGGTGTGCCAGCAGACCACGCTGTTGGTCACGACGGTCAGGCACCACGCCTGCTCGTTCTGCTGCTCGGGCTGGCGCCGGGCGACCTTGCCCTCGCGGGCGTCGTGGAGCTGGCGGCGCAGGGCGTGCAGGGACTCGCCCTTGTTCAGCTGCCGGGCGATCTTGCGCCGGTAGCTCTCGTCCGACAGGTACTTCGCCGCGTAGATCGTTCTGCGGATCGCCCCGTACTCCTTCAACGCGGCGGCCAGCGCGTTCTGCCGGGAGGACGCGGACAGCTTGCCGACGATCAGGGATGCGGTGGCGTGCCCGTACTTCAGCGAGCCCGCCAGACGCAGCAGGTCGTCCCAGTGATCGGCGACCAGGTCCAGGTTGGCCTTCTTGGTCAGCAGCGGCCCGGCGGTCGGGAAGCGTTCCTCGTAGTCGGTCTTCGCGCCCATCCGGTACAGGGTGATCTTGCCCAGGTCTCGGATGCGGGGCGAGAGCTGCTTTCCGACCAGGTCGAAGAGCCCGAAGTTGACCAGGGTCACGCCGTGCGTATCGGTCGCGTGCTCGCTGATCGGCAGGTCGGTGGCGTTGCCCAGGATCTCGTCCAGCACGTAGTGGGCCTCGCGGTGCGTGGCCACAATGACCTTCGTGCCGAAGGTGGAGTGCTGGTCGGAGACGTGGGTGTAGGTGGAGATGAAGTTCCCCCTCTGAACTGGACAGCCTGATACTGGGACGGATCGGTCCCGGAGGAAGCAGTCCAGGTTGAGTGGCAAGAGCAACATGAGCAAGCGGTACACGTCGGAGTTCAAGCGGGACGCGGTGGCACTGGTCCGGTCGTCAGGGCGGAATGTCACCGAGGTCGCCCGGGAACTCGGTGTGAGTCCGGAGGGGCTTCGCGGCTGGGTGAAGCAGGCGAAGGCCGACCGCGGCGAGGGGGCGCCCGGCGCGCTGACCACGGCGGAGAAGGAAGAGCTCCAGCGGCTGCGCAGGGAGAACCGGGAACAGCAGCAGACGATCGAGATCTTGAAAAAAGCAGCGGCCTTCTTCGCGAAGGAGACGATGAAGTAGGCACTCTGTGCCGTTTCATCGACGCGGAGAAGGCCGCCGAGGCCAACCCCGACGGCTACAGCGTGGCTTTGCTGTGCCGCGTCACGGGGATCAACCGCTCCACCTACTACTCCTGGCTGGCGGCCCGGCCGGCAGCGGCCGAACGGCAGTGTGCCGAGGATGAGTTGACCGAGGAGATCCGCGAGATCCACGCCTCCTCACGGGGTGCCTACGGTGCCCCGCGCGTGCACGCCGCGCTGCGGCGCAAGGGCCATGCGATCAACCGGAAGAAGGTCGAGCGGATCATGCGCGAGCGCGACATCCGCGGCGTCACCCGCCGCAGACGCCGCCACCTGACGCAGCAGGACACCAAGGCCGCACCGGCTCCGGACCTGGTTGGCCGCGACTTCACCGCTACCCGGTCCGGCACGAAGCTCGTCGGCGACATCACCTATCTGCCGACGATCGAGGGCTGGTGGTATCTCGCGACCGTCATGGACCTGGCGACGCGCGAGGTGATCGGGTACGCGATGGCCGAACACCACCGTGCCGAGCTGGTCACCGACGCGCTGCGGATGGCCGCCGGCCGCGGCGACCTTCAGGGCGGCTGCATCATGCACACCGACCGCGGAAGCGAATACACGAGTGGCGAATTCCGCCGCGAGCTGCGGGAGTTGAACCTGAGACAGAGCATGGGACGAACCGGCATATGCTACGATAACGCCGCAGCCGAGAGCTTCTTCGGTCTACTGAAAGCGGAGATCGGCACCGCCGTCTGGGAGAGCCGTGAGGCGGCCCGCGCCGACGTCTTCCGCTTCATCGAGGTCGAGTACAACCGCACCAGGCTCCGCAAGCACCCCGAGTTCGGGTACCTCACCCCACTCGAAACCCGAGCCAGGCTGCAGCACGAATTTACCCCCGCAGCGTAAACAACCGCTGTCCAAGATCAAGGGGGAACTTCAGTTGTCGCAACACCGGCTTCTTGAGTCAAGAGTAGGTGTTCGTTGAGGGCTTCAGCGGGTGTCTTCCATCCGAGGGTTTTGCGGGGGCGGCTGTTGAGGGCGAGTGCAACGGCTGCGAGGTCGTCTGTCTGCCATCGGGACAGGTCCGTGCCCTTCGGAAAGTACTGCCGCAGCAACCCGTTCGTATTCTCGTTCGTGCCGCGTTGCCACGGGCTGTGCGGGTCCGCGAAGTAGATCTCGAGGCCGGTGTCGACGCGGAGCCGGGCATGCTGCGCCAGTTCTTTGCCGCGGTCCCAGGTCAACGAGCGACGCAGCTGCTCGGGCAGCGTGGTGATCGTGGAGGCGATCGCGTCCCTGACGGCCTCGGCACCCAGACCGGCCAGCGCCGGCCCGTTCTTCACCCTCGGCTCGGTGCCAAAGCCTTCCATCCGGGGCAGGTGCAGCAGCATGGTAAACCGGGTCGTGCGCTCGACCAGAGTGCCGATCGCGGACTTGCCGGTGCCGATGATGAGGTCGCCTTCCCAGTGTCCCGGGACTGCACGGTCCTCGGCCTCGGCCGGTCGTTGGCTGATCATCACCTCGGGGGTGACGTGCCCGTTCGCCCGCCGTCGGGCTCGGGCGCGGGGAACCCGCAGCGCACGCCCGGTACGCAGACAGCCGACCAGCTCACGCTTGAGGGCTCCGCGTCCTTGGATGTAAAGCGCCTGGTAGATCGCCTCGTGCGAGATGCGCATGGACTCATCATCGGGGAAATCCGTCCTGAGCCGGCCCGCGATCTGCTCGGGACTCCAGGCCGTCGCCCACCGCCGGTCCTGACGGCGGGGCTTGTTCCGTCCCTTCCACCGTGGCGTCTTCGGCCCGGTGACCTGTGTTCCGTCCGGACGGCGTACGTCCCCGGCGAGCCGGTTCTGCACATACTCACGCAGCTGTTCATCGGCCACGAGCTTCGGCGTCTTCGGACGCCGTGCCGCCAGTTCCGCCTTCCACTGGGCGATCGAGGGCCGGTAGGCGAGCTGCCCGCCGCGGGTGGCCGCGTTGCGTCGCAGCTCCCGCGAGATGGTCGACGGATCCCTGCCCAGGCGGCGTGCGATCTCGCGGACTCCCAGGCCCTGGGCGTTGAGCAGCGCGATTTCTTCGCGTTCCGTGAAGGACAGGTATCTGCCCGAGGGCGTGCTGAGCTGGATCGACGGCATGCCGCCACGTTCACGGAACCAGCGGGACCCCACCACTGGGGATACGCCGCACGTGACCGCCGCCGCCTCGCTGGTCATCCCCTCGGCGATCTTCATCCAGAAAGCCCGCTCCACCTCCCGACGGATTGGGGGCCGCCCCGGCGACCGCATTGCCGGACGCCCCGTCAGCCGTGTGGCCCATCCCGCTGGCCGGCCCATCCAACACCTCCAGGGTCGAGGTGTTGCGACGATCAGTTGAATCCACCTTGGCTCAAGCGGGCCGAGACCGACGAAGGCACCGTGCCCGGGACCACCAGCACCGAGGCCGCCCGGATCGCGGAGCTGGAGCGGGAGGTGAAGGAACTGCGGCGGGCGAACGCGATACTACTACGCCGCCCACAACCGCCCACCGTCGGCCCGCAACCGGCGCGATGCGGAGCTCACCGAACAGATACACCGCATCCACGCCGACAACTACGGTGTCTACGGGGCCCGCAAAGTCCATGCCGCCCTCCTGCGCGAGGGGTTCGAGGTGGCCCGCTGCACGGTTGAACGCCTCATGCGGCAGGCCGGGCTCCGCGGGGTGATCCGGGCCAAGAGCCCGCGCACCACCCGCCCTGCCCCCGAGACCGGTTGAGTCGGCCTGAAGCGCGGTTCCGGTGTTGCCACCGGCCCGTTTCTCCAGGCCGCTCTCCGAACCCGGCGTACCCGTCTCCGAGTACCGGGCTCTCCACAGTTCCTCTCGTCGGACTGGTTGTCAGGCTGTGGGCCAGGGGCTGGGGATCGTGTCGCCCCGGTAGCGGTACCGGGTGATCGCCGGTGTCCGCGCCAGGTTGATCAGTTCGACCCCGTCCGCGGTGATCGGCAGCCATGACCCGTGAGGGCCAAGGAGCCGGCTGCGGACGTCCTTCCAAGACCAGCGGTGCATTGTCTTGAGCCACATGATCACGCGATGCCAGAGGAAGGCCCCGAGCATGCGGAACGTGTGCTTCGCGACGGCATGCCGGAAGTAGTTGGCCCAGCCGCGCATGATCTGGTTGAGCCGGATCAGCACTTCCCTGGGGTCAGCCTGTGACGTCCTGCGGGTCAGGGCACGGATCTTGTCCTTCACCGAGCGGACGGGCCGCGCGGCGATGAACGCGTAGACGTACCACTTGTTACTTCCCCGTTTGCGGCGCCGCCGGATGCGGAACCCGAGGAAGTCGAACCCGTCCTCTATGTGCGCGATTCGGGTCTTGGCTGGTGACAGCCTCAACCCCAAAGGTTCGAGCACGGAGGCTACTTCGCCCTGGAGGGCCGCCGCATCCTCGGCAGAGCCATGCACCATGATCGCGAAATCGTCCGCGTAGCGGACAATTCGCCAGTTGGGCAGGCCATGCCGACGACGCTTGCGACGCGGGTACTGGCCATCCATCCGCCCGCCGGGCAGCCAGTCGCGGTGCAGGTGCTCGTCGAGCGCCGACAACGCGACGTTGAAGATCAGCGGGGAGAGGATGCCGCCCTGCGGGGTGCCGGTGTGGGTGTCCCTTCGCTGGCCGTCCTCATTGAGGATGCCTGCCTTGAGGAACGCCTTGACCAGCGCCAAGACACGCTTGTCCTTGACCCGTTTCCGCACGGCGCCCATAACGGCGCGATGGGAGACGTTGTCGAAGGCCGCTTCGATGTCGGCGTCCAGCACCCAGTGATATCCCTTGGAGCCGAAACGCTGGATCTCCGCGATCGCGTCCTGAGCCCGCCGTTTGGGCCGGAACCCATAGGAGACCGGCAGGAAGTCGGCCTCGAAGATGGGTTCCAGCACCAGCTTCAGCGCGGCCTGAACGGTCCGGTCCGCCACCGTGGGAATACCGAGGCTGCGAACCTTTCCCGACCCGCCCGGCTTGGGGATCTTGCGCTCCCTCACCGGCAGGGGCCGGAACGCGCCGGACTTCACGTCCGAGCGCAGACCGTCCAGGAACCCGGGTGCTCCAATATCCCGCTCGACGTCGGTGACGGCCACACCGTCCACGCCGGCGGTTCGGGCTCCCTGGTTGCCCGCGACCCGGTCGAACGCCACGATGAGCGTCGCCGGGTCATGAACGAAATTGAACAGGTCGTCAAACCGGCGGCCGGGGTCGGCCACCGCCCAACGGTGAAGCTTGGCCTGCATCTCCAGTACCCGGCCGAAGGGCCCCGCTGAGGGATCTCCTTCCGGAGCGCCGCCGTTCGGCGGCGCGTCTTCTGGCATTACAGCATCCTTCCCTTCATGGAACTACTGCCGCCCTTCCCCTTGCTCCGGGCTCTCCCCGGCTCTGAGTACTACGGCGGCTCCGCCCCCTCCCGCACCGGTCGACCGACGGTGGGTCCAGCCTCGAACTCCGCGCTGGCGGCGCGGACTCGTGACGGATGCGGGAGGGTTCCCGTGTTCACTGCTGACCGTTCGTCGCAGGAGGTGCCCGACTCTGTCCCGGCGGCATCGCCACGGTTACGCCGCAGGCATTCACCGTGGCCTCCCGGGCCTGCATCTACAGACCTGCCCGAGAGTTCCCCGCTCCCGTACTGCGGAAGCGGTTGCGCACCGCCATCCGGCCCAGATCCGCCAGGTTCGAGCCGGTGACTCATTACGGGACGTAAACGCCGGTTCCTCTCGTACACCTCTGCGTCTCGCTCGCCGGACCCGACCCATCTGGCAGTGCTGGACCGTCCCGGCTTTGTCACGGCTGCTCTCGCCCTTGCCGACGCCTCTCGGTTCAGGCTGCCGTCAGCTACGCTCGCCCCGCTGCGACGGGGCTCGCGGTGCAGGTCTTCCACCTCCACTCGGTCAAGCAGCGCTTTGCACGGCGCACGAAGATTTCAAGTCCAGTGAGACGGTCGTGACGCTATGAGATCTGTGGTGCGGGCTCTCTACGCTTGGCCGGGTCGTTGATCCAGGCTGTCTGGGGTATTACGGGTGGTCGGGGGCGGCGGCCGAAGCGTTCGGGGTGGCGTTCGTATGCCTCGGCGAGGGTGACCGCGCGCTGGTCGCGGACCTCCTCGGCGGTCCCGAAGTGGACGGAGGCGGGCGTGTGCCAGCCGATGCCCGAGTGCCGGTGCTCGTGGTTGTAGTACGTGAGGAAGGCGTCGAACCACTCGCGGGCGTGGGCGAGCGAGTCGAACCTTTCCGGGAAGTCCGACATGTACTTCGTGGTCTTGAACTGGGCCTCGCTGTAAGGGTTGTCGTTGGAGACCTTCGGTCTCGAGTGCGAGCGTGTCACGCCCAGATCGATGAGCAGCTGGGAGACCTTCTTGGAAGTCATCGAGGTGCCGCGGTCAGCGTGCACGGTCTCGGGCACGATGCCGTTGCGGGTGATGGTCTCGCGGATCAGCTCCTCGGCCCGCCCGGCGGACTCGGCCCGCTCGACGGTGTGGCCGACGATGTACCGGCTGAAGATGTCGATGATGACGTAGGCGTGATACCAGACACCCTTCTCGGGACCGGCCACCTTGGTGATGTCCCAGGTGAACACCTGCGACGGGCCGATGGCGACCAGTTCGGGCACCGTCCTGGCCGGATGGGTCGCCTGGCGGCGGCGCTCGCCGGTCTGGCCCTGCTCCCGCAGGATCCGGTACATCGTGGAGACGGAGCAGTGGTAGCGCCCGGCATCCAGCTCGCGGGCCCAGATCTGTGCGGGCGACAGTTCGGCGTATTCGTTGCTGTTCATCAACTCCAGTACCGCAGCCCGTTCTTCGGCCGTGAGCGACGAGGGCTGCACCTGCTGCTTGCGGGGCCCGCGCGGTGATGGGGGCCGCAGCCGTCGGTAGTGGGTGGCCCGCGACCGGCCGGTCAGCCGGCAGGCGGCCGTGATGCCCAGCTCACCCTCGACACCGGTGAACGCCCCGTCCACCGCCGGGTCGGCGGCAGGGCTCAGTCCGCGCTCTCGGAGATCATTTCTAAGAGCGCGGAAGCTTTTCCCATGACTTCCAGTGCGGCCTTGTTCCGGGCCAGTTCCTTCTCCAGCCGTTCCACCTGGCGGCGCAGCTTCTCGTTCTCCGTCTCAGCGGCCGACTTCTTCGGCCTCGCCGGGCTGGTGCGCTTGTCGACCAGCTTCTCCAGGGCCCCGGCATCCCGCGCGGTCCGCCACTCCTTGACGTGGGAGTGGTACAGCCGTTCCCGGCGCAGGATCGCGCCCTTCTCGTTCTTGGGCGCGGCGTCGTACTCGGCCACAATCCGCAGCTTGTACTCCGGGCTGAACGTGCGGCGCTTCGGCCAGGTAGCCGGGTCGGACCCGGCGGGCTTGGTGCTGGTCATGAGGGGGTGGTTCTCCTGTCGCGCCCTCTCAGGCTAACCCGCCGAAGCGGAACGTCTCACCCAAGGCTGACAGAGAGGGGGCCGTCCCAGCCCCAGAAGGGTTCTCCGTCGGTGCAGGTCACCTTCAATGCCTGCGCCGCGCGTTCGTGCTGGGCGCGCATGCGCTGTTCGTCGGCTGGGTCGGAGGGGGCGAGTACACCGGGGTCTCCCGCAAGTGGATTGAGGTTCGAGGGGGGTGTCGCGCGGCCGTAGGACGGCCTACTGCCAGTCTGTCGGAGCGGCGGCGAGGGCCAGCCAGATCCGGCCTTCCGGGGCGAGTACTGCGATTGGTGACGGTGGTCGGATGCCGACCACCGTCACAGGGCCCGCGGCTACGACACGTTGCTGACGGCGGCGGCCTGGCCGTCGACCAGCTCGCCGACCAGGGCGGCGACGTCGTCGACCTCCAGGCTGGCGGCGGCCGCGAGGTCGGCCAGTGTGAGGGCCTGGCCGTCGACCAACGGCCGGAGCACCGGCTCTGCGGCCGGGGCGAACTCGTACTCGCTGCCGGCGGCGGCCAGCAGCCGGTCGTGGTGAGCACGGCGCGGGCGGTGGTCATCCGGACCCATAGGCCCGGGTCGGCCGGGACGCCGCCCACGTACGGCAGGCTCGGCGTCAGCCGCCCTACCGACCGGCCGTCCATCGCGGTGGCGTACCGGGCCAGCAGCTCCGGGTCGTCCAGCTCGGCCAGGAGCAGCTTGCGCAGCCCGCGCACGTGGCGGCCTGTGCTTCGGGGGTGTCGAGCAGGGGCAGGTCGGTGCGGAATTCCTCTCGGGAGATGAGCTGTTCGGCGAGCCAGTCGAGCAGGTTGACGGGGGTGTGGGGTTCGAAGCCGAACGTGGCGTGCAGGCTGGGGCCGCCCTGGTCGGCGCTGACCGAGTGCCACCAGCCGCGCGGCACGTACAGCAGGTCTCCCGGGTGCAGCACCAGGTCGGCCAGCGGTTCCGCCGGTGGTTCGGGCGGCAGCTCGGTGTCCCGGTACAGCGGAGCCGGGCGGGTCTGCCCGAACAGCCGCCAGCGCTTGGCGCCGTCCAGTTGCACGACCAGGACCGCGTGATCGTCCCAGTGGACGCCGAACCCTTCGGTGGGCGTCCAGGAGGCGTACACGTTCGCCCTCACGTCGGTCCGGAACGTGCGCTCCAGGTCCTCGGCGAGCCGGGCCAGGGGCCGGTGCAGCTGGCCACACGGTGTGGCGGCGGGTAGAAACCGGTGTGGCGTGGAGCCTGCCGCTTGAGGACCGGGTGCTGCTGGAAGCCGCCTGCTGGCGGACCAACCTCACGCTGCGGCAGCTGGCGCCCCCTTTTCGGGGTGCGAAGTCGGCCGCGGACCGCTTCATCGACCACCTCGGGCCCTCGCTGGCACTCCAGCCGTGCAAACGGTTTCGCAAGGACGCCGTGCTGATGGTGGACGGCCCCCTGATCCCGCGCTGTTGTTCCGCACTCATGATCGCGGCTCGCCCCCGGGATTTGCCGTCCGGCTGCGGACTCAGACGTGCTGGGCCACCGGGTCGGCTGCCGCCGGGTGGGCTGCCGTGGTGTGGTCCGTCGAGGTCTGCCGGGCGGTGTGGCGGCGGTGGGTGAGGAGGAAGACGGACAGGCCGAGCAGCGTCATCCCGGCGCCAACCACGGCCAGCACCGGATACGCCGACGCCTGGTCCAGGACGATGCCCCCGACCGCGGAGCCGAGCGCGACGCCGGAGTTGAACGACGCGGCGGCGAGCGCGGACACCAGGACGGATGCCGTGCCGGCCAGGTGCAGGGCGTAGGACTGCAGCGGCGGCACCATGCCGAAGCCCGCGCCGCCGAGCAGCACCAGCAGGACGAGGACAGCGGGCAGGACGGAACCCAGGGCCCACAGGGCCAGCAGCGAGACGGTCAGAGCGCCGAGGATGACGACCACGGTGCGGGTCACCGACCGGTCCGCGTAGCGGCCACCGAGAGCGTTGCCGCCGATCAGCCCCGCACCGAACAACAGGAGCAGCCAGGTGACGGAGTCGGCGGAGACGCCGGTGACGGTCGTCAGGTAGGGGGCGATGTAGGTGTAGACGACGAAGAGCCCGCCGTAGCTGAGCGCGATGGCGAGGAAGGCCGCCCACAGGGCGCCGCTGCGCAGAACACCGAAGCCGCGATCCTCCGCCTGGCCTTCGCTGCCCGCGGTGCTGCCGGGCAGGAGCATCCACATGGCGACGGCGCCGACGAGCGCCAGGACGAACACGACCCAGAAAGCAGCCTCCCATCCTGCCGCGCGTCCCATGATGTTGCCGATGGGGACGCCGATCACGTTGGACACGGTGAAGCCGGTGAACACCACGGCGATGGCCGTGGCCCGACGGGAGGGTGCGACCAGGCTGCTGGCGATGGTGATCGCGATCCCGAGGAAACTGCCGAGCATCGCCCCGGCGAGCGCCCGCGAGGCCGACACGACCAGCAGGGAGCCGGTGGCCGCGGTGAGGGCGTTGGCGGCCATGAACACCAGGGCGAGGCCGATCACCAGGGGCTTGCGGGGCAGACGCATCGTGGCGGCCGCGACGAGCGGTCCGCCGATCATCGCGCCGAGCGCGAAGCTGGTGGTGACCCAGCCGGCCCGGGACACGGACACTCCCAGGTCGTCACTGATAAGCGGCAGCAGACCGTTGGGGACCAGTTCGGCTGTCCCCAGGGCGAAGGCGGTCAGAGCGAGAGCAATGATGGGCAAAGGCATGCCCTCGATCCTGGGAGAAGTCCTGGTCAGCTACCAGATCCCTTCTTTTGCACGCCCCGGGAAGGGTGGCACTCATAGGGATATGGTCGCGCCCGCCCGCATCGCTTTAAAGTTGATTCATGAACGATCCGGGTGATCTGGCCGTCTTCCTCCGGGCCAAGCGCGCCGCGCTGCCGCCGGAGGCCACTCCCCTGAACGGGTTCGGAGTCCGCCGCCGGGTCCCGGGCCTGCGACGGGAAGAGGTCGCCCAGCTGGCGGGCGTCAGCGTCACTTACTACACCCGACTGGAACAGGGCCACAGCCGCCACGCCTCCGACGAGGTTCTGCTCGCGCTGGCCCGGGCCCTGCAACTCTCGGTCACGGAGACGGAACACCTGCTCGACCTGGCGCGGACCAAACGCACCCCTGCCACGGCAGACCACGGCCCGGAGACGGTCAGCCCGAACGCCCGGACACTGCTCTCCCTGGTCGCCACCCGGCCGGCCATCATCCTGGGACGCCGCAACGACGTACTGGCCTGGAACGACCTGGGACACGCCCTGATCGCCCCGCACCTGCCCGCCGACGCTCCCGACCACCCCAGCACCCAGCCGTCCCTGCCCCGCCTGCTCTTCCTCGACCCCCAGGCCCGCGCCCTCTACCGGGACTGGGGCAAGGAGGCCGCCGACTATGTCGCGTACCTGCGGCTGATCAGCGGGAAGTACCCGGACGACGAAGTCCTGACCCGCATGATCGGCGAGCTGTGCGTGAGGGACGACGCCTTCGCCGCCCTGTGGGCGTCCGGACGCGTCGGCGAATGCGTCGCCGGAACCAAGCACATGATCCACCCGGGCGCGGGCCACGTGACCGTCGACTTCCAGCTCTGGGCCCAGTCCGACCGGCCCGACCAGCGCCTGGAGATCTACGAACTCCGCAACGATCCCGACGACTCGCGCGTCCGCGCGCTCCTCACCGCGCCCACCCTGCTGGCAGGCACCCGATGAGCCTGCCACCGCCAGCGCCGGGCTCACCACCGTTCTACGCAGGGTCCACCCACATCTCGAAATCAAGTCCGCCGATCTCGACGTGCAGGCCGATGTCGCCCCGAGCCTCACGGACCGGGACGACACGGCTGACCAGCGAATGAGCTTCCAGAAGTTCCACGATCAGGTCACGGACACCCTCACAGCTCGGCCCCTGCGTCGGCGTGATCTCGAGGTCTTCGGCATCCATCCCGGCCCTCCAACTCGTCGTCGCTTTCCCTTCCAACGACAGTCGGTCGCGCGAGTCGCACGAAACCCGGCACCGCTCCTCAGACCAGCTCGTTAGCTGGGGAAACTCCCACCGGGACTTTGAACACAGCACTCATGCGGCGAAGCCGCCGTCCACGGCGACCGACGCGCCGGTGATGTACCGGCCACCGTCACCTGCGAGGTGCGCCACGGTCGCGGCTACCTTCCACGGCTGTCCGTAGCGGCCGAGAGCCGTGAAGCCCCTCTGTATGTCGGCCGCAGCTCCCTCGGAGGGGTTCGTGTCGGTCTCGATGGGTCCGGGGTGGACGATGTTGGCCGTGATGCCCCTCGGGCCCAAATCGCGGGCGAGCGACGTGGTCAGGCCGATCAGGGCGGTCTTGCTCATCGAGTACAGGGAACCGCCGCCGAGCGCGGCCCGCTCGGCCGTGCAACTGCCGATGTTGACGATCCGCCCGCCCTCGACCATGTGCCGGACCGCGGCAGCGGGATGCGAGGCGGTTGCCCTCAGCAGAGCAGCGTGAACGAGGCTTCCCCGTGGGATCGGCCGTTGACCTGGAGCTGCACCAGATGGACACCCGGGTGGTAGCGCCGTGTACTGATCGGCTTGAAGGAGTGTCTGCGTGTCGCGCGCCACGTCTCGCCGGGAGCCAGGGACCGCGTGGTGAGTTTGAAGGCCTTGGGAGTGCGGCTGCCGTTGGCTTTCACGTGGTGGACGACGTAGTCGATGACGAGGTGAGCGGTCTGATCGTGGGCGTTGGTCACCGAGTAGTCGAACAGCAGATAGTCGCCGACCCGGATCTCTGAGGCGTGGACGTGCGGGCCCTCGACAGCGACGGGACTGTCCGGGGAGTGGCCGAGCAGCGTAAGGGCTCCGGCGTGGCCGGACTTGATCAGGGTCCGCAGGCCGTGCCGTACCAACCGGGTCGTCGTCGGTGCCGGCTCGCTCAGCCAGCGCGCCGCGACATCGGTGGCGATGTCGGGGTGGTCACGGCTGATGTCGTTGAGGTGGTTGGCCACTGATCTGCGGACGTATTCGGAGTCATCCCGGTACAGCGCGTCGAGCAGGGGCAGTGCGGGTGTCGGATCCGCGATCAGCTCCGGAAGCTGGGGCGCCCAGGGCAATCTTGGTCGCGTGCCCTCACTGGCCAGTCGGCGGACGTGGAGGTCGGGATGCGCGGTCCACGGCGTCATGACCCGGAGCGCGCGTTCCAGGTCGGCACGGAGGAAGGGCCGGACGGCGATCTCCGCGGTCAGGCGCGGGGTGAGTTCTGCAAGCAGGGCGAGCGCCGGTTCGAAGGCGTCCCGGCCCCGTACGGCGACGGCCTCGGTGACAGGGAAGATCATCCATCCGGTGAAATCGCTGTCCCGCAGTGCGGCGCGCAACACGTTCGCGAAGGCCGGGTAGTCCGCCGGAAGATCAGCCAGGACGGCATTTCTGATCAGGGCGACGCGCTCGGTGAAGCTCAGCCCGTCCAGGATGGTGCCGCACCCCCGGGTCTCGTGCGCCGTGATCCCGTCACCGGCTCGCGTGAGGCATCGGGCGAGGTCGGCGACGGTGTCCGCGCTGAGTAGTTCGTCTGCCGAGGGCACGGCGTCATTCTCCTTGATCTCGGGGGCTATGCGGTGTGCAGCACCTGAGCGTGCCGCATCTCGTGCACGGTGCCGATTCGGCTGAAGAAGCCCTGCGCCCGGGGGTCGGTCGGCATTTCCTTGGCCGCGCGCTCGGCGACGGCGGCGGACGACCAGATGATGAAGTCCAGGACGGTGCCGTCGTCGAACCGGGCGAGGTGGGCGCCCTGAAAGCCGTCGCCGTAGTGCTCCTTGAGTAGTTCGACGAGCTGCTCCCGGTGGGCGGTGAGGGCGGCGGGGTCGTCGGTGTCGAACCTGACGTACTCGATGGTCGTACTCATGGCATCACCCTTCGTCGATCACGTGACTCACGGAGTTGGTGGATCAAATCCGTGAGCTGAAGTTATCACGGGTTCACTGACCTGAATCCAGTAGATTGAGGGGCATGACCATCCGGGACCTGCAGGAAATGCCGTGGATCGGCGAGGACCCGGTCCTCGACCTGGCCAACACCGTCGTCGTCGGCGCAGGCCCGGCGCGCGGCGACGTCGACTTCCTCGCCGATCGGGAACTCACCAGGCGATGGCGCGCCCGCGCCGCCGACCGCAGACTGGCTGCCCTGCCCTTGGAGGAGCTGAAGCGGCTGCGTGGGTTGGTCCGCGACGCGCTGGACGCGACAGCCGGACAGCGGCCGCTCACCGACAGCCTGCGGACCCGTTTGAACGAACTCGCCTCGTCCGCCCCCGTCGTCTTCCGGATGACCGGCGACGGCCTGCTCACACAGCAGGAACAGGGTGGCGGCGCCGACGCCGTCGTCGCCCGCGAGACGCTTGTCCTGGCCGCGGGTCCGGACCGTCAGCGGGTGCGGCGCTGCCACGCCCCCAGTTGTGGCATGTTCTTCCTGGCCAGGCGACGTGACCAGGCATGGTGTTCCCTCGGCTGCGGCAACCGGGCGAGGTCCACCCGGCGCCAGCCACGAGAAACGGGAACCCGCAGCTGATGAGACAAGGGAACCCCAAAGTCAGGTTATGACACCAGACTTGGACTCCCTCGCGACCGCACTCTATGCGGAGACCGACGACCTGCTGAAGGGTTCGCCGCAGCTTGCTCCGTGGCGGCCGGCGTTGGGTATCGCCCCGAAGCTCACCGACGCCGGACTGGTCACGCTCGCGATGATGCAGGCCATGCTCGGCTTCACCTCCGAGGCCCGGTGGCTCCGCCATGCCCGCTCCCACCTGCGGCATCTCTTCCCGTACCTGCCGAAGCAGCCCGGCTACAACAAGCGCCTGCGCAAGGCTGCCGAGCTACTCCGCCGGGTCACCCGGCTCCTGGCCACCGAGACCACCGTGTGGAGCGACGACGTGTGGATCGTGGACTCCACGCCGGTGGAGTGTGGCCGTTCACGCGAGACTGTCAAACGCTCCGACCTGGCCGGATGGGCCGAGTACGGGTACTGCGCCAGCCGCAGCCGCTTCTTCTGGGGCCTTCGGCTGCACCTGGTGTGCACCCTCCAGGGCCTGTCCGTCATCTTCGTCCTGACCTGAGCCAAGGCCGACGAGCGCGAGACCCTGCTGGACCTGCTCGCCGCCGAACCGGCCCTCCTCGCCAGAGCGGTGGTCCAGATACCCCTCGACCAGAAGCCAGCCGCCGTCCACTCCATGAATCTCCTCGGGTGACCACAGCTGGTCCGGGACGGTCACCCTCCCAGATGTGAGCCAGGTCTGGTCGTCCGTGGGCTCCGCGGGGGCCCATGACGGAAGGGACCTGGGTGCCAACGGAGGCCTGTCGGGGAAGGTCGGGTCGATATCGGGCATCAACCGTTCCGCGTCCCCGAACGGGGCCGGTGCGCGGCCAGCGTCTGGGAGACACCCGAGCATTTCATGGTAGGCGATCCAGCCGTACTTCTTGCCGTAACGCTCCACGTTCTGTGGGTGCTGTAGGGATGGTCGGCGCTCCTGGCAATGGTCTGGTCGACGCTGCCGAATTCCTTGTCACGCCAGCACATTGGCACCGTCCCCGACGGCCTCGCCGCCCTGAAAGAGAAGATCGCCTTCACCCGGATGCTCGCCGCCCGCCTCGGCACCGTCAACGAGCCCTACGGAGACACCGGCCGATACGGCTTCACGTCACTGCAATACCCGGGGAGCTGTCACCATGATCGACCGATCCAACCGCCCTTGAGCAGCGCGAATACACCTACACGTCAGTGACATACAACGCCGAACATCCCAGTGACATCACGGCCGAACCTCACACGCGTGCGAGGTGATCTTCACCCAGGCAAGCAGAACGGCCAGTAAAACGGACGCAGGACGACATGTGGGCGGTCAATCTGGCAGCGGCACGGCAGTTCCATGCCCGGGAAGGGCATCTACGCGTACCCCGCAAGCACACCGAACACCTGGAAGGAGCAGCGGAGGGTATTGCGGGGCCGGGAAGCCGCCAGGCAGGTGCTGGAGAGCCCGTGGGGGTCAAGCTCGGCGCCTGGCTCGACAACGTACGCAAACGCGCCGACAGGCTCACCGGGCAGCGCCGTGCGGACCTCGATGCACTCGGTATGCGCTGGTAGGAGTGGGCGTGCAGGAACCGTCCTTTGACCGGACGGGGCTGTTCTTCGCTGTTTTGCCGGACGCCCTGATGCCGCTCGGGCCAGTCTGGGCGCCCGGGTAACAGATGGAGGGGTGCAGGTGTCTGTTGGTGGCGGGGTTGTCCGTGTCGGCGGATGGCATGACTCGCAGCTGACGCCCGCCGGCGTCCGTGCGGCGGTTTCCATCGCCCAGGCGCTGCTGGCCCAGATTCCGGACGGTGCCGAGGTGGAGCTGTTCTCCTCGGATCTGCAGCGCACCCTGCGGACGGCCGAGGAGGTGGCCGAACTGTTCGGCGTGAAACCGGTCCTGGATCGCAGGCTTCGGGAGAAGTCCTACGGCGAAGCGGAGGGAAGGCCGCAGGAGTGGCTCGACCAGCGCTTCATCCCACCGCCGGCTGTCAGGGAACGGATGGACCACGACGAGGGCGTGAAGGGTGCAGAGACCAAGGCGTCGTGGGCGCAGCGCATCTACGCAGCCATGGACGAGATCCTGCGGAACCCTTGCGAGCACCAGATCATCGTGACGCACGGCGGCTCCCTGACCTGCATCGTGGCGTCCTGGATTCAAGATGCCGATCGAGTCAGCCGGCTATGCCAGCTTCCGGGCGCCCTCCGGCAGCATCACCACACTGCGCGAAGACGACTTCTTCCACAACCGCCAAGTCGTCAGCCTCGGCGACACCGTCATCTCAACTCCGCCAAAGCCGGATGACCTCAATTACTCGATCGTCTGGAGCAGGGTGCGCAGGGCGTGGTCGAGGGTTTCGCGTTCGTCGGGGGTGAGGGCGGAGAGGAGGCGGGATTCGTTGGCGGCGTGGTCGGTGACCGCGGCGTCGACGACTCTGTGTCCGCGGGCGGTGAGTGCGACATGGAAGCTGCGGCGGTCGGTGGGATCGAGGCGGCGTTCCACCAGGCCCTCCGCCTCCAGGCGGTCCAGGCGGTTGGTCATGCCGGCACGGGAGAGCATCAGGGTCTTCGCGAGGGCGGACGGGATCAGGGTGTAAGGGGGCCCGGAGCGGCGCAGTGCGGCCAGTACGTCGAACTCGCCGCGGCGCAGGCCGTGTCGGGTGAAGACTTCTTCGAGTGCGGGGGTGAGGAGGAGTGAGAGCTGACCCAGTCGTCCGAAGACTCCCATCGCCGACAGGTCCAGGTCCGGCCGTTCCTTGTGCCACTGGTCGAGGATCTGGTCGACCGCGTCCCTGGGCTTCCGGCGTTCCTCGACAGTCACGCCCTGTTTGGTCACGTCTCCCTTGGTCACGCCTCCATCTTATTCGACGACCGATAGTTAGCTGTCGTACTATTCGATGCAGAATTACTTCTATCGATCTCGGTCCCGGCTCGCGGCCGGGGTCGGATGCGGCTCCGATGAATGGAGGGGCATATGTCCTTGATCACTCCCGATGCCCAAGGCGGAATTCTGGTCCGGGATGCCGAGGCCGAGATGCTGGGCAGCGCTGACAGCGCCATACGGCTCTTCGTCGACGCCAGCACCACCGGCGGGGCCCTGAGTGCCCAACGGGTGACCCTCACCGCGGGTACCGACGGAGCCTCGCCTCACCACCACACCGGATCCGCCGAGCTCTTCTTCGTACTCGGCGGCCGGCTCCAGGCGCTGACCGGGGACAGTGTGATCACCGCGGACGAGGGAGACTTCCTCCTCGTGCCACCAGGCCTGCCGCACGCTTTCGCCGCCGAACCCGATGCGGGCGCCGACGTGCTGATCGTCATCACACCCGGCGTCGAGCGCTTCGACTACTTCCGGCTGCTGGACCGTGTCCGCAAGGGCACGGCCGATCCACAGGAACTCCTGGACTCGCAAGAGCGCTTCGACAACTTCTTCGTGGAAAGTGCCGCGTGGCGGCGGGCCCGTCAGCGTTACTGATCGCCCCCGCCACCCCGACCCCGACAGCTACGAGGCCGACTTCGCCGACGCCCTCGACCAGCTCATGCACCACGCCCGCACCGGACACGCCACCCCCACCGCACAGCATCTGATCACCCGCACGCCGGCCAAGCCGTTGTCCGGCACGTAATGCACCCAGCTGCGGTCGGTCCCCGTTTCCGGTCGGCCGTGCGTGCACCGGCCTACGATCCGCCGAACGCCATGGAATCGATCGTCCAGACCCAATCTTCAGTGAGGAATCGTCACACATGAGCGACAACCGCACCATCACCAACTCTGCCGGGCTGCACGACCCCACCCCGTTCGGTTACAGCCATGCCGCTTCCGCACCCGGCGATCTGGTGTTCATCGGTGGGCAGTACGCCTCCGACGACACCGGCCAGGTCGTGCCCGGTGACTTTGCCGCTCAGGTCGAGCGGTCCTTCGGCAACCTGTGCACCGCGCTCGTCGGCGTCGGTCTTGGCTTCGAACATGTCGTACGGCTCGGCACGTACATCGTCGACCATGACCTGGAGAAGCTGGAGATCCTCGGCAAGGCGCTGCACGGCGCCTGGGCCGACCGGCTGCCCGCCCAGACACTCAGCGGGGTCACCTCGCTCGCGCTGCCCGGGATGCTCTTCGAGATCGACGCGGTCGCGGTCCGTCCGGCCGAGGGATCCGAAAGCTAGTGCCCTGAGTCGGGAATTCGGATCAGATATCCGGCGAGGCGCTCAGAACGCCGTGCAGGGCTGCTCTATGCGGCGAAGCCGACGTTGGTGACGTACTCGTACTGCCCCCACTGCGACCCCAGGTCGACGATGACGTCCTCCCAGGCGTCGTCCAGGCCCTGGTGGTCGCCGGACGCCCACGCCTCGACGATGCGGTCCCAGCGGCGGACGTTCATCGCGCGGTACTCCACCATCCGCTGAAGCGGCCGCGGCACCTGCAACTGGTTCAACGGATGGATCTCCACCCGCGTCCCGCCAGCAGCGTTCAGGCAGTGGACCGACGACCAGCGCCGCGCCTACACGGCCGGAACGCTGGAAGCCGGGCGGGTCGCCGAGCTGGAAAAGCTCGGGATGGTGTGGTCGGAGCAGGACGCGGCCTGGGCGGACGGGGTGGCAGTCGCCAAGCAGTACGCCGCCGCCCACGGCCACTTCCTCCCTCCGACCACCGCGACGTGGGAGGGGCATCCGATCGGGGTGTGGGCGAAGAACGCGAGGGCGGCGGCGCGTAGGGCGCGGGAGAACGAGGAGCTGCGCGCGGCCGGCCTCCCCGTACCTTCGGCGGCCGGGGCGATGACCGAAGCGCGGCGGGATGAGCTGGGCGCGGTCGATCCGGGGTGGTGCCCTGCCTGGGACACCGGGTGGCAGCGCTGCTACCGCCTCGTCCAGAACCACATCCAGGCCGACGGAACGCTCCCGGAGGCTGCGGGCGACGTCGTCGTCCAGAGCGAGAGGTACTCGCCGGCCGCCTGAAACCGTCCAGGAGAGCGCCCTGGTCACGGCTATGACTTCGTGCGGCCTGCTGAGGCTTGCTGAGTGTCCGCGCCGGAGCTGGCATCTTGCCGCTGGGTCTCCTGGGGGCCGTGCCAGTCCAGGCACATCACGGTGGCATCGTCTTCGAGCCGGCCGCCAGCGGCGTCCAAGACCGCGGACGTCAGCGTCAGTGCGGTCTCCCGCGGATGCAGGTCCCGGGTGCGCTCCACCAGGGCGAGCAGGTCGACATTCTCCCCATGACGTTCGAGCATGCCGTCGGTCAACATGAGCAGACGGTCGCCGGGGCGCAGATCAATGTCCTGAACGCGGTAGGGGTGGGGGGCGGGCAGGGACAGGCCGAAGGGATGGTCTACCTCGCAGGTGATCACCTCCAGAGCCCCCTCGCGCATGCGCAGCGGCCAGGGGTGGCCGGCGTTGACGAGCTGAGCCTGGCCGGTGTGGAGGTTGATGCGCAGTAGCTGCCCGGTGGCGTGGGCGTGGTCGGCCAGGCCTGGTCGGCCCGGTGGGCTTGCTCGGCCAGGTCGGCTCCTGCGCGGCGGGCGCTGCGCAGGGCGCTCACCAAGACCGTGGCGGCCAGGGCGGCGTCGATGTTGTGGCCCATGGAGTCGGTCACCGACAGGTGCAGGGTGTCGCGGTCCAGGGCGTAGTCGAAGGTGTCGCCGCTGAGGTCTTCGGAGGGCTCCAGGCTCCCACACAGTGTGAACTGTGCTGCCTCGCACGACAGTGACATGGGCAGCAGCTGGTACTGGATTTCTGCAGCCAAGGTGGAAGGCCTGGGGCGTTTGCCCCAGGCGTAGAGATCGGTGAACCGCCCGTTGGCGATCACGATGTAGGCCAGGATGTGGGCGGCTTCCCTGATCGCATTGAGGAAGTCCTCGCCAGGGTCGGCCGGCAGGAGCAATTCCAGCAGCCCGATGGCATCCCCGCGGTTGGTGACCGGCGCGATCACCCGCTGTTCCTGACCGGTCGCCTTCTGATACAGCCGCTGGGTACGGATCACCTGCTCGTAGACGCTGCCGAGCAGGGGGAACCGCTCCGCTTCCCGCCCAGGGTGCCGGCGACGGGCAGCCGCGCCACCGCCTTCCCCGTCAGGTCCACGATGAGGAAAGAGACCTTCGTAGCTTTGAAACGCCGCCGCAGGTCCTCCGCGACCACATCGACGGCCTCCACCGGCCCGCCATCTCCGCAGCTGCCAGCAACCGGGCAAGTTCGTTGTGCTCAGCACCCACGACCACGCTCCCTACCAGCGCCCCTCATATCAGCTTGGGAACCGCCACGGGGAGCGTCAATCTGTGACCAGTCACAGTAAAGACCGCCCCGGCCTCGTCCAGGCGCGATCAACACCCCGAAGCGCAACAAGACGCCCTAAAAGCCGCAGGGTGCGAACAGATCTTCACCGACAAGGCGTCCGGCAAGCTCGCCCGCCGGCCCAATCTCGACAAGGCCTTCCTCGTCGCGTGCGAGGGCGACCAACCCGAACTCGGCCTGCGGCAGCCCAGGCCGATCCGGAGACCGCCGCAGTCCCGGCCTGACCGAACCTCACAGCGGGCCCGTCCAGGAACATCCGGGCGGGCCCGCGCCGTGGTCGCCAACCGCCCGGCAGACGACCATCCCTTCAGCGGAGCGCCGACACCCGTCCCGCTGTCCGTCTGGATCCAGGAGAGGAAACGCCTGACCTTCGAGTCGGGCAGACCAGCATCAGCAGGCCCGCCCCGGACACGCCAGAACCCGGGGGAACCGTGGACAGCCGCACGGTGGAGAACCGCGCGTGCCTTCCCCAGACGGCCGAGCCGAGGCGTGAGCCAGACCGAATACCACCGGCAAGCGCGACCCCACACCATCGACCCGCGCAAGGTCCTCGATCAAACCCGGAAAGACCCTCTCCAAGGCCCTCGGGGCCTTGCGGGCGCACGACACGGACACCATCGAGGCACTGGCCGATCCCCACGTCCGCAGCGGCCAGGAGCACACCGACGACCAGGACCAGGAGCACGGTGGCGACGACGTCCTGGAGGGCGGAGACGGGCGGGGGTGCGGGTGAGCGGGGCGGCGGCCGGGGTGCTGCGGTTCAGCGAGGAACGCGACCCCGCCGTGCTGGCCCGGTTCGTGCGGCTGCGGGTCATCGACCCGGAAGGGGCGTACTGGCGGCGCGAGATCGAGGCGGCCGGGAAGTGGCTGCGCGAGACCGGGAACACCGTGCTGCGGGTGCCGTACACGGTCGTCACGCCGGAGGACTGGGGCGGGGTCGGCGGGTATCCGCTCGGGCAGTGGATCGCCGACCAGCGGCGCTCGTACGCGGCCGGGACGCTGGAGGCCGGGCGGGTCGCCGAGCTGGAGAAGCTCGGGATGGTGTGGTCGGAGCAGGACGCGGCCTGGGCGGACGGGCTCGCCATCGCCAAGCAGTACGCCGCCGCTCACGGCCACTTCCTGCCCCCGACGACAGCGGTGTGGGAGGGGCATCCGATCGGGGTGTGGGCGAAGAACGCGAGGGCGGCGGCGCGTAGGGCGCGGGAGAATGAGGAGCTGCGCGCGGGGCCGGTCGCCCCGTCCCCTCGGCGGCCGGAGCGATGACCCGGGCGCGGCAGGAGGAGCTGGACGCGATCGATCCGGGGTGGTGCCCGGTGTGGGACACCGGGTGGCAGCGGTGCTTGCGCCTGGTCCAGAACCACGTCCAGGCCGGCGGGACGCTCCCCACGGCCGACGGCGATGTCGTGGTCCAGGGCGAGGACCTCGGACGCTGGGTCACGGCGCAGCGGTTCGGGTGGGAGCAGCTCCTGCCCGTACAGCAGTGGGGCGTTCCCCGCTTTCAGCGTGCGGTCGGTCACCGTGAGTCCGCCTCCCCAAGTTCGTGGGGCTCGTCGCGTCCCATGCGATGGATCACGCCTCGTGTTTTCTGCGGCACGAAAAGTGCTCTGGTAGCCCTTCCGGTCCCGGAAGGCTTGCGGGCTGACCGCAACCGAAGCGGCAGAGCGGAATCGCTTGGCCCGAGAAGTCGACCGCAACCTTGACAGGCTCGGTTTCCTGCGCGCGGGACTCGAGGACGATCGTGCGGCTTCCGCGTCTCTGCTTCGGTTCGGCCCGCACCTCAGAAGCCGGGCGGTCCTCGGTGCACCTATCGCTACGGTCCCCCTGCCGTACTGATGTCTTGCGTTCCTTGTCGTCCAGGGCCGGGCCGTTCGCCTCGAGGTAACACTGCTGTGCGGGGAGCCACCCGTGGTGACCGCCCCGCTGCAATGGGATCCGCTCGCCGGCCGCAGCTTCCACGATGAACTGGGTGAGGGTCAGGGTGCCGCCCTCTGCTGCGAGAGAACTCGACTGGTGAGCGGGAACGAGGACGCGGTGCCAGCCCCCGCAGTATCCGGCGTCAGTGGGGTTCTCCGGGTCGTAGGGTCTTTCTGGGCACCGAGTGAGCGAGCCGCTCTGGCTGCACTGGCCCTCCTCCAGGACGAAGTTGCCGCCCCGGACCGCAATGGGGTTCTTCTGTACGCGGATGACGGAGGCCGGCAGGTTGGGCGTGCGGACGTAAGGGACGGTACCGATGCCTGTGTGGTCGGGGTCGGCGAAGTCCCAGACCGACTGGATGCCGCCGCGGCGCCGGAACCCTTCTCGCGCACGCATTCCGCGAGCGGTCTGGGCGCTCAGTTGTGGCTCGTACCCAAGGACAATGCCGTTACTGACTTCGGCTCGTTGGGGTGAACTTTCTCGAAGTCCCTGAGGGGCCCGGTGTGGTGGCTGTATTCGGTGGTGGATGAGGTATGCGGATGGGGGCGGGCTGACTGCTGCGGGTCGGCTGCGCCGGGAGTCGGTACGGCTGCAGGCGGCTGAGCTGTTCGAGCACGGCATCAAGCCGCTGGAGGTGGCACAGCGTCTACGGGTGAGCCGGAAGTCGGCCTACCAGTGGCACCAGTTGTGGCGGGAGGGTGGTGTGCGGGCTCTGGCTTCCCGTGGCCCGAGCGGATCGCGGTGCCGTCTGTCCGAGCGCTGTCTGGAGAAGCTGGCCGCGTATCTGGAGCAGGGCCCGGCCGCGCACGGCTGGGTGGAGGACCAGGTGTGGACCGCGGCAAGGGTCGCCACGCTGATCGGCAGGAAGTTCCACGTCTCCTACAGCGCCTCCGGCGCGACGAGGCTGATGCACCGGCTCGGCTTCAGCCCGCAGGTCCCCGCGCGGCGGGTTGCCGAGCGCGACGAGCAGGCCGTCACCGTCTGGAAGGAGGCGACCTGGGCGGAGGTAAAAGAGCCCGGGCGGCCTGCGGGGGCTACATCTGCTTCGAGGACGAGGCAGGCTTCACCCGCAGGCCGCCCAGGGGACGCACCTGGGGCCGACGCGGCCGCACACCGCAGGTGACGGTGAGCGGGCGACGCTCAGGACGGCTGTCGGTGGCCGGACTGCTTGCCATGCGGCCCGGCTCCCGCACCCGTCTGTGCCACCGCCTGCGTACCCACCCCGCCGGCAGAGGCAAGCGCCGCAGCATGAGCGAGCGCGACTTCATCGCACTGATCGACGGTGTCCACCAACTCGTCAAAGCGCCGATCGTGCTGGTCTGGGACCGCCTGAACACCCACGTCTCCCACGCCATGCGTGAGCTGATCGCCGAGCGTGCATGGCTGACGGTGTTCCTGCTGCCCGCCTACTCGCCCGACCTCAACCCCGTCGAGTGGGTATGGGCACACGTCAAACGCAGCCTGGCCAACCTCGCCGTCGTCGCCCTCGACCGCCTGGAAACGCTCGTCCGCAACCGGCTCAAACGCCTCCAGTACCGGCCCGACACGCTCGACGGCTTCATAGCGGGCACCGGCCTAACCCTCGACAAACCAGCGTCACCTTGACGATCCGAAGTCAGTAACCCAGTCATCCCACCCCCGGCACCTCGTGGGGGCGGGTCGCCTCTGCCCGGACCGGGTGCCGTGCGACACCGGCGTAGAATGCGGAGGTGGATCGCACACCCCCATGGCCCGTAATTCCGGAGCTCCCGCTCCAGGAGCTTGAGTGTTTCTCCGTGCTGGTTCACCAACTCCATTTCGGCCGCACGGCCGAAATCCTGGGCGTGACCCAGGGACGCGTCTCCCAGCTGATCAAGCGCCTGGAGAATCGGGTGGGTGCTCCGGTGTTCGAACGGACCAGCCGCCGGGTCGAGCTGACCGATCTGGGGCGAGGGCTGGCCGAGCAGGTAGTTCCCGCCTTCCGCCAGCTTCGCGAGGGTTTCGACGCCGCCCGGGCTGCGGCGACGGACCGGCCCATGCGCGTGGGATTCCAGTGCGCCGTGTACGAGCCGGTCGCCAAGGCGATCGCGAGCCTTCCCGAGGGTTCCGCCGAACTCGTCGAACTTTCCTGGGGGGACCCGTTCTCCTGCCTGAGCCGGGCCGAGATCGACGTGGCCATCGTGCTCTCGCCCTGCCGTGAGAAAGGCCTCCGGCTCATGCTGGAGTTCTCGCGACAGCCGATGTACCTTGCCCTCTCCACCGCGCACCGCCTGGCCGCTGAGTCGAGCGTCTCCGCCGGCGAACTGTCGGAACTGCCGCTGATCGAGCCGCGCGGCCCCGCCCCCGACTACTGGCGCCAGGTGAATGCGCCGACGCGGACGCGGAACGGGTTCGAGCTGACCTACCCGGTGGGCGCCGGCACGATTCAAGAGGGGCTCTCGACCGTAGCCAGCACCCGCCTCGGTCTGCTGCTATGTGAAGCGAGCACAAGGTACGCCCCGCGGCCGGACATCCGCTACCTG
Source organism: Streptomyces sp. NBC_00846 (assembly GCF_045207325.1). Classification (NCBI taxonomy): domain Bacteria; kingdom Bacillati; phylum Actinomycetota; class Actinomycetes; order Kitasatosporales; family Streptomycetaceae; genus Streptomyces; species Streptomyces sp. NBC_00846. Next base: position 7,963,217 of record NZ_CP108846.1, on the reverse strand, counting down.
CCGGCTCCCGACCTGGAGCCGACCACGCTGCTCGTCCTGCAGAGCGAACGGAAGCAGCACGGCCTGGCCGACAGGTTCGTCGAGCTCTTGGTGAAGAACGTGGACTGAAACGCCGTTGCCGTGTCGGCCGTAAGCGGAGCAGGTCTCCGCCCGTCAGAAGGACGTACCTTCGGATTGGCGGTTGTCCGTTCAGGGCAGCAGACAGACCGTCAATGGCCGGCGGCATCCAGCTCCGGCCGCCGCGCGCGTGGAGCCGTCGGGCGAGGCCGCGAGACGGCGGCGACGATCAGCCCGGCCGCCGTGATCAGCGCCGCCGAGAACAGGACGGCTCGGTTTCCCGCACGGTCGATGACGAGCCCGCCCGCAAACGCACCGAGAGCGATGCTTGCGTTGAACACGCCGGCCCACAGCGCGGCCGATACCTCGGTACGCGCGGGGTCGGCCGTGCGGACCCAGGTCTGCGTCGAGACCGAGACCCCGCCGTACGAGGCGCCCCACATGACGAGCGCGATCAGCACAGTGACGGTGCTCGCGGTGGCGAACGGCAGCAGTGCTGCGGCCAGCGCGACGCCCGCCAGGGCGATCGTCACAGCCTCCTTCGTGTACCGGCCGGCCATGGGACCGAGGGTGAAGTTTCCGGCGACGCCGGCCATGCCGTAGACGAGCAGGCAGCTCGCGATCAGGCCGGCGCTCATGCCCGCGTCCAGCTCAAGGACCGGGCGCACATACGTGTAGCCGGTGAAGTGGCCGAGCGCGACCAGCCCCGTGATGGCCAGCCCGGCCGCGACGCCGCGGTTTCTCAGCGCGTCGACGATTCCGTCGAGGCGGCTCCGATGGTGAACCGGGAGGGCCGGAAGCGTGAGGACCAGGACGCCGGTGGCCACCGCACCGACGAGTGCGAGTGCCCAGAACGTGGCACGCCAGCCGAGGAGCGCCGCAAGGAGGGTCCCCAGCGGCACGCCGAGAACCGAGGCGATGGAGACCCCCGAGAAGATCAGCGTGGTGGCAAGCGCGATTCGTGGTCCGTCGACGAGTCGCGGGCCCAGTCCTGCGGCCAGTCCCCACACGACGCCCATCGCAATGCCGAGAAGGACCCGACTGAAAGCCAGGACCAGGAAATTGGGCGCGACCGCGGTCAGCGCATTCGCCAGTGACAGCAGAACCATGAAGGTGACAAGCACCCCCTTGCGATCACGGAGCCCGATGAGCGCGGGCGCGAAGGGGGAGACGGCCGCAGCGATGATCCCGCTAACCGTCAAGGAAAGGCCGGCGACACCGTCGGAGACGGAAAGGGACTCCGACATGGGCGTCAGCAGACCCACCGGCATCATTTCGGAGGACACCACGGTGAACGTACCGAGTGCCACGGCGATGACCGGTGACCAGCGAGGTGCCCCACTGTCCGCTGTGGAGGGTGTGAGAGCTTCCGTACTTTTCATATGGCCAGCTCACCACCCCCTTTCATGGCCGAACAAGATCGATGATCTCATCCACTCATTACCCCGACTCATCGATCGGGGGAACCGGGCCTGCTCGAGCATCGCCGACCTGTGCAGCAGCAGTACCGTCCGAACGCCTTTACTTGGTCATGACGTTGGTGACAGTCGGGTGATCGGGGGCTGGCCGCCGAGCGCGGTGTGTCTGCGTCGAGTGTTGTAGAAGGTCAGCCAGGGTGCCAGTGCGCGGGAGCGTGCGGTGTTGCTGGTGAACACCTGGTGGTAGGCCCATTCTGTTTGCAGGGTGCGGTTGAAGCGCTCGACCTTGCCGTTGGTCCAGGGGCAGTGGGGACGGATGAACCGCTGCTGGGCGCCGAGGTCTGCCACAGCCTGCCGGAAGGCGCTGCTCTTGCGGTAGGCCCAGGGGTTGTCGGTGATGACTCGTTCGATGCGGTCGATGCCGTGGGCTGCGAAGTAGGCGGCGGCGCGGGTGAGGAAGGCGGCGCAGGTGTCTGCCTTTTCGTCGGCGTGGATCTCGGCGTAGGCCATGCGGGAGTGGTCGTCGATAGCGGCGTGGACGTAGTCGTAGCCGATCCGGGCCTGCTTTTGCGCGTAGGTCCTGCCGGCTTCGCGGCCGTGGGCTCGCCATCCCCCGCCGTCCGGGATCCGTCCGATCTTCTTGACGTCGAGGTGGATCAGTTCTCCGGGCCGGTCTCGTTCGTAGCGGGCGTGACTGCGACGTTCGGAGCGGATCGGCTGTCCGGTCAGTGGGTCGCACGAGGCCAGGCGGGGCATGCCGTGGCGGTGCAGGATGCGTGTGAGGTTGATCCCCGGGAGTGGACACCAGGTTTCATGCAACGAGTGACAGCGTACGTGACGTGATCAGTTGCTGTTCGAGCTCGGCTGGTGTGAGGTAGCCAAGCTCGGAATGCCGACGGCGCCGGTTGCAGTACGACAGCCGGCGGAACAGCTCGAGCCGGGTCTGTGCCTTGGAGGTCCAGCTCCTCCCGTGGAGCAACTCGCGCTTGAGGCCCTGGAAGAACGACTCGGCGAGGGCATTGACGCTCCTATAGTTGTCAACTCGCTGTGGGGACGGTCCGTGGTGCGGGTCGGATCAGGTGGTAGACCTCGCGGATGACGTAGCGTTTGAGGCAACGGATTATCTCGCGTTTCGTCTTGCCCTCGGCGGTGCGGCGGGTGACGTAGTCGATCGTCGGTTGGTGGAATCGCATGCGGACGATGACGGTCCGGTAGATCGCGGCGTTGAGCTGGCGGTGGCCGCCGTGGTTGATGCGGTGCCTGCCGCTGGTCATGCCGGAGCCGGTGGGCACAGGAGCGATGCCCGCAAGCTTGGCGAGGGCGGCTTCGGACTTGATGCGTTCAGGGTTGTCGCCGACCACGACGAGGATCTCCGCGGCGGTGTCCACACCGATGCCGAATGGTTCGAGTAGTTGCGGGGCGGCACGGTGGACCAGCTCAGCGATCGTTTTCGTCAGTTCCTTGGCCTCGGCGTCGAGGTACTGCCACCGTTTGGCCAGTGTTCGAAGGGCGTGACGCAGTGCGTCCTCGGGGCCCTCCAGCTGTCGAGGACGCAGGCCCGCCAGGTGCCGGGCCAGAGCGATTTGCGTTTTGCCCGCGGTCTCGTTGCGCAAGGGATCAGGAGCGTGGACAAGCATCGCTTTCATGGTGACCATCGCCGCCGAGCGCTGTTCGACGGCCTGGTCATGGGCGATCTTGAGCTGCCGGATCATCTCGGCTTCACCGTCGGCGCTCTTGGGCGTGGCCGTCGCGAACCCGGCCAGGACGGCTCGGGCGGCGTTCTCGGCGTCCAGGGTGTCGGACTTGCCGTTCATCCGTCGCAGCCGCCGGTCCGGGCGGCCGGCCTCGACCACCTTGTGCCCGGCCCGTCGAAGGAACGAGGCCAGGGTGGCGCCGTAGGAGCCGGTGCCCTCGATTCCGAAGGCCAGAATCCTGCCGTATGAGCCTGCCCAGTCCAGGAGTTGCTGGAATCCGCCGGTGTCGGTGGGGATCGTCAAGGTCGCCAGGATCCCGCCGATCGTGTCCATCACTGCAGCGACGTGCACATGCTTGTGTGTGTCGACGCCGATCACGACGTGCCCGGACCTGTGCTGCTCGTTGTTATCCACCGCGTTCCCTTCGGTCGGTAGCGTGGGATGCACGCTGTCGCCGGCCGGAGGGACAGGACTGTCACGGGGACGCTTTGACGAGTTGGCTCCAGGCTCCTATGAGGTCACGTCCGTCCGGCGGCAGCGCTTGTTGCGTGCCCGGCCGGACGGTCGACAGATCAACGCCAGGACACCCGTGGGGTCGGTCGTAAGCAAGAGTCAGACCGTCACGGCCGGGACTACCCGATCCTTGCGGGATCCGGTACGAACAGACTGACAGTCATAGCTCGAGCCGACCCGGCCCATGCTGCGACGGATGCCGTGCCGGCTGCAGACGTCGGCGAAGGCGGCCGCGCTGTACCGGGTGCCGCTGTCGGTGTGGAGGACGACGCCGTGGACCCGGCCGCCGCGGGCGGCAACGGCCATCTCGACCGCGTCGGTGACCAGGGAGGTGCGCATGTGGTCCGCGATCGACCAGCGCGCCAGTGTTCATGGCTAAGCCCCTTTCGAGCGAAACGGAGAAATTTTCTCCGCCTACGGCACGCTAGCATAAACGGAGAGAAGTTCTCCGCTTCATTGATGGAAGGTGGATCTCATGCGGGCGGACGCCGAACGCAGCAGACGAAGGATCCTGGATGCCGCCCGCGATGTGTTCCTGGAGCGGGGCCTGGACGCCCCGCTGGACCTGATCGTGCGCCGGGCGGGTGTGGGGCCGGCCACGCTCTACCGTCGCTACGCCGACCGCGAGGCACTCGTGCGTGATCTCACCGGCGACCTGCTCTCACGCCTTGAGGCCGCGGCCCACCAGGCGGCGCGGGAGGAAGGTGACGCGTACGACGCGGTGCGGCGCTTCGTCCACGCGGCAGCCGGCCTCCGGATGGGCGCGGTAATCCCGGTGCTGCTCGAACGGCTCGTTGTCGACCAGGAGTTGATCGAAAGCCGGACCCGCACATCGAGGGCGCTCGACCACCTGATCCGCGCGGCGCACGAATCCGGCCGGCTGCGCCCCGAGGTGGGGGCGGGGGACCTGATCCTCCTGTCGATCCGGCTGTCCCGCCCCCTGCCCGGTGGTCTCTCCCGGCTCGACGCGGACGGCACGCTGCTGCACCGCCATCTCGACCTTGCCCTCGACGGTCTGACCACGCAGTCCGCACCGGCGCCCGCCCCTGCCCCCGGCGAACCGCTCACCTTCGCCGACCTCGTCGCCGCTGCCGACCGCCCGAACACGACCGACTGAGCCCGCCGGCACGGCCCGGAGCACGAGAGCCTCCCCCACCAGGCGGCCCCGTTCGTTGCGGTGCACCGGGACAGTGCCGAGTCCGCCGACGGGCGGGCACACCCGGCCACCGCACGACTGAACGTGGATGGTCAGCCGATGAAATTCGACCTCATCACGAACATGTACGCGGAGGTCAAAGCCGATATCACCGGGACGTGCGCAGACGTTCTGACCGTCCTGGCGCTGACCCATATCGAGCACCGCCAGGATCTGCTGGCCTTGATCGGTGGGGAGGCCGCCCCGGACCACTCTGAGCTGGTTGACTTGTTCCGGCGGTCCGTCCAGAGGGGGGTCTTCGGCCGGGACGAGCGCGGCGGCTACATCAGCCACATCCACGCAGCGCACGCCTAGCCGCGTCGGCCTGTCACGCTGCGGACAGCCCGGAGCGACCCAAAAAAATGGCTGCCGTTCGATCGCGCGGGGACTGTTGGGTGGTTGTCAGATCCGCCAGGACCGAATGCGGTCTGCGGCGTCGCAGGGGTCGGTGCGCCCGGTGTCGATGTCGTGGGCCAGGGAACACTGAAGCCGCCCCTTGATCTTGGACACCTGGAGACTGGGATCCGAGGTCCGGAGGAAGTAGTGCCAGGTGGGAAGCAAGTACACGAAGCGGTACTCGGATGAGTCCGCGTGGCGAGTTCGACGTCGGCCGCCTGGCGGGCCACGCGGGCCGGTCCGGTCCGCCGCCGGTAGTAGAAGCTGGATCGGGCGATCCCCAGGATCCGGGGCTTCCTTGGCTGCCCGGATGGCGTCGATCATGTCGGTCTTGCGGCCGCCGCGAGCGGCTGCCCGTTTGGGACGCAGTACTTCGACGACCTGTTCGCCGGCCTGGGCGAGGAAGGCGGCCAGCCCGGCGCCGTAGCTGCCGACCCCTTCGAGAGCCCAGCATCGGCGGCCGGGAACGTGCTGGCGGGCAAAGTCCAGCAGGCGCCGGTAGCCCCGTGCGTTCGCGGGGGCATCGGTGGTGGCGGTAACGGCGCCGATGGGGCTGACGGCGGCTGCGGCGAGGGTGTCCCGGTGGGTGTCGACTCCGATGACGCCGTCGACTCGTTCTGCGAGCATGGTCACGAGGTTGTTCTCCTTCAAGAGCTGGGCGACCGTGGTCGGCGCCGGCCTGGGCGGAGTCACCGCGTGGCAGAACTGTGATGAGTCACGTCGAGATGGCGGACAAGCTGCTGATCAAGCCAACGGGGTGGGCCAGGCCGACGCCGACGTCCGGTAGACATCTCGGGGGCACGGCAGGCTCTGACGAGCCGCCAATTACCTTGCTGGTCATACCGGAACGTCAACGCCAGCCTGGCAGCAACTCAACCCGGGCCGCAGGACGACTATCACAATTACCTTTTTTGCGGAACCTGCAACGGGCTCGCGGACCCCAGGGCCGTATGACTTGGCGCGCCGGCGCGCAGGGGTGACTTCCCCGCACGGATGAGGTCGGCCATCGCCCGCGAGTCCACGTAGTCCAGGCTCCAGTCTTCGTCGAACTCGCCGGAGGCATCGCCTTCGATCGAGAGCACCTCCGGCACGAGCAGCGGGACGAGAGACGGGTCGGTCTCCTCGACAAACGAGAAGTTGTGCGGCGACTCGATACGCCGATAGTCACCGGCGATCAGGGGCGCGGTGACCTGGCCACCTACTTCGACGTGGTGATATTTGGTGAAGATCAGCCCGGCGGTGAGGTTGCCGACGATACGGGCGCTGCAGTCGTTGTCCTCGAAGAGCACACAGCCGTCGATCGTGACGTTGCCCTGGACCTCCAGCCATCCCTCGGTGATGAGGTTTCCGGCCCGCAGATCTCCGGTGACGACGATGAGCGACTCCGGGTCCAGGCAGTCTTCCAACAGCCCGCTGACGGCCAGGTCCCCGTGGACCACGAGCATCTGGGTCCACGGTTCGATCCCGGTGTGGAAATCGCCGCCTATCTCCAGGTCGCCGTCGTGGAACAGGACATCGACGTCCTGGGGGTGGTACCCGGGCCCGGCCGCCCAGTCCCTGGCTACTACCATCGCCTGGCGGCGAACGTCCGGGCTTCGCACATGGGCTGTGACCAACTGTTCCATCTCGACCGCGCTGAGCGTGTCCCGGAGCGCGCTGCGGGCACGGGGTATGTCCATCGGGGGTCTCCTTGCAGGGGTAGGGAGTGTCGCAGCTCTGGGCTCACCTGGCGGAACCCAGCCGGTCGTGTCCCAGGCCGGACGCCGGACCTGACAGAACGTAGAACATGCGACCAGGCCGTTGGTCATGAGCAGGGAGGTTCCGGTGGTTTCCGTGGCCGATTGCGTAGTTCTACTGACACTGGCGCCGGTCGAGACGCACACGGAGACGGCGCCATGCTCGGATGGGCCCGGCACCGCAGGCCCGCCACATCACGAAGTAGAAGGAAGCCGTGCAACTCGACGAAGAAGGTCAGGCCAGTTCGATCCCGGAGATCCTCGAACAGTTCCCGGCCGCGAGTGGTCCTGGGCGCTGGAGGCGTTCGAGTACTGGGGCGCACCGCCGACGGTGCGGCTCTATCCCTCTGGATGCACGACGACGCAGCCGGTCTGGACCGGCAACGGCCCGTATTTCGTCGTGGTGGACGGCGACCTCACGTCCACCGCCCCCGTGGAGCTCGTGACGTGCGACTACACCCCGGGGCCGGTGATCGTGACCGGGAGCCTGAACGCCCCCTCGCTGTCGTTCGCCAACAACATCCGTGTGTTCGTCGGTGGCGATGTCCGCGTCAGTGCCTGCCTTGGGGAACTCGGAGACCGCAACGCCGTACTCGCCGTCGAGGGCGAGCTCCACGCACGCGCCCAGATCCTGGACTCGTACGCCGACGCCTGCGCGGACGGAAGCATCCGTGTGCTCATCTACGCCAACGGATGGGAACAACTCCGCCCCGACATCGTCAACGACGGCCCGGGAGACGACTCCCGCTTCTTCCGCCCGGAGTTGCTCCGCCACGACGAGACCGGCACCTGCCTGTCCTTTCCCGCGGCGCGCCCCGGCCCCCGCCCGTCCTTTCCCGCGGCGCTCCGGGCCGCCTTCGCCGGGGAGGAACTGTTCCTGCCGGGGGTGGAGGAGCGCTTTCCCGCTAGCCTGGTGCTGCGCCGCGACTCCGTATGACAGGCTCCCGGTGACGGCGCCAGACTTCCGTACCAGGTTGGGCAGTTCCACGGATGCCCACGCCGGACGGCATATGCCAAGCTCCCCTCCGAGCCGCCGGGCCCACCCCAGCCCCCGGGGCCGCCGCCGTAATCCCCCCGGACGGCCGCGGCCCCCGTGTCGGTTCGGAGCGCCCTGCGGTTCTCCAATACCCCTTGTGCTGGAGGTCAGCGCACGCCGCCCTCGGGGCAGCCGACGCTCGCAGGACCGGCAGGCCGGCGCGCAGCTCCGCGCGGGGCGGCATGCGCGAGCCCCGCAGCGAGAACGACCGTCGCCCGGCCGCGTCCCGGTCATATCCCGTTGGGGAACGGATCCTCCTGCCGGGCTCCCCGCCAGTGCGGCGGCCTCCGCGCAGCTCCCGACGGCCGCCGCACCGACAGCCGACGTGTCCCGGTAGATCTGGGGCGAGCGCCCCGGCCCGGAAGGTAAGAGGCAGGGCATTCCTCGCTACCGCGGTGATCGTCGTCGGCACGACGCTGTGGGTAGTGCTTCCCGGCCTCCGCGACTCGGCGGCCGATGCCGGCTCCGCCGCATCCTCGGGAGCGGCTTCCGCGACCGCGGGCACCGATGGCGCCGCCGCCCGCAGGCCCGGGGCGCCGGTGTTCCAGGCGGGCGCGCGGTGGACCGAGTCGTACGTCCTGGAGGTGCGGCACGCCCTGCGCTGGGCGCGGTACGCGTCGCGGACCTCACCGGGCGGGAAGGAGGACTTCACCGGCCTGCCGGGCAAGTCCGCGGACACCGGGAACGGAAACGAGAGCGGGAGCGGGAGCCGAGGAACCTCGCTGATCGTTCCGCCGGAACGCAGGCCCCCGCGCTATCGGCGCCGCTGGGAGGAGTGAGCGGCCGAGGGGCGTCTCGGTCCGCGTCCGGCCGACGGCACTGGTCACGAGGGCGGCGGCGTGCCCGGTGCCGCAACCGTGTGGCGGGCCACCAGGGTGGCGAGGGCCGCGCGGGACGGGACGCCCGTCTTGCGGTAGACGCGGGCGATGTGGCTCTCGACCGTGCGCGGACTGAGGCAGAGCCGGGAGGCCACGGCCTGGTTGGTGAGACCCTCTGCGACCAGAGCCGCTATCTCCCTTTCCCGCGAGGTCAGTTGGGCCAGCCCGGCGGCCGGTCCGGACGGCTCCGCCGCCCCGTCCGTGTCACCCAGCACCTCCGGACGCTGCTGGTCGGCCAGGGCGACCAGCAGCGTGGCCCCGCCCTCGGCGGCCTGCCGACGGGCACGGCGCCACATGGCGGCCGCGCCGGCGCCGTCACCGGCGGCCCTGGTGAACGCGGCGCCGAGCAGCAGGCTCTGGGCCTCCCGGAGGGTCGCCCCGGACAGCGCGCTCTCCCGGGCGGCTTCGGCGAACGCCCGTGCCGCCGCGGCCGGGTCCCGCCGATGCGCCTCGACCCGGCCGAAGGCGCGCAGCGCCGCTGCCCGGCGGGTCGGCAGGTCGATCTGTTCGGCCTCCTTCAGGGCGCGCTCGGCCGCGTTCTCGGCCTCCTCCGTCTCACCCACGGCCAAGGCGGCGGCGACGAGCAGTTCCAGGAACTCGGGCAGCAGCGAGGGCTGCAATCGGGGCAGGTCCCTGCCGCCGCCCGCGTCCAGCAGGACGTCCCGTGCGCGGTGCGGGTCACCGGCGCCCATCGCGGCGAGGGCGAGCAGGGACCGTACCAACGTGGACCACCAGCTCTCGCCCGTGCCCTCCGGCGCTGTCGCCGCCTCCTCCGCGGCGGCCAGGACGTCCGGATCGCCCGGCGGGCGGGCCTGCATGAGGAACAGGGACCGGATCGCGAGGGTGAAGCCGAGCAGTTCGCCGCTGCCCAGGGCCCGGGCGATGGTCGCGGCCTCGTCGGCCAGCTCCAGCGCCGTGGTGACCCGGCAGGTCAGGAAGTGGGCGTACGCCTTGCACAGCAGGAGCTGCGACAGCATGTAGGGCCGGCCGGTCCGCCGGGCGATGTCCACGCCCCGGTCGGTGTGCCGTTCCGCGTCGGCGTACCGGTCGAGCATCACCTCGGCCCAGCCCAGTCTGACCAGGGGCTCGCACAGCCCGGCGAGGTCGCCGTCGGTGAGCGCGTCCGCCAGCCCCGCCGCGGTCCGGGCGAGCCGACGGGCCTCGGCCGTGTCACCCTCGTACGCCTCGCTCATGGCGGCCAGCGTCAGGGCGCCCATCTCGTCGAGTCCGTCACCCAGATCGCGGGCGCCGCGCAACGCCTGGGCCAGTTCTTCCCGTACGTCGGGGAAGCGGGCGACGAACTGCGCGCGGCAGCACCATTCGATGACGAGACCGATCCGCTGGGACGGTGACGGCCCGGGCCTCCGGTCCAGTTCGCGGCGCAGCAGCGCGTCGGCCTCGGCGTAGCGCCCGAGCTGACGCTCCATGACGGCGCACTGCACGACGGCGGAGGTACGGAGCGCGTCCTCGCCGTCCTCGTTGCCGGCAGGCATGTCGATCACTCGGTGGAAGAGGTCTCTGCTCTTCCACAGCGCCCCGGTCGTGCCGAGCGCCCCGGCGCGCATCAGCATCAACTCACGGCGTTTGTGGAGGTGTCCGGGGGTGTTGGGCAGGATCGCGAGGACGACACCGAGCCAGTGGGCCGAGGCGGCCGGGGCCGTCACGGCGGTCTGTTCGGCGGCGCTGGTCAGGATCGCGGCGGCCTCCGGGTCCCAGCCGGTCAGTGAACGCTCGATGTGGTGCGCCCGCTCGGCGAGGGGTGCGCCGGCCTCGGCCAGTTCGGCCGCTGCCCTGCGGTGGAGCTCCTGCCGCCGCCAGGGGTCGGTGCTGTCGTGGACCAGCACCCGGATCAGCGGGTGGCGCAGTGCCAGACGGCGTCCGGCCTGGTCCGTGCGGATCAGATCGCGGCGCATCACCCCGCGCAGGGCCTCGACGACGTCGGGGACGGGTGAGCCGGTGAGAGCGGCGATGAGGTCGGCCGTGGCGTGGTCGCCGAGTACGGCGGCGGCTTCTACGGTGCCGCGCTCGATTGGGTCCAGAGGGGCGAGTTCGTCGAGCAGCAGTGCTTCCAGGCCCGCGGGCGGACCACCGTCCCGGACCGGGGGCCCGGGCAGCCGGGCGGTGCGATGGGCCGTCAGGAGTGCCAGGAAGTACAGCGGGTTGCCCTCGCTCGCGGCGTACATCTCGGCCGCCCGCTGCTGCGGCAGGTCGCGGGCCAGTTCCTCGACGCAGTCCCGTTCGTCGAGCGGGCCGAGAGAGATTCGCAGCACCGCGCCGGTGTCGGCCCCGCACGCCAGCGCCGTGGTGAGCGCCGCCGGGGCCTGGCGGTCGCGGCGCGACACGACGAGCAGGAAGGGGGCCTTCACGGGGTGCCGCACGAGGTGGTCGACGAGTTCCAGGGACGCCGGGTCCGCCCAGTGCAGGTTGTCGAGGACCACGACGAGCCGCGCGCCCCGGATGCGGCGCAGCGCGTCCGCGGTGGCCCGGTAGAGGCCGAAACGGTCCCTGTTCCACGGCTCGCCCGAGGGCTCGGCCCTCCCCCGCAGCACCGGAGGGAGCTCCCGCAGCGACGGGAACACTCTGAGCACCCGCTGGTCGAGGTCGGCGAACGCGTCGGCGAACGGCTGGAACGGGCTGTGCCGTTCGTACTCGGTGGCCCGGCCGCGCAGCACGGCCGCCCCGCGGCGGCGGGCGAGCGTACTGAACTCCGCCAGCAACCGGCTCTTGCCGATACCGGCCTCACCGGTGATGTCGACGAGTGCCGGACCACCGGCTCCCATGTGCTGCAGGGCTGCGTCGAGCCGGCGGAGCTCGGCTGACCTGCTGACGAACGGCACGCTGTTCGTGCGCCTGCCCGGTCCCCTGTACAACTCAACCACCACGATCTCCCTCGGAACGAACGCCGCCACGGCACGCCAGGGCCCCGGTGGCTACGACACGGGGCTGGGCGGCTGTCGCTGTCAGGCAGCGTTCTACAGCACGAGTACGACAACGCTGTCCCTTTGTGGCGGGCTCGCCCCGCGCCGGTCAGGGGCGCATGGTGACCGACGTACGGGCAGCGCGTCACACTGCTGACCAGTCGCTACGGGACACCCCGACGGCTCCGTAGTAGGTCCTGACCGTTCCTGATACGAGGCCTGCTGTCGGTGCCCTGGCCTAGCGTGGTCGGCATGCGCGAATTCTTCGCCGATGCCGCTGCGCAGGCAGCCGCCCGCCCGCCAGGTCGCCCCCGCCACAGCGGCAGGCGGCATGTGTCATTCAAGGAACAGCAGGTCATCGAAGCCGGTGCGGCGGAGGAACGGTTCGCTCTGTCCGCCGATCTGAAGTGTCCGCACGACGGGTCCGGACTGCCGGTCCGCCTCTACGGCGGAGATCTGCGCATTCGGGGCGACCTGGACTCCGAACGCACGCCTCCGCACTGGCCGGCCCATGTGATCGTCGACGGGGATCTCGTCATCGACGGCGGCCTCGACTGGGGGAGGGCGACGGCGGGCAGTACAAGTTCCTGCTGGTGACCGGCGATCTGCGGGCACACTCCGTACACATCAGCGGCTGTGTCGACGTTGTGGTGCGCGGCGATCTGCTGGTGACCGGCGGTGTCTCCTGCGACAGCCTCGGCGATGACCCCCTCGACGACGGCGCTACCCTGACAACCGGGAACCTGCACGCCCGCTTTGTGTCGCTGCACGGCCATGTCGACCTGATGGTGCGCGGCGATCTGCAGGCGGCCGACGGCATCCTGGGCCGCGGCTGGGACGCCCGGCGGGCCAGCTCCTCCTTCTGCGGGGAGACGTCGACCGCGACGATGCGCGAGGCACCGGCGATGCGGGCGGCCTGGAGCGCGGCCAGCCCCACTCCCCCGGCGCCGAACACGGCCACCGTCTCGCCCTCGCGCAGCCGTGCCGAGTGGTGCACGGCGCCGTATCCGGTGAGGACCGCACAGCCCAGGAGTGCGGCGTCGGTGAGCGGGATGCCGCCCGGGACGGGCAGGACGCAGCCCGCCGGGACCACCGTCTCCTCGGCGAACGCGGCGACGTTGAGACCGGGATGCAGCTCGCCGCCGCCGTCCGTACGCCGGGCGTGCACCGCGCCCGCGCCGTTCAGCGCGTTGGCGCACAGCCAGACCTCGCCCAGCACACAGGCGTGGCAACTTCCGCAGGAGGGCGCCCAGTTGAGCACGACGCCGTCGCCCGGGGCGACATGGGTGACGCCCTCGCCGACCGCGACGACGGTGCCCGCGCCCTCGTGGCCGAGGACGGCGGGGACGGGCACCCGCATGGTGCCGTTGGACAGCGAGAGGTCGGAGTGGCAGACGCCGGCGGCGGCGAGGGCGACCCTCACCCGGCCGGGGCCGGGCTCCGGGAGTTCGATGTCGGTGATCTCCAGGGGAGCTGAGACTGCGGGCAGTACGGCGGCGCGGACCACGAACAGGCTCCTTGACGATCGGCAGCGGGGAAACGGGGCAGAACGGCCGGAACCGCGGGAACGCGGAAGGGTCAGAACTGGAGGGACTTGGTCTGGAGGTACTCGGTGAGCCCGTGGGAGCCGAGTTCGCGGCCGATGCCGGACTGCTTGTAGCCGCCGAACGGGGCGAGCGGGTTGAACCGGCCGCCGTTGATGTCGACCTGCCCGGTGTCCATCCGCCGGGCGAAGGCCACCGCCTCCGCCTCGTCGCCCGCCCAGACCGCGCCCGCGAGGCCGTACACGGTGCCGTTGGCGATGCGCAGGGCGTCGTCCTCGTCCTCGTAGCGGATGATCGAGACGACGGGGCCGAAGATCTCCTCCTGGGCGATGGTCATCTCCGGGGTGACATCGGCGAACACGGTGGGGCTGACGAAGTAGCCCTGTTCGCGCGGGGCTTCGGGGCCGCCCGCGACGAGCCGGGCCCCCTCCGCCACGCCCTGCTCGATGTAGCCGCGCACCCGCGCGTGCTGCTTGGCGTTGACGAGGGGGCCGATGCGGTCGCCGTACTTGGCGGCGGCCTCCGCGGCGAGCGCGACCGCCTCGTCGTACTGGGAGGTGTGCACCAGCATGCGGGTCCAGGCGCTGCACGTCTGGCCGGAGTTGCCCATGACGTTGGCGACGCCGACGGCGACGGCCTTGGCCAGGTCAGCGCTCGGCAGGATGACGTTGGCGGACTTGCCGCCCAGTTCGAGGGCGACGCGCTTGACGGCCGCGCCGGCCGTGGCGCCGATCTGCTTGCCGACGGCGGTGGAGCCGGTGAAGGAGACCAGGTCGACGCCTTCGTGCTCGGCCAGTGCCTGTCCGGCGACCGGGCCGAGGCCGGTGACCAGGTTGAACACGCCTGCGGGGATGCCCGCTTCATGGACGGCCTCGGCGAAGAGCTGGGCGGTCAGCGGGGTGTCCTCGGCGGGCTTGAGGACGACCGTGCAGCCCGCCGCGAGCGCGGGGGCGACCTTGGCGACGATCTGGTGCAGCGGGTAGTTCCACGGGGTGATCGCGCCGACGACGCCGACCGGCTCGGCGTACACGGTGGAGTTGCCGACCTTCTCCTCGAAGGCGTACGAGGCGGCGCGTTCGGCGTACGAACCGGCCACCAGGACCGGCACGCCCGCGTGCACCGCCTGCGAGAAGGGCAGCGGCGCGCCGAGTTCGGCGGTGACGGTTTCGGCGATCTCGTCCTTGCGGGCGACGAGCACGTCACGCAGGGCGGCGATCCGCGCGGCCCGCTCGGCGGGCGCGGTGGCCGCCCAGGCGGGGAGCGCGGCGCGGGCGACCCGTACCGCGGCGTCGACGTCCTCGGCGGTGCCGGCCGGGACCTCGGCGATGACCTGTTCGTCCGCCGGGTTCACGACCGCGATCGTGTCCCGTCCAGCGGCGGGCCGCCAGGCCCCGTCGATGTACATGCCGTTGTGGGCCTTCATCACTGTTCCTCCCGGATACGGTTACGGACGAGATCGTCCGCGCTTAAACTAGCGCTGTTAGTTTTCGGGCGCCAGAGACGCCCGTCATGCCTGGGGCTGCCGGTCGAGTTCCCCGTGCTGCGCACCGGGGTTCTCGAACTGGGTGCGGTACAGCTCCTCGTACCGGCCGCCCGCCGCGAGGAGTTTGTCGTGCGTGCCCCGCTGCACGATCCGCCCGTCCTCCACGACCAGGATGAGGTCGGCCGCCCGTACGGTGGAGAGCCGGTGGGCGATCACGACCGCGGTGCGCCCGGCGAGCGCCTCGGCGAGTGCTTCCTGGACGGCCGCCTCGGAGGTGTTGTCGAGGTGGGCGGTGGCCTCGTCGAGGATGACGACGCGCTGGCGGGCCAGGAGCAGCCGGGCGATGGTGAGGCGCTGGCGTTCGCCGCCGGAGAGCCGGTAGCCGCGTTCGCCCGGGACGTCCAGGCCACCGGCGCCCCCAGTTCCTGGTGCGCTCCTCTGCCCGCCGGATACCCACCCCTTTCCGGCACCTGGGCGACGGCTCCTACCTGGCCCGGATCGGCTACGGCGTCCTGCCCGTCCTGCTGACCGTCCGCGTCATCGAGGCGTCCGTCACCGCAACCCTGACCGATGGCATTGTCCGCACCGAACAGTGGCGCCTGCTCACCAGCCTCCTCAACCCGGTCGCCCACCCAGCCGCCGGGCTCGTGGGGCTCTACCACGAGCCCGGCGGTCGGAGACGACGTATTTCTCGATGCCCGCCACCGGCACCGCGTCATGGCCCGCACCCGCAAGAACCCCACCAGCAAGTACGGACCGAACGCCGGACAACACCCCACGGCCAGTCAGAACCACACCGTCCACACCACCGTCACGTTCTTACCACCGCTCAACTCGGCACCTACTGGCGGACGCCCTTATCGGCGCCATCACGCTGATCGCGGGCGGAGCGCTTTACGGGGCCCGTCCGGTGGTCACAGACCTCATCGACATCATGCGGGGACAGAGCCGGAAGTGACCCACCCTCTACCGACGTCAGCCCTGGCCGGCTTTGAGGCGTGTGGAGCGGACGGTGGTGTGCCGTCCGCTGCCGACCTGCTTCGGCGGCCAGCGGCACGCCCAGCAGCTGCACACCGTCGGCGTTGGGCGGGGCCGATTGCTGCTGACGGGTGGTGATGTTCTCGCCAAGCCCGCCGGGCACCGCGTGGAAACCCGCTCCGCCCCTCCCCACGCACGGCACGGCACCCGCGTTCAATCGCGGGTCAGTGGCCCTGCTGGGCGACCGCGCGCAGGAAAGCGATGGTCTCCAGCTCGCCGCTGGTGGCTTCGTCCAGGGACGTCCCGTACTCGCGGCTGGCGGAGAGCTTCACAATGGTGGTCCGGCTGACCGGATCGACGTAGATGAACTGGTTGTAGACGCCGACCGCGCCGAACTCGCCACGGTCTCCCGCCATGAGCCACCACTGGTAGCCGTAGCCGACCCCATCGGCTTGCTGGTCGCCGACAAGGGGGCGGCCGGGTCGAAGATGCGGCGCGGTCACGGTGATCGAGTCGCGCACCCACTGCGCGGGCACGATCTGCCGGCCCTGCCACACACCCTCGTTGCGGTACAGCTCGCCGAGCCTGGCGAAGTCGCGGGCGGTCAGGTTGAGCCCCGCGAAGGTGATTTCCCTCCCGGCAGGGTCCACCAGCCAGTAACCTGCCGATGTCATGCCGAGCGGCTCGCACAGCTTCTCGCTCATGTAGTCGGCGACCGAGCGGTTGGTGGCCCGGGCCAGCAAGGCGCCAAGTATCTGCGTCTCACCGGAGTTGTAGCGACAGACGGTGCCAGGCTCGCTCTCGCGCACCATGCGGGCGACGAAGTCGTCGAGCGTGCCGCCGATGCCCGCCGTCGCGGCGTTGAGCTGGAAGATGTCGGAGGCCGGGTCGTTGTAGTCCTCGTTCCACCGGGCGCCGGAGGACATCTGGAGCACGTCCTTGATGGACACACCGTCGTACGCGGAACCGGGCTGCACCGGCACGTAGGAGCTGATGGGCTCGTCGATGCTCGTGATGTGCCCCTCTTCGACCGCTATACCGACGAGCGCGGAGACGAAGCTCTTGGCGACCGACGCGGACAGCCACTGCACGTCCGGGCCACCGGTCAGGAAGTAGCTCTCATGTCTGATGGCCCCGTCGACGAGCACGAGCAGTGCTGCCGTGTCGGTGCCGGCCAGGAACTCCTTGGTCGGCCGTGAGGCGCCGTCGAAGTCAAAGGTCTCCGGCAGGGGGGTCATCTCACCGCGCGGCCAGGGGTGAGGGTGCGCGGAGGGGGCCATCTCACGGGTGTCGAGGAGGTCCTTCATCCGGCAGAAGTGCTCGTGCTGCGGTGCACCGGTGAAGAGGCCGAGGTCGACCAAGGTCATGCGCTTCTGAACAGTCATTGCCGTCCTTCGAGTGGAACGAGGGATCCGGAGGAGCAGGGGGAGTGGGCGGGCCGACACCATTGCTGGGGTGGGCGCGTCCTGGGGGGCCGGAGGGCCCCGGCTGCGATACCGAGAAAGTAGCAGTACCACTCGGTTAGGGCAACCGAGTGGTACTGTTAATTTTCCATTGACACAGAGCAGAGGAAGGCAGCGATGAGCTCTTCCCGCGTCGACGGGCGCACCCTCCGGTTCCAGCACCGGCGGCCCGAGTTGCTGGCCGCGGCGACCGAGTACATCCTCGAACACGGCGTCAGCGGCCTGTCCCTGCGTCCCGTGGCGCAGGCGCTCGGCGTCACCCACGCGACACTGCTACGACACTTCTCCTCGAAGGACGCGCTGCTCCTGGCCATCGCGGAGAAGGTCCGCACGGATCTGGCCGCATGGCTGATGTCGGACGTGGAACTCCGCGAGGCACACTCGACGGCCGAACTCGTCAGGGCGCTATGGCGTCGGCTGTGCGAACCGCAGGAGCAGCGCCAGTTCCTCCTGCTTTTCGAATTCGTCGGCCATCACGGGGAGAGGTCCGGGGAAGACGAAAAACTCTCCCGGTCGATCGTCCACGACTGGATCGAGATCATCGCCAACAGACTTGTCGCGGACGGCTGGCCGCCCGAGGACGCCTCCGCTCTGTCCACCCTTGTGCTCGCGCAGGTGCGGGGCCTGCAGCTCGATCTCCTCGTCTCCGGGGACCGCACACGAGCGGACCGCGCCATCGACTTCGCCGTACGCCTCCTCGACCGCTCCCCCCGGGCCGGCAGTACAGACGATCACGGGTAGACCGCCACGTTCCGGCTCCTTTGCCTGATGCCGGCCCGACGACCACAGCTGGCTCGAGCCAACGGCGGCAACTCGACCAAGCAGTTGCTACGCCGATGCCAACTTGACGTCTGTTCACTACCCAATATGCCTCGAAGGAGTTCGCACAGGTCTGCACGGACCTCGGCGTGACCAGATCGCGCGGCGCGGTGGGCACGAGCGCGGACAACGCCGCTGCCGAATCTTTCAACGCGACCGTGAAACGCGAAACCCTCCAGGGCGCCAAACGCTGGCCTGGGCCCCGAGCAGCCCGACTCGCGGCCTTCCGGTGGGCGACCCGCTACAACACCCGGAGAAGACACTCCCGCCTCGGTCAGATCAGTCCGATCGCCTACGAACGACGATCAACTACCCTGGCCACCGCCGCATAACAACCGGTGTTCACGATCAAGGGGGAAGCCCCGATTACCTAGTCAGTGGGTGGGGGGCTCCACGTCACGGCCGCTCTCGCCCGCGTTCTCCACCTTCCCGCACCGGCCATACCGCCGGAGGGCGTAGGACCCTCACACCCGACACAGCAGCCGCCTGACCGAACCACTCAACCCAGCTGAATAGCTACGTCGAGATCGTCATGCGGCGCGCGCAATGCGTAGTCGCGTAGGACGGCGAGGAAGCCGGCTTCTTCGCCGTGTAGGTCAAGGACGATGGGAAGGGTGTTCGTCAGTCGCCGATCCTGATGCATGGGCAGGCCGGGATCGCCGGGTCAGTCAATTCGCAGACTCCGCTTCCAGTTCGAACCATCGAACTCCATTACATCCTTGGGCCCGATGGACCACATGATCCCGTCGGCCGCGCTCAGGTGATAACAGGTCTGCGGAACGTCGTCGCCGAAATCGACGGGCTTGAGCTTGCCGTCCTCGAGTCGATAGACGAAATGGGTGGAAGACACGTACAGCTGTCCATCGAAAACCTCCATGCCCCAGAGGTCTTCTTTGGTGCTTTCGTGATCGATCACTTCCCATTGATCACCGCGTCCCCGAAGCAAGGTGCCGAGCTGGCCGCAGGCATAGGCAAAACCGTCCGACGCGCAGCGAACTTTGTAGAGCACCAGGTTGGTCGGACTGTTCTGCTGGGTGAAGAAGGAACCGTCATACTTCCAGATTTCACCTTCCCAACCGACCGTGTATATCTCCTGTTCGCTGAACCCATCGATGGACTCGAAGCTCGTTTCGGTGATCGGGGTGTCACCGACTTGGGCGCTCTGGTCAATGCATTTCCACTGATCTTCGCCATCGCGAACATAGGCCTGCCGGCAGGTTCCTACGGCATAGGCTCTACCTTTCGCGATACCACGTACTTCACGAAGAGGGCCGCGATTCCTCGGATCCACTCCGCAGCTCGCGATGGGCGCCTCTTCCTTTACAGCGCCGCCACCACTAGCTTGTACCGATCCATCGGTGCCCAGCACCAGGTAACGTTCGGTTGGCACATGGCAGACCGTTCCGGAACAGGCAAGCCATTCCACTGTGTTGGCGCCCCAATTTCCACGATCCAGAGAGAGCAGTAGCGAATCTGTGTAACCTTCACTGACAGCGGCATCGTTTGTGATAATCAAATAGCTGAGATCTGAATAGCGAACGACTCCAGTACCAATGCTGAGTCCGCTGAACCGTGGATCTCGAGTGTCCATGTTGGTCTCCTGATGTGAATAAATTAACGGCCAGACTCGCTAAGGGCTGTCCCGTAAATGCCCTTCGCCGTCTGTGTCGACGAAACCTTGGATGCGTCGCGAGGCAGTTTGAGCGGCGGCAGGCGGCAGAGGCTCAGCCGTGCGGCTCCTGCGGCTTGACGTCAAGATCGCGCAGATTGTTCAGCAATCCCTGCGACCCAGCACTACGGAGCGATTCAGCCTGGATCCACCGGCTTGACGTCTGTGGATGACTCTCACGGAAACGAGGAAGTGCCTTGTGACCTGCGATGATGGGGTTTCTCTAGGACCACATCAGGCACGATCGACAAGGCACTTCCGAGATGCAATCTTCCCATGCCGCCGCGATGGTCTCCGCACGGTTCGATGACCCGAATCTCGTCGCGTACGGCGGGCTTGAGCCGGTGGCGCGTCTGGCCGAGCGGTGCGGACTGCCCGCGCTGGTCGAGGGCCTGGTGAAGCTGCCGGTCTCGAGGGACGGCACGGGTTCTTTCCCGGCGGCGAAGGTGATGTCGCTGGTCGGCGGCATGGTCGCGGGTGCGGACAGCTTCGATGACATGGACCGGTTGCGGCACGGCGGACTGTCCCGGCTGTTCACCGGGGTGCGGGCGCCGTCCACGCTGGGCTCGTTCCTGCGTTCCTTCACCCACGGTCATGTGAAGCAACTGCATGCCGTGGCCCGGCGGTTCCTACCCGCCCTGGCCGCGCACACCGGGCTGCTGCCCGGCGCGCAGGCGGTGGCTTATGTGGACATTGACGACACGATCCGCCGTACCTACGGCTATGCCAAGCAGGGTGCCGGTTACGGATACAGCAAGGTCAAGGGCCTGAACGCGCTGCTCGGGATCATCTCCACCCCGCTCGCCGCACCGGTGATCGCTGCCACCCGCCTGCGCAAGGGGCCCACGAACTCGGCACGCGGTGCGGCCGGGTTCGTTGCCGAGACCATCCGCGCCGCCCGCACCTGCGGGGCCGGCGGCCTGCTGATCGTGCGTGCCGACTCCGCGTTCTACGGCGCTGACGTGGTGAACGCCTGCCGGGCCGCGGACGCCCGGTTCTCCGTCACGGCGCGGATGAACGCCTCGGTCAAGACCGCCATCGCGGCCATCGGCGAGAGCGCGTGGACGGCGATCAAGTACCCCAAGGCGGTCTGGGACGAGGAGGGACAGTGCTGGATCTCGGACGCGGAGATAGCCGAGACCACCTACACCGCCTTCACCTCCAAGCCAAAGAAACAGCAGGTCACCGCCCGATTGATCGTGCGCAGGGTGAAGCGGCTCAACCCCGCGGCCCTGCCCGAGGGACAGGGCACGCTCTTCGATACCTGGCGCTACCACGCCGCGTTCACCGACTCCCCGCTCACCCTGATCGACGCCGAGCGTGATCACCGACGGCACGCCGTGGTGGAGCAGGTGATCGCGGACGTCAAGAACAGCGCCTTCGCGCACGCCCCCTCCGGGCACTTCCAGGCGAACGCCGCCTGGCTCACGCTCGCCGCCCTCGCCCACAACCTGACCCGCGCCGCCGGGGCCCTGGCCTGCGCGTTCCATGCCCGCGCGACCACCGCGACGATCCGCGACCACCTGATCAACGTCCCCGCACGTCTGGCCCGCTCAGCACGCCACCTCACCCTCCACCTGCCCCAACACTGGCCCTGGGAAAGCGAGTTCATCCAGCTGTTCACCGCCACGCACGCGCCACCACCAGTCGGCTGACGCTCCCTGAAACGACCCGCCCGAGAGGGCCCGATACCTGCAGACACGTGGAAAAGCTGGGCAGACCAGCGGACACCCGACACCCGAAACCACCGGTCAACTCCGCGAGGACCAAAAATCCGCCGAAACCCTCACCCCGAAATCCACCCGGTGGATCCAGGTTCAGCGGTGCCGCACTTCGGGCATCCAGCGCCCAGGCAGCCTGACGACGCGCTGCTCGTCGGCGAAGTCCACGTCGATCAGTCTCACCGCCGTGTCCAACTCCTCGGGATCGGTCGCCAAGCGCAGCTTCTGACCTGTGCAGTCTCGATGGTGGCCGCCGCGTGGCCACGGTTCGTGAGATTTGGCCACGCGATTTGGGAACCTACAACAGGCTCGTGTAAGGTCTCGCGGCTCGTGTCGGAGGCCGCCCCGTGACCTGCGGCTTCTGCCGCTGTCTCACGACATGTCGGATGCTGGAGTCTCACGTTCGTGTCGGATGCTCGACGGCCTGATCAGGACGGATCGCCGGTGCTGTGACCTGGCCTGTCCTGTCGCAGCGTAATTGGCGGGATCCACGATGCTGACCTGCGTTGTTGCCATGCCTTGTCGCCAAGCCGAACGCTGAGCTGGGCACCCAGTTCCTGGAACCCCAGAGCTACAGCCACACGCTGTGATGGATAGGGCCGTGCTCTCCACTGCGGCAGCAACCTGGCATCGAGGGCATGGGCCACTACTGCGGACGCCACGACCCGGGCCAGGCGCCGGCCCCGATAGTGCGGGGCAACCAGCACACTCAGTTGGGCCACCGACCGCGGCCAGGACCGATACCCGGCCGCGGCTACTACCTCATCGCCCCGGCGAAGACAGAACGCGGGAGAAGAGATGTCCTCCAGACCGCTCTCGCCGACCTCCTCCTCCCCGGTCAGAGCCAGCAGCGCGGCCAGGCCGCTGTCACCGATCGGCAACTGCTCGACCCCGGTACCTTCATGCGCAGGAAGAAAGCCGTCCCGGCCGAGATAGAAGAGCGAAGCCGGCCCGAGGACATCGAGAACAGGCAGCACCGCACGCAAACGAGCGATGTCGACGAGCTCTTTGTGGGTCATCTTCCGCGCGGCGTCGTCCACCATCCTGGCAGCCCGCACGCTCGGCGCAGTGACGATGGCAGCGTCACCGATCCGTACGATCCCGGTCCACGACGGCGGAGACAACCGCGACCTGGGCGCGACCACAACCTTTGCCCCTTCTGAGGGACAGAACTCGACCGGTGTGTCCGCCAGCTCCACCCACAGCTCCCGGGCGCGAACGAGCAAGAGATCGTCAGCCATGGCCGCATCCTGACGCCTCTGCAGCCAGAGCGCGACCGGATTCCTCCCGGACGGACAGCCCGTACCGCAGAACTCGGCCCAGCCGTGATCCATTGAGAACCCGCCACGTCGCGTGAGATGTCACGAGAATCTGCCAACTTGCATGAGACAGGACATGGTCTGTTCTGTGGTCGATGTCGGATCCGACGGCGATCCGACATCGACCGTGAGATTCCGACAAGGAATCTGAGATCCCACAGCTCGTGTAGGGTCTCGCGGCTCGTGGCACAGGGAGTGCTCGCTGACCAGCGGTTCTTTCGCTGTCTCAGGCCGAGTGCACAGCCGTTCAGTCTCACGAACATGGCAGATCCTTGCGGTCTCGGACGCCCGGCCGACGAAAGTAGGGGACGGGCATGGCCCCGGCGGCCATTGTCACGGGCGCGCTTTCGCCCGACTCGCTGTCAGTGGCGTGTGCGACAGTCGGGCGGTGATCAACAGTGAGTGCGGCCTCCTGGAAGGCCTGGACGAGGTGGATTGGGCCGAGCTGGGCCACGCGTACGGGAGGGCGCAGGACGTCCCTGGACAGCTCACCGCTCTGTGCAGTCAGGACGAGGCCGCCCGTGATGGCGCCTTGAGGTCCTTGTTCAGCAACATCTTTCACCAGGGCACCCGATACTCCGCTTCACCGTACGCGGTGCCCTTCGTGGCCCGGATAGCCCTGGCCGGCCCTCACGCAGTCCGAGACGGGGTGCTGTGGCTGCTGACCAGGCTCGCAATCGACTGGCACGACGAATACGACCTTCCCCGCGGCATCGACATCAGGGCCTGGCGCGCGGCAGCTGCCGAGGTGAGCATGGAGGAGGCGCTGGCCTGGTACGACGAACAAATAGCCGCCGAACCGGACGAGGAAAAGCGCAGCAGGATCAGGGAGATCCGTGCGGAGTGGGCCGCCGGGCGGCTGATGGACTCTCGGGCGAGCGCCCTGCTCTCCTACGACGCGGTGCGCGCCGAACTGCCCGGCCTGCTCGGGCTTCTCGACGATCCCGACTCCGCCATCCGGACCAGGGCCGTCTACCTGTCGGCCTGGTTCCCCGAAGAAGCGGCCACCGTCCTGCCCCGTCTCCTCGACCGCCTACAGGTCGAGGACGCCGTGACGGTGAAAGCCACCGCCCTGGTGGCGGTCGGCCTGCACGGCGACATCACTCTCACGTCACGGCTCAGTCCTCATCTGGACGCCGCGGAGCCCTTGATTCGCTGGGCGGCGGCGACTGCGCTGGCCCGGATCGGTAGCGCCAAGGGCGCCACCGGGCTTGGCACCGACCTGACCGGGCACGTGATCGCCGTACTTGCCGCGGCGGCGGCCGACACCCCGAGGCCGGACATCGACTACAACGAGGGCGACATCCCCGGGTACATCAGTCGCTCCCTTTTGTCGCTCGCCGACCACGACTTGGAGACCGTGCTCTGCGGCGTGGCCGACTGTCTGGCAGTGATGCCGCGAGACAACACGGAGTCGACAGCGGAGACCGCACTGGCCGTGGCTTTCGTCGAGCCCTTCCGTGACGGCCTCCCCCTGTTCGACCATCTCACCCAGGGGCGGCGACGCCTCCTGCTCGCATTGGTGAAGTTCGGGCCCTGGGGCGCGTACGGGAAGAAGTTCGAAGAGAGCCTCCGAAGCCGACGGCTGCCCGACACACGGGCAGCCCTGCGCGTCTATGTGGGCCTTCCGGACGACGGCCAAGACCACAGGACCGAATGCATCTGGGGTTGAGGCCTGCCCTCAACCCCGGCAAAGCCCCGCAAGCTGGACCGCTGCCCCGGGGGCGTCACGAACCTGCATCGGCAGCCATCCGCTCCACCCACTCACCCACGGTCACTGCTCGCTCGATGCGGCTGACGATGTCCTTCTTGGACGCCGCGTCCAAGGTCTCCGGAAGTTTGTCGAAGGTGCCGGGAAGGACATCGAGCAGACCCCAGATCTGTTCGCCGGTGCTGAAGGTCAGCAGCTGCTGGCACCTCCACTGCAGCAGCACCTCGGGGCGGTGCGTGAGTCGCTGCACGAGCGTAGGGAACAGGTAGTGCGTCGCCTCTGCGGCGAGGTGCTCTTTGAGCCAGTCGACCGGGAGGCGCTGGCTGAAGCCGTGCATGGTGGCCTCCTGGGCCAGGTCCAGGAGCTGAGCGGTGTCGACGGCTCGGACAGTGCGGGGAAGGGTCGGGGTCATGTCGCGATGATGCCAAGAAGCCTCCGCGGGGCCGAGAGGTCAGCGGTCGCTCCCCCCGTGGAGAGGTCACCCTTACGTCACCCGGAAGAGTGAGCGCCCCGAGCTGCGAGTCTCACGATGGCTGCAGAAATGCCATCCGTATGCAGCGGGCCATGAGATTATGAAGCCGGATTTGAGACCCTACAGCTCGTGTAGGATCTCGCGGCCCGTGGCATAGCCCGATGCTTCGACCTGCGGTTTCTCGCGGTGTCTCACGACCGTTGGCATGCCTTCTGTCTCACGGTCATGTCATTTTCTCGGGCACTGACCACGGTTCCGCAACTAGCACCCCGAGGTGGCTTGTCGAGACTCAGGTGAAGCTTGACGATTCGGCGTCGGGTGGTGCTTGACGTCTGACCTAGACGATCTCATGCCCCGGGACGGCTTCGTCTCGCCGTTCGAAAGCCCCTACCCTGTTCGGTGGTCCTCGATGTGACAGTAAGGTTCCCGCATGGCAGAGGCGGAGATGGTCCGGCGGGCGCCCAGACAGCTAACCGAGATGCGCGATGTGTACGACCTCCTGGAGGAGGTGCGACTGCGCCCGGGGATGTGGGTGCGAGGGAGTTCGCTGCAACATCTGGATTCCATGCTGTTCGGCTATCACGTGGCTTTGAAGGTTCACGGCGCCAAGGAAGAGCTTGACTTCCGGCAGAGCGGCCCGTTCGCCGACTGGCTGTGGCCGCAGCTGGGGTATGACTACGAAAGCTCCCTGGGCTGGGCGGTGGAGATCGAGCGCGCGGCCGAGGCCACGGGCCGGCCTGCGATCGAGCTGTTCTTTGAGCTGCTCGATGAGTTCCGTGCCGAACAGGGCCAGCCGGGGGTCTAGTCGATGGCCAGCCAGTCTCAGAATCGTGTCCGATAGGACTTCACTTGGACATCGCGCCTGAGATTAGGAAACGAAATCTGAGACCCTACAGGGTCTGTAGGATCTCGCGGCTCATGTCCCAGGGCATCGTGCCGACCAGTGAGTTCTCCGGCTGTCTCACGTCGTGGCCGACCACTCTTGTCTCAGGACGGGTGGCATTTCCTCAGCAAGAGCTGCGGGTACAGCTCGTGCCTGGGCCCACTCAGTTGCCGAACCAGACAACGAGTCGCACGTTGTCATCGCCGTGCTGCGATGCGAGCGCCTCCATGACCATCCAGACCGGTTTCCACTCGCCGGTCTCCGGGACGGCATCTCGACGGCGGAGTTTCTCGGACCTGTAGAGAGCGTCGCCGATGAGCCATTCGCTCCCCTCGGGCCACTCTTGAGCCTCGTCCGGCACTTGTGCACGAAGGCCGACGGCTTGTGCGAAGCGAGAACTCCAGGCGGACTTCCCCGTCAACCTGAGCCCATCCGGAGTCTGCCGGTATTGGTGGAGTCGGCTGTCGGCCTTCTCAGCTGGCTCGCCCCAATCGACTTCCTTGATCTCGGCCCAGGTGATCCAGGTGGTGCCGTATGCCTGGTCCGGCCACTGGGCCCACGCCCTTCGGCAGGAAGGTGGCCGCTGCCGTCAAGCGCCTTATCGGCCCAAACGGGCGGCCTTGATCGCGCGTTGGGCGAAGACCTCCTCTCTGCGGTCTTCCATCTGCCGCAACGCGTCCTTGCGGTCCCGCTTGGAGAGTCGATCAAGATACGTGTGGCCCATGAGGTGATCGGTCTCGTGCTGCAGACATCGGGCGAAGTACCCCAGCCCCTCGATGACGAGAGGGCTGCCGTCCTTGTCGACCCCACGGGCGACAGCACGATCGGTGCGGGGAACCGTCAAGGTGGCACCGGGCACGGACAGGCAGCCCTCGAATTCGTCAACCAGCCGCCGACTCCTGGGATCGGGCAGGTCCAGGACGGGGTTGATGATGTGACCGACATGCCGGATCCCATAGTCGTCCGGGCAGTCATACACGAACAGTCGCAGGTCAACGCCGACCTGGTTGGCAGCAAGGCCGGCGCCGTCGGCCACATACATGGTCAGGAACATGTCGTCGATTAACGCCGACAACTCCGGAGTCCCGTACTTGGTCACCTCCCGGCACGGACGGCTCAGCACCTCCTCACCGACCACCGTGACTCTGCGAACCGAACCCCGCCCCGCTTCCGGTGGCAGAGCCGGATAGGTGTCCACCGGGCGGCCTTGCACGCGGACTCGACGGTCGACGGAACGGGGCCGCTCGTCACGATCAGACATGGCTGTCTCCTTTTGCGCATGCCACAGATGCCACGGAGGTCACCGCAGCTGGGTGCCTTCAGCAGAGCTACTGCTTGCCAAGGGCTTTGCAAAGTAGCAGACTTTGCAAAGTGACTGAAGATGATGTCAACACCCCAGACGACCAGGCAGCCGGCACCGGCGAAGAATTGCGTGAGCACGAAGTCCGCACAGCCCTGCTGAATCTGCTCGCCGAAGTCGGCACCGTCACAGCCACCGAAGCCGCCTCCCGGCTGGGCTACAGCTCTGGCCTCTGCTCGTTCCACCTACGGCAGCTCGCACGTCACGGATATATCGAAGAGGCCTCTCACCAAGGCGGCCGCGCACGTCCATGGCGGCTGAGGACCCCCGGTGCCGACGGTTCCATGGCGGAGGAGCAGTTCGGCGACTTGGCCCGCGGGCTGGAGGACGAGAGCTGGCAGCGATGGCTGAACCAACGGGATGAAGCGCCGTCTGAATGGCGCCACGACGAAGCTTTCAGCGTCGTCGCCTACCTGACACCCGACGAGATGAGCAGGGTCGCGAACGTGATCCGACGGACGCTTGCGCCCTACCAGGACCGTGAACAACGCCCCCTGGCCCGACCCGACGGCGCTCGACCGGTGGCCCTCATCACCCGACTGTTCCCCCTGCTTCCTCACACAGCGGATGACACGGACCAGGACTGAGGAGCCGTCGGCCTTTCCACGCGCTTGAGGAAATGACACGAAAGTGAGACAGCAGGCCGGCGACACGACGTGAGACAGCCTGAAAACGTCCAGGTCACCGCGCTGCCACATGACACAGCGGCTGAGAACCTACACGAGCTGTAGGGTCTCAGATTTCGCTGCACAGTCTCACGCTCCGCTTTATATCGGCTGCACTTATGAAGCGGCCGTGAGACAAGCAGGTCGCCACTGCTATTCGGGCTCTCCGGCTGGCATCGACAGGTCACCACCCCAAAATCGATTGACGGCGGTTGCAGAATCTCTGTCATGGGAACGGACATCAGCGGTTTTGTCGAGTGCCGAGCATGGCACCTCCACGAGGAGGACGAGGACTCGGTTTGGCGAGCCGCCATCGATCTCTTCTTCCTCAACATCACCCGGAACTACGACGCGTTTGGCTGCCTCTTCGGCCGCATCCCGCGGCCCCGCTCAGCACGTTCGATCAGGGGTCGGCCCAGGTCCTTTTCGAGCCGGTTGATCTGGGTTGTCAGTGTCGATTGGTGAATGCCGAGGGCTCGGGCGGCTTCGGTGACGGTGGAGTAGGGCAGGGCGGCAGCAAAGCGTTCGAATCGCTGCCAGGCATTTGGGCCGGTCAGGGCAGCGCGCAGGATAGCGGGGGCGTCTGCGGCCTGATCGACGGTGCGAAGGGCGGTGTGGTGGCTGGCTCCGCCGCGAGGGCGGAGGGGGATGTTGTGGATGTGAGCCCAGCGGGCCATGTTCGCAGGGCTCATGCCGGTTTCGCGGGCGAGGTCCGGCAGCGTCCGACAGCGGTGGACGTATTGCTCGATGAGCCAGTCCCGTTCGATGGCGCCGCGGCGCTTGTGGTCCTGGGGCCCTCGGAGCGGGATGCCGTACTCCTTGGCGAGGTCGGTCAGCACGCTGCGGGAGAAGCCGGTGAGCTTGGCGATCTGCTGGAGGGACCGGTGTTCGTCGAGGTAGAGCTGGGTGAAGCGCTCTGCCGGGACGGTTTGCCGGGCTTGCTGCCGGATGCGGCCAGTGGCTCTGGCGGCGTTCTTTGTCAGCGGGGGTGCGGGGGCTGGATGTTCGTCGAGAGCATGTCGGATGGCCTCGACGGTCGTGCCCAGGACCTGGGCGGCGTACTGAACAGGGTGCTGCCGTTCTCGGACGAGCTGGTGCAGGCGGGGTAGGTCGACGTGCGCCGGGTCAGGGCCGGGAAGGGAGAGCCCTGCCAGCAAGGTGGTGGGAGGCTGCCAGGCCACGGGCTCGTCGTGGATGTGGTGCGAGGCCAGGAATTCGAGGGCTTCCTGCTGGAGGGCGTGCACAAGTTCAGGGGTCTGAAGCGCAGTGAACCGCAAGGACGTTGCCCGGAACTCTGCGCTGTCGAGACCGCCCAGGTCGTCGGGGGCAGACTCGGCGGGCAGGCCGCTGAGACGTTGGAAGAGCTGGCTGCGTGCGATGCGTTCGCGCCGTCCGATTCCCGGTGGTGTTCCGGTGCGGCGGCAGATGTCCAGCCAGCGGGCATGAGGAAGCAGGCCGGTGTAGTCCAGGAGTCGGCGCCGACCATAGTCGATGGGGGTGCTGTTGGCATCGAGGTAGTCCGCGAGCCGGTCCAGGGCAGTGGCGATGTCCGGCCATTGCGGAAGGTCGTCGAGTTCCTGGAGGAGGCGTGACACCTCAGTGCCGTCGATGGTGTCGCCGATCAGCCCGGCTGCCTGGTCCAGGGATGTGCGGCTGTCGGGAATCAGCAGCAGGGCGGCGAGAACGGGGGCCAGAGCCCGCGCATGGATTCCTTCAGGTGGTGTGAGCAGGATCGTCCAGGGCGGCCAGAACATCGTGGGGATCGCCCTGGCTCGCTGCTCGATGTCCTGAGTGGTCCTGGCCGGCCGGCGGGGGGTCTCGGTCGTGATGCGGTAGCGGACGTATTCGCTGGGGCGGAGGGAAGGGGCGAGGGCGGCCAGGTGCACGGACTGCAGCACCGGGCTGATTCCCCTGCCCCAGCTGTCGATGCTGGTCGCCGAGATCTGCGTGAGTTCCTCGCGTACCGCTTCCAGCAGGCCCCGCAGGGCCTCGCCGGCCGGGTGGATTCCTGGTTCCTCCAGGATGCTCAGGGCCATGGTGACCGCGACGGCCGTGTCCGCGGCTCGGGGCAGGGCCATGAACCCCGGACGTTCCATGGCCTGTCCGGTGTGCGGGGAGACCGCATCGGTGTTGAGGTGCGCTTCTGCGATGTCAGCCGGGATCTGTTCCCGTAGGACAGCTGCGGGAAGGTCGCTCAGGACGCGTATGCCCAAGGCCCGAATATCCGCCAGCACCGCCGATGCTGGCTGAGGAGAGGTCCGGTATGGGCCGAAGGCAGCCGTTGCCCCGTCAATGACCTCCATCACTCGGTCCTGCGCCATGAGAACCGGATGGCCAGGAGGCAGGAGAAGCGTCGAAGCGCGGGCCAGATCGGTGCCGCAGCCAGCCGAAAACGGGCGGGTGGGGCGGGTCGGTGGATTGCCGCAGAATTCAGACTGAGGGACGGACCGGCCGGAACGGGGCCGCTGCCGCGGCACCCTCCCGCAGTGCGGGCAGCAGTCCGCCAGCAGTCTGCAGTGCCGGGTGCAGGCGAAGGAGAAACCCAGCCTCCAGGACAATTGCCAGCGCCCACCACTGGCAAGAAGGCACTCTGGGCAGAACCGGGATCCCCCTCCGCGGCCCCAAAGGACGTGCCGTGACACGGCCCGGCCCCCGGCACTCATGTGGAGGGCCCGTCCGTCGTAGTGCGCCAGGGTCAGGGCAGCGATTGTCTCCAGGGACGTCCCGGTGGCGTGTGCGACAGCATTGGTCCGCTGTTCGTCGAGGACGATCGTCCAGTCTGCCGGGATACCCCGGAACTGGTTTCCGGCCTGGTGCCGGACCGGGAAGCCGAGGTGCAGCAGGACATCACCGAGTGCGGTGTCCATCCGCCTGGCCGTCGCCTCCAGCCATGAGTCCAGGGCCTCGCCGGGCAGTGGAGGCAGCCGGATCGGCAGGGTGCGAGTCGGCGTACTCATGCGGGTCGCCGGCTCCGGGGCCGCGGACGGCTGGTCAGCCGTTTCTTCTCCAGCGCGGCCTGAAGTTCGAGACGGGCAGCCTCAGATGCCTCGTCGTTCTTCACCCGGTCCATTAGCTCCTGGTCAAGACGTTCGGCGCCGGTGCGAACCGCCCGCTGGCAGCTGCGATTGATCGGCGTCATCAGCGAGCCGATGTGCCCGGTGCTGCGGGCGAAGAGGTAGTCCGACAGATCGTCCGCGACCATGCCGGGGCGCTTGTCAGTGAGCACCACCCGCTGTTCGAGGGCCAGCAGCATCTGCCGCCATTCCCGACGCCCGGCCTCCGTATCAATGGTGAACGGGCGAAGCCCGAGGCGAGTGGTGCGGCGGCCGGTCTGGGCCAGAGCGGTGTCGCGCCCGTTCGTTCCTTCACCGAACAGGCCCTTCTTCGCGAGCTCGACTCCCACCATCAGCAGCGTCACCGGGAACTCGTTGGCGATCCACTTCAGGTGGATACTCACCTCGATTCCGCTCTTCTGTCCCCATTTCAAAAAGTGCAGATCGTCCAGAACCACCAGTCGGACATCGCAGGACAGTACGCAGTCCAGCACCCGCCGGCCGAACTGGGCGGTGGTGCCCCGCATCTGTCCGGGGTGGCCGAAGAACTCCAGCATGGCCCGGTTGAGGTCCTTCATTCCGGTGTTCCCGGTCAGCCCGACCCGGCAGACGGGGATCCGCTCGTGCCCCTGGCTCGTGAACGTGCCTGATTCCTCGATCTCCCGCTGGTGGAAGTCGCGGGCGAAGGCCAGCACGGAGGTCGTCTTGCCCAGCCCCGGGAACGCGTCGACGGCCACCGCGCCCTTGGCCTTGTCGCCGTCCTGCTCGTTGCTGTCGACGATGTCCTATAGGTCTTCGTGGAGCTCTGTCAGTTGAGGCGTCTTGACCGGGCCGATGTTCGCGTGCCACTGGCGGCGCTGGCGGTCGTAGTCCGCCCGCGCCTGCGTGGGTAGGGACTTCAGCTGTTTTCGGGTCAGCAGGTCGGGCCGGCTGCGGCGAGGGCTCTCGGCGAAGGCCTTGAAGTCTTCCTTCCGCGACAAGGCAAGACTGCCTGGCTGCGGAACGCTGCCGTCGTTCACACGTCCTCCAGGGCATCGGCATAGAAGTCGTCCTCCCCGGCGAGGTCCTCCAGATCGGCCTCGTCGTCATCCCCGGTCTCCGTCACCACGTCGGGCTCCCGCAGTTCCGCGGTCTGCTCGTCCTGGCCGAGGGCCTTGCGTACGGACGGAAGCGAGACGACCGTCTCCGTATCGCCCGCCGCCGGAAGCTCGATAGCGGCCTGCTCACGCGAGAGCCGCAGGGCCATGCGCCGCTCGGCAATCGTGGTGCCCAGCCCGAGGTTCCACCGCTCCAGCAAGTCAGCAACGGCAAGCCGGTCGTCTGGGAAGCGATACTTCGAAGCAGCCAACTGCCGGGCGAACGTCAACGCGTCCTCGCTCAACGGCATCTCGGCCGACGGTGCGTGCTCCCACACCAGCGTGTGCCAGGCACGGGTGGCCGGATCACGGAAGTAGATCCGGGTGATGTCGTCGGGGTCCACCTGGAAGGGCCAGCCGTTCTTCACCGGACTGTCGTAGGGGCTGTGGACTCCCGGCTCGGGCAGGCCGGGGCCGCTGTAGCGGCGGCGGCCGATCTCGACCCCGTAGTGCTGGACCGTGCGCCACTTCGTCTGCAGAAACTCGAAAGCCAGGTCCCGGTCGCGGGGTGCTTCGATGTAGCCCGCCCGCGCCATGCCGTGCTCGAACATCTTCGCCGGGGACATCCGCAGTCCTGGCAGACCCGGATCGACCAGGCTGGAGTGCGGCCGACAGTGGTAAACCGTCGCTGTCCACTCCCGGATGATCGCCTCAAGCTCGTCGAGGAAGAAGAACGCGTCGTCCTCCGGGCTCTCGCCCCGCGAGTGGATGTCGGGCCCCTTGTAGCCGGGCAGCACCTGCAGCAGCCCTTCCCGAAGGGTCCGGAAGTATCGCTCCACCGGACCCTTGTCCCGGCCCGTCCGCAGCCGGGCCGGCTGGATGGAGATCCCCATCCGGCGGCAGACGCTGGTCAGATGCTCCGAGACGTAGACCTTGCCGTGGTCGACCACCAGCGTCTCGGGAACCAGAGGCGGCGAGGCCAGGCCCGGTCCGGCGGCGCCTTCGACGTCGACCAAGACGGTGCGGGGGATACCGTGCTCGGGCCAGACCGCGTGCCGCGGCCAGTCCCGCCCCGCCGGCCTCGGCCGAAACGACTGGAAAAGCACCGCACTGACATCCACTGCCTTCGTCGAGACCGGCGTCAGCCGGATCCCCGTGACGCAGCGGGAGTACCAGTCCATCCCGACACTCAACTCGGCCTGAACCCACTTCAGCGTCAACGGGTCGAACGCGAAGACGTCCAGGCGCGTGGAGTCCATCAGCAGATACTCGCCCGGCCGCGTCGGCCGCAGCTTCCCGTACGGACCCTCCGGCCGACCGGCGATATCCCGATTGCGCTTCGTACTCAGCCGGAACAGTGGATGGCGTCGCTCCAGCTCCTCCAGCAGCCGAAACGCCGTCGCCCGACTCGGTTGCGGCACCACCCCCTCGCCGAACCGCGCGATCACCCGAGCTCGGGTCCGATCGATCACCATCGTCCGCGACGGCTTCGACTGGTCGGCGTGCTCGACCATCACCTCCACCGCGGTCTCCACCCACCGGTCATCGACCGAGGTCTGTGACCGCTCCGACCGCAACCTCCTCGGTGCAAGCCCGGCCTCGCCATGCTGGAGAAACCCAGCGACCCAGCGCTCAATGGTCCGGATCGTCACGCCAAGTTCTGTCGCCTTCGCTGCCTTCCTCGCCTCCATCGGCACGGCCGTGGCGTAGGCGGCTTTCGGCTCGTCATCGGCCGCCAACTCCCCGCTGCCGGAGCGATAACCGGTCAGCACCTCGCGGACGTGTCCAGCTCGCTCCAGGACTTTCTGTCTCTCCTCCGCATCGAGCTGACCGAGGACCACGGAGGCGACCTCGCCTTCGTCATCCGCGGACGGTCCCGGGCCATCAGGACTGATCGCTGCGCGGTCAGAGAACAGCAGTTCCTTGAGCGACAGCCGCAGAAGCCGCCCGTGGCCATCCTTCAGAACTACTTCGTTGCCCGCCGTGGTCGCGGCCATCTCCACAACCTCGACGGATTCCCCGTCGTAGCGGAAGCGCGTACCAACTCCGACTCGATTCGCCGCCCTGCTCACGCTGACCTCCGCAGGATGTGCGAAGGGCCGAGGGGCCGGTCGAGATCGGTTACGAAATCCTGCGTCCAGAGCAAATGGTGGATAGCGGAACGGACTTGAGGTTCTGGATGATCCGGCAGACACCCCGTGGCCGGTCCCAGAAGGAGCCCGTCGAGATCTGCGTCCCGCAGCGCGTCCAAAATCTCGGGGTTGAACAGCCAATCCCTGCGGTAGCCCGCGAGGAACCGGATGTTCTCCAGCTCTGCGGCCGGAGGCTCACTCCAGACCTCGTACTTCCAGCCCCGCGATTCCACCGCCCTCCGGGTCCAGGTGAAGGTGAATGCCACCTCCGGCTTGGACAACCGCTGCAGCGGCTTGACGTCGACCACCACCGGCACCTGCCTGGTGAGCAGGAGATAGTCCGGGATGTGCCGACGCACCTTCCCCTCCTGCACCGTCTGCAGCAAAAAGGGCTGGGCCACGATGGCGCGTACGGACGGATCAAAATCGGCGAAGAGCAGACGCGACAGCTCAAGTCGTGACTCGTAGATCACGTGGTCGCGCGTAGTCGCCGACCAGTAGGTACCCGAGTAGTGCTTCTGGTCCCTGTACCAGCGGAACGTCCGCCACGGATGAGCCGTCTGCAGCGACGCCAGCGCCACAGACGCCCAGGAACACTCTTCAACCTCGCCACCGTGCCCACGAAAGCTGACCGTCGCTTCCATCCTCACTCCCGAGTTGGAGTTGCCCCCCGGCAGCACGATGCTCCCGCCAACACGCCGACGGGAGCACACCAGCAACGCCTTCACTCGAATGAGGTACAGCAGCGACCTGCAAATCTCAGGTCAGTGTCGGATCCGACTTCTATCCGACATCGGCCATGAGATTCCGACACGAAATTTGAGACCCTACAGCTCGGGTGGTCAGGTCTGGGACATGTCGACGATGCGGCAGTAGTGGCCCTGGAACGCGGCGGTGATCGTGGCGGTCGGCCCGTTGCGGTGCTTGCCGACGATGAGGTCGATCTCTCCGGCGCGGGGGGAGCTCTTCTCATAGGCGTCCTCGCGGTGCAGCAGGATCACCATGTCCGCGTCCTGCTCGATCGATCCGGACTCCCGCAGGTCGGAGACGACCGGCAGTTTGTCGGTGCGGTGCTCGGGCCCGCGGTTCAGCTGGGAGAGCGCGATGACCGGCACGTTCAGCTCCTTCGCGAGGAGCTTGAGGTTGCGGGAGATGTCCGAGACCTCTTGCTGCCTGCTTTCCGAGCGCAGGCCGGACTGCATGAGCTGGAGGTAGTCGACGACGATGAGGGAAAGCCCGGTCCGGGCCTGCTTGCGGGCCTGGGCCCGGATGTACATGACGGTCTGGTTCGGGGTGTCGTCGATGTACAGCGGGGCCTCACTCACGGCACCGGTGTGCCTGGCCACGCGGTTCCAGTCGTCATCGGTCATGGTGCCCGCGCGCATGTGGTGGAGGGCCACCCGGGCCTGGGCCGACAGGACGCGCATGCCGAGCTCGGCGCGACACCTGTCACTGAGCATTTGGGAGCCCGATATCGGTAGCAACGATGCCGGACGGAAGAGACGATGCGCAGGCGAGTCGTCGGTTTGGCCACCAGACTCCACACGTTGAACCGCTCTCTTGGCCAGAGGATGTCGGATCTCAACCAGGCTTGCGTGTGTGGGAGTTGTGTCGCAAACGATGGCTCCCGCACGGCAGCCAAGCGTTGGAAATTCGGCGCATCTGGTGCCGGGTCAGACCCCCGCGGACGTCCGGGCGTCCTTGGCGGGTGTCACGGGCGCCGCCGCAGGGCCGCTGCCGTGCCCTTTCGGGGACCCGAACCAGGCTACTGCCACCGCGCCCGATACGGCGAGCACGAACCCGGTGATCGCCGCCCAGGCGAAGCCGGGACGGGAGGCATCGCCGAGCCACAGCACGCCGATGATGCCCGGCAGGACGGTCTCGCCGACGACCAGCGCGGCGGTGGCGCCGTTGACCGAGCCGATCTGCAGGGCGACCGTGTGCAGGTACATGCCGCCGATGCCTGCCACCAGGATCGCGTAGAGCGCCGGGTCGCAGAGCAGCGCTCCCGGGTCGAAAGGGTCGATGCCGTTCAGCACACGGACCCCGACACCGAGGGCGCCGAAGCCCAGTCCGGACAGCAGGCCGGCCAGGATCGCGGCGCGCGCCCCCAGTAGGCGTACGACCACGGTGCCGCCCACGATCAGGAGCAGCGAGATCCCCAGCAGCCACCAGTGCGTGGAGATCGGGGTGTCGCCGCTGCCTTCCGGGCCCGCCGCCGTCGCCAGAAGCACCAGCGCGGAGCAGACCACAGCAATCGAGGTCCACTCGGCGCGGTTGAGCCGGATGCCGAGGAGCTTGATGCTCAGCACCGCCGTGATCACCAAGTTGGCGCTGATCACGGTCTGCGACAGGAACAGCGGCAGGAGGCGCGCCGCCAGTGCGCCGAGCCCGAAGCCGACGAAGTCCAGGATGGTCCCGACGATGAACTCCCAGGTCATCGCCGCCTTCGCAGTGGACGACAGGCTCGGGCCACCGTGCTGGGTCACGCTGCCCTCGGCGGCCTCCCGGCGGGCTGACTTCTGTGATCCGACGGCCTGAAGGACGGAGCCCGTGCCGTAACAGATCGATGCTGCCACGGCGGTGAGCAGTCCTATGAGCACCGAAAGCTCCGTTCATGTATGGGTCGGTGGGGTTCGGTCCCGTTCCCACTGGCAGACGTGGGTTTCGGCGCGAAAGTTGCTTCCGGCGAGTCAGTTACCGGCGTATCTCCCTCCATAGGCCAACTACGGTCAGCCACATTGCCCATAGCACACTGCAACAGGCCTTAGCGCAGCGTCACGAAGTGTCCCCTTTCGCGCGTATCTCCTCCGCGCCCCAAAAAGGAGCCCGCCCCCAGAAGCCGCATCACGGAGATCACCGTCGCAGCCCCGGTCCAGCGAAGTTGGTGACAACTAGAGCGAAAAACCCCAGGTGGTGACAACTGGAATGCCCAAACAGTGACAGGTACCGCGCTCAAGTCCACGCTCGGTGCCAGCTCACCGACCCACCTTGGTGTCACCTAGCTCGCCCAGTCACAGGAGCCCGTCGCTGTGTGACTAC
The DNA here is from genome assembly GCF_045207325.1 of Streptomyces sp. NBC_00846. Lineage (NCBI taxonomy): Bacteria > Bacillati > Actinomycetota > Actinomycetes > Kitasatosporales > Streptomycetaceae > Streptomyces > Streptomyces sp. NBC_00846. The sequence goes on along the minus strand of NZ_CP108846.1, from coordinate 7,925,986 downwards.
CGGGTCTGGAGGGCGCCGCGGTCGATGAGGCCCTGGATATAGGGAGGCCAGTCCCGCTCCAGGCTGGTGGTGATGGCGGCGTGAACGTCAGCGCGTACCTGCGGGGTGACGTGTTCGACGTCGCCGCCCGGGTAGTACAGGCGTACCCCGTCGCGGCTGGCGTCGCACAGGATGGCGTGGGCCTTCTGCACGAGCGTCATGTAGAGCTGCGGGACCGGTGCCTTGACGAGTTCGTCGATGACGGCTTCGTAGTCGGCTCCGAAGTCCGCCCAGTCCTTGCCCTGCTTGTCGAGCCAGAGGGTGACGTCGGAGAAGAAGACCGCTTTGCCTGGCCCGTCGTTCGGGTCGCGGGCCAGGCCGGTCGCGAGATCGAGCGCGATGCCAGCGCCCTTGCTGACGAGGTGGCGGGGAATCATCGCCGGGGCGACAGCCACCGCGCACTCACCCCAGCCATCTTGGGTCTGCTCCGGCCAGGGCAGTCCCAGTACGAGCCAGCCGTCCGGTGCCAGCAGCTTGTTGCTCACCGTGTTCTTCCCCCTCGATTGTGGATGGTCCGCATCCGATCTTTCCGCCCCGGCCCGGCAGCGGACAAGACGTCCTCCGGCCGCCGGCCCGCGCGCCGCTACCGGCGGCGGCCGAACAGTCCGCAGTTCTTCTTCGCCTCCGCTTCGGCCGCCTCCCGTGCTGCGGCTTCCTCCGCCTGGAGCCGCGCGGCGCGTTCCGCCTGCGCCTGTTCATGGTGTTCGCGCAGGCACGGTCCGCACAGCTCGCGGTGCTGCTGCGCCGGGTACTGCCGGACCGTGTCCCAGCGGTCGTCGGTGAACTTCGCTCCGCAGCGCCTGCACACGGGCCGCTGCGCCTCGCGGGCCGCGGCTTCGCGCTCCTTCTGGCGCTTGCGGGCCTGCTCCCGCTGCACCACGTACAGCCGATCACCGTCGGGATTGTCCAGAGCCTCCGCCAGGGTCTGCCACTCATCGCGCCCGAGCCTGCGCCACACCTTCCCCGCCGCCCCGTCCGGGTCGGCGGTGATCCGCTCCAGCTCGGTGACGACCACCGGCACCGCCTGGTGGTAGTCGACGGCCGTGATGCCACCGCCCGCGTACTTGGTGCCGGCGAAGTAGGAACGGGCTGCCTGCTCCAGTCGCCGCATCCGGCTGGCCCGCTGCGCCTTCGTCTTGCCCGTGAACACGAACGCCACCGGCACGTAGCCCGCGCGGCCGGTCGCCGGGTAAACCCGCGACCACAGCCGGAATTCGTGCACCGCCGCACCGTCGTGACGGGCCGCCTGCGCCTTGACCTTGTCGGCCTTCGGCGCCAGGAGCTCGAACCACTCGCTGTAGCGGCGCACCTTGGCCACCAGGACGTCGACGGGCTCGTTCACGCGGCCGACCTCCAGGAGCATCGCGGGCACGTCGACGTCCGGGGCCCGCATCGTCAGGTCGGCGTACTGGGTGTAGCCGTAGGGGAGCTTGTGGCCGATCTCGGTCTGCCAGGAGAGCGGTGTGCCGAACCCGGCCCCGGTGAGGACCGCAGCGGTCATCGTGACGGCGGCCGCGTGTTCGTCGAAGCCCTCGCCGGTGACCGGCTCACCGTCGTCGTTGAACTCGAGCTTGCGCAGCGCGGCAACCCGGACGTTCCCCGGCAGCAGCTGCTTGGCTTCCTTGTGTCCTCGCTCGGTGAGCACCCACAGCTGATGGTTCGACTCCAGCCGCGTCTCCACCCGGACCTTCCCCTGCTCCTTCAGCGCGTTGAGGGTGTCCCTCGTGCACCGGTCGTGCCGGTCTCCGGGCCGCAGCATGCGCCACAAGTGTTCAGCGGTAGCCCTCTGGAAGATCCCGAGAGCCTTCAGCTCTTCCTTCTTCCTGGTGTGGGTTGGCTTCCATGTCTGCTTCGAAGAATTAGAAGGGTTGTCGAACGTGCCGGGGGCCCTGTTCTGGCCGGGCTGACCTGCGGATACGCGCTTGTCGGGCGAAGAGGCCGTGGAGGGGGCGATGGAGGGGCCCGTGGAGGGGGCCGGCGGGACCTGGTCCACGTCGGCGTCGGGCGCCTGGCCGTCGGCGATGTGCGGTTCGTGGGCGGGGTCGGGCGTGAAGTCGGCGGGCACGGTGTCCTCGGTTCCTCCGGCCTGCTGGCCGGGACGGTGAGCGTCCGGCCCGCACGCGATGTGCGCGCGGTCCGGAGCCACCGTCGGAAAGACCCCCTTGTCCGCTGTCTGACGATCACCACCGACGACCGTCCGCTTCCGCCCGGTTGACTCCCTTGTCCTGACGTTTTGTCCGTGATCGACGCCACAGGCAGCGACCCCGTCCCGACTCCGTCCCCTGTCCACAGGCCCCGGCTCCGAAGGTGTGGTCAACAGGCCGGGCGCAGCAGGCGCGCGGCCCGTACAGAGAGGGAATCGTCATGGAGACGACGTCGCCGAAGCTGCCCGAGCTCACCCCGGAGCAGATCTGGCGGGCCGCCGACTACGTGGAGCTGGTCTGGCACGACGAGGACACCGAGGAGGCGCGGGCCCGGCTGGAGGAGTTCCACCGGGACGGCAAGGAGCTGGCGCGGCTGATGGGCGAGTTCGGTGCGCTGCTGCTGGCCGACCACCTCACCGTCGTGCCCGACGAACACGCCGACTGCGGGGCCGGGTACGTCATGGACAAGCTGGCGGCGGTGGCGAGCCGGTACCTCAAGCGGTGGTGCTACTCGGGCGGCGGTGCGCAGGTCGCCTACATCGCGGCGGGGTTCCTGATCGAGTGCATGCAGGAGGTCGACCAGGTGAGTCAGTTCCTCTGCGACGTCCGTGGCTCCGCTCCCCGGTGGAACCCGGCGCCCTGCCGGGGACGGAGAACTTCTCCTCCCCCGGGCGCTGTCCTGTTCGGGCGGGATGTCGCACGTAGCGAACCCGGTCAAGGAACGATGCACTCGCCCGGACCGCGACGGTGGACATCGGATGCTTGCACTCTCCATCGCGATGTCGTGCACTCCCGAGGCGATGCAGGGCACTCCCACCGCGATGTCGCGCATCGGATGCGGTGCATCGTCCGGACATCGGATGCGGTGGCGGGCATCGGGTGCGGTCCACTCCGCACGATGTCATCCACTCCCGGGCCGGTCGTCGCGCGCGCGGTGCGGTCCGCGCACCACCGGCGCGGTGGCGCAGAGGCGCAGTGGCGCGGTGGCGCGCGCATCGGATCCACGCGGTGCGCGCGCCGCCGACACAGGGGCGCGGGTAGTGCGCGCACGTCATCCGCGGCGCACCTCATGGCGTGCGCGACGCGGTCCAGGCGGCAAGCGATACCCCCCTTGAGAAGGGGCCAGATCGAACCGGGCTCCTCTATCACGCACCCCCTTGTCCGCCGTCCGGCAGAGCCGCCAGCTTTCTCCTAGCGCGGGTAATAAGAGGCTGCGCAGATTGGCGTGGCTGGGAAGGGCGGGGTGGGCTCCAGGTACAGCCCCGCCGTGTTCGGGATCGCGACGCTCTGTCACCGTCACGCCGAGCACCGCGGTCAGCCGGGCGGCGGCCGTCTCCGGCGGCATCCGGGAGGCCGGGCAGTAGTTTCCCGAGGCTGGCGTCGTGGATGAGAGTTGCACCGTAGGGGCCTGGCCAGCCTGTGTGTGCTGGATGGCGGGCTTCGGCTACGTGCTCCACTATGCAGATTCGCTGCTGCGGGGACTCGTGGACGTCACCTGTCGGTGCGTGCGGTTATCGTGCCGGTCATGCCTGATGATCTGAGTGTTGACGGCCTGGGGGCTGAGCCCAGCGTGGCGGATGAGCCGGCTGGCGGTGCCATGAATGCGGTGGCCCGTTGGAGGGAGTTCGAGCGGCTACTTGTCGGGAGGGGGCTCGGGTGGGGGTTGTGTTACACGCCGGCACAGCTTCGCTACGTACGTAGCGTGGAGCACCCGCAGGGGGCGGACCTGGAGCACCTGTTGCCTGCCGACTACCGCGCCTTCGTGGCGGAGGTCGGCTATCCCGTGCTCAACTACGGCGGCGATATTGAAGGGTTCGCGTTTCTTCCCCCTGAGGCCATGGCCGCACTGTCGGTCAGTCAATGCGGTCCCGAACAGTCGGTCGATCAATGCGATCCCGACTTCGCGTTCCCCCGTCCTGCCAAGGACCAGCCAACCCGGTGTCTGCACGCGCTCTTCGCCAGCTGGGACTTGCCCGATTACGCGGGCTACTCGTTCGGTCCAGCCGGGGACGAGGACAAGATCGCCGTGTGGATCGGTTATGACGGTGCACCCCAGGACGTGGCGGGTACGTTCACCGAATGGCTCAACGCGGAGATGGATCTGCACGAGCAGCACATCGCCGAGTTCGACGATACGAAGGTAGCCGAACTGCGAATGGCTTACGACAAGGCTGTTGACGAGCCGCGCATGGCTGGCGTTGGCCCAGATGATTCTTACCACCTGCTCGGATACTCGCTGGGCGGCTCCTACGACCAGGTCGCGTACACCGCCGAAGACCTCGACCTGTTCTGGGTGGGCCCTGGCGTATGCGGCGGTGATCACGGCGTGTACGGGCTGATAGACGGGTCGGGCACCTGGCGGATCCCGTACGGCACCAGGTTCAGGGCCGTTCGGCCATTCCGCGATGGCGTCGCCGAGGTCATCGTGGCCTCGAAGGGCACCAGCGATACCGGCCCGTGGACCAGGATTCGGCCGGATGGATCGATCGTGCGCGGATAGGCGTGGGTTCATGAGCGGCGGTGCGGGCGTTCGTCCCAGCGGTGGGTTGTCCATGCCTGGCGGATCAGGCTGCGTATGGTGATGATGGTGTCGGCGAGATCGAAGAACGCGTTGATCACGGTGGTCCGCCGCTCGTAGCAGCGGGCGAGGCGCTGGAAGGCGTTCTGCCAGGCGTGGGTACGCTCCACGTGCCACCTCTGACCGGAATACTCCACGGTGAGACGGGTACGGCGAGGTAGCCCCTGGTTGGTGACGTCGAGGGGCTGCTTGCGGGGGCTTCGGGGGGTTCGGTCAGGCGGCGGCCGGGGTGAGTGTGACGTCGTGGCCGAGGGCGGCGAGCTGGCGGACGAGGTCGCGGGTCTTGCGGGTGGGGTCGAGGTTGCGGGTGTGGAAGTGGGCTCCGAGGTCGCGGTAGCGGGCGGTGGGGTCGCTCATGAGGTGCCAGACGGAGACCAGGATGGAGCGGGCGACGGCGACCAGGGCTTTCATGTGGCCGCGGCGTTTGGCGATGCGGCGGTAGCGGGCGCCGAGGAAGGTGTCGGTGCGGGCGGCGGAGATCGCTGCTTCGCCGAGGGCCCCGCGGAGCCAGGGGTTGCCCTTGCCGGTGGGTCCGGAGGTGTTCTTGCCGCCGGACTGGATGGTGCGTGGGGAGAGTTTCGCCCAGGAGACCAGGTGCCCGGCGGTGGGGAAGACGCTCATGTCCAGGCCGGTCTCGGCGAGGATCACCTGCGCGGTGCCCGGTCCGATGCCGGGGATTTCGTCGAGGCGTTCGGTGTCGGTGATCGGTATGAGGGTGCCCTGTCCGGGGCCCTCGTCGTCCTCGGTGGTGGACAGTCCGGCCAGGCGCAGGGTGATGCGGGCGGTGAGCTTGTCGATCTGCACGGTGAGGTAGTCGACGGTGTCCAGCAGCATCCGGCACATGAAGGCGTGGTGTTCTTCGAAACGGCCGGTCAGTGATTCGGCCAGGGTGGCGTGGCTGGCCTTGATGGTGCCGTGGGCCAGGTCCGCGAGGGCCTTGGGGCTGCGTTCCCCGGCGATGAGTGCTTCGAGCATTGCCCGGCCGGAGACGCCGAAGATGTCGGCGATCACGGTGGAGAGCTTGATCTGGGCGTCTTCGAGGAGCTTCTCGGTTCGCTGCTTGTGACGGGTGCGCTCGTGCGTCATCACCGCCCGGGCCCGGGTGAGATCGCGGAGTTCACGGATGGGTTTCGGGGGTACGAAGGAGGGCCTGAGCATGCCGCGTTCGGTGAGCTTGGCCAGCCAGACCGCGTCCAGGCGGTCGGTCTTGGGCCGGCCGGGGACGTTCTTGACGTCGCGGGCGTTGACCAGCCAGCACTCCAGTCCTCGGGATTCGAGGAGGAAGAAGTACGGCTTCCAGTATGTCGAGGTCGCTTCCATCACCACCCGGGTGACGCCCTGGCAGATCAGGTGGTCGGCCAGCTCCAGGATCGCGCCGGATGTCGCGACGGTGTTGAAGACCCGCTGGACGCGCTTGCCCGGCTTGTCCTCGTGCGGCACCCGCACGCAGACCATCCCGGACGCCTTGGCGATATCGATCGCGGCGACGCGTTCCACCAGCTCGGCGGCCTGCTCGATCTCCTCGACGTCCTCACGGTCCTCGGCCTCGGCCATGGACAGCTCCCCTCAGTCCTCGTGTCCGCGAACAGAACGGCGCCTGCCCGTGGGACCGCTGGGGGAGCGAGAATCTGACCGGCGTGCTCGAAGGCAACAGTGCGTGGCCCCTCTGCGGTCCCGGCGCCAGACTGACCTACGGGCTCAACGTCCCAACGAGACATCGGGGTCGGCGGGCAGGCACCGCGATCATGTTTTCACGCCAGCAAGGCGTACCCGAAAGGGATCAGGGGGACTGACCTGCAAGGAAGGCGGATCAGCCGTACGTCCCGCCAGGCGGGAGAAGCGGCCGAACTTTCTTCTCAGGTGCCCGTCAGGCGGGAAATGGCCCCGGGCCGGAATGTCATCGCTCTCAGGTCCGAGCCCACAGGTATCCATCGACTTGTCGTAGGAGGGCCTGGGTAGCCAGGAGCGTGGCGAGGGCGAACTCGCTGCGGTAGTTGCCTTTGGCCGCATGGTGAGCGGCGAGGTGGCGATTGGCGGTGTTCTGCCGGAGTGCTGGCCCGAAGGTGTTCTTCAATGCCGTGACCAGCAGATAGGCGGTGAACATCCCGGGCCTGACGCCGCTGTTGCCGTCGTGTGTGGCAAGGATTCCCGCGATCCTCTTGTGGCTACCCATGTTCAGCGGGAACTGAGCGCTGGCGAAGCGATCCGTCAGCCAGTCGTGACCGTGCTCGCGCATGCAGGAGTCAAGAACATTACCCAGGAGCGCCTGCGCGGCAGCGTCTCTGCCGTCGGCGAGGCAGCCGACAACCTCCTCGACGAGTGCCCGGTAGGCGAGCAGTTCGGGGTGATCGACTTCGCCGAGACTCGCAGTGACGTCCTCGAGCACTTCCTTGCGATAGTCCAGAAGCACCTGTCGCCGGGCTTGCGATGTCTGGCGTGTCATCAGCACATCAATAATTTCGGCTCTGGGTGCCCATGCCAAGCACATGCCGTCTTTGGCGCTGATGCGAAGTAGCCACGGCCAGATCTGCGTTCGCACATGGCTCAGGTTGTCGGGGAGAAGCAGCCGTGTTCCGGCAGTCAGCGCTTGGCCGAGCCACTGGGCCGGAAAGGCATTCCTGGCCTGTTCAGCCAGCCGATGAAGAGTGGAGGCCAGGGGGGTCATCGCGTCAAGCTGCACCCCGGACAGGAGAGCCTGCGACGACAGCAGCCCAGCACCCCTGATGCTCGCGAACAGGTCGGCGTTAGCCGCGAGCTTGGGCAGCTGCGCCTGAAACGCCGCCATCGGCCCGGTCACCCGGGCGAACTCAGCAAGCTGAGACCGAACCCCAGCCAACGGATCAATCCGCGGCGGCATCGACGCCAGAATCGCGGGAAGACCAGCGCTCACCACGTTCGTCAGCATCCGACTCTGAGAGGGCAGTAAGTAACGTGCTGCCCGTTTCGCGCTTGCAGCTGGAGCTGTCGGGCTGGTGGTGGCCTCTCCGGGTGACTATGGCCGCGGCTGGGTGAACAACCCCTGCTCGGGCTCGATCAGGATCCCGCGTTCGGCCAGCCGCTTGAGCTTCAGCCGGACGTTGTTGACGTTGCTGGGCGCGATCTCCAGATCCATCGCCTCGCAGACCGCCCGCGCCCGCAGCGGGGCGTCGGCCGCGGCGAACACCGCCATGATCTGCCGGTAGGCCGGATGGTCCGGCAGCTTCGCGGCCGGCGGCGTCGGCGGGGATGGATCAGGCAGAGCCAGCAGCGTCTTGCGGGTGATGCGGACCTCCTCGGCGGCCCGGTCGAACTCCCCCAATTGCGCAGTGAGTTCCGCGATGCGTCCCCGTGTAGCCTCGGCCTGCGCGGCGATATCGCGCTCTTGCTCCTCCAGGTGCGCCAGCACCGCTCCCAAGGTCAGCTCGCTGCCGCTCATGCGCCGCGCCAGGTAGGGGTGGAGGTCGCGGTGAGCATCCGGGCCATCCGGTCGCTTATGGCCCAGTACACCCTCGACTCGGCGGAGGCGGGCCGGTGCTCGTAGTCCCGTACCAGCCTGCGGTGCAGCATCATGATCCCGTTCACCTGCTCCACCACCCACCTCTTGGGCTGCGGGACGAACCCGCTGGTTGCCGGGTTGCGCTCGACGACTTCGACGTCGATGCCCACCTTCTGCCCGTGGTCGACGACGGCGGTCTTGAACCCCTGGTCCACCAGGGCCTTCTGCACCGTGTCGGTGTCGGCCGCGACCTTGTCCAGCAATGCGATGCCGGCGGCGTTGTCATGCGCGGACGCGGCCAGCACCACCACCGCGATCACCAGACCGAGAACATCAACTGCCAGGCCGCGTTTGCGGCCTGAGACTTTTTGCCGCGTCCCTTCCGGTGGTGTCGGCGGGCACCCCGGCGGCCGCGTGCAGGCTCTGGGTGTCGAGCACCACCAGGCTCGGGTCGGCCTTGCGCCCCCGGCTCTCGCGGACCTGCCAACGCAGCAGGTCGTGGATGGTCTGGTCGGTGCCGTCGTCGCGCCATTTGTAGAAGTAGTACTTCACCGCTCCGACCGGGGGCAGGTCGTGGGGGAGGTAGTCCCACTGGCAGCCGGTACGGGACTGGTAAAGCAGGGCGTTGACGATCTCCCGCATCTCGTAGGCGCCTTGGTGGCCGCTGACGGAGGGATGCTGAGCCTTCCAGGAAGCGATGACGGGCTCGATCAGGGCCCACCGCTCGTCGGATAAGTCGCTCTTGTAGGGCTGGCGGTCTCTCACGAGGAACACTCCAGCACGACAGGACTCTCCGATCAGCCCCGATACGCCTGTGCCACACGTTCCAGCGACAGCAAACGTGGCATCACGTCACATACCGCCCTCTGAACACTCGCCATCAGCGCCTGGTTCTGCCTGATCTGCGCCTGAAACGCCGCCATCGGCCCGGTCACCCGGGCGAACTCAGCAAGCTGAGACCGAACCCCAGCCAACGGATCAATCCGCGGCGGCATCGACGCCAGAATCGCGGGAAGACCAGCGCTCACCACGTTCGTCAGCATCCGACTCTGAACACTCGCCATCAGCGCCTGGTTCTGCCTGATCTGCGCCTGAAACGCCGCCATCGGCCCGGTCACCCGGGCAATCTCAGCAAGCTGAGACCGAACCCCAGCCAACGGAATGCGACCTATCGTCGCCAGGTTCGCTAGCACGTCGCTAAGAAGTACGTCTTCGTCCTCACCCGCAACAGGCGCTTCGCTGGGCGATGTTTCGTCCTCGGGCTCTGGGGCCTCTTCAGGCTCATACGGTTCACGCATGCTCACAGGATCGCGTACCGGACTGACACCCCGAGACCATTGAGAGATTCTGTCGGGGATCTTGAGGTTCCCAGGCGGAACGGCATGGTCGTCGGGCAGGCTCGGCTTGGTTCCGAAGGTCGACTGCCGTACATACGAGGTGAGCCGGTGTCCCTCCGTCCCCGCTCTGGCGAGCAAGTTCCGCCCTCGACTGCGCGGGTGGCGCGGGCAAGCAATCCGAAGGGCACGACGGCGATGTGGGTGAGAGACCGGCTGGACGGGCTGTGGCACGACGAGGACTTCGACGCCTGGTACCCGCGAGACGGGCGGCCTGGCCTGTCTCCGGCCCAGCTCGCCACGGTGAGCGTGCTGCAGTTTCTGCTGAACCTGTCGGACCGTCAGGCGGCCGAGGCAGTGCGCTGCCGGATCGACTTCAAATACGCCCTCGCGCTCGAGCTGGACGATCCCGGCTTCCACCACAGCGTGCTGTCCGACTTCCGGGACCGGCTGGCCCAGGACGACCGCGCCGATACCCTTCTCGACCTCGCGCTGGCACGGCTCAAGGAAGCGGGGCTGGTCAAGGCGCGGGGACGGCAGCGCACCGACTCCACCTACCTGCGGGCCGCGGTGCGTGAACTGACCCGGCTGGAGCTGGTGTTGGAGACGGTCCGCGCCGCTTTGGAGGAGTGCGCCCGCACCGCACCGGAGATCCTCGACGGCCTGGTGGACGAGGACTGGGCGCTGCGCTACGGACGGCAGGTCCGTCTGGTCAGCCAGCCCAGCCATCCGGCCGCCCGGCTCAAACAGGCCGGCGCCGACGCCGCCGAGCTGCTCGAACGCGTCCGCGGCCACCGCCCGGGCACTCCACCGCGCCCCGCACTGGAGGCGCTGCGGCAGATCATGGTCCAGCACTTCCTTGTCGATGCCCGGGGCCGGCTGCGTCCGCGGGCCGAGAAGGACGGTTTGCCGCCCACCGGCCGGCGCCTGGAGTCGCCCTACGACCTCGAGGCCCGCTACACGCGCCGCGGGCACCGGACCTGGGTCGGCTATCTCGCGCATACCACCGAGACCTGCGACGAAGGCAGTGCCAACGTCATCACGGACGTGGCCACCACCGTCCCCACCGGCGACAGTGTGGCCCTGCCCGGCATCCACACCCGGCTCAAGCGGCGCCGTCTGCTGCCCGCCGAGCACCTCGTCGACAGCGGCTACACCTCCGTCGTGCTCCATGACACCGCCGCCCGCGCCCACCGCGTCACCATGGTCGGCCCGGTCAAGACCGACAACTCCCGACAGCGCAAGACCGGCGACGGTTTCGCCCGGGAGAACTTCATCATCGACTTCGACCGCCGCGAGGTCACCTGCCCCAACGGCCAGGTCAGCGGCAACTGGAACGAGCTTCCGGCGATGGCCCCCTACACGGTGGTCCGGTTCGACAAGCGGCACTGCGGGCCCTGTCCTGAGCGGTCTTCGTGCACCTCCGGGGCGGCACGGACGGTGAACTTCCTGCCCCGACGCCTGCACGAGCTCCAGGCCCGCAACCGCGCTGATCAGCAGGACCCGCAGTGGCAGCGGCTCTATGCCTGACGCTCCGGCGTCGAGGGCACCATGAATGAGCTTGTCAACGGCCATCGGATGCGCCGCTGCCGCTACCACGGCGTTGCCAAGGCCCACGTCCAGCACGTCCTGACCGCGATCGCCGTCAACATCGAACGCCTCAGCACCCAGGAACCGGAAGACTCCACCTACCGCCCCCGTTCACCGACGGCGTTCCAGCAGTACCTCGACGACAACGAATTGCCCCGGCCCCGCTGGTGGCGCCAAGGACAGTGACCTTCGAAAACCAAGATCCCCGACAGAATCTCTCAATGGCGCGGGGTGGGCCCGATCCGCCACGTCTTCCGTGTCCGCGCGCGGCCGACAAGGGGATGCACCTGCTCGCACCTTTGTCCTGAAAAGACTGTTATCGCAGTACGCACGCTATCAGTGCAATTCATCTGAAGGTGTGCTTTGCGTGCCCCGCCCGGGCGCGTCGTCGCTGCCGCCGACACCATCCGAAGTGTCGGGCCCGCCTGCTCACCAGCGCGGGAACCGGCTCAGCACGGATCCACCGAAGAGAGGACCAGTGATGGCGAACGAGTTGCGTTACGGCGACCGGCTGCACCTGCAGAACCTCTATCAGGGCGACGGGGGCTACCTCGACACCAACGGCACTTCAAGCGCGCCAGGGGCCAAGCTGGCAGTTTCCACGGCCCCCACCGCCACGCGCGCGCCGGGCACCGGTACCTGGGAGATCGTCTCCGGTTCCTGCCAGGCCGCCGGCTCCCCGGTGAAGAGCGGCGACATCATCTACCTGCGCAACCTCTGGGACGGTAACGGCGGCTACCTGGACGTCAACGGCGCAGCCAGCGCTGGCCAGCAGAGCTCCGGCGGCATCTACGACGTCACCACCGCCTGGGGCAAGGACCGCGACGAGAACAGCAGCCGCTGGCAGATCTTCGACACCACCTCCGCGCCCCTGGACGGCCTCGTCCGCTTCAACGACACCGTCCAGCTGTGGAGCACCTACCACAACAGGGGCGGTTTCCTGGACACCAACGACGTCAGCACCGCGACCGGCGCCCGGTACGACGTGGACACCAGCGCCTACTCCAACCGCGCCAACGCCGACGTCGCCTTCTGGAAGGTCCTGCGACCGCAACCCTGACCCCCACGCCCCAGCCAGCCTCACCTCGGCGGCAAACGACACGAAGCCCTGACGGCCTACACGAGCCGTCAGGGCTCCTTCGCACTCGGGCCGGCTGCTCCTCGTCCCTCCCGCCAGGCGGAGCGATTCATCAGCCGACCTTGACCGCTCAGTCACTCCATCAGTTTTCTGTGGGAAACCCCGCGGTCCGGGGCCCCGAGTGGCCAACTACCGATCAACGTTCTGGCCAGATAGCAGTAAACGTTTCGACTCAGACCTGTGCCGCTCGGCGGACGGCTGGCCAACTACCGTGCAAAGACACATCGGCGTCCGTCCGTACGGTGGGAGGCATGACGACGTCCTCCACCCCCGAGCCGGTGCCGGTTCCCATCCGGGTGCTGCTGCCCGGGGACCAGGCGGTCGTTGCGCACCTGTGGTCCCGGCGCCAGCTGCGCGACGGCTGGCTGCACGAGGTCGGTCTCCCGGCCTACCGCAACGGGGCCGGGGACAGTGTGGAGCCTGCCAAGTACCGGTCTGGGTGCGGGCGCCGGAGCACGTACGGCCCGTGGACGGCGTCTTGTACGACGCCGTGCCCACCGAGTACCTGGAGCCGCCCACGGTCGTCCAGCAGGCGATGGGGCCGCGCCGCCCGTCCGGCTGGGTGCTGGCGAAGGCCGGCGGGCGCGGGCCCGGTCGGCCCCGTAGTCCTAGCTCGGACACCAGGAAGCAAGTAACCCGCCGGTAGCTTTCAGGGCTTTGCCGCGGCGGTCTTCTTCGGCTGGCGGGGCACGGTCTTCTCGCGGTCGAGGTGTCCGTAGACCGTGGAGCGGGGGACGTTGAACATCCCGCGTCCCGCGAGGCGGCGGCTGCCTGCGGCTGGCGATGCACCTGGGCCTCGTCGTGGCAGAGCACGACGAGGTGAGTCGGAATTACTCGTCCACCGAGTAGAGGCCGTAGCCAACGCGGTCACCGACGCTGGCGCGCTGCTGCCACCTCGCGAAGGGCCATGCCGACGCCGCACACTCCTCCGCCAGCCTGGCGCGCTGGCGGGGCAGAAGACCTTGAGGCATGGGTCGCTCAGAATCTCGTTCTGAAACGGTCAGTAAGCCATGCCGGTGATGCCGGGGTGTCGCTGGAATCGGTCACACCCGGTCGGCGGGCGGGCTTGCCGACCGGGTGCTTCTCGGATCGTCGGCTACAGAACGGCGACTGTGAACGGAACGTCCCTCAGGTTGTTGTTGGAGTCGGTCGTCACGACCGTGATGGTACGGGTCAGGCCGTTGCAGTTGCTGTTCGGGATGGCGGTGATCATGGCCCGGTAATTGTTGACCGTGGCGACCACTGCCGCGTTGCGCAGGTCAACGGTGGGGTCGGACACCTGCACGCAGTAGTAGCCAGCGGACTGCCCGTTGAACCGCGCCGCCGACGAGACGTTCTTGGTCGCCAGGAGCGTTCCGTCCGCGCCGACCCGGGCAGCGGCTCGGGCATAGGGAGCGTTCAAGTCCGCCGGGGCCGCCGTAGCGGTACCGGTCAGGACAGTCACCGACGCCACTACTGCGGCAACGAGGGTGAAGGCTCGAGTGCGCAGGGTATTGCCCTTCTCGGCCGCATCCGCCATGGATAGCGGCCCGTTGAGTGGAATGCGTGATCGCTCAGATAGCGGTAGCCAAATCGCCATTAAACGGCCTCTGCTACGCCATTGATCACGCTATAGGTGATATCCACACACAACCGCTTTGACCTGCCGACAAGCCCTCGTTCGTGTGAGGCCAACGCACCCGGCACTCGAAGGCATCTATGAACCCGGTTCAGCCGGGCACCTGGAAGAGCAGTTCGGCAGATCGTTCTTCGGAATCATCTACTCGCCCACTCCGCGCAGAGCGCGGCGCCCAGGTGTCGTCACCCGATCAGGTGACCTCGACGATTCCACCTGAGGGAACGCGGTTTGGCGTGCGAGCCTCGACGCGTTCGTTCTGGTTCGCTCGCGGGCGACTTGGTGACTGGGCAGGGACAGCTGTTCTGCGCAGCGGGCCATCGGACAGCATCGTGCGGAGCTGAAATGGCAGTTGCCTATGGCAGCGATGGAGGTTGTGTGGACCGTCGAGGCGGCGCGCTCGTGGAGGGCCCGGAGCCGGTGCCAGCGGCCCGGTCCACGTCGTCGGGTGTTGTCGCAGCCGCGGCTCGGTGTTTGACGAAAGCGGTCGAGTTCGCCGTCGAGGCGCAGGCCGGCGACGGAGCCTGGTACGTCCCATCGGACCCGCGCGTCCTGGAGAACGCCGTCGCGGCCTGCTCCCTGCCGGGCGTGGGAGAGACGCGGGTCGCTCGGGAGAGGGCGGTGCGCTGGCTGGAGGGCACCACTCCGCAGCGGCACGACGCATTCGTGGAAGCCGCTGAACGATGGCTCCTCGAGCTCACCCGTACGGGTTCCACCGCGACCGCGGCCCTCGCCTCCCTGCCGGTCAACGAAGGACCCCACGCCCGCCGCGCCCTCTACCTCCACGCGCTCGGCTGCGCCGTCGAAGGCACCGGGGCGGATGCCCGCCATCTGCTGCAGCAGTCCCGAGCGGCGCTGGGCGCCGATGGCGGCCGACGCATCAAGCCCTGGCAACGCGCCATGCTGCTTGCCTTCGAGGCCATCGCCTGTTCCGTCCTAGGCCTGCCGGTGCCCGCGCACGCACTGGAGGAGTGGGAGCGCGCGCAGTCCCCGGACGGCTCCTTCTTCGGGATGCCTCTGGTGACGGGCATGCTGCACCTGGCCCTGAGCCGGACTGCCCCCGATCATCACGTGACCCGCCGCTGCCGTGCTGGCCTCCTGGCGGGCCAGCAGCCAGACGGGACCTGGCGCTTCCTCGTCAGCGAGGTATGGGACACCGGTCTGATCGTCCGTGCCCTGCGAGGACACCCCCGTTTCGAGGCGGCCGCCCTGCCCGCCGCCCTGAGGTTCCTGGCCTCGGCCCAGAAGGAGGACGGCGGCTGGGCCTGCACCGCACCCCTCGACTCCGACAACGACACCACCGGCAACAGCCTCCTTGCGCTGGCCGGCACCGACTGGGCCGACCGGATCCGCCCCGCCGCCACCCACTACGCGCTACGGCACCAGACGTCCGAGGGCCTGTGGACCACATGGCACTCCAGCGACGACAGCCCGGCCCCCGACGTCGTGGCCCACATGGTCGCCGGCATCCACGCCGCCGCCCTGCCCGGCATCGACCTCGCGCCGGCCCGGAGTTGGCTTGCCGCCCTGGCCACCGAAGGCGGCTGGAACTCCGACTGGTACATCCCGCCGGCCTACGGCGCCGCCGAGATCAGCGCGGCAATCGGCCGCCAGCCACAGAGCCGCGCCGCCGCGAGGGCACTCCTGGGCTCTCAGCGGCACGACGGCGGCTGGCCCCGCATCCCCGGCGAGCCATACTCCAGCCCGACCGCCACCGGCCTGGCCCTGACAGCCCTGACAGCCAGCGGGCAGGAACTGTCCGACGCCTCCCTGCGGCACGCTCTGTGCTTCCTCATCGACAGCCAGAACGACGACGGAACCTGGAACGACCGCCCCGTCATGTACGGCCCGAGGCCCTTCCTCACCAGCACCACCACACAGGTGCACGCCCTCGCCGCACGCGGACTGCGTCACGCGCTCATCACTACCGAAAGCCGCCACGGAGCAAAGGCATGACCCAGCCTCAGGCCCCCACGGACACCCTGACCGATACCGAGACCTACGCCCGAGACCTCCTCGCCACCGTCAGACCGGGCGCCTGCGTCTTCGACTTCGACGGAACCCTGGTCGACACCAGCACCATCAACGCCGACGCAGCCCGAGCCACCCTCGCCGACCTCGGCCTCACCGTCCCCGAACCCTGGCTCCGCCAAGCCCCCCTGGCCGACCTCACCGCACTACGCGACCGGCTGCACATTGACCACAACCTGCCCCTGCCCTGCACGGAAGCCGAATTCGTGCACCGCGCCCGCGCCCACTGGCTCGCCCGCACGATCCTGGTCAGGCCGATCACACGTGTAGCCGCCCTCGCACGCCACCTGGCGGCGGCCGTGCCCACAGCCGTGGCCTCGGCCAACGACGGCCTGGTCGTACGAGCAGGACTCGGTGCGGCCGGACTCGCCGACCTCTTCCCCGTCCTCGTCGCCCGCGAACACGTCACCCACCTCAAGCCCCACCCCGAGGCATACTTCCTCGCCGCCGCCGAACTGGGCCTGGCACCCCACCGATGCCTCGCGTTCGAGAACACGGACGAAGGCGTCACCGCAGCCCTCACCGCCACCATGCCCGTGATCGACATCAGGCAAGAAGACTGGACCGTACAGGGCCCCTGAACCGGTACGTCGTCGGCGCATTCCCCCATCGTCACGGCGGTACGGAGAGGACACGAGGCCACGAAGTGCGCTGCTGACAACGTCGGTCGGTAAACCCTCCCGTGACCGACGCCGCGACAATCTCCGCCCACAACCTCCTGCCGGGCGGCACCAGCCTGATCCTCGCGCAGACAGATCACAACCCGTGACGACAGCTTGCCAACTAACCCACCTCGCCCTTGCCAACTACGCAGCGACATAACCCCCTGACCAGCCAGGACTCGTGCCGCATTTTGCCAACTAAGAGCTGTCCCGTAAATGATCTTCAGTGAGCGAGGCTCGGTTCAGGCTCGTTGGGCGCTCTGCTTGTCAGCTGCGCTGCTTCAGGCCCGGGCGGGGAAGTCAGAATGGTCGGTGTAGGGCGAAGCAAGGTCACGCAAGTTGTGGCACGGCCAGGGGTCGCGGGCGTGACGGGCCAGGATGCGCCGCTTGGCCTCGACCTCGCGCAGAACGCGGGCCGGGTCGTGCAGAGCCACATGCAGAGCAATCGTGGGGTGGAAGCCGGAGAGGTCAACCTGACAGAAGTCGCCGACGGCACCACGCAGGCTCGCCTCTTCCCATGGAGCCGCAATCACCCCACTCCCGGCTCGGGCACCCTGTCGGGCGACCTCGGGTTGTCAGTGGTCGGCGACATGGGATGTCGCTCATCTACGTGAGGCCGTTGGACTGCGCGAGGTACCCCGGCGCGACTGCCACAGCCCATCCGGTACCAGCCCCCTCAACGAAGGCCATCGAGTACAGCCCCTTCCATCGGTGCCGGAGTCACCGGTCTGTCGGTGGCCTTCGAGGGCACCCCGAATCGCGCCAGGTAGTGCCATACCTTCTTGACCGCCTGGGGGTCATAGAGGCCGGCCCGTGCAGCATCTCCGACGATCCGAGGATCGAGCACGCCATCGGCCACGATCTGCATGCCCAAGTCAACGTATTCCTGACCGCGGTAGCCGGGGTGACGTCGGAGTTCTTCAACCCCGAGTCGGAAGCCGGGCTGCCACTCGACGGGGCAGCCAAGACTCAGAGCCGCGGCCTCGACCGTCGTGCCTCGGTAACAGGGGTCCAGGACCAGCGCCTCCGCATGGCAGTGCAACCGGACCGGCCCGTGCACCTGCGCCTCGATGTAGTCGTCAAGCTCGTCCTGACGATCAGCGAGGGCAAGATCGAGGAGCCCCATGCGGGCCGCGACACCAAAATCCGAAGGTTCAAGGAAGCTGTCCGGGTAGCAGAACGTGGTCCGCGTCAGCGTCTCGGCCGTCAGCCGGAAGTGGGCCGAGCCGAACCGCGGCGCTCCACCGACCGGCTTGCGACGGAAGTTCAACGCTCCGTAGACGGGCCGCTCATGAGCAGTCGCTTCGTCGTACGCCCCGTCGAAGATCCGGCTCTCCCAGCGCCACCGGTCGCCAGCTGCGGTCGCAGTATTAGGAGCCGGACGTTGGGCGTTGCCTGCGAGAGCGGCAGTGCCGGGCAGCCTCATCGGGTCAGCAGGACGGCGGCCAGGAGGACCAGGCCCTGGGCGTCGCCCCAGGGTCGGGGGTATGCACCCGGCCGGGGGCGGTAGGAGGCGAGCAGGGTGCTGTTGTACGTGGCCCACAGCACGGCGGGGACAGGCAGGGCGAGTTGTCCAACTGCCGCCCCACAGGCGGCCATCCCGTAGGCGGTGAAGCGGGTCCGGCGGTCGCCGAGCAGCACCGGGAGGCTGCTGGTACCGGCGAGGGCGTCGGTGTCGAGGTCGCGGAGGTCGTTGAGGAGGGCGGTCACGCTGCCGATGAGTGTGCCCGCCACGGCCAGGTACCACGTGCGCGCGTCCAAGAGGTGATGCTGCTGGACAGCCGGCAGGAGCACTGTGATCGGGAGCCACCCGGCCATCGTGTACGGAAGTTTGACGCCGGGAAGCTGCCGGACCGCCAGCCGCCGTCCGCGCCACGGGATCAAGGGGGCCGTATAGAGCCAGGCCATGGTGCCCACGAGCGCCACGACCGCGGCGCACCACGGGCGCAGGATCGTCACGGGCAGCAGGGCTGCCGCACAGGCGATCGTCCACCGGGTCAAGTGGCGGCGGTGCCGGGCCATCCAGGCGGCCCGCGGGCTGCTGTCTGTATCGGCGGGATCCAGGCGGTCGCGGGTGTACGAGCCTGCGATGAAGAGGAAGGCGAAGGCTGCGATCAGCGGGTCGCCGGGCCGGTTCAGGGCGAGACTGGTGACCCAGGTGAAGGCTGCCGCGCTGGCGCCGAGGGTGACGTTGGTCCACGCCAGGAAGGCGAGCGGGCCAGGGGCGGACCGCCCGGCGGTCACCTCGGTCTGGGCGGTCATCGGCGTCCTCCTGGTGTGTTCGGCAGATGAGAGCAGGGGTGCACCTGTACCCAACGATGCGCGCGGGCCACGGTGACACTGGCATTGGGAAAAGGCCTTTCGCGCCGCCCGGGGCCGCCACACCTGCCAGGCTGCCTTCGTACCCAGGGCGAGCGACAGCAGCCCCAGGTAGGTGATGTGAGGTTCCCCCGAGATGCGGCGGGAGGTGACAGCGGGTCAGATGGGACTCATGAGAGGACCTTTGACCATGGCTGCCCCGAGAAAACACCCGCTGGAGTTGCGGGAGCGTGCGGTGCGGATGTATCGCACCACCGAGCCGAAGCCCGTGATCAAGCGGCTGGCCGCCGAACTGGGCGTGCATCCTGAGGCCCTGCGCGGTTGGATCCGCCAGGCCGAGGCCGACCACGGCGAGCGCGACGACCGGCTGACCACCGCCGAACGGGAGGAGCTGGCCGCGCTGCGCAGGGAGAACGCCCAGCTCAAGCGGGCAAACGAAGTCCTGCGGACCGCCTCGGCTCTTTTCGCCGCGCAGCTGTGCGCCACGAGGCGCGATGTTGATCGAGAGGTGGTGGAAGACCACTTCCGTCGGGCCGTCGTAGCGGCCTGATCGAAGCTTGGGGGCAGCCTGATCCGGGGAACGCCGGTGAGGGTGGCAAGCGGCCCCGACGAAGGCGGGACGTGCTGGAACTGCCAGACGGCGCGGGCCCGTTCAGCGAGGTCAGAAGGTGTAGCGAGAGCGAACCAGTGGTGGACGCCCCGTAACAGCGAAGCCGGGTCAAATCTGGTGGATATGGGCCGGTGCGCAGTGCGTGAGGGCCGGGCCTTCGGGCCGGTCTTCAACTCCGAAGCCGTTTAGTTGTGTCGGTGGGGAGGCCACGTCGAATGTCTGCGGCGTAGACGTGGCGATGCTGCCGGGGTAGAGCTGGGCGCCTCCCTGACCAATCGATCACATGGTGAACGTGGGAACCATCTGCGGTCGCCCTTCTGTTGGACAGCCAGTTCAGCGGTGGGCAGGTCCGTTGCCGACTGACGGCCGTGGGATGGGGCGGAGGCCCCGTAGTAGTCGCGGGCGTGACGACCCGCCGTGGAGGCCGTGAGAGACGGCCGCAGGGCGAAGGGGGCCAGCAAGCCAGCAGTCGAGGCTGCTGGAATATCGGGAGGTTTTTCGCTGGTGAATACCGACGAACTGGAGCACGCCGTATACATGGCGGAGCGACGGGTACTGAATATCCAGACCAAGCTGCACCGTTGGGCCCGTGATGATTCTCATCGCAGGTTCGACGACCTCTACAATCTCGTCGCCGATCCCGGTTTCCTTTTGGTGGCCTGGGATCGGGTGAGGGGCAACAAGGGTGCCCGCACGGCCGGAGTGGACGGGCGCACGGCGCGTTCCGTCGAGGCCGGGCAGGGCGTCGGGGATTTTCTCGGCGGATTGCGGTCGCAGCTGAAGGACCGTAGTTTCCGCCCGCTACCGGTACGGGAGCGCATGATCCCGAAGGCGGGCGGGAAGCTCCGCCGTCTGGGGATCGCGACCATCGCCGACCGGGTGGTCCAGGCATCCTTGAAACTGGTGCTGGAGCCGGTTTTCGAGGCGGATTTCCTCCCGTGTTCCTACGGGTTCCGCCCGAATCGCCGGGCCCATGACGCGGTAGCCGAGGTGCGCTATCTTTCTTCGCGGCCACGCAATTATGAGTGGATCGTCGAGGGAGACATCACGGCCTGTTTCGACGAAATCTCACATCCGGCCCTGATGGACCGGCTGCGGCATCGAATCGGCGACAGACGCGTCCTGGGACTGGTAAAGGCTTTCCTCAAGTCGGGCATCCTCGGAGAGGACCGCCTGCTGCGGGAAACCACCGCCGGAACCCCACAAGGGTCGATTCTCTCGCCCCTGCTCAGCAACGTGGCACTGTCGGTCCTGGACGAGTACATCGCCCAGGCGCCGGGAGGCCCGAGCGCTGGAAAGGTGGACCGCGCCAGGCGGCACCGCCATGGTCTGCCCAACTACCGCCTTATTAGGTATGCGGACGACTGGTGCCTGATGGTATTCGGCTCGAAAGCTGACGCCGAGGTCCTGCGCGAGGAAATCGCTGAGGTCTTGTCCGCGATGGGCCTGCGCCTGTCACCGGAGAAGACCTTGATCACCCATATCGATGAGGGCCTGGACTTTCTCGGGTGGCACATCCAGCGCCACCGCAAGAGAGGGACCAGGCAGCACTACGTCTACACCTACCCCGCGAAGAAGGCTGTCCAGGCCGTGAAGCGGAAGGTCAAGACGTTGTGCCGAGAGGTCGAAGTGAACCAGCCGATGGATGACCTGCTACGTCGGCTGAATATGGCGTTGCGGGGCTGGTGTGCTTACTTCCGACCCGGGGTGTCCTCCGCGACCTTCGCCTATCTGAGTCACTACACGTGGCAGACGGTATGGCGTTGGATGCGGCGCAAACACCGCCGGTCCACTTGGAAGGAACTCCGCCACCGCTATTGCGGTGGCGGATGGTGGCCCGCCAGCGATAACAGGGAGCTTTTCGACCCCGCGAAGGTAGGCACGACCCGCTACCGTTACCGAGGTTCGATTATTCCGGCTCCATGGCCCATCGCAGGATGAAGATGTCCAACACGCGGTCCATTTCGGGGCTTGTGGAGAGCCCGGTGCATTGAGAGGTGCCCGCCGGGTTCGGGAAGCGGTCCGGGGAAACGGTCCGGCCGAAAGGCCGGAACCGCGCCCCGGGCCGACTTTCACCGACCCGACCCGGCCCAGGTGACCGCGCTCCTTGCCGAGCACCCGCACCTGGGAGTCGAGCCCGTACTCCGGGAACTGCACATCTCCTCCTCCACTTATTACCGCTGGCGCCGGGCCGAGCAGAAGCCGTGCGAACACCGCCGCCGCGACGCGGAGCTGACCGAACACATCACGCAGATCCACACCGACTCCGGCGGCATCTACGGCTCCCCGCGCGTGCACGCCGTGCTCAAGCGCGAGGGCGTGCACACGGGCCGCAAGCGGGTCGAGCGATTGATGCGCGAGGCCGGACTGCACGGGATCAGCCCACGGCGACACGGCAAAGGCTTCACCCGCCGCGACCCGCAGGCCACCCTCGCCCCGGACCTCGTGCAGCGCGACTTCACCGCGTCCGGACCCAACCGGCTGTGGGTCACCGATCTGACCATGATTCCCACCGGTGAGGGACCGCTGTGGCTCTCGGCGATCCGCGATGCCTTCTCCCGACGAGTGGTCGCGTGGGAAACCTCCGCCCGCGCGGACGCCGACCTCGTCCTGTCCTCGCTGGAATACGCCCTGGCCTCCCGCGGGTTCGAGCCCGGCAGGCTCGTTCATCACGCCCGTCCGTGGAGGTGGTGTCGAGCGTGCAGGAAACGGCCGAACTTGCCCTGGCGGTCCAGCCGTTCTGGGTGAAAAGTCTGAACGGCGCGCGCCCCCATCGAACGACGACAGGCCCACGACGGCCGTTTCGGCTGATCATGGCCCCGCGGCCTGAGGACTCAGGGTGGATCAACGCTTCAGATCATGCCGACGATGTCGAGAGTCCCTCGCCCGGGGCATGCGGATCCGGGCCGTCGATGGTGTACCTCTCAAGCTCATCGTCTGCGAAGGCGAGACGGCGATGCTTCCGCTGCGGGGCTCCGGCAGCGAGGTCGATCCCAGCCTCGTCCTGCGGGGGGCTCGCCAACGTCGCCCAGGCGCTCTTCGACGCCGTGTGGGAATGGGCTCGCTCCTACGGCGAACCGCACCACGGGATCGATGTCCTGGACACCCGCATACTGCGTGTTCTGGTCGCCGGTCTCACCGACCACGCGGTGGCCGCGCAGGTGGAAACGCCGGCGCGCACCGTGCAGCGGCGCGTCCAGTGGTTGATGGTCCAGGCCGGGCGACCACCCGTATCCAGCTCGGTTGGTACGCCCGCCGCCACGGCTGGGCGTAGGGCGGGTCCGTGCTCCGTGACCCTTGTTGACGGGTCTCCGTCAGGGCGGATATCCGCCAGGGCAGAACGGTCGACACGCAAGTTGCCGCCGCGAAAACTCTTCGCAGCACCCGGAACCACCCATTCACCGGGTGCGTGGAGGAGAGTCATCCATGACCAGATCATCCGCGAGGCGGAGATCCCGGCTGCTGGCAGCGGGGCTGTCGCTCGTACTGCTGCCGGCAGGGCAGGCCGTCGCAGCCGGGGCATTGGGGACGGCGGAGGCGGGCACCGACCGTGCCACATCACCCGTGCACGCACCCACCACCGCGAGAACCGTCACCCTGATCACCGGTGACCAGGTGACCGTGACCGATCTCGGCGCGGGCCGGAAGTCGGTCGCCGTGGAGCGTCCCAAGGGCGCGACCGGAGCGGTTCGCAGCGAGATATCCGACGGCCGGATCACCGTCATACCCGACGAGGCCCGGCCCTACCTCCAGGCGGGCGTCCTCGACGCCGAACTCTTCGACGTCACCGCTCTGATCGAGCAGGGGCTCGGTGACCCGTCGTCCGACGGACTCCCGCTCATCGTGACGTACACGAAGAACGCCCGCAGCGCGACGCCCCACGGAGCCCGCCAGGTCCGTGGGCTGCCGAGCGTGGGCGGTGCGGCCCTGGAGGCGTCGAAGTCTGGGGAGTTCTGGCGCACGGTCGCACCGGACGTCACCTCCCAGGCGCGCAGCGCGACTTCGGGCCGTGTGCGTCTGTCGGGCGGCGTCGAAAAGATCTGGCTGGACGCCCGCGTCGACACCGCGATGGAGACCAGCAACGCCCAGATCGGCACCCCCGCGGCCTGGGAGGCCGGGCTGACCGGCAAGGGTGTCAAGGTCGCCGTCCTCGACACGGGCGTGGACCTGACCCATCCCGATCTCAAGGACCGGGTGAGCGAGACCAGGAGCTTCATCGAAGGGCAGGAGGTCGCCGACCGGAACGGCCACGGCACGCATGTCTCGTCCACCGTCGGTGGCAGCGGTGCCGCGTCCGACGGCAAGGAGAAGGGCGTCGCGCCCGGCGCCACGCTCGCCGTCGGCAAGGTTCTCAGCGACCAGGGGTTCGGATCCGAGTCGCAGATCATCGCCGGTATGGAGTGGGCGGCCAAGGACGTCCAGGCCAAGATCGTCTCCATGAGCCTCGGATCGTCGCAGGGCAGTGACGGCACCGACCCGATGGCCCAGGCGGTGAACACCCTCTCCAAGGACACGGGCGCCCTGTTCGTGATCGCGGCCGGCAACGCAGGCTTCCCCGGCAGCATCGGCTCCCCCGGCGCGGCCGACTCCGCGCTGACGATCGGCGCGGTCGACTCCGCCGACCGGCGTGCCCCCTTCTCCAGCCAGGGTCCGCGCCTCGGCGACAACGCGCTGAAGCCCGACCTGTCGGCGCCGGGCGTGGACATCCTCGCGGCGCGCTCGCAACTCGTCAGCGGCAGCGGCCCGTACACATCGAAGAGCGGTACGTCCATGGCCACCCCGCACGTCGCAGGCGTGGCGGCGCTGCTCGCCGAGAAGCACCCCGACTGGAGCGGACAGCAGCTCAAGGACGGGCTGATGAGCACGTCCAAGCAGATCAGCGGCACGTCGTACGAGGTAGGTGCGGGCCGGGTGGACGTCCCGTCCGCGATCGCCGCGCAGATCACCGCGACCGGCAGCGCCGACCTCGGCTTCACCAGCTGGCCGTACGAGGGGAACAAGCCGGTCACGAAGACGCTGACCTACACCAACGCCTCCGACCAGCCGGTCACCCTGGCGCTGACCGCCGAGGGCGCTCCCACCGGCGTGGTCACCCTCGCCGACTCCACCCTCACCGTGCCCGCGCACGGCACCGCGCAGACCACGGTCACCGGTGACGGCACCGCCGCACCCGTCGGCGCCACCTCCGGTCGGATCGTCGCCAAGCACGGCGACACAGTGGTGGCGCACACGGCCTTCGGCCTGACCAAGGAGGAGGAGCGCTACACCCTCACCGTCCACGTCAAGGACCGCGACGGTGCCCCATCCGCCGCATACGTGGCTGTAAAGCAGCTGGCCAAGGACACGTCGGTCATCCCGGCTTCGCTCGGCGAATCCGGCACGCTCAAGCTGCGCGTGAAGCCGGGCACGTACACCCTGTCCAGCTTCCTCGATGTGCGTGGCAGCAAGGGCAAGGACTCGCTCGGCCTCGGACTGCTCACCGAGCCCGAGGTCACCATGGACCGTGACCGCGAAGTCACCCTCGACGGGACGAAGTTGCGGGAGATCCGGGCCGAGGTGGACCAGCGGACCGAGACCCGTCAGCTGAACATGAAGTTCAACCGGGCCGCGAACGGCGCGTCCTTCACGAGTGCCGCGCAGGTCCCGCCGATGTACGACAGCATCTTCGCCGCGCCGACCCGCAAGCCCGCCACGGGCACCTTCGAGTACCGGACCGTCTGGCGGCTCGGCAAGCCGAAACTCGATGTCGAAGCAGGCGGCAAGCGGCTCGGCGAGACGGCCGTCCAGTACGGATCGGACCTGTTCACCGGGCGGAAGCAGATGTCCCTGGTGGACGCGGGCGCCGGAAGCCCCGCCGACTACACCGGCAAGGACGTGACGGGCAACGCGGTCCTCGTGCGTCGCACCGACGCGATCACGCCCGCTGAGCTGGCCCAGAACGCACAGGACGCGGGCGCCAAGGCCCTGTTTGTCACCGACGAGGTTCCCGGGCGACTGATGGCCAACTTCAGCGGGGCCGGCGGGGCCACACGTCCGCTGTACATCGCGACGGTGAACGCGGCGGACGGGGCACAGCTGACCGAGGCCGCTCGACTCGGCCGGGGCGTGGAACTGACCAGTACCCAGTTCACGCCGTTTGTCTACGACCTCAGCAAGGGATACCCGGGGGCGATCCCCGCTGGTCTGACGTACCGACCGGGCAAGAGCGAACTGGCCGTGGTCAACAACAAGTTCCACGCGCCGAAGCCCGCCGACGGCGGCGAGTTCCGCTCCTCGATCACCGACAGCTTCCCCGTCGGCATGGGATTCCAGGAGAAGATCAAGTTCCCTGCGGAGCGCACCGACTACATCAGCGCAGGCCCCGACCAGGGCTGGCACGAGTCCATGTCCAGCGGCCCGGGTGCCCTGGAGGAGCGCAGCGGCGTCGTGCACTACCGCGGCGGCACGCGCTCCGGGACCGACTGGTTCAAGCCGGTCTGGCACCCGTGGCTGGGTACCGGCCTCGGCTGGGGCCAGCAGCGCGCGGGCAACAACCTGCAGTTCAACACGCCGGGCTGGGGCGACTCGGGACCGGACCACACCGGCTTCGGCGAAGTCTACAACCAGAAGTCGTTGACCCAGTTCACCGAGGTGTACGTGGACGGGGTGCAGGTCGACCGGAAGAAGAGCTCGGGGGCGTACGCCCGGAACGTCAAGCCGACCGAGCAGGACTTCAAGGTCGTCACCGACACCACCCTGGACCCGGACGTCTGGCGGCTCTCCACGAAGGGCCACTCCGAATGGACCTTCAAGTCGTCCGCCACGCCGGCCGACCGGTGGACGTATCTGCCGATGCTCAACCTCGGGTTCGACGTCGACACCGACCTGCACGGTGATGTGCGGGCCGGAAAGCGTCTCGATCTCGGGATCTTCTCTGAGTATGTCAAGGGCGCGCCGGACACCGGGAGGATCACCGGCTCCACGCTGGAGGTCTCCTTCGACGACGGCGCGACGTGGACATCCGTCGAACTCGACGGCGTACGCGGCAAGTCCGCCGCCTGGGCCGGCTCGGTGCGGGTGCCGAACGACGCGCGGTACATCTCCGTAAGGGCCTCGGCCGCCGACGACAAGGGCGGCTCGGTCAAGCAGGAGATCATCCGCGCGGTCGGCGTGCGGAAGTAACCGACCGGGTGGGAGCCGCGCAGTCGGCGGCGCGGCTCCCACCTGCCACTCCGCCCTCGACTACGTACCGCCCGCCGAGTACGAACGCGCCGCCTGGTGGCGACAACAGGAAAGCACCCCGCAGTCCGCCTGAAACAAGATCGCCGGACTCTACGAAACTCGGGGCAGCTCAGTACGCCGTCTTCGTCGGTGGCTGGTACCTCGGCCAACCCCTTCCCAACGTCGGCTGCCACACATGCGAACCGTCGATCGCGTCCGAGGGACCGGACAGGATTAGGGGAAACGCGGCAGGGTGCACCAGGGTGGATGCCGAGCATCGTCACCGGCGATGTTGTGCACTCCGGGACGATGTCGTGCATCCATGCGGAGAGTGCACAACATCGTCGGTACGCACCGGCCGCATCGAGTGCACCGCGGCGAGGACCTCGGGCGGTGGGTACGGGCGCAGCGCCTCGGTTGGGAGAAGCTGACCGGGGTACAGCAGTGGATGTGCGAACAAGTCCTCGGGATCGAACCCGCGACCGAGGACGAAAAGCCGAAGCCCCGCACCAGCCAGGCACAGAAATGGGCGATCCACCTCGCAGCCGCGACCCAGTTCTTCGAGCGCGAGGAGCACCTGAAGGTGCCGCGCAAGCACGTCGAGACGATCACCGTGAGCGGGGACGGCGGCGAGGACCAGGAGCAGCGGGACGTACAGCTGAAGCTCGGTGCCTGGATCGGGAACCAGCGGAGCAGGGCCGCGACACTGACCCCGGAACGGATGGAGCAGCTCTCCCAAATCGGAATGCGCTGGACATGAAGCTGTCTGGCACCTGAGCAGGGCTTCGGCGTAGTCGGCGGGCGCCCGTTTTGTGATCACGCGAGGCCGAGGAGTGCGAGGGGTCGGCGGGCGTCGCGTGCGTTGCGGCGGAGGCCGGCGGCGATGTTCTTGACGCCACTCAGCCGGAGAGCGCCGACGGCGAGGTTGCGCCAGGTCGCCATCGCGCGGGGTGCGTTGCCGGTCCGAAGCTGGGAGGCGTCCTCGGCGAAGGTGGTGTCGCGGACGTGGTGCAGGGCCTCGATCTTCCAGTGGTCGCGGATCAGTCTCGCGAGTTGGACGGGGGTGGCCTGCTCGGCGGTCAGGCTGGTGACCGCGTAGACGGTCGTGATGGTGGTCTTGCCGGTCTTGCGGTCGGTGCGGCGGCGCTTGATCTGGACGGCCTGGCGGGCGCCGGGGAAGAGCAAGTTGTTCACGGTGGCTACCTTGATCCGGCGGATCTCCGCGCGGCCGTGGCCGACGCCCCGGGTGCGGCCCTGGAACGGGATGTCCTTCCAGGGAAGGGACTTCAGCTGCTTGCGCAGCTTCTTCTGGTTGCCCTTGGCGATCGCGATGTAACGGGCCCCGCGGCCCAGGAGGTAGGCGGCGTGCTCACGTTGCGTATGGAGCGCGTCGCTGGTGACCACGGTTGCGGCCAGGTCGGCGACGGTGTCGAGCAGCGACTGGAAGCGGGTGACCTCACCGGTCTTCTCGCCGACGTCGAGCTGGGCCAGGACCAGCCCGGTGGTGTGCTCCACCGCGGCAAGCAGGTGGATCCTCCGCCCCTGGGCCTTCGCCGCGCCGCGCAGGGACTTGCCGTCCACGGACAGTCCGCGCAGCCCGGTGCTCTCGGGCCGGCGGTCGGTAAGCCATCCGCCCACCGCCCGGTCCAGGGCATCACCGTCGATGCGGGCGAGCAGTCGGCGGACCGTCGCCTCCGAGGGCACCAGCCTCCGGGGCAGTACTGGATCGGGGCGCACGCCGAGTCGCTCCAGCACGTGCGGCGGCGCGTCGGTGCCTGTCAATTCCGGTGAGACACGTCAGGCTGCGGGTTCTTCCTGATGCTCCTCCTTGGCGGGTTGGTTGATCCAGGCCGCCTTCGGGAGGCGGGGTGGCGTCGGTCTTCGGCGGAACCGGTGCGGGTTGGTGGCGTAGGCGTCGGCCAGGACGTCGGCCCGCCGGGCTCGGATCGTCACTGCGGTGCCGTCGTGGACGGATGCGGGGGTGTGCAGTCCGATGCCGGAGTGCCGGTGGACGTTGTTGTAGTAGGTGAAAAACCGCTGGCAGAAGGCGCGGGCGTCGGCCAGTGAGCCGAACCGGTCGGGGAAGACCGGGCAGTACTTCAAGGTCTTGAAGTTTGCTTCCGAGTACGGATTGTCGTTGGACACGCGTGGCCGCGAGTGCGAGCGGACGATGTTCAGGTCAACGAGCAGCTGGGCGACTGGCTTGGAGGTCATCGAGGTACCCCGGTCGGCGTGGACCACGTCCGGGACGACGCCGCCGTTGGCGCGGAAGGCGTCTTCGATGAACTCCTTGGCCAGTGCGGCGGATTCGCGCGGCACCACGAGCCAGTGGACCGCTTTGCGGGAGTAGATGTCGAGCATCACGAACAGGTCGTAGTACATCCCGCGGTCCGGGCCCTTGAGCTTGGTGGCATCCCAGGTCCACACCTGGCTCGGGCCGTTGGCCACCAGCTCGGGCCTGGCCCGGGGAGGGTGGGTGGCCTGCGCGCGGCGCTCGCGGACCTCACCGTGCTCGCGCAGCAGCCGGTACATCGTGGAGATCGAGCACAGGTAGGTTCCCTCGTCCAGCAGGGTGGCCCAGATCTGCGCCGGCGACTTGTCCACGAACCGCTGCGAGCGCAGCACACTCAGCACCCGTGCCTGTTCCAGCTCGGACAGGGCCGCCGGGTGCGCTGCCGGCGCCCGGCGCGGCCCGGCCACGCGGGGCTTGGGGTGGCGCTGCCGGTAGACGGTGGCCCGCGAGCGGCCGGTCAGCTCGCAGGCCGGCTTGATCCCGACGACCGGCTCCAGGGCGACGAACGCCTCGGTGATCACTTCGTCCGCTTGGGCTCGGAGCCCTCGCTCCCGGAGAGCAGTTCCAAGAGCTCGTGTGCTTTTCCCAGGATGGCCAGCGCCCTCTGGGACTTGGCCAGCTCGGCGGCCAGCTTCTCGTTCTCTGCCCGCAGCCGCTCGGCCTCCCTCTCGGCTGCGCTCTTGCCCGTCGGTCCCGACGGCTTGGCGGTCAGCGCATCCAGCGCGCCGGCGTCCCGGGCGGTCCGCCAGTCGATGATGTGCGAGTGGTACAGCCCCTCCCGGCGCAGCAGCACGCCCTTCGCGCCCGGTTCGGTCAGCCGCTCGTACTCCTCCACGATCCGAAGCTTTTACTCCGGGGTGAAGGACCGCCGCTTCGGCCCGCCCGCGCGGGGACCGCGCTTCTTCTTGCCCACGACCTCATCATCGGCCACACCGGCCTCAAGGTCGGCACTGCTCAGCGTCACGTTCGAAAGATCCTGTTCTCGCCCTGCTAACAACAGAAGACTCGATTGTCCTCATGTCTCACGAGAGTCTGACAGGGAGGGGTGCGCGGTGACGGGCCCGAGGTCCGCGACTATCCCTTGCAATCCAACGATGCCGTCACCCTCCGCAATCGCTCCCCAAGATCTGTGCCAGAACCCCACTCTCACCTACGAAGCCACACGGTCGGCTGTCTGCTCGGGCGTCTGCGTCCCTGGCAGCGTCTGGGCAACTGGGCTGCCGATCAGGTCCGCTTCGCCGAGTCGTGGGTCCAGGGCGGTACCGGCCGCCAGATCGTCGTCGTCCAGGCCCACGCCGCGCACCAGCTGGCGCATGATGCGCGCCCCGGCCGCCGAGACGCGGCCGGCGCCGTACTCGATCCGAACTTCAGGCACCAAACACACCCCGCCAGACGACGGGGGAGCAGCCTGAGCATGCAGGAGCACCACGCGCGTTGTGGTGGTCGTTTACCGGGTCATGTTCTCGGTGCGGATCATCCGGCGCAGGCTGGTGCGAGCAGCAGTGAGATCGGCTTCCGCAGCAGTGAGACGTTCTTGCAGAGCGGTGTTCTCGGCAGTTGCTGGTCGGTGAGCTGCTGGTTGGACTGGGTGAGCTCGTCGACGCGGGCGGTCAGATCCCCTGCGGCGAGGGTGTCGAGTTGCTGGCCGAGTTGGTGGCGCACAGCGGTTGTGAGCCGATCCCTGTCGGCCCGTAGCTGCCGAATCTCTTGGCGACGCCCTGCTGCTGGCGCGCCGGGCCCGGTGGCTGAGGGTGCGCACGGTCAGGGTGCGCGACCCGTTCGGCTGATGCGGGCCCGACCGCCGTCTCTCTCCCCCCACCGCCCGATGGCGGCAGGGCGGCAAGGGGGCGGAGGTCTGTGAATGTGTCGTGCCGTCAGCCCCGCTGGTGCGGACCGGCCGGCGTGTATTGCTCGGCCTGCTGCCAGCTCGCGGGGATGCCGAGCGCGGTGGGGGCGTCCGCGATCCCCGCGCCCAGGCGGGGGTCGGCGCCGGGCAGGGGCCGGCAGGCGGTGCGCACCAGCAGGTACAGCGGGTCGGCGCGGGCCGCGGTCCGCGGCACCGCCTGGGTGCGCAGTTGGTCGTGGTGGGCGAGCAGCAGCGCCGCCAGCCCGGTGACGTGGGCGGCGGCGATCGCCGTGCCGTCCACCGCGGCATAGCCGTCGCCCAGGCTGGTGGTGATGACCGCCGCGCCGGGCGCGACCAGGTCCACTCCCGGACCGGTGGGGGTGAACGGGGCCGGGTAGGGGCCGGGCCACGGCGGCTGCACCCAGGTGAGCGGGCTGCTCACGGGATAGGTGCCGGTGTGCGCGATCGCCCCCACCGCCAGCACCCCCGGCAGGGTAGCCAGCTGAGTGAGGGGGCCGGCGGTGTCTCCCGCCGGGGCGATGACTGTGGTGCCGGCGGCGTGCGCATCGGCGAGTTTCCAGGCGGCCAGCTGGGACTGTACGGGATAGGCGAGGCTGATCTGGGCGATGTCGATGTCGTGGGTGATGCAGTAGTCGACCGCCTCGAGCAGGTCGCTGAGGTGCCCGCCGGGGAACAGCTTCAGCGCATGCACCTCGGCCTCCGCCGCGATCCCGGCGATGCCGGCGTTGTTGTCCGCCGCGGCGATGATGCCGGCGCACCACGTGCCGTGCCCGGTCACATCGAGGCCCCAGGTGCCGTTGCTGGCGCCGGTGAAGTCGTGCCCGTGCTGGACGGTGTCCTTCAAATCGGGGTGGGCGGTGTTCACCCCCGAATCGAGCAGCGCGATCTTGATGCCGTGGCCGCGGTAGGTCGGCGGGATCTGGTTGAGCCGCATTGCCTGTGTACCCCAGCCGGTGAGCGCCTTGCCGGGGAAGCCCTCGAAGGTGTCCGACAGGGCCTGCACCGTAACTACCGCCTCGCCGTTGTCGGCGGGTTGGGGGGTGCCGGTGCGGGCCGGCCAGTAGTCGGCCACCGGGCGGACGTAGAGCGCCTGGAGCGTTTCGGGGGTGTCTGCGGCCAGGGTCATGGTGACGCGTCCGTCCGGGCCGGTGACTCCGTGGACCGGGCCGCCTGTGCCGATGGCCCACACGTGGGCGCCGGCCACCGCGTCCCCGTCACTGCCCACCACCCGCAGGGTGAGATGTTCGGGCTCCTCCAGGGTGACCGCCAGCATCGGGTCCAGTACCGGCACCGGGCCGGCACCCACCGGCGGGGTGGGGGTGTAGGACAGCGGCTGGTCGATCTCCACGACCACCTGCGGGTTCCCGGCCAGGGCGCGGGCCCGCTCCTGGGGCATCTTCACGACCGCGACCGGGGGGCAGGCCGGATGCGGCTCCGCGATCGCCCCCAACCCGCGGGAACGGGACGGCCGCACCTGCGCCACGGGTTCCACATCGGGGTCCTCCTCCAGCAGCTTGAACAGCGCCGAGGCCTCAATCGGCGGCACCCCACCGGCAAGCAGCCCCGACGGCCGGGGCGCCACCAGATAGCGGCCCCACCCCGCCCGCACACCCCGACCCTGGTACCCCAGCGCCTGCGCCTCCCCGCTCATCCGTCCGGCCGGTTCACCTGCCCCGCCCGCAGCCGCCGTCGGCTGCCCGGCCTCACCCGCCGTGCCCTGCGCACGCGGGGTCTTCCCGCCCTTGCCGTTGCCCGGCTTCACACCGTTGCCGCCCTGCTCACGCATTCAGCCAACCGCCATCTCAACGTAAAGCATCGTCGTACGCCCTGGATCTTCAGTGGCTGGCCGGGAAGCGGGCGTCCATGAGCTCCCCGGCCAGCGGCCTGCCGCGCCTTTGCCTCGCCCCGCCGCGGCATCCGGCCAGGCAGGCCCGCCTCCCCACACGGGAGGGAGAACGAGCGCTACCCGGGCGGGTGTCTCACATGCCCAAAGGCGACAGCTGCCCGTACTGCGGCTGCTGCCCGAACATCCCCTGGCCCGGGAACTGTCCCTGGCCAGGGAACTGGCCGAACTGGCCCTGCGGCTGCATGCCCGGGAACTGGCCGAAGTGCTGCTGGCCCTGCTGGCCCTGCTGGCTCTGCTGGCTCTGCTGGCTCTGCTGCACCAGCGTCAGGATCGCGATAGGCAGCGCCTGCTGCACGGACTGCTCCACAGCGCTGCGCACGCCCTGCTGCAGGGTGTGGTGCAGCGCGACAGCCAGGTACGGGTGCGCGTGGTGCTGGGGAATGCCCTGCTGCTGCAGCTGCTGCTGGACCTGCTGCAGCTGCTGCAGCGTCTGCTGCAGGCGCTGCGCCACCTGCTGGCTCGCCTGCTGGCAAGCCTGCTGGATCGACTGCTGGACCACCTGCGCGATCTGCTGCTGCGGCTGGCCGATCTGGCCCCAGGGCTGCTGCTGGCCGAACAGCTGCTGCTGGTTGTACGGCTGCTGGGTGTGCGGCTGGCTGATCTGCTGGGGGGTGTAGACGGACATGCGGAACTCCTCCTTGAGCCTGGCGGATGCACACGATGAACGGCGCGCCGAGAAGCCCGGCCGCCGCCACCGAGCAGCAAACCACCAACCGACCAAGAACACATTCCGGGACATACCGCCAAGCGGGGAGCCACGTCCCGGTCGCGTTGAGAAGCCGTTGTCGTACCGATCATGGAACGTGCAGGTCGAACAAGGTTCCTGGTCGGGTGATCTTGCGGTGGTGCGGACATGAAGGCGGGGCCTCTTGGTAGCTCGGGGGTGCGAACCTAACCGAGCGGCCCAAGGAGGCCCCGTTGTCGTTGTTGTACGCGCCCGCGCCCGTTGACTGCAACTCGTCCGTCGTGTCGTGCGATTGCCTCGCGCACGTGTACGGAAACCCGGCTGATCACCCGGACCGAGTGCGCCGGTATCCCTCGGACATGACGGACGAGGAGTGGGCGGTGGTGCGACCGCTGTTGCCCACCCCGGCCTGGCTGGAGGGCCGTGGTGGGCAGCCCGAAGGGTACTGCCACCGCCAGATGCTCGACCAATGCCACGAAGTTAAGAGCTCAGCGGCGGTGTCAAGCGCGGTGGGATACGGGAAGGGCCTCTGCTATCCAGGGGATCGACCAAGATCTTCCTGAGAAAGCAGAGGCCCAGTGGCCCAGTCTGTCACGGGCGCCGACAACGTGTTCGCGCCTGGTCATATCGGTGAGTTGACGCAGGTCGTCCCGCCCGAGTTGGTGGATGCGGTGCTGGACGAGACCGGGGCACGCGAGCGACGCCTGCGGAGCCTCCCCTCTCGTGTCGGGGTGTACTTCGTGCTCGCGCTCGGGCTGTTCGAGCATCTGGGCGCCGGGCTGGTGTGGGGCAAGCTCGTGGCCGGACTGGCCGCCAGAGTGCCGCAGCCGTCGGAGAAGGCACTTCGCGATCTGCGTCGTAGGGTCGGCGTGGCCCCGCTCAAGCGGCTGTTCGACGTGCTGGCCGGCCCGCTGGCCCAGCCGTCCACGCCCGGAGTGCGCTACCGCCGCTGGCGTACGGTCGCCTTCGACGGCTGCGGAAGCCTGTCCGTCCCCGACCACGAGCGCAACCGGTCCTGGCTCGGCCGCACCCAACGCCGCTACGGGCCGGCGGGCTACCCCCGAGTGATGCTCATGACCCTGTGCGAAACCGGCACCCGCGGCCTGATCGGAGCCGTCTTCGGTCCCGCCACCAGGGGCGAGACCGAGTACGCCCACGACCTGGCCGGCCGCCTGACCCCGGACATGCTCCTCCTGGCGGACCGCGCCTTCGACAGCAACGAACTGCTCGCAGACATCGCAGCTCAGGGGGCTCAGTTCCTGATACGCGCCACCAGCACCCGACGCCCGCCGGTGCTGGCGCTGCTGCCCGACGGCAATCTGTGAGGGGGTGCTCCGGCGAGGTCACCGCTCTGGAGGTCGATCCCCAGATTCCTGTACCGGTCCCGCAGCCGCTCGTACGCGTCGAGTAGTCCTCGCCCATCGCCTCGGGCAGCCAGCTCGATGTCGTCGCCGATCTCCGCGACGTGCGGTTCCTTGTTGAGCGCGAAGGTCTTCCGTGCCATGAAGGCTCCCAGGGCAAACCTCAGGTCTCAGCTCCGTCACAGACCCCGTACCCATTACAACCACGAGCCTGAAGGCTGGCAGTCTCACCACGTGGAGATAGCTGAACTCGTTCTGGAGTACATGAAGACTCTGGTGTGGCCCGTGGTCACACTCACCCTGGTGTGGGGCCTGCGCGCACACATTCAGTACGCATTCACGCGCATGACCAGATTGGAGACGCCAGCAGGCGCAATCGAGTTCGAGGCTGACGCGCGGGAGGTCCGACTGAACGCAGAAGAACTGTCCACTAACTCCGCCTCCGGCAATCCGACCTCTGCGGGATCTGATGAACCAGTGCCTGAACAGGAGGAGAGCCCACAAGTTCCATCTCCACAGGATGACCAGCAGGAATTCGACATTTACGAGTCTGCGAGAATCACGGCTATCCGTTCTCCTGCGCTGGCCGTTATCCGCAGCTGGGACTTCCTCCAGGAGGATTTCACCCATGCCTTGAATCAGCGCCGAATCCCCGACCCTCCGAACGGCGATCGATGGCACCCTTGGGATATTTCATGGGAGCACCTGCACAGACTGGGTCTTGAGCCCGGAGCAGTGAGCGTTTACATGTCACTGAAAGACCTATGGGACAGAGCAGCACACACCCGCACTGTGGTCACTCTGCAAGCCGCAAATAACTTCATCGCCAGCTGCCGCGACCTTTCGCACCAGGTGAACGCCAGATACCACACGTAGCACTCAACGGCTGCCGCCTATCTACTCATGCCAAAGAGCTTCGCGCAGCGACTGGGTGAGGAGATTTGGTCGCGTCGGCGAACCAGCACCGTTGTCACGGATTCAGTTATCCATCAGTGGTAGACCGGGCAGCACCTTCTCGATGGTGATGGGGAAGTCGCGCACGCGCACGCCGGTGGCGTTGAACACCGCGTTCGCGACCGACGCACCGGCCCCGCAAATGCCCAGCTCGCCGACGCCTTTCGCGCCCAGGACGTTGGCCTTGTCGTCGTACCCGTCAAGGACGACCGCGTCGACGTCGGGGACGTCGGCGTGGACCGGCACCAGATATTGCGCGAAGTCCCGGTTGACGAAGGCGCCGGATCGCAGGTCGACCACGGCCTCTTCTTCGAGGGCCGCGCCCGCTCCCCAGATCATGCCGCCGATCAGCTGCGAGCGAGCCGTCTTCGCGTTGAGCACGCGGCCCACCGAGAACACGCCGAGCATCCGCCGCAGACGGATCTCGGCGGTGTCCGCGTCGACCCCCACTTCAGCGAAATGGGCCCCGTAGGTGTTGATCGAGTAGTCCGTGTAGTTCGGATCATCGCCCATGAAGCGGGTACCGCCCTCCGCCTCGAACCCTTCTGGATGGTTGTGTGCGACGATCTCGCTCAGCGCCTCGGACGCTTTGCCGACAACCACGTTGCCATTCGAGAACACGGCGTCTGCCGGGTCCAGGCCATACAGCGGAGAGCGCGTGTCGCCGCGCGCCGCGGCCAGGAGCTGCTCACGCAGGGCCATACACGCACCATGCACCGCATTGCTCGAGCTGGCGGCGCCCCACGAGCCGCCGGACCCCCAGCTGGTGGGAAATTCGGAACGCCCGAGCTCGATCCGCACCCGATCGGTCGGCAGTCCGAGCCCGTCGGACGCGACCTGAGTCAGGACGGTGTACGTGCCCGTGCCGAGATCGGTCATGTCCGTCTGAACGACGGCGGTGCCGTCAGCCTCCAACCGCACCCGCGCTGCTGCCGGCCCTTGGAAGTGCCCGCGGATGGCGGCCGACATGCCGTAGCCGACCAACCACCGCCCGTCGCGCACACTCGCCGGGGTGGCGGGGCGGTGCTCCCAGCCGAACCGGCGCGCGCCTTCGCGCAGGCACTCGACCAGGTGCCGGTCGCTGTACGGCACGTCTCGCTCGGGATCGACGGTGGGCTCGTTGAGGATCCGCAGCTCGACCGGGTCCATCCCCAGCGCATGGGCCAGCTCGTCCATCGCCGACTCGACCGCCAGCATGCCCGGCGCTTCGCCCGGCGCGCGTACGTCCGTCCCAGGCGGCAGATCGAGCGGCGCAAGCCGGTGGCTGGTCAACCGGTGGGGTGC
Organism: Streptomyces sp. NBC_00846; assembly: GCF_045207325.1. NCBI lineage: Bacteria > Bacillati > Actinomycetota > Actinomycetes > Kitasatosporales > Streptomycetaceae > Streptomyces > Streptomyces sp. NBC_00846. The sequence continues at coordinate 7,888,901 of NZ_CP108846.1, read as the reverse complement.
GGCGTAGAGACTGCGGGTCGTGGCGGCGGTCTGCTCGGCGTACTCCACGTCGGGGTTGGTGTGCATGGTGACGTCATGGGCGATCGCGGTCAGCCGTCCGTCCTGCTCCGCGCCCAGTCGAACCCGCTGGCTGGATGTGGGGCGGTTGCCGACGAGCTGGAAGATCTGCTGCCTGGTCATCGCGACCTTGACCGGTTGGCGCAATTCGCGAGCGGCGAGCGCCGCCAGGATCGTCTCGGAATGGACGCCCAGCTTGGAGCCGAATCCCCCGCCGACGAAGGGGGTGACGATGTGGACCCGCTCCGGGGCGATCCGAAGCGTGCCGGCGACCGAGGCCCGCGCCGCGTCGACGATCTGGCAGCTGACGTAGACGACCAGGTCCTCGTCGCGCGGTTCCACCAGACACGCGTGCGGTTCCATCGGCATCGAGAACTCGTACGGCGTCGTGTACTGCTGGTCGACCTTCACCGCCGCGCTGTCGAACCCGGCATCGAAATCGCCGACCGCCGTGTCGGTGGGAATACCGGCGTTGACCACTTTCGGGATGTACACCTCGTCTTCCTGCTCGGCAAAGTTGAAACGGCCGCGCCCGCCGGTGTATCTGACTTCGACCAGATCGGCCGCCGCTCGGGCCTGTTCGAGGGCCGTGGCGACGACGAGTGCCACCGGCTCGCCGTAGTAGTGGATGTCGGGGCCGGTCAGCACCGGCTGGGCGCGCCAGTATTCGGACGGAACGGACTCATCACGGACACCCTGGGCGGGGGCGTTGTGATAGGTCATCACCATCTTTACGCCAGGTGCGCGTTCGGCGTTCTCGGTGTCGATCCGGGTGATGCGGCCTTTGCCGATCGTCGCGCCGACGATGAACCCGTAGAGAGGTTGGCCGGCCCCCCACTGCTCGTAGGCGTATGTGGCCCGGCCGGAGACCTTCAACGGGCCGTCGACGCGGTTCAGTGCTTGCCCGATCATCTCGTCTCCTCAGCTTGCCTGAGCCGCTTGCGCCAGCGTGCGGCACAGCGTGCGTTTGGCCAGCTCGATCTTGAAGTCGTTGTGCCCCTGCCCCACGGCGTCGCGCATCGCGGCCTCGGCTGCGGCGCGATAGGTGACCATCGTGGCGGGACGGCCGGTCAACGCGGCCTCCGCCTCGATGGACCGCCAGGGTTTGTACGCCACACCGCCGAAAGCCACCCGGGCCTCACTGATCGCTCCCTGATCGGTCGAGACGACAGCCGCCACGGAGACCAGCGCGAACTCGTACGACGCCCGGTCTCGCACCTTGCGGTAGGTCTGCCGGCCCGACGGGGGTGGGGGAAGGAGTACGTTCGTGATCATCTCGCGAGGACGCAGCACGGTCTCGATGTGTGGCGTATCGCCCGGCAGCCGGTAGAAGTCTGCGATGGCGACGCGGCGTACCGACCCGTCGGCGTCGAGTAGCTCGATCTCCGCCTCCAGCACGGTCATCGCGACGGCCATGTCCGAGGGGTGGGTGGCGATGCAGGAGTCGCTGACGCCGAGGAGGGCGTGAATCCGGTTGAACCCGCCGATCGCCGAGCATCCGGAACCGGGATCCCGTTTGTTGCAGCCCGCAGCTGTGTCGTAGAAATAGGGGCAGCGAGTGCGCTGCAACAGGTTTCCCCCGGTGGACGCCTTGTTGCGCAGTTGGCCCGAGGCTCCGGCCACCAGTGCCTCCGACAGCATCGGGTAGCGGGTACGCACTCGGGCATCAGCGGCCACATCGGAATTCGCCGCCTGGGCCCCGACACGCAGTCCGCTGTCCGGGAGCTCCTCGATGTCCCGCAACGGAAGCCGACTGATGTCGACCAGATGGCTAGGCTTCTCGATGTCGAGCTTCATCAGGTCGAGCAGGTTGGTGCCGCCGCTGATGAACTTCGCGCCGGTTCTGGACACCGCAGCGACGGCGGCCTGTGCGTCGGTCGCTCGCTCGTACGTGAAGGATCTCATTCCGGGCCTCCCACCGCGATGCCACGGATGGCCGCGACGATGTTCGGATAGGCGGCGCACCGACAGATGTTGCCGCTCATCCGCTCGCGGATCTCCTCATCGGTCAACGAGATCAGCGGCGAGGTCACGTCAGCGGTGGCGTGGCTGGGCCAGCCCGCCTCCACCTCGGAGAGCATGCCGACAGCCGAACAGATCTGGCCGGGAGTGCAGTAGCCGCATTGGAAGCCGTCACGCTCGACGAAGGCACGTTGCATGGGGTGCAGACCATCGGGATCGCCCAGGCCTTCGATCGTCACGATCTCGTCGTCCTCATGCATCACGGCGAGCGTCAAACAAGAGTTGACGCGTCGGCCGTTGATCAGCACCGTGCAGGCGCCGCACTGCCCGTGATCACACCCCTTCTTGGTCCCGCTCAGGCGCAGGTGCTCGCGCAGCGCGTCGAGCAGCGAGGTCCGTGGATCCACCTCAAGCCGTCGCACCTGATCGTTGACGTTCAACTCGATCGCCGAGAGTTGGGTCATTTCGCCCTGGCTCCGCCCCGCGGTGCCCGTATCCGAATCACTCATCACAGCCCGCCTTCCTCGCTGGGTGCGGGTGTCACCCTGGATATGCGTCGCCACTGTGGGGCGCGAAACGTGGCCCGCCTGGGGCCATGCCCGCCCATCATCCAGCCGATGGGCGGGCCAGGACGGACGACACCGTCACCGGTTCACTCGGACGGTGCTGTACCTCAAGCCCGGAGGGTACAGGTGAGCGGGAGCACGCGTTCGGTGAGCTGGGCATCGGTATGGGCGGCTTCGGTGGGCCAGTCCGCCGCGGTCAGCTGGCCGACCAGGTGCTGCAGCTCGCCGGGACCTACCGGGACCCTGGTGGCGAGAGCGCGGAGGGTGATGCCCTTGCCGCCGGGACCGAGGCGTCCCGACGCGTCGGTCTGGGTGGCCAGCGTCAGGGTGAGCAGCCGGTTTCCCGCGGTGGCCCTGGCCTTGCGGAGCTTCTTGTCCGAGACGGTTTTCTGGGCCCAGCCGGAGAGCTTGGGCCGCATCTTGCCGAATGTGAACGGGCCCGTCCCGTCCTTGTAGGGCACCTGGGAGGGTGATCGGGGTGGGGTTGAGGTTCCCCCGCTGCGCGGGGGTGGCTGACTAGGGCGTGTTCCAGGTTCAGATCACTGTTGGGTCAAATCGCTCCGCCGGAGTGGCTCGGGACGGTAGACATCCGGGGTGACGCGAGGCGATCTGACGGATGCAGAGTGGGAGTTGTTCGAGCCGCACCTGCCGCTCGGCGTGAGCGGACCGATCCCTGACCTGCGTAAACAGTTGAACGCGGTGATGTGGAGGTTCCGGACCGGGAGCCCGTGGCGCGACATCCCCGAACGCTACGGGTCCTGGTCCACCGTCTACGGCCGCTTCCAGAAGTGGGCCCTTGCGGGCACCTTCGAGACGCTGATGGAGCGGATGATCGCCGAGGCGGCCCGGCGAGGACAGGCCGATCTGGACCTGGTCAGCGTCGATTCCACCGTCGCACGCGCGCATCACCACGCGGCCGGCATGGCCGTCGACCCCGAGCTCCTGGAGGAGCTGGTGAAAGCCGCCGAGGAGGAAAAGGGGCTCCAGCAAAGGGACAATCCGCCCAGGTGACGGCCGAAGGCGACCCGGTCAAGGAAGCGTTACGTGCCGAACGACGACGGATACGCCGCCGCCACAAGGCCCGCCTGAAAGCTGCCGCGTTGGGGCGCTCGCGGGGCGGGCTGACGGTCAAGACGCACCTGGCCACCGACCGGCGGTGCCGCCCGCTGTCGTTCGTGGTGACGCCGGGACAGGCGGCCGACAGTCCGCGTTTCGCCGCGGTCCTCGACCGAGTCAGGATCCGTGGGCCGGTCGGTCGGCCCCGCACCCGCCCCGGGGCCGTCGCCGCCGACAAGGCGTATTCCTCCCGCGCGAACCGCTCCTACCTGCGTAAACACCGGATCCAGGCGGTGATCCCGGAGAAGAAGGACCAGGCCGCCCACCGTAAGAAGCGAGGCTCGAAGGGCGGCCGCCCCCTCTCCCACGACGCCGAGCTTTACAAGGAGAGGAACACCGTCGAGCGCGGCATCAACAAGATCAAGGAATGGCGAGGGCTGGCCACCCGCTACGACAAGACTCCTACCAGCTACCTCGCCGGACTCCACCTACGCGGATCGATCATCTGGCTCCGGAGTCTCCGCCCCACATGATCCGAACCTGGAACACGCCCTAGCTGGCCAGGGCGGGTTGACGTGGTTTCAGGTTCACTTGTTCGGCTGTTGCCCGGCTGGCGTAGTGCTTCTCCTCGTATTCGATCGGACTGAGGTAGCCGAGCCGCTTCTGGATTCTGCGGGGGTTGTAGAAGCCGTCGATGTACTCGAAGAGTGCGAGGTTGGCTTCGGCCCTGGTGGTGAAGACCCGGCCGCGGATGCACTCGGTCTTGATCACCATCCACAGGTTCTCCGCCAGGGCATTGTCGAACGAGTCGCCGACCGAGCCCATGGATGCTTGGACCCCGGCTCTGACCAGGCGTGTTGTGAGTTTTTCACGGACGTGTATTGGGCGGATTCAACTGGTCGTCGCAACACCTCGATCTTGGAGGTGTTTGAACCGCCCCGGGTTTGATGGAGACATCGAAGACCCGGAGGGATGCCAATCATGGCTGCTCCCCGTAAGTACCCCGATGAACTGCGCGAGCGTGCGACGCGGTTGGCGATCGAGGCCCGTAAGGACCCGGCTGGCCGGGCCGGTGCGATCAAGCGCGTCGCCGACCAGCTCGACGTGCATCCCGAAGCCCTGCGTGGCTGGGTCAAGCGGGCTGAGACCGGCGTTTGGGGCGTACTTGAGGAGCAGGCCGGCGAAGTGGAGCCGTTCGTCCGTGGGCCAGTCCTGGGTGATGTGCTCGAACGCCTGGCGCTGTTCGCGCGCGAAGCGCTCCCGCAGCGCCTTGCCGTCGGGTGTCAGTCTCGAAGCGGTGCGCCGGCCGTCCTGCTGGGCTGCCTCCCGCAGCAGGCAGCCCTGCTGGATGCAACCGGACACCGTGCGGCTGACGACCGATCCGTGCCGAGTTTCCTCGGCGACCGCGCCAACGGTCGCTTCGCCGGTGCGGTCGGCGACGACGTTGAGCACCAGGTTGCGGGAGAGATCCCTGCCGGAGGGCGGGGCATGCCGCCCGAGCCGGGAGAAGGCCGATCCGGCCACGCGCGAGGCAGACAGGCGTGCAGCCGAGCGCAAGATAAATGTACGTACAATTGAGGTGAGATTTGCGCAGGTGGCTTGCGCATCGAAGTCGCGCCGTCTAACTTTAATGTACGTACATTTGATCGGAGGGTTCCCTTGGTGACCAAGCAGCACCACCGGACCGTGATCATCGGCGGCGGGACCGCAGGTATCTCGGTCGCGGCTCGGCTCCGCCGCGCCGGTGAAAAGGACGTCGCAGTGCTCGACCCAAGCCTTCACCACTACTACCAACCGTTGTGGACGCTGGTCGGCGGCGGACGAGCCCCGCTGAAGGAGAGCATCCGCCCGCAGGCGACCTTGATACCGAAGGGTGTGCGGTGGATCCGCCATGCCGCGGTCTCCATCGACCCCGAAGCCCAGGAGGTGACGCTGGACGACGGCGGCACCGTCTCCTACGACCACTTGGTGGTCTGCACCGGCATCCAGCTGGACTGGGATCGAGTGCCGGGCTTGGAGGCCGGGCTCGGCAAGGACGGCCTGTCGAGCAACTACCTGCCGCACACCGCTCCCGCGACCTGGCGCTTCATCCGCGGGACCCGCTCGGGCAGCGCGGTGTTCAGCATGCCGACGGGCGCCATCAAGTGCGGCGGCGCCCCGCAGAAGATCGCGTACCTCGCCGCCGACTACTGGCGGGAACAGGGCGTCCTCGGCAGGATCGACGTCCACCTCGTGATACCCGGTGCCGCCATCTTCGGCGTTCCGGAGTTCGCGCGCGTGCTCGACGACGTGGTCCGCCGGTACGGCATCAACGTCCACTACGGCAGCGAGGTCACCAAGGTGTGCCCCGAGGCCCGCGAGATGGTCGTCACCGACCTGGGCACCGGGGGCACGAAGACCCTGCCGTACGACATGGCCCACCTCGTCCCACCGCAGAGCGCCCCGGACTGGATCAAGCGCAGCCCGCTTGCCGGAGCCGACGACCCGGCCGGCTACGTCGAGATCGACAAGCACACCATGCGGCATGTCAGGTACCCCAACGTCTGGGCCCTCGGAGATGTCGGATCGTCCCCGAACTCCAAGACCGGCGCCGCAGTGCGCAAGCAGGCGCCCGTGGTCGTCGAGAACATCCTCGCCACGATGAACGGCCGGGAACCCACGGCCGCCTACCACGGCTACTCCTCGTGCCCGCTGACCACGGCCCGCAACAAGATGCTGCTCGCCGAGTTCGACTACAGCGGTCGGCCCACCCCGTCGATCCCGGTGATCGACACCATCCGCGAACGCACCGACATGTGGTACCTCAAGCGGCGCGGCCTGCCGTTCCTCTACTGGAACCTCATGCTCCGCGGGCTCGCCTGACCGACACCCGAAACCAGGAACCCGACCGCCGCACCGACCGGAGACCCGGCGGATCGCACCCGCGGTCCCGGCCCCGGCGTCCCTCGCCACCCTGCCCCTGGCCACCTAGCCGTCGCCGCGCCGCATCCATGACGCGCGGCCCCATCGACCCGCCATCCGCGCCCCGGGCCCGATGCCCCGGCGCACCATCACCGCTCAACCTCAGGAGCCCGTCATGACGAACCACACCGGACCGCTGGTCTTCGTGCAGTTCTACCTCGACTGCCTCTCCCACGCTTCGTACCTCGTCGGCGACCGCACTACCGGCAGGGCCGTCGTGGTCGACCCACAGCGCGACGTCAACGAATACATCTCCACCGCCGAGCGTCACGGCCTGACCATAGAGCGGGTCCTCGAGACCCACATCCACGCCGACTTCCTCTCCGGTCATCTGGAGCTGGCCGAGCGCACGGGCGCCCGCATCTCCTATGGCTCCGTCGGCACGCTCGACTTCGACACCGACCCCCTGGACGACGGCGAGCACCTCAGCCTCGGCGAGGTCGACCTGGAGATCCTGCACACCCCTGGCCATACCCCCGAGTCGATCTGCGTCGTCGTACGCGAACATGCAGGCGACGCCATCCCCTACGGTGTCCTCACCGGCGACACGCTGTTCATCGGCGATGTCGGCCGTCCCGACCTGCTCAGCGCCCGCGGCCGGTCCGCCGAGGACATGGCCCGCGCCCTGTACCACTCCACCCGTGAGCGCCTGCTCGCCCTCCCCGACGACACACGTGTCTACCCGGCGCACGGGGCCGGCTCGGCTTGCGGCAAGAACCTTTCGACCGAGCTGAGCTGTACGATCGGCAACCAGCGCCTGGGCAACTACGCCCTGGCCGACATGACCGAGGACGAGTTCGTCTCCGTTGTGACCGAAGGCCAGCCCGCCGCGCCCGCCTACTTCGCGTTCACATCCGTGCGCAACCGCCAGGCCCGTCCGGTGCTGAACGAAAACACCCCCGTTGTACCCCTCACCCCGGACGCCTTCCTCGACGCCCGGGCGCACGGCGCCATCGTCCTGGACACGCGGGACCCGGAGTCGTTCGCCTCCGCTCACCTGCCCGGCGCGGTCAACGTCCCTCTCGGCGGACGCTTCGCCGAGCTCGCCGGCGAGGTGCTCGACGCCCGGGACAGCATCATCCTGTGCGGCGACCCGGCCACCGCGCGCGAGGCCCGCAACCGTCTCGCCCGCATCGGCTTCGACCACGTCCTCGGCGCCTTGACAACCTCGGTTGACGCCGTCGGCGCCGAATACCTGACCGCCGCCGTGCGCGTGGAAGCCGCCGGCCTCGATGACCGGCTCGTCAAGGACGCGGACGACTTCGAGCTGGTGGACGTGCGCGGCCGGGGCGAGGTGCGTGAAAGCGGCACCATCCCCGGCGCTCGCCTCATCCCTCTGCCCGAACTTGTCGGCCGCCTCGGCGAGCTGCCGACCGACCAGCCGCTGACCGTGTTCTGCGCGAGCGGCAACCGCTCATCGGTGGCCGCGTCCGTACTGCGCGCGCGCGGCTTCGAGGCCACCGACCTACGCGGTGGCTTCTCCGCCTGGCGCGGTGAGGTCGCGCACCCCGCCGACACGACCCCGGGTGGCGGCCCGGTGTGAGCGTCCTGATCCTCGCTCTGCTCTGCGGAGCCGTGGTCGGCCTGGCTATCGGCGCGCTCGGCGGTGGCGGGGGTGTGCTCGCGGTCCCGGCCCTGGTGTATCTCCTGGGCGTCGCACCCGCCGACGCCGGGACCACCAGTCTGGTTGTCGTCACCGTCACCTCCGTCACCGCCCTCGCCCGCCACGTCGGCACCGGCAACATCCGCTGGCGGACCGGCGCCCTGTTCGCCGCGGCCGGCGTGGCACCCGCCATCGGGGCGTCCATGTGTGCCCACCGCATCCCGCAGGCCGTGCTGACCACCGCGTTCGCTGTCCTGGCCGCTCTCGCCGCCGCGGTGATGCTGCGCGGTCTGCGCGCAGCGCACGGGTCGCGCCAGGCCGCCGCGTCCGAGACGGCCGCCTCGCAGGACACCGCACCCGGGTCGGCCGTGGGGGCCGTCGCGTCCCGCTCCGGCCGGCCCGGGCCTGCGGACGCGACCGCCGTCGGGGCGGCACTCCGAACGGCCGGCGGGACCAGCGCGGCCGCACAGCGTGCGGGCGCTCCCGCGCCGGAAGAGGCGGGCGGCGCCGACACCGCCGACGGCCACGGGAGGTCCGTCGGCCGGGCCGGGTACCTGCGCACCACCGCGGCCGGAGCCGGTCTGGGTGCGGTGACCGGGTTGCTGGGTGTCGGCGGCGGCTTCCTTGCCGTACCCGCCCTGGTGTCGGTGCTCCGCCTGCCGATGCGGCAGGCCGTCGGCACCAGCCTCGTGGTCATCCTCATCAACTCGGTCGCCTCCCTCGCCACCCGCCTGGCGGCCGGAGGAATGTCCCTCGACCTCGCGATCTTCGGTCCGTTCGTGGGCGCCGCCATCCTCGGCGCCTGGGACGGCAAGCGGCTGGCAGCCAAGCTCTCCGGTGCCGCCTTGCAGCGGACCTTCGCCGCTCTGTTGCTCGCGATGGCCGTGTTCATGCTCATCGACGTGTTCGTCTGAGGTTTCCCGCACGGCCGCGGTTGGTGCCGCGGCCGGGTGACGGTCACTGCTGATCGGCAGCCGCCTGAGCGACGGGCATCCGAGCCCGTCGCGCGGCCTTTGGCGTCCGGCACCCGCCCGTGGGTACGGGTGCCGGTCACGCCGGGCCGCCACCCCTGCGGGCCAGGCCAACGCGTTCTTGTCTGAGGAGCCGGTGAGTGCGGGTTTGCACCGCCCCTGCAAATGTACGAACATTCATCTTGTCTCAGTAGTATTCGTCCGACCCCCGAGCCCCAGGAGGGCACCGGTGACCTCCCGACCCGGCCCCCGTTCTCTCAGCCGATCCGCGGGCGAGCCGCTATGGGCACAGCTGCGCGCCGACCTGCTGCGCCGTCTTGAGGACAGCGAGTTCCGCGACGTCTTCCCCGGCGAGCACGACCTCGTTGCCGAATACCAGGTCAGCCGGCACACGGTCCGCGAGGCCCTCCGCCAGCTGCGTGCGGAGGGCCTCGTCACCGCCCGGCGCGGCAAGGTCTCCCGGTTCACTGCTGGCCGCCCGCTGGAGCAGAAGGTCGGTGAGGCGTACAGCCTTTTCCGTTCTGTCGAGGAGGTCGGCGCCGTCCAGCGCAGCATCGTGCGTGTGCTCGACCAGCGCGCCGACGGTGTCATTGCTGCCCGTCTGGGACGTGAGGAATCCACACCGCTCGTCTACCTCGAACGTCTCCGCCTCGCCGACGAGGAGCCGCTCGCCGTCGATCGCGTGTGGCTTCCTGCGGATGTGGCCCGCCCGCTCCTGGACGTCGACTTCACCCGCACCTCGCTCTACGACGAGCTCGAACGCCACTGCGGCACTCGCATCAGCGGCGGCTGGGAGCGCATTCGGGCCGTCACGCCCGGCCGCGGAGAGCGCACCCTGCTCGACTGCCCCGAGTCCACCGCGCTGTTCGCGATCGACAGGCTCGGTCACGACACCGGCCTACGCCAGGTCGAGTGGCGGCAGACACTCGTCCGAGCGGATCGCTTCGCCGTCGCCGCCGCGTTCTCCACCGACGACGGCTACCGGCTGGGCGCTCCGGTCCGTACACCCTGACCCGGGATCGCTCCTTGGGGGCCCGACGAAGCGTGCCGAACGGGGTGGACGCGGTCGGGTGCAGACCGACGTCGATGCTCCCGACGGCGGCGCCGGTTTCGCCAGGTCGATCGGCCTCCCGACGGACTGCTTCCCCGCAGAACGCGGAGGACACGGTCCTGCCGTCGGCCGAGAATACCGCCGCACCCACCAGTGCGTTCTTGGAGCCGTCGGCCGGCGCACCCTGAACACCGCCGCCGTCCACGGCGAGTGACACGCGGTTCACGGTCTCGATCCGGTGATCCGTCGTCGTACTCGAGGAACACACCTGATTCACGGCTCTGACAAGATTTTCGTAGCCGTTGATCGTGCCTCGGTGTGGATCAGTTGAGCAGGATGCGGTGGCGGAGGAGGCGGAAGCCGGCGCGGCCGTACATCTGTCTCTTGATCAGTTTCGTCTTGGTGTTGACGCCTTCGGTTCCGCCGTTGTGGAACGGGAGGGTGAGTCCGTTGATGACGGCGTCGTGGTCGCGTTCCAGGCCGCGGGTGAAAGCGTGCAGGTGGGGCAGGTCGTCCTCGCGGACCTGGGAGATCCACTCCTCGAGGTGTCGGGCGTTGTCGGCAGCGGGGGTGAGCAGGGCCGCGAAGGAACGGACGTGCCTGGCCAGGGCGGTCATCTCGGGGCAGGCCCCGGTCAGCTCTGCGAGGAGCTCGCGGTCCTTGTCCTTGAGCTGCTCGGGCTCGGTACACAGCAGGCCCTTGAGGCGGCGAGGTGAGACGGCGGGGCGGTCGGACTCGACGCGGCCCTGATTGATGTAGCGGTAGAGGAGGTTCGAGCTGCCCTGGTAGCCAACTTCCTTGATCTCATCCAGGAGCTGCCTGACGCTCACGGCGGGCTCCTCCTCGCGGCGCCGTCGCAGGTGGTCACGGTAGGGGTCGACCAGGGTGGGCCGGTACTGCAGGGCCTTCTTCAGTTGCTCGGGCTCGGGGACGCGGGCATATCGTTTGACGGTGTTCAGCGCCAGTTGCAGGCGGCGGGCGCAGTCCAGTAGGCCGACGCCCTGGTCGAGCAGGGCGTGGACCTGATGCCAGCGTTCCCGGGTGGTTTCCTCGCGGACACGGGCCTGGGAGGGCGGTCCGCATTTCGCCCAGCAGCCGGCGTGCGCGTGGACCTCCTTGAGGACAGCCTCCCCGAGGTTGTGCCACAGGGTACTGGTGGGCCGTCGGCGAGGTACCTGCTGTGCAGGCCCTTCTCCAACGGCCCCCAGCCCGAACGACGCATGCGACTTGTCACCGCACGTCGCTCTCCAGTGATTACTCCGTGAGTGCTGAGACAGACAGGCTTCTTGCCGTGGATGCCCGCGTGACAACTTCCGCAGACCACAAGGGCTTTGCGGTGCCTCGCGGCCATGAGATCTGCCCACGGCGGCCGGGTTCCCGATCTTCCGAGGTCCGCGAGCCTGGCGACGTGGTGAACTTCCACCGCGTCGACGCGCCCGCATGACTCGCACCGCCCGGCGAGAAGCCGGGTGACCAGCTCCTTGCGTTTGATGTTGACCGGGGCCAGCCGACGGTCGGTGATGACCGTCTTCTTCTCCCGCCGCAGCGGGATCCCGCCGAACCGTCCAACCAGTGGCTTCCTGCCGACGCGTTCGACGCGTGCCTCGAAGCACTTGCGTAGCCCGTGCGGTGTCTCGATGGTCGCCGCGTACTTGCGGGCCATTTTCGACACCGACGAGCGGTGCTTGTTGGCGAGCGTCATCAGCATCGAGGTCTCCATGACCCATTGCAGCCGGGCGAGTCGAAAGACGTCGCCGGCCATCAGGTAGTACTGGACGATGCCGCGGTACTCCGACCCGTAGGTGCTGAGGATGACGTGGTCGTCTTGGTTCAGCAGTTCGGGCCGACGCGCGGGTTTACCGCGCTCCATGTACTGGGCCTGCTTGGCAGATACCACCGAACGAGGGACGCGCAATCTGATGACCCCATTGACGGAGCGCCGTCCGCCGGTGATCTTGCGGTCGTTGTGGTGCACGGTGATGTCGTAGCCGAGGAACCTCGCTGCCTCGGTGCGGGCATGCGTGATGAGCGTCTTCTCCGGCGACAATTCCAACTTGAGTTCGTCACGCAGGAATTGCGCCAGACGCTCCTTGATTTCCTCGGCTTCTACCTTCGGTCCGGCGAACCCGAGCAGGGTATCGTCGGCGTAGCGCACATATCGCAGCCTCCGGTAGCCGGGATCCTGAGTATCCTGGCTGGGAATACTGCGGAGTTGCTTGCGTAGATCCCGCACTTCGGTGCGGTCACCGCGCTTGCGGGCGCGCCGCATAGCGTTCCACACCTCGAAGAAGGCGCGGCTCGGCTTCCTGATCCTGCCCCGGGTGTATTTCGGGATCAGAACCTTCTCGACAAACTCGTCCAACTTGTGCAGGTAGATATTTGACAAGATCGGTGAAACAACTCCGCCTTGCGGGCTTCCGCTGTGCGTCGCGTTCCAGATCCAGTCCTCCATGTATCCGGCCTTGAGCATGTTGTGCACCAGGTGCATGAATCGGTTGTCGTGGATTCTCTCGCCCAGAATCCGGAGCATGACCGAATGGTCAAGCCGGTCGAAACACTGGGCGACGTCTCCCTCGATCAACCAGACTGTCCCCGTCCAGGTGTTGGCCACATCACGTAATGCGGTGTGGCAGCCCCTGCGGGGACGGAAACCGTGAGAGGAGTTAGAGAACGTCGGCTCGTAATACGCCTCAAGCAACAGACGGATCACCTCGCCGACGAGCTTGTCACTCCAGGGAGGCAGGCCGAGCGGACGCAGCTTCGTGCTGCCCCGACCCTTCGGGATGTAGACCCTGCGAGCTGGGCTCCATCGATAACGCTCGTGGCGCAGCGCGTCGATGACGTGCTCGATCTTACCCAGCGACATGCCGTCCACGGTCTCCCCGTTGACCCCAGGTGTCATTGATCCCTTGTTGGAATACAGACGCCCGTAGGCCAGCAGATACAACTGCGGATTGAAGAGCTGTCGATATAGTTCGTCGCACAGCAGGCCACGCCTGCCGCGTTCGCGGAGGACACTCAGCACCGTTTCGGCGCTCTGCATTACGCATACCTCCCGAGTCTTGAGTGCCCGATCACCTGGCCCCCTTCGCCCGATGCGGACGGCTTTCCCGTCCTCCTTGGCCGGTCGTGACTCCGGCGACTACTACGGGGCCTCCGTCGCCATAGGAAGATCTCTTCCATTAGGCGATCCCATGTTCGTCCTTGTCGTACGTTCTAGCGTGGTTTAGGTGCCCCACTCATCCCCTTGAATGCCCTCGCTGGGCATCGCTCCGCACTCCGGAGGTTGCGTCGACCATGGCATAAAGCCGTCGCAGGGTGCGGCGTCGGTGTCAGGCATCTTTCCGACGGATTCGACCTTCAATCTTCTGGGGATTAGGGTTCAGGCAATCCAGCTTTCACCTTGCCACGCGGGTCCCTCGACGCCCCGTCCCTAATGCCTGAGCCCAGCCGTCGATTTCCTGGCATGCTACGGTCCCATCACCGTTTCCGGATTAGGTAAGCCATCGGACCCAAGAATCTCCCTCCAAATTCATCCCGACTGAATCGGGGATAAGACAAGACGCCTCATGGCGCACTGCCAGCGGTCAGTGATCTGCGGCACCTGGGGCAGCGCGTCGGTGACAGCCTGCGCGTAGCCGGCCGCGCCGTCCCGGCAGACCGCCTCGATGCCCGGATGGGCACGTAGCCAGGCCGTCAGAGTCTCGGCCTTGCGGTCGGGCAGGACCTCGACGCGTTCGCGGGTCTCGGCGTTGATCAGGATCGTGGCGTAGCGGTGGCCGCGCCGCAGTGCGAAGTCGTCCACGCCGAGAACCGCGGGCACCGCCGAGGTGGGCAGGGGGATGCGTAACAGGCAGGTCAGCATGCTCGCCCACGACAGGGTCTGGTGCAGATGGACCAGCAACCGGGCCCCGGCTCTCCCGGCCAGGGCCGTCGCGACCGACGCGATCACCTTCTGCAGGGCGGGGGTCCGCCGCTGGTAGCGCACCGTCAGCCCGGGGACCTGCTCGACGAACGTGGTCTTGGAACAGTCCGGGTTCTCGCAGTACAAGCGGCGCACCGACACGTCGATCACCACCGGTCTCCCGCCGATCGCCTCGTCGGCGACATGCCGCACGTACCGGCTGTGCTCCCACGCCGATTCCTGCCCGCAGCCCGGGCAGATCACCGAGACCCCGGCGGCAGTCCGCACCGTGATCCTGACCAGGCCCTCGCCTGCCTCCACCGCCTCGACCAGCACCGAAGCCAGGTGGGGAAGCAGCGCCGTCAACTCGACATCACACGCCACCAGCCTTCCCCACCAAAGCACTTGCCGAGGCCGATACCGCAAAGTCGATCAACGGCTACGAAAATCTTGTCAGAGCCTGATTCACGACACTCCCATTGACAGGACAGAGACTGTCTCCGGTGGTGTGTCAGCCGGTGGCGGCGGTGTTGCGGACGGTGCGTTCGTTGTTGCTGAGGCCGTGATCCATGCCCTGGTCGCGTTCGAGCTGGATCATGACGGAGGAGCGGTAGTTGAGGATGTAGGCGCGGCGGTGGCTGTCGGTGGTGTTGCCGCGGGAGTAGTGCAGGGTGGCTCCGCCGTGGGCTGCAGCCTCCCCCGGGTTGAGCGGGACGGGGGTGGCACCGGGCTCGTCCTCGGAGCAGTCGCACTCGATGGCTCCGCCGCCCGCGGGGCGGTGCGGGCGTATGGATGTTTTGTGGGAGCCCTGGACGTACCACATACAGCCGTTGTCGACGGTGGACGTGTCGAGGGCGACCCAGATGGAGACCGCTCGGGTGTCGGGCAGGTCGACCCAGTAGCCGGCGTCCTGGTGCCAGGGGGTGGGCGTGCCGCTTTGGGGGGCCTTGTCGATGAGCATGTCGAAGTCCATGTCGTCGCCGACCAGTTCCCGGGCGACCTTCAGCGCCCACTGGTGCAGCGGCATGTCGCCCAGTTCCGGGTGGAGCGCGGACGGCCACATGATCTGGGTGATGTTCTCCGTGGCGCTGCCTGGGGTGCCTGCTCCGGCGCCCAGGTCGGAGCGCTTGTCTGGGCGGTGGCGTTACGGGCGCGGATCGTGCTGGCGTGTGCAGGCCCTGACGTTCCGCCGATTGTTGTGGTGGCGCGGGATCTTCGGGTAGCGGCGGACACGGTCCGCAAGTGGCGTCGGCGGTTCCTGGCCGCCCGGCTGGACGGGTTGGTGGACGAGCCCCGGCCGGGCCGGCCGCCCACCATCAGCGTCGACCAGGTGGAGGCGGTCGTGGTCAGCACGCTGGAGGAGCTACCGAAGAATGCCACCCACTGGTCGCGCAAGTCGATGGCCGAACGCAGTGGGCTGTCGAAGTCGACCGTGGGCCGAATCTGGCGGAAGTTCCATCTCAAGCCTCATCTGACGGACACCTTCAAACTGTCGACGGACCCCTTGTTCGTCGAGAAGGTCTACGACGTGGTCGGGCTGTACTTCAATCCGCCCGAAGGGGCGGTAGTGCTGTCGGTGGACGAGAAGTCACAGATCCAGGCGCTGGACCGGTCCCAGCCGGTGCTGCCGGGCATGCCCGAGCGGCGCACCCACGACTACATCCGTAACGGTCTGACCACTCTCTTCGCGGCCTTCGACGTCGCGACCGGCGAAGTCATCACCTCGCTGCACCGTCGACACCGGGCAGCGGAGTTCAAGAAGTTCCTCATCAAGATCGAGAAGGAGGTTCCCGGGCACCTCCAGATCCACCTGATCTGCGATAACTGTGAGACTTGTGGGGTGCCGTCGGGGGCCGGAGCCTGACCCGTGCGACAACTGGCCGCAGCTGCCTTGGAGTAGATCTGTCGGCTTCCGGCCCCAGGCGGTGCTTGCTGCCGCCGGACCGGCGGGCGTGTCCCGATAGGGGCCTTGCCCTACAAGGCACCATCACAGTTCTGACCGCCCATCCGGCCCGGCGTCGGCCATCAGCCCCAGCCGATGAAGGAGCCGCGTGACCGTCACCAGCATGCCCCAGCCGACCCTGCCCACGCAGCGAGCAGCACAGCCCGCAGAGGACGTGATCCTCGGTGTCGACACCCATAAGGACGTGCACGTCGCCGCGGTGATCACCGTGCTCGGCGCGCTCCTAGCCCATCAGGAGTTCCCGACGACCGCTGCCGGATACCGCCAACTCCTTGTCTGGGCACGCTCGTTTGGCGCCCTGCACCGTGCCGGGGTGGAGTGCACCGGCTCCTATGGATCGGCACTGGCTCGGTTCCTGCGCGCGGAGAACATCCAGGTCATCGAGGTCAACCAGCCGGACCGTGCCACCCGGCGCAAGCGAGGCAAGACCGACGCCGTCGACGCAGATGCTGCAGCCCGCGCGGTCCTGTCCGGACGCGCCACCACCACACCCAAAACAGGCGAGGGCCCGGCCGCCGACATGCGCGTCCTGAGACTGGCCAAGGAATCAGCCGTCAAGGCCCGCACCCAGGCGATGAACCAGCTCAAAGCCGTACTCCTGGGCATCGATCCCGCACTGCGCGAGTCCCTCTCCGGACTCAGGAACCCGGCACTGATCGCCCGGTGCGCGGACGGCCTGGCCGACAGCGACGACGCGGCCGTGTTCACCCTCCGGCTGCTGGCCCACCGCATCCAGCACCTGACCTGCGAGGTCAAGGAACTCACCCGCCGCGTCACCCGAGCCGTCAGCACCCACCACCCGCAGCTGCTGGAGATCGTCGGTATTGGCCCCGACAGCGCCGCAGCCCTCCTCATCGCCGCCGGCGACAACCCCGACCGGATCCACAACGAGGCATCTTTCGCCGCTCTGTGCGGCGTCAGCCCGGTCGAGCAGTCCTCCGGCAAGACCCAGCGCCGACGGCTCAACCGCGGCGGCAACCGGCAGGCCAACGCCGCCCTCTACCGCATCGTCATGACACGCATTCGCTGGGACGAGCGAACCCGCGCCTACCTGGAACGACGCACCAAGCAAGGCATGTCCAAGCGCGAGATCATCCGCTGCCTCAAACGCTACGTCGCACGCGAGATCTACCGCCACATCCAGCCGAAGACGACCGTCTCCGGCCTGTCCTCCACCGCTTGACGAAACATAGGGGCATCTACGGCACCCACAAGACGCCCACCATCAGAGCATGGCTGGCCAAACACCCCCGATTCCACCTGCACTTCACCCCCACTGGTTCATCCTGGCTCAACCAGGTGGAGAGGTGGTTCGGCTTCCTCGCCGACCAGAAGATCCGCCGCGGTGCACACAAAAGCGTACGTTCCCTGGAAGCCGACATCCGAGCCTGGGTCAAGGAATGGAACGAAAACCCAACACCGTTCATCTGGACCAAGACAGCCGACGAGATCCTCGACTCCCTCGCCCGCTTCTGCCAACGGATCTCCGGCGCAGGACACTAGTGAACCGGGTTCAGTTGGATGGGCCAGTCCGCCAGGTGACGAGCCGCTTCACGTCCTCTACGATCGCTGCATGATCGAGGGAAAGCTTGTCAGACTGCGCGCACCACGCGCCTCGGACCTTGATGCCCACCTGCAGTGGCGCAACGACCCTGAGGTCGTGCACTGGGCCGCCGGCGGGGACCCGCACTACGGTCCTATCACCCGAGAGTCGTTGGAGCGTTTCCACGATGCCCGACTCCGTCAGGACCCGCGTACCGAAGCCACGTTCACCGTCGAGGATGTGGCCGATGGCCATCCCATCGGAACTGCTGATTACCGCGATGTCGACCCGTTCGCTGGCCAGGCAACAGTAGGCATCATCATTGGTGAACCCAGCTACTGGGGAGGCGGGTACGGCTCCGAGGCATTGCGCCTGCTCCTGAAGTATCTGTTTGGAGCTTGTCGCATTCGACGCGTTGAACTGGATACGTGGAGCGGTAACGAGCGAGCCATCCGTGCAGCTCAGAGCGTCGGATTCGTCGAGGAAGGACGTCGACGGTCCGCTGTCCGCGTGGGAGACCAATGGTACGACAGCGTGGTATACGGATTGTTGCATGAAGAGTGGGTAGCAGAGGTGCAGTAATCAGCGGGCCAAACAACCCGCGTGGCCTGATGGCCCGAAATACTACCGGAGGCGCAGTGCACTCCTAGCGGTGGTTGAGGTTCCCCCGTTGTGCGGGAGATGCTGATCAGCTGGTCAGGGCGGGGTGGCGGGGGTTCAGTTTCACTTGTTCGGCCGTTGCCTGGTCGGCGTAGTGCTTTTCCTCGAACTCGATCGGGCTGAGGAAGCCGAGCCGTTTCTGGATGCGCCGGCTGTTGTAGAAGCCGTTGATGTACTCGAAGAGCGCCAGGTTCGCCTCGGCCCGGGTGGCGAAGACGCGCCCGCGGACACACTCGGTCTTGATCAGCATCCAGAGATTCTCCGCGAGCGCGTTATCGTAACTGTCGCCCACGGACCCCATGGATGCCTGAACTCCCGCCCTGATCAGGCGGGTTGTGAGCTTGATCGATGTGTATTGCCCGGACTCAATCGGTTGTCGCAACACCGGCTTCTTGAGTCAAGAGTAGGTGTTCGTTGAGGGCTTCAGCGGGTGTCTTCCATCCGAGGGTTTTGCGGGGGCGGCTGTTCGTGTAGGGCGAAGACCTCGGACGATGGGTCACGGCGCAGCGGCTGCCCGCGCCGCAGTCACGCCCGTCCCCGCAGGTGCCTGCGTACGCGCCCGTCATGTCCGAGGCACCCGTGCGCTCCGTGATCTCGACAGCAGGCGTGCGAGCACTCCGTTTCCAGTGGGGTGCTCTTCCTCATTTCCCGACGATGGCCCCGTCAGGGGCTTGGCGTTGCGGTCTCGTATCCCTAAGTTATGAGCAGAACATGAGTCCCGCTCACATTTAAGGATCTATGCGATGACCATGGTTCAACCTCCGTACCGCAGACTCAGATCCCTCACGTTGGTGTCCCTGCTCCTCGCCGTGATGACCCTGGCACTCGGCCCGATGCCCAGCTCCGCGGCGGAGCCCAACTGGTGGGATCCGACCGCCCGACCCGCACCCGACGCGCAGATCGGCGTCACGGGCGAGCCCTTCAAGGGCGCCGACGCCCAGGGGCGTGTAAGGGGCTTCGTCGACGCCCACGACCACATCATGTCCAACGAGGGCTTCGGCGGCCGGCTGATCTGCGGCAAGCCGTTCTCGGAGCAGGGCGTCGCCGACGCGCTCAAGGACTGCCCCGAGCACTACCCCGACGGCACGGGCGCCGTATTCGATTTCATCACCAAGGGCGACGGAAAGCACGACCCCAACGGGTGGCCCACGTTCAAGGACTGGCCCGCCCACGACTCGCTGACCCACCAACAGAACTACTACGCCTGGATCGAGCGGGCCTGGCGCGGCGGCCAGCGGGTGCTGGTCAACGACCTGGTCACCAACGGCGTGATCTGCTCGGTCTACTTCTTCAAGGACCGCAGCTGCGACGAGATGACCGCCATCCGTCTTGAGGCGCAGAAGACGTACGACATGCAGGCCTTCATCGACAAGATGTACGGCGGCCCGGGCAAGGGCTGGTTCCGGATCGTCACCGACAGCGCGCAGGCCCGCGAGGTCATCAATCAGGGCAAGCTGGCCGTCGTCCTGGGGGTCGAGACCTCCGAGCCGTTCGGCTGCAAGCAGATCCTGGACGTCGCGCAGTGCAGCAAGGAGGACATCGACCGCGGCCTGGACGAGCTGCACCAACTGGGCGTGCGCAGCATGTTCCTGTGTCACAAGTTCGACAACGCCCTGTGCGGGGTGCGCTACGACTCCGGCGCCCTCGGTACGGCCATCAACGTGGGCCAGTTCCTGTCGACCGGCACCTTCTGGAAGACGGAGACCTGCCGCGGCCCGCAGCACGACAACCCCATCGGCAACGCGAAGGCACCCGGGGCGGAGAAGCAACTGCCGGCGGGGGTGGCCGTCCCCTCGTACGCCTCGGACGCGCAGTGCAACACCCGCGGGCTGACCGGCCTGGGTGCGTACGCGGTGCGCGGCATGATGCAACGTCACATGATGCTGGAACTCGACCACATGAGCGTCAAGGCCGCGGGTCAGGCCTTCGACATCATGGAGTCGGAGTCGTACCCGGGCGCCATCTCCTCGCACAGCTGGATGGACCTGGGCTGGACCGAGCGGCTCTACAAGCTCGGCGGGTTCGCCGCCCAGTACATGAGCGGCTCCGAGGCGTTCAGCGCGGAGGCCGAGCGTACGGACGCGCTGCGCGAGAAGTACAAGGTCGGCTACGGCTACGGCACCGACATGAACGGTGTCGGCGGCTGGCCCGCCCCGCGGGGCGGGGACACCCCGAACCCGGTCAAGTACCCCTTCCGCAGCACGGACGGCGGCTCGGTGATCGACAAGCAGACCGCCGGCGAGCGCACATGGGACTTCAACACCGATGGTGCCTCGCACTACGGCATGGTCCCGGACTGGATCGAGGACATCCGGATCGTCGGCGGTCAGGGGGTCGTGGACGACCTCTTCTCGGGCGCCGAATCCTACCTCCGCACCTGGGGCAACACCGAGCAGCACACGTCCGGGGCGAACCTGGCCTCGGGCGCCACCGCCTCGGCGTCCTCGTCGGAATGGTGGAACCCGTTCGTCAGCTTCGCGCCCGGCAAGGCCGTGGACGGCGACAACGGCACCCGCTGGGCCAGCGAGTGGAACAACGACCAGTGGCTGCGGATCGACCTCGGATCCTCGAAGCCGGTCGAGCGTGTCACCCTCGACTGGGAGACGGCGTACGCGAAGTCGTACCGCGTCGAGCTGTCGGATGACGGCACGGCCTGGAAGACGGTCTGGTCCACGACCGCCGGTGACGGTGGCCTGGACACGGCGCGTTTCGCCGGAACTCCGGCGCGCTACATACGGATCAAGGGGCTGGAGCGCGGCACCCAGTGGGGCTACTCACTTCGCGAGGTCGGCGTCTACGCCAACTGACGCACCCGTGAGGCGGTGTCCAGGGCCGGGGCCGGCCGAATCAGCTCTCCTGATCCGGTCGGCCCCGGCTGACTTTCCGGCGCGTTCGCCGACCGAGCCGCGCAGAGCGCAGGGAACCACACGCCGCGAAATTCGATAGCCCCCGTCAGGGGCTTGGCGTTTCGGGCCCGCATGCCTAACGTATGAGCAGAACATGAGCCCTACTCACGTTTGAGGATTTCGTGATCACTCACCACTCCGAAGCCCGCCTCTGGCTCCTGAGCACCCCTGGCACCTCGTACGCCTTCCGGCTGGACGCCGACGACGTCCCCCGGCACGTGCACTGGGGCCGGCCGCTGACCCCGGAGCAGGCCGTCGTGATC
Source organism: Streptomyces sp. NBC_00846 (assembly GCF_045207325.1). Taxonomy (NCBI): domain Bacteria; kingdom Bacillati; phylum Actinomycetota; class Actinomycetes; order Kitasatosporales; family Streptomycetaceae; genus Streptomyces; species Streptomyces sp. NBC_00846. Next base: position 7,867,435 of record NZ_CP108846.1, on the reverse strand, counting down.
GCGGCCGACCTGCCCGACGAGGACCCCGGCGGCGACGACCCTGGGGGTGAGGAGTACGTGGTCGAGGGCGGCCTGCGGTTCGGGGCGCCATCGCTGACCGTCCGGTTCGACGACGGTGTCCGTGGCTTCGAGTGGCGGTTCCTCTCGCACACGGTCGAGGGCGACCTGCTCACGCTCTCCTTCACCGACCGTGTCCGCTCCCTCGGTCTCGACCTGCACTACCGGCTCCGGGACGGCCATGACCAGATCGAGCGCTGGGCCGTCCTCACCGCGGACGAGCCGGTGGACGTCCTGCGGTTCGACTCCGCCGCCTGGACGCTGCCCGCCCGCGACGACTACCGCGTCAGCCATGTGGTGGGGGAATGGGGCCGGGAGTTCCAGCTCCAGCGCGACCGGGTGCCCGTCGGGGAGACCGTGTTCACCAGCCGGCTCGGCATCACGGGACAGCACGCCGGGCCGTGGCTGATGCTCGACGCGCAGGACGCCGCCGAGGAGCACGGCGAGGTCTGGAGCGCGGCCCTGGCCTGGAGCGGCAGCCGCCGGATCACCCTGCGCCGCGACTCCTACGGCCGCACCTCCTGGACGGGCGGGTTCGGCCACGAGGGCCTGGTCTGGAAGCTGGCCGCCGGCGAGCGTCTGGAGACCCCGGTCTTCACCGGGCTGTACGCCCCCGACGGCTTCGGCGGTACCAGCCGCCGCTGGCACGCCTACATCGAACGTGAGGTGCTGCCCGCCCGCCCTGCCGACCGCCCGTTGATCTTCAACTCGTGGGAGGCGACCGAGTTCGACATCAGCGAGAAGCAGCAGACCGAGCTGGCCGACCTGGCCGGGGGTCTCGGCGTCGAGGTCTTCGTCGTGGACGACGCCTGGTTCGGCGCGCGCACCAGCGACATGGCAGGGCTCGGCGACTGGTGGCCCAACCCCGACCGCTTCCCGAACGGCCTGGGCCCGCTCGCCGACCACGTCCGCGCGCTGGGCATGGGCTTCGGCCTGTGGGTCGAGCCCGAGGCGGTCAACCCCGACAGCGACCTCTTCCGTGCGCACCCCGACTGGATCCTGTGCCAGGACGGCCGTACCCGCACCCGGCGCCGCCACCAGCACGTGCTGAACTTCGCCCGCCGCGACGTCCGGGAATGGGCGGTCGACTGGCTGGTCAGGACCGTCACCGAGCTGGACGTGGTCTTCCTCAAATGGGACATGAACCGGCCCTTCAGCGAGGCGGGGCAGCCCGGTGCCGCCGACCCCGACCGGGTCTGGATCGAGCACACGCGCGGGGTCTACGAGGTGATGGACCGGCTGCGCGCCGCCCGTCCCGGCCTGTACCTGGAATCGTGCGCGGGCGGCGGCGGGCGGGCCGACCTGGGCGTGCTGGCCCGCGCCGACCAGGTCTGGACGTCGGACAACACCGACGCCGCCGACCGGGTCGCGATCCAGCACGGCCACTGCCAGCTGCTGCCCGCCCGTACCATGGGCGCCTGGGTCACCGACAGCCCGCACAGCTTCAGCGCCCGCCCGACCTCGATCCGGTACCGCTTCCATGTCTCGATGGCCGGGGCGATGGGTATCGGCGGCAACCTGCGGAACTGGAGCGAGGAGGATCTGGCCTGGGCCCGGATGCTGGTCGAGCAGTACAAGCGGATCCGGCCCGTGGTGCACGGCGGCGTCCAGTACCGCCTGGAGCACGACGCCGTGCAGTACCTCACCGAGAACGAGGTCGTCGTCTTCCAGTTCCAGCCGTCCGCGCTGACCCGCTCGGTCGCCCGCACCCGGCTGAAGGGCCTCGACCCCGACGCCCGCTACCGGGACGAGACCACCGGCGCCGTCCACGAGGGCGCCGTCCTGCTCAGCCACGGTCTCCCGCCGCTGCTGTCCTTCGACTGGACGAGCGAGCTCGTCCACCTCAAGAGAGTGTCCCGATGAGCCTTGCCCCCGAGCTGCCCGAGCGCCCCGAGCGCAGCCGGCTGTCCGAGCGCCCCGAGGCCCTCGCCGAGCCCGTCCGCCGGGTCGGCCCCGGCTGGGTCGCCCTGTACGTCCTGGCCAACGTCGGGGTGTTCATCCCGATGCAGGTACCGACCACGTTCCTGATGCCCGAGCAGATCGCCCAGATCGACCCGGCGGGGAAGGTCGGCAGCTACGCCTGGGTCAGCATGATGGGCGCGATCTCGGGCATCGTCATCGCACCACTGGCCGGCGCGCTCAGCGACCGCACCACCAGCCGGTTCGGCCGCCGCCGGCCGTGGCTGCTCGTGGGCTCGCTCGTCTGCATGGCGACGCTGGTCTTCACCGGCCTCCAGACGACGGTCGTCGGGGTCGCGCTCGGCTCCCTCGTGCTGTCCGCCTCGTTCATGATCATCGGTGCCGGACTCTCGCCGGTGGTGCCCGACCAGGTCCCGGTCGCCCAACGCGGCGCCGTGCTGGGCTGGGCCATGGTCCCGCAGGCGGGCGCCCTGATCGCGGGCGGGCTGCTGATCGGTCTGGTCACGGGCTTCGCCTCGCAGTACCTGCTGATGGCCGTACTGCCGCTCCTGATCCTGCTGTTCGCGACCACCATGAAGGATCCGCCGCTGCCCCGCCTGCACCGCGAGCCGTTCTCGCTGCGCACCTTCCTGGACGGCTACCGGATCAGTCCGCGCGCGCACCCCGACTTCGTCTGGGCGATGAGCTCCCGCTTCATCATGGGTCTCGGCTACGGCATGGGCACGCTCTACCTGCCGTACTTCCTGGACGACGTCCTGCACTACGAGAAGTTGTTCCCCGGCCAGTCCACCGAGGACGGCCTGCTCATCGTGATCGGCATCAACTGCCTGGCCACGATCTCGACGGTCGTCCTCAGCGGCTGGCTCTCCGACAAGCTGGGCAAGCGGCGCATGCTGGTCTTCCTCGGCGGCGTCACGATGGCCGTCGCCGCGGTCCCGCTCGCGCTGTCGCCCACGTGGACCATGACGCTGGTCGCGGCCGTCATCCTGGGCCTGGGCTACGGCGTGTACCTGGCCGTCGACACCGCCCTGGTCACCGAGGTGCTCCCCGCCTCGGCCGACCGCGGCAAGGACATGGCCCTGGCCAACCTGATGACCTCCCTGCCCTACGTTCTCGTTCCCGCGATCGCCTCGGTCGTGCTCAGCGGTCCGGGGGGCTACAGCTCGCTGTTCCTCTGCTCGGCGGCCATGTCCGCGCTGGGCGCGGTACTGGTCTGGAAGGTCAAAGCCGTCCGTTAGTACCGGGCAGGGCGGCGGCGTCGTCCTGCGGCAAATCCAGGGCATCACCCGGCGTGGCTCGCGACAGCGCCCGGGTGGCTCCGGCCATTCGTGCCTCCGGCCGCGAAGCACGCGTTGGGCACTGCTGGTTGCCGGTCACCGGCGTCGATCGTTCAGATAGCTGTTGAGGACTCGTTTGCACTCAGCGATCAGCTGGGCGTCGCCCTGCGGATCGATACGGAAGGCGAGTTGCAGCACACTGTCCGCACACTCCAGGGCAACCCGCACCGCGATCTCGAATTCGGCGTCGTCCTGGACCCCGATCAGGGAGGCGGTCAGTGAGCGCAGCCTTCCGGCGACCGCGGTGTTGTTGTCCAGGGTCGGCTCCAGGATGTGGTCCTGTCCCACCGCGCCAAAGTCGACCACGCCGAAACCGGTGATCGTCCGGCGCATGGTGACGAACTCGTCGACGGTCACATCCACGATGCCCGAGATGCCCTCGGGCTCCTCCTGCTCCAGCCGGTCCGCGACCCGCCCCAGGAAGGACTCCAGATTGCGGGCGGCGAGCGCTCCGATCAGCCCCTCCCTGTCGGAGAAGAACTGGTAAAGGGTGCCGATGGGCACCTCGGCCCTGCGGGCCACCTCCTTGGTGGTCAGCCCTGCGTAGCCGACCTCGTCCAGGAGTTCGGCGCAAGCGTCCAGCAGCCGTTCGAAGCGTTCGGCGCTGCGCTTCTGGACCGGCAGCCGGCGCAGCGTCCCTGCGGTGCGATCTTGATTCACGCTTCCATCATCCCATCGAGCGGGTTAACGTGAGCCCTGCTCATGTTTCAGGAGGTTAGACGTGACACTGGACCATCTCCCTGCGGACTTCATCTGGGGCGCCTCGACGGCGTCGTATCAGATCGAGGGCGCCACCAAGGAGGACGGCCGCGGACCCTCGGTATGGGACACCTTCACCGCGCGGCCCGGCACGATCCGCGACGGGCACACCGGTGACGTGGCCTGCGACCACTACCACCGGTACGAGGAGGACATCGCACTGATGGCCGAGGCGGGCCTCACCGGCTACCGCTTCTCCATCGCCTGGCCCCGGATCCAGCCGACCGGCAAGGGCGAGGTCAACCCCAAGGGCCTGGACTTCTACGACCGGCTGGTCGACGGCCTGCTCACCCGCGGCATCGAACCCGTCCCGACCCTGTTCCACTGGGACCTTCCGCAGGCCCTCGAGGACGACGGCGGCTGGCTGAACCGCGACACAGCACACCGCTTCGCCGAGTACGCCGCCATCATGGCCGACCGGCTGGGCGACCGCGTCCAGAAGTGGATCACGCTCAACGAGCCGTTCATCCACATGGTCTGGGGCTACGGTCTCGGCACTCACGCACCGGGCCGCACCCTGTTCCTGGACTGCCTGCCGGTCGCCCACCACCAGCTGCTCGGCCACGGCCTGGCGCTCAGGGAACTGCGGGCGCGCGGCCTCCAGGTGATGATCGCCAACAACTGCACCCCGGTCTGGCCCGCCTCGGACTCCCCCGCCGACCGCGCCGCCGCGCGAGCCTATGACAACCTGCACAACCGCCTGTTCAACGACCCGATCTTCACGGGCGCCTACCCGGACCTGTCGGACTTCGGCGCGGATGTGACCCTCGACGGCTCCGTCCGGGACGGCGATCTCGAACTGATCTCGGCCCCCTTGAGCGCGCTCGGCATCAACTACTACAACCCGACCCGGATCCAGGCGCCGGCGTCCGAGGGCCTGCCGTTCGAAGAGGCCCCCATCGAGGGCTATCGCCGCACCTCCTTCGACTGGCCCGTCGTCCCCGACGGCCTGCGGGAACTCCTCGTCGGCCTCAAGGAGCGTTACCCGGCGCTCCCGCCGGTCTACATCACGGAGAACGGCTGCTCGGCCGAGGACGTCGTCGATGCGGACGGGGCCGTCCGCGACCCCGACCGCATCGACTACTTGGACACCCACCTCCAGGCCGTCAACACCGCCGTGGCCCAGGGCGTGGACGTGCGCGGCTACTTCACCTGGACCCTGATGGACAACTTCGAATGGGCCGAGGGCTTCCACCAGCGCTTCGGTCTCGTCCACGTCGACCACGACACCCAGGTCCGCACCCCGAAGGCGTCCTTCGCGTGGTACCGCGACCTCATCCGCGCTCAGCGCGGTTGAGCCGCCCGCCGGGATCGCGTCGCGGATTGCGTACTCGCGGGGTGATGAGCTCCGGCACGTTACGCTGACGCCTCGTCATGCTCCGGGTGTGTGCCTCTCCGTCCACCGGGCGGAGGGGCACGGGTCTCACACGGTTGCGATGCCCGGGTCACTCACGCCGGCCTGACCGTTGTCGACGTGCCCGGCCAGGCGCCGCAGGTATCCGGCGTTGCCCTCGACCACGACCGTCAGGTCGTACCAGCGTTTGGTGGCGCGCAGGTCGATGCTCTGCACGACGGTGGCGCCGGCGCGGACCGTGTAGGTTTGGCGCCCGCCGCCGTACGCGTTGGTCACGGTGAGGTGCGCGTCGGCGGTCGACGGGTTGGTCAGGGTGAGCTTCAGGTTGCCGGCGTCGTGGCGTGCCGTCACCTCCGGCTCGGCGGCTTTGTTGTTGCCCTTGAAGGTGCGCAGGAAGCCGTTCGGGCCGTGGGCCGTGAGGTCGTAACCGCCGCCGGAGTACGCCGAGTTCCAGCTGTCGGAAACGGGTTTCCCGGCTGCCGCCGTGTACGTCCACGGGCCGTCGGTGCGCTTCTGCGAGCGCACCTGGAAGGCGGCGCCCGCCCGGTGCCCTGCGCTGAACGTCAGCTTGTACTTGCCGGTGGTGAGGTCTGCGGCCCCGTCGACGTAGGGAGCGTAGGAGAGCGGGCGGCTCGGCCGCGCCCCGGCCTCCTGCCGGGGCAGGGTGCCCTGGGCGGGTGGCTTCGGTACGTAGCTGTTGTGGCGGTCGCGGTCAGGCGGGGTGTAGCCCGCGGTGTCCGGCAGGTCAGCCGGGTCTGTGATCTTGAGGGAGAAGTCGAAGGCGGATGTGAGGTCACCGCAGATGGCGCGGCGCCATGGTGAGATGTTGGTTTCCTTCACTCCGAACCGGTTCTCCATGAAGCGCAGGATCGAGGTGTGGTCGAAGGTCTCGGAGCAGACGTATCCGCCGGTGGACCATGGCGAGACGACGATCATGGGGACGCGTTGTCCGAGGCCGTAGGGGCCTGCGGCGTATCCGATGCTGCCCTTGTAGTGGTCGAGTGTGGTGTCGACGGTGGACAGGCCCTGGGCTGCGGAGGCCGGCGGGTAGGGCGGCACGACGTGGTCGAAGTAGCCGTCGTTCTCGTCGTATGTGATGAAAAGGGCGGTCTTGCTCCATACGTCGGGGTTCGAGGTGAGTGCGTCGAGTACGTGCGAGATGTACCAAGCACCGTAGTTTGCTGGCCAGTTGGGGTGTTCGGAGAACGCTTCGGGTGCGGCGATCCAGGAGATCTGCGGGAGCCTGGCGGCCTTGACGTCGGCTTTGAGGATGTCGAAGTATCCGTCTCCTGCCTTGGCGTTCGTGCCGGTGCGGGCTTTTTCGTACAGGGGGTCGCCGGGCTTGGCGTTGCGGTAGTTGTTGAAGTACAGCAGGGAGTTGTCGCCGTAGTTGCCGCGGTACGCGTCGTTGATCCAGCCCCAGCCGCCGGCCGCGTCGAGGCCGTCGCCGATGTCCTGGTACACCTTCCAGGAGATGCCTGCCTTCTCGAGGCGTTCGGCGTATGTCGTCCAGCCGTAGCCTGCTTCCTGGTTGCCGAGGACCGGGCCGCCGCCGGTGCCGTCGTTGCCGACGTGGCCGGAGAGCATGTAGTAGCGGTTCGGGTCGGTCGCACCCATGAACGAGCAGTGGTAGTCGTCGCAGATGGTGAATTTGTCGGCGAGGGCATAGTGGAACGGGATGTCGTCCCGTGTCAGGTACGCCATGGTGCCGGCGCCTTTGGCGAGTATCCACTTGTCGTACTTGCCGTTGTTGAACGCGGTGTGGCCGCCGGCCCAGTCGTGATCGAGGCCCGCGATGAACTGCATGCCCAGGTCGTCGGCGTCCGGGTGGTACGGCAGGGTTTCTATGCCGACGATTGCCTGGTTCCATACCGGTTTGCCGCTGGGCAGTGTCACCGGGCGGGGGTCTCCGAAGCCCCGGACGCCCTTCATCGACCCGAAGTAATGGTCGAAGGAACGGTTCTCCTGCATGAGGACGACGATGTGTTCGATGTCCTGGACGGTTCCGCTGCGGCGCGCCGCGGGGATGGCGGCTGCGCGGTCGATGGAGCCGGACAGGGCGGCGAACCCCGTGGTGGCTCCGGCGATTTGAAGGAAGCGACGCCGATTGATTTCGGTCATGGCTGTGGGGGTCCTCCTGTTGTGTCGGTGATGTCCGTCCTTGAAGAGGGGCAGACGGAGTATTCAAGAGGACCCGGGCTTGAGGAAAGGGGGCCGAGGTGACGGTCGCGCAAAATGTGGGCGGCTGGTGTGCGGGCCGTCAGCCCGTCGCCGCACGTCGTGTCACAAGTCCCGTTCCACTGCCCTCGGATCGTGTGCCGTTCAGAAATGCGTCGCTGCAGGTCGCAGGGGGTCTGGTGGCGCTCAGGGTCGCGTGGGACGATGCCGCGGGTGATTGTCTCGCTGGTCTATCGGGTGACGAGGAAGCTGTTGTCGGTCCCGGTGTTGCTGCTGCGTCGGCAGGTAACCAAGGACGCCGAACTTCTTGTCCTGCGGCACGAGAACGCGGTGCTGCGCAGGCAACTTGCAGGTCCGGTGCGCTACGAGCCGGCGGACCGGCTGTGGTTCGCGGCGTTGCCCTCGTTGATACCCCGGCGTCGTCGGGCGCAGGTGTTCCCGGTGACTCCGGGCACCGTGCTGGCGTGACATCGAAGGCTCGTGGCGCGCCGGTGGGACTACAGCAAGCGCCGGAGCAGGCCCGGCCGGCCACCGACCACGAAGGCGATCAAAGAGCTGGTGCTGCGGCTGGCCGCAGAGAATCCGCGTTGGGGGTGTCGCAGGATCCAAGGCGAGCTCGCGCGGCTCGGGCATCGGGTCGGAGCCTCCACGGTCTGGGAGATCTTGACTGTTGCCGGAGTAGGCCCTGCTCCCCGTAGAGGTGGGCCGACGTGGCGAGAGTTCCTGACGGCGCAGACCGACGGCGTCATCGCCTGCGACTTCCTGCACATCGACCTGGTTGATCTTCGCCGGGTCTACGCGCTGGTCTTCCTCGAGCACGGCACGCGCCGCCCGCACATCGCTGGTGTGACCGCGCATCCGACCGCGCAGTGGACGGACCCTGAAGACGGCGCCGCGGGCCCCACGGATGAACGCGCACTGCGAAAGGGGCATCGGGACACTCCGGCGCGAGGCTCTTGCGGCCCCCTGGAACCTACGACAGGCCACATGTCAAGCAGCGACTTGCCGACACTTCCCAGCGCCCCACCGCCACAGGGGGTGAGTAGACGTCAGAAGATCACCTGTAAGGGCTAATGGCCTTTCAATCTCCCACATTGCAAACGACTTTGATGGTCACTCAGATCTCTTTCGAAGCGGCGTAGAGGAGTTCTGCATACCCGATCAGCCCCACAAACCAGGGCTCCCGATTTGCTCGATATGACAGCAATAGAGGGTGTTAGTACGTTCAATCGCACCGGCTGTCACAGCGGGACTGTCTCTGAGGTCTAAGAAGGAGAACAAGCGACATGATCATGACCCGTTCCCACGCGATCGCCACGGCCGTCGCGACCGCCGCAGTACTGACCGCGACCGGCATCACCTACGCCACCGCCGTCCCCGCCCCCCAGGCCCAGGCCCAGGTGGCCACGGACACCATCCCCGCCCAGACACTCATGGGCGGGGAAGGCGGCAACAACGGCAAGGGCAACGAAGGCAACGAGCGAGGAGGCAACGAGCGAGGAGGCAACGAGCGAGGAGGCAACGAGCGCGAGGGCAGGCGCCATTACGAGGGCCGGATCCACATCAACGAGCGCGAATACTCCGGCCGCCCCGACGGCTGCATCACCGTCGTCAGCGGCTTGGGCGCCAAGAGCTTCAACATCCGCAACGAAAGCCGCAACGAAGTCGAGGTCTTCCGCGGAGCCGTGTGCGACAACGGCGCCCCCATCGCCACCGTCGGCCCCCGCAGCTCCGCCAACAACGTCCGCCCGGGCAAGGACGAGGACGAGAACTTCGAGAAGGGCGAGGACCACGGGAAGAAGCACCACGAGATGAATGGCGGCGTGAAGGTCAAGAACGGAGTCATCGCCAGCTTCCGCGTCGTCAAGCGCCACCACGGTGAGAGGGGCGAGGGCGGCGACTTCGGCGACTTCGGCGACTTCGGCGACTACTAAACCCAGCAACCGCCTGATACGCATGCCGCAGAACCTCAGCCCGCCGTAATCGGGCCGCGGCCCTCCGGCCAGGCACACAACACAGAATCCCGGCCCGCCGTAATCGGGCCGGGATTCCCGTCCGGCCCCGGACCCAACGATATCCCTACTCGGAACATCCAGCCCGGGACCGCAAAGGCGCACAGAGGCGTCGACGAGGACGGTGCACAGCCGAACCGGCATGCAAGCAATCCACTCACAGCACCTCAGTAAACCCGGACTCGTCGCCCTCGACATCACCACAGCCGACGAAGTCGACGGACGATGCGGGAGCGGGCCGAAGACCCCGGCCCGCTCCCGGCAAGGTCAGTCGGCGACCTGAGTGCCCGTCACCTTCAGGTGTCGGACGCGGCCCTCGTTGTCGAAGGATCCAAAGCCCACCCGGCCCGAGGCGAAGACCGGGTCGGTGGCCGTGATCAGCGGGTTGTGGCTGCCGTCCAGGTAGACGGCGGTCTCACCGGTGTCGGCGCAGTGGGTGAGGCGCACCTTGTGCCAGCCGTCGTCCTTGATCGCCGGAGGTGCGCCGTAGGTTCCGTTCCACTGGTCGTCGATGCGCAGCCGGTCGGCGTCGTTAACTGTGAACAAACCGTTGTGCGGGTAGATGGTGTTGTCGCTCGACAGGTGTGCGTACTGGAATCGGGTGTCCGACTGATAGTCCCAGATGAGGATGACATCACGGTTGGTGATCTCGACGGGGGTATCGATCCGGACCTCCGCCTCGACGGTGACGGAGGAGTAGCGCGGGCCCGCGGTCAGGACGGCGTACTCGAAGGGGCGACGCGGTCCCGGGCGGGAAACGCCCGGCTCGGCCAGGATCGTCTCACGTTCGGTGTACGCCCACTTGGCCGGGGTGACCGGCGCCCAGTTGTCGGGCCCGGTGGTGTGGGTGGTGGGGGTGTTGCCGATCTCGCAGTCGGCGAAGGTGCGGGTCCCGGTCACCTTCCAGACCTTGCCGTTGGCCTTCGAGACGATGTACAGGCCGCCGCTGCGGTCGGTGCCGAAGCGCAGGTCGACACGTTGGTCACCGGCGAGGTCGCGCATGGTGACCGTCTTCCCGGCGGACTTGTCGAACAGCATCAGCTGCTCGAGCGGCGCGAGGTCGGCGCCGCGGTGCATGTCGCGGGTGTTCGCGGCCAGGATCCGGCCGTCCACGAGGTCACCGAAGATGTACTTTCCACGCAGCGCCGGCGCGTCCTTGCCGCGGTAGACGAAGCCTCCGGCAATGGCGCGGCCCACATCGGACCGGCAGTCCCAGCCGGGTCCCGGGTCGTGGTCGTAGGCGGCGACCGGGTAGGTGTAGCCGTACTGGGCGTCGTCGGCGGGAAGAGGAAGGATGCGGGCACACGGGTCTGTGGTCTTCTTGTCGAATGCGAAGGCGCCCTCGCGCTCGCTCCAGCCGAAGTTGTCCCCGGCCTTGACCTCGTACACCGACTCGATGGCGTGCTCGCCTATATGGCCGAGATACATACGGTGGCTGCCGCCCTCGTCCCAGCTGAAGCGGTGCGGGTCCCGCATGCCAATGGCGTAGATCTCCCCGAGCGCACCGGGCTCACCGACGAACGGGTTGGACGCGGGGATGCCGTACCGGCCGTTACCGCTGTCACGGCCCGCGGGGTCGATCCGCAGAAGTTTGCCGTGCGGGAGCGTCAGATTCTGCGGTTCGCTGTTGCCGACGCCTTGGCCTCCGTCGCCCACCGCGAGATAGAGGAGGCCGTAGTCCTCGTCGTGAGGCTTTGCCGTCGGGTTGAAGTCGATCTGCTGAATGCCGTGGACCTGGCCGGTGAAGCCGATACGCAGCACCTCGCGATGGGTGCCGTGGAAGACGGCCGCGGAGGGGTCGTCTGCGGTCCACTCGGTGATGACGCCGTGATAGGTGAGGGTGCCGGCCTGCCGGTAGTCGGGGGTCTCGGTGGCCTGCGAGGCGAGCTCGGTGTGGATGGTGTAGAAGCGCCCGTTCGTTCCGAACTCCGGGTGGAATGCGGCGTACCCGAAGCCCTGGCCGAGACCGCGGCCCGAGAAGAAGTGCGGGAATGCCGCCTTGACGTCCAGGTACGGGTGCGGGGTGCCTCCGGAAGTGCGCGTCGCGGTGCCCGGGTCCGTGAGGTACAGGGTGCCGTTGAGGTCGGGAGTCGCCATCCGGCCGGAGCCGTCGGGGAGTTCATTGATGGTATTGATCCGGGCGTGGCGCATCAGACGCGGATCCGTCGGCTCCGGCACCGGTTCCGACTTGGGGAACTGTGCGAACTCCTCCAGGACGAGACCCGTCCTGGACTGGACGGGCTTCTGCGGAATGGGATCGGTCAGAGCGGCTGTCGCCGCGGCGGGCTCGTCGGCATGGGAAGGCGCGGCGAGACCGCCCAGGGCGAGGGCTGCGCTGACGGCCACGGCCGCCCAGTGCCTTCGGTATGTACGTCGTGACTCCATGCGGGTCCCTTCGGGCTGGCGTGATAAGTATGGGAAAGACGATCCGGGGGCGAGAAGAGTCAGTGGCCCCGCGTCATGCGCTGGTACTCCGCCGCCACCGCTCCGGCCGGCACCGGGCGGTCCAGGAACAGGAGGTCGTCCATGCGGCAGTCGCAGGCGTTGCTCTCCCGGGTGTTCTGGGGGAAGCTGCCGCCGATCTTGATGCCGCGAGGATCGGTGGGCGAGGCACCGTGGGGCGCGGGCGTGGTGGCGAGTTCCCAGGGGTCGCCCGGCGCGACGTAGAAGCCGTCCAAGGGCTTACCGTCGCGGTAGAGGGCGAGGGTGCCGTCGCGGAAGTCAAACGTCGCGGCCAGGTGGACCCATTTACCTCGGGGCAGCAGTTCTTCCCAGGGGGCCCCGGCGGCGAACGTCTGGGAGGCACCGCTGTCCAGGCGTCTGCCCAGCGCGACCAGCTTCAACTCACCATTGACCTGAATGAGTTCGAGCAGCGCACGCACCGCGTGGCCGTCAGAGGTTCCGGACAGTATGCCGGCCAGCCCGATCGCGTTGTAGCGGTCGCTCGGGTTGACCGTGTTGGAGTTGAGGGCGGGATTGTCGCCCGTCATCTTGAACCAGCCCATGACGGTGGCACCCCGGGCACTGCGGAAGGCCCCGAGCGACGACATACCCTCGGCGTCCCAAGCACCGGCCTTCCAGTCATCGTTGCCCACGGTAGCCGGGTTCTGCTGGCGTACCTGCAAGGCGGGCGAAGAACCCGGGTACGCCTCGTCGGCCACGCGCATCGCGGAACCGCCGTTGATCAGGCTGAGCGTGGTGCCGGAGCGTCCGATGTCCTGCTCGCGACCGGGGTCGGCAGGGTTCGGGTGCCCGAAGTCGTACGCCACCACGGCCTGGGCTCGCAGCGGAGTATGGGTGGTTGAGGAGCGGGCCGCCTGAGCCGGAAACGTGGCGGCGGCAAGCGAGGCGGTCGCGGCGAGCGCGGCGACGGCCATTGAGTAGCGTCTGGTGCGGGGCGGTGTCATTCAGCCTCCCAGCGGCAGCGAAGGGGCAGTCGACCGGGGGTTCCCGATCGACAGAAAGCGCTTTCCTCTGCGTTCTGGAACCATGTAACTCCCTCGCGACGCCCCTGGCAATGGGCGTGTACTCGCCAAATTAGGGAACCGATGCGGCGGCGGCACGGACTCCTTGCCGACAAGGACGCAGCTCGCGAGCGGCCCTTCAAGGCACAGATACCAAGCAGCTCACGGCGGATTACGGACAACTCGCCCCGAGTCCGGGCGGGTACGGCGGGTGGGTAAAGCGGTCTGGCGGGTGACCGCGCAGGCGCCGGTCCACCCGCTGGGCAGCATCGCCCCGGCCGCAAGTCGTCACTACAGCCGCCAGTTGATGCGGAAAGCACATAAGACGGTGTATCGCGCCATGCAGGGATGAGAACTGGAACCGGCCTACTTCGAGATCAAGAAAATCGCTGCTCGGCCGACGCGTACTGCGCTGCCGGACCTCGCAGGACATCGCCCAGAGGGCCTCCCCCAACGTTCGTCAACGCCGGTGGCGAGCAGACGCCACACCACGATGACGACCGCGACGAGGAAGACACCGCCACCGATCTGGACCATCAGGACCGGCGACTGAACGAAGAGGAAAAGGCCCGCCCAGGCCGGTGGCAGCACGCAGGTGAGGATGCGGATCGCGCCGCTCGCGGCCGCTCGCCGCTCGCGTTGGCGCAGCCCCACCATTCATTTATTTCTCTCGCGAACGAGATATCCTGTGCGAGACCGGGTTGCTGACGCGCAGGCGCCGCATGCCTGGAGATCTCGCACGCATGGAGGATTGCCGTGGCCCTGCCCGCTCTGTCACCCTCCGCTTCGTCGCCGTCCGCGGCCCCTCCGGGACGGCGCCAGTCTCGCGGCCGAGTTGCGGTCGGGTGGCTGACGAGCACGGACCACAAGCGGATCGGGACGCTCTACCTGGTCACCTCCTTCACGTTCTTCTGCATCGGCGGCCTCATGGCACTGCTGATGCGCGCCGAGTTGGCCCGTCCAGGCACCCAGCTGATCTCGAACGAGCAGTTCAACCAGGCCTTCACGATGCACGGCACCGTGATGCTCTTCATGTTCGCGACGCCGGTCTTCTCCGGCTTCGCGAACTGGATCATGCCGCTGCAGATCGGCGCGCCGGACGTGGCCTTCCCGCGGCTGAACATGTTCGCCTACTGGCTCTACCTGTTCGGTTCGCTGATCGCCGTTGGCGGATTCCTCACCCCGCAGGGCGCGGCAAGCTTCGGCTGGTTCGCCTACAGCCCGCTCTCGGACGCGAGCCACTCGCCGGGCGTCGGCAGCGACCTGTGGATCACGGGGCTGGCGTTGCAGGGCTTCGGCACCATCCTGGGCTCCGTCAACTTCATCACCACCATCATCTGCATGCGGGCACCCGGCATGACCATGTTCCGCATGCCGATCTTCAGCTGGAACGTGCTGCTCACGAGTGTGCTCGTCCTGCTGGCCTTCCCGGTCCTGGCCGCCGCGCTGTTCGCACTGGAGTCCGACCGGAAGTTCGGCGCTCACATCTTCGACCCCGCCAACGGCGGGGCACTGTTGTGGCAGCACCTCTTCTGGTTCTTCGCCACCCCGAGGTGTACATCCTCACCCTGCCGTTCTTCGGCATCGTCTCGGAGGTCGTCCCGGTCTTCTCCCGCAAGCCGATGTTCGGCTACACAGGTCTGATCAGCGCCACCGTCGCCATCGCCGGCCTCTCGGTCACCGTGTGGGCGCACCACATGTACGCCACCGGCGGGGTGCTGCTGCCCTTCTTCTCGTTCATGACGATGCTGATAGCCGTACCTACCGGGGTGAAATTCTTCAACTGGATCGGAACCATGTGGAAGGGCTCACTGTCCTTCGAGACCCCGATGCTGTGGTCCCTGGGCTTCATGGTCACCTTCCTTTTCGGCGGCCTGACCGGTGTGATCCTGGCCTCGCCTCCTCTCGACTTCCACGTCACGGACTCGTACTTCGTGGTCGCTCACTTCCACTACGTGGTCTTCGGCACCGTGGTGTTCGCGATGTTCGCCGGATTCCACTTCTGGTGGCCCAAGTTCACCGGCAAAGTGCTCGACGAGGGCCTCGGAAAGATAACCTTCTGGACGCTGTTCACCGGCTTCCACAGCACCTTCCTCGTCCAGCACTGGCTGGGCGCCGAGGGCATGCCGCGCCGGTACGCCGACTACCTCGCGGCCGACGGCTTCACCGCCCTGAACACCGTCTCGACCATCGGCTCGTTCCTGCTCGGCCTGTCGATCCTGCCGTTCTTCTACAACGTCTGGAAAACCGCCAGGTACGGCAAGCCGGTCGGCGTCGACGACCCGTGGGGCTGGGGCCGTTCGCTCGAGTGGGCGACTTCCTGCCCGCCGCCACGGCACAACTTCACAGCAATGCCGCGGATCCGCAGCGAGTCGCCCGCCTTCGACCTCCACCACCCCGGCATCGTCGTCCGCGAGGAAACCGAGCACAAGCAGACGGCCACCGGCGGCCGGGGCTGATCCAGGCCCACGTCCGCCCGCTCCATCACACGCTCAGGAGTCGTCCATGGACGCCAGTTACGAAGCAGCCCTCGGGCTGCACCAAATCGAGGGATTCCTCTACTGGGAGGCCAACCGCCGCGAGGCACATCGCAGGGCCCGGGACTTCACCTGGGAGCTGCCCGGACTCACCACCGACCAGCGCCTTGTGATCGAGGAAGCCTACGCCCGGCAGGAGATGGAGAACGCGCGCCAGGTCACCCAGCACATCGCGGAACGTATCGGCCAGGTCGAGGCTCAGTACACGGCGCGCCACCGCCGTTTCGCCCGGGACACGGCCGTCGCGATGGGGGTCATCACGATGGCACTGATCGGCCTCTGCATCGCGGTGATCCTGGGAACGGCGGCCGGTACTTCGTAATGCCGCCCGTCCGCGGTCAGCGGGCGTCCTGCTCAAGGGAGACCAGAAGCTTGCGCAGGGCGTCCGCGATCGCGGCGCGTTCACGTGGTTCCAGGACGGACAGGACATCTTGTTCCAGGCTGAAGTGGCGTCTCACCGTGCGATCGAAACTCGCCCGTCCCTCCTGCGTCAGACCCACCAGGATGCTTCTGCCGTCGACGGGAGAGGGGCCGCGCTCGATCCACCCCTCCCGCTCCAGTCGGTTGAGCCGTCCGGTCAAGCCGGCCGAGGACACCTCGAGCGCCCGGCGCAACTGACCTGGCGTCAGCGCATAAGGAGGGCCGCTACGTCGCAGCGCCTGAAGCAGGTCGAAGTCGCCGACATTCGCAATGGGCATCCCTTCCGAACGGCGCAGTCGGGTCGCGAACAGCTCATCCAGAAGCCGGGCCGCCCGTAGCAGGCGTGCCACCACCACGCTCGACGACACATCGAGTTCGGGCCACTCGCTGCGCCATTCGGCCAGCATCGCGTCCACGCTATCGCCGTCACTCACGGCCTTGTTCACGTCGTCCTTGCTCATCTCGGGACCAGGATATCGGCACGATGGCCGAGGGCGGCCCGCCGCTGGGGACAGTACGGTTGCCCTGTCACCGTCGCGAAGGGGCATTCTGCCCGTCGCACTCCCCGGAGTTCCGCGGTTCGTCGGCATGTACGGGGTCGTTGAGCGGGTTCTGCGCAGGTCACCGTGGTGCGGGGGAATGCGCCGACCGTGAAAGGTGTGAGCTTACGCATGTTCCACATCTGCGCCACGGTCTCGGGCAAGTCCAAGTCCTGCGCCACCTGACCGACCGAGCGGGCGGTGTCTGCCTTCTCACGCGGATGGATCGCGCTTCCGGCCGCCGGCCCTGGTGGCCGGGCGGTCCGGGGCCTGCCCGGCGGATCTTGCCGGACAGGCCCCTGGTCCCGAGGAGGGCTCAGCGCTTGAGCATGAAGGTGAAGTCGCCGGAGAGCTTGCCGCTCAGCCGGACTGTCGAAACGAGTTTCCCCTCCGTGATCAGTCTCTCGACCTCGGCCCGCGAAAGACCGCAACCTTCAGCGATCAGTCGCACCGGCCGGACAGGGATCCGCGCCGCAAAGCGGACAGAGACGTCGATCACCTCGCGGTCCAGGTGATCCGATCCGCCGGTGTCCAGGCGCCAGGTGTTGTCCCAGTCGAGGGCGATGCGATTACGGCGCCGCACGAGCGGATCCTGGAGCAGCTCAGCTGTCAGGCCAGGGTCGTTGTCATGCAGCCGGTCCAGCAGCCCAGGTCGTACGGAGCGCACATTCATCCGCTCCAGGACCGTGAGCTTTGCAGTTTCCCCGCAAGCGGTACAGAGCGCGAGGAGCCAGGCGTCGATGAGCTTGTGGTTTGCGGTGACGCGGAATTTACCGCTTGCTCGGAAGCGCTCGGACGCGCACGTGTGGCAACGGCGGAGAATGAGCGGCAGGCAGGTGGGCACGACCACCCAGTTTTTGAGCAGCACAGAAGTACACCGGTTTCAGTGAGAAGTCCGCAGCAAAAAGGAGCGCGGCGCACATGCGCGACGCGCGACGATTCAGCGCTCGGGAGGTCTCACAGGGTGTACAACGGCATGTCCTTGCCCAGACGACTTGGTTCGGCAGCACGGTAGTGGCTCACAGCAGCGCTGCTCCACTGGTTTTCCAGCGCCTCACCGCCGGGTTCTGTCCGGCGGATCACGGCCGAAGCCAGAGCCGGATCGCGGCGACGGTGACGGTGACGGTGCCGTGGAAGACGTAGGCCCGCTTGTCGTACCTCGTGGCCACGGCCCGAATGTTCTTGAGCCTGTTGATCGTCCGCTCGGCCTTGCTCCTACGCTTGTAGTGAAGCTTCCCCTTGATCGTGGACACCTGGAGACTGGGACGTGAGAGCCCAGAGGAAGCAGTGCCAGGTGGGAAGTAAGTACACGAAGCGGTACTCGGAGGAGTGCAAGCGGGACGCGGTCGAACTCGTGCGATCGTCGGACCAAACAGTGACCGAGGTCGCCCGGGATCTCGGGGTCAGCGCGGAGTCCTTGCGGGGGTGGGTGAAGAAGGCCCGCACCGCCCAGGACACCGGACCGTTACCCGGTGCCGCGCGGGCCGCCGACGGTCGGGACGAGGAACTGAAGCGGCTGCGGAAGCGGACCGCTGAGCAGGTGAAGACGATCGAGAATGAAAAAAGCGACAGCCTTCTTCGCGAAGAAGAGCGACCGGTGAGCACGGTATGCCGTTCATCCACGCGGAGAATGCGTACTACACCATCACGCTGATGTGCGCGGTGATGAAGACGGCCCGCTCCGCGTACTACGCATGGGTGGCCGAACGGGAAGCCCGCGTAACGCGGCAACGGGCGGATGAGGCCCTGGCCCACGAGATCACGGTGATCCGTGTCGGGCGAGTGCCGGCCGCGCTGTGGGGGGGGCGCCGGACGGCCGAACGCCCGTCGGACACCGGCCGCATGCGACGACCCTGCCCTCGGGCGCGCCCGGGCTCCGTCGCTTTACGCGCTCCTGTGAGCCGCCGTGATCAGCCCCGGTCGGGACACCTGCGGCCACACCAGCAACACGTCGCTCATACCACTCTGTTGACGCGTGCCAATGATGATCATAGGCTGCCTCGCCATCGGCTCCGGAGCGCACCCGGAATCCAGATTCCGTCCGTCTGCGCGCGGCCGCCCCTCGGCGACCCGTCGACGGCGGGTTCGGGGTCGCTGTCCGACAGCACCACCTGCACCGCCCGGTACCGACAAATCCAGGAGGAGCAAGTGAGAAGACGTCGCACGGCCGCCTGGGCCGCCTCAGCCGTCATCACCACCTTCGCGTTGACCGGCACGCTCGCCGGATCAGCCGCCGCAGAGCCCGGCACGACATCCGGGTCCGCCACCGCAGCACAGGCCCGGTCGGAGGTGGTGGCCACCGCGACCGGCCCCGTCACGCACGAGGAGAACGACCGGGTCCCGAAGGGCTCGCTCTGGACGCAGCACTATTTCCCTTCCTCGGACGGCAGCGGGGTCGAGCTGCACGCCGACGTGCTGCGCCCGGCAGACCTGCCGGCGGATGCGAAGACGCCGGTGATCCTGTCGGTGGGCCCGTACTTCTCCCACGCGGGGGAGACTGCTCCCGCAGGGTGGGACCGGGTCGGGCCATCGGCGCGCTTTCAGGATTTCATCGACGGCGCGCGGCTCATGGAGCGTGGATACACCTTCGTGATGGTGGACCTGCGCGGCTTCGGCGGCAGCACTGGGTGCCTGGACTTTCTCGGCCCGGGGGAACAGGCTGACATCAAGGCGGCCGTCGAGTGGGCAGCGAGCCGGCCGTGGTCCACTGGCAAGGTCGGCATGTACGGCAAGTCGTACGACGCCAACACCGGGCTGGCGGCCAATACCCTCAAGCTCAAGCCTCTGCGGGCGATCGTTTCCCAAGAGCCGACGTGGAACAGATACAACTACCTGTACAGCAACGGGGTGTCGCGTTCCAACGTGACCAGCACCCCGCGGAGTTACTACTCGATCGCGACCATGGCGCCGCTGGCCGATGACAGCGACCACTACAAGGCGAACGCGGGGTACGAGAAGAACCACCCCGAGTGCGAGAGTGACAACCTCACCAACACCCAGAACCCCGACCCGAAGTCGCCGTTCTGGCGTGCCCGCGATTTCGCCTCCCGCGCCGCCGGATCCCAGACGCCGCTGTTCGTCACGTCGGGCTTCATCGAGGACAACACCAAGCCCGAGGAGATGCAGAAGTACCTGGCCAACCATCAGGGCCCGCAGCGTGGTTGGATCGGCCAGTGGGAACACGTGCGCGGTAACGAGACCAATGCCAGTGGCCGGCTCAAGATGGGACGGGCGGGCTGGTTCGACGAGGTGATGCGGTTCTACGACCAGTACCTCCGCGGCATCGGACCGTCGGTGACCGACCCTGCGTTCTCCCTCGAGGACAGCCTCGGCCACTGGCGCGCCCAGCCGACCTGGCCGGTGACCAACGACTCGTACAAGGTGCGGCTGGCGCCCGGGCAGTACGTTGACGACGGCGGCAAGGCGCAGAAGGCCGCCCTGTCGATGACGGCGCCGGAGTCTCAGGGCTGGGACATCGAGTACGCGTCGGAGGTCGGCTCGCTGACGACTGACAGTGAGGATGTGACGTGGTGACGCTGCGGGTGGGTCTGACTCGCCGACTGACTGACGTCTCGACTGTCCTGTTTGGGATTTGTCGGCCCGCCGGGCGTCACCACGCACGCGGCCGGACGGGCGTTTGTGACCTTATAGGAGCTTGGTCCAGAAGCCCCGTCACTGTCTTGTCCACCCGCCCGACCGGCGCGTGCCGCCCTCGGAACGGATACACAAGGACGGACATGACCAGCATGACGCACGACGGCCCGCAGATCACCGGCGGAGTCGACACCCACGGCCTGACGCACCACGCGGCCGTGATCGACCCGGTCGGCCGGCACCTGGCCGACCAGGAGTTCCCCGCCACGATCCGCGGCTACCGGGACCTGCTGGACTGGATGCGCTCGCACGGCACGCTCGTCGCGGTGGGTGTGGAGGGCACCGGCGCCTACGGAGCGGAGCTCGCCCGGGTGCTGACCGCCGCCGGGGTCAGCGTCGTCGACGTGGACCGGCCGGACCGCAAGACGCGCAGGATGAAGGGCAAGTCCGACCCGATCGACGCCTACGCCGCCGCCACGGCCGTGCTGTCTGGCCGTGCCACCGGCACGCCGAAGAGCCGGGACGGTGTGGTCGAGGCCGTGCGGGTTCTGCGGATCGCCCGCCGCAGCGCGGTCAAGGCCCGCACCCAGGCGATGAACCAGATCCGTGGTCTGCTTGTTTCGGCCCCGGCGATGCTGCGCGAACAGGTCGCGGGACTGGACAGGGCCGTGCTGATACGCACGCTCGCCCGGCTGCGGCCCGGGGACGACCTGTCCCGCCCGCTTGCGGCGACCCGGGCATCGCTGCGTCGGCTCGCCCGCCGTCACCAGGCCCTGGATGCTGAGATCGCCGAGCTGGACACCGAGATCGGCCCGCTGGTCAAGCAGGCCGCCCCGGCGTTGCTGGAGCTGTTCGGTGTCGGCCCCGAGACTGCCGGCCAGCTGCTGGCCTCGGCCGGGGACAACCCCGAACGGATGCGGTCCGAGGGCGCGTTCGCGCACCTGGCCGGGGTCGCCCCGATCCCGGCCTCCTCCGGCCGCACCCACCGCCATCGACTCAACCGTGGCGGCGACCGGGCCGCGAACAACGCCCTGCACACCATCGTCCTCACCCGCATGCGCTTCGACGAACGCACCCGCGCCTACGTCGAACGCCGCACCAAGCAAGGGCTGAACAAAAAGGACATCATGCGCTGCCTCAAGCGATTCGTCGCCCGCGAGGTCTACCGCGCCCTGACCCACACACCAACCGAACGAACCACTCAAACCGACCTGGCTCCAGCGGCTTGACAAACATAGGAGCATCCAGACGAGTGCGCTCAGCGCCGACGCACCCACCAACAGCTATTGGACCTGGTCCACGCCCGCCGCTGAGCAGGTACGGATCACGGGCAGCCCGGAGATCACGCTGAAGACCAGGGGGCAGGGCAACGTCTGGGCACGGCTGTGGGACGTCGCTCCGGACGGCAGGGCGACGATGTTCAACGAGAACGTCGCACTGCTGGAGAGCAGCGGATCAACCTCCTTCGTCCTGAAGGCGACGGACTGGACTTTCGAGCAAGGCCACCAGCTGGGGGTCCAGATCGGAACCATCACCTCGAACGGCTGGCGGAGCGTTCCCTCGGGTGAGACGATCACGGTCTCCGACGCGCGGCTCGCCCTCGAGGTGCAGGACCCGCGGTTCGACTCGCCGACCCAGGGTGACCGCTCGCCGTACCTGGACACGTACGTGAGGGCGAACACCACCACGCTGAACAAGGTCGGCACCCCCACCTTCCCACTGGGCATCTCGAAGAACGGATGACCTAGCGGCTGCCCGGCACCCGCCCAGGCGGGTGCCGGGCACCGTGGCGTATCGCGTGGCGATGGTGATCAAGGTTCAGGCTGAACGGCTCATGGCGCTGAGGTCTGCGGCCCAGCACGTTCGACGCGGCACAGACGTCCTCTGCCGGGGGACCCAGCGGCTGCTCATCGGCATCCCCCTTGGGGCACGTTGCCGAACGAACGTGGCCAACACCTCGACAACCGTTTCGTGATGTTCTCCGAGTCGCGCATGATGCGCTCCAGGGCGTACAGGCCACCGAGCCGCTCGGTGAGTCTGCTGACCATCAGACGGGACGTCGACTGCCCACCCAACGATGCGAGACGAGCCACTAACCGTGCATCGCGGTGCTGTAGACGTACAGGGCGATCACACCGGCGACGCAGCCAAGGATCACCCATGAACCGAAACTGGTGTGTTTCCCACTGTCTTTGAGTCGCGCGGCCTTTCCGGGGCGATTGGGCCGCCCGGTCGCTGCCCGTCCCGGGACGACCGGCGCCGCATCGGCCGCCGCCTCGGCGAGCAGGCGACGGCAGGTAGCGGCGAGCACGCCAGTACCGGCGGAGAGGGGCACCACGGCCTCCGATCGCGCCGGAGCAGTGGTGCCGCCGTCCAGGATGCGCCCCGCGCGAACGAGGACCTCGTCCCGGCCGCCCGCCGGAGCGAGGCTGATCCACCGCCGTACATGCTCACCCCGGATGACCACGCCGCCGGACCGCTCCCGGTACACGGCGTGTTCCCGCCACAAGATCTCCGCCAACTCAACGGCGGTGTCTCTCAGTTGTGCGCTCACAACCCCTCCCCCTCCGCCTCGCGGCGAATCGAACAAGCACCGCACTCTAGCGGTAGGCGCAGAGCGGGGATCCAGCAGTCCCCCAGCGGCCGCGCCTGCCCCCGGGCACGGATCTGGGCCCCGTCCAGCAAATGATCAATCGATCTTGGAACTGAGGCGGCCTCCTTGATTGTCGTTGTCGTGGGCGGTCTGGACGGGAGCCAAGCCGGTATCGACTCAACCGTCTGCCGGGTCCACCAGCACGCCGCCGACGCCCGCGAGGCCGCCCCGGCCAAGGGGGCAGGGGGCTCGCCCGACACCGAGCTGACGAGGGTTTCGGGCGCTCGCTCGGCGGCCTGACCACCGGGATCAACCTGGCGGGCGAAGGCGGACGTCGGCCTCTCGGCCTGCTCGTCACGCCTGGCCAGGCTCACGGTGGCAGCGTGTTCGAGCAGGTCATGGTCGAGGTGCGCGCTCCACGCGAAGGCGGTGGCCGTCCGCGTACGCGCCGGAGAGCGGTCCGCGGTGTGGGCACGCTCAAGCGGTAGCGGCTCGCCGACCAACTGGGCCCGGACAGCCTCGCTCTGCAGCGGCGGCTGAAGTCCGCCTTCGACTCGCACGCCGTCCTCAACCCGGGCAAGGTGATCTGAGCGGCCTGAACGCACGTGTGGCGTGCACGCGTCGAACGCGTGCACGCCACAGATCACTGGGATCTTCGCGTTACTTGATGCGAACGACCTGCGGGTCGTGGTCGCTCGTCTGGTCGGAGAACTCCGCATTGACGTGAACCAGTTCGTACCCGGGGTTGTGGATCCCCGGGGTGACGAGGATGTGGTCCAGCGTCTGCGAGTTGCCGTCGTAGACGTAGCTGTACCGCTCGCCCACCGGCAGCTTGTTGATCAGGTCGGTGAGGACTCCGCCCTGGGTGAGCGTGGTGAGCGGCGTGGAGTACTGGTAGTCGTTCATGTCACCGAGAACGACTACCTTGGCGTTCTTGTCCTTGGCGAGCAGGCTGGAGACGAAGGTGTTGACCTCCTTGGCCTGGGACAGACGCTGCGTCTCGGAGCCCAGCGTCGGCGGCTGGAAGACGCCGTGGGTCGGCTGGTCGCCGCCCTTGGAGTTGAAGTGGTTGCCGATGATGAAGACCTGCTGGCCCCGGAACGTGAACTCGCCGACCAGCGGCTTGCGGCTGCTCTTCCAGGCATCGGACGTCGGGTTGACACGGCCGGGGGAGGCCGACAGGGTGATCCCCTTCTTGCCGCTGTCGACGACCTTTACGGGGGTGGTGGCGTCGCCGCCCGGACGGTCCACGAAGCTGACGCGCTTCGGGTTGAAGAGGAACACGTTACGGATGTTTCCGCCGGGCTCGCCGCCGTCGGTCTTACTCTCCGGGTCGATGGAGCGCCACTCTTACGCCGGGCCGCCGGCCTTCTTGATGGCGTCGGTGAACTTGGCGAGCGTCTGGTCGGCGGCGACCTTGCCGTCGTCCGTGGCGCCGTTGTTGTCCTGGATCTCCTCCAGGCTCACGACGTCCGGGGTGGCGAGGTTCTTGACGATGCCCTGGGCCAGCTGGTCGAACTTGCTCTGCGGGTTCTGCGGGGCAAGGTTCTCCACGTTGTACGTGGCGACGGAGAGCTCGTTGGCCTTGCCCGGCTTCGCCACATCCGGCTTGAGGCCGCCGGACTTGACCTTGCCGAAGTTGGTGGCCTGGATGTTGTAGCCACCGAAGTTGGCGTAGTCCAGCGGGCCGGTCGTCGTACCGGTGAGAGTGTCGCAGACGTTTGCCTTGAGCTGGTCAGCGGTCAGCGAACCGACCAGCAGGCGCCCGGAGTTCAGCTCGTTGTAGCCGGTGAGAACGGTGCCGCCGCTGGGGGTCGGGTTCTGCTTGGGCTTGGTGGTGATCCACGTCTCGTTGTACGTGTTGCTGGCACCCACCACGCGGGTGTCCTGGACCTGCACCAGCATGCCTTCGCGGGACTCGTACCAGTCCAGGGCGTACTTGGACGGCTCCAGCTTGAGGGGCTCGATGCTGCCGCCCTCCGCGTTCGGCGCGTAGGCCTCGGGCAGCGTCTTGGCGTCCATCGCCTCGGGCGCGGGCAACTGGTTGCCGGAGGACAGGACGGTGGTCCTCGGGCCGCTCAGCTCGGTGACGGACTGCGAGCCGGATGCCTTGCCGCCCGGGTAGTACTCGGTGACCTTGGCGGAGACCAGGACCGAGTCGCCCACCTTGACCTGCGGCGTGGAAGAGCCGGTGAAAACGAAGACGCCCTCGCTGGTGGCCGGGTCGTTGTCCGGGTTCGTGTCCTGGATCCAGAAGCCGCGCGAAGTACCGGCGGCCCGGACCGCGGTGACCACGCCGGGAACGTTGGTGACGCTCTTGCCGAGGGCCCAGGCCTCGATGTCGCGGTAGTGGATCGGTCCACGGCTACGGCCGGCGTTGCTGCCGACCAGGTGCAAACGGTCCGCAGACCACCGGCAGCCGGTGAACCCGGCGAACCCTTCGGCGATCTCTCCTGCCGAGGACCGATCTCCCCGGCGGGCACGGGCCAGCGTCAGATGTGGGCGCAGGGGCCGATCCTCGAAGGCGACACCACAGCTCTTGACCGCGGAACGCACATCGGCGGCAAGCGTGTGCAGCTCATCGAGGTCTCCGTCGATTCCGCTCCACAGCACCCGGTCGTCGAAGATTCCACTGCCACGCAGTGCCAGACAGAATGGCTGGTGGTCCGCTGCGAGTTTGGCGAGAGACGCGCGCAGGAGCGGAACCGTCCCGGCCGGCAGCTCCCCGAGGAACGCCAGGGTGATGTGCCAGTCCTCGATGCGGTTCCACCTCATATGAGGGTGCGTGTCATAGGCGGGGCGCAACTCCCGGGCCAGTTCCTCCTTCGCGTGGTCGGGCGGGGCGAGCGCGATGAACACACGAACGGTCGCGGGCTGAGTCAGTTCGTCCACACCGCACTTCGTACCGCATCCAGGTAAGCCGACGCGACGGCCCAGGTCATGCGCGAGAGGCGGCCCGTGCTCACGATGCCAGGGAAGCCGCTTCCGACAGGCGGCGTCACGGCCGGGCCGCTGCTGGGCCGGCAACGGCTCCACAGGAGGGCGCAGCACCTGTCGGCCAGGGAAGGGTGTGGGCTTCGGTCTGGCACCACCGACGGCTCCTTCCGCCGGGTGTCGCCGGGGCCCGCACCCTCTTTGCGGACATCCGACGCCGTGCCATCACGCAGTAGGTGCAGCCGCCGGGCGGGCCACGGTCGCCGGGCGGTGGGTGCGCGCGGTCTCAGCGCATCGTTCCCCTTTCGCAGTCGGCCCGGCCAGGGTGTCCGGCACGGGCAGCAGCCAGCCCGACGCGCCGCCCCGCGGCCTGGGCAAGCCCGCCGCATGGGGATGGTTTGCCCAGGTTTCACCCGGCTTGTCCGGGGCTACGGTGGCCGGTCAACGGCCGACCGGTTCAAGGGCGGCGCTCGCGGTGGTGTTGACGGTCAAGAGCGCGGACCGCTCGCCGGTCCCGGAGCCTCGGTACGCCGGGGCAGGCACGGCATGGGCCAGGCCGGGTTCCAGCGCCAGGACCTCCACTCGGCGGCGGCCTCGAACGGGCCCGAGCAGTCGGCGAGCATCGCCAGGGCCTGGGCTCGGGCGTCATCGACGGCCCCGTGCTCGTCGTCGACGCCGATCTCGGAGCAGGGCTCGCCGCGCTGGAGCCGGGGCAGAATAGTGACCAGGACTGCGACGCTGATGCCGCGCACGGCTGCGGTGAGCGCGTTGAGGCGGTTGTTCAGCGATGCTCCCCCCGCCCGCCAGAACGACATGCAGCGTCGGGAAGCGCTCGCTCCGGGTGTAGCGGTCGCGCTGCCAGAGCGGGAGCGTGCTGCCGTTGGTGCCGCGCGCTCCCTCCCGGACCCGGTGTCCGGCGTAGCGCTCGTAGTCCCAGACCTCCTCGGCGAGGCGGGCCTGGAACAGTAACGACGTCCACGGTGTGCAGCAGGCCTTGGCGGAGCCGACCCGGCAACTGGCCGAGCAAGGGGGCCCGCTCAAGGAGTTCGACAAGGCGCTGGAGCAATTCCGGCGGGAGCAGGGATCACCCGCCGAGCCGGTACCTGGGGAAGGGAAGGCGTCGGTGTCGGGCCGGGTGGTGACGCAGGCCGCTCTGGGGGCGACGTCGCTGATCTCGGGGGCGGGCGTGGTGAGCGCGATGGCGAACCCGGATACCGCGGCTCAGGGTCTGGACCGGCTGCGGTCCGGGGCCCGGAGGCGGGTGCAGCGGCGTGGCCGAGGCGGAGATACGGGACCCGCTGACTGGCGGAACTTCCCGCTTTGGGCGAGGAACTGGCAAGCCGCGCGCGGCAGCGCCGCCGGCTCATCGCGGAGCACGCCTCGGGATGATTCAACACACCCTGCGCCGGCTTGCCCTCCCGTCCCTTGCCCTACCGCTCTTCGGCACGGGCGCGGAGGCGGGCACGGATCCCGTTGGTGCCGACCGGGCCCCGGCAGCGATTGCGGGTGTTCCTTTCGAACACCAAGTCCCGGCGCGCCAAGCTGACCGTCAACAAGCTCAAGTAGTTGGCTGACCTCGGGCTGGGGTGGGCGGTGTAGGAGACGGAGCATGCCGGGCGGGTCGCCGGCGGACGCGCGGAGGCCCCCAGGATCCCGAAGCTCGGTTCCCGCACCCCCTACCGTTCGGACCGTGGCACCTTCCGCCCTGTTCCACGTCCGGCCACCCCGTCGGCTACCAGGCGTGCGCCAAAGGCCATCCCGCCCCGACTGGTTCCCCGTCCCAGGCGCCGACGCGCCGGGACGAGACGCGAACCCCTGGGACGCCGGTGATGCCGCGGGTGAAGGGTGGTTCATCGCCGCGGAGCCCCGGCGTGTCGACGGACGGCAAGTGGCCTTCCATGTGGGCGACGACGCCGAAGCGAAGGCGACCGCGGCCGGTTTGCTGGACCACTTCGGATTCGCCGCCCTGGACCTTGGCGGTCTGTGTGAGGGCGGGCAGCTGGTGCAGTTGGACGGTGCGCCGACGGAAGCACCTGCTGCTGTGGGTCACCGGCTGACGCCCCGGCCAAGCTCCGCACACACCAAAGCACAGGAGGAGAATCATGAACCGTCGTGTCGTCCATACCCGTGGCGGGTTGCCCGCCGACGTCCTGACCATCATCGAGGAGCTGGAGCCGGCAGCGCCCGAGCGCGGCCAGGTCCTCATCCGCACCACGGCCTTCACGGTGCACCCCGGTGATCTCCAGGCCATCGAGGCCTACCCGGGGAAAGCTGCACAGCCGGTGCCGGCCGGCCTGGAAGCCACCGGCGTGGTGGAGGCCATCGGCCCGGGAACGCGCGTGGCACCGGATGTCAAGGTCGGCGGTCGCGTAACGGTCTTCCCCCAACCGGGGGCTTGGGCCCAGTGGATCGTGGCGGACGCCGAGGTGGTCGTCGCCGTACCGGACGAGCTGTCGGACGAGGTCGCCGCGCAGATGCTGGCGAATCCGCTCACCATGGTGATGCTGCGCCGTGAGGCGGAGGAGCACCTCGCCTTCGGTTACGACGGCTGTCTGGTGCAGACCGCCGCGGGCTCGTCGGTCGGGCGGCTGGTGACGGGCGTGTCGCAGTTCCACAACCTGGCGCTCGTCAACGTCGTCCGCAGCGAGCGCGGTGCCGCCGAGCTGCGCCGGCGGTTCCCCGACGTGCCGGTCGTGTCGACAGAGCATCCGGATTGGGCCGACGAGGTCCGCAAGGCAGCCGACGGCCGCCCGGTCAGTGTGGCCTTCGACCCGATCGGCGGGAAGCTGGCAGAGAGCCTTCTGGACCTGTTGACGCCGGGCGGGAAACTTGTCAGTTACGGGCAAATCGCCGAAGAAGCGATCCCGGTGCACGCGTCGACACTGCTCAACAAGTCGTTGACGCTGCGGGGCAAGAACATCGGCCGGTGGTTGTCCGAGGCATCCGCCGGGAGACGGGCATCCGACGTCGCGACCGCGAAGCGGATCGCGCTGGGGCTCAAGGACCAGTTCGAGGTGGCCGCTACGTACGGCCTTGGCGAGCTGGCCAGCGCCGTGGAGCTCGCGGTACGGCCCGGCAAGGTCGGCCTCGTCCTCGTCCGCCCCTGGTAGCCGCCGCTGCCTCCTTGAGACGGCGCCCTCGAGCGGCCGCAGGGTGCGCCATCGGCAACTGACCGCGTCCGCCAGCGGCCATTGGCCGGGCAGCCCGGCCAATGGCATAGACGGAGCTGCCGCCGCTCCCCACTTGCTTTTCCCATCCGCCGCCCAGCCCGGCGAAGCAGATCCAGCAGGGTCTCGCGTTCGCCGGAATCCCAGCAGATACCGCCACGCGACAGCCAGGCTCGGCCGGCAGCCTGCATGCGCTATAGTTGATCTTGGCAGTTCGCCGTAACTCACTGCGACTGACGCTGCGTTGGTGGTCCAAGGAAAGACGCCCCGCTTCCTGCGGGGAAATGCAGGTGCAAGGCCTGCCCAGCGCTCGCTCACGAAGCCCTTCCCTTCAACGAGGGAAGGGCTTCGTCACGTCCCCGCGTGCCCTGGAGAACTTCCGCGCAGCCCTCACCAACAAAAACCCCTACAACAGCGACCACGCGGCTCGAGGCACCCTGATCCACCAGGCCCGCCAGGTCGAGGCACACCTCGCCCTCGGCAACATCGACGCTGCTCTCGACCTGGGCCACCATGTCATCGACACGATCGGCGACGTCGACTCCGCCCGCACCGCCAGCGCACTCGAAGAACTCCGCGGCCAGACTGCCGGCCACCGGCACACCCCTGCCGCGGCCGACTTCCCCGCCTACGCAGCCTGATCCCAATCACTCCTGCCCGCCGTCATCGCCGTCGAGGTCGACGGCGTCCGGGTCCCGCGGCGGGTCCGCCGTGCGGCGGAGGCTGCGGGTGTCGCCGTGAGCGTCACCGTCCTCGACGCCGACCGGCATCCGCTGGTCTTCCGTCGCGACGGCTGGGCGGTGCTGAATCTACAGCGAGACCAGCACCTGCAAGGCCTGCACCGCTCTCCAGCTCAACCGCGCCATCACCGATCTGGTGGAGGCAGTCAAGCCCGACGGCCCATTCCACAATCTGTCCACCGCGCTCTACAAGCCGTTGCTGTTCACCATCGGCGGCTCCCCGTCCACCGTGCCGGTCGTCTCATCGGCGCCATCGGCGTAGGCGGCGGTGCGCCTGAGCAGGATCACGCCTTCGCCACCACAGTTCTCACCACCCTCGCCTGACCGTCCGCCGGAGGGGCAGGCTCCCCCGCATGGCCTGCCCCCAGTCCGCGTTTCGGGATCCCGCGCGGCGGGCCGCCCATACCCCGGCCTCACCGGGCACGCCCGGCTGGGCCGCCTCGCCGACGAGCTCGGCTTCGCCGCGCTGCGGGGATGCATCGCGTGGAAAGGCGAGTCGACTTACCTTGGTGCAGCGCATCTGGTGCTGGTCGGCACCGTATTGGCCGTTTTGCAGGTACTGGCCAGCAGACCCGTGCCCAGCGCGCGGCCTGCAGCACCTGCCCGATGAGTCCCGTAGCGCGGGATACGACAGTGCCCAGCGCCATCAGTAAGATCGAACGGGCCGGACCCGCACCCCCTCGTACTCTTTTCCCGTGCCAGCCTCCCGTCTGTATCGCGTCGCCGTCCTTGTGCTCGAGGGCGCGAAGCCGCTCGATGTCGGCATTCCTGCGCAGGTGTTCACGACCCGCGCGAGCATGCCTTACGAGGTGCGGGTGTGCGGCGCCGCACCCGGTCTCGTGACCGGCAGCGACGGCCTGTCGTACTACGTCGCCCACGGCCTCGACGCGCTTGCGTGGGCCGACATCGTCTTCATCCCCGGCTACCGGTTCCCAGACCGCGACGACCCGCCGCAGGCCGTCATTGACGCGCTGATCGCGGCCCACGACCGGGGCGCGCGGCTCGCCGCCATCTCGACGGGCGCCTTCGCGCTCGCCGCCACGGGCCTGCTCGACGGCAAGCGCGCCACGACGCACTGGCATTACACACGCGCGCTTGTCGCGAGGCATCCGCTCGTCCAGGTCGACGAGAACGTTCTGTTCGTCGACGAGGGCAGCGTGCTGACGTCGGCCGGCGCCGCCTCGGGCATCGACCTGTGCCTGCACATTCTGCGCGGCGACCTCGGGGTGGCCGCGTCGAACCACGCGGCCCGGCGCCTGGTCGCGGCCCCCTACCGCAGCGGCGGTCAGGCGCAGTATGTGCCACGCAGCGTGCCCGAGCCGCTCGGCGAGCGGTTCGCCGCCACCCGCGAGTGGGCGTTGCACCGGCTGGGCGAGCCCCTCACCCTCGAGGTGCTCGCCCAGCACGCGGCAGTGTCGCCGCGCACGTTCTCGAGGCGCTTCGTGGAAGACACGGGGTACACGCCGATGCAGTGGGTCATGCGTACCCGCATCGACGTGGCCCGTGAGCTGCTCGAGCGTTCGGTGCGGAGCGTCGAGCAGATCGCCGCCGACGTCGGTCTCGGGACCGGTGCGAATCTGCGGCTGCACTTCCAGCGCATCCTCGGCACCACGCCGAGCGAGTATCGGCGCACCTTCGCCCGGGGCGAGTAGCCCGCCGCCGGCCACCGCCCTGGCGCGATCCTTTCGAGCCGTGGCATTCACGCCGCTGTCACGGGCGGATGCCGCAAGCGAACCTGATGGCGAACCGAAGGGACACCACTCATGACTCGCATCGCCATCAACGGATTCGGCCGCATCGGACGCAATGTGCAGCGCGCACTGCTTGAACGCGACAGCGACCTCGAGGTCGTCGCCGTCAACGACCTCACGGAGCCCGCCACCCTCGCGCGGCTGCTCGCCTACGACACGACGGCCGGCCGGCTCGGCCGCCCGGTGACCACCGACGGGGACGCCCTTGTCGTCGACGGCCGTCGCATCACGGTGCTCGCCGAGCGTGAACCGGCGCAGCTGCCGTGGGCCGAGCTCGGCGTCGATATCGTGCTCGAGGCGACCGGCCGCTTCACGTCGGCCACGGCCGCCCGCGCCCACCTCGGCGCAGGCGCGAAGAAGGTGCTCGTCAGTGCACCGTCGGACGGCGCCGATGTCACGCTCGTGTTCGGAGTCAACACCGACGCGTACGACCCGGCCGTGCACACGATCATCTCGAACGCCTCGTGCACGACCAACGCGCTCGCGCCGCTGGCCGCGGTCCTCGACAGGCTCGCCGACATCGAGCACGGCTTCATGACGACCGTGCACGCCTACACGCAGGAACAGAACCTGCAGGACGGCCCGCACCGCGACGCCCGCCGCGCCCGCGCCGCCGCTGTCAACATCGTGCCGACCACGACGGGCGCTGCCAAGGCGATCGGCCTCGTACTGCCGAACCTCGATGGCAAGCTGGCGGGCGACTCGATCCGCGTACCGGTTCCTGTGGGCTCGATCGTCGAGCTCAACACGACCGTCGCCCGCGACGTCACGCGCGACGACGTGCTGGCGGCGTACCGTGCCGCGGCGGAGGGGCCGCTCGCCGGCATCCTCGAGTACTCGGACGACCCGCTCGTGTCCTCCGACATCACGGGCAATCCCGCCTCGTCGATCTTCGACTCGGCCCTCACCCGTGTCGACGGCCGCCACGTCAAGGTGGTCGCCTGGTACGACAACGAGTGGGGCTTCTCGAACCGCGTGATCGACACGCTCGAGCTCCTCGCCACCCGCTGACCGAACACCGGGGGTTCGACCCACATCCCGATGACCCGGTAGGCGTGCCGTCGCACCGAGATCGCGAGGACGGCAGTGCGGAGGCGGCAGACTACCGGGTGTGGGTGCGTACCCCGGAGCCTGCGCGGTCGGTCGACGGCGTCTACTACGGCCGGCTCGGCTCGCTCAGCCTGATGCTGAACGCCGTGGTGCTGTGGACCACGCGGCACATCGACGCTGCGGTCACCCAGCTCCGCGCGGAGGGCCACGAGATCCGCGATGAGGACTTCGTACGACTGTCCCCGCTCAAGCAGCTGAACGGGAACGTCCTGGGCCGCCACACCTTCATCGCTTTCGCCCCGCGCGAGAACCTACGCCCGTTGCGCACCCCGGATGCCCCCGGGCTTGAGGATGACGCCAACAGGGCGGATGAGGACTGAACGACGGTCCGGGCCGACCAGGGAAGTGATCAGCTTGCGAGCCGTTGCCTCGGTCCGCCACTTCAGGGCCGGGCAGCGGCGGCGATACGGGTGGGTCCAGGAGGCGGGTCCGGGTCACGCGGTCACC
Organism: Streptomyces sp. NBC_00846; assembly: GCF_045207325.1. Lineage (NCBI taxonomy): Bacteria > Bacillati > Actinomycetota > Actinomycetes > Kitasatosporales > Streptomycetaceae > Streptomyces > Streptomyces sp. NBC_00846. Next base: position 7,834,522 of record NZ_CP108846.1, on the reverse strand, counting down.
TTGGCAAGGAACGCGGCAAGGTTCGCCACGGTTCGCCGGACCTTCTCCTCCAGGGTGAGGGTCTCGTGGAGGCGTGCGCCGATGCCCGCGTCCTTCTTCTCGCGTGCATACAGGGAGCAAGCCAGGTCGCTGCACATGTAGACGCCAACCGAGTTTCCCTGCTGCCCGGCCTTCCCGGACCTCGGCGCGACCATGGGGGAGACGCCCCCGGTGTGGGTGGTCACGCACACCGAGCACATGCTGCGGCGCATCTGCCAGGAGCCGACGCCGGAGGAGCGCAGCTGGACGCCGACCGGCCGGCCGTCCAGCTCGGTCACGAGGTAGACCCGGTCGGGGGCCTGGGGATCTCGCCAGCCCAGGAAGTCCAGGTCGTCCCAGCACTGCTCGGCCAGGTCGCGGGGGACGGTCAGGCGTCTGGCCTCACCTTTGGTGCAGTTCACGAACGCGGTACGAATCTCTTGCTCAGTCAGTGACTTCATAAATGGCACGCTAATTTGCCTAATCTAATTAGGCACGTGCATAATCATCGATGTCAGGAATGGAAAGCAATTCGGAGGATGAGCATGGCACGGGCCGCACGGGTAGGACTGACCACGGAGCGCCTGGTCCGGGCGGGGGCAGAGCTGGCCGACGAGGTCGGCTTCGAGCAGGCGACCCCCGCGGAACTCGCCCGGCGGTTCGGTGTCAGGACCGCGAGCCTGTACTCGCACGTGAAGAACGCCCACGACCTCAAGACCAAAATCGCTCTGCTCGCCCTGGAGGAACTCGCCGACCAGGTCTCCACCGCGGTGGCCGGACGGGCCGGCAAGGACGCTCTGACCGCTTTCGCGAACGTCTACCGCGACTACGCCCTCAAGCACCCGGGGCGCTTCGCCGCAGCCCAGTTCCGGCTCGACCCGCAGACGGCGGCCGCCAGCGCCGGCGTTCGGCACGCCCGGATGACGCGGGCGATCCTGCGCGGATACAACCTGGCCGAACCGCACCAGACGCACGCGGTACGGCTGCTGGGCAGCGTCTTCAGCGGCTACGTCGGCCTGGAGACCGCCGGCGGCTTCAGCCACAGCACCCCTGATTCGCAGGAGAGCTGGACCGAGATCCTCAACGCGCTCGACGCCCTGCTGCGCACCTGGCCCACCACCTCCTGACCAACCCTTCCAGCCGCCTCTGCCAACCGACCCTCCTGATCGAAGAGACCGTCGAGATGAACACCGAGCACTACTGGACCACCACTCCCATCACCGCCAGCCTCCTGCGCGGCGCCCTCGACGTGGAGCGCACCGAACGCGGCGTACTGCCTCACCGGTTGCCCGCGCGCGCCCGGCAGCAGATTCCCGACGGCCAGCTGGCCATGGCGGAGTCACAGCCCTCCGGAGTACGACTGGCCTTCCGTACCCGGGCCACCGCCGTCGAACTGGACGTCGTGGCCACCAAACGGGTCTACGTCGGAGCGCCGCCGCGCCCCGACGGGGTGTACGAGCTCCTCGTCGACGGGCGGCTCGCGGGCCGGGCCAGCGCGACCGAGGGCGACACTCTCACCATCGACGTGGCCTCCGGGACCGCACAAACCCGTCCCGGGCCGGTGGAGACCCTGCGCTTCACCGACCTACCAGACGACGAGAAGGACGTCGAGATATGGCTGCCGCACGACGAGACCACCCAGCTGGCCGCCCTGCGCGCCAACGCCCCCGTCCACACACCACCGCCCAGCGGCCGCAAGATCTGGCTGCACCACGGCAGTTCGATCAGCCACGGCTCCAACGCTGCCACCCCAACCGGGATCTGGCCCGCCCTGGCCGCCGCTCTGGGCAAGGTAGAACTGGTCAACATGGGATTCGGCGGCAGCGCCCTGCTCGACCCGTTCACCGCCCGCACCATGCGCGACACGCCCGCCGACCTGATCAGCATCAAGATCGGCATCAACATCGTCAACGCCGACCTGATGCGGCTGCGCGCGTTCGGCCCGGCCGTCCACGGTTTCCTCGACACCATCCGCGACGGGCACCCCACCACCCCGCTGCTGGTCGTCTCGCCCATCTACTGCGCCATCCACGAGAACACGCCCGGGCCCAGCGCCCCGGACCTCAGCGCCATGAGCGAGGGGCGGCTGCGGTTCGTGGCCACCGGCGATCCCGCGCAGAGCGCCACCGGGAAACTGACCCTCACCGTGATCCGGGACGAGCTGGCCCGCATCGTCCAGCAGCGTGCCGCCACCGACCCGAACCTGCACTACCTCCACGGCCTCGACCTCTACGGCGAGGCCGACCACGCCGAACTGCCGCTGCCCGACGCTCTGCACCCGGACCCCGCCACCCACCAGCGCATCGGCGAACGCTTCGCCCACCTCGCCTTCGACAGCGGCCCTTTCACCACGGAAAACCACTGACCGGCTGTCGGACAGGAAGGACGCGCCAGCGAGCTCCGCAGGCATTCAGAGTGCCGTGTAAATACCGCCCGCGGGCGACCCCATAAATCTCCCGCGCTCACCGGGCTCAACGCCTCCTGACAAACGGCCGGAAGAGTGTGCCACCGACCAGCTCGGCAGCGCACTCTTCCATGCTTCTGGTCAGTTGCGCGGCGCGCCCAAGGCCGTTTTCACCTTCTGCGGTTGCTCCCACAAGTCCGGTCGCTGAACAGGCGGAGGGTACGAGCCGCATCCGCAATCTCAGACTGACTGGTTCAGAGAAATCTGCGTCAGGTGCCCCTCCTCCGCTTGGATCTGGCCCAGGAGCCCCGGCTGCTGGAAATCGAGACCAACACCCGCCAGTGTCTCGGAGAGACCCAGCGGATGGAGTGGCTCGGCGAAGTCGCCGGACTGCGGGAGGCCTGCGGCACATTGCCGCCAAGAAACAGCAGGCCGAACGCCTACGGGCTCAAGCCGATCGAGGTGAGGACGCCCTTGACTGACCTCGATGCCAGGTCTCTGACGTCTGGTGCGGCGCTGATCGTCGTCCGGCTCGGTCGGCAGGGTGGGCCGGGGGCCTTCGTCGGGCACAACTACCAGGCGTACGGCCATGTGCCGTGAGTCGGGTGGGAGGCGCCGGGCTCGGCCAGATACTTGCGCAGCAGCGTCTGGTACTCCTCGACGAACGTGGCGACCTGCTTGCGGGGCCGACGGGCATCGGCGCGGGCCCAGGCGGCGTGCGGCCGGTAGTACCAGCTGTCGTAGATGCAGCAGGGTACGGTTGCGCTGGATCTCCCGGCTGATGGTGGACGGGCTGCGGCCCAGCTCGGAAGCGATCTGCCGGATGGTGGCCTTCTCCCGCAGCCGGTTGGCGATGTGGATGCGTTCGTCCTCGCGCAGATACCGCGATGGGCCGCAGCCCGCTGCCAGCCTGTGCGCCGGTGGCAGTGGTCTGCGGCCCTGGCCGCGTGAGCGGTCCCCAACTTCGGCAACGTGGAGCAGGGCTGAGAGGATGGTGCACTCCCTGTCGCTCCACCCGGTACCGACGCTGCCCCCATACGGCCAACTGCCCTCGTGCCACTCCTCCACCAGGAGCGGGCCGGGGAGACCGGCGAGCCGGCCGTGGCCGGGCACCCGCCCGCCGACGATCACGTCGGCGGGCGGACGTGCCTGATCTTGATCCCCGCACCGGAGCGGACGCCGCGTGAAGCTCGGCGAGCAGGAGGCGGTGCGGGTGGGCGATGACGTCGGCCTCGTGCCACCGGCCCAGTCCGCGCCAGCAGGTCTGCTCGAGCGGAACCCCTGCTCCAGCGGCAGAAGTTGCCGGCTGATGTCGTTGGCGAGCACGCAGAGGATGCCCTGCGGACACAGCCGATCGAGCACCGACTTCGGGCCGGACGCCCCTCGGGCCAGGGCCGCAGCGGAGGCTCGATCAGCTCCCACAACTCGTCATCCACGATCCATGGCCGGTTCCCCGCACCCCACAAACAGCGGAATCGTCACACCGGTCACACCTCACCAGCGCACCTCGACATGACCATGTGACGAGCTCAAGGCGCCGGGACGGTCGGCCTTTGTGTGCCCATGGCCAAGGAAATCAGTCCCGGTGCGGTGGCCGTCAAGGGAGCGGAAAGAGCCAGGACGGAGTGGTGGGGTAGCAGAGAACTTGGCTGTACGCCGACAATGCAGTCACCCTTCGCCGCCCGGAGGCCACCGGGCTCCCGGGCCGAACCGAGAGGACCGACCATCACTATGCGCAAGCCTCTCCTCGCCACCCTCACCGCCGTGGCCCTCGGTGCCGCCGCCCTGGTAGGCACCACGGGCACGGCAGCCGCAGCACCCGACCGCGCGAGCGGGGCGACCCCCGCTGCCGCGACGTCCGCGGTGCACCCTGACAGTACGCCCGTCTCGGTGACAGCCGCCTCCTTCGCCGGCACCGTGGCGCTCAGCAACTGCTCAGGCTCCCTGGTCCGCATGCCGAACTCACAGGCGACGGACCCGGGGCTGGTCATGACGAACGGCCACTGCCTCGAAACCGGCTTCCCGAGCGCGGGTCAGGTCATCACCAACCAGTCCTCCACCCGCAGCTTCACGCTGCTCAACACCTCGGCCGGCACCGCCGGAACACTCAAGGCGAACAAAGTCGTCTACGCGACGATGACCGAAACGGACGTCACGCTCTACCAACTGACCAAGACCTACGCCCAGATACAGCAGTCCACGGGAATCGCGCCGCTGACGCTTTCCGCGACCCACCCGGTGCAGGGGCACGCGATCGACGTGGTCTCCGGCTACTGGAAGCGGGTCTACTCCTGCTCCGTCGACGGATTCGCGTACCGCCTGAAGGAGAGCCAGTGGACATGGAAGGACTCCGTCCGCTACACCCCGGAGTGCCAGGTCATCGGGGGCACCTCGGGCTCCCCGGTCATCGACACGACGACCGGGCAGGTCACGGCGATCAACAACACCATCAATGAGAGCGGTGGAAGCTGCACCCTCGACAATCCCTGCGAGGTAAACGAGCAGGGGACCGTCACCATCCGCAAGGGGATCGGATACGCCCAGGAGACCTACGGCATCCCCGCCTGCTTCACGACGGGCAACAAGCTCAACCTGTCGGCCACGGGCTGCACGCTTCCGAAGCCGACAGCGGTATCGGCACGCTGAGTTGACGCTTGAGGGGGCGAGGGAAGCTCGTCCACACCTCGGCACTCCGGGGCCCCTCGTCCCCCAGCCCGCCCGGCACCATTCGGATGCCACCGGACCTCGTCTGGTACGGCGAGTCGGGAGCCCCCGCCCCCGGACCCCGCCGACCGGGCGGGCCGACTGTTCCGGCCGGCCCTGGCGGCACTGAGCCCGCAGAGCTGAACACGGCACACGACCGCCCTGTTCGCGGGTATACGTGGTACGCAGCTCGCCGGGCGGGCCTCGCTCATCAAATGCGGGCCGCTGCCCGCCCGGTACGGGAATCACGAACCCTTCGAGATCCTCGTCGCTCTCCACCTGGTCCAGCGGCACTCCGCGTCCATGGAAATGGAAGGTGAGTCGTACCCCCGTCGGCGTCGGCCCATCGCCGGGAGGCAACCTGGTGCACCATGCCGTCGTCCTCAACGGCGGGTCGTCTCAAGGAGGTCATGCGGTGGGTAGGCACGCCGGCATCGTCAAACCACTTCCGGAACTGCTCGGGCACCACGCCCAGCGCCTCGGGGACAAGATCTGTTTCGAGGACCGGCTCAGGCGTGTGACCTACCGGGAGCTGGAACGCAGGACCGTACGGCTGGCAGGTCACCTGGCCCGCCTCGGCGTGGCGCGCGGTGACCGGGTGGCCGTACTGCTCGGCAACCGGGTCGAGGCGGTCGAGAGCCTGCTCGCCGTCACCCGGGCGAGCGGCGTGGGCGTGCCTCTGGACCCCGGGAACTCGGAGGAGGAGCTGACCCGCCTGCTGGACGACAGCGGGGCACGGTTACTCATCACCGACGAGGCTTGCCTGACGCGGCGGCAAACGCTGTCGCTGCGCCCCGGGTTGACCGTGGTGGTGGCCGAAGGCGGCGCCGAGGACGGGGCCGGGAACTCGCCTTCGTGCGCGGACTGCGTGGAGCCGGCGGACGGGGCCGGCGGAGCCGGGGGGCGGCACGCCGGGACCGCGGGCGGGGTTCTGCGGTTCGAGGAGTTGGCGGGCACGGAGCCGCGGACGCCGGCCCGGGACGATCTCGCACTGGACGAAGTGGCCTGGCTGCTCTACACCTCGGGCTCCTCCGGTGTGCCCAAGGGCGTCCTGTCCACCCAGCGCAACCGGCTCACGCCGGTCGCGACGGGCCTTGTCGGTGTCCTGGGCCTGTCCGAACGGGACCGTGTGCTCTGGCCGTTGCCCCTCCATCACGCGATGAGTCAGATTGTGTGTTTCCTCGGGGTGACCGCGGTGGGGGCGAGCGCGGTGCTGCTGCCCCGGTTCTCGGTGGCGGGGGTGCTCGGCGAACTGCGCCGCGCGGACGCCTCGTTCACCTTGCTCGGCGGGGTTCCGACCACGTATTCGGCGCTGCTCGACGCGGTCCGGGGCGAGGAGAACGGTAGGGACTGCAGCGGTCTCGGCGGCCCCGCTCTGCGGGGTTGTGTCAGTGGTGGCGCGGCGGCTGGGCCCGGGTTCCACGAGTCATTCGAGGCGATCTGCGGTGTGCCCTATCTGGAGCACTACGGCAGCACGGAGGCAGGCCCGGTCACCATGCCGGCGCCGGGCGAGGTGACGGCGTCCGGGGCTTGCGGCCGGGTACTGCCCGGCGTCCGGGTCCGGGTCGGCGGAGGGCCCGACGGCCGGGACGCGGGAGAGGGCGAGCTGTGGGTCAGCGGGCCGGGGGTGATGGCCGGTTACCACGGCAGGCCGGAGGCCACCGCGGAGGTCCTGCGCGACGGCTGGTTCCGCACGGGTGACCTGGCCAGGATCGATGCCTTCGGTGGACTGGCGATCACCGGCCGGGCGAGTGATCTGATCATCCGGGGCGGGGTGAACATCCATCCTTCGGAAGTGGAGGCGGTGCTGCGGCGGTTGCCGGGGGTGGCGGACGCCGCCGTGGCCGCACGTCCGCACCCCGTCTTCGGCGAGGTACCGGCCGGCTATCTGGTTGCCGAGCCCGGCGGCGTACTGGACAGGGGGCGCATCCTCGCCGCCTGCCGTGCGGAACTGTCCGGCTTCAAGGTGCCCGTCGAGCTGTTCGTGGTGGAGGACATTCCCCGTACCGCCACCGGGAAGACCCTGCGGCGGGACCTCGCCGGCCTGCCGGTCCGGGCGCTGGGTGCGGGGGCCGCCGGGGAGCCGCCGGAGGACCTGCTGGCCCTGGTGCGGGGCGAGGTGGCGGCCGTGCTCGGCTGCACGGCCGAGGCGGTGGAGCCGAGCACGGCGCTGCGGGACCTGGGCATGGACTCCCTGACGGCGACGGTGCTGCGGGAGCGCTTGTCGGCGGTGACCGGTCTGCCGCTCTCCGAGGCCGTCGCCTTCGACTTCCCCACGGCCGCGGAGCTCGCCGCCCACCTCGGGGAACGGAACGCCGCCGCGCCGGCCGGTGCCGGGCCCGTGGACCGGAGTGCGGCCCGGTCGGACGACGATCCCGTGGTGATCGTGGGAATGGCCTGCCGCTATCCCGGAAAGGTGACCTCTCCCGAGGAGCTGTGGCGGCTGGTGGCCGACGGGAAGGATGCCATCGGCCCCTTCCCCACCGACCGGGGCTGGGACGTCCAGGCGCTGTACGACCCGGACCCCGGGCGGTCCGGACGGACGTATGTGCGCGAGGGGGGTTTCCTCTCCGGTGCGGACCGCTTCGACCCCGCCTTCTTCGGAATCTCGCCCCGCGAGGCGTTGGCCATGGACCCGCAGCACCGGCTGCTGCTCGAAGTGGCGTGGGAGGCCTTCGAGTACGCCGGTCTCGTCCCCGGCACTCTGCGCGGCTCGGCGACCGGGGTGTACGTCGGGCTGATGTACAGCGACTACGCGCGCGGCCTGGCAAGGACGCCCGAGCATGTCGAGGGGTACCTCGGCCTCGGCAACGCCGGAAGCGTCGCCTCGGGCCGTATCGCGTACGCCTTCGGCCTCGAAGGCCCGGCCCTCACCGTGGACACGGCGTGTTCCTCGTCCCTGGTGGCCCTGCACCTGGCTGCCCAGGCGCTGCGCCGGGGCGAGTGTGCTTTCGCGTTGGCCGGCGGCGCCACGGTGATGTCGGGGCCCACGTCGTTCGTGGAGTTCAGTCGTCAGCGGGCGCTGGCGCCGGACGGCCGCTGCAAGGCGTTCGGTGCGTCCGCCGACGGCACGGGGTGGGCCGAGGGTGCCGGCATGCTGCTGCTGAGCCGGTTGTCGGAGGCGCGCCGCGCCGGGCTTCCGGTACTGGCCGTGGTGCGCGGCTCGGCGGTGAACCAGGACGGGGCGAGCAACGGGCTGACCGCACCGCACGGGCCGGCGCAGCAGCGGGTGATCCGGCAGGCGCTCACGGACGCGGAGCTGACTCCCGGGGACATCGACGCCGTGGAGGCACACGGCACCGGCACCCGGCTGGGCGACGTCATCGAGGCGGAGGCCTTCTTCGCGACGTACGGGCGGCAGGAGCGGCAGCGTCCGCTCCGGTTGGGCTCGGTGAAGTCGAACATCGGTCATACCCAGGCCGCTGCCGGAGTGGCCGGTGTGATCAAAATGGTGCAGGCGATGCGGCATGGTGTGCTGCCGCGTACGTTGCACGCCGACGAGCCGACGCCCCGGGTCGACTGGTCGTCGGGGCGAATCGCGCTGCTGACCCGGCCGGTGAGGTGGCCCGTGACGGATCGTCCGCGCCGGGCGGGGGTGTCGTCGTTCGGGATCAGTGGCACCAACGCCCATGTGGTACTCGAAGAGGCTCCGGGTGGCGGGGAGGCCGCATCGCTGGGCGCCCCGGCGGACGGCGGGGCGGCGAAGGGCCCTGTCGGCCCCGGGGTGGAGCCGGAGTGTGCGACGCGTCCTGGGCGGACCGCGGTGGCTTTTCCCGTGTCGGCGAGGAGCGTGCCGGGGCTGCGGGCCCAGGCGCGACGGCTGTACGACCATGTGGCCGCCGCTCCTGACACCTCCCTGGTGGACATCGGGTACTCGCTCGCCACCACGCGTGCGGCCCTGGAGCACCGGGCCGTGGTGGTGACCCGGGACCGTGCCGAGCTGCTCGGCTCCCTTCGGGCTGTGGCGGAGGGCGGCGGCCGGTCCGGAGTGCACACGGGCACGTCCCGTCATCGCGGCTCGCCGGCCTTTCTCTTCACCGGTCAGGGCAGTCAACGTGTCGGCATGGGCCGCGAACTGTACGAGTCGCGGGATCTGCATCCGGCCTTCGCCAGTGCGCTGGACGAATGCTGTGCCCTGCTCGACCCGCTGCTGCCGGTGCCGCTGCGGGACGTCATGTTCGCCGGGCCCGGTACGGAGACGGGCGCGTTGCTGGATACGACCCGGTTCGCGCAGCCGGCGCTCTTGGCTCTGGAAACGGCGTTGTTCCGGCAGTTCGAGGCGTGGGGGGTACGCCCCGCCCTGGTGGCCGGGCACTCGGTGGGCGAGGTGGCGGCGGCGCATGTCGCCGGGGTGTTTTCCCTCGCGGACGCGTGCAGGTTGGTCGCGGCCCGGGGCCGGCTGATGGACGCGCTGCCTTCGGGCGGCGCGATGGCGGCCGTGTCCGCCGGCGTGGACGAGGTGGCTGCCCACCTCTCCGGGACCGGGGCTGCGGTGGAGATCGCCGCGGTCAACGGGCCTGCCTCGGTGGTTGTCTCCGGCAACGAGCCGGCGGTGCGGGAGGTGGCCGCGTACTTCCGGGAGCGGGGCCGTTCGGTGACGCCACTGCGGGTCGGTCATGCCTTCCATTCCGCTCGGATGGAGCCCGTGCTGGCCGAGTTCGCGGGCGTGGTCCGGAGTCTGTCCTTCGCCACGCCGCGGATGCCTCTGATCACCGCTGTGCCGGGCCGGGCGGCCACCGCCGAGGAGGTGTGCACGCCGGAGTTCTGGGTGGACCATGTCCGCCGTCCGGTCCGCTTCGCCGATTCGGTGGCGTACCTGGGTGAGCAAGGCGCGGCGCACTACGTCGAACTGGGGCCGGACGGGGTGCTCACTGGTCTGGTACGTGATTGCCTTGCCGTGTCCGGGCCGGTCCCGGCCGGCTCGGACACGGGCGAAGCGGGCGGCGGCGAGCGGGGACCGGTACCGATGGTTCTGCCGACCCTGCGCGGGTCGCGGCCGGAGGCGGATGCTTTGCTCGACACGCTGGCCGCGCTGCATGCCCATGGTGTTCCCGTCGACTGGCGAGCTGTCTTCGCCAGGTGGGGCGGGCGGCGCGTCGCACTGCCCACGTACGCCTTCCAGCGCCGCCGGTACTGGCTGGAGACCGTCCCGGAGCATCCGCCCGTGTCCCCGACGGCCGGGCCCGCCCATCCGTTCCTGCGGTCGGGCACCCGCACGGCCGACGACGACGGGCTGCTGCTGAGCGGGGTGCTGTCGGTGCAGGACCAGCCGTGGCTTGCCGACCACGTGGTGGCTGGGAAGATCTTGCTGCCGGCGACTGCTTTCGTCGACATGACCCTCCACGCAGGCGAGTTGGTGGGAGCGGCCGTCCTGGACGAGCTCGTTCTGACCGCGCCGCTGCCGCTGCCCTCGGGCGGTGCTGTCGCCTTGCAGGTGAGAGTGGCGGGGGCGGACGACGCGGGGCGGCGGGCTGTGCTCTTCCACTCCCGGCCGCATACTCCGGCGGGTGATGAGCCCTGGCTCAGGAACGCCGTCGGCACTCTTTCGCCGGCGCAGCCGCCTGCGGACCGGGGAGCGGCCGCAGGCGAGGCCGGCGGCGTGCCCTGGCCGGACGCGTCCTGGCCGCCGGAGGCGGCGATGCCACTGCATGTCGACGGTCCGGGGACCGGACCGTATGAGCAACTGGCCGCCGACGGGCTGTGTTACGGCCCCGCTTTCCGGGGGATGCGCGCCGTCTGGAGGTATGGGAAGGAGCTGTACGCGGACGTCGCGCTGCCCGAAGCGGCCCGGACTCCGCGCCGGGAGGCGGGCGGCCCGGAGTTCGTCCTGCATCCCGCACTGCTCGACGCGGCGCTGCACGCCCTGGCCCTGGACCGCCTTGCCGCGAACGGTTCCGAGGCAGCCGGTCCGGCGGCCGGCGGGCTGTCCCTGCCGTTCGCCTTCAGCGGGGTGCGCGTGCACACGACTGGTGTGCAGCGCTTGCGGGTACGGGTGGCCCCCGGGCCGGACGGTCAGGCCGGAGTGGAGCTGGCCGACGAGACGGGCTCACCGGTGGCGACGGTCCGTTCGCTGGCGCTCCGGCATCTTCCGCGTACCGGATCGACGACGGCGAACGCAGTCACCAGTGCTCTCCACCGGACGGACTGGGTGACGCCGGCCGAGCCGTCCGCACCCGTGGGAATGCCCCGCTGGGGGGTTCTGGGCGCGGCGGGCACACGGCTGGTGGACGCTCTCGCGCCGCCGGATTCCGGCGTCCCGGTGTACCCCGGCGCTGCGGCGTGCGACGCGTCGTCAGCCGTCGTCGTGGCACCGTGCCCGCCGCCGGACACGACCGGAGGAGGGCAGGAGGACCAGGCTGCCGGGTTGCTGCGGGCAGCGGACCGGGCGCTGAGGCTCGTGCAGGAGTGGCTCGCCGAGTCGCACCTGTCCCGCTCGCGTCTCATCCTCGTGACGTCCGGTGCCGTCGCTCCGGCCGATGACGGATTCCCTGCGGATGGTGCCGGTCGCGGGAGTGACGGCCGGTCCGGCGGGACGGCGTCCGTGCCGTTGCACACGCCGGTGTGGGGACTGGTCCGCTCGGCCCTGCGGGAGAATCCGGGCCGCTTCGCCCTGATCGACGTGGACGAGCACCCCGACTCCTGGAGTGCCCTGCCCGCCCTGCTGGCCGCCCCGGTGCCGGAGGCAGCCGTACGCCGGGGGACGGTGTACGTGCCGAAGCTGGTGCCACTGGCCGAGTCGGCACCGAAGCCGCAGAAGAGGCGGACTCTCGACCCGGAGGGCACCGTCCTGATCACCGGCGGCACCGGTTCCCTGGGGATGCTGATGGCGCGGCACCTGGTCACCGCGCACGGCGTCCGGCATCTGCTGCTCGCCGGCCGACGCGGGCCGGACGCTCCGGGGGCGCGGGAACTCGTCGCGGAGCTGTGTGAGGCGGGCGCCCAAGTGACCGTTCACGCCTGTGATGTCGCGGACCGGACCGCGCTCGCGGCCCTGCTCGACGCGGTACCGGCGGACCGCCCATTGACCGGCGTCGTGCACACTGCGGGGGTACTGGACGACGGCGTCGTCGCGGCGCTCACCACCGACCGGGTGAGTCGGGTGATGCGCCCCAAGGTGGACGCCGCTCTCGCCCTGCACGAACTGACCCTGGGCCACGACCTGGCCGTGTTCGCGCTGTTCTCCTCGGTGGCGGGTACCTTCGGCTCCGCGGGCCAGGCCAACTACGCCGCGGCCAACTGTGTGCTGGATGCCCTGGCGCGGCACCGCGGGCGGCTCGGACTGCCCGGTACGTCGATCGTCTGGGGCCCCTGGCAGCAGAACGACGGCATGATGGCGCACCTCGGCGACGCGGATCTGCGGCGGATGGCCCGTTCCGGGTTCGGCCCGCTCGGGCCGGAAGAAGGCCTGGCTCTCTTCGACGCGGCCGTGGCCGGTGACGAACCCGTGGTGGTGGCGGCCCGCCTCGCCCCGGCCGCTCTCCGCGGCAGTGGCACGGCGGCGAACCGGGTCCGAACCCCTGCTGCCGACGGGGAAGACGCGGGCGATGGGGGCGGGGACCGACTCGGCCGGTCGCCGGCGGCTGCTTCCCCCGGCGAGATGGGCGGGGTGCTGCTCACAAAGGTCCGGACTCTGGCGGCCCGCGTCCTGGGCCATCGGGAGGAGGCAAACGAGATCGACGGGGACGCCCTGCTGGCGGACCTGGGGCTGGATTCCCTGGCCGCGGTCGATCTGCGTAACGAGCTCGCGGCGTGGACAGGGCTGGCACTGCCGTCCACGCTGCTGTTCGACTTCCCGACGCCGCGCGCGCTCGCCGTCGAGCTGACGCGACGGTATGCCGCCGAGCTGCCTTCTGCGGGTGCTGCGTCCGACGGCCGGGCACGGCCTGATGCCGCGGGCTCTCCGGACTCCCCCGACCGGCCGGCGGACGACGGTCCAGGAAGCGGTCCGGGGGCGGACGGTCCGCCGGACGCCCGGGTGCAGGTCGCCGCGGCGCCGCATGCCGGGGAATCTCCGGACTCCCTGGGCACGCTCTTCCGTACCGCATGCGCCCGGGGCCGGAGCTGGGACGGCATGGTGCTCCTCACCATCGCCGCGCGCCTCCGCCCGGTCTTCGACCGGACCGGGGCGCCCGGTGCGACGCACGAACCCGTCGTGCTCGCGGGGGGCGGTACGGGGCCCCGGCTGGTCTGCTTCCCCGCGCTCAGCGCACTGTCCGGACCGCAGGAGTACGCGCGCCTCGGTGCCGGGCTGCGAGGGCTGCGGCCTGTTTCCGCGGTGCGGCACCCGGGGTTCGAGCCCCGAGAGGCTCTCCCCGCCACACTGGACGCTCTCGTCACCGCCCAGGCCTCTGCCGTCCGTGCAGCCGCGTTCGAAGGCCCCCTGGTGCTGCTGGGGCGGTCGGCCGGTGGCTGGGTGGCCCATGCTGTGGCCGAGCGTCTGGAGTTCGAGGGTGCCGCCCCGGTGGCCGTCGTCCTGGTGGACACCTATCCCCCCGTTCACGGTGACCAGGGGCAGACGCTCTCCACGATGACGTCGGACATGCTGCGCCGGGCGGCGGAGTTCGCCTCTGCCAGTCCCGATCGGCTCACTGCCATGGCCGGATACTTCGAGCTCTTCCGTGGCTGGAAACCCGCGCCGCTCGCCTGTCCCACCCTGTACGTACGAGCCCGGGATCCACTGCCCGGCACCGACCCCGCTCCGGACTGGAGCCGGCCGCACGCCGAGGTCACTGTGCCGGGGGACCACTTCACCATGCTGGAGGAACACGCCCGTACCACCGCACTCGCCGTCCACCAGTGGCTCGGCAGCCGGTTCTGAGGACGAGTCAGCAGTGTTGACGATGGCGGCAGTCGCGAGGGCGCCAGACCTCGCCGCTCTGGATAGAGAGATCAAGTGCCCGGACGGCTCAAGGCGCCGGCCCGGCGTCCACGTGACTGCCACCGCGATCACCGCTCACTGATCGAATGGGCGCGGTGGGGCGCACGTCTCTCGCGGCTGTCGCTATCACCGGATCAGGACGGCTCCGACGCCGTGATCACACCAGCCACGCAAAGGTCATCCCAGGACGGTTATGGTGCGCTCGTTCAGCCGACGGACCGCAGACGCATAATGGAACACGCGGAAGGCCTCCGAATTGCGGTTACGTTCCTTGCACGCAGCCAGCGCGACGACAAGCCGCCCCTTGCCATCGACACAGAACGAGTCCGCGAGAGCAACGGGCTTCTGATCGTGCCCTACAACTCCGCGCAGTACCTCGCTTCGCGTGATGAGAGACGGCAACTGCTGGACTTCCGGTGCATCCTCGTCGACCTTGATCGGAGAGATGTTCGATTCGGGACCCTCGACGAGCGGCATCTATGGAGGAACCCGACCACTTGACACCGCTGGGGCCTTCCGCGACCGCACATGCGGGACAGCTCTTGCGAGCTCGCGCATGGTTAGCGCCGGCGCGTCTGCCGAAAGCACGACACCCAGCCCCTGCGTTGCCTCACGAGGCGCCGGGCCGGTGTCCTCTTCGCGATGCTCCGCGACGGAACCTTCTACGAATCGCAGCCATCGGCCTCAATCACCTGACCTGTGCGAGGAGAACGACTCGATCAGCCTCGACGGCGTCCGAAGACGCCGAAGCTCGTGGCCGATGAACGGCTGCGTGAGTATGTGCAGAACCGGCTCGCCGGGGACGTACGCCGTCCGGACGGAACACAGGTCACCGGGCCGAAGACGCCACGGTGGAAGGGACGGAACAAGCCCCGCCGTCAGGACCGGCGGTGGGCGACGGCCTGGAGTCCCGAGCAGATCGCGGGCCGGCTCAGGACGGATTTCCCCGATGATGAGTCCATGCGCATCTCGCACGAGGCGATCTACCAGGCGCTTTACATCCAAGGACGCGGAGCCCTCAAGCGTGAGCTGGTCGGCTGTCTGCGTACCGGGCGTGCGCTGCGGGTTCCCCGCGCCCGAGCCCGACGGCGGGCGAACGGGCACGTCACCCCCGAGGTGATGATCAGCCAACGACCGGCCGAGGCCGAGGACCGGGCAGTCCCGGGACACTGGGAAGGCGACCGTGCGACACGAAGCCGCACGAATACGAGTGGACTGACCGTTTGGAGAGGCAGTTGATGAAGCTGTAGGTGCAGTCACGGGTCCGTGTCCGTATGACCCGTCCCCGCCCTTGACGTGCGATGTCGGTAACGGCGTGGTGCGAAGCTCGGGGGAAAGCCCAAGGGCTCCCGTTCCATCCGGGAGTTACCGGCAAGGGGAAGACCGGACGGGTGAACGTAAGTGAACTCCCGATGATGCCTCGTGATCCCAAGCCCCGCCGATGGAAGGTTCCAGTGGGGTGCATGGCTGGCCGCTGAGAAGCGGCAGGCGCTGGCCGGCAGAGGTCACTCCGGCCAGGTGGACACCGCCGCCTCGGGGTAAAGGGAGCACCCACCCCGGTCGTATCTCATTCGTGTGGAACGTGGAAACCCCGTTGGGGTCCGGGCCGCTTTGGCCCGGTCAGCCGATCGTAAGGAAGGCTCAACTCCCCAGCGGGAACAGGACGGCCCAAGAAGCCAACGCCGGAAGCCGAAAGGAAACGGGAACCCGAGGCAGACGATCGGACTCTCCGCCGGTCGCCCCGCATAACCGTCCGGATACGGACACTGCCCTGACCCGAAAGGGTGCTGACGTGGGCCGGGTGAGCCTGTGCAGAATCGCTGGATAAAGACGACGGAACCGAGGGGCAAGTTGGACACCATGCTGATAGCGGACGGGGCGGCTTCGGCCCTTCCGGCTGCGTCTGCGCCGGTGAACGGACCCGAGGGCGAAGACTTGGACTGGGCGTCGATTGACTGGCGGCGGGTCGAGGAGGACGTACGGCGTCTGCGGCAGAGAATCTTCACGGCATCGCAGGCAGGGGATCTGAAGAAGGTCCGCAATTTGCAGAATCTGATACTCCGGTCCCGTGCGAACACGCTCCTGAGCGTGCGACGGGTCACGGAGATCAACGCTGGACGCGCGACGGCGGGAGTCGACGGAAAAGTCGTGTTGCTTTCCCAGTCCAAGGCCGCATTGGCCAAATGGGTCCAGCATCGCGCCCGACCGTGGATTCCCAAGCCCGTCAAGCGGGTGTTCATCCCCAAACCGGGGACCACGAAGAAGCGCGGACTCGGGATTCCCGTGATTGTTGACCGGTGCCTGCAAGCTGTGGCATTGGGAGCATTGGAGCCCGAGTGGGAAGCACGGTTCGAGCCGAAGTCGTACGGCTTCCGGCCCGGACGAGGCTGTCACGACGCGATCGGGGCCATCTACTCCACGCTCAACGGGAAGAACCCGCAGCGTGCGTGGGTGCTCGACGCAGACCTGACGGCGGCGTTCGACCGCATCGACCACGCCCGGCTCATGGCCGCTCTCGGCACCTTCCCCGCCCGGGGACTGGTCCGTCAGTGGCTGAAGGCCGGGGTCGTGGATCGCGGCCGGTTCGCCCCGACCGAGGAGGGAACTCCGCAAGGAGGGGTGATTAGCCCGTTGCTCTTCAACGTGGCCCTGCACGGAATGGAGGAAGCCGCAAGGGTCCGCTATTACACCACCGGCAGAGATGCCGGGAGTGCGCAGAGCGGCAGCCCCGTGCTGGTGCGGTACGCAGATGATTTTGTCGCGATGTGCACCAGCCGTGAACAGGCCGAGCAGGTCAAGGAACGGCTGGCTGCATGGCTGACGCCCAGGGGACTCGCCTTCCACGAGGACAAGACACGCATCGTCCACGCGGAGAGCGGATTCGACTTCCTGGGGTTCAACATCCGCCGCTATCACGGCAAACTGCTGATCAAACCGAGCATAGCGGCTCAGAGACGGATACGGGAACGGCTCAGTACCGAAATGGTGGCCCTGCGAGGAGCTAACGCCGGTGCGGTACTCAAGAAGATCAACCCGATCGTGCGGGGTTGGTCGGCCTACTACCGGACGGTGGTGTCCAGCGAGATCTTCACGGCGCTGGACAATCACATGTGGAAGCTCGCTTACAAGTGGGCCAAGCACAGTCACCCGAACAAGCCGAAGCACTGGATATCCGACAAGTACTTCGGCCGGTTCAACAAGTCCAGGAACGACCGGTGGGTGTTCGGTGACCGCGACAGCGGCGCCTACCTGCTCAAGTTCTCTTGGACGAAGATAGTCCGGCACCAGTTGGTCAAGGGGAAGGCGTCCCCGGACGACCCAGCCCTGGAGTCATATTGGGCTCAGCGGCGACGCAAGGGAATTCCTATGCCAGTCGACGCCATGACCGTGCGTCTCCTACAGACACAGCACGGCCGTTGTTCGATCTGCGGAGGGCTCCTACTGCACGCCGACCACCCGCCACAAAGCCCAGGAGAATGGGAAGCGTGGCGGGTTGTCATCCGGAAGGCGATCTCCAAGCAATACATTGCCTTCCCGGACGGGAGCACGCTGGACGGTCAACGACTCCGTCTCCTCCACACCCATTGTCAGCGGCGGAATGGAGCCACTGCGACAACGAGGCCAGTACTTTTGCCTGCCAGCGAGCCTCTGGGGCTTGCTTGAGCCGTGTGCGGTGAATAGCTGCTTGCACGGTTCTGAGGGGGCGGGGACGCAGTAATGCGTCCCCGCTACCCGACTCATCATCGGCACCGGCAAGTCCGCGATCGGCACTCTGGTCGAGCGCACGACCCGGTTTACCATGCTGCTGCACCTGCCCCGGATGGAAGGCTTTGGCACCGAGCCGAGGGTGAAGAACGGGCCGGCGCTGGCCGGTCTGGGTGCCGAGGCCGTCAGGGACGCGATCGCCTCCACGATCACCACGCTGCCCGAGCAGCTGCGTCGCTCGTTGACCTGGGACCGCGGCAAAGAACTGGCGCAGCATGCCCGGCTCCGCGTCGACACCGGCCTCGAGATCTACTTCGCGGACCCGCACAGCCCGTGGCAACGCGGCACGAACGAGAATACGAACGGGTTGCTGCGGCAGTACTTTCCGAAGGGCACGGACCTGTCCCGATGGCAGACAGACGACCTCGCAGCCGTTGCACTCGCCCTCAACAGCCGCCCCCGCAAAACCCTCGGATGGAAGACACCCGCTGAAGCCCTCAACGAACACCTACTCTTGACTCAAGAAGCCGGTGTTGCGACAACCGATTGAGTCCGGGCTCCCCGCCTCGGTCAAAAGTGACGGCGTATGCGCCGACCGGTACCCGTGAAAGGGGCCCACGACGAGCGCACCGATATGAGTGAACGGCGCCGCTGCGTGGGCAGGAATCGACACTGTCACGCCGAGTTGTCGACCACGGCATCGACCATGCGGGCGGGCACGCGAACGATGTCACTCCTGTGGACCTGTCGGCTCACAAGAGCTCGCGCACACGCAGCTGGGCGCGGAGGAACTCGGGTAGGGCTACGTTTCACGCCCATGAACGCATCCGGGACAAATCAGATCGAGGCAACAACGCCCGCTGCGCCGAGGGCCTCTGTGTCGGCCTCTCCTACGGCCGGCCACCGGGATCACCAGTCTCCACCGCCGAAGTCGCCTCCGCCCTCGAAGCCGCCACCTTCGAAACCACCTCCGAAGTCGCCAGGGTTGAAGTCGGCACCGGTGAACTCGCCGCCGTCGGGAGCGCTGTCGACTGCCGCGGTGTCGGCGAACGCGGAGGGTGCGCTGAGAGCCGAACCCAGCATCGTGCCCACGAGCAGGCCGCCGAGCATGCTGCCCGCGCCGCCGAAGTAGCCGCCCGCCCAAGGTGCGTATGAGGGTCCGGCATTCCAGTAGGGCTGGGAACCATGGGCGGTCTGCACCTGACGGGCCATCGGCTCCTTCCCGGCCGCCAAGAGGCTGGCATCAGCCTCACAGGCCGGCACGTTGCGCGGCATGCCGTGGGGTGGGGCCCACATCGCATCGACGGCCGAAGGGCCATGGCGAGGGTCGAAGAAGCAAGGAGCGCGGCGCTCGGGCACCGGGGAGCCGGCGCGGCGTGCGGCCAGGGTGGCGAGCGCGAACCGGCCCTCTTCCAGGGCTGCGGTCACCGGTTGGACGTCCTGCGGCCTGGCGGCCGTGGCCATCAGTTCTTTGGCCTTGTCGTACGTGTCCAGTGCGTGGGTGTAGTCCTGCCGCATCACGTCGTCGGCCCCTGGCTCCGACGGGTGGAAGTCGAGTCGGTCCAGTTCCTCGCCGAAGGCGGTGATGTCCTCGTCGACGACGACGCGCAGGGCGTCCAGCTCGGCGCGCTCGCGCTTCTTCTTCGAGCGGCGGTACAAGGCGTACCCACCGCCGCCGACCGCTGCGACCGCACCGACAGTGAGCAGCACTGCCGCGCCGCCACTCCCCTCATCGTCCTCGGAGCCGCTCCAGGCGGCCGGGGCCTGCCCCTTGGCCTGCTCGGTGGCCTGGTCGACGAAGGCGGTCAGGAGTCCTTCGGGATCACCGGAGTGGGAGCGCTTGACAGCGCCGGTGAGGTTACCGACCGCGTTGCGCGACATCACCGAAGAGTCCGCGTTCGCGTTGAAACCGTCGCCGAGGTGGACGGCGTACACCCCGGTGATGCCGACCTGGGTGCGCAAGTCCCGCATCAGAGTCTTGGGAGGGAACTCGGCGGCCTCGGGCAGCACCGCGACGAAGACTGGCTTGCCCGCGTCCTCGATCTTCTCCGCGAGGTCTGCGGCGTCGGCCTCGGAGAGCTGGTCCCGGGCGCGCGGATCAACGTACACGGGGCTCTTCTTCAGGGCTTCGGCCACGCTGTCGAGGCCCGTCCCCGCGGCGTGCGCGGAGACGGGCGTAAACATCGCGCAGACCATCAGAGCCAGGGCGGCCAGGGCCGGGCCGAGCCGTGGCAGCCCCCGGCGGACGACGGGCATGGGCAGTTCCTCCTCCTGTGACGGATTGCAGCGCTCATAGTTGCTCAGTTGCGTAATATAGCAAGTCTCACGGAGGGGACACCTGTTCGATCCCGGTGGCTGCGCTGACATGCTTCAAGGTCGTCCGGCCCGAGCGGCCGACCCTGCCAGGTACGGGCGTACAGGTCCAGCACTCGTTCGGCCTTGGGTCCGAAATCGAGGTCGGTGATGAAGATCCAGGAGCGGTGCTGCCAGGGCTTGAGCGCGTCCTGGGCCAGCCAGCGGCGCACGGTGGAGGCCGACACAGCCGGGACGATGCCCCGTACCTTGGCCTCGCGGGCCAACTCCGGGCACGACCAGCGTGACAGCGGGGCGCCGGTCTCGGCGGGCAGTTGGCAGGCCAGGGCCTTGACCTGGGCGGCCTGTAGTGCGGTGAACGAGGGCGGGCGACCGGTGCGCTGGCGATCGGCCAGCCCGGCCATGCCCTGCTCGGCGAACCGGCGCCGCCACCTGCGCACGGTATCCAGGTGCAGGCCCGTCTCACGGGTGATGCGCGCGTTGGAGCGGCCCCGTGCAGCGTGGAGCACGACGTTCGCGCGCATCCGGGCCTGGTGGGCAGTCTTGTGGCCGTAGGCCATCTTCTTCAGCCGGTGCCTCTGCGAGGCGGTCAGCGATATCGGGCGGGCAGCAGCAACGGGCAAGGCAGGCAGGCCGATCAGCAGAAGTGGATCTTACCGGCTGGAGCCTGCCGCACCTCTGTCGCGGGCGACCAGGCAGGATGACTCCATGCCCACCGTGCCGGAGTCGACCAAGACCTCCCTCGCCCAGAAGCTGACCGCGCGAGCCCGTACCGCCTGGCCGCAGCTCGCCGGCCTGGACGTCCGCTACCGCGGGCAGTTCGCCTACATCGACGGCGAACTGCCCGACAGCGAGCGCATCAAGCTCATGCGCCTGCGCTACGGCGGATCCGCCAGCACCTGGGGCTTCGCCCTCTCACCGACAAGTACGAAGACGCCATCCTGCCCACCGGCAGCTTCGCCGGCACCCCCGAAGAAGCTCTGGACTGCGCCTGCGGCCTCACAGCCCCAGACATCTGAAGACGCCAGGCGGAGTGATCCGCCGAGCTTGTGTGTCGTCTCGTCAGTGAAGCGCCTTCACCATCACCCGTTCCCTGGTCACACCATCGGGCAACAGGTCTCCGAGCTCTTCCGCGACGACGAAGCCGTTGCGCTGATACAGCACGATGGCCGGCTCGTTGCCGGGGATCACTGCGAGTTTCAGCTTCGTTGCACCGGACTGCAGGGCCCACCTTTCGACCGCCGCTATCAACCGGTCTCCGACGCCGAGACCCCGCGCCTGGGGACTGACCCACACCGACCTCAGCTCGCATGCGCCGCTGTCCCCAGGAAGGCCGCTGGCCACCGCGACCGTTCGACCACCCAGCAACGCAACGATGTTGTGGGCGTCGGGCATTTCCAAGCGCGCACGCCACTGCTCCTCCCCGCCGCTGTGCCAGTCCGCAAGCCGAGCCTTGAACGCCTGCGGTGCCTCGCCCAGCGCAGCAAGGCGAACTTCCCGCCACAACGGCCAGTCGCTTTTCGTGAGAACGCGCAGGTGCACCATGGCGATGAGTCTGACGCGACGCCCGCGGAGAAGTCCACGACATCAACCTCGACGCCACTCGGCCTTCAGAAAGACGCGGTGGCGATCCGGTAAGTCGGGACACGAGGTACCACGCCGACTCTGCAGTCAACCCCCGAAGGACTTCCGGAGCCGCCCACTAATAGGGCTTTGTTAGGTACCCCGATTGATCACCTCCAGATAGGTTGTGATGTTTTTTCAGGTGTGACACCTGAGGAGATGGACACGGTCCGTACGCGCTTGGAGGCGTTCGCGGAGGAGATACTCGGTTCTCTGGCCCGGCGGGATCAGCGAGCCAAGGGCGAGCTGTACCTGCGTGGGCTGATGCTGGACGGCAAGCGCAAGTCGATGCAGCCGATGGCCGAGCGCCTGGGCGTGGACCACCAGCAGCTCCAGCAGTTCGTGGCCTCCTCGACCTGGGACTGGGCCAAGGTCCGTGAGCGGCTGGCTCGTTGGGCTGCCGCTCACATCTCGCCGGAGGCGTACGCGATCGACGATGTGGGCTTTCCCAAGGACGGCTACGACTCACCGGGTGTGGCGCGGATGTACTGCGGCGCGCTGGGAAAGCGCGGCAACTGCCAAATCGGCGTCAGCGTCAATCTGGTCAGCGACCGCGCTTCCTCGGCGGTCAACTGGCGCCTGTTCCTGCCCGAGAGCTGGGACGACACAAAGAACACCGGCGATGCGCTGCTGACCGGGGCAATCCAGCGCCGACGCGCCAAGGCGGCCATCCCCGACAGCGAGCGGCACAAGGAGAAGTGGCGCCTGGCCCTGGACATGCTCGACGAGGTCCGCGAGGGCTGGGAACTTCCTGACCTGCCGGTGGTCGCCGACGCCGGATACGGCGACGTGACCGGCTTCCGCGAGGCCCTGACCGAGCGCGACCTGACCTACGCCGTCGCGGTCAAGGGCACCACCACCGCCTACCCGGGCGACGCCGTCCCCGACCGCCCGCCCTACAGCGGCCAGGGCCGCCCGCCCGGACCGGCCTACCCCGGCCAGCACAGCACTCTGCACCAACTCGCCCTGAACACAGGGCGATCGTCGGCACGAACCGTGACCTGGCGCCAGGGCAGCAAGACCACGAAGCACAACCCCCGCGCCGAGATGCGCTCGCGGTTCCTGGCGCTGCGGGTCAGACCCGCAAACCGAACAATCCGCCGCGCCGCCGACGGCTCCCTGCCCGAGTGCTGGCTGCTGGCCGAATGGCCGCCCGGCGCCGCCGAGCCCACCGACTACTGGCTCTCCACCCTGCCTGCCGACACCCGCTGCGCGAACTGGTCCGCATCGCCAAGATCCGCTGGCGCGTTGAACACGACTACCGCGAGCTCAAGGACGGTCTGGGCCTGGACCACTTCGAGGGCCGCAACTTCCCCGGCTGGCACCACCACGTCACCCTCGCCTCCCTCGCCCAGGCGTTCTGCACCATGCTCAGGCTCGACCCAAAAGCGCCTGCGCCGGCCTGACCCTCTACGCGGTCCTCCGCGAGCTTCAGGCCCTCCTGGCCACCTGGACCGGCGCCTGCTCGATATGCGGCCAATCCGCACCGACACCAGAACCACACCACAGGACCTAACAAAGCCCTACTAAGGGTCTGCTTGCAAGCGGCAGCCTCAGCTTCCTGCTCGGACAGAGGCCGTAGCACCCGCTCCGCGACCGCGAGTTTCTCGCGGTCGCCATCCACCTCGGCCGGCTACTTGGTCAGCGCCTCACGGTGCACGAAGGGTGCGATGAACGCCTTCCACACCGTCTTCGACGGGCGCCCTTCCGCTGCCCGGGACTGGCCCGCCGTCTTCCAGCTGCCGGCCCATGCGCCCGTCTGCGGGAAATCCAGTACCGCAGCGACCTGGGGTAGGGGGCCGGGCGATCCGGCCCCTTACCCCATGTGTCGGAACGGCTGGGGTCAGAGCTTGAGCATCTCCTTGGCGACCTCGTCGGCGGACGCGGCGGGGATCGCGGTCGCGGCCTGCTCGAGCACGAGCAGCCGCGCGCCGGGGATGTCGCGCGCGAGCGCCTCACCACAGCCGACCGGGAAGAACCGGTTGCGACGCCCGTGCACCACGAGCGTCGGCACCGCGAGTTCGGGCAGGCGCTCGCGCCAGCGGGGCTGGCAGTCCAGGCCGGCGAACACGATGCCAAGCTGGTTGGCCATCTGGACAGAGCGCGATGTGCCCGGTGTGCGGTCGAAGATCCGCCCGGCGGTGGTTCGTGCCGCGTCGGAGTCGTCACCGAAGACCGCGGCTCCGGCAGCTACCCACTCCACCACCGAGGCACGGTCGGACCATTCGGGCTTCGGGAGCTCGAAGCGTTCCTTCATCGCAGCCTGGTCATGGTCGGGCAGGTCGTCGTCGACCGGACCGGGAGCGACGGCCCGCGTCCCGGCGAGGGTCAGCGCAGAGAACGCCTTCGGGTGGTCGAGGGCGGCCACCTGTGCGACCATCCCACCGACGTCGATGCCCGCCAGATGCGCGGGGCGGTCGTCGAGCCCACGGGCGAGCGCGGCCGCGTCGGCGGCGAGGTCTCGGAGCGTGTACGCGGGCGCGTCGGGGTCGACCGTCGTCGACGCGCCCGCGTCGCGCAGGTCGTAGCGGACGACGTGACGTCCGCCGCTCGCGAGCGCCTCGCAGAGGGCGTCGGGCCAGGACAACATGGTCGTGCCGCCCGCGAGCAGTACCAAGGGCGCCGCCTCGTCACCGAAGTGCTCGACGCCGAGTGTGACGCCTTGGGGCGTGCGGAACGTGTCAACTGTCGAATACATCGTCAACCTCCAAGACAGCCGGTGCCGACGGCATCAGCGGTCCCAATGTAATGGTTTTCAACCGCAGGAGGACGGCCTGCCGACGAGGTGGGAGACACCTCGCCGGCAGACCGTTTTCGTCCTATGCGGCTGCCGGCTCAGGGGCCGGTCCCCCTTCCGGGGGCGCTGCCGGCGCCTGGCGGGGCATCAGGGTGACGAACGGAATGCTGAGGGCCGTGGCGGCCAGGACAACGACACTGCTCGCCGCCTCGGCCTCGTCGGACGCGGCGCTTCGTCGTGCACGGCGCGAGCCCGACGGCGCGGCGGCCAACACAAGCAGCACGCTACCGGGGCTGCACTCCTTCGGCCTGGCGCACGAAGCGCGAAGTGGAGCCCAACCTGAAGTCCACGGAACGGTTGACGTTCTGAGCCGGAACGAGACCGGATCCGGTGTATTACCCCGTAGGGTTGTTGAAGCGTGCGACTCCAATGGCCTGGGGCGGGTAGGCACAGGTGCGCTTGCCGGCCGCGCCGAACTCGGCCAGGGCCTGCCGGAAGAGACGGCTTTTGCGGTAGGCCGGATCGTTGTCGGCCAGAAACTTCAGGGGCAGGGTCGCTGATGCCGGTGTCCGCGGGTGGGAGCGGGCCTTGTTCGTGACCTGCGGGCGACGGCTGGCTTCCAGCGGCGAGCCGGGTGCGGCCCAGTCGGTGGAGGGGAATGCTCAGAGCCCGTCGCCCCACCCGAAGGTGACCTTGTACGCGCGCTGGAGTGCGTGCCGGCCATGGTCCCCGTCGGCGTGGGCCCATGTGAGGGCTGTGGCGAACCAGAGCAGCAAGACGCCACTGACGATGCCCAGAGCGACCAGCTTGCCGAACCAGCCGAGGAGGACCAGGGCGACGGTCACGATGACCGCGCCGACGTGGGCTCCCCACAGGTCGAGCGACGCAGCCTTGCGTGCCGTTCTGCGTCTGGCCCGTTCTGCCGTGAAGCGCCGCTCGCGGACGGACTGCGGTTCGTTCTCGTCGAAGCTCATGTCACCCCCCTGACGCTGACGCTACATGCACCCGGACCGGTCGGCCGAGGAGCACAGCGCCGCGCTGCCCAGTCAGTGGGACTTTGGCCGACCGGCAAACGGAGAGGCCGCTCGTAGGCTGAGGGTCTCGAACTTGAGACAGATACGGGCCCTGCGTGATCAGGGAGTTCTCGACGCTCAGTGATCACGCGGAGGACCCGTGCTCTGAAGTGGTCCTCCGTGCGCAGCTGCCGCACGAACTCGCCGTCCGGGGGCAGTGTCACATCGGACGGACCGTCCTTCGCCGATAGCATGACCAGCTCCTGGGCGGACAGGTCCATCACCTTGCCCACCTTGCCCTTCTTGCCCTCCTTGCGCTCCGGTTCGGGGTTCGGCCCCTTCTTGAACTGCGGCTTGGGCTTGGTGTACACGGTGACGTCGACGGAGGTCGTCCGGCCGGCGGTGGTGCGCACAGTCGCGCTGATGTACGTGCTGGACGTACCGGGGACCTGGACCGTGCGCTGGCCAAGCCGCTGACCGCCCCGAGGACTCAGGCCCGAGCACTGGCCAGGGTCCACCGTGACGATCCGCAAGGGAAGACCCGGAGCGGCCAAGGTCCAAAGCGCGGTGGACAACATCGCCCTCGCCGCCGCGCCGCCGCGGCACCCCGCGTGGCTCCGGACCGGGCCGGACCAGTGGGACATCGGGCGCACCTTGTGCGCCACGAGGCGCTCTGTTTGTATCCCTGGCTCAGCCGGGAGGAATTCGGAAGGAGGTTCCGGGCCGGATGAATTACCTGGATCCGAAAGGTGAAGGGGACAACAGCATGTCAGAAAACCCGTGACCGGGCTCAGTTGTCAGAAACGGTGTGCTGGGCGGCCCGCACGATATGGCGAAGACTGGATTGTTTGAAGCCAAATCTCCAGAAGATGCAAGTTCCCATCCGCCGGAAAGACGACTGAAACCGGCGCCGTGCTCTGCCCTGGATTCGAAGGTTGTCCGGGGCACTTCCGGAGCTCGGAGCGATGTCCAGCGAGGACATCCAAGGAGATGAGTGGGATGCCTAAGTGGTCGGCCTGAAGTCCTTCGGGGGTTGATCATGCTGTGAGTGCGGCGGAGGATTGTTCCTGTCGGTCGGCGGTGTGCCGGTCGAGCCTGGCCAGCAGATCGTCCAGGTCGGAGGTGGTGAACTTCCACTGGAACGGCTGTGCCGTGGCGTTGTAGCGGTCTTCGAAGGCTCGGAGCCGGTCCCCGACCTGGGCGAGGTCGGTGAAGTCGTTGGGCGTGACGACTTTGCGCTGCACGACGGAGAAGTAGATCTCCACCTGGTTCAACCAGCTGGCGTGGACCGGGGTGTGGACCATGACGGCGTTCGGGAACGCCTTGGTCAGCCGGCCGGCGGCCTTCTGGCCGCGGTGGGAGGAGCCGTTGTCGACGATCCAGAACACGCGCTTCGCGCTGGCGTAGGGCTCCCGGCTCATGACCTGGGCGACCAGGTTCATGAAGGGGTCGATGCCGGTGGTCGGCTCGCAGCGGCCGGACACCGTGGCCTGGTGGACGTCGTAGGCGGCCAGGTAGGCCAGCGCGCCGCCGCGGCCGTAGGTGTGGTTGACGCGCATCGCGCGGGCCTGGCCGGGGGCGAGGGTGGGGTGGCAGCGGCAGCGGGCCTGGATGGAGGTCTTCTCGTCCGCGCTGATGACGTACTCGTCCTCGCCGAGCGGGACGCCCTGCCAGGTGCGGGCGTACAGGTCCAGCACGCGTTCGGCCTTGGCGCGGAAGTCGGGGACGGTGATGAAGATCCACGAGTGGTGCTGCCAGGGTTTGAGTGCGTCGTCCTTGAGCCAGCGGCGCACAGTGGAGGCGGAGATGGGGCCGGTGATGCCGCGTGCCGCGAGTTCGGCGGCCAACTCCGGGCACGACCACCGCGCCAGCGGCGCCCCGGTCTCGGCGGGCAGGCGGCAGGCCAGCGCCTTGGCCTCGGCCACCTGCAGTGCCGTGAACGATGGCGGGCGCCCCGACCGCTCGCGGTCGGTCAGACCGGCGAGACCGTGCTCGGCGAACCGGCCGCGCCAGCAGCGGACCGTGTCCAGGTGCAGGCCGGTCTCGCGGGCGATGCGCGCGTTGCCGCGTCCGCGTGCGGCGTGCAGCACCACCTGCGCGCGCATCCGCAGCCGGTGCTCGGTCTTGTGGCCGTAGGCCATCTTCTTCAGTCGCTCGCGCTCGGCGGCGCGCAGGACTATCGGGCGGGCAGCGGCAACGGGCAAGGCAGGAAGGCCGATCGGGAGAAGTGGATCACGACAGGCCTCAGCCTGCCGCATCCGGCCCCCGGCCCCCGGCCCCCGGCCCCTCGGGCAGGATGGCCGTCATGCCCACGCCTTCGGAACACACCCGGCTCTCGCTCGAGCAGCGCCTCGGCGAGCACGCCCGCACCGCCTGGCCGCAGCTGAAGCAGCTGCACGTCCACCACCGCGGAGCCTTCGCCTACGTGCAGGGAGAGCTGGTAGACGGCGAATTGGTCAAGCTGATGCGCCTGCGCTACGGCGGAACCGCCAGCAGGTGGGGCTTCGCCCTTTACTACGCCAGCGGCGACCGCTACGAAGACGCCCTGCTGCCCACCGGCAGCCCCACGGGCACCCCCGAAGACGCCCTCGACTGCGCCTGCTGGCTCCACCTCACCGCACCCGACATCTGACCCGGGCACAGGCACGAAGCCGGCTCCGGAGTCGGTGCTGGCAGTGGTATCGCCGCAGTCGCAGGCATGCCGCTGGAATTGGTCCATCCGGCGCCCGGATTAGCCCGGGGTGTGCCGGAGCGCCCGTCCGACCCGTCGTCAGTCTGGCGGGGACGTGGTCGTGGTGAGGCGGGTTGTCTGGGCTTGTTGCACCCGGCGGGCCGTCTGGAGGAAGTCCAGGATGACGGCCAGCTGGTTCTCGTTGTAGCGGCTCAGGGCCTGTGCTCCGGCTTGGCCGACGGGTCGGAAGATCTCAGCCTCGACGGTGCGGGCCGCATCGGTGGCAGTGACGAGCACCCGGCGCCGGTTGTCATGGTCGCGGGTGCGGGAGGCGTAGCCAGCGCGTTCGAGGCGGTCGATGGCCGTGGTTGTCGCCGCGGGGCTGAGTTTGACGGCGGCGCTGATCTCGCCGGCCGACAGGGGCCCGCTGCCCAGCACCACGTCCAGGCAGCGCAGGTCGGTGCGGTTGAGCCCGAGGCGGGCGGCGACGGCTTCGTCGAAGGCGTCGAAGCATTGCTGGAGCAGCCGGAGCTGCATCGCGATGTCATCCACCCGGTCATCTTTCGACATTCGAAGCTTCCCGCTATCGTAAGTTACGTCTATCGAAGTAACCGTACCTGCGGAGGCGCGCCATGCACACCCAGCCGCACGCGGATGACCTCCAGATCCGCCACCTCTTCGAGCGGTCCATGCAGGCATGGACCGCAGGCGACGCCGAGGCCTACGGCGCCTGCTTCACCGAGGACTCCGACTACGTCTCCTACGACGGCACCCGCGCCATCGGCCGCGCCCAGCACCAGGCCAACCACGACCAGCTCTTCCGCGGCGTGCTGGCCGGCTCGGCCCTGGTCGGAGAGCTGGAGTCGATCCGGCACATCGCCCCCGGCGTAGCGATCGTCCACGGCACCGCGTCGGTGCTCATGCCCTGGCGCTCCCAACTGCCCAAGCGGCGCCTGTCACGGCAGACCGTCGTCGTGGTCCGCACCGACCAGGGCTGGCGAATCGCCGCGATCCACAACGGCCGGGTACGGCCGATAACCGTGCCCGCGCCCGACGCGCTGCCCTCCCGGATGTCCCGGCTGATGACCCGCACCGCCCACCGCCTCGGCATCGGCCAGCGAACCGCCACCATCCAGCTCTGACACGACGCGCGCGGAGCACCCGTCAGGGGTCGGTCAACGCTCGGACCCGGCGGGGCACCAACGCGCCGACAGCGACCGCTACGAAGACCCCAAACTGCCCACCGGCGGCTCGGCAGCCGCGACGACGCCCTCGACGTCCCGCCAACTCCACCTCGCCGACCCTGAGCCCCGACGCAGCAGCACGCATAGCACCGACTCCGGCGTCAACCCCCGAAGGACTTCCGGAGCCGACCACTAAGCCGCGCTAGAACGTACAGACAGAGACGAACGTGGGATCGCCTACGGGACGCGAGTCCTATGGCGACGGAGGCCCCGTAGTAGTCGCCGGAGTCACGACCGGCCAGGGAGGACGGGAAAGCCGTCCACATCGGGCGAAGGGGGCCAGGTGATTCGGACACCACAGATCCATGAGGTATGCGAAATGCAGAGCGCCAAAACGGTGCTGGGTGTCCTGCGTGAACGCGGCAGGCATGGCCTGCCGTGCGAGGAGCTGTATCGGCAACTGTTCAATCCGCAGTTGTATCTGCTGGCCTACGGGCGAATCTACGCCAATCATGGCGCGATGACGCCCGGGGTCACGGAAGAAACCGTGGACGGCATGTCGCAGCGGAAGATCGACCGGATCACCGAGGCAATGCGCCACGAGCGCTACCGCTTCCGTCCGGTCCGGCGTGTCCATATCCCGAAGAAAAATGGGAAGACGCGTCCGCTGGGGCTGCCGACCTGGTCGGACAAGCTCGTCGGTGAAGTGATCCGCCTGCTGTTGGAGGCGTATTATGAGCCGACATTCTCCGACCGCTCCCATGGATTCCGCCCCCGCCGTGGCTGCCATACCGCTTTACGGGAGGTGGACCACACCTGGACCGGGACTTCCTGGTTCACCGAAGGGGACATCGCCGACTGCTTCGGCAGCCTGAACCACCAGGTCCTGATGTCGATCCTCGGCGAGAAGATCCATGACCAGCGGTTTCTGCGGCTGGTGCGCAACATGCTCAAGGCCGGATACCTGGAGGACTGGAAGTGGGGTGCCACGCTCTCCGGAGCGCCGCAAGGCGGAGTGGTCACGCCCCCAACGCAATGGGTAACTTCTGCTTCGAGGTGACGCTCGGCTACCGGCGCTTGGAACTCCTTCCTCGCGCGGAGGGTAAGGAGCGTCACAATGGGTAGTAGGTTTGTGACATGGTGCGTGGTGATCGTGTCGATAGCGTCGAGTACGCCCGGAGGGTCAACGCCGCCGCGGATCTGGTCGGGGCGGGTGTGCCCGTGGCCGCAGCCGCCCGCACGTTGGCGAGTAGGTACGGGGTGTCGGTGCGTCAGGCACGCCGGTATCTGGAGCAGGCCATGGCCGCTGGACATCTCGAAGTCCCCGAGTCGAGCGTGGTGTTCACTGTCAAGCTGCCGCAGTCGCTGGCAGGACAGATCCGCGCCCGTGCCCACGAGAGCGACCGGGCGATCTCCGCGGTGGTGGCCCAGGCCCTGGCCGAGTTTTTTGCAGCGGGATGCCCCGGAGGGCCGGCCGGGCCGGTGAGCGGCCGGCCGGTTCAGGTGGAGGCGGTCTTCGACCGTCATGCGGCGGCGGACTTGTCCGCGGCCTACCCGGCGTTGGTTCCGCAGCGGCGATCCCGGACACGGGATCGCCTGGAGCAGGCAGGAGTGAGCGATGACAACAAGTGTGGCGATCTACGCCCGGGTGTCCTCGGCCCGGCAGAAGAAGGACCAGACGATTCGCTCGCAGACCGCGGCCCTGCGCGCGCACGTCGCAGAACAGCGTCTTGAGCTGCCCGAGGAGTGGGTGTTCGAGGACGAGGGGCACTCCGGGGCGACCCTGGTGAGGCCCGCGCTGGAGCGGCTGCGCGACCTGGTCGCGCAGGTCGGCGTGGATGTGGTGCTGTGTTACGCGCCTGACCGCCTCGCCCGCAAGTTCGCTTACCAGGCCCTGCTGGTCGAGGAGTTCGCCCGGGCCGGCACCCGGGTGGAGTTCGTCCGCGGCCCACGCGGCGACAGCCCCGAGGACCAGCTGATGGTCCAGTTCCAGGGCATGTTCGCCGAGTACGAGAAGGCCCAGCTGATGGAACGCTACTGGCGCGGGAAGACCTACCGGGCCCGCTCGGGGTCGGTGAACGTGCTGGGCGGAGCCCCGTTCGGCTACCGCTACCTGCGCAAGACCCCCGAGTGCGGGGCCGCCTACGAGATCGTCGAGTCCGAGGCAGCACTGGTGGTCGAGCTGTTCCGCCGCTATACCGACGACGGGGCCTCCATCGCGGACCTGACCCGCTGGCTCACCGACAGCGGTACTCCCACCCGCACCGGCAAGACCCGCTGGGACCGCAGCGTCGTCTGGGGCATGCTCAAAAACCCCGCCTACCAAGGGCAGGCAGCCTTCGGCAAGACCCAGATCCTCCACGAGTCCCCGGGCCTCAACCGCCGGGCCCGCCTGGAGGGCCGCAGCACTCCGCGCGCCGTCAAGACCGCCGACCGCCCCCGCGAGGAGTGGATCACCATCCCCGTTCCCGCGCTCGTCACCCCGGCCACCTTCGAACGCGCCGCCCAGCGGCTCGCCGACAACAAACGCTTCGCCTCGCGCAACAGCAAGGTCCCCTCCCTACTTCAGGGGCTGTCGGCCTGCGTGAGCTGCGGATACGGCTACTACCGCACCTCGACCACTACTTCCTCCGGCAAGAAGATCTACTACTACCGGTGCCTGGGCTCCGACGACTACCGCTACGCGGGCGGCCGGGTCTGCACCAACAAGCCGGTCCGCGCCGACTACCTCGACACCGTCGTCTGGGACCACATCATCGGCATGCTCGCCGACCCGCACCTGATCCGGTCCGAGATCGACAAGCGCCTGGACCGCGCCCGCACCTCCGACCCCGCCACCCGCCAGCGCAGCCGTCTCGAACTGGCCCTCGCCAAGGCCACCGCAGCAATCACGCGCATGATCGAAGCGTTCCAGGAACAGCTGGTCACCATCGATGAACTGCGGGCCCGGATGCCCGGCCTGCGGGCCCGGGAGAGCAACCTGCGCGGCCAACTCGACACGCTGGAAGCCCAGTTCGCCGACCGCGACGCCTATCTCAAGCTCGCTGACGACCTCGAAGGCTTCCTCGCCCAGCTCCGCGAGAACGCTGGGACAGCCGAGGTCCCCGAGCGCCAGCGCGTCCTGCGGCTCCTCGTCAAGGACGTCCTCGTCGGCCCCGAGAAGATCACCATCCGGCACCGCATACCCGTACGTCAGCGCACCGCCGACGACCAGCATCAAGATCAAGACGCTACGGAGGGACTGGACGAGTTCGTCGAGACAGTCCTTGTTCCTGAGTACACCCGAGGGAAGCGCCGGGCCCGAAACCCGGCCTATCTGGAGTTGCAGAATCTGCTGGCGAAAGCCCGCCGGCGCGGCGACCGGGTCCAGGCCCGTGCACTGCGTCAGCGGATGGTCAGTCTGCCGAGTGCGGATCCGAACGATCCGGCATATCGCAGGCTGCGCTACACACGCTATGCGGACGATCACCTCCTTGGTTTCACCGGACCGAAAGCCGAGGCCTAGCAGATCAAGCAACGCCTGGCCCAGTTCCTGCGTGACGAACTCAGGCTGGAACTGTCCCAGGAAAAGACGCTGATCACTCACGCCCGCACCGGGGCAGCGAGGTTTCTCGGCTACGAGATCACAACCCAGCACAACGACATGGAGAAGACCGGCCGTTACCGTCGGGTCAACGGCCAGATCGCTCTCC
Organism: Streptomyces sp. NBC_00846; assembly: GCF_045207325.1. Classification (NCBI taxonomy): domain Bacteria; kingdom Bacillati; phylum Actinomycetota; class Actinomycetes; order Kitasatosporales; family Streptomycetaceae; genus Streptomyces; species Streptomyces sp. NBC_00846. Next base: position 7,801,581 of record NZ_CP108846.1, on the reverse strand, counting down.
GTGTCCCACGGGACGTGATCAAAGCAAAGTGCGCCCCCTACCTTGACCGCGGAGAACCCGCGAAGAGGACGGCCCTGACCAACAGCACCGATCACGCGATCGTGGCGACCTTCGGGACCGTCTACCGGGGCGTTGTCCAGTACTACCTGCTTGCCGGAGACGTCTTCCGGCTGCATCGGCTGCAATGGGTCATGGAAACCTCCATGCTCAAGACCCTCGCAACCAAGCACCGTTCATCGGTGTCGAAGATGGCCGCCAAGCACAAGGCCAGAATCGACACGCCCAACGGGCCCCGAGTCTGTTTCGAGTCCCGTATCGAGCGGAAGAACAGGAAGCCACTGGTGGCACGGTTCGGTGGGATTCCCCTCCAACGGCAGCGAACGGCGGAACTCGCCGATCGCGAGCCGGTCCGGGTGGACTATCCGCAGAAGGAACTCATCGCGAGACTCCTGGCGGACACCTGCGAAATCTGTGGAAGCAAAGGCAATGTGCAAGTGCACCACGTCCGTGCTCTCGCCGACCTCGCAAGCGCCGGATGGCAGCCTTCCGACTGGGCGCGCGTCACGCTCCAACGACGCCGCAAAACGGTCGTGGCCTGCGATGTTTGCCACGACCGCATCCACTCGGAACAGCCAGCCAGAACATTCACGCCGTAGTCACTGGAGAGCCGGATGACAGGGAAACCGTCATGTCCGGTTCGGCGGGAGGCCGCGCGGAACAGGACTCGCCCGCGGCGAGCACCTCACCGCGCGGCCGACCCAACCGCCTGACTCCACCAGTTCAAAAGATTCCGCATCCGCTACGAGATACGCGCCGGCCTCCACCTGGCCCTGCTCCAACTCACCTGCAACCACATCTGCTTGAGACGACTCCGAACCTCATTCCGAAGCGATCGGTCAGTCGCTGCCCACGCCCGGGAGAACCCCTGGCGGAATGAGAACGTCGTCCGGCGCCTCCCGTACCAAGGTTGGCGTTTCAGCCATCTCTTTGGATAAGGGAGGGAGTTGCTCCCATCAGATACGGCTGCCGGAGGCAGTGTCCGACGACAGCCGCTGCGCGAGGTAGATCGGTATGACGGAGAGCAGGACGAGGACGGCGTCGGTAGCGCGGTCGGCACCAGCAGTTCGGTAGAGCGGTCGCCGCCAGCAGTGTCGTTTCAGCGATGAAATCGCTGGACCGTACGGGTGAGTTCTTGGCTCAGGGGCTGTCGCAGGCATTTGCGGACTGTGTAAATCCGGGGTTGTGATCAAGAACCTCGTGTGGCGCGGACTCCCCGCGCTCACCCTCGCAGCCCTGCCCATCCTGGCCGCCGTTCCTGCCGCTGACGCCGTGGAGAACAGCCGTACCGTCCAGAGCACTCAGCTCCAAAAGGCCCTGCGGAGCGACTCCCACTTCTACGGGCCCGCCACCCTCGGCAAGAACCAGGCCTGGACGTCCGGCAGCGGCCGTACCGTCCTGCGTGTTCAGAGCGACGGCAACGTCGTCGTCTACAGGGACAACCGTCCCGCCTGGCAGGCCCCGAACGTATACCCCAACGCCGACCACCTCGTCATGCAGGAGGACGGCAACTTCGTCATCTACAACAGGGCCGGCCAGGCCATCTGGGCCGCCGGAACCTGGCACAAGGGCCGCTACCTCGCCGTCCAGGACGACGGCAACGTCGTCGTCTACAACAACGCCAACCAGCCCGTTTGGGCAACCAACACCGGCGACTGAGCGACAGTCCCGTATACGACAGGGCCCGGACCAGCCGTCCGGGCCCTGTCTTCTCCCCCATCGTTCGCTGCTCCCGCACATAGCGATGGCGGTTCATGGGCCCACCGCCCAAGTCATCCAGCCGATGGCGCTGCCTGTCGGATGCGCCGGGAGTTGTGGGTGGGTTGCCCGAGCGATGTGTCCATCGGGCGGTCGATAGCCTGGCTCCCATGAACAGAGGTGAGGGCACGGAGCGAACCGGTGGGGGCCTGGAGAGCCAGGAGTGGAGTGCGACGCGCTCCTGGGTGGAAAGAGGACTGCCGGAGTCGGAACGCATCGAGGATGTCACGCGGTTGCGCGGCGGGTGGACCTCGGAGATGCGCCGTCTGAGCATCTCGGGGCCTGGCGGCCGACGCTCGCTGGTCCTTCGATCCTTCGTCAAACCCTTCTTCCTTCGGCACTCGGAGGGCCTGCTGTCGCGCGAGGCAATGATCCTGCGCCTGCTCGGTGAGACAGACGTGCCCGCGGCCACCCTCGTGGACGTGGACGCGACGGCGGAGTACTGCGACCATCCCTCCTTGCTGATGTCGCTGCTGCCCGGGAGCGTCCGCCTGGCCGACCAGGGAGCCGACCGGCGCACCGACTTGCTGGCCGGCCGGCTCCTGCGCATCCATCAGGTGCCGGTCACCGAGGAGACCCGGCCCCGCACCTATCAGGCGTGGGCCACGCCCGAACGGGTGAACCCACCTGGCTCCTCAACGCGACCCGAGCTCTGGCGGCGGGCCGTGGACGTCATCCGACGCGAACCGCCGCACTACCAGCCCTGCTTCCTGCACCGGGACTTCCACCCCGGCAATGTTCTGTTCGAGGGCGACAACGACGATCTGCGGATCAGCGGCGTCGTCGACTGGGTGGAGGCCTCCTGGGGGCCGGCCGACCTGGACGTGGCCCACTGCTCGACGGCACTGGCCCTGCTGCACGGAGTTCCGACAGGCATGGGCTTCGCCGACCGGTACGTCGCGGCGGGAGGGACCCTGGCCGTTGAGCCCGCGGCACATCTGTACTGGCGGCTGCTGGACGCGTTGGCCTTCGCTCCGGATGCCGAGAAGGTCGGCGTCCCCTGGCACGAACTGGGCCGCACCGATCTGACCCCCACCGTGTTGTCCGGCAGGCTGGAGGAGTACATCCAGGCTCTTTTCGATCGGTACGCGTGAATCCCGCTCGGCACCCGTGGGCAGGACTTCAGGCCACGAGTTCTCCCAGCCCTCGACAAGCTGCCCGCGTTCGAAGCGGGCTCCGGCACGAATCAGGGGAACCGGATGGGCCGGCAGTGACCGAACGGGGCAGGATCGGCCGGTAGATCCGGATCGAGCGGTGGTGCGACCGCCGCCTCCGACCGAAAAGCGGCGGCCTCTCCCCCTACTCCGCTGTGTATCTACTCGCTGTGGACCGCCTCTCCGGCCACCAGGGTGAGCACGGCCCGGGTGCCGGCCACGGGCGTGCCGGGGGCGAAGAGGTCCCGGTCGAGGACCGCAAGGTCCGCGGCCATGCCCTCGCGCAGGCAGCCGGTCTCGTCGTCGTTGCCGTTCACCCATGCCGAACCGGCGGTGTAGGCGCGCAGGATGTCGGTGAGCCGCAGGCGCTGCTCGGGGCCGTACGGGCGGTCGGAGCCCGGCCAGTGGGCGTGCGCCGAGCCGGGTGGTTCGGTGCGGTGCACCGCGACGTGCATGGCCTGCCAGGGGTCGGCCGTGGTCACCGGCCAGTCGCTGCCGCCGGCGAGCCGGGCGCCGCTGTCGAGCAGCCGGCGGAAGGGGTACTGGCGCCGGGCGCGCTCCTCCCCCAGCAGCGGATCGACCAGCTCGTCCGTCTGCGGATGGTGGGTCGCCCAGAGGGACTGGATGTTGGCCGCCACCCCCAGCTCGGCGAACCGGCCGATGTCCGCGTCGTCGACCAGTTGCACATGCGCGATGTGGTGGCGTCGGTCGCGCACTCCATTGGCCCGCGAGGCAGCCGCGACCGCGTCCAGACACTCGCGGACCGCGCGGTCGCCGATCGCGTGGAAGTGGACCTGGAAGCCGGCCGCGTCCAGCCGGGTGACCGCCTCCGTGAGCAGTTCGGCGGGCACGTTGGAGTGGCCCAGGTTGCCGGTGGCGCACCCGCACTGGTCGAGATAGGGCTCCAGCAGGGCGCCGGTGCCGGTCTCCAGCACGCCGTCCTGCATGACCTTCACCGTGCCCGCCCGGAACCGGCGGCCGTGCTCGCCGCGCCGGGCCAGGAGATCGTCCAGCTGTTCCGGGCCGCGGTCACGGTCCCACCACAGGGCGCCGGTGACCCGGGCCTTCAGCAGCCCTTCCGCGTCCGCACGGCGGTAGGCGGCAAGTGTGTCACCGGCTCCGCCGTAGGCGCCGACGATGGCGTCCTGCCAGCCCGTGATGCCGTACCGGAAGAGGTGCTCCTGGGCATGGCGGAGCGCTGCGCGCTGCTCCTGCGGGGTGCTCTCCGGCATCACTCGGGCAACCAGGTCCATCGCGGCCTCGTGCAGCACCCCGGTGGGCCGGCCGGCCGCATCGCGCTCGATCCGCCCGGCCGCGGGGTCCGGTGTGGACGCGTCGATCCCGGCGCGTTCCAGCGCCACCGAGTTGACCCACGCCGAGTGGTGGTCGGCGTTGGGCAGGAAGACCGGCCGGTCCGGGACGACCGCGTCCAGCAGTTCCTTGGTGGGCCAGCCGCCCGGGAAGCAGTCCATGCCCCAGCCACCGCCCAGGATCCACGGACGGCCGGGGTCGGCCGCCGCGTACTCCCGGACAAGGGCGGTGCACTGTGCAGCGTCGGCGGCGCCGGTCAGGTCGCAGCGCAGCGCCTCCATGGCGCCCCAGACGGGGTGGATGTGCGCGTCCTGGAGGCCGGGCACCACGCTCCGGCCGGCCAGGTCGACGGTTTCGGCCGCCTGTCCGGCAACCGCCCGTACTTCGGTGTCGGAACCGACGGCGGTGATCCGGCCGTCGGCCACGGCGACGGCGGTCGCGTGCGGCCGTGAGTGGTCGCCCGTCCACACCTGGCCGCCGTGCAGGACGAGGGTCATGCCTCGGCCCGGTGGGTTCGCACCACGTACACCTTGCGGATCGTTTCGTGGACCTGCCAGGTGCCGCGCCAGCCGGCCGGCATGGCGAGGGTGGAGCCGGGACGCAGTTCGACACTTTCGCCGCCTTCGGTGTCGACGGTGGCGGTGCCGGACAGTACCTGGCAGATCTCGTCGTAGCCCTCGCGGGTGGCGGTGAATTGGCCGGGGTCGCACTCCCAGACGCCGACCTCGACGAGGCCGTCGGGGGACGTCCACAGGGTGTGGCCGGTCTCCTGCTGACCGGTGGTGCTGGTGGGCTTGGGACAGGCGGCGGGCAGGTCGGTGGTCACCGCGTCGGCGAGGAAGGCGACGGGGAAGACGGTGGTGTCCACAGGGGTGTTCACGAGGATCGGCTCCTTTCAGCGGCCGCTGATGACGTCGGCGATGCGTGCGATGGCGGAAGTGCGCTCCAGGCCGGAGTTCTCGTGCCGGTCGGCGGCACGGTACGCGACGTAGAGGCTGCGCACACCGAGCCAGCGCAGCGGCTCCGGTTCCCAGCCGCGCACCTGGCGGCCGACCCAGGGCAGCCGGGTGAGGTCCGTCTTCTGACGCAGGATCAGGTCGCGCAGGGTGCGTCCGGCGAGGTTGGTGGTGGTCACGCCGTGCCCGACGTAGCCGCCGGCCCAGCCCAGCCCGGTCCGCTCGTCCACGTGGACGGTGGCGCACCAGTCACGCGGCACACCCAGCACCCCGGACCAGGTGTGGTCGATCGCCACGTCCCGGGTGGCCGGGAAGTGCTGCCGCAGGATGGCCTGCAGTTGCATCTGGGTGGCGGTCCGGGTCTCGCCGCGTTGGTCGACGTGGGAACCGAACATGTACGGGATGCCGCGTCCGCCGATGGCGATCCGGCCGTCGGTGGTGCGCTGGATGTAGCAGTAGGAGTTCGCCTCGTCGCCGATCAGTTCGGCTCCGCGCCATCCGATCTCCTCCCACACGGTGGCGGGCAGCGGCTCGGTGACGATCATGCTGCTGTTCATGGGCAGCCACGACCGGCGGTGTCCGCGCAGCCCGGAGGTGAAGCCTTCCAGGGCCCGGATCACGAACGACGCCCGGACGGTGCCGTGCGGCGTGATGGCCTCGTGCGGGCGGATCTCGGTGACTTCGGTGCTCTCGTAGATGGTGACGCCCATCCGCTCGACCACGTCGGCCAGGCCCCTGACCAGCTTGGCCGGCTGGATGCGGGCGCAGTGCGGGCTCCACTGGGCGCTGCGGGCGCCGGCGACGCGGACGCGTTCGCCGAGTTCGTCGCGGTCCAGTTCGACCAGGTCGTCCTCGCCCCAGCCTTCGGCGCGCAGTGACGGCAGCCGGTCGCGCAGCCGCCGTTCCTGCGCGGCGTTGGTGGCGACGTGGAGCAGACCGTCCTTCTGGATGTCGGCCTCGATGCCTTCCTCGGCGGCGACGCGGACGACCTCGTCGACCGAGGAGAACATCTCGCGCTGCATGGCGACGGACGGCTCCTGGCCGTGTGCCTTGGCGTAGCGGCGCATCTGGCCGGGCGGCTCGGCGCTGAGCCAGCCGCCGTTGCGGCCGGAGGCCCCGAAGCCGGCGAACTCCTTCTCCAGTACGGCGATCCGCAGGTCGGGCTGGGCCTGCTTGAGGTAGTACGCGGTCCACAGTGCGGTGTAGCCGCCGCCGACGAGCGCGACGTCCACGTCCAGGTCGCCGGGGAGTGCCGGGCGACGGGTGGGAATGCCTCCCTCCCTGAACCAGAAGGAGACGTCGCCGTTGACGAAGGTGGGGCTGGTGGCGGGTGTTGCGGTGCTCATCGGCCGCTCTCCTGTGCGACGCCGGCAGGGGTCCGGCCGGCGGGGGTGGGTGTGTGGGTGGTGCCGGGCGTGTCACCGAGCAGGACGCCTCGCTCGACGTCCCAGACGACGGTGACCTCGTCGCCGTGGCGGACGTCGGACAGCCGGTCGGCCTGTTCGCGGGCGAGTAGTACGGTGCCGTCGGGCAGGGCGAGTTCGAGCTTGCGGCCGGAGCCCAGGTAGATCTCCTGGGTCACGCGGGCCGGCAGGGCGTTGGCCCCGGGGGCGACCGGTGCTCCGGCGGGCTGCACCCGCAGGTGTTCGGGGCGGACGACGACGGCGGCGTCGGTGCCGGTGCCGGTGCTGTCGGCGGGCCGGCCGGGTGCGCGTACGGTGCGGTCGCCGACCCGCAGGCACGAGTCGTCGCCGTCCGGTTCGATCTTCCCCCGCACGGTGGAGGACTCGCCGAGGAACTCGGCGACGAACAGGCTACGGGGCTTCTCGTACAGTTCGCTCGCGGTGCCGACCTGCTGGATGCCCCCGTCGTCGAAGACGGCGATACGGTCCGAGAGGACCAGCGCTTCTTCCTGGTCGTGGGTGACGAACACGAAGGTGGAACCGATCTCCCGGTGCACCCGCTTGATCTCCAACTGGAGCGATTCGCGCAGCTTCTTGTCGAGCGCGCCGAGCGGCTCGTCCATCAGCAGCACACTGGGCTCGTACACCACGGCCCGGGCCAGGGCGACCCGTTGCTGCTGTCCGCCGGACAGTTCGCTGGGCCTGCGGTGGCCGTAGCCGCCGAGCCGTACGGTCTCCAGGGCCGCCTCGACCAGTTGCGTGCGGCGGGCCTTGGGAACCTTGCGCTGCTTCAGCGGGAAGGCCACGTTCTGAGCCACCGTCATGTGCGGGAAGAGCGCGTAGTGCTGGAAGACCATGCCGATGTCACGCCGGTGCGGCGGCAGGTCCTGCATCTGGACACCACCGATGGTCAGCGTGCCCGAGGTGGCGGAGGTGAACCCGGCGATGATGTTGAGGGTGGTGGTCTTGCCTGAGCCGCTGGGGCCCAGCAGGGTCATGAACTCGCCTGGTTCGATGACCAGGGAGACGTCGTCGACGGCGACGGAGTCCGCGTACTCCTTGCGCACCTGCGCCAGTTCGATGCGGGCTCCGCGCGCCTTGATGAGGCTGGTCTCAGCGGACACGGTTCCTCCTGGAGGTGGCGAAGGTGGCGGCCAGTACGAGCACCGTGGTGAAGGCGATGATCAGGGTGGCGGCCGCGGCGATGGTGGGATCGGTGTCCCGGGTCACGCTGGCGAACATCATCACCGGCAGGGTCTGCAGGTAGGGGCTCTGGATGAACAGTGAGACCACCACCTCGTCGAAGCTGGTGACGAAGGCGAACAAGGCGCCGGAGACGACTCCGGGGGCGATCTGAGGCAACGTCACCTGACGGATCGCACCCCACCGGCTCGCGCCGCAGATCAGTGCGGCGTCCTCGAGCCGCCGGTCGAAGCCGCGCAGACTCGCCGTCACCGGAATGATCACGAACGGCAGCGCGAGGACGGTGTGGGCGGTGACGAAGCCGAACAGCGTGCCCAGCAGGCCGTACTGGAGGAACAGCGCGTACACGCCGATGGCCACGACCACGGTGGGCACGATCATCGGGGCGAGCAGCAGCCCGTAGGACGACTTCGCCCAGCGCGAGCCGGACCGGGTGAGCGCGATCGCGGCGGCGGTGCCCAGCACGGTGGCCACCACCGCGACCAGGACGCCCACCTGCAGCGAGGAGAGCAGCGCCTCGGTCCACCGGGGGTCGGTGAAGAAGTTGGTGTACCAGCGGCCGGACCAGCCGGTCGGCGGGAACACCAGGGACGCCTTGTCGGTGAAGCTGAGCGGGATCACCACGAGCGTCGGTGCGATGAGCCAGAAGCCCACCAGTACGCTGAACGCCCAGAGCGCGATCCGCGCGGGGCCGGGCCTCATCGGGCACCTCCACGGGTACGGGTGAGCCGCAGGACGACGCCGACCAGTCCCAGCAGGACCAGCGTGACCGCCAGCAGCACCACGCCTATCGCGCCGCCCCTGCCCCACGCGAGCAGCCCGTTGACCTGGGTGAAGATCTGCTGCGAGATCAGTGCCTGGTCGGGCGAGCCCAGCAGGGCGGGCGTCACGTAGAAGCCGAGCGAGGTAATGAACACGGTCAGCGCGCCGGCGCCTACGCCGGGCAGCGACAGGGGAACGAACACCCGCAGGAACGCGGTGGCGGGGCGCGCCCCCATGCCCTGCGCGGCGTCCAGCAGCCGCCGGTCGATACCGCTCATCACCGCGTACAGCGGCAGCACCATGAACGGCATCAGCACCTGCGTCATGCCGATCACCACCCCGGTGGTGGTACGGATCAGCTGCAGCGGACCCATCCCCACGGTGCCGAGCAACTGGTTGACGACACCGCTGTCCTGCAGCAGCACCACCCACGCGAAAGTGCGCACCATCAGGCTCGTCCAGAACGGCAGCAGTACGAGCAGGGTGAGCCAGACCCGCGCGCGGGCGCTGACCACGGTCATCAGGTAGGCGTACGGATAGGAGAGCACGAGCGTCACCAGGGTGACGACGGCACCGACGGCCAGCGTACGGACCAGGGTGGCGAGGGCGACGTCGCTGGTGAAGAACCAGGAGTAGTTGCCCGCTCCGGGCGCCGGGTCGGTGACGCTGCGCCAGGCCATCAGGCCCAGCGGCACGAGGAACAGCACAGCCAGCAACAGCAGCGAAGGCAGCAGCAGCCATCCCCACCGGTCACCGGTGCCCTTGGGGCGCCGGCCGGCGGCCGGGGCGGCGATCTCGATCAGGGCGGTCATGGGTCAGCGCGCCAGCCAGTCGGACCACTTCTGGATGATCTGTTCCTGGTTCTGCGCCCACCAGGCGTTGTCCAGCTTGAGGGCCTTCGCCTGGCGCTCGGGCGTGGAGGTCAGGTACGCGGAGGCGGCCGCGTCGATCTTCGGCTCGGCCTCGGAGTTGATCGGCGAGTAGGAGGTCAGCTCGGTGAGCCTGGCCTGTTGGCCGGCGCCCAGATAGTAGTTGATCAGGGCCATGGACGCCTTGGGGTTCTTGGCGTTCTTGGGCACGGCGAGGGAGTCGGAGACCGGCATGAACTGGTTCCACTGCGGGGCGAACTTCGCGCCGTTCTTCACGGCCGAGTAGGCACGGCCGGTCCACACCATCGCCATCGACACCTCGCCCGACTCCAGCAGTTGCTGGGATCGCGCACCGGTGTCCCAGAAGACCAGGGAGGAGCGGACGCCGGTGAGCTTCTTCAGGCCGCGGTCGACATCGAGCGGGAAGAGCTTGTCGGGGGCGACCCCGTCCGCGATCAGTGCCGCCTCCAGCGGGCCGGGGGCCGCGTCCGACGCCAACCCGGGTATGGCGCGCTTGCCGGGGAATTTGGCGGTGTCGAAGAAGTCCGCCCAGTCCTTTGGCGGGTTGGCGCCGAACTTGGACGTGTCGTACATGAGCACCATGCCGTAGGTCATGGCCGGCACCGAGCACTTGCCCACCATGTCCTTGGGCAGCTTCGAGGTGTCGACGATGCTGGTGTCGAGCGGCATGAGGAGCTTCCCGCACTGCCGTTCGGCCCAGATGGCGTCGGTGTCCACCACGTCCCATGTGACGTTGCCCGAGTCGACCTGCGCCTTGAGCTTGGTGTAGTCGGTGGGGCCGTCCGAGAGTATCTTCGCGCCGGATTCGGTGGCGAACGGCTTGACCGCGGCGGTCTCCTGACCGTCCTGGTAGATGCCGCCGTAGGAGGCGAACGTGAGGGTGACGCCGTCGAGGGCGCCCTTCTTCACGGTGCCCGCGGCGGCCGGGCCGGGGCCGAGATCGATGTCTCGGGCGGCGGGGGCACCGCCGGAGCAGGCGGTGAGGGCCAGCAGCAGTGCGCCACAGGCTGCTACTTTTCCGACGGTTCGTCCGGTCTTTTCGGGCATGGTCGTGCTCCAGAGCGAGGGATGAAGACGGGGAGGTGAAGAGAGGAGGGAAGGGAAAAAGGAGAGCGGGGGTCAGTCCGGTGTCGGCGGACTGATGATCCAGAGAATCTCGGCGGGCGTCTCACCGTCGTTGACGACCCGGTGCGGGGTGGAGGACAGGTACTCGATGCTGTCGCCGGCATGCAGAACGCGGGGGTGACCGTCCAGTTCGATCCGGACGCTGCCGCTGACCACCAGGAGGATCTCCTGCGAGTCCCCGTGGGTGTAGGCGTCGTCGCCGGTGGAGGCTCCCGGTTCGAACTCGCCCGCGTACACCTCCAGATGACCGAGCGGCCGTTGGGAGATCAGGAACTTCCGGCTCCCCGGGGCGGTCTGCAGCTTCGGCCGGTCGGCGCGCCGTACGACTCGCGGTCCTGTGGGACCGCTCTGGTCGAAGAGGTCGGCCACGGTGAGGCCGAGCGCCGCCGCGATGCGCCGCAGCATTCCGATGGAGGCGTTGGCCTGCCCGCGCTCCAACTGGCTGAGGAAGCCCGGGCTCGCCTGGGCAGCCGCCCCCAGGGCACGCAGCGACATGCGCCGCTTCATGCGGTACTCCCGGATGCGGGCACCCAGCGCCTCGTCGGCGAGCGCGTCGGAGCCGTCCTCGGAGGGGGTGGAAAGTGGTGACTCCGCCATGAGTAAACACCTGATGTGATGTCAGCGAACACTTTGTTCGCTGGTGTGGCACGAAACGTATGCCGAGGTGACGTGGCGCACAAGGGCCGCGGACGGCCTTCATCAGAACGTAACCGGAGCACGTGCGCCGGAGCGCCGTCCCGGGGCGGCGGGGGGTGTACGCGCGCAGCGTCGACGTGGTCGAGTGCCTCGGCCCTTCCGACGGGGCGTCGAGACGGGCCTGCCGCTGCGCGGGGACATCGTGCCTGCGATGCGCCGGCACCGTCCGGAGGTACTGGTGGCGGGCGGCTTCATGTTGGTAGGGACGGCTGTCGGTGCAGGGCAAGGGCCCCTCGGGGTGTCGTAGCGGGGCGCGACACCCCGTCCGTGCCCGAGGAGCTTTCGCCTGGGTATCAGCGTCGCCTGGTGAGCGGTCCGTTCAAGCCGTGACCCGGGTGAGCACGACGTGCTCGAACGACAGCTCTAGCTGCTCCTGCCACCCGCGTGCCACTCGTTCCCGGGAGCCACGGGCGGGGCGATCAGCGCCTCGTTCCGGTCACCGTCCATCAAGCACCTGCTGGGTGTGCCGCAGATGTCCGTTCGCGACCTGCTCGCCATACGCACGCCAGCCAAGTCGCCGGACGGCATCCGGAGGGTGCGCAGCGGCTGTTCCTGGTCGGCGAAGACGTACGGACCGGTACGGAATCCGCCCGTAGGCCGGGGCGTCCGGCACGGCCAGTGTTGCGCGGCCGGGTTGCGCCCCGCAGTCCCGGCGGTTGCTTGAACCGCCGGGACTGCGGGCTTCCCCGTCCGTCATCGACTTCGTCACCACCCGCTGCCGCGGCGGACCCGCCGTCGACACATCCGGGGCCTGGGGACGAACCTCTCGGTCAAGAAACCTTCGGCCCGCCGTGACGCGTGATCGAGGACGCGCGGCCGAAGCTACGCTTTCGGCCCCTGCGAGATGCGCACCATATTGCCCGACGGATCGCGGAACGCGCAGTCGCGCGGGCCCCAGGGCTGGTCCACGGGCTCCTGCAGCACCTCGGCGCCGGATGCCCGTACCTTCTCGAAGGCCGCGTCGAGATCATCGGTGCGGAAGATGATCTGCGGCAGAACACCCTTGGTGAGCAGTTCCTGCAGCGCGTCGCCATCGGCCTGGGATCGACCGGCGTGCGGTTCCGAGACCACGATCTCGACGTCCGGTTGGGCCGCGCTGCCGAGGGTGACCCAGCGGAATCCGCCCGAGGCGACGTCGTTGCGCACCTCGAGGCCGAGCGCGTCACGGTAGAAGGCCAGCGACTCATCCATATCGTTGACGGTGATGTGACAGTACTGGAGTGCGATGTTCATGCGGCCAACGCTAGGCGGCGCTGTCGCGGGCCGCTTCTCGAATCCTGCTCGATGCGTCTCTGGTCGGCCGGGTGCGTACCTTCGCCACGCATGCGGGCATCGCCGTCACAGCATGGTGCTCCCCGATGCGATACACGCTCGGCGGCTCCCCCAGAAGCTCGGTGAATCGCGAGCTGAACGAGCCGAGCGAGGTACAGCCCACCGCCATGCACGCGTCGGTCACGCTCATTCCCGCGCGCAGCAGCGCCATCGCCCGCTCAATACGGCGGGTCATGAGGTAGTTGTACGGCGTCTCCCCATAGGCGGCGCGGAACTGCCGCGAGAAGTGCGCCGGCGACATGAGGGCGTGGCGAGCCATCGCAGGAACGTCGAGCGGGCGTGCGTACTCGCGGTCGATCAGATCCCGGGCCCGGCGCAGGTGCGCGAGGTTGGCGAGGTCTTGCGGGGTCATGCAACGAAAGTACACCCCCGCTCCGTGAGCAACCCACCGACCTGCACCGAAAGGCTGAGCACCAGCTCTGGGCACTGGCCGGCCACGAGGGCCCTACCGTGAATCCCGGAACGAATGGTCAACCGGTGGCACCTACCGTCCGACGCCCGTAAGGACCAAGCGTACGAACGTACACTGTGGTGGGTACGATCATCCCATGAAGGACTACTTCGACGGGGACCCCCGCACGAACCGCGAGCGCATGCTTGCCGGAGACCTCTACATCGACGACGACCCGGAGAACACGCGCGCACAGCGGCGCGCGCTGCGTCTGGCCACCGAATATCAGGCCGCGTATCTGCAAGACCCTGATGACGCGCAACCGTTGCTCGCGGAACTCATCGGCAGTCTCGGTGCGGGTGTGTGCGTCAGGCCGCCCCTGTTCGTCGACTACGGCAGCCACATCAGCGTCGGCGAGGGAACCTTCATCAATTACCACCTCACCGCACTCGACGTCGCTCCGATCAGGATCGGCAAGGACTGCCAGATCGGTCCGAACGTGCAGCTGCTGACCCCTACCCATCCCGTCGAGCCACAGCCACGGCGTGACAAGCTGGAAGCCGCTCAGCCGATCACCATCGGCGACAATGTCTGGCTCGGCGGCGGCGTGATCGTCCTGCCCGGAGTCACCATCGGGGACAACAGTGTCATCGGCGCCGGGGCCGTCGTCACCAAGGACATCCCTCCGAACGTCGTTGCCGTGGGCAACCCGGCGCGAGTCGTCCGCGCGATCCAGGAGGACCAGGGTGGCCACCGGACGCATTGATCCCGAACGGCGCGAGCGCATCATCGACGCGGCGCTCGGCCTCATCGCCGACGAGGGCGTCGCCGGCGTCTCCCACCGCAAGGTCGCTGCCCGGGCAGGCGTCCCGCTCGGCTCGATGACGTATCACTTCCAGAACATGGACGAGCTGCTGCGCGAGGCGTTCACCCGCTTCACCGCGACCATCGTCGATGCCTTCGAGCAGCGTCTGGGCGCCGCCGCGACCCCCGACGAGGCACGCGAAGCGGTCGTCGATCTCGTCCACCATCTCTCCGGCGGCGACCAGCGCCAGTTGGTCCTCACCCATGAGCTGTACACGCTGGCTGCCCACCAGCCCGCCTACCGTGGTCTCACCAGGGAGTGGATGCGCCGGAGCCGCCGGATTCTCGAGCAGCATTTCACCCCCGCCACCGCCCGCCAGCTCGACGCCCTCATCGAGGGCCTCTCGATCCACCGCGCTCTGGACACCGAGCCGCACGACCGTGCCCTCACCGTCGAGGCCGTCGCCCGGCTCACTGCCGCGGAACCCACGGCGGTACGAGGGTCGGCCGACCACACCGACGGCGGCCTACCCACATGAGACCGCCCGGCCGACGCCCACCTGACAAGGCGCCGGCCGGGCACCCCCCTCGCCCACGAAGTCCCGTACGACGAAGGCGTATCCCTCCCGCGCAGGTGAGGCGTCCCCTCGTCGCTGCCTGGAGAACCACCGACCAGTGCGGGAAGGAATGCCGTGGCCGCCGCCGCCCTCGAGCGGACTCGGGCGCCCGGTCCCCGCAGCATCGCTGTGGGCGAGCGTTCACTGATTGTCCGTGCCCCCCCACCGCCGGTCCCCCCGCTCCCGGCGCCCCCGCCCGCAGCCCGTCCATGACGAGGTCCAGCAGCCGTGTCGCTCGCGGCTGCCAGTTGCTGTGCGGGGCGATCTGCCAGAGTTCGGCAATGACGAGCACGACATCGTCGGGGGTCAGCCCCGGCCAGCGCGACTTCCAGGATGCGCTCGCGATTCCGTTGCGCGTCCGGGCGCAGAGCCGTGCGCTTGTCCTCCCGCACTCGCCCTCCTTCCGGAATCGCGGCCAGGTCCGGCCCTGCCGGGCGGACAACTGTCCGCTCGGCCAGGTCCGTTCTTGCTGGGCGAACAGCTGTCCGCTAGGTTCGAAGCTTGGCGGACAGCTGTCCGTTCGCGTGTACCGCAGCGGCAATTCCGGCCAGTATGGCCGACCGGCGGCCCTTGTCACTGGTTCATTCAGCATCGCCCTCTCCCTCCCGGACACTCTGCCGGGATCGTCTTGTTCGACGCGCATCCGCAATGCGAAAGAAGGCTGATCATGGCCCCATCGTCGTCCAGTGCCATAACTTTGAACATCAATGGCGAGAAGCACACGCTGTCCGTCGACCATCGCACCACCCTGCTCGACGCCCTGCGCGAGCATCTCGATCTGACCGGTACCAAGAAGGGCTGTGATCAGGGCCAGTGCGGCGCCTGTACGGTGCTGCTCGACGGGCGCCGGGCCGTTTCCTGTCTTCAGTTCGCGGTCGCGGCCCAGGGGCGCGCGATCACCACCATCGAAGGTGTGGCCGAGGGCGAGCGGCTGCATCCGGTGCAGCAGGCATTTCTCGACCTCGACGGCTATCAGTGTGGTTATTGCACACCGGGGCAGATCTGTTCGGCGCTCGCGGTGATCGAGGAACACGCGGCGGGCTGGCCAAGCGCCGTGACCGACGATGTCCGGCCCGAAGCGGGGGTGCCCGCGCTCACCGCCGAGGAGATCCGCGAACGGATGAGCGGCAATCTGTGCCGCTGCGGCGCGTATGTGTCGATCGTGCAGGCGGTCGCGCGGGCGGCGGAGGCAACCGGGGCAAAGGACAAGGAGGCGGCGGCATGAGGGAATTCGACTACGAGCGCGTCTTCGACGTCTCTACGGCTGTCGCCCTGCTCGGCGACCGCCCCGGCGCACGCTTCCTCGGCGGCGGCACCAACCTGGTCGACCTGATGAAGGCCGGCGTGGAAAGGCCCGAGCTGCTCATCGACGTACGTGAACTCCCTCTCGACAGGGTCGAGTTCACTCACGAGGGCGGGCTTCGCATGGGCGCGGCCGTCACCAACAGCGACCTCGCGGCCCACCCCGATGTGAGGCGTCACTACCCGGCGCTGGCGCAGGCCGTCCTGGCCGGCGCTTCGGGTCAGCTGCGCAACATGGCCACGGTCGGCGGGAATCTGCTCCAGCGGACCCGGTGCGGCTACTTCACCGACATCAGCAAGCCGTGCAACAAGCGTGCCCCCGGCAGCGGTTGCCCCGCTCTCATGGGCGAACACCGCAACCACGCGATCCTCGGCGCCTCCGGGCACTGCATCGCCACCCATCCGTCGGACATGGCAGTCGCGCTCGCCGCCTTCGACGCCGTCATCTCCTACGAATCGGCGCAGGGACCGGGCGAGTTGCCGCTCCCCGCGTTCTATCTGCCCGTGGGCTGCACCCCGCACATCGAGACCGCGCTCCCGCCGGGCGCGCTGATCACCGGCGTCACGCTGCCGCCGGCCCCGGTTGCCGCCCGCTCCCGGTACCGGAAGGTGCGCGAGCGCGCCTCGTACGCGTTCGCGATCGGCTCGATCGCCGCCGCGCTCGACGTCGAGGACGATGTCGTACGTGAAGTGCGCCTCGCGTTCGGGGCGGTCGCGTCCCGCCCTTGGCGGGCCCGTGCGGCCGAACGGGTACTGACCGGCGGCCCGGTGAGCGCGGAGGCGTTCGCCGCCGCGGCAGATGCCGAGCTGGCGGCCGCAGAGGTGCTTACCGAGAACGGATACAAGGTGACACTGATGCGCAATCTCGTCGTGGCCGTGCTGACCGAACTCGCCGAGGAGATCACCCGATGACCACGACGACCACCATCGCAGCGGTGACGGGATCCATCGGATCCGCCCATACCCGAGTGGAGGGCCGCGACAAGGTCACCGGAGCGGCCCGCTACGCCGGAGAGATCCCCTTCGCCGAACTCGCCCACGGCTGGCTGGTGTTGTCGACCGTGGCCCGTGGCCGCATCCGTTCGGTGGAGGACGCCCCCGTCCTGGCCATGCCCGGCGTCCTCACCGTTCTACGCCACGGGAACGCGCCGCGCGTCGACACCGATTACGTGGGCATGATGGGTCGGCCGAACCCGGTCCTCGGGATCTTCCAGCACGACCGCGTGCCCTTCGCGGGCTGGCCGGTGGCACTGGTCGTGGCCGAGACGTCCGAACAGGCCAGGGAGGCCGCCGAGGCGCTGGTGGTCCGGTACGACGAAGAGCCGCACGACGTCGCGTTCCGCGCCGGGCATCCCGGTGCGTACACGCCGGAGAACAATCCGATGGTCCAGGCCGAGACGGAGAAGGGAAACCTGGGGGCCCAACTCGGTGCCTGCGCCGTCGTCGTGGACGAGGAGTACACCACACCGGAGGAGCACCACAACCCGATGGAGCCGCATGCGGCGACGGCTCGCTGGGACGGCGGCCGGCTCGACGTCCTCGACTCCAACCAGGGCAGCACCTGGGTGGCGAGCGAGCTCGCGCAGCTCTTCTCCCTCGATCCGGCCTCCGTACGGGTGCGGTCCGAACACGTCGACGGCGGCTTCGGATCCAAGGGCCTGAGCCCGCACCAGGTGGCTGCCGTGATGGCCACGACCGTCCTCCACCGCCCGGCCCGAGTCGTCTTGACTCGTCGTCAGATGTTTTCCCTCGTCGGATTCCGCAGCCCCACTGCGCAGCAGATCAGGCTCGGTGCCGACGCGGACGGCCGGCTGCGCGCCTTCGACCACCGGGCGCACAGTCTTACGTCGACCGTGCATGAATTCATCGAGTCGAGCGCCGTGCTGGGCCGCGTGATGTACGACGCCGACGCGCATCACACCCTTCACCGACTGGTACGGCTCGACGTGCCGACTCCGGCCTGGATGCGCGCACCGGGCGAGGCACCTGGATCCTTCGCCCTCGAATCCGCCCTCGACGAACTGGCCGAGAAGTGCGCCATGGACCCGATCGCACTGCGCGCACGCAACGAACCGGAGAAGGGTCCCGTGTCCGGGCTGCCGTTCAGCAGCCGAAACGTGCTCGCCTGTTTCGAGGAGGGCGCCCGCAGGTTCGGCTGGGCACAACGGGACCCTCGTCCCGGTGTGCGCCGTGAGGGGCGCTGGCTGCTCGGGACCGGAACGGCGGCGGCCACCTACCCCTCGGGAGTCGCCCCGTCCACGGCGGCCGTGACCGCGGAGCCGGATCAGACCTTCACCGTTCGGATCAACGCGGCGGACATCGGGACCGGGGCACGGACGGCGATGGCCCTGGTCGCCGCGGACGCGCTGGAGGTGGATCCGGGCCGCATCCGGGTACGGATCGCGGACAGCGACCTCGGCCCGGCGATGTTCGCCGGCGGCTCGATGGGCACCCGCTCCTGGGCGTGGGCGGTGACTGCCGCGACGGATGAGTTGCGGGAGCGATTGGCAGCCCGGGAAGGCGCGATTCCGCCCGAGGGGATCACCGCCCGGTCCGACACCACCGAGGCCGTCGGCGCCCTCGCGAAGAAGGAACGGCACACCTACGGAGCGCAGTTCGCCGAGGTCGCGGTGGATACCGCCACCGGCGAGGTACGCGTACGCAGGCTGCTCGGCATCTACGCCGCGGGCACCATCGTCAATCCGCTCACCGCCCGCAGCCAGCTCATCGGCGGAATGACCTGGGGACTGTCCATGGCCCTCCATGAGGAGGCAGTCAGGGACCGGGCCGACGGCGGCCACATCGGCGCCGACTTCGCCGGGTACCACGTCGCCACACACGCCGACGTGCCGCTCATTGAGGCGGACTGGGTCGACGATCCCGACCCGGACGACCCGGTCGGGATCAAGGGCATCGGCGAGATCGGCATCGTGGGTGTCGCCGCCGCCATCGCCAACGCGGTGTGGCACGCCACGGGGACACGCCACCGGGACCTGCCCATCCGCCCGGACCGGGTCCTGTGCGCGGCGGACGAGACCCGGCACCATACGGCGTAGGAAGCCCGGAGAGCTCGACGTCGCCCGGAATCCGAGCCGATCGGCTCGAAGGGGGCCGGACCGTCTCCGTATCGACAGCTACGGCGCCACCGCAGGGATCCCCGCTGTCTCGGTCGGTGCCGCCTATACAGCGTATCGATGGCCTGGTACCAGCAATTCGTCGTGCCGGTTCGGTCCATCCCGTAAGCGAACCTGAAATCCCGGGCTTCAGCGAGCCCGCGAACCCGGCCACACATCGCAGTTGCAGTCACGACGGAATCCGCGGCATCGGGCCAGATACCCGTCACACGCCTCGGACGCCGCACCTGGCGACCGAGTGGACGTCACCCGCCATGTCCCCCACATGGGCGCGGCGGCGTCAGGCCGGATGACGCGCTGCACGGTACGGGTACGCGGCGGCAAGGCAGGCGCTGTCCCACCGGCGGTGGGGGAAAGCGACAGAGTCGCTGTGCCTGCCACATCCCCTCATCGCCCCTTTCAGCAGGCGGCAGGAGTACCGGCACCCTCGCCTGACCGCAGTATCCCGGCGCGCGCGGCGAACCTCCCGCCGCGAAGCTGTGGGATACGCGCTCCGGCCGTCCTGCCGGCGAAAGACGAAGAAGGTTTTCCCTGTGCGTTTGTTCCGAACATCGCTGTGGGTCACGGCCCCCGTGGCGGTGTCTCTCCTCGCCGTGCCACCCGGGTTGACGAAGGCCGGTGCTGTCGGCGAGACGATGCCGCGAAGACCGCCATCCGTGTGGCCGGCCGGATCGGTTTCCGAACCGACTGCCGATTCCACACGTCCGTTCCCGGCCCTTGGTGCTACCTCGGTGGCGTTTCCCCGTGGCGCACCGCGGCCCGCCATCGTGCCGCGTACGCAGTGGCGGGCCGACGAAACCAGGCGTGACGCCCATGCCCAATACGCGGACAAGGTGACGGCGGTCTTCATTCATCACACCGACACCCCAAACGGCTACGACTGTGCCGATGTCCCACGCACCTTACGCAATCTGTATACCGGCCAGACCCGTGACCGCAGTTGGGGAGACCTCGGCTACAACTTCCTCGTCGACACCTGCGGCAACATCTACGAGGGCCGTGCCGGCGGTGCCGACCGCCCCGTCATCGGTTCCCACACCCTCGGCTTCAACCAAGGCACCACAGGGATCGCGGCGATCGGCACCTTCGGACAGGGCACCCCCGTACCGCCGGCCATGGAACAGGCGATCGCGGCCCTCGCCGCCTGGAAGCTCGGCCTGAGCGGAATCGAGCCGACCAGCAAGGTACGGCTCACATCGACGAACGACAAGAGCCGCTATACCAAAGGCACTTCTGCTCAATTCGATGCCATTTCCGGTCACCGCGACGGATTTGCCACCAATTGCCCCGGGGAAGCACTCCTCGCCCGACTCCCAGCTATCCGGAAGCTCGCTGCCGGTCTCCAGAACCGATCCCCACGAACACCCCTCGGTACGCGCCTTCCCACCGTACTCCAAAACCTCCGCGACACCCGGTGACTTCCCGGCAGTCGCTCCGCCCGCCGGCCGTCACTCGACTCCGGGCTTCCCGGAAGCCGACCGGTGTTCGGGAAGCAGTGTGATCCGAGCAGGGTCGGAAGAGTGATTAGTCGGCTGAACGGCACGTTCGGCGCGAGCAAGACCTCTACTGCGAAAGAACTGACCTCTCGCATCCCGGACTCCAGGCTTTTCGACGCCGAGAAGGTCGGGGAGATGATGTGGCACGTGCTCGGAATACCCGAGGAGGAATTCCAGGACTACTGGCCGTGGCGAGGACTGGCCGTGGAAACCGCACGACAGGTACAAGATTTTGCGGGTGCACTCCGGTGGTCACCGAGACGGTTCTGATCGAGGAGTACTGGCAGGAGATCCACTCCACCTCGGCACGAGCCGGCATCCCGGTGCACCACTTCCTGCTGGACACCGACCGGCACACGCTGGAAGAACACATCCACACCGACACCGAGCCGGAGAACATCGACGCCCGCAGGCGGCGTCTCGACCACCTTGCCGACTACCAGTGATCCCGGTCCTGGCTCCATCGGTAAGCCGAATTCGTCGACACCACCGGCGTCACCGCCTATCGCGTCGCGGAGATCATCATGGCGAGGATTCAAGCAGGCTGATCGGCCCGCTGCCGTTGAGGGCTCGGCAGGCCGAGGGCCATGTGGTCGGAATGCCGACAGGACACACAGCGGCCAGACCTTCGGCGCGTCATGGAAGAGCCGGACCACCCTCCCGGGGAAACTTTCATCATGACCAACACAACTAAGGCAATCCTCGAGGGCGGCCCCGACGATCTCCCCGAGCGGATCGTTTCCGTCGACACACCTGGAGTCGATCTCAAGATCCCGTTCCGGGGCGGATACGAGCATTTCAAGAGCACCACACGCCGCCAGGAAACACCGGAAGGCCCATTGCCTGTCTACGAATGGTGGGAGCGCACAGAAATCCCGGGTTGAGCACCAGGCCGCAGTATGAATCCGGACGCGCGGCCCCGGACAAGGAAATGGCCCATCTGCCGCCCAATCAGGTGTGATGGGACGAGAGGGCCCCGGATCGGCCGTCGTGTTCCAGAGGCTTCGGGCCGGGCTTGACACCCTATGCGCGGATCACAGGCGCCCGGGTCGCCGACGCCAGTACACCACCAGTGCTCTGCACCGGCACGATCACCGGGCCATGCCGATCCCCGGCACCAGAGCCAGTGCATGTCGTGGAACCGAGTGGTGCGGGGACCTTCCAGCCGCGAGGGCGGCATGCGACCACCGCAGTAGCCGAAGTCCCGCATTCCGGCGGCACGAACCGCCTGAACTCCGTAGGCGTTGTCTTCAGCCGCCGAGTGCCGCCCCGGGACCACACCCAGGGAGCGGGCAGCGTGAAAGGACGCAAAACCCCGGCCCGATTCCGGCGGGCCGGGGATCTACGTCAGCCGAATGACTCGGTCACTAGTCTCGGTCACCCTTGTCGCGGCCTTCGCCGAAGTGGCGCTCGATCACCCGGAAGCTGCCCACCACTCCGTTCTTGACCTTCACGCCACCCCTGACGCGCTTCGGGAACACCCCGTCGCTGGAGCTCCACGGTCCGACGGTGGCGATGGGGGCACCGTTGTCGCAGGTGGCCCCGCGGAAGACCTCGACGGCCCGGCGGCTGTCGTTGCGGATGTTGAGACTCTTGGAACCAAGGCCGCTGACGACGGTGATGCAGCCGCCCGGCTCGGCGGAGTACGTCCGCTCGTTGATGTGGATGCGGCCCCTTTCGTGGTGGCGGCGGCCCTCTTCGCGGCCACGACCCTCGCCGTAGCCCCCGCCTTCGTTGCCCCTGCCGCCTTCGCCGCCTTCGAGGGCCGTGACGGGGGCGGGCGCTTGCTGGGCGGCCGGGGGGGCGGCCTGCCGGACGACGGGGGCGGCCTGGGCCGGCTCGGTGGTGGCGGCCGACGCGTAGGTGATGCCGGTTGCGGCCAGGGCCGCGGCAGCCGCGACAGCGGCCGTAACAACGGTGGAACGGGTAGCCATGTCACTTCTCCTGTCTCAGAGGGGGCGGCTGAGCAGCCGACCCGAGACTGAACGTACTAACGGTCCCCATACCTGTCATATCGGACGTGTTGGGTGCAGGTGCCGGAACATCGATCGAGGTACGCAATGTACGCCATATGCTATTTTCATATAATCTGAGCGGAAGTGAACTTTCCCTGGATTCCCCGGACTTGAGATTCCTTTAGCCTGTCCAGGCGACTCGCTGAATCCTGCTCACCCCATCGATGGCGTGTCATTCATTGACACGCCCGACACAGCAGTTCCACGCCGCCACCCCGAACACCCGCCGGCTACACCACCGACCCCGTTCCTGCTGCTCAGACGGGCCGTGCCCCCGTCATCGCAGAACCCGAGCGGTCAGGTCGATCGGGTCATGGCTGCGCACAGTGGCAGGCAGACCAGAAAGATCGTCACATTCACCAGGTGTTGCAGTACTGGATAGCCGACGCCCACATGGTTACGACCGGGGCGCCACCTCCCCGGTCGGCGTACATCGACGGCCGATGACGGTCGTGGCGCAGTGCCAACCGCGCCGGGGCCGGGGCAGGCCGAACCACCCGGACCTCGTTGTTGCCCAGTCGACCATGTGCACGTGCACCCGCTGCTCCGCAGGGACCCTCGGGCCTGTTGCCTGCCCTGCCCCGTCGATGCAGCGTCTGCCTCGCAGCGCCCGCTGGGGTGCGGACGCAATACGCCGGCACCGCGGGCCGGATCGAGAACTGCCGGGTCGGAGTGTTCCTCACCTGCACCACCGCGCTCGCGGGCGGTGACTGACCGACCGTCCGCATCGCCTGCCTGAGCGCGCCTGAGGCAACGAGGCCGTCGGACGCCGCCCCAGAACTCCGTCGAACCATCGAGGGTGCGGTCACCGAGGATGACGGCGAATGCGATCGGCGCGATGAAGGGGAAGACGATGATGTCGGCCCGCATCCATGTCCTCTCGCCTGCCGCCCGGGGCCAGATGATCGAGGCGGCACAGGCCGATGCCGCCACCACATAGAACACAAGTACGGCCGGCCTGATGCGTCGGTGCTTCTTCACGGGCAAGGAGTACCCGCGCGGCACACCTGCCCCCTTCCTCCCCCGGGCCCGCGGCACGGCTCTCACCCGGCCGGGACGCTGCTGCCCACCGCGCGCCACGGACGGTGGTCTCCCGGTTCAGCAGGCCTGGCCGATCGCGCCGCGGAGCATGGCGACCGTCGTTGCTGCCGCCGCGCGCTCGGCGCCGTCCTCCGTGGTACGCACCTGCTCCTCCAGGAGCACCACGGCGGCCTGGAGAACTCCCACCCGGACCGGAACACTCTGCATCGCTGTCAGCACGGCCGCCGCCTGTTCAGCCGGGGTCGCGGTGGGGGCTGCGGAATGAGCGTGGCGATTCCGCGCCCGAGCGCACGGTCACGAGGCGGCTGAGCCGCAGCTGTGGTCACCCGCGAAGTCTGCCGCACCGGACACCGGGAACCGCTCAGCGACCTGGCTGCGGCTCGCCGGGCTCTTCCTGGACGTGCGCGTGGACACGCCTCAACAGCATGGACAACTGCGTCTGTTCGGAGCGGGAAAGGGGGGCGAGCATCTTCTTCTGTACGACCAGGGCCTCGCCCTGCAGCTCCGCCAGCATCGCGCGACCTGCCGGGGTGGGCGTGACGGTCACCCGGCGGCGGTCCGTGGTGTCGCGGGCACGGTCCACGAGGTCGGCCACCGCGAGATCGTCCACGATCTTGACCATGTCGCTCCGGTCGATCCCGAGCCGTGACGCCAGCTCTCGCTGCACATGGGGGCCGAAATCGACCAGCGCCGACAGCACGGCCATGTGCCAGAGCTTCAGATCGCGCTCAGCCAAGCGTGCCGCCAGCCGACTCCGGGCAGTCTTGCCCGTCTGGGACAGCAGATAGGTCGTGAGTCCCAGGAGGCTGGGCGGGTCGCGCTCATCCACAATATCTTAGGTCTCCACCAATGATGGGTCTTCACCTACCATTATCGAGCGGGTCCGTCCCGGACGCCCTGCCCTGCACCCGCGCCCGCCGGTCAGCAGGGCACGGACCTCGCGCCACGAAACCGCGGACGGGCACCACGGCCCCCACGGGACGTGTGCGGTTCAGCGCATGTCGAAGACCAGACGGCCCGGCACCTTGCCCTTCAACACCTCGTCGATGGACGCGTTGATGTCCTTGAGTGCTCGGCTCTCACGGATGACACGTGTGCGGCCGAGGCGGTGCAGCTGAAATACCTCGGCAAGGTCCTCACGGGTACCGACGATGGAGCCGACGACCTTCGTTCCGTTCAGCACCGTGTCGAAGACGGGCAGTTCCAGCTTGCCTTCGGCCGGAAGCGCCACCAGAACGAGCGTGCCGCCCCGGCGCAGCGCCCCATAGGCGGCGCTGAACGATGCGTTGCTCACAGCCAGCGAGATGGCCGCGTCCGCTCCCCCGAGCCGGTGCGTCTCCTCGGCAACGTCCTGGACCCGGGCGTCGATGACGTGATCGGCCCCCAGTTCGCGGGCGAGCGCCAGCTTCTCGTCGGTGACGTCGACGGCGATCGTCTCCGCGCCGAAGATCCGCGCGTACTGCAGAGCGAGGTGACCGAGGCCCCCGATGCCTGAGACGAGGGTGCGTGTGCCCGGGCGCGCCCCGGACAGCTTCACGGCCTTGTACGTGGTGACACCCGCACAGGTCAACGGTGCCGCGTCCAGCGGGTCGATGCCGTCGGGGACCGGCACCACGTACGTACCGTGCGCCAGCGCGTACTCGGCATGGCTGCCGTCCACCGAGTAGCCGCTGTTCTGCTGTTTCAGGCAGAGCGTCTCCCAGCCGGAAATGCAGTAGTCGCAGTGTCCGCACGCCTCTCCGAGCCAGGGGACGGCCACCCGGTCCCCCACCGCGAGATGGGCCACCTGGGCACCGGCCGCTTCGACGATGCCGATGCCCTCGTGGCCCGGCACGAAGGGCGGGGCGGGCTTGACCGGCCAGTCACCCCGCGCGGCGTGAATGTCGGTGTGGCACAGCCCGGAGGTCTCCATCCGCACCAGGACCTGGTGTCCGGCCGGCGTCGGAACCGGCCTCTCCTCGACCACCAACGGCTCGGTGAAGCTGCGCACAACAGCGGCCTTCATGGGTGCTCCTCCGCTTCGATCGGGCACGTCCGGCCGGCCCGCCACCATGCGACAGCACATGGGTGACACAAGCCTCGGAACAGACTATTTCGTATGGCCGGTTTTCGCTTCTTCGTGTGCCTGGAGAGCCGTGTCCCGTGTCCCGTGTCCCGTTCCCGTGTCCCGTGTCCCGTTCCCGATTGTCGGCCTCACGGCCTGCGCGAGCGGCTATCCGCGGGCCCAGTCGCGCATCGCGGTCCGCGAGGAGAAAGCGCCGACGTCTTTGTCGAGCGGCTGGTCGGTGTACTGGTGGATGCGCCAGGGCGCCTCGATCCGGGGCTTCCCCGCGGTCACGTAGTCGGCTATCCACAGACCGTCCCCCGCATACGACGTGGTGTCGTGATGCAGCCAGAAATAGCGGTTGCAGTACAGCAGAACCTTGTACTGGGGCCTCAGACGCTTGAGCTCACGGATGAAGCGGTCCTTTTCGTCGTTGCTGGCCCGGGTGCCTTCGCCGTTCTCCTCCCAGTCCACGGCAAGCAGATCGCCCGCCTTCTCCGGGGCCTGGCTCACGAAGTACTCCGCCTGGGCCGTGATGTTGCCCGGCCAGAGAAAGTGATAGAAGCCGACCACGCATGCCGCGTCCCTGGCACGTTTGACCTGTGAGGCCAGATGCGGATTGACGTATGAACGGCCTTCGGTGGCCTTGATGAAGACGAAGTCCAGTCCGTCCGTTTCGAAGGACGACTGATACGCGCTGACGTCGACGCCATGGAGCATGAGCACCGCCTCCAAATGAGCTGGGTGATTCCGGTTCTCTCACTGTTCGTGCCCGCAGTCGCTCCTTCCCATCCGTCGGGTGACGGAGCAAATCCTTTTGGCACTTCCCCGAATAGGCGATCGAAGGGGGTAGTTGGTGATGCGGCGAGCCACATCACATACCGCAGGCACCACAGGCACCATCGGAAGGTCGGATCCATAAAGATCGGCATCGTCGGAGCGGGCAGCATCGGCGGCAACCTCACCGGCGTCTCACCGCTCTGGCAACAGATCGGCCACCCCGTGATCAAGGTGTTCAACGGGACGTACGCGCAGGACATCCTCGACAACGGCCACCCCAAGGGCAGTCCCGGTCGTCAGGCGCTGCCGGTGGCCGGTGACGATGCGGCGGCCAAGCAGGTCGTGCGCAAGCTCATCGACGGGCTGGGCTTCGACACCGTGGACGCGGGTGGTGTCGACGAGTCCTGGCGGCAACAGCCCGGCACGGCCGTCTACGGTCACCGGGGAGACGCCGAGGCCGTTGCCGAGGCACTCTCCGATGCTTTTCCCCGGAGCGCACGGCCAAGTGGCGCGCCTGACGGGCCGGGCTACGGCGATCGACGGTTCACCCCGTCGCGGTGGGCGTCGCCCGCAGCACCGGGCCTTCACGGATGGCGGTCCGAACGTGTCCCTGTCGGTTCCGCCTGCTGGAGGAGGTGGCGGAGGTCTCCCCCACCTCCTCCCCACCGGAGTTCACGGCCCCGTACTACGCCCCGCCCGGTGTCACTGCGCGACGTCCGGACGGGCCGGAAGGCTGTCCATGAACGAGCTGACGGAGAAGACGGCGCGACCGGGTCCGGGCGGGCCGTAGCCGGGAGGTGAGCTGAGCCCGTACTCCTCCATCGTTGCGCGGTAGGCGTCCAGCAGGCGGATGTGGTACTCCAGCGGCGCTCCGTCCGGGTTGGTCTTCCCGAGTGGGGTGGTGGGCTCGGGGCACCATGTGGTGAAGCGCGGCGTGATGCCGTGCGACATGAAGAACCGCAGGCCTTCGGTGGTCGATTCGATGGCCTCGTTCACCGTGGTGAAGCCGAAGGGTTCGGCCATCTCCACGCCCGCCACGAAGTTGGGGATGACATTGCGGGGGCCGAAGACCTCGGCGGAGTCCAGAATGCGGCGGTGCCACTCGTCACGGCCCACGTAACGCTCCTTGCCGGGGCAGTAGAGCTCGAACAGCCGACGGTCCCACACCTCGTAGTTGGGGTGGTAGATCTGGACGCCGTAGTCGTGGAAGCGCTGCACATCGGCCTTGGGCAGGGCCTGGGCGACCACCTTGCCGATCCAGCGGCCGGGGAAGCGCTCCTCGATGGCCTTCGCGTACTGGCCGTAGAAATCCGCCTCGTCGCGGCCGCCGATGTGGGAGGTGATGGCGCCCCCGGTGAGGGTGTAGGCGGTCGACGTCTTGACTGTGTCGTACTTGTCGATAATGGCCAGTGCCTCCAGGACCTCCTCTACCGGCTTCACACCGGTGTACGGGCGTCCCGCCGCCTTGTGCTGGCGCCAGTTGTGGTTGATGTCGCAGTACTGGCACTCCTCCTTCGCCCCGAAGTACTGGCAGACCCGGAAGACCGTCAGATAGACGAGGTAGCCCCACTGGATGGTGGGCGCGACCTCCATCACGGACTTGCCGTTCTCAAGGGTGTGCCGGTAGTAGTCCGGCATCGGCGGCAGGCCGACGTCGGAGATCCGTCGGCCGTCGAGGTACAGCCCGAGTACGCCGTCGCCGTCGGCAGCGACGCGGTACGGGGACGCGGGGTTGACCCGAACCGACACCACGGTCCGGCGCAGCTCGTACGGGCCACCGGTGAGGACGATCTCCTCCGGCGGGCGGCGGAGCGCGGCCGCGCCGAGCTCGGGGAGTGTGCCGTGGTCGAACGAGAAGATGAAGTACGACTTCGGCTTGACGTCACCGCCCTCGTTGTCGCTGAGCGCGGACTCGTCGAACGCCAATCCGCCTCGCAGGAGATCCTCCTTGATGACGGCTTCCCGGGGCACGTGCGGGAACTGCTCCATGAGCCGCTCGATCAGGCGGGTGCGGCTCCCGTCCGCGCCACTCTCTACGGCGCGGCTCTGATCGGTGCGGCTGCGGTTGGTACTGCTGGGCATGTGCGCGGCTCCTGGGTCCGGTCGTCGGAGGCGTTCCGGGTACGCCTCACTGTCCAACGAACCACGGACGTCTGCGGTGCCCGGGCCGCACCGGCCGATTCGTCCGGGTGCGGTGCGGATGCCGTCCCGACCGTCAGCGGCACGGCCCGGGCCGGGAATTCACCGGTCCCCAGTGAGTGGGCCGGCTGAGCGAGGGCGGCAGTTTCGTCGCCGTATCGCCCCGGGCCGCGTTGAGCTGCGCCTGAGTGAGGAACAGGCTTCCGGTGAAGTCGGCACCGGACAGGTCGGTGTCCCGGAAGTCGGCGCCAATCAGATCGGCCAGGCGCAGATCGGCACCTGTGAGGTCCGCCGCGATGAGGTAGGCGCCCCGCAGGTCGACGCCCCGCAGATCGGCGCCCTTGAGCCTGGCTCCGATGAGGTCGGCGCCGCGGTGGTCGCGCTTCTTCCCGCGGGGCACCGTGGCTCGTACCAGTTCGCTGGTACGGAGCAGGAGGCCCGCGACGTCGTCACGGTGCGAGGCCACGTCCAGGTTCGTGAACGCCTCAGCAGGGAGGCGGGTGAGACGGTCCGTCTCTTCGAGGCCGCGCCGGATCTCGCCGTGGAGGGAGCGTGCCGCGTCCAGGGACAGCGCTTCCGTGAGGTACCAGAGGAGTTCGTGGAGCTGCCGCATGACCGGGAACACCTGGAACATCTGCTCAGCGGTCTGCGGGGACCGCCGCCAGTCCTGCCCGTCGAAGGTTTCACGGGAGACCTTCTGGCCGGCCCCGAAGCAGTCGTACACGGTGCAGCCGGGGAAGCCCTGCGTCCGCAGATCGGTGTGGATACCGCAGCGGAAGTCCTTCTGGAGATTACGGCAGGGCTTACCGGCATCCTTGTTGATCGCGAAGTCCGCGGAACGGGTCAGCGTCAGTGCGACGCAGCACAGTCCGAAACAGTTCGCACAGTCGGCGCGCAACGTGGCGCGGTCGTTGCTGTCGGTGCCGGGGCGTGGGGCGTTGTCGGGCACAGTGCGTGGGTCCTCCGCGATACGGAACTGTCGGACGGTCGACCCTATCCGGATCCGCCACCCGCACACACCGATTTCATGATCAACACCAACAGGTGCCGACCATCGTGGCGCCCCTTTTCGACTTCTCCGCAGGCACCGGACCCGGGGCTGCGCTCCAGGCGCCAAGCGTGCGCGCAACGATGGTGGTGGCCAACATCGCCCATGCCGGGAACGGCAACCTGCACCCGCCGGTCGTCACCCCGCCGGGTGCCGAAGCCGCACGAGCCCGCGCCCAGTCGGCCTTCGAGGACATACTCGACGACGCGATCGCGCTCGGCGGCACCGTAACGGGCGAGCACGGGGTCGGGCTGCTGAAGATGCAAGGCATGGACAAAAAGCTGGGCCCCGCTGTCCTGAGCATGCATCACGCCGTGAAAGCGGCGCTGAACGACACGGCATTCTCAATCCGGGCAAGGTGCTCGACAGGACCGGTCCGTCACCGTCCGACGAAAGCGGCACTCCGGGGGCGTAGCAGAGATCCCGGCTGCGGGCGGCGGTGTCCGGACGGCCCGCGTCCGAGCCAATGTCAGTGGGACGACGCACACTGGCAGCAGTACGGCACGGCGAAGGAGACGTTGATGGGCACCGGGCACGAGACCGGCTTCGAACCAGCCACCGGGGACGGCCCGCCGGCTTCGGCACCGGACGGAAGCCGGGCCGCTGCGGTACGGACGGCGTTCGAGGGCCTGCTGCAGATCCGGCGACTGACGAACACCGGACACACAAGTCCGGAGGGCGTGCCCGCACAGTGGGAGATTCACCAACCGATACGGGCCGTCGCCCTGGCCCTGGAAGCATCGGGCCTGGCCGCCTCGGCTGTTGACGGCTCGGGCGTGCGTACGGTGACCGGGTACCGTCTGATGCCCTGCGATGCGCCGGGCAGCGTGAGGGTCGAGTGGCTCGGTCCGCCCGGCAGCGGAGCCGCGCATGCGGAGGAGGCCGAGCTGCCCCGGTGCGCCGCTGTGCTGCGGGAGTTGGGCTGGACGGTACTGCTGTACCGCGGGCCGCGGCGCAGAAGATTCCTGGAGGTCGAACCACCGGCCGGTGTCCGACGGCCGAACGACGGCTAGCCAACGGCCCGGGACGCCGTGGGAGCTCATTGTCAGACCCATGGGGGATGCTGGTGGGTCCGACACCTCTGACCGGGAGATGCTGAGATGCGCAATGACGAACTCGCCGCGGCCCAGGCGTATATCCGACTGCTGGAGGCCACTCGGGCGGCGCTGACGGAGCCTGGCGAAGTTCCCGTGCATGTGCCCTTGCTCACCTCGCCGATCGCGGAGGCGGACGTCGCACTTGAGCGTGCGGGGCTCTGCGGCAATGAGTCCCGGTTCTTCGATCTCGTGCGCTCGCTCCAGCCGCGCATGTCCGGCAGCGGTCGCTGACCGGACCTGCTGAAGAGCATCGTACGATCGCGGCGCGCTCCATCGCCGGGCGGACCGAACCGGGCAGGTCCGCTCGGCCGTCGATCTGTCGGCCGTCGATCCGCGAGCCGGCGGATCTGCGGTCGTGCGGTCGTCGCGCCGCCGCTCTCCACCTCGTTGCTCAGATCCGCCACCATGCTCGGAACGAGTCGGCGGGCCGGGCTCTCCCGGCCCGCACTGCATCGCCCGCCCCACGGCTACACCTGCTCTCGGACGCACCCGTACACGTGCCCGTACCCAGCACGGTGAATTGATTCAAACCGCCGAGAGAACTCAGCCCGTCGCTTGACTGGGCGACTCGTCGCGCAGACCCAGGAAAGGACTTCAAGGCCGCGGCCGACCTTCTCGGCATCCCGTTCCGCACCGTGACCGGCCCCAACGACCGCTGAGAGGCTTCCGACCCCGATCCACCCAACCCTGTCCCGTATGCCCCGGTTCGCCGCTATGCCTCAATCCGTCGTTCGGGAAGCGGCAGCCAAGCCGAGCTCGCGGTCGCCCAGCGGCGCGAAGAAGAGCGCCACGTCGGCCTCGGTGACATCGGCCAAGTCCGCCGGGTTCCACTGCGGATTGCGGTCCTTGTCGATGATCTGGGCACGCACGCCTTCCACCAGGTCGGGCCTGGTGAAGGCGGTGCACGAAGTCCTGTACTCCTGGTCGAGCCCCTCCTCCAGGCTGCCGAGCCTGCGGGCCCTGCGCAGCGCGGCGAGGGTCACCTTGAGCGCGGTGGGCGACTTGGCCAGGATCGTTTCGGCGGCCTCCTTGGCGGCGGGAACACCGCTGGTGCCGAGCCGGTCGAGGATCTCCTCGACGGAGTCGGACCGGTAGCAGGAATCGATCCACTCGCGGTGCTCCGCCAGTTCACCGCCGGGCGCGGGTGAGGCGAACTGCCGTACGGTCTCCTCGACCTCGGCTGCCGTGCCGCAGGCGGCGAGGGCCGTGGTGAGCCCGGCAAGGCGGTGGAACGGTACGAAGTGGTCGGCGAGTCCGCACAGCAGTGCGTCAGCCGCGCCGACCGCGTCCGCGGTGAGTGCCAGATGGGTGCCGAGTTCACCGGGTGCGGTGCTGAGCAGGTGCGTCCCGCCCACATCGGGGACGAAGCCGATTCCCGTCTCCGGCATCGCGACGCGCGAGCGCTCGGTGACGATACGGACGTCACCGTGGGCCGAGACACCGACACCGCCGCCCATGACGATGCCGTCCATGACCGCGACGTACGGCTTGGGGAACCGGGCGATACGGGCGTTGAGCCGGTACTCGTCACGCCAGAAGTCCACCGATGTGCCGCCGCCCGAGCGGGCGTCCTCGTAGATCGAACGGATGTCGCCGCCCGCACAGAGGCCGCGCTCCCCCGCGCCGGTGATCAGGACCGCGGTGACGTCGTCGTCGACCTCGGCTTCGCCGAGCGCTTCGTCCATGCGCAGCACCATGGCGTGATTCAGCGCGTTGAGGGCGCGCGGGCGGTTGAGCGTGATGTGCCGGATACGTCCCTCGGTGCGCAGCAGAACGGGATCCTCGTAAGTCATCAATACGCTCCGGTCAGCCCCTGTGCCCTATCGCCCGCCCATCGCGGACGATCTTCCGTTGCCATTCTGCGGGGCGGGTCCCGGGCTCGGGCAGCAGGGGTGGGGGTGAGGGCGCAGAAGGATAGGAGCGCAGAAGGGTGTGGCTCCCCGCGAGCGGGGAGCCACCTCGACCGGTGGTCCCGGCACATTCCTGTGCGGGGACCATTGGTCTACGTCAGTGCTGTGCGGTGCGACGCTTGCGCACGGACCACATGATGCCGCCACCGGCCAGCAGGACGGCCACAGCCGCTCCGCCGATGATCGGGGTGGCGGACGAGGAACCCGTCTCGGCCAGGTCCGGCGAGCTGGGGCTCGGGGAAGCCGCTGCCGGGGCGGACTCCGAAGGCGCCTCGCTGGGCGTAGCGCTCTCGACGGGCGCCTCCGAGGAGGGGGCCTCCGACGGCGTGGCCTCGGACGGCGCAGGTGACGGGGTGCCTTCGGACGGCTCGGGTGACGGGGTGGTGCCCTCGCACACGGGCGCCTGCTTGGTTTCGTCGCGCGAGAACTTGTCACCGTCGCCGGCCTTGACGACGAGATGGACCGTCAGTTCCTTGTCGTGCTTGGGCAGCTCGAGCTTCTTGTGGAACTCCTTGCCGAAGGTCTGGGTGGGCAGGAGGTTCTCGCCGTCGACTGTGACAGTCACCTCATTGGTGACGTTGCCGTTGTAGGCGGTCAAGTCAAGGCTCACATCAGTACAAGTCACGGCCCAGGTGGGAGTGTGAGCTGCGGCCGGGCCGGCGGTGAGGACCGTGCCGGTAAGGCCGACCACCGCTGCGGCCGCGAGTGTCCCCGCAGCACGCAACGATCTCCTGGGTATGGTCATGAATTCTTCCTCCGCATATGTTTCATCGCCCGAATGGCGGTGGGGCGCACAGTACTGCCCGTAACGACTACGTGCGCGACCGCCCCACGGAGCATCCGAAGTCACAACTGAACGCACGTCGGCACTGGTTGGGACATGACGGACACGGCGCGAAGAGAGCGGAGCAAGTCTTGGCCGAAACCCTTTCCGAAACTCAGCCGGTCGAGGCGGTCAGGTCGGATACTCGGCAGGTTCCCTGAGGCGGCAGTGGGTCAGAGACGGCAGTGCATGATGTGCAGTCCGACGAAGCCCTGTTTCGGATGGTTGAACCCCTCGGGCAGCGTGCCGAGGACTTCGAATCCGAGCGAGCGGTAGAGCCGGACAGCGTGGATGTTCGTCTCCACCACGGCGTTGAACTGCATGGCCCGGAACCCCGATGCGCGAGCCCAGTCCAGTGTGTACGCACACAGGGCCCGGCCCACACCCTGCCCGGAATGCTCGGGGTCGACCATGTAGCTGGCGCTGGCAATGTGCGCGCCGTTGCCCATGTGGTTGTTGTTCATCTTCGCCGTGCCGAGGACCGCCCCGTCGTCGTCGACCGCGACGACCGTGCGGTTCGGTGACTTGAGGAGCCACCAGGAGCGGGCCTCGTACTCATCGAGGTCGAGCGGATAGGTGAACGTCTCGCCCGCGGCGACGATTTCATGGAAGAACGGCCAGATGCCTGCCCAGTCACCGACTGTGGCTTCCCTGATCAGCATGTGGGTCAGAATGCCGGTGCCGTTCTCCCCGTGCCAATAGTTTTCAGCAAGGACGTCGGGATGGGCGCCCCCGCAGCCCAAACCGGGCGAGCAGCCGGAGTGCGGCTTCCGGCACCGCTGTCGGCTCAGGCCCAGGATCCGGAGCCGGATCACGCACCTGAGCACAATCGCGTACAGGAACGACGGTGGGCGCGGGTTCGGGCGCCGGACCGGGATCGAACGCCAGGGCGGGTTCGGAGGCCGAACCGACCGAAGCGGGCTCTCCCTCGGTGACGAGCTCTTCCTGAACTCGGAGTCCTGGCCCGACTCGGAGTTCAGGCTCGACTCGGAGTTCCGGGTCATCACGGAACCCTGGCTCGACTCGGAGTTCAGGGTCAACACCGGGTTCACGCTCGCCACGGAGTTCGGGCTCAACACCGCGTTCTACCCCGGTGCCGCCTTCGGATTCCGGTCCTCGCTCACTCTCGATCTCAGGTCGGCGATCGCGCCCAGGGCCGGGGCGAGGGCGCCACTCGTCGCCCGGACGCGGAGCCGGACGGACCTCCCTCGCGTTGTCCAGCTCCGTGATCAGACCGACGCGCCGCCACAACATCTCGTCCGGTTCGTCGGCCTGCATCAGGCGCGCCATGGTCTCCCGCGCGGCGGGCGACGCCGTTGGCCCGCAGACCGGTTCGGAGCCGATCCTGGCGAGGTAGACACGCTCGTACGGATCGTCGACCACCTCCGCCAACTGCACCGGGTCCAGTGCGCCCGCGAGCACGGCCGCGCGGGCCCAGGGGTCGTCCGTGCGGCTCAGCAGCCGTTCGATCCGGAGTGAGCGCCACTCACGCGCACGGTGGTCGACGCCTCCGTCAAGCCGGCTACGCACCCAGGCCGGACTCTTCCCCACCAGGAGGTGAGGTTCCCGGGCGGCGAACCCTGCGAGCTCCTCGGCGAGATAGAGCCAGACCACCGCCCGGTACCGGTTGAGATAGAACGCGATCGGAGGGAGGCAACCCGCGCGGGCCAGCTTGGTGAAACGGTCGGGGCTGATCCCGAGCAGTCGGGCCCCTTCCGCCGTCCCAACCGTACGCACCCGCTCCCGCAACGCTTCCGGGAACCCGTCCTGCGCCCGCAGCCGGTCGACCTCCTCCCTGCGGACCCTCGCCCTTCCACCACCACCTTGCCGCACCAGCACCCGGACCAGACCCACATGCGCGGCAATGGCGAACTCGCCGCGCTTCAGCTGGAGTTCCCGGGCTGCCGTGCCCACGGCCATCGTGCTCTCAGTATCCGTGCACAGAGATTCGGTGACAGTCATGATGCTCTCCCCCGCGAGGCTCAATTACTCTCTGTGAGCACATTAACCCGGGAGAGACACCGTTCATCCGGCCTGTGGATAACTCCCGCGACCGGTCAGGGCTGGTTGGCGCCGTCACTCCCCGCCTGCCGCGCGGCGACACCGAGGTGCTCCCCGACCCTGTTCACGAGCAACGTCATCTCGTACGCGACCTGACCGACATCGGCCTCGGCCTCGCTGAGCACGCACAGACAACTGCCCTCACCCGCGGCCGTCACGAAGAGCAGCGCCTCGTCGAATTCCACCATGGTCTGCCGGGCCCTCCCGGCCCGGAAATGGCGTCCCGATCCACGAGCGAGGCTGTGCAGCCCGGACGAGACCGCGGCGAGATGCTCCGCGTCCTCGCGCGCCAGCCCCGAACTCGCTCCGGTCACCAGTCCGTCGTTCGACAGCACCAACGCGTGCCGTATGTACTCGACCCTGCCCGTGAGATCGTCAAGGAGCCAGTCAAGTCCCCTGTCCAGCGCCATATCCCCGCTCCTCCCCGCTCATACGTTCCCCGTGCCC
The DNA here is from genome assembly GCF_045207325.1 of Streptomyces sp. NBC_00846. Lineage (NCBI taxonomy): Bacteria > Bacillati > Actinomycetota > Actinomycetes > Kitasatosporales > Streptomycetaceae > Streptomyces > Streptomyces sp. NBC_00846. The sequence continues at coordinate 7,765,785 of NZ_CP108846.1, read as the reverse complement.
CACGTTTCGCGTAAGCCTTGCGCACGGGTCACGTACGGGCAAGCGGTCCTCCGTCATGTGGCCGGGTCCTGGCCCTGTGGCGTGCGAGGGAAGCGTGCCGGGAGGGTCAGCTCACCGAGTCGAGGAGCCGGGCCGCGTGCATCCGCCCGGCGTACTCGACCATGCGGATCAGGACTTCCTTGCCCGAGTCCCGGTCGCGCGCGTCGCACAGGACGACGGGCGTACCGAGGTCGAGATCGAGGGCACGGGACACGTCGCGTTCACCGTATGCGCGGGCGCCCGCGAAACAGTTGACCGCGACGACGAAGGGGATGCGCCGGTGCTCGAAGTAGTCGACGGCCGGGAAACAGTCCTCCAGACGACGGGTGTCGGCGAGGACCACGGCCCCGAGGGCTCCCTGGGACAGTTCGTCCCACAGGAACCAGAAACGGTCCTGCCCTGGTGTGCCGAACAGATAGAGCGAGAGGCCGGACCGGATGGTGATGCGTCCGAAATCCATGGCAACAGTGGTCGTGGTCTTCTGATCGACCCCGTCGGTGTCGTCGACCGACTGCCCCGCCTCGCTGAGAAGTTCCTCGGTCCGCAGCGGCCGGATTTCGCTGACCGCGCCGACCAGCGTCGTCTTACCGACTCCGAAGCCTCCGGCGACCAATATCTTGAGCGCGAGAGCCTCGGTCTCCCCGCCCTCCCCGGCCATCTCCCCGTGACTGTTGTCAGCGTGCTCGGAAAGCATCGATCACTTCTCTCACCAGTGAGCCCCAAGACACCGAATGCTCAGCCAGAGCTGTCTTGAAAGGCTCGGATTCCGTAGACCGTCAGCATGAATACGTAGACATGAACACGTCGGCGTGGCTACGTCGACGGCGACTACGGCGACAGCATGGCAAACGAGCACCTGCCCCTGGGGAATGGGATCGCTTTTTTAGCGAGGTGACCGTTTCCCACTCACTCCCTGATCGGATGAGTCCGCAACCGGCTGAATCCAGCCACCGATGCGTCTGTCCGTCTGTCCGAGCGCGCCTGTGGTTCCCGCGTTCCCCTTCATAAGTGCACGGGCCCGCACACATGGGTCGCGCGCCCCGGGAGTACGGGCCCGCGGCCCCCGATCGCCCGGCGCCTACACTGGGGACCTCGGGTGCGGGAAGCAGCCCCCGCGGACAGGGAGAGCAAGAGTGTCGACAGCTGCCGGCGGCGGTTTCGAGGATCCGCCCGCGGAGGTACTGGTGGAGGCGGCTGCCGCCTTCGGCCTGCTCGCGACGCCTGCGCGGCTGCACATCGTGTGGGCCCTGTCCCAGGGCGAGAGCGATGTCACCGGCCTCGCCGACCGGGTGGGCGGCACCCTTCCCTCGGTGAGCCAGCATTTGACCAAGTTGAAACTGGCCGGTCTCGTACGGTCACGGCGCGAGGGCCGCCGACAGGTGTACCTGGTCGACGACCCCGATGTGGTGACGGTGGTACGGCTGATGGTCGGCCAGCTCACCGAACGCGCCGGACACACGCCCGAGCAGCCCGTACGCCTCCGTGGGCTCGGTGCCTGAGAGCAGCGCCGCCGCAGGTTCCGGCAGCACCGCGCCCGACCGCTCGTCCGCCGTCGTCGTGCCGATAGCGGGCGCGGCGGCCGCACGGAGCGCCTCCGCCGACATCGCGCCACCCACGTCGCCGAGCGCCGCACCGACCTCCTTGCAGGTGCTCCGCTCGCTGGACAGCGGGCCACGAGGGCTGCTGGAGGGGCAGGCGGAGGAACGGCTGGCGCAGTTCGGCGAGAACATCCTGCCGGCCTGGCGCCCGGTCTCCTGGCCCCGCCGTTTCCTTCGCAGCCTGCGGGATCCGTTCACCTCGGTGCTCCTCTGTCTCGGCCTGGTCTCGGCAGCGGTGGCCTCGTGGGGCACGGCGTCGGTGACTCTGGTGCTCGTGGTCGTCAGCTGTCTGCTGCGTTCCGCGGAGGAGCATCGGGCCGACCGTTCGACGGCTGCCCTGCGGGAGCTGGTGGCTACCACCGCGACGGTGCTGCGCCGGACCGGCCCGGATGACGCGCCACAGCCACGTGAGCTGCCGGTCGGGGAGCTGGTGCCGGGCGATGTGATCAGGCTCGGCCCGGGGGATCTCGTACCCGCCGATGTGCGGCTGCTGCGCGCGAGCGGCCTGACCGTACACCAGTCGGCCCTCACCGGTGAGTCGGCGCCGGTCTCCAAACAACCCGTCGACACGCCGGACCGGTACCTCACGGCCGACGCCGGGCCCGTCGGCGGGGCCGGGCCGTTCGGGCGACCGGAGCTGTGTTTCCAGGGCAGCAGCGTGGCCTCCGGCAGCGGGACGGCGGTGGTGACGGCCACGGGTGCCGACACCCGGTTCGCCGCCACGTACGACGGTTCCGCCGGCCGCCGCGGCACGAGCGCCTTCGACCGTTCGGTGCAGGGGATCTCCTGGACGCTGATCCGGTTCATGCTGCTCACCCCGCCGCTGGTGCTGATGGCCAACGCGGCACTGCGCGGCCGCGGTCTGGAGACGCTGCCGTTCGCCGTAGCGGTGGCCGTCGGGCTGACCCCCGAAATGCTGCCGGTGATCGTCACTACGGCGCTGGCCAGAGGCGCTTCGCTGCTTGCCCGGAACCGTGGGGTGATCGTCAAGCGGCTGCCCGCACTGCACGATCTCGGGGCGATCGATGTGCTGTGTCTGGACAAGACCGGAACGCTCACCCAGGACCGGCCGGTCGTCGAACGGTCACTGAACGGAGCGGACCGGTCCGATCCCGAGGTGCTGCACTGGGCCGGGGTCAACGCCCTGTGGACACTGCAGCTCGCCGATCTGCCCGCCCCCGACGCACTCGACGAGGCGGTTCTGGACGCGGCCGAAGACCAGGAGGAGGCACTGTCCGCGTACGACGGAGTGGCCGCGCTGCCGTTCGATCCGGTGCGGCGCCTCGCCACCGCGGTCGTCCGCAGCCCCGGCCGGCTCGGTACGCACACCCTCGTGACGAAGGGGGCGGTGGAAGCGGTGCTCGACCGGTGCGCCCTCGACGATGCCGAACGGGACCGGCTGAAGGCCCTGGCCGCGCGTGAGGCGGGGAACGGTCTGCGGCTGCTCGCGGTAGCCCGTACCGAACGGCCCGCCCGGCTCGGTCCGTACACGACGGCCGACGAACGGGGGCTGGCCTTTCTCGGCTTTGTCACTCTGCGGGACGCGCTCACCCCGAGCGCGGCGGAAGCGCTGGCTGTGCTGGGGCACCGGGGCATTGCCGTGAAGGTCCTCAGCGGTGACGATCCAGGGACCGTCGCCCGCGCCTGCCGGGATCTGGGCCTCGACCCGGGCGAGGTCCTCTCCGCGGAACGGATCGACGCACTGTCGGACGGGCAACTCGCGCAGGCCGCCGACCGGGCCACGGTCTTCGCCCGCTGCACGCCCGAGCACAAGGCCCGGATCGTCTCCGCGCTGCGCGGCTTCGGGCACACCACCGGATTCCTCGGCGACGGCGTCAACGATCTGCCCGCGATGCACGCGGCCGATGTCGGCATCTGCCCGCGCAACGCGGTCGATGTGGCGCGGGAGACCGCCGATGTGGTGCTGGCGGAAAAGGATCTCGTGGCGATCGACCACGCGATCACGGCGGGCCGGCACTGCAGCGGGAACATCGCCACGTATCTGCGCATCACGCTCTCGTCGAACCTCGGCAACGTCATCGCGATGCTCGCCGCGGGGCTGATGCTGCCGTTTCTGCCGATGCTTCCGGCACAGGTCCTGGTGCAGAACCTGTGCTTCGACGTGGCACAGCTCGCCTTCGCTTTCGACCGGCCCGCACCGTCGGTGCTGCGGCGGCCCACGGTGTTGCGTCCTCGCGACTTCCTCCGCTTCATCACGGGTTTCGGTCTGCTGAACGCCACCGCCGACCTGGCGACGTTCGCCGTGCTGGCCTTCGCACTGCACGGCTCGGCGACGGAGGGCGGGCAGGAGGCCTTTCACTCCGGATGGTTCACCGAGAACCTCCTCACCCAGGCTCTGGTGATGCTGCTGCTGCGTTCCGGCCGTCGCACGGCCGAGGATCGCAGCGGTGGTCCACTGCGCGCGGCCGCGTCGGGTCTTGCCGTGGTCGGACTTTTGCTGCCGCTCACCCCGCTCGGCCCGCTGCTCGGCATGAGCGCCCTGCCGCCGCTCTACTACCTGTTGCTCGCCACGGTCCTGGCCCTGTACGCCTACGGGCTGTGGGCCGCCCGTGTCCGCTACGAACGGAAGTGGAGGTACTCATGACCACCTCGCGCGTCGACCACCCGGTCGTCGGCTCCGGTACGGGCATCGACGCGGCGGGCACGTGGTGCGTGCTCGCCGTGCCACGCTCGACGATGTGCCCGCGCTGGTGCGGTTGCGGGGGCTGATGCCGGCCGACATGGGGATGGAGACGGACGGTGCGGATGCCCCGTGGCGGGCGGCCTCGGCGCGGTGGTTCACCGACCGGCTGTGTCATCCCGCCACGTTCGCCGCGTTCCTGGTCGACGATCCCGGGTTCGGCACGGTCGCCAGTGCGGTCGGGACGTGCGACGCGCATGCCCCCAGCCCGGCGAATCCGAGCGGGCTGCCGGGGCGTGTCTCCAACGTCAGCACTGATCCCCGCCGGCGCCGCCGAGGGCATGCGCGTGTCTGCCTCGACGCCCTGCTGTCCTGGTTCCGTGTCGAGGCCGATGTCATGGTGGTCTGAACGCCACGGCACACGGCGCCGCGCTGTACGCGTCGTACGGCTTCGCGGTTCCCCGTCACGCCACGCTCCGGCTTCGGATGGTCCGGGCACCGCTACGAGCGTCGCGGTGCCGGTTCTGGCGGGCGCTCGTACGGGCGGTCCGCAGACAAGCGATCGTGCTGTTCGGTTCGAACAGGTTGCCGACCACGGCCCGCGCCCTGGGGACACCCATGCCGATCCTGGAGAGTTGAACGAAGGCCGTGAAAGAAACCGATGCGGGTCCTGGGACCGATCCGCACACATGAAACTCCAGCTCGCCGAAGGGGAACACTCCTCGCAGCTTGTTACTTCAGGGATTGCGCAAGCAAGGGAACCATGGGCGCGGCACCGTCGTTGACCCGGGTGACGGCCGAAGAAGCGCTGATCACCGCATCATCGAATCGCTGGACCACTGGATCAATGGAGGAAGTTCATGGGTGTGACCCTGGCCAAGGGTGGCAACGTCTCCTTGTCGAAGGAAGCGCCCGGCCTGACCGCAGTAACGGTCGGCCTGGGCTGGGACGTACGGACGACGACGGGTGCCGATCACGACCTGGACGCGAGCGCGCTGCTGTGCTCGGACGCCGGCAAGGTCCTCTCCGACCTGCACTTCGTCTTCTACAACAACCTGACGAGCCCGGACGGCTCGGTCCAGCACACCGGTGACAACCTGACCGGTGAGGGCGAGGGCGACGACGAGTCCATCAACGTCGATCTTGCGGCTGTCCCGGCCGATGTCGCCAAGGTAGTTTTTCCGGTCTCCATCCATGACGCACAGAGCCGTGGGCAGAGCTTCGGCCAGGTCCGCAACGCGTTCATCCGCGTGGTGAACCGGGCGAACGGCGTCGAGCTGGCTCGCTACGACCTCAGCGAGGACGCCTCGACCGAGACCGCCATGGTCTTCGGCGAGCTGTACCGGCACGGTGCGGAGTGGAAGTTCCGTGCGGTCGGCCAGGGCTACGCCTCGGGCCTGGCCGGTATCGCGTCCGACTACGGCGTCAATGTCTGACCCGGAGGAAGCGTACGGACGTTGAACGCGGTCCGCTCTCCGCTCCCTCCGCCGGGGTGAGGAGAGCGGACCGTGTGGTCCGTGTGCCCGTGGGAACGGTCGCGTCGCCGTCGTGCCCCTACAGGGCCCGCAGACCGTTGATCACCTCACGGAGGATGTGTTCGTCCGGCAGCTGCGCGGGCGGTACGGGGCGGCTGACCCGCACATAGCCGGCTTCGAGGAGATCGCCGAGGAGTACGCGTACGACTCCGACCGGAAGGTCGGCATCGGCGGAGAGTTCCGCGACGGACTGGGTTTCCGACCGGCAGAGCGTGAGCATGGCCCGGTGTTCCGGGCCGAGCAGGGATTCCTCGGAGCTGTCCGGCGCGTTGTCGTCGAGGTTGACGAGTGCGATCAGATCGAACCGCGCGCCGGCGGGGCCGGGTTCGGTCCGGCCACCCGTCACCGCGTACGGGCGGACCAGCGGGCCGGCTTCGGCGTCGTACCACTGGCTGCCGGTGTGTGCGTGCGGGCCCGGGGTCAGCGGGGTGCCTCCAGGCCTCCCGTCGGTCATGGACACGGCCGTCTCCGCCCGCTCAGCCGACGGTCGACGAAGGTGCGGCGAACCGCGGCGGGGTGCGCAGATGCTCTCCGACGCGTTTGACGAGCCGGGCCATCTCGTAGGCGACCAGTCCGATGTCGGCGAAGGCCGTGCTGAGTACCGCGAGACACGATCCGTCGCCCGCCGCGGCGACGAACAGGAAGCCCTCGTCCATCTCGACCATGGTCTGGCGTACGTTCCCGGCGCGGAAATGGCGCCCCGCGCCCTTGGCCAGGCTGTGAAATCCGGAGGCCACCGCGGCGAGATGCTCGGCGTCCTCGCGGCTGAGGGCGTTGGAGGCGCCCATCGCGAGGCCGTCGCCGGAGAGCACGACGGCGTGGCGGACCTCGCCGACCCGTGCCACCAGATCGTCCAGCAGCCAGTCGAGTTCACCCGAGGTGTGACGTCCCCCGGTCCTCTCGTTCGCGATCATGCGTGGTCTCCTTCGCTGCGTGGACGGGGGTCGCCGGTGCCGGGGGTGGTAATGCCGGGGGTGGTGGTACCTGGGCGGGGATCGAAGGTGCCAGGGACGGTGCCGCCGCCGCGCACCCAGCCGTTGCGGTAGGCGGTCATGCGGTGCCGGACCTGCTCGGGGGTGCGCTCCGGGGAGCCACCGTTGTCGTCCGGGGCGCCGCGTGCCGGTTCATCGGGCCTGGGCTCCTCGCGGAGTTGTGGGACGAGGTGGGCCTGGCGCACCCGGCGCGGCAGAGTGCCGTCGTCGGACTGGGCGTCCGTCCGGGCCCCGGACCCGTGCTCGGCCGTGCTCCCCGGACGCCCGCGCAGCGAGGTCACCGAGGCAGCCGGCTCCGTACGGGATTCGAGGGCGGGTACGGGTACCGGCGTGGGAAAGGCGGTGGTCCACGGTCGCACCGCGCGAGGCCCGGATCCGGGTCCGGGTCCGGGTCCGGGTCCGGGTCCGGGTCCGGGTCCAAAGGGCGGGCGGTCCCGGTCGTCCCGGTGCTCGACCGAGGCGTTCCCCGGCGCGGCCGGCTCCTCGGCCGCCGGCAGCGCGCTCTGCAGCAGTGATGTGGGGAGCAGAACCACGGCGGTCGTTCCGCCGTACGCGGAGGTGCTCAGCCGGACCTTGATGTGGTGCCGTACGGCGAGCCGGCCGACGACGAAGAGGCCGAGCCGGTCGCTGTCGAAGAGGTCGAGCGCCTCCGCCTGCTCGATGCGCCGGTTCGCCTCGTCGAGGAGTTCGTTGCCCATGCCCAGGCCGCGGTCCTCGATCTCCAGGGCGTAGCCGTTGCCCACGGGTTCTCCGCTGACGCGCACTTTGGTGTGGGGCGGTGAGAACTGTGCGGCGTTCTCGATGAGTTCGGCAAGCAGGTGGGTGAGGTCGGCGACGGCGGTGCCCTTCACGGCGGCGTCGGGCAGTTGGCGTACCTCCACCCGCGCGTAGTCCTCGATCTCGGAGACGGCGGCGCGTACGACGTTCGTCAGCGGTACGGGCATCCGCCAGGCCCGTCCCGGCGCCGCTCCGGACAGGATGATGAGGCTCTCGGCGTGCCGTCGCATCCGGGTGGTGAGGTGGTCGAGCCGGAAGAGGTCGCTCAGCTCGTCCGGGTCGTCGGCCCGGCGCTCCATGCTGTCGAGGAGGTTGAGCTGACGATGGACCAGTACTTGGCTGCGGCGTGCGAGGTTGACGAAGACTCCGGAGATGCCATCGGCGAGTTCGGCCCGTTCGACGGCGGCAATGAGGGCTGCCCGGTGCACGGTACCGAGAGCCTCGCCGACCTGGCCGATCTCGTCGTGGTTGGCCGGGCCCTGCGGCGCCTCGGCCGCGATGTCGAGTTCCTCGCCCGCCCGTAGCCGTCGCATGGCGCGGGGCAGTTTGCGTCGGGCGATCTCCAGGGCGCTGTTGCGGAGGCCGACCAGTTCGACGACGAGCGCGCGGCCGATGCGTACGGAGATCACCAGGGACGCTGCAACGGCGGCGCAGCCGAAGAGAACTGCGGCTCCGGACGGGCTGAGCAGTCCGCGGGCCAGCGGGTTCGCCCGGTCGGCGGCGCGTTGTCCGGCGGTGGTGTCGATCGTGCGCAACTCGCTCCGCACGCGAGCCGCCGCTCGTTCCCAGTCGGTCACGGGCACCGCCTGCGCCGCCCGGCGTCCGGCGGGTGCGGCAAGCACCTTGTCCTCAGCGGCCTGGAGCTGCCGGTACGCGTCCCCGGTGATGAGTTTTTGCCAGGTGGTGCCCTCGGTGGCGGGGAGATCCACACCCGCGGTCTCGGCGAGGGTCCTCCGGGTGGCCACCGCTCCGGTGAACAGACGCAGTTGGCCGTCCTTGAGCGCTCCGGTGCGGGCGGCCGTGGCGAGCAGGGTGTCCTCGCGGGCCAGCATCTCGTCGGCGCGGGCGAGTTCGAGCAGGACGCGGGCGTCGGAGCCGAGTGCGTCGGCCTGGATTCCGGTGAGGGCGCCGGAGACGCCGAAGGCTGCGGAGACGGCCTCGGTGTACTGCTCGTAGACGGTGCGCTCGTCGCCCGCCCCTCTCCTGTCGGTGCGCAGTCGGTGGGTAAGTGCGAGGAACCGGTCGAGCCGGTCGGCGACGGCGGACGGGAGGTTGCCGGTGTCGGCGATGGTGTGGTCGCTGTCCAGACGCAGTGCGGCGAGTGCGGTGTCGGTGCGCCTCACCTGCCGCTCCAGTGCGGCGGCCTGGGCACTGCTGGGGGCAGCGCTCTGCAGCACGGCCGCCCGGCGCTCGCTCTGGAGTGCCGCGACGGCGGTGGATATCGGGGCCCGGACCTCGCCGTCGACCCGCTGCAGCTGGCGCAGGCGTGCCACGTCCTGGGCGGTGGTGACCGTGGCGAAACCCCACAGGGCAAGCAGCGAGACGACCGGCACCATCAGCAGCGAGATGATCTTTGCCCGTACGGTCCTGGGACGCAGCGTCCACCGACCGCGTGGCGCGGATGGGTCGTGTGTCAACAGCAGCCGTGCGTCCTCGGCGCTCTCATCGGCGGGCGACCCCGCGTGTGCGCGGCGTCCACGCGTCGGCGGGGCGGTGGGCCGGGGGGTGGCCGTCGCACCGGTTTCCGGGGTCGTGCGGGGTGGGCGCATGTCCTCCTCGTTCCGGGTCTGGAGCTGGGTGTGTCGCGGGCGCCGGGGCCGGTGGCCGGGTGCACAGGCGCCGGGGGTCGGTGATATCGGGCGCGGTGATGTCACGTCGTGTCGTCGGACCGTGACGTCAAGTGCCGTGGTGTCAGGCGCCGTGGTGTCAGGGCGCAGTGGCGGGCGATGTGTCGCGGTCGCTCGGTCCACCGCGTCGTGGTCGGGGGACGGGGCCCCGCCCGGTGAATCCGTGTGGTGCGTTCCCGGTGGAGTCCGCTTCGGCCGGTCCCGCGGTGCGTTCGGCGTAGACGTAGGCGTCGCGTTCCCTGGCCGTCGGGGAGAGCGCGACGAACGCCGAGGTCAGGAAGAGGTACGAGCCGAGACCGACGGCCAGGGGGAAGATGAACTGCATGGTCGTTGCACCGGCGAGTTCCCTGCCCGAGGGGGTGACCTGCACGGAGACCGCCAGCATTCCGGTGTAGTGCATGCTGCTGACCGCCGCGCCCATGACGAGCGAGGCCAGTGCGACGGCCCGGGTGGACTTGATGTTGAGCGCCGCCCAGAGCGCCGCCGTCGCGGCCACGACAGCGAGGGCGACGGAGAGCGCGACGCGCAGCGGGTCGTAGTGGATCGTGCCGTGCAGGCGGAGCGCCGCCATTCCCAGGTAATGCATGCTGGCGACGCCGAGTCCGGTGGCGAACCCACCGAGCAGCAGTGCCCTGGTCCGGTCGCGGCTGTAGCCGACGGCGAAGACTCCGCCGCCGACCACCACCATGGCGCCGAGCAGGCTGAGGATGGTCAGTCCCACGTTGTAGCGGATGTCGGTGCCGATCACGCCGAACCCGAGCATCGCTACGAAGTGCATCGTCCAGATGCCCGAGCCGATGGCGGACGCGGCCGTGATCAGCCAGTTGCGGCGCGAACGGCCGGTCGTGTCGAGTGCCCGCACGGTGCAGCTCAGTCCGAGTGCGGCGCCGATGCATGCCATCGCGTACGACAGCACAGGTGTCAGCCAGCCGAAGGTGGCGTGGTCCAGGTGTCCCATGAATCGGGGACGCTAGTCGCGGTGGGGGCGCGCACCCGGGGCGCAGTTCGAAAGCTGCTGAAATATGACAGAGAGATGTTCCCCAACGATCACAGGATGCTCGAACATGCACCCCATTTCCCAATGCTTCGCTCTGTTCCACCCCCTCGGCAACTGCGCGATCATGCCCGTATGAACGATGACCACACACACGTCCAGGAGTTCTTCACGGCGCGCGCGGCGGACTGGGACACCCGGTTTCCCGACGACGGGCCTGCCTACGCCTCCGCCGTCGGCACACTCGGGCTGGGTCCCGGTGACGCGGTGCTCGACGCCGGCTGCGGTACGGGCCGGGCACTGCCTGCTCTGCGCGCGGCCGTGGGACCGCGGGGGACGGTCCTGGGCGTGGACCTCACGGCGGCGATGCTGGAGGCGGCGGTACGGGCGGCGCGGAACGGCAGTGGAACTCTGCTCCTCGCCGATGTCGCCCGTCTTCCCTTGCGGTCGCGATCGCTCGACGCGGTGTTCGGGGCCGGGCTGATCTCCCATCTGTCCCGCCCCGGACCGGACCTGACGGAATTGGCGCGAGTGGTCCGGCCGGGAGGACTGCTGGCCCTCTTCCATCCCATCGGGCGGGCCGCTCTGGCAGCGCGCCACGGCCGCCGGATCACGGACGACGATCTGCGCGCCGAGCACAACCTCCGCCCCCTGCTGGCACGTTCGGGCTGGCGGCTCGATACGTACACCGACGAGGACGACCGGTTCCTCGCCCTCTCCGTACGGATGCGCTGACGGTCGAGTGCTCTGCCGCCCTGCTCACTTCCTGAGCGATCGGCTGCCGGCTCGACCGCGCGCTCGGCTCCTCATTCGACCGGGGCGTCGGGGCGTCCGGTGTGCGCGACCGGACAGCCGCGAATGCCCGGGCTGGGGAACGTACCGAGCCCGGCCACCTCGTAGCCGTCCGGGTAGCCCTTGATCTCCGGGTTCTGCCGGGCGTAGTGCGGGGTGGCACGCGGCGGCAGCAGTCGTACGGCCCGTGCCCTCAGCCGCAGGGCGCCGTGGGTGAGGTGTCGGGTCGCGGAGCCCGGTCGTTCGTACCGGAACGCCCGCAGCAGGGAATCGTCGAGAAGCGCGAGGGCCGCTTTCCGCGCGACGGCCGCGAAGGGACGCGGATACCAGGAGCTCATCAGGTCCAAGGTGGCGTCGGAGACGCGGCGCCCCCCTTCGTCCCAGCCGAAGTGCTCGGCCTCGTAGCTGTCGAGGGTGCGCTCGAAATCCTCGTACGTCTCCGGCAGGTCCTTGATGCCCATATGGGCGCCCAGGGTCCGGTAGTAGGCGGCGCACGCCCGCAGTTCGTGGTCGGACAGCCGACGCCAGCCGTAGCTGTCGAGCCACCGCTTCGGAGTGACGACGAAGGTGCACAGCACATAGCGCATGTCGTCGTTGCTGATGTCGTAACTGCCGTGCATCTGATTGATCCGGCGGATGGCCGTGCGCCCCGGGGTGCTCTCGAAGCCATGCTCGACGACCGTGTCGAGGAGGAGCGCGGTGTCGTCGTAGCGCTTCTGCGAACGGTCCGTCAGTTCGCTGGTTTCGGCAAGGAGTCGTCCGATGCTCGGGACGGCATAGGTGCGGTACAGGGCCAGTTCGAGAGCGCGGGTGATGTCCCAGGGAAATTCGTAGGTTGCCGTGATCCGATAGATCCGGAGGAAGTCCCGCTCCGGATCGAGGCGCTGAATTTCGCTCAGCCGGTCGTACCGATTCATCGCGCGCTGCCCCCCTGCCTCGGTCGGTGGTCCGACTCTACGTCGGCGGGGAACATCGTAGGGTGTACGAGCACGTGCTGGGCGAGCAGATGATGTCCGCCCAGATGTTGTTCGGGCACGTCATGCGTTCACAGGTCCTCGGGAGGACGGTCTCCATGATCGGCATATTCGGCAGTCTCCGGAAGGTTGTCTCCCCCGACCGGAAGGACCAGCGGCCCGCAGCCCCTCTCGATCAGGACCGGCGCAAGCAGCACAACCTGTTCGAGGCAGCCGCCACGTACGTCTCGGCATCCGTGGAGGAGGATCAGGCACGGATCGACGAGGCGAGCGGCTGGGTGTCGCCCGAGGCACTCTCCTTCGGCATCAATGAGCTGGCCTGCCGGGCCGTCATCGCGCTGGCCCGCGAGCGCGACGAGTCACCGCAGACAGTGGCCCGTACGCTGCTCGGTCTGCCCACCGACTGAGCAGCGCCGTCCGATCGGCCGCGGGCCCGGCGTCCTCCCTTGTCAGGGCCTCGACGAGTGGGTTACCGACTGGTTAAGGTGCGCCGACGGACAACCATGACGGACGAGGAGGGTGCCGTGACCGGCACGAGCGACGTAGTCACGGACGACGACGCACTGTATGTGCTGACCGCGGTGCTGCTGACACCGGCACAGTTCCCGAGCGTGCTCGGCGACGACTACCCCGCCGCATGTGCGGCACTCGCCCTCGAACCGTACGCCGAAGGGTACGGACTGGTTCTCGGCCAGGACGGGAGTGGTGCGCGGTGGACCGTCGTCGTCGAGGACGTGTCGCTGGTCGCGGTCGCCATCGCGGCCTGGGACTGCGGAATGGAGTACGACCTCTCCCCCGACGACCGTTCGGTGGTCTGCGCTCTGCCCGGCTGGCCTCTCGCGGTGAGAGCCGCCGCCCCGGGGCTGGCCGCCCCGCACGATCCGTTGCCGGACCCGGATGCCGACGGCACCGATCCGGCACCGCTGACACCTCCGGACACGGAGTCGTGGGGTCCGGCACAGCGGCGCATGGGTGCGGACGAGATAGCGCACCAGTGGGCGGCCTGGCGCGAGCAGCTCGACGACGAGACCGACTTCGCCAGTCCGGGCGGCGGCGCGGAGTCGGCCGGGGGCCCGGCCGACGACCGCCCCGGCACGTCCGCCGGGCTTGCCGAACAGGTCGACGCCGATGCCAACGCCGATGCCGGAAATGAAGGCGACGACGAGCTCAGTGCCGACGCCGAAGCAGATGTCGACTCCGACGCCAACGCCAAAACCGGGAGTGAAGTCACGGGCGGGACCGGAGCCGAGGCCGAGGTGGAGTCCGAGGACGGAGCTGTCGGCGGGGGCAACGCCGTAGACGAAGCCGGAACCGGGCCCGGAGCCGAGATCGGGGCCGGGGGCGAGAACCGGCCCCGGAGCGACGGGCCCTCCTCCACCGCCCAGAACCCCGCAGAGGACAGGCCTTCCAGGGCGCACGCTGGAGTACGCCGGGCCCTCGCAGAGGCCCATGCCTATGTGGACACCCTGCCGCCCCCGGGCCGCGTCCGGTCCTCCTTCGCCACGGGCGATGCCCGGATGCTGCGCGCCGACGGCCCCGGCTGGTCACTGGTCGCCAGGACCGATGACATCGCGTTCATCCTGCTGGACGAGGAACCGGGCGAGGTGCTTCCGGTCGGGCGCGGCACGGAACTGCCCGGCCTGTTGAAGGCCCTGGACGCCATCGCGGTACGGCCGGCCTGAGCAAGCTCCCGGCGCTCGGCATGAAGGGGCAACCGGACCGCCGACGGCCGCCTTCCCACTTGTGCGCCCCGGTCCCCACCGCCGCGTACCGCGCGCTCTCCGGCTATACGCGCTCCAGCGCCCGATGCGGCCCGACGGGCACATGGGCCTCGATCCGGTCGCCGGGCCGGACCACACCACCGGCCGTGACGATGCCCATGATCCCGGCCTTGCGCACGATCCGGCCCGTAGCGTCCCGGCCGACGACCTGCTTGAGGAGCCCGTCCTGGAAGGTGTCGATCTGCAGGCACGGATTGCGCAGGCCGGTGACCTCGACGACTGCCTCGTCGCCGAGGTGCAGCAGAGTGCCGACGGGCAGGGCTAGGAGATCGACCCCGCCGGTCGTGACGTTCTCCCCGAGATCGCCGGGAGCGACCTCGAAACCCGCTGCCCGCAATTCGTCGAACAGCTCCGCGTGGATGAGATGGACCTGGCGCAGATTCGGCTGGGTGGGGTCCTGCGCGACCCGTGACCGGTGCCTGACCGTGACTCCCGCGTGCACATCTCCCTCCACGCCGAGTCCGGCCAGCAGGGTGATGCTCTTCCGGTTCGGCTTGGTGAACGAATATGCCTCATTCCTGCTCACCGCGGTCACGGTCCCGCCCACAGCAAAATCCCCCTTGTTTTCGGCTTGTTGTCGGCAGCTTGTCTTCGACTGATTGTTCAGCGGCCTATTTCCTTGCGGGTGATCCTGCGCAGCCTGCGTCGCTGACTCGGGTCCAGCAGCAGATAGGCGACCGCCGGAACTCCGATCAGGACCAGCAGCGACAGCCAGAATCCGATGAACGGCATCAGGATGACTGCCGCGACGACTCCCCCGATGGCAATCTTCGCGCTGTTCGACATCGTCCACGCCTCCTTCGCGGCCCGGAAGCCGCTCCTGCTGTGAGAACGCCTGTGCGCCCCCATCGGTTCCTGCCTGCCGCGGCTTCCTCACCGCAGGGGTTCGCCGACCTCGTGCATGTGCTGGAGTGCCTGCTGGTAGGACTCGATCAGTCCGGTCTCCGCGTACGGCATGCCGATCGCCTCGCAGTGGGCGCGCACCATGGGCTGTGCCAGGCGCAGATGCGGGCGGGGCATGCTCGGGAAGAGGTGGTGCTCGATCTGATAGTTGAGTCCGCCGAGGAACCAGTCCGTGAGGATGCCGCCGCGTACGTTGCGCGAGGTCAGGACCTGGCGCTGGAGGTGACCCCAGCGGTCGCCGTCGGGGTCGGGCATCTCCATGCCCTTGTGGTTCGGCGCGAACGCCATGCCCAGGTGGAGCCCGAACAACGCGTGGTGCACGAGCGCGAAGACGACGGCCTTCCCCGGGGACATGACGGTGAGCAGCAGTGTTGCGTACAGGCCGAGATGGGCGACCAGGAGCAGTGCCGAGAGGGCCCGTTCGCGGGCGGGCTGCCGCCGCAGGTACTGGAAGCCGGAGATCTTGAGCGCGATGCCTTCGAGGAGCAGCATCGGGAAGAACAGCCGCGCCTGGTTACGGGTGAGCCAGCGGGCGAAGCCTTCTCGCTGGGCCGCCTGCTTCTGGGTCCAGACCAGGGCGCCGACGCCGACGTCAGGATCCTTGTCGATGTGGTTGGGGTTGGCGTGGTGGCGTACGTGCTTGTCGTTCCACCATGCCTCGTTCATGCCGAGCAGGAGGTTGGCGTGCACGAGGCCGATGGCCCGGCTCGCCTCGCGGTCGCCGGATATCTGGGCGTGTCCGGCGTCGTGTCCGACGAACGCGGTGCGGGACCAGAAGATCGCCAACGGCAGTGCGAGCAGTAGGGTCCACCACGTATTGCCGAGGAGGAACATGCCGGTGAGCACGGCGCCCAGTGCGACCAGGTTGGCGGCGATGCCCGCCGCGTACCACCCGGTGCGCCGTTCCAGGAGCCCCTGCCCCTTGACCGCTCGTAGGAGGGGAGCGAAGGCGCTCCCCTGGCTCGGGGCGGTTCCGGTACGGCCGGCATCTACATCACTTACAGCACTTCCCGTACCGTCACGGACGCCTTCCGCGACGGTGGCTACGGCCTGGGGCATGAGGTCTCCGGTCTCTGGAAAGCTGCGCTGACCTGTAGAAACGTACGGTTACGAGGGGTACGTCAGCCATGGCGCCACCACCCCGGAACTCCGGGGGAAAGCCCCCTCCCCCTGTGGGGGTGCTGGCTGCACCCCGAAGCGAGGCAGGTGGCAGGGCAGGGCTGCCGAGTCATCTGAAGTGGGCCGGATCACGGCGATTCCGCTCACGGGGACACGCGGTGGTGGAGTACCCTCGGCGCCTTGAACCCCAACTAGTCAAATTTGAGGAATTCGGCATCGCTGTGCACAGGCTTCCTGCGACAACGCTCTCCGAGATCTCCGCACTCTCCGGCTGCTCCGTGGTCTTCCTGCCCGCGGATCCCTTCCGTACCGGCCGTATGGCTTTCTGGTATCCGGACAGTAGCAGTCCCCCCGATACTCCCGGTTCCGTCGAGGAGTTGACCGTCGTCGGCGCCGACACGCGGGTGTACGCCGTACCGGCGCTGCTGCTCCCGGTCCGCGACGCGCTGCCCGTACTCACGCGCGCACGGACCTCGGAGCATGCTTCCGGCGCCGCCGCGTTCTGGGGCGCCGCTGCTCTCCTCGCGCTGCAACTCGCTGCCCGGGGTTTGCTGTTGCCCGGGCTGACGGTCACCGATCACGACGCCTGGCGGGCCGGTCCGCTGACGGCCGACGATCAGTCGCGGATCCGGGAGCTCGCCGCCTCGATGCCGCCTCTGGCCCATGCGGTACCGCTCGACGGGACCGCGCAGCCGGTGCTGCTGCCCGAACCCGAGCGGCTGCTGCGCGCGTTCCTCGACGCGGTGGCGGACGGGCTGCCGCGCACCCCCGCGGCGGCCTGCGCCACCGGTGGCCCGGCGTTCGCCGTCGACGCGCCGCAGCATCTACCCGGTCAGCGGGCCTGGGCCACCGATGTCGCGGCCGGGCACGACGCGGGCGTCCGGCTTTCGCTGCGGGTCGAGGCGTCGGGGCTGACGGCGCCGGACGAGGGCGAGGACCGGGTACGGACCGCCGGGCCGTCCTTCCGAGCCGTCCTGCAGATCCACAGCGTCAGCGATCCGGCGCTGGTCGCCGATGCCGCCGAGGTCTGGGCCGGCTCCGCGCCGGGCGCGGCCGCCTTCGGCCCGCGGGTCCGGATGGACGCCCTGTTGGCGCTGCGCCGGGCCGCCCGTGCCTGGCCTCCGCTGGCTCCGCTGTTGTCGGCCGCGGTGCCCGACTCCGTCGACCCCGCCGATGAAGAGCTCGCCGAACTCCTCGGCCCAGCCGGGCGGGCACTCGCCGCGACCGGGGTCCAGGTGCACTGGCCCAGGGAACTGGCGCGCAAGCTCACCGCGCGCGCCGTCATCGGTCCGCCGGACGACGGAGCGGACCAGGAACACGAGGGGTTCGCGCGGACCGGCTCGGACACCCCGCCGCTGCTGTCCGCCGATGCGCTGCTGACGTTCAGGTGGTGGTTCGCCCTGGGCGACCAGCAGCTCAGCCGCGCCGAGCTCGACCGTCTCGCCGAGGCCAACAGGCCGGTGGTGCGGCTGCGCGACCAGTGGGTGCTGATCGATCCCGAAGACGTCCAGCGCGCCCGCGAGGACCGCAAGGTCACTCCGATCGATGCGCTCGGAGCGGTGCTGACCGGTTCCACCGAGGTCGACGGCCGCCGGGTCGAGGTCCGGGCCTCCGGCTGGCTGGAGCAGCTGAGCCGCCGGGTGGCCGACCCGGATTCCGTCGGGCAGCAGGACGGGCAGCGGACGGTCGGTCAGCCCGCGGCCCTGGCAGCCACACTGCGCGACTACCAGCTGCGCGGTCTGAACTGGCTGCACACCATGACGTCGCTCGGCCTCGGCGGCTGTCTCGCCGACGACATGGGGCTCGGCAAGACCATCACCCTGATCGCCCTGCATCTGCACCGCCAGAACATCGAATCGGCTGCGGGGCCGACGCTGGTGGTCTGCCCGACCTCACTCATGGGGAACTGGCAGCGGGAGATCGAGAAGTTCGCGCCCGGTACGCCGGTGCGTCGCTTCCACGGCGGGTCGCGCAACCTCGCGGACCTGGCGGACGGCGAGTTCGTCCTCACCACGTACGGCACGATGCGGCTCGACGCGGCAAAACTCGCCGACGTCCGCTGGGGCATGGTGGTGGCCGACGAGGCTCAGCACGTCAAGAACCCGTACTCGGCAACGGCCAAGCAGCTGCGGACGATCGGCGCACAGGCACGGGTCGCGCTCACCGGCACGCCCGTGGAGAACAACCTGTCCGAGCTGTGGGCGATCCTCGACTGGACGACGCCCGGTCTGCTGGGCAGGCTCGGCACGTTCCGTACCCGCTACGCGCGGACCGCGGAGGGCGGCGACCCGGCGGCGGCCGAGCGGCTCGCCGCGCTGGTGCGGCCGTTCCTGCTGCGACGGCGCAAGTCGGATCCCGGCATCGCGCCCGAACTGCCGCCGAAGACCGAGACCGACCGGACGGTTTCGCTGACGACGGAACAGACGGGCCTGTACGAGGCAGTGGTACGCGAGACGCTGGCCGCGATCTCCGGCGCCGACGGCCTCGCCCGTCGCGGTCTCGTCGTGAAGCTGTTGACGGCCCTGAAGCAGATCTGCAACCACCCCGCGCAGTACCTCAAGGAGAAGGAGCCTCGGATCGAGGACCGTTCGGGCAAGGTGGAGCTGCTGGACGAGCTGCTGGACACGATCCTGGCGGAGGACGCGAGTGTCCTCGTCTTCACCCAGTACGTACAGATGGCCCGGCTCCTCGAACAGCATCTGGCGGCCCGCGGGGTGCGCACGCAGTTCTTGCACGGCGGTACGCCGGTCGCGGAGCGGGAGGCGATGGTGAACCGCTTCCAGGCGGGCGAAGCCCCGGTGTTCCTGCTGTCCCTGAAGGCGGCCGGCACCGGGCTCAACCTCACCCGGGCAGGCCATGTCGTGCACTTCGACCGATGGTGGAACCCGGCGGTGGAGGCGCAGGCCACCGACCGCGCGTACCGGATCGGGCAGACCCAGCCGGTGCAGGTGCACCGGCTCATCGCCGAGGGCACCGTCGAGGACCGGATCGCCGCCATGCTGGCCCGCAAGCAGGGACTGGCGGACGCGGTGCTCGGCTCCGGCGAGGCGGCGCTGACCGAACTGACGGATGCGGAACTGGCTGATCTGGTGGAGCTGCGAGGGGGCACGCGATGAACGACGCACACGACAGTGACGGGTACGCGTCCGAGACCGCCGACGCAGGGGACCTTCCGGTTCCGGTACAGGAACGTACCTTCGCCGCGCTGCCGTCCGCGCGCGGCCGCGGCTTCGCGGAGACCTGGTGGGGCCGGGCATGGCTGAAGGCCCTGGAGGACACCGCCCTGGACGGCGCACAGCTCAAGAAGGGGCGCGGGTTCGCCCGCGAGGGCCGGGTCGGAGCGGTTACCGTGCGGCCCGGCCGGATCACCGCGGTCGTCCGGGACCGTGACTCGTCCACGTACCGCAGTGATGTACTCGTCCAGGAGCTGAGTGAGGCGGACTGGGGACGGTTCCTGGACATGGCAGCCGCCCGGGCCGGGTACATCGCGGCGCTCCTCGACCGCGAGATGCCGCCGCACCTGGTGGAGGACGCGTCGGCGGCCGGTGTGGAACTGCTCCCGGGGATCGGCGGTCTGGACCCGGAGTGCACCTGCGAGACCTGGGACCACTGCCCGCACACCGCCGCCCTCTGTTATCAGGTGGCGCGGCTGCTGGACCGGGATCCGTTCGTCCTGTTGCTCATGCGGGGGCGCGGCGAGCGGTGGCTCCTGGACGAGCTCCAGGAGCGAATCGCCGCCCGTGCCGAGGGGCGGTCACCGGACGGGCCGGCCTCCTCCTGCGACGGGTCCGGCGCCTCGGCCGCGAAGGCGAAGGACCGGGGTGTACGGGCGGACGAGGCGTTCGCCGCGCGGGACATCCTGCCGCCGCTGCCCGCTCCGCCGCCGCTGCCCGCGGAACCGGGCCCCGCACCGTCGCTGGACACGGAGACGGAACCGGAACCGGGCGTCGATCCGGCGGTCCTGGAGTTCCTGGCGAGGGACGGTGCGGCACGCGCTCACCGGATGCTGGCGGACGCCCTCTCCCCCGGCCATGAACGGCAGCCGCCCCCAGCCGGGTTGACGCCGCAGCAGGACGCCGTACGGCTGATCGCGGATGCCCGGCCCGAGCCCTGGATCTCGACGCGGCTGGCCGCCGGATCAGGGCGGTCGCGGGCCGGACTCGACGCGGCGGTGCGTGCCTGGCAGTACGGCGGGGCGGCCGCGCTCACCGTGCTCGACGAGGAATGGACGCCGGATCCGGAATCGCTGGCCCGGGCCCGGGCCCGGCTCGCCGCGGCGTGGGAGGAGAGCGAGCAGCCACCGCTCCGGTCGACGGGCAATCACTGGACCGCCGTGGAAGCCGGTGTGCAGCTCCGGTACGGGCGGGACGGGCGCTGGTGGCCCTATCGCAAGGAGAACGGGCACTGGGTTCCGGCAGGCCCGGCGGACGACGATCCGGCGGCGGCGCTGGGAAGTTCGAGCGGGTCGGACGACTGAGGTCGCCACGCGGCCGGGTCATCCTTGAACCGGGCGGCCAGGGCCGGTCAGGAGGTCCTGACCGGCCCCCGCCCGTCGTCGCGTTCCGCCCCGGTGTTCAACTCGATGTCACCGCGCGTCGGGGGTGAGAGCGCAACCTGACGGTCATCCGAGCTGATCGTGTCTCAGGAGGCCTGATCTCCAGGCGTGTTGTCGCTCTCCGGCCTTCGGCCTGCCGCTCGCCCTGCTCACAACGGTGTACGCCGCGGGAACGGCCACAGGTGCGCAGGACCGGCACGAGCGTCCGGAGCGGACGGCGCGGGTCACCGGGAGCGCCGTGGTCGGTGCCGTTCCGCCGGCCGGGTTCAGTAACGGGCTGCTCCCGGGGACGGTCTCGGACGACCGCGGCGTGCTGCTCGGCGGTATCGTCAGCGGCATCTACCCGGCCGGGCGCAAGGGCGAGTTCTGGACGGTGACGGACTGCGGCCCCAACGGCCAGATCACAATCGACGGGAAGAAGCGGCGCACCTTCCCGGTCCCCGGTCTCGACCCGGCGATCGTGCAGGTGCGCCTCAGCGGCGAGCACGTCCAGGTGCTGCAGGCCATTCCCCTGACCACGCGCTCCGGCGCCGCCGTCACCGGTCTGCCGAACCAGCCGCGGCGCGACGAGGCCCCGTACACGTACGACGCGAAGACACCACTCGGGTACGACCCGAGCGGCCTGGACACCGAAGGCAGTCCGTGCCGCCGACGGCACGTTCCGGCTCGTGGACGAGTACGGCCCCTCGCTGGTTCATGTCTCCGCCGAGGGCCGGGTGCTGACCCGCTACGTCCCGCAGGGGCTCGGGCTGGCAGGCGCCGACTGTCCGGTGGTGGAGGCGCTGCCCGGCTTACTGCTGCACCGCAGGCTCAACCGGGGATTCGAGGGGCTCGCCCTGTTGCCGGGCGGCGATCTGGTGCCGGCGGTGCAGAGCCCGCTCACCCTGCCCGACCAGGACGCGGGCGAGTCCTCGCGCAATGTCCGGCTGCTGCGCTTCTCGACGAAGAGGCACGCGGTCACGGCGGAGTACGCCTACCGGTTCGACGCGGTGGACGTCATGGGCCCGGGCGAGGACGACACCTCCGAGCAGCTCTCCTTCCTCGGCCCGGTCCCTGCGACGGAACTGTCCGCGTCCGCGATCTACCGCACTCCCCGCCCCGCACACCCGTTTGGGCTCATGCCGTCTTCCGTCGCCCGCGCGACGCCCGTACGGTAGAGCGCGAGACACTCGGCCGTACATCGGACAACGCCTTCCGGTTGTGGGACAGAGGGAGTCACGAGGTGTCGGGGGATTCGGGCAGCGGACTGTTACGTGATGCCATCGGGCTGCGCGAGGTCCTCTTCCAGAGCATCACGGCGATGGCGCCCGCCGCCGCCATTGCCGCGTCGATTCCGTCCGGAGCCGCGTTCGCGGGCGGCAGTCTTCCGCTGTCCGTGGTCGTGGCGCTGGTGGCCTGTCTGTTCACCGCGTCGTGCGTAGCGGAGCTGGCCCGCCATCTTCCGGCCGCCGGTTCGGTCGCCACCTACTCCGCGCAGGGACTGCATCCAGCCATCGGCTTTCTCGTCGGGTGGGGCTATGTATTCGTGGAGGCGCTGGTCCCCGCGCTGCTGCTGCTCCAGCTCGGTTTCACGACGGCGGGCACGCTGCACCAGGAGTGGTCGTCCTACCCGGCGGACCTGTGGTGGCCGTGGTCGCTGCTGGGCGCGTTGGTCATCGCACTCGCCGGGTATTTCGGGGTACGGGCCTCCGCCCGGTTCGGAACCGCGCTCGGCATCTTCGAAGTGCTCGTCTTCGTGGGCTTCGCCGTGCTGCTCATCGGGCAAGCAGGCTCGGACAACACCCTTTCGGTGTTCGGCACTTCACATACCGCGGACGGTTTCGACGGGATCAGCGGGATCTTCGCCGGCTCGGTCTACACCGTGCTGGCGTTCGCCGGCTTCGAGGCCGCGGCGCCGCTCGCCGAGGAGACGAAGAACCCGCGGCGCACGATGCGTCGTGCGGTGCTCGGCGCGGCGCTCTCCATCGGACTGGTGTACGTCCTCACGACCTATGCGATGTCCGTGTACTTCGGGCCCGACCGGTTCGCCGGGTTCGGCACGGCGGGGGCGGCGTCGTGGGAGGGCGTGGCCCGTGCCTCGTTCGGGCTGTTCTGGGTGCTGCTCTTCCTCGCCGTGGTCAACTCGACGGTGGCCAACTCCAATGCGTGCGCCAACGTGTCGACTCGGACGGCCTTCGCCCTCGGTCGCATCGGGGTGTTCCCGCAGGCGTTCGCGCGCCTCCATCCGCGCCGCCGCTCCCCCGTCACCGGAGTGGCCGTGCAGTTCGTGATCGCGATCGGCGCGGCACTCGGACTGGGTTTCGCCTACGACCCGGTGACCGCGTTCGTGCTGCTGGCCACCGTGATCGTCACCGTCATCATCGGTGTGTACATCGTCGTGAATCTGGCCTGCGCCGGGTACTTCCTGCGGCGCCGGCGCGAGGCGTTCAACCCCGTACTCCATCTTCTCTTCCCCGTCCTGGGCATCGCGGCGTTCGTGCCCCCGCTGCTGACGGCCGCAGGGATTCCGGTCTTCGACTTCGTCTCGGAGCTCAGTGCGCCGGTCTCGTACGCGGGTCCGGTCGTCGGTGTCTGGATGCTGATCGGGATCGTTGTGCTGGTGGTGCTGTTGCGCAGGCATCCGGAACGGGTGGCACAGACCGGACGGATCCATCTCGACGAGGACCCGGGGCAGGCCGGGGAGCCCAGGACAGGAGCAGTGCAGCGATGAACGACCCCCGTATCCTCACCGTCCGCCCCAAGGAGGGCGAGTACGCCTGGACCTTCGGCGGAGCGGCGCCGGTCGCCCGTATCGAGCCGGGCACCTTCCTCGACGTGTATACGGAGGACTGCTTCGCCGGCCGGGTACGCTCGGAGAAGGACCTGGTCTCCGAGGTCTGCGAGTTCCCCTTCCTCAACCCGCAGACCGGTCCCTTCCATGTGGTGGGCGCGGAACCCGGGGACACCGTAGCGGTGCACTTCGTCTCCATCGAACCGGCCAGGGACTGGGCCGCCTCGACGACCGTGCCGCTCTTCGGCGCGCTCACCTCCACGCACACCACCGCGTCACTGCAGGCCCCGCTGCCCGAAGTGGTGTGGATGTGGCAGCTGGACCGGGCGCGCCGCACCTGTCTGTTCAGCGCCCGGGACAGTGACATCCGGGTGGAGCTGCCGATGGACCCGATGCACGGCACGGTCGGGGTGGCGCCGGCCAATCTGGAGGTACGGTCCGCACTGGTGCCCGACGCGCACGGCGGGAACATGGACACGCCCGAGATGCGGGCGGGTGTCACCTGCTATCTGGGCGTCAATGTCGAGGGTGCGCTGCTGAGTCTCGGGGACGGGCACGCCCGTCAGGGCGAGGGCGAGACCTGCGGAGTCGCCGTGGAGTGTGCGATGAACACGGTGGTACTGGTCGAGCTGCTGAAGAGTGTCACGACACCGTGGCCGCGCATCGAGTCCGACACGCATCTGATGTCGACCGGCTCCGCCCGTCCGCTCGAAGATGCCTTCCGTATCTCGCAGTTGGACCTGGTGCAGTGGCTGGCGCGTGATTACGGTCTGTCGGAACTCGACGCCTATCAGCTGGTCGGCCAGGCCGGCGAGGCACCGTTGGCCAATGTATGCGACACCAACTACACCTGTGTGGCCAAGATCCGCAAGGAGTGGCTGCCCACAGGCGATCCCCATCGCGGACTCCACCGCCATCTGCGGGAGACCGCGACGCTACTGTCCAATCCCTGACTCCCTCCCCCCACAGGAGTGTTCATGCACCGCAGAAGGATTCTTCAGGGCGCCGCCGTGACGGCGGCCGCCGCTCTGCTCCCCGCCTCGGCCCGCGCCGCGGCTTCCGCGGCGGCGGGCGATACGGACTATCCACTCGCCCACTGGACGTCCGCCTCCACGTCCAACTACACGGCGTCGAACCGCCCTTCGGCCTATCCGGTCCAGTACGTGATCATCCACGTCACCCAGGAGATGTTTTCGAACACGATCGGGATCTTCCAGAATCCGGCGAAACAGGTCTCCGCGCACTACGTGGTGCGCTCGGCGGACGGCTACATCGCCCAGTGCGTCCGGGAGCAGAACATCGCCTGGCACGCGGGCAACTGGGACTACAACACGCGCAGTGTCGGCATCGAGCACGAGGGCTGGGTGGACCAGCCGTCCTACTTCACCCACACCCTGTACGAGAAGTCGGCGCTTCTGACCGCGTCGGTCTGTGACCGTTACGGCATCCCCAAGGACCGTGCGCACATTCTCGGCCATGCCCAGGTCCCCGGCACCGACCACACCGATCCCGGCCCGAACTGGGACTGGGTGCGCTACATCCGTCTCGTCAATCTCTACTCGGCAGGCTGACGCGCCCGCCCCACCACGTCCGGTCGCTCTCCGCGCCGCGGTTGTCACAGACGTCCGCTGCGGCCACGATGGGGTGTGCACGACGCCCCTGGACGGGAGGGTGAGTTGACGGACCCCTGGGTGGCCCTCACGGTCGGCGCGGACCCCGGTGAGCGGCTCGGCCAGCTCCGGCATGCGCACGAGGTGTTCACCACCGCCGGACGGCTGGAGCGGCCGGTGCGCCCGGTGGTCGGCGAGTCGTGGCGGCGCTCGGCACGGGCCCGGGTCAGCCCGGACGGCGCCGCCCTGGTCGAGCTGGGCGCGGACGACCTCGGACCGTACCGGGACGGGCACCCCCTGGCCCCGGCCATGCCGGTGATCCGCGAGCTGATGAGCGCGTACGCGACGGACGGCGAACACCTTCTCGCGGTGTGCGACGCGCTCGGCAGGCTGCTGTGGGTCGAAGGACACGCGACGACCCGGCGGGCGGCGGGCCGGATGAATTTCGTGGAGGGCGCCCGCTGGGCCGAGTCCGTGGCCGGCACGAACGCGCCGGGTACGGCCATCGCCGTGGACCGGCCGGTGCAGGTCTTCGCCGCCGAGCACTTCCTGCGGCCGGTCCAGCAGTGGACCTGCGCGGCGGCACCGCTCCACGACCCGCACACGGGACGGGTCCTGGGCGCCGTGGACATCACCGGCGGGAACCGGCTCGCGCATCCGCACAGCCTGGCGTTCGTGCAGGCGGTGGCCCGCGCCGCCGAGTCTCAGCTGGCGCTCCTCGCGCCCGCGCCGGCCGGCGAGACCGTGCGGCTCAGCGCGCTGGGCCGGGACGAGGCGCTGCTCGTCGCCGGAGGCCGCACGGTCCGGCTCAGCAGGCGGCACAGCGAGCTCCTGGTGAGCCTGGCCCGCCATCCCGAAGGCCTCGGTGGCGACGAGCTCCTCGTCGAGCTGTACGAGGACGAGTCGGTGACCCCGGTGACGCTGCGGGCCGAACTCTCCCGGCTGCGACGACTGCTCGGCCCCGAACTGCTCCTCTCCCGCCCCTACCGTCTTTCCGCGCCGGTCGACGCCGACTTCGACACGGTGGCGCGCAGACTGGCGTCCGGTGCGGTGGCGGCGGCGCTCAGCGCCTACGCGGGTCCGCTGCTGCCGGGCTCGCAGGCGCCGTCCGTCATCCGGCTGCGGCGCCGGCTCGACGAGCAGCTGCGGGCCGCACTGGTCGCGCGCGGTGACCCGGGCCTGCTGGCCGACTGGGCGTACAGCCCCTGGGGCGAGGACGACCTCCCGGTCTGGAGGGCGCTCGCGGCGGCCGTCCCCGCGGGTCGGCGCCCGGCACTGCTCGCCAGGGTCCGGACGCTGGAGACCGAGCAGGGATAGTGGTGTTCCCCGTGCAACGGGGTTGCAACGGGCCGCTGTCTACCCTCGTCCCGAGGGCCGTCCAACGGCGGGCGGCACCGGATCCGGGAGGCCACAGAGATGACCCGTTACGCTGCGCCGGGCACCGAGGGCGCCATCGTCTCGTACGAGTCCCGCTACGACCACTGGATCGGCGGCGCGTACGTCCCGCCCGCCCGTGGCCAGTACTTCGAGAACCCCAGTCCCGTCAACGGCCGCCCCTTCACCGAGATCGCCCGCGGCACTGCCGAGGACGTCGAACGGGCCCTGGACGCGGCACACGCCGCGGCCCCCGCGTGGGGAGCGACCGCGGCGGGCGAGCGCGCCTGCGTCCTCAACCGGATCGCCGACCGGATGGAGGCTCATCTGGAGGAGCTGGCGGTCGCCGAGAGCTGGGACAACGGCAAGCCGGTCCGGGAGACCCTGGCCGCGGACCTCCCTCTGGCCATCGACCACTTCCGCTACTTCGCCGGTGCGCTGCGCGCCCAGGAGGGGTCGCTCGGCGAGATCGACGACGACACGGTCGCGTACCACTTCCACGAGCCGCTGGGCGTCGTCGCGCAGATCATCCCGTGGAACTTCCCGATCCTGATGGCGACGTGGAAGCTGGCCCCGGCGCTCGCCGCCGGCAACGCGGTGGTCCTCAAACCGGCCGAACAGACCCCGGCCTCCATCCACGTATGGCTGAAGCTAGTGGCCGACCTCCTGCCGCCCGGCGTCGTCAACATCGTCAACGGCTTCGGCGCGGAAGCCGGCAAGCCGCTCGCCTCCAGCCCGCGCGTCGCGAAGATCGCCTTCACCGGTGAGACCACGACGGGGCGGCTGATCATGCAGTACGCCTCCGAGAACATCAAGCCGGTGACGCTGGAACTGGGCGGCAAGTCGCCGAACATCTTCTTCGACGACGTGTGGAACGCGGACGACGACTTCCGTGACAAGGCCCTTGAGGGATTCACCATGTTCGCCCTCAACCAGGGCGAGGTCTGCACCTGCCCCTCGCGCGCGCTGATCCAGCGCGGCCACTACGGCGAATTCCTGGAGGCGGGCATCGCCCGCACGGAGAAGATCGTGCCGGGGCACCCGCTGGACACGAACACGATGATCGGCGCCCAGGCCTCCAACGACCAGCTGCAGAAGATCCTTTCGTACCTGGACATCGGCCAGCAGGAGGGCGCAAATGTCCTCACGGGTGGTCAGCGCATCGAGTACGACGGGGAGCTGGCGGGAGGCTACTACGTCCAGCCGACCATCTTCGAGGGCGACAACCGGATGCGGGTCTTCCAGGAGGAGATCTTCGGCCCGGTCGTGGCGGTCACGTCCTTCACCGATTTCGACGACGCGATCGCCACGGCGAACGACACCCTGTACGGCCTCGGCGCGGGCGTGTGGACCCGCGACATCAACACCGCGTACCGGGCGGGCCGCGCCATCCAGGCCGGCCGGGTCTGGACGAACTGCTACCACGCGTACCCGGCGCACGCCGCTTTCGGCGGGTACAAGCAGTCGGGGATCGGCCGCGAGAACCACAAGATGATGCTGGAGCACTACCAGCAGACGAAGAATCTGCTAGTGAGCTACTCCCCGAAGAAGCTCGGCTTCTTCTAACGGCACGAAAGAAGGCGCTTGACCTGGGGCTTTACCCAGATCAAGCGCCTTCTGGGAGCGCGCGCGCTCCAACCACGGCGGCGTCGAAATGCGCCCCTTCTCCCAGTTCCTCCCGCCCGCATCCCAGTCCTGACCAGCAGTTCCGGGCCATACACGGGCCAGATTGCGGATCAGCCCGTAGGACTGCCGTCCTCACTGCGCCGACTCCACTCCTGCATCGACTCCTCGATGAGCCGGTTGGAATGCTCCTGTGACGGGCAGCCGTTTGACGTTCTGTACCTCCATGAGGCGGGCCGCCTCGACCACGGTCCACTCCGGACGCGCACACACCGCGGGAGCCGACATCAGTTCCCCGGCCCTGGCCCCCTCGGCCTTGGCCCGCTCCCACGCCTCCAGGTGCGGAATCGGTGTCCGGCCCGACGGATCAACCTGGTCGGAAGACTTGCGCAGCAGGTCGGCCTCGGACACGACACCCATGGGGCGATCCAGTTCATCGACTACGGGTACCGCTGTGACATCGTTCTCTGCCAGCAGCTTGACGGTCTCTTTGAACGGCAGGTCACGCCGTGCCCGGACGACGTCTCTGGTCATGAGCTCTGCGACCGATCGGTGGTGCATGCGGCTTCTCCTTTCGGGATGTGACGACCAGTAATGATCATGTGCCAAGTGGGTCAGGACCTGTGTCGCCCGCGAGCCGCGCAGGCGGCCCGGCCCCACTCGTCGGTGAACCAGTGGGCCCGATACCAGCCCCCTCGGCCCTCCGGAATCACGGCTTCTCGTCCCGTGCGGTGACACGTCATGCATGGCACGTTGGGTACAGCACCATGATGAGGAAACGGCGGCGATCATGCGAGCTCACCTCGGCGATCAGCTTGTTGTCGAAAGCCCGGCCACCGGCGCCAGCAGGCGCGACGGCGAGATTGTCGGACTCCACCACGAGGACGGAACCCCTCCCTACGACGTGCACTGGTCGGATACCGACCAGGTGACGCTTGTGTTCCCCGGGCCCGACGCCCATATCCGGCACCTTGAGCACCGGCCCGGCAGATTCCGCGAGCCGTCCCGGCCTGGCATGGCCGAGGCCGGTGCCGAATCCGCCGGGGTCCGGCTCGATGAGGCACCCAACCCCGGCGACATCGGCCGACGCGTGGCCACGGAACGTGAGCGGCAGGGGCTCAGCCGTGCAGAAACAGCCCGCCGCGCCAGAATGGCGCCGGAATACCTGGCATACCTCGAACAACAGCCGGCCGACCCGAGTCTGGCGAGTCTCATCAGCCTGGCCGACGCGCTCGGCACCACCGTCGCAGCCCTGCGCGGAGGCGGCATCGATCTGCCCCCCGGCCAGGGCCAGGCGCTCCTGCACCCCCGGCTGCAGGACCTGGACCCCGACGAATGCCGCGCCCGGCTCTCCACACACGGCGTAGGACGCATCGCGGTGTCAACACCCGATGGCCCGGCAGTCTTTCCAGTGAACTACGAGGTCATCGATGACACGATCGCTTTCCGGACCGCGCCTGACTCAGTGCCCGCGACAGCCGGGGGAACAGATGTCGCATTCGAGGTCGACCACGTGGACGAGGCCATGAGCCAAGGCTGGAGCGTGCTTGCCGTAGGCCCTGCGCGGATCGTTACAGAGCCCGACGCACTGCGGCAGCTCGCCGATCGCGCCCATACCACGCCCTGGGCAGGGGACGAGCGCAACACATGGGTGTCGATCCGGCCCACGCGCCTCACAGGGCGGCGCATCAGTCCGGCTGATCAGTGACCGACAGCCGACTGCCGCTCGCCCGGCGGGCATTCCACGACCACGATCCAGTCCTGACCGCACAGTCCCGACCAATGGGCCCGCCGACTCGCGCAGGCAAGCTTTGGCGATGCAGGACCCTGCTCGCCGACGAACACGTAACAGCGCTGGTCTACGGCGCGTGGCCGTGGCGCTCAATCTGCCTCCAGGGCAGCCTTGACTTCCATGTACGGCTAATTTCGACCGAGTCATGCCGTACGCCGAACTCGACACCCGTTCCGGCGGTCTCAGGGGCACGCGAGGACGATCCTGTCGGCCTGCCCTAGCCCGCCCATCCGCAGGGACGGCTGGAGGCCCAGGGTCCGTGCGGCCTGCTCGACCACGGTCGCCGTCCGAGCACGCAGCCCCTGGCCGGCCCGGCCCGAGTCACGGACACGGAGGCCGAAGATGGTGGACCGAATGATCTTGATGGTCTCGTCCAGATCATCCACCGCACGCAGCAACCGCTCGCTCACCTCTGGCTGATCCACGAGCCTCACCACGCTCTGCAGCGCCATCCCCGTCGCGAACAGCCGCCGAATGGCCAAGTCGTGCAGATCTCGTTGACCGGTCGGGCACCCATCCGACGAGCTGCGAAGAGACCCATGCGCATCAGTGCTGGCCGATCGGCCCAGTCCAGGGCGACAGCGGTGTTGCCGCCGCGGACACTGATATGGGGATACACCTTAAGGAGCTTTCGTGGCGGCGTTCAGGGACTTCCTGATGCGGTTCCGTCCGGCTGGCTCGCCGGGCCCGGCGGCCCCTACGGGTGTGCCCGCAGATCGTTCGGCGGACCTCTCAGCCGAACTGGTCCCAGTACTCTCTCGCCTGGAGCAGGCCGAGACCGAGGCACAGCGGATCTGCGAGGAGGCCGCTCAACAGGCGGAACAGAACCGACGGGCCACTGCCGACAAGGCCGAGAAGATCGTGAGGCGGGCCCGGATCCGCGCCCGTGAGGTACGGGCGGAGAGCGCCGCGCAGGCCAGCGGCCTGGCTAAAAGCGAGGCGGCGCGGTGTCTTGCGGAGTCGGATCGCGAAGTCGCCCTCCTGCAGCGCCGAGCGCAGCAACGCATGGCTTCCCTCGTCAACAGCGTGGTGGCAGACGTCGCACGACTCGGCGCCTCCCCTGTGCCCTCAGAGGGGCTCTCCGGGGGAGGTCCCGGTGGGAGCGGGATGGGTCGCGGGAGTGACCCGGGCCAGAGCCATGGTGTCGCGCCGCCTAGGAATCCGTGCCGCCCGGGAGGTAAGCAGGTGGCACCCGGCTCGGTACACTCCGCCGCCACCAAGAAGGCCCGCTCACGACGCCCACGGTACGCCGGGTCGCTGTACATCCCGCCGGTCAGCACCCGGTCCTGGATCGCGATGGCCCGCAGGTCACAGGGGCGCACGCCGAGGAACGCGTACGACGGCGGTGATGTCCGGTCCTCGGTCACCACCAGCTCGCCGTCGGCACCGCGATCGGCTGTCCACTGCCGCTCCCGCGGCGGGTGCAGAAACGTCTTCCAGGACTGAGGGCCCGCGCTGTGCGCGAACACGGCGCCGTCCTCGCGGGCACGCAGCCGGTAGACGCCTGCCTCCAACTCGACTCCCCAGCCGTAGGGGAGTTCCGCACCGCCGGAGATCTCGGACAGGACGATCGCCCCGTCGCGGACGGTCGGTCCCACGACCGTCCGGCCCCGCCCGGCCAGGACCGTGATCAGCGCGTCCAGGCCGTCCTTGTCGATCACCGCGGCCGTGCCGCCGTCGTCCGCCATCGCCAACCTTCCGACGCCGCCGATGATGCTTGCCCGGCCAGTATGCGCACGCACCTGCTGCCCATCATGAGCCGACCGGCCCCTGCGTGGTCCAGGTGGCTGTTTCCGTCACCCCGTACGGACCTGGCGCGGACCCGGTACAACTGGCGAGCCTGTCCGGCGGGAAGGGGCAAGCGCGTGAACCTCACTACGCGGATCGCCGTCATCGGCGTCGGGAACGAGTTCCGCCACGACGACGGTGTGGGCTGGGCCGTCGTGGCCCAGCTGGCAGAACGGGCCGAGGAACGGCCACTGCCGAGCGGGACCGCCCTTCTGGTGTGCGACGGCGACCCCGCCCGACTGATCGCTCTGTGGGAAGACGCCGACCTTGCCATCGTGGTGGACGCCGCACACGCACACCCCGGCCATCCCGGTCGGCTACATCGCCTGAAACTGGATGGTGGGCGGCTGTCGCGGACAGGCGGTGCGACGAGTTCCCACGGGCTCGGACTCGGCGACGCCGTCGAACTCGCCCGCGAACTGGACCGCCTGCCCGGACAACTGGTCGTCTACGCCATCGAGGGAGCCAACAGCAGCCTGGGCACCGGCCTGTCAGCACCCGTCGCAGCCATCGTGGAGCCGCTCACCGAACGGATCGCGGAAGAAATCGCGCTGCACGTGGGTTCTCCCGGCAGCCGATAGGCGCGAACTGGCACGACGACGGCAGGACCATGGGCACGCGCGGCCACGGCCAGGCTGACCGGGTCGAGCAGAAGTCCGGTGAGCCCGCCACGGCCTCGCTCCCCGATGATCAGCGCCTCGGCATGGTGCCCCTCGTGCAGGAGGGCGATCACCGCGTCCTCGGGCAGTACCTCGACCGAGACGTCGAAGTCCGGATGACGGCGACGAAGCTCTCGACGGCGTTGTCGCGCCGATCGGCACCTGGTACGCGGCGCCACTACGGACGCCGAAGCCCACCTGTGCAGGACCCTTCCGGCGCCGCCCCGAGTCGGAGATCGGCCTCACCACCCAGCCGAGACCGCGAACGGGCAAAACTCTGCGT
The DNA here is from genome assembly GCF_045207325.1 of Streptomyces sp. NBC_00846. Classification (NCBI taxonomy): domain Bacteria; kingdom Bacillati; phylum Actinomycetota; class Actinomycetes; order Kitasatosporales; family Streptomycetaceae; genus Streptomyces; species Streptomyces sp. NBC_00846. Next base: position 7,733,339 of record NZ_CP108846.1, on the reverse strand, counting down.
CGGATGGCGGGCCGCAGCGGGCGTGGACTCGATCCTGCTGGTAGTCCTCGGTAAGTGGACGCCAAACCGGGAAAGGGGTGGCCGCGATGGCAGACGGACCGACGCTCCCAGAACATGTCCTGGGTGCGCCCGTGGATCTGGGCGGCACCGGGTACTACGTCCACTGGGGCGTACTGCAGATCTCGGCGGCAAACCTTGTGGTCATCGCCCTGATGCTGATCGTTTTCGCGCTGGCGCTACTGCTGCCCTTCCCCCGCGGTCGGCAGCGGCGATGAGCGGCGCCGCAGGGGGCCGGACCCGTGGCCCGGATGACAACTCGGCAGGAGGGTGGACCAGCGCTGTGCAGCGGCGCGCCCTGCGCGCGTTGCCCCCGGACAAGCTGCTGCCCACCACCCAGCCGGAGTACGTGGCCTCCTGGATCTACGTGTTCGGCGTCCTCACCCTGTCCAGTCTGGTGGTCGTCATCACCACCGGATGCGTCCTGGCGCTCTTCGGCCCCGCGTGGTGGCACGTATCGGGCGTCGGCAGGTACATCAACAGCCTGCACCTGTGGAGCGTCGAACTGTTCATGTTCGTCATGGTCGTCCACCTGTGGGGAAAGTTCTTCATGGCCGCCTGGCGCGGACGGCGGGCACTGACCTGGATCACCGGGGCCGTCGTCTTCATCGCCTCGATCGGCGCCGCCTTCACCGGCTACCTGGTGCAGCAGAACTTCGACTCCCAGTGGATCGCGGGCCAGGCCAGGGACGGCCTGAACTCGGTGGGCATCGGCGCCTGGTTCAACGTGCTGAACTTCGGTCAGATGTTCATGTGGCACATCGTGCTGCTGCCCGTGGCAGTGGCCATCCTCGCGGTGTGGCACATGCTGCTGGTGCGGCTGCGTGGCGTGGTGCCGCCCATCGGGACCACCACGCCCGAGCCCGTCCCCGACAGATCACGGGAGCCCGCATGAGGGCACGAAAGGCCCACGGCGAACCGGTGCCCGACCCCGGCGCCTTCCCTCAGCGGCCGTACGACCTGGTCAAGGAGCTCACCATCGCGCTGGTGGCGACCACACTGCTGACGGTCGGGCTCGCGGCGGTCTTCTCCTCACCCGACGAGAAACCGATCACCCTGGCCCGCTGGGCGAGGGCCGCCCCCAACGACTTCACCGCCACCGCCGTCGCCGAACTGGGCGGCACCAGCGGCACCGCGCAGTACGGCCCCCCGTACACCACCACCCCGGGTGCCGGGCAGAAGATCGGGCCGGTGAACCTCCAACGCGCCGCCGGGGTGACCACACCGATCGACACCGCACGCGACTTCGTGCTCCGCCCGCTCACCGCCGCACCGGAACCTGCTGCCGTATCCTTCGGGCTGGCCGCTTGGCGCACCGCCCCCGCCCGCCGTCAACAGCAATGGGCCGCCGCCTACACCAACGCGCTCGGCAAGGCCCCCGGAGGCGACCCGGCCCTGGTCGCGCCCGGCGACTACGGCCCCGTTCCCGTCCTGACCTCCCGCCTGCTGGAGCTCGCAAAGACGGGGGCACTGGACGGCCAACTACTGGCTGTCGGGCACTTCTACGAGACGGACTACACCAAACCGCTGCTCTTCCTGGGCGACGGCTCGTACCTCGAAGACCAGGCCCGCGCCCGACACCTGGCCGGCGACCAGTGGGGGATGATGAACGAGACCGGCAACTATCCCGGTCAGCCCTGGTTGTGGCTGTACACGTTCTGGTACCAGATCGAACCGTTCAGCAGCTCAGGCAACGCCGACGCCCTGGTCTGGAGCCTGATGGCTCTGCTCACCCTCGCGTTCGTCCTGGTGCCGTTCATTCCAGGCGTCCGGTCGATCCCGCGATGGACTGGAATCTACCGCCTCGTCTGGCGCGACTACTACCGCTCACGCCGGACGACGCGGCAGCACTGACGGTACGGGCACCCGTATCACCTCGGACTCGCCGATCACGATGTACTCGACGGCGGCCTGCTTGCCCGGGACTTGCGAGGGCCTTGCCGTGCAAGGCGACATCCAGGTTCGCGCGGTCCGGGCCGAGCGTACCTTGGGCAGGTCCGCAGTCACCTGGACGGGACTGACGTCGGGCGTGGCCGGGATGTTGCCCTTCCCGGTGCTCACCGCGTTCAGGGTCTGCCGGAACGCGGCGGCGTAGCTCGCCTCGTCCGGCGGTGGTGCGCCGCTGCTTCAAGCCCTCCCGGGAGGCGATCGCGGAGCTCACCAGCCTGCTCGCACCCGGCGACCGCATGCGCTGCGGCGCCGCTCGGGGGATGGGCGGCGGTACGGCGGCCTCACGCTGCGATCGATCTTCAGACCGCGGGCATGAGCCCCTGGGGCCGTTCGGCCCAGCACCGGAAGCCATGCTCCCGATTTCCCTCGAAGGCGTTCCTCACCCACGCTGGATTTGAGGGAACCAGCCAAAGGAAGTGATCGGCATGATGTGGTACGACGGCGGCTGGTGCTGGGGCGGCTGGTTCGTCATGACGGTGGTCATGGTGCTGTTCTTCGCATTGCTGATCGCTGGCATCGTTGCCCTTGTCCACTACCTGACCAGCGCCCACCGTGGCCACCAGCCCGGCTCGCCTCCCTCCGGCGAGCATGGGTGGGGAGGCAGGCGAGCAGAGGACCTGCTCGCCGAGCGGTTCGCCCGCGGGGAAATCGGCGAGGACGAATACAAACGTCGCCTCGCGCTGCTGCGGGAACAGCGGTGAACACAGACCGCCAACGCCGGATGTGGCTGGTCCTGGGCGGTGCCGCCGCGGCGCTGCTGCTGGGCATTGCCACGACGGCGCTGTTGGCCACGACCGGCGCCTTCCGCGGTCCACACCCCGCCATCTGGCGGGCGCCGAGCGCCGCGCGGTGCACAGCGCCCCCGCTGCCCGGTCGGGTGGTGCAGGTGACCTTGGCCGATATGGGCCACCCCAGCGGTCCAGGCCCCGGCTGGAGCGGAATGCGCATGATGCGCCTGATCGCTCACCCCACCACCGTCACGGCCGGAACAGTGTCGCTGCGCGCGGTCAACGCCGGATACCTCACGCACGAGGTGATGGTGCTGCCGCTGTCCGCGGCCCAGGCCCCAGGACAGCGGCCTACCGGTCCGGACAGGCGCATCGATGAGACAGGCAGCCTCGGCGAGGCGTCACGCAGCTGCGGCGCGGGCGCGGGAGACGGCATCGCCCCGGGAACGACCGGATGGATCACGCTGACGCTGCGGCCCGGCCGCTACGAACTGGTCTGCAACATCCCCGGCCACTACCTGGCCGGTATGTACACCGAACTCGACGTCGCCGGCCGCTAGCGCCAGCCGGCTCAGGTGCGCCGCTCGTTGAGGAACGCGCCAGAGGGCGGCCGGAGAAACTACTACGGTCTCACTCGGCGTCGACGGCGTCCTCATCGGCGATGCGTCACGCGCCCTGCACCTACATCGACGTCCGAGACATCGCCGACGTCGCCGCGGAGGCCCTCCTGCGTCCCGACCTTGCCGGGGCCGGTGGTCTCGGTCGGCAGGTCATGCCCGCGGTGACAGACCGTCGTCCACGGGCACGTTCTGGGATTTCAGTGTGATGCCGGAGTTCCTGGCCTGTTCGAGGATCAAGGTGGCGAAGTCCTCCTCGACGTGTCCCGCGCCGATGGCACCCGCGACAAGCTGAGCGGTGGCGGCGGCGAGTGGCATCGGGACCCCCAGCTCGCGGGCCGCGGACAATCCCAGGTCGAGGTCCTTGCGCAGCAGCGGCATGGTGAACGTCGGTGTGAAGTCCAGGTTGACCAGCGCGGGCGACTTGTAGCGGGTGTAGTCCGAGCCCATCACGGAGTCGTTGAGGAATTCCAAGAAGGCGGCACGGCTGACACCGCCTTTTTCTGCGAGGACCGTGATCTCGGCGAGCGACTGGGTGACGACACCCAGAAAGACGTTGCGCGCAATCTTGACGAGACGGGCGACCTCGTCCTCGCCGACGTAGGTCACCCCGCGCCCGAGCAGAGCCAGCAACGGCTCGACCTGGCCGAACACCTCGCGCGAGCCGGAGGCCGCGACCGTCAGCTTCCCTGCGGCGATCACCTTCGGGTTCCCACTCACCGGGGCGGCCAGGAAGTCGGTCCCACGCTTGGCGGATTCGCTCCGGATCAGTGCGGACACCCGGGCGGACACCGTCGAGCTGTCGATCAGCACCCCCGGCGCGGCGTCCGGCGAGGTCAGCACGCCGCCGGGGCCCGTGGTGACCGCCTCCAGGTCGGGCGAGGCGGAGACCATGGTGAAGACGACGTCCCGGTCGGCCAGATCGGCCGGCCGGGCGACGATCGTCGCTCCCCGTTCCGCCAGCGGTTCGGCCTTGGACCTGGTCCTGTTGTAGACGGCTACGTCCTGCCCCTCGCCCAGAAGCCGGGCGGCGAGTTGGAAGCCCATGCGACCGACACCGATCCAGCCGATACGCGGGCGGTCCTGGGCGACATACGTCATTCCTCTACCTCAATCCTGGAAGACGGCTCGAGTGGCGTGGCCCCGCGGCTCACCGGCCGGACGGCGCCATTGACGGTGGGGTTGGTGGGCGCGCTGACTACCAGCAAGCACCCGGCCCAACCTGTGCGCTACCCCAGTGGAGCGTTCGCGCGACACAGCCACGCCCGATCTGCGGACGTCGCCCGGGGCTGCGGGCGCGGACGACGGTCCACTGGAACGTGGGTATTCCTGCAGTTGGGCTCCGCCGAATCCGGAGGATGCGGAGATTACGGGCCTGATCAACTGCGGATTCCGGGTACGGCATAGGAATGGGGCGCGTCAGAATGGCGAAGCCACCGGCCAGGACAGACGCACAGGTGGCGCTCGTCGACGGCGACGACCCACCCTAACCAGACGGACGTCCGAGCCGTTCGGATTCCACCGATGACAGAACTCTTTGAGTGATGTGTACCTGGCGAGCATGGCGACCTTGCGGATCGGCCATGAGGGCACTTCCTCGGCGTACGAGCTGAAGAAGTGACTGAGGGTGTCCACATGCTCCGGGTCGCATTCGTACGATCCATTCACACCACAGGGTTGTTCTCGCCGCCGCGCGCTCGACGGGCCGCGCCCCGGCGCAACGTCGGTGGTCGAAGAGGTTGACCAAGCGCCGTCTCTCCAAGTGGCACGAGCGCACCCGTCCAATATATTACGTTTTGCGGAACAGTTATGCATCTGGCCGCAATCCCGACGCTGGTTGAGATGCCGCATGCGGTCGCGCGCCTGTCGGCCGGGGCCGGCTCACGGAATCCGATCGCGGCAGCGCCGTACGGCTTGCCACCCGGCTCCTTGCCTGAGGGGAACCATGACTGACGAGACATCCGCGAACCTGGAGGACGGGTGGAGCGGCGAAGGGTGCCCGGCGAGTGCGTTTGCCCGGCGGTCGTTTCTGCACGGCGCCGCCGCGGGCGTGGCCGGAGTGGCGGGCGGGGCAGCCTTTGGCAGCGGTGAGGCGCTCGCCGACACGATGGTCGAGATCAAGGAGCAACCGAAATCCCACACGATTCCCTTTCACGGCTATCACCAGGCAGGCATCGCCACTGCGCCCCAACAGGACGCGATTTTCGTCTCGTTCGACGTGACCGCTTCCGACCGCGCAGAGCTCACTGACCTGTTCCACACGCTGACCTCGCGAGCCCGTTTCCTCACGGCGGGTGGCAGGCCACCGGAGGTTCCCCCGACCGCAACGCCATCGGACAACGGCATCATGGGACCCACATTCGTGGCGGATGGTCTCACTCTGACAGTCGGAGTGGGCGCGTCTCTCTTCGACGACCGCTACGGATTGAGCACGCGCAAGCCGGTCCAGCTCGTCACGATGACGCCCTTCCGCCACGACGACCTGGACCCCGCGCTGAGCCAGGGCGACCTGCTGATCCAGATCTGCGCCGATCACCGCGACACGACGGTGCACGCACTGATCGACATCCTGACCCACACCAAGTCCGCGATGAAGCTGCGCTGGCGCATCGACGGCCAGCGTAATCCGGAGCGTCCCGTCGGTGTCCGGCGTGACTGGTTCGGCTTCAAGGACGGCATCTCCAACCCGACCGTCACCGACGACACCCAGATGAATCAGGTGGTCTGGGTCCAGCCGAAGAGCGCCGAACCGGCCTGGGCCGCGGGCGGCACGTACCACGTGGTGCGCATCGTGCACTTCTTCATCGAGGCGTGGCAGAAGGTGCCCGTCGCCCAACAAGAGCAAATCTTCGGCCGCCGCAAGGCGAGTGGCGCCCCCATGTACGCCGTGGGTGAGAACGTCACGGATCTCCTCGACCCCATCTACACCAACGACCCGCAGGGCCTGATCACCCCGCTGAATTCTCACATCCGCCTCGCCAACCCCCAGACTCCGCAGACCGCGGCGACCAGCACCATCCTGCGTCGCAGTTACGACTACGACCGGAGCCCCAACCCACCGGAACTCGACATGGGCCATGCATTCGTCTGCTTCCAGCAAGAGCTGAACACCTACGTCGCCATGCAGACCCGGCTGGAAGACGAAACACTGGTGCCGTTCATCAGCCCCCGGGGCGGCGGATACTTCTTCGCGCTTCCCGGAGTTCGGGACGAGAAGGACTACTACGCCCGCGGGCTCCTGACCTGATCCTTCTCCGCCCCCGGCGGGCGTCGGCGAGACGCCGCCCCGCCCGGCCCCGGAACGAACCATCGCAATGCGCACAGGAGGCGAGATGTTCTCTGCCCTGCGGACCCGAGTCGGCAACGGCCGCCGGCAACCCGGCAGGACGCTCCGGCCGGCACTCGCGGCGGGCATCGGGATCCTGTTGATCTCCTGTACGCCCGCCACCTCGGTCCGCAAGGACTCCGCCGTGCCGGTCGCGCCCGTCCATACCGGTGCCGGTGGCCGCGTGTATGTCACGAATCAGCAGGACGACACGCTCTCGGTGATCGACTCCCGTACCTACAAGGTCGTCGCAACCGTGCCCGCCGGCGTGGCGCCCGAAGGCGTCGTGGTCGCCAAGGACGGCAAGCACGTGTACATCGCCAACAGCGGCTCGGACCGGGTCTCGGTACTCGACACCGGGAACAACAAGATCGTCGCAACCGTGCCGGTCGGAAAGAGCCCCACCGGTGTCGGCCTCAGCCCCGATGGCAGCTCCCTCTACGTCACCAACGGCAGTTCGAACAACGTCTCGTTGATCGACACCCGAACCAACCGGGTGGCCTCGACCATCCCGGTCGGTAAATCCCCGGTGAACGTGGCGTTCAGCCCTGACGGTGGTTCGGCCTACGTGGCGAATTCCGGGTCCGGCAGCCTGTCGGTCATCAACACCCGCACGCGCCGGGTCGACCGGGACCTTCCCGCAGGGCGCTCCCCGGTAGGCGTCGCCATCACACCGGACGGCAAGTCGGCCTACGTCGCCGACGAGGTGGCAGCGCACGTCCTCGCCGTCGAAACCCGCACCGGCAAGGTGACCACCGTGTCCGTCGGCGAGGGCCCCTTCGACGTGGCCGTCGGGCCCGACGGCCGCTTCGCCTACTCCGCCGACCTCGGCCCGGGCAACGTATCCGTGATCGACACCAGCAGCCACCGTGTCTCTTCGACCATCGCCCTGGGCCCTCCCGGCACCGACCCGTTCAACCTGGAGGTCACCAACGAGGCGATCTACGTCACGAACCAGGGAGCGGGCACCCTCAAGGTCATCGACCCGAATTCCCACAAGGTCGTCGCGACCGTCACCCTCGGTGCCAGCCCCTACGGCGTGGCGGTGAGCTGAGCCCGCGACGTACCGCCGGATCGTGTGTGTCCGCGTCGAAGACGCCGGCGCTCGGGACCTGGATGCCCGGGGACGCGGGTTGCCGGCGGAACATGGACAAGAGGAACAGAGAAAGGAGTCTTCCATGTCTCACGCTTCCACCGTCGCTATTCTGGGAGCAGGCGCACTCGGCGCCGCGATGGCGATGCGCCTCGGAGATACCGGCCACGAGGTACGGCTCTGGAACCGCACGGAGGAGAGGGCCCGTACGGTGGCGGAGCACGCTGCCGGGGTCACGGCAGTGAGAGCGGTGGGCGATGCAGTCTCCGGCGCGTCCGTCGTCATCACTGTCCTCCGTGACGGCGATGCGGTCGCGGAAGTCATGTCAGATGCCATCGGTCGGCTCGACAACGATGCCGTCTGGGTGCAGGCGAGCACGGTAGGGCCACGGCACGCCGACGCGCTGGCCGGTCTGGCCCGTGATCACGGTGTTGCGTACCTCGATGCACCGGTCTCGGGAAGCACCGCTCCGGCTAGGCAGGGCAAACTTGTCTGGCTGGCAGCCGGCCCCGAGAACGTCCTCACGCGGGCGCGTCCCCTACTCGACGATCTCGGCTCGTCCGTGCTCCACGTCGGATCAGGGGTCGAGGGCAGCGCCGTCAAGCTCGTGGTCAATGCCTGGATGGCTGCCTCGACGGTCGCCATGAGCGACGTCCTTGCGCTGTGCGACGCGCTCGGTGTCGACCACGCGACGTTCGTCCGAGTGCTCGAGGCCGGCCCGCTCGCGATGCCGTACGAATTGCAGAAGGTAGGCGTCATGGACGACGCCTCATACGCGCCCGGATTCGCGGTGCAACTCGCCCTGAAGGACGTCGAACTAGCCGCGGCAGCCGCCACCCCCACCCCTCTGCTCCAGGCCGTCCGAGACCGCCTCGAAGCGACCGTCGCAGCCGGCCACGACAACGACGACCTCGCCGCCGTCGACTACTTGCGGAACCCGCCGTCGTAGTCCGAATACGGGCCGTCGGTCCGGTCCCGGCCGCCGGAGTGGACCGGTCCACCTGCGCCACCGCTGAATCCTGCTTCAAAGGAATTCCTTGTCCGCTACCTGTCGGCCAGAAGGGACCACTGGATCGTGACCACCTCGATCATCGTCGGAGGAAGCAGCGGACTGGGCCGCGCTGTAGCCCAGCGCTTCACCGACCGCGGCGACACTGTCATCATCACCAGCCGCACCACGGCTCACGCCGACACCGTGGCCGGCGAAATCGGCGGCATCACCCGCGGCCTGGCCGTCGACCTGTCGCAGCCGGAGACAATCGCCGCCGCGCTCGGCGAAGTGCGCGAGGTCGACAACCTGGTGATCACCGCCATCAAACAAGGCGTCAACTCCCTCGCGGACTTCGATATCGCCGCAGCCATCGAGAGCGTGACCACCAAACTGGTGGGCTACACGGAGACCGTACGAGCCCTGCGTGACCGGTTCACCCCCGGTGCGTCGGTCGTGCTCTTCGGCGGCCTGGCCAAGGAACGCCCCTACCCCGGTTCCACCATGGTGACCGCCTTCAACGCCGGCATCACCGGTCTGGTGAAAACCCTGGCCGTGGAAATCGCGCCCCACCGCATCAACGCAATCCACCCGGGCGTGGTGGGAGACAGCTCGAAGTGGCGCGACGCACCCGAACACCCCCACCTGGCGCGTACCCCCATCGGACGCCTCGTGACGACTGCAGAGGTCGTCGATGCCACCGAATTCGTCCTCCGCAACACCGGCGTCAACGCCCTCGACCTGTTCGTCGACGGCGGACTGCGCGTGACCTGAGGCATCGGGGGACCGGGCAGCCACACAGACCAACCACCGACAGCGAAGCAGACGACGTGGGCGTCTTCCTCGGCCTGGACGTCGGCAAGAGCGCCCATCACGGGCACGGGCTCGCCCCGGCCGGCAAGAAGGTCTACGACAAGCAGCTACCCAACAGCGAACCGAAGCTGCGGGCCGTCTTCGACAAGCTGACCGCGAAGGCACCGTGCTGGTGATCGTGGCAAAGGCCCTCGGCAGACGGGATCGAACTGTTCGACCTCCAAGGCGCCTGGGCTATCACTCCAGATCACTCGTATGTCCGTCCGGGCGCGACGGCAGGCACTGATCCGCTGATGCTGGGACCTGACAGAGCCGCGGTGTGCTTCCCGCCGAGGGACCGGACCGCCCAGCCGGGCATCGGGCCCTCCTTTTCGGCGGAGTTCGTTTACTGGGACGTTGCGTGGACAGCGGCGCCGCACTCCCGGTCCAGCACTGGGCAACCCCCAGGGTGAGGAGACTGTTCCCTTGGTGACACGACACCTGCGGCCCGGCCGCATACCCCCCAGGCACAAACTGATACCGACGCGGGCGGCATTGCTGGCGGGCGGCGCGGCGCTGATGGCCACCACGATGGTGGCGGCGTTCCCTGCCGCAGCTCCCACACCGCCCGACCCGAACCTCTACCCCTTCGGCCGGCCCACCGGCAGCGGAGATTTCCGGGTCCCTCCGCCACCCGAGGCGCCAACCCTGGTGCCCACCATCGGCACCAAGACCACCCAGCGGCTCTACGGCTCCGACCCCTTCCAGGAAGCGGTGTCCGTCACCCAGCACATCTGGCCGGCCGCGCTCCCGGAGAACGCCCAGGGGGAGAACGACAACGTCCCCGACCGGCCCTGGGCTGTCACCCTGATCACCACCGACGATCCGCTGACGGGCATCACCGCCGTCCCTCTCATCCACTTCCCAGACGACGCGCCCATCCTCTACGTCACCAAGACGGGCATTCCCCAGGTCACTCTGAACGAGCTCAAGCGCCTGGGCGACACGGGCATCAGCCGCCACCACAACATCGACGCCTTCCTGGTGGGCGCGGCAGCCAACCCGGCTGTCCAGGCGCAGCTCAAGGCCATCGGCATGACCTTCCAGAGCATCACCGCGCCCACCGTCCCAGGGCTCGCCGACGCCGTCGACCGTGTCTACGGCAGCATCCAGAACCCGGACACCGGCGTACCGCAGATGGGCAACAGCGGCAGCCAAGGGGGCGCCGGAATGATGGACGTGATGATCGCGTCCATGGACTCCTGGGAGTACGCCCTGCCCGCCACCCACTGGTCCTCCCACATGCCCACCGCAATCCTGTGGGTCACCCGGGACGGCATCCCGCCGGAGACCGTCACCGCGCTCAAACGCCGCATGGGCCGGGCCACCATCTACCTGTGGGGCGGACCGGACCAGATATCCCCCGCCGTCGCCAAGCAGCTCAATGCCTACGGTGCCGTGCAGCGCATCACCAACGACGACCCCGTCGACTTCAACGCGACCCCGAAGAACACACCGGAGACCACCGCCATCGCGTTCGCCAAGATGTGAGATCCCGTGGGCATGGTGGGCTGGAACATCACCGGGCCGGGCCACGGCTTCACCCTCGTCAGGCGGGACGACTGGCAGGGCGCGGTCGCCTCGGCGCCCCTGTCCCACCTCGGCTTCCACTCCCCGCTGCTGCTCACCGACAGCGCCGACAAACTCCCCGAGGCCGTCGAGGCCTACTACAAGCAGGTGGCGCCCACATACCTGACCACCCCGGCCGAAGGCCCCTACAACATGACGTACGTCATCGGCGACTGGAAGCGGATCTCCTGGCCGTTGCAGGCTCACGTCGACTTCATCTCCGAGATGAGCAACCGACGCGTCTGGAACCAGTCCACCGGAGGACGCTACAGCGACTCCGGACAACCCTGATCAACGGTCCACGCCTGGCTGCCACAACTCAAGCCTGCCGCGGCGCACGCCGATGGCCCTGCGCCATGCAACCGCGGCAAGCAGCCGGATCACGCCCCCGGTTCAATCCGTCTCCGAGTGCCTGATCAGCAGTCGTGATCGTCCGAACGGACCCGCTCGAGACGGGACACGCCCCGTGCACGCCCCCACGCACACTCGACCCGCGAGGAACGCGCCACCATGGACATCGGTATCGGGCTACAGGCCCTGCACCCCGACCCGGACCTGTCGGTCGTGGATTGGGCAAGACGCGCCGAGGAGCGCGGCTTCTCCACGCTCGGCACTACCGACCGCCTTGCCTACGACACCTACGAGCCGCTGACCGCACTTGCCGTCGCGGCCGGAGCGACTTCGCGCATCCGTCTGACCACCGCCATCCTGCTGGCCCCGCTGCGCGCCAACCATGCGCTGTTCGCCAAGTCCGCCGCCACGCTCGACCGCCTGTCCGATGGCCGGCTCGTGCTGGGTCTGGCACCCGGCGCCAGGGAGGACGACTACAGCGCAAGCGGGGTCGATTTCCGGCAGCGCGGCAAGCTGTTCGACGCACTGCTCGAACGGGCCACCCGGCAGTGGCAGGACCACGGCGGTATCGGACCACGTCCGGCCACGGCCGGCGGCCCCCCGATGCTGTTCGGTGGGTTCACCAAGCCCGCGCTGCGGCGGATGATCACTTACGGTCGCGGCTGGATCGGTGGCGCCCAAGGCGTGGCGAACTTCCAGGCCGTCCTCCCGCGGGTGCAACAGGCGTGGCAGGACGCGGGCAAGGAGGGGACGCCCCGCCTGGTGGCGACCGCGCACTTCTCGCTCGGCCCGAACGCAGAACAACGTCTGCACCACCGCCTTGCGAACTACTACACCTCTGGCACCTACACCCGCGAAAGCATAGAAGCCGGTCTCACCACACCCGAAGGAGTGGCCCGCGAGGCCGCTGCCTACGCCGAGGCGGGCTGCGACGAACTCATCCTCTTCCCCCACGGCGGCGGACTGGAACAGGTGGACCTGCTCGCCGACGCGGTCGGACTGTGACCGCTCGCCGGGACCGAAGTACAGCAACCTCCGCAACCGCGGCCAACCGTCAACGAAGGCGACCCCGGGGCCGATGAACTCGGACTGCGGCTGCGTGCACAACGCGCTGGAGACATTCTCCTCACGCGCCCGGACTTTGTCGCTCGCGAGTGGGCTGATCGCGTCGGAGACACCTCCGAGAGCCAGATCGAATGGCAGGTGCACGCCTAACCTCAATACCGGTAACTTAGGGGCATTTCGGTCATTGTTGTTGGTATGCCAAGAGCGGGACAGCTGAAGTCATCTGGTGAGCGTCTGTCGGACCGGGTCGCGGTAGGGGTGTTGACACAGGCTTTTCCTCCGGGGCTTGTGGACGAGGTGTTGGCGGAGACGGGCCGGATACAGGAGCGGAACCGGCTGTTGCCGGCCCGGCTGGTGGTCTACTTCGTGTTGGCGATGTGCCTGTTCTCAAGGCAGAGCTATGAGGAGGTCGCCCGACTGCTGACCACGGGTTTGCGGGGTGCGCGGTGTTGGCGTGCATCGTGGGCGGTGCCGAGTACGGCTGCGATCTGGAAAGCCAGGTCCCGGTTGGGTGTGGCGCCGCTGCGGCAGCTGTTCGCGCGGGTATGCCGTCCGGTCGCCACACCGGACACTCAGGGTGCTTTCTACCGGGACTGGCGGCTGACCGCGATCGACGGCAACACGTTCGACCTGCCTGACACGAGGGCGAACGTGGAGGTGTTCGGCCGTCCGCCGCGCTCCGGTCGGGGTGAACAGAACGTCGGCTGCCCGCAGTTGCGCATGGTCGGTCTGGTGGAGTGCGGCACCCATGCCGTCTTCGACGCTGCGATCGGTGCTCTGCGCACCGGAGAGCAGACTCTGGCCCGTGCGGTCCTGTCGTCCCTGCGGCCGGGGATGATGCTGCTGGCCGACCGTGGCTTCTACAGCGTGGACCTGTGGCGTACAGCCGCCGCCACGGGGACGGCCAAGGAGACGCTCGGCAAGCGCGATGGCGCGGACGTCCACGTAGTAACCGGCCGGTCCGAGCGCGGCGGTAGCGGGCAGGCCGAGACGAGCGGCGCCCCCGGAGCCCACCGGGTCCGCGCAGCGAAGCCCGTTCGGCGCTGTCGCTTGACTTCGGGCATGGTCTCCTCCATAACGTCATCCCATGTCGGACGGGAAAAGCTCGGGCGAGCCCGGAAAGCTGCCGCGCTCGCTGTACGAGCGGGAGCTGTACCGGCTCCAGACCGAGCTCGTGAAGCTCCAGGAGTGGGTGCGGGCTGAAGGCGCACGGCTCGTCGTGGTGTTCGAGGGACGTGACGCGGCGGGCAAGGGCAGCACGATCAAGCGCGTCACCGAACCCCTCAACCCCCGGTTGGCGCGTATCGTCGCGCTGCCGCGGCCCACCGAGCGCGAGCGTGGCCAGTGGTATTTCCAGCGCTACGTCGAGCACCTTCCAGCCGCTGGGGAAGTGGTCCTGCTCGACCGGAGCTGGTACAACCGCGCGGGCGTCGAGCGCGTCATGGGTTTTTGCACCATGGAGGAACACCAGCGATTCCTTCGCCAGTGCCCGATCTTCGAACGGATGCTGGTGGAGGACGGCATTCTGTTGCGCAAGTACTGGTTCTCGGTGAGTGACTCGGTGCAGGAGGAGCGGTTCCGACGCAGGCTGCAGGACCCCACCCGTCGGTGGAAACTCTCACCGATGGACCTGGAATCGATCACCCGTTGGGAGGCCTATTCGCGAGCGAAGGACGAGATGTTCGTCCATACCGACATCTCGGAGGCTCCGTGGTACGTCGTCGAGAGCGACGACAAGCGCCGGGCCCGGCTCAACATGATCGCCCATCTGCTGTCGACTGTGCCGTACGAGGCGGTCGCCCCGCCGGTGATCGAACTGCCTCGGCGGCCTCCGGCCACCGGGTACCAGCGGCCGCCGAGGAGCCTTCAGACGTACGTCCCCGACCGCGCGTCGCAACTCAGGAAGTGAGGCGAGGGGTCTCACACCACAAGGCCCCCAGAGGTACGACGGCCACCGGACAATCGGCGTGGTGGAGCAGGGTATGAGCGACTCGGCCGAGCTGGAGTCCGAGATGGCCGCGGCGGCGATGCGCTCCGACGACGATCAGGTCCGCGGCGGCCGAGCGCTGGACCAGCACTTTTGCAGCCGTTCCCTCGACCGCCGCCGAGTGCAGCCGGACCGTCGGGTGATCGCGTACGAACTCGGCCACCGCTTCGTCGATCAGGGTCGCCGCACGTTCCTTGTGGTACAGGTACTCACTGGCAGTACGCCGGGGGTCGGCACGGTTGTGCGCCGGACAGCGCCAAGCATGTACGGCATCCAGGACGCAGCCCCTTGCCCCGGCCTCACGGAAGGCGAACCGGACCGCCGCCGATCCTCCCTCCGATTCCCCGACACCCACGAGGATCCGCCCATGCGTGCCTTCGATACCGGCCTTGTCACCGCGCACGACGATGACGGGACAAGGGGCCCGCGCGGCTACGGCGAGGCTGACCGAGCCGAGAAGAAGTCCGGTGAGCCCGCCACGGCCACGCGCCCCGGTGATCAGTGCCTCGGCGTTGTCCCCCTCGTGCAGAAGGGCGATCACCGCGCCCTCGGGCGTCACCTCGACCGAGATGTCGACGTCCGGATGACGGCGGCGGGCACGCTCAGCGGCGGTTTCGGCGATGCTGTCTGCGAGCGCCTGCTCCGAAGGACGGCCGAGGCTGAGCGCCGGCGCGGCGCCCTCGTACTGCTCCCGCCTCGACGCGTACACCAGCCGCAGCGGCAGCCCATGAAGGGCCGCCTCGTCGACGGCCCAGTCGACCGCCCGCAGGCTGGTCTCCGATCCGTCCACACCCGAGACCAGGGGCAGCTTCATCCTTCCCACCGCCTTCCACTCGACCGGGTAAGAAGTACCTGCCCTCACAGTTGCACTGCAGCAGGCCGTTCGTGAGGACCGGTTCGGCCCGCATACGGAACGTCGGCCCCCCTTCGTGGTCCGGCTGGTCCGCATGCACGACGTGCTCTTCGGCAGCGGCAGAAGAGACTCGGCGGTGCTGGTTGCCGCCCCGGCATCTGGCTGGCCCACGAGACGAAGGAGGCCGATAGTGGAGGGAGGAGTGCAGGGTAGTGCGGTACGAGGGCGCGGGGGCCGGGCGGCAGTCCCGGAAGGGATGACGCGACGGGGAGGAAGGTGCCGTCGATGTCGAATGCCACGAGCACCGACCTCTACGAGGTCACGATGGCTCAGTCGTATCTGCGCGAGGGCATGACCTGTTCGGCGACGTTCAGTCTGTTCGTGCGAAATCTGCCGCCGGACCGAGGTTTCCTTGTCTGTGCCGGGCTGGATTCGGTCCTCGATTTCCTCTCCGCCTATCGTGTGGACGCGGATGACGTGGCCGTCTTCGCCTCTGTGCTGGGACGACCGCCCGAGGATCTGGCACCGCTGCTCGGCCTGGAATTCCGCGGCGAAGTCCGGGCAGTGCCCGAAGGGCACGTCGTGCTGGCCGGAGAACCCCTGCTGGAAATCACTGCACCCCTCCCGCAGGCCCAGCTCGTCGAGACCTACGTACTCAACCAGCTCAACCACCAGACCTCCGTCGCCTCCAAATGCGCCCGGTGTGTCCTGGCCGCGGACGGACACCCCGTCGTGGACTTCTCCCTGCGCCGCACTCACGGCATCGAAGCCGGACACCAGGCCGCCCGGCTGGGTGCCATGGTCGGCTTCGCCGGAACCAGCAATGTGGCGGCGGCCCACTCGGAGGGCCTGACCGCGGTCGGCACGATGGCCCACTCGTACATCGAGGCGTTCGGTGCCGAGGAGGACGCGTTCCGGGCCTTCGCTCGGTCCCATCCGGGCCCAGTAACCTTTCTCGTGGACACCTACGACACCGTGACAGGCGTGGCGACAGCAGCGCGTGTACTGCGCGATCTGGGCCTCGGCCCGGGCTGCGCCATCCGGCTGGACAGTGGTGACCTCGGAGCCCTGGCCGTACAGGCGCGGACCATCCTCGATGCTGCTGGCCTCCAGGAGACACGGATTGTGGCGAGCGGTGGTCTCGACGAGTTCGCCGTGGACCGTCTGGTCCGCTCCGAAGTGCCCATCGACACCTACGCGGTCGGCACCCGGATCGGCGTCTCTGCAGATGCCCCCTACCTGGATTCCGCGTACAAGCTGGTCGAGTACGACGGCCGGCCGATGATGAAACTCTCTTCGGCCAAGGTGACGGCGCCCGGACGTAAGCAGGTGTTCCGAAGGCCGGGATACGCGGATCTGATAGCCCTCGTCGATGAGCAGCCACCGCCGGATGGCATCCCGCTGCTGGAGTCCGTCATGCGGGAGGGGCGACGCGTTTCGGAACGTGCAGAGCTGGACACGGCCCGGCAAAGGTTCATGACCGACCTCGCGGCACTGCCGCCCGGGGCCCGCACCATACGGACGCCCATCGCGCCAGAAGCGGAACTCTCAGAACGCCTCAGCTCACTCACCGCAGATGTCCGCCGGTATATCGAGAAGAATCTGCTGGGTGGCACTCACGAAGCCGTCTGATCCGATCTCGCGATCAGGCGCAAGGAATGACTCGGCCGACAGAGCCGTCAAGTGCTCTGAGATCGCAGGGCCTGCCCACCCAGGGCCGGACGGGACCGCGGCAGGGGCCGGTCGACCTATGTCCGTGAACCGACTGCCCGGCGATGCTGAAACCGGAGGCTACAGAGGAGGCCACCGATGAGCGCTTCTCCGACTCGCATCACCGCAGCCCTGCCCGCCCAGTACCGTGACCGCCTGATGCAGATCGGACAGGAGGTCAATTTCGCCCAGGGAACCCGTCTCTTCCAAGAAGGAGACCACGCAGACCGCTTCTGGATCCTGCGCTCGGGCACCGTCACGCTGGACATCCGCGTTCCGGGCAGTCCCCCGGCAGCGATCGAGAGCCTCGGATCCGGCGAACTGGTCGGCTGGGCCTGGCTGTTCGAGCCCTACATCTGGCACCTCGGAGCAGAGGCGATGACACCTGTCCGTACCCATGAGTTCGACGCGACGACCGTACGCATGATGATGGACGCAGATCCCGCCTTCGGTTCGGCCATCGGCCATTGGGTCGGGCAGGTTCTCGCCCACCGGTTGCAGGCCACTCGGATTCGTCTGCTCGATCTCTACGCCCCTCATGGCAGCGGCGGGTTTGTGTGAGCACGCCGCCCTCCCGGGCCACCCAACAACTTACGGAGCACCCCATGGCTGCATCCCGGTACACCGTCAGCGACGTCATGACCCACACGGCTGTGGCCATCGGCCGCGATGCCTCGTACAAGGAGATCGTCGAGCTGATGCATCAGTGGAAGGTCAGCGCCGTGCCGGTCCTCGAAGGCGAGGGCCGCGTCGTCGGCGTCGTCTCCGAGGCGGACCTGCTGCCGAAGGAGGAATTTCGGCTGGACGACCCGAGACTGCCCGGCCAACTGGAGGAGGCGTCCAAAGCCGACGCCGTGCTGGCCGAGCAGCTGATGTCGAGTCCGGCCGTCACCGTCCACCCTGACGCCACGCTCGCCGAGGCCGCCCGCATCATGGCGCGCAAGCGAGTGAAACGACTGCCCGTCGTGAACGCTCTCGGCATGCTGGAGGGCGTCGTAAGCCGCAGCGACCTGCTGAAGGTGTTCCTGCGCCCGGACGAGGAGATCGACGAGGAGATCCGATCCGCTGTTGTCGCCGAACTCTCCCCCCCGGACCGGGTGGAATTCTCTGTGCTGGATGGTGTCGTCACCCTGCAAGGACCTCTCCAGAACCGTTCCCTGGTGCCACTTCTGGCTCGGGCAATTCGCGCGGTCGAAGGCGTCGTGGACGTACGCATGGAGCTTGACTGAAGTTCCCTCCAGGCACTGCGTCCCGCAGCAGCCGGTCCGGCTCCACGGCGTGGAGATCCGGGCGAGCTGAAACGCTGCACCTGCACGAAGATCTCGGCCGTCGACGTTCCGAGTGGCTCTTCTTCGTTGTGTCGGAAACACTGGAACGGTTTCTGGGATTGCAGCCGATGGGGGGCCGTGTCCAGGAGGACTCAGATGGCCACAAGGCGACAATTCATCAAGGCCGGCCTCGTCGGCGGAACCTGCCTCCTCATCCCGGCCGGGTCTGCCTCCACGCGGGCCTGGCCGGGGACCCCCGGCCGCGTCCTGGACCCGACGCGCATCGACAAGTACGTCACCGAGCTTGCCGTCCCGCCGGTGATGCCCTGGGCCGAGAGGGACGAGGCAGGACGCGTCGACCACTACACGATCGGCGCTCAGCAGTTCCGGCAGCAGATCCTGCCAGCCGATATGCCGGCCACAACGGTGTGGGGATACGGGTCGACCCGGCATCCGGGAAGCTTCTCCTACCCGTCACACACCGTCGAGGCGACCTTCGGCCGGGCCATACGGGTCACGTGGGTGAACCAGCTGCTCGACCGCCACGGCGACCACCTGCCGCACCTGCTGCCGGTGGACCCCACACTGCACTGGGCCAACCCCGAAGGCGGCATCTCACGACGTGATGCGCGGCCGGCCTTCACCTCGACACCCGGCCCCTATACCGGCCCCGTGCCGATCGTGACCCACCTGCACGGGGGGCACAACACGCAGGAGAGCGACGGATACCCCGAGGCGTGGTACCTGCCCCGTGCATCCGACATCCCCGACGGATACGCACGGGTGGGCACCTTCTATGAACGGTTCAAGACGCTGTTCGAAAATCAGTTCGATGCAATGTGGGAGCCTGGAGCCGCCGTATTCCAGTACGCCAACCAGGAGCGTGCCGCCACCTCCTGGTTCCATGACCATGCCCTCGGGGTCACTCGGCTGAACGTCTACGCGGGCCTGGCGGGTTTCTACCTCCTGCGCGGCGGGCCCTCCGACCTCCCGGACGGTGTGCTTCCGGGGCCGGGGCCGAAACTCGGCGACCCCCCGGGAAGGCACTACTACGAGATTCCGGTCGTCATCCAGGACCGGTCGTTCTCCACCGACGGCAGCCTGTTCTACCCGGCGAGCCGCGCATCCTTCGACCACTTCACCGGGCCATACATACCCGACAGTGACATCTCCCCCATCTGGAACCCGGAGTTCTTCGGCAACACGATGGTGACCAACGGCCGTACCTGGCCCACTCTCTCCGTCGAGCCGCGCCGCTACCGCCTGCGGTTTCTCAACGGCTGCAACGCACGCTTCCTGATCCTGAAGATCGTCACCGACCCGATGGCCCCTCGTCCCGCGGACCCGGTGCTCCCCTTCTGGCAGATCGGTTCGGAGGGAGGCTTCCTGCCCGCACCCGTGCAGCGCGACCAGCTGCTCACCGCCCCCGCCGAACGCGCCGACGTCGTCGTCGACTTCACCTCCATCCCGGTCGGCACTGATCTGTACCTCATCAACGAGGGACCCGACGAGCCGTTCAGGGGCGGGAGAGCAGGCACAGACTTCCGGCCGGCGTCCCCCGGGACCACTGGACAGGTCATGAAATTCACGGTGGCACGACCACTCGCCACGCCGGACAGGACCGTGCCGCCCGCCCACGTCACCCTTCCGCCGTTCGAACCACTGGGTCCAGCGAGCCACACGCGGCGGGTCTCCCTGCAGGAGCAGAACTCCGCGGTTCTGCGGGGCGTGGGCCCCCGCGTGGTGATGCTCGGCACCGTGGACCGGCACGGAAACCGGACCCCCATGGCATGGGGCGATCCCGTCACGGAGAACCCGGCACTCGGGGCGACCGAGATCTGGGAAATACACAACTCCACCGGCGATGCCCACCCGATCCACATCCACGAGGTCCAGTTCCAGGTCGTCGACCGGCAGAGCACCGGGCACAACCCAAAACCTCCAGAGCCCTGGGAGAGCGGTTTCAAGGACACAGTCATCGCCTATCCGCACGCCATCACCCGGGTCAAGGCCACCTTCGACCGGGCGGGACAGTACGTGTGGCACTGCCACATGCTCGAACACGAGGACAACGAGATGATGCGGCCGTACCGTGTCGGCCCCCGCTGAACGCCGAAGCACCTCGCTCTACGCAGCCATCGCTATGTGACGGTGACCGTTTCAGTCACCCGGTGTGTCGAGCCCGCGCCCACGCCGCTGACTGCGGCGGAGGCTGGGGCGGCGGCACCGAGTGCGCGGGTGCCTCATCAGGCGGGTTCTTGACGGACTCGCACCGGATGCTTCGATGAGCTCGGCGTCGGCAGCAACGATGTCGCCCTCGCCGAGAAGCAATACGTCGCCGGGCACCACAACAGCTTCGGCAACCTCCCGTGCGGTGCCGTCACGCAGGACGCGAGCGCTCGGGGCCGACATAGTCGACAGGGCCGCCACGGCATGGTCGGCACGGATCTCCTGTGCGACCCCCACCGTTGTGTTGAAGACGATCACCAGACCGATGACCACCGCATCCGGGTGGTCACCGATCACGATCGTCAGCAGGGCCGCACCCAGCAGCACCATGATCAGAGGATCGCGAAGTTGTGCAAGAACGCGGCTGTGCAAAGGCGCGCTGGGCACCTCCGCCACCTCGTTGGGGCCGTGCTCGGCCAGACGCCGCTCGGCCTCCGGCGCAGCCAGCCCGCAGAGCTCCTGTCCGGGCTCCCTCTCCCCGGGCGGGGTGGTCGTCACCGTCGGAGTTCACACAAGGGGAACTGTGATCACCGGGCAGTGCGCCCGGTGCAGCAGTCCGTGGACTACGGAGCCGAGCCGCATGCCCGTGTAGCCGCCCCGGCCACGGCGGCCCACGATGACAGCCAGGGCGTGCTCGGCCGCCCCGGCCAGCTCCTCCACCGGATGTCCGGTCGGCACCTCGTGAGTCAGGTGCACGCCCGGGTACTTCGACGACCAGCCCGCCGTGGTCTCGGAGAGCATGCGTCGCTGAGCCTGCACCGCGACCTTTTCGTCGTGGAGCATGAATACGGGCGGCTGCCACACCGAGACGGCGCGGAGCGCCGCTCCGCGGAGGTCGGCCTCCTCGAACGCCAGCCCCAACGCCGCCTTCGAGGACTCGCTGCCGTCGATTCCCACGACCAGGTAGGTCGGCTGCTGGGTGACATGCTCCGCATCGCCCACGACCACCACGGGACAGCGCGCCTGGGCCGTGACGGGGACGACGAGGGAGCCGGCGCTGAAATACTCCGCCGTACGGCTCAGATGCCGGGATCCGAGAACGACCATGCGGGCCTGCGCAGGCAGCCCGCCGATCACGGTAGCCGGGAAACCGTCGAGCAGATCGGTGGCCGGCTGCAGTTGCGGGTGGCGCGCCCGGACCCAGTCGCCCCCCTCCTGGAGAGCGTCCGCCCCGGCTTGGACCATGGCCTTTCTACGGGGGCTGTCATCGCCCTCATGCCTTTCGTGCGATGGGGGTACGGCCACGACGAGCCGGAGCTCCAGCCCGCGTCGATGTGCTTCGTCCGCCGCCCAGGCCAACGACAGGTGCCAGTTCCTGGCAGGGTCGATACCGATGACGAGTTCACGGCGTTCGTCGGTGCCCATCACGGCTCACTCCCATGCCCGGGACCCTGCCGCGGAATGAGCTGCACGGGACAGTGGGCGTGGTGCAGAAGGCTGTGCGTCGCCCGCCCGAGGGTGGGGCCGATGTAACCGGGCGATCGCCGTCCGCCCATCACCAGCAGATCCGCGTGGCGCGATGCCTCCACCAAGACCCCGGCGACGGTCAGGCTCTTCTCGGCATCCGCCTGCACGTTCAGGTCCGGGAATTCGTCGCGGATCCGGTCCGTCACGGCGATCAGGTGGCGGACGTGTTCGCCGGCGATCGCTTCGACATCGTCGAGCATGGTCACGGCGAGTCCGGCGGATTCGAGAATGTTCCACACGTGCAGCAGCCGCAGCGACGCTTTACGGATCTCGGCTTCGCGCGCCGCGTACCGGGCGCATTCGGCGTCGTGCTCGTCACGGACCGCGGCGAGCACCACTCCGGTCCCGGCCCCGTTGTCAGTGCCCCTGACCACGACGACGGGCGTCGTGGCGCCTGCGGCGACCTTCAGACCGACAGATCCGAGCATGAGGTTCTTGAACCCGCCGAGACCGCGGTTGCCCACTACGACAGTGCCGCGCAGGCCGGCGGTTCGGTGCAGGCTGGGGACGGGTGCGCTGCGGCTGAACTCCGTGGTGACGTGCAGACCGGAATAGTGTTCCGCGATGGCAGCGGCGGTTTCCCGTAGCAGTTCGTAGCCCGCGCTGCGAACGCGCTCGATGCTCTCCGCCGAGAGATAGAGAACCCGGCCGTCCGTGTCAGCCGCGTAGACGATGTGCAGCGGGCTGTCACGGCGCGCGGCCTCGGCCGCTGCCCACAGGGCTGCCCGGCGGGCCGGCTCGGAGCCGTCGACGCCGACGATGACGGATCCCAGTTCCGGGCTCCCCTTGGTGCCTTTCATGGCTTCTCCTCACCGAGGCCACTGAAGGGTCAGCTCTCAGGCTGGCACCGCTTGCCCCTGCGGGGAGAGGGCCGCTCAGGACCGCCCGGGGGCCCAATGGACCCTGTCAAGAGAATCCTGCCGTGCCCGGACGCCCGATCTGGGTCCGACCGGTCCCGGCCACGACCCATTCGGCCCTCCTCCTCGCAGTGCAGCCCGGCGGATCGTGGTCCCTGAACAACCTGCGGGCGCTGCGTCCGTGCGGGTCCCTGCGAGAGGGCAGGAGGCGCCTCCATGAAGCGCATCAAAGTGGGAGACCTGATGACCGACGAGGTCGTCTCGGTCGTTCCGGTCACCTCCTTCAAGGAGGTCGCGAAGCTGCTCGCCCAGTACAACATCAGTGGACTGCCCGTGCTCGACGACGAGGACCGGGTCGTCGGCGTCGTCTCCGAGAGCGACCTGCTGAACCGACAGGGGGCGAGGCGCCTCGTGAAGGGCGACGTCCCTGACGCCGCCACCGGGACCGCAGTCTCGTCCGCGGAATTCACCGCTGCCGAGGTCATGTCAACGCCGGCGGTGACCGTCCGCACGGAGGAGACCGCACCGGACGCCGCCCGGCTGATGATGCGCAGTGGCGTGGAGCGGCTTCCGGTCGTGGACGACGAGGACAGGCTTGTCGGCATCGTCACGCGCCGGGACCTGCTACGCCTCTTTCTGCGCCCCGACGCGGAGATACGACGACGCCTCGTCGAGGAAGTGCTCGTGGGCACCATGGGGCTCAGAGCCGACGTGGTCACCGTCCATGTAGTGGACGGCGTTGTCACCCTGGAAGGCCAGCTGGAGAGCCAGAACCAGATCACGATCCTGACCTGCCTTGCCGAACAGCTCGACGGGGTGGTCGCGGTCATGAGCCATGTGTCCGCACCCGTGGATGACCCCGTACCCGCCTCCAAGTGGGCCACGCACGGACCCTCCGCAGAGCCGTGAGGACGTGCTGCTGCCACCGCCGCTCGTAGCGATGTGTCGCAGTGTCTCCTTGAGGATTCCAGTGCGAGGACGAGGGCGACTTCGACATACACCGCTGGTACCGCATCCTGGACAGCCAGAACGTCACGGTCTGGTACACGGCGCCGACCGCGATCCGCATGCTGATGCGCGCCACCCCTCGGAACGGAACCAGGCAGTTCCCCGGGCCGTACGACTTGTCGGCCCTCCGCTTCGTCGCCAGCGTGGGCGAGCCGCTGAACCCCGAAGCCGTCCTTTGGGGGCAGGGCGTCCTCGGCCTGCCGATCCATGACAACTGGTGGCAGACGGAGACGGGCGCCATCATGATCGCCAACTTTGCCTCCAGCGACATCCGCCCGGGCTCCATGGGGCGCCCCCTGCCCGGAGTCGAGGCCGGTCTTCTCGCACGTGGCGAGGACGGCCGCGCCGAGGTCACCGACGGACACGTGCGCGTGATCGGCGAACCGGGCATCGAGGGAGAGCTGGCACTGCGTCCGGGCTGGCCGTCCATGTTCCGGGGCTATCTGCACGAAGAAGCCCGCTACGCGGCATGCTTCGCGGACGGCTGGTACCTCACGGGCGATCTCGCGAAGCGGGACCAGGACGGTTGGTTCTGGTTCGTTGGCCGCGCCGATGACGTCATCAAGTCGGCAGGGCACCTGATCGGTCCGTTCGAGGTGGAGAGTGCGCTCATGGAGCATCCCGCCGTCGCGGAAGCGGGCGTCATCGGCCGTCCGGATCCTGTCGTGGGAGCGGTCGTCAAGGCATACGTGTCGCTGCGGCCGGGCCACGCACCCGACATGCACCTGAAGCGAGAACCTCTGGCGTTCGCACGGCGGCGACTGGGGCCCGCCGTGGCTCCCAGGGAGATCGAGTTCGAGCAGAACCTCCCCAGGACCCGCAGCGGCAAAGTCATGCGTCGGGTGCTGCGTGCCCGCGAAATGGGGCTGCCCGAAGGAGACCTGTCCACGGTCGAGAGCCCGGGATGACGCACTTGCGAGAGAAGGCACGACGATGAGCAGCACCACCGCACGGACCGACGGACGAGCCCGTCCGGCAGCGCGCAAGGGCGCGCGCAAGAAGGCGTCCACCACCACTGCCCACAGCGCGACCGCATCCGATCACCGTCTTTCCCTCCTCCGGGAGATGCTCGTCATCCGCCGGTTCGAAGAGCGGTGCGGCGAGCTCTACAGCAGCGCGAAGATCCGCGGATTCGTCCACCTCTACATCGGTGAGGAGGCCGTCGCCGTTGGCGTGAACGAGGCTCTGCGCCAGGAGGACGCCGTGGTGTCCACCTACCGCGAGCACGGGCATGCTCTGGCCCGTGGCGTGCCCGCCGAGCAATGATGGCCGAGATGTATGGCAAGTGCCCGGCGCCGACCTCGCCGCTCTCTCACCCGACGAGAACTTCCGGATCAGCCTGGAGATGGATTCGCTGGACTTCCTGAACTTCATCGAGGCACTGAGCGGGCGCACAGGCCTTCCCCTCCCCGAGACGGACTATCCCTCGCTGAACACACTCAACGCGTGCGCGAACTACGTCGCCTCGCGCACGCCCACCGACTAGACGGGGCTGGTCAGCCCCGCAAGGGACCACATGGCCCCTGCTCCGCTCCTGTCTCGCAGGCCAGGCTGAGAACAGATCGCAGACCTGCGACGCGCGGGAGGTTCCGCCATGAAGCACCTCGTGACCGTCGGCGTCGACGGCTCCCCCGAGAGCCGGGCGGCCGCAGTCCGGAGCGCCCAGGAGGCGTCCTTGCGGGAGGTGCCGCTGAGGCTCCTCCATGTCATCGACTGGCCCATCAGCCCAGCCATTCAGCGGCTGGGCCGAGAGACGGCCAATCGATGGGCCGGTGAGGCACTCTCCGAGGCACTGAAGGATGTACACCGCCGGCATCCGCATCTGGAGGTCATCATCCGGCGGCTCTCCGGCAGGCCAGGCGCCGCCGGGGCCGTCGAAGCGAACGACGCCGACCTGCTCGTCCTCGGTTCCCGCGGCCTGGGCGGCTTGGTGGGTTTCCTCGCCGGCGCGGTGGGCACGGCGCCCCTCGTAGCCACCGAAACCCCGGTAGCCGTCGTATGGGCTGCGGATGAACCGGAGAACACCGGGCCCGGCAGGTACGACGAAATGGTCCTGGGCATCGACATCCGCGAAGCACCCGACAAGGTTCTCGCCCTTGCCTTCGAAGAGACCGCCTGTCGCGTTTGCGCCTTGCGGGCGGTCCACGGCCGGAAGCCCCCTCCCGCCCACAAGTCCTTCCCCTTCCTCGACTCCGACGACGAACGGGAAGCAGGCCGGAGTTCCGCACAGATGCTGGACGAACTGCTGCTGCCCTGGCGCCGCAGATTCCCGTCGGTGAGCGTCGACCGGATGGCACTCATGGGACCCGCGGGTCATCAACCGGTCCAGGCCGCGGCCGGCGCGGACCTCGTCGTCGGTCGGCACCTGCGCCGCTCACCTCTGGGCGCCCACTTCCGGCCAGCGGCCCATGCCGTCCTGCATCACACCGCCGCCCCCCGTCGCCGTCATCGCCCACGACTGACGCCCCTGCACGAAAGGGAAATCGGACCATGATGCACCGCACTGTCGCCGAAGTCATGACCCGGGACGTGGCCACGGCCAGCCCCGAAGCGTCACTCAAGACGGTCGCCTGGAGCCTCGCCTACAACGACGTCTCGGCCCTGCCCGTCGTGGACACCCACCACCACCCCATCGGCATCGTCTCCGAGGCCGACCTGCTCCGCCGGCAGGCCGGCCTGCCGGAAGCAGAGGGCCGTGACCAATTGCGCGGGACGGCGGCCGTGAACCACCGCATCATGGACGCCCGCACCGCCGGTGATCTCATGTCCACTCCCGTGCTGACGGCCCGGCCCGCGTGGAGCATCGTCGAGACAGCGCGCTTCCTGAACGAGCGGGGTGTCAAACGGCTTCCGGTCATCGATGACACGGGCATGCTCGTGGGCATCGTCAGCCGCTCGGATCTGCTGCGCCCCATGCTCCGCCGCGACGACGCCATACACGAAGAAATCGTCGACGAGGTACTGGGCCGGACTCTCCGGATGACACCCGGGGGCGTGACAGTGACCGTTCAGGAAGGCGTCGTCACCCTGAGCGGAAGAGTGGAGGAGCGTTCAACCATTCCGATCATCGAACTCCTGTGCCTTTCCGTCGACGGCGTCGTCAGTGTCGACCAGTCCCTCGAATACGCCGTGGACGATCTGCCGCCGGATCTCGATCCGGCGCGTGACGCCGACAATCCCTGAGCGCTCATGTCATGGGACGGAAGGAGCCAACCGCTTCTCGCGGTTCCTGATCGTGCGGTGCACGGCCATCAGCCGCTTCTCCGCATCCTCGCAATTGCTCCTTCCGCCAATTTCACGAAAGCACCGTTCGTACCGGGCCAACAGGGCCGAACAGTCCCCGGCGCACCCCGGATGGTCCTACCGTCGGCCGACAACGCTGCCGAGGCTCGGAAATACGGGGTCCCTTGTTTTTGGAGGAACCATGAAACATCTGCGTACCGTCGACGACGTGATGACGCACGCCGTTATCACGGTCAATCGCGGAGCGCCGTTCAAGGACATCGTGGAGACCATGCGGCAATGGCGGATCAGTGCTCTGCCCGTCGTATCGGACGAGGGACGAGTCGTCGGCGTGGTCTCCGAAGCAGACCTTTTGCTCAAGGCGCAGGGCGTAGATGAGTCCCGCGCCGTCTGCGCCGGTCAGCTGATGACCGTACCCGCCGTGACGGTGCCCCGGAGTGCGAGCATCGCGGGTGCCGCTCGACTGATGGCCCGCGGCCACCTCAAGCGGCTACCGGTCGTCGAAGACGACGGACGCCTCGTGGGCGTGGTCAGCCGGGGTGATCTGCTGAAGATCTACCTCCGCCCGGACGAGGACATCGCCCAGGAGCTGCGCGAGCTGATCATGGCTCAGCTCATCCCGGCGGGCTCTGCGACCGTCTACGTGCATGTGTCCGACGGCATCGTCCATCTGAACGGCGCCATCCCCGACCCGTCACTCAGTGACGTGCTGGTACGTGTCGCGCGCACGGTGCCGGGAGTCGTGAACGTGGTGGCCCGGTTCGAGTCCGAAGTTCCCGCGTGAATGGAGAGCGACGATGAGGCATCGCAGCGTCTGTGACCTCATGACGCCCACGGCCGTCAGCGTCCAGCGCGGCACCACGTTCAAGGAGATCGCCCGGCTCCTGGACGAGTTCGGCGTCACCGCCGTGCCCGTAGTGGACGAGAAACGACGCCCCGTGGGTGTCGTTTCCGAAGCCGACCTGCTCCGCAGGCACGACTCCGGGAGTGGCGCGAACACCGCCGTCGATCTCATGAGCCACCCGGCGATCACCGCGGCTCCCGGGTGGAGCGCCGTCCGCGCCGCCCGCGTCATGGAGAAGCACAAGGTCAAGAGGCTCCCCGTAGTCGACAGCGAAGGCCGGCTGATCGGGGTCCTGAGCCGCAGCGATCTCCTGCAACTCTTCCTGCGCAGGGACCACGCAATCCAGGAAGAAATCCTCGAAGACGTCCTGACGCACACACTCCGGCTCAGTCCCTCGTCGCTGACCGTCGAGGTCACCGACGGCCTCGTGACCCTCAGCGGCACCGTGATTCGGCACAGCCTCGTCCCCGTAGTGATGCGTCTGTGCCGGAGCGTCGACGGAGTCGTGGACGTGATCAATCGGCTCGACTACGAGCAGGACGACCTGCCTGTCGATGTACGAACGGGCACCCAGCGGTAGAAGATGGCCTGAAGCGCCGACGCGTTCGCGGATTCGACACCGCCCCGGGAACGTCACCTCCAGACGTACGGCAGAAACGATTCCCCACCCCGAGTCAGCCACTGTCCGAGGAAGCCCATCATGAACCCACGCATTGTCGTCGGCCTCGACTGATCCACAGAAAGCGTCGCGGCATCCCATTGGGCCGCGCGGGAAGCACTCCTTCGCGACGCGCCACTGCACCTCGTTCATGCCGAAGAATGGTTTTCACCCCTCAACATTCCTGCCGCCAGGTCCGATCTGCGCCGCCAGTGGGCGCAGTCCCTCCTTCTCGAGGCTTCCAAGGAGCTGATGCAGAAACACCCCGAGCTGGACATCAGCACCGAATCACTCGACGGCCAACCGGCCGACTCACTGGCCGGTGCCACAGCAAGCGCGGGCATGCTGGTCCTCGGCTCCCGAGGACTGGGCACGCTCAAGGGTTTCGCCCTCGGTTCCGTCGGCATGGCAGTCATCCACGCCGTGGAAGAGCCCGTTGTCCTGGTGCGCGCGACGGAGAACGCGCTGCCGCACGCCGAGGGACGGCACTTGGACCGTAACGTGGTCGTGGGCGTCGACATCGGTCGGCCGTGCGACGCCCTGCTCGCCTTCGCGTTCGACGAGGCATCACGGCGGGGCTGCACACTCCATGCTCTGCACAGTTGGATGCTGCCCCCACTGGCGGGATACGGATCCACGTACAATCCGGAAGGCAATGCCCAGATCGCCCAGAGCATGCGAACCGGCCTGGACGACGTGCTGAAGCCCTGGCGGGACAGGTACCCGGCTGTCAGCCTCGACGCGCGGGTAGTGGTCGGACACGCTTCCGAGCAAATCCTGGAGACAGGTTCCGAAGCAGACCTCGTAGTCGTCGGCCGTCGCATCCGCCGGTCCTCGATCGGCCCGCATATCGGTCCGATCACTCACGCAATCCTCCATCACTCCACCGCGCCCGTCGCCGTCATCGCTCACGAATGACGACGTCGTCCTGCCGGGCGCACCCTTCTCAGGCCTGGGCCACAACTCTCAGGCCTGGCGCACAACGGTGTCGAGCCCGTCTCCACGAAGGGACCTGCCGTTTGTCACGGCTCGCCGCGACCGTTGGTCTTGGTCCGCTTCACGGGAATGGTGCGTGCGGTTTCCGCCGTCTCGGGCTCCATCGCCACGCGAACGGTGAGGATGCCGTCCTCGTACTCTGCTTCAACCCCTTCGGGCGGAATCGGCGCCGGCAGACGAACGGTGCGGTGGAAGGAGCCGTAACGGAACTCCGAGTGGTCCTTCTCCTCCTTGCTCTCCGTGTGTTCGGCGCTGACGGTGAGGGTATCGCCCTCGACCGTGATGTTGATGTCCTTCGCGGGGTCCATGCCGGGAAGCTCGGCGCGCAGCGTGTACTGCCCCTCCTGGCTGGTCACCTCGATGGGAATCGGGTGGACGTGGGGCATCGGCCGCCACATCGGGAAGCGGGGGAGGTCGGTTCCGAACCAGTCGACGAGGTCGGGGAAGACGCTGCGCCTGCGTTCCATCTGGGTTCCGGACATTGTGCTCTCCGTCTCCGGCGCCCTGTCGGCGCCTTTGTTCGGTTCCTGGTTCATCTTCAGTCGCTGGACGACAGGCCCGCTTGGGGCTGTCGGGTCCCGGATGGGACCGTTCGGCCCTCCCCGTGCAGGTTGAGTTCGGCAGCAGCCACATGCTGCTTCACCACGGCGAAGCTGTCCGGTGCCACTGAGATCGAGTCGATGCCGGTCTTCACCAGGAATTCCGTGAAGGCCGGGTCGTCGCTGGGGCGCTGGCCGCAGAGGCCAACCGTGCGGCCGGCGGACTGGGCGCGCGGGACAAGGCTCTGGATGCTGCGCGTGACTGCGGGGTTGGTCTCGTCGAAGACATGGGCGAGGGCTTCGGAGTCGCGGTCGACGCCCAGAGTGAGCTGGGTCAGGTCGTTGCTCCCGATGGAGAAGCCGTCGAAACGCTGGGCGAAGTCCTCGGCCAGGATGACGTTGGAGGGGATCTCCGCCATGACGTACACCTTGAGGCCGTTCTCGCCCCGGCGCAGCCCCTGCTCCGCCATGACGTCCAGAACCCGGTCGGCCTCTTCGAGGGTGCGGCAGAAGGGGATCATGATGATGACGTTCGTCAGGCCCATCTCGTTGCGAACCCGGCGCAGTGCCCGGCATTCCAGGGCGAATCCTTCGCGGTAACCGTCGCTGTAGTAGCGGCTCGCGCCGCGCCAGCCGATCATGGGATTCGCCTCGACCGGTTCGAAGGCGCGGCCGCCCAGCAGCCGCGCGTACTCGTTCGTCTTGAAGTCGCTGGTCCGTACGACGACCGGGGCGGGCCAGCGGGATGCGGCGATGCGTGCCACGCCGTAGGCCAGTCGGTCGACGAAGTACTGACCGCGGTCGAGGTGGCCCTCGGTGAGCTGATCGATGACGCAGAGGTCATGCTGGTTCACTCGCTCAGGGTGCAGCAGCGCCATGGGGTGGGCCTTGACCTGGTGGGCGACGATGAGCTCCAGGCGCGCGAGCCCGACGCCGTCGGCGGGCAGGCGCCACCAGCGGAAGGCGGCGGACGGATCGGCAAGATTGAGCATCACGCGGGTCCGGGTAGCAGGGAGTTCAGCGAGATCGATCTCGCGCTCCTCGTAGGCCAGCAGTCCCGCGTAGACCCGGCCGCGGGCTCCCTCGGCGCAGGAGACGGTCGCGTCCTGGCCGTTGCGCAACACCTCGGTAGCCCTGCCGGTGCCGACTACGGCGGGGACGCCGAGTTCGCGGCTGACGATGGCAGCGTGCGAGGTCCGGCCGCCATGGTCGGTGACGATCGCGGAGGCCCGCTTCATGACCGGTTCCCAGTCGGGGTCGGTGATGCCGGTGACAAGCACCCCGCCGGTCGGGAAGCGGTCGAGCTCCACAGGCGAGTCGAGGACAACGGCCGGGCCGGAACCGATGGCCTCGCCAACCGCTGTGCCCTCGATGAGGCTCTGCCCCGGGGTGACGGTCAGGCGGCAGCGACGCAACGTCGTTGTACGGCGGCGGGACTGGACGGTTTCGGGGCGGGCCTGGACAACCGCCAGCTCTCCGGTCAGGCCGTCCTTGGCCCATTCCAGGTCCATGGGGCATCCGTAGTGCTCCTCGACGGTCATTGCCCATTCGGCCAGCAGCCGGACTTCCGTATCCGTCAGGACACGTCGCGAGCGCTCCTCGCCGGTCGTGTCGACGGTCCGGGTGAGTCCGTGCTCTCCATAGACCGCCTTCTTCCGCTTCGCTCCGATCCGTAAGTCGATCACAGGATCCAGTGCGGGGTCCTTCAGGCTCGGCTTGAAGACCGTGTGCTCATCGGGGTCGACCTGGCCACTGACGACGGTCTCGCCCAGGCCCCACGCCGCGCTGACCACGATGACCTCGGGGAAGCCGCTCTCAGGGTCGAGAGTGAAGATCACTCCGGCGCCAGCGAGGTCCGATCGGACCATGACCTGGATGCCTACGGAGAGAGCCACCGCGAGGTGGTCGAAGCCCATCCGCTCCCGGTAGTCGATCGCGCGGTCGGTGAACAGCGAGGCAAAACAGCGGTGACAGGACTGCAACAGCTGGGCAGGCCCGCGCACATTCAGGTATGTCTCCTGCTGGCCGGCGAAGCTCGCCTGAGGCAGGTCCTCCGCAGTGGCACTGCTTCGCACGGCGACCTCGGGATCCTCTCCACCCTGGTCGCTCGCGAGCTGCTCGTACGCGGAGACGAGCTCGGTCCGCAGCCCGGCCGGCAGCGGCTCGGCCATGATCATCGACCGGATCGCCGCCCCCACCTCGTCCAGCACGGCCCCGTCGTGCAAGCGCACAATCTGCTCCGCGATCCGCGCACGCAGTCCGTGGCTGTCGAGCAATTCCCTGTACGCGTCCGCCGTCGTCGCGAAACCAGGAGGCACCCGCACGCCTGCGGCTGCCAGATGTGCGGTCATCTCTCCCAGAGAGGCATTCTTGCCACCGACCCGGCCGACATCCTGCCGGCCGAGCTCTGCGAACGGTACGACGCGTCGAGCGGTTGCCATGATGTCCTCCGCCTTGTTTGCGGTGGCCGCGGGCTTCAGTAGGGCATGGGCCGACCGGAGGGGGTGCGCAGATCCGGCTTCGCGGGCTTGTGCGGCCGCCTCGGCCGTATCCGGATCCGAATGCGCTGCATCGTTGTCACCCCTTCGGGAGGCGGAGCCGGAAGAGCGTCCGGATTCCACGATCGTTCCCGGCGGTGTCATCGCCGCAGCACCAAGGGGGCCAGGAGCACGAGGCCGAACGGGCCGTACCGGGGAGGGACCGATCGGCCCATGGCCAGGGTCGGCCCGGAAGGGTGAGCGCCGATGCGAAGTCATCGCGAAGCGGCGTCCGCTAGGTGCCCCGGTACAGGCGCTCAAGATCAACAAGCATGACCTCGCCACGCGCATGCGCCGCATGCAACTCGGGGCTGAACCCCGAAGCGCCGTAGAGAGCCAGGCGGACGCGGCTGACATCCTCACGGGAGCCGAGTCCGTCCAGGATGCGCCGCAGACGTTGCAAATGGTGGATGTCAATGCCGGTATGCCATCGTGCGAGCCCCACCGACAGAAGGGGGCCGCTCATGTGACCTTCCCGTCCGCGGACCACGACCTCGGCATCGAGTCCGGCCGTAGCCGACGGGTCGGCGAGGGAGCCGTACGACGCCGTGACGTGCTCGGCACCGACGGTGGCCGGGTCGGCGAAGCAGGCCGCCCACTCCCTGCAGACCTGGGCGAACCGGGGTTCGGCGACGAGAGAGTTGAAATCCGTTCGCGCGTCTTCCCACACCGTCTCGGCCTCGCTCTGCTCAAGAGCGGCCCTGCGCGGCCGCGCCACGGCGTACTCGAACGCGAGGAGCGAGTCCGCGATGCTGTGACGCGTGATCCCCGGCTGCAGTCCGTCCGCCTGCGATTGGAGCACACCGTGGTCACGGAGGAGGACAAGTGCGCGCAAGGCATCAGTGAGTTGCTGTCCCAGGAAGGTGGCTATTTCGCCGTGGGTCGTGCAGCCCTTGGCCAGGGCGGCGAGTACGGAGTGACAAGCCCCGTGACTCCAGGGCCCGATTTCCTCGTCAAGGAGGTGGCGAGCCTCGTGGAACAGCGGGGTGCACGGATTCAGGACGGTGCGGCAGGCCCAGGCATCGAAGTCGTCACGATCGACGGGAACGTCGTCGCCCACGTAGTCGTACCGGTAGGCGGGCGTCCCGCCTACGACCGTGTAGACGAGGAAGGCGAGCCTCGGGTCGTCGATGCCCCACAGTTGTGCCGCCCTGCGGAAGTTCAGGGGCTGGATGTCGAGCTTCAGAGCGGCGAGGGCGTGCAACGGCGAAGACTGTGCGAACAGCCGGGTCATGACCGGTGCGGTCTCACCACCGAGCAGCAATCGCGCACGGTTTTCCAGGGGCGGTCGGTTGAGGTGCCGGAGTGCGCCGTGGATGACGGACGGCAAGGCTGGGCTCGCCGCGACGAGGTCGGGGAACGAGTCGATGATGACGGGCAGTGGCCTGGCGTCGCCCAGCGCCAGCAAGGCATCGATTCCTTCCTTCCAGTCACGCCAGTGGCTGGGCTGTGCGACCTGCCGGTATCGCGCATACTCCTCGCCCACCCTGCGCAAGGACTCGGCTTCGGTGGCTTCCTGTCCGCAGAAATAGAACCCTCCCGTGGCTCGTGCCACCGACTCCAGCAGCAGCGTCTTGCCCTGGCGGGGCCGCCCCATGACGACGCCCAGGCCCGTTCCCGGATGTGGATCGGTCGAGAATGACATCAAGGCTGCCCATTCGTCCTCCCTGTCGAAGAGGCGATCGGGCTTGGCTGGGCGTTCAGGGTCCACGATCGAGGTTCGTTGCTGTCCGTGTACGGCATTCACGCCATGCACCTCCGGAACCAGCTGGCGGCTACTCCATTCTCGGGCTCGCGGTCGTCAGGCGCGCGCTGTGCCGACCGTCGTCGTCACGACGGACCGCACGGAATCCGCACGGGGTCACCCCAGCGGCAGACGGAACCAACGTTGCTCCCCCGCGGCCATGGTCACCAGCCGCTCGCCGGGCAGACACACGGGCAGAGGGGCATTGAGTCGCGAATGGGGCACGCGAATCCCCACCCGGCCCGGAAGGAGCCGCACGCGGATGTCCCGGTGCCCGCGGTAACAGAACGTGAACGAGCAGCGAGGCACCTCCCGGAGCGCGCTGGGGTCGATGCGGAGTCCGTCCGGGCCTGCTTCCAGACCCGCGACACCTCTTTCGATGAGATCGAGAGTGCCGGCCATGGCACCGAGGTGGATACCTTCGCCGGTGGTGCCGCCCTGAATGTCCGCCACGTCGCTGAGCAGGGCTTCCTCGCAGTACCGCCAGGCATCCGGACCTTCCTCGCGGGCGAGGACCCATCCGTGAACGACACTGCTGAGGGTCGATCCGTGACTGGTACGAGTGTCACCCTCGGACTCCAGGATCCGGTCGAGGCGGCGGATGTCGCAGTAGCGGGAGCGGTAGGCGTCCCAGTCCAGTTCTGCCAGTTCGCCATAACCCTCGAACTGGCTGATGACACCGCCGTGGAACGGCACGTACACCCGGCGGGAGATGTCCTCCCAGCGATTCAGCGTCTCGTCGTCCAGCCCGAGTTGTTCAGCCAGCTCCCGCCGCCGGGCCGCAGGCAGCCCGTTGAACAGCTCCAGTGCGCGTGCGAGCGCCCAGGCCGCGGTCACGTTGGTGTACGCGTTGTCGTCGATCCCGGAAGCAGCGGCCTCGGGGTAGGCGTCGTGGTATTCGTCGGGGCCGACGACACCGCGGATGCGGTAGCGGTCGCGATCGGTGTCGTACGTGGCCACGGCGTCCCAGTAGCCGGCGATGTCGAGCAACAGCTCTGCCCCTGGGCCTTGGACGAACCCGGTGTCGCCGGTGCTGTGCCCGTACCGCCACACATTCCAGGCGATGGCCGATCCGACATGGTGCTGCAAGTGCGAGTGGTCGGTCAGCCAGCGGCCCGATCGGGGGTTGAGATGCAGCGTTTGCGTCTCCTCAGCGCCTGAACTACCGCTCTGCCAGGGGAACATCGCTCCTCGAAAGCCCGCCCGCCGGGCTGCGGTACGGGCCGAGGGCAGGCGACGGTGCCGGTACATGAGAAGGCTCCGCGCCACTTCCGGGAAGTGCAGGGTGATGTAGGGCAGCACGAACAACTCGTCCCAGAAGACATGCCCTCGGTACTCCTCACCGCAGGCCCCTGGCCGGCACTCCGACGTCCAGCTCGGCCGTGTGCGGGGAAAGCGTCTGTAGGACGTGGAAGAGATGGAGCCGAAGGATGCGGCCCGATTCGCCAGGCAACTTCAGTTCACCCTGGCTCCACAGACGTTCCCAAGCGACGCGGTGGGAAGCGAGCAGGGCCGCGAACGCCGCCGTGTGTGATACATGCTCGACGGCAAGCGAGAGGGGCTCACTCAGCGGGCGGTCCTGGGATGTGTACAACGCGGCGCATTTCACGACGGCGGCAGAATGCCCGCGGGAGACCGGCAGCCTGAATTTCTGGACCGTTCCGGTCTCCGTGCAACTCGTCCCCACTGCGACGAGGGGCCGCGACGACGTTCTGACTGCGATGGCGATCCGGATGTGGGACGAACGGGTCCGGCAGGACAGCCAGGCCACGCCGTCCGCTTCGACTCCGGCACAGTGGCCGGTGAGATGGCGTCCGTTCAGACCGCGGTAACGCTCGACACCGGCGTTGGTGACGTTGCCGTCGATGATGGACTCGACTTCGATGGCCCCGCTCCAGCCGTACCCACGGAACGTGGTCCGCTGGGCGGCGAGATACGGGTCGCCCATGTGGACGAGCCTCGTGTGGGTGACACCGATTCGGCGGCCGAGGCCGTCCTGGAAGAACAAGCGACGAGTGAGAATGCCGCCCCTCAGATCGAGAGAGACGCTGTAGCGCCGCAGACTCGGGTCATCGGGCGTGAGCCACTCCCCTGCCGGTCCGTCGTCCGGCAGGCAGCGGTAACGCAGGCGCGACCAGTCGGGCAGATTGACCATCTCCTCGTTACCGACCCGCTTTCCTGCGACGTCCGAGAAGGGCCGGTTGGAACACCCGGCTGCGTAAGTCCCTGGATAGTGGACCGTGTCGGCAGGCAACTCGGGCGCGGCCCCCCGGGTGGCGAACCTGCCATTGCCGAGTGTGCACAGGGCCTCGATCGTCCGCTCCCTCTTGGGGTCGTAGCCGCTGAAGTCCCAGGTCCATGCCGTGCTCATGACCACTCTCCGCAGCAATCCACGATCGCAGGGTCATGGTCCGGCCACCTGGCGTCCCGGCCATGGGCACACCGGTGCGGTTCAGCGTCCGGAGCCGGGGACCGGCCATCGACGAGCGGGCCGGCAGGGCGGCGAAGCCGTGCTTCCGCACCGGCATGAGCACCGTCGACGACCACCGCGTCGAAGGGGTTGGTGCCCAGCGTTTTCATGAACACGCGTTCCTTTCTTCCCCGGCGGCAATCGCCCTTCGTCCACAGTGAGCCCGTTTCCCGTACGAGTGAGTCGGTCAGGGGCCCCGCGGCGTGCTCTTCAGGCACGGGCGGCATGACAAGGCGCCGGATCGACAGGCCCGGCGGACCCCTCGATGGCGGTGGGTCCCGGACCGGTCCTGCTCATGGTCTTCACGCCCCCTGGGCTTACGGCTGAGCCGGGGCGATGATCTCGGTGTGCTGCGATCCCCCCAGCGCCACCTTGAGGGCACCGGTGTCCCCGGCACGGGAGAACACCTCGTAGGCCTCCTCCATCTGTCCCAGTTCGAAGCGGTGGGTGATCAATGGGGCCGAAGGCAGCCGCCCGGCGGCCATCATGCGCAGCAACATGGGCGTCGAGTACGTGTCGACCAGCCCCGTCGTGATGGTGACGTTCTTGGCCCACAGGTCTTCGAGGTGCAGCGTGGACGACGTGCCATGGACGCCGATGTTCGCGACACGGCCTCCGGGCCGGACCATGCGGGTGCACATCTCGAAGGCTTCGGGCACGCCGACGGCTTCGATGACGACGTCGGCACCGAGCCCCTCGGTGAGGTCCTCGACGAGTTGTTCGGGTTCCTCGGCCGCGCTCGCTGTCGCATCCGCGCCCAGGGAGCGCGCGGCGGCCAGCCGGGATTCGGCGAGGTCGACGGCGATGACACGTCCCGGGCTGTAGAGGCCCGCGCCGACGATGGCGGCGAGCCCGATGGGGCCGGCTCCGACCACGACGACGGTGTCGCCGGGCCGTACGCCGCCGTTCAGCACACCGACCTCGTAGGCGGTCGGGAAGATGTCGGCAAGCAGCACGCCGTCATAGCTGTCGACAGAAGCCGGCAAGGAGTGCACGGACAGGTCGGCAAAGGGCACCCGTACGTATTCGGCCTGGGTGCCGTCGATGGTGTGGCCGAGCACCCAGCCGCCACCGCCACGGCACTGCCCGTAGTGGCCCTCACGGCAGAAGCGGCACCGGCCACACGCGGATATGCACGAGATCAGTACACGGTCGCCGGGGCGGATCGTACGGACGTCGGCCCCGGCCTCGACCACGGTACCGACGGCTTCGTGCCCCAGCACCCGGCCGGGAGCCACCTCGGGCACGTCGCCCTTGAGAATGTGCAGGTCGGTACCGCAGATGGTGACGACGTCGACGCGGATGACGGCGTCGGCAGCGTCCTTGACCGAGGGGTCCGGGACGTCCTGCCATGCGGTCTGCCCCGGGCCCTGGAATACGAGTGCCTTCACGACCTCGCCCCTCTCCTCTGTCTCCTCCGGTGAGGTTCCCCTCATGCTGACCCGGCACGGGCCCGCCCCGCATGGGCCGGTCGGTCCCCGCCGAGGCCTGTCGGGCCCATCCCGCCCCGGGGCCGGGGGTGTGATGGTGAAGACGGCTGGCTGCCACCCACCGAAGAAGGGAGCGGCGATGTCCGAGGCAGAACCACACCCGGCCGCACCCGCGTCAAGACCCGCGCTGCTGCGCTTCCTCGGCGGCGTCCGGACCGTCACCGGCAGCAAGTTCCTCATCGAGAGCGACCATGCCCGGATCCTCCTTGACTGCGGCCTCTTCCAAGGCGTCGCGGACCTGCGCCGCCGCAACTGGGCGAAGCTGCCGTGTGACGCCTCGTCCATTCACGCCGTGGTCATCACCCATGCCCACCTGGACCACTGCGGCTATCTGCCCCGACTGGTTCGACACGGCTTCCGGGGACCGATCCTGACGAGCGCCCACACCGCCCGGCTCGCCGAAATCGTGCTCCGTGACAGCGCGCGCCTCCAGATGGAGGCGGCCCATCACGCCAACGAACACGGCTGGTCCAAACACCGGCCCGCCAGACCGCTCTACGACGAAACCGACGTCGATACCACCGTCAGGTTCTTCGACCCCGTCCCGGTCGGCAGCGAAGTCGAGATCATGGCCGGCACCCGGCTCACACTGCACCGCGGTGGACACATCCTCGGCTCGGCCTGGGCCCACCTGACCCTTGAGGACGGCCACACTCTCGCCGCCAGCGGCGACCTCGGCCGCCCCGGCCACCCACTGCTGCTGCCGGCGCAACCGTTCACCGGCGCCGACGTGCTACTGACGGAGTCGACGTACGGCGACCGTCGTCACGAACCCGAGAAAGCCCAGGCCGAATTCACAGCCGTACTCACCCGTACCCTTGCGCGCGGCGGTACCGCCGTCATCCCCGCCTTCGCGATCGACCGCACCGAGGTCGTCCTCCACGAACTCGCCGGGCTGCGCCACAACGGGATCCTGCCGCAGTCCGTTCCCGTCTATGTGGACAGTCCCATGGCTCTGGCCGCACTCGACGTCTATCGCGACGCGCTGCGTGCCCATTCCTCCGAGATCCGGCCCGAGATTCTCGCCCGAGGCGAACAAGCGATCAGCCCTGCCCCGTTCCTGGCCGCCCGGACCGTCCAGGAGTCCATCGACATCAACAGCACGCCCGGTCCCGCCGTCATCGTTTCCTCGGCCGGCATGGCCACCGGCGGCCGGGTCCTGCACCACCTCCACCGGCTCCTGCCCAATCCACGCAATGCCGTCGTCATCGTCGGTTTCGCAGTCACCGGCACCAGGGCCCGCGACCTCGTCGACGGTGCCCACACACTCAAGATGTTCGGCGAATACGTACCCGTACGCGCGGAGGTGGCCGACCTCCCGCACTTCTCGGCACACGCCGATGCCGACCAGATCATGGACTGGCTGCGCGGCGCCCCCGCACCGCGCACGACCTATGTGGTCCACGGCGAGGAGTCGTCGTCCGATGCCCTGCGGGACCGGATCGACCGAGAGCTGAGCTGGACAGCGGTCGTACCCAGACCCGGAGAGGCCGTCCTGGTCCGCTGACCGACGCCGGGCAGCGTGCGCGATCTGACACCACGAGGCTCTCTCGCAGCTCGTTCCCCCCAGTGCGAGGCTGCGAGTGAGGGACGGGAGGCACACCATGAACTCCATGGAGTCTCCGCTCGTCGCGGATTCGACGCCATGGCCGCATCGGACCTGCTCACCCCCACATCGGCAGTCGGCCGCTCACCCGCACCCATCGAGGAACCTGCCATGACCTCCGCCCGGTACACCGTCGACGACGTCATGACGAAGAACGTCATCGCCATCACCCGTGACACGGAATTCAAGGAGATCGCCGCCTGCATGAAACAGTGGAAGGTCACCGCCGTGCCCGTCATCGAAGGCGAGGGCCACGTCGTCGGCGTCGTCTCCGAAGCCGATCTGCTCCCCAAGGAGGAATTCCACGGGCACAGGATTGGCTTGATCGAGCAGATGTACCGACCGGTGGACACCACCAAGGCCGGCGCGGTCCGGGCCGAGGAACTGATGACGAGCCCCGCCATCACGGTGAACCCTGACGTGCCCCTCCCGCAGGCCGCCCGGCTGATGGCCGACCAGCGCGTCAAGCGCCTCCCGGTCGTCGACGCCGACGGCAACCTCAAGGGCATCGTCAGTCGCGCCGATCTCCTCAAGATCTTCCTGCGTCCCGACGACGACCTCGCCGCAGAAATACGCCACGAGGTCGTCGACCGGCTGTTCCCCGCCCCGCACCAAAACGTGAAGGTCAGCGTCACTCGCGGTGTGGCCACACTCACCGGTCGGATCCACGACGCCACCCTCATTCCCGTCGCCGCCCGCCTCGCTCAATCCGTGGAAGGCGTCGTCAACGTGGACTGCCGGCTCGAAAGCCAGGCATCCGCCTAGACCTCGGTGGTCCGGCATCCGCCTGGACAGGGAACGGATGTGGCCCTGCCGAGGGGCCATCCGGATCCGAGCGAGGGACGAACGGCCCATACGTGCAGGGCGGCAATCCGCTTCATGCTGAAGCCATCGACCATTCCCGACTCCCCGGGAGACCCACGATGCTCACGAGAGCGCTCGACGACACCACACTGGCCGACCTCGTCGCCGATGCCACCGCCGCCCCGTCGATGCACAACGCCCAGCCCTGGCAGTTCCGCTACACCCGCGCCGGCCGCACCCTCACGCTCCGGGCGGACTTCGAGCGCGCCATGCCGGAGGCCGACCCCGCCACCCGCGCACTGCACGTGGGCTGCGGCGCGGCCCTGTTGAATCTGCGGGTGTCCGCCGCCCACCATGGCCTGGAGGCGGTCACCATGCTGCTGCCCGAACCGTCGGACCCGGCCGTACTGGCCACCGTCCGGTTCGGCGTCCGCCCCCACGTTCCGCGGGAATCCGCGGATGAAGCGCTCGCCGCTCTCAACCCCGCGATCCGGGACCGGCACACCAGCCGCTACCCGTTCGACGAACGGGTGGTCCCCGAAGACGTCCGCGCAGGCCTCGCCGGCGCGGCCCGTACCGAGGGCGCGGACTTCGAGTTCCTGACCCCGATCCATCTGGAGACCGTGCTCGAACTGGTCCGGGACGCCGAGGGATACGACCGCGGGGACCCGGCACGGGAGGCGGAGCAGGAGCACTGGACCCGGAACACGAAGACCGAGGCGCCCGTCGACGGAATCCCCGACTACGCCTTCGGCCCCCGCGACGCCTCCGAACACGCCACCACCCGCGACTTCGCGGGAACCCGGGTCATACCCGGGCGACCGCCCCACGGACTGGCTGCACGCCGGTCAGGCCCTGGAACGCGTACTACTCACCGCCACGCTCCACCAGGTGTCCACCTCGTTCGCGACCCAGCCCCTCGAATGGCCCGACCTGCGATGGATCCTGCGCGACCCGGTCTACGGCACGGGACACCCGCAGATGATCATCCGTCTGGGATACGGGCCGAGCGGCCCACGTACACCGCGACGTCCCCTGGACCAGGTACTCACCATCGAACCGTAGAAACCCGCACCGTATGCATCGAGACAGGCAGCCACCCGCACAGGAAAGGCGGTGGGAGCGATGCAGCTCCCGATAGTCGTCGGAGTGGACGGATCGGAGGGCAGTCTCCGTGCCCTGGACTGGGCTGCGGCGGAAGCGGCCCGCTCACGGCGCCCCCTGCGCGTCGTCCACGCGTCGCTGTGGGAGCGCTACGAAGGCATGCGTCCCACCTTTGACACCGAGCGTCCGGCCGAGCAGGTCCTCGCCGAGCATCTCGTCGCGTCCGCACAGGAACGTGCGCAACGCCTCCATGCGGAGGTGAGCGTGGTCGCCGACGTGCAGCCCGAAGACCCGGTGAACGCGCTGGTGCGCGAGAGCCATGA
The DNA here is from genome assembly GCF_045207325.1 of Streptomyces sp. NBC_00846. Classification (NCBI taxonomy): domain Bacteria; kingdom Bacillati; phylum Actinomycetota; class Actinomycetes; order Kitasatosporales; family Streptomycetaceae; genus Streptomyces; species Streptomyces sp. NBC_00846. The sequence continues at coordinate 7,691,007 of NZ_CP108846.1, read as the reverse complement.
GGCAGCCCTGGTCGCCGTCGGCTCCCGCGGCCGCGGCCCGATCGCCGGGATGCTCCTGGGGTCCGTCAGCCTCGCCCTCGCGGGCCGGTCCCACTGCCCGGTTGTCGTGATCCCGGCGACCGCACCGAACGCTCAGCCGAAGCCGGGCCGCATCGTCGTCGGAATCGGCGACGCCGCAGGACCGTCGGCAGCCGCCCGTTTCGCACTCGCCCAGGCGACATCGCGCCACGGCGAGCTGATCGCCGTACGCGCCTGGCGCTGCCCCGCCCACGAAGCTGCGGATCATCCGCTCCTCGCGGGCTCGCCAGCCTCCACACACCGCCAACAGGCCGAGGAACATCTCGAAGACGTCCTGGCAGTACTGGAGCGGAACGAATCCGATGCCGTTGTCCACCGATCCGTGCTGCAGGGACCCTTGCATCAGGTACTGATCGAAGAGGCCGAGGGCGCAGAGCTTCTGGTCGTCGGTGCGCGCCATGCCGGCGGCCGCCACGGGCTGCGCCCCGGTCCTGTGAATCACGCGGTGTTGCACTATGCTCCCTGCCCCGTCGCCGTCGTCCCGGAAACCCGCTGAGCGCGGCCGCGACACCGGCCCTCAAGGGGTGCCTTTGATCAAGGGTGGGGAACGAGGACGACCGGGCAGTGCGCGTGGTGCGGGACAGTATGCGTCACGCGGCCGAGTGGAGAGCCAATGGAGTGGGAACGCCGACGGGATCCGATGACAATCACGTCAGCGTCGGCGTGCCACCAGCACCTCAGAGACGGATCCGGCACGAACTACGTGCTTGGTCACCGTAAGGTCCGGGAACTCCTTGCGTACAGGCTCGACGAGCCGGGCAGTCGCTGTCGCCTGATCCGCGGTGAGCCGGCCCACACCATCCAACATCGTCGCCATGCTGCCGACGTTCTCAAGGAAGACCGATGCGCTGAGCACCCGCAGCGAGATGCCCTCCCGCTGATTGAGTGTTGTCCATGCTCTCTCCTCGAAGTCCTGCGTCCAAGGCACAGCGAGCGCCGATCTGCTACCGGTTCTCCGGAACTGCTCGGACAGCTCGGCCTCCACCTCGTCCCACTCCTTCTCCCACCCCACGTACCTGATGCGGTCCACCAGCTTCGTGAAGAATTTCCACACTGCGATAAAAAGTCCCGTCGCCGCTGTGAAGGTCCCTGCTGCAGTCATCCATGCAGATGCAACGGCCTCACCTGGCGTTGGGGTCCCCTGCTGGTGATCACGCCTTGAGCAGTGGTCCAGCCGTCGGGCACCGACCAGCAACCGGCGCAGCCGACTGTAGCCAGATGACCACAGACCGGAGTTGCGGCGTGCTTTGAGAACCCACAGGCTGTAACTGACAGGTGACCTTGATGACGCAAAGAGGTGATCAGGTTGCAGGACCACTCGCGCCCGGTCAACCCCTCGAAACATGGGTGCGGGTGACGCGTGCCGCCTCAAGGGCCGGTACCCCGGTGAGTCCAGTCGCGGTACTCCAACGACCGCCCCAGCACGGGACTCAGACAGACGGAACCGGCTTCACGTCCCAGTCGAACTCCGGACCAAGCGCCCGGAGTACTTCTTTGCGGCACACGCTGCGGACTCCCCTCTCGCTCAGTGGTGCCCGTTGACCGTCTGGCCCGAAGTGGCCCACGTGGTCGAAGCGTATGGCCACCGGTTGCCCCAGCCCACCACCCACCACAGGGAGCCACAGCATATGGATGGAAAGCACAAGATACTCGCTGCACTGACCGGAACTGCGCTGGCAGCCGGACTCACTGGTCTGGCCCTCGGGCCCACCGCCACCACACCTGCTCACTCCCCAACCCTGCGCGCCGCCGCCCGGCCCTCTGGGATGTCGGTCGTGGAGTGGAACCGTGAGCTCATCACCGTCCTGAGCGATCCGAAGGCCCAACCGCCCACCATCCACCCCACGCGCAGCTTCGCGCTCCTTCAGGCGGCCGAGTACGACGCGGTGGTATCGGTCACCCGGGCCGGCCCTGCCTACTTGTTCTCGGTGTCGGCGCCGCGAGGCGCCCGTGCAGACGCCGCAGCAGACCAAGCAGCCCACGATGTGCTGGTGGCCCTGTACCCGGCCAAGCGCGCAAGCGTGGACCGACGGCTGAGCAGCCAGTTGTCCGCGATTCCCAACGGCCCCGGCAAGCAGGCGGGCATTCGCGTGGGAGCCGAGGTCGCCCGCCGGCTGATCAGCCTGCGATCCCATGATGGGTCCTCGACCAAGCCGCCGCCGTTCAGTCCCCGCAACGTGGCCGGCGGCTACCGGCCCACACCGCCCGACTTCCCCACACCGGTGTTCACCAACTGGGGCTCGGTCAAGCCGTTCGTGCTTGCCAAAGGAAGCCAGTTCCGCCCGGCGCCGCCGCCGGCCGTCAGCACCGCCGAGTACGCCACAGCCTTGAATGAGGTCAAGAGCCTGGGGAGAAAGACCAGTACCACCCGCACCCCCGATCAGACCGCAGCCGGGAAGTTCTGGGCGGCAGCGCCCGTCTGGAACGTCTGGAATCAGATCGCGCAGGGCCTCGTCACCTCCCAGCACGCAAGCCTGGAGAAGGCGGTGAAGGTCTTCGCCCAGCTCAACCTGTCCCTCGCCGACACCGCGATCGCGATGTACGACGCCAAGTACACCTACCGCGTATGGCGCCCCGTGACCGCCCTCCGGCTGGGTGGTACGCACTACAACCCGCGCATCGTTGGCGATCCCAACTGGACCCCCCTGCTGCCGACCGCCCCGGATCCGTCCTACCCCGCCGCCCACGGCGCTCTCAGCCAGGCGGCGGCAACGACGCTCACCAGGTTCTACGGTGCGCAGCACCACCTCGTGGTGACGTCGAAGGGCGTCACCCGAACCTTCGCCAGTTTCCAACGCGTCGCCACCGAAGCGTGGCTCAGCCGGATATGGTCCGGCCAGCACACCTCCATCGACAACCGGGCAGGCCAGCAACTCGGCACGCAGGTCGCCGATTTCGTGGCGCAACACATCTGAGAGGGCAGTAAGTAACGTGCTGCCCGTTTCGCGCTTGCAGCTGGAGCTGTCGGGCTGGTGGTGGCCTCTCCGGGTGACTATGGCCGCGGCTGGGTGAACAACCCCTGCTCGGGCTCGATCAGGATCCCGCGTTCGGCCAGCCGCTTGAGCTTCAGCCGGACGTTGTTGACGTTGCTGGGCGCGATCTCCAGATCCATCGCCTCGCAGACCGCCCGCGCCCGCAGCGGGGCGTCGGCCGCGGCGAACACCGCCATGATCTGCCGGTAGGCCGGATGGTCCGGCAGCTTCGCGGCCGGCGGCGTCGGCGGGGATGGATCAGGCAGAGCCAGCAGCGTCTTGCGGGTGATGCGGACCTCCTCGGCGGCCCGGTCGAACTCCCCCAATTGCGCAGTGAGTTCCGCGATGCGTCCCCGTGTAGCCTCGGCCTGCGCGGCGATATCGCGCTCTTGCTCCTCCAGGTGCGCCAGCACCGCTCCCAAGGTCAGCTCGCTGCCGCTCATGCGCCGCGCCAGGTAGGGGTGGAGGTCGCGGTGAGCATCCGGGCCATCCGGTCGCTTATGGCCCAGTACACCCTCGACTCGGCGGAGGCGGGCCGGTGCTCGTAGTCCCGTACCAGCCTGCGGTGCAGCATCATGATCCCGTTCACCTGCTCCACCACCCACCTCTTGGGCTGCGGGACGAACCCGCTGGTTGCCGGGTTGCGCTCGACGACTTCGACGTCGATGCCCACCTTCTGCCCGTGGTCGACGACGGCGGTCTTGAACCCCTGGTCCACCAGGGCCTTCTGCACCGTGTCGGTGTCGGCCGCGACCTTGTCCAGCAATGCGATGCCGGCGGCGTTGTCATGCGCGGACGCGGCCAGCACCACCACCGCGATCACCAGACCGAGAACATCAACTGCCAGGCCGCGTTTGCGGCCTGAGACTTTTTGCCGCGTCCCTTCCGGTGGTGTCGGCGGGCACCCCGGCGGCCGCGTGCAGGCTCTGGGTGTCGAGCACCACCAGGCTCGGGTCGGCCTTGCGCCCCCGGCTCTCGCGGACCTGCCAACGCAGCAGGTCGTGGATGGTCTGGTCGGTGCCGTCGTCGCGCCATTTGTAGAAGTAGTACTTCACCGCTCCGACCGGGGGCAGGTCGTGGGGGAGGTAGTCCCACTGGCAGCCGGTACGGGACTGGTAAAGCAGGGCGTTGACGATCTCCCGCATCTCGTAGGCGCCTTGGTGGCCGCTGACGGAGGGATGCTGAGCCTTCCAGGAAGCGATGACGGGCTCGATCAGGGCCCACCGCTCGTCGGATAAGTCGCTCTTGTAGGGCTGGCGGTCTCTCACGAGGAACACTCCAGCACGACAGGACTCTCCGATCAGCCCCGATACGCCTGTGCCACACGTTCCAGCGACAGCAAACGTGGCATCACGTCACATACCGCCCTCTGACTGCCCGCACCCGTGCAGCGTCAGCCGCATGGCTGTGGCCAAGAGCCAGCTGTACCCAGCGTATCGGGTACAGCTGGCCCGAACATTGTGCTACGGCCACGCCAGACGTCGCGGGGCGGTTGAAGCATTGCGGCGTGGGCGTCGGCCACGAAGTCGGCGAAGCACTCGTAGTAGCCCTGCGGGTGCCCGGCGGGGGGCGCCGTCGCGGCCGCCAGAAATACCGGGAGTCGAGCGAGGCTGGATGCGGCGGACTGAAGGGTGCCCCCGGAAGTCGGGCGGAACCCGAAGTAGGTGCAGCTCTCTCGAAGGGATTGGTTTGATCCGGGAGGTTGCAGGTCGGACTGCGGCGGGCCTGGCCGATCGCGGCAGCATGATTGAGGGCGCCCGCTGGCCGCTGCTGGCTCAGATCCCAGCCGCGATGGGCATGACCACCGGCCGCCTGCTGGAACCGTCCGAGGTCGCTACGGCCGTCGCCTGCCTCGCCTCACCGCTGGCGGCCAGCATGTCCGGCACAGACCTGCTGATTGACGGTGGATCCGTCAAGACCGTCTGACACGACGTTTAGGACGCAGCCCGGCCTGCGGCTTCCCAGCTCAAACAGGTCCCTTCAGGAGCTTTACACCCACCTGAACTGGCCAGCAGGATCCCTGATGACTCTGCTGCGCAATTCCGTGCGGGGTGACGGTGGGCGCGGGATGATCGTCCGTGCGGTCGTGTGGCACATGGGTGCGCACGTGATCCGCGCGGGTCGGGCCGTGGAATTCGATGCCGCTGCCATCCACTCGTTGTGCGAGGACGATGCGGTTTTGGGCCGGTGTACAAGTACGTCGCCGAGGCTCCTGAGGCCTGAACGGTCCGGGGCGGGGGACCGTCTGGCCCTGGTACGTCTCTCCTGTGCGGACCGACGATGGGTAAGAGGTTGGACTGCGCAGCCCGTCGACAGCGAGGAGGGCCACCATGAGCGAGGAGACGGGGTTCTCGGCGCAGAATCCGATCCGAGTCTTTCTGCTGGACGACCACGAGGTCGTCAGGCGCGGGGTGCAAGATCTGCTGGACGCGGAACCCGACATCAAGGTCGTCGGCGATGCCGGCACGGCCGACCACGCACTGTCCCGCGGCCCGGCGCTCCGCCCCGACGTCGCGATTCTCGATGTGCGACTGCCGGACGGCGACGGGATCACGGTCTGCCGTGAGCTGCGCTCACGGATGCCGGAACTGGCCTGTCTCATGCTTACCTCGTTCGACGACGACGAAGCACTGCTCGACGCCATCATGGCCGGCGCGGCAGGCTACGTACTCAAGGAGATCAAGGGTTCGGACCTCGTCGCCGCCGTCCGCACACTGGCTTCCGGGCGCTCGACCCTCGACCCGGCGACTACGGCGCGGCTGATGAACAGCCTGCGCGAGGAGGAACTCGGCACTGCGCCTACGGAGGACGACGCACTGTCGGGGCTGTCCCCTAGGGAGAAGGACGTCCTCGCGCTGATCGGTGAAGGACTGACCAACAGCCAGATCGGCAAACGCCTCTACCTGTCCGAGAAAACGGTCAAGAACCACATCTCCCGTCTGCTGGCCAAGCTCGGTGTCGAGCGCCGCATCCAGGCGGCAGTGATCGCCGCTCACGCCACGGAATCTGCCCCGCCCGGTGCCGGACACCATCAGAGGTGACCGTGCGGTCCCAAAACCTCAGGACAGCCGCAGTGGCACACGCCAACTCAGCCGGGTGCCGCCCTGCGCCGACGCCCCCACTTTCATCTCGCCGCCGAGTTTCTCGGCGCGCCGTGCGAGGTTGTCGAGCCCGCTTCGGGCACCGCCGTTCTCGGGCATGCCCACACCGTTGTCGGACACGACAAGGTTCAGTGCCCCGTCACCCACCACCAGCGAAATGTCCACCGCCGTCGCCCTCGCGTGGCGGGCGACGTTGCTCAGTGCCTCGCCGAGGACCGCGATCACCTGGTCGGCGATCTCGGCCGGCACATCCGTATCGATGAGCCCTCCCATCCGCAGGGACGGATGGAAGCCCAGGGTCCGTGCGGCCTGCTCGACCGTGGTCGCCGTCCGGGCGCGCAGCCCCTGGCCGGCCCGGCCCGAGTCACGGGCGCGGAGTCCGAAGATGGTGGACCGGATGATCTTGATGGTCTCGTCCAGATCGTCCACCGCGCGCAGCAACCGCTCGCTCGCCTGTGGCTGTTCCACGAGCCGCACCACGCTCTGCAGCGTCATCCCGGTGGCGAACAGCCGTTGAATGGCCAGGTCGTGCAGATCCCGGGCGATGCGGTCGCGTTCCTCCAGCAGGGCGATCTGCTCGGCGGACTCGCGCCGCTCGGTGAGTTCCATCGCCAGGGCCGCCTGTCCGGCGAACATCAGCAGGGGCGTGGTCTCCGAATCGGTGAAGGCTGGACGGTTCCGTACCCGGGCCAGCAGCAGTACCCCACGGGTCCGCTCCCCCGTCACCATCGGGACCGCGACAGCCGGGCCGAGCCCGGGCCACCTCGGGGGGCCTTCGGTGATCCTGGGGTCGTGTGCGACATCGAGGCTGGTGATCGGTTCGCCCGCGTCGAGAGCCGCGCCGACGAACGATCCCTCACGTGGCAGGATCAGATCGCGATGTATCTCGGCGTCCACGCCCGATGCCAGTGCCACACGGAGGGACTTTCCCTCGGCGTCGGCGGGAAGTGCCAGGACGCCGAGATCCGCGCCGAGAATGCGCGAGGAGTGATCGACGATCATGTGCAGGATGTGTGCGTCGTCCTCTCTGCTCAGGAGACCCGCGACGATCTCGCTGTTGGCTTCCTGCCAGCGTTGACGGTCGCGCGTCTGCGCGTACAGACGGGCGTTCTCGATGGCGACTCCCGCTGCCACTGCGAGTGTCGAGAGCACGGTCTCGTCCTCGGCGTCGAATTCGCGGCCGCCCCGTTTCTCGGTGAGATACAGGTTGCCGAACACCTTGTCTCGGACCCGGACGGGAACCCCTAGGAACGAGTGCATCGGGGGATGGTTCGGCGGAAACCCGTAGGACGACGGATGCTCGGAAATTTCCGTGAGCCGCAGCGGCTCGGGGTGGCGGATCAGCTCGCCGAGGATGCCGTGCCCTTCGGGCAGTGGGCCGATGGCCTCGCGCTGCTTCCCCGTGATGCCCACCGGCAGGAACTGCGTGAGCCGGGTTCCCTCACCAATGACTCCCAGGGCTCCGTACTCGGCATCGACCACAATGACCGCAGCCTCTACGATGCGGTGCAGCACCTGGGGCAGGTCGAGCCCTCTGCCCACTGACATGACGGCGTCCAACAGGACGGCCGCCTCGGCAGGACCGCGCTTCACGGTGTCGAGGCGCCCCTGGAGGTCCTCCGGCAACGTGCGCAGCCTACGGCGCTCCTCGCCACAGCGGTCAGTTCCGTTGTCGCCCACGGTGCCTCCGTCTCGCCCCGCACGTCCCGGGGCCGGCCACACCTCAACGTTAATGGCCGCGCGTCGAGAAGCACCTGGTGGAAGTGCCCCGCGCGGGTGCCCTACGCCCATGTGAGCCGGGCTGCGAGGCCCGGAACGGTGACGCAGATCTCGGAGACCGGACTCGGGACGAGGTCGGCGTAGCGGACATGGCCCTCTGTGCATCCAGGCAGATCTCGCAGGGCGGCGTGGGCCGCGATGCAACGTTCAGGATCCATACGGCAGTGGCGAACCAGCGCCCAGCCGGTGCTATCGGCCGAAGGCCGCGTCGTCGGAGCCGTGTCCGGCACGGCATCCCCCGGAAGGGACTGCGCGTGGCCGACTACACGATGGCTTCCGAGCGCCCGGCGCGGGTCGGTTCGCTGACCATCTCCGTGGACATTCAACTGTCCCCGCCCCGCGTCCGGGCGTTCCAGGCGGTGATCTCACACTGCACCGTCAAGATCACGCTCGAAGTCCCTCCCGAGATCACCATCACGCTGGGCGACAGCTCGGGTACCCGGTCGAGCGAGAGCCCGGACAACGAGTGCGTGGACCGCGTGCCTGCCGACGGAAGTCGGGACTCCGGCGTCACTCTATGACAGGGTTCAGGTGATCGATGACTTCGTTCACGTCGTCGATGTCCTTGATCTCCGCGAGGAGCCGCGGGACATCGGCTTCCGCCATCCGGCCACTGACGTCCACCACGCCGTTGCGCACGGTGACCTCGACGGTGTTCCGCGCAGCCGGGAAGTCTTCGGCGAGGATCCTCGACTCAATCTCCTCGCGAATCCCGGCATCATCGCGTATCAGCGCGTTGAGCAGTGCGTTCCTGTGCACGACACCGATCAGGCGGCCCTCATGGTCCGTCACCGGCAGGCGCTTGAGACGCGACAGGGACACAAGCCAGGTGGCTTCGGCGACGGTCGAATCAGGGAACACGGTGACGGCGGGAGTGGTCATCAGCGTCTCGGCGGTCTCGGCACGGGCCTTGTCGTGCAGCCGCCGTTCCCTCAGCCGGCCGATCGGGCCGGGTTCGTATCCGGACGCCTCGACCGCGGCCTTCGCCAGCAGGTCGGACTCCGACACCACACCCATCACCCGGTCGTCGGCGTCGACCACCGGCAGGGACCCGACGTGTTCACGAGTCAGGCTCCGGGCGATGTCCAGGAACGGCATGTCGCCGTGCACCGATGCGGCCGGTGCGTCCATGACGTCACGGACCAGCAGAGGCGCGGGTTCGGCACCGGACACGGGCTCTGCGGACTCCTTCACCCGCCTCGATGGAGCCGACTCGGGTGCGGTCGGGCGCCGTGCCGCCGCCTGCTTGGCGGACACCCTGGCCACCGTGCCAAGGTAGCGCAACAGCATGTCGTGCCGCAGTGGTTCGTCGGGCCTCCATGCCTTCCCCGGCACTGCGCGGCGGCCTTCGGCCCCTGCCGCGATGTTCTCGCACTCAGTCATGGTGGGCTCCTCACTCTGGCCGAGCCGACCTACGTTCCCAGTCTTCCGCTGCTGAGGCCGGCGCCAAGGGCCGGTCGGCCCATGCGGGCTGACGGACGGCCCCGACAGGACAGGAAACGACAGACGGCCACCAGGCGGTGAAACTGGAAAAGGGGGCGAAGAACAGGAGGCCTGTCGTGGTGAGGTTCTGGGACCCTCGCAAGATTCCGCCCCACCGGCACTCCGGGCGCAGCCGTCACAGGTGTGCCCGCCGACCGTGCGGCGGAGCTGGCGACTGAGCTGGAGCCGCCCCTGCCGGTCTCGCGGGTGTCCAGGGAGCAGGCGGCGCTGATCCGCTCCGAGGCGGCTGGTGAGGCCGGCTCGTACGCCGACCGGCTGTTGATGGAGGCGGATCCGGAGCGGGTGCCGGAAGGTTCGGCTCTGACGTGCTTCGCGTGCGGGGTCCGCAGGGGCGTGGCGTGGACCGTCTCCTGGGGCGGTGAAGCGTACGCCCGGCGCGGGGCATTCAACGAAACCGGGACGAAGCTGGTCTGCCTGACCGAGCGGTTCGCCCGGCCCGGCGCGTACGAAGTCGAGCTCGGCATCCCGGTAGGGCATATCGTCACCGAGCTGGGCTCGGTCTGAAAGACGGATCCGAACTGACCGCTCTCCAGGTCGGCGGGGCCTTGGGTGGTCTCCTCGCCCCCGACGCGCTGGACGTGCCGCTGACCACCGCCGACCTCGCTGCCTGCGGCGCCGCCCTCGGACATGCCGGGCTGGTCGCCTGCGACCAGCGCGTGACACCCGAGGAAGTGCTGAGGCACATCTGGCAATTCGCCGCCGCCGAAGCTGCGGCGCATGCTCACCCTGCCGCGTGGGCTCGCGCCGCGGCCTGGAACTGGCGTCCGCCGGCACTCCGCCCGGACATGAGTGGAAACGACTGTCGCATGTCACGGCCGAAGCAAGCCTGTGCGCCTTCGGGCGGCGGATCCCACCTGCCGTGCACAGCCTCGCCCGCGCCTACGGAGGCCGACTGGCGAAATGGAACCCATGACCGGAATCGAGGTCGACGGCACCCGCATCGACGTGCCCGAGGGAGCCTCCCGGCTCGCGGCCGTGCGGATCGCCGGGGATCGAGCTGCCCGCGCTCTGCTCCGACGACCGGCTCAGCCCGGCCCGCTCCTGCCGTACATGTCTCGTACGGGCCGACGGCCGGATCGCGACCGCCCTTGTGACCCCGGCCGCATCCGGCGTCCGCGTGGAGTCCGCCACCGACGATTTGCGGCAACTGCGCCGGGAGCTGGCGGAGCTCATCGCCTCCGCCCTGCTGCCCCGGCCCTCACCGAAGATGCCAGTAACAGCCGCATTCCCAGGACGGGGCCCATGACTCACAGCCGACCGATCACGAGGTGGTGTGCACGGACGAACGAGCAGTGGTGCGGGGGAAGTCCCTGTGCGATACCCCACTGGGTGCCGCTACGACTCATCGCCCCGTACAGGGTGAGGTGCCACGGCGGCTGCGGTGCGGGGACCAAACACTCACCACTGGGACGTACCCGAGAGCCGTCTCTTCGGGCAGGACCGGGGCATCGCCACCGGTGGTCACTTCGCGGCGCAAATGACCTCGACGAAGTGGCCAACCTGCTCCTCCGGTAGGCGACGTGCGAGGTCCGCCTCGCTGATCATGCCGACCAGGCGATGGTTCTCGATGACCGGCAGCCGCCGGATCCTGTGCTCCTCCATGGTCCGCAGAACGTCATCCGTGTCGGCCCCAGCGTCAATGCTGATCGGCTTGCCCTGCTCGAGCATGCCCGCGGTCATGCTCTTCGGGTCCTTGCCCTTGGCGAGGCACTTCACCACGATGTCGCGGTCGGTGATGATCCCGTGGAGCCTGTCGTCCGGCCCGCAGACCGGGAGGGCTCCGACGTCCAGCTCACTCATCCGGCGCGCCGCGTCCTCCAGCGTCTCGTTCTCCTGGATGCAGTTTGCACCGGCGTGCATGATCTCCCGTGCAATGGTCATGGCCGTCTCCTTCGAGCCTCAGGATCTACGCGGGGAGAGCCCATAGGTTCGGGCACGCCCAGAATCGGTCCTCCTTTGAGCCAGTGTGAATTCTTCGTAGCCCGTACGCATGCCGGCGAAGAGGAACCACCATTTTGAGCCCTCGCTGCGAGAAGGTCGATGGCCAGGTCACGGCTGCCGCTGTACGGCCCGGCCGGATGCGGCTGACCGGACCCGCCCCCGGCTCTGGGGCGACCGGCGAGGGACCGAACAGCCACCGTGTGGACCACCAGAAGGCCCGAACGGCCCGAGGAGCGAGACCAATGGGCACTGGCGCACCACCGGTACGCGTGGAGAGTGGAAGAGTCCCCACGAGACGAGCCACGGTGATGTACTGGAATGGTGGCTGGGCCTGGATGGCCCTGATGCCCCTGCTGTGGATCGCGTTGATCGGCCTTGTGGTGTTTGCGGTCTTGCGCCTGACGCAGAACTCGGCTGGTCGCCACGACGCCACGGACCCCCGAAAAACACCGAGGGAAACGCCAGAGGAGATCCTCGACCGCCACTTCGCCTCCGGCGAGATCGATGCGGAAGCGTACACCGAGGCACGCAAACGTCTCGCCGCCCACCGGCCGGGACCCCGGTGACCAGGCTGCGGGGCCGTCGGCTGCCGCTCACCGTACGCCGAGCCCGCCGTCCGCGGCGTCGACGACATCAGGCCACGAGCACGGTTTCGCCGACATCGATCGTGACCATAGCTGTGCGCATCACGACGGCGACCGTCCGCGCCAAGACCTCCTGCTCACCGTGGACCGCCACCGGCTGCTGCTCCTCCATGGTCGCCTCCTTCTTGTTTGCGAGCGTCGCCGCGGCGTCACGGGGAGGGCGTCGGCTTCCCGTTCGCCGTGGTGTCGTGGCCGTCCGGCCGCTGTTGCTGTTGGAGTACGTCGAGGACCACGGATCCGTCGACCGTCTCGCGGGTGGTGAGCAGTCCGGCAAGGACGTCCAGCGCCTCCCGGTGGTCGCGCAGCAGAGCAACCGCGCGTTCCTCGGCTTGCCGCAGCAGGCGGGCGGTCTCCTCGTCGACGATGCGTTGGGTCTGCTCGGAATAGGGCCGGTGCAGTGTCTCTTCGGTGCTCTCGCCGCCGAGGTAGCGGGGGGCTCCGGAGCCGTATCCGATGGGGCCGAGGGCCGGGGACAGGCCGAACTCGCGGACCATGCGGGCGGCGAGCTGGGTGGCGCCGGCCAGGTCGTCGGCGGCACCGGTCGAGCCCTCGCCGAAGACGACCAGCTCGGCCGCGCGGCCGCCGAGCCGGACGGTCAGCAGGTCGGTCAGATAGCCCTCGCTGTACAGGTGCCGTTCGGCCTCAGGGAGCTGCTCAGTGGCACCCAGCGAAGGCCCGGAGGGCAGGATGGTGACCTTGGCGACCGGGTCGGCGTGCTCGCACAGGGCCGCCGTGAGCGCATGTCCGGATTCGTGGACGGCCACGGAATGCCGTTCCTCGGGCAGCAGGGCGTTGGTGGACTCCCGCCGCCCCAGCAGCAGCCGATCGCGGGCGTCGCCGAGACCCTGCGCGTCGATGACGGCACCCCCTGCCCGGACGGCATTGATGGCGGCCTCGTTGACCAGATTGGCGAGGTCAGCGCCGGAGAAACCGGGCGTGGCCCGGGCGACGATGTCCCAGTCGACGTCCGGTGCCAGGGTCTTGCCGCGGGCGTGGACGGCCAGGATGGCCGCCCGTTCGGCCTGGTTGGGCAACGGCACGGTCACGTGCCGGTCGAAGCGGCCGGGGCGCAGCAGCGCCGGGTCGAGTGCCTCGGGCCGGTTGGTCGCGGCCAGGACGACGATGCCGCTGGCCTGGTCGAAGCCGTCCATCTCGGCGAGGAGCTGGTTGAGGGTCTGCTCGCGTTCGTCGTTGCCGCCCAGCCGGGCAGCCCCGCCGCGACGGCTGCCGACGGCGTCGATCTCGTCGATGAAGATGATCGAGGGGGCCCGTTTGCGCGCCTCGGCGAACAGGTCGCGCACCCGGGAGGCCCCGACACCGACGAACATCTCCACGAACGCCGAGCCGGTCACCGACAGGAACGGGACCTCCGCCTCACCGGCCACCGCGCGGGCGATGAGGGTCTTACCGGTGCCCGGCGGGCCCACCATGATCACACCACGTGGTCCCTTGGCTCCCGCGACCGCATAGCGCTCAGGGCTGCGCAGGAAGTCGACGATCTCGCTGATCTCCTGCTTGACGCCCCCGTAGCCCGCGACGTCCGCGAAGCGGGTGGTCGGCCGCTCGGTCTCGATGATCTTGGCGCGGGCCCGCCCGATGGCACTGAGCCCCCCGCCCAGTGTCCTTGCTGCCTGGCGGCCCGTCCACACGAACAGAGCGACGATGAACAGCAGCGGCAGGAACAGCACCAGCAGTGTCCCGAGCGGGCTGCCGCTGCTGCTCCGGGACGCGGTGATCTCCACGTTCCTGGACTGCAACTGCTGCTCCAGGCGGCTGTTGTCCAAAGCGGTGGGTATCCGCGTGGTGAATTTCTTACCGTCCTTGAGGGTTCCCTTGATGGCGCCCTTGTCGTCGATGTCGACCGTCTTGACCTGACCGACGCTCACCTTGCCGACGAACTCGCTGTACGACAGCGACGTGCCCCCCTGGGGGGAGGGAGTTCGCATCAGCACCACGAGCAGCAAGACCAACGCGGCGACGGGCAGCAGCCAACGGGACCAGGAAGGCGCCGACGAAGGCGCCGGCGGCTTGGGCGCCTCGCGCGGGGGCCCCGGTTTGGCCGAGCGTGACAGATGCCGGCCTGGCAGACGAACTGATGTGATCACCGGACGGCTCCCTTGGCGGAAGGACGAACCTCGGGCGAGACCGTTCCCGCGATTCGAAGAGGCGTGGATCGCAGGTGGGCGTCCTACTTCCAGGATCAACGTCTTCTCCGCCATCGGCAGGAGCGAACGCACCGAGTCGCGGCCTGGTCACGCGCGGTCCCGACCGGAGAAACCGGCCGACCAGGACCAGGAGTCCACCCGCCGCATCGCTACCACACCTGCAACTGGCCCACGCCCGCGGCGGCCTCGCCGCCGATCACCTCAACGATCTGCGCTCGTGCCTCACGGACTTCACACCGTCTTGCGACTGCATTTCTCCCAGGAAGAGGAGAACTCCGGGCACTGCTCCATACGCGCGCACGCCCCCTGCACGCGGACGCATCTGCCACACAATGCCCGAAATTAAATATCTCGAGTGTGCTGGGCTCCTGCTTGACTCGCTCGGAGAGCGCGGCGATCCGGCCGAGCTCGGTGCTCATACCGGTGGCGAAGACCACGCCGTGGGCCTCGCCACCCGTGCAGCTGGTGCCGCTGAAGACGAGATCGTGCGCTGTGAGCACGGGGACGTCCACGTCCAGGATCGAGGCCGAGCGCAGCGTGGTCACCGACTCCCCGGTCAACGCCGACATGTCGATCTCGATGGCCCCTTTCAGGAGGCGGATGTCGGCGGCGATCCGGTCGCCCGCCTCGATGACGATGATGTCGCCCGGGACCAGTTCGGTGGCTTCGATCTCCCGCGGGACACCGTCGCGGTGGGCCTTCGCCCGTTGGGGGATGTAGGCGGCCAGTGCCTCGACCGCGTGTTCGGCGTGCACCTCCTGGATAAACGCGAACGCGGCGTTGAGGAAGATGATGAGGACGACCGCGGCGGCCACGACGTTCGAGCCCACGGCGGCGAGCAGGGCTGCGGCGAGCCACAGCAGCAGGGCGAGCGGGTGCGTGAACTGGCGCGCCAGTTCGCGAGGCCAGCGTCGGCCGCCGCGTCGGCGCAGCTCGTTGCGGCCGTACTGCAGCAGCCGCCGCCCGGCCTCGACGGAGGTCAAACCGGCTCGCGAACTGCGCAGATCGCGCAGGAGCAGCTCCGCCGCCTCCTCGGGGTCGAGCCCCCGACGGCCGTCACCCACGCCTCGTGTCGACTCTTCACTCAGCAGAGGTTAGGTCCGGTTCGGAGCCCGTCGGCGGAACGACACCTCGGCTGGGGCCCGTGCCTGCCTGCCCGCCCCGGGGCGGGCAGGCAGGCCGCTGCGCGTTCCGACTGCACGTTCGTCAGGTGAGTGGTCCGTCCCGGCGCCTCCTGCGGACAGCTGCGCGCACGGCGGGGCCGCCGGCGGCCCCGGTACAGGACGGTTCGCTTGCCGCTCATCTCGTCGGGCGGTGTGGCGCCGTACGGTGGCCGACATGGACGGCGCGGATGAGAACCTCGAGCATGGCGAGGGCTTCGTTGCCGCACCCTTCAGGGCGCCACGTCGGCTGTGGTGGCTCGGCTCCGTCGCCCTGGTGGTGATCGCGGCGGTCGTCGCGGTGTACCGGCGGCACGACCTGGCTGCGGCCTCGCACCTGATCGCCGCAGTCCGGCTGCCCCGGCTCGTCCTGGTCGCCGGGTTCGAGGCAGCGTCTCTCGGCGCTCTGATCGCACTGCAGCAGTGGCTGCTGCGGGTGGGCGGGGCGCGCTTGCGCCTCAGGGTCGTCGGGACCATCGTGCTGGCGGCCAACGCCGTCGCCGGTGCACTGCCGGGCGGGGCGGCGTTCGCGGCCGCATGGATGTTCACGCATTTGCGGCGCAGGGGTGTCGGACAGGTACTCGCGGGAGCGGTGCTTGCCGTCTCGGGAGTGCTGTCAGTGGCCGCGCTCTTTGCGCTGCTGGTCACCGGTGCGCTGGCGAGCGGCTCCGCGGGGCTCGGCGCGCTGCGGCCCGTGGTGCTCGGGCTCGTGGCGGTCCTCAGCGTGATGGTGGGCGCTGTGGCTGGTCTCTCCCGTTTCGGGCCGGTACGCCGCCGGTTCTGGCGGCTCTGGCGGCGGCTCGGGGTACATTCCAAGCAGCTGCGGAACATCGAGGACGGCCTGCTTGCCCTCGTCCGGCACGTCCATGCCGTTCGACCGGGGCTGCGCCCATGGTGGCAGCCCTTCACCCTCGCGCTGCTCAACTGGGGGTGCGACGCGGCCTGCCTCCTCGCCTGCGCGTGGGGGCTGGGCATCGGCATTCCCTGGCGCGGGATCCTCGTGGCATACACGCTCACCCAGATGACGGGCAGCCTGCGGCTGACGCCGGGCGGTCTCGGTGTGGTGGAGGCCAGCCTGACAGCGTTGCTCGTGCTGTACGGGCTGCGCATCGACCAAGCAATCGCGCTCACGCTGCTCTACCGGATCGTGAGCTACTGGGCGCTTCAACCCATCGGCTGGGCGTGCTGGCTCGGTCTGACCTTCAGCTCGCGACGCGCGGACCACCGCGCCGGACCTGACCGGCACACTGGATGAGAGCGCCGCTGGGTCTCCATGGGGCGCCGCGAGAACCTCATCCGCTCTGGATACCCAGGCACCAGACACCAGGCACCCGACCGGCCCTCCCGCCGCCTGGCACCGGCGAAGCGGTGCTGGTCACACGGTCTCGGTCGCTCCGGTCGGGCACGGAGCAGGTATTGCACGCCGTGGAGGAGCACCGGACCCGGCGGCTGCCGGACATCGACGAGCACCGGCAGGTCGGCGTGATCACCGAAGCCGACCTTGCTCGGCATCTCCCGGAAAAGCAGTTGGGCACTTCGTAGAGTCCATCTGCGCGACTCCTTGACCATGCCAGATGTGCGCCGAGCGGCGTGATCGGGACATGCTGCTCGCCCCACCATTCCGCGTGCGAGCAGGAACACGCGGACCGGCCTCTGCGGTAAGAATCCACCTGTGTCGCTCATGGTGCCCTTCACGCTGTGGTCCGGCGTGGCGTCCGCCCAACCCATCGTGACGCGCAGCCCGCGGGCGCGTCAGGGGGAACGGGCCCGCGCCCGCGCTTCCGGCAGTGCTCGGCCAGCCATCGTTCGATTTCCTCACGCGGGGTCGCGCGCGGTGCCCTGACGCCATCGCCGGTCATCACGCTTCCCACTCTCCGGGGCTTCATCTCGTGCCCTCCTCCGGATCTTGTGCCCTCTTCCGGGCCGCGCGGCTCACGGCAGCCTGCGCAGGTAGGGATCCCAGGCCCGGCGCGGCAGCAGACGTATCCGTGCGTCGACGACGGTGATGCCGTCGGGCCGGGCAACGACCGGGTTGCATTCCGCCTCGGCGAGTTCGGGAAGATCGTCCGCCATGAGCGACAGGCGCGCCAACAGGTCTTCAAGACCGGCGAGATCGACCGGCCCGCCACCCCGGTATCCGGACAGGAGCGGAGCACAGCGCGGTGCGGTGATCAGTTCGTGGACATCGGTGTCGGTGAGCGGCGCGAGTCGCGCCGCGTGGTCGGCGAACAACTCGCTCGTGGTGCCCCCGAGCCCGAAGAGAACGAGCGCGCCGAAGACCTCGTCCTGGGCAACCCCGGCCAGCAGTTCGGTGCCGCAAGGGGCCATCGGCTGGACGAGGACGCCGGTCATGACCTCGCCGAGGCGGGCGCTCAGATCGCGGTGGGCCGCCCGTACCCGCTCCTCACCGTGAAGGTCGAGGAGCACGGCGCCCTGTTCGCTTTTGTGGACGAGTCCGGGCCACTGCGCCTTGAGCGCCACACCGCCGTCGGGGCCCGCGAGGCGTCCGGCGGCGTCGACCGCCTCCTGCTCGGTGGCGGCACAGGCTTGCGGCAGCTGGGGAATTGCGTAGTGACCGAGCAGTTCCCCGATCTGGCGCGCGTCCAGCCAGCCACCCTCCGGCGTCCTCGCGAGGCAGGCGTCGACAACTGCGCGTGCTCCGCAGGTGTCGACACCCGTCGGCCGCAGCACGCTGCCGTGCGGCCTGGCGAGCCAATGTGCCCGTTCCACCGCGTAGGACAGGGCGCGGGCAGCCGACTGCGGTTCGCCGTAGGCGGGGACCGCGCGCCCGTCCGTCGTGGGCAGCAACCGGACGCGCTCGGCCTGGTCGAGCAGGACCGCGACCGCGGGACAGCCGGGACGGTGGTGCGGCGCCGGGTCCGTCAGGGCGCTGCCCAGTTCGTCGCCGACCGCTGTGGCCAATGCGGTCGGCACCAGGACCACCAGGACAGCGTCGACCGCACCGGAACGTGCGAGCCGCTCCACGCATTCGCTCAGTACCGGTGCGCTCACAGCGGGCGTGGTGTCCACGGGGTTGGCGGCACCCGCACCGTCCGGGAGCACGGCGAGCAGCGCACCGGCCAGATCCACGGGGAGTTCAGGCACGGTCAGCCCGGCGTCCACGCAGGCATCCGCGGTCAGCACACCGGTCCCGCCCGCGTTGGAGAGCACAGCGATGCGGCCGTCCGCGGGCAGCGGCTGGGTGTGCAGCAGGGCTGCGGTGTCCAGGAGTTCACCAAGGGTCCGGGTGGCCGTCACACCGGCCTGGGTGAACAGCGCCCGCCGGGTGATGGTCGAGGTCGCCGCCGCTGCGGTGTGCGAGGCGGCCGCCCTGCGGCCGGCTGCCGAGCGCCCGGCGTCGACCGTCAGCAACGGCATCCGGCGGGCAACGCGGCGGGCGGTGCGGGAGAACACCCGGGGGTTGCCGAACGACTCCAGGTGCAGCAGGGCCAGGTCGGTCCTGCCGTCGCACTCCCACCACCGCAGCAGGTCGTTGCTGCTCACGTCGCGTTTGTCGCCGAGCGAGACGAAGCTGGAGATGCCGATGCCCAGGCGCGACAGCCCGTCGAGGAGCGCGATGCCAACGCCGCCGGACTGCACGGCGATTCCTGCGGTGCCCGGTGGCGGCCTGCGGACGGCGAACGTCGCGTCCAGGTGGACGGACTCTTCCGTATTGGCAATGCCCAGGCAGTTGGGGCCGACCAGCCGCATTCCCCAGTGGCGGCAAGCCGTGGTCAGCTCCGCTGTCCGCCTCGCGCCGAGGCCCGATGTCACGACCACCAAGGCCCGTACCCCGGCTCTGCCGCACTGGGCGGCGGTCTCCGGTACGGCGGCGGCCGGAACGGCGAGAACTGCGAGGTCGGGTGGATGGGGAAGAGCACCGATGGAGGCAAAGGCAGGAATGCGCAGCACGGCGTGCGCGTGCGGGTTGACCGCGTACAACAGGCCCGGGAAACGGGCGTCGCGCAGGTTGCGCAGGATAGCCCGGCCGACCGATCCCGGCCGTGTTCCGGCGCCGACCACCGCCACGGAGCAGGGGCGCAGCAGCGGCCGCAAGCTTGCGGTGTCGGCGCTGCGGTCGTGGCTGTCGACAGCCGAC
Organism: Streptomyces sp. NBC_00846; assembly: GCF_045207325.1. NCBI lineage: Bacteria > Bacillati > Actinomycetota > Actinomycetes > Kitasatosporales > Streptomycetaceae > Streptomyces > Streptomyces sp. NBC_00846. The sequence goes on along the minus strand of NZ_CP108846.1, from coordinate 7,671,565 downwards.
AAGTACCGCTCGCCCGGGGCCAGGCCTATGACGCAGTGCACCGTGCCAGCGTCGAAGTGGCGGGTGACGCGCAGGCCGAGGTCGGCGAAGACCTTGAGGACGAGGCGGTTGTCGGTGAGAGCGTCGGCGGTGAAGGCGGTGACACCGTCCGCGCGGGCGGCATGCACGAGATGCTCCAGCAGGAGCGTGCCCACGCCACGGTGGTGGAAATCGTCGGCGACCGCCATGGCGAACTCCGCCGAGGCGGGGTCGTCGGCGGTCTCGTACTCGGCCACGCCGACCAGCCGGTCGGCGAAGACTGCGACGAGGGTGCGGTGCCCGTCTGTGGGCGCTGCGCAGAGCCGGTCGGCGGCCTGCGCACCGCAGAGCCTGCTCGCTCCGAAGAACCGACTCCGCAGGTTGGCGGTGGACATGTTGTCGTAGAGCCGCAGCACCCGCGCGTGATCCTCCGGCTGGGCGGGGCGCAGCCGCACCGTGCTCCCGTCGGCCAGCAGCGCGGAGACCTCGGGGGTAACCGGGACGCCAGGTGTCATCGCGGCACCTCTCTCACGGATCCGGAGGACAGCAATCCCAGAATGGGACGCCGAGCGGCCTGGCCACAGGGGCCTTCCGGGGCCACCCGGGGACCGACCGGCCCCCGGGTGGCTCACGTCGATGCTCTGTGAGACTGCCGCCGCCCGTCGCGGGCTTCCGGGATCAGGTGGCAGCGTCGCCCACGCCTACCGGTTCTCGGCCGTTCGGGCCGCCTACAGTCCGCGCGCCCATGACCGGGAGCCTTGGTGCCATGGAGAGGACTCCCTGACGAAGGGAGCCGTCATGAGCGGCACACCGTCCCGGCAGCCTGCCTGCGCTCGCTGCGAGCCGTGGTCTTTGATACCGACGGAGTCGTCATCGATTCCGCCCTGGTCCATGCCGCGGCCTGGCGGGGCGCCTTCGACGCTTGTCTGTCGGCCGCGGGCGGGCAGCGACCGGGCCGTGAAGCGTTCGCCCGGCTCGCCGCACGCTCGAACTCCTTTCTCGCCGCGCTCGAGGGCCAGTCCCTGTACCCGTACCAGCAGCTGTGAAGCACAGGTCCGGTTCAGCTGCGCCCGCAAGATCGACTCTGCCCAGCGGCCACGGACGTGGCACACGGGCGAGGTGGCCCGGAGGCCGTGGTGGCCCGTGATGGGGCCGGGACGGCGAGTACTGGCAGACCGCGGCCGGTCGGCGGCCGCCTTGCAGGTCGGGCCGTCGTTCCGGGGACAGGCGGTGGGAGAGGGCTGGCGATGATGCGCACGCCCCGTCGGCTGGGGTGGCGGACTGCTGCTGGTCAAGGGACGGTGGAAACGGAACCACTCGGGAGCAGGCAGGTGGGCGAATGAGTAACAACGCAACGTCCGCTCCGCGGATCGTGGTGGGCGTCGACGGCTCCGAGCCGTCGAAGGCAGCACTGCGGTGGGCGGCCGACCAGGCTGAGCTGATGGATGGTGTGGTCGACGCGATCTTCGCCTGGGAGTTCCCGACGAGCTGGTACGGCCTGGCACCGCCCGCGGACACGAAGCCTGCCGACTACCAGGAGCAGGCGCGCAAGCTCCTCGACCGGGTGATCGACGAGGTCCTCGGGCCGGAACAACCGGTCGGGATCCGTCCCCGCTCTGCCCAAGGGCACCCAGCCGCCGTCTTGCTGGATGCCGCCGCCGGGGCACGGCTGCTCGTCGTGGGCAACCGAGGCCACGGCGGATTCGCCGAGGCACTGCTCGGCTCGATCGGCCAGCACTGCGTCCAGCACGCCCCGTGTCCCGTCGTCGTCGTACGCGGTCCCCGCCACCACAAGAAATGAACTCGCCTACCGGGAAGCGACGTTGGCGCCGCGGCCCGCCCCCCGCGAGACGCTTCGTTTCACCGACAGCGCGGGATTGTGCGTCCGGCGGTCATGGGCTGGCATCCCACAGCCGCTGGGGCGTGGGCCGGAGCTGACGGCAAGGTGGATGGCCCACTGACTCTGACCCGAGTTCGTTCCGTCGTCGCCAGTCCGAAGCAGGACAGAGGCATTGCGGCGGCCGGGGCTCTCGCTGCTCGCCCCGTCCTTTTCTGCCTCGCATACGAAGCGAACCACCGTCGACTGGCACCAAGATTCGGACCATTCCCGGACCATCTCGCCCACGAGGAACACCAGATTCAACGTTTCCGCTGGTCAGCGACATGCATGACGTGTACCACCAGCAGACGAAGAATCTTCTGGTGTCGTACTCGCCGAAGAAGCTGGGCTTCTTCTAGACGCACGAGAAAAGGCCTGACCTGGGCTTTCACCCGTCAGGCGCCTTTCGCTCAGCCCGCTCTCGATCGAGCCCGGCTTGCGTGCTAACTCCCATTTCCTCCCACTGCTGTACTCCTCCCGACCAGTGCTTCCGGACCAGTCACGGACCAGACGTCCAGTTCAGCCCTCGGGTGCGTCACCTTGGTTGACGCGCTGCCACTCGTTCATGGACTGCTCGATGAGGCGGTTCGCCTGCTCTCGAAGGCCGTCGAGGAACTTGGCGTAGTGGCGAAAGAGAACCTCGATGCTCTGACCGGCGCGGCGGGCGCATTCTGCCGGGTCCACTCCGGAGTAGAGCCAGAACGAGATCCCGGCGTGCCGGAGATCGTAAGGTCGCTTGGCCAGGCGAGAAGTCCGCTCGGTACGAGTCAGGGCGTGCTCCCGGGCCCGCGCCCACGTGATGCCGTAGGCGGCAGCGTCCACGTAGTTGCCAGCCTGGTTCCGGAAGAGTCGACCGTCGGGTGCCACATCGAACCGTTTCACATGGGCACGCAGCATGCGTACGAATTGCGGCGGGATGGGAATAGGTCGCGTCGCGCTTGCCGCGCGACGCTTGAGCGAGTGCACCTCGTGCACCTCTCCGTTGTCGGTCCACTCCTTGCCAGACGTGACAACCCCGCCCGAGAGGTTGAGCATCCCCCATCCAGTCTTCGGCAAGTGGCATTGATCGATCCGAAGATGGATGACCTCAGCTGGCCGCATAGCCGCGAAGTACATGCAGCCGAAGAACGCCTCAAGATGTGGACCCCGCCCCCGCTGGCGAGCAACGGACTCGAGCAGGCGAAGCACCTGGGCCGGATTGGGAACGGCGGCCGGATCCACCTCTTCATTGACTGCTGGCGCTTTCCACCGTAGACCGTTGAGGGGGTTTTCCGCGAAGTACCCCTTCTCCACTGCGGTGTTGAGAGCTTCGTTGAAAGCAGCCCTCTTGCGTCGGGCTGTCTTGGCCGCAGCCGCCTTGCCGTCCAGTTTGCGGCACATCGCGTCGAGGGCCCGCCTCAGAACGTCGGCCTCCGCGAGGGCGCTGCCCGGCAGCGAGTTCCGCTTCATCCAGTCCAGCGCGTGGAGCCACTCCTCGGTGGGCTCGCACCGCCAGGCTTTCTTGTTGAATGCCCACGAGTACAGGGCACGCCGCAGTACCCGCGGATCGGAAAACGTTGCGCCGGGGCGCACGAGGGCGGGCGTGACCGTGGCGAAGGCATCAGCCAGGGTGCGGCGGGTGTTCCCTGGCGTGCGCTCCCATCTTTGGTCGATGTATTCGTGCGCCAGGTCATACCACGTAGTTCGCTGCTTGATGGCCCGCAACTCGGCCGAAGTCGTCCTCGCGCACGATGTTGCGCTTCTGGGGCGCTTCGCTGCCGGGCCGTAGGGTGCGCCGTGAGGCCGTGAGGTAGACGTTCGGAGAAAGGAATGACCATGGGGGACGTGCAGTTGGCGTGGCAGCGATTGGTGGACTGGCTGGAGACGAATGCACCGACGACTGCGTCGTCGATCCTTGCTCCCGCTCCGCCGGCAGCGATCACTGCGGCTGAGGAGCGCATGTGCGTCGTTTTCCCGGTCGAGCTTCGGACGTGGCTCCAGGCATCCGGAGCCGAAAATGACCTTGAGGGGGTCACGGAGGGGGTCGTGCCCGGCAACTGAAGTTCCCCCTCTGAACTGGACAGCCTGATACTGGGACGGATCGGTCCCGGAGGAAGCAGTCCAGGTTGAGTGGCAAGAGCAACATGAGCAAGCGGTACACGTCGGAGTTCAAGCGGGACGCGGTGGCACTGGTCCGGTCGTCAGGGCGGAATGTCACCGAGGTCGCCCGGGAACTCGGTGTGAGTCCGGAGGGGCTTCGCGGCTGGGTGAAGCAGGCGAAGGCCGACCGCGGCGAGGGGGCGCCCGGCGCGCTGACCACGGCGGAGAAGGAAGAGCTCCAGCGGCTGCGCAGGGAGAACCGGGAACAGCAGCAGACGATCGAGATCTTGAAAAAAGCAGCGGCCTTCTTCGCGAAGGAGACGATGAAGTAGGCACTCTGTGCCGTTTCATCGACGCGGAGAAGGCCGCCGAGGCCAACCCCGACGGCTACAGCGTGGCTTTGCTGTGCCGCGTCACGGGGATCAACCGCTCCACCTACTACTCCTGGCTGGCGGCCCGGCCGGCAGCGGCCGAACGGCAGTGTGCCGAGGATGAGTTGACCGAGGAGATCCGCGAGATCCACGCCTCCTCACGGGGTGCCTACGGTGCCCCGCGCGTGCACGCCGCGCTGCGGCGCAAGGGCCATGCGATCAACCGGAAGAAGGTCGAGCGGATCATGCGCGAGCGCGACATCCGCGGCGTCACCCGCCGCAGACGCCGCCACCTGACGCAGCAGGACACCAAGGCCGCACCGGCTCCGGACCTGGTTGGCCGCGACTTCACCGCTACCCGGTCCGGCACGAAGCTCGTCGGCGACATCACCTATCTGCCGACGATCGAGGGCTGGTGGTATCTCGCGACCGTCATGGACCTGGCGACGCGCGAGGTGATCGGGTACGCGATGGCCGAACACCACCGTGCCGAGCTGGTCACCGACGCGCTGCGGATGGCCGCCGGCCGCGGCGACCTTCAGGGCGGCTGCATCATGCACACCGACCGCGGAAGCGAATACACGAGTGGCGAATTCCGCCGCGAGCTGCGGGAGTTGAACCTGAGACAGAGCATGGGACGAACCGGCATATGCTACGATAACGCCGCAGCCGAGAGCTTCTTCGGTCTACTGAAAGCGGAGATCGGCACCGCCGTCTGGGAGAGCCGTGAGGCGGCCCGCGCCGACGTCTTCCGCTTCATCGAGGTCGAGTACAACCGCACCAGGCTCCGCAAGCACCCCGAGTTCGGGTACCTCACCCCACTCGAAACCCGAGCCAGGCTGCAGCACGAATTTACCCCCGCAGCGTAAACAACCGCTGTCCAAGATCAAGGGGGAACTTCAAACCGCGATTTGCTGGGACTCGCGGCCATGGAGCGGACGTACCACTTCAAGATGGAGATCGAGCGCGACGACCCGTCCGACGATCCGGAGTTTCCCTTCTGGCATGAGCAGTGGATTCCGATCATCTCGGACGATGATGCTTGTTACGGCAAGTTCCTGGATGCGCGTAGCGGTCAGATCGGTTCATTCGGCGATGGGGATGCGCCATCCTTCGGAGTTCACGAGTCACTGACCGCTCTGTTCAGCGAGACGGTCGCCCTCATGGCGCAGATTTCCGCGCGGGCGCAGGGCGCAACTGGACGTGTTCAGGGCGGCAGTCTGATCTGGGACTGATGATCGGCGTACGCACGTAGGCCCACGGTGCCGACCGACACCACGGGCCCACTGCTGTTTCTGCTGTGCTACTGCGGCTTGGCTGCATCGATCCGGTCCTGGTCGCCGTCAATGACTGCACTGCTTTGGATCTCCCACCGTGATTTGAACCTTCGCCGCACCGTTCGAGATCCACTTCCGATACACGGCCCAGGGTTTGCCCATGACCGTGAAGGCCGTGAAGGTGCCCCAGAAGGAAATCGCCCTCAACATCGATCGCATCACCCAGATCGGACGCCAAGTGCATGGCATGTGCCCCGGGTTCGACGCTGAAGCCTTCGTGCGGGACGTAATGTCCGACCTGCCCAGGCTGGAGCTCAAAGATCGGATTACTCGCACCAGCAAGGCTCTGCACGCTCACCTTCCCGTCACGGGCGCCGAAGCCCTCAACGTATTGCTTCGCTCGCTGCCGCCGACCCCTGAAGCCGCCGGCGTGACGAACGATTTCGGGTGGCACACCTACTCGCCGCACTCCGACTTCGTCGCCCGCTACCTGCGCACCGGCGAGTACTTGGACCAGGCCCTCGAAGCCCTCGCTCGCTTCACCCGGTACTTCTCGGCAGAGGTCGCCGTGCGGGACTTCCTCCATGACTTCCCGGACGAGACGATGAAGGCCGTCGACGCCGGGGCCCGAGACCAGGACCACCGGACCCGTCGGCTCGCGAGTGAGGCCACCCGCCCTCTGCTGCCCTGTGCCCCGCGCATCTCCCTGCCTGACGACGTGGCGCTGCCTGTCCTCGAGCAGCTCTGCGGCGACTCCAGCACCTACGTCCGCACGTCGGTCGCCAACCATCTGCACGACCTGTCCGTGACGCAGCCGGATCTGGTGCTGGCCACACTTCAGCGCTGGAAGGTCTCTGGTCTCGTTCCCGACAAGCACTTCGCGTTCATCGCCCGGCAGGCCCTTCGGAGCAGGTTGAAGAAGGGCTGGCCGGGTGCCTACGCCTTCCTCGGCTACGTGCCCGACGCGCCGGTCGAGCTGACGCCTCTCGTCCTGGAGCGCACCGAGCTCGTCGACGGCGACACGCTCAGCTTCTCCGCCACTCTCACCACCACCCGGGCCGTCCCGGTGCACGTGATGTTCGTGATCTCTTCGACGACGCGGACCGGCAAGCCGCGCGAGAAGGTGTACTTCCTTCTGCGCAGCACCGGCAGGCCGGGCGAGAAACTGCCACTCGCCAAGGACCACGTGCTGCGCTCTACCGCCACTGTGGAGCTCACTCCGGGTGCGTATTCGATCGCCCTCCAGGTCAACGGACGCCGTTTCCCGGAGGCGACTTTCCGCGTCCGGAAGGCATGACGAACTGACCACCCTCCTGAACTGAACCGACCAACCTCGTAGGGCGTGGCGCCCCCTCGCGCCACTGCCCGGTCAGCCATGCGCAGAGCAGACCGAAGGGTCACGCCCTCTGATCCCGTCCCCGGACCGCGACGCTGCGCATTGCGACCGACGGCGTTTCGGCCAACACCCACTCATGGAGCGCCTCTTGCGGCACAAGGGCCCATGCACCCCGCACCTTTCAACAGCCGCATGGAACCGGGATTCGAAACTCGGCCGAAAGACACGTGTTCGATAGCTCGGTGGGGTCGTTGAACCCGACGATGCCGCCACGACCGTCAGGAAGGAGCGACGTTGACACGCACCGGCCCACGCCGCGATACCTCGCAGGACGCAAAGACCACGCCGGCGAAGGACACGATCTCGAACGCGGAGCGCGAGCTGTACGGGGGACGGCTGCGCTACGACCAGTCCTACGTACGTCACGAGGGCCCGCTGACCAGGCTCTCGTTCCGGCACATGGCGGCCGCGCTGCCGCGCATGGTCACCCTGGTGTTGCGTACCGGCTGGCAGACGGACCGGCGGGCAATGGCGGGGGTGGTGGCCGCGCAGCTCGGGCAGGAAGTGACCGCGGCGTGGGGACTGGTTGCGGTCAACAGCGTGCTCACGAATCTGTTCGCGGAGGGTCCGACGGCGGACAAGCTGCGCGAAGCCCTGCCGTCCCTGACAGTGCTGGCAGCGACCGCGGTGATCGCTGCGTTGCTGATGGCGTGGTCGACGGCGATGTCCGGACGGCTGGAGCCACAGGTGGAGCGGGCGGTCTCCGCGCGCTACTACGCGGCCGTCACCCGCGTCGAACTGGAGGCGACCGAGCGTCCCGAGGTACAACGTGTGCTGGAGGCCGGCCGGTTCGGCACGGACTCGGCCCGCAGCATGCTGATGCTGTCGGTAGGGGTCGGCAACGTACTCATCTCGATGGTGGCGGCCGCCGTCGTATTGGCGTCGCTGCACTGGATGCTGTTGCCGATGCTGCTGGTGATCGCCCTGCCCAAGGGGTGGGGCGCGGTCAGCTCCGCACGTCGCGAGTACATCTCGAAGCTGCACTGGATCGATCACCGGCGGGCCATCGCCTCACTCCTGGGATTTCTGACCCGCCCGCACGCACAAGGCGAGATTCGCGTGCACGGCGCCGGGACCAAGCTGCTGTCCAGCTACGAGGAGATGTCCCGCCAGACCGAGGCGGAGCAGCGGCGCCTGGCCCGCGCGCAGGCCTCCACGGACCTGGTGGCCGGCGGGTTTGCGGGCATCGCGTCGCTGGCTTGCTACGGAGTTCTGTGGTGGTTGCTGGCCGGCGGCTCACTGCCGCTCGCCGTCGGCGGCACCGCGGTCCTCGCGATCCGCGCGTCGACGGCCAGGCTGACCTCGTTGGTCCAGCAGGTCAACCGGCTCTACGAGGAGTTGCTGTTCCTTACCGACACCGAAGACGCCATCGCCCTGGCCACCGAGAACGCCATCCCCGCCATCGGCACTCCGCTGCCGGCCCGCGTCCATCAGGTCCGCGTGGACAACGTGTCGTACACCTATCCCGGGGCCGACTCCCCCGCGTTGCAGGACGTCAGTTTGAGGGTGCGCCGCGGCGAGGTGACCGCGTTGGTGGGCGCGAACGGGTCCGGCAAGACAACCCTGACCAAGGTGCTGTCCGGACTGCTGCTGCCCCCCGACGGCAATGTGTGGTGGCAGGACGCCGAGGGCGGCGACCAGGTCGAGCTCCGGGACGCAAGCCGGGCCGAGATCTTCGCCATGGTGGGGTTGCTCGCGCAGGACTTCCCTCGCTGGGAGATGACCGCGGCCGCGAACGTGGCGATCGGGGCCGGTGACCGTGTCCGCGACATGGACCGTGTGAAGTCTGCCGCGCTATCGGCCGGCGTCCTCAAGCTGATCGAGGGCTTGCGCCACGGCTGGGACTCCATCGTCTACAAGGGATACGAGCGCGGTGTCCAGCTCTCGGGCGGGCAGTGGCAGAAACTCGGCACGGCGCGAAGCCTGTACCGAGGGGCCCCTTTCCTCCTGGTCGACGAGCCGACCTCGGCGCTCGACCCGCACGCGGAGATTGCCGCGTTCGAGGGCTTGTGGTCCCTCGCGGAAGAAGGCCACGCGGTCGTACTCGTGACACACCGCCTCGCGGCCACGGCCAACGCCGACCGCATTTACGTCCTCGACCAGGGCCGGGTGGCCGAAGAAGGCACCCACGAGCAGCTTATGGCCCGGCCTGACGGCATCTACCGGTCGATGTTCACCGCCCAGGCTGCCCAGTACGGGGCCACCGCGCCTGCCGTTCCCTCGCAGCACGGGCACGCCCCGGCACCGAACCCGGTGAAGGGCGGTCCGCAGTGAACGCCGCTGCTCCCGCTGCCAGCCTGTGGCGGCAGGCGGACTTCCGACGTTACTGGGGTGGGCAGGCCGTCACGGTTGCCGGTTTCGGGATCACCACCATCGGCATCTCGGTCATCGCTGTGGTGGACCTGCACGCCTCGACCATGCACGTGGCACTGATCGCCGTCGCGGGGAAGCTGCCCCCGCTGCTGCTTTCCCTCCACGCCGGTGTCCTCGCCGACCGCTACCGCAAGCGGCCGATCATCATCAGCTGCGATGTCCTGTGCGCCGCCACCCTGACCAGCATCCCCCTCGCCCAGTTGGTCGCAGAGGTCACCCTGGGGCAGCTGTACGCGGTCGCGTTCCTCGTCTCCGCGTTCCAGGTGATCGGCAGCAACGCCTCGATCAGCTACCTCCCGATCCTGCTGCGCGGGGAGCAGCTCAAGGAAGGGAACTCCAAGCTAGGCGCGACCAACTCGCTCGCAGACCTGGCCGGGAACAACCTGGGCGGCCTCCTGGTCACCGCGCTGGGCGCCGCCCGCGCGATCGCACTGGACGCGGTCTCCTACCTGATCTGCGCCTTCTCCCTGCTCCGCATCCGCCACCGTGAACCCGAACCGGCGCCCCGGCCCGCGGGCACCAGCCAGTGGACGGAGATCCGCGAAGGCCTCGACTACACCGTCAAAGCACCCCTCGTTCGGTCCATCGTCCTGTCCAACGCCACCACGTCCTTCGCCCTCGCCGCCAGCTCAGCAATCTGGTCCCTGTACCTCCTGCGTGAATTGGACTGGAGTCCCGCTGTGCTCGGGATCGTCATGGGGGTCGGCGGGGTCGGCGGGTTCCTCGGTGCCGTCCTGTGGAGGCCCCTGGAGCGGCGCTGGGGAGCCGGGCCCGTCATGCTCACCGCCCTGGCCCTCAACCCGGCAGCCCAGATCCCACTGATCGTCGTCGGCCCTGGCACCGCCGGACAGATCGCCATCGGCGCCGGCATGCTCATCCAGACCGGTGCCGCCGTTGCACACGGCGGACTGCAGCGCAGCGTCCGCCAAGAGCTCTGCCCCGACCATCTGCAGGGCCGCGCCCAGGCAACCGGTGCATGGCTCGCCTTCGGCCTGCGTCCCCTCGCCGCGCTCCTCGCCGGGGCATTTGCCACCCTCGTCGGACTGCGCCCCACCCTCGGCGCGATCACCTGCCTGCTCTGTGCACCGTTCGTAATCCTGTGGTGCTCACCGGTGCGGGCCCTGCACACCGCCGGCGCCCGCGCACCCGACGCCGTCCGAGGCGCCGCCTGATGCCCCGCCCAGCAGCAGATCGCATCAGATCGCTATTTCACGCAGCGACCCCCACCGCCCGTCTCCCACCGAGCCCGTCGGAGCCTGCATCCGCCACATGAAAGGTGCCGCCATGCCGCCCGCCCGATCCGACATCCGCAACCTCCTCAAGGAATACCTGGAGCACCACCCCGCAGAACGGGAGCAACTCGAGCCGCTCGTCGCCGCGCTCGACTCCGAGGCCGAACCCACCAGCCGCGCAACGTTCCCCGGACACATCACGTGCAGCGCCGCGGTGATCGACCGTGATCGAAGCGTCCTGCACATCGGCCACAAAGCATCGCGGAAGCTACTCGCTCCAGGTGGCCACGTCGAGGATGACCGGACCCTTCTGGCTGCGGCCCTACGGGAAGTGTGCGAGGAAACCGGGCTCCGCCCCGCGGACTTGTGCCTGACCCCACAGGTCCTCGGTGCTCCGATCGACATCGACGTCCACGACATCGACGCCAACCCGACCAAGGGCGAGCCCGCCCACCAGCACATCGACTTCCGCTTCGCGTTCTACCTCGTCACAGGGCAACCGCCGCTGCTCGCGTTGCAGGACGAGGAGGTCTGCGGCGCCCAGTGGTTGCCGTTCGCCGACGTGAGGTCCCCGACGCTGCGCGCCAAGCTCCTGAGCGCTGAGGCCCATGGCCTCGACGGGCAGCCGGAGCCCGTCAACGCATCCGCACTGATCCACGACGGCCTCGGTCGCTATCTGCTTCATCTGAGGGATCAGCGCGAGGGCATCGGGGAGCCAGGGGTGTTCGCCCTCCTGGGCGGTGGCCGCGAGACGGGCGACCCCTGCCTGGAGGCGACCTTGCGGCGGGAGCTCGCCGAGGAAGCCCCCGGCCTGAAAGTCCCGCACCTGACGCCGTACGCCGTGGAGGAGGCTACGGGCGTGGACGGGCTCGCCGTTCCGATCCAGGTCTACGCGGGCCGCTGGAACGGTGATCCCGACACAGTGGACCTGCAAGAAGGCGTGCTGCTCAGATGGTTCACCCCTGACATGCTGGACCGGCTGCGCCTGAGTCCGGGCCTCGGTGACCTTGTCCGCCGTCACGCGACCAAGCACCCTGCGGCCAAAGGCCCGCCGGACACCATCCATCTGTCACGCGACGAGGCGCCGGCGGGGACAGAGCTCCACATCGTCAGTATCCACCTCTATCTCCAGGACGAGCACGACCGCATCCTCCTCGGCTTGCGTCACCCCAAGTCGAAGTACGCACCGAACGAGTGGCATTTCCTGGCCGTTCATTAGGCAAGTCGCTTGTCGGAATCAAGACTGTCGGATTGCACACGGACCGGCGCCAGCATTGGTGCAGCCGCCAACCGAGCCCACGCGAAGCTGCTCACTTTCGCGATACGGGCGTCAGCTATTCTGCGATCCGCTTCGGGCATCCGAAGCGGAGGCCGCGCCACTACGCAGACGCTGCACCCGTACTGCGGTCGAGTTGCGGCGTAGCGCAAGCTGTCCTCTGCAGACGCGTCGGATTCACGGCGGCCGTAGGCTGCCATACGAATGGGGTGGGGATTGTCCAGTCATCGACTGTCCAAAAAAGGCCGCTACATCGCCTGGGCGACGACGGGTGTCGTCGTCGCTGCGGGCGCCGGAATCGCAGCACAGACGTCCATGGCGGCCACCGTTTGGCCTGCGCAGAAGACCTACACCGGTCGAGCGTTCGATACGTGCACTGCGCCCTCGCTCGCAGCGATGAAAGCGTGGAACACGAAGTTTTACGGCGCCGCCGCTGTCTACATCGGCGGCAAGAACCGTGGCTGTGCCCAGCCCAACCTGACCAAGTCCTGGGTGAAGTCGGTCAACTCCACCGGCTGGAAGCTCATACCGCTCTACGTCGGCGCGCAGCCGCCCTGCCAGAAGAGCGCAAACCCGGAAAGATTCACCGCTTCCACGGCAGCCTCCCTCGGTGCGAGTAACGCGAAGGACGCGGTGGCCAAGGCATCAGCCCTCGGGATGAAAGCCGGCAGCCCGATCTACCTGAACATGGAGTCGTACGACATCACCGACAAGGCGTGCAACGACGCCACCCTCACCTACGTGCGCTCCTTCACCAAAACGCTGCGGAACTCAACCTACCGTGGCGGCCTCTACGGCTTCAGCAGCTCCAGTGCCAAGGCCATCGCCACCGCCCCGAACAAGACGGACCTGCCAGGCAACCTCTGGTACGCGCTGTGGGACAAAAAGAACACGACCACCACCGACTGGCCGTGGAACCCCGCTCAGTACACCAACCACAGCCGCGGCCACCAGTACATGGTAAATAGCAAGGAAACGCGGGGCGGTTACACCATCACAGTCGACCGCAACGCCTGGGACGCCCCTGTCGCCATCATCGGCTGAGAAGCTCCAACCAAGCAAGACCCCGGCTGGTCGGGAAAGGCCAGCCGGGGCAGCACAGAGGCATGGGTGCCCGAAGGTAGTCGTCCCTTGAGGGCAGGCGCCAAGCGACTTCAACCGAATGATCTTCCCCGAGGCGGCAGTCCCTGGTATCGATGCCTGCGGGCCGCCCTTAGGATCGCGGCCATGACAAGTATTCGTCGGGCAGTACTGAAGGGATTCAGGGTCGTCGATCGCGCTCTTGGCGGCCAGCAGCATCCCACACGGTTGCAGCGGTGGGGTGCCCGGCACCCCCTTCTCGTGGCTTTGTGTGCGGGCCTACCCTTCACCCTTTTTTGTATGGCCTTGAGCCAAACCGACGAGTTCCTTGGCGATCTCTTGCTGCCCCCGAGCGCAGGGCTCGTCATGGGCTCGATCTTCGGCTTGACTGCTCTGTCGGAACGGCGCCGCCAGAACCGCCTCCGCAGCGTCGGCAGTCAGCGAGGTTAACGCCCTCAGCTTCCTTCCTGCCGGTCCCTACGCCCAGGAAGACCGGCGCCCTGGCTTCGCCTCACCGCAGACAAGCATTCGCATCCCGCACACGGAACGCGGAAGGCGCTACCGGCCAGACTTACGGCCGGTAGCGCCTGCAACGGGTTAGCTGCACCCGGCTTCCCCGTGCTCAGGGCTGTCGCTATCGAGCGGGAACGGTCCTCGTTTCCGCAGTTCCGTTCGGTTTGCTCGCTAACAGGACGGCCCTGTTGCTGAGGCAGGTGTGCTGTTCAGTCGTTTGATGTCCTTTCGACCACCCAGCCGACTCCGAGGATGATCGTCGAGCAGAAGAAGAGCCGCTCGCCGTCCATGTGCCCGTAGAGCAGGGATGCGGTGATCCCTAGGGCGAAGACGAGTCCCCCGGTCCAGAACATCGCTCGTGAGGTTTGCTTTGCTTTGTTTGTCATAGTTCCTCCCGGTCCGGGGCTGGCCGTTCATGTTGTGGGGCCAGCCCCGGGGGCGTGTTTCGGATTCTTCAGGTGCGCGTCACCAGCGCCATGACCGGGATCTCCTGTGATTGTAGAAGCGCTTGGCGTGGCGACCGCCGCGTGGGGCCCAGCGGACTGCTGCCCGGCCGGCACCGTAGCGGGCGCCTGCGCTGAGTCCCCAGCCAAGTGAGGCTACTCCTCCGCCGTACAGGGCTGCGCGGCCCACGGATCCCCAGGAGGCTCTCCGGTTGCCCAACTTCTTCGCAGCTCCAGCGGCCAGCATTCCGGCGGCTACGGCGCAGGCAGTGCCGGCGAGTCCCATGGATATCAGGCCGCAGCCGATTCCGGCGGCTCCTGCGGCCAGGCCCACCCGGTGCCGTTTGACCCATCGGCCGACGCCACTGCGCTTGAACCGCTTCCACTTCTTCTTGAACCAGCCCCACTTGCCGTCGAGGTCGTAGCGGTTGAGCGGGTCGGCGTGGACGTAGTCGTAGGCGTTGGCGTTGCCGCCGTAGACCGGGTCCATGGAAAGGAAGCGGCCGGTGGTGGGGTTGTAGAGGCGCACGCCCATGAGGGTGAGGCCGGTGAGGGTTTCGGCAGAGCGCTGCTTGGCGCCGAGCCAGTTGTAGCGGGTGACTGCCTGGCCAGGGCGGGCGTTGCCGTACTCGTCCGAGTCCAGCGCGACGGGGGCCTTGCTGGTGTCCAGCGGGAGCTGGAGGGCGACGTCGCCGTGGATGGTGGTGAGCTGGAGGACGGTGTCGCCGGTCTTGCTGGTCGTCGCGGCGAGGTCTCCGGAAGCGGAGTCGACGTTCCGGGTCAGTGCGCCGGTGGCGGTGTCCTCGGTGATCCAGCGGGGGTTGTCGCCGTCACTGTCGTAGTGGTTGAGCTTGGACTGTGTCTGGGTCCAGGTGGTGCCGCTGCCGGTCTCGACCTTCCAGGAGCGGAAGCGCAGGTTGGCGTCGAGCTGCCAGGTCTGGCGCTTGCCGCCCGATGTCTGCTGGTAGGCGAGGTCGTTGGCGTAGTAGCCGATGGTGCTGGCGGGCAGGGCGGTGGTGCGGCCGAAGGCGTCGTAGGTGTAGCCCGTGTCGACGAGCCGGTCGGCGCTGTCGTAGGTGTGGTTGGTGGTGGTGCCGCCGGTGGTGGCGCAGTCGAGGCCGGGTGCGGCTGTCGTCGTGGTGAGCGACTTGCGGTTGGTGCGTGTGTCGAAGGCGTACGCCCGGCGGGTGCATACCGTCTCGGAGGTGTCCTCGACGGTGGTGAGCCGTCCGACGTTGTCGTAGCGGTAGGTCTGGTCGGACCAGCCCGCGTGGTTGGTGACCTGGCTGTGGATCGATTCGGTCACGGTGTCGGAGTAGACGATCGCACCGTCGCTGTCGCGGGTGTAGGTGCGGTCGGCAGCCGATCCGGTGGTGTCCTCGGTCTGCTTGAGCGTGTATCCGCCCGGCAGCTTCTCGCTGCTGACGGAGCCGTCGGCGTCGTAGGCGGCGGAGAAGGTGCCTGCGATGGAGTCGGTGGTCTTGGTGACCAGGCCGCGCGGCTCGGCGGTGTGGTCGTAGGTGTAGGTGACGGTGGAGGGTGAGGTGTCGGTGACCTTGACGGGGCGGTCGAGCAGGTCGTACTCAGTGGTGGTTTTGCCGCCGTCTGCGTCTGTGTAGGAGGTCTGGCGGCCGAGCTTGTCGTACGCCGTGGTGATCGTCCCGCCGGTCGGTGAGACCTTCTTCACGGCCTGGCCGGTGGCCGGGTCGTACTCGGTGGTGGATTCCGGGACTGCTTGTCCGGTGCCGCCGGTGACGGCGACCTTGGTGGGACGGCCGGCACCGTCGAACGTCGTCGTGGTGGTGCGGGTGATGCCGTTGGCGGTGTCGGTGACCTTGGCTGCCTTGCCCCACCAGTCGTACTCGGTGGTGGTGGTCGGCAGTGCGGCCGGGTTGGAGCCGCCGCCGGTGATCGCGCCGGCTGCGCTGGTGGAGCATTGCAGGTCCGCCCACTCCGGGCGTCCGGCGCAGGTGCCACTGCCGGTCGCGGACCAGTAGGTGGTCACCCGGGTCGCGGCGTCGGTGCCGGTGGCTCCTGGCAGGAGCTGTTTGATGACCCGGCCCTGGGTGTCGTATTCAGTGGTCTCGGTGATCGCGAGGCCGCCCGGGTCCTTGATCGTCTTGGTCGGCAGGCCCTTGGCCCAGTCGTAGACCGTCTGCGTCACCCGGGTCTCGCCCTGGATGCTCGAGTGCTCCCGCACCTGAGCACCTGTGGTGACCTTGGTGACCTGGTCCTTGACCTTGGCTGTTCCGTCGGTCGGACGTCCGGCGTCGTATTCATTTACCGTCCAGGTACGGGCGGTCACGGATGTCCCGGATGGGACCAGGGTGGTGGTGCCGGACTTGAGGTCGGCGGTGAGGTCGATCCGTCGCAGCGGGCCGAACTCCTCCGTCTCGCGGGTTCCGGTCTCGTCGTAGACGGATCGGGTGGACAGCAGGTCGGCTCGCTCGGCGCCGGTGATCTGGCCGATGCCGAGTTCTGCCTGGGCTGCCTTGTCATCCGTTGTGAGGCCGAGCGCGACAGCGCGGTTGGCGGCCGAGAGTTCACGGATCGTGTTGCCGAACCGGTCGTATTCGGTGCTGGAGATGTGCCCGCCGGGAGTGACGGAGTTGACTTCGCGGCCGGAGACGCCCAGGTACTGGACGCTGGCGCGCTTGTAGTCGGCTGCGGTGAGCGCGCTGCCTGAGTTGGAGGATGGCACGGAGTCGGCGGGGAAGACTGCGGTCGCGTCGGTCGGCGCGTCCAGCTGTCCCCATGCCTTCACATCCGCGGCGCCCATCTTGTAGGGGGCGGCGCTGCCGGTCAGCGGAACGTCGTAGACGACGCTTGTGGCGGCGGTCCCTGCTTCGGTGCTGGTCGTGCCCTGCTGAAGGCCGGGCCGAGTGGCCTTGAGGAGCATGCCCTCTCCAGCTGTGGCGGCGTTACCGGCCTTGCCGTAGGTGAAGGTCCAGGGCAGCTCGCCGGGCGTGGTCTGCTGGATGACCCGGCCGGCCGTGTCGTAGGCGTATTCTGTCTTCAGCGACGGGGTGATCTGTGGGTCCCAGGTCTGGCGCAGACGCCCGGTGCCGTCGTACAGGTACATCTGTACGGACTTGGACGTCGCCGCTGCCGCTCCGGGTGCGGTGGACCACAGGCGGACTTCCTTCACCTGGCCGCTGACGTCACCGAATGCGGCGTCCGTGGCGGTGGTGGAGGTGGCGTAGACGTACTCCATGACGCGGCAGCCCTTGGTCGCCGAGTCGGTGGTGCAGGCGGCGGCGGTAGCGGCCGAGGTCGGCGCGATGACCCGCTTGGGGCGGGCCAGCTTTTTGCCGTCCACGGTGACCGTTTCGGAGATCACGGTGGTGGTGGAGTTCGCGAGACCGTCCAGCAGGGTGCTGGAAACCTGCCAGGTCGTCGCTGCCGCATCGGCCTTGGCGAACTGGGTTACCGTGCCCTCGGTGTCGGTGAGTGTGAAGCTGCCGCTCACGCTGCCCTTGAGCGTCAGATCCTCGGAGCCGGGCTCAGATATCCAGCCGGTCTTGCCGGCGTTGGCGGTGAAGTGGGTTTCCTCGCCTTCGGAGTCGACGACGGCCACAGCGGTGTCGGAGGTCCGGCGAATGTGCGAGTAGTCGGAATCCGTGAGCTCGCCACCGGTTCCGGCCACCCATTCCTTACCGAAGATCGGCGCCTGGCCCTCCTGCTTGATCGCCTTGTCCGGTGTGCGCGAGGTGGCCGTGCGTGACACCGACAGACCGAATGCGGAGGCGTCGGAGGCGGACAGGGTGTAGTCGCCGGTCAACAGGTTCACCGAACCCGGCCCCGCCTCGCTGCCGGCGGCGCCGTCGGCGTTGCGGTCCACGATCACGGTCAAGGGCTCGGTGCTGCCTGAAGCAGAGCTGGGCCCGGTGAAGTCGGCCTTGATCTGCACGCTGCCGTCCGGGTCGACTGTGCTGGTGGCATTCCACACGAGCGGAGCGTTCTTGCCGCCCGTCATGGGGGCCGGCCACGCGGACAGCGCTGTACCGCTGGAGGTCACGTCACCTGCCGGGATCTTCACCCAGGGGTCGGCCTCCGAACGGCGCCAGGAGAATGACACCTTGTCGTACTTGGCGGCCTCGGCCTCGGCGACCAGGGGCAGACGGCGCGCGGTGCGCTCGCCTTCACCGGGCTGGATGAATCCCCCGGGTCCGGCATGGAAGGTGTACTCGATCGGCTCGGACTTGTTGTCCGCCTTGTCCACGGTCCGCACCTGGAGGGTATGGGTGCCGTCCTTGGGCGGGGTGATCGAGATGGCCTTGGCACCCGAGGTGCCGCCGGTAGCGAACTTGGTCCAGGTCACACCGTCCAGGGACCACTCGAACCAGTTGTGATCGGCTGTAGGCGGGGTGACGGTAAAGGTTCCGGCCTGCCCGGCGCCCTTGACCCACGCGGCCGGCGGATAGTCCGTCGAGGAGATGCCGGTGGGCGCGGACGGGGGCGTGGTGTCGACGGTGAAGGTCTTCCACTCCGACCAGCCCAGGTTGTAGTGGGTGCCGTCGTAGGGGCTGCTGCGGAACTTGTACGTCTTGCCGCCGGTCAGCACGCCGGCCGGTACTACCACCGGAGCGGGCTGTCCGGATGGTACGAACGCCGAGCGCAGGACGTCGCCGACCTGGGTGTTGGTGGCGGAGTCGAAGATCTGGTACGCGCCCTGGATCTTGTCACCGTTGGGGTCGACGAAGGTGTCCCGCAGGGTGGGGCGCACCGTGTTGACGACGTAGGCGCCGCCATAGGAGAAGTACGGCGGGCCGGCTTCCTGCTTGGTGCCGGTGCGGGGCCGGTAGTTGTAGGTGACGACCAGTTTGGGGGGGTTGGTGGCGGCGTTGGCTGAGTTCATCCGCTTCCACTGCGCAACGACACTCTCGTCGGCCGCGCGCAGGCCCATACCGGAGGTGGCGTTCTTCGCCGAGGCCCATTCCTGGACCAAGGTGGTGACGTCGGCGTTGATCCAGTTGGCCGGGTGGGACGGGCACCCTGGGCCGCCCTTGGTCTCCACCGAGGTCGCCTTCGTCTGCATCCAGGCGGGCTGCGCGGTCCACCGGGATGCGGTGGTCGCCTTGCCGGCCGACCACACCTGCCATGGCTGGGCGACGCAGTCAGCCCTGCCGGAGTGGA
The DNA here is from genome assembly GCF_045207325.1 of Streptomyces sp. NBC_00846. Classification (NCBI taxonomy): domain Bacteria; kingdom Bacillati; phylum Actinomycetota; class Actinomycetes; order Kitasatosporales; family Streptomycetaceae; genus Streptomyces; species Streptomyces sp. NBC_00846. Next base: position 7,652,492 of record NZ_CP108846.1, on the reverse strand, counting down.
AGTTCCACAGGCTCAGCTTCGCGCTGATCACCAGGGCGTCGGAGATCGGCGCGGTGTTCCAGGTGATGAATGACCGGGCGGTGCGCGGGGTACCGTCGGCGTTCTTGGTGCCGGGGTTGCCCAGGTCGAGCTCGGTGTCGGTGGACCAGTCGCGGGTCTCGCCCTGCTGGACGTAGGTGTCGAAGACGTTGGAGAGGGCCGAGGTCGAGGGGTCCACCGTGACCGGGTACTTCGTGGCCGGGTCGGCAAGGAACTTCGTGTCCGGAGCAATGACGAGGTCCACCGAGGAACCCTTGGTGACGACCTTCATAGCCACGGGAACCCGGCGGGTGTGTTCGCCGGAGCGCTCGTCGACGGTGGAGTCCCACATCACCGGCGCAGGCATGAGTGCCTGCTTCTTGTTCTTCTTGTCCGTGAACAGGACGCTGCCGTCGGCCTGCTGCGTGGCCTTCAGGCCCTTGGCCTTCAGAGGCAGGGTGTACGTGTAGCCGTCGGTAGCAGGCTTCTGCTTGATCTCGACGAACTGCTCGAATCCGGTACGGGTGGCCTCGACCACCACGTCGGCGCCAGGTAAGGCGTTGACGTACTCAGCCCGGGTGCCCTCCAGCTTCGGCGCGGGCAGGCCGCCCTTCCACTGCAGTGCGATCTGCTGCTCGCCCTCACCGAGCGTCACCAGGTCGGTAGCGGTGGATGCCTGCGCCGCCTTGAGCGACTTGGCCGGAGTGCCGGATTTGCCCGCGAGCTTCAGTCCGCGGGGGTGGGCCGTAGGCTCGACCGAGCCGTCAGAGCCCTGCACGAGTTCGAGATCGACGTCCCGCCACCCGCCAGTGGTTTCGTCTTCGAACCGGACCGGGCCGGCGGCGAGCTCAGTGGTGAGCGAACCGTCCTTGTTGGCCCAAGTCGTGGACGTCTCGGTCCGCTCCGAGAGCGCCTCCACGCGCTTACCGGACAGCCGCGCGGCAACCCGCGCAGATGGGATATCCGCTGCTTGTGTGGCCGCCGTCTTCTTCGGTGCCGAAGGCGCCTTGGACGTCGCGGCGTCCGCAGGACTGGCGCCGTCGATGAGCGTGACCGACAGGGCCAGCGTGAGCGTGCCCGCTATGAAACGCAGGCTCCTGCTGGACCATGGCCGTCCGCGCCCTGATCTCGCGGGTATATGAACCGTCATCATCCCTCGGTCTCTTGCTGTATGCATTTCACTTATGTGATGCATACGTGAAGGTACCGACAAGGAAAAGACGAGGAAGTGTGACAAGAGGGTTCAAGATCGACAGCGCGACGGAGGGCCGCCATGTGACATCGGCCACTACCTCGCCCCAAATCTGGCCGCCTACCCAGGTTCTGTTGAATGACACCTCAATTTTGCTCCTATTGTGCGGATGTTGGCAGCTGGCGGTGTACCTTCTGGCGAGCCTGTGCGTCCGGAGAAGCCGGAGTAGGCGCTGCTGGCAGGGTGACGGAACGAGGGGCGGGGCTGCGTGAAGCGGCATCGGATATGGGGCACGGCCGCGGCCGTGGTAACCGGGTTGACCGGCGTGCTGATCTTTCAGGGGGCGACCGGCGGCGCGGACGGGCCTAACGGCACAGACGCAAAGCCGGAGCCGGTTAAAGCCAAGGCGTACTCCCAACAGTTGCTTACCAATCAGGACGGGAGCGCCGCGTCACTGGGCCGTCATGACGTGAAGCCGTTCAGCATGCTGGGCATGACGTGGACGGACCCGGGCGCCCGCATCACGGGCAACGTCGAGGTCCGTACCCGCGACGTGAAGACCGGGCAGTGGTCACAGTGGCTTCGGCTGGACGGTGACAGCGGGCAGGGGGAGAACGGCGCGGCCCGGGGTGGCACTGAGTCGGCGTGAGTCGGCCCCTCCAACGCGGTCGAGGCCCGGGTGAACGCAGGTGGACAGACGTCTGCCGGACTGCCCAGCGGACTGCGCCTGGACATGGTCGATCCCGGCCCCGGCGGTGCGAGTGCCATGAAGCCCGCTGCGTTCGCCGTCGAATAGACCGGCGAGCCGACACCCTCTCCGTCGGACTCCGCTGGGCCGGAGCAGGATGCCACGGTGGAGCCGGAGACATCCTCCAGCCAGGAGCCGCCCGTCCAGCCGCCAGTCAGCGAGCCGCCGACCGAATTCACCACGCCAACCACTGCGCCGGCCCTCTCTCCATTTCCGTCCATGACGGCGAGCCCGAGCCCGACTGCTACCGCCCCGGCGACTCCGCCGCCCACCACTCCACGCCCTCCCATCACGTCCCGCGCCGACTGGGGGGCGGATGAGTCGATCAGCCCGGAGGCGCCGGGCTATCTGCCGGGAGGCAAGATCAAAGCGGTAGTGGTGCACCACACCGCCGAGTCCAACACCTACACCTGCGATCAGGCACCGGCGGTGGTCCGCGGCATCTACGCCTACCACGTCAAGCAACTGGGCTGGAAAGACGTCGGCTACAACTTCCTCGTCGACAAGTGCGGCACCATCTACGAAGGCCGCAAGGGTGGCGTGGACAAGCCGGTCCAGGGTGCCCACGCCTACGGCTTCAACGCCGAAACCACGGGCATCTCCGTCCTCGGTACCTACACCGACGCCGCCCCCTCCCAGGCTGCGATGACCTCTGTCGCACGGATCGCCGCGTGGAAGCTAGGCCAGTACGGCGTGAATCCCGGCGGCACCACCACGCTGACCGCCGGAGACGCGGGCACCAACTACTTCCGCAAGAGCTGGGCCAAGGGCGCTCAGCTGTCCTTCCCCGTCATCCACGGCCACCGCGATGGGTACAACACCCAGTGCCCGGGCAACGCGTTCTGCAGCCAGCTGGCCACCATCCGCACCTGGGCATCGGGCCCCGTCTCAGGGCTCGCGGTCAAGTCCGTCACCGGCGCCGGCCTGTCCGGGACGAAGTACTACACCAAGGCCGACATCACCGTGAATTGGTCGGCCAGCACGCCGACTGCGCTGATCAAGCAAAACGAACTGCTCATCGACGGCAAGCCCGTCGCGACTGCCGCGGGCACGGCCACCTCGGCGAAAGCGAAGCTCGCCATCGGCACCCACACCGTGGCCGTGCGCGCCACTCACGTCTCCGGCAAGACATCGACAAGCTCAGCCGTGACCGTGATCGCAGAGACGACCGCTCCCTCCTTCACCGCCAAGCCTGCCCTGGCCTTGCGCACCGGCACGGTGAACACCACAGCAGTGCCCATGACGCTGAGCTGGAAGGCAGCCGACAGTGCCGCGCTCAAGGAAGTCCGGCTGACCGCACCGGTGGCCAAGACCTACGGACCGGCCACGGCCAGCTCATCGCACACCGCCCCATCCGGCACAGCCAGGACCTGGAACATGACGGCCTACGACTACGCGGGCAACACCGCCCCGGCCTCGGTCACCGCCACACAGGTAATCCTCCAGGAGACCGCAGCCATCAAGTCCGGCACCTGGACGACAAAGTCATCCTCCAGCTACCTGGGCGGCAAGTCATACTCCAGCTCATCCAAGAAGGGTGCAGATCTATTGAGGGTTCTGGCGATCAAGGCGTCGGTATGAGCGTGTCGCGGTAGCGGGCCTGGTGGTTGCGGGTGAATTCCTGCTCTTCATGCCAGGACCAGTAGGTGTCGAAGTCGCCGTTGCTGCGCAGGGCGCGGAGTTTCAGGACGGCTTCGGCGCCGGAGAGGCCCTAGCGGGCGCCGGTGATATCGAGGCGGTCTTTGACCAGGTGCCGGCACGCCCCCTCGATGATCCCGGTGGCGATCGGGAAGCCTTCGTTCAGCGCGGTGTTGTAGCGCAGGTAGGGGGCCTTGTTCTTCAGGTAGCCGACGGCGTTGTCGATGCCCTTGCGCGAGCCGGGCCTGAGCCCGGCGTTGTCAGTGGCCGCGGTGATCGAGGCCGCGGTCTGCTCGGCGCCTCCGGCCAGGATGGTGCGTGCGTGGCCGGTGACCCAGGCTTCGGCTGCGCGGTCGCCGGCCGGGTGCAGGCAGTGCGCGGCGTCCCACAGGTATTCGAGCACGTGGATGATGTCGATGAGGATGTGCACGGTGACGTTCCGGCGTCCGGCCTCGGCTTGGATGAGGTCGAGTTGGTGGCGGGCGCCGTCGACCAGGACGACCCAGGTCCGGCGGTGGGCGGGGTCGCGGGCTTCGGCTTGGTCGAATACCGCAGCGATGACTTGTTCGGCGGTGTCGTTCACCGAGCCGCACAGCCACTTGGACCTGGCTTTGGGCCCGGGGTGGCGTTCCTTCTCGGCGTCGGCGGGATTGGCGGGGTCGGCGATGATGTCGTCGACGGTGCGCGGGGTCGGCTCGGTGTCGTAGACGGTGCCCAGGGTGGCCATGCGCTTGCGGCCGTGTTTCTCCCCGGGCGCGAGCCTGGTCGCCATCTTGTTGCCGTTCTTGGCCGCGGCGGCTTTCGCTGTGGCCTCGCGCAGCGCCTCGGGCCTTATCACCACGCCCTTGCCGTCGGTGGACAGGACCAGCAGCGTGGCGTCGGTGCACGGTTCGGGGACCAGGGCCTGGTAGAAGGCGTCGATGTCGCAGGCCGCGGCCACGGCGAGTTCCTGGACCTGCCGGTGGCCGATCCCGGCACCGGTCAGCACGTTGACCCGGTCGAACGCCTCGGCGAAGGAGCCGCGGGCGGCCTCGGTCGCGGCAAGCTTGGCCAGTCCCAGGCTGTGCATCGCGGCCGGCATGTTCAACGCGGCATCGGCCAGATGCAGATCCGCCGCACCGGTGGCCCGGTAGGCGATCCGCCTCGCGGTGACCTTCCCGAACACCGTAGCCAGGATCCGGGCACGGCCCCGCTCGATCCGGGTGCGTTCGACCCCGGCCGCATCGACCACCTGCCCGGCCCGCCGCTCGCGGACCGCGCGCAGGTCCAGATGGTCCTGGAACAACTGCCGGGTCACCTCGCGCATCCGTGCCGCGAGCAGGTCCTCCAGTGCCGAATGCGTCAACGCGGCGGCGTCCGGGGCGGCCAGATCCGTGGCCACCTGCTCGAACAGGCCGCGCGAGGCGGCGAACGCGGTCTCGGCCGCCGTCAGACCGCCACCGGCTCCCTGCACCGCGCTCACCAGCCCAACTTCCGTCCGTCGACCTTGAACAACCCCGGCCCGGTCTCGGACAAGATCCCCCGCTCCACCAGGCGCTTGAGCTTCGAACGCATACCCTCCACGTGACGGGCCTCGGTCTCCAACCCCAACTCCACGCACACGTCCTTGCACCGCCATGCCGATCCGGACGTGGCGAACAGCGCGATAATCCGCTGGTAGTCCGGCGACATCACCGTCACATCGCCCGCGGCCTCCGCCGCCAGCAGCGCCGCGGCCACATCGACCGGCCCGGACGCCACCGGCCCCGGCGCATCATCCGCGACCGCCGCCCGCGGACCGTCAGCCAGCACCTGCTTCACCGTCTCCCGCGTGATCTGCAACCGCGACAGCTCGGCCTCCACCCGGGACAACTCATCAGTAAGCCCCGCGATCCGCTCACGCAACTCCACAGCCCTGGACCGGCACGCACTCCCCCTGGCATCCAACGCGGCCATCAACGACGGCACCACACCACCCGCCCCCACCCGGCGCCCGCACCCACGGCGGGCTCACCTCGCCGACAGTAGAGACCGCCCCGCACCGTCACATCGCAAACCCCTGCGAATCACCCCAACGAGGCGCCCTCACAAGATCTGCACCCATCGGAGATCCAGCCTTCCGCTCAGTAGGTCGTCGACCAGTTCGCTTTGCCCGTCGCTCAGCTTGGCGCGGGCCTGCTCGCGTTCGGCAGGGGTGTAGTGACGCAGGATGTCCTCGAGCCGGTCGGTAGCCGCTTGGTATTTCGCGCGCCAGGTTGTGGGATCGGAGTTGGGGCGTGTGGCGAGAAGTCGGTCGCGGACAATGATCTGAACGGGCAACTGGTGTGGGAGAGCACGGGCGTTTTCGCACCCAAGGCATACGAAGAACGAGGCTGTGCACGGTGTCCCCGGCGGCGTGTCGGGCCCGGACAAGTGATCGACGCATCCGGTCAGCACCGTGTCCTGCTCCCCGGCCAACAGTCCCTTCAGAACTTCCGGGTCGAGCCCGGCCTCAGCCGCTGCCGCTTCCGGGTCCTGTGCCGCGCGCTCGATGAAGTCCGGTGTGAAAACCGGGACTTCCATTGCCGTGCGTGCCTTCGCGACCTGTTCGCGCAGTGCCTTGCCGACTACGGTGCGGCTCTGCTCCTGCACGGTGCGGCTGCGATTGAGGTAGTGGTCCCGCAACGTTTCGCGGCTGTGGGCGACCGGGCGCCGCTTCAGTTCCAGCGCACTCTGGCGGATCCGCCTCACCTGTACGGCGGGCGGCCCTCCGGCAACCGCTTTGCGCATAGAGGGGAAGCCCCGCGTCTGGCTCCAGTGCTTCACGTGCACCTGGGTGTTCCACATGTCCCTGCCGACGGCGGAACGCCGCTTGGGGCTGTAGCTGATGAACGCGCAGGTCTCTCCGCTCAGGTGGCGAGCGGTCTCGGTCAGTTCCAGCAGCAGCTGGTACATCCTCAGCGGCGAGTGGAACAGCCGGGGCTCAGTGTCCTCGGATTCGGCCAGCTCGCGCAGGGAGGCAGGGAGGTCCTCGAGTGCGGCGACCATGTGCTCGCGGTCGGGGCCGCGGCGTGGTTTGGTCTCCTCGACCAAGGCCACTGTCTGCGTCGCCACGCCGCCGTCGGGCCGGGCGTGCAGAGCCGGCCACGTCTTGACGGTGCCGAAGTTCTCCCCGGTCAGCGCGCTCAGCAGCATCGCGAAGGCCGTCGACTCGTCGCGGGTGAGGCTCAGCATGCTGCTGATGGCCGTGGCGCCGCCGAGCCGGGCCACCTCGGCCCGCAGGGCGCCGAATTCATTCCGGGGCAGATCCCCCGTTGTGGCGAACTCCTCCAGCATTCTTCCCAGGGCTTCCTCCCTGCTGCCCGGTATGAGCTCGCCGTCCCGGAAGCGGGCCAGCAGGCGTACTCCCGCACGGATGCGGTCCCGGCTGATACGGACATCGCGACGCAGCGCCGTCATGATCTGCTGCCACTCGTGGTCGCTGTACGCCATGACCTGCGCCGCCGTCGTGGCGGCGGGAAGCCGTGTGCGCAGGAGAGCATGGAGGGCTTCGTCCGTCAGGTCTTCGCGCTTGCGCATGAGCCGCCGAAGGGCTTGCAGATGTACCCGCAAGCTCGTCGGATGGTCCTCGTACCGGTCCCGGAATATCTGGAAGTGCTCGGGTGCCAGTTCGCCCGGCGTCGCCGGCACACGGCCGGCCTCCGACAGCACCACCGTGAAGCGGTGCAGTATCCAGTGGTATCTCTTCGCCGTAGCCAGGCGTTTACTTCCACCGCGCGCACCGCACCGGGCCGCCAGCAACACGGCCATCCACTGCTGCATCGCGAGCGGCGCCGGGAAGGAAGAGAAGTCAAGGATGTGACTCTTCCCGCTCTGCTCCTCGTAGAAGACCACCGTGGTCTGATCCCCATCGGCAGGCAACCGCTCGGGAGGCTGCCAGTCCAGGGGTGGCTGGGCTGCTCGTCGGCCGCCTCGCCGGCGCCCGCTCATAGGGCGCCTCCTGGACCGGTTGCCGCGGCAACGGGCATGATGGTGGAGCCGCCGTGCCGGGCGAAGATGCGGACCAGGGAGTCGACGCCGGCCTGTTCGTCCTCATCGAGCAGCGACATCAGGTAGGACAACTGCAGCCCCGTGAAGGGCTCTAATGGTGACGTCGGGTATTGGAACTGTCCGAATGCCCTGGTGGTGGCTGTGAAATGGGAGGGTGTCCCTGTCGGCGATCGCGGCAGGACGCGATCAATGGTTCCCTCCTGGAAGTCCCGCGCTTGGTTGTGGGCGACCGCGTCGTGCCCCGTTCCTGGGGACTGGGTGATCTGCCTCTCATCCCTGAGGCGTTGAGCGACGACCCAAGAACGCTTCGGTCACTCGCTTGGCCAGATCGTCTTCGGTCATCGTGGTGTCAGCCTCGATGGCATGCAGTTCGAGACGCTTCGTTTCCTCATAGAGATGCTTCACGAAGGCATGATCGCGTTCCGCGATGTTGCGGCCGGCTCGCTCTGGATCACTGGTCTTCCAAATGAACCCTTCTCCGGGCGTGGCCCGACTCTGGATCGCGGTCTGGCGGAACTCGGGTGTGGGGAGGAGCCAAACCGCCTGACTGGACACGGCAAGTAGCGGCTTCACGAGGTGTGGCAACAGCCGGAAGCCCTCGACGATGACACAAGGTTCCGGTGGTAGACGAAGGAGATCTTCGACGATCAGTCCAAAGCCCTCACCACGAAACCAGTGGAAGGTCTCAAGCATGGTGTCCGGAGACCGGTTCACCCAGCGCTCGTCCATATCCATGGCCATGAACTGGTGCAGGAACGGGGCCTCTTTGGGTGTGGTCCGGCGCGCGTGCTCCGACATCACGTCGTCGGTCGCGTAGAGGTGCCACCTGTACTGATCCGCCAAGCGCCGAGCAATCGTCGACTTGCCTGCACCACTTCCGCCACCGATCCAGTAGACATGCCGCAGCTGTTCACGCAGCGCTGCGGTGTCGGCAGCCGCTTCGTATCGCATCCTTCTCCTGTCTGAATGGCTTCGTCACACGACGTTAGTGTCGTTGATCTGTCCTGATTGGCCGCTGGCTGACGTCGGCGGCGTAGGTGGCCCAGTCGCCTGCGGAGAGCCGCTGCCAGGCGACGGCGACGTCGGTGTGGATGCCCAGCGTGCGGGCGAGGATCGCGGCGGGGATCTCGGCGGCGAGCTGGAAGAGTGCGGTGCTGCGGGCCTGGTTGGGCCGGATCCCGAGCTGGGTCAGCCGCTGGGTCAGCTGTGTGGTGCTGATCGGGCGTCCGGGCTGGCCACCGGGGAAGAGCCAGGGTGAGGGGGCCAGGGCGCCGATGGTCGCGTGGCCCTTGCGGTTCGCGGCGACGGTGCGGGCCAGTGCGGCGACGGGCTCGGGCAGCTGGACGGGTGCATCGCCGAGGTGGAGACGTACTGCCTGGGCGCCGACCTCGATGTCCTCGGTGGTCAACCGGTGGATCGCTGAGGCTCCTTGGGCGTAGAGGAGGAGCAGCAGCCCGGCGAGGCGGTCTTCGGGCTTGAGGGTGTCGTCGTGCAGGAGCTGGCGGGCGACGTGCCAGCGGTGTTCGTCGTCGAGTGGCTGAGTGGGGCCGTTCCAGCGGACTGCGGGGACGTGGACGGTGGTGAGCTTGTTGGTGTGGGCCCAGCGGATGAAGTGTCCGGCCGTGTGGCGATAGGTGGCGGAGTCGTCGGTGAGCCAGCGGTCGAGGTCGGCTTGTCGGCAGGTAGCCAGGGTGAGGTCGTGGGCTGTCAGCCAGTTCAGGAAGGCGACGGCCGCGTGGGTGCGTTGACGTGCGGAGTTGAACTGCTGCGGGGTGATGGGGCGGCCGTTGTTGCGTCGGCGAAGCCGCCGGACCAGATGCCAGATCGCGTACCGGTGCAGAACTTTGCGTTGTTCGGGGTCCGGCTGGGATGCGAGAAGGCCGGTGAGGAAACGTTCGAGGCGGACCATGTACTCGTCCCGCTCGGGCAGGGCACCGACGCCGACGAGGACTTGGCGGAGGTGGGCGAGGGGCGGGCTGTCGGGCAACTCGTCGAGGGCCTCGTGAGTCAGGGCTCGTCTGCCGGCCGCGAGGTCGGCCAGGACCGGAGACACGGACGGCTTGTTCAGCCACCGCCTGGCGGTGATGGGGTGCTCGGCGGTGGCGATGTCGTTTCGCAGGGTTTCGAGACCGGGGTGGAGGGCATCGGACGGAGGGCCCAGGAGCTCGTTGAGGCGCCGATTGATGAGACAACGAGCGCACTGGCCGGGGTGCGGGTAATCGGGATCGCTGCAGGTGGGGCAGGTGTGCCAGACCTCAGTCGCGGTGCAGCCCAGGCAAAGGGGCTGGTCGGGAGTGCCGGAGACGACCGCCGCGACGCCGCCGCAGGCCGAGCACGGCGCTGAGCGACGCTGGCAGTCCAGGCACCGCGGCTGGCCCGTGGTGCGGGAGGTGCCGCAGGGCTTCTCCTCGCCGCAGATACTGCAAGTTGCAGTGGGCAAGGAGGGGCAGCCCGAGCAGAGCGGGCCGTCCGGCGTGCGGGTGTTCACGACCTTTCGTCGGCCGCAGTTGATGCAGGTCTCCAGGTTCGCTGGGTCGCTGACCAGGCAGTTCGGACACATTGGCTGGCCTTGGGCGTCGCGGGTGGCGGGCTCTCGGCGGGCTCCGCATCCCGAGCACTCCTCAATGCGGGAGTGGGAGATGCACATGCGGCAGACCCGCTGTCCATCGAGGGGCTTGTCGATGCGTACGACTCTGTGGCAGCCGGGGCAGGACGGCCGGACGATCCCGGTGACGTCGGCCTCGTGCAGCAGGTCGATCAGTTTGAGGATCGCGCGGTGGGGTGCGAGGTGACCGTCCCCGGTCAGCAGGGCTGGGTGGGATTCCAGGGCCCAGGCGAGTTTCTGCTGGTAGGAGGGACGAGGCGCCGATCGACGGACCGCGTCGGCGATCGTCTCCCGTCGGGCCTGCGGGTCCAGTTCAGCGATCAGGGCGCCGATCACTGCGACGGGGTCGCGTCCGTCGGTGTCCGGGCACTTGCCGCATCGTGGCCGCCCGGCCCGGTCGCGTGAAGCGACCCGGCGGGCGTTTCCGCAGGCAGCACACGGCTCCGGCTGAGGCCCGCAATTCCAGCAGTACCAGTCCTGGCCGCGGCGCTGGAGAGTTCGCATCTGCCTGCCGCATTCGGCGCAACACGGCGGCGAGATGGCCTGGGCTCCGGCCTCACGCAGGGCGATGAGCAGGTCGCCGACGGCCCTGGGCGCCGGCGAGCAACCGTCGTTCAGCACGCGGGGATGCTCGGCGAGATGTGCCGCGAGGCGGCGTGACTTCGAGCGGCCGCCCGCGACGCTGGCGACCGCGGCACGGATCCGGTCAGGCTCCAGGTGATGTTCGACGGCCGCGACCAGGTCCACGATGAGCCCGATCGGGTCGGTGACGGCCCGATCGGGGTGCCCGGGTGTGGTCACGGCCGCTCGAGACCGCGGATGCGGGCTCGCTTGGGTCGCAGGTCACCGACGCCTGCCTCGGCGCCAACGGCCTTCTTTGTCCGGGCAGTTGTTCCGGCACCTGCTGCGGCGGTGGGCTCGATGAGGTCGTTCATGGTGCAGTTGAGGATGTCGAGCAGGGCCATGAGGATCTTCAGGCTGAGTCGTTCGGGGCGCTCGACGACGAGCCGGTAGACCTGGCTGGACGACAGGGTGATGCCGCGTGCGTCCAGTAGCGGGATGAGGTCGGTGGTGGAGAAGAGCCCGCGGTCGGCCATGACCTTGCGCAGGTGCCAGTGGTAGTCGAGCTTCGCGGCCATCAGCGGTCCTTGTCTGTGAGGATCGGGGCGAGCGCGGGAGCAAGTGCCTTGTGGAGCATCGTGTTCATGAAGTCGTCGCTGACGTGGGTGTAGATGGCGGTGGAGCTGTCATTCTCGTGACCGACTTGCTGCTGCAGAAACCGCCGGTCAACCCCGTCCTCCGTGAGGTGGGTGACGTAGGCGTGGCGAGCGGAATGGACCGTCAGCGCCTTCGGGAGCTTCAGCGCGTCGCGGTAGGCGACGAACCGGGCATTGATCTCCGCCGGCTTGACCCGGCCGCCCCGCTCGGTCACCCACAACGCGGGGTGGTCCTCGCAGCCGAACCGCGGCCGTACGTTCTCCACGTAGTCGGCGACCGCGTCCACCGCCCAGTCCATCACCGACAACACGTTCCGACGACGCGGTGGCTGGCCCTTCTTCGCTTTGCCGTAGCGGACATTGAGGGTGCCGTACCGGCCGAACTGCGGAGCCTTCGCGTTCCGCCCGAAGTCCACCACATCCAGCTTCGATGCCTCGGTCCGGCGAAGTCCCCACCCATAAATGACCTTGAAGAGCGTGGCATCCCGGTAGGCGGCGAGGGCTCCCTTGCGCTTGGCCCGGACCGCCCGTTCGACCTGGTCGTCGGCGTAGTCGAGGAAGCGCTGGATCTCCTCGCGGGTGAACGGCCTCGCCTCGGGGCGCCCCTCGTAGTCGTTGAGGTGGGCGATGGTGTTCCACTCATGGCAGATGGCCACCGGGTGAGTACCGAACGCGTCCTCGCAGGCCACCGCCCAGCCGTAACGACCGTCGATCAAGAACTCGCTGAACAGGCGCAGACTGCCCTGATAGCTGCGGATCGTGGACGGCTCGAGGTGCTTCTCGCTGGTCAGCCACAGTGACCACTCGTCCACGTGGCCGGGCGCCCAGGCCCACGGATATTCGTTGGTGTACTCAAGGAACCGGCGTACGAGCCGTTCCCGGGCGGTGACCGTGTCCTCGCGGAGCCCACGAGCGGCCTGTTGGGCCCGCCAGCCCCGCACCATCGCCTCGGCCATCGCGTCCTGCGGACGCAGCTGGGCCACCCCGGAGACCAGCTCCAGATGAGCCGCCCCCGCCAGGTCGGCACGTCGCTGTAGACCCACTTTCGCCCTCCCCTTCAGAGGGCAAATCCTGCATCAGATGGGATCTGATCGCCAAACTCCCAGCTCAGGCCGCCAGGTTGCAGGAGGATGGAGTCCTCGTCAGGCCCTGCCCTGACCTCGCGACCTGCGGTTTCTCGCCCTCTGAGGGTTCAGGTAGTGCTCCCGGGTGGTGTCCGGGTGTTTATGGCCGAGCAAGATCGCCAACTGTAGCCAAATATCTCCCAGTTGATCTCGGAAATCCTCCATCTCCTCCGCGGTGAACCCTTCCAGCCGCCGCTCTTCCAGCAAGGACAGGATCGAGAACCATTTCAGGGCGAAAGAGTGCCGGCACATATGGGCCGTTGCCCACAGCGGGCATTCGCCACGGATCCGCTCGCGCTCCTCCTCAGACAGGCGCCCATCCGGATCGGCTCTGCGCACATACGCTACCGCGATACGCTTATTCGCATCGTCGAAGGTGTCCTCCCAGCTGTGAACCTTCTTCGGCAGCCCGCTCACCGACAGCCACAGGCAGAGCGGCTCCAGCCCACCGGGGGTCCGGCGGAAGAGCATGCGGCGCTCGTCCGGCGACAGCACGTCCAAGGCCAGCGTTGCCGTCCCACTGCTGCCCTCGACGTAGAGCTCACCGGTCCGGGGGTTGTGGCCGGTGACAATCCGCACGCCCCGCAGCCGGTCGTATCGGCCCCGCCTCTGTGCGCGGCGGATCGCCTCCGTCCGGGAGCCCTCCAAGGGATCCACGTAGCCTTCCACCGACTGCAGTACGCGTCGCGGGATCCAGTATTTCCGGCCCTCTTCACCGCCCTTGATGCACTTCGCCGCCAGCCACGCCTCCCCCATCCGCTCTGCGCCTGAAGCGGGGAGTTCAACGTCCAGGACGCTGGCCCACTCCCGAACTCGCAGGCCCGTGCCGTAGAGGCCGTCGACGAAGGCGCAGTCCCGGTCCTCGTTGAACCCCCGCCATCCGTCCCGGCGCAGACCATTGAAGTCGAACCCGCGCAGGCCGATGTTCCGCCACTGCTCCAGGGCAGCCCGCAGCAACCACTTCACTTGGCGGCGCCTCGAGCCCGCCGGCCGCAGCGGATCCCGGCGCTGCTGCGTGTAGCTCGGTCCCGGCTTCCAGCCAGCTTCGTCCGAGTCGTCCGCCTGGACGGTCGGCACCGGGTTGAACACTCCGTAACGCGAACTCGCCCAGGTGTAAAAGGAGTTCAAGGCAGCGCGATCTGTATCGAACGAAGTCGGCCGGATTCGTTCATCATTGCGCAGGTCCGTGATTCGCCAGTCCTTGAACGCTTCGACATCGCGTACGCTCGCGCAGTCCCACGAACTGCCGATGGCATCCAGGAAGTCCAGCCACACGATCAGCGCGTATGCATACCGACGCCAGGTGCTCGCTTCGTGTGCCGCCATCCGCCCCGTACGGAAGAACAGGTTGATGCGAGGGTCCGGCCGACCTGACGGAGAGATGATCACAGGGGTCCCGTGGCGTGCGCCGTTGCGGGCCGCTCGGGCGAGCAGATCACCGAACCTCAGAACGTCAGGATCATCTGTGGGTAGGGGTGGGACGGTGAAGTCATAGAAGTCCACACTCCAGTGCTCCAGTACGTTCACGAGCCCCTCCTGAGACAGCCTGAACCGACAACTCAGAGGAGCCTAGAGAATGGCCGGACACTGCGAGCGAGAAGCCGCGATCGGCTGCCTGGTACGAGAATCCGAGGAAGAGGCCGGCCTGATCATCGAGCCAACCGACATGGAACTCGTGCACCTGGTCCACCTCGTCGACTCGCCGTCCGCGCGTCCCAGGATCGGGCTCGTCTTCCGAGCCCGATCCTGGTCCGGTGTTCCGCAGGTCCTGGAGCCCGACCGGTGCGTGGAATGGCGCTGGTGGAACCCGAAGGATCTCCCGGCCGAAGTCGTGCCGTACACCCGAGCGGCCATCGAGGCCATCGGCGCAGGCAGCCTCTACACCGAGATGGGCTGGTGAGCACCGATGGCGACTCCACAGCCGGCCGCTTCCTGGCCCGAACGCTTCCCCGCACACCGCGCCGGGCACGGCTGTCCGATGTGCACCAACGACTGGCAGGCCGACGACATCGGCTGGGGACCGCTACTGCACCGCGGCAAGGTGGCCCACTCCTTCCTGTGGCGCTCCGGCCAAGTCCGGGGCTACGCCGTCGTGATCTTCACCGCACGACACGTCGCCGAACCCACTGAGATGTCGGAAAGGGAAGCGGCCGCCTTCTGGCGCGACGCCCTCGCCGTGCGCCGCACGATCGCAGATCACTACCAGCCGGTGCTGAAGATGAACTACCTGCTGCTCGGCAACGCGATCCCGCACGCACACTGGCATCTGGTAGCGCGCCGTGAAGCGTCCCGGGACCCGGCTCCGGGCGGGCCGACGTCCTTCGCCCTGCTCGACCACGGCCGCCAGGACGAGGCTCTGCTCCAGCGCGATGCCGAAGCCCTGCGACGGCTGCTCAGAGGAGCAGCATGAACCGGGCGCACACCACGGCGGCCAGCCGCCCGGAGAAGACAGGCGCCCGTGCCGAAGGGTGCCCGGTTCCCCCCCTCGGCACGGCATGCCGCACCTGTGACGGCGGACTGTGCCGCCGCGCGAGCGGAGATGGTGGCACGCCTTGAGGCATCGGGCGATCTCCAGCGAGGACCCGTGCGCGAGGCGTTGCTGGTCCTGCCCCGGGAGGTGCTGATGCCGCAGGCCTATGTGCGGCGCACCGCTGACGGAGAGAAGCCGCCGCGCTGGGACTTGCTGGACTGGGCAGTGCCGCAGGACCGTGAGGAACTCCAAGGGGTGCTGTACGGCGGGGCCAGTGTGCTCGTCCAGCACGACGGGGAGCCGCTCCTCGGCCGGGCGTACGGGGCTCGGTCGGGGGCGTCGATCACGTCGATGTCCACGGTGATGGGCCTGACCGCCTCGCTGTTGGACGAGCTGGATCTCCAGCCCGGTCAGCGGGTCCTGGATGTCGGCACGGGCGCGGGGGTGACCGCCGCGGTGGCCTGCCAAGTCTGCGGCGACCAGGGGGTCGTCACCCTCGACCGGGACCGGCACCTCGCGCAGGCGGCCGCGGCACGGCTGGCCGACATCGGCTTCCGGCCGGAGGTGGTGTGCGGGCGGGGGGACGAGGGCTGTCCGGCCCGTGCGCCCTTCGACCGTGTCTTCTTCTCGTACACGGTGGAGCGCGTGCCGGCCGCCCTCGTCGAGCAACTTGCCCCCAGGGGCCGACTACTGGCGCACGTCACCACCGCTTCCCCATCGTGGCCCGCCCTCGCCGTCGTCGAGCGAACCGCCGACGGACGTCACGAGGCGGAGCTGCGGGCCGTCGAATACGCCCACCGGGCCGGGCACGGCATGGAACGGATCTGGCTCAGCGAGGAGTTCCGGCAGCGCATCACCGCCGAACCGGGCACGTGGACGCAGCGGAGCATGCTGGCGCCGCCCGCGGACACCGACCGGGGATTCTGGCTGGCGGCCGACCATCTCCTCGGTGGCGGGCTGGTGCGGGAATTCGGTGTCGAGCACCTCATGATCGGCGCGCCCGGCTGCGGGTCGTGGCTGCGCGTGGAGCCCGTGGGCCACCAGCGCTGGAACGTCACCACGCAAGGGCCGCGCGACATCTGGAAGGAGCTCCAGGACCTCGCGGACCTGTGGCGAGCAGCTGGTTCTCCTGACCGCTACCGCCTCTCCTTCGATCCCGACGGCGGGCAGCGGGCCGCCTCCGAGTGCGGCCGCCTGTCCTGGGAGCTTCCCATTCCCCGCCCCCCACGATGAAGGAGCTTCCTGATGACGTATCCCGACACCCCCTATCCGCCGCCAACGCCCGAACAGGAAGCGTTGTTCGCTGCTGGAGCCGTCAGGTACGGCCACTTCCGGCCCGGCCTGCCGGCAGAGGCCGCCCAGCTGCTGGCCGACACCGTCCGCGACCTTTCCCGCCCCACTCTCCTGGACCTGGGCACCGGCACAGGGCAGGTCCCTCAAGCCCTGCTCACAGCTCTCCCACGCCTCACGCATATCGAAGCAGTCGACTGCAGCCGGCCGATGCTCGACCAGGCTCGCGCTGCGCTCGCGCCCGCCCTCGGGTCCTGCACGCTCGGTCTCGTTCACTCGTCAGCCGACGTCTACAGGCCACTCGCCCCGCTGCCGGGAGAAGACCCGTGGAGGCCGGACCTCGTAACGTGCTGCCGCTCCTACCACTGGATGAGCGGCCCCTCCGTCCTGGCCATGGCGGATCGATTCGCCGCACCGCTGGCGACAGTCGCGATCATGGGGGACGGCAGCCTGTGGACGCATGACGCCGACTGGACCCATGCCCTACGCGAGCTGATCCATCGCTACCTGGGCCCCAGGCGTCGGGCGGGCGCTCTGGGTGACTACACCGAGCCCCGCCGCACGTACCAGGAAGACCTCGCCGCCTCGGCGTGGAGCGACTTCACCGAACATCGCATCCATGTCGCCCGCCCCTGGACTCCGGAGGAAGTGGTCGGCTACCTGCACACGACCTCTTTCGCTGGGCCGGAGCTCTTCGGTGAGCAGCATGCCGAGTTCGAGGACGAGGCCCACACACTGCTCCACGCGTACGCAGCCGATGGGCTCCTGACAGAACACGCCGTGTTCACGATCCTGCTCGCCCGGCGTCCCGGGGGTGCGCAGTGAGCGGCGGGGAGCGGCACGCCGAGCCGGTGGACGTCCATCTGATCCTGCGACGGGAGACCGCCGAGGGGCCGTAGGTTCTGTTGTCGCGGCGGGCCGGGCAGGTGTACGCGGCCGGCCTGTGGCATCTGCCGTCGGGCCACCTCGACGGGCCGCACGAGGATGCCGTGACCGCGCTGATCCGCGAGGCGCACGAGGAGACAGGCGTAGTCATCAGCCCCGCCGACATCCAGGCCGCCGTCACCGTGCACCACCGCAGCCCCCACGGGGGCGCCCGGACCGGGTTCTTCTTCGAGGTCAGGCACTGGCAGGGCACACCTCAGATCCTCGAACCCGGCGTGTGTGACGCAATGGACTGGTACCAGCTCGATGACTTGCCCTTCCCGATGGTGGCCTACTGCCGGGCAGGGCTCGATGCCTACCAAGCCGGCAGCAGGCTCGCTGTCCACTTCCAAGAGCCTGACGACCCGATCAGCTACGCCCCTGCCACTGACCGGCTCCGCCTCATCCCCGGCATCGGCTACGCGCCAGCGTCCGCACAACCGGAGCCGCGTGTGCACGAGTTCGCCGAACGAGTGGTGGGGCGCATCGCCGAGTGGACGGACACCTCCTGGGCGCGCGAGGGCAGCCGTGTGTGGCGGGTTCGCGGCGCCGCCGGAGGCACCTGGACGGTGAAGATCCATCAGAATGGCCGCTTCCACGAACGCGAGGTCGGTGCCTTGCGAACCTGGGTTCCATGCCTGGGGCCGGCCGCGCCCCGGCTGGTGGCTGCGGACAAGAACCTGCGGGCCGTCGTCGTCACCGCCCTGCCCGGCCGTCCTCTGCACGGCGCCCTGCACACGCCGGAAGAGGAACGGCAGCTCTTTCGCCGTATCGGGGCGCTCGCGGCCGCGATCCACCACAGCGCCCCGCCCCGCCCAGGGCCCGGAACGCCGGTGGCCCTGGGGAAGTTGGAACGGCACCTGGCCGGCGCGCGCGAACATCTGGCTCCCGGTGACGAGGAGATGATCCGCGCTCTGGCCGACCGTGCCGCCCGACTGCCCGGCCTGGACCTGGTGCCCACCCACGGGGACTTCCAGCTGAGGAACCTGCTGCTGTCCGAAGCGGGAACCCTCGGCGTGATCGATTTCGAGCGGAGCGAAGAGGGCCCCGCCGTTCGGGACTTCGCGCGTCTGTCGGACGCCTGGGCCAACCGCCCCGATCTGTACGAGGCGCTGATGGCCGGATACGGCAGGCCGCTGACCCCGGTCGAGGAAGAGCGCCTGGCCGTGGAGCTGGCGCTCGATTCCCTTTCCGGGATCCAGTACGGCAGTCGTACGGGCGATCCCGAACTGCTGGAACGCAGCCGCCGCACCCTCGCCCGGATCCGTACCGCCCACTGCTGCGCAAGCAACCCATAGTTCCCTGAGCATGCTTCGGAAGAAAGGCTGACACTGTGACCACACCCCGCCTGGCCACGCCCGTCGATGCCGGCGAGATCGCCCGTTTGAGATCCGAGCTGATCCTGTCCCAACCGCTTGATGCGAGCTGGATTACCACCGGACAGGACCTGCTGGCGGCTCGTCTGCAGCCGGGAGGCGATGCCCGGGCCTACGTCATCGACGCACCCGACGGCACACTCGCCACCTGCGCCCTCGGCCTGGTCCACTGCGTGCTCCCCGCACGCCGGTACCCCAAGGGCCTGGCGGTGCGCATCCACGCTGTCGCCACGGACCGGCCTACCAGCGGCGTGGCTATGCCAAAGCGGCCCTTGCCGCGTTTCTGGAGCACCTGGAACAAGAAGGCGTCACCCTCTACGAGCTCTACGCCAGTGAGGGTTCCGCACCGCTCTACGAGTCGCTCGGGTCGCGAGCAACCCCGCGCTGATGCGGATGACCAGATTCCCTGAGCAGTCCTGCGGGGAGCCCGGGGCAGACTCCGCGCGCCTTCCGCCCGAGCAGTACGCCTGGACGGTGCCGAAGTCGACGGGTTTCGACTGCCTGTACTTCACCGATGAGCACGACCGGTCCCTCCAGCTGCGGGCCATCGATTCCCAGACGCATCCGTGGCAGTGGGCACGGCCGTGAACGCGAACCCGGAGGTGAGTGCAGGCGCCTGCTACACGGCAGCGGACAACATCAGCCCGCACGCCCGCTCGAACCGGGACATCCTCGATACGGCGCTGTCCTCCGCCGGTCTCGTGAACTACAGCACGGAGTGGTGGCACTTCAGCTACGGCGATAGGTACTGGGCGCTGATGAAGAGACAGAAAGCTGCCCTGTACGGGCCGGTAGAACACCCGTGAACCGTCAGCCCAAAATGCCCGGACAGACGGGCTTTACCGAAATGGGCCCGCTGAAATCCGGCTTGACACTACGCGCCGGCGAAACCCTAATGGCGCACCCCAGCGACAGCGACCGCATCACGTAAGGAGCACATATGGGATACGTCGTTCCGGAGGAATGGGACACGCACTACAAGGACGGCAAAGGGTTCAGATTGCTTGGGGGCGCCGAGCGGGCCGTGCTCAGCGAGCACGTTCCCGCTCCGGACGGCGGGCAGGCCCTGGATGTAGGTTGCGGGACCGGTGGCCTTGCCGCATTCCTGGCCGGGATCGGCTACCAGGTGGACGGGATCGACTACGCCGGCAATGCCCTCATCCGAGCGCGCGCCGAGCACGCAGGCGCCGAGCGGGTGCGTTGGCTGCGCCTGGACATCGAGCAGGACGACCTCGTCGAGCTGAATCGTGAGGGCTACGACCTGATCACGTTGCGGCTCGCGTACGCGTTCCTGCGTGACCGGACCCGAGTCCTGCATGCGCTCGGTGAGCGGCTGCGGCCCGGCGGCGCGGTCGTGGTCATCACGCCCACGACCTCGCACACGCCGCGCGAGCGGCGGGACATCGCCCTCGACGACGAAGAGATCAGCCTGCTCACCGCGGGCTGGAAGGAGACGGAGCGGCTGGAGGTGGACGAGCTCGCTGTCCTGATCCTGCGCGGTCCGTGCCACACCGCAATCAGGGCCGTGGAGAAGCGGCCGCCCACCGCACACGCCCTGACCGGGGCGCTGGCGGTCGTCACCGACACGGCCGGGCGGGTCCTTCTCGGCCGCTCCACCCGGGGCATGTGGGAGCTGCCGGGCGGCAAGACGAGCGGAGGCGAGGGCTTCGAGGCGGCGTCCGTACGTGAGTTAGAAGAGGAATCCGGCCTGGTAGCCGCCGAATCCGACGCCCACGTGCTGACGGTGCTCGTCGACGACAGCCACGGCGTGCCCCGGCTCACTGCCGTTGTCCGCATCACCGCCTGGTCCGGGACACCGACCAACCGGGAAAGAGAGCTGTTCGTCCGGTGGGAGTGGCTGGACCTGCACGCGCTTCACCATATCGGCGATGTCTTCGCCCCCGCTGCGCAGGCCCTGGACGCGGTCTGGCCCGGCATCACCCCCGGTCTGCCGCCGGTATACGCCTACCCGCTCGCCGCAGTCCAGCCGCCCGTGCCCGGCGAGCCGACGGAGGCCATCCGGCTGCGCGAGAAGATGGCGGACGCCGTCATCGCGGGCGGCTGGGCGCCCTCCGCACCGGTTCAGGAGGCGCTGCGCACGGTGCCCCGGCACCGGTACGCGCAGGAGAAGGACCTCAAGACGGCCTACGACGACGACCTGGCCGTGGTCACCCGCCGCGACGACGCCGGGCGGGCGACCAGCTCGGTGTCCGCGGCCTGGCTCCAGGCCGACATGGTCGAAAGCCTCCACCTCCGGCCGGGCGCGAGTGTGTACGAGGCGGGATCCGGCGGCTACAACGCCGAGTTGATCGCCCATGTCATCGGCCCGGGCGGGCAGGTCGTCACCGTCGACATCGACCCGCATGTGGTGCACCGCACCCGCCGGTTCACCGCGGAGGCCGGCAGCGGGTGCGTTGTTGCCCTCCACGGCGACGGCGCGCTCGGCGCACCGCCCCGGCATGTGCCCCGGGGCGGGTTCGACGCAAGCGTGATCACCCACAACGTCTGGGACATCGCCCCCGCCTGGCGTGAGCAGCTCGCCGAGGGCGGGCACCTGGTGCTGCCGCTCGAAATCCATGGCTACACCCGTGCGATCACCTTCCAGCGGCAGGGAGATGTGCTGCGCGCACGGGGCTTCACGCACTGCGGGTTCGTCCGCGACCAGGGCGGGCACGCCCGCACCACCCCGGTCGTCGACCTCTTGGACGGCCAGCTGCAGATCCGCTTCGAAGACGGCCCCCTGGTGCCAACCGAGGGGCTGGAGGAGGCTCTGCGCGGGCGGCGTCACGAGGTGGCTACGGGCGTGACCGTGGGCAGCGGCGTGTACTTCGGCTCGCTGCAATTGTTCGCGGCAACGACGCTTCCGTTCTTCTGCCGCCTGGCTTTCGACCGTGACAAGGACACCGGTATCACCCGGATCGCGAAGGGCGCGGACGCTCCAGCGATCCTCGGCAATGCCTCGCTGGCGTACTTCACCCACGTCCAGACCCGGCAGGGAGACACCCCGGCGGAGCGGCTGTGGGAGTTCGTCGTCCACGCCTTTGGTGACCAGGGCCCGTTGCTCGCCGCACAGCTGGCGGACACGGTGAGGGCCTGGGACCGCGACGTGCGCGACGGCGTCGCCCCGGCCCTGACCGTCCATCCGGCCGGCACCCCCGATCACCGGCTGTCCGCCGGGGATGTCCTGGACAAGAAGCACTCCCGCCTGGTGTTCCAGTGGCCCGGGCGTGACGCCCGGCTCCCGGCACCTGTTGAGCGGACACAAGCTGTCGCCGCGGCTCAGGAGGGCATGTGATCGTCTGGCAGCCCCTGCCGACCGAGGTCGATAGCGCGGGACCAAACGAGAAAGGGAAGCCATGTCGCATCCTCGCGTCGTGGACGTAGTGCTGCTGACCATGAACGACCGTCCCGCGGAGGAGAAGGCTGCGCAGGCCACACTCCTTGCTCAGCGTGGCGTCGACCTGCGGATCTGTGTCGTCGGCAACGGCTGTATCCCGGACATCGTCCCGGCCGGTGCACGAACGGTCGTCCTGAAGGAGAACCTCGGCATCCCCGGCGGCCGCAACGCCGGCGCCCGCGCCCTCGGGGAGGCCGAACACCCGGGCGACTGCCTGTTCTTCCTGGACAACGACGCCACCTTCCCCCGGGAAGACGTGCTCTCCCGCCTGGTGGCTGCGGCCGAGCAGCACCCCGGCGCCGCCTATGTCCAGCCGCGTCTGACGGGCCCGGACGACACCACCAGTCCGAGACGCTGGGTTCCACGCCTGCGCACCAGCGACCCGTGGCGCCCCGGCACCATCACGACCATGACCGAGGGTGTCGTCCTTGTCCGCCGGAGCGCCTTCGACGCCGTCGGCGGCTGGGCGGACGAGTTTTTCCTGTATCACGAGGGGCTCGACTTGGCGCAAAGATTGTGGTCTCGGGGGTCGACGGGCTGGTACGCGGCCGAGGTGCGTATGCACCACCCTCTCACCAGCCCGGCCCGCCACGACCAGTTCCACCGGCTCGCCGCCCGTAACCGGGTCTGGGTCGCCTACCGCAACCTGCCGGCCCCGCTCATCCCCGCCTACCTGGCCATCTGGGCCTTCATCACCGCGGTCCGCTCAGCGCGTGGCGGGGGAGCCTGCGAGTCCTTCCGCGGCCTGCGCGAAGGCTGGTCCCGCCGCCGTGACCAGGCCCGTTGTCCCATGAGCTGGCGCACCGTCCTGCGCCTGACCGCAGCCGGCCGCCCGCCCGTCATCTAACCTGCCCGACCAACAGAGCCGCTCTTCCTGTCGTCCAGCCACTGCCCGTGGGAAAGGGGGATCTGCGACACCTGATCCGGTGGTCGCACCGCACCGCGTGCCCTGTCACTACACCGGCTGGCTGCGAAGAGCGTGAGGCATAGTCGACAGCTAGTGCCGTAGCAGACAACGTTTGCCCTGTTGTTATGTGACGCGCCGTCCGGGGTGCTGTGCCGGGCGGCACGTGGCCGTCACCCTGGCTGGGTGGCGGAACGAGTACATGTACGCGAGATCGACGATGACGAGGGCAGACGGCTCCTACGGATCATCCGCAGGGGCACTGGGTCGGTGGTGACCTGGCGGCGGGCCCAGATGGTGCTGCTGTCCGCGCAGGGCATGCCGGTCGCGAAGATCGCCGAGGTGTCGTTCACCAGCAATGACCGGGTCCGGGACGTGATCCACAACTTCAACACCGACGGCTTCGAGTCGCTGTATCCGAAGTACAAGGGCGGTCGTCCCAGGACGTTCACGCTGCCCGAGCGGCGCGAGATCAAGAAGATCGCGAAGTCCAAGCCGACCGAGCACGACCTGCCGTTCTCGACCTGGAGCCTGACCAAGCTGGCGGACTTCCTGGTTGCCGAGGGGGTGGTCGACGACATCAGCCACGAGGGCCTGCGCATCCTGCTCCGCGAGGAAGGCGTCTCGTTTCAACGCCTGAAGACTTGGAAGACCTCCCGCGATCCGGACTACGCGGCCAAGAAGGCCCGCGTCGAACACCTCTACGCGATCGCCGACGGCGAGGTCATACCCGAGGACGGCGAGCCCGAAGTCATCTTCTGTCTGGACGAGTTCGGGCCGCTCAACCTGATGCCTCACCCGGGTCGGCAATGGGCCGAGCGCGGCGGCAAGCACAAGGACTCCGACCGTAACCACGCCGGCGACGGCGGGCGACCTACAACCGCTACGGCGGAGTGCGGCACCTGTTCGCCGCCCTGGACCTGGCCAAGGACAAGCTCTACGGCCACATCAAGCCGGTCAAGAAGCGGACGCAGTTCCTGGAGTTCTGCCGCTACCTGCGCACCCTCTACCCGCCGACGGTGCGGATCGCGATCGTCTGCGACAACTTTTCCCCGCATCTGACCACGAAGAGGTGCCAACGGGTCGGCACCTGGGCGGCGGCGAACAACGTCGAGATCGCCTACACCCCGACGAACTCCTCCTGGCTCAACCGCATCGAGGCACAGTTCACCGCCCTGCGCTACTTCACCCTTGACGGCACCGACCACGCCACCCACAAGGAACAGGGCAGCATGATCCGCCGCTACATCATCTGGCGAAACCGCCATGCCAGCGACCGGCACCTACGCGCCATCGTAGACAGGGCAAACGTTGCTTGATGCGGCATTAGGGCGTGTTCCAGGTTCGGATCATGTGGGGCGGAGACTCCGGAGCCAGATGATCGATCCGCGTAGGTGGAGTCCGGCGAGGTAGCTGGTAGGAGTCTTGTCGTAGCGGGTGGCCAGCCCTCGCCATTCCTTGATCTTGTTGATGCCGCGCTCGACGGTGTTCCTCTCCTTGTAAAGCTCGGCGTCGTGGGAGAGGGGGCGGCCGCCCTTCGAGCCTCGCTTCTTACGGTGGGCGGCCTGGTCCTTCTTCTCCGGGATCACCGCCTGGATCCGGCGTTTACGCAGGTAGGAGCGGTTCGCGCGGGAGGAATACGCCTTGTCGGCGGCGACGGCCCCGGGGCGGGTGCGGGGCCGACCGACCGGCCCACGGATCCTGACTCGGTCGAGGACCGCGGCGAAACGCGGACTGTCGGCCGCCTGTCCCGGCGTCACCACGAACGACAGCGGGCGGCACCGCCGGTCGGTGGCCAGGTGCGTCTTGACCGTCAGCCCGCCCCGCGAGCGCCCCAACGCGGCAGCTTTCAGGCGGGCCTTGTGGCGGCGGCGTATCCGTCGTCGTTCGGCACGTAACGCTTCCTTGACCGGGTCGCCTTCGGCCGTCACCTGGGCGGATTGTCCCTTTGCTGGAGCCCCTTTTCCTCCTCGGCGGCTTTCACCAGTTCCTCCAGGAGCTCGGGGTCGACGGCCATGCCGGCCGCGTGGTGATGCGCGCGTACGACGGTGGAATCGACGCTGACCAGGTCCAGATCGGCCTGTCCTCGCCGGGCCGCCTCGGCGATCATCCGCTCCATCAGCGTCTCGAAGGTGCCCGCAAGGGCCCACTTCTGGAAGCGGCCGTAGACGGTGGACCAGGACCCGTAGCGTTCGGGGATGTCGCGCCACGGGCTCCCGGTCCGGAACCTCCACATCACCGCGTTCAACTGTTTACGCAGGTCAGGGATCGGTCCGCTCACGCCGAGCGGCAGGTGCGGCTCGAACAACTCCCACTCTGCATCCGTCAGATCGCCTCGCGTCACCCCGGATGTCTACCGTCCCGAGCCACTCCGGCGGAGCGATTTGACCCAACAGTGATCTGAACCTGGAACACGCCCTAGTCCACGGCCGACAACCGCAGCATGGCGCTGCCCGGAGGCAGGCCGTCGGATCCGCGCCTCGGGCCCCGTCGGATGCCAGACACAGCTGGCCCACATACCCCCTGACCCACCGTCCCGAACACCTTGCGGAGACTCCTCGATGTCCATCCCGACCACCACCGCCGTTCTGCGGCTCGCCACCCGGCCCAGCCCCATGGCCCTCGAGCAAACGGACCGGTTCGCCGACCTCTTCCTCACCGGTACCCGGACATCACTCTGGAGATCATCCACGTGGTTTCCGAGGGCGACGCGCACCGCTGCCCGCTGGCCCAGATCGGCGGGAAGGGCGCCTTCACCCGCCGTGCCGACACCCTCCTGCTCGACGGGCGGGTGGACGCGACGATCGCGTGTGCCAAGGACGTACAGTCCGAGCACGACCGGTCCCCCGGCATCAGCCTCGGCGCCGTCCTGCCCCGCGAGGATGCCCGTGACGCTCTGGTCCTGCCCACGGGACACCCGCCCACTTGCCTCGCCGACCTGCCGCCAGGCACCCGCGTGGGCACCAGTGCACCCCGCCGCGCCGCTCTCCTGCGCGCCCTGCACCCACACCTGGTCCCGGCTCCGATCCGCGGGAACGCCGACCGGCGGCTGACCCACCTCGACGCCGGAACCCTGGGCGCGGACGTGATGATCGCCGCGTACGCGGGCCTACGCCGCCTGGGCCACACCGACCGCGCCAGTGAGATCCTCTACCCGGCCCGGTGGCTGCCGGCGTCCGGAGCGGGAATCGTCACCATCGAGCACCGCACCGGCGACACCGCAACCCACAGCCTGCTCGCCGCTCTCACTCACACGCCCACCGAGTTCCAGTACACCGCCGAACGCGCCACCCTCGCCGCGCTTAAGGGCGGATGCCTCACCGCAGCCTCCGCCCACGCCGTACTCGACCCGGACGGCCGGCAACTCACCGTGCACGCCGCCGTCCTCGACCCGGCCGGCAACGCCCCCCTCACCGCCACCGCGTCCGGCCCCTGCACCGAAGCCGGTAACACCGGACACCACACCGGTCAGCAACTACTGGCCGACGGTGCGGCCCGTCTCCTCACGGCCGGACACGAAACCCGAGACCACAGCAGCTGAACACCGTACGGACAAGACCGCGTTCGCACCGCCTGAACAACTGGACGACCACAACCGTGCTGCTGACCGGCCAGTTCAACAGCTTCGCGCGCGAACGCCCACTGGCCAGGCAGAGGCTTGGCCGATCTGTAAACCCGCGCCAGCGCGGTATCCGTACACATTGCCTTCACCCCAACCACGCCCTCTCCCCAGGGCCGGCCCACATCCCGACTCCGGGACGGCGCCACTGGACGGGCTACCGCGTCCGGGTCCGTTCCGCCAAGCTCGCAAACACACAAATGCCATGCACCACGAACGCAAGAGACGGGAGCAGGAATGAATACCCCCGCACACAGTGGCGCAGCCGCCTTACCCGAGCAGCCGAAGATGTCCCAGGAGAGCTACGCCCGATCACGCCATTCTGTCTGGTTGAGCGCAGCGGCGGTGTTCACGGACGGGCTCGGCCGTGTCCTGCTGGTCAAGCCGACCTACCGCAGGCAGTGGCTGCTGCCGGGTGGCGGTGCCGAGCCGGGTGAAAGCCCCGAGCAGGCCTGTCGTCGCGAAGTGCACGAGGAACTCGGGCTGTTGAGGACGTCCGGGAGGGTGCTGGCCGTGAACTGGCTCGCCCCGGGACATCCGGACGTCGCTCCGGACCTGCCTTTCCCGGGCGAGGTGCGTTACGTGTTGGACGGCGGGACTCTGACCGAGCCGGACATCGCGGCCCTCCGCCTTCCCGCAGACGAGCTGCACGGATACGAGTTCCTCCACTCCCGGGCGGCGGCCGAGCGGATGATCCCCGTGGACGCACAGATCATGCTGGCCGCGCTGCGCGCCCGCCTGGCCGGCACGACCGCCCACCTCGAAGGCTGAGGTGACGCTGAGTAAGTCCGGGGCGTGGTGTCGGGATTGCTCCCGGTCCGTTTCCCCGGACTTCTCGCCGAACCGGACGTGCGCCTCTCAGCGCACCCGGCTCTCCACGGAGACCGTCGTGGGCTGGATCGTTGGCCATGGGCTGGGGATCTTCGCCCCTCGCCAGCGGTAGCGGGTGACCGCGACCGTCTGGAGGTCGAAGAGGTCGGTCCCGTCCGCCGAGATAGGCCGCCAGTGCCCTTGCGGGGTGACGAACCGGCGGCGGATGTCCTTCCACGTCCAGTGGTGCCGGGCCTTGAGCATCCTGATCAGCCGCCACCACACGAAGTGGGCGAGCGCGCTGAACTGGTTCTTGGCGACGGCGTGCTGAAAGTAGGCGGACCAGCCGCGCAGGATCTGGTTGATCCTGCGGAGCACGGACTGTAGATCCTATTGCGACTGCCTGCGGGTCAGGGCCCGGATCTTCGCCTTCAGCTGCCGGATGGGACGCCGGCTGACGAAGGTGTAGACGTGCCATTTCTCCGTCCCCTTCTTGCGGCGCCACTGGATGTGGAACCCCAGGAAGTCGATTCCGTCGGCCAGGTTCGTGATCTGGGTCTTTGTCTCGGAGAGGTTCAAACCCAGAGGTTTCAGCACCCGGCTGACGTCCTCGCGGACTGCTTCGGTGTCCTGACGTGTGCCGTTGACCAGGACGACGAAGTCGTCCGCGTAACGGACCAGCCGCCAGTTCGGCAGTCCTCGGCGACGCCGATACCCGCGTTCCCAGGCGAGCGACATCTCTCCGCCCGGCTTCCACGGCCCCATCAGATGCTAATCGAGCACTGAGAGAGCGATGTTGGCCAGCAACGGGGAGGCCACGCCCCCAACGCAATGGGCAACTTCTGCTTCGAGGTGACGCTTGGCTACCGGTGCTTGGAACTCCTTCCACGCGCGGAGGGTAAGGAGCGTCACAATGGGTAGTAGGTTTGTGACATGGTGCGTGGTGATCGTGTCGATAGCGTCGAGTACGCCCGGCGGGTCAACGCCGCCGCGGATCTGGTCGGGGCGGGTGTGCCCGTGGCCGCAGCCGCCCGCACGTTGGCGAGTAGGTACGGGGTATCGGTGCGTCAGGCACGCCGGTATCTGGAGCAGGCCATGGCCGCTGGACATCTCGAAGTCCCCGAGTCGAGCGTGGTGTTCACCGTCAAGCTGCCGGAATCTCTGGCAGGACAGATCCGCGCCCGTGCCCACGAGAGCGACCGGGCGATCTCCGCGGTGGTGGCCCAGGCCCTGGCCGAGTTTTTGCAGCGGGATGCCCCGGAGGGCCGGCCGGGCAGGTGAGCAACCGGCAGGTTCAGGTGGAGGCGGTCTTCGACCGCCATGCGGCGGCGGACCTGGCCGCGGCCTACGCGGCGTTGGTTCCGCAGCGGCGGGCCCGGTTACGGGACCGCCTGGAACAGGCAGGAGCGAGCGATGACAACAAGTGTGGCGATCTACGCCCGGGTGTCCTCGGCCCGGCAGAAGAAGGACCAGACGATTCGCTCGCAGACCGCGGCCCTGCGCGCGCACGCCGCCGAACAGCGTCTTGAGCTGCCCGAGGAGTGGGTGTTCGAGGACGAGGGGCACTCCGGGGCGACCCTGGTGAGGCCCGCGCTGGAGCGGCTGCGCGACCTGGTCGCCCAGGTCGGCGTGGATGTGGTGCTGTGCTACGCGCCTGACCGCCTCGCCCGCAAGTTCGCTTACCAGGCCCTGCTGGTCGAGGAGTTCGCCCGGGCCGGCACCCGGGTGGAGTTCGTCCGCCCTCTTTCGTCGACGAGTTGGCGGCCGGGAGCGGTTCGGGGACACGCCCGACGCACTGCCCGCGCCGCCGGACCCGGGGCCCCGATTGACGGCACGGCCGGGGCGGTGTGACGATGCGCCGATGTCGGACCTGCACGCCCGGATGGCCGCCCGGGTCGGTGACCTCACGGCCGTCGTGGTCGCGCGCTGCGCGGCGGAGGCGCCGTTCTACGGGGCGCTGCCCCGCGCCACCCTCCAGGGCGAGGTGGCGCGGTCCATCGCGGCGGTGCACGCGCTGTTGCTCAGGGCACTGCGCGACGGCGGCGGGGGTCCGATGGGGCCGGGCGATCTGACCCGGCTCATCGAGTGGTCGGCGCGCCGGGCCGAGGAGCGCGTCCCCCTGGAGGCGGTGATCGCCGCGTACCTGATCGGCGCCGAGGTGTGGTGGCAGACGCTGACCGAGGTCGCGGAGCCCGGTGAGCTGGCCGGGGCGGGCGGCAAGCTGCTCGCCTGCCTGCACGCCGCGCTGCCCGCGGTCGTCCTCGCCCACCAGAACGCCCAGGAGGACCTCCACAGCGAGGACAAGCGCGTTCGGCGGGCCCTGCTCGGCGCCCTGCTGGCAGGACGGCCGTACGAGGAGCTGGCGGGCGTGGCGCGGGTGGCCGTGGTGGGTGAGTACGAGGTGGTTGCCTTCGCGTTCGAGTCCGACCCGCCGAGCAGATTGGTGCAGTCCTCGCTCGACGCCTTCACCGGGATCCCTGTGCTGATGGACCACGTCGCTCGGATCGCCTTGTTGCCGGGCAGGTCCGACGTGCCGGGCCTGGTGGCCCGGCTGGAGAAGGACGTGGGGCAGCCCGTGCGCGCCGCCGCCGCCCGCTCCAGCGTACCGGCGGCCATCTCCTCGGCGGCGCAGGAGGCCGGCCGCGTGCTGGATCTCGTCCGGCGCCTGGGACGCCCGCCCGGGTGCTACCGCCTCGACGACGTGCTGCTGGAGCACCAGCTCGCGCGCCCCGGGGACGGCCTGGTGCGGCTGGCGGCCAAACTCGACCCCTTGGAGGAGCATCCGTACCTGCTTGAGACGCTGCGCGTGTTCGTGGAGCGGGGGCTCAACCGCCGCCAGACGGCGTTGGAGCTGTGCGTCCACCGCAACACCCTGGACTACCGGTTGCAGCGAGTGAGCGCGCTGACGGGCCTCGACCTCGCGGTTCCCGCGCAGGCGCGGCTGATCCAGGCGGCGCTCGTCGCCAGGGACCTGGCCGGGCCCGCGGATCACCGCGGGGCCACCGGATGGCAGGGATCCGCAGGAGCAGCGGAAAGCGGATGAACCACGGCCGGCGTCGGCGAGCGCTCGGCCTGTCATCTGTCAGAGCCAGACGCCGAGTTCCTCGTGCCGGGGTGCGAGGACCGGGCCGGCGCCGGGGTGGTCGAAGACCATGACGGGCCGGTCCGCGTTCCAGCCGGACCAGCCCGGCTGTCCGGTAGTGGCGAAGGCGACCCAGGCCCGGTGCATGGCGTCGGCCAGTGGCTGGGGCGCGCCGGGCCCGGTCAGGTCCTCGGCGGCGCGCAGGTTGTCGAAGACGAAGCCGAGTTCCAGCGCATGGCACGCACCGAGTCCCATCACGGGCGAGCGCCAGCAGAATTCGTAGACGAAGGTGCGGGCGGGCCGGGAGTCGGCGAGGCGGTTGAGCGGCCCCCGCAGCAGCAGGTCGGTGGCCATCTCTCCCAGGATCTCACCGGGTTTGGCGTGCGGCCGGGTGGCTCGGTACAGGCGTGCCACGCGTTGCGGGACACGGATCTTCAGCAGTGCCAGCCGCAGGGTGAGCCGGCTGATCCGGTCCACGGTTCCGCCGGGTACGAACCACAGCCGGTACTCCTCCCGGTTGCAGCCCAGCAGCAGGTCGGCCTCGGGAAGGGGCGGGGCGGCGGGCACCACGTCGCCGTCGACCACGATATGGAAGCCGGGACCGCCGCCGATGGGGTCGGACCGGTCGACGACGGCGGCCTGCGCGTCCAGCAGCAGGTCTCGGTCCACCGCCGCGAACGCCTCGGCGGTGGCCGGGATCCGCAGTCTCTTCGCCATCGACCGTACGGTCTTCGCGCCCTCGCCGCGCGACATCGTGTGCGGCGGGCCGCTCTGCAGGATCGCCCGGTGAAACAGCCCGGCCGCGCCGGGGCTGGTCATGAGGGCCGCGACGCTGATCGCGCCGGCGGACTCCCCGCACACGGTGACGTTCGCCGGATCTCCGCCGAAGGCGGAGATGTTGTCGCGGACCCAGATCAGGGCTGCGATCTGGTCGAGGAGGCCCCGGTTGACGGGGGCGTCGGGGAAGACCCCGAACCCCTCGACGCCGAGCCGGTAGTTGACGGAGACGAGGACCACCCCGTCGCGCGCGAAGGCGCCCCCGTCGTAGAGCGGCAGGTTCGCCGAGCCGTTGCGCAGGGAACCCCCGTGGATCCAGACCATGACGGGCAGCCGGCCCTCGCCGACGGATGGGGTCCAGACGTTGAGGTTGAGACAGTCGTCCCCGGCGATGCTCGGATCGGGTATCAGCCGGTCGAGGGGCGGGCGGTATGGGCGTTTGGGGGCGGTCGGCCCGTACTCCAGAGCGTCTCGTACCCCTTCCCAGGACTCGACCGGGGCGGGAGCGCGGAAACGGTGGGCGCCGAAGGGCGGGGCGGCGTAGGGGATGCCGAGGAAGGTGGCGATCCCGTTGTGGAAACGGCCTCGGACCTTGCCCTGCCCGGTGGTCGCGATGAGGTCCATGGCGGTCCTTCCGTGTGCGAACGGGGGCCGGCCGCCCCTGGTCGCGGGAGCGTCAGGGGCGGGCGGCGTGGATCGGGACGGCCGCCGGTCACGGCGGAAGGGATCTCCGGGAGCGGGTCACCGGTTTGCGAGGCCGTTGCGGCGGACGTCGGACCAGGTGCCGCTGTCGGTGCAGATCCCGCAGCCGGCCCCGAAGAACTGTGCACGCGCCGTCTGGTCCCCCATCAGGTGTGCCTTGAACCAGGCGGTGGTGGGCGCGGCGAACGGGCCGGGGTCGCCCACGACCGTGAGGTGATCGGCGCCGCGCAGTTCCCCGTAGATGGCCGGTATGTGGTCGGCGTCGTTGTAGAAGGTCTTGACCAGGAAGGGGAAGACGATGCTGTCCTTCTGCCCGGCCAGGAGGAGCGCGGGTACGTGTACGTCGTCGATGTCGGCGAGCGGCCCGGGCTGGATGGGCAGGATGGTGTCGATGCGCGGGTCCGCGCCGACGACGATGGCGGCGGCGCCGCCCTGCGAGTGACCGGACGCGCCGATGTGCTCCAGGTCGACACGGTCGTGGAAGGGGCTGCCGTGGTCGGCGTTGCGACGGGTGAGCAGGTCGATCCCGGCGCGCATGGAGATGCCGAGGTTGGACTGCGGGGTGTTGGCGGCGGCGACGATGAAGCCCTGACTGGCCCAGTGGAGCAACAGGTCGCGGTAGACGACCGGGAAGGCGAAGGTGCCGTTTCCCCACACGATCACGGGGTGGCGGCGGTCGCTGGTCGCGATGTCACGCGGGTAGTACAGGGTGGTCACCACCCCGACCTCCACCGCGGTGGCGTAGGGGCCGGGAGCGCCGTAGTCGGCCGCGGCCGCCTCGGCACTGGCACCGGCGGGGGAACCGGTGGACGCCGCGGCCGCTCCCGTGCCGGCAGAGGCCGTCAGCAGGAGCAGGAGCGAGGTCAGGGGGACGAGCAGTTTTCTCCAGATCACAGCGGACTCCCGATGTCACGGTGAACTGGATGTTTCATCCGGCTCACGCCTTGTCTGATCGCACATCCTGAAGCACGGTTCGAGACCCGTCTCTGCGCAATCGCGGCAAGCAGCGACGTCGGAGTTTGTGCAACATGCCGAGAGG
This sequence comes from Streptomyces sp. NBC_00846, assembly GCF_045207325.1. Lineage (NCBI taxonomy): Bacteria > Bacillati > Actinomycetota > Actinomycetes > Kitasatosporales > Streptomycetaceae > Streptomyces > Streptomyces sp. NBC_00846. Next base: position 7,619,552 of record NZ_CP108846.1, on the reverse strand, counting down.
CCTGAGCGCGGTGAGGGTGCCATGCTCGGTTCCGCCGCTACGACAGAGAGCCCGCCGCCCGGTCCCGAGAGGAGAACGCCGGGAACTGAGAAAGCCCCGCGCACCGTCTGCCCCGCATGACCTGCACGGTCAATCAGGTGACGCTCCATCAGAAGGAGTGCCACGAGCGTCATTTCAGCGTCAAGATATCGCCCGTAACACCCACAGCGCACATAATGCACACCGATAAAACCGTAGGTCAGGCGTCTTCCCGCACCGGTTCAAGGATCGCGTCCAGGCGCGGGCCCAGACTCCGACCTCTGAGGGCCGGGGCTTCTGCTGGTACAGGGCGGCGAAGACGCGTTCACCGACGCGCTTCCTGGTCTTGGCATGGTGGACGGCGTCGAAGCGTTCCGGCCACAGGGGATCGCCGATCTTCCGGCCGAGGATGTCATCCGGGCTGTCGGCGATGGCGGGCAGCTCGATGACGTGCCACTCGTTCGCTTCGGCTTGGGCGAGGATACGGCCGGAGAGGTCGTCTTCGTGCCAGCGAGTCTGGATGACGCAGATCGCCCCGTCCGGTTCCAGACGGGTCTGGAGTACGGCCTGCCACCAGTCCCATGCACGTTTCCGCATCGTCGGGGAGTCGGCGTCGGCCATGTCCTTGACCGGGTCGTCGACAATCGCGATGGAAGCGCCCTTGCCGGTGAGGCCGCCGCCGATACCGGCCGCGATCAGCCCGCCTTCGTGACCGTGCAGGTCGAAACGGTTGCGGGCCTTGGAGCCGGGGTTGAGGTGAATGCCGAGGTCGTCACCCCATGTCTGGATGGCGTCGCGGATCCAGGCGCCGTGCTCGTCGGCCAGGTCCGAGGAGTAGGAGCCGATGTTCGCGCGGCGGTGCGGGTATTTCCGCAGGAACCAGAGGGGCCCCCAGCCGCTCGCGCGGCGGGACTTGCCGTGACGGGGAGGCATGACTCGGTCGCGGCGGCCTTCCGCCATGTCGTTCCACGCGGTGTCCACGAGGTTGAGGTGCTGTGCCTGCATCTCGCGCCGGTCGGTGAGGACAGCGGCGAGAGCCCCGAGAGAACGGTCCATGGTGATCTGCTGCTCGACCCGGATCAGCTTCGTGAGGAGGGACGGGTTGGCGCGGGCGGCGATGGCGCGGCACTGTCCGGCCGAGAGCCCGCGGTATCGGTCGCTCGTCGACCTGTTCGTCGAGTTCGGTGGTGCGTTCTTTCAGGGCCTCGCGGACGTCATTGCACGCGGCCCGGATCAGGGCGTCTCGGCTCGGGGCCAGCATGGGTGGCGGCAAATCCGAGATGCTTGTCGCCCTCCACCAGCTCATGGCAGCACAACGGCAACATGCGTCGCTCTCCCAGCAGGTGCGCGCCACCGTGGCTGCCGGGGCTATCTCAGGGACGCTGTCCGCTACGACCGAAGCCGACACGGTGCTCCCCTGCGTCGTCTCCTTCTACCTCACGTCGCTGCTCGACATGGACGTGCTGCCCTACTATCAACCGCTTCCGAACCTGCTAGGACCTGTCCGGCCGATGACTGCCGCTTGACTTGGTCGTTGATGTGGACATGGAGCGGGGCGATCTGACAGATGCCGAGTGGGAACGGCTGTGCCCGTTTCTGCCGGTCAGTAACGGGCGTTGTGGCCGGTGGCGGGATCACCGGCAGGTGATCAACGGGATTCTGCACCGGGTACGGACTGGGGTGCAGTGGCGTGACTTGCCCGAGCGGTTCGGACCGTGGAAGACCGCCCGGACTCAATCGGTTGTCGCAACACCGGCTTCTTGAGTCAAGAGTAGGTGTTCGTTGAGGGCTTCAGCGGGTGTCTTCCATCCGAGGGTTTTGCGGGGGCGGCTGTTGAGGGCGAGTGCAACGGCTGCGAGGTCGTCTGTCTGCCATCGGGACAAGTCCGTGCCCTTCGGAAAGTACTGCCGCAGCAACCCATTCGTATTCTCGTTCGTGCCGCGTTGCCACGGGCTGTGCGGGTCCGCGAAGTAGATCTCGAGGCCGGTGTCGACGCGGAGCCGGGCATGCTGTGCCAGTTCTTTGCCGCGGTCCCAGGTCAACGAGCGACGCAGCTGCTCGGGCAGCGTGGTGATCGTGGAGGCGATCGCGTCCCTGACGGCCTCGGCACCCAGACCGGCCAGCGCCGGCCCGTTCTTCACCCTCGTCTCGGTGCCAAAGCCTTCCATCCGGGGCAGGTGCAGCAGCATGGTAAACCGGGTCGTGCGCTCGACCAGAGTACCGATCGCGGACTTGCCGGTGCCGATGATGAGTCGGGTAGCGGGGACGCATTACTGCGTCCCCGCCCCCTCAGAACCGTGCAAGCAGCTATTCACCGCACACGGCTCAAGCAAGCCCCAGAGGCTCGCTGGCAGGCAAAAGTACTGGCCTCGTTGTCGCAGTGGCTCCATTCCGCCGCTGACAATGGGTGTGGAGGAGACGGAGTCGTTGACCGTCCAGCGTGCTCCCGTCCGGGAAGGCAATGTATTGCTTGGAGATCGCCTTCCGGATGACAACCCGCCACGCTTCCCATTCTCCTGGGCTTTGTGGCGGGTGGTCGGCGTGCAGTAGGAGCCCTCCGCAGATCGAACAACGGCCGTGCTGTGTCTGTAGGAGACGCACGGTCATGGCGTCGACTGGCATAGGAATTCCCTTGCGTCGCCGCTGAGCCCAATATGACTCCAGGGCTGGGTCGTCCGGGGACGCCTTCCCCTTGACCAACTGGTGCCGGACTATCTTCGTCCAAGAGAACTTGAGCAGGTAGGCGCCGCTGTCGCGGTCACCGAACACCCACCGGTCGTTCCTGGACTTGTTGAACCGGCCGAAGTACTTGTCGGATATCCAGTGCTTCGGCTTGTTCGGGTGACTGTGCTTGGCCCACTTGTAAGCGAGCTTCCACATGTGATTGTCCAGCGCCGTGAAGATCTCGCTGGACACCACCGTCCGGTAGTAGGCCGACCAACCCCGCACGATCGGGTTGATCTTCTTGAGTACCGCACCGGCGTTAGCTCCTCGCAGGGCCACCATTTCGGTACTGAGCCGTTCCCGTATCCGTCTCTGAGCCGCTATGCTCGGTTTGATCAGCAGTTTGCCGTGATAGCGGCGGATGTTGAACCCCAGGAAGTCGAATCCGCTCTCCGCGTGGACGATGCGTGTCTTGTCCTCGTGGAAGGCGAGTCCCCTGGGCGTCAGCCATGCAGCCAGCCGTTCCTTGACCTGCTCGGCCTGTTCACGGCTGGTGCACATCGCGACAAAATCATCTGCGTACCGCACCAGCACGGGGCTGCCGCTCTGCGCACTCCCGGCATCTCTGCCGGTGGTGTAATAGCGGACCCTTGCGGCTTCCTCCATTCCGTGCAGGGCCACGTTGAAGAGCAACGGGCTAATCACCCCTCCTTGCGGAGTTCCCTCCTCGGTCGGGGCGAACCGGCCGCGATCCACGACCCCGGCCTTCAGCCACTGACGGACCAGTCCCCGGGCGGGGAAGGTGCCGAGAGCGGCCATGAGCCGGGCGTGGTCGATGCGGTCGAACGCCGCCGTCAGGTCTGCGTCGAGCACCCACGCACGCTGCGGGTTCTTCCCGTTGAGCGTGGAGTAGATGGCCCCGATCGCGTCGTGACAGCCTCGTCCGGGCCGGAAGCCGTACGACTTCGGCTCGAACCGTGCTTCCCACTCGGGCTCCAATGCTCCCAATGCCACAGCTTGCAGGCACCGGTCAACAATCACGGGAATCCCGAGTCCGCGCTTCTTCGTGGTCCCCGGTTTGGGGATGAACACCCGCTTGACGGGCTTGGGAATCCACGGTCGGGCGCGATGCTGGACCCATTTGGCCAATGCGGCCTTGGACTGGGAAAGCAACACGACTTTTCCGTCGACTCCCGCCGTCGCGCGTCCAGCGTTGATCTCCGTGACCCGTCGCACGCTCAGGAGCGTGTTCGCACGGGACCGGAGTATCAGATTCTGCAAATTGCGGACCTTCTTCAGATCCCCTGCCTGCGATGCCGTGAAGATTCTCTGCCGCAGACGCCGTACGTCCTCCTCGACCCGCCGCCAGTCAATCGACGCCCAGTCCAAGTCTTCGCCCTCGGGTCCGTTCACCGGCGCAGACGCAGCCGGAAGGGCCGAAGCCGCCCCGTCCGCTATCAGCATGGTGTCCAACTTGCCCCTCGGTTCCGTCGTCTTTATCCAGCGATTCTGCACAGGCTCACCCGGCCCACGTCAGCACCCTTTCGGGTCAGGGCAGTGTCCGTATCCGGACGGTTATGCGGGGCGACCGGCGGAGAGTCCGATCGTCTGCCTCGGGTTCCCGTTTCCTTTCGGCTTCCGGCGTTGGCTTCTTGGGCCGTCCTGTTCCCGCTGGGGAGTTGAGCCTTCCTTACGATCGGCTGACCGGGCCAAAGCGGCCCGGACCCCAACGGGGTTTCCACGTTCCACACGAATGAGATACGACCGGGGTGGGTGCTCCCTTTACCCCGAGGCGGCGGTGTCCACCTGGCCGGAGTGACCTCTGCCGGCCAGCGCCTGCCGCTTCTCAGCGGCCAGCCATGCACCCCACTGGAACCTTCCATCGGCGGGGCTTGGGATCACGAGGCATCATCGGGAGTTCACTTACGTTCACCCGTCCGGTCTTCCCCTTGCCGGTAACTCCCGGATGGAACGGGAGCCCTTGGGCTTTCCCCCGAGCTTCGCACCACGCCGTTACCGACATCGCACGTCAAGGGCGGGGACGGGTCATACGGACACGGACCCGTGACTGCACCTACAGCTTCATCAACTGCCTCTCCAAACGGTCAGTCCACTCGTATTCGTGCGGCTTCGTGTCGCACGGTCGCCTTCCCAGTGTCCCGGGACTGCCCGGTCCTCGGCCTCGGCCGGCCGTTGGCTGATCATCACCTCGGGGGTGACGTGCCCGTTCGCCCGCCGTCGGGCTCGGGCGCGGGGAACCCGCAGCGCACGCCCGGTACGCAGACAACCGACCAGCTCACGCTTGAGGGCTCCGCGTCCTTGGATGTAAAGCGCCTGGTAAATCGCCTCGTGCGAGATGCGCATGGACTCATCATCGGGGAAATCCGTCCTGAGCCGGCCCGCGATCTGCTCGGGACTCCAGGCCGTCGCCCACCGCCGGTCCTGACGGCGGGGCTTGTTCCGTCCCTTCCACCGAGGCGTCTTCGGCCCGGTGACCTGTGTTCCGTCCGGACGGCGTACGTCCCCGGCGAGCCGGTCCTGCACATACTCACGCAGCCGTTCATCGGCCACGAGCTTCGGCGTCTTCGGACGCCGTGCCGCCAGTTCCGCCTTCCACTGGGCGATCGAAGCCCGGTAGGCGAGCTGCCCGCCGCGGGTCGCCGCGTTGCGTCGCAGCTCCCGCGAGATGGTCGACGGATCCCTGCCCAGGCGGCGTGCGATCTCGCGGACTCCCAGGCCCTGGGCATTGAGCAGCGCGATTTCTTCGCGTTCCGTGAAGGACAGGTATCTGCCCGAGGGCGTGCTGAGCTGGATCGACGGCATGCCGCCACGTTCACGGAACCAGCGGGACCCCACCACTGGGGATACGCCGCACGTGACCGCCGCCGCCTCGCTGGTCATCCCCTCGGCGATCTTCATCCAGAAAGCCCGCTCCACCTCCCGACGGATTGGGGGCCGCCCCGGCGACCGCATCGCCGGACGCCCCGTCAGCCGTGTGGCCCATCCCGCTGGCCGACCCATCCAACACCTCCAGGGTCGAGGTGTTGCGACGATCAGTTGAATCCACCCCGTCTACAAGCGCCATCGCCTGTGGTCGGGCGACGGAACTTGGGAACGTCTGCTCCAGCAGGTTCAGGCCGAGGCCGACGCGGTTGGTGAGATCGACTGGGACGTCTCGGTCGACTCCACCATCGTCCGTGCGCATCAGCATGCGGCCGGCGCCCGCACCGATCTACCGACGGCACCCGCCTCAAAGGGGGTCGAAGAGAGGGAACACCAGGGCCAGACGCCGTGGCAGAGCCTGGTCGCCCGCCTGGTGGAGGTGGTGCTGGAGGTGAGGGCCTGGGCCGTTCGCGGGGCGGGTTCACCAGCAAGATCCACCTGGGTGCGGATGGCCGTTGCCGCCCCCTGTCCCTGGTTGTCACTCCAGGTCAGCGGGCGGACTGCACCCAGTTCATCGCCGTGCTGGAGAAGATCCGCGTACCCCGATCCGGCCCGACGCGGCTGGCTCTCGAACGTCGCCTTCAGCACCCTCGAAAACACCTCATCCAGCGCATCCGCCGCGGCCTACGACACATCCAGTACCGCAGCGACCTCATCGACGGCTGCCTCGCCGAGACCGGCCTGACTATCAGACCCACCTGAACAACGGCAGGACACCACGAGTTCAACCTCAGTAACGAGCTCGTGCAGTGTTGGCGGTGGAGCGTCGACGTCCGCGGTTTCGCTCCAGGGCTCACATTCGCAGATCGACTCGGAATCGGGGCGCTCGGACGTCAAACGACAGACCCGGCGGGCTGCCTGCGTACGCATATCGAAGGGCTACGGCGGTCATGGTGCCGGATCTGCGGCGTGGGGCAACACTGTCCACGACGCGTGGGTGTTGACCTGCGCCACTGTGGCCTGGGCCAGCTTCTTGTAACGGTTCGAGATCTCCTCGGCCCGGCCGACGGGCAACGGCCCCCCATGCTCCGCGGCTCGAGCGATGATCTCCTCCGGTCCCAGATCCCGATTGCCCAGCACGACCGCGTTGACCATCCGCCGGCGCAGCTCGTCATAGCGGCGGAGCGCGGCCACGGGGTCGCGCTCCCGGGCCAGGCACCAGGCCAGTACGCGGGCGTCGATGATGGACTGCGATCCGCCGTTCATGCCCATCGGGAACATCGGGTGTGCGGCGTCACCGAGCAAGGTGACCCGTCCGAAGCTCCAGCGCGACAGTGGGTCGCGGTCGAGCATCGGGTACTCGAAGATCGCCGGGGAACGCTCGACCAGCGTCGTCAGGTCGATCCACGGCAGGCTCCAGTCCGCCAGGCCGGCGCGGGCCTCCGCCGTCGTGATGCGACGGTTCGAGCGGTCTGCCGGACGGCCCGTGCCGTACCCCCAGCACCCAGTTCATCAGAGCTTCGCCGCCCTCGGTCGGCGGGTCCTCGATCGGGTAGGCGACAAATTTCGCACCGGGGGTGCCCCCGGCGACCACGATCGAACGGCCGTCGAAGATGTGCCGGTACCGTGCGACACCGCGCCACATGTGGACGCCGTTCCAGTGGGAAGGAGTCTCGTGCGGGTGGAGCTGGGCACGGACCGCGGACTCGATGCCGTCGGAGCCGACCAGCAAGTCGGCGTCCTCAACCGTCGACTCGCCGCTCGACCGGTCCAGGAAGTGTGCCCGGACGCCGCCCACCGCCTGATCGAGGCGCTGGAACTTCAGACCGGTGCGGACAGCGTCCGGCCCCAGGCGCTCACGCACCGCCGCCAACAGCATCACGTGCAGGCGGCCACGGTGCACGGAGTACTGCGGCCAGTGGTAGCCGGCCGCGAGTCCGAGTGGTTCCTCCCACACCGGTTCGCCCGCCCGGTCGCGGTAACTCAGCCGATGCGGAGGCAGCGCGACGGCCGCCAGTTCATCGGCCAGACCGAGCTCGGCGAGCTCCCGTACGGCGTGCGGCAGCAGGTTGATCCCCACCCCGACGGCCTCGATGGTCCGCGCCGCCTCCATCACCCGCGGCTCGAAACCGGCGGCGTGCAGGCCCAGGGCGCAGGTCAGCCCGGCGATGCCTCCGCCCACGATGGTGACCCTCATCCGCCTGCCCCTGCCTTTCGCCAGCACCGCGACCGAAGCACCTCGGTGAGACGCACGACCATGATGCCGGACGAAACCACCGCGCCGGACGGGGCCGGGTCGGCGCCGCAGCAGCTCTGTCCCTGACCGCCTGTTGGCCCCGGTCCCTGATCCGCTGCTGACTGATCCCTTCGGAATGAAGTTCGTTGTGATTCCTGGCGGTTGTGTGATGCACCGGCAGGATCTGTTGGGTGTTCGATGACCTGGTGGGGCCGCATGGCCTCGCAGCCCGCTGCCGCGCGCCCCCACGCGGCGTATGCTTGCGCCGGTCAGGGGAGGAGGCGCCATGGGGCGGATGCCGTCGGCGCAGCGGCGCAGGCAACTGGTCGAGGCCGCGATCCGGGTGATGGCCCGCGACGGCGTCGCGAAGACCACGACGCGGTCCGTCGTGGCGGAGGCGGGTGTCTCGCTGAGCGTTTTCCACTACTGCTTCGACTCCAAGCAGGAGTTGCTCGAAGCGGTGATGGACACCATCTCCGAGCACTCCGAGTCGGATGTCCTCACCACGCTCATCCGCAGGCCCACTCTGCGCGAGACGATCCGCGCCGGGCTCCAGGCCTACTGGGATCATGTGCTGGCCAATCCCGGCGAGCACATGCTGACGTACGAACTCACCCAGTACGCCCTGCGGGAGCCCGGCTATGAGCATCTCGCCCGACGGCAGTACGAGCGCTATCTCACGGCACACACCAAAGTGATCCGTCAGCTCCCCTCGGTCCTCGACGTAGAGCTGACGGTGCCCGAGCCCGCGGCCGCCAGGTATCTGGCCGCGCTGACCGACGGGCTCACCCTCAACTTCCTCGTGCTGGGCGACGAGGAGAAGGCGAGCGACGTGCTGGACATCGTCGCGGACCAGATCCTGACGTTGGTGCGGGAGTAGCTCAGCGGCTGTACACCGCTGCCTCGTTGATGGAGTAGCCGTACTTGGTAGCCCGCTTCACACCTTGGATACGGACGTACCGCGCCTGCACCGGGCTGAACACCGCGTTGTCCAGGCCTCCGTCCCCGCTGTCCGTGGACCACACGGTCCGCCACGTGGTCCCGTCGTCCGAGACCTCGATCCGGTAGGCCCGCGCATAGGCCTGTTCCCAGTCCAGGGAGACCTTGCCGACCGTACGGGAGCTGCCCAGATCGAGCCGCAGCCACTGGTCGTCCGACCAGCCGCTCGCCCATCTCGTGCCGGTGTCGCCGTCCACGGCCTTCTCGGCGGCGTAGCTGGTGAACGGGTTCCACTCCGTTTCACCGGCGCTCGCCGCGGCGCCGGCGGCGAGGTTGGGTGCGGGCTTGTGGAGTTCGGTCGCCTTCCAGGTGCGGAGGTAGGACTCCGCACCGTCGAGCAGGTCCTGCACGGTGTCCTTGCCGCCGCTGAGCCGGATCTGCTCGATCCAGTCGGGCACCATCCCGACATGGGCCGCACCGTCGGTGTTGAAGTCCCAGGTGCGCTGGCCGGTTTGCTGACGGTCGATGACGGAGCCGCCGTCGGCGCTGCGGAAGGGATACTTGACCGCGTTGGGGGCGCTGGGTCCGACCGGTCCCGGCCAGCCGCCGACGCCGTTCATGTCGGTGCCGTAGCCGACTCCGACGCCGTACTTCTGGCGCAGCGCCCTGGTGGCGGCGGATTCCTTGGCGAAGCTGTCGGCGCTGGACATGTACGAGGCCTTGAAGCCGCCGAGGCGGTAGACGCGCTCCAGCCAGCCGTCGTCCATCCAGCTGTGGCTGGAGAGCACGCCGGGGTAGTTCGCCGACTCCAGCAGGTCCAGGGCGCGGCCGGCTGCCTTGACGCTCATGTGGTCGGCCTCGAACATCATGTTGCGCTTCATCAGCCCCTTGACGGCGTACTCGCCGAGGCGGGTCAGCCCACGGGTGTTGCACTGCGCGCTGCTGTCGTATGCGGGCACCTTGGTGCCGGCGGGCAGCAGCTTGGTCACCTCGGCCGGGGCGGCCACGTTACCGGCGGGGTTGTCGTGCTGCGGACCGCTGCACTTCTCCGTACTCCAGAAGGTGCCAGTGGAGAGGAACTGGCCGATATTCACGGCCGTTCCGATGGTGCCGGAGTCCATCCGCACCCCGCACAAGGCGTTGTCGAACTTGTGGCACAGGAACATGCTGCGCACACCGAGCTTGTACAGCTCGTCCAGACCGCTGTCGATGTCGGCCTGGCTGCACTGGGGGACGTCGAGGATCTGCTTGCAGCCGAAGGGCTCCGAGGTCTCGACGCCGAGCACCACGGCGAGCTTGCCCTCCGCGACGACCTGGCGGGCCTGGGTGGAGTCGGTGACGATACGGAAGAAGCCCTTACCCGTTCCGCCGTAGATCTTGTCGATGTAGTCCTGCATCTCGTAGGTCTTGCGGGCTTCGAGACGGATGGCGTCCATTTCGTTGCAGCCGCGGTCCCTGACGTAGATCGAGCACAACAGGCCGTTGGTGACCAGGTCGTTGACCAGGATCCGCTGGCCGCCGCGCCATGTGCGCTCCAGCCAAGCGTAGTAATTCTGCTGATGACTCAGGGAGTTGTGGGCGGGCCAGGAATTGAACGTCGGCCAGCCCACCGGGTCGTGGTGGCCGTCCGAACCACCGGTGACGTTCTCGAAGAGGGCGAGCGAGCCGTCGGGATAGTGCTCGGGGCAGTCCGCGAGGGCGTCGGCGATGCCCGCTTCGGAGAACGGCTTGCCGCAGATGATGCGGCCGCCGAAGCCCTCGTTGGACATCACGTGATTGTGCGCGTCGACGAAGCCACGAACCCGGCCCTGACTGTCCGTGCCGCGGAAGGGTTCGCCGGTGACGTTGATCTGTGAATCGGCGGTCGGCCGCGCCGCGGGCTCCCACCAAGGGGTGTCGGCTCCGACGGCGGGCGGGGAGCCCACACCGAGAGCCAGCAGGAGGGTGACGACAACGGCAAACAGTCCACGTCTGCGGAGGAGGGTCATCCGGGCTACCTTCGCTGTCCGGGATGGGCGCGCGCCAACTTACTCGCGCGTAGGTCCCGTCGAGGATGGCGCGGACCCGACAACGAGTCAAGAGTCCCGGACAGATGACCTATTTGATACCCCGTCACCTCGGCTGGCTGAAGAAAGCCCTCTCGGGACGGCGCGATGGCACCTCGCGCAAGCGGGTGCCGGCCGATGTCGATGGGGGTGACATCGTGCTGCCTCCCGCGCTCCGAACGTGAACGGGACGGCCTCCACGTTCCATGGCTGCGGCACGATCTTCAAAGCGCCGACCGCCGGAGCGACGAGCAGCATCCAGCCCATGAACGGTCCCGAACATTTGATCAGCGCCTTGGCCCCGGCGGCCGAACGGCTCCGGAATCCCTCCCCCCACGACGCACTGACGGCCCGCACACCAGCCCCCACATTTTGCTCGACCGTCACCTCGGCCCCCTTTCCTCAAGCCCGGGTCCTCTTGAATACTCCGTCTGCCCCTCTTCAAGGACGGACATCACCGACACAACAGGAGGACCCCCACAGCCATGACCGAAATCAATCGGCGTCGCTTCCTTCAAATCGCCGGAGCCACCACGGGGTTCGCCGCCCTGTCCGGCTCCATCGACCGCGCAGCCGCCATCCCCGCGGCGCGCCGCAGCGGAACCGTCCAGGACATCGAACACATCGTCGTCCTCATGCAGGAGAACCGTTCCTTCGACCATTACTTCGGGTCGATGAAGGGCGTCCGGGGCTTCGGAGACCCCCGCCCGGTGACACTGCCCAGCGGCAAACCGGTATGGAACCAGGCAATCGTCGGCATAGAAACCCTGCCGTACCACCCGGACGCCGACGACCTGGGCATGCAGTTCATCGCGGGCCTCGATCACGACTGGGCCGGCGGCCACACCGCGTTCAACAACGGCAAGTACGACAAGTGGATACTCGCCAAAGGCGCCGGCACCATGGCGTACCTGACACGGGACGACATCCCGTTCCACTATGCCCTCGCCGACAAATTCACCATCTGCGACGACTACCACTGCTCGTTCATGGGTGCGACCGACCCGAACCGCTACTACATGCTCTCCGGCCACGTCGGCAACGACGGCACCGGCGGCGGCCCGGTCCTCGGCAACCAGGAAGCAGGCTACGGCTGGACGACATACGCCGAACGCCTCGAGAAGGCAGGCATCTCCTGGAAGGTGTACCAGGACATCGGCGACGGCCTCGACGCGGCCGGCGGCTGGGGCTGGATCAACGACGCGTACCGCGGCAACTACGGCGACAACTCCCTGCTGTACTTCAACAACTACCGCAACGCCAAGCCCGGCGACCCCCTGTACGAAAAAGCCCGCACCGGCACGAACGCCAAGGCAGGAGACGGATACTTCGACATCCTCAAAGCCGACGTCAAGGCCGCCAGGCTCCCGCAGATCTCCTGGATCGCCGCACCCGAAGCGTTCTCCGAACACCCCAACTGGCCAGCAAACTACGGTGCTTGGTACATCTCGCACGTACTCGACGCGCTCACCTCGAACCCCGACGTATGGAGCAAGACCGCCCTTTTCATCACATACGACGAGAACGACGGCTACTTCGACCACGTCGTGCCGCCCTACCCGCCGGCCTCCGCAGCCCAGGGCCTGTCCACCGTCGACACCACACTCGACCACTACAAGGGCAGCATCGGATACGCCGCAGGCCCCTACGGCCTCGGACAACGCGTCCCCATGATCGTCGTCTCGCCATGGTCCACCGGCGGATACGTCTGCTCCGAGACCTTCGACCACACCTCGATCCTGCGCTTCATGGAGAACCGGTTCGGAGTGAAGGAAACCAACATCTCACCATGGCGCCGCGCCATCTGCGGTGACCTCACATCCGCCTTCGACTTCTCCCTCAAGATCACGGACCCGGCTGACCTGCCGGACACCGCGGGCTACACCCCGCCTGACCGCGACCGCCACAACAGCTACGTACCGAAGCCACCCGCCCAGGGCACCCTGCCCCGGCAAGAGGCCGGGGCGCGGCCGAGCCGCCCGCTCTCCTACGCTCCCTACGTCGACGGGGCCGCAGACCTCACCACCGGCAAGTACAAGCTGACGTTCAGCGCAGGGCACCGGGCGGGCGCCGCCTTCCAGGTGCGCTCGCAGAAGCGCACCGACGGCCCGTGGACGTACACGGCGGCAGCCGGGAAACCCGTTTCCGACAGCTGGAACTCGGCGTACTCCGGCGGTAGCTACGACCTCACGGCCCACGGCCCGAACGGCTTCCTGCGCACCTTCAAGGGCAACAACAAAACCGCCGAGCCGGAGGTGACGGCACGCCACGACGCCAGCAACCTGAAGCTCACCCTGACCAACCCGTCGACCGCCGACGCGCACCTCACCGTGACCAACGCGTACGGCGGCGGGCGCCAAACCTACACGGTCCGCGCCGGCGCCACCGTCGTGCAGAGCATCGACCTGCGCGCCACCAAACGCTGGTACGACCTGACGGTCGTGGTCGAGGGCAACGCCGGATACCTGCGGCGCCTGGCCGGGCACGTCGACAACGGTCAGGCCGGCGTGAGTGACCCGGGCATCGCAACCGTGTGAGACCTGCACCCGCCACCCGGCGGACCGAGGGGCACACACACTCGAAGGGTTTCGAGGCACTGGCGTGACGTGCCGGAGCTCATCGAGATCCTGGACACCGAGCGTCGTCCTCATGGTGCCGGTTTCTGGCAGAGTGCGTGCGATGACGAAGCCCTGACGGATATCCGGCGGGGCTTCGTGGCGCGGCGGGGCTACGACGGCGCGCAGCGTCCGGCGCGGACACCGATGTACCCCGGCCCTCCGCTTTCGAGCACGAGGAGCAACGATTCGGTGACGACACGTGTTGTGCGGCCGATGCGCAGCATGCGGCACGGGAACTCTCCGCGCCGAGCCAGGTCGTAGCCCTTCGCCCGCGAGAACCCCAACGCCCTGGAAGTGTCCTCCACGCTGCCTGTTCCGCCCCAGGTGGCGCGGATGCGCGAAGGGCTGTACTGGGTGCCTGCACGTCGTTAAACCCTGGGTATTCAGTGGAATTGGGTGATCTGACGCCCCGATAGCAGAAAGGTGCCGTTGACCTGCGAGGATGCGAGTGTCTAGGTCGTATCCGCTGCGGGAGCAAGGCACCTTTCTGGTGGTTGAGCGTACAGGGTGGGACCGTCGGCTGTCGGTGGTGGCTGGCGGAAAGAGGCTGATCGGGCATGCCGGGGCGGTGCTGCTGCGCGGGTGTGCGGACCGGACGGGAGAGCCTTGCCGGGGCGGAGGACAAACTCGCCCAGCTTGATGCCGAGCAGACTCGGCGCGGCACTGCCATCGACCTCGGGATGCCCACCTTCACCCAGATCGCAATCCGCACCAGTGACGTTGAGGAGCCCGCTCCATGATTCGTCCGATCACCGACGAACCGGTCCACCACCTCGTGCAGCAGGAGGAGGCCGATCGCATCGACAGGCCGAGAAACAGCGCTGCCGCCTGCCGCAGATCGAAGTGCGATCCGGATCACCTATTGCCTGTTGTGTGTCTGAAGACGGTAAAGAGGGGGTTGTCGTTGAGTGAGAGGAAGAGCAGACGTGGATGTGTATGAAGCTGTGGACAGTCGCCGGGCTGTGCGGGCGTTCAGCGATGAGCCGGTATCCAAAGAGATACTCGAACGTGTGCTGACCGCAGCGACGCGGGCTCCGTCGAGTGGGAACCTCCAGCCGTGGCATGTGTATGTCGTGGCCGGCGAGCCCTTGGCCGAGCTGAAGAGGCGCGCAACGGCCAGGGCGCTGGCCGGAGACCCGGGGGATGAGCGGGAGTATCCGATGTACCCGGCCGAACTGACCTCGCCGTATGTGGACCGTTTTTCCGCCGCGGCTGCCCAGCGGTATAAAGCGCTGGGGATCGAGCGCGACGACCCCGACAGGCCCATGAAGATCGCCGCCTTGAACTTGGAGGCGTTCGGGGCACCGGTAGTGCTGTTCTGCTACCTCGACCGGACGATGGGGCCAGGGCAGTGGGGGGACGCGGGGATGCACTTGCAGACGGTCATGCTGTTGCTGAGGGCGGAAGGGCTGCACAGCTGCCCTCAGGTGATGTGGACGATGTATCGCAAGACTGTCAGCCAGATCGTCGGAGCCGATGACGGGCTCGTGCTGTTCTGCGGTGTCACGGTGGGATTCGAGAAGGAGGGCGTGCCACGGCTGCGTACCGGGCGGGCAGACATGACAGAAACAGTCAGCTTCATCGGAGTGTGACCGGACATGTCGGTCTGGCGTCGGCCCCAACTCTCGCAACTCGTAGTTCAGAGAAGACGCCGGCATCAACGCCCCGCTTGTAATCGACATTACCGACCGCAGGAGCTCGTGATTAGGCTCTGAACTGCGACGATTCATAGGCTACATGTCCGGGACGGCGGGTTGGGGCCGTTACCGTAGATTGTCCGGGTGGTCTCGCTCCGGAGCCCTGGACGCCGGAGAGCCGACCTTCCGCGACCTGCGGCACTTCGCCGACGCCGTCTTGGTGGCCTCGGGACTGGAGCCCCGCAAGGTACAAGCTCGAATGTGGCACGCCCGCATCTCCGAGACCCTGGACACCTACGGCTACCTGGTCTGGGAAGTGGACTGGGAGAACGCCCCCGCTTCCTTCGAGGAGCTGTACGGCATCCCTGCCCCTCCCGGCCTGCCCGGAGGCAGCCCTGGTGCCCCGTGCCGAGCGGGAGGGGCAGGCTGCTGTTACTCCCGCTAGCCTCGCCGTTTCACTTGGGTACGGCTGACTTTGGGGCGGAAACGCGAAAGTGCCTTCCTGACCTGGGACGATGAACCTTGCTGAGGGGTTCTGTCGGTCCAGGCGGAGGGCACTTTCTACGTGCAGGCTATCGGGTTGCGTCCCAAGGTCCATGTCAGTGCCGATGGTTCGGGGGTGGTCGGGCATGCCGGGGCACGGTTGCTGGCGGATCTCGCTGATGCCACCGGGCTGACCGCCGCGTACTCCGCCGCTCTCAGGTCGCTTCGGCCGCGCGGGACCGGGCATGATCCGGGCCGGGTCGCCACCGACCTGGCGGTAATGCTCGCCGACGGTGGCGAGGCGATCGCGGATCTGGCCGTGCTGCGGGACCAGGCAGGGGTGTTCGGCCCGGTCGCCTCCACGCCCACCGCTTGGCGGTTGCTCGCCGACACCGACGAGGCTGCACTCGCTTCGCTGCGAGCGGCCCGCAGTTCAGCCCGGGAAGTCGCCTGGATGCAGGCCGCCGAGACCGGTGAGGGCATACCTGCTGCTCGGGCCGGCGGACGAGAACTTCCCGGCCTGGTTCTGGACCTCGACGCCACGCTGGTGACCTGCCACTCCGAGAAAGAGCAGGCCGCACCCACCTATAAGGGCGGCTTCGGCTTCCACCCGCTGCTGTGTTTCCTCGCGAACACCGGCGAGGCCGTGTCAGGGCGGCTGCGGCCCGGGAACTCCGGAGCCAACACTGCCGCCGATCACATCACGGTGCTCGACCAGGCGCTCGCGCAGATCCCCGACGCTCACCGGCACGGCACCGACATCCTGGTCCGCGCCGACAGTGCCGGATCCGCGAAAGCCTTCCTCGCCCACGTCCGCGACTTGCGGAAACGAGGAATTCGTACCTTCTTCTCGGTCGGATACGCAATCACCGAGCCGGTCCGCCGAGCTGTCCGGGCCATGCCCGACCGCCTCTGGCATCCCGCCCTGGACCAGGACGGGACGCTGCGTGACGGTGCTGAGGTCGCCGAGCTGACTGGCATGGTCGATCTGGACGGCTATCCGACCGGCACCCGCATCATCGTGCGCCGGGAGCGGCCGCACCCCGGAGCCCAGCTGTCCCTGTTCGATCAGGACGAGGGCCTGCGGCATCAGGTGTTCCTCACCGACACCCCGTACTCCGGGGGCGGATCCGCCCAGTTCCTGGAGGTCCGTCACCGCGGGCATGCCACTGTTGAGGACCACATCCGGTGCGGCAAGACCACCGGCTTCGGCCGCTTCCCCTCCCGCGACTTCGCCGTCAACGCCGTCTGGCTCGAACTCAGCCTCGCGGCAATCGATCTGCTGGCCTGGACGCGCGTCCTGCTGCTGGACGGGGAACTGGCCACTGCCGAGCCGAAGAAGCTCCGCTACCGGCTGCTGCACGTCGCCGCCCGCCTCACCCGCGGCGGCCGACGCCTGCGCTTGCGGATATCGGGGACCTGGCCCTGGAGAAACGAACTGGCCACGGCCTTCTATCGCCTCGCCGCACTGCCCCGTCCCGCCGGCTGACCGGCAAGGCCCTGACCGCCCACGACCCGAAGGACCCTGGAGAACCCGACCACCGCGCCGGTTCTCCACCATGTCCGAACACCGAAATCGCTTCGGCCACCCGACAGTTACCCCTCAACGACGCCTCATCGCCCCAACTGAAACGGCGAGGCTAGGGATGAACGACGCGGGCGGGACGCGCGCACTGAGGCGTCCGGGACGCTGCCTTGGGAGATCGCTCCACGGCAGCGCACGCACCCTCGGAGCGCACTCGCTGCCGGCTTTGGAAGGCGTGTGAGATTGTGCATGGGATGTGCACTGCGATCGTTCCAGCGCAGTGCACATGCAGGTCACAGGGGTTCCCGGCGAGGTTCAGACAATTCCCGGCGTTCAGACCGACTCGTCCGCCATTGCGGCCCTGGCCAGGAGGTTTCCCCGGGGCAGGGCCGTTTTCGCATCGGCGGCTCTGCCCGCGCTGACCTGTGTTTTCCCGGGAGTTCCCGCGCGGCTGTGCAATGGGTATGCAACGGCCGGGTCGTTGGCGGGCCCCACCGATCGGATAAGTGGGCAGGGCGCGGGCCCGCGTGGGGCGAGCATTTCAGGGGCCCCGGAGTCCATTCCTGCCCCGGTAGTTGCGAGGGGGCCGACTCGGGCGTGAGGCGTGATCGGTGACCATGGAATGCCGTCTGCGTGTCATACTTGTTCATCAACTCGCCACTGTATGGCCTGTGTTGAGCGCGTTTCGAGGGAGGGGTGTGGGATGGTACTGGAGTCGTCGGAGTGGCGCGTGGTCATCGCGTCGGACTCGCGGCCGTCGGAGGATGTTCACGGAGAGCTGAGCCGTGGTGGCTCCTGGGGCGGCGGGGTCTCGGTGGCGTTGGAGCAGCCCCGGGCGAGGTTCCGTACGACTGATCCCGCGGTTCTGGTGGCGACCATCGCCGCCGCGAGTTCCGCCTTGACCGCGCTGGTGACCGGGATTCTGGGTCGCGGCGCGGCCAAGGCGGGGCAGCGCATCGTGATCGAGCTCGCTTCCGGGGCGAGGCTCGAAGTCCCGGCCGGTATCGAACCGGCTGAACTGGATCGGATGCTCGGCCTGATCAGTGCGGATCCCCGGCGGATCGTTCTACCGTGAAGTGAAGGGCGGCGTTGGGTGTATCCCCCCGGTGCAGGGAACTCGTACGGGCAGGCGGGCAGTTCTGCCTGGGACAGATTCAAGCGCACCCGGTCCCTGGCGGAACTGAACGATGCGATCTCCTCCTTCCGCGCCGCCGTCGCGGCGGTGCCCTCGGACGATGCCGGTCGTGTGCCGTATCTGTACGACCTCCTCGCCGTGACTCTTCTGCGGTTCAACGAGACCCGGGAACCGGCAGACCTGGACAGCGCGATCACCGCCGGGCGCGAGGCCGTATCGCTCGCCCGGACGGACAGCCGCTGTCTGTTGGCGCTCGGGACCGTGCTGTTGGAGCGGTTCAAGGTGTCCGAGCAGAAGGACGACCTGGACGAAGCCGTTCATCTCGCTCGTATCGCGGTGTCCCTGCCGCCCTCGCGATCCTCGGACGGTCACAAGGCGCTGGAGAATCTCGGCGCCGCGCTCGGCGCGCGGTTCAGATTCCTCGGATCGGTCGAGGATCTGGAGGAGTCGATCGCGCTGGAACGGTCGGCGGTGGCGCTGAGTCGGCCGGGCGTCTCGCGCAAGACCGCGCTCCACCGCCTGTCGCAGAGCCTGAGCCGACTGGTCGGGGTAACCGGACGCCCTGAGGCCCTGGAAGAGGCCGTCGCTCTCGCTCGGCGAGCTGTCAACGCCCGCCCGCGTGAGGGGAGCGACCAGGCCCAGTGCCTGAGCGGTCTCGGCCGCGCTCTGGCGGACCGTTGCGAGCTTGCCAGAACGACGGAGGGAATGGATGAGGCCATATCGAGCAGCCGCGAGGCACTCGACATGACGCCCGTGGGCCATCCGGTCCGGGGAACCTATCTCAGTGAACTCGTCAACGAGTTGGCGCTCTACGGCCAGATCTCGGGGAGCACCGCGCACCTGGACGAAGCCGTGCGGCTTGCGCGCGCATCCAAGGAACGTGCTGGTGACATCTCCGGGCCGGGCGCGGGGGCCGACTACGACTGGATACTCGTCCCGGCCCTCGAGCGCAGATACCGGTGGACCGGCACGGTCGCCGATCTCGACGAAGCCGTAGCGCTCTGCCGTGCGGCCCTGGTGCGCGAGAACGACAGCTGGCGGAAGCAGGAGACCTATTCCGGTGTGCTGTCCACCCTGCTGTTCCAGCGCCACCGCCAGACGGGGTCACTCGAGGACCTGGATGAGGCGGTCCTCCTCCAGCGCGAGGTGCTGAAGATTCCGTCCATTGACCGCAGACGACGTGCCTCAGCACTGAATGCGCTGGGAATGCTGCTCTGGGACCGGTCCCGACGGATTGGGGATCCGAACGACATCGAGGAGTCGGTCGCATGTGGCCGTGAGGCCGTGGCGACCGGAGTCCACCGGTCCGACCGGGCGATGTGCTTGTCCAACCTCGGGAACGCCCTGATGGCGAGGTTCGAGCGCAGCGGCCGGCTCGCGGATCTGGACGAGGGGATCGAGGTGACCCGCGGAGCTGTGGCTGCGGCCCATTACCAGAATGAAGATCTGGCCCGGTACAACTCGAACTTGGCGTACGCCCTGGGGCTGCGGTTCGAACGGACGGGCTGCCAGGAGGACCTGGACGAAGCCGTCGCCGCAGGACGCAGGAGCGTCTCGCTGATCTCTGGCAATCACCCCGAACGGGCCCGGTTTCTCGCCAATCTTGGCAGCGTGCTGCAGGCCCGCTACGAGTACGCCGGCGTCGCGGACGACCGGAGTGCTGCCACGGCTGCGCGCATCGAGGCGTCGGCCGTGGACGCGGCACCGGTCCGGCAACGCCTGGGCGCGGCCAGGTTGGCCGCCGCCGACCTGGTTGCATCTGCTGACGTGCTCGACGCGACAGACCTGCTCGTGGAGGCGGTGCGGCTGCTGCCGGAAGTGAGTCCCCGCCGGCTGGCCCGCAGCGACCAGGAGCATGCACTGGGCGGTCTGGCGGGGCTGGCTCGTGAGGCGGCGTCGCTTGTTCTGGCCGATCCGCGGCTCCCTGAGGCCGATCGGCCGGGCCGGGCCCTCAGTCTGCTGGAGGCCGGACGCGGGGTGCTCATCAGTCAGGCACTCGACGGCCGCGACGATCTGTCCGAACTCCGTCGCAGACAGCCGGATCTGGCCTCGCACTTTGCCGAACTCCGTGAACGACTGGACCAGTTGGGGGAACCCGGCTTTCCCTCAGGGGCGGTGGAGTCCGGTGCGGAGTCGGCTGCGCCGGTCGTCGGCGGTCGCCGCCAGAGGCCTGAACTTGCTGCCGAGTTCGCCGCCACGCTGGCGCGTATCAGGGCGCTGGACGGTTTCGGCTCGTTCGGTCTGCCGCCGCGCCCCGACGAGCTTCTAGGCGCTGCGGAGGCCGGGCCGGTGGTGGTCCTCAACGTCAGCGCCTATGGCAGCCATGCCCTCCTGGTCACGCAGGCCGGAGTCACCGCACTGCCGCTGCCGGATCTCGGCGAGCAGAGGCTGGCAGACCGCGTGGACGCCTTCCTCTCGGCCCGGCAATCGGTCCTGGTGGGGGACCTTGCCGAAGAGGGGCAGGGCGAGGCACGGATGCTCTCCGTACTGGAATGGCTGTGGGACGCTGTGGCAGGGCCCGTACTGGATGCTCTCGGCTGCCGGAGCCGCCCCTCCGAACAGTCCACAAAGGAAGAGTTGGGAGCGTGGAGCCGGGTCTGGTGGGTCCCCTGCGGCCTGCTGAGCCTGCTGCCGGTCCACGCTGCGGGCCATCACCTCATGGCGGGCGAGGAGCGGTGTCCGCGGACGGTCATCGACCGTGTGGTCTCCTCCTACACCCCGTCCCTGCGAACGCTCATCCACACCCGACGATTGGCAACTTCCGCCGGATCTGCCTCGTCTGCCTCAACTGCCGTATCCACCGCGCCGACCGGGCCGGTGCCTCGCGCCCTGGTGGTGGCAATGCCGACCACGCCGGGACTTCCCGGTATGGGCCGCCTGCCGTTCGTGGCGGACGAGGTCAGGGTGCTGCGCAGACACTTTCCCCAACTCACGCTCCTCGCCGGAGAAGAGGCCGCTCTGGGCGGAATCGAGGAGCCGACCAAGAACTCCGTACTGGCGCGGCTGGCCGACCATCCGATCGCGCACTTCTCCTGTCACGGCGCAAGCGACTCGGAGCAGCCCTCGCACAGCCGACTGCTGCTCCAGGACCATGAGAGTGCCCCCTTGACCGCCGCGAGCCTGACTCCGGTGGCACTCGACCGGGCGCAGCTCGCCTACCTGTCGGCATGCAGCACTGCGGCGACCTGGCCGGTGCGGCTGCTCGACGAGTCGATCCATCTCGCCTCGGCGTTTCAGGTCGCCGGCTTCCCGCATGTCATCAGCACCCTCTGGGAGATCGACGACCAGCTCTCCGTGAGTGTCGCCGACGACTTCTACGCCAACCTCTGCACCGTGGGAGGCGACTTCGACATCAGCTGTGCCGCGCACGCCCTTCATCAGGCTGTACGTCGTGCCCGCAACGGAAGCGGCGATATGGGTCCCGCCGACATGACCCGGGGCCCATTCTTCTGGGCTTCTTACGTCCACATCGGAGTCTGACGCTCCCCCTGTCAGTCGTCGTCGGGCCCTGCCAGCTGAATTTCGAACCAGCCGGCGCGCTCCGGGGGGCAGGCCGTTCGCAGATGTCCCAGCGCCTGGTGCACAGAGTTGGTGTCGTAACCGGAGGGGACCATCCCCCGCGACAGCAGGACGTTGAGCGTGTGGGCGGCCATGCCGTCCCCCAGCCGCCAGAAGGCCCGCGCAGCTTCCTCCTTGACGTGAGATTCGGCTATGGGCGAGGCCAGCAGGTCGGCGAGCGCATTCAGGGTCAGCATGCTGTCCGGCGGAGCGCTGCGGAGGCACTGGAGGACCACGTCGGGGTTGGGGTGATGGAGGAAGACGTTAATCCAGCTGGGGCGCAGGAGACCCTGGGCCCGCTCCCCGCTGCCGATGTAACCCATGTACTCGTTGTCGTCAGGCCATAAATACGGCAGATTCCCCCGGCTCAGGAAGCTCGGGACGTCGATGCTCCATGGGACGCGCAGCGGCGCCATACCCCAGAGCTCGTCTCCCAGGGGATCGGACGGCAGTGTGAGCATGTTCTTGTCGTCGGGCTTGGCCAGCTTCCCCAGATTCGATCGCCCAACGGGGCCCACCTCTTCCTGGACCGACACTTTTCCGCCGCAGGCCAGGCACACCGGCTCGCGCGCTTTCCCCTCGGCTCGCGCCAGCCCGCTGCACACGGCGCACTGAAGCAGCGAACAGGAGCGGCAGCAGAATCCGCCCCCGGTCTTCAACAGCCCCATGAGCTCGTCGTAGGTCCGGTACACCTGCACCGTGCCGTCCATCTCGTCATTCAGCGGGATCCTGCAGGGCACGACGACGAAACCGCACCAGGCGCACCGTGTGCTCGACGATGTCGGACTCTGGTTCTGAGGGCGCTCCGCGAATTCGATCGGCGTGCCGTCGGCCTCACGGAACAGGTAGATGAGGTCCCGGCCGAAGTTGCCCTCCGGAGTCTCTACGATGTTGTAGACGAACTCGTCCCGGATGGGCGTGCTGCGGAGAAAGGCCAGTGCGGCCTGCTGGTTGGGCCCGCTGTGGACGTGGTAGGTGGCCCTGTCGTTCTTCTCGGTGTGCTTGAAGTGAACGCCGGCCGAAAGACCGTCGTTCTTTTTGTGCCCCAGGAACGACATGCGGCCCTCCGATGTAGATGCAGAACCAACACCTCATAATTCAACGTAATTGATATTCAGTCAACTGGTTGCGGACACCGCAGCGGTGGCCGTCCCGCGAACCTGCCTACGCCCATGACTGACTGCTCTGCGTGGGGGTATTAGGTCGCTTCCGAGCGGCTGAACTACCAGGGAGAGGTCCCTGCAGGAGAGCTGCACCCGTTCGACTTGAGACCTGGTTGCTGCTGCGCCGTGGTGCTCTGCGTCGGGACACCGCGGGCCGGGCTACCAGCGGAGCGGCGGGACCTATGCCGGAGGCACGATCCCCAGGACAACCTTCCCCTTCCTGGTGTTCAGCTCCTGCAGATACGCCTTGGAGATGTCCCCGGCGGGGAACTCTCCCTCCTTGTCCATCTTGACCAGGATCGCCATCATCAGGTCGTTGTCCGGATCCGAGGCAAGAGACTTGGACACGGTGAGCACAGCACCTGCGGTTTCGTACCTCAAGTTGGTCTGTACGTAGTTGACGAGCGCCTGAACCTCATCAGGCCTGGGCGCCTCCCCGTTATGGATCACTATGATCCTGTACGCCTTCATCACGTACAGCTTGCGGTGGCCGTACAGCTGAACAACTCCATCACGCTGCCCTTCCATAGAGATCCTTTGCGAGTCTCACAGTATCGCGATGTTCCTCGATTGGGAGGGCCCATTTTGCCTCGATGTCAAAGCAGTTGGCGGTCTCAATGGGCGGGCGGCCGGTGCGAGTCGCTGCCCCGAGCACCTCTGTGGGTTCAGCCCGCAACCACAATCCCGGCTACAAAGCCGCGACGCCATCGCCCCACCCCCGGAATCCGAAGTCCCGACACCACGACGATTGAGCAATTGCACCCCGGTCAGCAACCACGCAGGCCTGAACAACTCCCTGAAGAAGAGCCACACCCCAAGCGGAATCGCCGCTATGGCGTTCAGGACGGACGGATGCTCGCCACCGGTAGTTACGACAGCTCGGTGCGATTGTGGAACCTCTCGGACCCGACCAAGCCGGCTCCACCGGCGCAGTCGTTGACCGGACACGCCGGTGGCGTTGAGCAGGTAGCGTTCAGCCCGACGGACAGATCCTGGCCACACGAGGCGAGGACTGGGTGACACGACAGTGGGACATGAACGTCGACCATGCCATCGACCGAATCTGCGCCGTCACCCGCAAGACGCTCACGCCCGAGGCGTGGCGCCGTGACGTCGGCAGCATCCCCCGCTACAACCCACCATGCACATGACTCCGCCGCGAGCCGCCTCTCACCACCGGGGCCCGCCAGGGGCCACGGATTTCCGGAAAACTGGTCAGGTTGGGCCGTGGGGATCGGCAATCTGGGCTTCGAGATCGGCGACGCGACGGTCCTGGAAGCGGAGGTTGGAGCGCGCGGCCTTGAGCCGTTCGTCGAGGGTGCGGTTGTCGGCCGTCAGCTGGCGGACCCGCTGTTTGAGGGTGGCGTTCTCGGTGGTGATCCGCTGGAGGGTCTCCTCGGTCCATTCGGCCTGCAAGTCGCGGAGCTGGCCGAGGAGTTCGCCGAGACGGACGCGCTGGGCGAGGATCTCGGCGTGGGTGGCCTTGAGCGTACATCTAGGGCGAGGGCGTCATTGAGCAAGCCGAGGCCGGCCAGTGCCTTCTCCAGGCCGTCGATCGCGCGGGCGGTGGGCTCGAAGTGCTGGTGGAGGTAGTCGGCGGTCGCATCGTCCGGGGCGCCCTCGGCCAGCAGCCGCCACTGTTCGCGTTTGCGCCCACCAGCCCACGCGGCAGCGTGAACGCGCGATGAAGGGATCCCGTTCCGTGGGCGGGGCCCAGCGGTTCCTGTCCGCGTTCAGCGGCATCTCGCCCCACTTCCGCCCTCACCGCCACCTGATGACAGCCTCCGACCGCCGAGCCGAGATGACCGTCCGCTTCGCGATCTGGGACCAGATCACCCAAGCTGCCAGCCGGCCCACCACGGCCTGACCACAGGCCCGGACCGCAAGCCCACCATGCCCCAACGCGCCGTCAGGCACCGACATACTCAACAACTTGACAGCGCCCATCGGCGACATCAAGCGCCTCACCTTCGAGTCCGACTTCGACGAACTCGCGCTCAAGCTGCGTGACGAGGCCATCCGCCGGATCAGACGGCGCGCAGGTGGACCAGCACCGCGCTCTGAGGTGCCCGGGCAGGACCTGGCAGCCCCAGTGCTCCCAGCGCCGCACCGGAGGCCTGGACACCCGTGACCTCCCAGCTGACCGACGGGTCGGCCGGCGTGATGAGCGAGGCGCGGTAGGTCCGGTCCGGGTCGAGTCCAGGGATGCGGAGCCGAGGCGGCACGGGCACGATCTCATCGAGCTGGGCATAGGAGAAGAGCGCCTCCGACCGGTCCCGGGCGACCACTCCATGCGCGAGCAGACCGTCGGGCAGTGCGACACGCGTCAGCCGCCCCGTGTGCAGGAGCGCGCGGTGCCGCTTGTAAAGGCCGATCCAGGACGCGAGACGGTCCAGCTCGTGGGCCGGCACCTTCGTGAGGTCCCACTGGATGCCGAACTGGCCGAAGAAGGCCGTGGCCGCGCGGAGGTCCAGGACGCTGGTCCGGCCGGTCTGGTGGGAGACCGGTGCGGTGACGTGAGCGCCGAGGTACTCCAGCGGGGCGAGCTGGGCGCTCCAGTGCTGGATCGGCTGGCGGGACAGCGGATCGGTGACGTCGGAGGCCCAGGTGCTCTGGACCCGCTCGAGCACGTCCAGGTCGATCCTGCCGCCTCCCGAGGCGCAGCTCTCCCACGAGATGCCGGGATGGCGGCGGGCCAGCTCATCGAGGAGCTCGCGGAAGGCGAGGGTCTGCCGCCGTGAAGCGGGCCGGCCGGTGCCGCGCGAGTCACCGCCGTCGACCTGGTCGCGGTTGTGGTCCCACTTGACGAAGTCGATCCGGTGCGCCGCCACCAGACGGCCGAAGGCGTCGAGCAGGTGGGTCCGCACGTCCTCCCGGCCGAGATCGAGCAGGTAGCAGTTGCGTTCCAGCACGGGCGACCGGTCGCCCGTGCGCAGAATCCAATCGGGATGATCGCGGTGGACCGCGGAGTTCGGGTTGACGGCCTCCGGCTCCCACCAGAGCCCGAACTCCATCCCCTTCTCGTGCACCCGGTCCACCAGCGGTGCCAGCCCGTGCGGCCACACCGCCGGGTCCGGGGTCCAGTCGCCCAGGCCGTCGTCAAGGGAGGTGCGGCCTGCGAACCACCCGTCGTCGAGCACGAAGCGCTCGGCACCCAGCTCGGCCGAGATGTCGACCAGCGCGGTCAGCGTCTCGAGGTCGTGGTCGAGGTAGACCGCCTCCCACGGGTTGAACATGACGGGTGCGGGCCGGGACGGATGGGCCGCGAGCGACCGGACGTACTGGTGGGTCGCGTCCGCCAGTCCGTCGAGGCCGCGCGCGGACGCGGCCACGTGCACCCAGGGCATCGCGTACGTCTCGCCCTCGGCGAGGACCATCTCGCCCGGGTGCAGCAACTCGCCGGCCCGGACGACGGCGGTGCCGGAGCTGAGCTGCTCGACTGCGTACCGGTGGTTGCCACTCCAGGCGAGGTGGACACCGAGCACCTCACCCTGGCCGTATCCGAAGCCGGGGTTACCGACCACGACCAGGCCGGTGCCGTCGAGGACGCGCATGCCGCGGCGGTGCTCCCTGACCCACTGCCCGTCCGCGAGGGCACGGCGCTGGGGTTGCCGCTCGCGGGCCCATCGCCCGGTGAAGTCGAGGATCTCGCCCGCGCCGGTCGGAACGGGGACGACCACGTCGAGCGCGTCGACCACGTAGGGGCCGGCGCCGACGTTGGTCAACAGGTGCCGGAGGCGGAGCCCTCCGCCCGGGACGGCTTCGACCTCGAAGCACAGTTCGAGTTCCGCTGCCCTGTCGGTGGCCCGGACCGCGAGTGAGCCGTCGTCACACCGCACCGAGCCGGGGCCGAACGCGGTGGACCAGTCACTCCCGGGGCCGTCGGGGCCGACCCGGTGGCCGAGCAGCGCGGGCCGTCCGAGATAGCCGCGCGCGTGCTCCGGGAGCACGCTGACCGGTGAGCCGGTCAGCCAGGAGTTCCAGGCCGTGGTCTCGACCGAGGCCGGGACCGTCAGGGACCGGACGTCCGCCGCCGCCAGGGAAGACCCCACCCATCCGATGTCGGGCAGGCCGTCCGCCCTCGGCAGCAGGACCATCGTCGTGGTCTCGGTCCCGCCGAGTCCGGAGAGGGACACGGGGGCGGTGGGCGCGGGCACGGCAACGCGTCCGGGCTCGATCATTCGGTGACTCCTGGTGCGGTGAGAGGAAGGTGGATCAGGCCTGCACGGCGAGCAGCCGTTCCTTGAGGTCGTCGAGCGCCAGCCGGGCGGCGCCGAGGGCGACGGACTCGTCGCCGAGCAGGGACACGCGGAACCCCGGGCTGTTGAGGGAGGTCGCGGCCAAGTGCCGCCCGAAGGGGCCGGCGAGCACGTCCCCCGCGCGGGACAGGCCACCGCCGAGCACGACGAGATCGGGGTCGACGGCGTGGACCAGGACGGAGGCGCCCAGGGCGAGGGCCTCGGCGACGCGGTCGACGGTGCGCACCGCGGTGCGGTCGCCGTTCGCGGCCGCTTCGAAGAGCGCCCGGACGTTGCCGCTGGTGGACTCCTCGGCGGCCGAGCCCGCGAGCTTGCGGCTCTCGCGGTCGAGCTGCGCCATCGCCTCGGCCCACCCCAGGATCTTCATGGACCCGACGGACGCCGCCAGGCCGTGCCGCCCGTTGTGGATCTGCCCGTTGATGACGATCGCGGCCCCAAGGCGGCGGCCGGCGTGCATGTAGACGAGGTCGCGTGCCCCGGCGCCGCCCCGCCACTGCTCGGCCGCCGCAGCGAGGTGGATGTCGTTGGAGACCAGCACGTCGCGCCCGAAGCGCTCCGAGACCTCCGACACCACGTCGATCCTGTCGAAACCCGGGAGTGAGTAGACGTCCAGGTCCTGGCCCGCGGGCACGGTGCGGATGTCCATGACCTCCGAGCCGTTGGCGCCCACACCCGTGATGCCGCAGGCCACCGAACGGACGTGTTCCGCGCTCGTCCCGGTCTGCCGGAGGGTCGCCTCGGCCAGCCGCGCCGCCGCCCCGATGCGCCCGGCCGGCCCGACGCGGGAGTCGACGCTGCGTCTGCGTACCGCCAGGACGTCTCCGCGCAGGTCGCAGACGACCACGGCCACCTTGTGGGCGCCGATGTCGACTCCGACGACAGCGAAGTCCTCGGCCACGACCTCGTAGCGCCGGGCAGGCCGTCCCGCCGACCGCTCGCCGTCCGGGCGGTCGATCGCCTCACGGACGAAGCCCTCGTCCAGCAGCGTCGCCACCAGGTCCTCGGCGGTGGGGCGGGAGACCCCGACGATCGCACGCACGTCGCTGACCGTCAGCGACGCGGTGTCGAGGAAGGCCCGCACCGTGGCCGAGAGATTGAGCCTGCGCAGGAGGTGGGCATCGCCCGCACGGCCGGCGGGTGCCGTGCTGCCCCGGGTTGCACCGATGTCTTGACTCACGGCGGCACGCTATCTAAATTGACGCCGCAACAGCAATATTGACAAGAAACTTACTTATCTAAATTCTGGCCGAGCGACCTCCCCCGGTGGGTTCGACCAGCAAGGAGGGCCTCATGATCAAGCGGGCCAACTGGGGTGCAGTAGCAGTGTCGTTGGGCCTGGTCGCGCTGACCGGCTGCGCTGTCGGCGGCGGGAGCGAAGGCGGGGACGGTTCGGGCGATGACGTGACGTTGAGCCTGCTCACCTTCGAGACACCCAACCTCACCGCCTCCTACTGGGACGACATCATCGCCCGGACCAGCGCCAAGGTGCCGGGGGTGAAGATCAAGAAACTCGTCGCGCCGAGCGCCGAACAGCGCAACGAGTACACGCGTCAGCTGGACTCGACCGGCGCACTGCCCGACATCATGGTCGCGATCGACCCGGCCGGACTGGCGGAGGGCGGCAAACTCGCCCAGTTCGGCACGGACGAGCTGGCCGACTGGACCAGCCCGACCGCGAACAGCTTCGACGGCAAGATCTACCAGCTGCCCACCAACTCGCAGACCTGGCAGATCTACTACCGCAAGGCGGACTTCGAGAAGGCGGGCATCACCACCCCTCCGAAGAAGTGGGACGACCTGCTCGCCGCGGTCGACAAGCTGAAGGCGGCGCGGATCAAGCCGTTCGTCATCGGCGGCGGTGCACCGGACGGCCTCGGCCCGCGATGGACCTTCGCCCAGCTGGTGGCCGACGAGGTCTACGCCAAGGACCCGAAGTGGCTCGACAAGCTGACAGCGGGCAAGACCGACTTCAGCGACCCGCTGTTCGTCAACGCGGCGACCAAGATGAAGGCACTGGCGGGCAAGGAGAACGTCGACAACCTGTCGGCCACCTACGCACAGGCACAGGAAGCCTTCCTCAAGGGCAAGGGCGCCATGTACCCGATGGGTTCGTGGTTCCCGGCGTCCCCGGACAAGGCACAGCAGAGGGAGTTCGGTGCCTTCCCCATGCCCACGCAGGACGGCTCGCTCGTCCTGCCCGTGTACACCGGCGGCGGACTTTCGGTGAGCGCCAAGTCCCCCGACGTCGCGAAGGCCAAGCAGTGGGCCGTCGAGTTCTCGAAGCTGAACGCCGACGGCGGGGCGCGGTACGACGGCCTGTTCGTCGCGCTCAAGGGCTACAAGCCGCCGGCCGGACTGCCGCCGCTGTACAACACCACCCTCGATCTCTACGAGAAGGCCCAGGCCGGTGGAACCGTGACGCCGAGCTTCGGAAACGAGAGCGGTGTCCCGGCCCTGCCGTCGGGCTTCATCCCCAAGGTCGACGCGGCACTGAACGATCTCCTCAACAGCCGTGCGGACGTGGACAAGTTCGTCGCGACGCTGAACACGAAGTTCAAGGAGCTCTCGAAGTGACGCGCCCCTCGCCCGCCCGGACGAGGACCGACGCCGCCGGAGGAAAGTCGCGGCCCGACCGGCCACCGGCCACTTCGGCCCCGTCCGGGCGCGCGGGTGGGCCGCACCGGCGCCGCACCTGGACGTGGTCGTCGGCGGGAACCGGCGCCGTCTTCGTCCTGCCGACCCTCACGATCTTCACCGCGATGGTCCTGGCGCCCATCCTGTGGACCCTCTACACCGGGATGACCGATGAGCGCGCCACGCGCCCGGACACCTCGTTCGTAGGCCTGGACAACTACGGATTCCTCCTCGGGAACGAGGAGTTCCGGCACTCCCTGTGGAACACCGTGGTGATCACGGTGATCGTGGTGCTGCTGACGAACCTGCTCGGTCTCGTGATCGCCCTGCTGCTGCGCCGGCCGGGCCGGCTCTACAGCCTGCTCCGCAGCGTCTACTTCACCCCGGTGATCCTCTCCGCTGTGGTGGTGTCGGTGATCGGACGCTCGATCCTGGCGGACGACGGCCTGCTGAACAGCGCGCTCGTCTCGCTGGGGGTCGAGCACCCGCCGGGCTGGCTCACGGATCCGTCGTACGCGATCTACTCCGTCTCCGGGATCATGGTCTGGCAGCTGCTCGGCTTCGCCGTCGTGGTCTACCTCGCTGGGCTCGCGGGGATCCCCGCCGAGCTCGACGAGGCGGCGAGCCTCGACGGCGCCGGCCCCTGGCAGCAGTTCCGCGCGATCACCTGGCCGCTGCTCGCGCCCGCGCTGACGATCAACACCGTGATGCTGATGATCAGCTCGTTCAAGGTCTACGACCAGATCGCCGTGCTCACCAACGGTGGCCCCGGCACCGACGGCACGGCCACCGTGGCCTTCGCGGTGATCCGCACCGCCTTCTCCGAGCAACGTCCGGGAGTGGCGTCCGCGATGGCCGGGATCATGCTCGTCGTCGTCTCGGTCGCGAGCGTGACCGTGCTCAGGCTCCTGCAACGACGAGAGGTGAATCTGTGAACTCCCGAATGCCGTGGATGCGGCCGCTGTTGGCCACCGGCGTGGCGGCCGTCTTCTGCATGCCGCTCTACGTGGCGCTGGTCAACGTCTTCAAGCCCAGCTCCGAGGTCGTGACCTCGCCGTTGGCGCTCCCGCTTCCGCCGACCCTCGACAACCTCGAACACGTACTGAGCCGGCCGGACGGGCTGTTCTGGTACGGCCTCGTCAACTCCGTCACCCTGACCGCGGCGTCGATCCTCATCACCACCGTGCTGGCCGCGATGTCCGCGTACCATCTCGTGCGGTCGGGCCGCTGGTGGAGCCGTGCCGTCCTCGGCGTCATGCTGTCCGGCCTGATGATCCCGCCCGCGGTGATCATGCTTCCGATCACGCGGATCCTCGACGCCATCGGCCTGTTGCACTCGATGCCGGGCGCCGTGCTGGTCGACGTCGGGTACTACCTGCCGTTCGCCGTGTTCGTCTTCATGGGCTTCATCCGCTCGATCCCGCGCGAACTCGAAGAGGCCGCGGCGGTCGACGGCGCCGGCCGCTTCCGAATCTTCTGGCAGGTCGTCTTCCCGCTGCTGCGGCCCGCGTCGGCCAGCGTGCTGATCTTCCTCGGGGTATGGGTCTGGAACGACTTCCTGACTCCCCTGCTCGTCCTGGGCCCCGGAGCCGGCAACACCGTGACGGTCGGGATCTTCCGCTCCATCGGCCCCTACCAGCAGGACTTCGGGGCGGTGTTCGCCTTCATGCTGTTGGCCACACTGCCCGTCCTGGCCTTCTATCTCGCCTTCCAGAAGCAGTTCGTCCGTGGTCTGACAGGGGGTGCCACGAAGGGATGACCGGCACGAGCGGCCGGTGCAGCAGTTTTCGTCGAGAGGTGACAGGAGTAATATCGTGCGGTTCTCAGAACTCATAGTCGGATCCCAGCCTCCCCGGAGGAGACCCGAACAGCGTCGGCGGACGGCCGGTGCCCTGGCGTTCGCGGTGCTGACCGCCGGCATTCTGCCCGCGGTCGGCGCACAGCCGGCGCAAGCACGACCTGGCGGAACGACTCCGTCGATCGAGATCCAGGCCGGCTATCTGGAGCTGGAGCTCGACAGGACAGGGACGGTCGTGGGTCTGGAGGACGTCAGGACCGGGGTCGACCACCTCGCGCCCGGTCATGCGGCATCCCTGGTCAGTCTGGTCGTCGACGGCAAGCAGCAGAGGCCGACCACGGTTGACCGTTCCGGACCCGGTGGCCAGATGCTCACGTTCCGGAACAAGGCCGCGCACTGGAAGATCCAGGTGAAGCTGGTCAGCAGTCGCGGCGGCTACACCACGTTCGAAGCGGTCGCCGTCGACGTGCCGAAGGGCGTCGATGTGCAGACCCTGCTCTGGGGTCCACTGGCCACATCGATCTCCCAGACGGTCGGTACATCGGTGGGCGTGGTCCGCGACGACGATTTCGCCATCGGGCTCCGACCGCTGACCGACCGTACCGAGGGCGCCTGGCCGCAGGAGGACCAGGACATGGGCTGGGAGAGCGAGGTCAACCACGATCCGGACCATGTGAGCGTGGGCTCCCTGGAGGAATGGAGCGCGGCAGGCGTGACCCCCTGGGGTTCCGTACTGCGCGCCTTCACCTTCGACTACACCAAGGAACGCCACCGCAATGTACGCGGCTATCCGATCCCGGTCGGACCGCTGCCCGGCCGCGACGGCAGGATCGCCGGTTCCAAGATCGCACTCTTCGGAGCCTCGCCCGAGGCGACGCCGACGATCCTGTCCAACATCGCGAAGGGTGAGAAGCTGCCCTACCCGAAGCTGAACGGGCAGTGGCAGAAGGCCTCCCAGGCGAGCAGCCAGTCATGGCTGGTGCTCGGCGACCTGGAGACCGGCAACATTCCGGCGGCGGCCCGGTTCGCCAAGGCGGCCGGCATGAACCGCATCTACTCACTCACCAGCAGCTACGGCCCATGGAAATCCAGCGGCCACTACCAGTTCGACTCCAGCCTGGGCGGCAGCGACGCCGGGGCCGCGGCGGCCGTGGACAGCGCCCGGGCGAACGGTGTACAGCTCGGCGTACACACTCTGTCGGACTTCATCAGCACCGGCGACGAGCCCTACAGCTGGGCCTGGTTCCCGCGGGACGCCTACCTCAAGCCGCCCGCCGACGACCGGCTCGCGATGGGAGGCACTGCCTCGCTCACCCGTCCACTGACGGCGGACGACACCACCGTGTACCTGGACGACGGCGCGCTGCTCGCCGCGGGACCCAGCTACAGCCTCCTGCGCATCGGGGACGAGTTCGTCAGCTACGGAGCGGCCGAGCAGGTGGGGAAGGAGTGGAAGCTGACCGGCGTGCAGCGCGCGCGATGGGGATCGGTCGCGGTCGCACACCCTGAGGGCGACCACACCGCCCGGGTCATGGCCAACAGCTACGGCGGCGCGATCGGCGGCCATGCCGTCCTCGACGAGATCAGCGACCGGCTGACCACCGCCTGGAACACCACCGGCATCACCGGTATGTCGTGGGACGGCCTGGAGTCGGCATCGGAGTCCGGCTGGGGCGCCTACGGCATGGCGCACCTGGTGAACAAGACGTTCCGGCGCATCGATGCCAAGGACGGATTCATCTCCGAGACCAGCCGGATGACCTCGAACACCTGGGACGCCCTGACCCGGGCCAGCTGGGGTGAGGTCGGCAGCACCTCGATGGAGCAGGTGTTCGCCAACAACAAGTACCTCCAGGCGAACTACCTCCCCGGCATGCTCGGCTGGATCAGCCTCAACGGCTCGGACAGTCTCCTCACCATGGAGTGGAAGCTGGCCCGAGGCGCAGGCCTGAACGCCGGGACGGGTTTCCAGAGCTCGGTCTCCCGCCTCGAATCGGGCGGCGAGAACACCACGCGGCTGCTCGACGCCATTCAGCAATGGGAGACGGCACGCAACCTGGGCGCGTTCACCGCGGAGCAGCAGGCGCGGTTCCGCGACCTGAGGACGAACTGGCACCTGAGCGTGGTCGAGCCGGGCAAGCGCTGGTCCCTGCAGGAGCTGGACGCCGACGGCAAGCCGGTCGGCGCCCCCCAGGCCGTCGTCGCCCCGACCCCGGAGCTCGACGCCGGACCGCTGCCCGCGGCAGCCAAGGGAGCCCTGTACGAGGCGACCGTGAAGACCAACACGCCGGCGACCACGCGCTACGCGGTGACCTCGGGGACCTTGCCTGCGGGCCTCGTGCTCAATGCGGACACCGGCGGAATCGTGGGGACACCGGTCAGGGCGGGAGCGGCGCCGTTCACGGTCACGGCGTACCAGAGCTCCGGTCAGCCGACAGCGCGGCGCGACTACGTGATCGAGGTCGGCGGTCACTGAGCTCGTAGGTGTGGTGTCGTCAGGGTGAGTCCAGTGCCGGCACGGCATCCGTCAATAGGGTCGGGCTGGTACTGGACCTGGCGCAGTCCCGGTGGGCGCCGTCGAGCAGGCGGATGTAGTCCGTCTCGCTCGGCGAGCGGCACTCGCCCTTGCGGCCGGCGTGTCGGCACAGGCGGGTGGGCAGGCCCGGCCTGATGCACAGCAGCCCGGCCTGATGCACAGCAGCCCGGCCACCGAGAGGCGGCCCCGGCTGCACCCGGGCACACGCACCGTCGGGGTGATCCCGCGCTGGCCCCAGGTGCGGCCCTTGGGCGGCCGACCGGTTACGCCCGACTCATCCTCGAAGCAGATGAACGCGCCAGTCGCCGTCCGGAGGTTTTTACCTTCTGCCAGGTCGCCTTCCGCCATGCAGTAATCGCGTCTTCGTCGCGTTCGGCGGCGGGCCGGGCGGGCATCTGCACGCTGTAGCCCATCCGGTGCAGCAGCCGGGTGACGCCGGAGAAGCTGTAGGAGATGTGGAACTTTCGCCCGATCAGTGTGCGTACCCGGGCGACGGTCCACACCTGATCGTCCGTCCAGCCGTGTGCGGCCGGTCCCTCGTCCAGCCAGGCGGCGAGTTTGGCCTACAGCCGCACCGGCCCTGAACGTGGTCCGCCCGCTGACGCACGACCGCAGCTCCGCAGCCTGCGTGCGTGTCCGGACGCCGTCCAGGAAGTGACCCGGTCGGCGCCCGCGGTGGCGGCGCCGACCAGGGTCCTGTGGGTCAACCGATCACGGTGGCGAAGATGTGCAGAGTAGTCCTGCCGTCGGATGTACGGGGCAAGATGACGCTCGCAACGGCCTTGCCCGCTCGCAGGGGCACGGTCGCCGCATAGACGCTCACTTATGGTTCGTACGGCCACTGGCCGAGTTGAGGTAGGGACGGGTGGTAAGGATGTCGGTGCCGACGGCCGGGCTGTTCCACCAGAAGTCGGTGAAGCCCAGGAAGTAGGACTGGGTGGTGCCATCGGTGTAGGTGATCGTGCCGGCGCCGGAGGTCGAGCCGGCTGCTGAGAAGCGCTTGTCGTATCTCGTGGCGACCGCACGGTGGCGCTTGAGGCGATTGATTCCGCACTCCACCGCATGGCGCTCCTTGCAGTCGGCCTTGTCGAACTTCGGTGGCCGGCCACCGTGGGAACCGCGCTTCTTGCGGTTGGCGACCTGGTCGCGCTTCTCCGGGATCGTGCAGCGGATACCGCGCTTGCGCAGGTAGGCGCGGTTCGCGCGGGATCCGTACGCCTTGTCGGCACGAACCTTGTCCGGCCGGGTGCGCGGGCGGCCCGGCCC
Organism: Streptomyces sp. NBC_00846; assembly: GCF_045207325.1. Lineage (NCBI taxonomy): Bacteria > Bacillati > Actinomycetota > Actinomycetes > Kitasatosporales > Streptomycetaceae > Streptomyces > Streptomyces sp. NBC_00846. The sequence goes on along the minus strand of NZ_CP108846.1, from coordinate 7,584,155 downwards.
GAGCCGGGGCACCCGGATGCGGCCCAGGACTACCTGGAACTGCGGGGAGTCACCGAGCTGCCCGGCCGTTACGACCAGCGACATAGGTTCCTGGGCCTGCTCGACCGCCAGGTGCAGCTTGGTCGTCGGCCCGCCCCGGGAGCGTCCGAGCCCGTGATCGTCGGGCTCGGTGAAGACACCACCTGGCGGCTCGACCTGCAGATCCCCTTATTGCGGACGCGAGCCGCATGCTGGTGGGCGCGGGCGATGGTCGAGTCCACCGAGACGTCCCAGGTGATCAGCCCCTCGGCGTCGGCCCGGGCCTGCAGTTGCTCGAAGATGCGGTGCCAGGTGCCGTCACGCTGCCAACGCCGGAACAGGCCATAGACGGTCTCCCACGGGCCATACCGCTCGGGTACGTCCCGCCAGTGCGCCAGCGTATGCCGTCTCTCAGCTGCCGCTTGGTGTGCACCAGTAGCCGTCCAGGCTTCTTGCCCACCGGGAGCAAGGACTCCAGCTTCTGGCGTGTATCGAAAGTAGATCTTGACCGCGCGATGATCTCGTCGAGTGCCGCCGATCTCGCCGAGCCGTCAGCCGCCGGGTCCTCCACTGCCAAAAGCCCCACCACTGTCATCCTTGCGTGCGTCCCTTGGCGAAGAGGGCCGGTTGAGCTCATACGGGCTGAGACCTTCCCCGAAATCATCTGCATCCCTCAAAGTCCGCTGGCTTCGGGAGGCACGCTCGGCCCGTGGTCCCTGCTGTCGTGCTCGAGACCGACGGCGCCTGTCCCACCAGGCGAGGCCAATCAGAACAGCGACCACGGCCACTACTATGCCGACGGGGAAAATCCAGCGCACAGCCGAGGCGGCCACTGTGATGCCACTGATGGGCACCTGGCTCACAGGGTGGCTCATCTGGCCCACGTCCTTCCGGAGGGGATTCCACCGCTCATAACGCGAGGCAGAGGCATCCGCTCATTGGAGAGAGCCCGCGATGGCCGGAGCCGAAACGCCAATCCCGCCGCCCTTGGCGCGATCGATCTCGCGGGGCCCGCCTGAACTGAACATCTGGCAAGGCTCAAGTTCCCTGATAAGTCTACGGCGGGGCGCGTACGGGGGCCGCTCCCCGCCCGCCCGGATGGAGCCTCACGCTGACACACGCCCCCCAAAGTGCTCTGACCGCATAGGTTCACCGAATTGAGGCGGGCCAGTCGACAGATAGCGTGCAGTGCCGGCCCGGGCGCTGCCGAAGTGACCATGCACCCAAAGAATCATCCGGGCACCCGCGCCCGGAAGGTGCGCTGGACCGCCGGTCGAGTACGCACCCGCGAGCCCGGTACCCCATGCCACTCAAACCTCGATGGCACAAACCTGGTGATCGTCAAGGTTCGGTGGCACAGGACAACATCAGTCGATCTATCGCATCGTCTGACCTGCACAGATGCAGCGTAAATCGAACGTGTGACGCAATAGCTGTCATGCGACGCCCTGCTTTCCCCGAGGACCTAATCTCCGCGCAGTGTGCCTGGGTCCGCACCTATCGGACCCTCGCCGATCCAGCTCAACGCGGGCGGAAGCCGGCGCTGCGCCGGCATCTGCTGGAGCTGTCGGTGCAGGTGTAGTGGCACCCGTACTGGCGCGAGGCTGGATCCGGTCACCGAACCGATGCCCGCGATGCCGCGGTGATCGCGGACGCCGCCCGCACCATGCCCCACACCCTGCGCTTCCTCGAGCTCGGCGACGAGATAACCGCCGAGCTCACCGTACTGGTCGGCTTCGACCGAGACCTCGCCGCCAAAGCAACCCGCACCAGCAACCGCATCCGCGGTCTGCTCACCCAGTTCCACCCCAGCCTGGAACGCTTCCTGGGCCCCCGCCTGGACCACCAGGCCGTCACCTGGCTCCTCGAGCGCTACGGCTCTCCAGGCACCCTGCGCAAAGCCGGCCGCCGCAAGCTCGTCGAGGTCATCCGCCCCAAAGCCCCACGCATGGCAGGACGGCTGATCGACGACGTCTTCGCCGCCCTCGACGACAGACCGTCGTCGTCCCGGGAACCGGCAGCCTCGACATCGTGATCCCGTCGCTTGCACGCTCGCTCGCGGCCATCCACGAACAGCGGTGAGCCCTGGAAGCGCAGATCGGGCAGCTGCTGGAGGCTCACCCTCTTTGGAAACCCACACACAAGCCCTCCTCCGCCTCACCCGACAACGGATCAGCGTGCTGTTCGCGATGCTCCGCGACGGCACCTTCTACGAACCCCGAACTCCACACCTCGCTTAACGAAAGACATAGAGGCCCCCGGGCGCTCGCACCGGACGTGCCGACGGTCCGGCTCATGACCGCCGGGCATCCTGGACGCGGCGGGCCTTTGGGACACCCGATCGGAGCACCGGTGAACTGGTGAAATTCGAGGTGTCACCGCCAGTCGTACGGGCCGTGCACGGTGGCAGGCTCCACCATCGAGTCAACCGGGAGGGATGGAGAACCGATGGCGCAGGACCTGCAGGAAGCCGCGCCGCCTGAGCCGGTGGCCAATAAGCGCGTCAATGCCGGTGTGAGACTGATGGGCTGGCTGACGACCACCGACCACAAGGTCATCGGCAATCTCTACATGGTCACCGCGTTCGGGTTCTTCCTGTTGGCCGGAGTGCTGGCCATGCTCATGCGAGCGGAGCTGGCCCGGCCAGGACTGCAGATCGTCAGCACGGAACAGTACAACCAGCTGTTCACCATCCACGGCACCATCATGATGCTGCTGTTCGCCACGCCGATGTTCGGCGGCTTCGCGAACGCCATCATGCCGCTTCAGATCGGCGCGCCCGATGTCGCCTTCCCTCGCCTCAACGCGCTCACCTACTGGCTCTTCCTCTTCGGCGGAATCATCGTGGTGTCCGGATTCATGGTGCCCGGTGGCGCGGCGCACTTCGGCTGGTTCGCCTACGCACCGCTGAACAGTGCAGTCTTCTCACCCGGCGCCGGCGCAGACCTCTGGACCATGGGCCTGGTGCTGTCGGGGGTCAGTACGACCCTGGCATCGGTCAATTTCATCACTACGATCGTCTGTCTGCGGGCGCCGGGTATGACCATGTTCCGGATGCCGATCTTCACCTGGAACGTACTGTTCACCTCGATCCTCGCGCTGCTCTCGTTTCCAGTGCTCGCCGCCGCCCTGCTCGCCCTCGAAGCCGACCGGAAGTTCGGGGCCCATGTGTACGACGCCGCGAACGGCGGGGCGCTGCTGTGGCAGCACCTGTTCTGGTTCTTCGGCCATCCCGAGGTCTACATTGTCGCGCTGCCCTTCTTCGGAGTGGTGAGCGAGATCATTCCCGCGTTCAGCCGGAAGCCGATGTTCGGGTATTTCGGAATGGTGATGGCCACGATCAGCATCACCATGCTCTCGGCGGTTGTCTGGGCCCACCACATGTTCGCAACAGGAGCCGTTCTCCTGCCCTTCTTCTCTGCCATGTCGTTCATCATCGCCGTGCCCACCGGCGTCAAGTTCTTCAACTGGATCGGCACCATGTGGCACGGCAGTATCTCGTTCGAGACACCCATGCTCTGGGCGATCGGCTTCCTCGTGACTTTTCTCCTCGGTGGCCTCAGTGGAGTACTGATCGCCTCACCTCCGTTGGACTTCCATCTCACCGATTCATACTTCATCGTCGCCCACCTCCATTACGTGCTCTTCGGAACAGTGGTCTTCGCGATGTTCGGCGGCTTCTACTTCTGGTGGCCGAAGTTGACGGGACGCATGCTGGATGAACGCATCGGACGTATGCATTTCTGGACCTTGTTCATCGGCTTTCAGCTGACCTTCCTGGTCCAGCACTGGCTGGGAGAGTCCGGAATGCCCCGGCGTTACGCCGACTATCTCTCGGCGGACGGCTTCACCCTGCTCAATACGATCTCGTCCGTCGGCTCCTTTCTGCTGGGCCTGTCGACACTGCCGTTCCTGTACAACGTGTGGCGCACCAGCCGTTACGCTCCCAAGGTCGATGTGGACGACCCGTGGGGGTTCGGCCGTTCCCTGGAGTGGGCGACCTCCTGTCCGCCCCCGAGGCACAATTTCCGGGCTTTGCCCCGCGTACGTTCCGACTCGCCGGCCTTCGACCTGCACCACCCCCTCACGCCGGAGACGCAGAAACCGGGCCTCGGCCGAGGCGGGTCCCGCTCCGCTTCGGGCGCTGAAGAGGAGTAGGGCGAATGAAGACTGAGGCCATTCTTTTCGCCGGAGTCGCGGGGTTCTTCCTCGTGACCGATGTTCTCTACGCCGTGTGGTCCCGTGATCCGACAGGTACAGCGGCTCTCACTGTCTCGTTCCTCATGGCGTTGTTGGTCACGTTCTTCTTCGCCACCAACTACCGGAGGAAGGGCCTGCGCCCCGAGGACCGCGGGGACGGGCACATCCATGAGCGGTCCGGTCCGGTGGACTTCTTTCCTCCGCACAGCATCTGGCCGTCACTCACAGCCGCGGGGATGGCCCTGCTCGTCCTCGGTGTGGTGTTCGGTCTGTGGCTGTTCCTGATCGGGCTGGGCTTGGTCCTGGCGGGGGTGTTGGGGATGGTCTTCCAGTACGTGCGTGTCCAGGACTGAGGGCGGTTCTCAGCCCTCGCGTTCGCGGACCGGCTTCGGTGGTGTCATCCGCTCCGCGATCCGGGACCGTTGCTCCTCCGTGACGGGCAGTTCCACGACGTCCCCGTAGTACCAGCCGCTCAGTACGATCCGAAGCCTTCGCCGATTCGAGATCGGGCCCTCCGCAGGGAGTTCCAGGGGCGTCGGGACATCACGCATCAGGATGCGGTAGCGGGCTGTCGGGCTCAGGCCACGGCGGCGCTCCGAGAGATCGCCGTTCACCGACTGTGTCACCTGGCCGGTCTCCTCGCCTTCGGTCAGCCGGCGGCGGTCCCGCATCTGAAGGGCCAGGCAGAGGCGTTTGGTCAGCGCGAAGGCCAGGAGTGGGGCGGCGATCAGCGCGGTTCTGAGAATCCAGGTCATGGCCCCGACCGAAACCCTGAACGAGAGGGCGACGACGTCGTTGCCACCGGCGACCAGGAGAACGGCGTAGAAGACGATGGCCGCCACACCCAGCCCCGTACGGGTCGGCCGGTTGCGCGGCCGGTCGCACAGATGGTGTTCCCTGCGGTCGCCCGTCACCCATTTCTCGAAAAAGGGATAGAGAAACAGCATCGTGAAGACCACGCCTGGCAGCACGATCGCCGGAATGAACACATTCCACATGATGGTGTGGCCAGCGATGTCCGTCTCCCATGGTGGCATCAGTCGGAGCGCGCCCTCCAGGAAACCGACATACCAGTCCGGCTGTGCGTTACCGGAGACCTGGCTGGCGCGGTAGGGGCCGTAGTTCCATACGGGGTTGATCTGGGCGAGCCCGCCCAGCAAGGTCAGTACGCCGAAGACCATGAGGAAAAAACCTGTGGTCTTCGCGGTGAAGTGAGGAAACGCCGGTGAGCCGACGGCGTTTTCGTTGGTCCTCCCCTGACCTGCCCAGTGGGTGTGTTTGAGGTAGACAACCAGGATGAGATGAGCGGTGATCAGCGCCACGATCAGGCCGGGAACGAGCAGGACATGCACGGGGTACAAACGGGGAATCACGGCGTGGCCCGGAAACTGTCCACCGAAGGCGAACAGCTCCAAGTAAGTTCCGACGACAGGGATCGACCCCACGATGGTGGCCGCCGTCCTCAGGCCCGTACCGGACAGCAGGTCGTCGGGCAGCGAGTAGCCCGCGAATCCTTCGAGAAGCGCGAGTACGAACAGCGTCACGCCCACGACCCAGTTGACCTCCCGCGGTTTTCGGAAGGCGCCGGTGAAGAAGATACGCAGTAAGTGGACAGCGATCGCGGCGACGAACACGAGAGCCGCCCAGTGGTGGACCTGACGGATCAGCAGGCCTCCGCGCACGGCGAAGCTGATGTCGAGGGTGGTGGTGTAGGCCTGCGTCATCCTCACCCCCTGAAGGGGCACATAGGAACCGGTGTAGACGCTCTCCATCATGCTCGGGTCGAAGAACAGGGTGAGGTACACGCCGGTGAGGAGCAGGACCACGAAAGTGTAGAGAGCGATCTCACCGAGGAGAAAGGACCAGTGGTCGGGAAAGGCCTTGCGGAGCAACTGCCTGGCCAGCTCGCTGGCGGGCAGGCGCCCATCCACCGCGCCGTAACCACTGACCGCCGTCTTCCCGGGCCGGGCCTTCAGCTGCGCCTTACGTCTCCGCAGGGGCATGCACCACTCTCCCGTCGATCTTCCTTCCACCCCCGCCCCGTATTGTTACGTTTCGCCCTTTATCGTTAGCGCATTACTCGAAGGGACTACGCAGAATCGCGGTATCGGCACCTGATCGGCCGACCTGGCCCTGACGTGGCGGGTAGGGCCGCGCTGGTGCGTCGGCCCCACCCCGCGAGCGATGTGCGGGGCCTCGCCGTCGCAAGGACTGACGCGCGTCGCCGCATCGCTCTCGACGGTATGACTCCGTTCGCTCAACCGGTGGTCTCCACAGACAGTTGGCGGAGCCCTGAACGCCGGCGACTCCCTTCTCAGCCGGCCGTCTCCGCGCACGTCCGTGACAAAGTCGAATGTCGCGGCGCGCACCACGAGCTGCCGGGCGGGCCGATCCTGGGAGTCGTCCCCGGCCCCGAGCACCGCGAGGAGCCCCTCGCCCTGGACGGGGCAGCGTGCTGGTCAAAGTCGCGCAGCCCGTCGGCCAGTAGTTAGCATGAAATCAAACGGTGTCACCGATGAGTCGCCTGTCGCGATGTGTGTGGCAGGCCTGCCGGGCGGTGTTCTTGTGAGCGACCACGCACATTGCAACGCCGGCCTCAAGCCTTCGGATGCCGTCGGGCCCTGGAGCCCCTTCGACCTTCACAGGTTTCGCTTGAGGTCGGCGCTCTGTTTCGCTTGAGGTCGCGCTCCCGCTCTCGTTTCGCTTGAGGTCGCGTTCTCGCTGACCATTGCGGCGATATTCGTGGCTGCTGACCGCGTGGTGGGCAAGGCACAACGGCGTCCCCGGCACCCTTCGACTTGCCTGTGCCGTGTCATCGAGCGAGCCCGCGACGTCAGCCCAGCCGGAGCCTATACAACATTCGCACACAGGGAGATTCTCATGACCGAGAGCCACGTGCGGACCCCGGCAACCCCCAGCGCCCTCGTAGATCCGCTGCGTAACCGTGGGGTGGCCTTCACACAGGAGGAACGGGAGGCCTCGGCCTGGCCGGACGCCTGCCCTCCGCGGTGCTGACACTCGAGGAGCAGTGCAGGCGGGCCTACCAGCAGACACAGGCTCAGGGGAGCGACCTGGCCAAGAACGTCTACCTGGAACAGCTGCACGACCGCAACGAAACCGTGTACTTCAAGGTTCTCGCCGAGCACCTCGCCGAGATGCTGCCGATCGTCTACGACCCCACCGTGGGCGAGGCGATAGAGAAGTACTCCCACGAGTACCGGCGCCCGCGCGGCGTCTTCCTGTCCATCGACCGGCCCGACGACATGGAAAAGGCGTTCGCCACGCTTCAACTCGGCCCCGAGGACGTCGATCTGATCGTGTGCACCGACGCGGAGGAGATTCTGGGCATCGGCGACTGGGGCGTGGGAGGGATCCAGATCTCGGTCGGCAAGCTCGCGGTGTACACGGCAGCCGCCGGCATCGACCCTCATCGCTTGGTTCCCGTGTCGCTGGACGTGGGCACGGACCGCAAGTCACTGCTGGAGGACCCGCTGTACCTGGGCAACCGGCACCCCCGCGTCCGCGGCGCGGAGTACGACGCGTTCATCGAGAAATACCTGGAGACGGCATCGTCCACGTTCCCCGACGCGCTCCTGCACTTCGAGGACTTCGGTCCCAGCAACGCACGGCGGATCCTGGAGCAATACGGCGGCCGCTACCGGATCTTCAACGACGACATGCAGGGCACCGGAGCCATCACGTTGGCTGCCACGCTATCCGCCGTCAAAGTCAGCGGCATTCGGATGCGGGACCAGAAGCTGATCGTCTTCGGCGCCGGGACCGCTGGGGTGGGCATCGCCGACCAGCTGCGCGGCGCGATGATCCGCGACGGCGCGGATCCGGAGCGGGCCACCGCCCAGGTATGGCTCGTCGACAAACAGGGACTGCTCACCCGGGACATGACCGACCTGCGCGACTTCCAGCACCCCTACACCCGCGATCCGGCCGAAGTCGCGGACTGGGCGAGGGACGACGGAGGGGCGATCCCGCTGCTGGAAGCGGTACGCCGGGCCAAGCCGACGATCCTGCTGGGTACGTCCACCGCACATGGTGCGTTCACTCGCGAGGTCGTCGAGGCCATGTCGGAGGGCACCGAGCGTCCGATCATCCTCCCGATCTCCAACCCCACCTCCCGGATCGAGGCCATGCCCGCCGACGTCATCACCTGGTCCAGGGGAAAGGCGCTCGTCGCGACCGGCATCCCCGTCCCGCCCGTGGGGTACGACGGCGTGACCTACGACATCGGGCAGGCCAACAATGCGCTGCTCTACCCGGGACTGGGCCTGGGCACGATCGTCTCCGGGGCGTCCCAGGTGACCGCAGGCATGCTGCTCGCGGCCGCACAGGCGGTCGCGGACCAGGTCGACCCATCGGGGCCCGGCGCCTCCCTGCTGCCGCCCGTGGACGACCTTCGGGAGTCCTCTGCGATCACCGCGACCGCGGTGGTCAAGGCGGCGCTCGACGACGGCGTGGCCACCTCCAAGCCGGTCGACATCGGCGAGGCCGTCCGGGAGGCCATGTGGGAGCCGGTCTACACCAACGGAGCCGCAGCATGAACACGCGACACACCGCCGCCGACCGGGCCACCGGGCCGGGCGGACAGGACGAGGCCCCGAGGATCCAAGACATCCCCATCGGCCTGCACGCGACCGGCACCCGGCGGGAGACCGACTCCATGGGCGCCATCGACGTGCCCGCCGACCGCTACTGGGGCGCACAGACCCAACGGTCCCTGATCCACTTCTCCATCGGGGACGACCGGATGCCGAAGGCGGTCTACCACGCCTACGGCTACGTCAAGAAGGCCGCCGCCCTCATCAACGGGCGCGCCGAACGGCTGCCGGCCTGGACGGCCGACCTGATCCAGCGGGTGGCCGACGAGGTCATCGCAGGCAAACTGGACGATCACTTCCCGCTGTACGTGTGGCAGACGGGGTCCGGCACGCAATCCAACATGAACACCAACGAGGTGATCAGCAACCGTGCCATCCAGCTGGTCGGCGGCGAGCTGGGCAGCAAGTCCCCGATCCATCCCAACGACCACGTCAACATGGGGCAGTCGTCCAACGACACCTTCCCCACCACCATGCACATCGCCGCGGTCAAGGAAATCCACGAGCACCTGCTGCCCAGCGTGCGGGCGCTGCAGCACGCCATCGAGACCAAGGCGCAGCAGTGGCACGACGTGGTGAAGATCGGCCGCACCCACCTGGAGGACGCCGTCCCGCTCACCGTGGGGCAGGAATGGTCCGGCTACGCCCACCAGCTGCATCAAGCCGTCGACCGGGTCACCAGGTCCGCCGAGGACCTGTACGAGCTCGCGATGGGCGGCACCGCGGTGGGCACGGGGCTCAACGCCCCACCCGGATTCGGCGAGCGAGTGGCAGCCGAGATCGCCACCGCGACGGGCTACCCGTTCACCACCGCGCAGAACAAATTCGCCGCCCAGGGCGGCCTGGACGCCATGACCGGTGCCTCCGCCGGGCTGCGGGCCCTGGCTATACCGCTGATGAAGATCGCCAACGACATCCGCTGGCTGGCCTCCGGGCCCCGCTGCGGCCTCGACGAACTCGTCCTCCCGGCGAACGAGCCCGGCTCGTCGATCATGCCGGGCAAGGTCAACCCGACCCAGTGCGAGGCTATGGTCATGGTCTGCATCCAGGTGCTGTCCGAGGACGAAGCCATCGCCTTCGCCGGTACGCAGGGCAACTTCGAGCTCAACGCCATGCGCCCGGTCATCATCAACAACTTCCTGCACGCGGCGACTATTCTCGCCGACGCCTGCACCAAGATGCGCGAGTACTGCATCGAGGGCGCCCAGCTGAACCGGGACCAGATCGACGACTACGTCGACCGGTCCTTGATGCTGGTCACCGCGCTCTCACCGGTGATCGGCTATGACAAGGCCTCCGCGATCGCCCACAAGGCCGACGACGAGGACACCACCCTGCGCGAGGCCGCGCTGGCGTCCGGTTACATAAGCGCCGAGGACTTCGACCGCATCGTCAGACCCGCCGTCATGGTTGGTCAGACGTAGAACACAGCCAGGCCAAGACGGTCCGCGTGACGGGCGGGCAGCGGTCGGAAGTCGGACGAGTGCGGGCAAGGAACTCCGTACTCGACGGGGAGCCGTCGTCAGCCGCTGAAGACGTCAGCTGCTCACTCTGGAGCGCGTGACGTCCTGGGCCACGGGGGCAGAAACGGCAGAAGTACGGCGGCGGCGAGGACGAGGCGCACATCGGCGCCCTGCTCAGCGCGCTCGTCGAAGGCGGCGCCGACATCCGCGCCTACCTCGCCTACCTCGCCTACAAGGACGACGAGGTCGCCGCCGTCTCGGCGACCGTCCGCCAGGACAAGCGACTGTTCGTGAAGTGGGCCGGCTTCGGGTACGAGGCGCTCGGCAAGCACAGTGGCATCTACTTCGAGATCGTCCTGGACCGCCCGCTGCGCGATGCCTACGCCGAAGGCGGCACCTCCATCGAGGTCGGGCCGGGCGCGGACCAGTCCAAGCAGCTTCGCGGCTTCAAGCCCCGCCGGATGCGCTCGGCGATTCTGGTCGCCGACACCGACTACGTGCCGAGGCCGCCAAGCTGCACGCGGCCTTCGGCCAGGCCCGCCGCGAGGCGCTGGGCGCCAACACGGAGGAGGAGCCACACCGGCATCGCCCGTGCCGTGCTGCTGCCGACCGGAACCATGCGTCGAGGTGGCTGAGTCCGATGTCTTCATTGGCGTAGGCGAGGGCGGCGAACTGGCCCGCCGGTGTGTGCCCGTCGCCCCGGCCGTGCCGTACCGGTCGACCTCCGCCATGTGGAGTCACAGTTGGGGAGGTGCGTCACCGCCGAGGAGGGTGATCAGCTGGGCGAGGAGGGCGTCGAGTTCGCGGCCGACATCCGCGATCCCCGGGTTGCCGTAGCCGGCAAACAGGAGGCTGGGCTGTTCGACGGCGAGTTTCGTGTCGCCGTCGGGGTCCGCGTAGAGCAGGGTCCGAAGCGGTGCGTGCAGCATGACCGACGGGTCGTGGCGGAACATGCGTTCGGCGATGGTGTGGTTTCCCATCAGGTACTGCGTGGCCTTCCAGAAGGATGGTGATCCCGCCATGACAGCGGTGATGTCGCTGCGGAAGTAGCGCATGAACCCGTGCGGGGCGTTGATCTCGGCGAGCTCGAGCGTGGCCTGCCAGGAGGCCATCTGGAAGAAGCGGTCGAGATCGACCTCGGGGACGAGGGTTTCGTAGCGCTCGCGGGCTACGTCGTAGGAGCACGGGAGCGCCACGACGAGCCGCCGGGCGGGGTGGTCGATGACGGCGGTGTCCTTGGTCATGACTGTGCCTGTTCGTCGCCGGAGTGAACGAGTTCCACATCGTGGATGTCGAGCGTGATGGAGGGGAGGTTGAGGTTGACGCTGTTGTCGGGGTTGCGGCGGAAGACTCGTCGGCGTGTGGCCACAAGCAGGCCGTCGAAGCTCTTGTGGCGGCTGGTGTAGTGGCCGACGAGTGTGCTGCCGTTGACTTCGACGATGTAATCCATGCGGCGTTGCATTCCGAGGGCGTCGAAGTAGAACACTTGGTCGGGGTTGTGCGTGGCGATCTCGGGCGGGAAGCGCACCTGCAGGCGTCGCCAGGTCTGCCCGGCCTCGCACCACGGTTCGATCTCGTGGACCCGCACGTCCGGGTGGGTGAAGAGGAATGGGGTGGTGAAGTAGTTCCAGCACGCGTAGCCCAGGAAGTAGCCGAGGTGTAGAGCATCCCAGGCGCTGTTGCGCAGCATTCCCTTGAAGCCGACGCGTGCGGGGGCGAGGGTCTCGACCGGTTCGCCGTCGAGGGACTGCATGGTGACGCTGTCGGCGGCGGCGTCGAAGACCATCCGGTGGTCGGGGCGGGTGAACGGGGTGAATACGATGTGCTCTCTGACCGTGTCGAGCGTCAGAATCTGGTCGAACGTCTTGTCCGGCGGCCAGCCCTTCATCGCCCAGATCGGGCCGCCGATGGAGATGTCGACGTTCAGACCACGCAGGGTGTCCCAGGATTCTCGGCCGCCGGCGGTGGCGATGGCCAGATCGAGGAGTTCGTCACTCATGAGCCGGGTACTTTCCGTCGCGATGCGTATGGCGGTCACCGATTCCGGGGACCACCAGGTCTTCCGGCAGCCATCGGGGGCGGACCTTCAGGGGCTGAACAGGCCAGGATTTTCGCGGACGTAATCGGCCACTCCCGAAGGAGGCCGCCCGATGACCTGCTCGACCCCGTCCGCCTTGCGGTCGTACCGATTCTCCGCGTGAAGGCGAGCCATGGTGGAGATGTGTTGGAAGACGTGGTCGGGCAGCCCCAACGGCCTGAGATCGTCGTCGATCCATTCCTGCAAGGGGACGTCGATGTAACCGACCTGTCGGCCCAGGGCTGCGGAGACCTCCGCCGCCATGGCGGCGACGTCCTCCGAGCGCGGGCCGGTCAGCTCATAAATCCGGCCGACGTGCGGGGCAGGATCGGCCAGGATCTCCTCCACCACCGCGGCGACGTCACCGGCCGCCACAGGAGAAGTTTTCGCCCGGCCGAAGGGCAGCCTGATGCTTCCGTACTTCGCGATCGAGGAAAAGCCCACACGGAACAGCGGGTTCTCCATGAACACGGTGGGCCTGACCTGGACAACAGGCAGGCCCGACCAGCCGAGGACCTGCTCCACCAGCCACTGCTGCCGCTGCTGCACGGACTCGGAGGTGCTGGTGAGGTCCATCTCGGACACAGTCAGTTGCGACATGTTCACGAACACTTCCAGGGACCCGTACGCACGCGTGACGGCCGCCACCGTCAGGGCGGCCTCCAGGTACTGTGCCGACACGCCCATGCCGAAGTACATACGTCCACAACCGGCCAGGGCGTCGACGACGTCACCCGCACGCGTCAGGTCCCCGATGACGACCTCGGCGCCCGTCGCACGCAGCGCCTCCGCCCGCTCGTCGTCGCGGCGCACCATGGCCCGGACGGGCAGGCCCCGACGCCGAAGGCCTTCGACCACGGACCGCCCGACGGCGCCGACACTGCCCGCCGCGCCTGTCACCAGAATGGGTAGCACACTGGTTTCTGGGGTGCGGTCCATAGAAGCAGCGTGTGAGACGCACGAGCAGGGCGCAACTGGAGCCCGCCGAACCGTCGGCGCTGCAACAACAGTCGGCCCATGTAACGGAATCGGCATACTCAGCTGGCCGACCAAGCGCTCAGCAGTCACCCGAAACGCAATGCCGTACCTGGGGCCTTTCACCCGGTCGTGCGACATTCCGGAACGTCATTGAACGCGTGCGTGAATTTTTGAGCATGGGTACACCTTCCTCCGACGCTCTCTTGCAGGCCCAACGCGACTGGTATGCCGTCTACCAGCAGCTTGCAGGGGCGGTACGAGGCTCAGATTTCGATCCTGCGGCGTGCTGCAGCCTGTCGGAGCAGATCACGAAGCATCCGTACGGCCTGGGCGAGCTTGCCCGGTACGGTGCCAGCCATCCGGTTGGAGCTGAAGCGAGCGGTTGGAAAAGCGTTTGGTGAGGCCGCGGCCGCAGCAGTACGAGGGTGCGGTGTCCCGGAGGGCCCGGCGAAGTGCCGTGGCGGACGCGTCGTACTCCGCGTCGCACGCCTGAGCCGTGGGCACCGCGGCGGACTCGCCCTCCACCGCCTCCGCGTGCGCACCGGCCGCGAGCAGCAGCGCGACGAGCGCCAGAAGCACCCGCAAGCAGGCATACCGACGAGCGGTGCGTGGGTGCCGTGGGGTAGGGCTCACAAGGGGGCATCTGCCGGCGACGCACGCGCTGTTCAGCGTGTCAACCCCGAAAACCGCCCTCTCGGGCTACCCGTGCGGCACGAAGTTGACGCACTGCACGGCGTTCATGCCGTGCGCGGGATCCGCTGTGCACGGCCGTGGAGCCGGACCGCCGTTACGCACTCGACGATGCCGACCACTACCAGCCACCAGCCGGCGACCAGGGTGAGCACGGCGATTGAGGTGAACGGCGAGATGATCAGCACGATCCCCGCGATGAAGGTGACGACGCCGAGGATGGCCTGCCAGCCGCGCGCGGGCATGGTGGGGTCGTGAACGACGGCCAGAGTATGGGTGATCCCGCGGATCAGCCAGCCGATGCCGATCCACAACGCGAGCAGCAGGATCGACTCCAACCTGCCCCGGAAGCAGAACAGGCCCAGAAGGATCGACAGGGCGCCGCTGATGAAGGCCAGGACACGCAGCGAGGTCGCCCTGTGCGTACCGAAGGCGGCAGCCAGTTGGAGCGCGCCGCTGAGAATGAGGTAGATGCCGAAGAGGATCCCGGCGACGAGCAGGGACGGGCCCGGCCAGGCCAGGATCACGGCCCCAAGGACCAGGGAGGCGATGCCGGTGATCAGGACGACCTGCCAGGCGGTGCGGGAAAGACGGTGCAGGAACCCCTCGAGGGGTGGCTCCATGTAGCCCGGGTGCGGTTTCGGCGCGTGCACGTCATCCGCGGCACGGGCGTGGCGGTCATCGTATTCCGGTCCCCTGGGGGAACTGCTCGATGCGTCGGTCATGATTCATGCTTGTACCGGGTACGGGCGCCCCGCGACCTTTGCCGGTCCACCCGGCTGACGGCGGAGGCACGGACCGCGCCGCACGGGGCCCGGTGAACCGCGGGCCGTGCCCAACCGGTTCCCGTCAGCCGGGAACCCGCAGGCGTACGGCGATGGAGCACCGCCCGTCCGGACCGGGCGCGGGCGACGAGACCCGCTTGGTGCAGCGCGCCCAGGTGGTACGACACCGCGGCGGGTCGCTGACGGTTAACCGGGATGGGCCGCCGTCTTGGGTGGTGGCATGGCAGCGCGGTTTTCGATTCCGACCACGCTCGCCACCACCGCCATCGATGGACCGGCCGCAATCCCGTACCTCTCACGGTCCTGTCCCCGGAACAGGAAAACAGCTGAGACCGCCGGTCGAATCCGCTCTCCCTCGATCCGGGACCCGGCTGTCCGGCCTTCCGCGAGGCGAACCTTTCTGCGCCCCGGCCCCTTCGCGGGGATACCGGGATCGACTCCGCCCCGGTCTCACCCTGCGGTCCAATTTGACATTAGCTCGCCTTATGGCGGATAAAGAGGTTCCTTTGGGCTGAAGTTCACGCAGCGTGACATTCGTGGCGTGACTGCCGACGCACCTCTACGTGAATGAGTCATGCCGTGTCCCACGCCGCCGCAGTCCCTGACCGACCGACCGACCCTGCCGAGGACTGGGAGGCATGGCGCGCCGAGCGGCGGCGCTCCGTCACCTCGGCCACCGGGAATCTCGCCCTCGTCGAGACCCGCTGGGCCCCGGCCGGTGAGCGCCCCGACCCCGATGCGGCACGCGCCGGACAGCCGGATTCCGTGACCGTCACCACAGTCGAGCGCACCGATTTCGTCACCGGCCGGCCCGAGTGCGGTCTCCGCTTCTGGGACGCACAATCCCCCGCGATCCAGAACTTCGATCGCACCGATGTCTTCCCGTACGACCCGGCCTGGGTGCTGGAGGCCTCGTACACCCCGGTGCCAGGTGCCAGGCGGGTCGGATTCGAGCACATCCGGGACAACGGCGGCACCCGAGATCTCGTCGTGCCGGGAGACATCGAGCTCACCCTGGACGGCCGGGACTACACACTGAGCGCCTTCGACGACGACGGCACCCTGCTGCTCGTCTTCGGTGACCCCACCAACGGCGACATCACCTACGGTGCCGGGCGCTTCCTCTTCGTCGCCCACAGCGGCGAGGGCCGTGTCCTCCTCGACTTCAACCGTGCCTTCGTGCCGCCCTGCGGATTCTCCGACCAGTACAACTGTCCGATGCCGCCGCGGCAGAACCGTTTCCACCTGCCTGTCGAGGCCGGAGAGAAGCGCCCCGTCTTCCGCGACGGCTTCCCCGCGCAGCACTGATCAACCCCGTACTCTCCCGCCTCGCAGCACGAAAGCGCGTACTCCTCATGAGCATCAAGAAGACCTCCCTGTACGGCGGAGGCACCGCCGCCGCCCTCGCCCTGACCCTCACCGCCTGCGGCGGAGGCTCCCACACGGGCGGCACCGGCACAGGGGCGCACGACAAGAACGCCACGATCAACATCGGTTCGCTCTACGAGCCGCAGAACCTCGACAACACCGCGGGCGGCGGCCAGGGCGTCACCGAGGCGCTCAACGGGAACGTCTACGAAGGGCTGTTCAAGCTCACCGACGACGGCAAGGTCGAGAACCTGCTCGCCCAGGACTACAAGGTCAGCGGCGACGGGCTCACGTACACCTTCACCCTGCACGACGGTGTGAAGTTCCACAGCGGCAAGAAGGTCACCAGCCAGGACGTCAAGTACAGCCTGGAGAAGGTGATCGCGAAGGACTCGCAGTCCGCGCGCAAGAGCAATCTTGAGGTCATCGAGTCCGTCGAGACGCCCGACGCGCGCACGGTGAAGGTCCAGCTGTCGAAGAAGTCGATCTCCTTCGTCTACAACCTCTCCTACGTCTGGATCATCAACTCCGAGGCGAAGGGCCTCAAGACGACCGAGGACGGCACCGGCCCGTACCAGCTCAAGAAGTGGACTCGCGGTTCCGCACTCAGCCTCGACCGGTTCGCCGGATACTGGGGTGACGCCGCCGCCAGCAAGCAGGTCGTCTTCCACTACTACAAGGACGCGACCGCTCTGAACAACGCGCTCCTGACCGACGCAGTGGATGTCGTCACGAGCGAGCAGTCGCCCGACGCCCTCGACCAGTTCAAGAGCAACCAGAACTACAAGGTCAGCGACGGCAACTCGACGACCAAGCTGCTGCTCGCCTTCAACGACAAGGCCAAGCCGTTCACAGACGTCAAGGTCCGCCAGGCCGTCTCCGCGGCCATCGACGACAAGAAGCTGCTGGAGTCCGTCTGGGGCGGCTACGGCAAGCCCATCGGCTCCATGGTGCCGCCCACCGACCCGTGGTACGAGGACCTCACCAAGGTCAACGCCTACGACACCGCGCGCGCCAAGAAGCTGCTCGCCGAGGCGGGATACGCGAAGGGCTTCTCCTTCACGCTCGACACCCCGAACTACGACCCGCACCCCACCGCGGCGACCTTCATCAAGTCGCAGCTCGCCAAGGTCGGCATCACCGTCAAGATCAACACGATCACGCCGGACGAGTGGTACACGAAGGTCTACAAGAACCACGACTTCACGGCCACGCTTCAGGAACACGTCAACGACCGCGACCTGGTCTGGTACGGCAACCCCGACTTCTACTGGGGCTACGACAACAAGCAGGTCACCCGGTGGGTCGAGGAGGCCGAGCAAGCGGACACGACCGCTGAGCAGACCGAACTCCTGAAGAAGGTCAACCGCAAGACCGCCGAGGACGCGGCCAGCGACTGGCTGTACCTGTACCCGCAGATCGTCGTGGCCAACAGCAAGCTGTCCGGCTACCCGGTCAACGGTCTGAACTCCCAGTTCCCCGCCTACGACATCAAGAAGGGCTGATGGGCCGGTACCTCCTGCGCCGCCTCGCCTTCCTGTTGGTTTCGCTGGCGCTCGCGAGCGTGGTCCTGTTCGTGCTGCTGCGGATGCTGCCGGGCGACCCCGCGAACGCCCTCACCTCGGTGGGCGCCAGCCCCGAGCAGATCGCGGCGGCACGACACTCCATCGGCTCCGACAGGCCGCTGCCCGAGCAGTTCATCCACTGGATCGGGCAGTTGGCGAGCGGTGACCTCGGTACGTCGTTCGTCAGCTCGCTGCCGGTCGGGCCCGAGATCAGCTCCCGGCTGAACGTCACCATCCCGCTCACACTGGCCGCGTTCGCCCTGGCGGTGCTCATCGCCGTTCCGGTGGGCTTCGTGGCCGCACACCGACGCCGGACCTGGTACGGCGCGCTGCTCAATGGAGTGTCCCAACTGGGCATCGCCGTGCCCGTGTTCTGGCTCGGCATGATCCTCATAGCCGTCTTCGCCCTGAACGCCGGCTGGCTTCCCGCGGGCGGCTTCCCGCAGGACGGCTGGGCACAGCCGGCCGAGGCGATCCGCTCACTCACCCTGCCCGTCGTCACCATCGCCCTCGTGATGAGCGCCTCGCTGATCCGCTACGTCAGGTCGGCCGCACTCGACGTACTGGGCAGCGACTATCTGCGTACCGCACGAGCCATGGGCTCGTCGTTCGGACGGGCCATGTGGCGGCACGGGCTGCGCAACGCCTCCGTGCCGGTGATTTCGATCCTCGGTATCGAGCTGGCGTCCACGCTGCTGGGCGCGGTGGTCGTGGAGTCCGTGTATGCGCTCCCGGGTCTCGGCTCGCTGCTCGCGACCGGCATAGCGCAACACGACTATCCGGTGATTCAGGGCGTGCTGTTCGTCTCCACGCTCGCGGTGCTGATCATCGGCTTCGCGGCCGACTTCACACAGCGGATCATCGATCCGCGATTGCGCGGCAGGCTCTCGGGAGGTGTCCGATGAAGCAGTCGGCGAAGCGCTCGTACACATTGGCCATCGGATGCGTCCTGGCCGGTCTGATCGCCGTCCTCGCACTGGTCTCGCTCTTCTGGCTTCCGTACGCCGCCGACGACACGTCCGGCGGACGGCTCACGGGCCCCGGTGCGGGCCATCTGCTCGGCACCGACAAGCTCGGCCGCGATCTGTTCACCCAGCTGATGACCGGCTCGCGTATCGCCTTCGAAGCGGGCCTGGGATCGGTCCTCATCGCGGCCGCCCTCGGTGGCGCGTTGGGCGTGCTCGCGGCGTTCGCGCAGGGGTGGTTCGACGATACGCTCTCCGCGTTCCTCGACATCCTGATCGCCTTCCCGACGCTGCTGCTGGCGATGCTCATCGTCGCCGCCCGCTCGGCCACGCTGGGGTCCGCCGTGCTGGCGATCGGCCTCGCTCAGAGCGCGGTCGTGGCACGGCTGGTGCGGATCCTGGTCAAGCGGGTCCTTGCTCAGGACTACATCACGGCCGCGCGCACATCGGGCACGTCATGGGCGCGAATCGTGACCGGGCACGTACTGCCCAACATCTGGCCGACGCTCGTGGTGAACCTGGCCCTCCAGTTCGGGCTCGCGGTGCTGGCCGAGGCCGGCCTCTCCTACCTGGGTCTGGGAGCGCCGCCGCCCAACGCCTCGTGGGGCCGCATGCTCCAGGAGGCGCAGGCCACCTTCACCACGGCCCCGGCAGGCGCGCTGGCCCCCGGCATCCTTCTCGTCCTGCTCGTCATCGGCGTGAACCTCGTCGCCGACGGACTGCGCGACACCCTCGACCCTGCGACCCGGCGGAGGCGCGCATGAACGTCCTCGACGTAACCGACCTCACGATCCGTGCGGCTGACGGGCGCCCCCTGGTCGACAGTCTCTCGCTGACCATGGCACCCGGTGAACGTCTGGGCCTCATCGGTGAGTCGGGCTCCGGGAAGTCGCTGACCACGCTCGCCGTGCTCGGCCTGCTGCCCGACGGCATGACGGCCACCGGCAGCGCCGAGCTCGTCGGCACCCAGATCGTGGGCGCGAGCGAGAAACAACTCAAGGGTGTACGGGGCCGGGACGCCGCCATCGTCTTCCAGGAGCCGCTCACCGCACTCGATCCGCTGATGCGCGTCGGCAGGCAGATCGCCGAACCGCTGGCCAGAAGGCGGAGGCTGAAGGGCGCCGAGCTGAAGCGGGCTGTCGCGAAGGCGCTGGAGCAGGTACGGCTGCCCGAGCCCGACCGCATCGCCCGCGCCTTCCCGCACGAAATCTCCGGCGGACAGCGACAACGCATCGCACTCGCCATGGCACTGGCCTGCGACCCGAAGCTGCTCATCGCGGACGAGCCGACCACCGCTCTCGACGTCACCGTGCAGTCCGACATGCTCGACCTGCTCGACACCCTCGTCCGGGAACGGGACATGGCCGTCCTCTTCGTCAGCCATGACCTCGCGGTCGTCTCGAAGGTCACCGATCGTGTCCTGGTCATGAAGGACGGTCGCGCCGTCGAGGAGGGCGACGTCCGCGAGATCGTACGTACCCCGCGCGAGGAGTACACCAAGGCGCTGGTGGAAAGCGCGCGGCAGCTGGAATCAGCTCTGGACCTGAGGAGTGCGCGATGACGCCGGTACTGGAGCTGAACGGAGCCTCCTTCAGCTACCGAGGGCACAGCGCGCCCGTCGTCGAGGACATCTCCCTCGCCGTCGAGACCGGGCAGAGCCTCGCGCTTGTCGGCGAATCGGGCGCCGGCAAGACGACTCTGCTGCGGCTGCTGCTCGGGCTCGCCCGGGCAACCTCCGGCACCGTCCGGTTCGACGGCGAGGAGCTGAAACCGCGCGACAGCGGGCAGATGCGGCGTTTCAGGCGCAGTGTGCAGTGCGTCTTCCAGGACCCGTACTCGTCGCTGGACCCGCGTCAGCGCGTCGGCAGCATCGTGTCCGAACCACTGCGTTCCCTCGGGATCGACAGCCGAGTCACCGCCGCACCCAAGGTGGCCGACGCCCTGGAGCGGGTCGGACTCCCGGCCGACACGGCGCAGCGCTATCCACACGAGTTCTCCGGCGGCCAGCGCCAGCGCATCGCGATTGCCCGCGCGACCGTGTGCGACCCGCGAGTGCTGCTCGCCGACGAGCCCGTCAGTGCACTCGACGTCACCACGCGTGTGAAGGTCGTCGACCTGCTCAACGAGTTGAAGCAGGAGCAGGGCCTGACGCTCGTCATGGTCTCCCACGACTTGTCGGTGGTCGCCTCGTTGTGCGAACGCACCGCCGTTCTGGAGAGCGGCCGCATTGTCGAACAGGGCAGGACCGCGCAGGTGCTGGGCGCTCCCGCACACCCGTACACGCGTCGCCTCGTCGAAAGCGTGCCGCGGCTGCCCGCTTGACCGATGGGTCCGCGCCCCCGCGCTTCACGCGACCAACCGCCGATCCGCGTCACCCTCGCAAGCGACCTGCTGGAACCCGGGCCGGGCGGACCAACGGCTGCAAGGCATGAACCACTGAAGCCAGTCGCACATCGGTCTCCATCGTCACCGACCATGCCGACCTTGACGACCCCGTCGAGGTCGGCAAGTGCGGTCACCAACCGGCCCAGGTCAGTGCGCCCGGCCAACTCCAGCCGTACCGTGGAAACACCACCGGAGTCCGGGCCCGGTTCCGATTCGCCCTCTACGGTCAGAGCAACCACCCGCAGTCCGCGTGACGTCGTTTCCTCAAGGATGTCGAAGCCATGCTGCGACACCTCCACGAACAGGGCGCTGCTAACGCCGACCAGCGCGCGGGTGCGCAGCCCCGCGCTCTTCTGCGGCACTGCTCGTTCCAGGCCGATGGCGGTGGAAAGCAGCAGCGCGATGGCCAGTTCGGTGAACTGGCGGCCCCCTGCCCCCTCCCGAGCTCCCACAGCCCAGCGGCCAAACCGACTGTCCCGTTGTGCAGAGAAACCTCCCGGGACGCCACCGTATGGCGCACAGCATGGCGGCGAGGAGCCCCGCGTGAACCATATGAGCCCGAAACACTGCGGCTCGACCTCGGGCCGTCGGACCAGGTCGCCGGTGGCGTACCACATCACCGGGCCACACCCACCAGGCTCGCGTTCACTACAGGTCGGCCTGCGGCGCGGCGATGTCGTCGAGGAAGCCGCCCGACTGGTGCTGCCACAGCTTCGCGTAGGCGCCGTCCGACGCGAGCAGCTCCTGGTGCGTGCCCTGCTCGACGATCCGGCCGCGGTCAAGGACCACGAGCCGGTCCATGGTGGCGACCGTGCTCAGGCGGTGCGCCACCACGAGCGCCGTCCGCCCCTCCATGAGCCGCCACAGCGCCTCCTGGACGAGGATTTCGCTCTCGGAGTCCAGGGCACTGGTCGCCTCGTCGAGCAGCAGGATCGGCGCGTCGCGCAGGATCGCCCGAGCGAGCGCGACCCGCTGGCGCTGTCCGCCGGACAGCTTGACACCGCGCTCGCCCACCATGGTGCCAAAGCCGTCCGGCAGCGCGTCGGCGAACTCCGTGACGTGCGCCGCCTCGGCAGCACGGCGGATCTCGGTGTCGGTGGCGTCCGGCCGGGCGAACGCGATGTTCTCCCGCAGCGTGCGGTGGAACATCGCCGGGTCCTGGGGCACATAGGCAATCAGGCTGCGCACGTCGGCCTGGCGCAGTCTGCTGATGTCCTGACCTCCGATCAGGATCCGGCCGCCGTCGATGTCCGTCATCCGCAGCAGCAGTCTGCTGAGCGTGGTCTTGCCACCGCCGGACCGGCCGACGAGGCCGATCTTCGCCCCGCTGGGCACGGCCAGGTCGAGGCGTTCGAAGAGCGGCTCCGCACCCGCGTGGGTGAAATTCACCTGTTCGAAGCGGACATCGGCGGCCTGGGACAGCAGCGGCTCCGGCGACGCCGGGTCGAGTACGGTCGGTGGCGTCAGCAGCAGCTCGGTGAACTGCGCGGCCTCCGTCATCGAGCTCTCCAAACGGCGGTAGATCTGGTTGAACTCGAACATGATCCGCGTCGCGTTGGTGTAATACGTGAAGGTGAGAACCACCGTCTCCACGCCGTGCCCACCCCCGCCGAGAGTGACCGCGAGCAGCAGACCCATCGCGTTGGTCAGCACGGACATCGGTGCGACCAGCGTGTCGATGCGCAGGTTGCCGTAGTCCCACGAACGCAATGAGAGCCGCCGCGACTCCGCGACGCGGGACCGGTGCTCGGCAGCCTCGCGTTCCTCGGCGGCGAACGCCCGGACCGTGTCCATGTTCATCAGACTGTCGGAGACGTGGCCCGACACCTGGGCGATCGCCTCCTCACGCTGGTCGACGAGCGCCTGACGACGACGGATGAGAGGCACCACACACAGCGCCGTCAGCGCGATCATCGCCAAGAGCCCTACAACGAGCAGCGGTTCGTAGCGCCACAGCACCACCGAACCGAACACCAGCGGCACAAAGCTGCCCACGACCGAGAACGTCAGCGTGTCGGTGAACTCCTCGAAACGGGAGGCGAAGCTCAGGACTCGTTTGGTCAGCGACCCGGCGAAGTTGTCGTGGAAGAACGCGGCATCTTTGTTGAACAGCTCGTCCATGCCGATCACGTACAGGTGCTCGATACCGAGGGCATCGACGCGGTTCAGGAAGTGCAGGCCGACGCGCCACAGCGTCTCCGCGAGGAGTAGAACGCCGGCGAAGCCGAGGACGTACGGCAGCGTCGAGCCGATGGTGGTACCGGCGCCTTCGGCGATTCGGCCGACGAGCTTTGCGACGACCAGCGGCGCGACGTAATTGATGCCGATGTTGCCCAGCGCGGGCAGCAGCATCGCAGGCACTGTCAGCCACCGACGTCGGGTCAGCTCTCGTCCGTAGTAACGAAGTGCGAGCAGTACCGGGCCCCTGCCCGGCGCTCTGTGCGATTCAGGCGATCCCATACCAACCCTGCCTGGTCGTGCGACAGCCCGCCATGTGCTTCTGCGGGAGAGGCCGTTGCCTCACCGGTCGCGCGGAGCTTCGGTTTCGATCGAGCGTCCTCGCTCGGGCCGACTTGCGGCAGGCGGGACACAACAGCAGAGCCCCGCACAACTCGCGGCGACGCATGCGTGCGCGTACGAGGAGGCCGGGCCAGGAACCTCAGTGTCCCGCGACGGCGCCCCCGGAGTCCAAGCATTTTTCTCAGCCGGCGGCGTCCCCACGTACGGGTAGGACCCCGTTGCCGTCCGCAGCGCCTCGCCCTCGACGGCCACCGGCTCCCACTCCCACCCAGGGGCCCCCAGCTGGTGCACGCGCTACGGGACCGATACCGCGAACGCCGGCAGCTCGACCGGGCGGCCGGCACCAAACCCTGGCTGTTTCCCCGGGCAGGAGCCCGCGAGGCCCCTCGGAGCCACCTACCTCGGCCTGAAGCTCCGGCGACAAGGAATCCCTCCCCTCGCAAACCGCAACAGCCCTCACCCTGCCCTGACATCGGGCCTGCCGGCACCAGTCCTCGCTGAGCTGCTGAGACGGCTTTGGCTTTGATTGTCCTGCTCTGTCCTGCTGTGCGGCGAGGATGCCGAGCCCTGCCGATCTGCACTGTCGGTGTCTGGAGGTCCGGGTCCCGGAACTCCGGGCTCAGGGCCGGCGCCGGAGTGCTGCGCCGAGTACGGCGATCCAGATCAGCAGCAAGGGCAGCGAAATGAATGCTGCCGGGGTCAAGGCGGTGGACAGGAGCAGGTAACCGATGCCGGACGCGGTGATCGTGGCGGCGAGGGCCCAGCCGATGACGACCTCCCAACGCCGCAGCAGTGTGCCGTTCCGCGAGGCCACGCAGGCAGTCGCGGCGAGCGCGGCGAGCGCGAACATCTTGACACCGTCCGCACGCTGGACCGCCTCGAACAGCGCCCCGGTTCTGACCGGTGACGTTGGATCAGCTCCAGGTATTGCGATCAGTTCCAGGACGAGTTGCACGCATGCGAGCGCTCCCGTGACTCTCCCGGCCCATCCGGCCAAGCGCCCCGCACTGTTGTTGGTACGGCGGGCCCAGTCGAGCAGTCCGGATCCGACGACCATGAGGCAGACAGCTGCCACACCGTGAACGAGCAGCGCCTGGGCCACCGCCTGGATCGGCCGGTCGGCGTACGCGGTCGTGATCTCGGCGTGCGTATCACCGACTTCGGGTGTGGCTCCCCACGCGGCGGCGAGCCCGAGAATCCATGCCGCGGCGTGTGTGTATCCGGCGGCGCGGGCGGTGATGCCGATAGCAGGCTCCTTGGTGATGCTGGTCATGCCGTGTCTCCCTGGGGCTTGTTCCGGATTGCCTGGACGAACGCCTCGCAGCCGGTGCGCCATGCGGCGTCCAGGTCTGCGCCGGGCGGGAAGCGGCCGTCGAGTTCGAGCACGACCATGCCGTGCGCGAATGCCCAGACCGAGCGCGCGATGTCAATGTCGCCGTGCACCGCACGGACCAGCGGCATCGCCGCGCGATCTTCGAGTCCCTCGGGGAGTGCGGTGCGGGCGAGCGGCCGAGTATGCGTGATGCGGTAGAGATGCGGGCTGGCGAGCGCGTGCCGTCGGTAGGCGCGGGCGAGCACGAGCAGGGGCGGTTCGACGCCGATCTCCGCTTCGGCGGCCTCCAGTTCCTCCGTCAGCCGGGTCATCCCCTGCACCTGGAGTCCGGCCTCGACAGCGCCCTTGTCAGGAAAGTGCTTGTACAAGGAAGGCGCCCGGATGCCGACACGCTCGGCGATGCGCCGCATCGACAACGCATCCGGCCCTTCGGCGTCGAGTAGTTCCCGGGCGGCGGTCATGATCTGCTGCGCACGGTCAGCCACGGCGGGCCATCCGCGCGATCACGAGGCCGGTGGGCCGTCCGGAACCGGAAGCCGGCATCCGAACGGTGGGTGGGACCGGGGACGAGGCGGGCCCGGGGCACCGGATTCCTGCGTTGTGCTTCGCATGCATTCGTGGGAACGGGCCTGGTCCGCCGAGGGACACGAGCGCGGTGACGGCTGGCGGTTTGTGCTCTTCCCCGGCGACTGCCAACACCCCGGAAGGGAGTGCTGGTGCGTCCCATGTACCCCGGAGGGGCCCGGTCAGGACACTGCAGCACGCGGTGCTGCTGGCTGTGGCGGTATTCACGGCGGCCCTCTCCCGTTGTGACCTGTGACCGACCTACCAGGCTAACGATGTTAGCCGCGTGGCGTCACGGTACGGCTAACAGTGTTAGCCGTCAAGTCCGGAGAGGGAATACGACGGCCACGGAACACGTGGTCTTCGCCGATAGCGCCCTTTCGCCGGGAGCGTTGGAAAGGCAGCGCACAACAGCTTGACGGACGAGCCAGCGGTGGTCGGCGGGATCGACACCCACGCCGACCTCCACCAGGCCGCGGTCATCGACAGCATCGGACGACACCTGGCGACTGAACAGTTCGAGACCACCCCGGAGGGCTATCGGCGACTGCTGAACCGGCTCCAGTCCCACGGCGAGAACCTTGCTGTGGGAATCGAGGGAACCGGCGCCTGCGGCTCCGAGATCGCCCGGTTCCTCGCGGCGAACGGCCTCACCGTGGTCGAGGTGGACCGGCCCGGCCGCGAGGCGAGGCGGAACAACGCCAAGTCCGCCAGCATCGACTCCTACGCCGCGGCGACCGCTGTCCTGCCCGGCCGGGACGCCGGGACGCCGGGACTGTCCACGCGCGAACTGGTCGACACCCTGCAGCGGGTTTCCCGTCGATGTGGTGTGAGGCATCCAGGACCACGCCCGAGCAGGCCCTTCGGTCCTCACCCGACCGGGCCACGGATCGCGGGGGCTCCCTCTCTCTCCGTTGGGCTGTCTCCCACACGGAGTTGCGGGCCCACGGGCGCCATGAGTCCGTGGGAGTCGTGCTCTGCCAAATCTCGGCTTTCTCGACTTTCAGGAGGAGACATGCGCACTGCGCAGAACGGCGACCCGGCCGACAGGCTGTCCGTGGTGTACACGGTCCACGTCGTCGAGGGCGGTGAGCAGGGCTTTCTGGACGCGTACGAGCGGATAAGAAAGTCCGTCGCCAGCGTCCCCGGACACATCATCGATCGGCTGGGAGAACCCATCGACAACTCCCGGCAGTGGGTGATCGCCAGCGAGTGGGAGACGCCCGAGCACTTCTTCGCCTGGCAACAAGGTGAGGACCACCGAGAACTGCTGGCTCCGCTGCGCGACTGGGTCGACCAGACCCAGTCACTGCGGTACCGGGTCATTCGGGAGACCGTGGGGGTGCCGTCATGACGCACTCCACCACAGGACCGGTCGCCGTCCTCGGTCTCGGCACGATGGGCACCGGCCTGGCCACTCGCCTTCTCGACCAGGGCGTTCAGGTACGCGTCTGGAACCGCACCGCGGAGCGGGCTGAGCCGCTCGTCCGGGCCGGCGCCGTCGCCGCCGCGCATCCGGCCGATGCCGTAGAGGGGACGAGCGCCGCCATCTGTACCGTGGCCGACGGCGAAGCCCTTGCCGCCGTGCTGCACGGACCGGACGGGATCCTGACCGAGGGCTCGTACCCCGGCGCCCTGGTCTGCGCCAGCACGGTCTCCCCCGAAGAGGTCGTGCGCCTCACCGGCGACGCGCACTCCGTTCTGGACGTCGGCATGCTGGGAAACCGGGAGCACGCCCGCAGCGGCGACCTGCGGCTGTTCGTCGGCGGCGAGGAGCACGTCTTCACCTCGGGGCGGCCGCTGCTCGAACTACTGGGCAAGGAGGTCGTCCACCTCGGCGAACTCGGTTCCGGCATGCGGATGAAGCTGCTCCTCAACCTGCTGATGGGCATCGAGGTGCAGGCGCTGGCCGAGGCCGTCGAGTTGGCGGCCGCCACCGGACTCGACCGGAAGCTCGTCCTCGGCACGATCGCGGGCAGCGGCTTCGCCTCGCCCGTCATGGCGTTCAAGTCCAAGCGGCTGGCGGCCGGGCGCTTCGACGAGCCCGACTTCCGGCTGAGCCTGATGGCCAAGGACCTCCTGCTCGCCGCGGACCAGGCGGCGGCGGCCGGGCTGCGACTTCCTCTCGTCGCCGCAGCCGCGCAGACCCATGTCCGCGCCACCGACCAGGGGCACGGCGATGAGGACTGCGTCGCCGTCGCCCACGCACTCACACCGAACCCGGGAACTCACACGTGATCATCGACATCCACGGACATCTGTCCCCACCGGAGGCCGCCCGGCGCTTCCCCATGCCTCCCAGCCTGACCGACGTCGACGGCATGCTCGCTGCCCGCGCTCAGGCCGGAATCGACCTCACCATCATCGGCAGTCCCGTCGGCGCCGGCGCCATGGCGCGTGTCCCGGGCGTCGACAACTACGCGCAACCGCGAGACCGGCTCAGAGGCTTCCATGCCTGGATGTCGGGGCTGATCTCCACCTTCCCGGACCAATTGCGCGGGTACGTGTACGCCAACCCGTTCGGCGACGACGACCACCTCGAAGGAGTCCGGGAGACGCTGGCGGACCCCGCCTTCGTCGGCCTGATCACCACCTCCAGCGTCCACGGCGAACTGCTCGGCTCTCCGCGGGCCGACTCCTTCTTCGCGCTGGCCGCCGAGACGGGAGTGCCTGTCCTGGTGCATGCCCCGGCCGAACCGATCGGCACGGACCGGGTCGACGACTTCGGCTTCGTCGAGCAGATCGGCCGGTTCGGCGACGTCACCATGGGCATGGCCATGATCGCGTTCGCGGGTTGGCTGGACAAATATCCCCGCCTGCGACTGATCGGTGCGACGGGCGGCGGCGCGCTGGCGCTCCTGCCGGAACGCCTGCAGACGGCGGCGCGTCCCCGGCACTGGGGCGGGGGCCCGCCGTCGGCACCGTCCTCGGCTCCGTCGCGGTCCTCCGTACCGGCGGCGGCCGACCCGGCCGGGGCACTGCAGCGCATGTACGTCGACACCAGCACGTTCAGCCCCGCGCATCTGGGCCTCAACGCGGAGGTGCTGGGGCCGGAGCGGATGCTGTTCGGCACCGACTCGCCGCCGATGTCCGTGCCCCTGGAGGAATTCATGCGCATGATCGAGAAGCTGCCGATCGACAAGGCCTCCCGGCAGCTCATCCTCGGCGGCAACGCCGAGACCCTCTTCGACCTCAGGAGCCGTCCGTGACCACAGTGGACGATCCGGTCGCCGCAGCCGAGCGGTGCACCCCCGAGTTCCGACGGAACCCGCACCCGGTCTACGCGAACCTCAGGGACTCGGCACCCGTCTGCCCCATGCGGCCGCCACACGGCATCGACACGTACCTGATCACGCGGTACCAGGACGCGAGGGCGGCCCTGGCGGATCCGCGGCTGAGCAAGGACATGTACGGGGCCATGGATGCCTACCGAAGGATCTTCGGTGACTCGTCCGTGGCCCTGGACGATCACATGCTCAATTCCGACCCGCCCAAGCACACCCGGCTGCGCAAGTTCGTCGGGTCCACGTTCACCCCGCGTCGCGTGGAGTCGTTGAGGCCGCGGATCCACGCCATCGTCGAGACGCTGCTGGACGGCTGCGCAACCCGGGAACCGGTGGACTTGTTGTCCGCGTTCGCATTCCCGCTGCCGATCATCGTGATCGGTGAACTGCTCGGTGTGCCGCCGGACGAACAATCGGTGCTGCAGGGCCTGTCCACCACCGTGGCGCAGACAGGCTTCAGCAAGGAATCCAAGCAGGCCCAGCAGAAGGCCGAGGAGGACCTGCACACGTACTTTGCGGATCTCCTCGCGCGCAAGCGCAGCCGCCCGGGAGAGGACCTGCTCAGCGCGCTCATCGCAGCCCGGGACGAAAACGGCGGGCTCACCGACCAGGAGCTGGTCTCGACGGCGTTTCTACTGATGTTCGCGGGTCACAAGACGACCGCCTACCTCATCGGTAACGCGGTGCACCATCTCCTCACCCACCCTGTGCAGCTTCGCGCCGTACGGGAGAACCCGGAGCTGATCGGGCAGGCGGTGGAAGAGCTGCTGCGTTACGACGGCTCGGTGGAGAGCGCGACGTTCCGTTTCGCGACCGAGGACGTACAGATCGCCGGAACGCTGATTCCGAAGGGATCCCTGGTTCAGATCGCGCTCAGTTCAGCCAACCGCGACCCACGGAAATTCGACGCTCCGGACGAGTTCGATGTGACGCGGCCGACGAATGCTCAAAGTGCTCATCTGGGGTTCGGGCACGGCATCCACTACTGCCTGGGAGCACCTCTGGCCAGACTGGAGACGCAACTCGCTCTCACCGGTCTGTTCAGCCGATTCCCGAAGGTGGCTTTGGCCGATCCCGCTCGTGAGGCCCCTTGGATAGAGGTTCCGTTCCCGGCCTTCCGCGGCCTCGCGGAGTTGCCCGTCGTGCTGGAGCCTGCCGTGCCGTGACCGACAGCGGGAGAACGTCGTCCCCGGGCGTCCGGGCCGCTCCGGACGCCCGGGGACGGCCAGGACGTCACAGGCATCCTTCCGGACGCGGGTGGCCCGGACGACCGATCGGTTACGCCCCCGCAGGTGGCCTGCGGGGGCGTAGGCTCCCGCGCCCGCTGCCAGCAGCATCACGCAGCCCGTGAAGATCAGGCCGGCCGGGCGCAGAGGACGAGCAGAAGCCTGGGCCAGGCATTCGTCCGAGGTTGATCCCTGGGAGTGGACACCGGGTTTCATGCGATGAGTGACAGCGTACGTAACGCGATCAGTTGTTGTTCGAACTCGGCTGGGGTGGGGTAGCCGAGCGCGGAGTGGCGGCGGCGGTTGTCGTAGGCCATCCAGCGGAACAGCTCCAGCCGGGGCTGCGTCTTCGAGGTCCAGCGGTCTCCGTGGAGCAACTCGCGTTTGCGCCCCTGGAATCGTCGCTGCCGTGCGCGTCAGCCAGATGAACCTGCGGCCCGGCCAGACCGACCACCTGCCACCGCCGGCCTCGCGGTTCAAGAGCTCGGGAACTGGGGCCCGCCCGCCATGAGGCCACCGTCGGCCAGGAGGATGTGCCCGGTGACGTAGCTCGCCTTGTCCGAACCCAGGAACTGGACGGCCTCGGCGATCTCTTCCGGGGTACCCGCCCGGTGCATGGGCAGCACCGAATCGACCGCGGCACGAGCCGTGTCGTCGCCGGTGAACCGCTCGTACATGGCGGTCCGGGTGTAGCCGGGCGCGACCGCGTTCACCCGGATGCCGTGAGCGGCGCCTTCCAGTGCGGCCGCCTTGGTGATGCCGACGACGGCGTGCTTGCTCCCGACGTACAAGGTCGCCCCGGGATAGCCCATCAGGCCGAAGTTGGAGCTGACGTTGACGATGCTGCCGCCGCCCTGTTCCCTCATGACCCGGAACTCGTGCTTGAGGCACAGCAGCGTTCCCTTGACGTTGGTATCGAAGGTGGCCTGGTAAGCCTCGTCGGTCACCTCGGTGACGGGGCCGGGTGTTCCCTCGGTGCCGGCGTTGTTGAAGGCGACATCGATCCGCCCGAACCGTGCCACCGCACGGTCGACGAGGTCCTTCACATCAGCGTCGAAGCGGACGTCGGCGCGCACGAACTCGGCCGGGGCGCCGAGGTCGGCCAGCTCCCCGGCAAGCTGTCCACCCACGCCCTCGTGGCGGCCGGAGACCACGAGGTTCGCGCCTTGACGGGCGTAAGCGAAGGCGGTGGCGCGGCCGATACCGGCAAGCGCGCCCGTGATAAGGACTACGGGATCAGGCACGTCAAGGGTCCTTCCTTCAACCACCCCGGTGAACGACGGGCAAGCGGTTCGCAACCCACACGACACCGGCTTTCTCTTCGGGCCGGGACGTACCCCCGCCACGCCTGCAAGGAAGGTGTCCCAGCCGAAGGGCAGCCGATCGGACCCGACCGCCGCATCCATCGAACGGCAGCACTCCATGACCCGTATGGCCCGCAGACGGCAACCGGGGCAGACAACCCGCAGGCGGTCACGCGGGCGGGAGGCGAACCATGGCTTCGGACGGGAGCCGCCATGGGGCGCAGATCGGGGAACGGTCCGCACGCTGGAACCCGCTCGCGGGGCAATCGTCCGAGTTATAGCTTCAAGTTGTCATGAAAATGGACTGTCGAGTTTGATGACCAATGGCGCTGTGACTCAACCCCCAAGGAGCGGAAGATGAGCGAGCGCAGCAAGTTCCTTGAGTCGATCACTCGGGAGAATGCCACCGTGGTGCTGGTCGACCACCAGGTGGGCCTTCTGTCAGGCGTGCGGGACATCCCGGTCGGCGAGCTGAAGCACAACGTGGTGGCGCTGGCACGAGCGGCGACCGTGCTGGGCATCCCACTGGTGGCCACCACCACCGCGGCCGACAGCATGTGGGGGCCAACCATTCCCGAGCTGGTCCAGGCGCTGCCCGGCGGGCAGAAGATCATCGACCGCAGTACGGTCAACGCCTGGCACGACGACCGGGTCCGCGAGGCCGTCGAGGCCACCGGGCGGCAGAAGCTGATCGTGGCCGGGGTGTCTTTGGAAGTGTGCGCGGCACTGCCCGCGATCTCCGCGACGGCCGCCGGGTACGACGCGTACGTCGCCGTGGACGCTTCCGGCACCTTCAGCCAGGCCAAGCGGGAGGCCGGACTGCTGCGCATGCAGCAGGCGGGCGTCGTCGTCGGCGACTACGCCACCTTCATGGTCGAGGCCCTGGCCGACAACGCGCGCCCCGAGGCCGGTGACCTCTACGCTGCCCTCGACATGCCGTTCGCCGTCCTGGTCGGCCAGATCTCCGCGGCCTACCAGACGTAGAGGCCCACCTGCCGACCGGTCGTCGGCGGCCGTGCCCCCGGCGCCTTCCCGCGCCGGAGGCGCGACATCGATCTGAACCCTCGACAAGTCCTGTCGTTGCGGGCCAGAAGCACTTATCGCGTTTGAGATCAAGCTTTGGACAGCCCACCTCGTGACACCGCGAGGCCAGAGTCTCCGACCTACCCAGGGCGGTTCACCCCACTAGCGTGATGAGTATGTCTCACGGGATCGCCTGGATAGGCGCACACAGCACCGCAGATAAATCCGCCGCCCAGCCCGGAATGCTCGGCGGGATATCGCTGACCTGCGCCCGGGGCCTCGACGCGGACGAGTTCCTCATCGCGCTGGGTGCCGACCTTGATGAGCTTGCCGCGCGCATCCCGTACAAAGGTCTCGCCGTACCGGTGGGGCCGCCGGGCAAGCCATCGCCCCGCGTCGCCCCCGTCATGTACGGGACGTGCGGCAACTGGGTGTATGTGCTGGAAGACTGGGGGATGGCCACGTGGGCAACCGGCTACCAGAAGGTCAAGTCGATGCGGCCCTACCCGGACGAGGAAATCGTCTGCGCGACCATGAACTGGTGGAGCCCGCCGTCCCTGGTCATCCATGCACCGGGCGACGGACACGCCTGGCAGGCCGATTTCGGCCAGGACACCGGTCAGTCGTCCGCCTTGGATACGGCACTGCGTGCAGCGGGCGCAGTGTTCCCGTCTTTGCCGGAC
This sequence comes from Streptomyces sp. NBC_00846, assembly GCF_045207325.1. NCBI lineage: Bacteria > Bacillati > Actinomycetota > Actinomycetes > Kitasatosporales > Streptomycetaceae > Streptomyces > Streptomyces sp. NBC_00846. The sequence goes on along the minus strand of NZ_CP108846.1, from coordinate 7,551,111 downwards.
GACGACGAAGCCGAAGTGGTGGCGTACCACGAGGAGCACGGGGGGCGACTCTCCACGGCTGTGTTCACCGCCATCGGCAACTACTGCGATCTGTTCATCGATCCGGCTGCCGTCCAGGCCGGTGATCTGCCGTCGGTCTTGATCCCCATGGTGTGATGGACGCACAGGACCGGCTCCCCCCGTTACGCGGTGGGAGCCCGTCCGGTTCGGCGGGGCGGCTGCTACTGGGCGGTCAAGTCCATGATCCGCATGTCGCGCATGAATGTCGCGAAGTGGTTGCCCAGGGATTCCTGGTTGTGGATGCCGGAAGTCGCCGACCGGCCGCACACTTCCTTGAACGTCGGGTTGGTCCCGACCTGCACGGCACATGCCGTGCCGTGATGCGAAGAGGAGCCGTAATTGTCAATACGGCACGTGCCGTTCCGATATGTATGGTGACGGCATGACCTCCAAACGCAGCAGTCGCGCCGCCGACCGGACCGAGGCCATCATGCGGACCACGCTGGAGTTGGGCCAGGAGGTCGGCTACGCCAAACTCAGCATCGAAGCGGTCGCGGCCCGCGCCGGCGCCGGCAAGCATACGATCTACCGCCGCTGGCCGTCCAAGGGCGCCTTGTTCCTCGACTCGCTCATGTCGTTGAACGAGCCCGGCCTGGACTACCCCGACACCGGCGATATCGTCGCCGACCTCCGCAAGCAGATCCACGCGGCTGTCGACCTCCTGAGCGGGCCGCCCTTGGGGCCCTTGTACCAGGCCGTGGTGGTTGAGGCCCAGCACGATCCCCAGATCGCTGCCGCACTCAACGAACGCTTCATCACCCCGCAGGCCGACAAGACCGTCGCTCGGCTGAAGGCGGCCCGCGACCAGGGGCAACTGTCGCCCGACTTCGACCTGGACCTGGCGATGGCGATCCTGTCCGGTCCGCTGTACTTCCAGTTCCTGATCGCTCAGGAACCACTGACACACGACTACGTCGATCGTGTCCTCGAAGCTCTCTTCGTCGGGATGAGACCGAGGAATTGAAGGGGAGTGCGCGCCGAAAGTCTCTTCAGCAGCGGAACGCGGCGGTAGTTCAGCGAACGCCGTGCCGGAATCGTCGGTCGAGGGCGGGGAGGACGGAGCTCCGTTCCGGGTCGCGTGCGCCGACGACGACACTGAGGCCTCCACGCAGGAGCTCACGCGGTACCAGGGTCGATCTGCAGACGGCCGGGTACCGAGTCGAGCCCGACTCGGACGTTCATCAGGGGCTGCTGGTGCATGACGGTTCGTCTCGGGTTCTGGTCCTCCGCCTCGTCGGACCAGTAGGCAGCTTTGTAATCGCTGACGTTCCTGGCCTTCGGGAATTCCTAGTCCTCGTGGACGGCACGCACGTCGACATAGCCGTAGGCACCGGGCTGCCGTCCGAAGCCGGGACTCGCACAAAGCCGCTGCTCCGGGGTCGCGGCGACGTGGTACCCGTGGGCCGCGAGCGCGGAGGGGTCCTCGTTGCCCAGCTCCCGGGTCCGACGATGCGGCGGGCAGTCGACTTCGACGACGACCTGGCCGGCGAGGTGACACAGGCACGGTCCGCACTCGCCGCCGATGGCGATCTTGCCGGTCCTGGCGCGCTCGGCGATCGGGATCCGCAGGGTCGGGTCGCCCGTACCACCGCGAGGTGGCACGGGCGACCGAACCGGACCGAGGTATCCATCCGTGGCGTCAGCCCGCCATCGGCAAGCTCCTTCGCGACGGCACCGCGTTGAGCTCGTCCATGGCCACCGCCTCCCCGCTGTCCGCGTCGACGTAACTGACACGGACGATTGGGTCGTCACCGGTGTCACGCCCGGCCGTGGCATCGAGTGCGAACACCACCGCTACCGGGCGCGCGTTCTCCCCGTCCCCGTACACACCCGAGTACTGGAGAATGCGCCAGCCGTCGTCCTCCCAGTGGTCCAGCAAGGCGGACCGAACCACTGGTGCGGCGGCCTGCCAGGCAAGGGAGTTCTCCAGGAGTTCGACGCTCGCCGCTACCGGCACCTGGTCCCTCCCGGCGGTGCCGAGGAGCGGGTGGCCGAAGACACGCAGCCTCGTCCGGCGCAGCGGCAGCAGCCACCACCGGTCGAGGTCGGCCGAGAGGGCGACCAGAACCGCCGCCGCCCCGGCCAGGAAGACAAGGGCTCCAGCAGGACTCTCGGAGATCGCCGACCACCAGGTGCCCTGTGCCACCGCCACCGTGGCCCCGCCGATGACCACGAGCGCCGCCCGTGCGAACGCCCGCCAGGTGATGGGGGTGTCCTCACTGGCCGAACAGCCGCAGGAGGACTCGGGTGCCACGGTCCGGCCGTAGCCGAGGTAGCCGAGGAAACCCACCCCGAGGACCGCGGCAGCAGCCCCCGGCACCGGGTTCGCCGGGGTCATCAGCAGAGCTGCGGCAATCAGGAGTTCAGCTGCGCCGGTCGCACGGAGCACCCTCGTGGCCCGCTCACTGCTGCGCAGCATGCGGGCCAGCGCCGTCTTCGGCGCCTGCTGTGCGGTGCCTCGGCCGAACACCTTGACCGCTCCGGTCCACCCGAGCAGGCCCGCGAGGACCAGCGGAGCGAGGCCCGTTGTCAGTGACAGCATCTCTTCCTCTCTCTGTGTCCCTGGGCCTGCATCAGTGCCCGACGGAGATGCGGACCACGTCCACGGAGTTGTCGGACGGCCGCCAGGCACCGAGCACCTGGGCGCTCTGTCCGATGCGCAGACGGGACAGGTCGGATGTCAGTGCGCGGCCGGCGTAGGAGGCGCTGGCGTCCGGGGCGACATGACCGACCAGTTCGTGCTGCCCGTGGGCGAGGTGCAGCCGGTTCTTCGCGATGCCACGGATCTGCGTGTCCAGATTTACGATGTTCACCCACACCGCGTCCGCGGCCACGGTGCCGTCAGGCATCTTGACGCCGCGTGCGTAGAGCCCGTCGCCGACGTCGATCACTTCGGCCGTGGTGGGGCGAACTTTCCAGACGCTGGTGACGTTGGTCATCTGGACCCGGGAGTGGCCGCCGTTGGATCCGGCCACTTCCAGGATGCTGCCGGTGATGCCCGTGATCCGGCCCTCCACGAAGGTGGACTTGGCTATCGCGGGGTCGAGCGAGGGCTCTGCGGCGAAGGCGGCCTCGGCGTCGAGGCCGCCGAGCGCGGTCGCGCCGATGATGGTAGCGCCGCCCAGCGCGGCGTTGGTGAGGAAGCGCCGGCGGCGCATCCCGTCGGCACGGTCGTGTCGTACGGTCATGTCGGTGCTCCTCACTCGTAGATGTAGACCGGCAGCTTGCCCGAGCTCAGGTTGCCGATCGCCGAGAAGGCGGCCGGGGTCAGGTCGAGGACGCGGTTGGTGCGACAGGCGCCATTGCAGCAAGTCGCCTCGCCGCACCAGTCCTTGGTGCGCGGGCCGCAGTCGGTGATCGTGATGCACACCGTCGCACCCGAGCACTGGTGCTTGACGTTCATCACCGCACCGCAGCCACGTCTGGGTATGTTCTCGCCACAGAGGTCGGGCCGGGTGATGTTCCAGCATGCCTGTGAGGCGTTGGGCCACGCACCGTGGCGGGCGCTGGACTGGCAGTTGCCGCAGGCGCCGCCGCCGGCACTGGAGCATGGCCCCCAGGCGTTGCCACAGCAGAACCAGCTGGTTTCACCGGCCCACAGGCTGGTTGATCCGCAAGCCATCGTGTTGCCTTTCTCGGGAACTGGCGCGTGCATGACAAATGCTGACCGATCGCTGACCCGCTGCATCAAGCGGAGATGCCCGCGTTCCGGCCGAGGATGGTTGTCCGAGCGAAGCAACTCAATGATGCGCGTAGACAAGCCAGTTGTATAGACTGTCTCGTTCCGTTTGGTCGAGCACCTCGCTCCGCGCCGATTCATCGCCGTGAAGTTGTCCGCGCGACGCGCGACGGTCGACTTCCTGGTCCCGTACGACGACCGAGGCGACCGAGGAGACCGACAACAGCGCCTGGGCCCAGCGGCTGAGGTCCGGCACCGTCCCGTCCTCGCCTCCGACGATGAACAACGTGGGTGCGCTCTACCGCCGGCAGGCGGTGACCGATCAGATCGGGCCGGCCGTCGCAACTGTCGACCGCCGCGGCCGGGAAGTCCCGCGCCGAAGCAGCCGGCCGCGAGGCCCTACGGCCCGGGCTGATCGCGCTCACGGGATGCGCGCCGAGCAGCCGCTCGTCGCCAACACCGGCCGAACGGGCGAGGCCTCCAGGAAAGCTGTTTCCGATGTCTACCGCTTCCTACCGGCTCATCCCTTGACTACTCCCAGCGGCACCAGGCGGGCTACCAGCCGGGCGAGTCCGGCGCCCTCCGTGACCGTGGCGACCGCGTCGACGTCCTTGTACGCCTCCGGCGCCTCCTCGGCGAGACCGCGCCATGAGGAGGGCCGCACGGCGATGCCCCGGGTCTCCAGCTCGCCACGAAGCCGCTCCCCACTGACCATGCGCAGCGCGTGGTGGCGGCTCCAGACCCGGCCGGCGCCGTGGCAGGCGGAGTGGAAGGCGTCGTTGCCGGGAAGGCCGACCATCACGTACGAAGCGGTGCCCATCGTCCCGGGGACCAGAACAGGCTGGCCCGCCCGGACGAGGTCCTCGGGCAGGCCCGGGTCGCCGGGCGGCAGCGCCCGCGTCGCGCCCTTGCGATGGACGCACAGTGGACGTGCCGCTCCGTCCACTTCGTGGGTCTCCAGTTTGGCGGTGTTGTGCGAGACGTCGTAGACCAGCTCCAGACCGACTCCCGCAGCGGTCGCGAAGGCGTGACGGGTGGCTTCCGACAGCAACTGGCGGTTGGCCCGGCCGTAGTTGGCGGCCGCCGCCATCGCCCCGAGGTAGGCGCGGCCCCGCGGCGAGTCGACCGGCGTACAGGCCAGCTGCCGGTCCGGGACCTGGATGCGGTGCCGGTGCAGTTCCTGGTCCATCACGCGGACGTGGTCGGTGCACACCTGGTGCCCCAGGCCGCGCGAGCCGCAGTGGATCATGACGCACACCTGGCCCACCCGCAGCCCGAAGGCCGCTGCGGTGGCCGGGTCGTAGACCTGGTCCACCGCCTGGACCTCCAGGAAATGGTTGCCCGAGCCGAGGCTTCCCACCTGGTGGAGGCCGCGCTCGACGGCGCGCGCGCTCACCTGCCCCGGGGCCGCACCGTCCAGGACGCCGTAGTCCTCGCAGCGCGTGAGGTCGCGCGGCACACCGTGGCCGTGCTCGACCGCGTACCGAGCGCCGCCGACCAGCAGCTCGTCCATCTCCCCGGCACCCGACAGCTTCCACAGGCCGCCGCGCCCCATACCGCGCGGGATGGTCCTGTCGAGGAGGTCCATCAGGCGCCGCGTCCGCTCGTGGTCGAGCGCCTCGCGGTCGATGCCGGCGGCCAGCAACCGTACGCCGCACGAGATGTCGAACCCGACGCCGCCGGGCGAGATGACCCCGCCGTGGGAGATGTCGGTGGCGGCCACCCCGCCGATCGGGAAGCCGTAGCCCCAGTGGACGTCGGGCATAGCGAAGGAGGCGCGGACGATGCCGGGCAGCGTCGCCACGTTCGCCACCTGTTCCAGTGCCTTGTCCCCCGCCGCCTGCGGCAGCAGCGCCCGCGAGGCGAACACGATCCCGGGGACACGCATCGGCTCCCGCTGCTCGATCCGGAAGCGGTACGGGCTGCTCTCCAGCAGTGCGATCTCCACGTCCCTCACCTCCAGTCGGCCGTCAGCCATCCGGTCCGGTCGGCGACGGCGATGCCGAACTCGGCGCAGGCGGTGGTGAGCCGGTCGCGGATCCACTCCCGCTCTTCACCGCGCGCCAGGCGGGTGTGGCAGTAGTCCAGGGCCAGCGGCGCCGCCTTCACCCGGGCGGGAACCAGGTGCGCGGCATCCGGGCCGTCCAGGGTCACCAGGAAGAGGAGCCCGAGGTCGTTGCGCAGGACCGGATCCACGGCGTAGTCGTCGACGAAGTCACCCAGGTCGTAGAGGATCCGGTCGGCGATCCCGTGGAAGACGTGGGCGGAGTGCCCGGCGACCAGAGTCGCTCCCGCCGCAAGCAGCTCCGGGGCCGCGGCCGAGACGCGGTGCGGCGGCCGGGAGGTCATGTTGGGGCCCCAATGCGGGGTGACCAGCACGACATCCGCCGCCTCGGCGGCCCGGCCCACCGACTCCGTCAGCCAGCCGGGCACCCCCACGCGGAGATCGGCCCAGGCCACGCCGGGGCTGTTCTCCCCTGCCGCGTACTCCTCCGGGTGGTCCGTGACGCCGACCACCGCCAACCGCACACCGCCCGCCTCCAGCACCGCGAACTCCCGGGCCGCGCGTACGTTCGCCCCGGCGCCGACCGTGTGGACACCCGCCCCGGCCAACAGGGTGCAGGTGTCGGTCAGGGCGTCGAAGCCATAGTCCAGGGCGTGGTTGTTGGCGAGCGTCACACAGTTCACCCCCAGTTCGGCCAGCACCTTCGCGGCGACGGAGGGCGCTCGGAAGAAGAAGGCCTTTCGCGGGTCGGGCCAGCGGTGCCCGCGATCGGAGACGCAGCACTCCAGATTGAGTACGAACAGGTCCGCCTCCGCGAGCGCCTCCCTGACCCCCGTGGAGACCAGCGTCCCCGGCACCGGCGAGCGGCGCAGTTCCTCGGCGACGTTGCGCCCGAGCATGGTGTCGCCTGCCAGGGCCATCGTGAGCGCCATGATCCTGTCCCTTCCCCGCCCCCTCAGACGTCGAGGGTCACCCGGCAGGTCCAGCCGCCAGGTCCGCACCGCAGCTGCAGATCGTGCAGCGAAACGGCCTTCGGCACCGCACCGACCGGGACGGCGGTGCCGGCGTCGGCCATTCGGAAGCGGACCGACAGGCCCCGGCCGTCCCCTGCCGACCGGATCGCTCCCACCTCCACATCGAGCGGGATCTCGCCGTCGGCATCCATCCGGTAGACGACCTCCTCCAGGACGGACACCAGCAGATCCTCATCGGATTCCGCCGTAATCGCGTATTCGTGGTCCCCGACAACCGCTGCCCCGGACGTGTCGGCGAAACCCTCCACCACCGCACGCACAGCCTCGACGATGCAGCCCGCGACTGTCGGCGACCACGCCTCCACCTGCATGTCCGCGGTGTGGGGCATAGCCCGGTGGCCACTCGCACCAGGCTGCTCCCCCGTGGGTTCCCGACCGTCCACAGTCGGTGCCTCTCCGTAGTCTCCGTACGCACAGCCTGACGGCCGAGTTCCCCGGACCGCGGGCCCTGTCTCCTCCAGAGTCGTCCCGTGCACCGCTCCAGGGCAACCATCACGAGGCGCGACCGCCCGTCGGCGCTGTCCCGACCACCCGAGGAGCGGACTGACACCGTGCGCAGTCGCCTCAAGCAGGCACTGCACCCCAGGTCAGCGCTCGGAACCGGGGTCGAGGGCAGCGCCGTCAACCTTGTGGTCAACGCCTGGATGACTGCCTCGACGGTCGCCATGAGCGACGTCCTCGCGCTGCGCGACGCACTCGCAGCGCCTCCGTTCGACCGCGGCGTGGACCGGCAGTGCGGGAACTCTTCCGCAGGCGTCGCGGGACGCTGTGTCCGTGCCCGAGCGCCGCACCGTAAGCGCCGCGCCGAGGTCGCCCGCACATGGTGCAGCGGGCGACAGGACGGGGCGTCGTCGTCGCTCGCCGGCCGTACCGGTCCTGACATGCCATTGGCTGGAGCAATGACCGGCCCGAAACCCTGCGGCGCAGCAGGATGGGCGCCTTGACCACGTCCTGTGTCAGGAGTTCCGCGTGTACAGGCTCTGTGAGTGGACCCGCCAGGAGCGCCGTCCGCATGCGGGTCGCACGGTGGCTCCGTGCTCCGGCGGGGCAGCGTCCGCGCTCGCCCCGCGCCGGCGCGAGCAGTGAGGTGGCCGGGCCGCCCCCGGGCGGCGAGCGACTGGACGGCGCGGCCCGGTGAAGGGGGCCCTGCGGTGCCTGCCGCGCCCGCGTGGATGCGCTGGCTGCCTGCCTTTTACATCGCGGGCATCCTGGTAATCGAACCCATCACGCCGGTGCAGTGGCCCGTGAGCTTCCTGCTCGTCGCCCTCCCGGTGATCGCCGCCTTCGCCCACGGCCCCGCTGCCGTCGGTGCCTTCACCGTGTTCGCGATCGTCTTCGAAGGCGTCCTGGCCGGCACCCCGTGCTGCGCGGGCCGCCCGGTGAGCTACGTATGGGATCGCCACTACGTGACCGCTTACCTGTGCACCGCTCTGGTCGGCGTTCTCGGCACACTCCTGGCCGCCCACCGCGTGCGCCGGGAACGCACCCTCGCGACCGTGCGCTTCGTGGCCGAGATCGCACAGCGTGTCCTGCTCAGCCCGGTCCCTCACCGCATCGGCCCCATTCAGGTGGAAACTCTCTACCTGTCCGCCGACGCGGAAGCACGCATCGGAGGCGACCTGTACGAGGCCGTCCCCACCACGTATGGACTCCGCCTGGTCATCGGAGACGTCCGCGGAAAGGGCCTCCCTGCCGTGGAGACGGCCGCCACCCTTCTCGGAGCCTTCCGCGAGGCCGCCCACGACGAACCGGACCTCGCCACCGTTGTCCGCCGGGTAGAGACCAGCATGAACCGCAGGGCCGCACGCCTTGCCGGAAGCGACATGGCCGAACGCTTCGTCACTGCCATCATCGCGGAGATTCCTCGCCGGCACGTGGTCCGCGTCGTCAACTGCGGCCATCCCCCGCCCCTGCTCATCCGCTCCGACGGGGTCACTGAGCTGGAAACGGCCGACCCCGCACCGCCACTCAACCTCGGCATGCTCCTCACGGAGGCCTACCACGTCGACGAGTACCCCTTCCGCCCCGGCGACCAGTTGCTGCTCTACACCGACGGCGTCACCGAAGCGCGCGAATCCGCTGGGGCCTTCTACCCCCTGCCGGAGCGTGTCCTTTCCTGGGGGCCCCTCCCACCCCGGGAACTCCTCGACCGCCTCCACCACGATCTCCTCGTCTACACCGACAACCGCCTCAACGACGACACCGCGGCTCTCGCCGTCTACCACCTGCCCGACTAGCTAGGAACCAGCAGTCACCCACTGGGACCGGCAGCCATGCGCGACGCCTCTCGTTCAGACCACTTGCGCTGATCAGCCAGTGCCGGAGGAGGGCGCGGCCGACCGTTCGACGCCGTGCGGGCGACATGGCCAATCATCACTGTCAAGACTGGGTGTCCGCCTGGGTCATGGAGCTCACGGCGTCGGCGATCGTGCTCCGGTAGAGGCCCAGCTTCGGCTTGAGTACCTTCGCGCCGGAGCCGAGCGGGAAGTTGTGCGTTTCCGCGTTGGGCATGTGAGCATCGTCGGCCAGCACGTTCATCTCGTCGATCCCGGCCACGGTCCCCGTGGTCGCACCGCATGGGTTGACGTCGATCACCGCGTAGGCGGTCTTTCCGGCCCGGACCGGGTATGCGGGTGCGCCGCCGAGACCGCTGGGGACCAGCGGCCTGACGTCCTTGCTGTGGTCCGCGGAGTGCGAGTTGCCCAGGCTGACCCGCGGGAAGTAGCTCAGGCCGCAGGCGCTCGCGCCGAGGTTGCGCACCTCGATCACCCGCTGGGTGGGCGCGCCGGCACGGCTGGTCACGTGCACCGACAGCTTCTGGCTCTTACACGGATGCGTGTAGGCGTAGCTGTCGGTGTCCGTGTTGCCGCCGCTCGCCTTCGCGGTTCCCTCCTTCGCGGTGCCTTTGCCTGCGGAGACTGCTTGCGCGGACCCGGTGTTCGCCACCGAGTCGCCGGCCTTCGCGGCGTCGGCGGGCCGGGAGGCGGCGGCCGGCGTGGCGCCGTTCGCCGGGTCGGCGGCCTTCGTGCCGCTGTCTTCCCCGCCGCAGGCGGTCAGTGCCAGGGCGAGGGCGGCAGTGGCTGCGGCGCCGAGGACGACGTTGCGGTTGCGGTTGCGGTTGATCGTACGCATGGAGATTCCCCGATGTAATGGTGAGACAAGGCCTGAATGCTGCGGCGAACCGACCCCGACCTCGTGAGTCTTCTGGCCGGCGCTCACGTCCCGCCGACATGCCTCTCACGTCCAGCTGACGTTCCCGGATCGACGAGCAGCACCTTCAGGATTCCGGTCCGTGATCGTGATCGACTCAACGATCGAACCGGGGCAGAGTCACGCTGCGGGAAGGCCGCCATGGCCATGGCGGCCTTCCCGCGTATCCGGGTCCGCACCCGCCGCGGTAAACACCGGAGCGTATGGCGACAGGGGTCAGGCTCCGCAGAACGGCATGGTCCGCACGTATCCGCCCAGGTTCTCGTCGCTGCTGCTCCCTTTTCGCGGGCGGCGCCGCCCCCGCACCATCTCCTGCCGGCGGCCCGACTCGTGCACTGCCCGGGGGCGGTGCACTGTGGAAGATGTGGATCTCAGTGAACGCATCGCACGTCTGCGGAAGTCATGGCGGCCGGGCCATGTGCTACTGGTGATCCCTCTTGCGCTCATCGTCGTGATCACGGTTGTGGACATTCTGGCGCCGGAGGACATCCGCCTGGGGCCGCTGCTGGTCATCGCTCCCGCGATCACCGCCTCGTTCGCCGGTCCGCTGTCCACCGCGGTGATCGGAATCCTGGCCGTGGCTGGCCAGGCGTACATCGGTCTGCACTTCGGCTTACTGACCTCCCGGAGCGTGCTCGTGCAGATTGCCGCCATCGCCGTGCTCTCGGCGTTGGTCGTGTTCTACTGCCTGATGCGCGAGCGGCACGGCCGGGAACTCGCCCGGGTGCGGTCGGTGGCCGAAGCCGCGCAGCAGATCCTGCTGTGGCCGCTCCCCGACCGCATCGGGCCGCTGCGGGTCGCCTCGCTGTACCTGGCCGCGGAGGACGAGGCCCTGATCGGGGGCGATCTGTACGCGGCCACCCGTACCGGGGGCGGAACCCACGTGATGATCGGCGATGTGAGAGGCAAGGGCCTGGCCGCCGTCGGAGAAGCCGCTCTCCTGCTCGGCGCCTTCCGCGAGGCCGCCCACCAGCACACCAGCCTGCCCGCACTCGCCGCCGCCCTCGAGCGGAGCGTCGGCCGCTACCAGGCCGACTTCGAGCCGGAAGGCGAGGCCGGGGAACGCTTCGTCACCGCTCTCCTGCTGGAGATCCCCGACCACGACCCCATCATCCGCATGACCAGCTGCGGACACCCGGCCCCCCTGCTGCTCAGCCCAGGACATTCCGTCTCCGTCCCGAGTCTGCATCCCGCACCCCCGCTGGGAGTCGGCGGCACAGGGCAGACGGGCTATACCGTTGACGTGTTCACCTTCGAGGAAGGCGACACCCTTCTCCTCTACACCGACGGCATCATCGAAGCACGCAGCCGAGAGGGAGATTTCTATCCGTTCGCCGAACGGGCCGCCCGGTGGACCGACAGTTCTCCGGAGACTCTCCTGCGCCACCTGCGCCGCGACCTCCTGGCGCACGCGGGCGGGTATCTCGGTGACGACGCCGCTGTCATCGCGATCCACCGCGCTCCTGCCGGAAATTCGGGAATCCATCACGGAGAGGCCGCCCGGCCCGACAGCTCCCCTCACGGCCCCGGAGGAACGGGTCCCTCACGGGAGTGCTGACCGGAGGCCGACCCGTCCCAGAATGTGCACCGCCCTCCACAAAATTCCGGCAGTTCTTCTCCTCGAAAATCTGCCATGGCGATAGTAGACATGCTTCATCCCTGGAGTTACTGTCTTCCACATAGCCAGGAAGTCTGTACGGCGCGGCAGAGACGAACGGCCGCGCGCACAGGACGAATGCGGGTGTGGCACGGCAGCGGAACGATGGGACCGCAAGGATCGAGGGTTCCCTCGTCGACCGCCGGGACCGGCGGCTCGTAGACGCCGTCGGCAGTACCAGGACCCGCATGTGGCAAACAGATGGATCAGCCAGGAGAAAGAAGGAGGCAAGCGCCATCAGGATCGCCCGAGCGAGGACGTAGTCAGCCCGGGTACCGCAGACCCCGGAACGGAAGGTGGTCACACGGTCACGCATCCGCGATACCCGCACTCACTCCCCTCAGCCGGGAGACAGTGCGGAATCAACAGGCCGGCGCAGTAGTGAGCCGGCAGATGGTGTTCAAATCCCTCTGGGCCCTGGTGCCGTACAGCGCCGGGGCCCCCGACACGCCCGCGACCAGAGGTGCACATGACCGCAGACACCCCTCTCGGCCCTCTCGACGACGACCACTACCCCGCCTACACCATGGGACGGGCCGCCGAAATGCTCGGCACCACTCCTGCTTTCCTGCGGGCCGTCGGAGAAGCCCGCCTCATCACTCCGCTGCGGTCCGAGGGCGGGCACCGCCGCTACTCCCGCTACCAGCTGAAGGTCGCCGCCCGCGCCCGCGAACTCGTCGACCAGGGCACGCCGGTCGAGGCGGCCTGCCGCATCGTCGTTCTCGAGGACCAGCTCGACGAAGCCCGGCGCGTCAACGAAGACCTGCACCGGGCCGCAAACGAGTCCCGCCCCGGCACCGGAGCCTGACTCCGTTACCTCGCGACGCTGGGGCACCGAAGCATCGCGCGGGTCGCGGGGCTTGCCCGCCTCGCGTGCACGGCGGTGCGTGATGCGGCGTTCGACGGGGCGTGCCATGACGCGGGGCTGTCCCGCCCGACCGTCGTGCACACCGGCGAGGAAGGTACGCGGGCCACCCGGAAGCTGCTGATCGCACCCGAGCGTCCCACGGCGGTCGTCTACGACAACGACATCATGGCGGTGGCGGCGCTCCCGGTGACTCAGGAACTCCCCCTCGCCGTCCCGCGCGATCTGCCGGTCGTGGCCCGGGACGATTCCCCGGTCACCCAGGTGGTGCGGCCTCAACTCACCGCGCCGACTCGGGACATCGCGGCTTACGGGGCGCGCGGCCGAGACCCTGCTGGAAATGATCGGCGCCGGTGCGGCCGAGAGCGTACGGGATACTCCGGCGCGCCTCGTGCCGCGCGGCAGCACCTGCCCCCGCGGCGCTGACGGCACGCACCTTCACGGACCCACGACGCCACCGGCCGTTCACCGGGCGGACCACCGGCAAGCCGAAGGACCGGCATGGTCGGCGTGCGTGCCGACCGTGCCGGTCCTGGCTGATGAAGCGGGCGCGGGGTCTACAAATCAGTAGGCGGAGTTGACGTTGTCGATCGACCCGTAGCGGTCGGCCGCGTAGTTGGCGGCCGCGGTGATGTTGGCCACCGGGTTGGTGAGGTCGTGCGCGGTGCCACCGACGTGGTAGGCGTTGAAGGTCGGCTGGATGACCTGGAGCAGCCCCTTGGACGGCACACCGTTCTTCGCGTTGACGTCCCAGTTGTTCTGAGCGCTGGGGTTGCCGCCCGACTCGCGGATGATGTTGCGGTGCAGACCCTCATAGGTGCCGGGGATGCCCTTGGCCTTCATGATGGCCAGCGACTCCTTGATCCAGCCGTCGAGGTTGTTGGCGTATCCCGTGCCGCCCTGGCCGCCGTCCGCCGAAGCCTTGACCACGGAGGCGCTCACCGTCGCCGGTGCCACCTCAGCGGCCTGCGCGGATGTCGACGTCAGCGTGAGGGCTGCTGCTGCGGCACCCACGGTGGCGACACCGGCGACGGTCAGCGTGCGGAGGCGGGCGATGCGGCTGGTGCGGATCTGCGTGTACGTGGTCATACGGAAGGAACTCCAATGGGGACGTCTTGGGTGATGCCGGCCGGTCTCGGTTGCGGCGGCTTGCGGAGCCGAACCCCGCTGCTGCGGGTCCGAGCGAACCTGTCCGGCGAATCCGCCGGGCCCGACCGCTGCTCCCTGCAACGACAGCCATGGTTAGCGACGGACAGGACGGAGCGCAATTATGTGACGTACTACCCGACTACGGAGAAATGTCTGAAATGCCATGTTCTGTGGCGTTTCTTCGCCTCTTGTGCGGCCTCCGGCCTACTACCGTCCCTAGGATGTGACCCAGCTCCTATGGGTGGCATCACAATTTCAACCCTGACGCCGCGGTTCGACGGCGCGGCTCGGGCACGTCTCGCCGACGCCCTGAGGCCCGCCTCTCCGCCTCGTCGCGTGCGACTGCGCACAGGGTTCCCGTAGGTCACATGGCGGTGATGGAGGTGCGGGAACGAGCGTCGGCCTGCCGCGGTGGCATCCTCGGCGTGGCGACGAGCGAACGTGGGTCCGGTGGCTTCCTCCGCTGCTGATGGCCGGGGACGTGGTCGCGGACCCGACGGTCCACAGTCACGAACCACTGAGCTTCCTGCTGGTCGGAGTCCCTCCCCGTCGCGGCGGTCACCCGGAGTCCGCGGCGCACCGCCGGAATCACCCTCGTATGTCCGGGGCTGGAAGTGTGGCCGGCCTGGTCCGGGCCCGCTCGGTTGCCGAGGCCATGCAGCGGACGCTGCTCCGGCCGTTTCCGCGGCGGATCGGTCCGGTGCGGGCGGCGGGCTTCTACGAGGCAGGTGAGGGCGGCATACTCGTCGGTGCTCGCTCTCACGCTCACGTGAACGCTCTCGTGCGCGGGGTTCGGTTCCCCGGACCGGCAACCGGTACCGCCACACGGTCTGTGGCCGGCCCGGTCACAGGCTCGGGGGGGCCGCCCGGCCGTGTGTCGGTCGGCAGTGCCTGCTCGGTCCAGATGACCTTGCCGTGGTCCGTGTAGCGGGTTCCCCACCGATCGGCGAACTGGGCGACGAGGAACAGCCCCCGGCCGCCCTCGTCCGTGGTGGCCGCCTGCCGCAAATGGGGCGCGGTGCTGCTGTGGTCGGAGACCTCGCAGATCAGGGAGCGGTCGCGGAGCAGCCGTACCCCGATGGGGCCGGTGGCATAGCGAATGGCGTTGGTGACCAGTTCGCTGAGGATCAGCTCGGTGGTGAACGCCTCTTCCGCCAGATCCCATTCGGCCAGTTTGCGGGACACCTCGGCCCGTACCCGGGACACCGACGAGGGGTCGCTGGGTACGTCCATCTGAACGACGTCCGCGGCGTCCAGTCTGCGGGTACGGGCGACGAGCAGCGCGATGTCGTCACGGGCGAGATCGGGCACGAGGGTGCGCAGGACCGCGTCGCAGGTCTCCTCGGGTGTGCGGTCGGCGTTCTCGGCGAGAGTCCGGACGAGCAGGGACAGGCCCTCGTCGATATCCCGGTGCCGGTCCTCGACGAGACCGTCCGTGTAGAGCACGAGCCGGCTGTTCTCGGGCAGCTGCGTTTCGAAGCTCTCGAAGGTCAGGCCACCGAGTCCCAGTGGCGGGCCGCCGGGCACGTCGGCGAATTCCGCGGTGCCGTCCGGGTGGACGACCACGGGCTGGAGGTGGCCGGCCCGCGCCATGATGCAGCGCCCGGACACCGGATCGTAGATCGCGTAGAGGCAGGTGGCGCCGGCGACTTCCGCGTCGGCGCTGTCGACGGCCTCGTCCTGGTCGATCTGGGCGACCAGTTCGTCGAGGTGCCACAGGAGTTCACCCGGCGAGAGGTCCAGGGTGGAGAAGTTGTGGACGGCCGTGCGCAGGCGCCCCATGGTCGCGGCGGCGTGCAGTCCGTGGCCGACGACGTCGCCCACGACGAGCGCGACGCGGGCGCCGGGCAGCGGGATGATGTCGAACCAGTCGCCGCCGACGCCGCCCAGACCGGCCTGTGCGGGCAGGTACCGGTAGGCGACGTCGAGGGCGTTCTGGTCGGGGATACCGCGCGGCAGCAGGCTGCGTTGCAGGGTCACCGCCATGGCGTGCTCGCGTGTGTAGCGGCGGGCGTTGTCGACGCTCACCGCGGCCCGGGCGACCAGTTCCTCGGCGAGTGACCGGTCCTCGTCCTCGAACGGTTCGGACTCCCCGGCGCGCCAGAACAGGACGACGCCCAGGATCGGGCCGCGGGCGCGCAGCGGAACCGCGATCACCGAGTGGATTCCGTACGCGAGGAGTTCCCGGGCTCTCGCGGGATCCTGCCGCTGCCAGCCGGAAAGGGCCACCAGATCCGCGTCGAGGACCGCCTCTCCCGTGCGCAGGCAGGCCCCCATGAGCGTGGTCGTCGGGAAGCGGAGCAGCGAGCCGACGGGGTGGAGCACCGAGTCGTCCCGAACGCCGCTGACGGCGGTACGACGCCACTCGGTGTCCGGGCCCGCGCGCGTGGGCTCCTCACCGCGCAGGACCGCCTGCATCACATCGACGGTGGTGAAGTCGGCGAAGCGGGCGGTCGCGAACTCCGCCAGTTCCTCGCACGTACGCACCACGTCGAGTGTGGTGCCGATCTCGGTGCCGGCCTGATACAGCAGACTCAGTCGTCCGCGCGCCACGTCGGCCCTGCCCGTGACCGCCTGGAGTTCGGTGGTGTCGCGCAGGGTCGTCACGCTGCCGGGCGGGCCGCCGTCCCGGTCGGTCGACCGCTGGTTGACCGCGAGCAGGCGCTCACCGACCGGAAGCACCTCGTCTGTCACCGTCCTTCCCGAGACCAGCAACTCCGTGGTGACCGGGTCGAGCGCGAGCTCGGTGACCGCGCGCCCCTCCACATCCGCCGGCAGGCCGAGCAGACGGCGGGCCTCGTCATTGGCGAGCAGCAGCCGGCCGTCGCCGCTGACGATGAGGACGCCCTCGCGCACCGCGTGCAGGACGGCGTCGTGATGCTCGTACATCCGGGTCATCTCGGTGGGACCGAGGCCGTGCGTCTGGCGGCGCAGCCGCCTGCTCACCAGAGCCGTCCCGGCCGTGGTGAGCATCAGGGTTCCCGCGGCGGAGCCGAACAGGAGCGGGAGCTGCTGCTCGACGACGCCGCTCACGCGTCTGATGGTGATCCCCGCGGAGACCAGACCCACGACGCGGCCGTCATGACCGGTGACGGGTACCACGGCCTGCACGAGGGGTCCGATGGTCCCGGTGACTTCCTCGACGACGATGCCGCCGTTCAGCGCGGGCTTCAGGTTGCCGACGAACTTCTTCCCGATCCGGTTGGGCAGGGGGTGGGTGTAGCGGATTCCGGCCCGGTTCAGCACGACGACGAAATCGACGCCGGTGAGCTTCCGGGCGCGCTCGGCCAGCGGCTGGAGCACCGCGGTCGGGTCGGGGCTCTTCAGTGCCGCCTCGATCCCCGGTGAGCTGGCAAAGGCCTGGGCGACGGCGACCGAACGGTTACGGGCCTCTCTTTTGCTGTCGGCCCGCGACTGAAGTACGAGCGCGGCCACTGCGGCGGCCACGAGCAACACGACTATCGCCACCTGCAGGAGAAAGACCTGACCGGCGACAGTTCGCATCCTGAGAACCGAGCGTCGGCGGCTGTCCCGTCCGGTCATGCCCTCTTTGTACACCTTGCGCACACACCGGGCGACCCGCGCGACGCACTGTGCGACGGCTGACGGGCAGGGCCGCGAGGTGTCGCGGCGGGGCGGGTCCGGCCGGCCGGAAGCGGATCCGTCCGGCACGGGGCCCGGCCCGGTTCGGAGTCACTCGGGTGACGGACAACCGCTTGCCGGGGGCGCTTCGGTGCCGGGACGGAGAAGGACCGTGGCGATGTAGTCCGCCACGGTCGCCCGCAGCCGATGTACCCCTGTGCGCGCTCGGACATGCACCACCGGTGTTCCAACAAATCGTGACAGAGCTCGGCCTCGTCCATGGAGCCGCGGAAAGGTCCAATCGGACGAGCAGTACGGCGAGCGCGTCCATGAGCCGGTGCACCGTGCTCGGGCGCATGGTCGTCTCGAACATCGAGCGGTAGGACAGGGACCCGTTGAGGTGACGGGTGATCAGCATCGGCTCCAGCGGTGCCCCGTCGCCGGCGGTGCGCCCGGTGACCACAGCGGGTGGGTCCACCGCGGGTATGCCGAGCCGGGCAAGGATGCACAGCAGTTCGTACTCGCGTACCGCCGGGCGCTCGGCCGATCCAAACGGGAGGCGCTTCCGTCCGCCTCCCGGGCCACGCGCTCCAGCCGGCCGCGGTGGCTCTCCCACCACGCCGCGTCGCCGGGCGCCATACAGTCGCTTCCGGTCCGCAGCCCGACGACGCTGTCGATGAGCTCCCGGACGATGTCGGCGCGCCCGGCATGGCGATCCGTCTCGGCGATCATGTGGACGAGACTCCGGTGGAGCGTCACCTCGCGTCGATCCCCCGGCGTTGCCGACGATCCGGAGCGGCGGTACAAGCGGTGAGCTCCGGCTCCGGCAGCTGATTCCCTGGTGCTCCGCGCGGCCGATACCTGTACGGGTGGTGCATACCCGGACACGGTCGTACTGTCGATTCAGGAACGACCGCTGGAGGAAGGGCACCGCCACCGATGACTGCTGCTGACGCGCAGACCTCGGCACGCAGGGCGGGTCCGGTGCGGCGGGAAAGCCGCTCGGAATCGGAAAGAAGCAGTTGGGGAGCCGACATGCAACGAGACAGACTCAGAACAGCGGTCATGCTGTGTGCTGCCGCAACGCTTGCGATGGTGGCAGTACCGGCATCCGCTTCCACTTCCGCACGTCCGGCGTCGCCCGCTCGCGCGGTGGCCGTCGACTGCTTCTCGAATTCACAAGTACGCCCCGGTAACTTCCTGATCGCCTGCGGGGACGGCAACAACCGCCTCATCACACTGCGTTGGACCCAATGGGGAACGATGTCCGCCGTGGGAAGCGGACTAGACGCCGTGAATGACTGTCAGCCCTATTGCGCCGCAGGCAAGTTCCACACCTACCCGGTCGAGGTGCGGCTCGACCGCCCGCAGAGCTGGAAGAAGCATCCTGACCTCCAGCACTTCACCCGGCTTCAGCTCGTCTACACGGACAGCACACCGGCGCAGACGCACCGGGTCGTGACGTACAAACTCTGGGACTGACACACTCTGGGACCGATGAATCCACTCGTTCGCCGGCGGCCGGGCTACTTGGCCGCGGCGGCGGTGTTCGCCGTCGGGATGGCCGGGACCACCCTGCCCACACCGTTGTACGGGCTCTACCAGGAGCAGATCGGGTTCTCCGAGCTGATGGTGACGGTGGTCTTCGCCGTGTACGCCGTCGCGGTGATCACCGTGCTCCTGGTGGCGGGCAACTACTCCGACGAGGCCGGCCGCAGACCTGTGGTCCTGGGTGCCATGGCACTGTCCGCTGCGAGCGCGGGATGCTTCCTCCTGCAGAGCGGTCTTCCGCTGCTCTTCGTGGGGCGACTGCTGTCCGGCTGCGCGGCCGGGCTGCTGAGCGGCGCGGCGACGGCGGCCGTCATCGAACTGGCGGGTCCCGGGCAGAAAGCGCGTGCCGGTTTCGCCGCCACTGCGGCAAACATGGGTGGTCTGGGCTGCGGTCCACTGCTCTCCGGCCTCCTCGCGCAGTACACGCCCTGGCCGTTGATGCTGCCGTTCTGGGTCCACCTGGGGCTGGTGGGCGCGGCAACCGGGATCACCTGGCTCCTGCCGGAGACCGTGACGGAGCCGAAGCGGTGGCCGCGTCCGAAGCCGCAGGGAGTCTCCGTGCCTCCCGAGGTGAAAGGTGTGTTCACGCCCGCCTCGCTGGCAGCGTTCGCGGGCTTCTCGCTACTCGGGCTGTTCACGGCGGTGGCGCCGAGCTTTGCCACTCGGACCCTGGGTGTGCACAACCTGGCCGTCTCCGGCGCGGTGGTGTTCTCCGTGTTCCTCGCTTCGACCGTCGGGCAGTCCTTGACGCCACGGATTGGCGCACGCCTCGCGCTTCCCGTGGGCTGCGGCATCCTCGTCGTGGGCCTGCTGCTGGTGGCATCATCGCTGATCGCCGAATCCCTGCCCCTGCTCGTCCTCGGCGCGCTGTGCGGCGGCACCGGCCAGGGACTGGCCTTTCGCGCGGCGCTCACCCTGGTCAGCGGGGCGGCCCCGGCACGGCATCGTGGCGGCACCATTTCGGCGTTCTTCGTCGTCGCCTACGCCGGGATCTCGGTTCCGGTGGTCGGAGTCGGCGCCATGGCCATCCGGCTCGGACTGCGCCAGGCCGGACTGATCTTCACGGGCTGCGTGATGCTGCTGGCAGCGGGCGCGGGAACGTACGCCGCGCTGAGGCCGCCGCGCTGAACCGCTCATGCGGCACGGCGGATGTGGGCGACCGCGGGCAGCTGGACCGTACGGAAGTGAACGGGGGCCCGACCCCCGGCCACCGCCTGACATGGTGGCAGCCCCCTGTTCTCACAGGGGGCTGCCGGTGAATCCGATCTCTCTCTGAGAGGAGCCGTCCTCGTGGACCATGCTACGGCGATGGACGACCCGTGCCACTCCAGCAGTGACCGGCTGAGCGGAGACGGGGCTCCGGAGGATCCCGCAGGTCCGTGAGCCTGCGGCCCTGAGCCCCGCCGACATGCACGACCGGACGGGACGCCGAGCGGGTGACCACACCTCCGCCCACCCGCAGCAGGTGGAGGCTCTCGACTCCGGGACGGCCGGAGCACGACGCGCCTGCGCCGCCGAAACCGTCGGCACCCTCCTGGCCGATGCCGTGGCCGGCGTGCTGCCGCCGCCCTGGGGTACGTCCCAGGCGTTCCGGCGCCTCGTACGAAGCCGCAGCCGCCATGTCGTCGATGCCCGGAGGCTGGCCGCGATCGACCGGGCCGAACTGGCACGCGGCCGCGAAAACGGCCGTCCACGGGTCGAATTCGGCACAGTAAGAACTGGTCGCGGCGTCCAAGGGCGGCCGTCTGCGGCTGCCGGGCTGAACGCCCCAAGTCGCCGCCGGCGCGGCTCCGCGTTCGGGTTCACCACAAACACCCGGCGCCGCGTACGGCCCTGTTCCGTCGCGACTACTCAGCCGGGTCGTGCCGGTCGGACGGGCCCGTCGATCGGTCCAGCGCGTATACGGTGACCGGATTGCTTTTGACCGTGTCCTGGCGCCGCGGTGAGAAACCGAGACGCTCGGCCACCCTCGCGGACGGCTCGTTGCCCGGTCGGATGAGCGCGGTGAAGTAGTCCTCCTCGAGTGTGGCGAAGCCCCAGTCAAGGCACGCCCTGGCCGCCTCGGTGGCGTATCCGTGTCCCCAGTGCTCCGCCCGGAACGTCCATCCGAGCTCGACCTCGTCGAACTGTTCCCAGTACTGCAGGCCGCTTCGGCCGATGAGTTCACCGCTCGACCTGAGTTCGACCGCGCAGAGGCCGTGGCCCCGCTCGGCCCACTGACGCTCGATCACGGCGAGTCGGTCCCACGCCTGCTGACGGGTGTACGTTCCGACGAACCGGTTGACCCTCGGGTCCGCATGGAGGTCGACGAAGGCATCGACGTCCGAGAGCTGTAGTGGCCGTAGCGACAGTCGCTCAGTCTCGATCACATCTGTGAGCATAGTTCTGTGCGTCCCGTCGGCCCGCCCCGGTCCCGCCCGCTCACGCTACCGTGTGCTACCAGCGCTCTTGCGGCATCTGCCCTGGGATACGACGTCACTCGGTGCAGGCCGCGTCGGCGCCCGCCCATGTCCGCTTCCGAGCCTGCTGCACCGACTCTCATCTCCGCACCGTGTGCGGACCGCGCGACGACCCATGGAGAACACGTTGAGGACGAAGTTCCGTTCTCGTATCACCGCCCGGCTGGGGCGCACGTACCTGTCCAGGATCCAGAAGTACGGTATCGGCTCCTCAACGATCCGGCTGCTGCCCGAGAACCTGCTGATGCTGCTGCGCAGGGATGGCCTGGACCCGGTGGACAAACTGGCCGGGCTCCGGGCGACCGAGCCGGTGTCCAAGGTGTCGCTGCCGTTCGGCATGGATGTGTGGGTGGTCAGCGGCTACGAGGAGTCGAAGGCCGTGCTCGGATCGGCCGACGGTTTCAGTACCGACTTCGCCCATCTCGCCACGAATGCCGGAGTGGCGGCGGAACAGAGCCCCGGCGGGCTCGGGTTCAGCGATCCTCCCGTGCACACGCGGCTGCGCCGCATCCTGACCCCGGAGTTCACGATGCGGCGTCTCCGTCGTCTCACGCCCCGGATCGATGCCATCGTCGAAGAACGCCTGAACGCGATGGAAGCCCGTCGGGGCCCGGTCGATCTGGTGAAGGAGTTCGCGCTGCCGATACCCTCCCTCACGATCTGTGAGCTGCTCGGCGTGCCCTACGAAGACCGCCACGACTTCCAGCAGTTGGCCATGGACCGCTTCGATCTCTTCGGTGACACGACCGCTCCCTTCGGCGCCATGTCGGAGTCCCTGGCGTACTTCAGGGACGTGGTCAGGAGGCAGCGCGAGGCACCGGGCGACGGACTGCTCGGCATGATCGTGAAGGAGCACGGCGACAGCGTCGCCGACGAGGAACTCGCGGGCCTCGCCGACGGAGTGCTGACCGGCGGATTCGAGACAACCGCCAGCACGATCGCCCTCGGCTCCCTCGTGTTGCTGCGGAACGCCGACGTCTTCGAGCGGATACGGACGGACGACGCGGCCGCCGCACCGTTCGTCGAAGAGGTGCTGCGCTACCTCTCCGCGGTACAGCTCGCCTTTCCCCGCTTCGCCCGGCACGACATAGAGATAGCGGGCGTGGTCATACCCCGCGGCGACATGGTGCTCTGCTCGCTGAGCAGCGCCAATCGCGACACGTCGTACGTGAGCGACGGCGGACGCTTCGATCCGCACCGCAATCCCTCGGGGCATCTCGCCTTCGGCTACGGCATCCACCGCTGCATCGGCGCCGAACTGGCACGCATGGAACTGCGCTCCGCCTATCCCGCCCTGGCCCGGCGGTTTCCCCGGATGCGCCTCGCCGTCCCGCCCGGGGAACTGGCCTTCCGCAAGCTGTCGATCGTGTACGGCGTCGAATCGCTGCCGGTGCACCTGCGCTGAGCGGGCGTACGGAACTCACGTCCCCGTGGACCGGTCCGCCGGTCCCCGTCCTGCCAGATGACGTTGATCCGCTGCGGACTGCGGGACGTGCTGCCGCGTCGCCATTCGACCTCGCCGGTGGGGCGTACCAGGCGCAGGCCGGGGAAGCGGCCGGCGAGCCGGTGCAGGGACAGTGGGTGTGGGTCGCCTGCGTCAGGTGAGGGCCGCCGCGAGGATGGTGGCTGTCTGTGCGATCAGGTGGTCGTCCGCCCCTGCGTCCTTCTCTTGCCGGGTGGACAGCACAGCCATCACGATCGGCCCCCGGTGGGACGGCCAGGCAATGCCCACGTCGTTCGTGGTCCCGTAGCTGCCGGTGCCGGTCTTGTCGCCGACGGTCCAGTCCTCGGGAAGGCCGGCGCGCAGGCGGTTGCCGCCCGTCGTGCCGGCCAGCAGCCACCCGGTCAGCCGCTTCCGGTCTCCCGCCTCCAGGGCGTTTCCAAGTGTGAGCCTCGCGTAGGTCCGGCCAATGGCCCGGGGACTGGTGGTGTCGGTCAGCCGCCCCGGTTCCGCCGAGTTCAACTCGGGCTCCCAGCGGTCGAGAAGGGTCACCTCGTCCCCGATGGACCGGCAGAAGCGGGTGACGGACGCCGGTCCGCCGAGCTCCTCCAGCAGGAGGTTCGCCGCGGTGTTGTCGCTGTGCGAGATGGCCGCACCGCACAGGTCCTCGACCGTCATCCCGTGCGCGAGGTTCTCGGGCAGACCGGTCACGGGCGCGCCTCCCGACCTCTTGATGTCCTGCTCCGTGTAGTGAATGACCTGGGAAAGGAACGTCCCGTCATGGTCGAGGTCCCTCAAGACGGCCCCGACGGCCGGCGTTTTGAACACCGAACACATGGGGAAGCGCTCATCCCCCCGATGAAGGACGGCCCTGCCCGTCACCGTGTTCCACCCGAACACCCCCAGCCGCGCGGCATGCGCCCGCTCCAGGTCGTGCAGCTTCCGCGCCGCCCCGCTCCCCGGGCCGGCGGCGTACGCGGCCGATGTCATGGGGACGGTGGCCAGCGCCGCTCCCAGACCGCCGACGAGCATTGCCCGGCGTGACGCACCCCTGCTCGACTTCACGATCTCCCGCCTTCCTTAGTGGTACAGCCTGTCTACTCGTACGGTCGCGCTTCTTGCACACGACGCTTCCGGTGTCCCACCATTTTCGCCGCCCAATACTGCGCGAGGAGGTCAACCGCATCAACGAGGCCCTTTTCCGGGCCGTCACCGCGTCGGCAACGTGGCGCCCAGCACTCTCGTGCGGCGAAGTGCCGGCCGCCTCGACGGTACGCGTGCGCCACGCACGGCATCTCGACGCCCTTCACTCGGCGGTGCTGAACCGCTCCGTCAACTCCGTTTGCGGCAGCCGCTCCTGACGTCCACTCGACAGGGGCTGGTCAGGACAGCCATGGCGGGGAACACGGTTTCAGCCAGGCCGCGTTCGTCGGCAGGCCGGCCCCCGCACCTGGTCGCGGCGCCTGGTCCGCGACCGCGGTCACCAGCGGGCAGAACTACACCTTCCGCTGGCAGATCGAGGCACGGCACGCCACGACCGACTTCCGCTACTACATCACCAAGGACGCCTACGACCCCGCCAAGCCCCTCACCCGGGCCGACCTGGAGCCACAGCCGTTCCTGACCGTGCCCTTCGGCGGCCGTCTGCCGGGTTCCACGGTGAGCCACCCGGGATTCCTGCCACAGAAATCGGGCAAACACCTGATCCTCGGCGTCTGATCGCCGACACCGGTAACGCCTTCTACGCCTGCTCGGACATGACCTTCTGAGCCCGGCCCGCACCCGCCCGCGGACCGGCCCGGTGGGCGGGCGGGTGCGGCGAGCACGTCCTTGTGCGTGCCTCGCTCCCGCGCTCACCTCACCGTGGCGAGCCGGCCGTGCGCGTAGGCGGTGGTGGGACGGGCGCACGCCTCAGAACCGCACGAGCTGCCCTCTCACCCGTGAACACCGCCCCGGAGCAGCGCAACTCCCCCTGACGGTGCGCCCGTAGGCAGGCACACGCGCTTCCGTGCCGTGTGGGGGCGCGCTACTCCGGCCAGGGGGAATCCAGAATGGTGTCCACGAAGTCGCCCCGCTCGAATCCGGGTACGTAACGCTCCAGGACATCGGCCTTCACATTGCCGAAGGTCGTGTCCGGCTTGGCTTCGATCCCTTCGGTGAAGGCCCGGAGGATGCGCTGCTTGAAATCGGGGCGGGGATGGAGGGCGACGACCGACGCCCGGTCCGCGTCGCTGATGTCGGCGTACCCGATGCCGAGCACGTCGTACTCCACCCCCGCGGTCACCAGCGCGACCTCGGGCTCCATGAAGGCTGGAATTCCCGGCGTCGTGTGCAGTGCGATCGCCGTCCAGACGCGGCGGACGCTGTCCTCGGGCACACCGTGGCTCTGCAGGAATCGCCGGGCCTCGTCGGCGCTGTCCACCTCGAACCGGCGCCCACTGGTACGGAATTCCTCGTTGAGGCCGAGGTCGTGGAACATGGCGCCGATGTAGAGGAGCTCCGGGTCGAAGCTCAGCCCCTTGTTGCGCCCCTGCAGACTGCCGAAGAAGTAGACCCGGCGGGAGTGGTGGTAGATCAGGTCGTCGGTCGCGTCACGCACCAGTTCGGTGGCCGCGGTGGCCAGCGCGGTGTCGGGCACCGTCACACCGGTAGTAGCGGGGAGATCGGCACTGCTGGGCATGTGAACTCCTTTGTCGTACGGCAGCCTCGGCTCTCCTGCCCGATTCTTCGGGCTGCGGACCTCCCTCGCGCGGTCAGCGACCGGTGTCCGCGTCCCGGTACTCCGGGGAGAGGTGCAGATGGGCCAGGTCGTGCGGGACGGGGCCGTCGTGTCGGATGAGGGGTGCGCTCTCCCCGTCGGCGGCCGTGGCCGGGGCGTCCGTGAGGCGCAGACGTGTGCGCAGCCGCCCGTAGAAATCGTGCGGGCCGAGCCTGATCACGCGCAGACGGCGCGGGGCCGCGTACACCCCGAGCCAGTCCCCGGCGTCCAGTACGCCGCGCAGCTGCCCGTCGATCGTGACCGCGCCCTGCCCCGAATGGGGCAGGACCCGCACCGCGATCGGTTCGTCCGGCGCGACGACCACGGTGCGATCGAAGGTCATGTGCGGCGCGACGGGTGTGAAGAGGATGGCATCCATGCGGGGTGAGACGACCGGACCGCCTGCGGCGAAGCTGTAGGCGGTCGACCCGGTGGGGGTGGCCATGATGACGGCATCGGCCGAGTACGAGGCGAGGAGCCGGCCGCCGATGTACACGCCGAGACTCACCTGCCGGTCGCGTGCGAGCTTCTCGACGACGACATCGTTGAGGGCGGTGACGTCCAAGGCCACCCCCCAGCCCTCCGCCCCGGCCTCGACCTCCCGGTCGACCTGGGGAGGCGGCAGCATCGGGCGTCGTCCGTAGGCCATCAGAGCGTCGATGTCCTCGGGGACCTTCAGCACCCGGGAGGTCCTCATCGTCAGCGTCATGCGTTCCTCGACGTCCGCCCGCCCGCGGTGGACGGCGTCGAGTGCCCGGACGACATCCTCGACCGGTACCTCGGTCAGGAAGCCCACCCGGCCCAGGTCGATCCCGAGGACGGCGCCGTGGTTCTTGGCCGCGATCCTGGCGCCGCGCAGAAAGGTCCCGTCGCCGCCGAGTGTCACGATGAGGTCGGGGTTGCCCGCGACATGGGCCTCCTCCCGTCCACCGCGCCGACGTGCGTCGTCGCGCCACACGTCGATGTCCGTGCACGGAATGGCCTCGTCCGCGCACCAGTCGCGTACGACGCGCGCCGCGACGACGGCCTCGGGATGGCCCTGGTGGACGACGATTCCCACCCGCTCGACACTCATCTCGCTCCGACTCCCCGTGTTCCGATGTGGTGGCAGTGACGATGCCCTGACTCCACCTTGATGGCCCGTGGGTGCGCCCGCTCGGTCGCCGGGCCGCCGGACCGTCCGCGGTCAGGCGATCGGGCGCTACGGGAGCGAGGCGTGACACGGAGCGGGCGCGGCAGACTGGTGAGGAAGGGGTTCGTCCGCTCTTCGTGCACGGGAAGCGGCCGGGCCGCCTGTGGCTGCGGAGGCCGCGGCACCATCTGCTCGTCACTTCTCCTCCGGAGGACCGTCATGGCCGAGGTCGAGGCGTCGCGGCACAAGCGGCGGCGTTCTCTCACCGGGCCGGCCGGGGCCGTGGCTCTCGCCGCCGCCTCGATCGGCCTCTGGGCCACCACGGGGTCACCCACGCAGGCCGCCGATCTCCCGGCCCCCGATCACGTCGTGGTCGTGGTGATGGAGAATCACGGCTACAACCAGGTGATCGGCAGTTCGGACGCCCCGTACATCAACAACACGCTCAAGGCGGGCGGCGCCGACCTCACCCGGTCCTTCGCGCTCACGCACCCCAGCGAGCCGAACTACTTCATGCTGTTCTCGGGCTCCGACCAGGGCCGCACCAGGGACAGTTGTACGGGCGTCGGTTCCCTGGCCGCACCCAATCTCGCCGCCGAGCTGATCGCCGCCGGGAAGTCCTGGGCCAGCTACAACGAGTCGCTGCCCCGCCAGGGTTCGACGGTCTGCGGCAGCGGCGACTACACACAGCGGCACAACCCCTGGTTCGGATTCTCCAATGTGCCGACCGGCACCGCGAAGACCATGGCGCAGTTCCCGGCCGACTTCACCGAGCTGCCGAAGGTCTCGTTCGTCGTGCCGAACTTGTGCGACGACATGCACACGTGCCCGGTCTCCACCGGTGACACGTGGATCAAGAACAAGCTGGGTGCCTATGCCGACTGGGCCAGGACCCACGACAGCCTCCTGGTCGTCACGTTCGACGAGGGCGGCAAGGGGTCGGGCAACCGTATCCCCACCGTCCTCTACGGCGAGCACGTCATCCCGGGCATCTCCAGCGGTAGCACGTACAACCACTACGACGTGCTCCGCACCCTGGAGGACCTGGCCGGTCTGAGGACGCACGCGGGCAACGCGGCCTCGGCGTCCGACATCACCGGCATCTGGAAGTGACACCCGGGTGTCCCGCGGATTCCCGCAGCACCGACGCCGCCACCCCCGACGCCCGTCATGAGGTGACGGCGGCGCGGGGTGACGGCGGGGCCGGACGGACCGGGATGCGGGACGTCGGTCGCGGGCCCCGGTCGTCCGGTCAGTGCTGCACGTCCTCCGGAATGCTGACCAGCCAGCGGGTCTCCTGGCGGGGCCGCAGGTACAGCGCCCAGTAGAGGGTGGCAACCGCGGTGATTCCGCCGGTCCACAGCAGGTATTCGGTCTCCTGCTGAGTCAGGATGTACGCGAGCACGGCAATGAGCAGCACGGGGATCGCAGGCCACAGCGGCATGCGCCAGGCCGGTGCCTCGCGGTGCGCCCCGCGGCGGCAGAGCAGAGCGGCGACCGCGACCAGCAGGTACATGGCCGTGACGGAGACGCCGGTGACGCCGTACAGGGTGTCGAGGTTGACGAAGCAGAGCGCCGCTCCGGGGACGCCGACGACCAGGGTCGCGACCCACGGGGAGCCGAACCGGCCGAGCCGGGACAGGGCGTTGTTGACCGGCTCGGGCCATGCCTTGTCGCGGGCGGAGGCGAACAGGACCCGTGAGTTCTGGATGACCATCACGATGCCCGCGTTGATGATCGCGAGGGCGACGCAGAGGCTGACGAACGTGCCGACGGCCGAGTTGGACCAGGCGGCGACCATGGTGTTGAGGTCGCCCGAGGTCAGGGCCGCGAGGTCCGGGGCACCGAGCGTGATGGCGATGACCGGGACGAGGATGACCGCCGTGGAGATGGCGAGGGTGGCGAGGACGGTACGGGCCACGTTGCGCCGGGGATTCTCCAGCTCCTCCGAGAGGTAGACGGCCGTGGAGAAGCCCTGGGTGATGAAGAGCGCGATCGCCAGCCCGGAGATCACCATCATCGCGGTGACCGTGGAGCTCGTCCCGCTCGACGAGGCGACCGAACCGTGCACCAGCGCGGAGGCTCCGCGCTCGGAGTGCGCGAAGCCGAGAACGGCGACGACGCCGGCCGCGATCACTTCCAGGACGAGGAAGATTCCGGTGATCCAGGCGTTGGCGCGCAGGTCCAGGAGGCCTGCGAGGGTGGCGAGCACCATGACTCCGGCGCCCGCGAGTGGGGTCGGTATCTGCACCACGGGAGCGAGGTAGTCGGCCGTGCCCATGGCGATGACCGGGGGCACGATCATCACGACCAGCAGGGAGAGCACGAAGACGAGCCACCCGGCCAGCCGTCCCGCCATGGTCGACACCATGGCGTACTCACCGCCCGCACTCGGGATGAGGGTGCCCAGTTCCGAGTAACAGAAGGCGACCGCGATACAGAGCAGCGAGCCGATGCCGATGGTCAGGGCGGTGTACGTGCCGAGGCTGGAGAACAGGTCCGGTACGACCACGAAGAGTGTCGAAGCGGGCGTCACGCAGGAGAGCGTGAGGAGTGTTCCGCCCACGACGCCGATGGAACGCTTGAGCTTCTGTGGGGTGGGGCCGGTCGCGGGGGCCAGCGCCTGGGGAGCGCTGAGCGTTTCGGTCATCGTGCGATTCCGATCAACAGGTGCGGTGACTGAGAACGGGAGCGGTATCGCCTCCAGACGAGGACGTAGTGAGCGTTTTCTTCGCTCCCAGCGCGACATGCAATCCCGACGAGTTCCGCAGGTCAAGAGCTGTTCACCTACGAAATTCGTTGTTTCGGCAAGCCGATACAACGGTTTGTCGTTGAAAGTGCGTCACTCTGCTGGATATCGACGGGTGCGGGAACCGCAGCGGGATCCGATGGAAAATTTTGCCCGTTCCAGGATCCGGAAAGGCGGGAACGTCCCGGAGCACCGCGGAGGGCGGAGGGCGGACGACAGAGGGTGGAGGGCGGAGGGCGGAGGGCGGAGGGCGGAGGGCGGAGAACGACCGACGACCGACGGCGGACGGCGGACGGCGGACGGCGGACGGCGGAGGACGCGCGTCGACCGGGCTGTGAGCGCCCGCGCTCCGACTGGGGGTGCGCATCCATGGACTTGGTGCCAGCCTGGAGTCATGGCTTGGGCGTCATGGACGACTCGCGGTGTGTTCTCCGGGCATGGTGGCGTGCTGACGGACGAGGTCGGCGTCCTGTCCGGGGACCTGACGGTTCACACGACCTGGGCCGATGACATGGCCCAGGTGACAGTGCAGTACACGGGTGCGATCGACTGGTTCACCATGTCGGGCAGCCCCGTGCCGTGCTGCTCCGAGGACGACAGCCGTCGTCTCCACGACGCGGTGGTGAAGTCCGTCCGTGAAGGAGCGGCGGCCAAGGTTCCCAGGCCACCGCCCAGCAGGCTGGAGTAGGTACCTCTGCCCCTGGAAGCGGCCGAACGGCGGTCCCTGACCGGCGGGTACGGTCCTTCACGAGAGGCCTGCTCGGCCCTCCGTGAACCCGTGAACCCGTCGGCCCTGAACCGCCGCCAGGAGCCGTTGTGCGTCAGTAGGCGCCGAACACGTTGTCGATCGAGCCGTACCTGTCGGCCGCGTAATTGCACGCTGCGGTGATGTTGGCGACCGGGTCGTAGCTGTCCATCGACGTGCCGGGCACGTGGTAGGCGCGGAACGTCGGGTCGATGATCTGCAGGAGCCCCTTGGACGGCGTTCCCTTGGCGGCGTTCGAGTCCCAGTTGTTGATGGCCCGGGGGTTGCCGGAGGACTCGCGCATGATGTTGCGGTGGATGCCGTCGTAGCTGCCGGGTATGCCGCGCTGGGCCATGACGGCCAGCGACTCCTTGATCCAGCCGTCCAGGTCATTGGTGTACTTGGCGGGGGCGGCGGCAGTGGTCGACACCGCGACGGTGTTCACGGCCGATACGCCGGTGGACGTGCCGGCCACGGCCTTGGCGCCGAGGGTCAGCTTCATGCCCGGGTGAATCAGCGTGGGGTCGGAACCGATGGTCTCTCGATTGTCCGCGTACAGCTTCTGCCAACCACCGCTTACGGAATGCCCCTTCGCGATCTTGGAAAGGGTGTCACCCGCGATCACGGAATAGATGGTGGGCGCGGCCTTCTGGGCGGAGATTCCCTTGGCTACGGCGGCCGGTGCCGTGGCCTTTGTGGTGGCAGCCTGGGCCGGCGCGGCCGAAGCGAATCCGGCGCAGACCAGCGGCAGCACGAGGGCGGCTCCGCCCGTGGTCGCGGCAATGAAACCGCGGGTCCGCGAAGTGGGCTTGCGACGACGATACTCACCCGTTGTGGGCATGGCGAATTCCTCTCCGTCGCCTACGAGGTGAGCTGTCGGGTTCAGGCTGGAGATGCCTGGCCGCATGCAATTGCGACTTCACCCCGAGCCATACCGGATACCGGTTCGGCGGCTTACCTGGGTCCCCCGCTCCTGCCGTACGTGAGTGGGTTGGTCGGATTCTCGGACGGCGGCAGGATTCGGCGTTCCGTCCGGATTGACGGTGACCGTAGGCGAGAAATACCGAAGGGAACAAGCCCCTATTTTTTGATCACAATTCATTTGCAAGATCGAATCACGGAAGGGGAAGTAAGCCACCTCACATCGCCATGCCAAATTTCCTTGCACAGAAGGGAAGCGGGTGACGCTCCACGACATCGCGAGGCCTGAAAGTGACTCACACCACGCAGCTTCAGAAACGGGCATACCGGACAGCGTCGAGAGATCGCAACTCCCCCCAAATGCCCCTTTGTTACCCAAGAGCCCATGTCTAACGAAAGAGCACATATGGGACATTTGGCTGACTCTTCGCCTGTTCTCGCTCCGGTGCACCACCGTCGGGCCGGCCACACCCGGCAGGACCGGCCCCCGACCCCTCGCGCCACTCCCCCGCACGGCATCGAGGCGTTGCCTTCCGCCCGCCTGATCGCTAAGGTTTCGAGCTGTCCTGTTGTCTCCGATAGAGGTGGACGTTGCGCATCTGAGGTTCGCGATCATCGCGCCGTACGACTCCGGTCGTACGCCCGTCACGCAGTAGCAGTGTGTTGTCCTGCCCGTGACCCCGCGTGGATGCGACCTCGGGTGCATGAGCCGTCCCTCGATCTTTCGGACCGCCGCGCCTGTTCCTGTTTCGGTCGCTGCGTGGTGCTCGCATACGAAGCCCCCTTCACCGCGCTCACGACTGCGAGGATCACCATGGCGACACCCACCACCCCCAGTGCCTCCCTCACCTGCTCCGCCCTGTCCTTCCAGTGGCCGGATGGCACGACCGTCTTCGACGGGCTCTCGCTCAGCATCGGCAGGGGCCGCACCGGCCTCGTCGGCAACAACGGCGCGGGCAAGTCCACACTGCTGCGCCTGCTGGCCGGCCTGCTGCGCCCCGCCCAGGGCTCGGTGACCGTCGGCGGCAGCCTCGCCCACCTTCCTCAGAACATCACCCTCGACACGACGCTGCGGGTGGACGAAGCCCTGGGCATCGCCGAGCGGCGCGACGCGCTACGCGCCATCGAGGCCGGGGATGTGGACGAGAAGCACTTCGAAACGATCGGCGACGACTGGGACGTGGAGGAACAGGCCCTCGCCACGCTGGGATCGCTCGGGCTCGGATACCTGGAACTGGACCGCACCGTGGGCCAGATGTCCGGCGGGGAGACCGTCCTGCTGCGGCTGGCCGCCCTGCTGCTCGAACGCCCCGACGTCCTCCTGCTGGACGAACCGACCAACAACCTCGATGTGTTCGCGCGCCGCAGGCTCTACGACGCCGTCGACAACTGGCGCTCCGGAGTACTGGTCGTGATCAGCCACGACCTCGAACTACTCGAACGCGTGGACCGCATCGCCGAACTGCGCGCCGGATCCGTGAGCTGGTACGGCGGTGGCTGGTCGGCCTACCAGGAGGCCCTGGCCACCGAACAGGAGGCCGCCGGACGGACGTTGAGGGCCGCGGAGGCCGACGTGCGCCGACAGAAACGCGAACTGGAGGAGACCCAGGTGAAGCTGGCCCGCCGCCAGCGCCAAGGCAGGAAGGCGGAGGCCGACGGGGGCCTCCCGAAGATCCTCGCCGGCCGCCGGAAGCGGTCCGCGCAGGAGTCCGGGGGCAGGCTTCGCGGCGTGCACGAGGAGCGGCTCAGCGAGGCGCGCGAACGCCGCGAGGAAGCCGCGGACGCGGTACGCAACGATGCCGAGATCCGCGTGAGCCTTCCCCACACCGCCGTTCCCACCGGCCGCACCGTGCTGAGCCTGCACGAACTGCGGCCCCGGTTCGGCAGGCTGCGCCGGGGCAGCCTCCATGTGCACGGGCCCGAACGCATCGCCCTTGTCGGGCGCAACGGCGCCGGCAAGACCACGCTGCTGCGCACCCTCACGGGCGAGCTCACTCCGCTGTCCGGCGAGGCCAGGACGTTCGTACCGCTGCGGTTCCTTCCTCAGCGGCTCGATGTGCTGGACGAGGAGCTGAGCGTCGCGGCGAACGTGACCCGCATGGCTCCCGGGGTCACCGACAACCACATCCGCTCCCAGCTCGCGCGCTTCCTGTTCCAGGGGAAGCGCGCGGAACAGCCGGCGGGCACCCTCTCGGGCGGAGAGCGCTTCCGTGCCGCGCTCGCCGCGACGATGCTCGCCGCACCGGCCCCGCAGTTGCTGATGCTGGACGAGCCGACCAACAACCTCGACATCGCCGGTGTGCGTCAGCTGACCAGCGCACTCCAGTCGTACGAGGGTGCGCTGCTGATCGCCGGTCACGACCTGCCGTTTCTGGAATCGGTCGGCATCACCCGCTGGCTGCTCCTCGGGGAGGAGCTCCAGGAGACCACCGCGGAGGAGGTGCGCGAGCGGCTCACAACGCCGGAAGCGGAGCAAGTGGAGGCGTAAGCGCCGGACCGGCAGGAGCACGGCAGGGAGTGCGGGCCTTCAATAGGACGAAGGCCCGCACCCGTGCCAGGGGTCAGAGCCTGGCGATGATCTTGTTCATCTTCGTGATCTCGGCGGTCTGGGCGGTGATGACGGCGCCGGCGAGCTTCTTCGCGTCGGCATTGCTGCCGTTCTTCCGCTCGTCCTCGGCCATGGTGACCGCACCCTCATGGTGGCCGATCATGAGCTGGGCGAACTTCTTGTCGAACGCCTTGCCCCGGGCACCTTCGAGGTCACTCATGTCCTCGTCGGACATCATCCCCGGCATCCCCGAACCGGCGTCCGAGCCATGGTCCATGCCGGGCATGTCACCCATCGAGGACGAGGACTCGGGCAGCGGCTTGCCCCAGGACGTCAGCCAGCCCTTCATGGTGTTGATCTCGGGGTCCTGGGCCTCCTCGATCGCGGCGGCCAGCTCCTTGATCTCGGCGTCGGCGGCGCGGCCGTCGGCCAGCTTCGCCATTTCGACGGCCTGCTGGTGGTGCGGGATCATCTGCTGCGCGAACTTCACGTCCGCGTCGTTGAACGCGGCACCGGGCGTGGCCGGCACGGAGGCGCCGACGGAGCCGTGGTCCATGCCAGGCATGGACGAGCCGTCGGAGTCGGAGCCTTCGGAGGAGCCGCAGGCCGCCAGCGTCAGGGCGAGTGCGGCGACGGCGCCGACGGCCGCGAGCGTGCGGCGACGGGCAACGGTATGGAGGGAAACGGACATCACACGTTCTTTCCAGGCGGATCGCGCCACATCGGTGGCGCGCGAAACGGACAGGATGCTCGGGCCGGCCCGGCCGTAGGGCCGGGAACCGGCGGACAGCCGTCACGTCCGCGCTACGCACACCTGGAGCAGTAGTTCTCTGCCGGCGAGCGGCGGTCCCCGCCGTGCCGGTCCTTGCACCGCCGGACGCAGCCACCCGGGCACCCACACGGCCAGGATCACCAGACCCAGCGCCATCAAGAGCGGCAGCAGCCGGTCGCGGGCGTGGGTGGATACGCACGACTCGCCGTTCATCCCGGTCACGGCGGCGTCCGCCCGGGGGATGCCGTGCTCTTCCGGGACGGCCGTATGAGCGGCACCGGCCGCCATGGGCATGGGCGGGTTCGAGACCACGGCCATGCCACCGTGACAGCCCTCGGCGGCGCTCGCCGGGGCCCCGTGCATGAGGAACAGCCCGCACAGGACGGCACACAGCACGAGCAGCCGGGACATTCCCGGTGTGCGCGTCCGGCTGCGATCCACGGCTGCCTCGAATTCCCGGTCGTACGAGTCCTGCGGTACCGGCCCGACGATACCCCCACCGGGTTCCCCCGCCCTGCCGTCGCACCCGGCACCGCCGGGCGACGTGCTCGGCCGCCGTGCCCCCCAAAGCCATCTGCGTACGGACCGCGGCAGGACGCCCTGCTCGTACGGGGCGCGTACGAGGACGAACGGCCCCGGCGTGCGAGGCACGGTGGCTCACCCGTCGTTGCGGGCGCGCGTCCAGGCGGCGTCGCGCAGCAGGCGCAGCCCGTTGAGGCCGACGATAACGGTGGAGCCCTCGTGCCCGGCGACACCCAGCGGCAGCGGCAGCGTGCCGGTCAGGTCCCAGATGACGAGGCCGGTGATGAAGACGGCCGCGATCACCAGGTTCTGCACCACGAGGCGGCGGCACCGGCGCGAGAGCGCCACGGCAGTGGGGATGGTGGCGAGTTCGTCGCGGACGACGACGGCGTCGGCGGTCTCCAGGGCGAGGTCGGAGCCGGCTCTGCCCATGGCGATACCGGTGTGGGCGGCGGCCAGTGCCGGGGCATCGTTGACCCCGTCCCCGACCACGAGGACCTTCCGTCCGGCGCTCTCCAGTTCCTTGACGGCGCGCACCTTGTCCTGTGGCAGCAGACCGGCCCGGACGTCGCCGATCCCGGCCTCGGCGCCCAGGCGAGCGGCGGCGCGCGGATTGTCGCCGGTGACCAACACCGGTGTGCTGCCGGTGAGGGCGGTGAGTCGGGTGACGGTTTCCGGGGCGTCGGTGCGCAGCCGGTCGGCGATGCCCAGAGCGCCGACGGGTGTGCCGTCGAGGACCACCAGCACGGCGGTACGGCCGTCTTCCTCCAGTTGTGCGGCGAGTTCGGCGGCCCCTTCGTGCGGGCGGCCGTCCAGCAGACGGGCAGGGCTGCCGACGGCAACGGTGCGGCCGTCCACCGTCGCGATGACGCCGGTACCGGGGGTGGAGACGAAGTCCGTCACGGCGGGCGGCGCGAGACCGCGCGTCCGGGCCGCGTCGGTGACGGCCCGCGCGAGGGGGTGCTCGCTGGGGTGCTCGGCCGCCGCCGCGAGGGTGAGCAGGGCGTCCGTGGTCAGGCCGGGGACGGCCAGGGGGCGGATGTCGGTGACGTGTGGGGTGCCTTCGGTCAGGGTGCCGGTCTTGTCGAGGGCCACGGCGTCGACCTGTCCGAGGCGCTCCATCACGACGGCGGACTTGATCAGCACACCGTGCCGTCCCGCGTTGGCGATCGCGGACAGCAGCGGCGGCATGGTGGCCAGGACCACGGCACAGGGAGACGCCACGATCATGAAGGTCATCGCCCGGAGCAGCGTCGGCTGCAGGTCCGCGCCGAAGG
Organism: Streptomyces sp. NBC_00846; assembly: GCF_045207325.1. Lineage (NCBI taxonomy): Bacteria > Bacillati > Actinomycetota > Actinomycetes > Kitasatosporales > Streptomycetaceae > Streptomyces > Streptomyces sp. NBC_00846. The sequence goes on along the minus strand of NZ_CP108846.1, from coordinate 7,514,995 downwards.
AGAGGGCAGGGCGAACAGGGCGAGGGTGGCCGCCACCATGCCGATGGAGTACCGCTGTTCGACCTTCTCGATGAACAGCTGGGTGGGAGCCTTCGTCCCGGAGGCCTCCTCGACCATGGCGACGATCCGGGCGATCACCGAATCGGATGGATCACGCTCCACCGCGACCCGTAGCGCCCCGGTGCCGTTCAGCGTCCCGGCGAAGACCTCGTCGCCCTGCTCCTTGGCCACCGGCAGCGGCTCGCCGGTGATGGTCGCCTGATCGACCTCACTGGCCCCGTCGAGGACCCGGCCGTCGGCGCCGACGCGCCGGCGGCCGGTGACGCGGTCGCCGCCATCGTCCGCTGAAGCCGGGCAACGAAGATCTCTTTCGACAACGTCGACGTGGACTGAACCAGGCGCCGGTCACGCCCATTCATGGAATGTGCCGGGCGCCGTCGCCGGCGTCCGCGCCACCGAATGCGGGAGCGATTCTCTGCGTCTACGCTCACGTGTGGATCCATGCCGCCAGCGGTCGTGCACCCGGTCAGGAAGCGAGATGCCCATGGAGCGGCTCAAGGCGTCGGGATTCGTCGGGGAACTCTCGGCGGAATTCCTCGGCACGATGATTCTCATCCTGTTCGGCTGCGGCGTGGTGGCCCAGGTCGTGGCGGGCGGAGCACTCACCGAACCGCCGGGCGGCCTCGGGAATCACGACAGCATCGCGTGGGCTTGGGGGCTCGGAGTCACTCTGGGTATCTATGTGGCGGGCAGACTGAGCGGAGCCCATCTCAATCCCGCGGTGACTCTCTCGCTCGCCGCTTTCAAGGATTTCCCCTGGAAGAAGGTGGCTCCCTACACCGTCGCGCAGTTCGCCGGGGCGTTCATCGGTGCGTTACTGGTGCGTTGGAATTACACCGAGGCCCTGGCCAAGGTGGATCCCGGACACACCATCAAAACACAATTCGTCTTCTCCACGCTGCCTGCCAACGGCAACCCCGCACTTCCTGTCCACGAGTGGGGCGCGCTGCGGGACCAAGTCATCGGCACCGCCATTCTCGTACTGCTGATCTTCGCCGTCACGGATCTGCTCAATACGCCGCCGGACGCCAATCTCGGCCCGTTCATCGTGGGTCTCATCATTGTGGCCATCGGTATGGCGTTCGGGACGAACGCCGGGTACGCCATCAATCCGGCTCGTGACCTCGGGCCCCGGCTCGCGAGTTTCCTCACCGGCTACGGAGGGGCGTGGCGGGACCAGTACGGGAATCTCTACTTCTGGGTGCCCATCGTGGGCCCGCTCGTGGGCGGCCCGGTCGGCGCTTTCCTCTACCAGGCATTGATCGGCCGCTTCCTGCCCGCAGCGGAAGCGGAGCCGGAGGGCACCCTTCCCCTGCCTCCGGAGAATTGACGCCCGGTTCCTTCACCGAGTGCGGACCGCGGAAAGGCGGCATCCCATGGCGGACTTCATCGGCGCGGTGGATCAAGGCACCACCAGCAGCCGTTTCATGGTCTTCGACCACGACGGAAACGAAGTGGCCAAGCACCAGTTGGAGCACGAGCAGATTCTGCCCCGGCCCGGCTGGGTGGAACACGACCCGGTGGAGATCTGGGAGCGCACCAACTCGGTCATGCAGAACGCTCTGCGCACCAGTGGTCTCGGCGCCACCGATCTCGACGCCATCGGGATCACCAACCAGCGTGAGACCACCGTCGTCTGGGATCCCCGCACCGGCCGTCCGTACTGCAACGCCATCGTGTGGCAGGACACCCGTACCGACTCGATCGCCCGGGCCCTGGAGAACGAGGGGCACGGCGAGGTCATCCGGCACAAATCGGGGCTGCCTCCGGCCACCTACTTCTCCGGCGGGAAGATCAAGTGGATCCTCGAAAACATCGAGGGGGTCCGCGCGGCCGCGGAGCGGGGCCACGCGGTGTTCGGGAACACGGACTGCTGGGTGTTGTGGAATCTCACCGGCGGCCCCGACGGCGGCATCCACGCCACCGACGTGACCAATGCCAGCCGGACGATGCTGATGAACCTGGAGACGCTCGACTGGGACGACGAACTGCTGGACATCTTCGGCATTCCGAGGACGATGCTGCCGGTCATCAACCCGTCCTCCGACCCCGAGGCGTACGGCCGTACACGCACGTCCCGGCCCCTGCGGGCCGCGATCCCGGTCACCGGGGTGCTCGGCGACCAGCAGGCGGCCACCGTGGGGCAGGTGTGCTTCGAGCCGGGCGAGGCGAAGAACACGTACGGCACCGGCAACTTCCTCGTGCTCAACACCGGTACGAAGCTGATCCGGTCGCGGCACGGCCTGCTCACCACCGTCGCCTACCGGTTCGGGAAGAGTCCGGCGGTCTACGCCCTGGAGGGCTCCATCGCGGTCACGGGGTCCGCTGTGCAGTGGCTCCGGGACCAGATGAAGATCATCACCGAGGCCGCCGAGAGCGAATGGCTCGCCCGGACCGTCGAGGACAACGGCGGGATGTACTTCGTGCCGGCTTTCTCGGGCCTCTTCGCCCCGTACTGGCGCTCGGACGCCCGCGGGGCCATCGTCGGCCTCGCCCGCTACAACACCAACGCCCATCTGGCGCGGGCCACTCTGGAGGCCATCTGCTATCAGAGCCGCGACGTGGTGGACGCGATGGAACAGGACTCCGGCGTCCATCTCGATGTGCTCAAGGTCGACGGCGGGGTCACGGCCAACGACCTGTGCATGCAGATCCAGGCGGATGTCCTCGGGGTGCCCGTCAGCCGCCCCGTCGTCGCCGAGACCACCGCGCTGGGTGCCGCGTACGCGGCGGGTCTCGCCACGGGATTCTGGCGCGATCAGGGCGAGTTGCGGGAGCACTGGCAGGAGGCGAAGCGCTGGGAGCCGCAGTGGAGCGAGGAGCGGCGCGCCGCAGGGTACGCCGATTGGAAGCGGGCGGTCGAGCGCACCCTGGACTGGGTGCGGGTGGAATGACGTCGGGGTCCGGCCACCGCGCCGTACCGGCGGGCCGGTGGGGCGGTGGGGCGGTGGGGCGGTGGGGCGGTGGGGCGGTGGGGCGGCACGGTGGGCGCGTCGAGGACGTGGCGCCCGCCGGTGCCGCCCGGTCCGCGCAGCATCGCGAAGGGAACGTTGGCGACGGTGCGACTCGTGTTGAACAGCACCAGGTAGGCGCTGCGTGACCGCTCCGGTGCCAGGTCGAAGGAGAGGGTCCACGAGGCGCCGACCTGGAGCCGTTCGGCGAACGTCAGCAGGACGACGGCGGCGCCGAGCACCAGCAGCGCTCCCCGCGCTCCGAAGCCGGGCGCCGCGGCGAAGGCCAGGCCGCCGAGGCTGAGCAGCAGTGCCGCTGTCGCGTACGAGTACCACGCGCGGCGCGTGGTGCTGTAGTCGAATTGGCCGGTTCGATGCAACCGGACCCGCACGACGCAACGATGACGTCAGCAGATCCGCGGCAGCTGCTCCCCGACCGGCAGGTCGACCACGCGCGTCCCGCCGAGCCCCGTGCGGGCCACCACCATGCCCGGGTGGGCGTCCACCGCCGCACCGATCACTGCCGCGTCCCGGCCCAACGGGTGTGCCCGCATCGCGTCCAGGACCGCGTCGGCGTGTTCGCGCGGTACGAACGCCACCAGCTTCCCCTCGTTGGCGACGTACATCGGGTCGAGCCCGAGGATGGCGCAGGCGTTGGCCACCGGCGCGGGAACGGGGACGTGCCGCTCCTGGATCAGGACGCCGGTGCCCGAAGCGGCCGCGATCTCGTTGAGGGACGCGGCGAGCCCCCCACGGGTGGGGTCGCGCAGTACGTGCAGGTCCGGGGTGACCGCGAGCATGGCCTCCACGAGTCCGCCCAGGGCGGCACAGTCGCTCGCGATCTCGACTCCGAACTCCAGCCCCTCGCGCACGCTCATGATTGCCACGCCGTGGACACCGATCGCCCCGCTCACGATCACGACGTCACCCGGGACGACCCGCTGCGGCCGCAGGTCCACGCCGGGCGGGATGAGGCCGATGCCGGCGGTGTTGATGAAGATGCCGTCACCATGACCGGCTTCGACCACCTTGGTATCCCCCGTCACCACCTCGACGCCCGCCTCGCGCGCGGCGGCGCCGAAGGCCTCGGCGACACGCGCGACGACGGAGAGCTCGACGCCCTCCTCCAGGATGAATCCGCAGGACAGATAGGCGGCACGCGCACCGCTCATGGCCAGGTCGTTGACGGTGCCGTTGACCGCGAGGTCGCCGATGCTGCCACCGGGGAAGAACAGCGGCCGCACCACGAAGGAGTCGGTGGAGAAGGCCAGTCGGGCGCCGCCCAGCTGCACGGACGCCGAATCGCCCAGCTGCGCGAGCGTGTCGCCTCCGAAGGCGGGGGCGAAGATGTGCTGGACCAGTTCGGCGGAGAGCGCGCCGCCGCCGCCGTGGCCCATGACGATGCGCGGATGATCCCGCAGCGGGGCCGGGCACGTCCATGCTGTGGCATCGAGTGGCGCGATGCCGGAGGGAGGCGTTGCCGAAACGGCCCGGTCGCCGCGCGTGGGGGTCTCGACGGTCTCAGCCAACGGGGCTCGCCTCCAGAGATTCGGTCTTGTTCATGTCCAGCCGCCGGTAGAGGTAGTACGCGGCGCAGGCGCCCTCGCTGGAGACCATGGTGGCTCCGAGTGGGGTGCGAGGGGTGCAGACGGTGCCGAACGCCTCGCATTCGTGAGGCTTCAGCAGGCCCTGCAGGACCTCTCCGCTGCGGCATTGGGCGGGTTCACGGGTGTCGATACCGGACACCTGGAAGCGGTATTCGGCGTCGTAGTCCCGATAGCGCGGGGCGAGCCGCCAGCCACTGCCGGGGATGACGCCGATGCCGCGCCAGGCCCGGTCCGTCACCTCGAAGACGTCCTCCAGCATCGCCAGTGCGGCGGGATTCCCCTCGGGGCGCACCGCGCGGGGGTAGGCGTTGTCCACGGAGTGTTCGCCGCGTTCCAACTGGACCACGGTGCGGCGTACACCTTCCAGAATGTCCAGCGGTTCGAATCCCGTGACCACGATCGGGACACCGAACCGTTCGGCCAGCTCGGGATATTCGCCCAGGCCCATCACACTGCACACATGCCCTGCGGCGAGGAATGCCTGAACCCGGCAGTCCGGCGACCGCATGATCGCCTCGATCGCGGGTGGCACCCGGACATGGGACACGAGCAGACTGAAGTTGCGGATGCCGAGCCTGCGTGCCTGATAGACCGTCATTGCGTTGGGCGGCGCGGTGGTTTCGAAGCCGATTCCGAAGAACACCACCTCCCGGTCCGGGTTCTGCTGCGCGATCTTCAGTGCGTCGAGCGGAGAGTAGACGACGCGTACGTCTCCGCCCTCGCTGCGGACCCGGAAGAGGTCCCGTCCGGTGCCGGGGACGCGGAGCATGTCGCCGAAGGAACAGAAGATCACTTCGGGACGGGAGGCGATCTCCAGCGCCTTGTCGATGACTTCCAGCGGGGTGACGCAGACGGGGCAGCCCGGTCCGTGGATCAGTTCCACCTGGTCCGGCAGGAGTTGGTCGATGCCGTGCCGGATAATGGTGTGGGTCTGCCCGCCGCAGACCTCCATCAACGCCCACGGCCTGGTCACGGTGGAGCGGATCTCGTCGAGCAGCCCGCGGGCCAGCTCGGGGTCCTGGAATTCGTCGATGTACTTCACTGCCGTGCCTCCTGCGACGCCTCGGCCGCGCCGGGCAGCGGCAGTCCACCGGCCTCTGCCGCCATTTCCCATGGGTCGCCGAACTCCTCCTGAAGCATGCCGAGTTGAGTAAACAGCTCCAGCGTCTGCCTGGCCGACTCCTCGTCCAGTTTCTGCAGGGCGAACCCCACATGGACGATGGCGTACTCACCGACCTGAAGGTCCGGCAGATACTCCAGACACGCTTCCTTGACCACTCCGCCGAAGTCGACGGTGGCCATGCGTGTGCCGTCCCGTTCCTCGATTTCCAGTACTCTGCCGGGCACCGCCAGGCACATGGCTTCTCCTCGCTGTGGTTGCTCCCGCCCACCCGGTCCTGCCGGGCGCGCTTGTCAGTGGGTGGCCGCGCCTCCCCGCGCCGCGCCGATGCGGCCTTCAGGTGTTCCGGGGGCGTGGGTCCGGGCGGCGACCATCACTTGCCCCAGCGCCAGCCCCCCGTCGTTCGGGGGAACTTGGTGGTGTCTCAGAACGGTGAAGCCGAGGTCGCGCAGCGTCCGGGCGCAGGCCGAGGAGAGCAGCGTGTTGGCGAAGACGCCGCCGGTCAGGGCCACGGTGTCCAGGCCGTGCTGCTGACGAGCCAGGACGCAAGTGCTGCGCACGAGGGCGGCCACCGCCTCGTGGAAGCGTGCCGCGACGACACCCGGCGCGGTACCCGCGCGCACATCCTCGATCACCGCCGAAAGTACGGGCGCGGGGTCGGCGATCAGTGAGCTCGCGCTGTCCGGTGCGGGATGACGGAGTGCGAACTCGTATCCGCCGCAGTCGTCCACAGCCGTTCCGAGCGCGGCGGTTTCGAGTTCGACGGCGGCCTGGGCCTCGTATCCGGCCCGGTGGCAGATGCCGGTGAGGGAGGAGACCGCGTCGAACAGCCGGCCCATGCTGGAGGTGGGAACGCAATGGAGGTTCCGCTCCAACTGCCTTGAGAGTACGTCCAGTTCATTGACGTCACAGGAAGCCGTGCACGGCAGGTCGCGCGCCCAGTCGATTCCCGCCGCGTGCAGATGCGCCAGGGCCATGCGGTACGGGCGGTGTACGGCGGCGTCGCCACCGGGCAGGGGGACGTACGCGAGATGCGCGAACCGGTGGTATCCGTCGTAGTCCGCCAGCAGGAACTCGCCGCCCCACACGGCTCCGTCGTCGCCGTAGCCGGTGCCGTCGAACGCCACGCCGATCACGCGCCGTGTGCCGTCCAGGCCGTGCTCGGCCATCGCCGAGGCGATGTGCGCGTGATGGTGCTGTACGCGTACGACCTGCCGTTCACCGGCCAGACGGCGGGTCAGCCGTCCCGAGCGGTATCCGGGGTGCGCGTCGACGGCCAGGGTGCCGGGCCGCACTCCGGTGATGGTCTCCAGCTGCTGTCCGGCGTGCTCGAAGGCGTGTTGGGTGGCGAGGTCGTCCATGTCACCGATGTGGGCGGACAGCCAGGCCCGGCGCCCTTCCGCCAGGCACAGGATGTTCTTGAGGTCACCGCCCGCGGCGAGGATCGCCGGTACCGGAAGGGGCAGTTCGAGGGGCCGGGGGGCGTAACCGCGTGAGCGGCGTACGGTCAGCGGTTCCCCGTCACAGACACGTACGACGGAGTCGTCGCACGGTACATGGATCGGGCGGTCGTGGGTCAGCCAGGCGTCGGCCAGGGGGGCGAGCCGGTCCAGCGCCTCGGCGTCGTCCGTGACGATCGGCTCCCCGGCCACGTTGCCGCTGGTCATGACGAGCAGGCGCGGCCCGGCCGGGTCGCCGGGCAGGCCGAGGAGCAGGTGGTGCAGAGGGGTGTAGGCGAGCATGACGCCGAGGTCGTGGCTGCCCGGGGCGACGTCTTCCGACGGTGCCGGAGCGCCCGGTCCGGGAACGGCATGGCTGCGGCGCCTCAGCAGGACGATCGGCCGGGCGACGCCGGTGAGCAGGGTCCGCTCCTCGGCGCCGACGTGGACGAGGTGTTCGATGTCGCTGATGTCGCGGGCCATCAGGGCGAACGGCTTGTCGCCACGGGCCTTGCGGCGGCGCAGTGCGGCCACGGCCCGGGGGTTGGCCGCATCGCAGGCGAGGTGGTAGCCGCCGAGCCCCTTGACCGCGAGGATCGCGCCGCCGGCCAGGAGCCGGCGGGCCTCGGCGACCGGATCCGTCCCGGTCGCCCGACGCGGGGGCTTGTCCGGATCCGGGTGCGCCACCAGCAGATCGAGGCGGGGCCCGCATCGGTGGCAGGCGACCGGCTGGGCATGGAAGCGGCGGTCCGCCGGGTCCGCGTATTCGCGGGCACAGTCGGGGCACATGGGGAAACGGGCCATGGTGGTGTGCGCGCGGTCGTACGGCAGTTCCGTGACGATGGTGAACCGCGGCCCGCAGTTGGTGCAGGTGATGAAGGGGTGCCGGTGGCGCCGGTCCGCGGGATCGGCCAGCTCGGCAAGGCAGTCGGCACAGGTGGCCACGTCCGGCGGGACCAGCGTCCGGGAAGGCCCGCCGGCCCGGGAGGCGACGATGGTGAAGCCCGCACCGCCGGCTGCGGGAACGTCTCTGTGCTCGACGGAATCGAGAACGGCCATGGGCGGTGCGTCGGCGGCGATCCCTTCGCAGAACAGGGCCACCGCAGCCGGTGAGCCCTCGACTTCCGCGACGACACCCTCGGGGGTGTTGGTGACGTTTCCGGCCAGGCCCATGCCGAGGGCGCGCGTGTACAGGTAGGGCCGGAATCCGACGCCCTGGACGATGCCACGGACGGTGATCCGGCGGCGCTGCACCGGCTCGCCCGTGGCCGGGCCGGACCGTTGGGTCGTCACGGGCGGGTGTGCGCCGTGGCACCGGACGCACCCGTCGTGGCGTCCGGCTCGTCTTCGCAGGGATGCGTGTGGGGTCCGTCGTGAGAGGCCCCGCCGTGTTCCACGTGGGCATGGGTGTGCGTGGACCGGTGCTGCTGGGCCATGACGGGCCGGTGGACCGGGGCGCCGTTCGAGGCCGCCAGCGCCCGTTCGAGGAGCGCTCCGACACCGTCACCGCGCCGGGCGGAGGTGAGGAGCACCTCCACACCGGGGTTGACCTGCTCGACATGGGCGCGGAAGGCGTCCTCGTCGAACTCCACCACCTCGGCGATGTCCGTCTTGGTGACGAGCACCAGGTGCGCCAGCCCGAAGGCGGTGGGGTACTTCAGCGGCTTGTCCTCGCCCTCGGTGACCGAGGCGAGGACGACCCTCAGTGTTTCGCCGAGGTCGTACGACGCCGGGCAGACCAGGTTGCCGACGTTCTCGACGAACAGGAGCCGGGAGTCCTCGGGCAGCCACCCGTCGAGGTGCCCGCCCAGCATCCGGGCCTCCAGATGGCAGAGTCCGTCGGTGAGCACCTGCTTGACCGGGGCGCCCGAGCGGGCCAGGCGAGTGGCGTCGTTCTCGGTGGCCAGGTCGGCGGTGAGCGCCGCCACGGGGACGCCCCTCTCCCTGGCCAGTACCAATTCACGTTCGAGCAGTGCCGTCTTGCCGCTGCCCGGGCTGGAGAGCAGATTGACGACCGCGGTGCCGCGGGCGGCGAGTTCGGTGCGCAGGCGGTGCGCCGCCGTGTCGTTCTTCGCGAGTACCGCCTGCTGGAGATCGACCACACGGCACATCGTTCAGCGCTCCTCGGAAATCGGTTCACGGATACGTCTTTGCGCAGGCCCCTCGTCCCAGTGGACGTCGGCGATCCGGAGTTCGCTGCCCGACAGCAGTTCCGCGGTTGCCTGGCCACACACGGGGCAGCACAGCTGCGGTGGCATTCCGACGGCCCATTCGTCCGAGCAGGGCTCGCAGCGTGCTCTCGCCCGTACGGAGTCGACCACCAGTTCGGCGCCTTCCAGTACGGTCCCGGCACAGGCCAGTTCGAAGCAGAAGGACAGTGCGTCGGGGACCACCCCGGCGAGCTCGCCGACCTGGAGCCGGACCGATGTGACGGCTACGGCGCCGTCGGCCCGGGCCGCTTCTTCCACCTGGCCGACGACGGCCATGGCGATGGACATCTCGTGCATGGGTCTCCGTCCTGCCCGCGTCATTACACCGGGGGGCCCGGCCGCGGCCGGGCTGGCTCGCCGACGCCGCACGCCGCGTACGTCATTCGGTGCAGCCCGGGCGTCATCAGGTGCGACGGCGTCACATGGCGCGAATCCTCAGGTAGCGCTTGATGTCGGGCATGACCTGGGCCACGAGTACGGCAACTGCGGCGGCGACCGCGCCGCCGAGGATGATCTTCTTCACGATGGTGTTCATCTCCTCAGTTCATGGCCGGACCGGCCGCCGGCTGTGCGGCCGGCGCGGTCCGTTCGACGTCCCGCACAAGGCGCAGGACCATGTTCACGGCCGCCGGTACGGCAGCCGCGACGGGCTCACTCAGGCCGATGCCCTCGTCGACGCCGGCGGGCTCGCATCCGACGACCAGCGTGCGCCCCGGGGGCGTGCAGCCCGTTCCGGCGCACAGGGTTTCCAGCAGGGCCAGGACCGCGTCGGGGGACATGCGGTGACCGTCGAGCAGGGCTTCCTGCGGCTCGATACTGCCGGGCCGGTCGGCCTCGATCAGATACAGCGTTCCGGGCTCGCCGCCGCGTTCCGTGGCATCGATCAGGACCAGCGTGTCGTACCCGTCGAGGAGCTGGTACGCGAGATGGACCCCGCGCACCCCGATGTCCACCGCTTCGACGTGGCCGGGAAGGGGGCCCGACTTCAGTCGTCGTACGGTCTCGACACCGAAGCCGTCGTCGCCGAGGAAGATGTTCCCGACACCCGCGACCAGAGTCGTCGCTCTCTGCTCCGTGGGCGCCGTCATGCGTCCTCCAGAGGGGCGACCTCGTCGGGCTGGAAGTAGAGGAACCGGCCCTGCTCGCGCCGGATGTCCGCACCGGGGTCGCCCTCCACGGTGACCGCGAGGTGCACTCCCCCGTCCACGTCGTGGAGTACCGCTTCGACCAGTGCGCTGCGGTCCTTGAGGAAGAGGTCCTGGGCATCGGTACGGCGCAGGCCCGGTCGCAGCAGTACGCGGCTGCCCGCGCCCACCGGCCGGCCGTCCACCAGAATCCGGTCGTGCGCCGGGTCGGCGCCGCCGTCGCCCGCCGGGTCCCACCATGGCTGCTCCGGCCTGGTCAGGCCGTACTCGTCGGCCCCTTCCGGCACGTGCGGGAATCCCTCGGACGCGACGGCCGCGGGCGCACCCGGCCCGGTGACCTCCCGCAGGGCCCGCACCGCGCCGTGCAGCCGCTCCAGGACCTCTGGGGGCATGGAGTCGGCCAGGTCGATCACTGCGGCCGCCCGGTCGTCCGTCCCCCGGGCCTCACGCTTCTCCTGGTCGGTCAGCGCGGCCGTCCGCAGGGCGAGGATCTCGTCGATCTCCGTGGAGTCGTACAGCGCTCCGGGGCTCTCAGGGGCGATGGCCGGGTGGTCCTCAAGGATGATCGGGGACGAGAGCATCAGGTCCGCGCGGCCGGGCTCCCCGGCCAGTACGGGCCAGGTGTGCAGGTTCCGGCAGCCCGCGACCGCACCCTTGGCCCACTGGGGAGGGTCCGTCATCGACAGGAACGAGCCTGCGTCGAGGCCCAGGAGGAGGTGGGTGGCCACCAGTGATCCGGGCAGCGCGGCATCGCGGTCGGCGTCAGCGGTGTCCGGTGTCCAGGTGCTGGTGTTCTCCACCACGGCGGTGAGCCGCATCGCCCGGTAGGGGCCGTCGAGTTCGGCGGCGGACAGCCTCACCGTGCCGTTGACCTCCGCGCAGCGGCGCACCAGGCGACCGACGGTCCGGCCCTCCTCGTCGCGGACCGTTTCGTACTCCTCGCGTGCCGGGCGCGTGAAGTGGACGACGACGCCGTCGCCGGCGAGCTCGGCCACGGTGGTGAGTACTTCGACCCGTTCCTCCGCGCCCTCGTCCCAGGGAACCAGGACCCGGTCGGTGAGATGGAGTTCGGGGACGGTCCGGAAGGTGCCGTCCTCGCGGATCCGCTGCACGGTGCGGCGCTGGGCGTGCAGGAAGCGCACCTCGGCCGCCAGCATCGCGTCCGCCTTCGCTTCCATCAGGCACTCGGTGTGCTGGAAGTCGTGCTCCTCGGCGGCCGCCGCCCAGGCCGGTGGCACGAGCACCCCGAACTGCCAGCGGAGCCGGTTCTTGGCCGCCGACGCGCGGTACGGGTACAGGACGTAGCCCTCGAAGAGGACCGCGTCGGCCACGCCCCGGGCGGCGGCGAAACGGGCTTCCAGCGCGGGGGTGAACGCGGATGTGGTCATTGCGCCGTCCTCTCGGCGAGTCCGGCGAGCCCGGCGTCGGCGAGTCTTCCGTCCGGCGGGAGGGCCGTGGTCCCGGGCGCGTCCAGAAGTGCCCGGACGGTCGCCTCCCAGGACGGCAGTGCGTGATGGGAGCGGAATTCGAGCAGCGCGTCCATGGTGTCGCGGGGAAGGCGGATCCAGCCGCACCCGGGAAAGTGCTGATCGACCATCTCCTGCCACACCACCACCGGCATCCGGAACGGCGCCTCCAGGTCCCACGGCACCGGCTCGACCCTGAAGCCGCCGGAACCGGTGAAGGCGGTGCCCGAGAAGAGCATCAGGAGCGGCACCTCACCATCCGTCAGCGCGTTCATGTACCGCGTCGCGGCGATCTCCAGGTCATACGTGCAGGGCACGACGACGTCCGTCTCGGTTTCCCCGGTGAACGCGGGAACCATGACCGGGACCTGGGCGAACTGCACGGGCTGGAGTGTGCGGCCCCAGCGTGAACGCTCTCCGAACAGGTCCGTCAGGCCCTCGGCCTCAGTCTGTTCGTAGCCGCGCCGGGCCGGTTCGATGCGGATCTGGCAGCGCAGCGCGAGCGCGTGGACCCGCGCCTCCTCGGACGCGGTGATGCGCAGCCGGAAGACGAGGGTGGGGCCGGCGGCGTACGGATCGGCGCGCACGCCGGTGCAGGTGAAAGTGAAGTCCGTCATGGCCGGCGCTCCCCCACCATTGTCCCGGTCCGGCGTTCGATGTGTTCGAAGAAGGCCTGCAGATCGGCCCGGGCCTCGGCTCCGCCGTCGAAGCCCTGCCACCGCAGGCGCATACGTCCCACCAGCTCGTAGCAGATGTCGATCGGTACCAGATAGCACTGGGCCCGGCCCTCGAAGCGGCGCAACAACAGGGCTTCCACGTCGGGTTCGAGCAGCTCGGCGAGACGGCTGGTGCCGAGGACCGTCTGCCAGGCCGACGGATCGAGTTCGCTCTCGGTGGCTCCGGCGGGGCTCGGGTAGAGCGCCACCAGCCGGTCCAGGGCGGCGTTGCGGAAGAAGAACGCCACGCCGACCGGGATCTGCAGGACCTCCCACGCGTTGTCGTCGAGACGGTGGTCGGGGTCGGCGAGGTAGCGGTCCGGGACGCTCAGGAACCGGCCGTGGGCGGCGCCGGGCCGCTCGAAGAGCAGAGCGCATGGCGTGCAGGTGCACGCCAGCGACCGTTGCTCGATGTCCACCAGATGCCGGTGGTTGTCCTCGGCGACCGGTACTCCGCACAGTTCGCACCGCTCCTGCCGCGGCTCGCGCGGTGCCGCGAACCGACGCAGGGTGTGTACGCCCGGGGCGGGTGCGGACCGCCCGGCCCATGTCCGGGGCGCGCTCATGACGTCCCGGCCGGAGCCGGGTAGGCGGTCGGCGGACCTTGCGGCGGGCGGGTTGCGATCTGAAGGAGTGCCGGTTCCCGACCGGCGGAGGCGGGCTCCATCTCGACCGTGGTGACTTCCGGTGCGAAGCAGGCCAGGGAGTTCTCGACGGACAGCTGTGCGGCCGGCGCACCGCCGCAGCCGCAGCCGCCCGTGCCGGCGGTCCGCAGGCGCAGGGTGCCCGTGCTGTCGTCGAAGCTCACCACCTCGACGGGATCACGGACGGCTTCGAGGGCCCGCCCGATGCGCATGCCGGTGTCCTCGGGGTGCAGGTCGTGCAGGACCAGCAGGCTCGACACGAGGCCGTCGCCCAGGAGTGCGTCCAGGGTGTCGCCGGTCTCGCGGCCCGGTGCGGCGAGGAGCCCGTCGATGATCCGGGCCAGCCCTGCCCCGTAGAAGTCCATCAGGGCCCGTACCAGTTCCTCGGCCGTCGCGGAGGTCTTCCGGTCACCGGCTGCCGCCAGTTGTTCGAGCACCTCTTCGACGCGGCGCCCGGCCTGCTCCGCGTCGGGCATCTTCGCTGCCGCGGTATGCGTGGTCGGGCTCATCCGCCGAGTCCGCTCAGACCGGTGGGCACATGCATCTTCTGCACGGTTCGGCCCCCGCCGACGTACATGTGGACACCGCACGGGAGGCACGGGTCGAAGCTGCGCACGGTGCGCATGATGTCGATGCCCTTGAAGTTCTCCGGCGGGTTCTCCTCGAAGATCGGGGTGTTCTGCACGGCGTCCTCGTAAGGCCCGGGAGTTCCGTAGGTGTCCCTGGTGCTGGCGTTCCACGGTGTCGGAGGGTAGGGGTGGTAGTTGGCGATCTTGCCGTCTCTGATCACCATGTGGTGGGACAGCACACCCCGCACGGCCTCGGTGAACCCGACGCCGATGCTCTCGTCGGGGACGTCGAACTTCTCCCAGGTCTGGGTACGTCCGGCGCGGACCTCCTCAAGCCCCTTCTCGGCGCAGTGCAGCGCGATCGCGGCCGCGTACGCCTGGAAGTACGTGCGGGCGCGGTTGCGCTCCAGCGCGTTGCTCCACTTCGGGATCTGCCACTCGAAGGTGGTCTCGGGCTTGGTCATGGTGCGGGGCAGGTTGATGACGACGCTGTGTCCGGTGGCCTTGACGTAGCCGACGTCGACGAGCCCGGACAGGGCGGTGGACCACAGCCTGGCGATGGGCCCGCCGCCGGTGTCCAGGGCCAGGTGGTCCTTGCCGTCGAACCAGCGCGGCGACATCACCCAGCTGTACTTGTCGTCGAAGTTCCGTTTCTGCGGCGCGGGGATCGTGTGCTGGTTCCACGGGTGGCGCGGATCGACCGGGTTGCCGAGCGGGTCGTGGGTGACGAACTGCTCCTTGCCCTGCCAGTCGTCGTAGTACGAACTGCCCAGCAGGATCCGGATGCCGAGGTTGATCTCGGTCAGGTCGTTGGTGACCAGCTTGCCGTCCACGATCACACCCGGAGTGACGAACATCCTCCGTCCCCAGTCGCTCATGTTGGCGTAGGTGAAGTCGCAGTGCTCGGGGTCGTTGAGCGCCCCCCAGCAGCCGAGCAGCACCCGTCGGCGCCCGACCTCTTCGTACCCGGGCAGGGCCTCGTAGAAGAAGTCGAACAGGTCGTCGTGCAGGGGCACGACCCGCTTCATGAACTCCACATAGCGCATGAGGCGGCTGAGGTAGTCCGTGAAGAGCTGGACGGAGGCGACGGTGCCCACACCGCCCGGGTAGAGCGTGGAGGGATGCACATGACGCCCCTCCATCAGGCAGAACATCTCCCGCGTGTAGCGGCTCACCTGGAGGGCCTCGCGGTAGAACTCACCCTCGATGGGGTTGAGCGACCGCATGATGTCGGCGATGGTGCGGTATCCGTGCTCCCCGGCGTGCGGCGCCTCGGTGCGCTCGGCCAGTTCCAGGACACCGGGATTGGTCTCGCGGACCATCTTTTCGCAGTAGTCGACCCCGACCAGGTTCTCCTGGAAGATGTTGTGGTCGAACATGTACTCCGCGGACTCACCGAGGTTGATGATCCACTCACCGAGGTGCGGCGGCTTCACCCCGTACGCCATGTTCTGCGCATACACGGAACACGTGGCGTGGTTGTCGCCGCAGATCCCGCAGATGCGGCTGGTGATGAAGTGGGCGTCCCTGGGGTCCTTGCCCCGCATGAAGACGCTGTAGCCACGGAAGACCGACGAGGTGCTGTAGCACTCCGCGACCCGCTTCTGCTTGAAGTCGATCTTCGTGTGGATGCCGAGACTGCCCACGATCCGGGTGATCGGATCCCAGGCCATCTCCACCAGGCCGCTGCCGTCGCCGGCCGCCTTCGTTGTCGGTGCCATCGTGTGTGCCGTAGCCCTTCTGAGAAGCGTGAGGTGGGGACGTCACCGGAAGGTGCGCCGTGCCGTCGGTGTCCTGGACGGGTTCACCACGGAGGCCGGTAGCCCGTGGTCAGCCGGTCCCTCTTGTGCCGCCACTTGGGCTCCTTGTCCACGGTCTTCGCCGTGATCGACCGGAGCTTGCGGATGACCGCGCCGTACGCGCCGCTGGCGGTGGCGGAGACCTTGGCGCCGGGCGGTTCGTCCATGAACGGCATGAACTTGTCGGGGAAGCCCGGCATGGTGCAGGCGATGCAGATGCCACCCACGTTCGGGCAGCCTCCGATGCCGTTCATCCAGCCGCGTTTGGGAACGTTGCACTTGACGACGGGGCCCCAGCAGCCGAGCTTGACCAGGCACTTGGGCGAGTCGTAGGTCTCGGCGAACTCACCCTGTTCGTAGTACCCGGCCCGGTCGCACCCCTCGTGCACGGTGGCGCCGAACAGCCAGGTCGGTCGGAGCTTGTCGTCCAGCGGAATCATCGGAGCGGATCCGGCCGCCTGGTACAGCAGGTACGTCAGGGTCTCCGAGAAGTTGTCCGGCTGGATCGGGCAGCCGGGCACGCACACGATCGGGATCCCGGCCTTCGACTTCCAGTCCCAGCCGAGATAGTCGGGCAGGCCCATGGCACCGGTCGGGTTGCCCGCCATCGCGTGGATTCCGCCGTACGTGGCGCAGGTCCCGATGGCGACGACGGCCAGGGCCTTGGGCGCCAGCCGGTCGATCCATTCGCTGGTGGTGACCGGCTGGCCGGTCTCCGGATTGTCACCGAAGCCGCACCAGTAGCCCTCCGACTTGATGGTCTCGTTCGGGATGGAACCCTCCACGACCAGGACGAAGGGATCGATCTCGCCGCGCTCGCCCTTGAAGAACCACTCGATGAACGTGTCCGCACCACCCACCGGGCCGCATTCGAAGTCGATGAGCGGCCAGTGGACCTCGATCTTGGGCAGACCGGGCAGCGCACCGGTCACGATCTCTTCGATGCTGGGCTGCATCGCGGCGGTCAGGGCCACCGAGTCGCCGTCACAGCTCAGCCCCGCGTTGATCCAGAGGATATGGATCGGGGACTCTTCTCCCGTGGCCGCATCGGGGGCGTCCACGGTGTTCGACGTTGTTGCATCCATGAGGATGCCTCCCTGGAAAGAGACAACAGTGAAGGCCGACATATCGGCCCTCACTGTTGTTGGTAACAGGCCTTCGGCACGGGTGCACCGTCGTGCGCCGCCAGTGCGGTGACGCCGGGCTCAAAAGCAGGTTGTTCCCCCACCGATCCGGCGGCCGCGGCAAGGTGCGGGGGGCGGTCCGAGAGGGGATCCTTGTGGACGAACGCGCGCCGCAGCGCGTGGTAGGACGACCGTGGGTCGAAGAAGGTCCGCCGCATCACCGCCAGCTCCTGCTCGCGGTAGTCGGCCAGGGGTCTGTGGGCCTCGTCCCGGTCCCGTTCGGCCTTCTTCGCCGCGGTCCGCGCCTGTGCAGCGGGCGACGCGGCGAGGCGGGCCGCCAGCCGGGTGACCTCGTCCGTGAACGACTCGGCGGCGCAGTCGACGGTCCGGTCGGCCAGTCCGAGCCGCACCGCGGCTGCCGCGCTCAAGGGCAGCGCATCGCCGGTGAGACGATCCGCGGCGGCGCTCCCCACCCGGCGCGGCAGCGTGTACGTCCAGTACTCGGAGCCGTACAGCCCCATCAGTCGGTAGTGCGGGTTCAGCACCGCGCCCGACCTGCACCAGATCTCGTCGGCGGCCAGAGCGAGCATCACCCCGCCCGCGGCCGCGTTGCCGCCCACGGCGGAGACCACCAGCCGGTCGGTGGTGGTCAGCACGGCCTCCACGAGGTCGTCCATGGCGTTGATGTTGGCCCAGGACTCCTCGCCGGGGTCGGCGGCGGCCTCGATGACATTGAGGTGGATGCCGTTGGAGAAGAAGTCCCGGCCGCCTCCCAGCACCAGCACCGAGGTGGGCCGCCCGCAGGCCATCCGGTAGGCGTCGTGCAGGCGTCGGCACTGCGCCGTGCTCATCGCGCCGCCGGGGAAGGAGAACGAGAGGAACCCGGCCTGCCCCACCTCCCGGTAGCCGATGTCGCTCCAGCCGCGCCGGCCCCTTTCCTCGTGCAGCGGCGCGGGATGCTCGGGCAGTGCGGGCAGACGCCCGGCGAGCGCCGTCACAGCGGGCAGTTTGAACGTGGCGGGCCCGCCCGGCGAGCGGCGGGGACGGAGTTCGGGGATCCACACCGCGCCGTCGGTCGTCGCCCGGCAGACGGCCCCTGCCCGTACGGCCACCAGCTCGCCCGGCCTGCCGCGCAGTTCGTGCTCCGGGTGCCCCCCGTGCAGAAACCATTCGTCCCCGAGCAGTTCGTCGAGCACTCCGGGGAACGAGTCGGCGGCCCGCAGCTTGCGCAGGACCGCTTCCGTGGAGTCCGACTCCCAGTCGATACGACGGCGCTCCTGACGGAAGTACGGCCGCGTACGGATGCGCAGCCCCTCGTCCCCGCCGGTCTGCGCGCGAGGGACGTACGTACCGGACGCGAAGCGCTCGACGGCGAGGTGCACGGCCCGCAACGCGGCGTCGGAGACTTCGTTGCGGTACAGGTCGCTCTTGCCTACCCGAGGCACCGCGAAGGTGGCCGATGCCCAGATGTCTCCGGCATCCATCTCCTCGTCGGCCTGCAGGACCGTCACACCCCAGGTTTCCGCGTCCTCGTGGATGGCCCAGTCGAGGGAGGACGGCCCGCGATCGCCGGGCGGGCCGGGGTGGACGACGAGGCAGGTGTGCGCCGCCCACACGTCCCGGGGGATGGCGGTCTTCAGCAACGGGGCCAGGATGAGGTCGGGCGCGAACTCGCGGACGGCTCGCCGCAGCGACGCGTCGCGAGCGGACGCGTCCCGAGTTGCGAGTTCCACCGCCACGGCGTGACCGCGATCCCTCAGCTCGGCATGAACACGCTGAGTGAGACTGTTGAACGCGCTCGCCACGATCAGAATGTGCATGGCAATCTCCCAACGCCGGGCGGATCCGGCTGGTAGCGATGGTGGGGTATCGCGGTCGGGGCTCCAGCGGCAACCGGCCGCGAAGTCACCCGAAAGCGAACGTTTCGGCGACCGCTCAGTGGAACCCATGGACCGAGCCCCGCGCTCAGCGGATCGGAATGAACCGGACAACGACATGACACGGGACCGAGCGTTCGTTCCGAGCCCAACTACGCACCCGCCGCGGGCAGTCGAGGCCAGGAGGCACGGCCCGCCCCGGCGGCCTGTTATCTTTACGTGACTTCGCGACGCAACTCTCGGTCACGCTTTGGCCGTTGCTGTGGCGGAGTCGGCAAGGGGGAAGCGCGTGGCCGCCCCCTGGGCGTTTCGGACCGATCAGCAGCCGCACGGCCTGAACTGAACCGGGGGATGCACATGCCATACACCGGCCGGCACGCATGACTCTGCCGCCCGCCGAGCGCCGGCAGGCGTCCGCGGGACCACGGGAGGGCCGGCCGGAGCGGCGCGTGGCGGCGCACGAGCAATGACCACTACACGTGTACGGGCACGGTCGTAGCTGCGGCCTGCCCGGCCTGTCATGGCTGGACGGAATGACACAGCACAAGATATTCAGCAGAACGGCACATGCCGCTCGGGCCGTGTTAGCCCCCGGGAAGAGGAGCAGAAAACAGGCGGACCGACCGCGTCTGCGCCTGCCTCGCAAGCCGGACTATCCGCGCACGGGCCGACGCGGCTGGCGAAGATGGGTGCCCTCGTGGCGGCTGGTCACGGGCTCGTTCCTGATGGTCACCGCAGCCCTCGTGGCCGTGGTGGGCATCGCCTACGCACGTACGGACATCCCCGAGGACCTCAACGCGTTCGCCACGCAGCAGGACACCGTCTACTACTGGGCGGACGGCACTCCCATGGCCCGTACGGGCTGGGTGAGCCGCCAGGAAATGCCCCTGTCGAAGATCCCCGACGACGTCCGATGGGCTGTGCTGGCGGCGGAGAACGCCGACTTCTACTCGGACCACGGCATATCGGCCCAGGGAATCACCCGCGCGCTGTGGCGCACGGTCGGCGACGGGGACACGCAGGGCGGATCGACCATCACCCAGCAGTACGTCAAGAACGTCTACCTCTCGCAGGACCAGTCCTTCTCCCGCAAGTTCACCGAAATGCTGCTCGCGGTCAAACTCGACCGGCAGGTGAGCAAGGACAAGATCCTTGAGGACTATCTGAACACCAGCTGGTTCGGCCGGGGCACCTACGGTCTCCAGCGCGCGGCCCAGGCGTACTACGGGAAGGAGGTCACCCAACTCGACGCCAGCGAGGGAGCGTTCCTCGCATCGCTGCTCAAAGGGGCCTCGCTCTACGATCCCGCCATCGGTCCCCGTAACCATGACCGTGCCGTCAAACGGTGGAAGTGGACGCTGGACCGCATGGTGGAGACCGGCCGGCTGAGCCCGGCCGAGCGTGCCCGGTACACCACGTTTCCCGAACCGAAGCCGCCTCACAAGCCCAACAGCACGGCCGGACAGGACGGTTATCTCGTCCAGCTCGCCGAGTCCTACGCCAAGCGTGCCGGGCACATCTCCGACGCACGCTTCGACCTCGGCGGCTACCAGATCTACACGACGTTCGAGAAGCCGCGGATGGCCGCCCTCACCCAGTCGGTGAAGAAGGCGCGCGAGACCCTCGATCCCCAACAGCGCAAGGCCGACCGCCATGTCCGGTTCGGGGCCTCGTCCGTCGCCCCGGACGGCCGGATCCTCGCCGTGTACGGCGGCCCGGACTTCGAGCGGCAGGCCTTCAACGAATCCAACGCGGGTACCGTCCCGGCCGGTTCGGCGTTCACTCCGTTCGTCTACGCAGCCGGCCTGGAGCACGGAGTCTCACGCAAACGCAATGGTCCCCGGACCACCGTCACACCGTCCACCGTGTACGACGGTGACGACGGCACTCCGGTCGTCACGCCCGAAGGCCCCTACTGGGACAGCAGCGGGAAGATGGTCAAGGGTCACAACGACGGCAACCACTCCTACGGCCGCATCAGTCTGCACGAGGCCATGGCGAAGGCCGTCGATTCCCCCTTCCTCCAACTCGGCATGGATACGGGGCTCACATCGGTCCGCAGTACGGCCGAGGCGTCCGGGCTGCTCCCCTCCAGTTTCGGTCCGCCCGTACCGGCGTTCTCGATGGGCAACTCCACACCGAGCGCCATCCGCATGGCGGACGCGTACGGCATGTTCGCGGCGCACGGACTGCACACCGATCCGTACTCGGTCCGCGAGGTCACACGCAACGGCGAACCGGTCCGGCTGGATCCGCCGCGGGCCAGGCGCGCCGTGCGGTCCGCCGTCGCCGACGAGGTCACCGCGGCGCTCACACGGCCCAGCGGGGAGAACGGCACCGTCGCCGCCTCGCCCGTCGCCGCCAAGGAGGGAACCACCGAGGACGACACCGCGCGCTGGTACATCGGTTACGACCGGTCCGTGTCGACGGCCGTTGTCCTGTACCGCATGGACCTGGCGAAGAGTCTGGCGCCACTGCCGCTCAAGGGGCTCGGCGGCAGCTCGGCGGCCGGCCGCGAACTCCCGTCCCGGATCTGGAACACCTACACGGAAGCCTTGATGAAGTGACACGTACCGAAGCAGTGTCCCTCGTTCAGCGCATACGGGCCCGCTCGGCGCCCCGCATCGTGCTCGGGCTCGCGGCCTGCCTGGTGACGTCGGGTTCCGCGGCGCTGATCCCGCTGGCCTCCGACAACTCGTCGGACAGCCGGACCCCGCGGCAGGGCACCAGCACCGTCGCCGCGCCGACGCCCACGACCCGGGCGCATCGTGGGGGCGACAGGAAGAAGACGGAGGAGGAGCAGTGGGACGGAAGGGTCAGGATTCTGGGAGACGGCTCCACGTCCTACACCGGCCCGCAGCCGGGCCGGCCGAAGGCCGTGCGGCTCAAGCCGGGTGAGAAACCGCCCCAGTTCGTGGTGTTCTCCTGGGACGGCGCGCTCGAGGGGGACGACCGCATGTTCTCGCGCTTCCGCCGAGCGGCCAAGGAGAGCAATGCGCACATGACGTTCTTCCTCACCGGGATCTACCTGCTCCCGAAGGAGAAGCGGAACCTCTACGAGCCGCCCCAGCACAAGCCCGGAGAGGCGGCGATCTCGTACCCGACGCGTGAACACATCCGCATGACGCTGGAACAGCTCGGCGGGGCCTGGCGGGAGGGCAACGAGATCGGGTCGCACTTCAACGGCCACTTCTGCGACAAGAAGGGCGGTGGGGACTGGAGTACGCCGGAGTGGGTCGGCGAAATCAACCAGTTCTACTCCTTCGTGCAGAACTGGAAGACCAACACGGGCTTCACCGATCTCGATCCGCTGCCGTTCGACCCCACGCGCGAAGTCGTCGGCGGGCGGGCCCCCTGTCTCGAAGGCCAGAAGACCCTGCTGCCCGCGACCAAGCTCTTCGGATGGCGTTACGACGCGAGTTCCCCGGGGGACTTCCAGATCTGGCCGGCGAAGAAGAACGGCATCTGGAACCTGCCGTTGCAGATGCTGCCGTTTCCCGGCAAGGACTTCCAGGTGCTGTCCATGGACTTCAACTTCCTCTACAACCAGTCGGAAGGCAGCACCGAGGGCGACCCCGCGCAGTACAAGAAGTGGCGCACGGAGGCACGGAACGCCTACACCGCCGGGTTCGAGCGGGCGTTCCACGGCAGCCGCGCGCCGCTCTTCATCGGGAATCACTTCGAAAACTGGAACGGCGGGATCTACATGGATGCCGCCGAGGAGACCATGCGCGAGGTCTGCCCGCGCAAGGAGGTGCGCTGTGTGTCCTTCCGCGAACTGACCGACTGGCTCGACGCGCAGGACCCCGAGGTCCTCGCCCAATGGCGAACGCTCGACCCCGCCCAGCCTCCGAACTGGAAGCAATAGGCCGATGAACGCGGACCGCGAAGCCCTGGCCTCGAACAACTCACAGGACGTGACGAGTCGTTCAGGGCCGGGACTTCGCGGTCGGGGATTCGCGGGCGTCGTCGACGCCCTGGGTCAGTTCGCCTTCTTGACGAACTCCGTGGTGTACGTCTTGTCGAGGTCCACCTTGGCGTTCTTCAGGTTCGGGTTGAAGGCCTTCAGTACGCGCTCGACGGTCGCGGGGCCGTCCGCGGGCATGACGCCGTCCGTGGTGAACATGGGCAGGGTGTTCTTGATGGCCTGCGCGTAGAGGTCCTTGCCGCCGCCCTGGGCGTAGTCGGCGGGCATCTTCGCGGCGATCTCGTCGGCGCTGTGCGTGGACATCCACTTCAGCGTCTTGACGAAGGCGTTGGCCAGCTTCTGGACGGTTTCCTTGTGGCTGTTGACCCACTCGGTCTGCATGTAGAGGCTCGAGGACGGGTAGGGGCCGCCGAGCGCCTGCTGGGAGCCCTCGGGGGTCCGCATGTCGATGAGGACCTTGCCGAGCTTCTTGTCCAGGATGGTGGCGACGGTCGGGTCGGTGGTCATGCCGCCCTGGATGGATCCCTGCTGAAGCGCGGAGATGAACGTCTGCCCCGCTCCGACGGCCACCGGCGTGAATTCGCTGGTCTGCACGCCGTTGCTCACGGCAAGGTACTTCGTCAGGAAGTCGGTCGAGGAGCCGAGACCCGTCACTCCGAGCTTCTTGCCCTTGAAGTCCTTCGCCGACTTGAGGTCATCCGCCGCCTGATTCGAGACGATCTCGACCTCGCCGGGAGCGTGGGAGAACTGGACGACCGACTCGACGTGCTTGCCCTTCACCTGAAGGTCGAGGGTGTGGTCGTAGAAGCCCACCGTGCCCTGGACATCGCCGGAGACCAGTGCCGTCTCGGCCTGGACGCCCGCGGGCTCGGTGAGGAGCTGGACCGAAACCCCCTCCTCCTTGAAGTAGCCGAGCCGCTCGGTGAGCATCGCGGGCAGGTAGATGACCTTGTCCAGGCCCCCGACCATGATCTTGACCTTGTCGTTCTTGTCACCGGAGGCCGAGGTCGAGTCGCCGCCACAGGCGGTCAGAGTGGTCAGGGCGAGCGCCCCTGCCACAGCGACGGCCGAGATCCGGGTGGATGTGCGCATCTGATTCACGTCCTTGTGAAAAAAGTCGGGTGTACAGGTGTACGGGCGTCAGCGGGCGGTGTCGGCGTCGGCCGGCTTCCAGCGGAAGAGCCGCTTTTCGAGGAAGGTCAGCAGGCCTTCGGCCAGCAGCGCGACGATCGCGAGGATGACCATCGCGGCATAGACACCAGCGGCGTTGAACGTGCCCTGGGAGGCGGCGACCAGCAGGCCGAGCCCCTTGGTGGCACCGATGTACTCACCGACGATGGCGCCGATGAGCGCGAAGCCGAAGCTCACGTGCAGGCTGGTGAAGATCCACGACGTGGCCGACGGGATGACCACCTGAAGGGTGACCTGTCGGTTGCTGGCACCCAGGATGCGGGAGTTGGCGACGAGGTTGCGGTCGACCTCCCTGGCTCCCTGGAAGGCATTGAAGAAGACGGGGAAGAACACGAGGACGACCGCGGAGGCGACCTTCGAGGCCGGTCCGAGGCCGAACCAGATGAGGAAGATCGGCGCGAGGACGATACGCGGCAGAGCGTTGAGCACCTTGATGTACGGGCCGAGGACATCGGCGGCGAACCGGACGCGTCCCAGTGCGATTCCGAGCAGCACACCGGCGATCACACCGATGACCCAGCCGAGCAGCGCCTCGTAGAGCGTGTACCAGATCTGCTCCCACAAGGAGCCCTGGGCGGTGCCGTCGACGACCCAGGTGCGGATCTGGTCCCAGATCTTCGACGGCATGGAGAAGTTGAACGGGTCGATGACCGCGGTCCGGGCCAGCCACTCCCACAGCCCGATGACCGCGATGAGCACCGCGACCCGACTCCCGAGCACGAGGAACTTCCGGTTCCGGGCGGCCCGTGCCCTGGCTCGGGTCCGTTCGGTCTTGGTGACGGGGGCGCTCGCGGTGATGGTTTCAGGCGACATTGAACGCACCCCTCTCGCGGGTGATGCGGACCTCTTCACCGAGCGAGGACCAGATCTCCCGGTAGATCTCGATGAACCGGGGTTCCAGACGCACCTGCTCGACCTTGCGGGGGCGGGGCAGGTCGATCTCGAAGACCTCCTTGATCGTGGCCGGTCCCGCGGTCATGACCACGACCTTGTCGGCCAGCGCGATGGACTCCTCCAGGTCATGGGTGACGAAGACGACGGAGGCACCGGTGCCGGCCCACAGCTCCAGCAGTTCGTCCGACATCAGGGCCCTGGTCTGCACGTCGAGCGCGGAGAAGGGTTCGTCCATGAGCAGGATCTCGGGGTCGTTGACGAAGGTGGCCGCGAGGGCGACCCGCTTGCGCTGACCGCCGGACAACTGGTGGGGATAACGGTCCTCGAAGGAGGAAAGACCGACCCGGGCGAGCCATTCCCTGGCCCGCTCCTTCGCCTCGGGCTTCGGCACGCCGCGGAAGCGGGGCCCAGCCATCACGTTGGAAAGGACGGTCCGCCAGGGGAAGACCGCGTCCTGCTGGAAGACGAAGCCGACCTTGTCGCCGATACCGCGCACCGGCTCGCCGCCGACCAGCACCTCGCCCTCGGTGGGCTCTTCCAGACCGCTGACCAGGGTCAGCGTGGTCGACTTGCCGCATCCGGTGGGGCCGACCACGGCGACGAACTCGCCGCGCCCGATCGTGAGGTCCAGATCTCGTACGGCGGTGTGGAGCGTCCCCGACGGAGTCCGGAACGCTTTGCTCGCCCCCCGCAGCTCGATGGCGGGGCTCGTATCGCTGTTCATGAAGCGGGACGCTAAGTGCGGCGCGCGGGCCTGGGCACCCTTGCGCTCACAACTCCTGCTTCTGCCCATAACCCGTGGTTCTGCTCGTTTTGCTCGCGCTGCGACAACGAATGCGACACGAAGACTGGTCATCGGCGTCGGTGACGTTTACGTTGCGTTCACACAAGGACGAAACGGAGCATCAGGTTCCTGGCCGGGAGCAGAGGTTCCTGGCCGGCGGAAGGCAGAGGTCGAAGCACATGCGGATTCACTGGCCCCGCCGTGTCTTCGCCCAGGTCCTGCTCACCCAGGTGGCCATCACCACCGGCGTGATCATGCTCGTCACCGGACTTTTCCTCGCGCCCCTCAGCCACCAGCTCGACGACCAGGCGATGCGCCAGGCGCTGTCCATCGCCCAGACCGCCGCCGCCGAACCCGGTCTGGTACGCAATCTGACGAGCACCGACCCCAGCCCCTCCGGACCCGTGCAGGCCGAGGCGGAGCGCATGAGGCACGCCACCGGAGCGCTCTACATCGTGGTCATGGACACCCGCGGGGTGCGTTGGTCGCATACCGAGACCGAGCAGATCGGCAAGCATGTCTCGACCGACCCCAGTACGGCGCTGTCCGGCCAGGAGATCATGCAGATCGACAACGGAACCCTGGGCCGCTCGGCACGCGCGAAGGTCCCGCTGCGGAACAGTCGGCACATCATCGTGGGCGCGGTCTCGGTGGGTATCGCCTACGACAGCGTCCACACCCGGCTCCTCGAAGCCATTCCCGGTCTGCTGCGCTACTCCGGAGCGGCGCTCGCCGTGGGTGTACTGGCCGCCCTGGCCGTCTCGCGGCGGCTGCAGCGCGGCACGCACGGGCTCGCGTTCGCCGACATCTCCGCGTTGCTGGACGAGCGGGAGGCCATGCTGCACAGCATCCGCGAGGCCGTTCTCGCCCTCGACGCCCGGGGCGGGATCCGGCTGCTCAACGACGAGGCGCGGCGCCTGCTGGAGCTGGGCCAGGACGCCGTCGGGCGGGCACTCGGCGAGGTGCTGCCGCCCGGTCGTACGACGGAGGTACTGGCGGGACGGGTCGAGGGAGCCAACCTGATCACCGTCTGCAACGGGCGCGTACTCATCGCCAACCGGATGCCCACCGGTGACGGCGGAGCCGTCGTCACCCTGCGCGACCGCACCGAACTGGAGCTTCTCGGCCGTGAACTGGACTCCACGCACGGCCTGCTGGACGCGCTGCGCGCCCAGGACCACGAGCACGCCAACCGGCTGCACACTCTGCTCGGGCTGCTCGAACTCGGGCGGCACGAAGCCGCGGTGGAGTTCGTCGCGGAGGTGACCAGCGGGCATCGGGCGTCGGCGGAGCAGGTCGCCGAGCGCGTCAACGATCCGCTGCTGTCGGCGCTGTTGGTGGGCAAGTCGGCCATCGCGGCGGAGCGCGGCGCGTCCCTGCGCGTCTCGCCGGGCACCCGGCTCCCGGACGTGGTGGTGGACCCGCGCGATCTGGTGACGGTCCTCGGCAACCTCATCGACAACGCGCTGGACGCCGCCTCGCTCATCGAGGTCGAGCTGCTCGCCGAGGGGACGACCGCGGTCCTGCGGGTCAGCGACAACGGTCCCGGGATACCTCCCGGCATGCGCGAGCACATCTTCACCGAGGGCTGGTCCACCAAGGAGTCCCCCGCGCACCGCGGCCGCGGTCTGGGTCTGGCGCTGGTGCGCCGACTGGCCGAGCGCTACGGTGGCGCGGCTCGCGTCACGGCCAGGGCCGGCGGTGGCGCGGTGTTCACCGTCGTTCTGCCCGAGGCACTCGGCGTGCGGCCGCCGACCGAAGTGGGAGAGTTGCGATGATCGATGTCCTGGTGGTGGACGACGATTTCCGTGTCGCCGAGATCAACGCCGAGTATGTGGCCAGGGTTCCCGGCTTCCGCGTCGTCTCGCGTGCGCACACCGCCGCGCAGGCGCTGGCCTTCCTGGAGCGCGAGCGTGTCGATCTGGTCCTTCTCGACCACTATCTTCCGGACGAGACGGGTCTGACCCTGGTACGGCGGCTTCGCCAGCTCGGTCACCCGGCCGATGTGATCATGGTGACCGCGGCCCGTGACGTGTCGACCGTCCGGACCGCGATGCGGTACGGCGCCCTGCAGTACCTGGTCAAACCGTTCAGCTTCACCGGTCTGCGGTCGAAGCTGGAGAGCTACGCGGCCCTGCGCCGCACCCTGGAAGGCGTGGGCGGCGGTCGGGGCGAGGCGGGGCAGGAGCAGGTCGACCAGATCTTCGCCGCGCTTCGCACCGCGGAGTCCGGCCTCGCGGCGGCCCTGCCCAAGGGCCACTCGGCGCCCACGGCCGATGTGATACGCCATGTCCTGTCGGCGGCCGACGAGCCGTTGTCCGCACATGAGGTCGCCGCCCGGGCCGGGCTGAGCCGCTCCACCGCGCAGCGATACCTCAAGTATCTGGAGGGGGCGGGCCGGATCAGCCTCAGTCTCAAGTACGGCGACACCGGCCGGCCCGAACACCGTTACGCGTGGGCGAAGGCGAACTGAGCGCCGTACGGCGGCGCGGCCGCTGCCGGTCTCAGCCGTCCGGCTGCTCCCCCTGGGCGATCTCCACGCTTCGGTGCAGGTCGTGGACACCGGCCCCCACCCCGGCGAGCGAGGCGGCCATCACGCACAGGAGCAGGACACCGACCGCGGCGAGCCTGCGACGGCTGTGCGGCTCGATACCTGCGGCGAACAGGGGCTGACGATCGGACCGCTGCGTTCGCACACCGTTCCTAGCCAGTGTGCATGAGTGAGTCCTGGACCCACTGATGTGTACTGGGCGCATCCCGAACGGTGTTGGATGCACTCGGTCCCCGCTTTCGCGTCCCGTTCGGCGACACGTCTCTGGGGGCGTGGTCCGTTGCGGGTGGGCGGGTTCCGTCACGTCCTCGGGTGCCTGGTGGGGCCTGGGCGGTCCGATGCCCCGCACGATCACTCCGGTCGTGTGGGGGCGGTGCCGTCCGACGCCGGACCGGGTGTCCGAGGGCGCGTCGTCCGATCGCGATGCCGGCGGCATCGTGACGGGACATTCTGCGGTGCGGGGTGGCCAGTGGTTTCTGCCAGTGCTGGGCACCCCACATCGAGGTGTAGGCGGGGTCGACCGCGACGATCGCCAAACCCTGTTCGGCTGCCATGGAGACGAGCCGGGCCTTGAGCTTCCCGGTCGGGATACCGGAGATCAGCTGCCGGAACCGTTTCCTGCGGCCATGTTTCTCGCGGGTCTTCTCGGCGGTGAAGTCGAGGTCTTCGATGGCGATCGCGGTAACACCGGCCTGCTTGGCCCAGTGGAGCAGGCGGGTCAGTGCGTGGCGGATCTGTGCGTCGCGGTGAGCGGTGGTGCCGGACAGGTCGTAGGGGAAGCGGTGCGGGTCGCCGATCGGATTGCCATGCCGGTCGAGGTGGTAGGCGGCGAAATGATCAGCGTTGGTGTCCACGCCGATCACGCCCCGGGAGACGGTCCCGGACCGCCACCCCGCAAGGCCCGGGCGCCACGAAGGGCGCGGCCAGCTCCCGTACACCACCCACTACAACATCCCCTCCCACGAGACCGGACACCTGCTACCCAGTCCAACGAGCACCAGCCGCCAAGGTCACTCATTCGGCCCCAGAACTCCCGTTCCCACCCCATGAAGCCGCCGACAGGACCCACTCCTGCTCACTAACCTCGGGCTTTCATGAGCGGGTCAGTCCAAAGCGTCCGGGGGGCGCGAAGCGTCAGGCGTGAGCGGGTGTGCACGCCGAGCCTTCCTCGCCGGAAGGCTTTCCTTATTACTGCGACTTTGCAAAGATTTCCCCCAGGGAGGGGACTTTCACATGCGCATCAACAAACGCGCGGTCTGCGCCGCGCTCGGTTTACTCTTGCCCGCCACAGGTGTGGCGACTCTGGCCGCGTCCACCGCGCACGCGGCCACGCCTTGTGCCTCCGGTGTATGGACGGCGAAGTACTACGCGAACACCTCGTTCAGCGGTACGCCGAAGAAGACCACCTGCGACACGGCGATCAACGAGAATTACGGCACCGGTGACCCGGCGGGCGTTGCGCTGCCGCGTGACAACTTTGGCGTCCGCTGGACCGTGAGCCGCGACTTCGGTTCCGGCGGGCCGTTCACCTTCTCCGCCGCCGCGCAGGACGGCATCCGGGTCTACCTCGACGGGGTCCGCAAGATCGACCTGTGGTCGAACGTCTCCGCGACGCGCGGCAAGAGCGTCCGCGTGACGATCCCCAAGGGCACCCACACCATCCGTGTCGACTTCGCCGCCTTCACCGGCAGGGCCAACGTGAAGTTCACGTACGCCCCGGTCACCAGCGCGAGCGTCGACAAAGTCAAACCGCTGACGCCCACCGGTCTGAAGGCCGCCTACAGCACCAGCACCCTCAAGACCAGCCTCACCTGGACGAAGAACGTCGAGATGGACCTGGCGGGGTATCGCGTCTACCGCCGCACCGGCACCTCCACCACCTGGACCAGGATCAGCGGCACGGGCCTGGTCACCTCGCCGTCGTACCTCGACACCCCGCCCGCCACCGGCGACGCGTACGGCTACGCCGTCACCGCCGTGGACAAGGCTGGCAACGAGACCGCCCGCTCCGCCGCCCAGACGGTGACCTCGGTGGACAAGACGGGGCCTGCCGCGCCGACCGGCGTCAAGGCGAAGGGCACACCGCCGGCCGTCACGCTGACGTGGCATCCCGACACCACCGACGATAACCCCTACTACCCCGGCTACTGGGTCTACCGGGCCACCTCGCCCACCGGTACCTTCACCCGCCTGGGCTCAGGGGATGTCGTCATTCCGGCTTACACTGACGCGTCTGCCGAGCCAGGCGTCACCTACTGGTACAAGGTGCGCGCGTCCGACCGCCTGGGCAATCTCTCCGCGTTCTCGGCGGCCGTCAGCGCCGCGCGCCCGGCCGCCGGCGCCGATGCCGCTCCCGCTCCCACCGGGGTGACCGCCGACGACTGGTACGACGGCAACACCGTCACCTGGAAGCCGCCCGCGGGAGCCACGCCGACCGGATACCACGTCTACTTCAAGTCCGCCGCGGACCTGGACTGGACGAAGTTGACGTCCACGCCGGTGACTTCCACCAGCCTCCACCACCCCACCGCGCCCACGGGCGTGCTGTCGCAGTACTACGTCACGGCTGTGGACGCCTCCGGAGCCGAGTCCCTCCCGTCGGCCATCGCGTCAGCCACCCGGCTCGACGGGTCCGGCACCGGCCCCTGGCCGACTCCGGAGGGACTGCTGGCCCGTGAGAACACGGGCGGCATCGAACTGTGGTGGGACCCCTTCCAGCCGCCCAACGGCTCCGCCGTCGGCCGGTACGACCACCAGATGCTGTACCGCGCGGCAGGCGAGGGCGGCACTTACGAGCCGGTCGCCCGGCTGTCGCTCTTCGCGACGTACTACGTGGACACCACGGCGCCGCTGAACGTCCCGCTCACCTACAAGCTCGTACGGGTCAACGGCGTCGGCACCGCGTCCGCCCCTGCGTTCGTCAGCAGCATCCGCGACACCCCCGCCGTCCCCGGGGCCCTCACGGCGAGCGACGGCTTCCGTGAGACGCACGTGAGTTGGACCAGCGGCGGCGAAGCCGACCTCAAGGGCTTCAACATTTACCGATCCACCAGCCCCGATGTCCGCGTCGCCCCCGAGTATCGGCTCAACAGCAAGCCACTGAAGGGGCACATCATCGAGGTGTACTCACCGGACACGATCTTCGAGTACAGCGGCCCCGCCCCCGTCCACCTCGTGGACCACTACATCGAGCCCGGCGTCACCTACTACTACGCGATCACCGCAGTGGATATCTACGGCAACGAGTCCGAGCCCGCCACCGGCTCGGCAACGTCCACCGGCTGGGAGTGACAGAACACGGCCGGGCGCCAAGGCGCGCCCGGCCGTACCTGGCTGCACTGAGAGCCACTGACCGCTGGCGGGTGGCAGGTGCCCAGCGGTCATCGGCGCCTACAAGTAGAGCATCCGACGAGCATCGCCCGCCGCGTGAGCGATGCGTGAGCGGACGGCATGGCACGGACCATCCGGAGACGGACGGTGAGATGGGAACTGAGAGGGCAGTAAGTAACGTGCTGCCCGTTTCGCGCTTGCAGCTGGAGCTGTCGGGCTGGTGGTGGCCTCTCCGGGTGACTATGGCCGCGGCTGGGTGAACAACCCCTGCTCGGGCTCGATCAGGATCCCGCGTTCGGCCAGCCGCTTGAGCTTCAGCCGGACGTTGTTGACGTTGCTGGGCGCGATCTCCAGATCCATCGCCTCGCAGACCGCCCGCGCCCGCAGCGGGGCGTCGGCCGCGGCGAACACCGCCATGATCTGCCGGTAGGCCGGATGGTCCGGCAGCTTCGCGGCCGGCGGCGTCGGCGGGGATGGATCAGGCAGAGCCAGCAGCGTCTTGCGGGTGATGCGGACCTCCTCGGCGGCCCGGTCGAACTCCCCAATTGCGCAGTGAGTTCCGCGATGCGTCCCCGTGTAGCCTCGGCCTGCGCGGCGATATCGCGCTCTTGCTCCTCCAGGTGCGCCAGCACCGCTCCCAAGGTCAGCTCGCTGCCGCTCATGCGCCGCGCCAGGTAGGGGTGGAGGTCGCGGTGAGCATCCGGGCCATCCGGTCGCTTATGGCCCAGTACACCCTCGACTCGGCGGAGGCGGGCCGGTGCTCGTAGTCCCGTACCAGCCTGCGGTGCAGCATCATGATCCCGTTCACCTGCTCCACCACCCACCTCTTGGGCTGCGGGACGAACCCGCTGGTTGCCGGGTTGCGCTCGACGACTTCGACGTCGATGCCCACCTTCTGCCCGTGGTCGACGACGGCGGTCTTGAACCCCTGGTCCACCAGGGCCTTCTGCACCGTGTCGGTGTCGGCCGCGACCTTGTCCAGCAATGCGATGCCGGCGGCGTTGTCATGCGCGGACGCGGCCAGCACCACCACCGCGATCACCAGACCGAGAACATCAACTGCCAGGCCGCGTTTGCGGCCTGAGACTTTTTGCCGCGTCCCTTCCGGTGGTGTCGGCGGGCACCCCGGCGGCCGCGTGCAGGCTCTGGGTGTCGAGCACCACCAGGCTCGGGTCGGCCTTGCGCCCCCGGCTCTCGCGGACCTGCCAACGCAGCAGGTCGTGGATGGTCTGGTCGGTGCCGTCGTCGCGCCATTTGTAGAAGTAGTACTTCACCGCTCCGACCGGGGGCAGGTCGTGGGGGAGGTAGTCCCACTGGCAGCCGGTACGGGACTGGTAAAGCAGGGCGTTGACGATCTCCCGCATCTCGTAGGCGCCTTGGTGGCCGCTGACGGAGGGATGCTGAGCCTTCCAGGAAGCGATGACGGGCTCGATCAGGGCCCACCGCTCGTCGGATAAGTCGCTCTTGTAGGGCTGGCGGTCTCTCACGAGGAACACTCCAGCACGACAGGACTCTCCGATCAGCCCCGATACGCCTGTGCCACACGTTCCAGCGACAGCAAACGTGGCATCACGTCACATACCGCCCTCTGAGACGGCATGCCCATCGCGTACCGTCGCTCCGTGCTGGCGCTTTTCGACCTGGACAACACTCTGATAGACCGACGCGGGGGCCTGGAGGACTGGGCGCGGGATTTCGTGCGCTCAAGGCGTCTACTCCCAGAGGCGGAGTCCCACATCTGCGAGCGACTCGCGAGCACGCACCGTGGCTCCACGGCTAAACGTTCATGGCAACGGCACAAAAGCCGTACCCTCCGAATTCGGAATCCACCGCTGATCGTGAGGGCCGTTGAACACGTTGCGCGGCAGCGACACCGCTTCGGGACTGACCGCCTCGACCAGGCGGACGAATATGTCGTCGCTGTGTGGCACGTTCTGACCGGTGGCGGCCTCCAACGCTGCTGTCATCTCCGGCGCCGTAGCCGTCTCAAGCTGCTGGGCGACCCACTCGTGCGACCAAGCCGCGAACGCCAGGTCCTCTCTATGGAGTACACCAACTGCGCTAACCTCGGGCTTTCATGAGCGGGTCAGTCCAAAGCGTGATCAAAGAGGCGAGGAGTGCCTCTGACCTTGGACGATGAGACTTGTCTAGGGTCCTGGTCGTCGTCAAGAAAGCTGCACTCCTCAGATGAAGAAGCGTAGCGGGTCGTACCCGCCTGTCCGTGTCGAGGGCGGTGGCCGCTCGGTGGTCTCGCAGGCCGGGGCGGTGCTGCTGGTCGAGACGGTCCGCAAGTCCGGTCTGGACAAAGCGATATCGGCCGCTTTGGCGCCGTGGCGCAGGCCGCGGGCGGTACACGACCCGGGCAAGGTCCTGCTGGATGTCGCTCTCACGGTGGCTCTGGGCGGGGATTGCCTGGCGGATGTGGCGATGCTGCGGGCCGAGCCCGAGGTGTTCGGCCCGGTGGCCTCCGATCCGACCGTTTCCCGCCTGGTCGGCGCCCTGGCCGCATCCGGACCGAAGGCACTGACCGTGATCCGCTCGGCCCGTGCCGAAGTACGAAAGCGGGTCTGGGAGTTGGCCGGGGCCAATGCTCCGGCCGCCGGTGGGCAGGTGGTCGTGGACATCGACGGAGTCCTGGTCCTCGCGCACTCCGAGAAACAGGACGCCACACCCACCTGGAAGAAAACCTTCGGCCATCATCCGCTGGTCGCGTTCGTCGACCACGGCCAAGCCGGGAAACCAGGTCTGGCTGGAGATCGTCTCCCTCGCGCTCGACCTCCTTGGCTGGATGCCGATGCTCGCCCTGACCGGCGACACGCGCCGCTGGGAGCCCAAAAGACTCCGGCTCCGCCTGTTCTCCGCCGCCGCGCAACTCATCAACACCGGCCGCCGCCACTGGCTCCGCTTCACCACCCGATGGCCCTGGACCAGCGTGATCACCCGGGCAATCGACCGGCTCCAAGCCCTCCCGAACCCCGGCTGACCAGCCACTTCGACCGCCCCGACGACCCGCACCACCACCCCGGGAAAGTGGAACCCGGCGCGCACCCGACGCGACAACCGGGCCATCAGCGTGCCCACTACCAGTCCGAACAGCCGTGACGGCCCGTCGAAGAAACCGACGGAGAGTCACGAAATTTCGAGGCTAAAACTCACTTCAGCTCAGCAAACCGACAGCAGCTCACAACCCCTTGCTGAACGGAGCCGGACTGGTAGCGTTCGCCCATATCGTCCCAGCCGACCGGTGCGCCATCCGATGCGACAAGGGCTGATGCATGAACCGAGACGAGACGAAGAATCCGCATCCCGGCCAACTGCGTGCCGGGGAAACTCCGTTCGAGCCGTCCGCGATGATCCCGTGGGACGCGCCACCCGTAGAGCTGACCCCCGCAGCCGCCGATCTGGTGCGCCGGCTGCGCGCGGTGCACGGTCCGCTGATGTTCCACCAGTCGGGCGGCTGCTGCGACGGCAGTGCGCCCATGTGTTACCAGGCCGGTGGGTTCCGTACCGGCGGCTCGGACGTGCTGCTGGCCTCACTCGATGTCGACGGGGTGACGGAAAGCGTCCCGTTCTGGATGTCGAGGAGCCAGTACAAGGTGTGGGCGCACACCCGGCTGATCGTCGACGTGGTGGAGGGGCGGGGCAGCGGATTCTCCCTGGAGGCTCCGGAAGGGGTGCGGTTCCTGATCCGGTCGCGTCTCGTCGGCGAGGAATAGTCAAGACCTGTGGATCGGCGTGCCATTGCGCTTGCTGATCACCTTCTGATTTCTTCTGGTCGTTCGACGAGCACTGCTCTCCAACTTGCCTCGCGGGCGTTGGCCCTTCGCTGACGCGCCGAGGTCGCTCAACCGGATTGCGCTTCTACGGGTTGCCGCAGAATCGTCCTGAGTTTGGCGGGGTCAGTCCTGCGTGGGTCGCTGAGGTAGATCTCGTGGTGCAGCCCCGCCTCCCGCAGGTTGTTGGCGGGGAGGTACTCGTGGTGCAGCCTGGTCAGGATCGGTGTCTCGTCGTCGTAAGGGCCGATGTGGAGGACCTGGGCGCTGTTGCCCTCGTGCAGCGTCTGTGACCGAACATCCGGAATAGCCGGAAGGTTCTTCTTGGTGAGGGCGGTGTGCTTGGCGTCTTCGATCATGTCACTGGTGATCCAGTCGGGGACGTTGATGAGCAGTCTCCATCGCCAGTTGTCCTTGAGCCCGGCCAGGAAGTCGTCCATGTCGTCCGCCCACCACAGTCCCTCAAGCGGGCCCACGACGAAGTCCTTGCCGAGGTCACCTTTGGTCGCGAACTTAACGGTATAGGCGACCGCGTAGAGCGCCTCGACCGCGCAGCGGTAAGCGGCGCTGGTGTTCGGGTCGCCGTGCCCGTCGATCGCAAGGAAATGGAGCTCGGGGATGTCGACGAGCTCCCAGTCAGTGTTCTTGGGCGAGTAGCACTTCTTGAGCTCGCGCTTGACGTCGTACTTGGTGGTCATGCCGAGGTGCCTTCCTGGTGAGTGATTGTCACGACGGGGCAGCCGGGTTGTTCAGGCTGCGGTGACCTTGGGGCGTTCGACGAGGTGACCGTTCTTGAAGCGGGCGCCGTTGCGGACGAGAGCGACGAGGTGAGGTGCGGTGATCGCGCGCCAGCGGGCTTGGGCGGACTCGGCCAGCTTGAACACCATGGCCAGAGCCGCAGCCGCGCTGTCGGCCCCGCGGGTGACCTTCGTCCTGAGTTTCACGGTGCTGAAAGTGCTTTCGATTGGATTTGTCGTGCGCAGGTGAACCCAGTGCTCGGCGGGGAAGTCGTAGAACGCAAGGAGCTCGTCGATCTCGCCGGTGACCTTCTTCACCGCCTTCGCCCACTTCGCGCCGTAGGCACTCTCGAAGTCGCGGATAGCCTTCTCGGCGTGGTCACGGTCCTCGGCGTTGTAAATCTCTTGGAGGGCCTTCTTTGCGCCGGGCTGGGCCGACTTCGGCAGGGCATTGATCACGTTGCGGGTTTTGTGAACCCAGCACCTTTGATGCCTGGCCTGCGGAAACACCTCCGCGAGGGCCCGCCACATTCCCATCGCACCGTCGCCAACGACGAGTTCGGGATCGGTCATGCCGCGCCGGCGGCAGTCTCGCAGCAGGTCCGCCCAGGACTCGGTCGACTCTCGTAGCCCCTCGGCGAGCGCAATGAGTTCCTTGCTGCCGTCCGCGCGCACACCCATGAGTACCAGGACACAGGAATGTGCCTGGCCGAGACGGACCTTGGGATGGACGCCGTCAGCCCACACGTAGACATAGTCGGATTCCGACAGGTCGCGGGCCTGGAAGGCGGTGTGGTCGTCCTGCCCTTGCTTCGTCAGCCGCGTGATCGTCGCCGGGGAGAGGCCAGCGGCCGAGCCGAGGAACTGCTCCATCGCGGGCACGAAGTCGCCGGAGGACAGTCCGTGCAGGTAGAGAAGGGGCAGGACTTCGCTGATCTTTGGAGACTTCCGGCACCACGGCGCGAGGATCTTCGACGAGAACCGCTTACGTTCGCCCGTCGCCTCGTCCACGCGCCTGTCGTTCACGCGCGGCGCCTTCACAGCAACCGGCCCGGCGGCCGTGGTCACGGTCCGCTCACGGTGGTGCCCGTTACGGACGACCAGGCGGCCGGCCTCGTCACGCTGGCCTGCCAGCTCGGCTATGTACTGGTTGACCTCGGCCTCCAAGGCCGCAGCGAGCATCCGCCGGGCACCCTCGCGGACGATGTCGTCCATCAGGGAGCCAGTCTCGGTGGTCCCGTCCTTGTTGACTACGCTCAGCACGGGCGTGCCCTCCCGACCCGCGGTGCAACGCGGGCCTCCTCGATGACCTTGAGTCGATCACTCGGGAAGGTACGCCCTCCACATCACACGGGGCATCCCACCCGAGGCCGATCCACAAGTCCTGAGCATTGCTCCTCGTCGGCTCGTGACGGGGTGCCGTACAGCGGCGGTTTGCCGGAACGGCAAGAATCCTTGTCGGTGCGGTGGCGATGACTGAATGATCGCGGCATCGGTGGTACCGGCGGGCGGGGCGCTCCCGGCGGGGTGACCCCGCGTCGACGGCCACCGGAGCGCAGCCGGTCACGTCAGCGAGGAGAAACACATGCCGTCCGTCGCTCGCCCCGCCGCCCCGCTGCCGTCAGGGCTTCAGGCTGCTGACGACGTCGGCCGTGGCCGTCAGACCGTTCTGAATGGTCGGCGCCATGCTCGTACCTGCGAGGAAGAACCCGAGCATGGCGCAGACCAGCGCATGCGAGATCTTCAGCCCCCCGTTGCGGAGAAAGATCACCGCAAGGATCAGCAGAAACAGCACCAGTGAGATAGAAATGGCCATGGCCAACCTCCTCCGCCGCGCCGGAATGCGGCATTCGGCCGCCAGTGTGGCGTAGCGGGGAGGCCATCCGGCGGACTGGCGTGTCCGCCATACGGGTGTTGACTGGCTGTCACGCCCCGGACCTCGCGCCCGTCTCCGGTCAGCCGCCGAGCGCAGCGGGCTCGGCCCCGGTGTCCCGGTCATGGGTACGGAGGGAGTGTTCGAGCCCCGCCAGGTCATCGGTGTTCAGGTGGTCGGCTCCGGCGGCCGGCAGCTCGTCCATGCGGCCTCCCGCTCCGGTCCCGCGATGTCGGGAGTGGCCCAGAAGCGGACGCGTTGACCGCTTCGGTGGGCCGTGGTGACGAGCGAGCGCAGTTTGTCCCGCTCGGCCACGGGGAAGGGGCCCGCGCCCAGCCGGCCGAAGTTGTCGCTCCCACTGCTGCTGATGAGCGGAATGAACGACGCGGTGGCCGCGGTCCCGAGGTCGTCGGGCCCGCCGTCGTAGAAGGCGTAGCGGGTGCGCTGGGCCTCCATCGGGATGCGGGCGGCACGATCGCCGGAGATGACGGGCGTGATCGCGCCGGGCCGGACGCGGCCGTGCTGGTACACCGTCAGCACCTGCCGGAACCGCCGGAGCTGCCGGTCGAGTTCGACGTAGGCGGCCGCCCCGTCGGTCTTGATGTCGATCAGCAGCTGGACGGGGTCGTGGTAGCCGGGTCCGGTGTGCCGTGCCCGGTGATTTCCTGCCAGCCGACCGTGCGGTCGCACCAGCGTTCCAGCAGCACCCGGTCGTGGCCGACCGCCAGCAGACCGGCCCCGGACTCGCGTCGGTAGGACTCGACGACCGCGACCAGCGCGGCGGTCGTCGACGCGTCGAGCATCGCCGTCATCTCGTCGCAGATCAGCCAGCGCGGCCGCAGGACCAATGCCCTGGCGAGGCAGGCACGCTGCAACTGACCGTCGCTCACCTCGTGCGGACGCCGGTTCAGCAGTTCGGCGGTGAGGCCGACGGTCGGGGCCAGTTCGGCCACCCGGTCGGTCACCGTCGAGCGCCGGCCAGTGGCGCGCAGGGGCTGGGCGATGAGTTCGCGGAGGCTGAGCCGGGGGTCGGCCGAGAGCCGGGGCTGTTGGAAGACGACGCCGACAGCGGTGCGCTGCGCCCTCGGGGCGCGGTGCCGCCAGCCCCGTACCGGTCGGCCATCCAGTGTGACCGTGCCCGTGTCCGGGCGGTGCAGCAGCGCGGCGACCCTGGCCAGGGTCGATTTACCGCAACCGCTCGGGCCCAGCAGTCCGACGGATTCGCCGGGTTCAACCGTCAGTGAGGCGTCACGGACCACGGGGGCGCGGGGGACGTATCCGGCCGTGATACGGGTGAGTTCAAGCATGGGCGGACTCCTCCGCGGCTGTCCGCACGCCGTGGTGGCAGGCGAGACGGCCGTCGAACGGGGGCGGGACGGAGCACCGGTCGTCGGCGCGGCCGCAACGGGCCGCGAACGCGCAGCCGTCGGGGAGCGCGCCGAGCTCCGGCGGCATTCCGGGGATGGGGACGAAGGCGCGCTCCGGGAGGGCGTCGAGGAGACCGCGGGCGTACGGGTGGCGCGGTCCTGGTTCCCCGAAGAACCGTTCGGCGTCGGCGAGTTCGACGATGCGGCCCGCGTACATCACGGCGACCCGGTCGGCGATCCGCTCGGCCGCCGCCAGGTCGTGGGTGATGATCAGGAGGGCCCTGCCGCCGTCGGTGTGGCGGCGCAGTTCGTCGACGGTCCGCTCGACCAGGTCGCGGTCGAGTCCGGTGGTCGGTTCGTCGGCCAGGAGCAGGGGTGCGTCGCCGATCAGGGCCAGCGCGGTGGCGGCGCGCTGGGCGAGGCCGCCGGAGAGTTCGTGCGGGTACCGGTCCAGGTGGCCGGCCGGGAACGCGGCACGCGCGGCGGCCTTTTCAGCGGCGGCGCGCAGTGCGGGCCTTCGGATGCCGGTCAGTTCGCGGAGGGTCTCCTCCAGTTGGGCGCGCACCGTGCGGACCGGAGTGAGGTGGGCTGCGGGGCTCTGCGGTACGAGTCCGATGCGGCGGCCCCGTACCGTGCGGGCGAGGGTCCGTTCATCGGCGGTGAGCAGATCGGTGCCGTCGTGGAGCAGCGCCGAGCCCGCGGTCCGCGCGTTGCCGGGGAGCAGGCCCAGCAGCGCGGAGGCGAGCACGGACTTGCCGCAGCCGCTCTCGCCGACCAGGGCGAGGCACTCCCCCGCCGCGAGGTCGAAGTGCGCGTCGCTGACGGCCGCGATGTGCCGCCCGCCGCGCATCCTGAAGCGGACGGAGAGCCCACGGACGGAAAGGACCGGGGACCGTGGGTCCTGCGTCCGCGGGTCCAGGCTCTGCGCGTCCAGGTTCCGTGGGTCCGGGACGGTGTTCACAGCATCAGCTCCGATCGGCGGCGCGGGTTGATCCGTTCCCGCCAGGCACCGGCGAGGCCCGCCAGGGCGAGGGTCGGAATGATCAGGAACAGGCCGGGGAAGAGCGTCGGCCACCAGTCCCCGGCGAGCAGCGAACCGCGCGCCGTCTGAATGAGGTTGCCGAGGCTCGCCTGGTGGGTGGGGAGTCCGAGCCCCAGGAAGGAGAGCGCGGACTCGTGCCACATGGCGTGCGGCACCATGAGAACCGCGGCGAGGCCCGCCTGCGGGAGCACCGCGGGCAGCAGATGCCGGACGATGACCCGCCCGCGTGAGGCGCCGCCGGAGATCGCCGCGTCGATGAACGGGCGTGAGCGCAGCGACAGCACTTCGGAGCGGACGATCCGGGCCGTCGAGAGCCAGTGGGTGAGGGCGACGGACACGATCACCGGGCCGACGCCGGGCCGGAACATGGCGACGATGAAGATGCCCAGCAGCAGGTGCGGTACGGACGAGAAGGTGTCCACGAGCCGCATGACGATCCGGTCGGTCCAGCCCCCGAACGCGGCGGCGAGCGCACCCACGGCGGTCCCGATGACGGTGGCGGTGAGCCCGGCGACGATGCCGACGAGCAGCGATACGCGCAGTCCGTACACGCAGCGCAGCAGCAGATCGCGGCCGACGTCGTCGGTGCCGAACGGGTGCTCCCAGGACGGGGGTCGGAGTCTGGCCGCGAGGTCGACGGCCTGCTGGTCGAGCTGGACCAGCGGCGGTACGAGCAGGACCGCGAGCAGCACCGCGGCGACGATTCCGGCGGAGCCGGCCACCCGGATGCGGCGGCTGGTGCGGCGGGTGGATCCGAGGACGAGTTCAGCCATCGAAGCCCACTCTCGGGTCGGCGATCGCGTACAGCAGATCGGAGAGGAGGTTACCGAGGACGACCGCCGCGGTGGCGAGCACGGTGAGCGCCGCGAGCAGTGGGAAGTCGACGGAGGTGGCGGCCTGGACGGTGGCGGCGGCGATGCCGGGCCAGCTGAAGACCGTCTCGACGAGCAGGGCGCCGGTGATGAGTTCGGGGACGCGGGAGCCGATCAGGGTGAGCATCGGCAGCATGCCGGAGCGCAGTGCGTGGCCGAGCAGCACGGTGCGTTCGCGCAGTCCGCGGGCGCGGGCGCCGCGCACCGGATCCTCGTCGAGCGCGTCGGCGACACCCTGGCGTACGTAGAGGAAGAACCACGGGAGCTGGGAGATCCCGAGCACGGACGCGGGGAGCACCAGGTGGTTGGCGACCTGGCCGAAGGTGACGGTATCGCTGGCCGCGTCGGTGAGGCCGCCGGCCGGGAGCACATCGAGTTTCAGGGCGAAGAACCAGATGGCGAGCAGTCCGAGCCAGAAGGCCGGGGCTGCTTCGAGCGTGTACGCGGCGGAGCTGCCGCACCGGTCGAGGAGGCCGCCCGGTCGGCGCGCGGCCAGTACGCCGAG
This sequence comes from Streptomyces sp. NBC_00846, assembly GCF_045207325.1. Classification (NCBI taxonomy): domain Bacteria; kingdom Bacillati; phylum Actinomycetota; class Actinomycetes; order Kitasatosporales; family Streptomycetaceae; genus Streptomyces; species Streptomyces sp. NBC_00846. The sequence goes on along the minus strand of NZ_CP108846.1, from coordinate 7,473,421 downwards.
GCCGGTGCCCAGGACGACTGCGACGAGGAAGGCGGTCGCGGCGAGCAGCACGGACCAGCCCAGGCGCTCGCCGATGACATCGGCGACGGGTTGGCGCATCACGCTGGAGTCGCCGAGGTCACCGCTGAGCGCGGCGGTCAGCCAGTCCCACCAGCGGGTCACGAGGGGCTGGTCGACGCCGAGGTTGGCCCGCAGCTGATCGAGGTTCTCCTGCGAGGCGGTGAGACCGGCGGTGCCCGCGTACGCCTTGACGGGGTCGAAGGGGGAAGCGGCGGCGACGGCGAAGACGCCGAACGTCACCGCGGCCAGGACGGGGACGGCGAGCAGCACTCGTCGTCCCGCCATCCTGCCCATCTGCCCCCAGGGAAGGCGGTGGTTCACTTCGTCGGCGTCCAGTCCTCGACGTTCCACCACGGGCCGGATGCCAGGCCGTGGTCGTGCGGTTCCACCTGGGTGGTGAGGGCGCCGAAACGGTCCTTCACGACGTAGAGGTGGTCGATGTGGGTGAGGAAGGTGTATCCGGGGTTCTTCACCAGTTCGCGCTGGACGGTGTCGTAGGCGGCCTTGCGCGCGGTCGTGTCGCCGCTCCTGCGGCCCGCTTCGAGGGCCTGGTCGACGGCCTTGTTGTCGTACCACGCCATGTTGTTGAAGCCGTCGCCCGCGAGCGAGGACTTCAGCAGGGTGTACTGGTCGAAGTCGGGGTCGGCGGGCGATCCGCCGCCCGCGAGGACGGCGTCCTGCTTCATCCGGGGCTCGATGACCTCCCAGGTACCGGCCTCGGTGGTGATGTCGATGCCGGTCTTCTTGGCGTCGGACGCGTAGGCGAGTGCGTGGTCCTGGCGGAGCTTGTCGCCGGTGAGGTACCAGAGGGGAAACGCGGCGCGTACGCCGTCCTTGGTGCGGATGCCGTCCTTGCCGGGCGTCCACCCGGCGTCGTCGAGGATCTTCTTCGCGGCGGTCAGGTCGTGGGTGCGTTCGGTGCCCTTGGTGAACCACTCGCTGTCGGTGGGGACCGGGCCGTAGGCGGGCCTGCCCTCGCCGTTGAGGATGGAGTCGACCATGGTCTCGCGGTCGACGGCGACATCGAGGGCGCGCCGGATCGCGGTGTCGCCGGTGACCTTGTTGTGGGTGGGCAGGGTCACGGTGCGGTAGTCGTACGTCGTGGCGGCGTACGTCCGCATGCCGCTGCCGCGGGCGAAGCCCTTGGCCAGGTTGGGCGGCAGGATCGCGCCGTCGAGCTCACCGGAGCGCAGCCGGGTGGCGCGTATGTCGTCGTCCTTGATGATCGCCATGGTGAATTTCTTCACCTTCGGTGCGCCGCCCCAGTAGTCGGGGTTGGCCCTGAAGCTCAGCTTCTCGCCCTTGGACCACTTGGTGAGGACGTACGGTCCGGTGCCGATGGGGTGAGTGGTGAAGGCGCCGGTGTTGACGTCCTGCCTGCCCGCGACGTGTTCGGGGGCGATGGGCAGGACGGTGCGCTGGGCGAAGGGCGCGTAGGGGTACTTGAGTGTGAAGACCACGGTGTCGTCGCCGGTCGCCGCGACGCTCTTCACCGCGTCGAGTTCGCTCCGGGACGCGTTGTTGGTCTTCTCGTCAAGGATGGTGCGGTAGGTGAAGACGACGTCCTTGGCGCCGAACGGCTTCCCGTCGCTGAACTTCACGCCTTGGCGGAGCCTGTACGTGTACGTCAGTCCGTCGTCGCTCACCTCGGGCAGGGCGGCGGCGAGAGCGGGCCGCAGCTTCATGTGCGCGTCGAGGGCGAGCAGCCCGTCGAAGATCTTGGAGTTGCCGTCCTTGCCGTAGCCCAGCAGCGGGCTGAGGGTGTCGGGCTCGTAGGCGATTCCGACCACCGCCGACTCCCCCGCCCCCGAACCGTAGTCGCTGCCGTCCGAGCCACCCGGTTGTGAGCAGGCTGCCGCGGTCAACGACAGTACGGTCGCCAGTGTCGCGGCGACCGCTCCCCGTATCGATCGGCCCGTCATACTCTGCACATCCCTTATTGAAGATCGACTGTTATTGCGAATCAGTCGCAATTAAACAACAGGTAAAGGGATGCGCGGTACCCCACCGGACGCCGGAACGACGGAGCGGAGGTGCGCCGGCACGCACCTGCGCTCCCAACTACCCCCGCACCACGAGGAGTTCCTTACGGTGCGAGCAGATCGACCAGCTCGGCGATGACCTCGCGATGGCTTCCGGCCGTTCCGTACGCGATCGAGTCGGCCTTGGCGCGCTTGAGGTACAGGTGCGCCGGGTGCTCCCAGGTCATGCCGATGCCGCCGTGCAGCTGAACGCACTCCTCCGCCGCATGCACCGCGACCTTCGAGCAGTACGCCTGCGCGACGGCCACCGCCAACGGCGTGTCGCGGCTGCCGATCGCAAGGGCGTCCGCGGCGTTCCGCGCGGCGGCGCGGGCCGACACGACCTCCAGCCAGAGCTGCGCCATACGGTGCTTGAGGGCCTGGAACGAGCCGACGGGCCGGTTGAACTGGTGCCGTTCGCGGGTGTGCCGGACGGTCTCGGTCAGGCACCACTCGGCGAGTCCGAGCTGCTCGGAGGCGAGCAGTCCGGCGCCCGCCAGCAGGCCCCTGCGCACGGCGAAGACCGCGGACGCACCGTTGGCCAGGCGGGTTCCGGGGGCCTTGGCGAGGGTGACGGTGGCGAGCGGGCGGGTCAGGTCGAGCGGGACGAGGGGCTCGACGGTGACGCCTTCGGCGCCGGTCTCCACCGCGTACAGGCCGTCGGTCGTGGGGACCAGCAGCACGTCGGCCGCGGGCGCGTCGGCGATGCCGGTCATGGTCCCCTCCAGCGCGTCGGCCACGACACCGGCCGGCTGCGCAGCGCCGGGCGACAGGGCGGAGAACGGTACGGCGAGGACCGCGACCTTGCGCCCGGCGGCGAGGTCGCGGAGCAGTTCGGTGACCGGGCCGTCCAGTGCCCCCAGCGCGAGAAGGATCTCGGTGGCGACGACCGCGCTGGTCAGATACGGCGCGGGGGCGACCGCGCGCCCCAGCTCCTCCAGCACCACCGCGGCCTCGCGGTGCCCGGCGCCCTGCCCGCCCAGCTCCTCGGGCACCAGCAGTCCGGCGGCGCCGATGTCGGTGGCGAGGGCCTTCCAGAGCCGCTGGTCGTACGGCGCGTCGGACTCGATGCGGGCGAGCACCGCCGGCGCGTCGCACCGGTCGGCGAGCAGCGAACGCACCGCCGCCCGCAGATCGTCCTCGGCCTGCGAGTACAGCAGATCGGGCGCCTGGGTCTCTTCGGTCGGTGCGGTCATCGGGCCAGGTCCTTCCAGGGGACGTCCTTGTCGTTGCGCGGCTCGGAGGGCAGCCCGAGGACGCGTTCGGCGACGATGTTGAGCAGTACCTCGCTGGTGCCGCCCTCGATGGAGTTGCCCTTGGAGCGCAGATAGCGGTATCCGGCGTCGTGTCCGGTGAAGTCGACGAGTTCCGGGCGGCGCATGGTCCAGTCGCCGTACAACAGGCCATCCTCGCCGAGAAGTTCGACTTCCAGTCCGCTGATCTCCTGGTTGAGCCGGGCGAAGGCGAGCTTCATACCGGAGCCCTCGGGGCCGGGCTGCCCGGCGACGAGCTGCTGGCGCAGCCGGATGCCGGTGAGCCTGGCGACCTCGGCCTCGACCCAGAGGCTCAGCAGGCGCTGGTGCAGGTCGTGGGTGCGCAGATCGGGGCGTGCGCGCCAGGTGCGGGCAACCGGGCCGATCATGCCGCCCTCGCGGGGGATGCGTGCCCCGCCGATGGAGACCCGCTCGTTCATCAGTGTGGTCTGCGCAACCTTCCAGCCCTCACCGACCGGGCCGAGGCGCCTGCTGTCCGGGATGCGTACGCCGGTCAGGAAGACCTCGTTGAACTCGGCCTCGCCGGTGATCTGGCGCAGCGGCCGCACCTCGACGCCGGGATCCGTCATGTCGCAGATGAAGTAACTGATGCCGCGGTGCTTGGGCTGGTCCGGGTCGGTGCGGGCGATGAGGATCGCCCAGCGGGCCAGATGGGCGCTGGACGTCCAGACCTTCTGTCCGTCGACCACCCAGTCCTCGCCGGCACGGACGGCGCGGGTGCCGAGCGCGGCGAGGTCCGAGCCGGCGCCCGGTTCGCTGAAGAGCTGGCACCAGACTTCTTCGCCGACCCACAGCGGTCGCAGGAAGCGCTGCTTCTGCTCGTCGGTGCCGTAGCCGAGGATGGTGGGCGCGGCCATGCCGAGGCCGATGCCGATCCGGCGCGGGTCGTTGTCGGGGGCGCCCGCGGCGACGAGTTCGGCGTCGACGACGGACTGCAGGGAGCGCGGCGCGTCGAGGCCGCCGAGGCCGGCCGGGTAGTGCACCCAGGCGAGTCCGGCGTCGAAGCGGGCCTTGAGGAATTCGGTGCGGTCGGTGGTGGCCGGGGGGTGTGCGGCGAGCAGCTCCTGGGTACGGCGGCGGAGTTCGGCCGCGTCGGGGGTCGTCATCGGGTGGCTCCTGACGGGAGGACGACGATCCGGCCGGTGCTGGTGCCGTCCGCGACCCGCTGGACGGCCACCGCGGCCTGGTCCAGCCCGACACGCTCGCTGATCAGCGGCTTGATGACCCCTTCGGCCGCGAGGCGGGTGAGTTCCTCGTGGCAGGCGTGGACGGCGGCCGGATCCTGGGTGTTGTACAGACCCCAGTGGAGTCCGACGATCGAGTAGTTCTTGACGAGGGCGTGGTTCAGCGCCGGGGTGGGGATGACTCCGCTCGCGAAGCCGACGACGATCACCCGGCCCTCGAAGGCGACGCACTTCACGGACTTGGCGTAGGCGTCGCCGCCGACGGGGTCGTACACCACGTCGGCGCCGCGCCCGCCGGTCGCTTCCTTCACTGCGGCGACGATGTCCTCGCTCCGGCGGTCGATGACCAGGTCGCAGCCGAGCGCGCCGGCGATCTTCGCCTTCTCGGGGCCTCCCACGACGCCGATGACACTCGCTCCGGCGGCCTTGCCGAGCTGGACGGCCGCGCTGCCGACCCCACCGGCCGCCGCATGGACCAGGAGCGTTTCGCCCGTCTGGAGACGTGCCCTGCGGTGCAGACCGAACCAGCCGGTCTGGTAGCCGATGTGGAGGGCGGCGGCCTCGGCGTCGTCCAGGGCTTCCGGGGCGGGCAGCAGGGACGCCTCGTCCGCGACGACGTACTCGGCGAATCCGCCGTTCGGCAGGGCGGGCGTGGCGAGCACCCTGCGGCCGTCCGGCGTCCGGCCGCAGATCTCCACCCCGGGCGTGAACGGCAGCGGGGGCCGCATCTGGTACTGGCCGCGGCAGAGCAGCGCGTCGGGGAAGTTGATGTCCGCCGCGAGTACCTCGATGAGCACCTGCCCGGCGCCGCTCGTGGGCCGGTCGGTCTCTTCGAGCCGCATCACCTCGTTCGGCTCGCCGTTCCGGTGCACTCGCCATGCCTGCATGAGAGACCTCCACAACACTGTCGGCATTACCACTGCTGCGGCGCATACTAAGCGGTTGCTTGCTTCTCTGGGAACAACCGGCCGCTGCCGGTTTCGGCCGGAGGCGGGCATGACCGCGCCCGGTCCGGCCCGAAGCGCTTCGGGCCGGACCGGGCGTGTTCGAGCCGGGTGGCCGGCACGTCCCCGGCGTGGTCGTGCGGCCGGACGTCAGTCCTGGCCGGCCACCACCACTTCGGCGATCTGCGGCGCCGCCGACCCCGCGCGCCAGACCAGTCGCACCGCGTCGGCGATACGGCCTGCGGCAGGCACCTCGGCGTACGGGCCGGCGAGCGCGCCGACCGTCTGCCACGTTCCGTCGGTGCCGCGCAGCTGGATGTCGGCACGCCCGGCGGACCCGGCCGGCTGCAGGACGGTGACGGACCGCACGGGGCGCGCGGCGGCGAGCCCCACCTCCAGCGCCTCCCCGGCCTCCGGAGCGCGGGCCGCCCGGTAGACGGTGCCCGGGTCCCCGTCGAACGCCGCCCGCAGCAAGGATCCGGCCGCGGCGGGCGGGCCTCCGGTAACCGCGCCCTCCTCGGCCGGGACGCTGAACTCCCGTACGACGAGCCAGTTGTCCTGGCCGGCCGTCGCCCGTGCCCGCACATAGCGGGCCTTCGTTCCGGCGGGCGCGGTCGCGGTGACGTCCGGCTTTCCGGAGAAGGCGGTCAACTGCTGCCAGTTCTGCCCGTCGGAGGAGTATTCGAGCACGCCTTGATGGAGGTAGTCGTCGGTGCTGCCGGGCTTGGCCATGGCGAGGGTGATCTCGCCGATGTCCCGGACCCGGCCCAGGTCCACGGTGACCTGGTCGCTCGCGGCGGGCGCGCGGTCGCTCCAGAAGTAGGTGGAGTCGTCGCCGTCCAGCATCCGCGCGACCGTGTTGCTCTGATACGTGCCCAGGCTCGTCGTCGCCGAGGGCCGGCCGCTCACGCCGAGGATCCGGTCGTGTTCGGCGCTCGCCGCGTCTATGAACCGGTCCAGCACGCCGTCGCCGACGAGGACCGGCACCTTGCGGCCGTCCAGACCCGTGTAGGCGAAGGCCTTCGCCGCGGCGACCTGTGCGGGCAGCTGCTGCCGCAGCTCCCAGGCCTGCGCGCCCTTTCCGGCGCGGGCCGCCTCGACCATGCGCAGGGCGGTACGGGCGGCGGCGGCCCAGGACTCGGTGGCGTCCAGCCAGGGGCCGGAGTCGGCGATGAAGCCGCGGTCCGGAAGGCTGCCGCGCAACCGTCCGGGTGCGGAGCCGAGCGCGCCGAGCACCGAAGTGAGCCGCGCGGCGTCGCCGGACTCCCAGTAGCGGGCGAACTCGGCCGCCAGCTCGGGCGCCTGGTCCTTGTTGAGGGCGGAGCTGTAGTTGACGTCGGCGAAGGCCCGCAGCGCCTTCTCGGTGCGGGGGTCGCCGCCCGCGTACTCCTTCAGCCCCTCGCCCCATGAGGTGCGCGGGTCGTACGCGGCGTCGTTCCAGGCGTAATCGGAAACGGTGTGGAGCGCGATCTTCGAGGCGTACGGCTGGATCATCGGGTTGGCGGTGATCCCGGCCAGCTTGCCGGGCAGGCCCTTCTCCCGTCCGTTGAACGGGCCGAGCAGCAGCCGGTTGGTCGCGTAGTCGTTGACCGGGTAGTTGTCCCACGTCAGGATCGGGTGGTTGAAGACCGTGCGGGCGGCCTCGGCCTGCGCGACGGTCATGGTCGGTGCGACGACGCCGACACCGGTCCATTCGACCAGGACACCGGGGTCGAGCTGCTCGGCCAGCGCCTTCTTGTACGGCGACGCGGAGACGTTGTAGTACTCGGTGGGGACCATCTGGAGCGGCTGGGCGCCCGGGTGGGTGGCGATGAACTCCTTGTTGACCCGGTTGAGCAGATAGGCCTGCGCCGCGCCCGCCGCACCCCCGCCGGTCCCCCACTTCGCCTTGTCCTCGGCGCAGTTCCAGTCGGTGTAGCTGATGTCGTCGAGCGGAATGGCGAAGGTCCGTACGCCGATGTCCCAGATCGTCTGGAACTTGTCCACCAGGGCCCTGGCGTCGGCGTCCGAGCTGTAGCAGACGGAGAGGCCGGGCGAGAGCGCGTACGTGAACTCCACGTGCCGTTCGACGGCCCGGTCGGTGAGCTCCTTGATCCGGGCCAGCTGGTCGGCGGGGTAGGCGTCGCGCCACTTCGCCCGGAGATACGCGTCGTCCTTCGGCGAGTACACGTAGATGTTCATCTTGTGCTCGCCGTAGTAGTCGAGCTGGTCGAGCCGGGCCTCGTGCGACCACGGGGTGCCGTAGAAGCCCTCGATGACGCCGCGCAGTGCGGTGCCGGGCCAGTCGCGTACGGCGAGTCCGGCGACGTCGGCCCCAGGATGCTTCACCTGCGGCAGAACCTGACGCAGGGTCTGTGCGGCGTAGTACGTGCCGGTGGTGTCCTTGCCGGCGAGGACGATGCGGTCGGCGCCGATGCCGAGCACATAGCCCTCGGCGGGCAGCCCGGACGGGCCGTCGAGGTGCTGGGCGGCGAGCGCGGCGGAGTCACCGACGTGGACGGTGAGCCCGCTCCTGCCGGGTTTGTCGCTGCGTACGATGCGCTGTGCACCGGCCCGGCGCAGGGCGGTCTCCACCACCTCGAGGGACGGCTCGTCGGCGGTTGCGCCCGCCAACACGGTGACGGTGGGGCTGATGGTGATCCGGTCGGGCCGGTTCCGCACGGACTGCGGGGTCGGCGCGATGGCGGGGGTCCGCTGCCCCGCCACGGACTTCGCCGGTGCGGCGGTCCCGGGGCCGTCGGCTGCCTGGGCGGGCGGCACCGCGGCCAGCAGACCGCCGGCCAGCAGGGTCGCCGCCGTACCGAGTGCGGTGAAACGGAATGGGCGAGGCGTCACAGGTCCTCCATTGATCACTCAAGTCACCGGAGTCACACAACACAACGACACTGAATTCAACACCGTGTCGCTTGCATGTCAATGGTCTGGACAACATCAACACCTGGACCTGCAGCTTTGCCCTGCGTGGCCTACTTTCAGCGGGCGAAGAGTTCGAACGTGATGGCGGGGCGACCCCCGAACCGGTCGGCCGCGGACTGCGCGTGTCCGGTCAGGAAGGTACGGCAGTACACCTCGGGGTTCTCCTCCGTCAGCCCTTCGATGTACGTACGGTGCGCCAGCAGCGATTCCACGGACCGCTCCAGTCCGGGCGTCGCGTCCACGGCGTGGGTGGGGGTGGCCGACCCCGCCACCGCGACCCATCGCACCCCGTTCCACGGCGGGAGCCCCGCCCCGGTCAGCTCCGGGAAGATCCAGCGGTTTCCCGCGTCGGCCGCGGCATCCAGGGCGGCACGGCCGACCGCCCGGTGATCAGGGGAGTTCCAGGCGATGCCGCCCCAGGTGTCGCGGTGGTTGAGCGTGATGACCAGTTCGGGACGGTGCCTGCGGATGGCCGCGGCGATATCGCGGCGCAGCGGGATTCCGTACTCGATCACTCCGTCGCGGTGATCCAGGAACTCCACGGTGGTGACGCCGACGACCGCCGCGCTCGTCCGCTGTTCCCGCTCGCGCAGTGGTGCGCATTCCTCCGGGGAGAGCGAGTCGATGCCCGCCTCGCCCCGGGTGGCGAGGAGGTAGGTGACCTCGCGCCCGCCATCGGTCCAGTCCGCGATCGCCGCCGCGCAGCCGTACTCCAGGTCGTCAGGGTGCGCGACCACGGCGAGGGCACGTCGCCAGTCCGCGGGCATGGGCGTCAGCTGCTCCGTCATGCCGGCAGGTTACGACCTCACCACGCCCACGCGCCGGACCGGGCGGTGATCGCCCCCGTTCACGGCATCGCCCCCTGCTCCTCGGTCAGGCCAGCGAGAGAAAGAGCTTCTCCAGCCGCGCCCGCATCCGGTCCCGGTCCGCGGGCTCACCGCCGCCGTCGGCCATGCAGTGCTGCAGGCCCGTCGCGATGATCGCGAAACCGGCCCGGTCGAGCGCCCGGGAAACGGCCGCCATCTGCGTGATGACGTCCTCACAGTCCCGGCCCTCCTCGATCATCCTGATGATCCCGGCGAGCTGGCCCTGCGCGCGGCGAAGGCGGTTGAGGACCGACTTCAGTTCGTCGGCCGCCATGTCGAGTTCCACAACATCCTCCTACTGATACCCCAAGGGGTATTCTAACCGCATGGGGCAGGAGAGCCCGAGTTCCTCCTCGGCCCCGGTGAACGAAAGGAATCAACTGCTCGTGACCAGCCCCGTCTCCCTCTCGCCCGCCCAGGCCGCGGCCCGTCTCGCGGAGTTCACCGTCATCGATGTGCGGGCCCCCGGCGAGTACGCCTCCGGGCACGTGCCCGGTGCCCTGAACATCCCGCTGGACCGTCTCCCCGAGGCCGTGCCCGCCCTGAAGTCCGCCGCTGCCCGCGGCTCGCTGCTCGTGGTGTGCGCCTCCGGCGTCCGCTCCACCCGGGCCTGCGACATTCTGGCCGCGGCCGACATCGACGCCGTGACACTGTCCGGCGGTACCTCGGCCTGGGAGGGCGAGGGCCGCGATCTCGACCGTCCGGCCGGGGCCCGGCCGACCTGGCCGATGGAGCGTCAGGTCCGGCTCGCCGCGGGTTCTCTGGTGGTGGCCGGCCTGCTGGCCGGGGTGCGCTTCCCGGCCGCCCGGTGGGTCGCCGCGGGCATCGGCTCCGGACTCGTCTTCTCCGCCGTGACCAACACGTGCGGGATGGCGGCGGCCCTGTCGAAGCTTCCGTACAACCGCGCCCCGCGCTCGGCCGCGAACCTGGACGCGACGCTGGACGCCCTCCAGGGCTGACGCACCGAGCGACGCGAGGAGCCGGTCACGCGGGTGCGTGACCGGCTCCTGCCGCTCGCGGGAACGGATCAGACCTCGTCCCGGACCAGGGCGAGCAGCCGGTCCAGTACGCGCGGTCCGCCCGCGCGCAGCCCGTCGTGCTCGTACTCGTTGGTCACCCAGGTACGCAGCCCGCGGATCGCCGCCGCGGTGCGCAGCGCGTGCCCGGTATCGACGTACATGTCGTCGTGGTAGACGGCCGCGGCGACGGGCACCTCGTTGGCGGCCAGCCGCTCGGTGTCGTAGAGCGGCGCCCAGTCGGTACGGGAGGCCAGCAGTTCGGCGGTCTCGCGCAGCGGGCGCAGCGCCGGATCGACCTCGAAGTGCCAGGGGTGGATGCTCTCACCGGTGAAGAGCACGGGGCCGTCGCCCTTGAGCGCCGTGGCCGCGTCGAACTGGGGGAATTCGGCACGGACCCGCTCGGCGGCCCAGCCGGTGGGCCGCTCGCCCTGGCCGTAGATCGCCTCGTGCATCAGCGCGTACAGCGGATGCCCGGCGAACGAACTCGCCGTGCGCATCGCCTCCTGGAACGTGTCCGAGAGCTCGGTGCCCAGCGGCGTGCGGACGAAGGCGTTCTCCAGCAGGTAGTGCAGCTGGTGGCTGCCGTTGCCGCCGCCCAACATGATCCCGAGGGACTGGAACCCCTCGGGCGTCAGACGGTGGCCCGCGCTTTCCGGGCGGTGCTCCGCGAGGTGAGCGGTGATCTCCCGGGCCCGTTCGACGTCCTGCGGGTAGCGCGTGTAGTGGGCGGCGACCTTGCGCTCGATCCGCGGGTAGGCGGCCCGGTAGACGTCGTCGGCGTGCGCGTCGAGCGAGGGCAGCCCGCCGGTGATCAGGACGGTCCTGAGCCCTTCGGGGGCGGCCGACAGATAGCGGACGGCGCAGAAGCCTCCGAAGGACTGACCGAGGACCGTCCACGGTTCGCCACCGGTCAGCCGCGGGCGGATGAGCTCGCAGTCGCGCACGATGTTGTCGGCCCGGAAGTGTGCAAGGTAGTCGGCCTGCTCGCGCGGACCGCCGCGCAGCGGCAGGGTCTGCCGGTTGGCCGGGGTGGACAGGCCGGTGCCGCGCTGATCGAGGAGCAGCACCCGGTACTCCTCCACCGCCCGTCCCAGCCATGCCTCCGCGCCGATGAAGCGCCGGGCGCCGAAGCCGGGGCCGCCCTCCAGATAGACCAGCCAGGGCAGCTCCTCCCCGGCCCTGCCGCTCGCCACGGCCTCCCTGCCGAAGATCTCGATCTGCTCGCCGCCCGGATCGGTGTGGTCGAGCGGGACCGTGAAATAGCGGTCGGTGAAGACGATGCCGGGGTGCCGGTAGCTGCTCACAAGGTGCTCCTGAATCAGATGTGCCACGGACAGTTCAGCACACGGCCGTGACACGGACCGTCGCGCCCCATGTGCGGCACGTCCGGAGGCCTCCTGCCGTGCAGGCGCGATCCGGTCCGAGCAGGAAGGCGCGAGAACACCCTCGTCCGCGCGCCGCCCGCCCCCGTACCGTGTGATCAACCATCCCCACGGGTGCCCCCTCACCCCGGCGAAGAAGGCGGTTCCGCATGTCCCTGTTCGATCTGCCCCTCGACCAGCTGCGCGACTACCGCAGCCGTTCGGTGGAGCCGGAGGACTTCGACGCGTTCTGGTCCAAGACCCTCGACGAGGCCAGGTCCCACGACCTCGACGCCCGGTTCGAGCTGTGTACAGGCACGGGGCTGAGCACCGTCGACGTGTACGACGTGACGTTCGCGGGCTTCGGCGGGCACCCGGTCAAGGGCTGGTTCGTCCTCCCGGCGGGCACCACCGAACCGCTGCCGGTGGTCGTGGAGTTCATCGGCTACGGCGGCGGGCGGGGCCTGGCCCACACCCATCTGCTCTGGGCATCGGCCGGTTTCGCCCACTTCGTGATGGACACCCGGGGCCAGGGCAGCGGCTGGCAGGTCGGCGAGACCCCCGACCCGGTGGGCAGCGCGCCCTCGTACCCCGGTTTCATGACCCGGGGCATCGAGGACCCGCACGCGTTCTACTACCGGCGTGTGTTCACCGACGCGGTGCGGGCGGTGGAGGCGGCGCGCTCGCATCCGCTGGCCGACGCGGCGCGCACCGCGGCGATCGGCGAGAGCCAGGGCGGCGGCATCACGCTCGCCGTCGGCGGGCTGATACCCGACCTCGTGGCGATCGCGCCGGACGTCCCGTTCCTGTGCGACTTCCCCCGCGCGCTCACCGTCACCGACCGCACCCCGTACCGCGAGGTGGGCAGCTACCTCAAGACGCACCGGGGCCGGGCCGGACAGGCGAGGGCCACCCTGTCCTACTTCGACGGCGTGCACTTCGCCGCACGCGGGCGGGCACCGGCCCTGTTCTCGACGGCTCTGGAGGACATGACCTGCCCGCCCTCGACCGTCTTCGCCGCCTTCAACGCGTACGCCCACCAGGACAAGGCCATCGAGGTGTACGACTTCAACGACCACGAGGGCGGCGGGCCGTTCCAGGAGGCCGCGCAGCTGGGCTGGCTGCCCGGGAAGCTGACGGCCTGATCCCGGAGAAAGGGGGCGCGGCGGGCCTACGGTCCGCGCCTCCCCCGCGCGCTCGTCAGTGCGGCTCGGCCGCCGGTTCCAGGACGAAGACCGGAATCTGCCGGTCGGTCTTGAGCTGGTAGTCGGCGTAGTCGGGGAACGCCTCGACCGCGCGCTGCCACCACAGGGCCTTCTCCTCGCCGGTGACTTCACGGGCGCTCATGTCCTGGCGGACGGGGCCGTCCTGCAGTTCCACGCGCGGGTCGGCCACGATGTTGTGGTACCAGACGGGGTGCTTGGGGGCGCCGCCCTGCGAGGCGACCACAGCGTACGAGCGGTTGTGCTCGACCCTCATGAGCGGCGTCTTGCGGATCTTGCCGCTCTTGGCCCCGCGGGTGGTCAGGATGATGACCGGCAGGCCCCGCATCGTGGTCCCCTCCGTCCCACCGGAGCTCTCGACCAGCTCGACCTGGTCGCGGACCCACTGCGCGGGGCTCGGCTCGTACTCACCCTTGAGAGGCATGGCATCTGTCCCATCGTCGACCTTCGGATGCACGGCTGCGCGGACACGCGGGCGTGCGGGCGTCGTTGTGTCCGGCTGCTACGAGAACTCTTTCATCATTGCGCCCGCCCCGGGTGGATCCCGCATGTCACGGTGAGGACCGGGCCGGCGTCAGTGCCGCGGCGGGTGCAGCCGCAGTTGGAGCATGGCCTCGAATCTGGCCTCCGGGTCGTCGAGATCGATGCCCGCCACCACGGCCAGGCGCTTGAGCCGGTAACGGAAGGTGTTGGGATGGATGTGTACGGCTGCCGCGGCGGCGGCCACGTCGCCGAAGGTGTTCAGCCAGGCCTCCAGCGTGTCCGTGTGGGCGGTGTGGTGCTGGGCGTCGTAGGCGCGGAGCCGGATCACCGGGCCGTCGGGGAGATCGTCCTCGGCGGCGATCCGGTCCGTCAGCTCCTCCAGCAGCGAAGCGGCGTAGACGTCCGACAGGCGGGCGGACCGTCGCTGGGAGCGGCCGGAGCCGAGGACCCGCAACACGCGGTCCGCGTCGGCGCGGGAGCGGCGCAGCTCGGCCGGACGGGCGGCGAGCCGGCCGATGCCGATGACCGCGGGCACCCGGTCGCCCATGCGTCCGAGGAACGCCTCGGCCACCCGTAGCGCGTCCTGGTCCGAACCCGTGGGCAGGACGGCGTAGGTGACGCCCCCGAGCGAGGCCGCGGCCGTTCGGGGGTGGATGGCGGCCAGGTGCAGGGCGAGGGCCTCGGCAACGCGGTGGCCCGCGGCCACCCGGTCGGGTGCCGACGGCTCACCGGTCACGGCGAGTGCCAGTACGCAGGCGGGCTGGACGGACAGGCCCAGCCGTACGGCGGCCTGCGGGGCGTGGGTGCCGCCCTCCAGGACCGTGGCGAGCAGGTCCGCGCGGAGCCTGCGTTCGACGTCCTCGCCCGTGCGATGACGCAGCAGATGCAGGGCGGCCGCCTTCGCGGCCTCCTGCAACGCCTGGGTGCGGTCCTCGCTCAGCGGTCCGTCGACCACGACCCAGATCGATCCGAGGATCTCGCCGCCCGCGCGGACGGCGATCGCAGCCCGCGGTTTGTCGGAGATGCCGGCCACATAGACGATCTCCTCCTTGCGGTAGAGGGCGTGGAAGGCGCCGAGTTGCTTCAGGGCGCGCAGCTTCTCGGCGGGAACCTGACGGTCCAGGATGGTCGCGATCCTGGCGTCGTCGCCCTCGTCCTGACGGCTGGAGAAGGCCAGCACCCGACCGCCGCGGTCCTCCGGCGGGGCCGCCGTCGGGTTTGGCGTCCAGACCGACCACGGCGTGGGCGCCCGCGCTCTCGACGGTGACGGTGCGGGGTGTGCCCGCGGCGGCGTTGACGGCGTGTTCGCCGGCCAGGTCCCAGTGGACCATCAGCCGGTCCGTCTCGGTCCCGGCATTGACCTCGTCCTGCATCGCCCCGTAGAAGTCGGCCAGGTACTCGCTCGCTGCCGCGCCCAGTTTGGCCAGGTTGAAATAGGCGTTGCGGCTGATCAGCGGGTCGAAGGTCCAGGTGACCGCGGTGATGCCGCGGGCCAGGGCCCAGGCCCTCTGATGCAGCTTGACGGCGTAGCCGACATTGCGGCCCCGGACGGTGTCGTCGACCCCGGCGATGTGCGAGTGCAGTCCGGCGGTGGCCAGGAAGCCCAGGCAGACTCCGGCCATCCGGCCGTCCCGGTGGACTCCGACGACGTAGCTGCCGGAGTGGGCGAAGACCCGGAGCAGCTCCGGGGTGATCAGCGGGTTGCCGGGATCGGGCCGCCAGACCCGGTCCAGTACCCGGCAGGCGTCCCGCATCTCGTCCAGCCCGTGCAGTTCGGAGACGGTCACGCCCGCGCGGTGCGCGGCCGTCGCTGCTGCCGCCGCGGCGGCTTCCGCACCATTCACGATCTCACCCGGCCCGGTGCGACCGGCGGCTTCCGTACGAGCGAGGCGACCAGGGAGGCCACCAGCGCCGCGCGGCGGGGCAGTTCGGCGACGAGCACATGCTCGTCGTCCGCGTGCGCCCCGCCGCCCACGGCCCCGAGGCCGTCCAGCGTGGGTGTGCCCGCGCCTGCCGTGAGGTTGCCGTCGGAGCCGCCACCGACCGCCACGCCGCGCAGGGTGCCGAAGCCCAGTTCGGCGTAGTGGCTCCGGGCGAGTGCGAACAGCTCCGCCGAAGCGCTCGTCTGGAGCGGCGGCCGGTCCGGGCCACCGGAGAGCTTGAGCGAGGCGCCCGCGAGGACCGGTGAGAGATCCTGCACGGCACGGTCCACCCGGTCCTGTTCGGCGGCAGTCTCCACCCGTACGTCGACCAGCAGCCGGGCCGTGTCGGGCACCGTGTTGCGGGTGGTGCCGGAGGAGGCCACCGTCGGTGTGACCGTGGTGCCGGTCGCCGGATCGGCGAGCGTGGACAACGCGAGTACCTGGTGGGCCAGTTCGGTGGTCGTGTTGATGCCGCGATGGGGTTCGAGGCCGGCGTGCGCCGCGCGGCCGGTGATGTGCAGTTCGTAGCCGGACACCCCCTTGCGCGCGGTCTTCAGCGCGCCGCCCTCGCTCGCCTCCAGGACGAGTACGGCCCGGGTGCGGCGGGCCTCGGCCTCGATCAGGGTGCGTGATGCCGGGGAGCCGATCTCCTCGTCGCCGGTGAGCAGGACCGACACCCCGTCCAGGTCTTCGAGGACCGCCAGCGCGTGGAACAACTGCGCCACACCGGCCTTCATGTCGAAGCAGCCGGGACCGGTCAGCCTGCCGCCGACCACCTCGAAGGGGTGGCCGGCCAACGAGCCCACCGGCCACACCGTGTCGAAGTGACCGAGCAGCAGCACCCGGTCGCCGGAGCCGAAGCGCCAGCGGAGCGCGGGCGCGCCCGCGCCGCCGAGCCACTCGGGCGCAGCACCGGTCAGCCGGGTGCCGAGCCCGGCGACGACCCGGGCGCAGTCGGCGACGGCGGCCGGGTCCTCACTGGGCGACTCGCTGCGGACCAGTTCCTCGATGTCGGCCAGCAGTCCCGGCAGCGCCGCCTCCAGGGCGGTGGCGATCTCGGTCACGTCAGCCCGCCTTGGGGGTGGCGCGGCCGCCGTGGTGGATGTAGGGCGTGCCGTCGGCGAGGGTGTAGAAGACGACCGGGACCCAGGCCTTCAGGCCCGGTCGCTGCACCACGAACAGCCCCGGCTCGACGGGGTGCATCCGGTACTCCTGCTCCGTGTCGGGCATCAGCTCGGCGAGCGGTCCGGTGATCCGGTCGAGCATCACCAGGCCGCCGTCCCGCTCCACGATCTCCACTCGGCTGGAGAGCCGCTGGTACGCGCCGACGTAGTCCGCGGGGTCCACCGCCACCGGCTCCTTCGCCGGCTGGATCGTGGCGCGCATCGTCACGCCGGCCAACTCCTGGACGATCTCCCCGAACACGTCCCGGTAGAGGCTCATGGTGTCGCCGCCGTTGGTGAGCAGGCAGATCGCCAGATCGGCCTCGGGCAGCACCCGCAGGAACGCGCTCTGCCCGATCGTGCCGCCGTCGTGTCCGTAGACCCGCTGTCCGTCCCAGGTGTCGAGGAACCAGCCCAGTCCCCAGGCGTGGCCCAGGATGTGCGGGTCGGGGAGTTCGACCTGCGGGGTCTGCATGGCTGTGGCGCCCTCGGCCGAGAGGATCTTGGTGCCGTCCTCGGTGACGCCGTTGTCGAGGTGCAGCCGGGCGAACCGCAGTACTTCGCGCGGCGTCGAGCAGATCAGTCCGGCGGGTCCGGCCGAACGCATCAGCCCCCACTGCGGGGCCTGCGCCGGCGGGTCCCCCAGATGCCCGATGGCAGCGCGGAAGCGCAGCGCCTCCTCCGGCAGAGTCACGGTGTGTGTCAGGCCGAGCGGACGGAACAGTCGCTCGCGCATCAGCTCGTCCCACTGGACGCCGGTGACGACTTCGAGCACCCTGCCGAGCAGGGTGAAGCCCGCGTTGCAGTACGACATGGTGGCGCCGAGCGGGTGGTTGGGGGTGACGTCGCCGAGGAGGGCGGCGAACTTCTCCAGGCAGTCGTCGCCCCGGCCGGTGTCGGTGAAGAGGTCGCCGTCGATGCCGCTGGTGTGGTCGAGGAGATGACGAAGCGTCAGTCCTTGTTTCAACTCGTCGTTGGCTACTCGCAGTTCGGGCATTACGGAGACGAGCGGCGCGTCCAGTTCCAGCAAGCCCTCGTCGACCAGGGCCATGGCGACCGTGGTGGTCCAGACCTTCGAGATCGAGCCGATCTGGAACAGGGTGTCGGTGGTCGTCTCGATCCCGGCTTCGGTGTTGGCCAGGCCGACGGCGGCCTCGGCGATCAGTTCACCGCGGTGCAGGATGCCGAGGTTGGCGCCGGGGACGGAGTGGCGGGCGGCCAGCTCGGTGAGGCGGGCGGTCCAGCGGGCGGACAGGTCGGTGGTGTCGGTCATTTCGGCTCCGATTCCGTTTCGTTCGACAATCTCAACAGATTCAGTGGTTGTGGCGGTTGCGGTGGTCGTGGTGGCTTCTGCCGCTCCGGCGGTTTCAGCGGTCGGTGTGCGTGGTGACCCATTCGGTCAGGCGGCGGGAGTAGTCCTCCCGGTGCGAGGGCCTGCCGTCCAGGATGAACAGGTGCGGGCTGCCCGGGTGCACGACCAGCCGGGCCGGCACCTTCCGGGTGCACAGCGCGTGGAACCACTGCTCGGCCTGGCCGAGCGGGCAGGTGTCATCCGCGCCACCGTGCAGGATCAACGTGCGGGCGCTGCCGGGCTCGCCGTTCGGGCGAGGGGATACGGGTCGACGCCGACGTCAGGGACGCCGACGCGATCCTTGCCGAGGCTGCCAGGACGCTGGACTTCAGCCGGCCGGTCGGGCTCACCATGCTCGGGATCATGGGGCAGCTCCCCGACGAGGACGATCCATGGGCGCTGGTCGACCGGCTGCTCGACGCGCTCCCCGCAGGCAGCTACCTGGCCCTCAGCGACGGCACGGACACGAGTGACGCGCTGAACCGGGCCGTCGCCTCCTACAACGCGAACTCGGCCGGCTCGTATCATCTGCGCAGCCCGGAACGGATCTCGGACTTCTTCCACGGCCTGGAGATGGTGGAGCCGGGCGTCGTCAGGACGTCGGCCTGGCGCCCGGATCCGCACCAGAGTCCGGTGGACACGCTGCGGGGACACGCGGTGAGCAGCGTCGGGCTCAAGGTCTGAAGCGCGCCGGATTCCACCGGGCGCCGAAGCCATGTGGTTCATGACCTCGGTGCCCGGCGGACCGGGGGACCGCACAGGCACCGGAGTGCGCCGACGCCCCCGGAGCGCGCAACGGGCCCCCGCTCGCGCAGAGTTCTACCGACGTTCGAGCACGCCCCGGACGAAGGCCGCCTGGCCGGCGTGTTGCAAGTCGTCCGAGATGACGCTGATCAGACGGACCCCGAGGGTGACCGGCGGCGACCACGCCTCGTCGACGACGCGGTTCAGAGCCCGGCCGTCGAGCTCGCTGATGAAATCGAGGGTCTGTTCATGGACGTCGTCGTAGTAGCCGAGCAGCAGTTCCGGCGACCCCACCCGCACCGCCGAGACGTCCGCATCGCTGTGTCCGTACCCGGTGGCGTTCTTCTCGAAGGGCAGATCGAAACGGGAGGCCCAGTCCCGGGTGAACCAGACCTGCTCGATACCGGCCGCGTCCGAGACGTGGTCGTCCTGGATCCGGGTGAGGTGCCATACGAGCCAGGCGATCGTGTTCGCTCCGCCATCGAGGCGGGCATGGAGATCGGTGGGTGGCAGTCCCTCGACCGCCTCGTGCACCGTCTCCTGGACGCGGGTGAACGCGTCCGTCAAAAGGTCAACGCTGTTCATGACCTCACCATGGCCGCTCTCCCGCCCCTCCCCCGCGATCGACACGCGCCGCGCTCGGCACTGTCCGTTTCCGGACCAGGAAGAGCCTGTCAATCGGGCCCAACTGATCGTTTCGGATTGAGTAAGTGCGTCCGCTCCACGGGCCGTTCACGCCGCGGTACGGACCGATCAAGGGTGCTGGAGCGCGAACGGCCGTCGGTCCGGGCCACGCCGGCCGAGTACGTCGCCGGAAAGTGCGACGCCAAAGTGTCCGACGGTGTCACCCAGAGCTTCAAGGGATCCGAGGGGGCGTGCTGCACCTTCCCTGCCGGCCCTCCCGAGGAGTTCCTGGTCGGCGGCAGGGTGGCAGCCTGCGCGGGCGCGGGCAGACTGCTGCTCCAGGTCACCATCGACGGTGTGGACGACACCCTCGAGCAGGATCGCGAGCATGCCCTCCAGCTGCTGGCCGATGCCCGCGCCGAGGTCCCTGGAGCCTGAGCGAACGCCTTGCGGGGCAGCCTCTACGTTCTCTGCCACGCTCCCGCTTGCGGTCGCGTGCTCAGCTGATCAACTTCGGCGATCCGGGCCAGGCGGCGCCCGTGGGTCCGGGAGTACGGCCCTCGGTCACCACCTACTCCAGGCGCCGACTGCTCCAGTGGCCGACTACTCCATGGGGTAGATGTCCCCGCTCGCCATGCCGCTGACCTGGTCGCTCTCGGCTTCGATCCTGCGGGCCTTCTCCTTCAGGCGCTGGCGTTCCTTGGGGTCCGAGGTGCGCTCGGCTGCGTCCTTGAGGTCCTTCGCCTTGGCGCGCATCTCCCGTATGCGACCGCGGTATTCCTCTGACTCGCTCATGATCACTCCTTGGATCTGTGGGCGGGTCGGACCCCGCCACGGAACCAGGTTTTCCGGGACACCGCACTCCAGGCGGCTACCTACCGTGACGCATCCCGCAACGGAGGGCCATTCATCGGCCCGGTGTCCCGGGCGGCCGGCGTCGGTCGGACACGGTTTCCCACCCCCAGAGTAGTCAGAATGCGACTGCCGCGAGTCTTCACCGGGCACAGCACCGGCGCATCCCGCTCACGTCGCGGCCGCTGCCGTCAGCCTCGGCACCGCCGCCAGGGACACCGGGACGCGCGCCCGCCCGGCCAGCGGACACCCGCGGCCAGGAAGCCGAGTCCGATGCCCAGCATCCAGGAGTCCTTGGCCAGCGGGATGCCGTTCTGGGTGGGCCGCAGGCTGCCGGGTTCCCGCATCCCCGGCATCCGGAGGTAGAGGCCGACCAGGCCGCCGGAGAACCCGGTCAGCGCCAGTCCGGCCAGTCGGGTCGGTACGAAGGGGGCCAGCAGGGTTCCGCCGACCGTGATCTCCGTCAGCGCGAGCAGCCGGGTGAATCGCTTGGCTTCCATCTTCTTGAGGAACGGGTAGGCGGTACAGGCCATGCCGTGCACGCCCTGGGCCGTCTCTTCGTCCGCCTTCAGCTTGCCCAGGCCGGAATTCAGGATGAACGCACCGGTGGCGAGGCGAGGGGCCACATCGCGGGGTTCGAGGGTCGTCATAGGAGCCTCCATCGATCTGGTATTCGACCCCTCGTCGAGCTTAGCCAGAAGGTGTCGGAGCCGCTCCACGAGCGGTACCCGCGCCCAGCACGGTGGTGGCGCCGGCACCAACCGGTTCCGATGCCCCCGCAGTCCCCCGATGTCAACTTCTATTGATCGCGGAGCAACCTCGGACGCGCGACTGCCGTCTTGATCCACAACAAGGCGGTTCGCCGCAAGTGACAAGCCACGTCCGACCCCCCACGAGCGCCCGGGTCAGATCGTCGGGCAACTATGCGCTCCATGTATACACCACGTGCATAGTTGCCGGTGCCGCCCGGCCGCGCGCGAAAGGCTCCCATGCACAGCAAGGCACTGGCGCCCGAGTACCAAGGCGCCCTCACCAAGATGTCGGTGAACTCCTCTCTCACGGATGTACTGGCCGAAGGAGTACGTCATTTGAGGGAGGCCGAGCTCTCCGGCTCGCAGCGCGAAGTGGCGCGTTGCGGGCTCGCGGTGGCCGAGGCCCATCGCAGGCTCGGCAACGTACAGGAGGCCGACCGGGCGTGGAAGGCCAGTTACCGGGCCGCCCGCTCGGCCGGTGACGCGGGGGCAATGGCGTGGGCGCTGTGGAGCGGAGGGACGCTTGCCCGTCAGCGCGGTGAACTCCGCCTCGCCTTCCGCCTGTTGGGACTGGCTGCCGACATGGGTGAGCGCGGCGGGGACATCGTCGCCCGTGGCTACTCCCTCGCCGGCCTTGCGGAGACCGGGCGAATACAGGGCGACTACCAGAAGGTCGCGGTCCTGCACGAACAACTGCTCACCGAGGCGCGCGCCCGTGGCGAGGCGCGCCACACCGTGTGGGCACTGGAGGGCATCGCACAGATCCACCGCAACACCGGATCGCTCGACAGTGCCCTGGCCATGTTCGAGGAGGCCGCCGAGCTGGCCGGGAACGCGGACGACCGGCGTGGCCGGGCGTGGGCCCTGCGCGGCATGGCCGACATCGTTTCCCTGCGGGACGACGATCCGGAGCGTGCCCTGGCCCTGCTCACGGAAGCCGAACTCACCTGCCGTGAGATGAAGTTGTCCAGTGCGCTCGCGTACAACCACAAGATGCGCGCCAATGTGCTCTTCCGCGCCCGCCGTTACGAGGCGGCGCGCCAGGTCTACGAGGAGGCGCTCGCCGAGTTCCGTGCCATGGCCGAGCCCCGGGGCGAGGCGCTGGCCCGGCTCGGTCTCGTCAAGTCGCTCGCCCGGCTCGGCCGCGACCGGAACGAGACCGCCGCCGATCTCGACGAGCTGCGCCGCACCCTCAGCCGGATCGGCCTGCTCAATGCCCGGGACATGGTCGACAAGGCGTACGCCGAACTCGGCGTGGCACCGGTCGGTGGCGCGGCCGACGAGGAAGGCGGACGACGATGACACCACCGCCGGTATCCCAGCGGGCCACGGCACCGCAGATCCTCTCCCGCTGCCGCGACCTCGTACGCCCGGCGCTCGCCCAGGCCGTGCAGCGTCTGCACCCGTGGCACGCGGAGATGGCCGCGTTCTCCCTCGGGTGGGGCACGGCGGACGGTGACCCCGTCACGGGCTCACAGGGCAAAGGGGTGCGTCAGGCCCTCACCCTGCTCGGCGCCGAGGCGGCCGGCGCCCCTGCGGAGGACGCCGTCGTCGGCGCCGTCACCGTCGAGCTGATCCATGTCTTCTCCCTCCTGCACGACGACATCATGGACGGCGACGAGACCCGCAGACAGCGCGCCACCGCATGGAAGGTGTACGGGACCGGCCCCGCGATCCTCGCGGGCGACGCGCTCTTCGCCCTGGCCGTACAGACGCTGGCCGACGCTCCCGGCGTGCACGGTGCGGCAGCGGTCCGGCTTCTCGCCGGCACGCTGACCGACCTGGTCCGCGGTCAGGCCGAGGACCTGCTCTTCGAGTCCCGGCCCTGGACCGGGCCCGAAGCGGTGCGGCCGCACGAGTACCGGTGGATGGCCGAGCACAAGACCGGCGCGCTCCTCGGCTGCGCGGCGGGCCTGGGCGGGGTGCTCGCCGGAGCCCCTGCCACGACCGTCGCCGCCCTCACCACGGCCGGCCGGCACCTCGGGGTGGCGTTCCAGTCCGTGGACGACCTCCTGGGCATCTGGGGAGATCCCCAGGTCACGGGCAAGCCCGTCCACAGTGATCTGCGCCGGCTGAAGAAGACGTACCCCGTTCTCGCGGCCCTGGCCACGGACCACCCCGCCGCCCGGCGCCTCGCGGCGCTGCTCGGCACCGGCAGTCCGCTCGACAGCACCACCGCGCGGCGGGCGGCCGGTCTCGTGGAGGAAGCCGGTGGGCGTTCGGCGACACTGGCCGAGGCGCATCAGCACCTCGACAGCGCTCGGCTCAGCCTGGAGAACGTCCCGCTGGCCCCGGCCGCACTCGGTGAAATCGTCACGCTTCTCCCGTTCCTCGTCGACCGCACGATGTGACCCGACGCGGGGCCTGCGCCGGGACACCACGTCCCCGGCTCTCCCCGTCGGCGCCGGTGGCCGGAATCCCGTCGCCCGGGTCCGGCGTCGGCGTCGGCGTCGGCGTCGGCGTCGGGCCTCAACCGCGGAGCACGGTGCCGGAGCTGATCGGAACCGGGCCCTCCCGCAGAAATCGTTCCTTCCACAGGGCGATGGATGTGGTTCCGGGCCGCGCGACCCGTTCTCGTTGTGTACCGATCAGTACATTTCTCGTGCGGTGCGCGCCGGGCCACGGACCGATCGGGTGAGGGTCTGTCTCAGCCTCCTCTCAGCCGGTGCCGTACAAGCTGGAACCGTCCCCGGACCACCGGGCGCGAGCTGAGGAGGAGGTTTCCTCATGGCCTCGCACACTGTGGACCCGCCTGTCGTTCCGGCTTCGGACCTCACCGACCAGGGCGCGCGGACCACGGCCCGTAGGCTGCACCACTTCTTTCACGACGCCTGTGACCGCACACCGTGGGCCGTCGCCCTGGAATGCGATGAGCAGCGTCTGACGTACGCCGATCTCGACGCACGCGCCAACCAGGTGGCTCACTACCTGCGCCGTGCGGGCGTCGGTACGGGCACTCGCGTGGCTGTCCTGCTGCCGCGGTCCGTGGGCATGTACGTGTCGCTCCTGGGCGTGTGCAAGGCCGGGGCGGCATTCGTGCCGCTCGACCCCGCTTCCCCGCACGAACGCATCGCGTACATCCTGGGCGACTCAGGTGCCGACGTCCTGCTGACCACGGGCGTTCTGATGCCACGCACCGGACATGCGGAGACGGCGGAGCCGGGAGCGTGCCGGGTGATCCGGACCGACGCCTGGGCGGGTGAAGTCGCTCGTCTTCCCACGACGCGGCCGCCTGCCGACACGCCCGGCGCGGGCAGGTACGAAGACGATCCCACCGCATACATCATGTACACCTCGGGCTCCAGCGGCAGGCCGAAGGGCGTGGAGATCGCCCAATCGAGCATTTGTAACTTCCTCGGTGTCGTGACTCCCGTGTACGCCGTGCGCCCCGATGACCGGGTTTTCCAGGGCATGACCATCTCGTTCGACTTCTCCCTGGAGGAGATCTGGCCGACCTGGACGGCAGGCGCCACGCTCGTCGCCGGGCCGAGCGGCCCCGCGCCGCTCGGCGACGAGCTCGCCGACTTCCTGGAGACGCTTCGCGTCACGGTGCTGTACTGCGTGCCGACGCTGCTGGCGACGATCCCGCGCGAGCTGCCGCGGATCCGCAGCATCGTCGTGGGCGGCGAGGCGTGCCCGCACAGTCTCGTCGACCGGTGGAGCAGGCCGGGACGGCGCATCCTCAACACGTACGGGCCGACGGAGGCCACCGTCACGGCGACCTGGCAGGAAATGCGGGCGAACCGGCCCGTCACCATCGGACGGCCGCTGCCGACGTACTCGGTGGTACTTCTCGACGGACAGCGGCGGCCCGTGCCCCACGGTTCGGCCGGCGAGATATGCCTGGGCGGTCCCGGCCTGGCCCGCGGTTACGTGGGCCGGCCGGACCTGACCGCCGACCGTTTCATCGAGCACCCGCTGGGTCCCCGAAACGGCCGGCTCTACCGCACCGGTGACCTCGGCCGGATGACCGCCGACGGGGAGATCGAGTACCTGGGCCGGGCCGACGCCGAGGTGAAGATCCGGGGCTACCGGGTGGCACTCGGTGAGATCGACAACGTGCTGCTGGAGGACCCCGGCGTAGCCCAGGCGGTCACCGCGCTCGTCCCCGCGCCGGACACGGGCAGGACTCCGCGGCCCCGGGACGACCTGGACCCGGCCGGGCACAGCGGGCCCGGGAGCGGCAAGGTGCTCGCCGCCTACGTCGTACGCGTCACAGACTCTCCCGGCCGGGACGCGGCCTCCGACG
This sequence comes from Streptomyces sp. NBC_00846, assembly GCF_045207325.1. Taxonomy (NCBI): domain Bacteria; kingdom Bacillati; phylum Actinomycetota; class Actinomycetes; order Kitasatosporales; family Streptomycetaceae; genus Streptomyces; species Streptomyces sp. NBC_00846. The sequence goes on along the minus strand of NZ_CP108846.1, from coordinate 7,448,413 downwards.
GCGACCTCGTCGGCCGCCTGCACGAGCACCTGCAACGTACCCTGCCCGCCTACATGGTGCCGTCGTTCCTGGACATCCTCGACCGCCTTCCCGCCATGCCGAGCGGCAAGGTCGACCGCCGGCTGCTCCCTCCTCCGACCGGCCGCCGGCTCATGGGGACCGGCCGCGTGGTGCCCGCCCGCGGCAAGTTGGAGAGGCGGGTGCGGGACACCTGGGCGCAGGTGCTCGGTCTCGCTCCCGACGAGTTGTCGGCCGAGGCGAACTTCTTCACCGACCTCGGTGGCCACTCGTTGCTCGCCGCCCAGGTCGTATCACTGTTGCGCGGCCGCGACAGTGGAACCGGGCCGACTCTGCGTGACCTGTACGAGCACCCGACCGTGCAGGGTTTCGCGGAGCGGATACGCGCCTCGGCGGCCACCGCGGGCACCGCCGGCCCGCCCCGCTCGTTCATCCGCCACAGCCGCGGCCGGATCGCGCTCGCCGGACTGGCCCAGGCCGGGGCCATCTACGTTGTGCTTCTTCTGTTCACGCTGCCCGTGGCCATCACGTACGCCGCACACCACGGCCAGGCCTCGGGCGGTGAGGTCGTGCAGCCGACGATCGCCGCCGTGGCCGGTTACCTGGCGGTGCGCTGGATCCTTCCTCCCGCCCTGGCGCGCCTGCTGGGGAAGGGCATCGCACCTGGCCACTACCCGCTGTGGGGGCGGACCTATCTGCGTCTGTGGGCGCTGCACCTGTTGGTGGAGATCAGCCCGCTGCGGGTACTCAGCGGTTCTCCCATGGCGGCTCCCTACCTTCGGCTGCTCGGTGCACGCGTCGGAGCCCGCACCACGATCGCCACCGGCATGATCGGTCTGCCGGCGCTGCTGACGATCGGCAGCGACGCGGCGGTCGGCTACGCCGTTTCGCTTCGGCCCTGGAAGGTCGCGGACGGACGGGTCACCGTCGCGCCCATCACGGTGGGCGAGCGGGCCTTCGTCGGTGCCAACGCGGTGCTCGAACCCGGCGCGCGCATGGGGCCGGACTCCGGACTCGGTGAGCAGTCCGTGATCGGCCAGGACGAGTCGATGGCTGCTGGAGCGCGCTGGGCCGGATCGCCGGCGCGCCGGGTCGAGGCTCTCACTCCGGTCGTCGAGGCGATGCTGCGCACACCCGGCGCTGCACATCACTGGCGACCGCGGCATCTGTCCGCGGCGCTGCTCGGCCTCGTTTTCCTGGAACTGGCTCCTCTGCTGATGGTCCTGCCCGGCATCGCGTTGTTCTGGTTCGCGTGGCTGCGCTGGGGTACGGGCTCGGGGCTGGTCGCCACCGCACTGTCCGGCCCGGTCTTCGTGGGTACGGTGTGCTCGGTGGTGGCTGTCGGCAGGCGTCTGGTCCGGCCCGGGGTGCCGGTGGGCATCCATTCGGCGCGCTCCTCGCTCGGCGTACGCAAGTGGTTCGTGGACAAGCTGCTGGAGTACAGCCTCACTTTCACCAACGCCCTCTACGCCACGCTCTACACCGTGCCGTGGCTGCGGCTGCTCGGCGCGCGCGTGGGCCGGGGCGCCGAGGTTTCCACCGCCGCGCACGTCGAGCCGGGCCTGCTGACCCTCAAGGAGAGAAGCTTCGTCGCGGACATGGCGAGCATCGGCTCCGCGGTCTTCGCGGCCGGCCAGGTGGCCATGGGGCCCACCACGGTGGGCAGCCGCGCGTTCGTCGGTAATGCCGCGCTGGTGGCGGGCGGCACGGAACTGGGTCCGAACTCCCTGGTCGGCGTGGGTACGGTCCCGCCGCCCGACGGTGTGCCCGACGGGACCACCTGGCTCGGCTCCCCCGCGTTGCGGCTCCCGGTGCGCCAGAGCAGCGGTTCGTACCCCGAGGAGCTGACGTACCGACCGACCCGCAGGGCGGTACTCGCTCGTCTGGGTATCGAGTTCTTCCGCGTCACCATGCCCGCGTCGCTACTGGCGACCAGTGCCTACCTGTACCTGCTGGCACTGTCCGGCCTTGCCCGTGACGTCGGCGCGCCGGTCCTGGTGCTGGTGTCGCCCTTCCTGGCCATGGGCGCGGCATTCGCGGTCATCGCGTTCTGCATGGTGGCCAAGCTTGTGGTCGTCGGAAGGTACCGGCCGCGTGTCGAGCCGCTGTGGAGTCTGTTCGTACGGCGTACGGAGTTCATCACCGGCCTTTTCGAGGCGGCCGCGGTCCCGGCGGGGGTGGGTGCGCTGGTAGGGACACCGTTCCTCCCGGCGGTACTCCGCATGTTCGGTGCCCGCATAGGCCGCCGTACCTGGATCGGCACCACCTTTCTCACCGAATTCGACCTGGTGAAGGTGGGCGACGACGTCGCGGTCGGCATGAACGTCTCGCTGCAGACGCATTTGTTCGAAGACCGTGTCATGAAGATGTCGACGGTGACCGTCCGGTCCGGTGCGGATATCGGCACCCGGGCCATCGTGCTGTACGACGCGGTGGTGGGCGAGCGTGTCGGGCTCGGGGCGTTGTCCCTGGTCATGAAGGGGGAACACCTGCCGCCGGGGACGAGCTGGCGAGGGCTGCCCGCCGAAGGGGTGACGAGCCGTCCCGGACCGGTTCGGGGGGACTCGTCACCGTCGACCGCGGTGCGCGACGCATGACACCGATGGTGAGGAGGCAGCCATGATTCAGGCCGGGAAGCCCGGGCACCGCCCACTCGCGCTCGTCTACCGCGGACCGGCATCGCTGCCCGGTTGCCCGGAGGCGGTCGCGGACCTGCTCGCCGCCGGCCCGTGGGACCTGGACGTGCGCTTCACCGGTCCGCGCGAGGCCCTGAAGCTGTCGGCCGGAACGCTGGCCGGGGCCGTTGTCTATGCCCAGCCGGGTGGCATGTCACTCCGGCCCGCCTACCGGAAACTGAGGCGGCAACGTGACGCGATCCGTGACTTCGTCCATTGCGGCGGACGCTACCTGGGCTTCTGTCTGGGCGCCTATCTGGCAGGTGCCACCCCGGGATTCGCGCTGCTGCCCGGCGACACCGACCAGTACATCCGCTCACCGGGGTGCACAGTCCACGACACCGGCAACACGCTGGTCGGGGTGATGTGGCGCGGACGGCCCCGCACCGTCTTCTTCCAGGACGGACCGTACTTCGCGCTCGACGCGGACGCGGACGCGACCGTCCTGGCCACCTACACCAACGGCGCGCCCGCCGCGGTCGTAACCCGGTTCGGCGCCGGCCGCGTGGGGGTCACCGGACCGCACCCGGAGGCCGGCGACGACTGGTACACCGACAACCGCCTCCCGGTCCACCACACCCGGGACCTCGCGCTGGACCTCGTGCATGCGGTGATGGAGAAATGACCACGGTGCCCGCGCCTACACGTCTCGATTCGACGACGGCGCGGTGTCCGCCGCCGCTGACTGCATACGTCGGCCGGTCGGGTTGACCCGACCGGCCGAGGTGCGCGGTCACTGCCAAAGAGCAGTCGGTGGCTCCGGCTCCTACCCGCCGACGGGGCGGTCGGCGCGTCGGGAAGTGCGGATCAGGCGCTCACGCGCCTCCTCGATGTCGCTCTCCCGGTCGTCTGCGGGCCTGCTGCGCTCATCCGGCCTTCTGTCCCTGCGCTCCCGCTCGTCACCACGCGGCGCCCGCTCTCGCGCCGTGTCGGTCCCGCGGGCCTCACACCCGTCTCGCCGGACCTCGTCCCGACGCCTGTCTCGACTGTCTGTCATTGTTCCTCTCCTCACTGTTCGAGGCCTCCAGCGTGTGACGCGGGCACGGAGAGGACGCTGAGAGTCCGCCATGCTCTCAGCGGCTTCTCAGGGGACAGTCCGTAGGTGCGGCACTAGGGTGGATGGAGAGGCTGCCATGCGGATGCTGATCATCGAGGACGAACGTGGACTTGCGTCGGCGATCGCCGACGGACTCGCCTCGGAGGGCTTCGTCGTCGAAGCCGCATATGACGGCGTGGACGGACTCTGGCGGGCCCTGCACGAGCCGCACGACGTCATCGTGCTGGACATCATGCTGCCCGGCCTGTCCGGGTACGAGGTCCTCAAGCGGATGCGGGCAGCGAACGTGTGGACCCCCGTGCTGATGCTCACGGCGAAGGACGGAGAGTACGACGAGGCGGACGCGCTGGACCTCGGCGCCGACGACTACCTGAGCAAGCCGTTCTCGTACGTCGTACTCGTGGCCCATCTGCGGGCGCTCCTGCGCCGAGGAGCACCGCCCCGGCCCACGGTGCTCGCCGCCAACGACCTGACCCTGGACCCCGCGCGTCGGCGGTGCCGTCGGGGGAACCATGAGATCGACCTGACCGCACGGGAGTTCACCCTCCTGGAATTCCTGCTCCGGCGTGCCGGCCAAGTGGTCAGCAAGACGGAGATCCTCACGCACGTGTGGGACGAGAACTTCGACGGCGACACCAACATCGTGGAGGTCTACGTCGGTTACCTGCGGCGCAAAATCGACGCCCCGTTCGACCGCCGGACCATCGAGACCGTCCGTGGAGCGGGGTACCGGCTCCGGAGCTGAGGAGGGTAGCGGATGCGCGTCGACATCCGGGCGTGGTGGTCCCGCCGGTCGCTGCGGCTGCGGCTGACCGTTGCGGCTGCCCTCATGATCGCGTTCGGACTGGCCGGTGCCGCTGTGCTGCTCGTTCTGTGGCTGCATGCGACTCTCATCAACGAGCTCGACCAGACCGCCCTGCAGGACGCCCAGGTCGTCGCAGCAACCCTCCAGGCCGAACCGCGCGACGCTGTACTGCACCACACCTTCCACGGCGAAGCCGCTGTCCAAGTGGTCGACGCCAAAGGAGCGGTGCAGGCCAGCTCGGCGAATCTGCGCAGCAGACCCCGGTTGTTCGACTTTCCACCGAGCGGATCCGGTATCCCGCACGCCCGCACCGTCCAGGACCTCACCGTGGGCGATGGCAGTGCCTGGCGTGTTGTGGCCGTTCCGGCCGGTACCCGTCACGACCCGATGACCGTGTACGTCGCCATGTCCACGGAAGACGTCGACCACAGCCTGGCCAAGCTGACGTTCGGCCTCGCCACCACCGTGCCGTCGACCGTGGCCCTGCTCACCGGCGTCGTATGGCTGCTCACGGGGCGCGCGCTGCGCCCGGTGGACTCCCTGCGGACCCAGACCGCCGAGATCACCGCCTCGGACCTGGGGCGCCGACTCGACGTGCCCCCCGCCGAGGATGCTCTGGGCCGGCTCGCGAAGACCTTGAACGACCTGCTTGCCCGCCTGGAGGCCACGACTCGGCGGCAGCGCGGATTCGTTGCCGACGCCGCCCACGAACTGCGCAGCCCCCTGAGCACTTTGCACACCCGTCTGGAGGTCGCGGTCAGCCATCCCGACACCGCGGACTGGCGATCGCTCGCCCCCGCCCTGCTCGCAGAGACCGAACGGCTTTCCCGGCTCGTCGACGACCTTGTACAGCTGGCCCGCCTCGATGCCCGTCCACGCCTGCGCAAACGCCCGGTCGACCTGGACGAGATCGTCTTCAGCGAGGTGGGCGAGGCCCGCCAGCGCACGTCTCTCGTCATCGACCAGCATGCCGTCAGCGCCGCGCGCGTCCACGGTGACAGGGATTCCCTCGCCCGCGTGGTGCGGAATCTGCTGGACAACGCCCTGCGCCATGCCGCCACCCGCATCGACATCCGCCTCTACGTCCTGGACGGCATCGCACACCTGGTCGTGGCCGACGACGGGCCCGGCATCCCTGCCGCCGACCGGCAACGCGTCTTCGAGCGCTTCACCCGACTCGACCAAGCGCGCGCACGGGACACGGGCGGCAGCGGCCTGGGGCTGGCCATCGTCCGCGACATCGTCACCGCCCACCATGGCAGCGCCCACATCGAGACCAACCAGCCAGGCGCTCGGATCGTCGTACGGATTCCCGTCGGCGATCGGTAGCGGCCGATCAGCAGCGTCCGCAGCCGCCCCTGTGCGGGCTCCTGGCTGCACGGCTCCCGGTCCGCTGCCGGATGTCCGAAGCGGGGAGATCTGCCCGCGCCACCCCCGCAAGTCCCCGTGCACTGCCCGGATATCGGAGTCGTACCGCTCGCGCGCCCGTTCCGGGTCGGCAGTGGGACCCTCGGGCCACTGCATCTTCGTCCCCCCGTCGGGGTGACCTTCCCGCGCATGTCGCCGCAGGAGCCCGGAACGACGCGGTCCCTCCTGGTACCAGCAGGGAATGCCCAGGCCCCCGCATCCGCAGCCCGACAACACGGACCCCGGCGTACCGTCCGGAGGACGACGGCACCGGATCCGCGCCGCGTCACGCCGGGCGCTGCGCGGCATGACCGGCCCCGCGGCCCTGGACCCGGGCGCGCGACAGGCGCCGCCCGGCCCGCGGTACACGCCACGCGTGAACCCCACACTCCAGACGGCCGCCGCATACGCCTGGCGGATCCTCGTGGTGGGAGCCGTCGTATACGCGGCCTTCTCGGCACTGGGGCGGTTCCACGAAGTGGCGGCAGCCGTCTTCCTCGGCCTGGTCGTGACCGCGGTGCTGCGCCCGATCGCGGATATCCTGGCCCGTCCGATGCCGCGGGCGCTCGCCGTCGCCGTGGCGCTGCTCGGCAGTATCGTCCTCGCCCTCGGTGTGCTGACGCTCGTCGGCGAGGTGGTCGCCGGAGAACGCGCCGGGTTGGAAAGGGAGTTCAGTGAGGGTCTCGGCAGGATCGAACACTGGTTGGAAGGGCCGCCGTTCCGGCTGAATCCGAAGACGCTCGGCGGCCTCCGGTCCCGGATCGGGCAGGTCCTGTCCAGCCATCGCTCCGTCCTTATCAGCACGGCCGTCAGCGGTGTGGGCCGGCTGGTCGAGGTGGTGACGGTGTTCGTTCTGGCGTTGTTCTGCTCGGTCTTCTTCATTCACTCGGGCGACCGGCAGTGGGACTGGTTCTGCGATCAGCTCCCGCGGGCGGCCCGGGCCCGGGTGGCGGTCGCGGGCCGGGCCGCCTGGCGTACGTTCACCGGGTACACCCACGGCATCATCCTGGTGGCGGGGACCAACGCCGTACTCGTAGGACTGGCCCTGTTCGCACTCGGAGTGCCGCTGGCCCTGCCTCTGGCCCTGCTGGAGTTCTTCGCCGCCTTCATTCCGTTGATCGGCTCACCGATCGCTCTCGCGGTCGCGGCCGTGGTGGCTCTGGCGGCGAAGGGCCCGATCGTGGCGGCCGTCGTCCTCGTACTGATCGTGGTCATCGGCCAGATCGAGGGACATCTGCTGCACCCGCTCGTGATGGGCTGGGCCGTCCGCCTGCACCCGGTCGTGGTCGCGCTCTCGGTGATCGGCGGCGCCATCGCGGCCGGAGTGCTCGGAGCGGTGGTGGCGGTACCCCTCGTGTCGGTCCTCTGGTCGGTCCGTCAGGCGCTGAGCCCGGCAGACGAGTCCACGCGCGCGAAGGAGTGAGCGGCGCGCACGGGGACGGGTGCGTCGGGGTGCAAGCGAGGCACCGGCCTCCGCTTCCGCCCCCGCGCGCGGGGGTGGGGGCGGAAGCCGAACCGCTTGTGCCGGTGCTGTCGTACGCCTTCGTCACCGCTCTCCCGGAGGTCCGCGTCGGCCGTCCGGGTTGAGACAAATCCTCGCCCCGGCCCACGGGGTCGTGCTGCAGAGCGGACGCGTCGGCTCGCGTCAGTGGGGTTTCAGGTGCTGCCTCCTCACCTCCAGGCCCTTCGGCGCCTCGACGTGCGCCGTACCGTCGGCGTCGACGGAGATGTCCAGTCGCCCGCCCGCGATGTCGAGCCCCTCGACCTTCAGCGGACGGTATGCCTCCGCGAACCCGGGCGCGACCGTGAGCGTCCCGCCGGGGACATCGGCGGAGAGTCCCAGCACGGGCTGGAGGATCATGGCGTACGAGGCCGCAGCCCAGGCCTGCGGACGGCAGGACGCGGGATAGGGCGAGGGCCGGGCGTCGGTCACCGCTCCATGACCGGCGAAGAGTTCGGGAAGCCTGTTGTCGAAGGCCGTCGATGCGCTCAGCAGCCCCTCGGACAGGGACGCGGCCGCTTCCGGGAACCCTGCCCTGACCAGGCCGTGCACGACAATGGCTGTGTCGTGCGGCCAGATGGAACCGATGTGGTAGCCATACGGGTTGTAGGCCACGTGGTCACCGCTCAGGGTCCGCAGACCATGCCCCGAGTCGAGGTCGGGGGCGCTGAGCCTGGCGGCCAGCAGGGCGCTCTCCTCGTGGTCGAGCGGAACGCAGTATCCGCTGAAACTCGCGGCGGCCCTGCTGTCCACCATTCCGGTGGCCGCGCTGTTCTTCTGCTTCCAGCGCTACTTCGTCAGCGGCGCCAACGCGGGCGCGGTCAAGGAGTGAGCTCGGGCCGGACGGGCCTCGTCGTTCCGGGCGCGATGTCCTGATCACCTAGACTCGGCGGATGGCGAAGTATTTCGACGTGCACCCCGAAAATCCGCAGCAGCGCACCATCCGCACCGTGGCCGACAGCATCCGCTCGGGCGCGCTCGTCGCGTATCCGACAGACTCCTGTTACGCACTGGGGTGCCAGCTGGGCAGCCGTGACGGCATCAACCGGATCCGGTCGATCCGCAATCTGGACGATCGCCACCACTTCACCCTCGTGTGCCAGAACTTCGCGCAGCTGGGTCAGTTCGTGCACATCGACAACGATGTGTTCCGCGCGATCAAGGCCGCGACGCCCGGCAGCTACACCTTCATCCTCCCGGCGACGAAGGAGGTGCCGCGTCAACTGCTGCACCCGAAGAAGAAGACGGTGGGAGTGCGGATTCCGGACCATGTCGTCGCTCAGTCTCTGCTCGCCGACCTCGGTGAGCCGCTCCTCTCCAGCACCTTGCTCCTGCCCGACGAGGACGAGCCGCTGACCCAGGGCTGGGAGATCAAGGAACGGCTCGACCATGTGGTGGACGCCGTGGTCGACTCGGGTGACTGCGGCACCGAGCCGACCACGGTCATCGACTTCTCGGGTGGCGAACCGGAGATCGTACGGCGAGGGGCGGGCGACACCGCACGGTTCGAGTAGGCCGCGGGTACGCGAGCAGGGGTACGCCACGAGCGAGGGCGGCTACGTCACCGTGATCGCCTGCACCGGGCAGACGCGAGCGGCTTCCTTCACCATCGGGTCGTCGGCGCCCTCCTCGTGCCCCGGCAGCAGTTCGCTGAATCCGTCGTCATCCTGAGTGAAGACCTCGGGCGCGGTCAGCGCGCACTGACCGGCACCGATGCACACATCCCTGTCGATACTGATCCGCATCATCACTGCCATCCTTTCCGGGAGGGTTCCGTCACCACGCCACGGGCAGTTCGAGCATGCCCTGGACCGTGTCGCCGGGCTTGAACGGGATCTCGTCGGCGGGTGCCGCCAGCCGCAGCCCCGGCAGCCGGTCGAAGAGGGTGCGCAGCGCGATCTCCATCTCGGCCCGCGCGAGGTTCTGGCCGAGGCACTGGTGGATCCCGAAGCCGAAGGCGACATGCTGGCGCGATGTCCGGCCGAGGTCGAGTTCGTCCGGCTCCGGGTACACGGCTTCGTCCCGGTTGATCACCGAGGTGGACAGCACGACGCCCTCACCTGCCCGAATGGTCACCCCACCCACCTCGATGTCCTCCGTCGCCAGCCGTGAGATGCCGTCGGCAATGGAGAGGAATCGCAACAACTCCTCGACAGCGGTGGGCATCAGCTCCGCGGACGTGCGCAACCGGTCCAGCTGGTCCGGGTGCTGAAGGAGGGTGAACGTACCCAGCGAGATCATGTTCGCGGTCGTCTCGTGACCGGCGACGAGCAGGATCTCGGCCAGCCGGACCAGTTCCTCACCGTCCACGGCCCCGGTGTCGAGCTGCCGGGTGATGAGCTCGTCGAGCAGCCCGTCACCCCGGTCGGACCGTTTGCGCTCGATCAGCGCCCGGAAGTACTCGTCGAGCGCGTCCCGCGCCTTGTCGACATCGGCGGCCCCGGGCCCGCGCAGCAAAGCGCGTGACTGGGCCTCGAAGAAGTCGTGGTCGGCGTACGGTACGCCGAGAAGCGCGCAGATCACCATGGAGGGAACGGGCAGCGCGAAGGCGCTCACCAGGTCGGTGGGCGGCCCCTGCTCGATCATGGCGTCCAGCAGCCGGTCCACGGTCTCCTGGATCCGGGGCCGCAGTGCGGCGGTCCGCTTCACGGAGAAGCTGGGGATCAGCATCCGGCGCTGCGCGTTGTGCTCGGGATCGTCGACACCGATCAGTTCGATGCGCCGCCTGGCGCTCGCGGCTGTCCGCTCGGCGAGCATCGGGAACGCGGGGTTCTCCCGGTCGGCCGACAACCGCCGGTCGACCAGCAGCGCACGCGCCTCGGCATGCCCGGTCACCAGCCAGACCCGACGGCCGTCGAACAGCCTGGCGGAAGACACGGGCGACAGCGGCCGTCGGCCGTTCCGCTGCGGCCGGTACTCCGTCGGCGGCTGATAGGGGCAGGTGCGGTTCTGCGGGAAGGAGACGGTCTCGGTGTCTGCCATGGCGGGCCTCGCAAAGCTGGATGGAGGGCTTCCTACCGATCTCCCTCCACTAGATGCCTCAGTCACCTAGTTGGTCTACGCGAGGTTCGGCCAACTCGTCGTGGACGCATCCCATGACGAGCGGCACGCCCCGGCGCGGGTGCGCCGGCACACTCCGTCCGCGTGGCCGGCCGGCGAAATCTCGTCGATTCCGCTCCAGCTGTTCCCCGTCGTCCGGAGGCTGCCTCTGGTACGACTCTGACACGCGCGTGATCTGCGCGCCACCGACGTGTACCCGCACCACGGGGCCACGCGGTCCCGCAAGCCGTCCATCGGATAGGAGGCGGCGTGTTCACCACCTGCTGAGCCGCGGAGACGAAGGCGAGCTTCGCGCACACGAGGTCGTCCGGCGCTTCATGACGGCGTAGGCGGGTGACGAGATCCTGCGCCGCGGCGGCGACCTCGGCCGGTCCTTCCAGGACGACCCCGCCCAGGGCGCGCTCCAGGCCACGCACTCAAGAGGTTCTCGCACGCCCGATGTCCGATACCGGGCGGACGCGGATACGTCCGCCGGGTCACGACGGGGCATCGCTCGGGGGCCCGGCTCATCGCCCTGCCGTCGAAGTGGCCGCTTCCGCCATCCGGGCGGACGTCCGGCGACGTACGGCTAACTGACCCGCCGCTTACGGGAGTCAGGCGACAGCGACGCGGGTGAAGCGTTCCGCCGTGTGGAGTTCGGCCTCGATCTTGAGTGCCGTGTCGCGGAGTTGGGGAAGTATCTGCTCCTCGCACTCCTCGATCGTGCGGCTGCTGCTGTGCATCGCGACGTTGATGGAGGCGACCGCCGCGCCAGCCCGGTCACGGACGGGTACGGCGATCGAGCGGAGGCCCGCCTCCAGTTCCTTGTCCACGAGGGCATGGCCCTGGGTCCGCACCCGGTCCAGGACGGCCTCGAGTTCGGTGCGGTGGGTCAGGGTGCGCGGCGCCAGGGGGCGGAGTTCGGTACGGGCGAGAGCGGCGTCGAGTTCGACGGGGGTGAGGTCGGCCAGCAGAACCCGGCCCAGCGACGTCGCGTAGGCGGGGAATCGGGTGCCCACGGTGATGTTGACGCTCATGATGCGGTGGGAGGCGGAGCGCGCCACGTACTGCACCGAGTCGTCCACGAGGACGGCGAGCGACGCCGATTCCTTGATGCGGCCGGCCAGGGACCCGAGGTGGGGCTGGGCGATCAGGGACAGTGTCGTGCGCGAGAGCGGCGGGTATCCGAGGCCGAGGACGCGCGGGGTCAGCCGGTGTTCCCGGCCGTCGACCGCCACGTACCCGAGGTGTTCGAGGGTGATCAGGGCACGGCGTGCGGTCGCCCGGGAGAGGCCGGTGGCCTGCGCGACGGCGCTGAGTGTCAGGGTCTCGCCGCCGTCGCCGAAGGCGGTGAGCACGGTCAGGCCGCGGGCGAGGGACTCGATGAACTCGCGGCCCAGTTCCTGCTTGGACGCGGCCGTCCAGGAGGCGAGTACGCCGGTGGGGGGTACGGACCGGGCGGGCGGCGCGGTGCGCAGCCGGTCCTCCATGGCCGCGGCCGCGACGCGCAGCCGGGGCAGCAAGGTGTCGACCAGTCCCCCGGCGGTATGACGGCTGGTGTGGCTGACGACGCTGAGCGCGCAGACGACGTCGCCCCCGGGGGCGCGGACCGGCACCGCGAGCGCGACGAGGCCCGCTTCGATCAGCTGGTCGTCCAGTGCCCGGTCATCGGCGCGCGCCGCTGCCACTCTCGCCGTGAAGTCGTCCTCCGTCGGGGACGGGCGCCGCGGCAGGGACGGGAAGCGGGCGCCGTCCGGGTCGGCCGCGCGCCGCTGCCGCCAGGCCTCCCACCCCGCCTGGCCCCAGCCGGCGGCGAACAGCGCTCCGGGTGCGGTGCGCTCGGCGGGCAGCAGGTCGCCCATGCGGAAGCTCAGGGACATCGCGCGACGCCGGGCGGCCTGGTGGATGAAGCGGATTCCGTCGCCGTCGGGGACCGCGAGGGAGACCGACTCGTCGAGTTCGTCGGCGAGGGCGTCCGCCCGTTCCCGGAACAGCGCGGGGAGGCGGATGGAGGCCAGGTAGGCGTTGCCGAGTTCCATCAGGCCCGGGGCGAGTGTGACGTCACGGCCGTCGAGGCGGACGTATCCCATGCGGGCGAGGGTCGTGGTGACCCGGTCGACGGTGGAGCGGGCCAGTCCGGTGGCGCGTTCCAGATCACTGGAGCTGAGTGTCCCGTCGGCGTCGGTGAGCCGGCGCAGCACGGTGATGCCGCGCATGAGCGGGGCGACGGCCTCGGCCGGTACCGGCGGCTCGCTCGGGATGGTCCGGGTCGGTGGCATCGGTTCTCCGTCGGGTGTGGACGCGCCGCGGGAGACGCGGGGCGATGTCGTGGGGCGGGCGTGACCGCACGCCGAGCCGGTCCGAAAGCCGGTCCGGGGGCCGGGGCGGCTCCGCTCCGGTCCCGTCCCCAGCAGGCCGGGCGCGTGGCCGGGCACGCATACGGGCGGTGTCCGAAATATCTCAGCACCATTGACACGCCTTCGCCGCGGCGGCAGACTCCTCGCAAGCGAGTGAAGGAAACTTCACTATGCGAACACTACTGGATGGGCGGTCCGATGGACAAGGTGGTCGCGTCAGCGGCACTGGCCGTGGCCGACGTGCCGGACGGCGCGTCGATAGCGGTGGGAGGCTTCGGCCTCAGCGGCGTGCCGAACGTGTTGATCGATGCCCTGCACGCACGAGGCGTCAGCGGACTCGAAGTCGTCTCCAACAACTGCGGGGCGATGGATACCGGACTCGCGGTGCTGCTCACCGCGGGCCGGATCAGTCGGGTCACCGGCTCGTACATCGGCGGGAACAAGGAGTTCGCCCGGCAGTACCTCGGGGGCGAGCTGGAGCTCGAACTCATCCCCCAGGGCACGCTGGCCGAGCGGCTGCGGGCCGGCGGGGCAGGCATCCCCGCGTTCTACACCCCCGCGGGCGTCGGCACCCAGGTCGCGGAGGGCGGACTGCCCTGGCGCTACGACGATGCGGGCAACGTGGCCCTGGCGTCACCCGCCAAGGAAGTACGTACGTTCGACGGCACCGAGTACGTACTGGAACGCGGCATCCGCACCGATTTCGCGCTCGTACGGGCCGCGAAGGGCGACCGGCACGGCAATCTGGTCTTCAACAAGTCCGCGCGCAACTTCAACCCGCTCGCGGCCATGGCGAGCCGGGTCACCGTCGCGGAGGTCGAGGAGCTGGTCGAGCCGGGCGAGATCGACCCGGACCACGTCCACGTTCCCGGCATCTTCGTGCAGCGGGTGGTCGGGCTGACCCGGGAGCAGGCCGAGGACAAGAAGATCGAACAGCGCACGGTGACCGAGCGGGAGGCACGGGGCTGATGGCCTGGAACCGGAACGAGATGGCCGCCAGGGCCGCGGCCGAGCTGCGCGACGGCGAGTACGTCAACCTCGGCATCGGGCTGCCGACGCTGATCCCCAACCACCTGCCCGAGGGCGTCCATGTCGTCCTGGAGTCCGAGAACGGCATCCTGGGCACCGGGCCGTTCCCGTACGACGAGGACGTCGACCCCGATCTGATCAACGCGGGCAAGGAGACGGTGACCGTCCGGCCCGGCGCCTCGTTCTTCGACTCGGCGCTCTCCTTCGGCATGATCCGCGGCGGCCACATCGACACCGCCGTGCTCGGGGCCATGCAGGTCTCGGCCCGCGGTGACCTCGCCAACTGGGCGGTGCCGGGAAAGATGGTGACCGGCATCGGCGGGGCCATGGACCTGGTGCACGGCGCGCGCCGCGTCATCGTCACCATGACGCACACCGCCAAGGACGGCAGCCCGAAGATCGTCGACGAGTGCACGCTGCCGCTGACCGGCAAGGCGTGCGTCCACCGCGTGATCACCGATCTGGCCGTGCTCGACGTGACCGGGGACGGGCTCGTTCTGGTGGAGACCGCCCCCGGGGTGAGCGTCGACGAGGTGCTGGCCGCGACCGCCGCCCCCGTACATACCGACGTACCGGCCGAAACCGCCCCCGTGCGTACCACTGAAAGGACCGGCTCATGAGTTTCCGACCGCGCGACGTCTACGTCGTCGACGCCGTCCGCACGCCGATCGGCCGGTACAACGGGGCGCTGGCCCAGGTGCGCCCCGACGACCTGGCCGCCCACGCCATCCGCGCGCTGCTGGCCCGCACCCCGGAGCTCGATCCGGGGCGCATCGGCGACGTGGTTCTCGGCAACGCCAACGGCGCGGGCGAGGAGAACCGCAACGTCGGCCGGATGGCCGCGCTCCTGGCGGGACTTCCGGTCACCGTCCCGGGCGTCACCGTCAACCGGCTGTGCGCCTCCGGCCTGGAGGCCGTGGTGCAGGCGGCCCGCGCCATCGCCCTCGGCGACCACTCGCTGGTCGTGGCGGGCGGTGTCGAGTCGATGACCCGCGCCCCGTACGTGCTGCCGAAGAGCGACCGCGCCTTCCCGGCCGCGCACACCGAGATGTTCTCGACCACGCTCGGGTGGCGCATGGTCAACCCGAAGATGGACCCGCAGTGGACGGTGCCGCTCGGCGAGAGCGCCGAACTGATCGCGGAGAAGCACTCCCTCAGCCGTGAGCAGCAGGACGAGTTCGCTCTCGCCTCCCACCGCAAGGCGTCCGAGGCACGGGCCGCCGGGCTGTTCGACGACGAGATCGTGCCGCTCACGATCCCGCGCCGCAAGGGCGATCCGCTCGTCGTGGACCGCGACGAGTGCATCAGGGACGACGCCTCGCTGGAGGCCATGGCCAAGCTCCGTCCGTCGTTCCGCACGGAGAACGGCACCGTCACCGCGGGCAATTCCTCGCCGCTCAACGACGGGGCAGCCGCGCTTCTGCTGGCCGACGAGGAGGGGCTGCGGGCCACTGGCCGCGAGCCACTGGCCCGGATCTCGGCCACGGCGGTGTCCGCCAACGAGCCGCAGTACTTCGGTCTCGCGCCCGTCGAGGCCGTGAACCGGGCGCTGGACCGGGCGGGCAGGACCTTCGCCGACCTCACGACGCTCGAACTCAACGAGGCGTTCGCCGCTCAGGTGCTGGGCTGCGTCGCCGAGTGGCCCGACCTCGACCCCGCGATCCTCAACCCGCGCGGCGGCGCGATCGCGATCGGCCACCCGCTCGGCGCCTCGGGCGCCCGGCTGGCGGGTGCGGTCGCCCATCAGCTCAAGGCAGCCGGGTCCGGCGTCGGCGTGGCCACGCTGTGCATCGGCGTGGGCCAGGGCTCAGCCCTCGTACTGGAAAGGTAGAACCCGCATGACCACCCCGCTCACCCAGGGCGACATCAGCACCGAGATCCGCGAAGCGCGCGAGCGGTACGCCGGGCACCTCGCCGCTGGCGGTCCCGTCCGCCCGCACCCGGACCGGGCCTACGCCCCCTACCGCAGCAGTGTGCTGCGCCACCCGAAGCGGCCGCTGCTGCCCGTCGGCGACCCGGAGGCCGTCGAACTCACCGGTCCGGCCTTCGGTGTCACCGACATCACCGGTCTGGACCACGACCTGACGCGTCAGCACCCGGGCGAGCCGCTCGGCGAGCGGATCACCGTCACCGGCCGGATCCTGGACCGCTCCGGGCGGCCGGTGCGCGGCCAGCTGGTCGAGATCTGGCAGGCCAACGCGTCCGGCCGGTACGCCCATCAGCGCGACCAGCACCCCGCTCCCCTCGACCCCAACTTCACCGGTGTGGGGCGGTGCCTGACGGATGATCAGGGAGGGTACTCCTTCGTCACCGTCAGGCCGGGCGCCTACCCCTGGCGCAACCACACCAACGCCTGGCGTCCCGCGCACATCCATTTCTCACTCTTCGGCTCCGCGTTCGCGCAACGCCTGATCACGCAGATGTACTTCCCCGGCGATCCGCTGTTCCCCTACGACCCGATCCTCCAGTCGGTCACCGACGACAGCGCCCGCAACCGTCTGGTCGCCACGTACGATCACGATCTGTCCGTCCCCGAGTGGTCACTCGGCTACCGCTGGGACATCGTCCTCGACGGACCGTCCGCCACCTGGATCGAGGAGGGCCGCTGATGTCCCGTCCGACGCTTCCCGCACCCCACGCCGAACCGGCCCCCACCCCGTCCCAGACGGTGGGCCCCTTCTACGGCTACGCGCTGCCCTTCGCGAAGGGCGGCGACATCGCGCCGACCGGCCACCCGGACACGATCACCCTGCACGGTCACGTCCTCGACGGGGCCGGGCAGCCGGTGCCCGACGCGATCGTCGAGGTGTGGCAGCCCGCCCCGGACGGCTCGCGCACCGGGGCGCCCGGATCGCTGCGCCGCGACCCGGTGACCGGTGCGGTCATCGGCCGCGACGGACTGGCGTTCACCGGCTTCGGCCGGGTGAGCACGGACGCCGACGGCCACTTCACCGTGCGGACCCTGCCGCCGGGAGGGGTGCCGTACCTGTCTCTGGCCGTCTTCGCCCGCGGTCTGCTGCACCATCTGTACACCCGGGCCTATCTGCACGACGCGGACGGCGGCGCGGCCGATGCCCTGCTCGCGCAACTGCCGCCCGAGCGCCGGGCCACGGTGGTCACCACGCCGGACGGGGCGGGCGTGCACCGCTTCGACATCCGCCTCCAGGGCGACGGGCAACACGAGGAGACGGTCTTCCTTGACTTCGGCTGATTCCGCTGCTGCAGCCGGTCCCAACACCACGGCCGGTACCGTCACTTCGGCTGATTCCGCCACCTCGGCCGGTTCCGCTACCACGGCCGGTTCCGCCACCACGGTTGATTCCGCCGCGGACGTCGGTCTGCTCACCCCGGTCGGGGCGGGTTGCGCCGTGGCGGCGCTGACGGGCGACAGGGCCTACGTCCGGGCCATGCTGGACGCCGAGGTGGCCCTCATCCGCGCCCAGGCGTCGATCGGCCTCGCCCCGGAACCAGCCGCACGGGCCGTCGCGGCGGCGGCCGCGGCACCCGGCCGGTTCGACCCCCGCGACCTGGCGCTGCGGGCCCGCTCCGGCGGCAACCCGGTCATTCCGTTGGTCGCCGAACTCACTGCGGCGGTAGGGAAGATGGAACCGGCGGCCGCGTCCCATGTGCACCGGGGCGCGACCAGTCAGGACATCCTCGACACGGCCACGATGCTGGTGGCGTCGAGGGCGCTGGAGGCCGTACTCGCGGATCTCGCCCGGGTCGCCGCGACCCTCGGCCGGCTGGCCACCACGCACCGGGACACCCCGATGGCGGGCCGGACGCTGACCCAGCACGCGGTTCCGACGACCTTCGGCCTCAAGGCGGCGGGCTGGCGCGCGCTGGTCCTGGACGCCCACGACCGGCTCACCGCCGTCCGGTCCGCGCTCCCGTCCCAACTGGGCGGCGCCGCAGGTACCTTGGCCGCTTTCTCGGCGTTCGCCGAGGTTCCCGACGGTGTCGTCCCGGCGGAGTGGACCCAGAGCAACGGCACACGGGACATCGGGGTGCGGCTGCTCGCGGCCTACACCGCCGAGACCGGGCTGGCGGAGCCCGTACTGCCATGGCACGTGCTGCGCACGCCGGTCGCCGAACTCGGCGGGGCCCTGGCCCTCACGGCCGGCGCCCTCGGCAAGCTCGCCGCCGATGTACTGGTGTTGTCGCGGACCGAGATCGGCGAGTTGTCCGAGGGCACCGGCGGCGGCTCCTCCGCCATGCCGCACAAGGCCAACCCGGCCCGTGCGACGCTGATCGCGGGCGCGGCGCGCCGGGTGCCGGCGCTGGCCGGCGTGCTCTACGGCTCGCTCGTCGCCGAGGACGAACGCCCGCCCGGCGCCTGGCACGCCGAGTGGCAGACGCTGCGCGACGCGCTGCGCACGGTCGGCGGAATGGCGGAGACCGCGGTATCGCTCGCGGAGGGGCTCCGGGTCCATCCGGACCGTATGCGCGGCAACCTCGACGCCACCCACGGACTGATCGTCACCGAACGTCTGGTTGCCGTCCTCGCGCCGCTGGCCGGACGGGCCGAGGCCCGTGCGGCGGTGACCCGCGCGGGCGAGCGGGCCGTCCTCGAACGGACCGGGCTGCTCGAAGCGCTGCGCGGCGAGCCGGACCTCGTGGGGCTGGTCCCCGAGGAACGGCTGCGCGCCCTCACCGATCCCACCGCCTACCCGGGTTCGGCCGGCGCGCTCGTCGACCGCGCGCTGAGCCACGGTGGCCGCGGGCGGCCCGTGCCGTGAGACCGGACACGCCCTCCCGCACCCCCGACCAGCACCAGCCCGTACAAGGAGCCTCATGACATCCCGCACCACCGCGGGCCTGCACCACCAGGTGGACGGCCCGCCCTCAGCACCGCCCCTCGTCCTCGGGCCCTCGCTCGGCACCTCGCTCTCCGTATGGGACCCGCAGGTCGCCGGGCTGACCCGCGGCCACCGGGTGGTCCGCTGGGACCTGCCCGGCCACGGCGGCACCGCGGCGGATCTGCTGCCTCCGGGCGGCGGCGTCCCCGAGTTGGGGCGCGAGGTCCTCAAGGTCGCCGACGCGCTCGGGATCGACCGGTTCGCGTACGCGGGCATCTCGCTCGGTGGCGCCGTCGGGACCTGGCTCGCCATCCATCACCCGGAACGCGTCACTTCGCTGGCGGTCCTCTGTTCCTCGGCGCGTTTCGGCGAGCCGCAGGGCTGGCGGGACCGGGCCCGTACCGTGCGGACGTCCGGCATCGGGCAGATCGCCGACGGCTCGGCGGGCCGCTGGTTCACCCCCGCGTTCGCCGGTGAGCCCGCTGCCCGGACCCTCGTCGACACCATGCGCGCGACCGACCCCGAGGCGTACGCCGCGCTGTGCGATGCGCTCGCCGGGTACGACCTCCGGGCCGACCTGGGCCGGATCACGGCTCCCACCCTGGTGGTCGCCGGGCGCGACGATCCGGCGACCCCGGTCGCGCACGCCAGGGAGCTCGCGGACGGCATTGCCGGCTCCGGTCTGGTCGAGATCCCCGGCGCCGCCCACCTGGCCAACGTCGAGCGGCCCGACGCCGTACTGTCCGCACTGCTCGGGCACTTCGCCACGGCGGCCGAGGCCGGATCGGACGACGGCACCCGCCACGCCGCCGGACTCTCCGTGCGCCGCACCGTGCTCGGCGACGCCCATGTGGACCGCGCGATCGCCCGTACCACCCCGTTCACCGCCGTGTTCCAGGACTTCATCACCCGCTACGCGTGGGGCGAGGTCTGGACCCGGCCCGGTCTCGACCACCGGACCCGTCGCTGTCTCACTCTCACCGCACTGATCGCACTGGGTCATGAGGGCGAGCTGGAAATGCATCTGCGCGCCGCGCTCGGCAGCGGCGACCTGACGCCCGAAGAGGTCCAGGAGGTGCTGCTGCAGTCCGCCGTGTACTGCGGGGTGCCGGCCGCCAACTCCGCTTTCGCGCTCGCGGACCGGATCATCGCCGAGAGCGCCGCCCCGAAGGAGAAGTAACCATGCACACCACTGTCGGAATCATCGGGGGCGGCCCGGCCGGGCTGCTGCTGTCCCGGCTCCTGCACCGGGCGGGCGTCGACTGCGTCGTCCTGGAGAGCCGTGACCGCGCGTACGTCGAACAGCGCCAGCGCGCCGGCATCCTGGAGCAGTCGACCGTCGACGCGCTGCGCGAGGCGGAAGCCGCCGACCGGCTGGACACCGAGGGGCTGGTCCACGACGGCGTGGAGCTGCGCTGGGAGGGCCGGGCACACCGCATCGACTTCCCGTCGCTCACCGGTGGCCGCCGCGTGTGGGTGTACGCGCAGACCGAGGTCGTCAAGGACCTCATCGCCCTGCAGACGGCCGCCGGTGCCGCACTGCACTTCGGTGCGCAGGTTCGGCTCGTCGAGGGCGCCGACACCGACCGCCCGACCGTCCACTACACCCACGAGGGCCAGGAGAAGACGCTGACGTGCGACTACGTCGTCGGCTGCGACGGCTTCCACGGGGTGACCCGGGCCGCCGTCCCCGAGGGCGTGCGGCGCACGTACGAACGGGTCTATCCCTACTCCTGGTTCGGCATCCTGGCCGATGTCGCCCCGTCCTGCGACGAGTTGATCTACGCGCACTCGCCGCGCGGTTTCGCCCTGCACAGCATGCGCTCGCCCGAGGTGAGCCGGCTGTACCTCCAGGTCCCCAACGGCACGGACCCGGCCGACTGGTCCGACGAGCGGATCTGGGACGAGCTGGACGCCCGGTTCGCCCTGGACGGCTGGAAGCTGGAGCGGGGTCCGATCACCTCCAAGAGCGTTCTGCCGATGCGCAGTTCGGTCACCGAGCCGATGCAGTACGGCCGGGTGTTCCTCGCCGGGGACGCCGCGCACATCGTGCCTCCCACCGGGGCCAAGGGGCTGAATCTGGCCGCCGCCGACGTCATCGTCCTGGCCCGGGCGCTGATCCGGCGTCACACGACGGGCTCGACGGACCTGCTGGACGCCTACTCCGACACGTGCCTGCGCCGGGTGTGGCGCGCCGAGCACTTCTCGTACTTCATGACGACGACGCTGCACACCGATCCGGACCAGAGCACGTTCGACACCCGGCTGCAGATCTCCCAGCTGGACCGCATCGCGGCGTCACCGCACGCGGCGGCGGAACTCGCCATGAACTACGCGGGGTTGCCGCTGCCGTAAACGGTCCCCGCCGCCGGCCGGGCCGGCGCCGCGATCACCTGGACGGGTCCGGGGTGACGGCGTCGGCCGCGGCAAGCCAGGCATCGGCGATCAGCCGGTGGCCGAGTGGGCTCGGATGGACCCCGTCCGGGGCCAGTTCGGCTGCCTCCCGCTCCTCGGCGGCACGGCGCAGGGCGAGGTCCGCACGTACCACGTGAGCTCCGTTGCCCTGCGCGGCGCGCAGGACAGCGTCGGTACGGGGCGACAGGTCCTCGTACCAGCCTCCCTGGTCCGGGGTGACCGGGAGCAGAAAGGGCGTGATGACGAACAGTCGGACCGAGAGGGTCCGTGCGGTTCGCGCGAGGAGGCGGTCAAGGCATGCCTCGAACTCGTCGACCGGGCTGATGAGTCCCCCGTCGTAGCGCCGCCAGGTGTCGTTGATGCCGATCATGACCGTGACCACGGTGGGCCGCTGGTCGATGACGTCGCTCATCCAGCGGGATTCGAGGTCGTACACACGATTGCCGGCGAGGCCCTTGTTGATGACCGCAGGGCCGGATCCGGTGCTCGTCCGGGCGCGCAGGGTCCGTGCGATCTCGCGGACGTAACCGCTGCCGAGCGACGCGGAGTCCGTACGGTCGCGACCCGCGTCGGTGATGGAGTCGCCGATGAACACGAGTGCGTCTGTTTCCTTGAGGTACATGTCTGCCGCTCTGCGGTCGGGTCGGTGGATGACCATCGCGGGCTCTTCCGTGCGGCGTTGCACGGCGCCTGCGTGAGTGGGGTGGTGGACCGGAGCCAGGACCTGTTCTCAGTCCTCGGCCCGGCCGTCCGATGTGTCCAGGTACAGCTCGATGACGGGCACGGGGGTGTCGGGGCGCTGTACGGGGATCTGGAGCGTGAGCGTTCCGGCGGGCTGCCCGCCCATCTCGGTGTTGAGCGCGGGCCGGTCCGGGTCGATGTGGACCTGGGTGATCTCGGACGCGTCGTTGAGCAGCTGCGCGTAACGCACCCGGCCGCCGAGTCCCGGCAGGTGCAGATGGCGCAATGGCCAGGCGAACAGGTGGACGTAGAGGCGGTCGCCGCGCCGGGTGTACCGGCACTCGGCCGGGGCGGTGTACGGGGACGGGCCGCAGCCCCGGACCGACCGCTCGTGCAGGTCCATCCACCGGCCGATTTCCCCGAGGACGGCGACGGCGCGCGGGTCGAGGTCGCCGCGGCCGGTGGGGCCGACGTTGAGGAGGAGGTTGCCGCCCTTGGACACCCCGTCGACGAGCATGCGGATCAGCAGGTCGGCGCTCTTGTGGTCGAGGTTGTCGCGGTCGTAGCCCCAGCTTCCGTTGAGCGTCTGGCACGCCTCCCACAGCACGGGCCGCCCGTTCTCGGTCATGGGGCCGGAGGGCTGGTACTGCTCGGGGGTGACGAAGTCGCCGGGGAGACCGGTGCGGTCGTTGACGAGGACGTGCGGCTGGAGTTCGCGGATCGTCTCCAGGAGTTTCGGTGCGTCCCAGTCGTCCGGACCCTTGCCGCCCCACCAGCTGCCGTCCGTGTAGGAGAAGTCGAAGAACAGGTAGTCGACGCGTCCGAAGGACGTCAGCAGTTCACGGACCTGGCCGTGCAGATAGCGCTGGTAGTCGCGAATGTCACGGTCGGCGGTCGCGGCCTTGAACTCCTCGTCGTCGCGCTGCGGATGGGTGCCGTCCACGGGAAAGGACGGGTGGTGCCAGTCGATGAGGGAGTAGTAGAAGCCGACCTTGAGACCTTCGGCGCGGCACGCCTCGACGAGCGGGCCGACGAGGTCGCGGCCGTGCGGGGTGTTGGTGACCTTGTACTCGGTGAGGGCACTGTCCCACAGGCAGAAGCCGTCGTGGTGCTTCGCGGTGAGAACGACGTACCGCATGCCCGCCGCTCTGGCCGCTCGTGCCCATTGGGCCGGGTCGTAGCGGTCGGGGTCGAAGTGGTCGAAGTAGACCTGGTACTGCTCGTCGGTCAGTTTCTCACGGTTCTTTACCCACTCGTGCCGTGCGGCGAGGGAGTACAGGCCCCAGTGGATGAACATGCCGAACCGGTCGGTGGTGAACCAGGTCGTGTCCGGGGCCACCGTGGAAGGTGTGGTCGTGGCGGGGACGGACGGGGACGCCGCGGGGGTTTCGGGGCTCGGGGGCATGGGGCATCGCTCCTTGTGGTCGGCGTCCGCTCCCGCAGGCCCGGATGTACAGCTGGCGAGGACCAGTGCCGAAGCGAGAAAATCCGCACCGATCCACTGTGGTCTCCGCATGACACCTCCCGATTTCGCCGCAGCACGCCCGGCCTGGAAAGCGCTTGCGGTGGACGCTAACGGGGAGCTGAATCCGCGGTCAATCCCCCACACGTGCGCGACAGCCATCAGGACGGCCGCGTACGACACAGCCCGTCCCCGGTTCAGCTCGTCCCGGGTAGTCCCCGAGCGGGCAGCGGGTGACGATGGCCGGATACAAGACCGAGGGACGGGTACGGCGGGCGACATGAAGCATGGTGAGGGGCAGGACTCCGGGAGTCCCGGCCGGCTGGACCGCAGGCTCTTCCTCGCCGCGGCAGCGGGCGGGGCGCTGGCCGGCGGCGCGGCGGTGACCGGCTGCCGCTCCTCCGCGACCGGGTCCGCCCCGCCCGGCACCGGCCGTCCCACCGGCCAGGGGGAGAGCGCCCGGCCGGGAGACGCCGACTGGCGAATCCGTTCGGTGGGACCACCCGACGCCATCGAGGGCTACACCGACAAGGTGAGCGTGCTGCCGGGTGAGGAGTTCGGACTGTACGTCTCCACCACCGCCCCGGCATTCCGGGTCTCGGCCTACCGTGTCGGCTGGTACGGCGGGGCGCAGGCGCGACGGGTCTGGCGTTCGGACCGTGTCGCCGGGTCGGTCCAGGCCCGTCCCCGGCTGATCCAGGTAGCCCGTACCGTACGGGCGGACTGGCGACGCACACTCCACGTCCGCACCGGCGGGTGGCCGGAGGGGGCGTATCTGCTGCGGCTGGACGCGGAGAACGGCCACCAGCGCTACGTTCCACTGATCGTCCGCTCGGCGAGCACGGCAGGCAGGATCGTGCTGATGCACGCCGTAGCGACGTGGCAGGCGTACAACGCGTGGGGCGGCTACAGCCTTTACCAGGGCGAGAACGGCGCGTACAGCACGCGGTCGCTCGCCGTCAGCTTCGACCGCCCTTATGACCACGACGGCGCCGAGAAGTTCTCGGTCTACGAACGGGCGGCGGTGGTCCTGGCGGAGCGGCTGGGCATCCCGCTCGCCTACACCACGGGCATGGACATCCATCGGGACCCCGGCATTCTCCACAACGCCGCCGGAGCTCTCTCCCTGGGACACGACGAGTACTGGACACCGCAGCAACGGGCCCACGTCACCCGGGCGCGCGACGCGGGCACCAACGTGGCCTTCCTCGGCGCCAACGCCTGCTACCGCAGGATCAGGCTGGAACCGGACGCCACCGGCGCCGACCGCACCGTCGTCTGTTACAAGACGGATTACCGGAAGGACCCCTACCTCGCCGAACACCCGGACATGCCGACCAACGACTTCCGCCAACCGCCCGGCGCCTCCCCCGAGTCCTCCCTGACCGGGGTCCTCTACGAGGGCTATCCCGTGGACGCCCCGTATGTCGTCGACCGGAGCGACCACTGGCTCTTCGAGGGGACGGGCGTGAAGCGGGGCGACTCCTTCGACCACCTGGTCGGAGTGGAGTACGACCGGGTCACTCCGGGCATGCCCACCCCGGCGCCGCTCGAAATCATCGCCCACTCCCCTCTCGTGTGCGCGGGCAGACCCAGTCATGCCGACTCCGCCTACTACACCGTGCCCAGCGGGGCGGGCGTCTTCGCCTCCGGGACGATGCGGTGGGTCGAGGCCCTGATGGCCGGCACCCGCGAGAACGGACGCAACCACGGCATGGACGCCCGTACGGGGGCTTTCGTCACCCGTTCCACGGAGAATCTGCTCCACGCGTTCGCGGCGGGCCCGTGCGGCCGGAGCAAGCCGAAACCCACGGACAACGCGAGCGAGGTGTACGCGTCCGCACCACGCTGACGCCATGGATGTCGCGCCCGTCGGTGAACACCGTCTGCCACAGGCACGGTCGGGCCGGACGTCCCGGCGGCGGCGAACCGCTGTTGACACCGGCCGAGGGCCGCTGCGATCTTGTGATCGCCGCACGGTTCGAGCCGGGTGGCCCTCATTTCCGGACCTTGACCTGGAGCAGACGTGGGCGACGACGTACCGGCGTACGCAACCCGGGAAGACCTTCCCGTAACGCTCCCGGGCCCTTTGGTCGGGGTCGGTTGGCTGGCGGCGCGGCTCGGCACGCCGGGGCTGGTGGTCCTCGATGCCTCCGTGGGCACACACCGCGCCTCCGGGCAGCGGATCCCGGGAGCGCGGCCCTTCGATATCGACGGGTCGCTCTCCGACCACACGGGGCCACTGCCCCATACGATGCCCGACGCCGACCGGTTCACCGACGAGCTGCGCGCCCTCGGCGTCCACGACCGCGACACCGTCGTCGTCCACGACCGCGTGGGCGTCTACTCCAGCGCGCGTGCCTGGTGGATGCTGCGCGCGATGGGCTTCGACCGGGCAGCGGTGCTCGACGGTGGCCTGCCCGCCTGGACCGAGGCCGGGCAGCCGCTGGAGGACAACGTGCCCGGGACCGCCGTGGCACCTGGCGACTTCATCGCTCGGCCGCGCCCGGGGCTGGTCGTCGGCAGCGACGAGGTGGTCGGGGCCCTGGCCGACCCCGCGGCGGCCGTCTTCGACGCCCGCTCCGCGGAGCGGTTCGCCGGCGCTGTCGCCGAGCCGCGTCCGGGGCTGCGCGCCGGCCATATGCCGGGGGCGGTCAATCTGCCCTTCGGGGAGCTCCAGCGCGACGGCCGGATGCTTCCGGCGGACGAGCTGCGCGCCGTGTTCGGCGCCCTCGCGGGGGAACGGGAGCGGCTGTTCTTCAGCTGCGGATCGGGCGTCACCGCCTGCGTTCTGACGCTGGGGGCCGAGCTGGCGGGGTACCGCGAACTGGCCGTGTACGACGGGTCCTGGAGCGAATGGGGGCTGCCCTCGGAGCTGCCCGTCGTGACCGGAGCGGAGAGCGGCGGACCGCCGCTCTGACGGTGCCGGCCGGGGTCCTGCGGGCTTCGGCACCGTACCAGCGGTGTCCGCCCCGCTGCCCTCAGCCCTCTCGTCGCGGTCAGCCGCCGCGCCAGATGTTGTCGAAGGCCGCGTCGTCGATGGCTCGCCGCTGCCGTTGGAACTCCAGGTCCCTCAACGCGTCATCGACGGCGGCGAGCACCGTCGCCACCGCGTCGTCGGCCACGGCCGGGGAGTCACCGGTCGGCTTGTCGCGGATTCCGACGGCGGCGGCAAGGGCGGCGAGAACGGGTTCATCGGACGTCCATCGGTCGGCCGCCTCGCGGCGAGCGGGTGTGTCGACCAACACCGTCCGGCTGGAGCGGGAAGGCGTCCAGCGCGTGTGCCGTTGCCGAGTGAGTTGCCCTTCCGCCTCCAGGGCATCCAGGTAGGCCGTGGCCAGACCGCGCCCCCTGCGCCACAGCCAGTCGTCGAGCGACTCGTACGGCTCTTCCCGCACGAGCGACGACACGGCCTCGTCCAGAAGGCGATCCGCCATGGCAGGCGGGTGGCCCGGCACGATCTGATCGCCGTCCAGCCTGATGGCTTCCGCGCCCAGGAGGTCGATCAGTTCACCGCCCGCCAGCACCAGCGACAGAACGCCTCGCCCCACCGGACGACTGTTCGTCATGTCCATGGCGACGATCAGGAGGTCTCTCGGTGTGGTCATGAATGGCTCCACGCGTCGTGGGCATCAGCGCAGGTGCGTCACCGAGCGCGTGGCCCGGCGCCCGGCGTGACACCGAGTGGCAGGGCCGGCTGTGCGTATCGGTGCTCGCCGCGATGGCCGCACGGATCGGCGTTACGCAGCCGATGGGAGTGAAGCACGGTCTACCGATCCCTCACCCCAGCATAGGGAGCACGGACGGTTGCTGCATCCCGCGCCGATCAGGTGGTTATGCAACTCGCGGCGGCGTCCCGGGCGCTGGACAAGGCGGGCTTCGCGATCATCGCCACCGGTCTGCAGCACTGCCTGACAGATTCGGACATGGCCGCATCCGGTGACCGGGAGCAGATGCGGGCCCGTCTGGAGAAGTTGTTCCTTTCGCTGGCCTGAGTGCGTTGCCGCATCGGATCACCCGCCTCATCAGGTGAAGGCGTCGCTGAGTATGAAGGCGGGCTCCCGGGCAGCAGGCCGATGCCGAAGAGGTGGCCTGCAGTTCGAAAGACAGCCCAGTGACCAGTGCCGGGATGGCAAGGCGAACTCTCTTCGCCGACCTGGGCGACCATGGACCGGAGCGAGTGACCTAGGGTGAACGTGTCCAGGAACAGGGCGCAGGAGCGGAAATGAAGCGAGCAGCACACGGGCGGGTGCACGCCCGGTTTCGTGGTGTGCTGGCTCTGCTCGTGACTGTGGTGGCGCTGTTGTGCGTCTTCGGGCACGCCGAACGTGGAGGCCCGGGCCTGCCGTCGTCCGTCGCGGAGCGTGTACACGCCCCTGCCTTTGCTGAACCGTCAGACGGTACAGCGGCGCCGTGCGGCAAGAAGGCGATCGCTGAACACAGCCTGCAGCGGGCCGAGAACCCCCCGCCATCTGTTCCGTGCCCTGCGCCCGCACCACTGCACACCGATCCCGCACCTTCCCTGTCACAGCGCTCCGGGGTGTTGTCGGGTAGCCCGGCTCCCCCGCCAGTGACACTTCACTCCGTTCTGCGGATTTAGACCGGCCCGTTGGTCGCGTCCCTGAATCCTCGGAAACGGAGCTCTTCAGCATGTCTTCTTCTTCCTCGCGTTCATGGCGCCGGGCGGGTGCAGCGCTGCGTGGTTGGCGGTCCCGGCAGTGGACTGTGGCAGGCGCGGGCGCCCTGGCCACAGCGATCCTGGTCGGCGCACCCACCGACGTGGTGCCCAATCCGCTGTTCGGCCGGTCGGTCCCCGTGCAGTGGTGGAACTACCCGGCCCTCGCCGTCACGGCCGTCCTGGCCGGCATCGTCCTGAGCACCTACGTGCGTCAGCCCTCGCCCTCCCCGGAGCCGAAAGCCAAAGACGGCGGCCGTCTCGGGGCGATCGGCGGGGTGCTGTCCTTCTTCGCCGTCGGCTGCCCGGTCTGCAACAAACTCGTCCTTGTGCTCCTCGGAACTTCCGGCGCCCTGAGCTACTGGGCCCCCGTGCAGCCGCTGCTGGCCTTCCTGTCAGCGGGGCTGCTGGCGGAAGCCGCGTTGCGCCGCCTGTCCTCCCAGACCGTGTGCCCGGTCACCGCTTCTGCCTGACCTGCGGCCCTGTTCTGCACCACCCCCTCCTCAACGTCTGAGGTGTCCCATGACTGGATCCATCCCCTCTTCATCCCGCCGCAATCGCAGGCGGACCATCGCGGCCGCCGCAGTACTCGCCGCCGCCGCGGTGACCGCGGCCTTCGCCCTCACACTCGACGATGCGAACAACCGCAACGAGACGGCCCGCGAACCCGCGGTTGCCACCGGGCCCGCCGTCCCCGCACCCGCCGACGAGAGCCTGCTCGCCCTCGCCCGCCGCGATACTTCCGACGCTCTGGCGGTCGGGCGTGCGGACGCCCCGGTCGTGATGATCGAGTACTCCGACTTCCAGTGCCCGTTCTGCGGCCAGTTCGCCCGCAAGACCGGGCCCGAACTGCTGCGCTCGTACGTGGACAAGGGAATTCTGCGCATCGAATGGCGCAACTTCCCCGTCTTCGGTGAGGAGTCCGAACAGGCCGCGCTGGCCGGCTGGGCGGCCGGGCAGCAGAAGAAGTTCTGGAAGTTCCACGATGTCGCCTACAGCAAGCCGCGCGAACGCAACACCGGCGAGTTCGACGCCGAGAACCTCATCGCCATCGCCCGCGAGGCCGGAATCTCCGACATCGAACAATTCCAGGCTGACATGGCATCCGATAAGGCCCGCAGTGCCGTACAGAAGGACCAGGAGGAGGGCTACAGCCTCGGCGTGACCAGCACTCCGGCGTTCCTGATCAACGGCAAGCCGATCCTGGGGGCTCAGCCTACGGCCACCTTCAAGGAAGCCGTCGAGACTGCGGCGAAGGCGGCCGGGCGATGAGCGAGGTCGGCCTGGCGATGGCATTCCTGGGGGGACTGCTGGCCCTGCTCAGCCCGTGCAGCGCACTGCTGCTGCCGGCCTTCTTCGCCTACTCCTTCACCAGCCGCACCCGGCTGGTGGCGCGTACCGGCCTGTTCTACGTCGGGCTGTGCACGACGCTTGTACCGCTCGGCGTGGCCGGCTCGTTCGCCAGCCGCCTTTTCTACGGCCACCGGGACACCCTGGTGACGGTCGGAGGGTGGACGGTCATCGCCCTGGGCGTGGCGCAGATCGTCGGCGTGGGCTTCGGGTCCCGTCGGATGGCGCAGGCCGCGGGCGGGCGCCGTTCGGGGTCGGTGCTGTCGGTGTTCGTCCTGGGCGCGGTGTACGGGCTGGCGGGATTCTGTGCCGGGCCGATCCTGGGCGGCATCCTGACCGTGGCGGCGGTGGACGGCGACCCCCTGCACGGCGGGGTGCTGCTCGCCGTCTACGCCCTGGGCATGGCGGTTCCGATGTTCGTGCTTGCGTTGTTGTGGGACCGGTTCGATCTGGGCCGCAAGCGATGGTTGCGGGGCCGGACTTTCCAGGTGGGACCGGTGGCCCTGCACAGCACCGCTCTCGTCGGCGGGCTGTTCTTCATTGCTCTCGGTGTGGCGTTCCTGGCCTTCGACGGCACGTCCGCGCTGCCGTCGGTGCTGAGCATCGATACCGAGTTCGTCCTGGAGGAACGGCTGTCCGATATCGGTGCAGCGGTGTCCGACCGGCTGATCGTGCTGTTCCTGGCCGGTGTGGCGGCGCTGGCCGCACTGCTGATGCTATTCCGGCCGGCCAGACGGCGGGATCCGCAGCCACTGCCGGAAAGGGAGCCGGCTGCGCACGAGTAGCGCGCCTTTCGGTCGCACGCCTGACACGCGTTGAGGGAGGAGCCCGGCTCTGGGATCCCTCCCTCAACGGGTGGCTCAGCGGTTGCGCAGTGCGGCCAGGGTGTTGTTCGCACCCACTACTCACCGCTGGTGACCATCGTGCAGAAGCTCGTCGAACAAGGCGCGGTAGTGGACCATCGCGCCCCGTGGTTCTTCCGTGGTGGCCTGATGACCACTGCTGCGGACATTGACGTCGTGGGCGGCGCGGTAGTGGTCCAGGGTGCGGCCGTGTTCAACCGACAGGTCGCTTACCTGTTGTGGTCGGGTAGACGCGCTCGCTCATGAGCGCGGTCACCAGCCGGTCGGCCTCGTGGACCGCCTCGTCCGGTTGGTCGACGAACCGCCCTTGCGCTCGGCTCCAGCCCTCGGCGTACGTGTCCCGCCCCATCGCCGACCTGAAAACGAAGAACGGGCAGAGCTGTTCGTACCTGTCTTCCCCGGATTCATCTTTCTCTGCCGCCTCCCCAACCGAGCCCAGCCCGCTGGTGTGCAACACCGCATTGGAGGCTGACGGAAGGATGGCCCTAACCGCTCTACCAGTAGTGCCTTCGACCAGCGACTGCGTGCCCCAGCGATCCCAAGATCCACAGGACAGCCCCGAGCACCACCAGAATGATCCCGATCGTCCACAGTATGGAGATACTGGTCACGAACCCGACGACAAGCAAAATAATCCCGAGAACGATCACGATGTGCTCCGATCTCGCGTAAATCTTCTCTTTTCACTGTGATCCCTGCGCGCTGCGAGAGCAACCGTTCAGGAAATGGCCAGTTATACCCACTCGGGGTATAGCGCGCTCACCCTCGCAGCGATTTTCGCGCAGCAGTGCGCGTCAATGACGCCGGCAGGACCTTCGGCACGTGATCGCAAGACTGCACCCAGCGTTGGGCGGAGCCGTGCCCGGCAGACCGAGATGCGGTCGACCCAGGCCGTATATCATGTAATGGCGTCTTGTGAATATGGCGCGGGCAGCATGTCGTCTCCGAAATTCCGGAGAGGGAACATGGCCGAAGGCGAAGAGGACAAGACAGAGCGTGTCCGGCGTACGTCCAGCAAGAAACCCGCCAAGAAGACAACCAGGAACACCAGCACCGGACGGGCCGGCAGCCGAACGAGCGAAACGAAGCGTGCGTCCAGCAGGGTTTCGGCCCCGCGGGCCATGCGTTACGCGGCTGAGCAGCTCCAAGAGCTTCTCGGGCGAGCTCCCGAATCCGTCTCGGCGCTGAAACCGATGGAAGACGGCTGGCAGGCGGACGTAGAAGTCCTGGAACTGGAACGTGTCCCCGGCACGACCAGCGTGATGGCCAGCTACCGGGTGAGGCTGGACGAGGAGGGCGAACTGGTGGCGTACGAACGCATCCGGCGCTACACCCGAGGGCAGATCGACCGGGGCTGAGGCCCGGCATCACACCCCCGCGGCACCGTTAGCCGGAGCCGGGCGTGAGCCGCTGAAAGGAGGCACCATGACTGTGGTGCCGCAAGGCGGAGGAGCCATTTCCAGGGGCGGTGGAGGAGGGTCCGGGAACCTTTACGACATCCTCGAACTGATTCTGGACCGCGGCCTGGTCATCGATGTCTTTGTGCGTGTATCGCTGGTGGGTATCGAAATCCTCAAGATCGATGCCCGCATCGTCGTGGCGAGCGTGGACACCTATCTCCGCTTCGCGGAGGCCTGTAACCGCCTCGACCTGGAGGAGGGCCGCAAGGCGCCTTCCCAACTGACCGACCTGGTCGGCGAGGTGACCGAGGGCGGAGCGCATGGGAAGGCCAAGGGAGCCCTGAGCGGGGCCGCCGAAGTGCTGACCGATGCCCTCAAGGGAGGCGACGACGACGAGGAGACCGAGCAGTCCGGAAAGAGGCGCAAGGAGCCCGAGGAGAGGCGGGAGCGGCCGAGGCGTCGGCCTGCCGCCCGGCGCCGCGAGGAGTGAGTCATGGCCGTATACGTCTACTCCATCGTCCTGACCACCCATCCGCAGCGCTTGGACGGCCTCGACGGAGTGGGGGACCCGCCGACGACCCTCCGCACGGTGCACACCGAAAGGCTGTCCGCGGTCGTCAGCGACGCCCCCGAGGAGCTACGGCCCAAACGGCGGGATCTTGGCGCACACCAGGCTGTCCAGGAGCGGCTGATGGCCGACGGCACGGTTCTGCCGCTGCAGTTCGGCTTCACCACCACGGACGACGATGCCGTACGAGCGGTTCTGGAGGACCGGGCGGATGAGTTCGGCGAACGGTTGCGGGCGTTGGAGGGCTGCGTCGAATACCACCTGAAGGCCGCCCAGGACGAGAACGCGCTGCTGCGCCAGATCCTTCAGGAGTCCGACGAGGCCCGCGAGCTCAACGAGGCGATCAGAAATGGCAGCGGCAACCCGGAACTGCCGCTCGCCCTCGGGGAACTGGTCTCCCAGGAAGTGCAGGCACGGCAGGATCAACTCGCCGCCGGAGTCCTCGGTGCACTGCGCGGATTCGCGCGGGAGGAACGCTCGTCGCAGGCGACCGGGAACGACTTCCTGAATGTGTCCTTCCTTGTGGACCGGGACAACGAGAAGAGCTTCCTCAGCGAGGAGCAAGGTCTCGCCAAGGAACTGGGCGAGGACTTCGACCTGCGGCTGCTCGGTCCACTGCCCGCCTACAGCTTCATCTAGGGAGCGCTCATGGGACTGCTGACTCAACTCGCGACCCTTCCGCTGGCGCCGGTGCGCGGCGTGGCCTGGGTCATGGAGCGCGTCGTCGAGGCCGCGGAGAACGAGTACTACGACCCAGCACCCGTCGAACGGGAACTCGCCGAACTCGAACGACAACTCCTGGCGGGAGACATCGACGAGGAAACATTCGACCGGCGCGAGGACGCACTGCTGGACCGGCTGGACGAGATCAGGGCTCATGTCCAGGGCACCGGTGCCTGAACGCGGCAGCCACGGA
The DNA here is from genome assembly GCF_045207325.1 of Streptomyces sp. NBC_00846. Classification (NCBI taxonomy): domain Bacteria; kingdom Bacillati; phylum Actinomycetota; class Actinomycetes; order Kitasatosporales; family Streptomycetaceae; genus Streptomyces; species Streptomyces sp. NBC_00846. Next base: position 7,415,396 of record NZ_CP108846.1, on the reverse strand, counting down.
ACGGGAGCATTGCCACGCGCTCCCGTTGAAGAGCCGGGATACCAGGGAATCGAGGTGCAGCGGTCGTGACTGAACCCGTCGCCAGGAGGCTGGGCGACCTCCCGTCCAGGTCCGCTCCGTACGGCCAGGGCTCCTCGGCCAATCTCGCCGACATCTTGGAGCGGGTCCTGGACAAAGGCATCGTCATCGCGGGCGATATCCAGATCAACCTCCTGGACATCGAACTGCTCACCATCAAGCTGCGCCTTCTGGTCGCCTCGGTGGACAAGGCGAAGGAAATGGGCATCGACTGGTGGGAGCACGACCCCGCGCTTTCCTCCCGCGCCAACGACGGCTACCGGTCACTCGCCGAGGAGAACAAGCGGCTTCAAGCCGAGATCGCGGCGCTGCGCGAGGACCGTGAGCTGCCACCGACCGAGGACGAGGAGAGCCGTCCTTCGGCTCGCCGCCGCACCTCACACACCGAACGGGCAGGTTCCAGCCCCCGCAGCGAGAAGCGGGACAAGCCATGACCGAGGCCATCATCTATGCGTACGCCGTCGCACGGGACGCGGACGGGTCACTGGAGGAAACTCTCGCCGGACTCCCTGGAGTAGCGGATGCGCCGGTGCACCTGGTGCGTGCGGGACAAGGCGACGATGTGGTGATCGCCGTGAGCCCGGTACCCGAGCGGGACTTCCAGGAAGCCGCGCTGCGAGCCCATCTCGAGGACTTGGACTGGCTGGAGTCGGTCGCCCGCGCCCATCACCGTGTGATTGAGGCGCTGGCCGTCCGCACCACCGTCCTGCCGCTTCGTCTGGCGACGGTATACCTGGACGACGAGCGGGTACGGCTCATGCTCAGCGCCCGCCACGAGGCGTTCGACCGTCGACTGACCGACCTGGCAGCGCAGGTGGAGTGGGGCGTCAAGATCTATGCCGAGGCGGCCGAGGCGACCGAGAATCCGGCCGCCGGACCCACGGATACGGGCCTGAGCCCGGGGCGGGCCTACCTCAGCCGGCGCAGAGCACAGCGACACGCCCGCGATGACGCCTACCGGAACGCCGAACGGGCAGCTGAGCGGGTCGAGGCCGCCGCCCGCGCTCTTGCGGTCGATCGCGTCCAGCACCGGCCGCAGCAAGGCGAACTCGCCCGCAGGCCCGGAGAGAACGTCGTCAACGACGCCTACCTTGTACCGCTGCACCATGCCGAAGGATTCCGCGCCGACGTGATGAGGGCCGCAGAAGGGCTTCCCGGGGTACGCGTCGAAGTCACCGGGCCGTGGGCCCCGTACTCCTTCGCCACCCCCGCCGAGGCCGAACCACTGAAGAGGGCCGCGCCATGAGGGCGGCGGGCAGCCTGCCGGCGGCCACGCCGGAGGAGCCCCTGCCGGACCGGCAGATCGCACTGATCGACCTGCTGGACCGGTTGCTCAGCGGAGGCGTGGTCCTCACCGGTGACATCGTGCTTTCCATAGCCGACATCGACCTCGTGCGCATATCGTTGCGCGCGCTGATCGTCTCCATCAGCGAGCAGAATCCCTCCCCGTGGAATGCCGTCTCAGCATCCGTAGGAGACGACCATGACAGGTGAGGACCGTCCACCAGGCAACCGCCTCGACGAGGTCGCCGACGCCGCCGCCCGTGCCTTCCGCATGCTGCCCGCGGTGCCACAGGACGTCCCGCCCCGGGGCGGGACGGAGGCGCGAAGGCCGGCCCACCGAGTCACCACGGACCCGGACACGGTGGAACGGGACCTGATCAAGCTCGTCCTCACCATCGTCGAGCTGCTGCGACAGCTCATGGAACGCCAAGCCCTTCAGCGGGTCGACGCAGGAGATCTCACCGAGGAACAGGAGGAGCGCCTGGGAGCCACTCTGATGATTCTGCACAGTCGTATGATTGAGCTCTGCGCCCGGTACGACCTTTCCATGGAAGATCTCAATTTGGATCTCGGACCGCTCGGAACTCTGCTGCCACCACCCGAATGATCCCAGGGAGCACGACATGGGCATCGGAAAGAAGACCAAGAACATCGGAAAAATAACAGAGGGGAAAACCAAGGAAACGGCCGGGAAGGCCGTGGGCAATGAAAGCCTGGAGGGAAAGGGAAGGGCCCAGAAGACGAAGGGAAAGGTGAAGCAGGTATTTGAGAAGGGCAAGGACGTCTTCAAGCACTGAAGGATGGACATGCCGAGGCATTGACAGCCACGACGGCGACCCGCCGCACTCGGGGCGACGGCGGGCCCGCGTCCGGTCCACTCGGTGCCGGTAGCGGCTCGCCCGCGCTCGGTAACACATCACCGCGTCGGCATCAGCTACAGCGCGTCGATGAAGAAGCGGCATCAAGGAACTTGACAGGGCCTCAACTCACCCGTCTTCTTCATCGTCCTGCTCTTCATCGCTCTCCTCCCAGTCGTCCTCGTCCTCGTTCTCCTCGTCGATGTCGCCCTCTGCCTCGTCCTCCTCGTCGATGTCGCCCTCTGCCTCGTCCTCCTCGTCGTAGTCCTCGGCATCCTCCCGGTCGTAGTCCGCGGCTTCTTCTTCAAGAGCCTCTTCGTGGGTCTGTACGACCTCACCGTCGCGAATTTCACCTCGCCAGCCCTCGGGCTCTTCGTCGGTGAACGTGACATGACGCTGGAAGTGTTTGAGGTCCAGCCGGAGTCGCCGCCCCTGAGCACGCCACAGATTTCCGGTCTTCTCAAAGAATCCCGAAGCGTAGTATTCGACGACCAGAACAATGCGAGTCAGTCCGGGCGCCAGTTCATGAAAGCTGACTGCACCACGCGTCGACCCCTTGGCCCCCTCAGACGTCCAGACAATGCGCTCGTCCGGTACCTGCTCCTGAACGGTCGCTTTCCAACCCCGGGTCGAAGGACCGACCTTGGCCTTCCAGTTGCTGGACGTCTCATCGGTCCGAGAAACATCCCGTACGCCCTTGGTGAAGCTGCTGAACTTTACTTCTCGTACTGCGTCCAGTGGTCGTAGGCCGTACGCAATGGCACACCGACATCGATGACCTCGATGATGTTGGTGACTTTCTTGTCTCCTGCCTTGCGCCCCTTTCCCCCGCCGAAAATATCCTTGGCTTTCCCCACGAGCTTGTCCTTGACGTTCTCCGCTGTCCCGGAGAGCACGGCCTTGAGGGGGGAGTCGCCTCCGAGGAGGTTGGCTCCGACCTTGGAGAGTGATCCGCCGTTCTCAGCGACGCCGGTGAGCTGGTCCGTCGCGTCGATCAGCTTGTCGCCAGCCTTTTCGGCCAGATCCCCCACCCGAGCCCTCAGATAGTCCCCGAGTTCTTCACGCAGTCGATCGATTCCCGAGTTCGCATTGTCCTGTTCCGTTCTTGACATGACCTGTTACCTCCGGCGCTCGACGCGCGATGATGCCTTCTTCGTACTTTTCTTGACAGCCTTCTTGTCAGCAGGAGCAGTCTTCTTCTTCCCTGCGGCAGCCTTCTTTGCAGGCGTCTTCTTCACAGGCGTCTTCTTTGCTGCAGCCTCATTCGTTGCGGTTCTCTTTGCTGCCGCCTTCTTCGCGATGGCTTTCTTGACAGGTTCCGACTTCTTGGCTGCTGGTTTCTTGGCGGGCTCTGATTTCTTCGCACCGGCCCTACTGGAAGCCGCCTCCTTCTTGGTGGCCTTCTTGGCTGCCGGTTTTTGCCCGTCTCTCTTCGCGGGGGCTCCCCGCTTTTCCGCTTCACGTCGCCCGGCGGTCGACTTGGCCGACTCACGCCTCCTTGGCGCAGGCTCCTCAGCAGCTCGGGAAGTGCGATGGCGGGGCCGCTCTTCGGGCTCTTCCCTCTCCGGCTCCCCTTCCTCGCCTTCTTCGTCCTCGGTTTCCTCCTCACCTTCCTCGTACCCCTCTTCGGGCTCCTCCTCGTACTCCTCTTCCGGCCTCTCTCCCCCGTCTCGTGCGTACTCGTCCTCGCGCTCCTCCTCTTCCCTTTCTTCCTCCTCTTCCTCCTCTCCCTCCTCTTCCTCCTCTTCCGGTTCCTCCCCACCGCTCTCGAGCTGGAGTGTTCGTTCATGGAGCGAATCGGCGAGCGTCGCCAGTCGACGGTTGAAAGCGGCGGTGACGGCATCCCGGCCGGCATCCATGACCTCTCCGCGCAGTTGCTCACCCAGTTCCGCAACCTGGGGGATCTCCCCGAGCTTGCGCATCCCTTGGGTCACGAGCTGTCGCGGTTCGAGTCCGAACTGGCGTCCAGCGATATACGACGCCGCCGTGAGAGCGAACCGGCCTTTCTTCGTGCGGCCCAGCACATAGCCGCCGGCCAACGCGGCGGCAAGCAAAATCCTGTTTCCGCTATTCATGGGCAAGTCACCTTTTCATGGGTATACAGCCGATCGGTACCTGCTGAGGAGGCCGCCACTCACCGGCATAGCTCTGCCATCTCCAGAGTGATCGGTGTCCAGGTCTACGCATCCCGAGCGGGGCACCAGGCCCCTTGGGACACGGTGCAAAAGATCCTGACCGGCTGCGTGACCGACTGCCCGGGCGGCGCCCGGCACGTGCCGTTGAGTCACGGAGGTTTGGTGTCCGCGCAGCCCGCCATATGGGTCACGGTGAAGTTCCCCCTCTGAACTGGACAGCCTGATACTGGGACGGATCGGTCCCGGAGGAAGCAGTCCAGGTTGAGTGGCAAGAGCAACATGAGCAAGCGGTACACGTCGGAGTTCAAGCGGGACGCGGTGGCACTGGTCCGGTCGTCAGGGCGGAATGTCACCGAGGTCGCCCGGGAACTCGGTGTGAGTCCGGAGGGGCTTCGCGGCTGGGTGAAGCAGGCGAAGGCCGACCGCGGCGAGGGGGCGCCCGGCGCGCTGACCACGGCGGAGAAGGAAGAGCTCCAGCGGCTGCGCAGGGAGAACCGGGAACAGCAGCAGACGATCGAGATCTTGAAAAAAGCAGCGGCCTTCTTCGCGAAGGAGACGATGAAGTAGGCACTCTGTGCCGTTTCATCGACGCGGAGAAGGCCGCCGAGGCCAACCCCGACGGCTACAGCGTGGCTTTGCTGTGCCGCGTCACGGGGATCAACCGCTCCACCTACTACTCCTGGCTGGCGGCCCGGCCGGCAGCGGCCGAACGGCAGTGTGCCGAGGATGAGTTGACCGAGGAGATCCGCGAGATCCACGCCTCCTCACGGGGTGCCTACGGTGCCCCGCGCGTGCACGCCGCGCTGCGGCGCAAGGGCCATGCGATCAACCGGAAGAAGGTCGAGCGGATCATGCGCGAGCGCGACATCCGCGGCGTCACCCGCCGCAGACGCCGCCACCTGACGCAGCAGGACACCAAGGCCGCACCGGCTCCGGACCTGGTTGGCCGCGACTTCACCGCTACCCGGTCCGGCACGAAGCTCGTCGGCGACATCACCTATCTGCCGACGATCGAGGGCTGGTGGTATCTCGCGACCGTCATGGACCTGGCGACGCGCGAGGTGATCGGGTACGCGATGGCCGAACACCACCGTGCCGAGCTGGTCACCGACGCGCTGCGGATGGCCGCCGGCCGCGGCGACCTTCAGGGCGGCTGCATCATGCACACCGACCGCGGAAGCGAATACACGAGTGGCGAATTCCGCCGCGAGCTGCGGGAGTTGAACCTGAGACAGAGCATGGGACGAACCGGCATATGCTACGATAACGCCGCAGCCGAGAGCTTCTTCGGTCTACTGAAAGCGGAGATCGGCACCGCCGTCTGGGAGAGCCGTGAGGCGGCCCGCGCCGACGTCTTCCGCTTCATCGAGGTCGAGTACAACCGCACCAGGCTCCGCAAGCACCCCGAGTTCGGGTACCTCACCCCACTCGAAACCCGAGCCAGGCTGCAGCACGAATTTACCCCCGCAGCGTAAACAACCGCTGTCCAAGATCAAGGGGGAACTTCACGGCCGTAACGGAGCCCTCCGGATCCGAAGCCCTGGAGGAGTGCTCCCCTTCGCCGCTCGATACGGAATCGTCGTTGCGAGCGATCCCGATTTCTTGGATCTTTTCGCTGATAATGGCGTATACGTAGCGTTCGGCCGGGACCTCGACCATACCCCTGGCGTCCTCCGGTCGGGGCCGGAGGACGCCAGGGGCCTGTGCGGATATCTGTCGCGAACGTCGGCACTCCTGTCGTGCGGTGCCCCCGGAGCAACCGGAGGGGGCGGCGGTGAGAGGAAGCACCATGAAGCTGCCGCAAGCCCGAGGCGAGGTGTCCTCCGCCCTGCTTCTACCGCTCCTGACGGGCCGGGCCACAGCAGGAATGGCCGCTGTGGAGTACGACGAATTCGGTGCGGGACGGGCGGAACAGGTCCACGTGCAGTTGTTCGCCGATCTGATGGCGGACCTATACCTCGACACCTCGTACGGGCGCTACCTCGACGCCGGATCTCAGCACATACTCGCGACGGTCAACCTCATGTCGCTGGGACAGGCCCGAAAAGAACGAACCGCGGGGACCTTGGTACAGAGAGTGTCGGTCACTGCCCGGCCGTCGTCGCCCGCCTCCCAGGTGCCAGCCGAACCGCGATGCGGCAGGCGGGCGTTCACGGACGGTGCGTACGGCGGGTTCGCCGGCACCAGACCGCACCTCATACCCGTCACAGGCTCCGCCAGGTCGCCTCGACTGACAGTGAGGATGTGACGTGGTGACGCTGCGGGTGGGTCTGACTCGCCGACTGACTGACGTCTCGACTGTCCTGTTTGGGATTTGTCGGCCCGCCGGGCGTCACCACGCACGCGGCCGGACGGGCGTTTGTGACCTTATAGGAGCTTGGTCCAGAAGCCCCGTCACTGTCTTGTCCACCCGCCCGACCGGCGCGTGCCGCCCTCGGAACGGATACACAAGGACGGACATGACCAGCATGACGCACGACGGCCCGCAGATCACCGGCGGAGTCGACACCCACGGCCTGACGCACCACGCGGCCGTGATCGACCCGGTCGGCCGGCACCTGGCCGACCAGGAGTTCCCCGCCACGATCCGCGGCTACCGGGACCTGCTGGACTGGATGCGCTCGCACGGCACGCTCGTCGCGGTGGGTGTGGAGGGCACCGGCGCCTACGGAGCGGAGCTCGCCCGGGTGCTGACCGCCGCCGGGGTCAGCGTCGTCGACGTGGACCGGCCGGACCGCAAGACGCGCAGGATGAAGGGCAAGTCCGACCCGATCGACGCCTACGCCGCCGCCACGGCCGTGCTGTCTGGCCGTGCCACCGGCACGCCGAAGAGCCGGGACGGTGTGGTCGAGGCCGTGCGGGTTCTGCGGATCGCCCGCCGCAGCGCGGTCAAGGCCCGCACCCAGGCGATGAACCAGATCCGTGGTCTGCTTGTTTCGGCCCCGGCGATGCTGCGCGAACAGGTCGCGGGACTGGACAGGGCCGTGCTGATACGCACGCTCGCCCGGCTGCGGCCCGGGGACGACCTGTCCCGCCCGCTTGCGGCGACCCGGGCATCGCTGCGTCGGCTCGCCCGCCGTCACCAGGCCCTGGATGCTGAGATCGCCGAGCTGGACACCGAGATCGGCCCGCTGCCCGGGAACGGGCGGTGCGCGGCCCACTCGGCTACCCGTATCCATCGTGCGCCGATCGTCCTGATGAGGCTGCAATCAGTGGGGCACGCTCCCATGCAACTGATGGAAGAAGGGCTACAGGGCGTCCGGATGCTCCTATGTTTGTCAAGCCGCTGGAGCCAGGTCGGTTTGAGTGGTTCGTTCGGTTGGTGTGTGGGTCAGGGCGCGGTAGACCTCGCGGGCGACGAATCGCTTGAGGCAGCGCATGATGTCCTTTTTGTTCAGCCCTTGCTTGGTGCGGCGTTCGACGTAGGCGCGGGTGCGTTCGTCGAAGCGCATGCGGGTGAGGACGATGGTGTGCAGGGCGTTGTTCGCGGCCCGGTCGCCGCCACGGTTGAGTCGATGGCGGTGGGTGCGGCCGGAGGAGGCCGGGATCGGGGCGACCCCGGCCAGGTGCGCGAACGCGCCCTCGGACCGCATCCGTTCGGGGTTGTCCCCGGCCGAGGCCAGCAGCTGGCCGGCAGTCTCGGGGCCGACACCGAACAGCTCCAGCAACGCCGGGGCGGCCTGCTTGACCAGCGGGCCGATCTCGGTGTCCAGCTCGGCGATCTCAGCATCCAGGGCCTGGTGACGGCGGGCGAGCCGACGCAGCGATGCCCGGGTCGCCGCAAGCGGGCGGGACAGGTCGTCCCCGGGCCGCAGCCGGGCGAGCGTGCGTATCAGCACGGCCCTGTCCAGTCCCGCGACCTGTTCGCGCAGCATCGCCGGGGCCGAAACAAGCAGACCACGGATCTGGTTCATCGCCTGGGTGCGGGCCTTGACCGCGCTGCGGCGGGCGATCCGCAGAACCCGCACGGCCTCGACCACACCGTCCCGGCTCTTCGGCGTGCCGGTGGCACGGCCAGACAGCACGGCCGTGGCGGCGGCGTAGGCGTCGATCGGGTCGGACTTGCCCTTCATCCTGCGCGTCTTGCGGTCCGGCCGGTCCACGTCGACGACGCTGACCCCGGCGGCGGTCAGCACCCGGGCGAGCTCCGCTCCGTAGGCGCCGGTGCCCTCCACACCCACCGCGACGAGCGTGCCGTGCGAGCGCATCCAGTCCAGCAGGTCCCGGTAGCCGCGGATCGTGGCGGGGAACTCCTGGTCGGCCAGGTGCCGGCCGACCGGGTCGATCACGGCCGCGTGGTGCGTCAGGCCGTGGGTGTCGACTCCGCCGGTGATCTGCGGGCCGTCGTGCGTCATGCTGGTCATGTCCGTCCTTGTGTATCCGTTCCGAGGGCGGCACGCGCCGGTCGGGCGGGTGGACAAGACAGTGACGGGGCTTCTGGACCAAGCTCCTATAAGGTCACAAACGCCCGTCCGGCCGCGTGCGTGGTGACGCCCGGCGGGCCGACAAATCCCAAACAGGACAGTCGAGACGTCAGTCAGTCGGCGAGTCAGACCCACCCGCAGCGTCACCACGTCACATCCTCACTGTCAGTCGGGCGGCTCGGGGACGGGGCGGGATCCGGGGTCCGGCGCCGAGGGCTGTTCCGGGCCCGGGTGGGGTTCAGGTTTGCCGGGGCCCGGTTCGGGTGGTGGCTGCGGGTCATGCGGAACCGGATCCGGCCGACTGGGTACGGGACCAGGACCTTCAGGGGACGGTTTTGTAGTCATCGCTCTCGTCCTTGCGTTGTGCGTCAGTCGCTGAACTCCTCGGTGGACGCCGGGCAGAAGGCGGAAAGGTCTTCAGGTCGCGAGCCGGCGGCTTGTGATCAAGGGTAGTCGGAGCGGCACGGTACAGACAATTGGCCTTTCGCGGTGAATGCGAGCCCGCATAAGATTACTTGCAGTCACGGCCGCATTGCTCGCCGGATGCATTCTCCATGACGACTCTGCCGGGCCCGTTCCTCCCGCCAACATAGCCACGAAACTCCCCGAGGGCACCAATCAGGCCAAGTCCTCCAAGCAGGCACGAGAGTTCCGGTCGCGGGTAAATAAGAACGGCACCGAAAACCAGCAGAAGGCTGCCGCACGAATCCAGAAGATCATCGGTGATTGGGACACCACATCCGGAAATTCCTCCATCTCCACCGACATGAACGGCGGCCCAACCCCAGTCGAGGACCCCATGTCCACGGCAGAAACCATTGTGGAGACCTTCTCCGCCATTTACTCGCAGCAGATTCGCGTCGTCGTCTACGACGTCTTCGACGCCCCGCCAGGCCGACCCTGCGTACCAACTCGGCCGCTGACAGCAGGACTTCGTCGCGATGCCCCAGCTTCGGTAAGTGGCCGCAGAGTTCCGCAGCCGATCCAGTTGGACGGGTGCGTGCGCCACCCTCACTCAGGGGGCCGCTCTTGACCGGGTCCGCATCGAACTTCTCCCGCCGCAGAACCCCCGAGCATCCCGTCGACCTCCGCGGTCATGGTTTCCTGGAATCTCAACACGGCGGCCCAGCCGTGCTCGTTGGCGAACCGATCAGGCGATCCGGGCGCCTTGGCCGCCGGCAGGCCGCCGTTGCGCCCTGACGCCTCGAACCCGCGAGCTCCCGTTCCAGGACCACGATGTCCCACTCGGGTCGCGCCTTCTTGAGGGGGGAGGCGGTCCATAGTCCGGTGTGGTCTGCTCCGATGATGCACACACCCGCCTCGGCGGGCCCGGGCAGAGGAGGGCGACGGGCCCCCCTCAACGGCGCGAGCCGCGGCCCTGCCGCACACAGCAGCTCGACGGAGGGCCGCGTCCCGCCGAGCTGCTCAGCGCGGTCGAGGGCGGGCCGGGCCTACGGTCACCAGCGGGCGGACTTCCTCGGCCAGGACGCGTCCGTGGCCCACATCGGTCACACGGGCCTGCTGAGGGAGTCCCCAGGCCAGGTCCCGTCAGCCCGAACGCCGCCACCGCGGCGAGTGGGCGACATGGGCCAGGCGCCCACGCAAGTGCCATGCTGTCGCGTGGGCCGTGGCGCAATCCGTTCACAGGGCGCGTACGGCTGTCACGTCAGCTCTGTGGCATCGAGGCCGAGCCCGACCACAAGCGAGCTCAGAACGTGATGCTGATCGACCCAGTCGCTGCCGATGAGACGCAGGGCGGGGAAGTCACCGGTCAAGCCTTGCGGGCGACGGCGCACCACATGGGCAGGGTGTCGTCCGGGGTATCGGACGGTGCGGGACGCCAGCGGGTCAGGGTGACAACGCCCGGTTCCAGGATCTCCAGGCCATCGCAGAATCGTTGCACCTCTTCGTGGGTGCGGGGGGTGGCGGAGGCGTGGCTGGCGGCGCGCTCGTTGTAGATCCGCATGGATTCGGCGACCTCCGGGGCGGTGACGTCGACGGCCGGATGGGACAGGACGAGGTGACTGCCGGGGGCAAGCCGGTCCAGCAGCCGACGGGTGATGTCCCACGGGTCCTCGGCGTCCTTGATGTACTGCAGAATCGCCACCAGCATGAGACCGACCGGCTGGTCCAGATCCAGGGTGCGGGAGGCCGCGTCGAGAATCGTGTCCACGTCCCGCGCATCGGCCTGCACGTAGTCGGTCTGCCCCTCGGGGCCGCTGACCAGCAGTGCCCGCGCGTGGGAGAGGACGATCGGATCGTTGTCGACGTAGACGACACGCGATTCGGGAGCGGCCCGCTGAGCCACCTCGTGGGTGTTCTCTGCGGCGGGAATGCCCGTACCGATGTCGAGGAACTGACGCACCCCGGCCGCCGCGAGGTGACGTACGGCGCGGCCGAGGAAGGCCCGGTTGGCCCGGACCGACGGCACGATCGTCGGGTTCGCCCGGGCAGCGAGTTTCGCTGCCTCCTGATCCACCGGGTAGTGATCCTTGCCGCCCAGCCAGACGTTGTAGACGCGGGCGGGGTGCGCGCTCGTCGGATGCGGTACGGACAGCGCGTAATTGTTCATCGTTCGTCACCTCGTGCGGCCGAAACGGCCTGGTCGGACTCAGGTTCGGCTACGGTACCCCCCCGTGATCCGCCCCTCACTACCGATCAGCGGAAATTTGCTCGGCGGGCGTTCGGCACTGACGAGCTCCATGGCGGACCGGACAGTGCGGCACGGGCAACAGGGGGCAACAGGGGGCGGCAGCACGACGGTTCAGAGCGCCGCGACAGCAGACCGGACGGGCGTGTAGGCGAGGTGGGTCGACAGCATGGTCTCGTGGATGCGGAGAAGCTCGGGGAGTTCGCCGTGCGCCGCGCGAGCGAGTCGGATGCGGACGCACTGGTCCAGTGCCCGTGCGTGAGCGTCTCTTCGGGATGGTGATTCGCAGATCCGAAGTGCTCCACTGCTGTCGACCACTACTGTCGGCCACTGCTGTCGGCCACTGCTGTCGGCCACTGCTGTCGGCCACTGCTGTCGACGTAATGGACCAGGAACTTGGTCTTATGACCGAGGTGGACATCCGCGCCCCTCAAGGTTCCCGTCCGACGCGGCACCGACCGGAACCACACCGAACACGCCGAAGGTTGCCGCGACTGGCGCTGTCGCGGCAACAACTTCCCCACGAAATCCGATTCTTGCTCTCCCTCCTTCCCCCTTGGTGCTTCTTTCGCCCCCCGCCCCGGCAGTCCCGAAAGCGCGACAGTCACGCACTTTCCCGCCGGACAGGACGTAGCGAAAAGAGCGCCTACGCGACGGGAAAACACGCCCGGCCAGGGCAACCACGATGCTTTGGAGCCGCTGGGTAACCCGTGTCGTCACCCTCGATGCCCACCGTGCGTCGAGAGTTTCATGGTCGTTCCCGAGACGCTGGACCGTCGAGCCAGGATCGACTGACCTACGCACCAGCCGTGACCAGCCACCCCATCAGCACCACTCCGATAACATGATCGAATTCATGGCGATCGCCCTCATCGCCCGCCCTTCACCGGAAAGCAGCACCATCCGGTACGAAGAGTCACCTACTTAACCAACATCTAACAAATCGGGCAAACAATTGATATCGATAGCATCGCGGGTGTTTTCGCGAATAAACTCGAGAACGTTCGCCGCGTGGCGTCAGCCACGGGCGGCTCTGTGGGTCACGGCGGCGGCGGTGACCTTCGGATTCCTGATCGCGCTGGAGATCGCCGCGCGTCACTACGGCGTGCCGGGGCCGATCACCACCCAGGCGCAAGAGGTGGTATTCGCTCCCAAATCGGGTTTCCTGTTGTACGCCAGTATGGCGTTGATGATGGTGGTGCTTACCTGGCGGCAACGGTTCATCGCGGCCGGTGTCGCGATCGGCATCGACGTCACCTTCGCGCTGGTGCGGTGGGCGGCCGACGCCAAGGTGACCGAAGGCCACCCCTTCGGCAACGGCGCGTTGTGGGTGATTGTGGGCTATGCGGTCATCGCCCTCACGCGCCGCACAGGCCAGGAACGTGTCCTGCTACTGAAGGGCGTCGGGCTGGGCCTGCTGCTGGTGGCCGGCCGTAAGACTGGCGATACCTGGCTACTCATCACATCGAAGACCCGCCCTGCGGTGCTCGACCAATACGTGGCAACCGCTGATCAGGCGCTGGGCAACCCGTCGTGGCTGGTAGGTCGGATCGTCAAGGCCACCGGCCCGATCGGCGCCCATTTTCTCGACTACGTCTATACGCAGCTTGCGGTGGCCGCAGTCCTCTTCGCGCTGTACCAGCTGCGTAACGTGGCGGTCGAACGACGCTTCCCGGGCCATCATCTGGTGCGCACCTTCCTGGTCATCGGCCTCCTCGGGCCCGGCATCTACATGATCTTCCCGGTGGTCGGACCGATCTTCGCCTACGGCGCCGACGGCGGACACTGGGCGGTGGCCAACCTGTGGCCGGACACCCCGCCGCCAATCAATACCCCGCGCCACATGCCATTCGACGAGATCACCCCACGCAACTGCATGCCGAGCCTGCACACGGCGTGGGCCACCGCGATCTTCATTCATTCCCGCAAGGGTCCGCGGGTTCTACAATTCGCCGGCGCCTTCTGGCTGATTGCCACGCTCGGCGCAACACTGGGATTCGGCTACCACTACGGCGCGGACATCGCTGCCGGCGTGGTGTTCACGGTCACGATCGAGGCTGCGCTGCGCTCGCTCGAACGTGGCTGGGACCGGTCAGGAATCCAGCTGGTCACCTACGGTGCAACGGTCTTCGCTGCACTCTTGGTGTCATATCGCTACCTTCCGATGGAGATGGCCAGATATCCGTGGGTGTTTGGACCACTTCTCATTCTGGCGACTGCCTCAGTGGTCCTCGGCTACGTACGGACCACCCAACGGTGGGAACCGAAGGCCGCATCAGCGCGGCAACCGGAACCGCAACCCGAACTGGTTTGAGTCATGTTGCATCAGGAAGCGTGCGGCTTCTGCCGCATGCTTCCTCCTCCCGGTGAACTTCCGTTCGCCCTGCGGTTGATGCCAGCGGGCACCCTCCGGCCCTGGATGGGGCCTGAGAAACCAGCGTGCAGGCGGCGACATTCGGCGACAGCGCCCACATCAATGCACTACTGCGGGCCGGGGCCCACCCAGAGACAAGCAACACCGACGGCACCACTCCTCTGTACGCGGCATCAGTCAGGGGAGCCACCGACAACGTCCTCTGTCTGCTGGCAGCCGGGGCCTCGCCCAACACCGAAAGCGGACGCGGCACGGAAGGCACACCCCTGTGCGCGGCAGCATGCTGGGGCCACACCGAAACGGTGCGTGCATTGCTCGCCCACGGCGCCAACCCAAATCTCCGCGAGGACCAGGCATGGGCCGTTCCCCGTTTGAATGGGCGAGCGGCACCACGACCAGGCGCCGCCGTCCGGCCTGCCCTATAACTGCGCGTCCGACGGCGAGGAACCCACGCGTCAGACGGCCGGATTGCGGACTCGGGGGTGAGGATCACGGTGGCTGTGGCGCCGTCCGCGACGGCGGACCGGGCGGGGCCCAGCCCACATGGATCGGGCCGGCCGCGAGGCTGCCGGTGTGGGATCTCGTACCGACCGGGTGGAAACCTGTTCGGGGAATCAGCGCTGATCAAGCCCACAGAAAACGTGAACTGATGTACACCTCCAGGTTGTTGGGACGTAGGTTGTGCCTTGACAGTTCACGCCTCGGCTGAAAGACGGACGGTACCCATGACCGACCACGCCATGTCGCACGGTCCGGCGGCGCATCAGAAGATCGATACCTCGGTGCCGCACTCGGCCCGGATCTGGAACTACTGGCTGGGTGGGAAGGACAACTACCCCGTTGACGAGGAAGCCGGCGACGCATACAGCGCCGTCTTCCCCGGGATCGTCACCATCGCCCGCAGCAGCCGTGCGTTCCTGCGCCGCACCCTCACGTACCTGGTCACCGAGGCGGGCATCCGGCAGTTCCTGGACGTCGGGACCGGCCTGCCGACCGTGAACAACACCCATGAGGTCGCCCAGCGGCTCGCCCCCGAGACCAGGATCGTCTACGTCGACCACGACCCGTTGGTCCTCGCGCACGCCCGTGCCCTGCTCACCTCCACCCCCGAGGGAGCGACCGCCTACGTCGACGCCAACCTGTCCGACCCTGATCGCATCCTGGCGGCCGCCGCCGAGACGCTGGACCTCACCCGCCCCACCGCCCTGATTCTCAGCAACATCCTGGGCCACGTCGCTGACTACGACCAGGCGCGCGACACCGTCACCCGCCTGATGGACGGACTGCCGTCCGGCAGCTACCTCTTCATCAACGACGGTTCACGGGGCACCGACGCCGACTACGAACAGGCCCAGGACGCGTACAACGAGACCGGCGCCGTACCGTACTTCCTGCGCCCGGTCGATGAAATCGCGGCGTTCTTCGACGGCCTGGAACTTTTGGACCCCGGGGTCGTCTCGGTCCCCTTCTGGCGCCCGGACCCGAATTCCCCCACTCCGGAACCCATCGGCGAGCACGGCGGCCTCGCCCGCAAGCCGTGACACCCTGCCGGACCGGGGCCCGCGTACGACTGGACAGGACCACCATCTCGTGCGAGACGGCGGTCCTGTCCTACGCACGCGTGGCCAACGGCACGCGCGGCCAACGCCAGTGTTCTATCGGGTGAACCCGGCCGAAGACCACCACGACACAGCCCTGGTTGATGCCGGGGGAAAGAGCCTCGCCAAAGTGCGGATCAGCAACGACGCGGTGGGGTTTGCCCGGCTTGCGCCCTGCTGACTGAACGTGGCGATAGCGAGGACGCCCCGGTCCCCGTGACGATCGAGACATCACGCGGGCTCCTCATCGCCTGCCTGCGGGCCACCGGCCGACCGGTCTTCGCAATCGACCCGCCGGTAGTCGCCCGCTACCGAGACCGCCCAGTTCAGGTCCTCGTCGGCATCGGCCTGGGTCATCAGAGCGTCAGGAGAATGGCGGGGCCCTTGTTGGTCAGGTCCAGCGCGCGCTCCAGGGCGGTGAAGATCTCCAGCAGTTGGGCGCGGAGCCGGTTGATCTGGCGGGTGCGGTCGCTGGCCGGGTCGGTACGGTGGGTGGTGAGGATGCGCAGGTCGACGGCTATCTCATCGACGGGCCGCAGCAGGCCCAGGTCGCGGCGCATGCGGGCCTGATCGGCGATGACGAAGGCGTCCTTGGCGTCAGTCCTGCCCTCGCCGCGGTAGGTGCGGGCGCTCGGCATCGCCGGTCGAGAAGAGGTGGCGCCGCATTTGTCGCAACTGCGGCTAAGGAAGCCCGTACCGCAAAGTGCCAGTGGCTTCACGTCGACTTCGAGGAACATCTGCGTTCATATTGCTTCGACGCCTGTGGCTTCACGCAGATGTCAGCCCGATCGGTCGGGCAGGACTCTGATCTGCGTGTGAGAATTGGGGAAAGGAGCGGGCGCGGCATCCGACGTCCCTTCCCGCTGATCCCATCGACACGCTGGGAGGCTCTTCGTGAGCGAACGTCTCAATGCGTGGCCGACGCTGGTCCATGAGGACCTGGCGCCCATGGTTGACTACGTGAACCGGGTGGTACAGGTCGCAGGCAAATACACCCTCGACGAGCCCTTCGAAGTCGGCTGGGGAAACATCGTTCTTGATGTCACCCCCCGGGGGCTCAGAACCCCAACCTTTCGGCAGCGAGGCGTGACCTTCGCTGTGCACTACAGCTTGCTCGACGGTGGCGTGGTCATCGAGTCCGACAATGGCTCGCGAACGGTGCCATTGTCCAAGGGATCAGTCGCCACGTTCTATGCGTCCTTCTGCGATGCGGCAGACGAGCTCGGGATACACCGACCGCGCAGCTCGTTGATCTGCGAGATTCCGGATGCCCCGCCGCGTTTCGAGGACGATCACGTCGAACGCACCTGGGACGGCCACGCGGCCCGGCTGATCTGGACAGCGTTGAACCTCGCCGCTGACGGGCTCGAGGCGTGGCAGGCCCCTTTCCTGGGACACCGCCCCCGGGTCGGTGTGATGTGGGGCGGTTTCGACCTGTCCGCCACGCGATTCCGAGCACATCCCACCGTGCCGCCGCCCCACCAGCCGCCGTTCATGCAGAACGCCCAGCTCGACGCGTACGTGTCGGTGGGATTCTCCTTCGGGGATGCCAAGGCGCCGAACGCCGGCATGTACGCGTACATCTGGCCCCAGCCGGACGGTCTCGGGGGCCGGTCCTGGGGTGTTGAGGGGGCCGCCTGGCATCCCGACGCTGGTCTGGTTCGGCTACCGTGGGCCAAGCTCAGAGAGGCAGCGGACCCGCACCAGGCTATTGTGGCGTTCGGTGACGCCGTCTACGATGCGGCCGTCGAGACCGCAGGCTGGCCGTCCGACCTCGTCGGACCCCGCGTCGAGGGTTGGTACATGAGCAGGACACCGCCCTCGTCCAGCACCAGCACGGCTGACTCAGGTCGAGATAAATGAGCACGCCGGACAGCTTGTTGGGAGCGCTCCAAGCTCCAGGCAGCGGTCCTGTCGAAGGGCATCCGGTAAGTCAGAAGCCGACGGGCCCGTCACAGCACGGATCCCAGGCTGGTCTTCGAGGCACAAGGCCACGATCAGGATGCGCGACTTACCTGGCGGGTGTCAGGTGTTGCTTTGCGGCGGCGACGACATGGTGGTGGGTCGCCCGAGCGCACTCGTGCCAGAACGGTCTGGCGGTCAGGTACGCGCCGAGTACGGAAAGGATGCCGAGGGAGACATCCACGCTGAGGCGTCCTTGCTTGGCCCAGTAGACGTCTTGCAGATCGAGGAGCAGGGCGAATTCGTCAGCGATGAGGGCAGTTCCTGCGCCGTAGGCAGCGGCGACGGCCGGGTGGCCGACGGCTCGCTCGTCGCCGCGTACGGCGATGATGCCAATGCCGGCAAGGATGCCGATGCCGAAGTTGTAGTGGTGCAGGTGCCGGCCGCCGGCGGAGACGTTCCCCCAGGGCAGCCAGCCGCCGCGAATACCGTGGGTAATGGTCCGCACGGTTCCCCACGTGACACCGAAGGCGATCCACGTCACGATCAGTGATCTTTTCGTGGGGGTGAGGTGCTCGCTTGCCGATTCGCGCCAGCGTGCGATGAGCGGCGGCCGGGACCGGTTCAGCTCTTGGGACGTATCAGTGACCACGAGGGTGACCTCCTGGGTTCGGCGCAACGAGGTCCGCGTTCTGCTGCGTGGCATCGCCGACCAGAGTGGACGTATCCGCCATGACGGGAGAAGGGCGAACTGCCTGGGCAACGAGGTTCACGCAGCTGCGACAGTTGTCATCGCGGTCGCACACGCCGTCTGGTGTCGACGCCGGCTTGTCGCCGGAGGTCCGAGCGCCCAGAACGGTGCCCTCGCGGTCGACACCATGCCACGAGAGTCCGCTGCCATGCTCCGTCGCTACGCGTTCGGCGCACATGTTGTACATCCGCCACCTTCCAGCTCGAACTCCGTTGCGGTGCAGCTCAATAAGAAGCCCACATCATTCAAGGTGGCGACTCAAACGCTCCAATCGAGTGAACTGCGCGGTCAAGGAAGTCCGGGCCCCTGCTACGAGGCGATATGCCGGTGGGATGCGGTATGCGGAGGGTAAGGGCCTGACTGCTGGCGAGCGTTTCGTGAACACGTGCGGCTGGAGGCCGACGCGTGGTTCGCGGCGGGTGAGAAGACCGCGTTGATCGCGCAAGAGTTGCGGGTGAGCAAGCGCAGGAACAGCGGGAGCAGCTTCACGAACCATCTCCATCGTGCCTGGCTACCGTCCGCCGCCCCTACCCGGGGCCCCTTCGCGCCTCCGGCAAGCGTCCGAACGACCTTGCGACACAAGCCACTTGTTCGGCAGAACGCGCTTTGGCTGGGCTGTTCGGCCGGAGTGTTACGTACCCGGTAACGGAGAACTCCCGCTCAGCGTTGGCGTCGGCCCCGGCATCGCCGCAGCGAGCAACAGCCATGTGCCGGCAGCGCCCCCCAGCCGCCAAGGCCGGCTGCGGACCCTACTCGTCGCGGTGTGACGGTCGCTGTGCACAGGGCGTCGTCCGAGCGGGGTCCTCGTCCAGGGGCCGGTGACGCGTCGGCAGCGTCGCACCGCGCACCGAAGGGGCCAACAGCCCGCTGATGGTGCTGTCCCACGAGGGCGGCCTGCGAGTTTACAGAAATCGGGGCGGGGCACGAGGGATGGTGGCATTTCGCCAACAACAGCGTTTTAATGAAAGGTGCGTGCGCCATGGGCATTATTGCGTGGGCCGTGATCGGATTGCTGGCCGGTGCGATCGCCAAGGCGTTGATGCCTGGCAAGGATCCCGGCGGCTGCCTGATCACGATGCTGATCGGCATCGCCGGGGGTCTTCTGGGCGGCTGGCTCGGAAAGGTCATCTTCGGCGTGCACTCGATCAACGGCTTTTTCCACCTCTCCACCTGGATCGCCGCCGTCGTCGGGTCCGTCATCCTCCTGGCCATCTATCGGCTCGTCGCGAGGCGTCGCACCCACTGATCCGCCCGTTTCGCCTCACGGACGCGGGACCGTGCCGTCCAGCCTGGCCGGCAGCGCGTCGGCCAGTCGGACTCCTCCCACGTCGACGGAGTAAAGATCAACCATGTCCGGAGAATATGCGCTCCGCGATGACCTGCGTGTGGTGAACCTGCCCGAGGAAGCCACCGTGGAACTGCGGCTCTACTCGTCAACCACCGCCACAGCGCGGACCGCGCGCCTGCGGGATCTGCTCACGGGCAGCCACCCCGGCTTGGAACGCCTCGTGGACCCCACGACGAAGTCCGGACTCATCCTGCTGGGCCGCTACGTCACCGCGAGCCAGATCCGGCGCGCCGGAACCACCCGCATCGCCGGCCACCTGGGCTGGCACGGCGTCAGCGAGCAGACCGTGGCGCAGGTACTGGCGGACGCCGCCGTGAACTCAGCGCGGGCCCATCACGTCGCGCTTCCCGGCGAGCGGCGCACCGCCGAACTCATCCGCGCACTCGCCGACGAGCTGGTAGCCGGCAAGGCCCGCTTCAAGGCGCTGGAAGACGAGATCGAACAGCTGGTCACCGCCCACCCTGACGGGGCCCTTATCCGCAGCCTGCCGGGAATCGCGCTGGCCCCATCGGGTGGGACGTCCCAGTTTCTCCCAGAAACGCGTGGGACGGAATCTTTGTCCGAGGGCCAGGAAACGCTGAGCGACACAGGGTCTCGCTCAGCCGATCCTGAAGACACCCTCATAGGAGAGCCCATGAATCGCACGATCCAGCGCAGCCTCGTGGCCGCGATTGCGGCGATCGCGGTGTTGCCCGCTGCAGTCGTTTCCGCCGACACCGCTGCCGCCGCGCAGCAGCGGCACGCGGCGCCTCACCAGCAGATGCCCCACCGACGCACGGCTCCGCCGCAGCTGTGGGAGCCCAGCCACTCCACGAGCCGGCCCTGCGCCGGCTACGTCCAGGGCCGCGTGGTAACCCGCCACATGCCGCTCAGGATCCGCTCCGGCCCGGGCACGGGCTACCGGGTCATCGGCTCGCTGCGTCCCGGTAGCACGGTCCACATCTCCTGCAAGAAGACGGTCCACATCCCCTGCAAGAAGTACGGGAGCAGCGTCCGCGGCAACCACCGCTGGTACAAGCTCTCCCACAACAAGGGCTACGTCTCCGCCCGCTACGTCCGCAACGTGAGCGCCGTCCCCTGGTGCTGAGCCGCCGTGTCCGCCCGTCCCGCTCACGGGACGGGCGGGCCCGTTCCACGAAGCTGTCGAGCAAGTGAGGAGACCTCCATGTCCCTTTCGCGTCCACCCAGTCCGGGCCGCAGAGCCGTCCTCGGCTTCGGAGCCGCGGTCGCACTGGCCGCCACATTCCCCGCCGGCAGGGCAGAAGCCCAGCCGAAGGCTCAGCCGGCCGGCCTGGCGTCGGCAGGCAAGCCGTGGATCCAGGGTGCACGGCTGCACCACTCCACGGTGCTGCAGTCCTTCGCCTTCGACGAGCGGCACGGCCACATGTACGCGCTCCAGGTCATGGAGGGCGGCGTCCGGCTGCCGGGCGAGCCGCGCGCGTACACCCGTGCCGAGCGCGCCGCCCGCGGCGACATGTGCCTGAACCGGCTCACCATGGGCGGCGCGCTCACCGGCGATATGTACCTGCTGGGCTTCGGCCACGGCGGCGCCCTCGGCGTGGAGGACACAGCCCGCCGCGTCGGCGCTCTATGGACGGAGTGGGACGCACAGCCGGCCTCCGGCTACGGCCGCGGCATCTGCCGCTTCACCTTCACCGCGGGCCGGGTGCTGACCCCCGCCAGCCGCAGGATTGCCACGTATCGCCCGCTCCCCGGCTCCACGAATAACCAGGTGGCCCTCGACCCGGCGCACAACCGGCTGCTGCTGCGGTACAAGGTGGGCGGCATACCGCGCTACGGCGTGTACGGGCTCGAACAGTTCGCGGCCGGGGACTTCCGGCCGGTCACCGGCTTCGCTCAGCCCGGCGCCGAACTGGGGCTCCCCTTCCAGGGCATGGCGCTGTACGGTCCGTACGCCTACCAGCTACTCGGCCACGGATATGGCGCCGACAACCTCGCGGGCTCGGCCGGCGACGTCCGTTTGTTCCGTATCGACGTGCGTACCGGCCGCGTGGTGCAGCAGGTGCTGGACCACACTGCGAGGGGGCTCTACCCGCGCGAGCCGGAGGGCCTGGCTGTGCTGCGCCGGGGTGGGCCCTGGCTGTGTCTTGGCTTCACCCAGGGTCCGTCCTCGGACCGCGCCTTCTCTCTGTACTACAAGCCGATCGCCCGATGACTTCGGCCGTGCGTGTGGCCGCCCTGCCCGCAGGGCACACATCACGCGATCCGGGGTGATCCGGATGCCGGACGGAAGGACTGGGAACGGCATGAAGGAGCAAGCGACGGCTCGCTGGCAGCACCTGCCCGACTCGCTCGGCCCCGACGGGCTGCTGCTGGTGGAGCGGCTGCGCGACCTCAAACAGCAGACCGGGCTGAGCCTGGCGGCGCTGGCCACACGGACCGCCCACAGCAAGTCCTCATGGCATCGTTATCTCAACGGCGTCAAGCTCCCGCCGCGTACCGCTGTCGAGGCGCTGGGGCGACTCGGGGGCACGGACATGGCGCCACTGGTCGCGCTGTGGGAGAACGCCTGCCGGGCCGAGACCAGACCGCTGAGCGCGGCGCCCCAGCCCCCTGCGCCGAGGCTTCCCCTCGCGGTGGCTGCCCGGGCGCGACGGCTGCGGACGGCCGTCGTGCTGGCTGTCTGCGCCACACTGGGCGCCGTGGCCTGCGCCGTGGGTGCCCCGGCCCTGTCGGGCGGCAGCCCGCAGCGGCAGGCGGCGTCCTGCCGCAAGGAAAGCTGCCGGGGGCAGTATCCGGGCTCCTCCCGCTGCAACCGGGATGCCCGCACTGAGAGCACCGTCACTGAGGATGCCTACGCCGTACGGCTCCGGTTCAGCCCGTCCTGCGCCACCGTCTGGACCGAGGTGGAGACGGGCGCGCGCGGCGGCGCCCTGGAGGTCTCGATCCGATCCGGAGCGGACGAGTTGCTCGCCTCGCACCGGGACAGGGTGACGCACGGTAAAACCAGCCCGATGCTGCCCGCGACCAGCCCGAAGGGGGCCGAGGCGTGCGTCGAGGTGGCAGACCGACTGGCCTGCACCGGGGCCGTGCAGCTCTCCGCGGATCTGCCAGAGGCCCGCTGACGTTCTCCTCCACCCATGTGCCTTGTGCGGGTAGGTTCGGTGCCGACGTCCCCTACGGGCTGCTCTCCGCCGCCCGGCCCGTGCGCCTGCGAGATCGCCATCGCCTCGGAACCCCGGCCCCGTAGGGCGGCATGGGTGGCGATCCGGAGATGGGCGTCGCCCGCTCCGGTGGCAACAACCCGGCAACCCGCAACAACGCCAACCAGAGCACCGGTGCCGACGGAGGCGTGGCGCTGACCAACATGTACCTGTGGCAGCCGCAGGCCGGCGCCTTCTACGGGCGCTGCGCCGATGGTAACTTCGACAACTCCGTCATCGGCCACGAGTACACCCATGCCATCACCAACCGCATGATCGGCGGCGGTACCACCGGCCTCTCCGGTGCGCACGGCGGCTCGATGGGTGAGTCCTGGAGCGACCTGGTCTCCACCGAACGACTGATCGAGACGGGCGCGGTCCCGGACGGTGTCGATCCGTGGGTTGTCGGCCCGTATGTGACCGACAACAACGAGCGCGGCATCCGCAACTCATGGTCGCTGGCGCGGACAGCACCTGGCATGGACCGGCTGCGGCACGGCGCGATGCCCCACCACGTGAAGCAACTGCACGCCGTGGCCCGCCGGTTGCTGCCCTGGGGGAGCCGACCCACGCCAGGCGCAGCTGCGTCCCTTCGCCGTACCGGCGAAGGGACGTAGCGAGGGCACCCGACTGAAGAGCGGAGCGCACGCATCACACCAGGTCAGCGCACCCGACCCCGCGGTTTCAGGGCGACAGGCGGCAGTTCGGGGGCGGGCAGTCGGTCGCCGTCGTAGCCCTTCACCTCGCCAAAGCGGGTGGTCGGCATCCAGCCCCTCCGCGCTTCCTCGATTTCCTCCGTGGGAACGGCCGATGAAGTTCCACCACATACCGAGGCTGTCACGCATTTGTGCAGGCCAGGGACGTTTCGAACTATCGGCGGTCAGCAAACCGTCAGGATTGGTCTCGAAGGAGTCGCTGCGCCATGGTGACAAAGTCCCTGGCCCACGGGATGGGCACGTTCTTCAAGGACTGTGAGCACCCGCGGCCCAGGTGGCCGAAGTGTCCGCACCCGTACAAGATCCGGTATCGGAACGCGGCCGGAAAACAGGTCGAGGAGTCTGGGATCGCCACCCAGGACAAGGCCGTCAAGCGGTTGGCCAATGTCTACAACGCGAAGAAGGAAGCCCCTCGCGACCAGGCGAAGGCAGAGCGTGTGGCGAAGTACGGGGCCATGCAGTTCGGTGAGTACGCCGCCGAGTGGAAGGCCGGCCAACGGGACTTGAGCCCAGCGTCGGTACGGCACCTCGACTCGTTGCTGGAGCACCATCTGCTTCCCGCCCTCGAGAACCGGCGGATGAGCACATTCGACCACAAGGTCGTGGACGGGTTCATCCGGATCATGGAGCGCAACGGTGTCGGCCTGGCGACTCAGTCGAACGCCTTCGACAGGCTGAAGGCGATCCTCCTGGACGCACACAGGCTCGGCATCTTTGATGAGAACCCCCTGGAGGGTGTCAAGCCGCCGCAGTACGACCCGAAGCGCGCAGTGATCCCCTCCGTCGCCCAGCTGCAAGAGATACGCGTGGCGGGAGACGACACCTTCCTGCTGTTCGCCGACCTGATGAGCGGCTGCGGGATGCGCAACGGAGAAGCCGCTGCCGTGAACCTCAACAACATCGTGGCCGACGACGTCTACCGCATCACGGAGCAGGTCAACCAAACCACCGGCGAGTACGCGCGCCTGAAGCACCGCAAGTCTGGCGACTACCGGGACGTACCGCTGCCGACGCGGGTGAGAAACACCATCGAGTGGTATGCGGACAAGCACGGCGACTTGGACGGCTACCTCCTGCGGCACCCCAGAAACCCCGCAAGAGCGTATCCCTACCACTGCCTCAGCAATCAGTGGCAAAAGGCCATCAAGGCGGCCGGCAAGGTGGACATACCCGACGGGATGGTCATCTATGGCTTCCGCCACTTCTTCGCATCAAACTGCCTTACCCATGGCATCCCCATCACAGATGTTGCCGAGTGGATGGGACACAGAAGCGTCGACATCACCTTCAAAACCTACAGACACCTCATGCCGGGCTCGATCAGCAAGGCCGCAAAGGTTCTCGATCTCGGCCTCGTCTCGTGAGCGTAATCGAGATGACGTATGACGTGCCGACCAAGGACCTCACGGGGAACACGACCCGCCGAATCGAATACTGCGGGCTCGCCGTCTTCGGCACCGAAGAAAGCAGGGTGGGGGCACCGGCGTGAATCTTTCCTCGGTACGGGATCGTACAGGTGCTCTGAGGGCAGGGGCGCAGCGTGAGCTCTTCCAGTGGGCCGCGCGAGGGCGTTGCCCTGAGAAGAGCGCCAGGAGGGCCACTGCGGCGCAGAAGGTGGCGAGGAGGGCAAGGAGGCGGGGTACCCGTCAAGCGTGGTGGCCAGCACGACTCTGGCCCAAGGCGCGAAGGCGCCGGATACGGTGTCCGGGGCAGCGAGCAGGGCTGTAAAGGTGACCGTAGTGGATATTGTGCCCCAGCGGTCACTGATCTCGGTGGCCTGGAGGAGGGTGAGGTTTCCGCGGACGACGCCGGCCAGCACGGCAAGGACTATCAGCAGAGGCAGTGAGACCGGAACCGAGCCGAGGGCTGCGGTGGCGGTGCCACCAGCAGCCAAGGTGCGAGCCTTGGTGCCCGTCCTGTGCGCGAGAGTGGCGTAGAACGTACGTAGAGCGCTGATGTTCGGCTGGCACCCCTGAGCCCCGAGCGATGGACGCATCCGAAGTGCGGTGACGTGATCGCGATGCATGAGGCTCGGCATGCTGTTGGGATGGCCGTGATCATCGAGGTTCTGCCGCCCTGCGTCTGAGTCCACCCCCCGTGGACCCAAGTGCTGGTGGGTGGTGGCCCGGTAGTTGTCAGTCGCCGCCAGTGCTCAGGGTGACTCTGCTGGCGCTGGTGCGGAAGTCGGGCATGCCGAGGTGAACGGTGGAAGGTTGCGCAGTGCGGTCGCCCATGGCCTCCAGCATCTGCGCGGCGGCCATGTGGTCTCAATCGCGGTGTCCTCGCCCAATCAGCCCTGGTCCTTGACCTCTTGAAGGCCGACGACGAGGTTGGCGTTGATCTCCTCAGGGCGAGGCATCTGGTCCGCGTCCACGAGAAGTAGGGGCACCTGATGCAGGCGTTTCTAGTGCTGGCGCGGGGTCGCGTAGTCGCGGCCGCAGGTTCCCAGAGCGACCTGGCGAAGTTCGAAGTGGGCAAGGAACTCATCCCACTCTGTGGCGGTGGACTCGCGGTGCTCCTGGCTGGGCCGCTCGGTTCTGCGGCGGGCGATGAAGGACCCGGTGATGGGAAATCACGTCTTCTGGGTAGTTCGCGGCATAGCCCATGGTGGTGTCCAGATCGACTGGCCACAAGTCTTCGCCGTGATATGCGGCGGCGGTCCGGAGCGGATGGCGTCGGTCGCGAAGATCCTGGCCGTATGAGCCCGTCTGTCTACTTCTCCACGAACAGCCGCCAACCGTAGGGCGAGGTGAGCACTCCAGCTATGGCGGCTGCGGCCGTAGAGGATCTCCACACAGCCGCCGAGCTGATATGAAAGCACATCACAGGAACTCCTGATCGACGCAAACCCCCTGACTGCTCAACCGTCAGATTCCTGATTCCTGTCGGCGGTGATATGAGAGGCGGTCGATTCCGCCAGCAGCCGAGACAGTCGTCCTGACCGGCGGGTGGTCAGGACGCGAGACCAAAGTCGAGGATGGTCGCGGCCTTGCTGATCGAGCCCGGCATGAGATGTCGGTAGATCTTGAACGTGACGTCTAGGCTTTGATGCCCCATCCACTCGGCGACGTCAGTGACGGGGATGCCGTGTGTGAGGCAGTTCGAAGCGAAGAAATGACGGAAACTATAGACAACCATCCCCTCGGGAATATCCACCTCACCCGCCCGCTTGATTCTCTGCCATTGGTTCTGGAGACAGTGGGACGGGTATGGCCGCTTGGGCGTGCGAGGGTGCCGCAGGAGGTAGCCGTCCAAGTTGCCGTGCTTGTCCGCATACCACTCGATGGTGTTTCTCACCCGCGTCGGCAGCGGTACGTCCCGGTAGTCGCCAGACTTGCGGTGCTTCAGGCGCGCGTACTCGCCGGTGGTTTGGTTGACCTGCTCCGTGATGCGGTAGACGTCGTCGGCCACGATGTTGTTGAGGTTCACGGCAGCGGCTTCTCCGTTGCGCATCCCGCAGCCGCTCATCAGGTCGGCGAACAGCAGGAAGGTGTCGTCTCCCGCCACGCGTATCTCTTGCAGCTGGGCGACGGAGGGGATCACTGCGCGCTTCGGGTCGTACTGCGGCGGCTTGACACCCTCCAGGGGGTTCTCATCAAAGATGCCGAGCCTGTGTGCGTCCAGGAGGATCGCCTTCAGCCTGTCGAAGGCGTTCGACTGAGTCGCCAGGCCGACACCGTTGCGCTCCATGATCCGGATGAACCCGTCCACGACCTTGTGGTCGAATGTGCTCATCCGCCGGTTCTCGAGGGCGGGAAGCAGATGGTGCTCCAGCAACGAGTCGAGGTGCCGTACCGACGCTGGGCTCAAGTCCCGTTGGCCGGCCTTCCACTCGGCGGCGTACTCACCGAACTGCATGGCCCCGTACTTCGCCACACGCTCTGCCTTCGCCTGGTCGCGAGGGACCTCCTTTTTGGCCTTGTAGAAACCGGTCAACCGCTGGATGGCCTGATCCTGGGTGGAAAACCCGGATTCCTGCACCTGCTTCCCCGCCACGTTCCGATACCGGATCTTGTACGGGTGCGGACACTTCGGCCACCTGGACCGCGGGTGCTCACAACCCTTGAAGAACGCGCCCATCCCGTGAGCCAAAGACCTAGCCACCATTGAAGGAGAAACCTCACTATAGTGAAATCAAATTCAAACGAACAGAAATACACAAACGTAAGACCATCACGTAACCCGAATTTCTAGAAACAATCGTTACCGCACCCCCTTCTGCTGTTTAACCCAAGCCTCAACCTCCGACACATTAAAATGTATCTTCGAGTTACGGCCTGTGCCGAACCTGTAAGGAGTAATTCCATTCCGTCTCGCATTCTTGTAGATCCAGGCCACCGACATATTCAAGAACTCCGCCGTCTCCCTGACATTCGTGAACTGCGCACCCATCGATACCTCCATTGATATTGAATATGTGTCATCACCACGGAATGCCGACACACTTCTGCCCACGACCGTCTGGACGCAGCCACTGCGAGCTCCGGTTCAATTGTCTGTAGGTTCGCCGGTTTCGCTAACCGGGGTTCGTCGGCTATGTTCGGCCACGCCACGCGGGATATGACCCACTGTCAGCTCCAGGGTGGCTGGTGACCGGGCTCCCCTGTACGGATGCTTCTCCAGCGGTCGGCGAACCGGGTGCCGAGCGGAGCCGTCGGTGGGGGCATGAAGATCGATGAGCAGCACATCGCCGAACCGGGGCTCGTGGCCCTGGACATCACCGCCGCAGACGAGGACACCGTCCGTACGGTGATCGACGGTCTCCAGCAGCAGTGCGCGACTGGGCCGCCGACGTCGACGCGCTGCCGGTCACCCGGACCGAGGTCGACTGGCAGCAGCTGCGCACGGTCGAGGTGGCCGGGTTCCTTCCGTGCGCGGCGAGTGGGCTCGCGCGCACCGGCCGGCAGACGGACACGACTGTGATGGGACCGCTTGGGTCAAGCTTCTATGAGGTCACGATCTCCGGCCGGTACACGCATTGGCACCGCTCGGAAGGCCGACGATTCAGAGTGAGGACAGCCGAAGCGTCAATCGGGGATCGGGTCAGACCCTCGAGCGGTGCCGCCTCATCCTCACAGTCGGGGATCTTGGACAGTCGGGCTCAGCTGCCGAGGGTTCGCCAGGACTTTGACCGAGGGATCTCGTTCTGGTCTAGGAAGGTCTGGAAGGCGGTCGGTGGTCTCGGTGCAGAGGGTTCCTCGGTCGCTGACCTGCCGCTGAGTCGTTCGATGTTCACGGCGATGGCTGTGAGAGGGCGGTATGTGACGTGATGCCACGTTTGCTGTCGCTGGAACGTGTGGCACAGGCGTATCGGGGCTGATCGGAGAGTCCTGTCGTGCTGGAGTGTTCCTCGTGAGAGACCGCCAGCCCTACAAGAGCGACTTATCCGACGAGCGGTGGGCCCTGATCGAGCCCGTCATCGCTTCCTGGAAGGCTCAGCATCCCTCCGTCAGCGGCCACCAAGGCGCCTACGAGATGCGGGAGATCGTCAACGCCCTGCTTTACCAGTCCCGTACCGGCTGCCAGTGGGACTACCTCCCCCACGACCTGCCCCCGGTCGGAGCGGTGAAGTACTACTTCTACAAATGGCGCGACGACGGCACCGACCAGACCATCCACGACCTGCTGCGTTGGCAGGTCCGCGAGAGCCGGGGGCGCAAGGCCGACCCGAGCCTGGTGGTGCTCGACACCCAGAGCCTGCACGCGGCCGCCGGGGTGCCCGCCGACACCACCGGAAGGGACGCGGCAAAAAAAGTCTCAGGCCGCAAACGCGGCCTGGCAGTTGATGTTCTCGGTCTGGTGATCGCGGTGGTGGTGCTGGCCGCGTCCGCGCATGACAACGCCGCCGGCATCGCATTGCTGGACAAGGTCGCGGCCGACACCGACACGGTGCAGAAGGCCCTGGTGGACCAGGGGTTCAAGACCGCCGTCGTCGACCACGGGCAGAAGGTGGGCATCGACGTCGAAGTCGTCGAGCGCAACCCGGCAACCAGCGGGTTCGTCCCGCAGCCCAAGAGGTGGGTGGTGGAGCAGGTGAACGGGATCATGATGCTGCACCGCAGGCTGGTACGGGACTACGAGCACCGGCCCGCCTCCGCCGAGTCGAGGGTGTACTGGGCCATAAGCGACCGGATGGCCCGGATGCTCACCGCGACCTCCACCCCTACCTGGCGCGGCGCATGAGCGGCAGCGAGCTGACCTTGGGAGCGGTGCTGGCGCACCTGGAGGAGCAAGAGCGCGATATCGCCGCGCAGGCCGAGGCTACACGGGGACGCATCGCGGAACTCACTGCGCAATTGGGGGAGTTCGACCGGGCCGCCGAGGAGGTCCGCATCACCCGCAAGACGCTGCTGGCTCTGCCTGATCCATCCCCGCCGACGCCGCCGGCCGCGAAGCTGCCGGACCATCCGGCCTACCGGCAGATCATGGCGGTGTTCGCCGCGGCCGACGCCCCGCTGCGGGCGCGGGCGGTCTGCGAGGCGATGGATCTGGAGATCGCGCCCAGCAACGTCAACAACGTCCGGCTGAAGCTCAAGCGGCTGGCCGAACGCGGGATCCTGATCGAGCCCGAGCAGGGGTTGTTCACCCAGCCGCGGCCATAGTCACCCGGAGAGGCCACCACCAGCCCGACAGCTCCAGCTGCAAGCGCGAAACGGGCAGCACGTTACTTACTGCCCTCTCAAGAGTCTCGTGCTGCGCCTGGCCGATGAAAATCCCCGCTGGGGCCACCGCCGCATCCAGGGCGAACTGGCCCGACTCGGGCACCCCATCGCAGCCTCCACGGTCTGGGAAATCCTGCACGCAGCAGGCATCGACCCGGCCCCGCGCCGCTCCGGCCCCACCTGGCGCGACTTCCTCACGGCGCAGGCTCACGGGATCCTTGCTGCAGACTTCTTCCCTATCGACACGGCCCGAGGCAAGCGCCTGTACGCGATGGCGTTCATCGAGCACGGCACCCGGAGACTGCACATCACCGGCGTGACCGCGCACCCACCGCGCAGTGGGCGGTACAACAGGCCCGGAACATCGCTGCCGACCTCGGCGAGCGGGGCGCCGGGCCCCGGTTCCTGCTACGCGACCGCGACAGCCAGGTACACCGACGCCTTCGATGCCGTCTTCACCGCCGAGGACACGGAGGTGCTGCTCAGCGCGCCCCGGGCACCGCGCATGAACGCGCATTGCGAACGCGTGATCGGCACCATCCGCCGCGAGGCCCTCGACCACGTCCTGATCCGGGGCGAGAGCCACGCCAGGAAGGTCCTGACTGACTACCAGGACCACTACAACGGACACCGGCCGCACCAATCCCGGCAACAGCTACCGCCCAGCGCGACCGAACAGCCCGCAATCGTGCACGACCTCGACGACCGAAGCCTGCTCCGCACCAGGGTCCTCGGCGGCATCATCAACGAGTATCGATACGCCGCGTGACCTGCAGCGACGACTTTTCGAGCCCCACAGGCCAGTCAGCGGTCGTATGAGCAAGCCGCGTCGTCGGGCCGGTCGACGAACTTCTCCTGCACCCGGGTCCAGTCCTGGGTGTAGCGGTCCCGGACCGCTGCGGGGCAGTGGCTTGATGTCCAGCGCGTCGTGGCATGCCTCGCACTCGCGCAGCTCACGCTCGCCCGCCCGGCGGCCGTCCTTGGCCTCCACGACCCGCTCGTGCTCCGGGCTGCTCCGGGCCGAATCGCTCCCGCAGCTTCCGGCGGCGCATGGTGACCATCCACGCTGCC
This sequence comes from Streptomyces sp. NBC_00846, assembly GCF_045207325.1. NCBI lineage: Bacteria > Bacillati > Actinomycetota > Actinomycetes > Kitasatosporales > Streptomycetaceae > Streptomyces > Streptomyces sp. NBC_00846. The sequence continues at coordinate 7,384,382 of NZ_CP108846.1, read as the reverse complement.
ACCGTGCGCCAGAGAAGCACCATCACGACGGCAACGATGAGGACAATAGCGGACATTGGGTCCTCCGCTCGCGAGCCGAGTGAGCCCCGTGCATGGCGGCGGCCCCCGCGCACAGGTCCGAAACTGGGCGTACCAAGCAAGTTGCTTGCATCTAGCCGCAGGCTGTTGCCCGCGACTCGCGCTCCTGCCGTTCGCCTCAAAAGGGGCGGTACACAGCGGGGTACTGCTGCTTCTACCAGTAATGCCGTCGTCCGCCGACCGCATGGCCCAGGCGGCCCGGCAGGAACAGGATCGCTCCGATCACGATCAGAATGATCCCGCCGTCCACAGAATGGTGATCTCGGCCAAGAACGCCACAAGCAGCAGAACGACTCCGAGGACGATCACGGGTTCCTCCGATCACGCATAAGTCCTGCCCCTTCTCAATTGTCCTCTCCACCGGCCTCAGCTACAACAATTGACCAGGGTCAAGCAAGGGCACGCCGTACCGCAGGCCGGACGGTGCTCACATGGACAGCCGCAGTTCCCCTGTCTCCGCCTCGCCCCGGCCCGCCAGGTACCACGTCGAGCGCGCCCTTCGCGCGGGAGTGGCACGGACGGGAACCGCAAGACTGCATGCGCGGCGGTGCTGGCCCTACCGGTTCAGGGGCCGTTGCCAGGACCGGTGATGAGGGAGGCCAGGAGCTCCTCGATCGCCGTGACATCCGCACGGGGTGGCGCTCGGCTGCGAGGGTTTGAGCACGATTGACCAGTTGGCCCTCGGCCTCCAGGCGCCCCACGGCGACCTCGCTGACGTCATCGCCGTTCTGCGTGCGTACCGCGTGCTCGATCTCCCCGGGCCGCAGCGCCCTTGTGAGTATTCTTCGCGTCACGGATGACCGTGGTCGGCGTGCGGCGGGTTCGGACGCTGTTGCAGGGGCTTGGGGAGCAGGAGGGCTCCCCAGATGCTCCAGCGTGAGGCCGGGGTAGGGATCCCCGGCGCCGGTCAGCAGCTCGGGTCGGACGACGGCAGCCAACGCCGGGCGGCGTTGCCCGGCGGGCGAGGACCTGCCCCCAGCTCGTCCATCAGCGAGTTGAGGCTGGCGTTGCCCCGATGGGACTTGATGCCGGAGAGCATCGACTCCACACTGTCTTCGTCCTCTTCCGAGGCGTCGCCGTCCACTGTCTCGGCGTCGAGGTCGGGGTCTTTTCTCACTGGTGCCGGTCAGGTCGGCGAGGACCAGCGCGTCCAGCTGGCGGGACGTCTGCCCGCGCGAGCGTGCGGCGGCCTCGCCGACCGGACCGCGGCCGGCGTCCAACACGCTCCGATCACCCCCGCTCCGCCGCGCCGCTCCTGGCCGACAGATCTGCGCGCCCGCCGTAAGGCCGCCGACGACACCCGCCGCAACCAGTTGGCGCTCCGCCAGTCCAGAAACCCGCGTCGCTGGCGGTACACCGGCCAGCGCACCGCGCCGCTCTCCGCGCTCTGGCTCCTCGCCCCCGCCCAAGGAATCCGTGGCCCATGCCGCCCCCTCACCGACGAGGAGCAGCGCCAGATCGACGTCGTCGCAGTGTCCGCCCGCGCGATCGAGCGAGCCCTCGACATCGGCGACGGGCAGGTACGCCTCGCTGAGCTCTGCCCAATCTGCGACGGCCCCTCGACCTCCACGTAGGTGCCGGGGCAGCCCCCGCCGTACGGTGCACCAGTTGCGGACGGACATGGACTCAGGCGACTACTGACGCGGGATGATGCGCATCCGCGCCACTCAATCGGAGAGCCTCAGGTGTCGACCCGTCAGGCAGCACTCCCGAACGTATCTGATCGACGAGGCTCAGCGAGCGGCCCGGGAGCTGGACCACCGAAAGGCTGGAAGGCGCACACCGGCAGACTCCTCGGTTTCTGAGGGGGCGAAGGTCAGGCCGCATCCCATTGGTGGGCACGGCTGCCCCGCCACTCCACCATCTGGGAATCGTCGATCAGAGTCTCCGGGTCCGGCAGACCGACACGGCGGAGGAACTCAATCAGGTCGTGATCATCGTGGGCGAGGCCGAGGACGTGGCCGTAAGCGGTAACCCGGCGGCCTCCGGACGGGGACGACTGGTGCACGACTATCGGTGCGGAGCGCATGAAACCAGCGTGCGACGGACCACTAGCCACAGCATGCCGACGGCGGTGTCGGGGCGGCACATCTGGCAGGCCACGGCGGCGTCCTCGGCGATCAGGCTCAGCGCCTGCTCGTGAGAGGTAGCTCGTTCAGCCGACAGCAGGGCGCGTCGACACTGCACCGCTCGCCCTCAGCTGTCACGGTTGGCCCAAGGCCGCATCATCGCCGTCACACTCGATATGCCGCCCCGCCCCGCTCTGGGCGCCTGGGCCGACGTCGCCTTTCACCAGGCGCCAGGGCGGGACGCGTAGTCGTCGGGTCCGGCAGCTTCCAACCCTGCACAAGCAGTCCAGCCGGGGTCACCCTCGCATTCAGTAGGGTCGACATCGCCGGTGCGGGCAGTCTTCCGGTCCACGTCCGTGCCACTCCCCCGGGAAGGGCGCGCTCGTCGTGGGACCCGGTGGCGCCAGGGCGTCGTGGTGGAGACGGGGGAACTGCGGCCGCGCAGGCGAGCACGCGTCCGGCCTGCGGTACGGCGGGCCCTGGCTGACCTTGCTGATCAATTTGTCAGTGAGGAAGGCAGAGAGGACGATTAGCGCTGGGGTTCATGCGTGATCGGAGGAAACCGTGATCGTCATCGGAGTCGTTCTGCTGATTGTGGCGTTCTTGGCCAAGATCACCATCCTGTGGACTGTCGGGATCATCCTGATCGTGATCGGGGCCATCCTGTTCCTGCTGGGACACCTGGGCCACGCGGTCGGCGGACGACGGCATTACTGGTAGACGCAACCGCGCCCCCGCTGTACAGCGTGGGCGGGTGAACCGCCCTCTTTGAGGCGTGGGCAGGGGCGGCGGCCGCATTGCACGGGGGCTCACTCGGCTAACGAGCGGAGGACCCAATGTCCCCTATTGTCGTGATCATCATTGCCGTCGTGCTGGTGCTTCTCTTGTGCACGGTGGCAGCGTGGATGCTTACCATGCGCCGCCGGAAGCTGCGGGAGCAATTCGGCCCGGAGTACGAGCGGGCCGTGGAAGCCAAGCACGGTCGCCGGGCGGGCGAGCGTGAGCTGCGCGAGCGCGAGGAACGCCACGACGCGCTGGACATCAAGCCACTACCCGCACCTGTCCGCGACCGCTACACCCAGGACTGGACCCGGGTGCAGGAGACGTTCGTCGACCGGCCCGACGACGCGGTCCACCAGGCGGACCGGCTCGTAACCACGCTCATGAGCGAACGCGGGTACCCGACCAAGGGGTACGAGCAGCAGCTGAAGGACCTGTCGGTCCAACACGGGCGCACGCTGGAGCACTACCGCGCCGCCCACGAGGTCAACGACCGCAGCAGCCGCCATCAGGCGACCACGGAGGAGCTGCGCGGCGCGATGGTGCACTACCGCGAGCTGTTCGACGAACTGCTCCACAACGGCGACCGGCCACGCGAGAGCCAGGAGTGAGCCCGCAGCCAGTGACTTGAGAATGACGAGTCGGCCCAGTCGACGCCCGGCCGCAACACGTGACGGACGGAAGTGAAGAGATGCGCAACCAAGACACACCCCAGCCGAACGAGGGCGTTCCGTCCACGGAGGACCTGACCGGTGCCCGGCAGGACCCCGGAGATGAGGCGCCGGGCTTGGCTGACGCCCCACCGGAGTACCCCGGGGAGGCCACGACCACCGACCGGGAGGGCCGGGAGGAAAGCGGCGGCCGGGCATCCGCCAGTGAACGCCGCGAAGAAGAACTGGCCAAGGAGAACGAACCCCTGCTCGGGAATGAGCAGGAGGTATTCCGCGCCAGGTGGCAGAAGATCCAGGGCGAATTCGTCGACGACCCCAAGAACGCCGTCAACGCGGCCGACCAGCTGGTCGCCGAGACGATGCAGGCACTGGCCACGACCTTCGCCGAGCACAAGCGCGGTCTCGAAGGCCAGTGGCATCGCGGTGAGGAGGTGGCGACCGAGGATCTGCGCCTTGCGCTCCAGCGCTACCGCTCGTTCTTCAACCGCTTGCTCAGCACCTGACCAAACCGCTGACTGGCCACCCTCCCGATGCACTGGCAGATCACTCACAAAGGACGGCCGACCATGAGTATCGCCAAGAAGATCGCGCACAAAGCCGAAGCGGTCAAAGGCGGCGCCAAAAAGGCTGCCGGCCGCGGAACAGGTAGTCGGCGTCTGCAGGCGGAAGGACGCGGCGACAAGGTCAAAGGCAACATCAAACAGGCTGGGGCGAAGATCAAGGACGCCTTCAAACACTGACCATTGCGCCCCTCGACCCGGCCCGCAGGGGCTCTACGCCGAGGAGTGGCGCTCCAGGGCATGCTGACGGGTGGCTTTGGTCAGTTCGTGCCAGAAGGGGGCGGCGGTGAGGTAGAGGCCGAGGACGGAGATGATACTGAGCGAGATGTCGACGCTGATCCTGCCCTGTTTGGCCCAGTAGACGTCCTTCAGGTCCAAGAGGAGGGCGAATTCGTCGGCGATGAGCGCTGTTCCGGCGCCGTAGGCCGCCCCGACGCCGGGATGTCCAACGTATTGTGCGTCACCCCGTACGGCGACCAGTCCGACACCGGCCAGCGTGGCGATACCGAAGTTGTAATGGTGCATGTGGGTCCCGCCCGACGTGGAGACGTTGCCCCAGGGCAGTCGGCCGCTGCGGATGCCGTGAGTGATCAGGCGGGCGCCCCCGAAGGTGGCCCCGAAGGAGAGCCAGGTCGCAAGGAGGGAGCGCTGCGTTGGGTTGGTGTGCTCGTCCAAAGTTTCCCGCCACCGTCGCAGCAGCCCTGGACGCCGCTCATGGCGCTCGTCATCTCCGCGCTGTTCCGCGTTCTCGCGCATCGGACCAACCTCCTCGTCACCTTTCGCGGTGGCTTTCGTCCCTGACCTCATACCACCTCACAGGGCAATACACCTAGGCCAGACGGGCATGTCGAGAACTCCTCCGCCTCCTCGACAGCCTGAGCGTTAACATTTCTGATTCCACATGATCGGCAACGTCTACGTGGCCGCCCCCGACTTCCGGGTACGGCTCGGCTCGGCTTCCTACCCGAGGGCGAGGACGACGGTCTGTGGCGCATCAACGCCTGAGTTCGTCACCGCCTTCACGACCGCGCTCGCCAAAGGATACGAGCAGGGACCCTCTGCATACCTCGCTCCGCCGGATCCGCAGGACCCGGCACGCGACCCGTTCCTCGCCGTGGTGTCGCGAATTCGTCGACGACCCCAAGAACGCCGTCAACGCGGCCGACCAGCTGGTCGCCGAGACGATGCAGGCACTGGCCACGACCTTCGCCGAGCACAAGCAAGGTCTCGAAGGCCAGTGGCATCGCGGTGAGGAGGTGGCGACCGAGGATCTGCGCCTTGCGCTCCAGCGCTACCGCTCGTTCTTCAACCGCTTGCTCACAGAGCCTGGGGGCCGGCCTCGGCCCAAACCCAGCGCCATCGCTGAACAGACCGGACGCTGCCCCGTAGATCCGTGGCGATCACCGCGTTCGTCTCACCCCGCCCGAACCGTTCGGCCGCCTCCAGCCGTAACCGCTCCCGGAACTCCTGCCGTTCAGCGGTCAGCCCGCCCCCTTGTGGATCTCGTATGTCACGGTGATACCGCACGGATCGAGAACCATCAGCCCCTACGACACCACGAGTCCAACCTCAGTAGGCCGCAGTTTCTGCGATGAGGACGGCGACGGTTACCAGGCCCGAGGTGTCACTGGTGGCTGCGTCCGCTACCGCCGCCCGGACGGCGCGGGCTACTTCCAGTGGATGGTACCCGGGGGCGACCGCAAGCTGGACCTCGATGTGCCGGCCTGGTGGATGGTCATGTCGCTCCACTTTGACCGGGCGGCTTCCCAGCACGGCGGTGAGGCGGGCCACGCCCGGAACAGCCGCCGCGACGTCGGCCAGCTCCCCAATGGGGCCCCGCATGGGTCCTGTTCCGGTCGTTGGGAGCGAGCTCCGCGCGGCTGCAGCCTCCGGCGGGGGCCCCGTGGCGTTCCCTGCGGTCCGCGACCTGACTTCTCTCTCCATGCCTTCATAGAGGTCCGTGACGCGCAGATCAACTGCCACGGTGGACAGGCCGAGCCGTTCAGCGGCCACGTTGAGCAATGCGCCCCTCAACTGCTCCGCGGTCCGGGGCAGCGGCCGCCCCATGAATGCGGTGAATGCGGCCTCGATCCTGAGCGGGCCAGGCGATAGCGCACTGGCCGGCGGACGGACGGACGGCTCGGACACGGGCCCGAGCGATACCGGTCCGATGCGCAGGCTCTCCAGCCAAACGCCAGGAATCTCAGCGGCCGTGCGCCCGAGGGCCCGGACGGCCGCTTGCTCGGTGATCCACGTCCCGTCGTCAGGCCCTCCGAGCGGGAGCAGCCGACCCAGGCCGAGCTGGCGCCGTACTGCCTGCATCCACGCCTCAGTTTTCACCGGCCTCTCACCCTCTTCCATGGCCGCGGTTCTCCCCCTCCCGCACTGCGCCCCCACTCCGCAGGGGCTCTGGACAGGGGCACTTCGTACCACTCGTTGGACCACCCCGTCTCACGGTTCGCGCCTCTGATAAAACCCACTAAAACGAATATAATCCGATCAAAGAGTGCTTAGGTGATCTCCTTCAGGGAGGAATAGCCCGATGACTGAGAACACCGACGGAAAGCACGGCGGTGCGCCCGGCTCTCGCGGTCGGACGACCATCGCCGACGTGGTGGTAGAGAAGATCGCCGGAATGGCGGCACGCGATGTGCCCGGCGTCCATGCCCTGGGCAGTGGATTCGCCCGCTCGATGGGATCCATGCGGGAGCGGATGCCCGGCGCCGGTAGTGGCAAATCCGTCACGCGCGGGGTCAGCGTCAAGGTGGGAGAGGTGCAGGCGGCCATCGATCTGGAGATCGTCGTCGACTACGGCGTCTCCATCACGGACGTGGCCAGTGACGTACGCGAGAACGTGATCTCCGCAGTGGAGCGGATGGCGGGCCTGGAAGTCGTGGAAGTCGATATCGCGGTCAGCGATGTGAAGCTGCCCGACGAGGAGGACGAAGAGGAACAGCGGCAGCGGGTTCAGTAGCCAAGGGGGAGCAGCCCGCTTGAGCGAAGGAGCGCGTGATGAGCAAGGCTGTGGTCGGCTTGATTGCCGGAATGGCACTGGGCTTCGCCGGATACTTCGGTGGCTTCTGGGCCTTCCTGCTCGTGCTGGTACTGGGCGCCGTCGGACTTGTCGCCGGGCGCTTGATGGAAGGTGATCTCGAACCGGGTGACTTCATCCGCCGCCGTGACGACCACCAGCGGATGCGCGATGACCGGCGACAGACTCAGGGAGACTGGCGGCAGTGACCAGTGACGTCGATCGTCGTCCGGGCCTTCCTCGCGGGGAGCGGGGTGCGACCACCGTCTCCGACCGAGTCGTTGCGAAGATCGCTTCCCACGTGGCCCGCGAGGCACTGAGCCGGTTCACCGAGTCGGCCGGCCACGTACCGCCCGACCGCCGCACACCACACGTGACGACGTCTGTGCGGCGGGCACCGGAGCGGAACGACACAGGACGGGACAGCGATCCTGCCGATAGCCGTCCGGCCATGCTTGGCGAAGTACGGATGCGCATCGCCATGGAGCTGGGCTATCCGTCCGACATCGGAACTCAGTGCGCTGCGGTGCGCCGCGAGGTCATCGAACGGCTCAGGACATGGGCCGGCATGGACGTGTCCGAACTCACGGTGTCGGTCGAGAGACTGCACTCGGTGCACTCGCGGCATACAGACCGGGAGAGAGTGAGATGAGCGCGAACACCTGGCGGCAGCCGACCGGCGATGGCGACATTCCCTCCGGTACGGGACAGCCAACTTCGTCCGCGGGCAACCCCCCAGGTACGGGCGCGACGGCAGCGGTCCATAAATCGGGCCGGTCGGCGCGCCGCTTCTGGTCCGCACGGCGGATCCCCGCAGCCATTGTGGCGCTGCTGTCCGTCGCAGCCATTGGGCTGCTCCTGTACGACGTGGTCTCGGTGCGGGCAGACCAGCCCGGGATGAGCTGGCGACGGCGTCTCGCCGAGGAACTGGCCACACGACCACTGCATGACATCTGGATGACCGTCGGAGCCGCCGTAGCGATGGCCCTTGGCCTGTGGCTTTTCCTGCTGGCGGTGACGCCGGGACTGCGCAGACTGCTACCCATGCGGCAGCCCACCAGAATCCCCAGAACAGGGGAAGTCCGCGCCGGGCTCGACCGCCACGCAGCCGCCCTGCTTCTGCGCGACCGGGCCGTACGGGTGTCCGGTGTGCAATCGGCACGGGTCGACGTCGGCCGTCGGAAGGTCAAAGCCCGGGCACAGGCACATTTCCGCGATCTCAACGAGGTCCACGCGGACCTGAACGCCGCGTTGGGCGAAGCCGTGACGAACTTGGGTCTCGCCCAGCAGCCCACGCTGGACGTGCGCGTCCGGCGCCCGAAGAAGGGGTGAGGTGTCCCATGCTCAAGGCAGTGAACCGGATGCTGCTGGCGCTGCTCGGCATTGCACTGTTCGCCCTGGGTGGCGGCGTGCTGCTGGGTGGGCTGGATCTCCAGCGCCACTGGGGGTTCGACGTGCCGGGCTGGTGGCCCTTCCGAGGTCCGGACGATGTCGTGCTGGGCACCGAGGGACGCACCCGGTGGCGGGAAGAGAACTGGTGGTGGCCGGCCGTCATTGCGGTGCTCGCCGTGCTTCTCGCGCTGCTGCTGTGGTGGCTTCTGGCGCAACTGCGCAGACACCGGCTGGGCCAGGTCCTCATCGAGAGCGAAGACGACACGGCGGCCCGACTCAACGGCCGCGCTCTGGAGGACGCAATCGAGGAAGAGGCGCAAGACCTGGACGGGATCTCGCGGGCTCATGTACGGCTGACGGGTCGGCCTGCTGCTCCGGCCGCACGAGTACGGCTGTTGCTGAAGCCTCACGCGGAACCGGCGCGGGCTCTAGAGCAACTGAGCCGGGAAACGCTCGCACACGCACGGGACTCGGCAGGCCTGGACCGCCTCCCGTCGGAGGTCCAACTCCGGGAAGTCCGCCACCGCACCCGCCGCGTCACCTAAGTGTCCTGTACACGGAGGTTGGTGACAGTTATCGCACGGCGTGGTGATCTTGAACGAGTGAGCACCTTCTGGGTTCGGTAGGGATTGCGACATCTCCACCGACCAGCACAAGGCCCTCATGCGGGTCTGTCAAACGAGCGGTGTAGCTCACGTTGTTGAGGTTTCTGGCGGGCTACTGAGAGACGGCCGTCGAAGGTGATGTCGAAGGCATTCAGTGCAGTTCTCCAACGCATGGTCCAGCGGGCTTGACCCTTGCCGGTGGGATCCAGGGACATGATCTCCATGTGGACGCGCTTCAGTGCGGCCTTCGTTGAGGAAGTGACCGCGGGCCTTGACCGCCCGGCAGAGGCTTCTGCCGCCGGCGTACGCTCTTCGGCTCGAACGCGCCTTCACGGTCCCTGGGCACGGTGATCTCCATTGGGCCGACGTCGGTCAGTACCGTCTTGGAGCGGGTCCCGTTGGAAGCTGATGGGTTGCGTCACGGCGCCGATGGTGCCGAGCGCACCGGCGATGATGACGGCCAGGCGGAAGCGCAGGATGTGCTTGCCCTCGCGGCATGGCCTTTTCCCTGGTCTGGTGGACGATCGCCTCGCACGGTCTGCATCGCCGTGCGTATGTGTGAGGCGCATACTGAAAAGACCTGGGAGAACGGAGGACGCCATGATCATCCTCGGCGTCATTCTGCTGGTCATCGGTCTGGTGGCCAGCATATCGATCCTATGGACCATCGGTATCGTGCTCGTCGCGATCGGCATCGTTCTTTGGATCCTGGGTGCCGTCGGGCATGCGGTGGGCGGTCGACGGCACTACTGGTAGGGCTGCTTGTTCCGGCTCCCCGTGCGGCCAATGTGATGTCCAGCGGCGGCCGTGATCTCGGTGTGCTCGGGTGCCGCATGCTCGATGTAGATATTGATGCCGCGGCCCGCAGATCGCTACCAGGGTCGGAAATTCAGCGTCCCGGATGGGAGCACACATGGCTGTACGTCATCAGCTCATCGCCCGAGAACCGTCCGTACTCTGGGCGGTTCTGGAGGACGAGAGCCGTTACGCGGACTGGGTGGTAGGGACCTTCGACTCCGCCCCGGGCGAAGGGCGTTGGCCGGAAGTCGGATCGTCGATCAAATACACGGCGCGCGTGGGGCCTAAGGAGTTCCACGGACGCACGACGGTCCGTCGCCTCGACGCGCCGCGCGCGCTGGAACTCGAAGCGCACGGAGGGACGTTGGGTACGGCACGGATTGCCTTCGACATCCGGCCGTGGGGCGACAAGACCCTGGTCATTCTCGACGAGCACCCGCTGCGCGGACTGGGAGGGAGTCTCCACAACACAGTTCTCGACGCCTTTGCGCAGATCCGGCACCGCGGCATGCTGCGGCGACTTGCGGAAGTCGTCGAAGAAATGCCCCAGGACACGGGGTGAGCGACAGGACGAGAGGACCAGCCCCAACAGTTCGTCTTCCCACCGATGCCCGGTGGCCGGCGGATTCGAGGGGTCGTCGCAACACTGCTGGTCAGCTGACTGAGTCCAGTAGCTTTAGCGAGATGCTCGGCTGGGGCTTCCCAGCCGAGCATCTTTCGTGGTCGGCTGTTGAGTCCGGCGGCCACCACCTCCACGCCCTGGGCCCAGGTCAGGGAACGCCACAGGTGCGGCGGAAGGGATTGGACGGTCGCGGCGAGGCGTTGCGGGTGGCCAGGGCGCTGTGGCCGCGCGGCAGATGTACGAGCATCAGACAGCGGGTGAGCACTCGACCGCCGAGTGGCGACGAGCTCCTGGCTGCAATGTCCCGCGCCGCAGTTACACGGAGTGTCTCGCCATTGCCCGGCATGGACTCGCGCACGCCGCGACCACAGCCGTGGAACAGCCCTTCGTGCACCCGGCCGGCAGCGTGACCGTACGACCGGCACCTGGACCCCGCAGCCATGAAAAGGATGGGCTCGTGCACCGTCGTCCGCTACACCGCCAAAACATCGATCACCACAGCAGCCGCCCACCCCGGCAGGCGCGCCCCATACCTCTTCAAGGTGCGAAGCGCCCGATACCGACCAGACTTGAATGCATGGCAGAAGAACGTCGGCCGCGCAGCGGGAAATCCTCGACGACAGCCGCGCGGCGAAAGCGATGTCTCCCGAAGCGCGGCGGAGCGATTCGGAAGCGCGCACCGCACACGTCAAGCTGCGTCTTGCGGGCCCGCTGCGCTGTTGCAACTTCGTCGCCACTGCAGGCACTCACGTTCAGGCTGGTCAGAGTCTGACATGGGACTGATCACGGGACTGCTCACGCTCCCCAACGCACCGGTCCGCGGTGTGATCTGGGTGGCGGAGAAACTCAACGATGCTGCCGAGCGCGAGTTACACGCCCCAGGAGTGCACCGTGCCCAGCCGGCTGTACTGAACCGGGAACTTGAAGACAGAAATAGCAGCACGGAGGAGTTCGAACCGGGAAGAGGAAAGGCTGCTGGACCGGCTGCATGCTGCACACGTCGGCCCCGCACCGAACGATCGAAGGTGACGCCCTCATGGATGACACAGCCAAGGTGACCCTCGCGGCCGCAGTAGTGGGCGGCTATGTGCTGGGCCGGACGAAGAAGGGCCGGCTGGCGCTGACCATTGCGACATATCTGGCAGGGAGACGATTCGGCCTTGAACCCCGACAGCTTGCCGCCGAAGGGATGCGCAGACTCGGAGAGATTCCCCAGTTCGCCGAGCTGCAGGAGCAGCTGAAAGGGGAAGTCTTCGACGCGGGCCGTAAGGCAGTGGCTGCCGCCGCCGACCGGGGCATGAGTTCGCTGGCCGATGCCCTCAGCGACCGTACGGCCCGGCTCGGTGAGAAGCAGGATGAGGCAGAGGAAGAGGGGGACAAGGAAGAGTACGAGCCGGAAGAGGGAGGCGCAGAGTACGAGGAAGAGGAGGAACCGGAAGAGGAAGAGGAAGAGGAAGAGCCGGAGGCCGAGTACGAAGAGGGCCAGGCTGAGGAAGAGGAGGAAGAGAGGCAGCCGAAGCGGCGCCGCAGTCGCGCCCAGCCCAGAGGGGGCGCGGCACGCAAGAAGGCCGCTCCCGCCCACGGAGAAAAGCCTCGGACGGCCAAGAAGTCCGCCGCCCGGAAGACGGCCCCGCCAAAGAAGACGGCTGCGAAGAAAACTGCTCCGGCCAAGAAGTCCGCCGCCCGGAAGACGACGTCGTCGAAGCGAGCAGCGTCCAAGCGCGCCGATCGTCGGAGGTAGCCAGTCATGACCAGGACGGAAATAGACCAGCCCACGGCAGAAAAGTCGGGTGCGGACCGGCTTCGCGAAGAAGCGTCCAACTTCCTCAGTGCACAGGTGGAGAGACTCGCCGAGAAGGCGGGCGACAAGCTGACCGATGTCACTGGGCAGCTCACTGATGTGGCCGAGAGTGGATCGCTTCCCGCGATCGGCTCCCGTATTCTCCAGGGCGACTCCCCGCTGAAGGCATTCGTCGGGGAGAAAGCCAAGGGCGTCAAGGACAAAGTCGTGGGGAAGGTCAAGGAAGCGTTCGGCGGCGGAAAGGGGAAACGCAAGTCGAGCGGCGGCAAGGTCATGAACATCATCGAGGTGCTCGATGTGGGAGTGCCCCTGCGTGTCGCGTACGACCACTGGACGCAGTACGACCAGTTCAGCAGCTTCGCGAAGGGCGTTCGCGACGTCTCGAAGAGCGATGAGATGTCCAGTGACTGGAAGGTCAAAGTCGGCCCTTCCTCGCGCAGCTTCAAAGCGACTGTCCAGGAACAGATTCCCGACGACCGCATCGTTTGGACGTCCGAGGGAGCCAAGGGAACTACCCGTGGTGCGGTTAGCTTCCATGAGCTGGCACCCAGCCTGACTCGAATCGCCCTGGTCATGGAGTACTACCCGTCCGGGTTCTTCGAGAAGACGGGCAACCTGTGGCGCGCCCAAGGACGCCGAATGCGACTCGACTTCAAGCACTTTCAGCGATACGTCTCCCTCGCCCAGGAAGAGCCCGAGGGCTGGCGCGGTGAAATCCGGGACGGTGAAGTCGTCGTGTCCCACGAAGACGCCATGGAAGAAGAAGAGGCCGCCGAGCAGGAGGACGCACAAGGCGAGGAGTCCGAGGACGAGGACTACGAGAAGAGGCCCGAGGACTACGAGCACGAGGACGAAGACTACGAGGACGAGGACGAGGACGAGGACGAGGACGAGGACGAGGACGAAGAAGAAGAAGAAGGCGAATACGAGGAAGAAGAAGGGGAAGAAGGAGACGAAGAGGACGTAACCCCCTCCAGGAAGCAAAGGCAACAGAGGTAACGCCGTGACTGACGTCGACTTCAGGCAGGGGGTCTACTCCGTTTCGGGGCCGCAGACCACCAATCCGTCGCGGACTTCACGGAAGATTTGGCTGGCCGGCGTCGTGGCAGCCCTCAGCGAACCGCTTGTAGATGTACGGCTTGAAGTCGTCCAGCAGCGTCCGGCGGGAGGTGACCTTGACCAGCAGATCGTCGACACTGATTCCACGCGACGGGCATCCATGGGAGAGGAGTTCGTGCACGGCCTGGTGCCGTTCGCGGATACCGGCGACGATGCGGCGCGGACGGCCGTTGACGTCCTTGGTTCCGTCCGGGGCCAAAGGTGGCTCCTCTTCGGAAGAGGCGGGCCCGTATCGGCGAACGCGGACCGAACGCATTTGCAGTGTCCTGGCACGGTCTTCTCCACAGCTACTGTCCGAGGTTGTTCCACAGGTGCCAGGCGTCCGCGACTTGGACGGTCTGCGGTGCCGCCGCGCGTGCGGCCTCGGCTTAGGTGGAACCACGGTCCTGGCAGATGACCTCCACCTCAGGATGGTCGACGAGCCAGCGGGCTCTGGCGCGGATTCCCTGCCGGGCAGTACATCGATCGGTCGCCGGGCTTCGAGGTCCACAAGCAACGTCACGTACGTATGTCCGCGCAGCAGTGCGAATCGATCCGACGGTCAGATTGCCTCGTATCTTCGAACAGCCGGGCACTCAGTTCCTTCTCCAGCCGGGCCACTTGGTGGCTGATCGCGGACTGGACGACGTGGCACCGCTCGGCGGCGCGGGTGAACCTCGCGGTCTCCGCTACCGCGAGGACGTAGCGCATCTGCTGGAGATCTCCATTGATCCATCGTGAAACACGATGGATCGGATGACAAACATGCGTTGGACCAATGGATGCCTGCTCGGCGATGCTGAAGTCAAGGGCAGGCCACGGCAGTCAGCGAACAGCCACCGCCCCGGACCGGCGAGGCCCGGAGCCGCCGGCCCCGTCGTACCACCACCGGTGCCCCGGCCGACCCGACCCTGCGGAGACATCCATGCGCGTGATTGCCTTCGACCACCTCGTCCTGAACGTCGCCGACATCGAGCGCTCGCTCGCCTTCTACACCGGCCCGCTGGGGCTGCAACCGGTGCGGGTGGAGGAGTGGCGGGCCGGCAAGGTCTCCTTCCCGTCCGTGCGGGTGAGCCCCACCACCATCATCGACCTCGTCGAGGCGCCCGACGAGCGGCCGGAGGGCTCCAACGTCGACCACATCTGCCTGGTGGTCGAGCCGCTCGACTGGCAGCAGGTCATCGATTCCGACGTCTTCACGGTGCTGGACGGTCCTGGCGAGCGCTTCGGCGCCCAGGGCACCGCGGCCTCCCTCTATGTGCAGGACCCGGACGGCAACACCGTGGAACTGCGCTGGTACCTGCAGGACGCCTGAGGATCCCCACGGCAACCCATCGGACACCCTCGATCGTGACGAGGTAGAGGCGGCGTTCGAGCTCGACGGCGAGGTCACCGGCGCGGGCAGCCACTTGATCACGGAAGGGGTCACTTTTCATCGACCGATAGGGGGTCACGGTTCAAAGCACGCCGACAGTGCCCACCACCCCACCACTCACAGCGCTTCTTATGCGGCAGTGATGGTGCTATGCAGCCACTGGGGGGCTACGGCACGCGGTTAGGAGGCTGTGCCCGGCGCTGAAGCAATGTGCGAGCTCCGAGATGCGGTCAGCCCAGGCCGTATATCATGGAACGGCGTCTTGTGAAGGTGACGCGGGCATCATGTCGTCTCCGATTCCGGAGCGGGAACATGGCCGTAGGCGAAGAGGACGAGACAGGGCGCGTCCGGCGTCCGTCCAGCAAGAAGCCCGTCAAGAAGACCGCCAGGAATACCAGCACTGGACGGGCCAGCAGCCGCACGAGCGAAACGAAGCGTGCGGCCCGTCGGGTTTCGGCCCCGCGGGCCATGCGGTATGCGGCTGAGCAGCTCCAGGAGCTTTTGGGGCGAGCACCCGAGTCCGTCTCGGCGGTGAAGCCGACGGAGGGCGGCTGGCAGGCGGACGTGGAAGTTTTGGAGCTGGAACGTATCCCCGGTACTACCAGCGTGATGGCGAGTTACCGGGTGACGCTGGACGAGGAAGGCGAACTGCTGGCGTACGAGCGCACCCGCCGCTACACCCGAAGCCAGATCGACCCGCGTGGCTAGGGCCGGAACACCACTGCTGCACCGCTCGCCGGACAAACGGAAACGGCCTCGTCCGGAGCCACGTGTGAGCTGCTGAAAGGAGGCACCATGACTATGGTGCCGCAGGGCGGAGGAACCATTTCCAGGGCCGGCGGAGGAGGGTCCGGAAACCTTTACGACATCCTCGAGCTGATTCTGGACCGCGGCCTGGTGATCGATGTTTTTGTACGTGTGTCCTTGGTGGGCATCGAGATCCTCAAGGTCGATGCCCGCATCGTCGTGGCGAGCGTGGATACCTACCTGCGCTTCGCGGAGGCCTGCAACCGCCTCGACTTGGAGGAGGGTCGCAAGGCTCCGTCTCAGCTGACCGACCTGGTCGGCGAGGTGACCGAGGGCGGTGCGCATGGGAAAGCCAAGGGTGCTCTGAGTGGGGCCGCTGACGTGCTGACCGATGCCCTGAAGGGAGGACATGACGACGAGGAGACCGAGCGGCCCGAGAAGAGCCGCAAGGAGCCCGAGGAGAGGCGGGAGCGGCCGCGGCGTCGGCCTGCCGCCCGACGCCGGGAGGAGTGAGCCATGGCCGTGTACGTGTATTCCATTGTCAGGGCCACCCATCCGCAGCGCTTGGACGGCCTCCACGGGGTGGGGGACCCGCCTGCGTCCCTCCGCGCGGTGCGCACCGAAATGCTGTCCGCGGTCGTCAGCGACGCGCCCGAGGAGCTGCGTCCCAAACGCCGAGACCTCAGCGCGCACCAGGCCGTCCAGGAACAACTGATGGCCGACGGCACCGTTTTGCCGCTGCAGTTCGGCTTCACCACCACGGACGACGACGCTGTACGAGCGGTCCTGGAGGACGGTACGGATAATTTCAGCGAACGCTTGCGGGCGCTGGAGGGCTGCGTGGAATACCACCTGAAGGCCACCCAGGACGAGGATGCGCTGTTGCGCCAAATCCTTCAGGAGTCCGACGAGGCGCGCGAGCTCAACGAGGAGATCAGAAGCGGCCGCAGCAGCCCGGAACTGCCGCTCGCCCTCGGGGAGCTGGTCTCCCAGGAAGTGCAGGCGCGGCAGGATCGGCTCGCCGTCGCAGTCCTCGATGCGCTGCGCGGACTCGCGCGGGAAGAACGCTCGTCGCAGCCGACCGGGAACGACTTCCTGAATGTGTCCTTCCTTGTGGAGCGGGACAACGAGGAGAGCTTCCTCGGCGCGGAGCAGGATATCGCCAAGGAACTGGGCGAGGACTTCGACCTGCGACTGGTCGGCCCGCTGCCCGCCTACAGCTTCGTCTAAGGAGTGCTCATGGGACTGCTGACTCAACTCGCGACTCTTCCGCTGGCGCCGGTGCGTGGCGTGGCCTGGGTCATGGAGCGCGTCGTCGAGGCCGCGGAGAACGAGTACTACGACCCGGCACCCGTCGAACGGGAACTCGCCGCACTTGAGCGAGCGCTCGTGGCGGGAGACATCGACGAGGAAACCTTCGACCGGCGCGAGGACGAGTTGCTGGACCGGCTGGACGAGATCAGGGCCCATGTCCAGGGCGTCGATACCTGATCGCGGCAGCCGGTGGAACGGGCGCATTGCCACGCGCCCCCGTCGAAGCTCCGGGACACCAGGGAATTGAGGTGCAGCGGCCGTGACCGAACCCGTCGCCAGGAGGCTGGGCGACCTCCCGTCCAGGTCCGCCCCGTATGGCCAGGGCTCCTCGGCCAATCTCGCCGACATCCTGGAGCGCGTCCTGGACAAAGGCATCGTCATCGCAGGCGATATCCAGATCAACCTCCTGGACATCGAACTACTTACCATCAAGCTGCGCCTGCTGATCGCTTCGGTGGACAAAGCGAAGGAAATGGGCATTGACTGGTGGGAGCACGATCCCTCACTGTCGTCACGCGCCAACGACGGCTACCGCTCACTCGCCGAGGAGAACAAACGGCTGCAGGCTGAAATCACGGCGCTGCGCGAGGACCGTGAGCTGCCACGGGTCAAGGACGAAGAGAGCCGCGCTGCGGCTCCCCGGCGCACCTCACACACCAAACGAGCAGGGCCCAGCCCCCGCAGCGAGAGGCGGGACGAGCCATGACCGCCACGGTCTCCTATGCGTACGCCGTAGCACGGGACGCCGACGGATCGCTGGAGGAAGCTCTGCCCGGGCTCCCTGGAGTGGCGGAGGCGCCGGTGCATCTAGTGCGTGTAGAACACAGCGAGGATGTGGTGGTCGCCGTGAGCCCGGTATCCGAGCGCGACTTCCAGGAAGCCGCGCTGCGAGCGCATCTTGAGGACTTGGACTGGCTGGAGTCCGTCGCCCGCGCCCATCACCGTGTGATTGAGGCGTTGGCCGCCCGCACCGCCGTCCTGCCACTGCGTCTGGCGACGGTATACCTCGACGACGAGCGGGTGCGACTCATGCTTCGGGCCCGCCACGAGGCGTTTGCCGGCAGACTGAAGGACCTGGCAGCGCAGGTGGAGTGGGGCGTCAAGATCTATGTCGAAGCGGCCGCTGAGACCGAGAGGCCAGCAGACCCACCCACAGATGCGGGTCTGAGCCCCGGGCGGGCCTACCTCAGCCAGCGAAGAGCACAGCGACACGCCCGCGAAGACGCCTATCGGGGCGCCGAACAGGCAGCCGAGCAGGTCGAGGCCGCCGCCCGCGCTTATGCGGTTGATCGCGTCCAGCACCGGCCGCAGCAAGGCGAACTCGCCCGCGGGCCGGGAGAGAACGTCATCAACGACGCCTACCTTGTGTCGCTGCAACAGGCCGAAGACTTCCGCGCCGATGTCATGCAGGCCGCAGAAGGACTACCCGGGGTACGCGTCGAAGTCACCGGGCCGTGGGCCCCATACTCCTTCGCCACCCTTGCCGAAGCCGAACCGCTGAAGAGGGCCACGCCGTGAGGGCGGCGAGCAGGCCGGAGGCCACGCCGGAGGAGCCGCTGCCGCAACGGCAGATCGCACTGATCGACCTGCTGGACCGGTTGCTCAGCGGAGGCGTGGTCCTCACCGGTGACGTCGTGCTCTCCATCGCCGATATCGACCTCGTACGCATATCGCTGCGCGCGCTGATCGTCTCCATCAGCGAACAGAATCCTTCCCCGTGGCATGCCATTTCAGCACCCGTAGGAGTCGACCATGACCGGTGAGGACCGTCCGTCCGGAAACCGCCTCGCCGAGGTCGCCGATGCCGCCGCCCGCGCCTTCCGCATGCTGCCCGCAGTGCCGCAGGACATCCTGCCCCGGGGCGGCGCGGAGGTGCGGAGGCCGGCCCACCGGATCACTACCGACCCGGACACGGTGGAACGGGACCTGATCAAACTCGTACTCACACTCGTCGAGCTGCTGCGACAGCTCATGGAACGCCAGGCCCTTCAGCGGGTCGACGCAGGAGACCTCACTGAGGAACAGGAGGAGCGTCTGGGAGCAACTCTGATGATTCTGCACAGTCGTATGATTGAACTCTGCGCTCGATACGACCTTTCCATGCAAGATCTCAATTTGGATCTCGGACCTCTCGGAACGCTGCTGCCACCACCCGAATGATCCCAGGGAGCACGACATGGGTATCGGAAAGAAGTCCAAGAACATCGGCAAAATAGCGGAGGGGAAAACCAAGGAAACGGCCGGGAAGGTCGTGGGCAACGAAAGCCTGGAGGGAAAGGGGAGGGCCCAAAAGATGAAGGGCAAAGTGAAGCAGGCAGTGGAGAAGGGCAAGGACACCTTCAAGCACTGAAAGAAGGACATGCAGTGACGGCCCCGCCGCCGCACTCCGAATAAGGGGGGCTGGCGTCCAGAGCACCCAGTGCCGGCTCGCTGCAAATCGACCCAACTGGCGGCGGGACAGTGCGCGCTCGGTGTACGAGGCGCTGAACAGGGCGTTTGTGTGCGCTCACTTCATGCATGTCCGGGTGAACCGGATATGCGACGGGCCGTTAAAATGTTCCTGGTGAACGTCTCCGTAATAACTGACCGCCCGTTCCTCCAAACGCCGACGGGTACGGGAAATCACACGACCGCCAGAGTCTTCGTTGTGGGCTACTCCGAGTCCAAAGCCCTGGCGAAGCTCTCCGCCCTACTCGATACGGAAATCCTGGTTGTGAGCGAGCCTGATTCCGATGTGGACGAGACGGAACGCGGAGCTGGGAGCCTCGTCGCAAGGGCGATGGAGACGAATGCCAAGGAAGGGAAGCACCGTGCAGCTCCCGGAAACCCGGGGCGAGGTGTCTGCCGCCCTGATCGAGGCGCTCGGCCGGGAACCGGGTCGGCGCAGGCTGCCGGACACGTCCCTGGTGGCGGGTGGCGACCCGTACGGCGACGACCTCCAGCTCGCCCTGTACGTCTGCTATGAGTTGCACTACCGCGGCTTCGACGGTGTGGACGGCGCCTGGGAGTGGGATCCGGAACTGCTCAGGGTGCGTGCCGATCTGGAGCGGGAGTTCATGGCGGCTTTGCGCGCTGACGTGCCGGTGGCTAAGGATGTCGGCAGCGCGCTGGACGAACTCGTTCTGGAGCCGGTGGACGCCGACGGCGTGTCGTACTTCCTGCGGGACGAGGGCGAGCTGTGGCATCTGCGCGAGTACGCCGCCCACCGCTCGCTCTACCACCTCAAGGAGGCCGATCCGCACGTGTGGGTGCTCCCGCGCCTGACGGGCCGGGCCAAGGCAGGAATGGCCACTGTGGAGTACGACGAATTCGGTACGGGACGAGCGGAACAGGTCCACGCGCAGTTGTTCGCCGATCTGATGGCGGACCTCCACCTGGACACCTCGTACGGGCGCTACCTCGACGCTGGCTCGCGGCAGATGCTCGCGACCGTCAACCTCATGTCGCTCTTTGGACTCCACCGCTCACACCGTGGCGCGCTGGTCGGTCACTTCGCCTCAGTGGAGATCACCTCATCACCGGGGTCCAGGCGCCTCGCTGAGGCGTTGGAGCGAGTCGGTGCCGGGTCTGCGGCGGTCCACTTCTATGCGGAGCACGTGGAGGCCGACGCCGTGCATGAGCAACTCATGCGGCATGAGGTCGTCGCCGGTCTGCTCCAGGAGGAGCCGGATCTGGCACCAGACGTCACTTTCGGCATCGCGGCCACCGGATGGTTGGAGGACCGGTTCGGCGAGCAGTTGCTCGGCGCCTGGCGGCACGGCGAGTCATCACTCCGTGTGCCGCTCTGAGAGGGCAGTAAGTAACGTGCTGCCCGTTTCGCGCTTGCAGCTGGAGCTGTCGGGCTGGTGGTGGCCTCTCCGGGTGACTATGGCCGCGGCTGGGTGAACAACCCCTGCTCGGGCTCGATCAGGATCCCGCGTTCGGCCAGCCGCTTGAGCTTCAGCCGGACGTTGTTGACGTTGCTGGGCGCGATCTCCAGATCCATCGCCTCGCAGACCGCCCGCGCCCGCAGCGGGGCGTCGGCCGCGGCGAACACCGCCATGATCTGCCGGTAGGCCGGATGGTCCGGCAGCTTCGCGGCCGGCGGCGTCGGCGGGGATGGATCAGGCAGAGCCAGCAGCGTCTTGCGGGTGATGCGGACCTCCTCGGCGGCCCGGTCGAACTCCCCCAATTGCGCAGTGAGTTCCGCGATGCGTCCCCGTGTAGCCTCGGCCTGCGCGGCGATATCGCGCTCTTGCTCCTCCAGGTGCGCCAGCACCGCTCCCAAGGTCAGCTCGCTGCCGCTCATGCGCCGCGCCAGGTAGGGGTGGAGGTCGCGGTGAGCATCCGGGCCATCCGGTCGCTTATGGCCCAGTACACCCTCGACTCGGCGGAGGCGGGCCGGTGCTCGTAGTCCCGTACCAGCCTGCGGTGCAGCATCATGATCCCGTTCACCTGCTCCACCACCCACCTCTTGGGCTGCGGGACGAACCCGCTGGTTGCCGGGTTGCGCTCGACGACTTCGACGTCGATGCCCACCTTCTGCCCGTGGTCGACGACGGCGGTCTTGAACCCCTGGTCCACCAGGGCCTTCTGCACCGTGTCGGTGTCGGCCGCGACCTTGTCCAGCAATGCGATGCCGGCGGCGTTGTCATGCGCGGACGCGGCCAGCACCACCACCGCGATCACCAGACCGAGAACATCAACTGCCAGGCCGCGTTTGCGGCCTGAGACTTTTTTTGCCGCGTCCCTTCCGGTGGTGTCGGCGGGCACCCCGGCGGCCGCGTGCAGGCTCTGGGTGTCGAGCACCACCAGGCTCGGGTCGGCCTTGCGCCCCCGGCTCTCGCGGACCTGCCAACGCAGCAGGTCGTGGATGGTCTGGTCGGTGCCGTCGTCGCGCCATTTGTAGAAGTAGTACTTCACCGCTCCGACCGGGGGCAGGTCGTGGGGGAGGTAGTCCCACTGGCAGCCGGTACGGGACTGGTAAAGCAGGGCGTTGACGATCTCCCGCATCTCGTAGGCGCCTTGGTGGCCGCTGACGGAGGGATGCTGAGCCTTCCAGGAAGCGATGACGGGCTCGATCAGGGCCCACCGCTCGTCGGATAAGTCGCTCTTGTAGGGCTGGCGGTCTCTCACGAGGAACACTCCAGCACGACAGGACTCTCCGATCAGCCCCGATACGCCTGTGCCACACGTTCCAGCGACAGCAAACGTGGCATCACGTCACATACCGCCCTCTGAGACCGGCGATGGGGCTTTCTTCGGCTTCTTCCGGCCGCGGTGGCTCGTGTCGCACCAAGGGAAGATGCGGCTACGCCGACAGGTACACAGTGCGACAACCGGACGGTCCGAGCGGGCAAGGGTGCCGTCCTCCTGGACCACTTCAACGGGCCCTTCCACGAGCATGGGTCCGCCCGGCTCCTGCATGACGCGCCGTGCAGCTGCCCGAGGTGTGGTCTCCGGTTCAGTACGGCCGTTCTGCACGGATCACCACCAGTTCCTCTTTCTCCTGGCCGGGCTCGATCAGGCCCTGCATCTCCAGCCAGTCGGCCCGTTCACGCAGGACAGGCCCGAAGGGAACGAACCGGCGGTCGGTCACGGTGACGTCCAGTCCGGCTTCAGCCAGCCGCGCTGCGGTGATCACTGGGCCGCTCAACGCGGAGTGGACCGCGAGCAGCACGCCCCCAGGGCGCAGCAGAGCGGGGACCTTCGCACAGAGCCGGTCGATCACCGCCCGGCCGTCGATCCCCGCCTCCCAGGCGCGAGCAGTACCGCGACGGGGCATGCGGATACTCGCGGACGGTACGTACGGCGGGTTCGCCAGCACCAGGTCGAACCTCAGGCCGGTCACAGGCTCCGTCAGGTCACCGCGGCTGGCCCGGATAGCCCGCGCGTGCCCGGACAGCAGTGCGTTCAGTCGTGTCGTGAGCACCGCCGCGGCCGACGCGTCGATGGCGATCACGTGGGCAGCGCCGTGGCGGGCGGCGGCGATCGCCACCGCGCCGGTACCGGTACCCACGTCGAGTGCCTCCGCTCCGGGTGACAGACGTTCACGCCGCAGAGCGGATATCAGCATGGCTGTGTCTTCCTGTGGCGCGTAGACACCCGGAGGCTGGAGAAACTTCACTGCCACGACCGGCTCTCAGAGATCACGCAGGGCGGGCAGCAGGGCCTTCTCCGCCCAGTCGAGGAAGGGCCGCTGATGGTCACCTCCGACCTGGACCAGGGCGACCTCCGTGAAGCCCGCCTCGGCGTAGGGACGCACTGCCTCGACAAAGGTGCCGAGGTCGTCACCGCACGGGATGGAATCCGCGATGTCGTCCGGGCGTACGAACTGGGAGGCCCCGGCGAATCCGGCCGGCCCGGGCAGTTCTGCGTTGACCTTCCAGCTGCCGACCGACCAGCGGAACTGGTCGTGCGCCCGTGCGACCGCCGCATCCCGGTCTGTGTCGTAGCAGACGGGCAGCTGGCCGACCCGCGGCTTGCCCCTACCGCCGTGCCGGTCGAAAGCGTCCAGCAGGTCGCTCCTGGGCTCGGTGGCAATGACGAGATCGCCGAGCCGGCCGGCGATCTCGCACGACCGCTCCCCCGACACCGCGATCCCGATCTCAGGCAGCTCGTCCGGCAGGTCCCAGAGCTTGGCATTCTCCACGTCGAAATGTGTGCCGTGATGGCTCACATCACGGCCACCGAAGAGCGCTCGAATCACTTCCACGGCCTCTTCCAGCATCTCCAAACGAACGTGGGCGGCGGGCCAGCCAGCGCCCACCACATGCTCGTTGAGGTTCTCGCCGGAGCCGAGACCGAGTCGGAACCGCCCCTGGGCGAGCAGCTGCATCGTCGCGGCCTTCTGAGCGACCACCGCAGGGTGGTATCGCACGGTCGGGCATGTCACGTACGTCATCAACGGGATCCTCGACGTGGCCTGTGCGGCCGCGCCGAGCACGCTCCATGCGTACGGGGCGTGCCCCTGGGAGTCCAGCCACGGAAAGAAGTGGTCCGAAGTGACGGAGAAGTCGAAGCCGGCGCGTTCGGCGCCCACCGCGTGCTCGACGAGCTCACGCGGACCGGCCTGCTCGGTCATCATCGTGTATCCGACCAGCACCATGGAACACTCCTTGCCGAGCCTTCGGCTCCGAACACGAGCTGTCCGGCTCCGGGGCACACGGGTCATCTGACGAGGCCGCTCACCTCGGGCCCGAGAAAACACGAGACTGTTTTCCGCCGTCCCGCGTCATCACATCGGCAGCCGGCACCACCGATCGGGCCCACCCGAGGTAGAACTCGGCTTCTGTAATCGCATCACGGGTGGTGCGCTGCCCCATGAGCACACACAAGGTGTACGCGACATCCTCAAGGTGCCGACGGCTAGCCAGATCGTGCGGCTCTGCCAGGACGACGACCTCCCACGCGCGATAGCGCCGCAGCAGCGAATCGACCAGGGACTTGTCCGGGAGCAACATCGCGGCTCCTTAGGCTGAGTGGCGGCGCACGCGCGTGAGGGCGACAACACCACTCCGCGCAAGTAGGTAACCCCGAGTCGATACGGCGGCGTTTGCCTCAACGGGAGGAAGGATGAACACCGGGGGCAATCAGCCTCGGCGACCCGGCGTTGCAATCACCCGGCGCTCGCATTCGCCGAACGTCAGCGAACTTTCACCGAGCAACGAAACCTGACGCCTGGTGCCAGCCGCGCGGCCGACACCAGGCCGGGCCCCGGCGGCCGTGAAACCCGGATGCGGTCGCCCCGGGTTCGCGGCCCACAATGCAGGTCCTACTGTCCGGACTTCTTCAGCCGCTCAGCCGCCTTTGCCGCGGTCTCCTGGGCCTTGCCCGTCATTTGCTCGCCACGGCCCTCTGCCTGCATGCCCTTGTCGTCCATGGCATCGCCGACGGTTTCCTTCAGCTTGCCCTTGACCTGCTTGGCCTTCGCCTTTGCCTTACCCATGACGATTCCGTCCTTCACTGTGGGGGGCTGACGTATCCACCTTGCGTCGATCACTCTGAGGCCGCAATCGGTGAGGTGTCGCGCTCACGAGCAACCGGAAAGAAGGGCCGCGGGAGCGACACTCTCCGGTCAGTCGGGCGGCTCGGGGACCGGGCGGGAACCGGGACCCGGCGCCGGGGACGGCTCCGCGTCCGGCTGGGGCTCGGGTTCACCGGGACCTGGTTCGGACGGCGGCTGCGGGTCGTGTGGCACCGGATCCGGCCGACTGGGGACTGGCCCGGGACCCTCGGGGGAAGGTTCTGTGGTCATTGTTCTCGTCCTTTCTCGCGTCGCTGCTTCGCACCACCCCAGCGGACCAACCGTAAGTTGAGCGAGGTCGCTCGAAAACGGTCCGTGGCAACGGGGCAGGGTCCTGGCGCCGTAGTCGGCATCGCACGCGGGGATAGAGACCGTCAGCAAAGGAACTGGGCAGCCATCTGAAAATCGGACACGAGGCCCTCACTTGGCCACGACGGTGCGCCCCTCGCCCGCAGCGCGGCCGAGGGATGCACCGTGGCAAGAACACCGGTGATGCTCCTGGCTGCTCGCCCCTTCGTCCTGCACGGTGGCGGGGATGCCCCAGTGCGGCAGCGAGAGCAGGGCGCCGCGCTTTGAAGGAGCTGCGCATCAACGACTGCATGCGTCGGTCTTCGTCACGGGCGTCGAACGCGTCCTCCCCCCACCATGCTTCCACCGTGCCCCGAATTTCGCCCGGTGCGCTGACTGTGTCCGCTCAAGCTGCCGTCGGCAATCGCTACGGCGAACGCATCTGGAAGCGTCGTCGCCGTTGGCCGCGGTCACCACTCCGTACCGAGCGGCGGGTTCGCCTCCCGCCGCATCCGGGTCGGTGACCCCAGCGTGCAGGAGATCGCCCAGGGCGGCCGATGCCTCCACCGGCAACCAACGATGGGCTTGCGGTGCCGCACGCGTCGCGGACGAACCTCCGGACCGGATCGTCGGTGAAACGCCTCCGTCGAACAGCACCACCGCGTCGTACAGGACAGCGGCGACCGTAGCAGCGCGTGGTCGACCTGAATGCTGTCTCCCTGACTGGTGCTGACCGTACCGTCCTGCGAAACGGTCCGTCTCCCCGGTTGCTCTCGAAGCTCAAGGCGGGAGACGGCGTCGGAGTGTCGGCCGTGTCCGGCCTCGGTACTGAGTGCGGACAGCGTTCTCTCCGAAGCCTCTTATGCCTGCTCAGCGCATGGGCGGAGGAACAACACAGTGGCGGCTGCGGGCCTACTCCGCACTGTGCTCGGTGAGCTGGCCGGAGGCAGGAGATCTCCTCCACAGGCGGTACCCCGCTTGTGGTGGCGGTCCACCACTCCGGTGAGCCCGCCCGGGTCCTGGAGGTCGTCCAGCTGAAGGACGTGGTCAAGCACGGGATCAGAGAGCGGTTCGAGGACTTGCGCCTCATGGGCATCAAAACCGTCATGGTCACGGGTGACAACCCCCTGACGGCCCGGGCCATCGCGCAGGAGGCGGGGTCGACGACTTCCTCGCCGAGGCCACGCCCGAGGATGAGATGGCCCTCATCAGGCGGGAGCAGGTCGGTGGCAAGCTGATCGCGATGACCGGCGACGCGCCCGCCCTGGCCCAGGCCGATGTGGGCGTGGCCATGAACACCGGAACCTCGGCCGCCAAGGAGGCCGGGAACATGGTCGACCTGGACTCCAACCCCACCAAACTGATCGAGATCGTCGAGATCGGCAAGCAGCTGCTCATCACCCGCGGCGCGCTGACCACCTTCTCCATCGCCAACGATGTCGCGAAATACTTCGCGATCATCCCGGCCATGTTCGCCTCGGTCTACCGGGCCTGCAGCACCTCAACATCATGGCCCTGCACAGCCCCACCTCGGCGATCATCTTCAACGCGCTGATCATCGTGGGCCTGATTCCACTGGCCCTGCGCGGCGTGCGCTACAAGCCATCCCGGTGCGATGCCGTCGCCGTCGCCGGCACCAGCCACCACACGGTCCGGCGCCCCCGCCGCGCCGCCGACCGCTACCGGCGCTGTGGTGCGCAGCAGCGACAGCACCTCCTGAACGTCGCGGCGCAGGTCTTCGAGCCCGCCGTGTGCACCCAGCCCGTACCCGCCTTCACCCGACGACCCCGCACGTACTGCACCACTTGGTGCGCCCGCCGCGCCCCCCATCTCCGCCGCAAGGGCCTGCTTCCCGGCGGCCCGGGCCTGCTGTTCCCCCAGCGGCACGAGCAGCGCCTGGAGCCCCCAGGAGACGCGGAGATTGTCAGCCTCACACCGTATTTGCGCAGGTAGACGCATTGCGCAGCAAGGCTGTGAGGGTGTGAGACGGAGCTCGCGGCTGCACTCTCCTACTGTCCGATGATCAGCGGGACCGTACGAATGAACGCAGAGGTGGGAAACATGGTCGGCCTGGTGCTGCTCGGCGTCTTGGTGCTCGCCGCCGGCGGGTGTGCGTGTGTGGTGTGGGCGGAGCGCGGCGGGCCCCGCTGGGTCCGCGGCGTGGCGACCGTGACGCTCGCCGCGAGCGAGCTGGTGCGTCGCTCCGAGAAGAACCGGCGCCGGAGTCTGAACCGGACCACCAGCGACGGCGAGTAGGAACGGACGAAGCGGCCTGAACCGGGCGGTCAAAGTCGCCTGGCAATCGGTCAAGATCACTTGTCAGAGGTCACCTACGTTCCGGTCGCGGGCTCTACCGGGCCGCCGCGCGGCGCTTCCCCGCCCCGGCCTTGGCGGTTCGGGACGGCCCGGGGGAGGCTGGAGAGGGGCTCAGGAGGCCGTCATGCGCGTCCAGGACATCCGGATCGGCGAGACCTACCAGGTCAAGGTCCCCCAGCGACTGCCGCCGACCCTCCGCCACCGTATCCCCCGCACCCATGCCGATTTCGCCGCCGACATGCGACTCAACCTGCGCCGCGGCGACCGCTTCGACCTCACCGTCACCGGTACCGACCCCGAGGGCGCCACCGTCGACGGCTACGAGGCCACCACCACCAACCGGGTCACCCTGAGCCTCACCGCCGACCAGACCGTACATCTGGACCTCCCCGCCGGCCCCGAGTACGAGATCGACGGCTTCGTCACCGACACCGACGGCAACGAGGTCACCCTCCCCGCCGCCAACACCTACACCGCCCTGCCCGCCGTCTGGCTGCATCCCCTCGAAGAACCCATCCCCCTCGCCCCCAGCACCGCCCGGTTCTACCGCGCCCGGGTACAGGCACTGGCCACCGGGATGACGGTCCAGGACGTCGCTCGCGCCGCTGAGGACGCACAGGAATACCAGCGCGACATCGCCGGGCAGGCACTGGACAGCTACCGAGCCGAGGAATGGCTCCGCACCGCCGAAGTGGAACACCAGGAATGGCGACGGATCTCAGCACTCATGACAGACAAGGCAATGAAGACGTACACCCCGCAGAACGACCCCCAAGGAATGACACCCCACTCCTGAGAAGCACGCTCCCGTCCCCCTGACCCTCGCGGCTGAGATCGCTTCGCGCGCCAGTGCGCCAGGTCAGCTGCGCGGCCGTATCCAGTGAGGCAGACAGGAATCGTAGGTGTGCGCCGGCCGCCCCCGCGCGCTTTGAAATCTGTGAGTCTCACAGCCCATTTCCCCAGGTAGGCGCGCTGCCCTGTGAGGTGCGATAGCTGTGAGAGCAGCCGTCGGCCAGGGCCTGCGGCTGCTGCATGGTGCTGCTGCTGATCGTGGTGGTGGCTGGGATGGTGGTTCGTGGTGCAGCGCAGCATTTGCACGACCCGGGCGGGACAAGGATGCTGCTGCTCCGCAAGATGACCGCGCCGCAGCCCCCTACCTGATCGGCCTCCGCGACACGGCCGCATTGCTGACCGGATTCGCCCTCGCCGCCTGCGGTTCCGAGGCACGGCTCCTCGACTGGGCCGACGTCATCGAGGTCGAGCAGTGCCTCGAATTCCAGCTCTGGCGGCCGAAGGTCAACAAGGACGACGCGCACGGCGTACCGTACGGCACGTTCCCCGGCATCTGCCCCGTGCGGGCCCTTCGCGCATGGCGGCAGTGCCTCATCGACCACGGCTGCCAGCCACCGGCCCGATCTTCATCCACATCGACCGCCACGGCAACATCGGCCACCGGATGTTCCGCAACGGCGAGGAAATCGGCGCCCCGTCCGGCCGCATGACCGGCGAGGGCATCGCGGAGATCGTCACCCGCGCCGTCGCCCGCGCCGGCCTCACTGCAAGGCCGAACGATCTGTTGGCTCCCGACCTGCCCGCCCGCTGGACCGGCCACTCCCTACGCCGAGGATTCGCCACCGCCGCCCGCGAGAAGGGCGCCGACACGATCGCAACGTGTCGGCGAAGGCGGATGGGCCGACGGCTCAAAGGCCGTCGCCGACTATTTCGACCAGGCCGGCATCTGAAGAGACCAACCCCCGCTACGGCATCGGCCTGTAGTCGACATCGGCTGCCAACAGAGGGCTGTCAGCCGCAGGACCGCGTGGGTGGTGTGGTCAGCCGAGAAAGGACAGCCGGACTTGGCGTTCGGGGCTCTCCCGGTTGGAGTTCACCAGTACAACGGACTGCGAGGCCCCCAGCTCCAGCTCACCATTGACTACGGGCAGCGTGGCGTGTGGTGGTACCAGTGCCGGGAGCATGTGGTCACTGCCGTGGCCTGGACGACCGTGGCGGGCTCGCCAACGGTCGTCTGCGGGAAGAATTTCGCGGAGGGCTGCCAACAGGTCATTGTCACTGCCCGCGCCGGTCTCGATGATGGCCAGGCCGGATGTCGCGTGGGGGGTGAAAACGTTCAGCAGTCCGTTTCGCCCATGAGCGACCTCCCGGAGGAACGCGGAGCATGCGTTCGTCAGGTCGTGCATGGTCTCAGTGGCGCCGGTTGCAATGTTGATGGTGCGGGTGGTGAAGGTGCCGGTCATGCTTCACCGGTACCCATCGCGGAGCAAAAGCACTAACTGATCGTTTCAAAATGAGCTGAGCCCACGACCTTGCGCCTGGCGATCTTGGTCGGCAGGCTGTGCGGGTGCGTGCTGATCTTGTTCCGGACGGCCTGTGGGAGCGCGTGGCTCCGCTGCTGCCGCCTGTTCCCGAGCGTCGTCGTCGCTACCCCGGACGTTTGCGCGTTCCGGACCGGGCGGCGCTCGCGGGCATCGTGTACGTGCTGCGGACCGGCGTGGCCTGGCGGGACGTTCCGGCCGAGACTGTGGGCTGCTCCGGGGTGACGGCGTGGCGCCGGCTGCGGGACTGGACCGAGGCCGGAGTGTGGCCCCGCCTGCACGCTGCCCTGCTGGCCGAGCTTCGGCGTGCGGAGCTGTTGGACATGGACGACTGCGCTGTCGACGGGTCACATGTCCGGGCCCTTAAAGGGGGGATCACGTCGGCCCCTCGCCCGTCGACCGCGCCCGCCCCGGCTCCAAGCATCATGTGATCGTCGACCGTCACGGCACTCCGCTGGCCGTCACCCTCACCGGCGGGAACCGCCACGACGTCACCCAGCTCCTGCCGCTGCTGGACTCCGTCCCGCCGATCCGTGGCCTGCGGGGACGCCCGCGTCGCAAGCCTCGGCGCCTGTACGCCGACCGGGGTTACGACTTCGACAAGTACCGCCGCCTGCTGTGGAAGCGCGGCATCAAGCCGATGATCGCCCGACGCGGTGTCGCCCACGGCTCTGGACTGGGCAAGGTCCGTTGGGTGGTCGAGCGCGCCTTCGCGTGGCTGCACCAGTTCAAACGACTGCGCATCCGCTACGAACGGCGCGCCGACCTCCATCTGGGCCTGCTCGAACTAGGGCGTGTTCCAGGTTCGGATCATGTGGGGCGGAGACTCCGGAGCCAGATGATCGATCCGCGTAGGTGGAGTCCGGCGAGGTAGCTGGTAGGAGTCTTGTCGTAGCGGGTGGCCAGCCCTCGCCATTCCTTGATCTTGTTGATGCCGCGCTCGACGGTGTTCCTCTCCTTGTAAAGCTCGGCGTCGTGGGAGAGGGGGCGGCCGCCCTTCGAGCCTCGCTTCTTACGGTGGGCGGCCTGGTCCTTCTTCTCCGGGATCACCGCCTGGATCCGGTGTTTACGCAGGTAGGAGCGGTTCGCGCGGGAGGAATACGCCTTGTCGGCGGCGACGGCCCCGGGGCGGGTGCGGGGCCGACCGACCGGCCCACGGATCCTGACTCGGTCGAGGACCGCGGCGAAACGCGGACTGTCGGCCGCCTGTCCCGGCGTCACCACGAACGACAGCGGGCGGCACCGCCGGTCGGTGGCCAGGTGCGTCTTGACCGTCAGCCCGCCCCGCGAGCGCCCCAACGCGGCAGCTTTCAGGCGGGCCTTGTGGCGGCGGCGTATCCGTCGTCGTTCGGCACGTAACGCTTCCTTGACCGGGTCGCCTTCGGCCGTCACCTGGGCGGATTGTCCCTTTGCTGGAGCCCCTTTTCCTCCTCGGCGGCTTTCACCAGCTCCTCCAGGAGCTCGGGGTCGACGGCCATGCCGGCCGCGTGGTGATGCGCGCGTGCGACGGTGGAATCGACGCTGACCAGGTCCAGATCGGCCTGTCCTCGCCGGGCCGCCTCGGCGATCATCCGCTCCATCAGCGTCTCGAAGGTGCCCGCAAGGGCCCACTTCTGGAAGCGGCCGTAGACGGTGGACCAGGACCCGTAGCGTTCGGGGATGTCGCGCCACGGGCTCCCGGTCCGGAACCTCCACATCACCGCGTTCAACTGTTTACGCAGGTCAGGGATCGGTCCGCTCACGCCGAGCGGCAGGTGCGGCTCGAACAACTCCCACTCTGCATCCGTCAGATCGCCTCGCGTCACCCCGGATGTCTACCGTCCCGAGCCACTCCGGCGGAGCGATTTGACCCAACAGTGATCTGAACCTGGAACACGCCCTAGCCTGCAGCCTCATCTGCCTACGCCGCCTGCGCACATCATGTTGAGGCGATCAGTCAGGTCAGGGCGATCGGGTTGGTGAGTGCGGCGACGTGCCCGTTGGGATGGCGGACCTCGATGCGGACGAACGCCGAGTCCTCCGCCGTCGTGTGCCACTGCACCGCACCTGCTCCGTCGCCGGCAAGCGACACGCGGTGGACCTTCCCTCTATCGGTGTGGAAGCTGACGGTCGCCGCCGACACACCAAGTACTGCTGCCTGCACTTCGACCCGCCCACCATGAGTTGCGAGCTGTTCGCCCACCCCGGCGATGCGACCATCAACGCTGGCGGTGAACGACACTTCCACCTCCGCCGACTCGGCGATCCAGCTGCGGCCTGAGCGGATCCCGGCGAGGATCGCCTGGGTACTCAGCTCCTCGCAGAAAACCACGGTGTGCGGGATGCCGATCTGCCCCTCCAGGTGTGTGTCGCTGTTGCCCATCGCCGGCCGCCAAGAGCCCGTCTGGATATCGGCTGCGAGGCTCCGTCCCCACTCGGCCAGGGCGGCCTCGTTGTCGGCATTCCAGGGCCGGTCCGAAGTCCACAGCCCGTTCCACACCTCCACCACGTCGAAGCCCCGGAAGGGGAACATGAAGTCGCCCGACGGATAGGGCGCGTGGGGATGCGCGGCCACGCACAGGCCTCCCACTTGATGGACCTGATCCAGACACCGATCGATCAGTCCGTCCCTGACCTGGTGGTTCCAGTCGACGACCTGACCGGGGCTGGTGCCGAGCGCAAGCCAGTGCCCGGTCTTCGTAGTCACTTCCTCACCCAGCACTATCAAGAAGTCATCGGCAGCCAGATGCGCCCATACATCGGGTGCCGCGGCAGAGTTGTGCTCTGTCGTCGCGATGAAGTCGAGCCCAGCAACCCGTGCCCGCAGTGCCAACTCTTCGGGAGCGAGTTCTCCGTCCGAGTGGACAGAGTGGACATGGCAGTCCCCGCGGTACCAGCCCGCCCCGCGTCCCAGCGCCCGTACCGGCGGGAAGCTCAAACTCAACAAGGTTCTCCTCCATCAAAGGCCTGTCGAGCAAACGTCCAGGCAGAGCAACCGGTTCCGTGACACCACCGGGCGCCGCCCCCGCCGGGACATCGAGA
The DNA here is from genome assembly GCF_045207325.1 of Streptomyces sp. NBC_00846. Classification (NCBI taxonomy): domain Bacteria; kingdom Bacillati; phylum Actinomycetota; class Actinomycetes; order Kitasatosporales; family Streptomycetaceae; genus Streptomyces; species Streptomyces sp. NBC_00846. Next base: position 7,351,478 of record NZ_CP108846.1, on the reverse strand, counting down.
TCAAATTCTCATTCTGAAACGATCAGTAAGGGCCGGATGGGTTGTTCCTCCGGGACTCCGCCGGTAGGGCGGCGACCGAGGCCGCCGCGCTACGCCGGGCCCGTGCCGAGAAGACCGGCCACCAGGTAGAGCCGCAGCGTCTGGAGCAGACGGCGTGACCGGCGGCAGGTCAGACGGCCGCCGTCTGGCCGGTGTCGGCACTGCGCTGTGCGGCGTCCCACTCGTCAAGGGCTGCGCCCAGACGGGCGGCGACCTCGGGCAGGGTGTGCTTGTGGCTGGCGAGCCAGCGCAGGTACGGCTCCGCTCCCTGGAGCAGACCGGAGCGGGGGTAGGTCACCACCAGGGCACGGTGGGTGCCGCGCTCCAGCAGGTGGCTGATGAAGTCGACGTCGACGACGTCCTCGGACGCGGCAATGTGCCCGTCGACGAAGCCGCCCCCTGCCGTGGTGCAGCAGTTCCAGCCGTAGTCGATGGAGCACCGTTCGCAGGCGAGCGTGCCGTGCATGTCCGGGTAGCGCCGCTGCCACTCGCCATCGAGAGCGATGACGTCCCCGGCGAGCGGGATGTTCTTGCGGCACAGGCAGCACCTGATGCGGAACGCGATGGACACGGCGGATCTCCCAACACCCAGCAGGCATGACGCGCTCAGCCTGGCATCAGGCCATCTGCCAGGGCCGGAGCCATGCCGTCTTCACGGTGCGCGTCCGTGCCGCTTTGCCCAGGTGCGGGTCTGTACAGCGAACGGCTCTGTCTCACATCCGGTGGTGACAGATCGTGAGTATTGGGTATCTCTACCTTGCAGAGAGTGCGGCCGGTGCTCTGACCTCGATGCTTTGAAGCGGATGGCAGCGCATCGGGGGCGCTGAGCTCTTGTCGCGCCGGACTCTCACGGACAGACGCCGGGCCGATCGGTCGGCCCCGGAGAACGACCGCTGTGGTGCGCGGACCTGCGGATTCATGATTGATGGCCTATTCGTCGCCGCCGTGACCTTCCGTCACCACCGGATGAGAGCCAGAGCCCAGCGAACGGTGTGACTCGGTCAGTGTGTTCTAGCGGCGTCCGGCGGTGAGCCGGCCGTCGAAGGCAATGTCGAAGGCTTGGAGTGCGGCCTTCCAGCGCATGGTCCAGCGCTTGCGCCCGGTGCCCAGGCTCCAGGTTCTTGCCCGGCCGCGAGCCGCTCAAGAAGAGCGCGCTGTCGTTCGTTTCAAGGCGGACCACTTACCCACAGGTCCCAGCCCACACCACGCCCCCGCATGCTGCATAGAGCCGAAAGAGTCACCATTGCCGTTGGGAGTGCCCTGGGACTTCTCTGGGACTTTCGGCTGTATCAACGAGCACGAGCGTGAAACAGCCGAAAGACCATCTGTGCAGGTCAGCGACGCCCAGCCCTCCAGCATCGCAGGTCACGGGGATGGCTGGTCTCTTCCGGGACAAGTGACCATCAGGAACCAGCAGCTCCGCGCAGAACGTCGCCCGCCCTCGGCGCCCCATCGATATGCGCCACCCGACAGGGCCTGACCTGCCCAACAGTTCGCGTCACGAGCGTCATTTCAGCGTCAAGATATCGCCCGTAAGGGCCCGTAAAGAATCAACACGTTGGTTTGGTCTCTGTCGTGAGGGTCGCGCCGTGTGCGGTGGCGTGGACGAGGAGTCCTGCCAGGGTGCTGAGGTGTGCTGCTGGGGGCTGGGGTGTGTGTGCGTGCTGGTCCATCAGTCGTCGGATCTCGCTGGTGGTGTGGCGGATGGTGTCCTTGCTGACGTCGAAGAGGTGGGCCAGCACGGTAGGCGGCAGAGCGAGGTTTTGTTGCAGCACGGTGGCCAGGACCCGTTCGGCCAGGTCGAGTTTGGCTTTGCGGCCGCCGCCCGGGGCCCGGCGCCGGGTGCCGCCGTCGCGTCGGGTGGCCGGGTCCGGTTTCTGCAGCGCCTGCCAGCCGGGGGTCAGGGTCTCGGTCAGCTCGGTCAGTGCGGTGCAGGTCATGCCGGTCAGCACGGGATGTGACAGGGCACCGCGGTCGAAGACCGCCGCCGGCCCGGGCGTCGGCCTGGTGGGGCCTGCCGGGCTGGCGGGGCGGGGGTGCACGGTGTAGTTCCATTCGCCGTGGAAGGCATGCCCGGTGACCGGCACCGCGTTCAGCTCGGCGTCGCTGACCTTCACACCGGTGGGATAGGTGCCGGTGTCGAGTTCCGCCTGGACGGTGAGACCGGTGCGGGTGGTGGTCGCGGCGATGGACTGCACGACGACCTCGTGGCTGTTCAGCGGTCTGCCGCGCCAGTTCATGGTGATCGCGGAGAACAGCCGATGGTGAAGTAGGCCCGAAGCGCGGTCTCGTCTTTCGAGCGAGCCGTTTCTTCGGGCCTCTTCCCGCACCCGGCGTGCCACTCTCATGGCACCGGGCGCTCCACAAGTCCCGTCCTACTGCCCCTGTTGATCTTCATCCGGTGGTCGGCCAGGGGGAAGGGATGACCGTTCCCCGGTATCGGTAGCGCGTCGTGCGTACCTTGCCGGGATCGAACAGTGTCCGTTCCTTCCCTGCTGGCCACCATCCCCCACCGCAATAAAGACGGCGGAGATCCTTCCTGTTGATCCGGAGGTGCTTGCGACGCAGCCACTTCATGACCTGACCCCATGTGTACGAGCTCAGGTACTGGAAGGTTGCGCTCGACACCCCGGGGCGGAAGTACATGCACCAGCCGAACAACATCCTGTTCATCTGGATGAGCAGTTCGTCCAGTGGCAGGCCGGTGGCCGTTCTGCGGCGTATCGCCTTGGCCTTGCCCATCGCGGCCGTCAGGGCCTTGCGCGAGGGGTAGGTGTAGACGTAGCTGCGGCTGGATCCGCGTTGGCGGTGACGCTGGATGCGCCACCCGAGGAAGTCCAGCCCCTCGTCAATGTGGGTGATCAGAGTCTTCTCCACGGACAGGCGCAAGCCCATCGTGGACAACACCTCCGCGATCTCCTCGCACAGAGCTTCGGCGTCGTCCTTGGTGCCCTTGACCATCAGGCACCAGTCGTCCGCGTACCGGGTAAGCCGGTAGTTGGGGAGACCTTGACGACGCCGCTTGGTCCGCGCCCAAGGCGTAGACCTCGGGCCTCCCGGAGACTGGGCGATGTGCTCGTCCAGGACCGACAGAGCCACGTTGCTCATCAACGGTGAGAGAATCGAACCCTGCGGGGTACCGGCGGTGGTCTCTCGAAGTACCCGGTCCTCACCGAGGATGCCCGACTTCAAGAACGCCTTCACCAAGATCAAGACACGTTTGTCTCCGACGCGCTTCCGCACCCGGTCCATCAGGGCGGAGTGTGAAATCTCGTCGAAGCAGGCCTTGATGTCGCCCTCCACGATCCACTCATACGACTTGGACGTGAAGAACCGCACCTCGGCCACCGCGTCATGTGCCCGGCGGTTCGGACGGAACCCGTAGGAACACGGGAGGAAATCCGTCTCGAAGATCGGCTCCAGAACCAGCTTCAAGGATGCCTGAACCACCCGGTCCGCGATCGTGGCGATCCCCAGCCGGCGCAGTTTCCCGCCTGCCTTGGGGATCATCCGCTCCCGCACCGGCAGCGGACGGAAACTACGGTCCTTGATGCTCTCCCGCAGCCCGACGAGGAACTCCTCGACGCCCGTCCGCTCCACGATGGACGCCGCGGTGCGGCCATCCACCCCAGCGGTCCTCGCACCCTTGTTGCCCCGCACCCGATCCCACGCGACCAGAAGGAACGCGGGATCGGCACAGAGGTTGAACAGGTCATCGAACCTGCGATGAGGATCATCACGGGCCCAACGGTGCAGCTTGGTCTGGATCTCCAGTACCCGTCGCTCCGCCACATACGTGACGGCCTCAAGTTCGTCGGTATTCACCGGCGAGAACCTCCTGGTCTTCCAGCACTTCGGCCACAGACTTGCTGGCCCCCTTCGCCATGTACGCACCTTTCGTACGCTCGGACTACTACGGGGCCTCCGCCACGTACTGGAGCCATCAGCCGACAACGGGCCTGCCCACCGGCTGACGGGCTGCCAGCCGGGAAGGGCGGTTCCAACACGCTTCCCACGTTCACCACTCTCCGGTCGACGAGCGAGCCGGCCAGCTCTACCCCGACAGCATCGCCACGCCTACGCCGCAGGCATTCAACGTGGCCTCCTCACCAGCATCGAGAGACCGGCTTCGAAGTCGCCGCCCGGCAAGCGGACGGCGTGCGCTGCACCCGGCCCAGATCCTCCAGATTGGAGCCGGTGGAACACTTACGGGACGTCAGGCACTGGTTTCTCTCGTACGGCGTCTCGTCTTGCTTGCCGGACCCGCGCCGTCTGGAAGTACCGACGCGCTCCGTCGTTGTCAGGGCTGCTCCTACCTCCCCGTGCGTTTCCACGGCTCGGCTGCCCTCAGCTTCACCGGACTGCTGCGACAGTCCGGCGGCAGGGGTCTTTCACCCCTGCCCGGTAACAGTGGCGCCTCGTGGCGCACCTCCACCTTGTTCCACTTCGATGTGCCCGGCGGCATGTGACAGACCGTGACGGCCAGGCCGGTCCGGGCGGCGAACGCGGCCAGCTCGGTCTTGAAGGCCCGGGTGCGGTAGCCGTTGGAGCCGCCGGCATCGGCAGTGATCAGCAGACGTCTGGCCTGCGGGTAGTCGAGGCGCCCTTGCCCGTTCCACCAACGGCCGATCGATTCGACCGCGAAGGCTGCGGTGTCGTGATCCGTACCGACATTCACCCAGCCGGTGTCCGCCGCCAGATCGTAGATGCCATAAGGCAGGGCCTTGCCCAGTGCATCGCCGGGGAAGTCATGGACGTCAACCCGCACGGGTTCACCGGCCGGCCGCCACTGACGTCCCGCATTCTTGAACTCCCCGACGACTTCCTTCTTCTTCGTGTCCACACTGACCACCGGCTCGCCCTCCGCCTGATGGTCCTTGACCTGGTCGTTGATGTACCGGAACTGCGCGTCCCGGTCGGAGTGCTGAGCGCCCTCAAGGGTCTTCGCATTGGCCTGCAGACTGAAACCATTCTCCCGCAGCAGCCTGCCCACGGTCGGCGCCGACGCAGCATGGCCCTGCCGCGTCAGCTCCCCGGCCAGAGACCGCAGCGACTTGGTCGCCCACCGCAGCGGCGACATCGGATCGCCCCGCTCATCCGGCTCGACCAGCGCCAGCAACGCCGGAACGAGCAGCCGGTCAAGCTTCTCGGCGCTCTTGCGACCGCCACCGTCCCGGCGGACCCGGCCATCGGGTAGTGGGCCCTCACCGCCCTCCAACTCAAAGACACCCTTCCGCACCGTCGTCTCGCTCACCCCTGCGGCACGCGCGACGGCCCGGACCCCGCCGTGCCCCAGCAGCCGGGCCTCGGCGGCCAGCGCCAGCCGCTGCTGCCGCTCATTCAGATGAGGGAACAACACTCCGAATCTCAGGGCAAGTTGGTCACGAACCTCGCTCGGTATGCGCATACCACACCAACGACAGGGAGGTCGTGAAGCAACGTGTTGATTCTTTACGGGCCCTAACGCCCACACCGCACATAATGCGCACGCACAAAACAGCAGGTCAGGACCCCTTCGTGACCGGCTCAAGCACCGCCACGCACTCCACGTGATGCGTCATCGAAAAGATGTCACAGGGAGCGAGTCAGCAGAAACCGCTGGTCAGAGCCGGTTTCTCGACTCGGGAGGTGACCTCTCGGGGCCCGGAGCGTCAAATGAGCGTCACGGTCAAGACGGGGCCGGCCCCGCCGGAGCGTGACAGCAACCTCGGTCGCCGGGGAACTGGGCCTGCGAAAGCGCGGCAGCGTGGCCGACGAGGTATCGACCAGGGCGCCGATCAGTTCGTGGGCCGCCGCCTTGGACAGCCCCTTCGACGCCGTGGCGATCTGCTCCCTGGAGCCCGCGGCATGATGTCGGTGCCTTTGCCGCCCTTGACTGACGAGTTCGCCGTCGAACCACTTTTTGCCGCTCTTCTCGTCGCGGCTGTTGGTGCAGCGGTCGTCCGTGAGATGGACCCTGGGAAGGTCAACGGTCCCCCCCCCAGGGGAGCGCAGCCGCCTTGGCGCTACCGGGCCAGAAGGGCACTGGACGGTCTTGCCGCCGGGCACTCGGCGGGTGACAGCGGTGGTGAGGGCGAAGTGGTTGACCATGGGCCAGCCGAATCCTCCAGTGCCGTCGTTCAGGTCGGGGGTACGCATGCGGGGCGCCCGCGGGCTGCGGTCGTGCACGGCCATGCCGATGCCGTCGGGGCCTTCGGTCTCCCGGCCCGCGGTCTCCAAGCCACTCGACAGCCCTTTCTCTGCACCTCAGCGTTCGAGGTCGATTACCTCGTCGCCGCAGGCATAAAAATCTGTCTTGGCTGGAGTAGACATTGGGTGGCGGCATGGTTATGGTTTCTCTCGTAGCCCAGAGAGACCGCAGGGCCTGGCAGAGATGAACACTGCCGGGCAGCAGTACCCGCAATACACGTAGTTGCAGTTCGCAGGACGGTGCGGTGGTGGAGTTTCGAAGCCAGGGTTTTTGCAGGACGGCGACGGGACTGACTGCCGGACCGGGTGGCCCGCAGTGATCAGGGGCCGCCGTGAAGCAGTACCGCAGTGGCAGTACCCGTAAGTGCAGTGCGCAGTACCCAGCAGTGAAGTCAGTGAGCAGCACCTCGGTGAAGGCGTCGGCTGCGGGCGCGCGTGCCGGGAGGTTCGGCAGTGGGGTTCCAAGCCAGAGCAGACGCAGGACGGGCGACGGGGCTGGCTGCCGAAGAGCGGCGCTGTCACAGGCCACAGAGCAGTACAGCGTCAGGTAAGTGATTGATCCCAGAGGGAAGAACGGAGGAGCCCCGCGCCATCAGGATCGCCCGGGCGGAAGTCTTGGGCCCGGGTACCGCAGGACATCGATAGTGAGGTGGTCTCCGGTCAAGCAACCGCGATCCGCGCACTCCCGGCAGCATCTCGGTCGGGTCTGCGGAAACAGAAGGCCGGCGCAGTATCAGGGCCGGCAGATGGTGTAGTAGTTCCTTCGGGGCCCGGGTGCCATACGGCACCCGGGCCCCTCCACGCGATCCACAGAGAGGTGCAAGTGACAGCAGACGACTCGTTCGGCCGTCTCGATGACGACGACTACCCCGCCTACACCATGGGCCGGGCCGCCGAGATGCTCGGCACCACCCAGGGCTTCCTTCGCGCCATCGGCGAAGCCCGCCTGATCACCCCGCTGCGCTCGGAGGGCGGCCATCGCCGCTACTCCCGCTACCAACTGCGCATCGCGGCCCGAGCGCGTGAACTCGTCGACCACGGGACCCCCATTGAGGCCGCCTGCCGCATCGTCATCCTCGAAGACCAGCTCGAAGAAGCCCAGCGCATCAACGCCGAACACCGCCGCACCGCCGGGCCGGCCAATCCACCAGCTGCAGTTTGAGATGACGCCCTTCGGCATCGGCGGGCACCGCACGCACCGTCCCGGGGTGTGGCGTGATCGCTTTCTATGGTGACGCGGTGTGTGGGCGTGTAGCGTCTGCGTCAGCTGTCGTGGTTCGGAGTTCCCCTTTGCCCGCGCCTTTGGTGTGGGCGTTTTGCTGTGCTGTGCCGCAGGGACCAGGGCGATCACCTCTGCCTTCCGCATGGCGTGGGAGGCGTTCATCGACTGGAAGGTATGAGACATGGCTACGGGAACTGTGAAGTGGTTCAACGCGGAGAAGGGCTTCGGCTTCATCGCCCAGGACGGGGGCGGCCCGGATGTCTTCGCCCACTACTCGGCGATCAACTCCTCGGGCTTCCGTGAGCTTCAGGAGGGCCAGGCCGTGACGTTCGACGTCACTCAGGGTCAGAAGGGCCCGCAGGCCGAGAACATCAACCTGGCCTGACCTGGCAGCGCTGCCCGAGGGATCGCGCACACCGCGTCCGGTGACTGCCGTCGCCCGTGCGGGCCGTGCTGCTCACCCGGACACGGGGACCTGCTCTCGTGCCGGGCGTCGACAGGACCTGTGCCTCAACAGATCAGGGCCGCGCAGCAATGGCTCCGCGGCCCTGATCTGTTGAGGCACATCCGGGGCCGGCGCGACCTCGGCCGGGAACTTCCTGAACTCGGTCGTTTCAAGCCTTGTCCCGGGCTCGGTCGGCCGCCTCACCGTTCGATTTACCGATGGGCCCGGCCATGACGCTACGGTCCAGGTCGCTGGCGCGCAGTTCGCCGGCGATCAGGATGTTGCTCGGAAGTGGCAGGAGCACAGCTGGGTGAGTAGGGATACGAGGCCGGGACCGCGCGCCATAGGTCGGCTCGGGCGCCGCATGCCCTGTGCGGTTGTCGTGCACACCTGCGGTCTGCGTGCAGGACGCGCCAGGCGGTGAGCTCGAGATCTCGGAGCCACAGTTCTCCGATGACCTGTGTCTTGAGGTCGGGAAAATGGTCGGACTCGGTGAGGGCTTGACCGATCGCCTCCCCGGCTGCGACGTGTTGGGGCGCGGTCATCTCATCGACGGCTGAGAGGATTTGTCGGGCCAGGTCGGTTCCTTCTCCTGCCAGGGAACGCAGCACCGGAGCCTTGATGTTGACGGGTAGCAGGTACGCGGTGCCCGAAGACCTCCACAGGTCCGACCAGAAGCGTTCTCCTGCCTTGGTGGGGGCAGGTAGCGCGGCCAGCAGCGCGAGGAGATGGCTGAGGGCCGCATAGCCACTGGAGTGGGCAGCTACGACCACTGCGATGCCGGCGACGCGCTCCACATCGAGATGGCCGGCTTCGAGACGCGAAGCCAGGCCCAATGGTGTTCCAACTGGTGTGCGAGGGGGCGGATATGTGGGGGCGGACCTCAGGAAGCATCGGCGATCCTGGCGGGCAGGCGAGCGGAGATGCCCGTTCGGGAGCCCTGATCGTTCCCATGACCAGCCGATCTACTCGGCTTCGGCAGACTCAATTGGCGGCAGGATCAACGGGGCTGGGGTTCGCACGGGGGCGAAACGGCCATGCCAGGCGACGTGGGCCTGGATTTCGAGACCGACCTCCCAGAATGCTGTCCGGGTGAGGTCTCCTAGCATGACCGCATGATTACCGGTGACACCCAGGAGTCCGAGGGAGGACGAGAAGCTGTGTCTCGCGACGCTGCTGAAGCCGAATACATTCACGTCGCCCCAGTGCGTGGAGAACGTCGTGAAGACGGGCTGCCCTGCGGATCACAAGGTGACGATGCAGGGGGGAATGCTCACTCGGTTGCCGGCCTGGTGGAGCGGGCGGCCGACCTGGCCGAACCGATCAAGCCGAGGTTGCGTGGCTGGCTGCATGCCGGAATGGTCCCCGCCGCACTGATCGCAGGCATCGTGCTCATCTGCCTGGCTCGTACCCCGCAGGCGGCCCTGGCCTGCGCCGTGTACTCGGTCTCCGCCTGGCTGCTGTTCGCTACGAGCGCCATCTACCACCGCGGCACCTGGGGGTCGCTCGGCGAGGCTCTTCTGCGACGTCTCGACCACGCCAACATCTTCCTGATCATCGCCGGCACCTGCACCCCCCTGGCCGTGCTCCTCCTCCCGCCGGAACAGCGGTCCGTGCTGCTGTGGATCGTGTGGGCGGGCGCATTGGCCGGCATCGCGTTCCGGGTCCTGTGGGTCGGAGCTCCGCGCTGGCTGTACACCCCGTGCTACCTGGCCCTGGGGTGGGCACCGGTGCGCTACCTGCCCGACTTCCTGCACACCGGCGGAGCGGCCGTACTCGCCCTGATCGTGGCCGGCGGTCTCCTCTACAGCGCGGGCGCGGTCGTTTACGCCCTCCAGCGACCCGACCCCTCGCCCCGCTGGTTCGGCTTCCACGAGGTGTTCCACGCTCTGACCGTGGCAGCCTTCACCGCGCACTACGTCGCCATCTCCCTGGCCGCCTACTGACCGCGACCGCGTACCGGCTCGCGTCGCTCGTCACCCACTCCAGCGACTACCCGCCCGAGAAGATCGCCTTCCATATGCGGACCCCGGCCTGGTGCCGCACCCAGTCCGTCCAGGTCGGCGCCGCCTGCCGGGAGGTGATCGACGGGCTGCTGGAAGTGAACGCGCTCTACCGGCTCCGCGCCGCCCAGGGCGTGCTCGGACTGCGCAAGAAGTACGGCGACGCCCGGCTGGAGGCCGCCTGCGCCAAGGCGACCACGGTCGGTGACCCGTCCTACCGCACCATCAAGGGCATCCTCGTCGCCGGCACTGAGACCGAGCCCGCCCCTGAGACCAGCGGCGACGGCGGGGCCGCCGCCTTCCTGCACGGCCCGACGCGGCTCTTCTCGACCGCGACGACCCCCGGCATGACGAACGACGACCGTGATGACCACCGTCACGAAGAAGGAGCCGCGTGATGAGCATCATGGACACCGCCCTGCGCGACGCGCTGCGGACGCTGAAGCTGTCGGGCATGCTGGAGACCCTCGACGCCCGCCTGGCCCAGGCCCACGGCGGCGAGCTCGGACACCTCGAATTTCTCCAGACGCTCTGCCAGGACGAGATCACCCGCCGTGACACCGTCGCCTTCCAACGCCGCCTTCACCGGGCGAAGTTCGAGCAGCAGGTCACCCTGGAGGAGTTCGACTTCGCGGCCTCCCCGAAGCTGCCCGCGGCCCAGATCCGCGACCTCGCCGCTTTGCGCTGGCTGCACACCGGAGAGTCCGTAATCCTGTTCGGACCGGTCGGCGTCGGAAAGACACACGTCGCCCAGGCGCTCGGACACCTCGCCATCCGTCAGGGCGCCAACGTCCGCTTCGCGAAGACCAGCCGCATCCTGGCGGACCTGGCCGGCGGCCACGCGGACCGCACCTGGGACCGCCGGCTGCGTGAACTGGTACGTCCCGACGTGCTCATCCTCGACGACTTCGCGATGCGCCAGCTGACCGCATCCCAGGCCGACGACCTCTACGAGCTCGTCTCCGAACGGCAGGGCCGGTCGCTGATCCTGACGAGCAACAGGGCGCCGAGCGACTGGTATCCGCTCTTCCCCAACCCCGTCGTCGCCGAGTCCCTCCTGGACCGGCTCATCAACACCAGCCACCAAGTGATCATGAACGGGCCCAGCTACCGGCCCAACAAGCGGCCCCGAGCAGGCAGCACCGACAAGACAAACAAGCCCTCGACCAAGTAGACATGGACGAGGTCAGGACCTGGGGAATTACGTGACGCCGGGCCCGGGGAATTACGTGATCGTTCACACCCACGTTGCTACGCGCTGGGCCACGACGGGCCGGGCGACCGCCGAGGCATCGCGCCGCGCGCGAAAGCCGTCCGCCGCTTCGGCCTGCAAGTTGGCTGCTCTTCAGGGTGTGACGCCCCGTAGCCCGGTAAGGAGGGAGGAGCGAGAGAAAGACGAGACAGCGGTCTTCAGCTGACCTGCGACAGAGGGGGGTCCCGTGTTCGAGGCGGAAGACATCAGGGAATGGCGAGGCCACGACGTGGTCGACCACGAGCAGCACAAGATCGGCGTCCTGGAGGCGGTCTACGTCGACACGGCCACGGACCAGCCCGCGTTCGCGACAGTCATGGTCGGTCTGCCGACCCGGCACCGGCTGGTGTTCGTCCCCCTGGGCGACGCGACGGTCGGTCCCGGATATCTGAAGGTCGCCTACGACAAGAAGCAGGTCAAGGAAGCGCCCTCGATCGGCACGGACGGCGAACTGCTCGCGGAGGACGAGAAGACGGTCTTCGCGTACTACGAGCTCGCCTACCGGGCGGGTGCGGGCCGCGAACGTCGCCTCGCCCGCCGCTGATGCCCCCCACCATGAGGTGATACGGATGGCTCTCTTCCTCCTGCTGGTCGTTGTGGCCATCGTGCTCGGCATCATCGGAGTGGTGGCGAAGGGCATGTTCTACCTGTTGGTCATCGGTGTGATGGTTTTGCTCGCCGACTTCGTCCTCCTCGGCCTGCGCCTGGGCCGCCGCAGGCGCCTGCCCCGGTGACGCGGTCACCCCTGGGGCAGAGCACCCCGCTTCGCCCGCCCAGGGCCGGCCGAAGCGGGGTATCGGAGCAGATTTTGAGTCATCGCCCAGTAGTGGTCCGCTCCGTCCGCGACGGGGCGGAGGCGTCGGCGAGGTCGGCGCCGGTGTCGGCGTCCCGCTGGGAGTGACCGACGCCGCGCCAGTCCAGGCACATGACGGTCGCGTCGTCCTGCAGGTGACCGTGGTTGGCGTCAACGACCGCCGCGATGAGGGTGCGGGCGGCCTCACGGGGATGCAGCGCGCGGGTGCGGACGATCAAGTCCGACAAATCGAGGCTGTTGGCGTTGCGCTCCACCATGCCGTCGGTCAGCATCACCAGCCGGTCGCCAGGCCGCAGGTCCAGCGACTGGACCCGGTAGCTGTGAGGGGCATGGAAGCCGAACGGCATATCGACCTTCAGAGTGATCTCCCGCACCTGCCCGTCCCGCATCCGCAGCGGCCAGGGGTGCCCGGCGTTGATGAACTCGGTCTTGCCGTCGATCAGGCTGATACGCAGGAGCTGGCCAGTGACGTAGCCATGGCGGCCGTGCTCACCCACGGCCTGGTCGGCCTGGCGGCCCTGTTCAGCGAGGTCCGCACCGGCCCGTCGTGCCCGGCGCAGAGCGCCCACCAGGAGAGTGGCCAGCAGCGCGGCGTCGACATCGTGACCCATGGCATCGGTGACTGAGAGCTGGACCGAGTCCCGGTCGATCACGTAATCGAAGGTGTCACCCCCGACACGGTCGGCCGGCTCCAGCGCCCCGGCCACCGCGAACTGCGCCGCCTCACACGCCAGCGACGCCGGGAGCAGCCGGTGCTGGATCTCCGCAGCCAGGCTCAGCGGGACGGTACGGCGGCCCCACTGGTACAGGTCGGTGAAGGACCGGTTCGCGATGACAATGTATGCCAGGGCGTGCGCGGTCTCGCCGACCTCCCTCATCACCTGCGCGTCCGGCGCCACGGGCAAGAACAGTTCCAGGAGCCCGATGGCGTCCCCGCGGTTGGTCACCGGGGCGACGATCCGCACCAGCGCGCCCTCGCCCCTATCCTCCACACTCGGCCGCTGGGTGCGGATCACGTCGTCGTACAGGGTGCCCCGCAGCGTGATGCGCCGGGCGGGCTCATCGGTCTCGACGCTGCCCGCCGCCCCCAGCCGTACGACCGAGCCGCCGGTGAAGTCGGTGATCAGGAACGACACCGACGCGGCCCCGAGGTGCTCCTTGAGCATGCGCGCGACCACGTCAAGCGACTCCACGGGCGCCGCGGTCTCCGCCGCCGCCAACGTCCCCGCCAAGGTCATCGCCCTGCCCCGGCCACCCCCGTTCTCGGGAAGACGAGTGGTCGGCCCACCGTCCCCGTCAGGCCCGCATACAGTCACGGTCACTCCTCGCTGCTCGCGGCGTTCAGGGTTCCGTCCCGGGTGGGCGCTGGGCCGACACCAAGCTCGGTGCCGGGCAGATGTTATTGCACCACAGAGCCTCTGAACGGATGCGCTGGTCGGCCAACCGCCCATCGAACGGCCCGGCACCGGCGTGCGGAACGCCCGGGCCTAGCAGTCGCCCGGCCTACCAGAGTTCGTGTCACACCGGCACCGGCAGCGACCCATGGTGCTTGCTGGTATTGCGCTCCAGGATGCTCGTTGACGCCCGGACGTCGCAGGCGCGATGCGGGCCGGCTCATGCCGAGCGCCTGTGCCGCCAGTGGAGAAGTGGTCACAGCCCACGCAGCGGGCACGCTCCGTCGCCAGCGGCGACGAAATGAGGGTCCTGCGGCGGGGGTGTGAACCGTCGGTCCGCGACGAGGGCGGAATGCCGGTGGCCCAGGTGATCGGTGCCTCGCTCGCCGCGCTGAACGGGGACGACGTGGTGTGTGTACCCGGACTCGGCGACCTCGCTCCGCTCGAGGAGCTGAGGGCGGCGGAACTCGGCATCCGGGCGGCGGCCAACCGCAGCCAGCGCCCATCGAGGCGGAGTTGATGCCCGCGCAGACCCGAGGTCGGTTGTAGCAACTCCGGGGAGGTCGTGTTCAAGAACGGCACCGGGATCCGCAGTTGACTGACGAGCGTCCTGGAGCCCGAGCTGGTCCGTGCAATGACCGGGCACGGCACTGCGGTGGTGCAGGAGTCGGTGGCCGACGTCCTGCTGTACGACTTGGCAGACGTACCCGGCCGGGTAACACGGGTGGTGTGAAAGCTGAGCGGGACGCTCCTGAGGAAGCACTCTTGTCTGCATGGGCGCGAGGGAGTGCCGCGCCGACCGGAGATGACGCTCATTTGACGCTCCGAGCGTCCGCAAGGCCCCTCCGGGTAGACGAAAACCGCTGCTGACCTGGGACTATGCAAGGTCTCGCATCTTGCGACATGGTTTCGATGACCTCGCACGTGGAGTGCGTGGCGATTCTTGAGCCTGCGGCAAAGGGCCTCTGACCTGCTAGTTCTCTGATTCTCAGGTTTTCGGGCGGGTCACTCCGTCATGTTTGCGTGGGCCGACCATGTGGAGTGTGCTGCGGACCAGCGGCGCGGCCTCTGCCTACCCACGACCCGAGGAACCCGGAGCACCCGACCTGAGCGCCGGGCCATTCCCACCCGCTGACAGCCACGAACCTCCACAGTCAACCCAGCTCAGCCGACCCGACCGAAACGGGAAGGTCAAGGCACCTGCGCTCCAGAAACCGCAAATCGAGCGCCACCAAACACTTCTGCCGGGAACACAATGAAGTGTGTGGGCATCGCTGCGGTGAGCTGCTGGAGAGCACGGCCGTCGGAGGAGGCGCGGCGCTGCGATGCCCATTGTTTCCGCTCCGGGGCCAGGGGCAGGCGGATGAGTGAGTGCCTACGAAAGGACCGACATGAGTGCCGGAGAGAAGGCCAAGGCCAAGACCGAGCAGGTTGTCGGGAAGGCCGTCAAGAAGGTGGCCCACGCGGTGGGTAACGAGACCACCGCAGCAAAGGGAGCCGCACTGGAGGCCCGGGGCAAGGCCCGGGACATCAAGGAGAGGTCGAAGGACAGCTTCAGGCGCTGACCGCGCCACGTCGTGGGCGGAGCCGGTGCGAGGCCCGAGCAGGTTCGTGCGTCCGGCGGTGCGCAGCTGGGCTTGGCGCTGCCACGGCTCGCCCCAGCACACATCGCGTCGCACCGGCCCGCTCCGGCGCGCACGCGTGCGGCGGCGGCCTCTGCCGCTCGTGCCCCGGCGCTGATCTCCGCACGCACTCGCCGACTTCGCCATTCTCGGCCTGCGCTTGGGCCGCTGCGGCAGGCGCGTGTCCCGGTGATGCGGTGACCAGGGTGGGGCAGAGCACCCCGCTTCGCCGCCCGGCCAGGGCCGGCCGAAGCGGCTGCCGAAGCAGCTCTCGAGTCAT
Organism: Streptomyces sp. NBC_00846; assembly: GCF_045207325.1. Taxonomy (NCBI): domain Bacteria; kingdom Bacillati; phylum Actinomycetota; class Actinomycetes; order Kitasatosporales; family Streptomycetaceae; genus Streptomyces; species Streptomyces sp. NBC_00846. The sequence continues at coordinate 7,336,218 of NZ_CP108846.1, read as the reverse complement.
CGCCCAGGAGTGGTCCGCCCCGTCCGTGGCGGGGCGGAGGCGTCGACGACCGTCGTGATGAGGGTGCGGGCGGCCCCGCAGGGATGCAACGAGGGGGTGCGGACGACCAGGTCCGACAGGTCGAGTGTCTGCCTGCGGCACGTCACCTGGACCGTTCCGCCCGACATCGAACAACGACGTCGCTCAGCTTCCGGAGATCATCAACGCCCAGCGCCGACACGTGCGCATCCCTCAGCGCTGCGGCTGGGAAGCGACCTACGACGTAGAACTGACCGCCCTCATGATCTGCGCGCACATCTGGGCCGACGGTCATCTGCGGGGCTGTCAACGGCCTCGTAGTGCGGTTCTGATCCACTTCTTGTGGGCCGGTGACGTGGCGTCACTGCAGGCTGGAATGATGGTCGTTCGTGTGATTTTGGCGTGTTCTCGACGGCCTTCTCCCATCTGACGTCCGTGGTGGTGGAAGAGGTAACGGTGGACGGCGACGGGGTCGCCCTCACCGCGCGGACGGTGACTCGGGAGGCGGCCTGTCCCGGGTGCGGCTCGGTGTCCGGCCGTGTCCACGGCGGCTACCGGCGGCGCCTGGCCGACCTCGCGGTTGCCGGACGGAAGGTCGTGATTGACCTGCTGGTGCGGAGGTTCCTGTGCCCGGCGTCAGCGTGCGGACGCCGTACCTTCGTCGAGCAGGTGGATGGGTTCACCGAGCGATTTGCTCGACGGACACCGCTCCTGCGCCGAACGCTGGAGAAGATCGCGCTGGCCCTCGCCGGGCGCCCGGCGGCCCGGCTGACCAAGCATCTTTCCGTCCCGCCGAGCGCGAACTCCCTGCTCAGACTGATGCGCAGGCTTCCGGACAAACAGGCCGGCGCTGCACCACGGGCGCTGGGTGTGGACGATTTCGCCCTGAAGAAGGGCCACGTCTACGGGACGATCATCTTGGACATGGAGACCGGCGAACGCGTGGATGTCCTGCCCGACCGGACCGTGGACACGCTCGCCGCGTGGCTCCGCGCACACCCCGGAGCGGAGATCGTCTGCCGGGACCGGGCCAGTGCTTACGCCGAGGCTGTACGCACCGCCTACCCCGACGCGGTCCAGGTCGCGGACCGTTTCCAGTGCGCCATGAGGCGCCTTGTTGTATGCCCGACCCAGTCGGGAGGAATTTGGAGGGAGATTCTTGGGCCTGATGGCTAACCCAATCCGGAAACGGTGATGGGGAAAATAGCATGCCAGGAAATCGACGGCCGGGCTCAGGCAGTAGAGACGGGGCGTCGAGGGGCCCGCGTGACATGGTGAAATACGCCCTGCGCGCCGGCGTCGAGGGCACCATCAACCAGGCCCTCGACATCACCGGCATTCGCCGGGCCCGCTACCGCGGCCTACCGAAAGTCCGCCTCCAACACGCCTTCTCCGCCACCGCACTCAACGTGATCAGGCTCGACGCGCGCTGGACCACAGACCCCCTCGAGCGTCCCCGCCACAGCAGGCTCCAACCGACTCTCCGCCTGAACGAATTGCGCAGCAGAGTCGTATCCCTCCTCAAAGCTCGTTGCACAACCACAGTCATGCGGCCACGGAGATCTAGGGTCGTACACCTCGCTGGCACTGCGCACGACGTCGACGCCGGCGCCATGGTCTTCATCCCTTCGCGCTCCGCTCACGGGATCACGAACACCGGCACCGTGGACCTGGAGTTCGTCTTCATCTACGCAGCCGATTCCATCGAAGACGAACGCACGACATACGCCTGAGCTCGCCCCAGCGCCCGTCAGGCGATTCCGTCCTCGCGGTCCGCCATGTCGTCGGGCTCCTGGCAGTACGCGTCGTCCTCCCGGCCGATCTCCTCCCACCGGCACGGCTCCGGGTAGAGGGCGGTCGCGCAGCGGCCCTCGTGGCGTGTCCGAAGCCGCACCCGTGCTGTCCTTCGAGGTGTCAGTCCGGCAGGGGAATGCGAATGACGGGGTCGTAGGGGCGCTTGTTGAACCCGCTGCGCACGTTCCGGCAGGACGGTGCCTTGCACATGAAGAGCCCTTCAACGTTCTTCTGACGTGTCTGGCTCTTGAGCCAGGCCTTCTCCAGGGCCGTGAGCGGGCGGTGCTGTTCATCGGAGTCGCAGGTGTAGCAGTACATCGTGCTGGGCGGCACGACACCTCCTCAAACAGGGCGGATGGGCCACCCGGCAGCATAAGAGGACAACATCAGCGACAACAGGGAGCATCCAGCCCCTTCGGTGATGCATCTCGGTCCCGTTGCCTGCTGCCGCCCGTTCCGCCTCCCGGCGAACCTGGCACCGTCCCACCTCCGCTCAACCGAACTCGCACCGGGGGCAGTACCCGTCTCGTCCGCAGCCCTACGACGGGGTGAGCGCTTCGAGGCTGGGGCGGATCGCGGCCGCGGCGGCGGCCGCGGCACCGGCTTCATCTCCGGCCTCGATCGCCGCCAGCAGTGCGTCGTGGGGTTCGGTGCCGCTCTCCTGGATCACGTCCTGGCTGCGCAGCGCGTGCAGGCTGTCATGGAGTCGGCCGACGAAGAAGCGGTAGCACTCCAGCAGCACGCTGTTTCCCGCCGCTTCCACCACGGCCAGGTGGAAGTCTGCGTCGGCACGGGCGAACTCCTCCGGCGCGGTGGCGCTGTTTCGGGCAGCGAGCAAGCCGCGCAGCCGCCGCAGGTCCGCATCGGTGCGGCGCGTGGCGGCGAGCTGGGCCGCCTGAACGTCGAAGCCGAGCTGGACCTCGAACACTTCGCGTACGTCGGCGGTCCCGAAGCGCCGCAGCATGGGGGCGGGGTCGGTGGTGGAGACCACATAGGTGCCAGCGCCCTGTCGGGTCTCCAATACGCCCAAGTGGACCAGGGCCCGTACCGCTTCCCGGATCACGGTACGGCTCACGCCCAGTTCCTCGGTGAGCCGCTGCTCGGTCGGCAGCCGGTCCCCGACCACCCAGGTGCCCTGTCTCAGCGCCTCATTGAGCTGACCAACGACCTCGTCGACCGAGGACCTGCGGCCGATCATGCGCATGGATGCTCCCTTCCTCACCGGTTTGTGAACTTCCTCCTCTACAGTATCCTGAGCACATCAGTCATCAGTCATCATACAAATTTGGAGCTACGGTGAAGCAACTCATCACACCCGATTCCTTGGCCTGGGCCGCACAGCTGCGCGAGGACACCGGGGCGGACGCGATGCCGTTCGCCCCGGCGGTCGTCACACGCGGCGACACCGTATGGCTCTCGGGCGCCACCGCCTACCCGCTCGTACATCAGCACCCCCACGACGAGGCCGAGCTCACAGTGCCCGAGGGGATCGCGGAGCAGACCCGGGCCTGCCTGGAGAACCTGCTCATCGCATTGAAGGCAGCCGGCGGCGACGTCCAGGACATCGTCAAGGTCACCATCTTCAACACCGACATGCACGCCCAGAACGAGGTCAACCAGGTCTACGCGGAGTTCTTCGGCGAGCACAGGCCGGCACGCAGCCATATCGGCGTCAACCGTCTGGTCGGCCCTGAGCTGAAGATCGAGATCGAGGCCGTAGCGGTCCTTGACTGACAATGTGTGCCCCTCGGCTGGTGGCGCGTCTCCCGATCGTGGCGCGCTATTCGTCCCGTCGACGCCAGTGCACGCAGCAGACAGCGGCCTCCCAATCCCAGCTGCAGACTCGGTAGTCCTGCCCTTCAGCAGGATCGATATCGCAGGAGCAAGTAGTGTCTCTCTTCATCCCCGACTTCGACGGAACCGTCGTTGTGCGCTCTGCTGACGCCGAATTGATCGGCAAGGGCGGCCCGGTAACCAACCAGTTGCTCGTCGACAGCTCCGCCACGGGCGGGGCACTCTCCAGCATGCGTGTCACCCTCGGCAAGGGTGCCAACGGCGCCCGTCCTCACCACCACGGCAAGTCCGCCGAGATGTTCTACGTCCTCGACGGCACCGCCCAGCTCCTGTCCGGCGATGAGGTGGTCACCGCGGAGCGCGGAGACGTGGTCGTCGTACCGCCCGGTACACAGCATGCCTTCGCCGCCGCACCCGGAGAGATCGCAGACATGCTGGTCATCATCACCCCCGGAGTGGAACGCTTCGAGTACTTCCGCCACCTAGAGCGCATCCACTACGGCAAGGTGCCACCGGAGAGCCTCCTCGAAGTCCAGGAACTCTACGACTCCTATTTCGGGACGAGCGCTGCCTGGAACGCCGCACGCGAATAACCGGCTTCGCTCAGTACCGGCGTTTGTCGATGAGCTTCACCAGATGCGGACGCGGCTGGAGCTGGTGCCCGAGGGCGCGTGGGAGCCGCACAGGCCGAACGCGCCGCCAGCTGACCCGGTCGCCTCTCTGGTGCGGGATCAGTCCTTGCGTCCCGTCGCGGCGACGGTGACACCGAGGCCGATCATCGTGAGCCCACCGACTCCTCCGACCAGGGAGAGCCGCTGAGGTGAGCGGGCAAACCAGTCCCGTCCGGTTGCCGCGATCAGTCCCCACAGACTGTCGGAGGCAACTGCGATGATGTTGAAGACCAGCCCGAGCACCAACATCTGAACCACGACGTGTCCTTGAGCGCGGTCGACGAACTGCGGCAGCATGGCGGCGAAGAACACAATGGTCTTGGGGTTGGCCACACCGACGGCGAACCCCTCCCACAACGTGCGCAGGCCACCCTGCGCGGTCTTGTCAGCAGTGAACGCGACCTGCAGCGAGCCACGTTGCCGCCACGCCTTGACACCCAGATACACCAAATAGGCAGCACCGGCCATTTTCAGCACCGTGAAGACAAGCACAGAGCGCTCCACGATCGACCCGAACCCGAGAGCCACGGCCACGATGAGCACATAGGCGCCCAACGTGTTCCCCACGACAGTGGTCAGCGCGGCGCGCCGCCCCTGCGCCAACGCCCGCCCAATCACGAACAGCACACTGGGCCCGGGAATCACGATCAGCAGGAATGACATAGCCGCGAAGGCGAGCAAGCGCTCAGCAGACACCATGACGCCATGTAAGCACGGGCCTGGTTCGACCTTCAGCCCCTTTTATTGTGCAGGGCCCCAGAGCGCCAAACCGTGGCCCCGCTCTCCGCACCCCGGGTTTACCCAACAGCGTCCCAGGGGTGGCGCGGGCCCCGGTGTGAGGGGCAGCAGCCCAGGTTGTCCTGTCACAGACCGCAGACTGCACCTTCCCTGTCTACGGCCTGGCGGCACCCCCGCGACCCGCGGCGGGGTTGACCACGACCGACCCGGCCTGCCCGCAGGCACCCTCGGCCAGGGAAGCGCTCCGCACACGACCAGAACGCGGCAGCCAGGTCGCCCGCCGCTACGCCGCAGGCCGGCAGCCCAGCCGACCGGCGTCCTCAGTGGCAGTGCCACGGTCCAGGACGGCATGGGTGCAGGCCTGAGGGTGTGAAGCCCACGACGTTGACGCTCATTGTGTCCATCAGGTCGCCCTGGTCTCTGGATCGTCACGCACGGTCCTGCCTGGCGGTGCTTGTGCCCGGCCTGCGATGTGTCAACCGCACGAGCCCCCGGCTATGGCGCGTGTCCTGAGCGATCATTCACATGGCCAGACGGGGCGGCTGTGGTGTTCGCGGCGTCGGGGCTGGCGTAACGGCGCTGGTCGGAGCGGGCGAGCCTGGCTGGAGCGGGGCCGCCGCGTGCCCCTTCAGCGGTCGAGGTCGACTATCTCTCCGCCTGTCGCACGGAAATCTATGGTGGCCGGAGTAGACATTGGGTGGTGGTGTGGTTATGGTTTCTCTCGTAGCCAAGATCGAGCAGGGCCCGGCAGAGATGAACTGCCGGGCAGTAGTAACCGCAGTTCGCAGGACGGTGCGGTGGTGGAGTTTCGAAGCCAGGGTTTTTGCAGGACGGCGACGGGACTGACTGCCGGACCGGGTGGCCCGCAGTGATCAGGGGCCGCAGTGGCAGTACCCGTAAGTGCAGTGCGCAGTACCCAGCAGTGAAGTCAGTGAGCAGCACCTCGGTGAAGGCGTCGGCTGCGGGCGCGCGTGCCGGGAGGTTCGGCAGTGGGGTTCCAAGCCAGAGCAGACGCAGGACGGGCGACGGGGCTGGCTGCCGAAGAGCGGCGCTGTCACAGGCCACAGAGCAGTACAGCGTCAGGTAAGTGATTGATCCCAGAGGGAAGAACGGAGGAGCCCCGCGCCATCAGGATCGCCCGGGCGGAAGTCTTGGGCCCGGGTACCGCAGGACATCGATAGTGAGGTGGTCTCCGGTCAAGCAACCGCGATCCGCGCACTCCCGGCAGCATCTCGGTCGGGTCTGCGGAAACAGAAGGCCGGCGCAGTATCAGGGCCGGCAGATGGTGTAGTAGTTCCTTCGGGGCCCGGGTGCCATACGGCACCCGGGCCCCTCCACGCGATCCACAGAGAGGTGCAAGTGACAGCAGACGACTCGTTCGGCCGTCTCGATGACGACGACTACCCCGCCTACACCATGGGCCGGGCCGCCGAGATGCTCGGCACCACCCAGGGCTTCCTTCGCGCCATCGGCGAAGCCCGCCTGATCACCCCGCTGCGCTCGGAGGGCGGCCATCGCCGCTACTCCCGCTACCAACTGCGCATCGCGGCCCGAGCGCGTGAACTCGTCGACCACGGGACCCCCATTGAGGCCGCCTGCCGCATCGTCATCCTCGAAGACCAGCTCGAAGAAGCCCAGCGCATCAACGCCGAACACCGCCGCACCGCCGGGCCGGTGAACCCCACAACCGCGGCCGGAGACGGCTGAGACCTGCAACTCCCCCAGGCACTTCGGCTGCCGCCCACGCATGCTGCCCGGGACACATAGCGTCCCGGGCAACTTCGCCTTCCGACGCCGATCGGCAGGCGCCGCGCATGCGCGGCCCTACCGTGCATGGCGGTACTGGGGTTTCGGCCGGCCCACGGTCAGCCTGCCCCGTGCCCCGTGCCCCGTGCCCCGTGCACCGCGGTCATCCGCCGGGCCTCCGGCGGCGGTCCGTGAGTGTCCGTCCTGCCCGTAGCGCCACTACTGAAGCGGCTGGATAGCCGGTGAATATAATCTGCGTCATGTCGAAGCCTGACGAGCTGCTCGTTGACGTCGCCGCCTTGGTGGAATCCGGGCAGAGCAACCAGATGTCCCTGACCGTGGTCACTGGTGGTGCTGTCATCACCGGCCGGCTGGCTCCCGAAGCAGTGTGGAGGCTGAGGGTGTCGGATGTGCTCACGGATTCGGACCGCTTGGGCGAGTTCTCCGCCGTCTTCAAGGCCCCCGCGAAGAAGGACGGGGCGCCTACGCATCTGCACTTCCATGTCGCCCGGATCCTGCAGGGCACGGTGGGGATCCCGGAGACGGGCGGGATGTACCGTGTGGCGATCGAGGACGTCAGCGCCTGGACCGTGGGCGACTTCAGCTATTCCGACCTCTGAGCAGTCCCCTGCGGCGGGAACTGGTCGCACGCAGGGTGGGCCCGACCAGCACGCCGGTCGGGCCCACCCTGGTGTTCAGGTGTCGGCGCTTTCCCGTCGGTTCAGGCGGATGCGGGGGTGCCGAGCATCGCAGAAGCTCGCTGGAGCGAACTGAGGATGCCTACGGGTGCGGCCTCGGGGAGGGTGCGGCAGGTGAAGCCGAGCTTGGTCATGGCCCGGAGGACTTCGGCGGCGCTGAAATCGCGTCGGCCCTGGTGTGTGATGACCTGGCCGACCTGCTTGACGGGGTAGTGGCGGCGGCCGATGGTCACGGATTCGCCGGTGCCCGGTTCGGGCTTGATGCCCCTCATCGATTCCAGCACGCCGCTTCTGGTGAGATCGAACGGGACGCGGGCGATGACACAGCGCATGTGGCCTCACAAGGAGAAGGGGAGAACGGTCCGACCAGAGGTGCGGCAGGTCAGCGGGAGAGGGCGAGGACGCCCAGGGCGCTGCCTTGCTCGTCGACCACCGGCAGAGCACCGAGCCGGAGGTGGCGCATCGCGTGCTCGGCTTCGGCCGCACCGGTCACGGGTGAGGTGAACGATCCGTGGTCGCCGAGAACGTCGCGCAGGCGGACGCGGTCTGTGTAGGCGGAGCCGTCCCGGACTGCGGCGAGTTCGGCCTGGGTGACCAGGCCGGTGCACTGGCCGTCCTGGTCGCAGACGACCAGCCGGCCCGTGCGGGCGGCGGCCATTACTGCCAGCGCCACCTCGACGCTCATGTCGTCACAGACCTGCGGCCCGGCCGCGTCCATGACCTCGGCCACCGGCCGGTGCACGGAGTCGGCGCCCGCCGGGCGGGGCTGCATCTGAACCAGCGTCAAAAGGTGCCTCCTGCAGAAGTGGGTCAGCTTCCTGATTACGAACGTTCTAAGCTGCCGCGTCGAAGCGAGACTCGCGTACCGGTGCGCGCCGGGTTGCCGAAGCGGGGCGGCGTCGGCCGCGGGAGGAGGCGCTGCCCTTGGGGCGTTCTGTCACCGGTGCGGTGATGACGACCGGGATGCCGGAAGGAGCCTGGGCTCCGGTGATCCGGCTCAGTGCCTCGTCGCCCGAGTGGACTTGTGTGGTCTGCGGCCGGATGCCGGCGTCCGACATGAGGCGCACCATGTCGCGGCGCTGGTTCGGTGTGACGAGGGTGACGACGCTGCCGGACTCGCCGGCGCGGGCGGTCCGGCCGCCGCGGTGGAGGTAGTCCTTGTGGTCGGTCGGCGGGTCGACGTTGACGACGAGGTCGAGGTTGTCGACGTGGATGCCGCGCGCCGCGACATTGGTCGCTACCAGCACGCTGACGTGCCCAGTCTTGAACTGCGCAAGGGTGCGGGTGCGCTGCGGCTGTGACTTGCCGCCGTGCAGCGCGGCCGCCCGGACACCGCTGTTGAGCAGGTCCTGGGTGAGCCGGTCGACGGCGTGCTTGGTGTCCAGGAACATGATCACGCGACCGTCGCGGGCAGCGATCTCGGTCGTGGCGGCGTGCTTGTCGGCGCCGTGGACGTGCAGGACGTAGTGCTTCATCGTCGTGACCGCACCGGCCGACGGGTCGACCGAGTGCACGACGGGGTCGGTCAGATAGCGGCGCACCAGCAGGTCGACGTTTCGGTCCAGGGTGGCGGAGAACAGCATCCGCTGCCCCTCCGGACGCACCTGGTCGAGCAGCGCGGTGACCTGCGGCATGAAACCCATGTCAGCCATCTGGTCGGCCTCGTCGAGCACCGTGATACCCACCTGGTTCAGCCGGCAATCGCCACGGTCGATGAGGTCCTTGAGCCGGCCGGGGGTCGCGACGACGACCTCGGCCCCGCCTCGCAGCGCGCCGGCCTGCTTGCCGATCGACATCCCGCCCACGACCGTGGCCAGTCGCAGCTTGACGGAACGGGCGTAGGGCGTGAGTGCGTCCGTCACCTGCTGTGCCAGCTCACGCGTAGGTACGAGGATCAGCCCCAGCGGCTGGCGGGGCTCGGCACGCTGTCCGGCGGTGCGGGCGAGCAGGGCGAGGCCGAAGGCAAGGGTCTTTCCGGAACCGGTGCGTCCACGGCCCAGTACGTCACGGCCCGCCAGGGAGTTCGGCAGCGTCGCGCCCTGGATCGGGAACGGCGCGGTCACACCCTGCCTGCCGAGTTCGGCCAGCAGCTGCTCGGGCATGTCGAGATCGGCGAAGCCCTCGACGGCGGGCAGCGCGGGGGTGATCGTCCTGGGGAGCGCGAACTCACCCTGCACTGCGGCGGGCCGGCGGCCGTGACCACCGGAGCGGACCGGTCCGCCGGAACGGCGCGGTGCCTGCGAGCCGAAGCGGCTGCCGCCTCTTCCGGTGTCGGCAGTGCCGTTAGGGGTGCGGGCGGAACGGCCGTTCGTGCGTGTGCGGTTCATGCGGAACCTTCCTCGATGTGGCACATATCAAGGAATTCCCGCAGCGATGAGCGGCATCGAGAACTACAAGTATGGACCGATGGCGAAAGAAAGCACATCCGGCCGACGGAAATTCACGTGGGCGCAGGGTGCTCAAACAGGTGACGCGACGGGGGACATAAAATCTGGGGGCCGACTGCGGCATAGCTATTCGGGATGCACCGGCAGCCTTGAAGGCGAACCCGGGCGTGGTGAAACTGCGGATTCCTCCGCGTCGCCCCGTCGGTGAAACCGCTCCGGGAAATGCGTGTAGCTGGGGCCCGCACCCCGAAGGATGCGGGCCCCAGCTACAAAGTGTGCGTCAGCGTCAGGCCGGAACGATGTTCTCGGCCGTCGGGCCCTTCTGGCCCTGCGCGATGTCGAAGGTCACCTTCTGGCCTTCGAGCAGCTCACGGAAGCCCTGAGCGGCGATGTTCGAGTAGTGGGCGAACACGTCGGGGCCGCCACCGTCCTGCTCGATGAAGCCGAATCCCTTTTCCGCGTTGAACCACTTCACGGTACCAGCAGCCATGTCATATCTCCTTTGGGGCAGTACATCGGAATCCACACTGCGCGGACGCCGTGTCGCCGCGATGATTACCCCGCCCGGAAAATGACCGGAAATACAAAAGCGCTCCCACCGGCAGGAGCCGGGTGGGGGCACTTGAAGTTTTTGGGAACCACAACTGCAACTGAGGTCAACAGTAGCACGCAGGAACAGCCTGCGCCCGCCGCATAATTCCACCTTGCTCATCGCGGCAAAAACTCTCACTACACGGTCCGTAAAACTCTCATTTCACGGGCGCAGATATTAATTCACCCGGAGTGCAAAGTTCAGAAGACTCGCCCGCTGCAACCGGGGCTGCCAGGGGCGGGAAGACGTACGCGACTGTCCGCAAGATCGCCCTTCAGGAGGCGACCAGCGGCTCCTGAAGGCGCTCAGGGGCAGGATCCCGCAGTACGACTGGTCCCCCTCTGACCGTCTGGGGGCCTGCGTCAGCGGGAGCACGCCGCTGCCGCCATAAGTGGTCCATTCATGCCGGGTTCGCTGCGGATCAACCGCAACGACCATGACTGGGCGATGTGCTCAGCGCCATCGACGACCCCGGCCTCATGGCCACCGGCCCCAGCGACAAGACAACACATCAGTCGCCGGGTTGTCCTGAAGCCCGGACGCACCCTGAGCGTGTGCCGGCTGGAGGTGCTCGGTGTCCAGCTGGGCGACAAGCGCAAGCTCGTCGCCAACGGCAGCAGACACTCATCCGGTCAACAAGTCCGACCAGTGAGCACGCACCCCTGCTGCCGCCCTGCGTGACGCGGTGGCAGCGGCCGTCCCCAGGGCCCGCGTCCGCGCCGGGGAGACCGGCCTGGTCGTGAACACCCACTGGCATTCCGACCACGTCGGCGACAACTCCGCCCCCCAGGCCAGGGGAGCCGCCATCGCGGCCAGAACCCCGGAGGCCGAGGCCGTACGGCGCCAGGATGCGGTCTGCTGCGCGGCCGAGTACCTGGACCAGCCGGTCGCCCCGTACACCGTTGACATGCCGCTCGCCGACGCCAGGCCCAGCGGCTCGGGGAGACCGACTGGCAGGTCGTGCGCACACCCGGTCACACGCCTGGTCAGGCTTCCCTGCAAGCGTCATTCGAGCGTCAAGAATTCTGAACAGGCCCTGCCACCGTCGCCGGTCCAGCCGTTGGTTTTCCATGAAGCCGCAGGTCAGAACAGACTTGTTGACCAAACCGGCCTCTTGATCGCATGCACGGAGGGAAACAGGTCGAGCAACCCACCAGGGCCGCAAACCCGCAGGTCAGGCACCCTTCGCGGCAGGCTCAAGAATCGGCACACACTCCACGTGCGAGGTCATCGGGAACAGTTCGACGCGATGGGCGGCTCTCGACAACTGTCCGTCACGACGCCGCACCAGCTTGGCGACGCCATGATGGATGGGCGCCTATTCCTGGCGACCGACCGGCTACCACTCGCCTTGGATACATCCAAGTCCATACGGCGCCATCCCTTGTCTCCGGAGGCTGCCTCCAATAAAGGTTGAACAGCGGCGGGGCTGCCATACGGCCCGGCCGCCGCCCCGGTTAGTCCGGGCACCTAGTACTCCAGCCGGACTTCTTCATTAGCGCTGGTCAACGGCTTGGGCGTGGGGAGTGTAGCGGGCTGGGACGGGGGTGGGGCGGTGTTTGTGGGGTCGTCCCACGAAGGTGTGGCCGCGCTGCTTGTCGTGGCAACGTTCCGGGCAGCTCGCTCGCATGAGTGATGAACCAACGGGCGTGTGGGAAGAGGGACTTGCTGAGCTGCTCTTGCGGATCGGAAGACGTTTTGCCCGCGTGGAATCTCGGCGCCGGGTGCGGGACTACCTCCGTGGACTCCTTGGTCCGGTAGGCCGCAAGAACGGCTGGGTGCGCCACGAGGCGCCATGTGACCGAGTGGAGGTGGAAGACCTCGACCGCCGGGCCGTCGCAGCGGCCGGGTAGAAGCTGAGGGCAGTCCGAGCCGGGGAACGCCGGTGAGGACGGGAAGCAGCCCTGACAACGCCGGGACGGCGCGGTACTGCCAGACGCGTCGGGTTCGGCAAGCAAGGCCAGAAGGCGTACGAAGAGGAATCCGTGTAAAGCCCCGTAAGTCTTGCACCGGGCTCCAATCTGGCGGATATGGGCCCGGGGTGCAGTGCGTGACCGCTCGCTTCGACAGGGACGGTCAACTCCGAAGCCGGTCTCCAACTGCCGGTGGGGAGGCCACGCTGAAGGTCTGCGGCGTAGGCGTGGTGATGCTGCCGGGGTAGTAGCGGGACGCCGACCTGGCCGATCGGCACATGGTGAACGTGGGAACCGCCTGCGGTCGCCCCCGTTTTCCCGGCATCCGGTCCGGAGACGCCTTGGCGAAGTCGCGGTAGCGCTCAGGCACGACGACGCCCCGGCGGGGTGGTGCTTGCTGGCCGGGGCGTCGTCGTGTCACGAGGTGTCACAGTCTCTAGGGGGCGAGATAGACGGAGCGCTGCTCACCATGCATTATTCGCACCGTCTGGACTGTGTGGACTGTCGTGAACGGGTCCTACCACCTGTGCCAGGTGGGACCGTCGCGGCCCAGGGCGGACAGCCGTCTCGCTATCAGTGGCCGGGCGCAGCGCCTTCGAAACGCACGCCCCTGAAAGACCCTGAAAGATTCAACTGCGCTGGTCAGAGGCGACTGAAGCTGCATCGCTCCAGGTCAGCGCGACGTGGTAGACAACTTCATGGCGTGATCCACCGGTTCAACGAGGTCGGGCTGGACGAATCCATGCAGACCGAACACAAGATCCGGAACGCCCACGGTCCAGAGTCAACGAACCGGTTGGCGGGACAGCCACTCTTTCTGGTCAGTCCAGTAGGAACCTGAGCCACGGCAGACTACGAATCCACCTCACTCTGACATCACCAACGACGCGTTGGGCGGCATGGGTAGCGACTTCGCTACCGTCCCGTCATGGCTCATGTCCCCGGCTACCAGACGGGTCAACATTGTGGGATCACCACAACACACCCTGTTCCCCCTAGGTGAGACCCCGGCCCCTGGTGGGCCATGCGCAAGTACCCCGCGTTCGCTCAACTGCCACGAGTCAGGAAAAGCTCCAGCCCCAGGTGCCCAGTCCGCTCATCACAGACAGCAGACCAGCCAGGTCATGACCCGACAGCGCCTGACACCTCGTCAGTAAAGTCAGCATTGGGTCAGCATTAGGTCTACTAAAGCTACTCACACACGACCACACTTTGGAATCCCGGGCACGTGCGGCGGAAGCTTCCGGAGGAGCGCTGGACCGATTCCGCTTCTGAGCATGGGACCGAGCTGCCGCGACCAGGAGCGCGCCCGAACCCGGCCACATCAGTGCAGCTCAGCGCACCCTTCCCCGCGGTTTCAGCGCCACAGGCGGCAGTTCAGGAGCGGGGAGTCGGCCTCCGTCGTAGCCATACACTTCCCCGAACCGGGCACCGTCCGCCCAGTCCGCACGCGCCTGTGCGATATCCTCGTGGGACCGCCCGATGAAGTTCCACCACATCTCACCCCGCTTCAGCGTTTCCCCAGGTCAGACGCGTTTGAGTCCGCGAGGGGTCAGCAAAAGGTCAGCATCGCGACGGGATGGTTCCCTGCGACCTTGGTGCGGCAGCGTGCCGCCCAGCCTCAGTCGGTCAGGCCGACGTCCAGGAGCTTGGCCGCCTTGCCTAGCGAGCCGGGCATGAGATGACGGTAGATCTTGAACGTCACGTCGATACTCTTGTGCCCCATCCACTCAGCCACGTCGGTGATGGGAATGCGATTGGACAGGCAATTCGAGGCGAAGAAGTGCCGGAACCCGTACATGACCATCCCCTCAGATATATCCACTTCCCCGGCCCTCTTTATCCTCTGCCACTGGTTCGAAAGGTAGTAGTACGGGAACGTCTTCGCGGGATCCGCCGGGTGCCTGAGAAGGTAGCCGTCTACGGTTCCGTGCTTCTCCGCGTACCATTCGATGGTTTCCTTAATCCTCGACGGCAGCGGCACGTCACGGTATTCCCCAACCCTGCGGTGTTTGAGTCGCCCGTTCTGCCTGGTGGTTTGGTTCACCTGCTCGGTGATTCGGTATACGTCATCGACAACGATACTATTTATGCTCACCGCCGCCGCCTCTCCGTTGCGCATCCCGCAGCCGCTCATGAGATCCGCTATCAAACGGAAGGTGTCGTCACCGGCGGTGCGTATCCTTTGAAGTTGCACCACAGAAGGAATAACAGCACGCTGAGGATCATACTGGGGAGGCTTGACCCCCTCCAGCGGGTTCCCTCCGAATACGCCCAGCCTGTGCGCATCGAGAAGAATCGCCTTCAGCTTGTCATACGCATTGGCCTGAGCCGCAAGACCGACACCATTGCGCTCCAAGGTCTGAATGAATCGGTCCACGACCTTGTGATCAAACGAATCCATTCGGCGACTGCCGAGTGCCGGAAGAATCCTGGAGATCGGGCACGTCCGGTTCGGGAGGCGGGCCGGGGAAACCCACCGACGGCAACGTCGGCAGGGCGCCCCGGTCCGACCTCACAGCATCGCCGAGTGGGCCGGGGAGGCGAGTCCGCACGGCATGCAGCACCTGCTCGGCCGGGCCTCCTGGGATGCCGATGCCGTCCGCGACAACGTGCGCGACTACGTCATCGAACACCTCCGCGACGAGGCCGGGGTGCTGGTCGTCGACGAGACCGGCGACCTGAAGAAGGGCACCCACACCGTCGCCGTCCAGCGCCAGTACACCGGCACCGCGGGCAGGATCGAGAACGCCCAGGTCGCCGTCTACCTCGTCTACGCCGGCGAGCGGGGACACGCCGCGGTGGACCGTGAGCTGTACATCCCGCGCTCCTGGACGGGCGACCCGGACAGCTGCCGGGCCGGGGGCCTGGGCGAGGACACCGTCTTCGCCACCAAGCCGGAACTGGCCGCCCGCATGATCGGCCGGTTCCTCGACGCCGGGCACCCCGTGGACTGGGTCACCGGTGACGAGGTCTACGGCGGCAACCCGAAGCTGCGCTCCGCGCTGGAAGAGCGCCAGGTCGGCTACGTGCTCGCCATGGCCTGCTCGGCCGAAGCCACCACCAGCGCCGGGAAGTTCCGCGCCGACGCCCTGGCCGCGAAGGTGCCCAAGCGGGCCTGGCAGAAGCTGTCGGCAGGGGCCGGCGCCAAGGGGCACCGCTTCTACGACTGGGCCGTCATCGATCTCACCGAGCCCGGACCCGGCCATCGTCAGCTGCTGATCCGCCGCAACCGCACCACCGGTGAACTTGCCTACTACCGCTGCTGGTCACCGGCCCCGGCACCCCTGGCCACGCTGGTACGGGTCGCCGGGTCGAAATGGCGGGTGGAGGAGACCTTCCAGGCCGGAAAGGGCCTGGCCGGGCTGGACGAACACCAGCTCCGTCGCTTCACCTCGTGGTCCCGCTGGGTGACCCTGGCCATGCTCGCCCACGCCTTCCTCGCTGTTCTCCGCGCCGACGAGCACGCCCGCACCCCCGCCCCGGACGGGCTGATTCCGCTCACCTGCAACGAGGTCCAGCGACTGTTCATCACCCTCGTCGTCCAGCCTGCCCACGACGCGGCCCACCGGCTCCGCTGGTCCACCTGGCGACGCCGCCATCAGGCCTGAGCCCGGGCCGGCCATTACCGCCGGCAAGCTGCGAATCAGACATGACGATCATGCTCTACGGCTGGAGCACCAAGGGCGGCTCAGGAGTAGGGGAACTCCTGGTCCGCCACCCGGATGGTCTCGTCCATCCGTAGGACGACGCAGCTCACAGTCCCGGACTCGACGATCAGGATGTCGGGCACGTACGACTCGTAGAAACGGAGGTACCCGATGGGGCCCGCGGTCGTCGTCCGCGCTCCGAGCCATAGCACGAGCCTGCGCAGATCATGGAACCCGTCGGGATGCGCCTCCTGCCGCACGGTCAACGCCCACCCCCCATGGACCGAACGCAACTCCGCCACCTGGAGGCCTCCGATGCGCGATGCTGGCCCTCGGCCGTCCCAAAGGGGAACCTCGTACCCTTCGTCCTGCCGACCACCTTCCTCCGCCAAGTGCCAGCGGAGCAGGTCGAGATCGCGGGACGAGAGGGAGTCCGGCAGGTCGAGCGTGAGTTGGAGTTCATAGGTGTCAGCCACGGCCACAAGCCTACGATCCGGTGATCGTCTCGGCGACGTGCGATGTAGTCGGGTTCGTGTCAGTGGAGTGGCCGGCGGTCGTCGTCGGCCGTCTTCCCGCCGGCCGCGGCGGGGGCGCGTGATGGTCCGCCGCTGACACCGGGGTGGCACAGGCACCGGGTTTCGCTGTCATGAGGCGGTGTATCCCCAGGTGGTTCGCTGACATGAAGCCGAGAGATCGCAGCAGGGTCAGGTGCTTCAACCGAAGTAGCTGCTGCAAGGCGCGACGCCGCCATCAGGCCCAAGCCGGCCATTACCTCCGGCAAGCCTCAAATCCGACGTGAATATCACGATCTACGGCTGGAGTATTAGGTGAGCCACTCGTCGAACGAGAATGCAACGGCTTGACGGGTGAGCTCTTCTTCGACCAGGTGCATTCCGCTGCTGCTCCGCGTGGGCTCGGTCTTCACTTCGTAGGGCACTACAGGCCAGATCGGGTCACCTCCGGGCAGTGACATGAAGCCCCCGAATCGCATGTCGCCAACGAACCAGACGAGGCCGCGGCCGTCTGTCATTCCCATCCACACGGAGTCGGGAAGAAGAGCACGGAAGGCGCGAGCTGTGGTGCCGTCAGGAGCGAGAAGCAAGAGTAAGCGACCGCCTCCTTCGATGGTCCCCTCGACGCGGCAAGGCCACGTCTGCCAGGGGGCAGATAATGCCGCCGCCTTCGCCGTCTGTAACTGTCCTACGACTGCTTTCGCGTGGGCGGGTACCAATCCGGCTATGCCAAGACCGAGGAAGCCCCCGACGAAGATGAGCATCGGTGTGATATCCCAATCCGACACCAGGAAACCAACGAAGACGAAGGCAAAGAACACCCCGAATCCATAGTTGTTGCCTTTGCCCTCCTGCTCCTCCGCCTGTTCTTTCCGGCTTTCGATAGCTGTGTCCATCTCCTGCCGGAGATCAGGCGTCATGGTCTGAGCTGGTTGCGATGAGACCTGGTAGCCGAACTCTTCCGCCAGCACATTTCCCCCCAGGGCGCCTAGTTTGACCTGCCTGCCCATTGAACCCGCAGGCCGCAGCGGTAGCTAGTACTCCAGCCGTAGATCGTGACCTGTGTGACTGGGGTGCCTCGTGTTACCTCTGTGGAGGCAATCCGGTTGGCCGATCACCAGTACCACAGTTCAAGAATCTCGGGCCAGATCAGATGTGACGACGGTCCGTCGAAGGCGGCCGGATCGATCTCTTTGACCTCGGCGGCGAGCCGGTGGAAATAGGCCGGAACTGCCCCTTCTTCCTGTTCCTCCAACTCGTCGCCTGTCTCGAGGATGTTGGACTGGGTCAGGTTCAGCCCGTAGTGGTGCAGGCACTTGAGCCACAGTTCGACGCTGGAGTTGGCGAACCACGGTTCACCGCCAGGCAGGACGTAGTACACAGTGCCGGTTCTCGGCTCGACTCCGAATGCCCACAGGAGGCCGGGAACCAGGTTGCGGTGATGGTTGGCAGTCAGTTGGTCAGGGTTTCGGCGTAGTCGGCGGGCGTCCGTTTCGTGATCACTTGAGATGAAGAGAGGGCGAGCGGACGGTTCCTGCTCACGTCCGTTGCGCTTCGGAGTCCTTGCGTCTCTCCTGCACCGTCGGGTGGAGCAAGCTGGCTGCGCTAGGAGATGATCCCGTGCGTGGCTGAAGAGGCAGGTACAGATGCGGACGACGCTTGTGCATGGGCTGAGCGACTGGGGTGGGCGTTCGGACTTATAGCGGAGGATCCGGCTGCGAGAGGTACAGCGCTCGTCCATCTGGCGGAGGCCCGGAGGAAGGTCGCGGACGCGCGCGCCCGGTACTACGAGTTGTGGCGGCTGACGCGGCCCCTGGGAGTGGACGAGCGGTACCGGGAGTCTGCCTTTTTGCAGGCGCGCCGGAGGTATCAGCAAGCCCAGAGGCGTTCACTGCCTGATGGGGTGTGGGGTGGTCCTGTGGGTGGGGATCTGGCGACGTGGCCGGGGCTGCCCTATGTGTTGCTCTTCCTGGAGTGGGAGGCGAAGTACCCGCGGGAGTGGACGCGGCATGCGAAGGCGTGGGGTACGAAGGAGAGCCTGATCCGGGAGGTGGCCCGTGCTCGCCAGGAGGAGGCGATCAAGGCGAAGCTCACCGACCTGGTCGAGATCGTCGTCCACCGGGCGTATCGCTGCAAGGATCGCGAGTACGTGCGGGTTGCCCGGGCTGTCGACAGCGCTGACCTACGGGGCAGGCTCGATCGTGCAGTCGATTCGGACAGTTCGTGGGCCCGGTGCCATGCCGGGTATGTGCTCTGGCTCCTTGACCGCCCTGACCTGCCGAACACCCGTCATGTCTGGCAGACCTGGGTGGCAGGCGGGGCTGCGGCGTTGATGTGACCGGGGGACGATACAGGGAAGGTTCCCGTGATCATGGAGTGTTCTACGCCCCGTGACCTGCCTGGAAGACCGTGCCTGCCGACGCTTCATCCCTGATTCCGCCTGCCCTTGACCGGCTCCGCGAGCAGTCCGACGTCGGGCCCGGGGAGGTGCCCGGCCTGCTGGAGCGGCTGGCTCAGGTGCCGGATCCGCGCGATCCGCGCGGCGTGCGCCATGCCCTGGCCGTCGTGCTCACGCTAACCGCGTGCGCGGTGCTGACCGGCGCGACCTCGCTGCTGGCGGTCGGCGAGTGGATCGCGGACGCGCCGGCCGCCAACCAAGGCGGCATCGACGACGCCGGCTTGCCCAGGTTCACCTTGGGCTTGCCCGCGCCGTCGGCGGCAGGCTTGCCCGGGTCAGCGGCGCAGGCGCGAGAACCATCCGCTGGCCTTCTCCTTGGGCACGGCCGCCTGGTCCTGCTCTTGCTTCTGCTCGTGCACGGCCTGCCCCTGCCCTTGGTACCGGTGCACGTTCGACCACGCTTGGTCTACTTCGTTGTACCGCTGGTCGCAGTCCCCGCACAGAGTCGGGTTGGGCTCTTGGGGGAGGACACCCCAGCCGACGCGCTCGGTCGCCTTCCACCGGTCATCGGTGAACGCGGCACCGCACTCGGTGCAGACGGGACGGCGGGTCGAGCGCTGGAAATCATGCTGCTCCGCCCCGCGGCGCCCCGGCTCACAATGCTCCTGCCTACCGGCCGCCTGGGCTTCGACGGCGACGGCCCTGTGCCTGCAGTCGTCGCACAGGTGCGGATGGGTGTCCTTCCGCCTCCCTCAGTCCGTGGCGTGAACCGCCGCCCAGCGGTCGTTGGTGAACCTCGCTCCGCAGCCGGTGCAGACGGGACGGCGGGCCTCACGCTCGGCTTCCTGCTTCGCGGCCTGCTCCTGGGCCGCCCGCCGCACCTGTGCCTGGTACTCCTCCTGACGGGCCCGGTTCTCCGCCGCCTCGCGGGCGTGGGCGGCATCGAGGCGGGGGTTACCGATCGCCTCCAACAGGGTCTGCGAGTAGTCGCGTCCGAAGGGGCCGAAGACAGGACCAGCCGGGCCGTGCTTGCGCAGGTTGTTCAGCCCGACCACGACGATCGGGATCTTGTTGTCGTAGAGGTGGTAGCCGCCACGCTGCCGCTCCCCCTGCCACAGGTGGCGGGTGAGCTCCATCAGGCGCGGGGCGGTGCGGTTGGGGTTGCGCTCGCCGATCCGGTTGAACACCAGCAGGACCGGCGGATACGGCTGGTCCCCGGGCCGGTCGGTGGGGGCGTGCCATCGGGTGCGCCACATCGGCCGCTCACGGCCGTCGGTGTCCTTCACCTTCCGCCGGAAGAACCTGGCGTACTTCTCCAGCTTGTCGGCGAGCTCCTCCGCGGTCTCGTGGCAGTTGTCGACCTCGATGAACAGCAGCGGCATGTTGTCCTGCGGGGCGGTGAGGACGATGTCGGCCTGGGCGCCGCCCTTGCCAGGCGTACTCCAGGTGCCGGTGGCGGGCAGCGGGACCTCGGTGAAGTACGAGGCGATGCTGCCGACTCCTCGGGGTGTGTCGACGGCGGCCTGGGCGGCTGCCCGGACTTCGGGCGGATCCTCAGCGAGCTTGGTCATGTTCGGCTTCGGGCGCGGGTCTGTACAGCGGGCGGCACCCCTCAGGGTGCCGCCCGCCGCACGTGATGACCGACCGATCCAGGGACGCGACCGATGACCGGTACAGGGCGTGACCGATGACCGATCTCGGATCGGCCATCGGTCAAACCGCACGTCAAAGGCGGCGGAAAACAGCCGCCAGCGACTGCCGACCACTCCACTGACACGAACCCAACACATCGCAGCTGCGGAGCAGCGCCTGGCGCACTGGTTCGTCCTACCTACCCGGCCACTGCGCCGTGTCCGGTCTACACCGGCACCCGCGCCGCCTACGGAACGGCACGCGCGCCGGTGAAGTTCACAGGGATCGGACCATCAGGAATCGCTCCGGAGGCCGAGTTGAACGGCGGCCAGGGCGACCGCGGCGGTCACGCTGAGGCCTTCGCCATCGTCTTGGCCGGCCTCGGCCCGCAGAGCCTCGGCCCGTGCGGCGAGACGTGCGGCGAGGGTGCGTTGGGGGTCAGTGAGGTTCCGGCAGCCACGTACCCGGCCCGCGTAGTGGTCCATCCGGGCACCGTAGAACCACACACGCCTCTACGGGCACCGAACACGCGACGACACGAGGAAGCGACAACCGTCGCGGGGGGCTTCTCGTAGGGGGTGAGGCGGTTTACAGCAGGGTTTCGCCTCCTTCGGGAAGGGAGGATTCCAGCGAGAAGCGGGGTTTCCTGTTCGCTGTGCTCTGCGGCCAGCGGACCCCTGCGGCAGTGAAGTCGTCCAGCGTGGTGATACCGCGGGTGAGGATGGCCTCCAGGGTCTGGGCCTGCTGGGGTTCGAGGTCGACCAGGCGGGTCAGCACGGAGAGCAGATCGAGGAACTCTCCGGTCCAGTCCGGATCCCACACGGTGGCGTTGACGTCGTCGAGCGGCGAGCTGCGGCGGCCGCCGGGTTCCTTCTTGCGGTAGTCGAACCATGACTTGATGACGTTGCGGCCACCGACCGCGTAGTCCCACACCTGCCGGGTGACCGGCCCGAACTCCCCGTCGCCCATGACGACGGCTTGACGGTCCGCGTCGTAGGCCAGGGTCTCCGGCAGCACTGTGACGGGCTTCTGATTGAGCGGGCGCTGTGGGTCGCCCACCGGCAGCCGCACGCTCCCCGCGGGCCGCCCCTCGCCGGTGACGCACTGTCCATAAGTGTGAAGCCACAGCACCTGACGGCCGAGGTCGACTGCCTTCTCCCAGAGTCCCGCGTCCGTCGTGACGGGGACGCGTATGCCGGGTGTGGTCAGTTCGTCAGCGAAGGTCCTGGTGAGCGGGGTGGGCAACGACGCCGGCGACGTAGGCGACGACATCCTCCGGGGCAACCTTGGCACCGAGGGTGCCGGTGAGCGCCGCGGTCAGCCCCGGTGCGAGGTTGGGGGTTCCCTCTGGGTGGAGGAATGGGAGGGTCCTGCCGCCCTCGGAGCCCTTGAAGTGGTCGAAGTCCGGGATCAGGGCGGAGAAGACCACGCCCGGTCCGGATCGGATGATCTTTCGGTGCTGCTCGACCATGAAGACCTGCCCGGGTATGCGTGCGGCCCACAGGTCGCGGCGGGGCATGTCCATCACACGGGGATCGGCGACCACCCATTGCCGGTCGAAGGCCCGGTACCCGACGCGCGCGACGGCGGGCTTGGGCGCGGTCTCCCGGATGAGGGGCTTCTCGGGCGTGGGGCTGGTGTCGTCACCGGGCAGGCGCGGTTTGATCTTCTTGAGGTTGGCGTCGCGGCCTTCCTTGAAAAGCATGGCTTTCCGCTCACGGTCTCCTTCACCGATGAGCTGGGACCACCGGCGCTCCAAGACGCCGCTGCTGGGCGCGTAGACCCAGGTGCGGGTCGGGAACACGCCGGGTGAGTACCAGGGCAGGAGGTCGTCGAGTGCCGGGTGGGTGTCCCACTGGCTGGTGCTGGCGGGGGTGAGGGGAGCCGTCCAGCCGATGCGGCAGTCACGCCATCCGTCGTCGTCGAGCTGGGTGGCGGCCAGGGCTTCGAACTTGCCGGCGCGGCGCCCGGTGAGGGCGCGGTGGCGGATGCGGGCGGGTGTGGTGTTGTCGGTACCGGTGCGGCGGACAAAGATGCCGATGGCCAGGGGCTGGCGTACGCCGGGGAAGATGCGGGTCGGGATGTCCGGGGTCTGGCCTTCGGGGGTGCAGTCGATGATCCATCCCTCGGAGGCGTAGCGGCGCAGGTAGGTGCGCATGCCTGCGAAGGCGGGGCCGGTGAGGTAGCCGGAGGTGGTGATGAAGGCGATGACGCCGAGGTCGCCGTCGTCGGTGGCGGGGGTGGATTCCCAGGCTTTCCAGGTGGCCCAGCGCCAGAAGAAGACGTACAGGTTCTTCAGTTTGGCCTTGAAGCGGCTCATCCCGGGGACGATCCAGTCGTCCAGGATGGGTTTGTTGCCTTTCTTGCTTTTCAGTTCCAGGCCGCCGTTTTCGACCCAGCCGCCGGCGCCGTTGGCGAGTTCGGCGTAGGGCGGATTGCCTATGACGACCGTGACATTCGCCCGGGCTTTGATCTCGTTGGCCTTGCGGCGGGAGGTCGCGATGAGCTGGAGGGAGGAGCGGAGCTGGGTCTCGGCCGCGTTGGGGTCATCGAGGGTGTCGGTGACGAACAGTTTGAGTCCGCCGTCCGGTGGGGCGGCCTGGTAGCGGTTAAGCTGTTCGGCGGCCCGCAGCTCGGCCACCGCGTAAGGGCCCATCTGAAGTTCGAACCCGGCGACGCGTTCGGCGGCCCGGGTGATGGCGCCGGAGACGGCGCCCGGCCCGTCATGGGCGGCGGCGTTCGCCGCGATCCGCTCGAGCACCGCGTGCAGATAGGTGCCCGTTCCCATGGCCGGGTCGACCGTGAAGACCCCGGGGTCGGCGAATCCCCGTGGCTTGCCGAGGCGGGTGACCAGGACGTCGTCGGTGAGCCTCACCATCTGCTCGACGACCTCGATCGGCGTGTAGTACGAACCGGAGCGCTTCCGCAGCGCGGAGTCGTACTTGTCGAGGAAGTGCTCGTACAGGTGCAGGTAGGTATCGCGGCCGCCGCGGCGGATCCGGTTCCAGTCGACCGCGTCGACCGTGCGGGCCAACAGGTCGAGCGTGACGCGGAAGTCCCGGGCCACGTCGTCGGTAAGTAGCTGCAGCGCACGCCCCATCAGGGAGTGGTCGGCGCGGAGCTTCTCACCGATCGTGTGGAGGGACTCGCCGAAGACGGTGATGCCCTCGGTACGGGCCAGCAGCAGGGCGAATGACACGGTCTGCGCGTACCCGTCGGCGAACGTCGCCTCGTCTGCGTGGGGGAAGAGCATCGCCCGCCACTCGGCGGCCAACCCGAGGAAGGGCTGCAGGCGCTCGTCGGCGCCGCCCCGCACGGCCGCGTGCTCAGCCTCCAGCTGGTCCCGTACCTCCCCGCGCAGCAGCCGCGTCATCCGCGCGATGGCCGTCACCAAGCTGTTGAGACTAGTGATCGGTACCGGCTTCCAAACCAGGAAGTCCGCCAGCAGCGCCTCGAAATCCGGCGGAGTGGTCACCGTCCCGTCGTAGAGGTCGCCCGTGAAGTGCACCGTGCGCCGGTGCTCGCCGTCCTGGTACAGGCGCCACTCGGTGCCGTTGGTGTACAGCAGGTTCGGCAGGTCCTGCTGCCGCTCCCACTGCACCTTGTCGTGCCCGCGCAGCGCGGTCGGGGCGATGGCCTTACCGGGTGCCTTGACCTCGATGTATCCGGTGATCGCCCCGTCGATGCTGACCCCGTAGTCCGGCCGCACACGCCGCTCGGTGTCACGCACCTCATCGTGGAAGACGGCCCGCACCCCCAGCTCAGGCCCGGCCGCCCGCAGCAGACGCTCCAGTGGCGTACGTAAAGCAGCCTCCGCCTCCCCCGGACCGGCAAGCTTCTGCGCACACTCCACACCGAACCCCTTGACGGCTCCGGCAAGCCAACGCGGTATCTCTCCCATGACACTCCCCTAACCGAACAAAAAATGATCATGTCAGATCAACCGATCATTCTTATCCGAGCGTCAGAAACACTTTCACTATGACCAATTGGTGCGGACAGCACTCGCTGCCGACCAGGCGACCGCAACAGGACCACCGGCCTTCACAGGTGCAGTGGCCGAGGCGGTAAGCTTGGTCTTTAACTTTGGGCCGCTGCAGAGTGCCTGCCGGTGGGTGGAATTGAGGTGCATGCTGGCATGCGTACTGGTCAGACTCGCAGGCATGACTGAGAAGATCACTCGTATCAATCCCGAGCAGTTGCATCAGACGCCTGGCTACCACCATGTCACCGTGGTTGAGGCCGGCCGCGCGGCCCATCTTGCGGGGCAGTGTCCGCTTGATGGAAATGGTGCCCTCGTCGGAGCCGGCTCCTTTGAGACACAGGTCGACCAGGTTGTGGCGAACGCGTCCGTTGCTCTCGCGGCCGTGAGCGCTCGGCCGCAACATGTAGTGCAACACCGTTGCGTTAGCGCCGTGAGCGGCTATTGAGGCCGTGGTCGAAGAACGCGACGGTGGTGCGGACGGTGTAGTTCTGGGCCTTCTGGGGGTGCTGTCCGGCGTTCGGTCCGTACTTGCTGGTGGGGTTCTTGCGGGTGCGGGCCTTCACTCGTTGCCGTCGGTGGGCGGGCAGGAGGGCGTCCAGGGCCGCGTGGCCGATCGTGCCGACCAGGTCGACGAGGGTGTTGGGGAAGATTCCATGGCCGGCGGTGACGGTGTCGGTTGCGGCGGCCAGCAGGACGGTGAAACTGATCCGTTCCATGGGTACTTCCGGCCGACCGGTCAGGGCGTCGTCGCCGGCGCGGATCAGAGCCTGGTAGGCGGTGAGCAGGGCGTAGACCTCCTGGTCGAGGCCATCGATGCTGCGGGAGCGCAGGACGCGGCCGTCGAGCATCGTGGCCTTGATCGAAAAATACGTGGTTTCCGCCTGCCATCTGCGGTGATAGAGCTCAACGAGCTCGGCGGCCGGAAAACGGACGGGGTCCAGCAGGTTGGTGATCAGCCGCCACTGCTCGGTGCGGACGGTGCCATCGGCCAAGGTGATGGTGAGGGTCGCCTCGATCACGCGCACCGGCAGCAGTACCCGCAGGACGCCGTAGCCGATACGTGCGATGTAGGAGCCGTCGCCCAGGTGCTCGGCGGGGGTGGGGACACGGCGGGCCCCGGAGCGCACCAGGAACCGCGCCCCGCTCTGATGGACGGCATCAAGGAACTCGTTGCCGTCGAAGGCCGCGTCGGCCAGCAGGAGCATTGTCTCGTCCAGGGCGGTCAGGAGCCGCTTGGCATAGGGGAGTTCACCCTCGGACTCCGGTCCGAAGGCGGCGGCTATGAGCGCGCGGGTGCCGCACTCGACCAGGGTCAGCAGCCGCAGGAGCGGATAGCCGAACTCCAGACCCTCCCCGGCCCGTTTGGGGTAGCGCCAGGTGAGCGTCTCGTCGTCGGGGGTGTGCAGCAGGGTCCCATCGACGGCCACCGTGCGCAGGCCCCGGTAGAAGGACCCGTCCTGCCCGGGGCGGGCGACGGGCCCGGCAAGCGTCTCGAACAGACGCCGCAGAGGTGCGGCCCCCACCCTGCGCCTGGCCCGCGTCAGCGAGGAGACCGCGGGACGCACCAGGGCCAACGGGGTCAGGGCGGCGGTCAGTTTGGACCACACCATGCGGTACGAGCGGTGCTCGAACAGCGCGAGAGCGAGCACGAAGTACACCACCACCCGCGAAGGCAGCAGCCGCAGGCGCTTCTCGCGCCGACCGGTCTCCTCCAGCACCGCGTCCACCAGCGCAAAGTCCACGATCTGGGTCAACTCCCCCAGATGGCCCGGCGCGAACACACCCCGGGCTGTCTCGATCGTGGACGTGATGACAGACTTCTCCTGCAACGGGACCCCTGACCTTGATCGACTTTCTTCGCCGATCGTTGATCTATCAGGTGGTCCCGTTGCGCTGTTCAGCAGGGCTTGACGTACAGCTCAGGGGCCAAACGCAACGGCGTTGACATGTAGTGCGATCAGTGATCTACGTGCGGAGCGACGACAGGGACGTCCTGGGGGCTGTGTGGGATCGGCTCATCGACTCTGCCATCGGCCCGGCGTTCACCACCGCCAGCACGATGCTGGGCGTCACCCAGTTGGGCTTTTCCGGACAACTCGTCGAGGTGGATCTCACCGTGGCGCTGCCTGACTGATTCTGCTCGCCGACAGGTCTCGAACGACGTCTCGAACTGGGTCGCTCACCTGGGGGTTCGCCGGACGTGGGGGCGGCCTTCGTCTGATCCTGTGCTCCGACCAAGGTGCACGTGACCAAGACGAAGGCCGTGAGGGTGAGTCTGCTGTCTGATGCTGTTCGGAGGGAAGCGTTCGCGGAAGCGTCACGCTTCCGGGGCGAGTTCTACGCGTGTCTGACCGCCCGGCGCGATGAACTGTTCGAGCTGACGGACGCGGTGTTGTGCGCGGACGGCCCGGTGAAATCCCCGGTGGACTTGACGCTGCTGCCCGAGCATCGTCGTGGGCACGGAGCGATGTACGGCGGGCTGAACCACGGCCGGCTCGACGTCGGTCGGCTGCGGGCGGCGCTGGCCGGGCTGTCGCTGCCGCGTTTCGACGGCGGGCGCCTGGTCCTGGCGGTCGATGTGTCGCCGTGGCTTCGCTCGGACGCGCCGTGCTCGGCGGAGCGCCTGTTCTGCCACGTCTACGGCCGGGCGAAGACGGCATCGCAGTTCATTCCGGGCTGGCCGTATTCCTTCGTGGCCGTGCTGGAGCCGGGCGCCACGTCCTGGACTGCGATCCTGGACGCGGTGCGGCTCGGCCCGGCGGACGACGCGACCGCGATCACCGCCGCCCAGTTGAGGGGTGTCGTCGAGCGGCTCATTGCCGCGGGCCAGTGGCAGGCCGGGGATCCGCATATCGTGATCGTCAGCGATGCCGGCTACGACGTCACCCGCCTGGCCTGGGTCCTGCGCGACCTGCCGGTCGAGCTGGTCGGCCGGGTCCGCTCCGACCGCGTGATGCGTCTGCCGAAACCGCCGCGGGTCTACGACCCGAAGGGCGGCCGGCCGCCCAAGCACGGCCCGGAATTCCGCTTCACCAAGCCGGAGACCTGGCCCGAGCCCGCGATCACCACGGTCACCGACACCACCAACTACGGCAAGGCCGAAACCCAGGCATGGGACCGGGTCCACCCAAGGCTCACCCACCGCTCCTCATGGCTCGACCACGACGGCGAACTGCCATTGGTCGAGGGGATGTTGATCCGGCTGAAGGTCGAGCATCTGTCGAAGGACCGGGATGCCCCGCCGGTGTGGTTATGGTGCTCCAAGACCGGCGCCACCCCGGACGACGTGGACCGCTTCTGGCAGGCATTTCTCCGCCGCTTCGATCTGGAGCACACCTTTCGCTTCGCGAAGCAGACCCTGGGCTGGACCACTCCGAAACTCCGTACTCCCGAGGCGGCGGACCGCTGGACCTGGATCCTGATCGTCGCTCACACCCAGCTCCGGCTCGCCCGGCCGCTCGCCGCGGACCTCCGCCGGCCCTGGGAGAAACCCGCTACCTCCGACCGGCTCACCCCGGCCCGGGTCCGCCGGGGGTTCAGGAACATCCGCGCTCACCTCGCCTGCCCGACCCGTGTTCCCAAACCCCGAGGCGCCGGCCCCGGACGGCCACCCGGCGCCAAGAACAAACACCGGGCACCCCGCTACGACGTTGGCAAAACCGTCAAACGCCCCGAGACCCTCAAGGCCATCGGCAAGCCCGGAAGATCTTGGTAGATAAAGGACAAGGTAAGTGCGTGTTTTCAAAGTCCGGTGCCTGATCATTGGGCGGCTGTAGGTCGTCCCGAACTGGGGACGTCAGCGCCGGACGCGGTCTCTGTCACTCGACTGCAGAGCAGCGCATGCCACTTGGCTGAGACCGCGCAGCCGTGGTGGCTACGCCGTTTGACGGAATGCTGTTTCATTTGGAACGCGGGGTCTTCGGCGACAAAGCCGGTTGAGATGGTGCCCTTGGTGAGGAAGGGTCTGTGGTCATGGAGTACTTCTGCTACCACCGAGACCGGCTGGGCTCCCTCGCGTTACGCGAGGAGTTGCTGGAGGAGCACTGGTCCTACATGGACCGGTACGCGAAGGAGCTGATCGCTCGCGGTCCGACCTTCGCCGATGATGGTGAAACGCCCACTGGAAGCGTGCATATCGTCGATCTGCCCGATCCCGCCGCTGCCCGTGCGTTCGCCTTCGACGAGCCCAACTACCAGGCCGGTGCGTACCGGGACGTGCTGCTGCGCCGGTGGCGCAACGTGCTGGGGCGCACCATGTGGGATTTTCCCGGTGGCCGGAGCGGTGGCAACCGGTACCTGGTGCTCGGCCTCGGCGAGGGCCTGGCCGCAGACCTCGCCCTGCCGCCCGACCAGGACGAGCTGATCGCGTACGGGCCGCTGCTGTCCGACGAGGGCGACACATGGTTGGGTACGGCGGTGCTGCTCAGGGCCCCAAACCCGGATACGGCACGCGCCGCCCTGACTCCGGACCGGTACGCGGACATCGAGGTCCACGACTGGGAGTTCGGCGGGCGTCGATGAACCACGGAGGCACCGGGCCGATGCCATCTCCGGAGCGCATTGACCTGGGACAGGAGCGGTGACGGTGGCGATGCGGGCGGTTCCATTGGTGGGCGGGCCGGTGGAGTTACGGGGTGCACTGGACCTGGAGACCACAGCGGCAGGGGTGATGCCGCGCCGGTTGCCCGCGTGGACCAAGGAGCAGTACCAGGACCCGTCGGTCTACGGGGTGACCGTGATGCCTTCGGGGGTGCGGCTGGTGTTCCGCACCGATGCGCGCGCATTGGAGTTCGAGGTACTCACCTTCACCGGCCAGCTCGACGCCGACCCCCACCCTCGCCCAACCGGGATGCTGGAGTTGTTGGTGGACGGTGCCCTGACCGGGCGTCGGCAGGCGCCGGTGGGCAACGTGCTGCGGATGGCGGTCCCTGGGGCCGTACAGCGACTCATCCCGGGCAAGCCCGGGACCGTACGGTTCGCCGGACTGCCGGCCGGTATGAAGAACGTCGAGCTGTGGCTTCCGCAGCAGACCCCTACGGAACTGGTGGCACTGCGCGCTGACGGCGACGTGCTGGCGCCGCTGCCGGACGGGCGGCGCCGCTGGGTGCACCACGGCAGTTCCATCAGCCACTGCATCGAGGCTGACGGCCCGACCGGGACCTGGCCGGTGGTGGCAGCTGCGCTCGGAGGGGTGGAGGTGATCAACCTCAGCCAGGCGGGCAACGCGCTGCTGGATCCCTATGTCGCCCGGACGATCCGCGACACGCCCGCCGACCTGATCAGCCTGAAGGTGGGCATCAACATCGTGAGCCTGTCCGCCTTCCGGCTGCGGACGTTCGGCCCGGCGGTACACGGATTTCTGGACACGATCCGGGACGGTCACCCGGACACCCCGCTGCTGTTGATCTCCCCGGTGAGCTGTCCGGCCCTTGAGCAGGTTCCCGGCCCGACCGAGACCGGACCGGACGGGAGGATCGCTGCCCTGGGCGACCCGGCCGATGTGGCCGGCGGCGCACTGTCGCTGACGGTGGTCCGTGCCGAGCTGGCCCGGATCGCTGCGGCACGACAGGCGTCTGATCCTCACCTCCACTGTCTCGACGGACGAGCGCTGCTCGGCCCGGACGAGGCAGACGACCTGACCGACGGCCTTCACCCCACCGCCGCCGCGTACCGCCGAATGGGCAAGCGCTTTGCTGCCCACGCCTTCGCGACCGACGGTCCCTTCCGCTGAGCTGTTCTTGACCCCTCCGGTGTCGAAATGCGCTTCGAACTGGGCCGCTGGCCTGGGCATTCGCAGGACGCTGAGGCGGCCTTCGTCTGATCATGTGCTCCGACCCGGGACGCGTTAGGAGCGTCAGCTCGACCGCCGAGTGCATCGCACCCGGCGCACACAGCACCGCGTCCACCAGCTCGAACAGCTCATCGCCTCGAACGGTCAGACACGCGTACTTGCGCACGGAGCTTGCCGGTCCGAGCGGTGTACTGGCGTTGCCTCACGCAGCCCTGATGGCGCATGGCCAGGCTTGACGTTGCTCTGCCCAAGTGGATGGGGTGAGGCTTCTTTCGTCCAGCTGACCTTCGCCGGTCAGCCGTCGGCAGCGGTCGGTTTCCTCGGCCAGCTGGGGGTCGCGCCTTTCCGGGCGAGGCGCCTGGTCATGGGGGTGATGGCGGCCCAGGTGATCAGAGTCTCGGAGTGCTGAACGAGCCGTTCGTAGTCCCTCGCGTGACGGCGGGCGTGCATCATCCACGCGAGCGACCTCTCGACGACCCACCTACGGGGCAGCACGACGAAGCCGGAGGCGTCCTTGGGACGGCTGACCGGCTTGATCGTGAGGTTGAGTTGCTGTTTCGCCCAGTTGACGAGCTTTCCGGCGTAGGCGGAGTGCGCCCACACGATCGCGATCTCGGGGTGCATCAGGCGGAGCCGGAAGAGGACTTCCTTCGCGGCAGCGGCGTCGTGGAGGTCGGCGGGGGTGACCATGACGAGCAGTGAGTCTCAATAGGAGTCCGCGGGTGTCGACGACCAAGTGCCGCTTGCGGGCTCGGTCGGGCAGCGCGTCGAACAGGACCCGAGGGTCCGTGGGCGTCGGAGCGGGCCCCGAGCCGAAAGTGGAAAAGTCGATGCCCATGGAAAAGTCCCCCCTGGAACTTGTCGCGGGCTCCCGTGGCGCCGCGACATCCGACGTTAGCGGACAGACCATCGCACTTTCACCTGACTTGACCTCTGTGCACAACCTGCTCTACGACGCTGCCTCATCGGACTGGCCGTCCCGGGCAAGGAACTCCGGGATGAAGTGTGAGTAGCTCTCGACTTCCCACTGCACGGGGTGGTCGATGTCGAAGCCGTAGAGGCGGGCGAAGGCCGGCCATTGCGGTCGTCGCGCTTGCCCGCGGTCGCGGGCAGGGCGTACTGCCGGACCTGGTCGTGGGTGAGCAGGACCCGGGTGACCCGGCTCCAGCCGCCGGTGCGCTCCGCTCCACCCAGTCGCGCTCGACGTCGTCGCCGGAACAGTCGAAATCGCCGACGTTTCTCCGGGCGCCGCGGTTGAGTCGGCCTGAAGCGCGGTTCCGGTGTTGCCACCGGCCCGTTTCTCCAGGCCGCTCTCCGAACCCGGCGTACCCGTCTCCGAGTACCGGGCTCTCCACAGTTCCTCTCGTCGGACTGGTTGTCAGGCTGTGGGCCAGGGGCTGGGGATCGTGTCGCCCCGGTAGCGGTACCGGGTGATCGCCGGTGTCCGCGCCAGGTTGATCAGTTCGACCCCGTCCGCAGTGATCGGCAGCCATGACCCGTGAGGGCCAAGGAGCCGGCTGCGGACGTCCTTCCAAGACCAGCGGTGCATTGTCTTGAGCCACATGATCACGCGATGCCAGAGGAAGGCCCCGAGCATGCGGAACGTGTGCTTCGCGACGGCATGCCGGAAGTAGTTGGCCCAGCCGCGCATGATCTGGTTGAGCCGGATCAGCACTTCCCTGGGGTCAGCCTGTGACGTCCTGCGGGTCAGGGCACGGATCTTGTCCTTCACCGAGCGGACGGGCCGCACGGCGATGAACGCGTAGACGTACCACTTGTTACTTCCCCGTTTGCGGCGCCGCCGGATGCGGAACCCGAGGAAGTCGAACCCGTCCTCTATGTGCGCGATTCGGGTCTTGGCTGGTGACAGCCTCAACCCCAAAGGTTCGAGCACGGAGGCTACTTCGCCCTGGAGGGCCGCCGCATCCTCGGCAGAGCCATGCACCATGATCGCGAAATCGTCCGCGTAGCGGACAATTCGCCAGTTGGGCAGGCCATGCCGACGACGCTTGCGACGCGGGTACTGGCCATCCATCCGCCCGCCGGGCAGCCAGTCGCGGTGCAGGTGCTCGTCGAGCGCCGACAACGCGACGTTGAAGATCAGCGGGGAGAGGATGCCGCCCTGCGGGGTGCCGGTGTGGGTGTCCCTTCGCTGGCCGTCCTCATTGAGGATGCCTGCCTTGAGGAACGCCTTGACCAGCGCCAAGACACGCTTGTCCTTGACCCGTTTCCGCACGGCGCCCATAACGGCGCGATGGGAGACGTTGTCGAAGGCCGCTTCGATGTCGGCGTCCAGCACCCAGTGATATCCCTTGGAGCCGAAACGCTGGATCTCCGCGATCGCGTCCTGAGCCCGCCGTTTGGGCCGGAACCCATAGGAGACCGGCAGGAAGTCGGCCTCGAAGATGGGTTCCAGCACCAGCTTCAGCGCGGCCTGAACGGTCCGGTCCGCCACCGTGGGAATACCGAGGCTGCGAACCTTTCCCGACCCGCCCGGCTTGGGGATCTTGCGCTCCCTCACCGGCAGGGGCCGGAACGCGCCGGACTTCACGTCCGAGCGCAGACCGTCCAGGAACCCGGGTGCTCCAATATCCCGCTCGACGTCGGTGACGGTCACACCGTCCACGCCGGCAGTTCGGGCTCCCTGGTTGCCCGCGACCCGGTCGAACGCCACGATGAGCGTCGCCGGGTCGGTCAGTGCACCGGCAGCCCGCAGCAGGTTGTAGGTCATCGCCCACAGGGTCAGCCAGGCCGCGTTGGCGTGGAAGTGTCCGGAGGGCAGGTGGGCCAGGGCGCCGGCTTTGCTGTCGGCGATGACCTGCTCGACCACGGCGTGGTGGCGGTGTTCCCGCTCGGTCTGCAGGGTTTCGGTGGGCCGGTCGGTGAAGAAGGGGTGGTAGCGCCAGACGGGGAACAGTTCGCCCTGTTCATCCATGACGGCGGGTTTGGCCAGGTCACGGACCCGGCGCACGATCAGCCGGGCAGTGGCCCGCTCGCTCTTCTCCCGGCTGGTGAAGGCGGTGTACTGGGGTATCTCGGCAACTTCGGCGTCCGAGATGAGCTCACCGGTTTCGGGGTCGGGCACCGCGGTCGGGTAACTGATCTGCTGCCAGGCATCCTCGGGAATGCTGTGGACGGCCCGTTTGATGGAGGGGTTCATGCCGGTGGTGATGGAGAAGTGCGCTCCGGCCCGGCGGCAGGCGGCGATCACCGCGGCGTTGTAGAACTGCGAGTCCGCGCGCAGGATCCGGGTGCCGGTGCAGCCGGCCTCGGCGGCGGTGGACAGGGCCTCGGCCACGAACTTCGGGGCGCCCCGGGAGTCGGCGGCCTTCCCGCGGCGCATCCGCACCGTGGCGATCACCGGCCGGGAGTACGGGGTGCAGACCGTGGCCAGCAGGGGGTGCAGAGTACGAATGCCCTTGAACCGGCCGTACTCGGCGCCCTGCTTGGCCCGCCCGTAGACCCGCTTATGGGTGCTGTCGACGTCGATGAACGCCAGCTTGTCCGCACCGGGCAGCAGCGGAGTGTGCGCGGCCAGCGCGGCAAGAAACGTCCGGTGCACGGAGTGAAGTTGAAGCGCATGGCCGTGGGTGAACGCACGCAGGAACGTGCCCAGCGTGGACGGGGCGCGAATACCGCCGAACAGGGCCGGCATCGCGCCATGCCGTAGCACGTCCAGGTCGTCGATGCTGTCCGCACCCGCGACCATCCCGGCCACGATGCCGGTGACCTTGGCATCCGCCGCAGCCCCCGCACCGTTCCTCGCTCCGGTCAGCTTCACCTTCGCAGCCACCAGGTCCGACAGGCCGCACCGCTCGGCCAGCCGCATCACCGGAACCAGCCCCGCATACGCGACCAGATTCGGGTCATCGAACGCAGCGGAGACCGCTGCCGGAGTGTGGGAAACTTGCATCTACGAGGTGCCTTGCTGATTGTGCGTGCTGGAAGCGTCAGAACTCCCATCATCGCAGGTCAGCAGGCACCTCTTCTCGTTTCCTCATCCACAGGACGCGAGCCACTCGGCGGATCGAGGCTAAGAGGACGTCCCGTTTGAATGAGGAATGGTTCATGGATTGTGCCAAGTTATGGGCGTTTCGCCGGTTGCTCGTTTAGCGAGGTTCGAGATCATCGCGAGTCGGATCATGCTCTCGGAGTGGGCGGGTTTGGTCTCGTAGTCGCGTGCGAGGCGGCGGTGCATCATGATCCATCCGAAGCTGCGTTCCACCACCCAGCGTCGCGGGACTACCGAGAAGCCCTTGACCTGGGTGTTTCGTGGGACGACGTCCACGTCGATACCGAGGGCGGCGCCATGCTCGATGGCCTTGGTCTTGTAGCCAGTGTCGACCCATGCCTTGGTGATCGTGGGGTGTGTGGCGGCGATTTGGGTCAGCAGTTGTTTGCCGGCCTCGTTGTCAGAGACGCTGGCCGCGGTCACCATGACCAGCAGTATCAGGCCGAGGGTGTCGACGACGATGCTGCGCTTGCGACCCACGATCTTCTTGCCGGCGTCGGCGCCTTGGGTGTCGGTGGGCACGCTGGGAGCGGTCTTGACGCTCTGCGCGTCGATGACGCATGCGGTCGGTTCGGCGGCCCGTCCTTCCTGCTCACGGACCAGTCGGTGTAAGCGGACGCCGAGCTTCTCGATCGTGCCATCGGCGGTCCAGGCGCTGAAGTAGCTGAACACGGTTGTGTGCGGAGGGAAGTCGTGCGGCAGGTAGCGCCACGGGACCCCGGTGCGGTTGACGAAGAGAATTGCGTCCATTACTTCTCGCAGGTCGGTGACCTTGCCGCCGAGGTTGAGCGAGGTCTTCTGCCGCTCGGCCCGCCAGGCCGTCAGGGTCGGCTCCATCAGGGTCCAGCGGGCATCGGAGAGGTCGCTCAGGTACGGCTCGCGCTGCTGCGAAGAGGTCATGGGGATACTCATGCACAAGGCGTCCGACCGGGCATATCGCTCGATCAGGCGAGGCAAAAGCGATTTTGAGCATGTATTCGAACCGGACAGGAGCTTTCCGAAGTAACCGGGATGAAGCGCAGGATCACGTCCGCGTCAGCCAGTTGGACATTCCGCTAAAACCCTCCTGCTTACGCAGAATTCAGACGCTAGACAAGCCCCCCTGAATCCGTACATATGCAGCAAGAACGTCCTCTTAGAGGGCGTTTAGGGATGGCTTGTGGTGCTAAGTCGCTCCTGCGGCCAACAAACTTCGGGTTGATTCGCACCTTACGCGCGCCTTCACGGCCTTCCGGGTACCGACCTGCCCGTTTGATCCGCTTCTCGGCACTGGATTCCGTCTGGCTTAGTAATAGGGCAGAAGGTTCCCGCTAGTGCGGAGCTTCCGGGCGTTTCAGGCTGTGCATGTTGGCGATGAATACGGCAAAACGGGTCGAAATGCCCATCGCGAATCAACATCAAATGCCCACTTATGAGATCGTCGCAGTCGGCGGAAGGCGGTCGGGTCATCCCGCGCCGGTGCCACCGGGCTCTTCCGCAGGCGCCGTCAGCCGAGCAAGGCGGTGGCCGTGTTGATGAGTTCCGCGTCGGCGGCCTCGGTGCGGTGGGCGGCGATGCCGGACCGGAAGAGCGCCGCTCCTTCGATCAGTGCGGTGAAAACCCTTGCCCGTGCCTGGCAGACAGTGTCGGGGAGAGCGGGGTTGCGGATGCGGAGGAACCCGGCCACATGGTCCTGGTATTCGCCGTAGAAGGTGCGCAGGACCGCTGCGACGGCTTCGTCACGGCCCGCCAGTGCCCACAACTCGGCGTAGACCCGTACGAGTCGGGGATCATCGTGCTCGGCCAGGAGTTGGCGAATCAGCCCCTCCGCGTCCGGCGGAGTGTGCGCGGCCGCGTCGGTGAACAACGGGGCCAGTCTGTCGAGCGAACGGTCCAGGGTGCGGCGCAGGACGGCGTCGATCAATTCGGTGCGGGAGGGGAAGTAGTACTGCACGTGCCCCAGGCGCGCTTGTGCCGTGACCGCCACCGCCCGCATGGTCAGCTCGCCGTACCCGGACTCGAAGAGGATCTTCTCGGTGGCGTCCAAAATCAAAGCGCGCCGCTGGGCACCCTTGGTCGTGGTTGCCGTGCGCTTCTCCTGCTCCGGGGACCGGTCGCTCATGCCGCCCTGCCCTCTGCGTGTTCGTCGCGCGCGACCCTGCGCACAACCAGGTCGACGCCCTGTGCGGCAAGGTCCGACGGCACGCTCTGCGGGCTCGGGAGCTGTTCGGGGAAGACCACGCCGCTCGGTGCGGGGGCGCCGTCTTCGCCGCGTACCCGGCGCAGCCCCATCAGGGCGCCCAGAGCGGTCAGATGGGCCTGCCCGGCCGGATCGGTCACGGTCGCGGAGAGGGTGTT
Source organism: Streptomyces sp. NBC_00846 (assembly GCF_045207325.1). Classification (NCBI taxonomy): domain Bacteria; kingdom Bacillati; phylum Actinomycetota; class Actinomycetes; order Kitasatosporales; family Streptomycetaceae; genus Streptomyces; species Streptomyces sp. NBC_00846. The sequence goes on along the minus strand of NZ_CP108846.1, from coordinate 7,299,550 downwards.
GCCCCCACGGGTGACGTCGATGCGGAGCTGGGCCGTGCCTCCTTCGCCGGGTGCGTACAGCAATCCGCGGCGTGCACCGGTGAAGCGCTCGCCGCGGCCCCAGCGGAAGAACCCGAGCCGCTTGGCGGCCAGCAGGGCCGTCGTGGACGCGGGCGAGCTGAAGCCGATTCGGGTGGTTGCGGTCTGCGCCGAGAGGGTGAGAGGGAGGGTGAACTGCTCGGGGGTGTCGATCCTCGCGACCCGGGTGAGCGCCTCCCCGAAACGGACGCGGCGGGCGTCGCTCAGCGGCATGACCGTGTGCCGCTGCCCGTCCCGCATCACCTCGTAGTCCAGTCCGAGACGGTCCATGAACTCCACCGAGTCCGCGCCCGCCCGGTCGGCGAGGTCCCAGCGAATGGCCACGTCGACCGTGTCCACGCCGCCCAGCCGGTCGCCGAGACAGGCGGCGACGAGGCTGGTCACACCGCCCATCCACGCGGAGGACAGCAGTACCGGTGCGGTCGGGCCCGCCAGTGCCGCGACGGTGGCCGCCCGCTGCAGCCGCGTGGTCCAGCGGGTGATGTCCACGAACGGCACGCCGCCGGTGACCGCGGCGCGCAGCACCCGGTCGTCCGGATCGTTGACCACGGTGACGACCGCGCTGATCCCCGCCCGGAACGGTGCCGGGTCCGCAAGGTCCCAGGTGCGCAGTTCCGCGCCCGTCTCGTCCGCCAGCGGCTGTCCGCGCCGCACGGTCCGTCCCGTCAGTACCAGCGGCCACGACGGGGCCGCCATCCGTGCGAGCTCCGCGCCGACCGTGCCGTATCCGCCGACCAGGAGCACAGGTCCGTCGGCGTCAAAGATGAGTTCGTCATTCATGACACCAAATATAGGTCAAGCGACCAAAGAATGTCGCGGGAGAGGTGTGCTGCCCGTCTCCGGTTGGACCCTCGTACCCGGGACTACTGTGAACGGCGCGCAGCGGAAGGCAAGACGCGACGTGAAATTGTCCGCTGCCTCAAACGCTACGTGGCGCGCGAGTTCTTCCACCTGGTCCGGCCTGAGAGCACATTCCGCGAAGTGGCAGTGACCTGATTCTGAGAGTCCTTGCCTGCTTCGGTGAACATAGGCCCCATGGACCGTCTGCTGCACCTCAACCGCACGCTCGATGAGCTGGACCCACCCCGGTGGGCGCCTCCTGCCGCTGACGCGACCCGGTTGGTGCACACAGTGCATGAGTTGCGGCGTGTGCCCCTGGGTGAACTCGGTGCGGCGGATCTGCGCAGGGGGCGTCGATAAATTAATGGAGCGTGTCACGTCAGCCTGTCGTTGATGTTGCGTGCATGACATAGGCGGCGAGTTCGCTGGGGTCGACGAGTCGGAGGGGCAGTGGTTCTGCGTGGTGGCCGTGTTGCTGGAGCAGGGGCCGGACCTGCTTGATCAGGGTGCGCATCTGGTTCTCGCCGATGCGGAAGAGGTGGGCGGTCAGTGAGCAGGGCAGCCCGCGCTGATTGAGAACGGCGGCCCAGATCATGCTTTCCACGGCGAGTTTGCGGTGACGGGAGCGCTGGCCGGTGGGCACTTGATCGATCAACGTGCGTACGTCTGCGGTGAGTTGATCGAGTGCGTGTCGGGTCATCCCGGTCAGTATGGGGTGGGCTGCCATGGCGGTGTCGAAGGTGTGGGCGTGACGGGGGTGGGCCCGGCGGGTGGGTGGCTGGAGGGGCACGGCGGGGACGCCGGGCTGGGGCGGGGTCGTGTAGTTCCACTCGCCGTGGAAGCTGTCGGGGGTGATGGTGAGCGCGGCGGTGTGCTGGGCCTCGATCTCGATACCGATGGGGTAGGTGCCCTCGTCCAGGCGGGCGTTCACGCTCAGCCCGGTGCTCGTGGTGGTGGCCGCGATGAGGTTCAGGACGACTTCGTAGCTGGTCAGGGGGCGGGCCCGCCAGTTCATCGAGATGAACGAGAACAGACGATGGTGAAGTAGGCCCGAAGCGCGGTCTCGTCTTTCGAGCGAGCCGTTTCTTCGGGCCTCTTCCCGCACCCGGCGTGCCACTCTCATGGCACCGGGCGCTCCACAAGTCCCGTCCTACTGCCCCTGTTGATCTTCATCCGGTGGTCGGCCAGGGGGAAGGGATGACCGTTCCCCGGTATCGGTAGCGCGTCGTGCGTACCTTGCCGGGATCGAACAGTGTCCGTTCCTTCCCTGCTGGCCACCATCCCCCACCGCAATAAAGACGGCGGAGATCCTTCCTGTTGATCCGGAGGTGCTTGCGACGCAGCCACTTCATGACCTGACCCCATGTGTACGAGCTCAGGTACTGGAAGGTTGCGCTCGACACCCCGGGGCGGAAGTACATGCACCAGCCGAACAACATCCTGTTCATCTGGATGAGCAGTTCGTCCAGTGGCAGGCCGGTGGCCGTTCTGCGGCGTATCGCCTTGGCCTTGCCCATCGCGGCCGTCAGGGCCTTGCGCGAGGGGTAGGTGTAGACGTAGCTGCGGCTGGATCCGCGTTGGCGGTGACGCTGGATGCGCCACCCGAGGAAGTCCAGCCCCTCGTCAATGTGGGTGATCAGAGTCTTCTCCACGGACAGGCGCAAGCCCATCGTGGACAACACCTCCGCGATCTCCTCGCACAGAGCTTCGGCGTCGTCCTTGGTGCCCTTGACCATCAGGCACCAGTCGTCCGCGTACCGGGTAAGCCGGTAGTTGGGGAGACCTTGACGACGCCGCTTGGTCCGCGCCCAAGGCGTAGACCTCGGGCCTCCCGGAGACTGGGCGATGTGCTCGTCCAGGACCGACAGAGCCACGTTGCTCATCAACGGTGAGAGAATCGAACCCTGCGGGGTACCGGCGGTGGTCTCTCGAAGTACCCGGTCCTCACCGAGGATGCCCGACTTCAAGAACGCCTTCACCAAGATCAAGACACGTTTGTCTCCGACGCGCTTCCGCACCCGGTCCATCAGGGCGGAGTGTGAAATCTCGTCGAAGCAGGCCTTGATGTCGCCCTCCACGATCCACTCATACGACTTGGACGTGAAGAACCGCACCTCGGCCACCGCGTCATGTGCCCGGCGGTTCGGACGGAACCCGTAGGAACACGGGAGGAAATCCGTCTCGAAGATCGGCTCCAGAACCAGCTTCAAGGATGCCTGAACCACCCGGTCCGCGATCGTGGCGATCCCCAGCCGGCGCAGTTTCCCGCCTGCCTTGGGGATCATCCGCTCCCGCACCGGCAGCGGACGGAAACTACGGTCCTTGATGCTCTCCCGCAGCCCGACGAGGAACTCCTCGACGCCCGTCCGCTCCACGATGGACGCCGCGGTGCGGCCATCCACCCCAGCGGTCCTCGCACCCTTGTTGCCCCGCACCCGATCCCACGCGACCAGAAGGAACGCGGGATCGGCACAGAGGTTGAACAGGTCATCGAACCTGCGATGAGGATCATCACGGGCCCAACGGTGCAGCTTGGTCTGGATCTCCAGTACCCGTCGCTCCGCCACATACGTGACGGCCTCAAGTTCGTCGGTATTCACCGGCGAGAACCTCCTGGTCTTCCAGCACTTCGGCCACAGACTTGCTGGCCCCCTTCGCCATGTACGCACCTTTCGTACGCTCGGACTACTACGGGGCCTCCGCCACGTACTGGAGCCATCAGCCGACAACGGGCCTGCCCACCGGCTGACGGGCTGCCAGCCGGGAAGGGCGGTTCCAACACGCTTCCCACGTTCACCACTCTCCGGTCGACGAGCGAGCCGGCCAGCTCTACCCCGACAGCATCGCCACGCCTACGCCGCAGGCATTCAACGTGGCCTCCTCACCAGCATCGAGAGACCGGCTTCGAAGTCGCCGCCCGGCAAGCGGACGGCGTGCGCTGCACCCGGCCCAGATCCTCCAGATTGGAGCCGGTGGAACACTTACGGGACGTCAGGCACTGGTTTCTCTCGTACGGCGTCTCGTCTTGCTTGCCGGACCCGCGCCGTCTGGAAGTACCGACGCGCTCCGTCGTTGTCAGGGCTGCTCCTACCTCCCCGTGCGTTTCCACGGCTCGGCTGCCCTCAGCTTCACCGGACTGCTGCGACAGTCCGGCGGCAGGGGTCTTTCACCCCTGCCCGGTAACAGTGGCGCCTCGTGGCGCACCTCCACTTTGTTCCATTTCGACGTGCCGGGCCAATGCCGTTGCTTAACTACTGAACTATCGAGGGCTGCAACGTGATGACCTTGGCGGTGATCCGCCGAGTCGGTCGCCGGTCCCGGGTGTTGATCCGATAGGAGAGCTTCGAGGAGTACTTGGAATCCGGGCGTTTCAGGTGCCGGTCCGCCTCGCGCAGGCGCCTGACGCCGTTGTCGAGCTTCCGATGCACCTTCGCTGCCAGGACGACCAGGAACTCTTTGATCTTCGTGGGTGTGTCCGAGCATTGGCGGACGACGCTGCGTCGCGCATGCTTGAGGACCTTGACGAACGAGACCCGGTCCGGATCGATCCCGTTGTCGTCAGCCAGACCTACGATGACCTGCGTGAGGCAGTGGTGCACGGCCAGGTGCGCCCAGACCTCCTGACGCACCAGCTCCGGGTCGCCCGAGCGCAGTACCTCGACCGGCCCGCGCTGGAACGTCTTGATCTGTCGGAACGCCGCCTCCGCCTCCCATCTCGCATGATAAATCCCTGCCAACTCCGCAGCCGGATGAGCAACCGGGTCCATCAGATCGGTCAACAACCTGACCACCTCGCCGCTGTCGACGCGGTACTCGATCACCCGGACCAGCACCCCGCCGGGATGCGCGCCTTTCTGCCCGGCGAGGTTCATCCTCGCCAGGTAGGTGCCATCGGGCAGCTGCTCGACCGGACGAGCCGCGACGCTCGAACGCGCCCGGATCAGCAGATGCGCCCCAGCCCCGGTATATGCCTTCCACAACGCCACCCCGGGAAAGCCCCGATCCATGATGACCAGCATCCCGGCGGCCGAGTCGGCCATTTTGATCGCCAACTCCGGCTCACCGCCGTTGAACCCGCCCACCGCCGCGTCGATCTGCGCGTGCGTGCCGCACTCGGTCAGCGTCACCACGCCCCCAACGCAATGGGCAACTTCTGCTTCGAGGTGACGCTCGGCTACCGGCGCTTGGAACTCCTTCCACGCGCGGAGGGTAAGGAGCGTCACAATGGGTAGTAGGTTTGTGACATGGTGCGTGGTGATCGTGTCGATAGCGTCGAGTACGCCCGGCGGGTCAACGCCGCCGCGGATCTGGTCGGGGCGGGTGTGCCCGTGGCCGCAGCCGCCCGCACGTTGGCGAGTAGGTACGGGGTGTCGGTGCGTCAGGCACGCCGGTATCTGGAGCAGGCCATGGCCGCTGGACATCTCGAAGTCCCCGAGTCGAGCGTGGTGTTCACTGTCAAGCTGCCGCAGTCGCTGGCAGGACAGATCCGCGCCCGTGCCCACGAGAGCGAGCGGGCGATCTCCGCGGTGGTGGCCCAGGCCCTGGCCGAGTTCCTTGAGCGGGGTGCCCCGGAGGGGCGGCCGGGCAGGTGAGCGGCCGGCCGGTGGAGGTGGAGGCGGTCTTCGACCGTCATGCGGCGGCGGACTTGTCCGCGGCCTACGCGGCGTTGGTTCCGCAGCGGCGATCCCGGACACGGGATCGCCTGGAGCAGGCAGGAGTGAGCGATGACAACAAGTGTGGCGATCTACGCCCGGGTGTCCTCGGCCCGGCAGAAGAAGGACCAGACGATTCGCTCGCAGACCGCGGCCCTGCGCGCGCACGTCGCAGAACAGCGTCTTGAGCTGCCCGAGGAGTGGGTGTTCGAGGACGAGGGGCACTCCGGGGCGACCCTGGTGAGGCCCGCGCTGGAGCGGCTGCGCGACCTTGTCGCGCAGGTCGGCGTGGATGTGGTGCTGTGTTACGCGCCTGACCGCCTCGCCCGCAAGTTCGCTTACCAGGCCCTGCTGGTCGAGGAGTTCGCCCGGGTCGGCACCCGGGTGGAGTTCGTCCGCGGCCCACGCGGCGACAGCCCCGAGGACCAGCTGATGGTCCAGTTCCAGGGCATGTTCGCCGAGTACGAGAAGGCCCAGCTGATGGAACGCTACTGGCGCGGGAAGACCTACCGGGCCCGCTCGGGGGCGGTGAACGTGCTGGGCGGAGCCCCGTTCGGCTACCGCTACCTGCGCAAGACCCCCGAGTGCGGGGCCACCTACGAGATCGTCGAGTCCGAGGCAGCACTGGTGGTCGAGCTGTTCCGCCGCTATACCGACGACGGGGCCTCCATCGCGGACCTGACCCGCTGGCTCACCGACAGCGGTACTCCCACCCGCACCGGCAAGACCCGCTGGGACCGCAGCGTCGTCTGGGGCATGCTCAAAAACCCCGCCTACCAAGGGCAGGCAGCCTTCGGCAAGACCCGGATCCTCCACGAGTCCCCGGGCCTCAACCGCCGGGCCCGCCTGGAGGGCCGCAGCACTCCGCGCGCCGTCAAGACCGCCGACCGCCCCCGCGAGGAGTGGGTCACCATCCCCGTTCCCGCGCTCATCACCCCGGCCACCTTCGAACGCGCCGCCCAGCGGCTCGCCGACAACAAACGCTTCGCCTCGCGCAACAGCAAGGTCCCCTCCCTACTTCAGGGGCTGTCGGCCTGCGTGAGCTGCGGATACGGCTACTACCGCACCTCGACCACTACTTCCTCCGGCAAGAAGATCTACTACTACCGCTGCCTGGGCTCCGACGACTACCGCTACGCGGGCGGCCGGGTCTGCACCAACAAGCCCGTCCGCGCCGACTACCTCGACACCGTCGTCTGGGACCACATCATCGGCATGATCGCCGACCCGCACCTGATCCGGTCCGAGATCGACAAGCGCCTGGACCTTGCCCGCACCTCCGACCCCGCCACCCGCCAGCGCAGCCGTCTCGAACTGGCCCTCGCCAAGGCCACCGCAGCAATCACGCGCATGATTGAGGCGTTCCAGGAACAGCTGGTCACCATCGATGAACTGCGGGCCCGGATGCCCGGCCTGCGGGCCCGGAAGAGCAACCTGCGCGGCCAACTCGACACGCTGGAAGCCCAGCTCGCCGACCGCGACTCCTACCTCAAGCTCGCCGACGACCTCGAAGGCTTCCTCGCCCAGCTCCGCGAGAACGCTGGGACAGCCGAGGTCCCCGAGCGCCAGCGCGTCCTGCGGCTCCTCGTCAAGGACGTCCTCGTCGGCCCCGAGAAGATCACCATCCGGCACCGCATCCCCGTCCGTGAACACACCGCCGACGACCAGCATCAAGATCAAGACGCTACGGAGGGTGACTCATGCCCGAGTTACCCATTGCGTTGGGGGCGTGACCGGGGCCCCTTGCGGGGTCCCGCGCTCCCGTTCCAGCAGGGTGCCGTCGGGCATGGCGAGCGGTGCTTCGAGCCACCGCCGCACATACAAGTTCACCCAAACGGCGTCGGTGTGCGCTTCCACCGCCTTGATCAGCAGGTCCCAGGGCACGCTGTCGAAGAACTGGGCGATGTCGAATTCCACCACCCAGTTCCGCTTCCAGCAGCGCTCCCGGCACCTTTCCACTGCGTCCAAGGCGGACCGTCCCGGCCGGTATCCATAGCTGTCCGGATGGAAAACAGGTTCCACCCTTCGCATCAGATGCCGGGCCACCACGGTCTGGGCCACGCGGTCGGCGACAGCTGGAATGCCGAGCATTCTTGTGCCGCCGCCGTGTGGCTTGGGAATGGCCACCGCGCGCACCGGCGGCGGGAAGTAGGAGCCCGACGAGTGAAGTAGGCCGCCGACGAGGTACCCGTGGCTCGGGTCCTTTTCCGACGGCCCCTTCCCGAACCGGGCAGGCGGCTTTCACCGCACCCGGCTCTCCAGCGATCATTTTCGGGTGGTAACCGTGGCACGTCCCGCATGAATACCCTGATGACAACGCTCGCAGAGCACAAGGGTCTTACGCTTCCGCATGGCCATCATCCGTACCCATACGGGCCGTTCCGACTGACCTGGGCGGTTTAGATCCGCGAGCTTGCGGACGTGATGGACTTGCAGTCCTTCCAGCCCCTCGCACATCTCACACTGTCCAGCCAAGAGCCGATGGATCAGCTCGTTGCGTTTAGTGACCGCCATAGTCGGCTTGATGTCGGCGATGATGGCAGTACGTTTGCGCTTGAGAGGAATCCCGCCGAAACGGGCTACCAGTGGCTTTCTGCCGTTGTCGCGCTGCACGACGGCCTCACAGCACGTTCGAGGACCGTCAGGGGTTTCGACGACCGTTTTATACTTACGAGCCATCTTGTTGACGGTCGACTTGTGCTTTGCGGCCAGGGTTTTGAGTAAGGAGACCTCCATAACCCGTCGCAGTCGTCCCAGGCGGTGAACATTCTGGGCCAGCAGATAATACTGGATAAACCCGCGATACTCGGCTCCGTATCGTGCGACGATCGTGTAGTCCTGATCGTGCACCAACAGGCCGCGATGGGTGGGTTCCCCTTTACGCGTGTAGCTCGTACATCGATTCCGGATTACGGTCCCGGGTACGAACAGGCCGACCCTGCCGTTGGCAGACCTCTTTCCAGAGGTAACTTTAGTATCGGCGTGTTGCACCTTGATTTCGTATCCGAGGAATCTCGCAGCCTGGCTGGCTGCATGGGTGATCAGGGTCTTGGATTGTGAAAGTTCCAGCCTGAGTTCTTCACGCAGGAACGATTGAATCCGTACCTTGATCTCCTCGGCCTCACGTTTGGGACCCGCGAACCCTAGTAGGAAGTCGTCACAATATCTCACGTATTTGAGGCGGCGGTAGGCAGGGTCGTTCGGGTCGCCGCTCGGAAGTTGACGGAGTTGACGCCGTAGCGCTGACACCGCCTCTCGATCGCCGAGACGCTTCCCTACGGCTATCTGGTACTGCACCCTCGCATAAGCGGGAGTGCGCCGACGTAACCCTCCTCTGGTGTACTCCGGAATCAGTTGCTGTTCAACGAACCGGTCGAGCCGGTCCAGATAAATATTGGAAAGGATCGGTGAAGCGATACCACCTTGCGGCGCGCCGCTGAGTGTGGCTTTCCACCGCCAGTCCTCCAGATATCCGGCTTTTAGCATCCGCTCGATCAGTTGCAAGAACCGACCGTCATGGATCTTCTCCGTCAGGATGGCGAGCATGACCTGGTGGTCCAGGCTGCCAAAGCAGTCGGCGATGTCACCCTCGACGAACCAATGTGTTCCCGTCCAGGTGCGTGCCACCTCGTCAAGCGCGGTGTGGCATCCCCGGCCGGGCCTGAAACCGTGGGAACGGTCAGAGAACCGAACATCGTAGTAAGCCTCAAGGAGCAGGCGCACTACTTCTGCAACGATCTTGTCCGACCAAGTGGGCATGCCCAGCGGGCGCTTCTTTTTCGTTCCTTTCTTGTCGATGTAGACCCGTCGAGCCGGCGTCCATCGATACGATTCCGAGCGGAGTGCGCTGATAATCGAATCGATCTTATCCAGGGACATGCCGTCCACGGTCTCCCCGGTAACCCCCGGCGTCATCGCCCCATCGTTCGAGTAGATGCGCCCGTAGGCCACAAGGAATAATTCTCTGTTGAACAGCTGCCTGTACGGTCTTTCCAGCGGCAGGCCACGCCTGCCGCGTTCCCGAATGACGCTCAGGACGGTTTCAGCACTCTGCATTGCGCATCCCTCCCCGTCTGAACCTCATAATCACCTGTGCCCCTTTGCCCTCATTCCGGCTTTCCCGGACTTCATGGCCGGTCGTTACTCCGGCGACTACTATGGGCACTCCGTCGCCGTAGGGCTCGCGCCCCGTAGGCGATCCCGCGGTACGTCTTCGCTGTACGTATCGAGCACAACTTAGGTCGCCCACTCATCCCCTTGTCCACCCTCGCTGGGCGGCGCTGTGCACCACGGAGGCTGCCCCGATCCGAATGTCTAACCAGGGCATGGCGCACCGTCGGTTCCAGGCGTTGTACCGACGGGTGTGGAATTGACACCACTGGGGATTAGGCTTCAAGCAATCCAGCCTTGACCATATTGCGCGGGCCTTGCGGCACCTCGCCCTGAACGCCTCCGGACGGTCACCGCTTTCCCAGCATGCTGCTTTCCCCTAAGACTTTCGCCCTCAGGTAGGCTGGGTGACCCAGAAACTTTCCTCCGAGTTCCTCCCGGCTGTGCCGGGGATACAACGAAGCGCCTCACGGCGCACCATCCGGTTCCAGACCTTGTAGAGATTGCCCTTCAGGTCCTTCTCAAAGTCCTCGATGCTCTGTCCGTCCACCCCAGGTGCACCCTTATTAGCCCTGACTTCCTCCCACGCTTCCTTGATTTCCCACTTCGAGATCTCAAACGGCTTGGTCGATGACTTCAACTGGCCCATCGCACTCCTCCCGGACACCGTCCGGTTGATGTGATCAACTCAGTCACGAACGACCCGGCCCCTTCGCTCCGCCCCCATTACAGGGGCCTCAGCGCTACTACGAGCCGGTCCGCCGGCCGCCCTGCATCGGTACTCGACCCCTCACAGTTGCGTCCGCTCGGGGCACTCCCTCTCGCCGCCGCAACGCGGCGGGCAGTATCAGGACGCGCCTTCTCCTGTTCCGTGCGAAAGCCGCAGACCGGGCTCACGTCGCCTGCATGCCGGACACCGCCTGGCCAATAAGCGGGCACCCGCCAGGCTCATCCCGGAGTTCAGGTAACACCCCGGTTTTGATGTCGTCTGTTTTCCTTGCGACACGTCAGCAGCGATTCACTTGCGTTCGTCTTCCCGATCCCCACCTGACGCCTCTTACGACGCCTTTTCCTCATCGCTCACCACGACGGTCTTCAGCCAACGCAGCATGAGGCGGTTTGAAGCCTCCCCCCACAGGGCGACTCCGAAGGGCCACAAAACCTTCATCTCTCGCACAGCACCACTCTCGGAAGCTGTCCTACAACCAACTCCTTTGCGTGTTCAGGACGCAATACCAGGGGAAATGGGCTGTGAGACTCACAGATTTCAAAGCGCGCGGGGGCGGCCGGCGCACACCTACGATTCCTGTCCGCCTCACTGGATACGGCCGCGCGGCTGACCTGGCGCACTGGCGCGCGAAGCGATCTCAGCCGCGACGGTCAGGGGCACGGGAGCGTGCTTCTCAGGAGTGGGATGTCATTCCTTGCGGGTCGCTCTGCGGGGCGTACGTCTTCATTGCCTTGTCTGTCATGAGTGCTGAGATCCGGCACCATTCCTGGTGTTCCACTTCGGCGGTGCGGAGCCATTCCTCGGCTCGGTAGCTGTCCAGTGCCTGCCCGGCGATGTCGCGCTGGTATTCCTGTGCGTCCTCAGCGGCGCGAGCAACGTCCTGGACCGTCATCCCGGTGGCCTGTGCCTGTACCCGGGCGCGGTAGAACCGGGCGGTGCTGGGGGCGAGGGGGATGGGTTCTTCGAGGGGATGCAGCCAGACGGCGGGCAGGGCGGTGTAGGTGTTGGCGGCGGGGAGGGTGACCTCGTTGCCGTCGGTGTCGGTGACGAAGCCGTCGATCTCGTACTCGGGGCCGGCGGGGAGGTCCAGAAGTACGGTCTGGTCGGCGGTGAGGCTCAGGGTGACCCGGTTGGTGGTGGTGGCCTCGTAGCCGTCGACGGTGGCGCCCTCGGGGTCGGTACCGGTGACGGTGAGGTCGAAGCGGTCGCCGCGGCGCAGGTTCAGTCGCATGTCGGCGGCGAAATCGGCATGGGTGCGGGGGATACGGTGGCGGAGAGCCGGCGGCAGTCGCTGGGGGACCTTGACCTGGTAGGTCTCGCCGATCCGGATGTCCTGGACGCGCATGACGACCTCCTGAGCCCCTCTCCAGCCTCCCCCGAGCCGTCCCCAACCGCCAAGGCCGGGGACGGGGAAGCGCCGAGCGGCGGCCCGGTAAAGCCCGCGACCGGAACGCAGGAGAGTGCAGCCGCGAGCTCCGTCTCACACCCTCACAGCCTTGCTGCGCAATGCGTCTACCTGCGCAAATACGGTGTGAGGCTCACAATCTCCGCGTCTCCTGGGGGCTCCAGGCGCTGCTCGTGCCGCTGGGGGAACAGCAGGCCCGGGCCCGCCGGGGAGCAGGCACTTGCGGCGGAGATGGGGGGCGCGGCGGGCGCACCAAGTGGTGCAGTACGTGCGGGGTCGTCGGGTGAAGGCGGGTACGGGCTGGGTGCACACGGCGGGCTCGAAGGCCTGCGCCGCGACGTTCAGGAGGTGCTGTCGCTGCTGCGCACCACAGCGCCGGTAGCGGTCGGCGGCGCGGCGGGGGCCCCGGACCGTGTGGTGGCTGGTGCCGGCGCCGGCATCGCACCGGGACCTTTGTCCCTGCCCGGGCAGAGGCGGGCTCCAGAGGAAGAACCGGAACCGGCGATGTCCGACGCTCCGTTCTCACTGATCACCGGTGCATCTTCCTTGATCAGGAGTTACACCGATCGTTTGGCTCTGTCGCACATCCGGTGGTGACGGAGTGTGAGTATCCGCCGCCGCCAGTTGCAGGGCGTGCGATCGACGCCCTGACCTCGATGTTTCACGAGCAGACGGCGCTGCCGTGGGGACTGCCGTCCCGGCACGCCTGCTCACATCGGCGGGCACCGTGCCCGTCGGCCGACTCCACACAGCGATCGCTGCAACGTGCGGACCTGCGACTCCTTGATCGGTGGGTCCATCCACCGCCATCGTCACCGTCCGTCACCACCGGATGTGCGACAGCGCCGATCATTTTACAGTCCCTGTTCACCCGGCTCACCACAATCGGTGTGGAGTGGGCCGACGGCACCCACGCGGAAGCCGACGCGATCATCTGGTGCACCGGCTTCCGTCCCGCCCTATCCCACCTGGCACCCCTCGGCCTGCGCGGACCCCACGGCCACATCCCCACTACAGGCACCCAGGCCCTCGGCGAGCCCCGCCTGCACCTCCTCGGCTATAGCGACTGGACCGGCCCCGCCTCCGCCACCCTCATCAGAGTCGGCCGCCCCGCCCGCGATGCGACCCGTGACGCACGGTGCCTGCCCGCTGTCCCGCAGAGTGAGTACGGAGCGGATCTCGGCGAGGGTCAGCCCGGCCGCCTGGGCATCGCGGATGAAGCCGAGCCGCGCGAGGTACGCGGGGGCGCGGGAAGCAGCCCCGTCTGCTCGTAAAACCTGATCGTCTTGGTGGTCAGCCCGCTCGCCACCGCCAGCTCGCCGATACGCATACCTCAACGCTAACGCCTTGACCTTCCAGCGCACTGGAAGGTCTACGGTCGGAGCGACAGGCCAGGGACCAGGAGGACGGCGGACATGCGGATCACGATTCTGACGGTGCCGGACTGCCCGAACGCACCGGTCGTACGCGAGCGGATCACGGCCGCGCTCGACGGCCGGAGCGCCGAAGTGGAGCTCGTCGACGTACGCGAGGACGACGAAGCCGCCCGCTGGGGCATGACGGGCTCGCCGACAGTACTCCTCGACGGCGTCGACCCGTTCGCCGTACCCGGCGCCCCGACGAGCGTGTCCTGCCGCCTCTACCGCGATGCGGACGGCCGCGCGGACGGGGCCCCCAGCGTCCAGTCCCTGCGCCAGGCGCTGTCCGGCACGACTCCCGCCCCAGCCACCGAGGGATTGGAGTGCTGCGAGGCGGACCTGCTGGATCCGATCGGCCGGGCCGGCCGTGGCCGACGCGCCCCGGCCGAACGCGGACTGCGCGCCGTCCACCAGGCAGTACTGCGGCACTTCGCCACACTGATCCACCGGGATCGAAGCCTCTTTCCCAGTTGCTCGCGTGCGCGACTCGGCCCGCGTCCGCTGCCCCGCTACCGCACCCGCCCGGTCAACCTGCGTGAACACGTCCTGGCTGCCGGGCGTAAGAAGGCGGTGACGGTCCACCCGGCGCAAGGGCTCCAAGGCCGCGGTGCCCTCCCGATTCATGTTCCTGCGCATCCGGCTCGCGGGACGCCGTCCAAAGCCCGCGGCCGACGGTGTCATCAGCCTGACATGGCTGATCGCGCAATGGCCCGAAGGCGAGGACGAGCCGGTCAAGTACTGGTTCGGGATGTTTTCGTCCGCGCCCACGCCCAGCGGTTGCGGTGCCCTGGAGTGCTGACCTGCCCGGAGCGCCGCTGGTGCCTATCGTGAAAGAGCACTTGATCGACATAGCGTCGTGGGCAGGTGGCATCGTGAACGCATCCGGGATCGACTACGAGGCGGTATTCCAGGCGCTGCCGAGCGCGGTGGCCCTGTTCACCACGGACCTGGTGTACGTCGACGTCAACGAGGCGTTCCTGAGCAGCATGGGGCGTACCCGTGACCAGGTGGTAGGCCGCTACCTGTTTGATGCATTCCCCGACGACCCCAAGGCCCCCGCCGTGACCGGCATGCGCAAGCTGCAGGCATCGCTGCGGTGGGTGGCTGCCACCGGGGAGTGCGACGCCATGACGCTGCACCGCTACGACGTGGAGTACCCGGACCGGCCCGGGGTATGGGAGGAGCGGTACTGGAGTCCGGTCAACGTGCCCGTCTTCGGCCCGGACGGGCGGGTGGCGCTGCTGCTGCACCGGGAGGAGGACATCACCGAGCTAGTTCGCACCCTCAGCGCCCGAGGCAGCAAAGACCCGCCGACGGTACTGGAAGCCGAGCTGTACACCCGGGCCGGGGAACTCCAGGGGGTCAACGAACGGCTACGTGAGGCTCACGCCTGCGAACACGAAGTCGCCCTGAGCCTACAAGAGGCAATGCTGCCCGCCCCCGGGCCTGTGAGGCATCACCGCGCAGCAGTGCGCTACCGCCCGGCGGTCGGGGGGCTGAACGTGTGCGGGGACTGGTACGACCTCGTCGACCTGCCTGGCGACCGCATCGCGGTGGCCGTCGGCGATGTCGTCGGCTGCGGCCTCGCCGCTGCCTGCGTCATGGGCCAGCTGCGCAGCGCCCTCAGCGCCGCTTCCCGCGTCGCCGACGGCCCCGCCCAGGCCCTGGAAGCCCTCGGCCTGTACGCCCGCTCGGTCGACGGCGCGGAATCGACAACGGCCGTCTTGTCCGTCATCGACGGCACCAACCGCACCATCGCCTACAGCAGCGCCGGCCACCTTCCACCAGCCCTGCTGCACCCCGACGGCACCGTGGACTTCCTCGACCAGGCCACCGACCCCCCGCTCGGCGCCCGCCCCGAACACATCCCCCGCCCCCAGGCCGAGACCGCGTTCACCGAGGGGGCCACTCTTGTGCTGTACACCGACGGGCTGATCGAGCGCCGCAGCGAGGACATCGATGTCGGCCTGACCCGGCTTGCCGACTCCCTCACCCGCCACCAGAGCGCCGATCCCGAAACGCTCGCCGACGCCCTCCTGGCCGACCTGACCCCACCTGCCGGCGCCACCGACGACACCGCCCTGGTCGTCCTACGCCTGTGACAGAGGCGGCCACCACCACGCTCACGACGGCCCTGTAAGGCGGTGTCCTCTGTGGCGATCGTCCAGGAGCTTGCGCGCGTCCGGCGTGCACGACACGAGCGCGGCCATGCTGGTCACGATAACGTCGCACAGCTCCTTGTGGACGTCCGCCCAGGTGCGGGACGCACCCTTACGGGGGTTGGCGCCCAGCGCCCCGTGCACGGCCTCCGCGACCTCGCCGAACTCCTCGGCGTGGGCTCACACCCGTGATGTCGGCTTCGCGCATCAACCGCTCGACCCGTTTGCGGCCGACGTGGACGCCCTCACGTTTGAGGACGGCGTGCACGCGCGGCGAGCCGTAGTTGCCGCCGGATGCGGCATGGATCTGTCGGATCTGCTCGGTCAGCTCCGCGTCCCGGCGGCGCCGTTCGCACGGCTCCTTCTCCGTCCGGCGCCACCGGTAGTACGTCGAGGAGGCGGCTGACCGCGATCGACGGCACCACGTTCGACCTGTCTGACACGAAGGCGAACGTGGAGGCGTTCGGCCGTCCGCCCCGATCCGGTCGGGGTGAACAGAACGTCGGCTGCCCGCAGTTGCGCATGGTCGGCCTGGTGGAATGCGGCACCCATGCCATCTTCGACGCCGCAACCGGAGCCCTGCGCACCGGAGAGCAGACTCTGGCCCGGGCAGTCCTGGTGTCTCTGCGACCAGGGATGCTACTGCTGGCCGACCGTGGCTTCTACGGCGTGGAACTGTGGTGCAAAGCCGCGGCAACTGGGGCGGATCTGCTGTGGCGAGTCCGCAAAGACCTCGTACTGCCGGTCGTTGAGCAGCTGTCGGACGGCTCCTACCTCACCGAGATATTCGACCGGAGCGACATCCACAACACCCGTCGCGGGGTGCCGGTGCGCGCGGTGGAGTACACCATCGCCGGCCACGAGGGCGTCTACCGGCTCCTCACCACGATCCTCGACCCGGACAAGGCCCCAGCCGCGGAACTGGCCGCACTCTACGCCCAGCGATGGGAGTTCGAGTCCACCCTCGACGAAATCAAGACCCACCTCGGCGGTCCACGCCTGGTGCTGCGTTCGCAGCACTCAGACGGAGCCGAGCAGGAACTCTACGGCTTCCTGCTCGTCCACCACGCCATCCGACACCTGATGCACCAGGCCGCGCGACAGGCCGACCAGGACCCCGACCGGATCTCCTTCACCCGTTCACCGCGTGTCGTGCGCCGCCAGGTCACCGACCAGGCGGCATTTTCCCCCCGGCAGACTCGCTCGTGCGGTCAGAGCCACCCACGCTGAACTCCTCGAACGCCCCCTGCCACCGAGACGCCGCCGATCCAACCCCCGCGTCATCAAACGCAAAGTCGCCGGCTGGCCCCTCAAACGTGCCGCCCACCGGACTGCAGACCGCCCACCCACCGCCGCGGCTATCACCCTCGTTGGCGCCACCAAACCCAAACGGGTCAAACGCACACCAAAGCGCTAAGTTACCGGTATTGAGGCTAGGAACGCCTACAGAGGCCGAGGGGCTGGCCCCGAAGGCCTTGCCCACACCTTCCGAGCCGAGCATTGCGTTCCACGCCGCTCGGAGTCGAATCCTGCCCTCAACCAGGTCGTGGCCTGCACCGTTTCGGGTCTCAAGCGCAGCCGCCCGGAATACCGGGGGGAGTTCCAGACTCACTACTTCGACAACCATATGTTCGATGCCCTCGGGCCCGACCATGAGCGCGGTTATGCCTCGTTCATCCCCACTGTCGACGGCAGGCACGTGCTGAAGCGCAAGTGGTTCGCGGAGGACACCTTCGCCCGCCGCGAGCAGCTCTTCACCGACATCGAGGTCTCACCGGACAGATTCGGGAAATACCTGCTCGCGGAGCACGGCCTTCACGTGCGGGCCATGCCGCCTTCCGGCATGTCCGCTACGACCTCCAGTGCGAGTCGATGCGCACCGGCCACGTCTACGACCAGCTCGCTGAGCGTGGCCAGGGGATGCCAGACTACGGCCGATTGTGTGCGGTCTGGCGCCGTTGCCAGCAACGCGGCGTCGGAGTCCAGTTGGGCTTTGAAGTACAGCTGAAGCTGCTGCAATTGGGGGCGGCGATACGGATTGCCGGAGTGCCGCTCCGGCAGGTACTCGCGGACCCAGAGCAGTTCACCGACACTGACCCGCAGTCCAGACTCCTCCCGCACCTCACGGCCGGCTGCCTCGGCAGCCGTCTCACCAGGCTCGACACGTCCGCCGGGCAGCACGTGGAATTCTTGGCCGTTGTCGCAGTGCTGTCGGCGTACACCCGTGTCCCCAGTCACGTACAACTGAACGTGCAGAGCAAGTAGCCGCCGAATGGCGCCCATTGCCATGCGAGATGTCCGGCCTCGGGGATCTCGACCCTTTCTTCCCCATCGCTGTATGCGTGCGCGGAACGTTAGCTGGGCGATGAAGGACTGCCGTGGTCGGCGGCGGTCTGGCCCATGCAGTTCGATCTTGCATCTTTCGGGCGCTGGTGCCGCAACCACGCTGCTCTGTCTGGGAGTTCTACTCCTTCTCACGACCTTCCCTCCCGAAGGAGAACGCGCTTGCCCACTTCGGCGAAGAATCAGGACTGCCTGGTGGCGGCGCCAACGGCCAGGTGCGGCCAGTGGGGCGAGGCGATCAGCGGCGTCAAAGCGACTGCCTCGGGATAAGGCCTGCGGCGGTGAGCGCGTACCGACGGTACTCCGCGAGTCCATGGGCGGAACGGTTCTTCGTGACGTGGTCGCCCTGGTTGCTGCAGGACGGCGGCGAGGTCGCCGCCGTGGCGTCGCTGGGTGGTGGTCGCCTACGACCGTGACGCTTGACCTCGACCTGCCGCCCCCAGACGGGGAAGAGCCGCTGGCGATTCGGGGACTGGGGCAGTTCGGGATACCGGAGGGGGGTATATTGCTGACCCGAGAAGATATACCCCCCTCCCGTATAGGAGATAGTTATGTCAACCCCAACCGCCCCTCCAAGTCCACGCCGCTGGACGGCGCTCGTCCTCATAGCCCTGGCCCAGTTCGCGGTCATCATGGACACGTCCATCATCGGTGTGGCTCTCCCCAAGATGCAGGTTGACCTGGGCTTCTCCCCGGAGGGCCTGTCCTGGGTGTTCAACGCCTACGTCGTTGCCTTCGGCGGGCTTCTCCTGCTCGGCGGGCGGCTGTCCGACCTGTTCGGCGCCAAGCGGATCTTCGTTGCCGGCTGGACCGTGATGGCCGCGGGATCCCTGGTCGCCGGCCTCGCCTCTGAGGTCTGGGTCGAACTGACCGGCCGTGCCCTGCAGGGCATCGGTGCCGCGCTGATCGCCCCCTCCGCCCTGACCCTGCTGATGATGCTCTTCGGCGCCCGCCCCAAGGAGCTGACCAAGGCGCTGGCTCTGTACGGCGCCGCGGCCCCGGCAGGCGGCACCGCCGGCGTCTTCCTCGGCGGTGTCATCACCGAGTACGCCAGCTGGCCCTGGGTGTTCTACATCAACATCCCGATCGCCCTGGTCGTGCTGGCTGCCACCCCGGCTGTCATGCCCTCGGCCCCGGTCCGCCGCGGCTCCGTCGATTTCGCGGGAGCGGCCACCGTCACCGTGGGACTGGCCACCGCCGTCTACGCCATCGTCCGCGCCCCCGAAACCGGCTGGGGCTCAGCCCAGACGTGGCTCGTACTGCTGGCCGGCGTGGCCCTGATCGCCGCGTTCATCGCCATCCAGTCCAAGCGCCGCGAGCCGCTGATGAGGCTGGGTATCTGGCGGGCCCCCAACCTGGCCGGAGCGAATATCGCGCAACTGCTGATGGCCGCCGCGTGGATCCCGATGTGGTTCTTCCTCAACCTCTACCTCCAGCAGGTCCTGGGACTGGGCGCCTTCGCCTCCGGCGCGGCCCTGCTGCCCATGACGGTCGCCATCATGATCATGATGATCGTCCTGGCGCCCCGCCTGATCGCCCTCTTCGGGACCAAGCCATTGATCGTCACCGGCCTGCTCGCCCTCGCGGCAGGCATGCTGTGGCTGTCCTTCGCCCGGGCGGAGGGCACCTTCTGGGTCGACGTCCTGCCCGCCTCCCTGCTGGCCGCGGCCGGCATGTCGCTGGCGTTCATCCCCTCCCTCGGCACCGCGCTGTCCAGTGCACGCCCCGAAGAAGGCGGCCTGGCCTCCGGCATCGTCAACACCAGCTACCAGGTCGGCTCCGCTCTCGGACTGGCCGCGATGACGGCCGTGTCCGCGGCGTACGGCGCCCACGAACTCGGCAACCCCGGTGCGCTCACCAACGGGTTCTCCGCCGCCTTCCTCGGCGCAGCAGCCCTCGCTGCCGTCGGCGCACTCGCGTCACTGCTCACCCTGCGCACCGCCCCCGCGCCGGATTCCACTCACAGCGAGGAGCAGCCCACCAAGGCGAACGCAGCCTGAACCCGCCGGAATCATCGCGCACTCGCAACGCACGTGTCGCCTGACCGGGGAAGGAGCCCCTGTCAGGCGACACAGGGAGTTCAGGGGGCCGGGCGCCGCAGGCCGACCAGGGTGACCTCGACGAGCGGGTCACAGCGGCCTGGGAGGGGAGACTCGCGGCGGCGGTCAGGCGAAGTATGCGTCTCGGCATCCAGCACCTGGCGGACCGCGGCCACCAGCCGCGCCCTGCCCGTCGCTTCCGTCACCCGCACCGGCCGCTGATCGACCAGCCCCCCATAACCCCTGGCGGGCATAGCGCGACCGCCGGCTCTGCACCGTGCGAAGACTCACCCCCAGCTCTTCTGCCTTCGCCTGGGCCCGCTCCACCACCAGTTCGTGCGACCACAGCAGGTGGAACAGCACCGGCAGCACCGCCACCGGCTAGATCCGTACTTCGCAGGTAGTTCGTTCAGGTCTGTAGTTGGCCAGTCTGAGCGTCCCCGTTGGACAGCACTTTCGCGTCTCAGTGCCGGGGATGGCCCCGCCGGTAGAGTCGCTCCGAGGAGAGCGCTGATCTGGGGGACTAATGACGGCAGCGGATGCACCGCCCATCGTCTTGGTACACGGGACGCGGTTCAGCGCGGGACAGTGGAGCCCGCAGCTCACCGCACTTCAAGAGGACTTCCCGGTAGCCGCCGTTGACCTACCAGGCCACGGCGCCCGCTCTGCTCAACCATGGAGCCTGAACGCGGCGACGGAGATCATCGCTTCCGCGGTGGACTCGCTCGACCGCGGGCCGGCTCTGGTCGTCGGGCACTCGCTCGGCGGATACGCCTCACTGGAGTTCGCGCGGCGCTGCCCGGAGCAGCTGCGCGGGCTGGTCCTTGCGGGGGCCAGCGCCTCAACTTGTGGCCCGTGGGCAACGCCGTATCGGTGGGTCGCCGGGCTCGTCCCTCGCATGCCGGCGGATCGGTTGGCCCGGTGGAACGACCGGTTGCTGCGCCGGCTCTATCCTCCCGAGGTGGTGGAGGCGACCATCCGCTCTGGCTACGCCTTCCACACTCTGCCGGCCGCCTGGGGCGAGGTGCTGGGCCGCTTCGATGCGGGTGCGATGCGTCATGTGGCGGCTCCCGTGCTCATCCTGAACGGCGAGAAGGACACCGTCTTCCGGTCCGGCGAGATGGACTTCGTCCGCGCGCATCCGCACGCCCGCGTCGAGTTGATCCCGCGGGCAGGACATCTCGCGAACTTTGACGATCCAGATGCTTTCACCGAAGCCGTCCGCCGCTTCGCCCGGCATCTACCTGTTCGCAGCTGAGTGCGCCAGAGTCAGGTCCACCAGGGCTGCCCGAGCGCAGTGCGACCGCGAACGCGCAGGCTGGCCACATCGCGTGCTCACTGGCCAACGGTGGTGTTCAGGTTTCTGGCCAGCGGGGGTGTGTGGGTTCCAGGCCGAGGAGGTCGAGGAGGTGGAGCTGGATGCCTCGGGTGATGGCGATGACGGGTGGGTCGGTGGCGCTGCCGACCCGTAGTCGCAGGTCGGACAGGTGGTAGAGGATCATCCGGCCGGTGGGCCGCACTTTCTGGCTGCCCGGATACAGCCCCTGCATCTTCTGCTCGCCTCCCAGTGCTCTGCGGACCTGGCGTTCGATGAGGCAGAACAGCAGCAGGGCCAGGCAGATCACGGTGATCAGTGCGGCGACGCGTTTGTTGTCCTGCACGAAGATGGGGGTGACGGCCAGCGGGCCCTTGAAGTCGCCGTATCGGCGCTCGACCGTGCCCTGGCCTTTGTGGCGGCGTAGTACTTCGCTGGGATCGGCCTGTTCGGGGGTGAGGGTGGTCAGCAGCGCGTACCAGCCGTCGACGGCGGCCTCGGCCTGGAGCACGTCCTGGTCGAAGTGCCAGGACAGGGCGGGCCGTCCGGTTTCGTCCGTGGTGATCTGGGTGCACAGGCAGCCGGAGACCCGGCGGGTGCGGGTGATCACGCCGAGGCGTACGGCAATCTTCTCGGCGGTGTTGTAGTAGCGGCCGCCGGCCGAGTGCTGGAGCTTGTCGAGGTCCTCGCGGGCCTTGGCCAGGCGTTTCTCGCGGGCCCGCTGCTGGCCTTTGGCGTTGCCGGTGGAGTGCACCAGGATCCGGCGTACCTCGAGCGGGGGATCGTTCTTGCGGGGCCCGGTCAGCAGGTGGATGTCCTCCAGGACCCGGTAGGTCTCGCGTTCTGCGGCGGGGGTGTCCTCGTCGCGGGCCGGGGTGTAGTCCACGACGGTGGCCGCATCGAGGTCGAGGGCGGCGTAGACGGCGTCGTCGACCTTGGAAGCGGGGGCCGGGGCGATGAAATCGGTCCCGGCCTTGATCAGGGCAGCCACGTTGCCGTAGGAGATCAGCTTGGAGTCGGCGATCAGCAAGAACTCCTTCGGTCCGGCCATCGCGCGCAGAGCGTTCATGGTGCCGGTGATCTGGGAGATCTCCGCGGCTCCGCCGTCGATGACGCGGGACAGCAGCGGGATGCCGCCGTCGCCGGTCACCGCCAGGCCGGTCTGGATCTGCTTGAGGTCGTAGCGGCGGTCCTTGGGATGGCCGTGCTTGATGCGGGGATACTCCTCGTCCTGATCGTCGGCCGGGTAGGCACCATAGAGCGACATGGATGTCATGTCCCAGTGGAACGTGGACACATCGATGCCGAGCTCGCCGATCGCCCGGGCCCCGACGCTGTCGGTGAGCTCCCTCAGGTGCGGGGCGATGGCGTCCAGGGCCCGGCCCAGACGGTCGTCGTTGAGCAGCTCCGCCTCCATCCCGAAGACTTCCTCCACGGCCCACTCCCGGGCCCAGCGATCCACCCGCCACAAGGGTGCGGGCGCGGTCAGCCGGTTGGCCACCAGCACCTCGATGACCTGGCCGTGTGTCACATGGGCGATGTCGCGGCCCGGGCACAGCCGGTCTACGGTCCCGGCCACATCAAGCCGGCGCAGAAACTCGGCAGCGACAGGCAGAGCGCCCAGACGCTTTTCCACCACGGCGCTGACCACACATTCCATGCGCGGGCGCACCGTCCGTAGCCGCGGGGACCGGGAAGACTTCGTCACACCCCGGTCAACACGACGACCCCCCGACCGGACACGGCCAGGCAGCAACTCCACCCGACTCAGCCACCCGCGAAGTACGGAGCTAGACCAGAAGGGCATTGAAGGACTGTCATACCCGTGTCCTATCGTCGCCCACATGGCCAACAACTCCGCACCCGAACGCCTCTCCTTCGCAGAGGCCGACACTCGCCTTGTGCAGGCTCTCTCCGCCTCCTTCGAGCGCTACTACGACAATGTCCTGCTCTTCGACGGCGATCTGGTACTGGAGGGGGGCTTCCTCGACGCCGTCGCCGGGATCGGGAGTCTGGACGACGTGGACCTGGTGGTGATCACCGGCGATCTGACGGTGTCCGGCCCGATCGCGCTCTACGAGTCTCTGCCGGGGCTCTACGTCGGCGGTACCACCCGGGCCGAGACCCTGGAGGGCGGCGACTGCGAAATCTACATCCAGGACGGCACCTTCACCCATCTGGTCTACGGCGACTACAACAACGGCATCCTGGAGACCCGCACCGTAGAGACCCCATGGGTCATCAACTACGACCACGATCTCCGCGTTTCCGCCCCCGGCGCTCGCCTGGTGGACAATTATGGCGACGATGACGACGCGGACTTCGGCAGCGAGAACATCGTGGAGGCGTTCGTCGCCGAGGTCGTCGACCCGGAAGACGAAAGCATCGACGTGCCGGAGTTCCTGGAACGGCTGCGGGCCGGACTGCCGGTGCTGCGCCCGGGGGCAGGTGGTGCGGCCGCCAGGGCGTGAGGAGGGTGGGCCCCCGGCCGGGTGCTTGGGTTCTAGCGGTGGTTTGTTAAGCCGGGGAGTAGAGGTCAAGTGGGTGGCCTGCGCCGACGGCGTTGATCAGGGCTTGAAGTTCGGGTGGCGGGGGTGCGTTGCTCCAGGCTCGCCAGCAGCGTTGGAGGGTGGTCCAGGGGTCGAGCCAGGCCCGGACGGCGCGAATCGCGCCTGCGGCCAGCTTGCTGGCTGGGGCTGGTGGGGTTTGCATGGGCCCCCTCTCAGCCGGTTCGGCCGGTGTGGCAGCCGGCGGGGCCGCTGGGGCGACGATGGGTTCCGGGTCCGGAGGCTGAGTGAACCAGGTGTCCCAGCAGAACGAGAACGCGCAGGTGACCAGGGTCTGGTGGCGGCGGATGGCGGTATCGGAACGGACTTGGAAGTCGGCCCACCCGAGTTCGCCCTTGACCTGTTTGTAGCTCTGCTCGATCCAGTGTCGGATGCCGTAGATCCGGACGACTTCGTGCAGCCCGGCGGCCGGTTCGGGGCTGTCGGCCTCGCGGGGACCCCCGGGGCGGGGCAGGTCGGTGGCCAGGTACCAGGTGGCTTGCGGGGGCTGCGTGGCCGGGTCGGTGGTGGCCACGATCAGGCGGACGTTCCCGTCGGGTCCCCACCAGCCGAGGCGGGCGTCGGCGGCCCACCAGGTCTCGGTGTGCCCGTCACGGAAGGTTCGCTCGACGGCGGTCCAGTCACCCGGATGCTCGGGGTCCGTCCAGGTCAAGGTGCGGGCGGCATCGACGGGAGTGTAGGCGTCCTTGCCGTAGGCCCAGGTGCCGTGGCTCGGTTTGAGAGCCATGACGAACGGCAGCCCTGCCGAGTCGAGTTGTCTGCGGAAGCCGTCCTGGTCGCCGAAGGCGCAGTCGGCGGCCACGGCGCGGAAGGCCACCCCGGCAGCCTTCGCGGTGCGGGCCAGTTCTGCGGCGATCTGCAGCTTGGTGCGGAAGCCGGGGTGGCTCTTGCCCTTGGGGAAGTGATGGGCGGGGCTGTAGGGCACGGCATGCAACGGGTAGTAGAGGTTCTCATCGGCCCAGCAGGTGGTCACGGTGACGATGCCGTTGTCTGTCTTGCCCAGCCGGCCCAGCCACTGCCGCCCGATGTGCGCGGTCGCCTTCCCGTCCTTACGATCCCCGGAATCGTCGATCACCAGCACCCCGCCCGAGTGCGACGCGGTCGTGGGATCGGACAGCAGGAGTTCCACCCTGCGGGCGTTGACCCGCTCGTGGTCCCAGGTCGACTCGGACAGGAAGAACTGCAGCCGCTGCACAGAGGGATGCTGGGCCCCGACGACGGGTTCGGTGCCGGCCAGGCAGGTCAGCGTCTTGTTGCGGTTCCGCGGCAGCAGCAGCCCAGTCAGGTACTCGCGGAACCCACGGCGCTGTGCCAGTGTGGAGAACAGGTCATCGAAGCGTGCGGCGTAGGCTTCCAGCGGGCCCGGTGCGGGCGGACACGGCAGACGACGGGTCATCACGAGCCCTCAGGCGGCGAGGCAACGTTCCTCTGCTACCGGCCTACTACAGCCCTGACCCGCAGTCAACAAACCACCGCTAGTGCTGGCGGTCGAGCTGACGCAGGTCAGCCAGCATGTCGAGGGCGATGCCGTGGCGGAAGTTGGCGGTCGCAGGTGACCGGCCGAATGCCCTCTATCAAGCCGGCGGCCGTGTCGGCCGACAGCCGGGTGCGGGCGCCTCCGGGCAACAGGTACCGCAGGGCCGCGCGGAGACGTTTGGCTGTGCGGGCGCGCTCGTTGGATCGTCGGGGCCAGGGAAGGAGCGAAAGCGGTTCAAAGCGGCAGCTCGTTCATGGAACCGGGTCCTGGACATCCGGGAGACCATACGCCACATCTCTCGCTCTTCTTCGATGTCCTGCGGCAGGTTGAGGCCCATGGCCTGAGCCAGCGGATGGCGCCCCAAGTTGACCAGTGCGCGGACGGCTGCCGCCCACTCATCAGTCGCTGCGACCGCGGCCCGATACCAAAGCGGGCACAGGATACTGAGGACGCCAGCGGTTCCGAGGAGGATCGGAGGATCGGCGCTATCAACCGATGTGGCGCCCAGAGCCATGGCAACGAGGGCTGTGTGCCCATACAGCAGGGCGATGAAGAAGTCGACGCTGGTACGCGCGATGTCGACCTGCCGACGCGCCTGCTCGGGTGCCGTCGCGGTGAGCTCGTTCCACAACACCTGAGAATCCAGGCGATAGCGGTCATAGCCGTACTCCTCCAGGCGCCGAATGGCGTTGCCGAGCCTGGTAGGCGTGACCTGGTCATCCTGCACCGGATATCGGGCCAGCCGCTCACCAAGCAGCGCCTGCTGCGTCGCTGTTGCCACTTCGTCGCGTGGATCCGACATGCCCGGGGCTGCCCCGTCGGGAATCAATGGCCTCTGTGCGGTGTCTGCAGGCTGTGCCCGCTCGGCTGCAGCCCTACGCGCGCTGCGCGTCCGTGCCACTTCATCGGCCAGCTCCCGACGGCGCCCGCGGTGGTGGCGACTACGCCGTGCATACAGTCGCGCCGGCCAGAACAGGTACCCCTCCAAGACCCGGTAAAGGGGGATTTGCAAGGCATTGAGGATGAGGCCCATCAATACAGAAGCGGTCAACAACAGTAGTGCCTTAGCACCCGGCGAGGCAGCGAAGATCTGGTGCGTCATTGGGGCCTGGCGCAAGCTGGGGCCCATGGTGATAGCCAGAATAGCCAAGTTGATGGCTGTCGGCAGGATCCAGCCGACCAACAGACTCCACCCGCCACCGAGAACGCCCTTGGCTATATCCCCCAATTACTCGTCCCATTCATCATCGTCATCGCCCAGCGGAGGGCCCGGCGGAGTGTGACCGAGGGGTACGTCGAGCGGTAGGTTTTCGAGCGCTGCTCGCTCGTCGGCGAGTGGACGGAACTCGGACTCCGGGTCCGGCAGTCGCAGCTCCCCATGCTGCCGGGAGTCAAACAGAAGCATCCGTCGGCTAATCCGCAGAAACATCGCGACATCGCGAATCAAGTCCTCCGCTTCGCGCATGCTGACCGCGCCCTCGATGCCGGCCTCCGCGCGAGCGCGCGTTCGAGCCCCTGCCGCGAATAGAGCGCTCCACTCAGTAAGCTCCGGAGCAATTTCAGGGAGCACCTCCCAAGCACTACGGATTCGCCTGCCGCTCCGTACGCCCGTGTCTCCCGACGGCCGCCCTCGCGCAGCAAGCACAGCGGCGGCGGTGCGTAGTGCTGCCAGGTGAGCCGTGGCGAAACGATCATTCGCAGACTCCATCGCAGATGCCTCTTGCAGGCCAGCCTCTGCCTGGCCTAGCAGCTCCAGCGCAGGACGAGGAACGACACCCTGACGCCTGCGGGCGTTCGAGGCGAGCTCCATCAACTCTCGAAGGCGCGCTATCAGCGCCTCCGGGACGCTGGTGACTGCCAAAGCGTCACCCAGCTGATGTGCGACCGATCCCACCATTCGTTCCGCATCGGCGATCTCGTCGAACGCGCGGTATACGAGCGCTACGGCCTTAGCCGTCTGGTCATCCGAACCAGCCGCGAGGTGGAGGCGAATTTCCGCTAGGCACTGTGCGACTGCTGTAGAGGTACCAGGAACCTCATTGCCGGCCTGCCCATAAGAGAAACGGATGACGGTACCGCCCTGACCATCCGAAACAGCGCCGTCTTGGACCGCAGATCGTTGACCATTGCCCGCCGCCATCACACCCCCGAAGCCAATGCGAATGTTGCATACGCCGTCCTCACCAGTGGATGGCGTGAGGCCGTGCGATCCGCCCGAGGATATCGCGCGGGAAAGGTCCAGGACACGCGAGTGCCGAACATGCTGGTGACTAGCACCAACTAATGAGTTGCCCACATGTCCGCTCCCGACTGGCCGTTCAGCGCCTTGTGCATCATCGTCCCGATATGTGCTTTCACGGCGCCCTGCTGCTTGTCCTGCCCGACGCGGAGCTGAACGAAGCCCCACCACACGAACGCGCCCCCAGCAGCCAGCAGCACCACACCCCACATGACATTTACCGACACGGACCGCGTGGAACTAGAACGCGTCGCCCAGGACCTGCACGCTGAGGCAACCTCCGAGAACCCTGAACCGGGTCGCCTGCGCCAGTTCGCCACCCAGTTCAAGGACAAGCTCCTGGAGGCCGGCACCACCATCGCGGCCACGATGGGCGTTCAGATGGCCGAGCAAGCCCTCGCTGCGCTGGGGCAGTAGCCATTCCCGCAACGCTATGGCACCCGGGATATCAGCCACTTCCCAGGAGCCAGCTCGGGTTCGCCGGACGGCGCGCGGCCGGGTGTCTGTCGGCGGACGTGAGCAGCTGCCAGCCGTGAGGGTCGACAGCGGTGTTTCATGACGGTGGACAGGCCCTGACCTGTACCAGTGAACGCTGGCACAGAGTTCGCGGGGCAAGTCGGTGCCCTCGCTGCCGTTGAAAGCCCGATCTGTTCGGCTGCGCCTCGGCAGTGTTGGACCCCAATACCTCATTGCCGGGGGCCTGTCTCACGTATGGCGTTTGTGGCTGCCGTGTCCTGATCTGGAGGTAGCTTCAGGAGCAGCGCAGGATCAGCTCCCCCCGAGCCGACATGTCGAGGGGTAGCTGTTCGAGCCGTGAACAACGACCCGGCCACCTGCTACCTCACCGCTCACCGCGGGCGCCTCAGAGCGTGCTCGCATTACCCATGGGATAGCAGCACCTGAGCTTTACTGTCGGCGTAGACCTCAGTTCTGACCACACAAATCGGTGGTCGAACTGAGCCTGGATCCACCGGCTTGACGTCTGTGGATGACTCTCACGGAAACGAGGAAGTGCCTTGTGACCTGCGATGATGGGGTTTCTCTAGGACCACATCAGGCACGATCGACAAGGCACTTCCGAGATGCAATCTTCCCATGCCGCCGCGATGGTCTCCGCACGGTTCGATGACCCGAATCTCGTCGCGTACGGCGGGCTTGAGCCGGTGGCGCGTCTGGCCGAGCGGTGCGGACTGCCCGCGCTGGTCGAGGGCCTGGTGAAGCTGCCGGTCTCGAGGGACGGCACGGGTTCTTTCCCGGCGGCGAAGGTGATGTCGCTGGTCGGCGGCATGGTCGCGGGTGCGGACAGCTTCGATGACATGGACCGGTTGCGGCACGGCGGACTGTCCCGGCTGTTCACCGGGGTGCGGGCGCCGTCCACGCTGGGCTCGTTCCTGCGTTCCTTCACCCACGGTCATGTGAAGCAACTGCATGCCGTGGCCCGGCGGTTCCTACCCGCCCTGGCCGCGCACACCGGGCTGCTGCCCGGCGCGCAGGCGGTGGCTTATGTGGACATTGACGACACGATCCGCCGTACCTACGGCTATGCCAAGCAGGGTGCCGGTTACGGATACAGCAAGGTCAAGGGCCTGAACGCGCTGCTCGGGATCATCTCCACCCCGCTCGCCGCACCGGTGATCGCTGCCACCCGCCTGCGCAAGGGGCCCACGAACTCGGCACGCGGTGCGGCCGGGTTCGTTGCCGAGACCATCCGCGCCGCCCGCACCTGCGGGGCCGGCGGCCTGCTGATCGTGCGTGCCGACTCCGCGTTCTACGGCGCTGACGTGGTGAACGCCTGCCGGGCCGCGGACGCCCGGTTCTCCGTCACGGCGCGGATGAACGCCTCGGTCAAGACCGCCATCGCGGCCATCGGCGAGAGCGCGTGGACGGCGATCAAGTACCCCAAGGCGGTCTGGGACGAGGAGGGACAGTGCTGGATCTCGGACGCGGAGATAGCCGAGACCACCTACACCGCCTTCACCTCCAAGCCAAAGAAACAGCAGGTCACCGCCCGATTGATCGTGCGCAGGGTGAAGCGGCTCAACCCCGCGGCCCTGCCCGAGGGACAGGGCACGCTCTTCGATACCTGGCGCTACCACGCCGCGTTCACCGACTCCCCGCTCACCCTGATCGACGCCGAGCGTGATCACCGACGGCACGCCGTGGTGGAGCAGGTGATCGCGGACGTCAAGAACAGCGCCTTCGCGCACGCCCCCTCCGGGCACTTCCAGGCGAACGCCGCCTGGCTCACGCTCGCCGCCCTCGCCCACAACCTGACCCGCGCCGCCGGGGCCCTGGCCTGCGCGTTCCATGCCCGCGCGACCACCGCGACGATCCGCGACCACCTGATCAACGTCCCCGCACGTCTGGCCCGCTCAGCACGCCACCTCACCCTCCACCTGCCCCAACACTGGCCCTGGGAAAGCGAGTTCATCCAGCTGTTCACCGCCACGCACGCGCCACCACCAGTCGGCTGACGCTCCCTGAAACGACCCGCCCGAGAGGGCCCGATACCTGCAGACACGTGGAAAAGCTGGGCAGACCAGCGGACACCCGACACCCGAAACCACCGGTCAACTCCGCGAGGACCAAAAATCCGCCGAAACCCTCACCCCGAAATCCACCCGGTGGATCCAGGCTGAGTGGACGTCACCCATGTTCGACCCCTGGATCACGAGGGACTCGAACGGGTGGACTCCATCATTCTCTGGCTGCTGGCCGCCTCCGGCGTGCTGAGCATCTTCCTATTCGTCGCCCGGGGACTGCTCGACCAGCTGCCCGAAATCATCGTCGCCTGGCGCAAGGTCCAGCGGATGTACCAGAGTGCTGACCGGAACGTCGACGACTCGACGGGCACTGACGTATGAGATGGCCTGGGAGCGATCTACGGGCTGGGCCCGCATCTCTACCGGGAGGTGTGACCTGACGATCAGGGAACGACGACAGCGCATCGAGCAGGGAACGCGACCGTCTGACCGTGTCGTTGGTCCACCCAGCGAGGAGCGTTCGTGACGACACGTCGGAGTGACCGCGGTACCCCCGAACCACAGACACGTGGGACGAGGTCAGGCCGCGGCTATGGCTGGGCGGTCACTTCTGGGCCAGCCCTGACGGCGATGTGCAGACCGCCGTTGTCGGTGGTGAATTCGCCCTGATCATCAGCCTGTTCACCCGACCAGGCCACGGACCGACCCCGGACTCGATCACCTGATCGGTGAGATCCCCGACGGTCCACTCACGGTTGAGCAACTCCGCCGCATCACCGCACCAAGACGTCAGACCAGTTCACTCCCCCAGGCGCCGGTAGTCCAAAGCCCCGGCCGAAGGCGCTGCTATGGAACTGGCCCTGGGTGCGCCGCGTGAGCCCGTGCGCGCGGTATGACCCGCAGTGAGTTTCAAGACTTCGCCCGTGCCGCCCGCATCGTGGCTAACGCATCCTCGTCTGCTTCCGCCACGCTGCCCTGGCGGTAGGTTTCAGGATCTCCCTCCACGCTGCTGGCGTCTCATCGAAACGGACCGCCTCAACGGCAGGCGAGCGGGAACGAATGTCCGGGCTTATCGATCTGCACCGAACCGCCCGCAGGGCAGCTCTTCTTCGCCCAGCATTGGTCCATGGACATGGTCGACTTGAGTGCAGTCGCAGCCCTTCTCTCCGTTCCCACTGCCGTAGTTGCAGCATGGTGGACCAAGCGCAGCGCAGAAAGCGCAACGTCTGCCGCGCTCCTCGCCGGGCGTATCCAGGCCGACACTGCCATCGCGGTGGTGCAGACCCAGAGCTTCCTCGACCGGGATCAGCAACGGCACATTGCACTCGACAGCGCGTGCATGGAGTTCCTGAGTGTCTACGACGCCCTGGTGGGTGTCGTGAAGCGACTCCCGAGTCTCGATCACGACGAACGCCAAGCGCTCGTGGCCAAGCACGCTATCCCGGTGGAAACCCGCTACGCCTCACTGGAGCTGCTTGCTCCTCCTGATGTCCTTACAGCCGCAGAATTCCTTCTCTCGCAATGCCGCCTCTTGGAACGCTGCGCGCTCGATCGCGCGGTATTGCGCGCGACGATCAGCGCGCTGGAGGCAGGTTGGTGCCCCGGCGACCCAGAAGACTGCACCGACGATAGTCATAGCGAGGCGTACGTAGCCTGGGAATTTCTCGTCGAGTGGGCACGCAAGGACGAGGAGGGAAGAAGGCATGACCGGGATCTTCTGGACTGCTGCCTCCGCAACAGCGCCACCCTCACCGAAATGCAGGTAACTCAGGCTCTCTCTCTTGTCGACCGTTGCCCGGCCATGTGGGACCAACTGATCGGTGGATGGGTCCGGGACCCGCTCATCGAACGCGTCGAATCCCACCGTAAGGATTTCGTCACTGCCGCCCGCGCAGCCCGCCTCACAGCACCGCCGGGCACCCTGCCCAGCGACCTTGAACGGTCGAGTTCTCCGCCTCGCCGCAACTGCGCAGCGTGACGGAGTGACGGCATGTCATCGCAACCCGCACACCGGGAACCCCCGCCGGCACCAGCCGACGGGGGCGTTTCTCTCACACGCGTCTCACCAACTGCATAGACGCGCCTGGACCACAGTGAGCTGACCTGGCCATATGCGCCTCACCTGGACCACTTTGGACCGCACAAGACGCGATCTACAACCTGTGCCATGTGGTACCCAGGGAGGGGCCAACCACCAGGATCGGCGCGTCTCCCGGCCCGTCAACGCGGTGTCGCAGGGTTTCGATCACCGTCTCACCCACCCGCCGACGCTCTCATGCATGACTGGGTCCTCGTCGCCGGGGCGAACCGAGCGGCTCGTTCCCTTTTCGGAAGGCCCAGACCCAGTCATCTCGTGCGGCTCCGGGGAGCCAAGGATGTCGGCATTGTGGGGTCGCCACAATGCCGCGCCTCCCGTAGATGGCATCCCCCACCGCCATGGAACGGGCATAGTCACCAGCACGGCCACTCCACCACTACGAGCCAGCGCGGGCCCCGACTACGTGGAGCCGACCCGCTCACCACAGTCAGCCGACCAGCTAGAACCCAAGCTACCAGCCCCTGACGCGCCGTCAGTAAAGTCAGCATTGAGTCAGCATTAGGTCTACCAAAGCTGCTTACACACGACCACACCTTGGAATCCCGGGCGCGTGCGACGGAAGCCTCCACCGTGACGAGGGACCGATTCCGCTTCTGCGTAAGGGGCCCAGCTGCCGCGACCACGAGTGCACAGGACCTCACTCACATCAATGCAGCTCAGCGCACCCTTCCTCGCGATTTAAGCGCCACAGACGGCAGCTGGGGAGCGGACATCCGACCTCCGTCGTAGCCCTCCACTTCCCCGAACCGGGCACTAGTCATCCAGTCCGCACGAGCCTGTGCGATATCCTCATGAGACCGCCCGATGAAGTTCCACCACATGACGATCTCCTCCTCGAAGGGCTCGCCACCGAGGAGCATGAGGCCCGCGTCGGTGTCCGCACGCAAGGGGAGCTCGGTACGGCCGCAGCCGAGGTAGAGCATGGAGCCCGGAAGCATGGGTACGCCGTCGACCTCGGCCTGGCCGGACATCGAGAGCACCGCGTACTCGAAGTCGGGGTCGAGCGGCAGACGGGCCTCGGCGTCGGCGGAGAGGGACAGGTCGGCGCCGACGATCGGGGTGTACGCGGTGCCGGGCGAGGTGGCGCCGTCGAGTTCACCCAGGATCAGGGTGGCGGCGAGGCCGGCGGCGGTGACGGTCGGCAGTTCGGTGTGGTGCTGGAAGTGCGGTTCGACGTGTCGGTGGGCTTCCGGCAGGGCCACCCAGAGCTGGGCGCCGTGCAGAAACCTCGCGTGGGACTTCGGGCTCTCCTCGGAGTGACTGATGGCCCGGCCGGAGGTCATCAGTCCCAGCTCGCGCGGGCGGATCGTACGCAGGCTCCCGAGGCTGTCCCGGTGCAGGACCTCGCCATCATGGAGCCAGCTGACCGTCTGGAGGCCCATGTGAGGGTGGGGCGGCACTTGCATCCCGGGTTCGCCGGCGATGTCGTCGGGACCGTAGTGATCGACGAAGGCCCATGCGCCGACCATCCGGCGGCCCAGATTGGGCAGCAGTCTGCGGACCTCGGTGGACTCACCCAGCTGGACACGGCGAGGGGTGAGAAGTTCGCGTACGGGCTCGGCGACGACGAAGCCCCGTCCTCCGCAGACGGAGAGTGCGGCCTGGCGATCGAGATTGCTCATGACGCTCAACCTATTCCCGTGGGGGTCCGAGGTGCCGGTACCCACGCCAAATATTTAGTGGAATATTCAACCAGTGTGCCATGTTCCGGTGACTGGAGCATGGCTGAGACGGGAGCGCGGCCGAGTGTGTGGCCGGGTCAGTGGCAGGGCGGGTCCCGGAACGATCCGGGGGCAATCCGTGAACGAGGAAGTCAGAGGTCAAGTGAGCGACAACTATTTCGAGTTCGGCACGGCCGCCGACCGGTGGGACCGTGCGCAGATGTTCTTCGAGGCGAAGGAGTACATGACCGCGGCCCGGATCCTGGAAGGGCTCGTCGAGGAAGTACCGGAGCAGGTCTCCCCGCGGCTGCTGCTGGCGCGGGCCTACTACCATTCGGCCCGGCTCGGCAGGGCCGAGACGGAGCTGCGGGCGGTTCTGGAGCGCGACCCGGTGGAGCCGTATGCCCGGCTGATGCTCGGCCGGACGCTTGAGCGCCAGGGGCGGAGCGCGGAGGCGACGGGTCATCTGCGGATGGCGGCGGCGTTCTCCGGGGACTTCGACGTCGACGCGGACCGGAGGACCGGCGGATGACGGACGCGGGCCGGAGGCCCGAAAGCTGGCGGACGCGGGCCGGAGGACCGACGACTGACGGTCGCGAGGGGCCTCAGCGGTCGCGAGGGGCGTTCGATTGTTGCGCAGGTCCACACTTCGCTCGGCGGCGTACCGCGCCGCTTCGGCGACCCGGTGGGCATCACAACCACATCGACCCCGCCGCAGGACTCCTCGGCCGTGTCGAAGAGGGCCGAGACCGCGACCTCGTCGGCGACGTCGGCGCGGAAGGCGATGGCCCGGCCGCCCGTCGCGTTGATCGCTGCCACCGCCGGCTCGGCCTCGGTCCGGTTGCCCACGTAGTCGATGACGACCGCGAGTCCGTCGGATGCCGGCCGCTCGACGCTCTCGCGGTGGATGCCCCGGGATCCCCCGTGACGATAGCTGCCCGGAGTGCGGCGGTGGGCTGCTCGCTCATGACGGTGGCCCCCGTTTCAGGTGGGCCGGTGCGCTCCATAACCCGATGAGTGCAGCGCTGGCAACGGTGCGCCGGAAAAGCTACCCACCCTCGGCAGCAGCGCCATGCACGGCGCTCCCCCAGGCCCGGAAGGCCCCGGAGCCCCGCAACCGATCCCGTCCCGCCGCGCACCCGACACTCCTCTGGACAATCCGGATGCCGTTCGCCCGCCCCGCGTGATACTTCACTCGGTCATGACCGACCTTGAGACTCCCCGCCTCCTGCTCCGTCTCCTGAGCGCCTCCGACGCCCTGCACGTGATGGCCGGCAAACCCGGAGACGGTGCCCGCTGGGCGCCCGGATACCCGTCCCCCGGCGAGATGGCCGCGGCCGAGCGCTTCCTCGGCGCCTGCGCGACGACGGGTGATCCCAGCCCCTTCGGTTCGTACGAGATATGCCGGCGCGAGGACGGAGTGGTGATCGGCGGGCTGGGGTTCCATGGCGCCCCGGACGAGAACGGACACGTCACGATCGGCTACGGCCTCGTTCCCTCGGCGCAGGGAATGGGATACGCCTCCGAGGCGCTGCGCGCGCTGCTGCTGTTCGCCCGCGATCAAGGGGTGAGCTGCGTACACGGTGACAC
Source organism: Streptomyces sp. NBC_00846 (assembly GCF_045207325.1). NCBI lineage: Bacteria > Bacillati > Actinomycetota > Actinomycetes > Kitasatosporales > Streptomycetaceae > Streptomyces > Streptomyces sp. NBC_00846. The sequence continues at coordinate 7,264,346 of NZ_CP108846.1, read as the reverse complement.
CGACCTGGACAATCTCGCGTCCCAGCACGTCATGACAGCCGTCGGCATGCGCCTGGTGAAGGAGGACGCGCAGCTGAAGCATTACCGGATCGACTGGAGACAGCGGGCCGAGGAGCGGTGAGTCCGTGCCCGTCGGTCCCTCCCGGCGTGGCTGCGCGGGGCAGGACGGCGGAACCCGCCGGGGAGGCTCCCGGCGGGTTCCGATGTCTTCTGGTGCTGCGTGGTGCGTGGTGCGTGATGCGTGATGCGCGGTGCGTGGTGCGTCGGTCAACCGGCTGCCGTGGCCGCGCGGTTCGCCGTACCGTTGCCGGTCCTGATGGTGTCGGTTCTCGGTATGAGGAGCCGTTCCGTCAGGTGGCCGAAGACGAGACCGAAAGTGATCCAGAGGGTGGCCTGTACGGCGAGGGTGGCGAGGCGGAACTCCCACAGCAGGGCGGCCGGGAAGTCCCTTCCGACCTCATTGAACGAGGGCAGGAACGCGTAGGCGAGTCCGATCACGACGACGTAGGCGGCAGACGCGGCGATCGTCGCGTTCCAGTTGCCCAGGCGGGAAGCCAGCCGCCTGCCGAGGATGACGGCGGCGACGGCCAGCAGCACGCTGAGGACGACCATCAGGAAGAACAGGGCGGTGCGTCGGCCGATGGTGTCAGGGTTGCCGACGGCCGGCGGGTTGGCCGGGTACTTCAGGAACGGCACAACGTACACCGTCAGCAGGGCCGCACCCGCGATCAGGGCGGCCGTGGCCCGTGGGCCGAATCTGCCGATCCGGCCGAGAGCGAAACAGAAGACGAGGGCGGCGATGCCGCCGATCGCCACACCGAAGACGAGCACACCGGTGGCAAGGCCGGCGGTGGACTGCATCGTGCGGCTGACGAGTTCCTCGCCGCCGCCGTGATCATGGCTGTGCGTCCCTTCGAGAGCGATGGCCGCGTCCACCCGGGACTCGCCGAGGAAGTAGGCGACGACCAGAGCGAGCGCGCCCGCGGCAAGGCCGGCCAGCATGCCGCGCACGAGCAGGGCTCTGACAGATATGGAGTTCATGAGGATTCCCCTGGATCGGACGGTACGTCAGTGGCAGGGGAAACCGAGGAGGTGACGACCGTCGTGGACCCACTCGTGGACACCTTCGCCGGAGATGACCGCGGTGGCGCCCTGCTCGGCGCCGACGAAGTAGAGCAGTACGAGCATGAGGATGCCGAAGAAGACCGCCCAAGGGGCAATGGCCTTCAGGGAGATGGGAGTGATCGCCGGTACGGCGGTGGCGGGGGCAGCACTCTGTGCCATGGCAGAACCTCCTGAGGGAACACGCGTCCCGATCGTGGTGCCTGAGACGAAGGTGCTGGGTCTGACTTCCCGTACAGGTACGGGTTCACAGTGGCGCGACCGTGCCGGATTCTCACCGGACTTCCGTCACACCTTCGTCGTGTTCGTCGGACGATACCTCCTGGAAGCGGGCGCGGCCATGGCGCCGTCGGCGGGGCCGGAACGCCCGGATGCCATGGTGTGCGCACACGAGGGGCCATGGTTCGAGGAGTTGGATCCGCTCATGACGGTACAGGTGATGTTGATCTCACCGGCGTTCAACGCCGCGCTGCGCGAGGCCCGTTTCGACGGCGACGCTCCGCTCGACGCGGCCGGGGTCCGGCAGGCCCGGGCCGCGGCGGCTGCGGTGCCCGAGGCCGACCGGTGCGTGCGCGGGCCGTCCGAGCGGTGCGCCGGGACGGCCGACGCGTTGGGGCTGCGCGCCAAGCCCGAACTCGCTCTGCGCGGCTGGGACATGGGCCGGTGGAGCGGACAGCGGCTGGCGACGGTGAGCGGGAGTGAGCCCGACGCGGTGGCGGCCTGGATGACCCATCCTTCGGCGGCTCCGCACGGCGGCGAATCGTTGCTGGAGTTCTGCGCCAGGGTCGGCCGCCTGCTGGACTCCCTTGAGTCCCGGGACGGCAACAGGGGCGGCCGAGTGCTGGGGGTCGTCGAGCCCGCGGTGGTGCGGGCGGTGATCGTACGGGCACTCGCTCTGCCGGCGGAGGCGTTCTGGCGGCTGGATGTCGCCCCGCTGACGCTGACCGGGCTCAGCGGCCGGTCCGGACGGTGGAACCTGCGCTGCGGTCAGCCGCTGTCCCCGGCTCCGGGTACCGGGTCTTCTCGGTCCGCCGCCATGCCGTGGACCAACTGAGGGGCCAGGGACCGCGGTCAGCACCTGGTCTGGTGGTGCAGCTGGTTCGCCCGGTCCACCTACAGACGCGTCGTAAGAAGGAACCCGGTGGGAATCCGGGACTGCCCCGCAGCCGTGAGTGGGAACGACAGCCGTCATCGAGCACTGGATCCGACACGGGCTCCGGGAAGCGACGGAGGTGGCGGAGGCGGCGGCGAACACCGCTGTTCGCCCGGGACGGGGCGGGCCGGACCCTATGCGTCGCGGTATGCCTCCAGCAGGCGCAGCCAGATCTCGCTGATCGTCGGGTAGGCGGGGACGGCGTGCCACAGCCGGCCGATGGGGACCTCGCCCGCCACCGCGACCGTCGCCGAGTGCAGCAGCTCACCGATGCCCGGTCCGACGAAGGTGACACCGAGCAGGACCTCCCGGTCGAGGTCCACGATCATGCGGGCGCGCCCGCGGTAGCCGTCCGCGTACAGGCCGGCGCCCGCCACCGCCGCGAGGTCGTGATCGACGGCGCGTACGCGGTGGCCGGCCTGTTCGGCACCGGCGAGGGTGAGGCCGACCGAGGCGGCCTCGGGGTCGGTGAAGACGACCTGGGGGACGGCCGCGTGGTCGGCGGTGGCCACGTGGGCGCCCCAGCGGTCGGTCTCCAGCAGCGGCACTCCCGCGGCGCGGGCGGCGATCGCGGCGCCCGAGATGCGCGCCTGGTACTTGCCCTGGTGGGTGAGGAGCGCCCGGTGGTTGACGTCGCCGACGGCGTAGAGCCAGGTGGTGCCTTCGACGAGGCAGCTGTCGTCGACGGTGAGCCAGGAGCCGGGCGTGAGGCCCACCGTCTCCAGGCCCACGTCCTCGGTGCGCGGGGCGCGGCCGGTGGCGAAGAGGATCTCGTCGGCCTCGATGCGCTCGCCGTTGTCCAGTTCCGCGACGACCGGCCCGTCCGGGACCGTACGCCGTACGGAGGTCGCCGAGACTCCGGTACGGATGTCGGCGCCCGCCTCGGTCAGCGCCTGCGCGACCAGTTCGCCCGCGAAGGGTTCCATCTTCGGGAGGAGCCCCTTGCCGCGGATCAGCATCGTCACCCGGGCACCGAGGGCCTGCCAGACGGTGGCCATCTCCGCCCCGACCACGCCGCCTCCGACGATCACGAGGCGGCCGGGCACCTTCTTGGCGCTCGTCGCCTCCCGGCTGGTCCAGGGACGGGCCCCGTCGACGCCGGGCAGGGCGGGGACGACGGCGCGGCTGCCGGTGCAGACGGCGACGGCCTGCCGGGCGGTGAGCCGGTGCACCGTGCCGTCGGGGGCGGTGACGGAGACGGCCTTCTCGCCGGTGAGCCGGCCCCGGCCGCGGTAGATGTCCGCTCCGATGCCCTCCAGCCAGGCGACCTGTCCGTCGTCCTTCCAGTGCGAGGCGAACGCGTCGCGGCGGGCGAGGACCGCCGCCGCGTCGAGCGGTCCCTGGACGGCGTCGCTCAGGCCGGGCAGGCGTCGGGCGTCGGCGCGGGCGACGACCGGCCGCAGCAGGGCCTTGCTGGGCATGCAGGCCCAGTAGGAGCACTCGCCGCCGATGAGTTCCGTCTCGACGACCGCCGTGCTCAGCCCGGCGGCACGTGCCCGGTCGGCGACGTTCTCACCGACCGGACCTGCTCCGATGACCACTACGTCGTATTCGGCGTTCAGGGAAGCTGCTGTCATGGGAACAGTCTGATCGCGGGTGTGCGCGGCGGCCACAGGGGCAGGCGGAATACCGCACGTACCGGCACGGTTGTGCCGGACAGGTCCGAACGGGCAGAGGAAGAGGTAGCAGAGTATGAGCACCGTTGAGCTCACCAAGGAAAACTTCGATCAGGTCGTCAGTGACAACGACTTCGTCCTGATCGACTTCTGGGCTTCCTGGTGCGGCCCGTGCCGGCAGTTCGCACCGGTCTACGACGCGGCGTCGGAGCGTCACGACGACCTGGTCTTCGCCAAGGTCGACACCGAGGCGCAGCAGGAGTTGGCGGCGGCCTTCGAGATCCGTTCCATTCCCACGCTGATGATCGTCCGGGACAATGTGGCGGTGTTCGCTCAGCCGGGGGCGCTGCCGGAGACGGCGCTGGAGGATGTCATCGGACAGGCCAGGAAGCTGGACATGGACGAGGTCCGCAAGTCCATCGAGAACCAGCAGAAGGAGCAGTAGGCTCCACGCGCGCATGAGCGGGGTGAGTGGCCCGCCCGGACCGCGGACGCGGACCGGGCGGGCCACTTTCCGTGACGTCGGCGGCTTGCGCGGCCTCAGTCACCTGCGCTGCGGTCGGCGCTGCTGTCGGCGTCGGTGTCGGCGCTGCTGCCTGCGTCACCGTCGGCGTTCTTCTCCTTGATCCGGACCGACAGGCCGTAGTCCAGCTCGGCGCCGTCGACCAGCAGGGCCTCGACCGCGTGCGTCGCCGGGTCGATGTCCGCCACGATGCCTTCACCCGAATAGCGGGGGTAACCCGACGCGCCCGTCTCGCCGGTCGCCGCCACGACCGCCGAGCGGATGGCACCACTGCTCCCGGCGGCCTCGGTGGTGTCCTCGACGTGTCCGGGGACCAGCAGGATCTCGTAACTCTGCGGATGGCTCATGGTCATGACGCTAGGCAGGCGGCGCGCGGTGCGCACGTTGCCGCGCTGCCGTGCCGTGCGGACCGGGCGGCTCAGCTGGACTCGCGGTGGACCGTCCTGGCCCGCAGCAGGTCGTGGTGCTCGGGGTCGCCGCCGGGGTGCCGCACCAGCCGGTGGACGAGATCCGCCGGCGACTGTGCGGCGGCCATCTCCAGCCGTACGCTGCTGAGCCGGGGACGCAGCAGCCTGCCGAGCATCAGGTCGTCGGCGCCGATCACGGCCGTCTCGCGGGGCACCTCGATGCCCGCGTCCTGAAGAGCCCGCATGAGGAGCATGGCGTATGCGTCGTTGTACGCGAAGACCGCGTCGAGGCCCAGGGTGCGCCACCGGGCGGCCAGCCGGTCGGCCGACTCCTCCTCGTACCGCAGCGGCAACGGTTCGATGGCGGCCCCGTGGCTCTGCGCGGCCTGCCGGGCCCCGGTCAGCCGGGGTTCGGCGAGCAGGCCGAGGCCGCCTTCCTCGGGCATGATCACGCCGATGCGACGCCGGCCGCGCGCCAGCAGATGCCCGATCGCGACGCTGCCGACCTTCCGCTGGTCCATGAGCAGCGCGTGGGCGCCGTCCACCGGTCGCGGGCCGAGGGTGATGACGGCCTTGGCTCCGGCTCGTCTGAGGACGGATATGCCCTGCGGGGTGAGGGCGATCGTGCCGGGTGCGATGACGGCGACGGGACGGAGTTCGGCCCAGGCGCGGGGTACGTCGTCGGCGTCGAGACCGGTGCTGCCGTACTGGACCACCGTGTAGTCGAGGCGGCGCAGGCCGGTTTCCAGTTCGTGGAAAAAGCGTTGGTGGAGCGGGTCGGCCGGGAAGTTCACGGTGGGCAGCACCACCATGCGGGTGTGTCCCGCGCGCAGGCTGCGGGCCGCCGCGTGCGGTACGTACCCCAGTTCGGCGGCGGCCTCCCTGACCCGGCGCCGGGTGGGCTCGCTGATCCGCACGGTCGCGATGTCGTTCAGTACGTAGGACACGGTGGCCCGGGAGACTCCGGCAAGCCGTGCCACGTCGGCACTGGTCGGCACGGGGCCTTCGGTGGACTGGTTCGGTAACTGGCTCATGGCGTCGGGCAGTCTTCCAGACCTGTGCGGCGTGGGTACGCTCCGGGTCATGGATGGCTCCTCGATGGTGGGACTGCTCCGTCGGGTGACCGGAACGGTGGGGCCGGGGCTGGTCGGCGAGGTGCTCGTACGGATCCGGGACGGCGCCGAGCACTTCCTCGCGCATCCTGCCTCGGCGAAGGCCCGCATCGAGGTGGGCACGGTGGTGACGGTGATCGAGCATCTGCCATCCCGCACGGTGTATGTGGCGCGCGCGTACGGCAGTTGAGGATGCCGCGGGAGAGGCTTCGCCCTCTTCGTGGTCAAGAGTGCGGCCAGGATCCGCACGACGGCCTGTTCAAGCTGATGTGGCGCGTGGCCGAGCCGAACGAAGCACTGGTCATCTCCGGTTCCAAGTACAAGGCCGAGGGGCTCGGGCAGGGCATGGGGTTCCGGATCGTCACCGGCTCGCCGCTGTCGCGGAGGTCAACCGGGTCAGGACGGCGGCGCTCGCCGAGGCCGAGGCCACGAAGGCGCGCGGCGCCGCCGCCGCGACGGCGACCAGGGTGATGGGTGAGGCAGAGGCCGCCGCGAACCGGGCCAAGGGGCTCGCGCCGGCCGGTCAGGCCGGTCAGGCCGGTCAGGCCGACGGTACGCCTTCCTGACGGGTCCGGGCGGCCGTGGCCGGTGCGCGCCCCTCGGCCTGGGGCGGGCACCGTCCACCGCTCCGGTCTCCGAGTCGAGCGGCCACAGGGCCGTGTCGAGTACGGCTGCCGGACGGGGACGGCGCGCGGACGCCCGTTGCGAACCGGACCGTGAACCTCGATGCGAACCTCCGGTAGAGCTTCACGGTGAGGCCGTGTCAGGAGGTGTGTACGGTGCGGGTGAGGTGCCCGGTCCTGCGGCCCGTTCACCGGACCCGCTCCACGAAATGGGCCGTACACGTCCTACGGTGTGGGGATGAGCATCCAGCACCGTGACCGAAGCACCGACAGCCCGGCCGGATTCCCCGGCCGCACCGGACCCTGCGCGACCTCCGAGGCCGACCCGCGCGACGTGGGCCCGGTCCGCACCGCGTACGCCCCCGACCGGGACGGCGACCCGGACCCCGGCGAGATCGTCTGGACCTATGTGCCGTTCGAGGAGAACGACGGGCGTGGCAAGGACCGTCCGGTACTGGTGGTGGCGCGGGAAGCCGTGGGCACGCTGCTCGCCGTGCAGTTGTCGAGCAAGCAACACGACGGGGACCACGAGTGGGTGGCGCTCGGGGCCGGTCCGTGGGACAGCTCGGGCCGTCCGTCGTGGGTCGATCTGGACCGGGTGCTGCGGTTGCACGAGGACGGGATGCGGCGTGAGGCGTGCGCGCTGGACCGGGACCGGTTCGATCTGGTCGTCGGCCGGCTGCGGGAGCGCTACGGCTGGAGCTGACCGTCGAACGTCCGGTCGAAGGCGGACCGGGTGGCGGAATCGGGGCTGCGGTCGAGGATGCCGAAGACGATCTGCTCGAAATGCCCGGCGAACCGGCCGCCGTCCAACAGCAGCGCCCGGAACACCCAGGCCACCTGCGCCGGGTCGTTGCGGAACACGCCGCAGCCCCAGGCGCCCAGCACCAGCCTGCGGTACCCGCGAACCGCCGCGACCTCCAGCACCCGCTCGGCACGGGACGTGAGCGCGGCGGGGATGCGGTGGGCGTCCTCGGGGGTGCGGCCGCGGATGACTCCGGCATTGGGTGCCGGGGAGGTGAGGAAGCCCGCGGTGTACGGGGTGTCGAGCAGCCGTCCCCGGTCGTCCCGGAACACCGGCACCCCGGGTGAGTGAATCACCCGGTCGGTGTAGAAGGCGCTGCGTTCCGCGCGGTGGTGGGCGTAGTAGTCGGGAGCGCGCAGCAGCGTGGCGTACAGCGCAGAGCCCCGGCACAGCGCCTCTTCCTGGGCCTGTGCGCCGTTGAGGTATCCGCCGCCGGGATTGCGGGCGGAGGCGTAGTTCAGGACGGCGACCTTGCCGGGCCCCTCACCGGTCATCCGGTGCGCCGCCCGCAGGCTGCTCTCGCCGGTGACCTCGATGACCGGTGTGCGGTCGGAGTCGAGTGCGGCGACGGGCACCGGCTCAGGGCCGTACAGCCTGGTGCCCGAGAGTGCGGCGGTCAGCGCTCGTTCGATGCTCACCTCGCGCCCCTCGGGCGTGCGGTAGCGGCCGGCCTCGACAATGGCCTCCGTCTCTCGCGCGATGCCGCGCAGCCGTGCGCTCATCGGCACTCCTCCGTGTGGTGCATACGGGGCATGCTCGGCCCTCCAGCGGCATGGATGCAACCGGATTTCCGACGCACAGGGGCACTCTTGTGCGATCCCCCCGCGAGGGTTTGGGTGGTAAGGACGAACCGAGCAGAAGGAGGCCCCGGCATGTCATCCGACACACCCGGCGACCACGGTCCGCCCGGCCTGCCCCCGCCCCTGGGCGAGGCCGAAGCCGAGGATTTACTGCGCTGCATCTGCTTCAAGACCGGTCCGCCCCGCACGGTCGGCGTCGAACTCGAATGGCTCATCCACCACCGGGATCAGCCCCGCGTCCCGGTCCCCCACCACCGTCTCGACGCTGCCGCCTCCCTCCTGCGGGCCCTGCCCCTGAACGCGGCGCTCACCTTCGAACCCGGCGGCCAGCTGGAGCTCAGCTCGCGCCCCGCCGACTCCCTGATGGCGTGCATCGATGCCACGGCCGCCGATCTCACCGCCGTACGTGACGCCCTCGACCGGGTGGGACTCGCACCGGCCGGTCTCGGCGTCGATCCGTGGCATCCGCCGCGCCGTCTGCTGCACGAGCCCCGCTACGACGCCATGGAGGTCTCGCTCGACCGGTCGGGACCGGCGGGCCGCGCCATGATGTGCACCACCGCGTCCGTCCAGGTCTGTCTGGACGCCGGAGAGGAGGAACCCGGTCCGCTCGGCTACGGGCGGCGCTGGCAGCTGTCCCATCTGCTGGGCGCCGTGCTGGTCGCGGTCTTCGCCAACTCGCCCTTCCAGTACGGCCGCCCGACACCGTGGCGGTCCACCCGGCAGTCGCTGTGGGCCGGCCTCGATCCGTGGCGGTCCCTGGCACCGCCCGGCCATCTGCCGCCCCGCGACGCCTGGGCCGCGCATGTTCTGGACACCCCGGTGATGTGCATCCGGGACGACGACGGGCCGTGGGCCGTGCCGGACGGGCTGACCTTCCGCGACTGGATCCGTACCGGCGGGCCCAGAGCACCGGTGCGCGCCGATCTCGACTACCACATCAGCACCCTCTTTCCGCCCGTGCGCCCGCGCGGACACCTTGAGCTGCGCATGATCGACGCGCAGCACGGCGCGGACGGATGGCTGGTGCCGCTCGCCGTCACCACCGCCCTGTTCGACGATCCGGAGGCCGCCGAGACCGTGTACCGCACCGTCAAACCGCTGGCCGAGACGGCCGGGCCGGGCCCGGCACCGCGCAATCGGCTCTGGGAGGCCGCCGCCCGCGACGCCCTGACCGATCCCGAACTGCGGGCGGCCGCCACCACCTGTTTCGCACTCGCGCTGGAGGCGCTGCCCCGGATGGGAGCAACCACGGCCGTGCAGGAAGCGGTGGCGGACTTCAACGACCGATTCGTCGCCCGGGGCCGTTGCCCGGCCGACGATCTTTCCGAACTGCTCGCGCTCGACTCGGCCTGCGGTTCGGACCACCACTTCGAGGGGCCCCGCTCATGACCGACTCCCCCGCACCCGACGCATCCGGTCCGGGCGGTCCGACCGGGCCGGACGAGACGGACACCGAGGCGCTCCGCCGGCGCGCCCTCGCCGCGCTGCTCACCGCTCGGGAACGCACGACGCTTCTCACCGAAAGTGTGGACGACCACGAACTGACCGCTCAGCACTCGCCGTTGATGTCCCCGCTGGTCTGGGACCTCGCGCACATCGGCAGTCAGGAGGAACTGTGGCTGCTGCGCGGGGTGGCCGGGCGGGAGGCGATGCGCCCGGAGATCGACGGGCTGTACGACGCCTTCGAGCATCCCCGCGCGGCCCGCCCCTCGCTGCCGTTGCTGGCACCCGCCGAGGCCCGGGTCTACGCAGCGGAGGTACGCGACCGGGCGCTGGACGTGCTCGACGGCACGACGCTGCGCGGTGACCGTCGGCTGGTGCGGGACGGGTTCGCCTTCGGCATGATCGCCCAGCATGAACAGCAGCACGACGAAACGATGCTGATCACCCATCAGCTGCGGTCCGGTCCTGCGGTCCTGACCGCGCCCGTTCCGCCCGGCGCCACCGACGCGGCCGGCCTGCCCGCCGAAGTCCTGGTCCCGGCCGGACCGTTCACCATGGGAACGTCCACCGAGCCGTGGGCCCTGGACAACGAGCGTCCCGCGCATGTGCGCGACGTACCGGGCTTCTTCCTCGATACGACACCCGTCACCTGCGGCGCGTACCAGCGGTTCATCGAGGACGGCGGCTACACCGAGCGGCGCTGGTGGGCCCCCGAGGGATGGGCGATGGTCCGTGAGCACGAGCTGACCGCTCCGCTGTTCTGGCACCGGGATGCCGGTCAGTGGCTCCGCCGCCGCTTCGGAGTGACCGAGACGGTGCCCGACAACGAACCGGTGCTTCATGTCAGCTGGTACGAGGCGGACGCGTACGCGCGCTGGGCCGGACGCCGGCTGCCCTCGGAGGCGGAGTGGGAGAAGGCGGCTCGCCACGACCCCGTGTCGGGTCGTTCGCTGCGCTATCCGTGGGGCGAAGAGGACCCGAGCCCCGAGCGGGCCAACCTGGGCCAGCGCCATCTGCGGCCCGCGGGAGCGGGAGCGTACGCCGCGGGCCGGTCGCCACTCGGCGTACGGCAGTTGATCGGTGACGTGTGGGAGTGGACGTCGAGCGACTTCGAGCCCTACCCGGGCTTTTCGGCGTTCCCGTACCGCGAGTATTCCGAGGTCTTCTTCGGGCCGGCCCACAAGGTGCTGCGCGGCGGTTCGTTCGCCGTGGATCCCGTGGCGTGCAGGGGGACGTTCCGCAATTGGGACCTGCCGGTGCGGCGCCAGATCTTCTCCGGCTTCCGCACCGCGAGGGATCTCTGATGTGTCGTCATATCGCTTATCTGGGGCAGTCTGTGGCTCTCGGTGAAGTGCTGACGCGACCGCCGCACAGTCTGGTGCGCCAGTCCTGGGCGCCCAGACACCAGCAGCACGGGACGGTCAACGCCGACGGCTTCGGCGTCGGCTGGTACGCGGACGATGACCCGGTGCCGGGACGCTACCGGCGTGAGGGCCCCGTCTGGGGCGACCAGACGTTCGCGGATCTGGCCCGAGTGGTGCGCAGTACGGCGCTGCTCGCGGCGGTACGTGATGCCACCGAGGCGGGCGCGGACGGTGAGGCGGCGGCCGCGCCGTTCGCCGCCGGACGGCTGCTGTTCAGTCACAACGGCATGGTGCGGGGCTGGCCGGATTCCCTGGCACCGCTCGCCGATGCGCTGCCTGCGGCGGAGCTGCTGGCCCTCACCGCCCGCTGCGACTCGGCCCTGGTCTGGGCCCTCGTACGCCATCGTCTCGCCGACGGTGACGAACTGCCACAGGCCGTCGCCGACACCGTGCAGGACGTGGCGGCCGCGGCGCCTCGGTCGCGGCTGAATCTGCTGCTCGTCGACGGCGCCACGATCGTGGCGACGGCCTGGGGCGACACCCTGTGGTACCTCACCGAGCCGGGACTGCGCACGGTCGTGGCCTCGGAGCCGTACGACGACGATCCACGCTGGCGCTCGGTCCCCGACCGGACGTTGCTGACCGCGACCCGCACCGAAGTTCTGCTGACCCCGCTCAAGGAGCCCACGGAGTGAGTCCCTTTCTGCTGACCCGCACCCTGCCGGTGGACGCGACGGACGCGGCGCTGCGCGCCGATGTGCTGCATGGCCTGACCCGGCATCCGAAGACGCTGCCGCCCAAGTGGTTCTACGACGCGCACGGCAGCGAACTGTTCGAGGAGATCACCCGGCTTCCCGAGTACTACCCGACCCGCGCCGAGCGCGAGATCCTGATCGACCGCGCCGAGGAGATCGCGGCGGCGTCCGGGGCGCGGACCCTGATCGAGCTGGGATCGGGATCGTCGGAGAAGACCCGGCACCTGTTGGACGCGCTGCCCGAGCTGCACAGTTACGTACCGGTCGATGTCAGCGAGAGCGCACTGCGCGGCGCCGCCGAGGCCCTGCTCACGCACCGGCCGGATCTCTCCGTCCACGCGCTGATCGCCGACTTCACCGGCGGTCTCGCGCTGCCGGGCACGCCGGGGCCGCGGCTGATCGCGTTCCTCGGGGGCACGATCGGCAATCTCCTCCCCGACGAGCGGTCGGTGTTCCTGAAGTCGGTGCGGTCGTTGCTCTCTCCCGGCGACGGGTTGCTGCTCGGCACGGATCTGGTGAAGGAAAAGGAGGTGCTGGTCGCCGCGTACGACGATGGGGCCGGGGTGACGGCGGAGTTCAACAAGAACGTACTGAGAGTCGTCGACCGGGAGTTGGGGGCGGACTTCGACCCGGCCGACTTCGATCACGTGGCGCTGTGGGACCCGGAACGGGAGTGGATCGAGATGCGGCTGCGGGCCCGTGCGGCGCTCACGGTGAAGATCCCGGATCTGGATCTGGTGGTGCCCTTCGAGGCCGGTGAGGAGTTGCGCACGGAGGTGTCGGCCAAGTTCCGCAAGGAGGGAGTCCGGGCCGAACTGGTCGCGGCCGGAATGCGGTTGGACCAGTGGTGGACGGATTCCGCAGAACGGTTCGCGCTATCGCTGGCGACGGCAATCTGAGCGGGACGGCCCGGGGTGGCTCGGGGCACCCCGGGCCGGACGCCTGCCGGGATCGGAACAGAGGCGCCTGTCCCGGCATCTGCCCATGGGTCCATGGGTTCACCGCAGTTCGGTGAGTGCGAGGAAGTGGCGCAGATAGCTGGGGTCGGTGCGGCACAGCGACATCAGCACGTACAGGTCGGCGACGTCGAAGTCGGGGTCGTACGCAGGTGCTCCGCAGACCTGGGCGCCCAGTCGCGGATAGCCGCGGAGAAGGGGCGGGAGCGTGGCGAGTCCGGTGGGCACGCTCCTCGCCCCGCGGTGGTGGGCTGCCAGAGGCGGTGGGGAGTGACCCAGTGGTCCTCGGGTGCCAGGTGTTTCGTCCGTACGTCTCCCATGCCCCGTCCGCGACGGGTGCACAACTTCCGGTCCAGCACCTTGTTTTGACGGACTGGGCACGATTGATTTAGCGACGTGAAGTTCCGTGGGTGTGCCTGGCTGGGTGTGCGTCATGTGTGTGAAGCGATCCGGGACGCCAGGTGTGGCGTCGGCATTCGGGGCCCCGTATCACCCGAGTGATGGTTCGGGGCCTCCCCGTCGCCTCTGGCCACACCCGCATGGCCAGGTCGTAGGGATTCCGCCCACCTGGGACGGACCGCATACGTGATATGCGTCGCCGAACAGGACGGGAAAGCGGAGGACCAGTGCGCCCAAGACCGTTCGGGGCGTGCCGGTGAGACAGGACGCGCTCCTGCTCACCGCCCAGGAACGGTATCGAGCAGCAGTCGGCCAGCCAGTTGTGTCCGGTGCGTTGCCTGCAGAGGGCGATTCCGGCCCAGAGCAGCGCGATGGGTGCACCCCGGCGCGGCAGCAAGTGTCCGCCGCGCCGGGCACACCCGGTTCAGCTGCCCGCCGCGCCGCGGGACCGCCCGGTTCAGCTGCCCGCGAGCAGTGCGGTGATCTTCTCCGAGGCCGCCTTCGCCTCCTTCCGCGGGTCGCCGCCCTGAAGGGCCGCCGTCATGTACGGCTTGATCGGGTTGTCGGCCTCGACACTCGCCCACTGCGGCGAGTTGGGCGTCGCGCGCCCCTTGGTGGCGCCCCGGGCCATCGCGGCCGTGCCCTCCTGGCCCAGGATGGCACGCGCGAGGTCAGGCTTGTTGGGCACGTAGCTCATGGCCATGGCGAGTTCTTCCTGCCACTTCCGGCCGGCCAGTGCCTTGATCACGTCGATGCCCGCGGCGCGCTGTCCCGCCTTCTCGGGGACGATCAGATCGGATCCGCCGGTGAAAACGGAGCCGGGGGTCTTGGCGGTCTTTCCGGGGATCGGGAAGTAGCCCAGTTTTCCCTTGAGTTCGGGGTTCAGCTGCTCGATCTGCGCGGCGGCGCCGGGCACCGAAATGATCTGAGCGACATCGCCCTTGGCGAAGACCTTGGCCTGCGGGGGCTTTTCCTCGTCCGCGTTCTTGGGGCCGTCCCCGAGCGCCTGGAGTTCCTTGTAGAAGCTCATGCCGCGCAGTGCGCCGGGGCTGTCCAGGGCGCCTTCCCACTCGCCGCCCCTGTCGTCGGCCAGTTGGCCGCCCTCGTCCCAGATGAATCCGGAGAGGACGTACCAGTTCTGGCCCGCGAGGTAGATGCCCTGGTTGCCGTTCCGGTTCAGCTGTTCGCTGTCCGCGATCCATTCGTCCCGGGTCTTCGGCGGGGTCTTGATTCCGGCCTGTTCGAAGAGGTCCTTGTTGTAGATCACCACTCGATTGGCGGCGTACCACGGGACTCCGTACTGGACGCCGTCGACGCTGCCCGGCTCGGCAAGACCAGGCAGCCAGTCCTCGCTGCCGAGGTCGCGCACGGACTCCAGGGTGAGGTCGCGCAGCCCGCCGCTCTCCGCGTACTGGGCGACCTGGGTGTTTCCGACCTCGATGACGTCCGGGGTGTCCTTGCCCTGGAGCGCATCGATGACCTTCGGTCCGATGCCGGTCCAGCTCTGGATCTTGAAGTCGAGCCGGACTGCCGGGTGCTCGTCCTCGTAGGCCTTCGTGAAGCGCTTGAGGAAATCTGCGGACACGCTGTTCTTCATCAGCCAGATCGTGACCGTCTTACTGCCGGACGAAACCGAGCCCGGGACGAATCCGCACCCGCCCAGCGCACAGGTGGAAACGAGCGCGACGGCTCCGACAAGTATGCAGTTCTTCACCAGGTTCACCTTCTGTGAAACGGCACGACGAATTCCAGAACCCGGTGTGGGGGACTGCGGGCGGTGCTCGCACGGGCGTGGCTGGATTTTGGTATGGACCATTGCTGCGGTCAAGGCCCGTTCACCGCAGATTCTGCACACCGACCTCTCGCGCACCCGGGCCAGGTGGGGCACCGTGGTAGGGACGAGAGGAGACATAAGATGTCAAATCACACCTACCGAGTCACCGAAATCGTGGGAAGCTCCCATGAAGGCGTCGACGACGCCATCCGCAGAGGCATCGCAAGAGCTTCGGAAACGTTGCACAATCTCGATTGGTTCGAGATCACACAGGTTCGCGGAGAGATCAAGGACGGCCGAATCGAGCACTTCCAGGTGGGCCTGAAAGTGGGCTTCCGGCTCGACGAGCCGAGCTGATCCGGCGCGACCCGCCGCGCCCCGGCCGCGACCGGCCCCACGCCGAATTCAGGTACGGCCCTCGCGCCCCTGAGCGTCCCTGAGTACGGGCGACGCCTTCGCCCAGCGGGCCCGGACCACGGCGAAGCCAGCCAGCTCCGCCGCATCGCAGACGAGTTCGTCGTCGTCGACCAGCATCCGCACCTCACGCTCCCGGCCCAGCCGCTCCAGGATTTCCAGCTTGGCGTGCCGGGCCGGCCTGCGGTCGTCGTTGCGGCGCATGTACAACCGCCCCTCGGGCAGCCCCTGTTCCCCCAGCCAGGCCACGGCGTCCCGGCGGCACCGCTCGGGCCGTCCGGTGAGACACCGGACCTCGCACTCCACGGCGCTGCTCAGCACCAGCCGTACGCCTTCGAGAAGCGGCGGGTCGTCGACGGCGGCGGAGAAGAAGCCGTTCCAGTCACGCCGCCGCCCCTCCAGGAAGTACTGCCGATGGCCGCTGTCCGCGAGCGTGCCGTCCAAGTCGAATACGGCCAGGGGGTGTCGTTCTTCACACCCAGTGTCCTGTGCGAGAAACTACGCGTCCACACGTCCGGACGCATCCAGGTCGTATCGCGCTACGGGCTGCGGAGTGCTGCCCGGCTTGCGGTGACCTCTTCCACGGCTGAGTACGCGGCAGACCACCCCGGTAGGGCGGACTCCGCCTTCTGAGACTCCGCCGCCTGCGACCGTGGCTGTTCTCCGTCGCCGGACAGTGCATCACCACCGCCCGCAGTCGACATTTGAGGTTATCTGTCACCGACCTTGGGCCGATGTGATCACCAGCGCCTCAACGCCCTACCGAACCCCGGCTGACCAGCAGGAATAGCCGCCCCGACGAACCTGATCAATGGCCGGAACCATGGACTCCGGCACCATCCCGAGCGACAGTCGGGTACGTGGCATCCCCGCAGCCCCTCGCCAACAAGCCGAAACGGCCCGCTGATTGAACCAGCGGACCGTCACGAAGGATCGAGGCTATTAGAAGCTGTCTATCACGTCTTGTATCCACGCCAGGCTTCGGGGAACCGAGGAATAGGTGTCGCCCCGACCAGCACACTCCTTGTCGCCGCCGGAGAGGACGCCGACCTGGTAGCGCTTTCCGTCAACCAGCTTGAAGAGCGGACCGCCTGAATCCCCGTAACACACTGCACCATTACTGGCGAGGACACGTATTCCCTCGCCGCCGTACTTGTCGGTCCACGTGACGGAGGCGACGTACTGGGTGGCACGCTTGAGGTAGCGCGACGACCCGCAGCTGGCACACGTCGCCCCCCACCCGAAGGCGTAGGTCGTCGCTTGCCACTTGGGATTGGCGGTGGCCAGCGAAACCGGCTCGGCGTTGGCGGATCGATCCAGCTTCAGCATGGCGATGTCGTTGTTTGTGCGCACCTTCGAGAGCGAAATATTGATCACTCCGCCGCCGGAGGTTCGGTCGAGGCTCTTCACCCTGACCGTCATCGACGAGTCCGGATACCTGGACGAGCCGTTGTACAGACAGTGCTTGGCGGTCAGTACCCAGCGATCATGAACGATGGAAGCGGAGCACTCAAATCCGCCGTATACGTGCAGAGCAGCCATACCCCTTGAGGAATCCGCGAGTTCGCCGTTGACGATCCGAGCCTCGGGCCCCTCCTGACCAAGCTTCGTGACGTCACCATCCGTCGCGTCACCATCAGCGCCGATCGATGACACCGGCGCCGGCGGGACCTCACCATTGGCCGACGCCGGACTCACCCCGACGAGCGCCAGAAGACTGACCGCCACAACAGAAACCCGCACCCACTTGATGCGCATATTCCCCCCTCTATTTACATGGACATGACATTAACTCAACCGACCTGGTAGCGCA
Organism: Streptomyces sp. NBC_00846; assembly: GCF_045207325.1. Lineage (NCBI taxonomy): Bacteria > Bacillati > Actinomycetota > Actinomycetes > Kitasatosporales > Streptomycetaceae > Streptomyces > Streptomyces sp. NBC_00846. The sequence goes on along the minus strand of NZ_CP108846.1, from coordinate 7,247,264 downwards.
TTCCGTCCAGCAGCTTGAATAGAGGGCCCCGGATTCGCCGAAGCAGGCAACCCCGTTGATCCCTTTCACGCCGATGGCCCGTCCGCCGTAAGCGTCCGCTCCGCCATTGGTCGCCACTTTCAGCTCAGCACGTTTGAGTAATGCGCTGGCGCCACCCCCAATGAGGCCTTCCCCATCCGAAGCACCCTGCGCCGCCACCGGCACGGAAAGAAGAGGCATCACCAGGACAGCTGAAGCAGTTAGGGACCATAACCCATAGATAGGGTAAAGGCAAGGGTGATATCAAGTAAAGGACTGGTGTAGCAGGAAAGATGAAAGGGCAAAGGCCGATATTTCAGACCCCCCTTTACTGCGCCTAGGCGCATCATACCCAGATCGCCACAGTCCGACATTATGCGAATAACAGCGTCAATTCTTCAACGAAGTGACGCAATGGATCCCCCGAGAAAAGGAAACAAAGGAATGAAAAAATCACTTTCTACCCTATTTGTCCTTTTGGGGCTATTCGTATGCACTGTCGTGCCGTCTTCGGCGGCGGAAGCTGCCCCCGTGGTGACCGGCGTGGTATTCAACAATCCCCGCGGCACAGCCAAGGAACAGAATGCCGTCAAGACTCACATCATTTCGGCCATCGACCAGACTCCGTCCGGCCGGCCGATCCGGGTGGCCTTGTACGTCTTGAACGACCAGGGCTATACGGACGCCCTCAAGCGAGCGTTCGCTCGCGGCGTTCAGGTACGCGTCGTTCTGGACAGCAACTCCGGAAACAAGCCGCCGGCGCAGGATCTGATAGAAACTCTCGGCACCAACATGACCAAAACCTCCTGGGTGAGGGTCTGTTCACCCGGATTGGCATGCGTTTCGAATGCCCCGGCAAGCGTCAATCCGATCCAGCACAACAAGTTCTTCACATTTTCCCGCATCGGTGACGCGGGGGTGGCGGAAGATGTAGTGATCCAAGCTTCCGCCAATCAGACCACGGTGAATATCAACCGCTACTGGAACAACGCCTACACTGTTGTGGGCAATACGGCGCTGTACACCGCGTATGCGAATTACTTCACCGACCTGGCAAACATGAAAAGGACGAACGATTATCACGTTCAAGGAGCCGCGAACGACGAGAAGTACTACTTCTTCCCACGTGCGTCGGGCGATCCCGTGCTCGACTTCCTCAATAACGTGACCTGTACTGGTAACAGCAGCGTGGGCTCCGCCTCGCACAAGACCGTGATCCGGGTCGCAGCTTCTCTGTTCGACCGCACGGCCATCGCTGACAAGCTGATCGCACTCGCCGATGCGGACTGCTGGGTGGAGGTCGTCTACGCCGATAGTCCACTTACCAACAGAATGAAGGGAGACGCACGCCTGAAGCTCTACCACCTCCAGAACAGTGACGGATACCAGGTACATTCAAAATACCTCGCCATCGAGGGAAATTACGCCGGTCATCCGGACACCAAGTGGGTTTTCACCGGTTCACACAACCTGGACAAGTCGTCGCTCCGGGACAACGACGAGGCGATCATCCGGGTGAGCTCGAACGCGACCCACGACGCCTATCGGGAGAACTTCCTCCTCATGCGGTCGTACAGCGTCCCCAGTTCGTGATGCCCCCGAGCGCATCGCACGGCAGATCACCGGCGCTTCGCATTCGGCGCTGATCTATGTGGCGCCCCAGGGGCAGCGCGTCCGTTCCTCGCGGCGGCGCCCGTATCCGCGGGCAGGGATGGCTGCGGACACGGGGGCAACGATCGGCAGGGCAGCGGACTCAGCCGATCGTCAGCGGAATCCGTCCCGTCGCCCACACCTGCCTTACGGGCCCGGCCCCAACCAACGCCTATAATCGGACTGTTTGCCCGCAGGTGTCAGCCTCGTCCAGATCCGTACGGAGTTCTGCATCCATGTCCACCCCCCACGATCCGTACGTCCGGGTGCGCGGCGCCCGGGAGCACAACCTCCAGGACGTCTCGGTCGACATCCCCCGCGACACCCTCACCGTGTTCACCGGGGTGTCGGGCTCCGGGAAGTCCTCCCTCGCGTTCGGCACGATCTACGCCGAGGCGCAGCGCCGCTACTTCGAGTCCGTCGCCCCTTACGCCCGCCGGCTGATCCACCAGGTCGGCGCGCCCGCGGTCGGTGAGGTCACCGGACTGCCGCCCGCCGTCTCGCTGGAACAGCGCCGCTCGGCGCCAGGTGCCCGTTCGTCCGTAGGGACGGTCACCACGCTGTCCAACTCCCTGCGCATGCTGTTCTCGCGCGCCGGGGACTATCCGGCCGGTGCCGAACGGCTGGACTCCGACGCCTTCTCGCCGAACACCGCCGCCGGGGCGTGCCCGGAGTGCCACGGTCTCGGCCGCATCCACCGCACCACCGAGGAACTGCTCGCCCCCGACCCCTCGCTGTCGATCCGGGACGGTGCGATCGCCGCCTGGCCGGGGGCCTGGCAGGGCAAGAACCTGCGCGACGTGCTGGACGCGCTGGGCTACGACATCGACCGTCCGTGGCGCGAGCTGGATGCCGGGGACCGGGAATGGATCCTGTTCACCGACGAGCAGCCGGTGGTGACGGTCCATCCGGTGCGTGACGCGGGGCGCATCCAACGCCCGTACCAGGGTACGTACATGAGCGCCCGCCGCTATGTGATGCACACCTTCGCGGACTCCAGGAGCCGCACCCTTCGGGCCAGGGCCGAGCGCTTCCTGACCAGTGCCCCCTGCCCGATCTGCGGCGGCAGCCGGCTGCGTCCGGAGGCGATGGCGGTCACCTTCGCCGGCCGTTCGATCGCCGAACTGGCCGGGCTGCCGCTCACCTCGCTCGCCGAGGTGCTGCGCACGGCGGGCGGCGGTGACACGGCGCGGGTGCTGACGACGGATCTGCTCGCCCGGATCGAGACGGTCACCGAGCTCGGTCTCGGCTATCTCAGCCTCGACCGGACCGCTCCGACGCTGTCCTCCGGCGAGCTGCAACGACTGCGGCTCGCCACCCAGTTGCGCTCCGGTCTGTTCGGTGTCGTCTATGTGCTGGACGAGCCGTCGGCCGGTCTGCACCCAGCAGACACCGAGTCGCTGCTGGGGGTGCTCGGCCGGCTGAAGGAGGCCGGGAACTCGGTCTTCGTCGTGGAGCATCAGATGGATGTGGTGCGCCGGGCGGACTGGCTGGTCGATGTGGGACCGCTGGCGGGCGAGCACGGGGGGCGGGTGCTGCACAGCGGGCCCCCGGCCGGGCTCGCCGAGGTGGCGGAGTCGGCCACCCGGCGCTTCCTCTTCGACGAAGGGCCCACTCCGGTGCGCGAGGTGCGTGCGCCGTCGGGGTGGCTGCGGCTGAACGGGGTCGACCGTCACAATGTGCGGGGCGTCGACGCCGAGTTCCCGCTCGGGGTGTTCACGGCCGTCACCGGGGTGTCGGGGTCGGGGAAGTCGACGCTGGTGGGTCAGGTGCTGGCCGGTGTCCTCGCCGACCGGCAGGCCTCGACCACCGCCGGTCTGCCCGCGGAGCGTCCCACGCCCGGGTGCGCGTCGGCGCAGGGGCTGGAGGCGGTGGACCGGCTCGTGCAGGTCGACCAGAAACCGATCGGCCGTACCCCGCGGTCCAATCTGGCCACGTACACCGGGCTCTTCGACGTCGTACGGAAGCTGTTCACCGAGACGGACACGGCACGTGAGCGCGGCTACAAGGCCGGACGGTTCTCCTTCAACGTGGCGGGCGGACGCTGCGAGACCTGCCAGGGCGAGGGCTTCGTCTCCGTGGAACTGCTCTTCCTGCCCAGCACGTACGCGCCCTGCCCGGACTGTCACGGCGCCCGGTACAACCCGCAGACCCTGGAGGTCACCCTGCGCGGTCTCGACATCGCACAGGTGCTGGATCTGACGGTGGAGTCGGCGGCCGGGTTCTTCGCCGGTACGCCCGCCGCCGAGCGCAGTCTGCGGACGCTGCTCGATGTCGGGCTCGGCTATCTGCGGCTCGGTCAGCCCGCCACGGAGCTTTCGGGCGGCGAGGCCCAGCGGATCAAGCTGGCCGCCGAGCTCCAGCGCACCCGTCGGGGCCACACCCTGTATCTGCTGGACGAGCCGACGACCGGGCTGCATCCCGCGGACGTCGAGGTGCTGATGCGGCAGTTGCACGGCCTCGTCGACGCCGGCAACACCGTGGTGGTCGTCGAGCACGACATGGCGGTGGTGGCGGGCGCCGACCGGGTGATCGACCTGGGGCCGGGCGGTGGCGACCGCGGCGGCCGGATCGTGGCGGCGGGACCGCCCGTGGACGTGGCCCAGGTTCCGGAGAGCCGTACGGCTCCGTACCTCCGGGCCGCACTCCGTCTCGACTGACCGCCCAAGCGTCGCCACCCCCCTATTTGCCAGGTGAGTTGCCAGCCCAGGCAAGCAAAGGGGAATGAAACAGTAAAGAACGTTGACAGTTATCTGGTCCAGACCAATTATGGGCATGCCTCACGACCGCTCCGTGCCGTGCGGCATGTGACCCCCGGCCGGGATTCGCAGGAACGGGCCGCGCCCCCACCGCCGAACCGTGCGATCCGCCCGCTGTCCCACCCCGCTGGGAGCACCCCGCCGCCAACGCTGAGCCCCTGGACGTGTGAGTCCGGTGGCGCGGTCGTCTCCACTCCGGTGCACGGCGGCTCGCACGCGCTCGCCGCGGCGGCCACCGCTTCACAGACCGGCGAGTGTGCGCAGACACTCACCCTGTCCCCCAACACCACGTACACGCTGAGTGGTTGGGTGCAGGGCAGTTACGGCTACCTCGGTGTACGGGGCGACGCCTCGGCGAGCACCTGGGGTTCGTCGAGCGGCTACGCGAAGCAGTCGGTGGCGTTCACCACCGGGCCGACCGGCGCGGTGACCGTCTATCTGCACGGCTGGTACGGGCAGGGCACGGTCTACGGAGACGACATCTCCGTGACGTCCTGACCCGGCGGAGCGGCTGACGACCTCACCCGCGACAGAGAGTGGATCAGCGAGCGGCGTCATGCGGCTTCGAATCCAAGGCGGAGGAGGGAAGCGACGCGAGGGGGGTCCCTCCCGCGCGAGCAGGTTCGAGCGTGGGGGAGTCGTTGACCGACGACAACGCCGGAGGCGGAGCCGCACGGCGTCGGGAGCCCGTTCTCTGTCGCGGGTGAGGTCGTGAGACTTCCCGGCCCCGGAGGCGGGCGGCCTCCGGGGCCGGGGACTCGGCCGTTCCCTCAGCGGTGCACCTTCCGGGTCGCCCGCAGCCACTCCTTGTTCATGGCCGAGATCGACGGCAGTGGAATGCCCTTCGGGCAGGCGGTGGCGCACTCCCCGGTGAGGGTGCAGCCGCCGAAGCCCTCGCTGTCCATCTGTCCGACCATGTCGAGGACCCGGGTCTCCCGCTCGGGAGCGCCCTGCGGCAGGACGTTGAGGTGGTTGATCTTCGCCGAGGTGAAGAGCATCGCGGAGCCGTTGGGGCAGGCCGCGACGCAGGCGCCGCAGCCGATGCACTCGGCGTGTTCGAAGGCGAAGTCGGCGTCCGGCTTGGGCACCGGGGTGGCGTGTGCCTCGGGGGCGGTGCCGGTGGGTGCGGAGATGTAGCCGCCCGCCTGGATGATCCGGTCGAAGGCCGAGCGGTCCACGACCAGGTCCTTGACGACCGGGAAGGCCGAGGCGCGCCAGGGCTCGATGTCGATGGTGTCGCCGTCCCGGAACGACCGCATGTGGAGCTGGCAGGTGGTGGTGCGTTCGGGGCCGTGGGCGTCGCCGTTGATGACGAGGCTGCAGGCGCCGCAGATGCCTTCGCGGCAGTCGTGGTCGAAGGCGACGGGGTCGTCGCCGGCAAGGATGAGTTCCTCGTTGAGGGTGTCGAGCATTTCCAGGAACGACATGTCCTGCGAGATGCCGTCCACTTCGTAGGTGGACATGGCGCCGGTGGCGTCGGCGTTCTTCTGGCGCCAGACGCGCAGGGTGAGCTTCATGCGTAGCTCCGCTGAGTGGGGTGGACGTACTCGAAGACAAGGTCTTCCTTGTGCAGGACGGGGGCCTCGCCGGTGCCGGAGAACTCCCAGGCGGCGGCGTAGGAGAACTCCTCGTCCCGGCGGGCGGCTTCGCCGTCCGGGGTCTGCGACTCCTCACGGAAGTGGCCTCCGCAGGACTCGGCGCGGTGCAGGGCGTCGAGGCACATCAGCTCGGCGAGCTCCAGGTAGTCGACGACGCGGTTGGCCTTCTCCAGCGACTGGTTGAACTCGTCACCGGTGCCGGGCACCTTGATGCGGCGCCAGAACTCCTCGCGGATCTGCGGGATCCGGCTGAGCGCCTTGCGCAGCCCCTCTTCGGTGCGGGCCATGCCGCAGTACTCCCACATGAGTTCACCGATCTCGCGGTGGAAGGAGTCGGGGGTGCGGTCGCCGTCGACGGAGAGCAGCAGGTTCAGCCGGTCCTCGGTGTCGGCGACGACCTCTTCGACGGCAGGGTGCGCGTCGTCGACCTCGTCGTGGTGCGGATTGCGGGCCAGGTAGTCGTTGATGGTCGACGGCAGGACGAAGTAGCCGTCGGCGAGGCCCTGCATCAGCGCGGAGGCGCCGAGCCGGTTGGCGCCGTGGTCGGAGAAGTTGGCCTCGCCGATGGCGAAGAGGCCGGGGATGGTGGTCTGAAGGTCGTAGTCGACCCAGAGCCCGCCCATCGTGTAGTGCACGGCCGGGTAGATCCGCATCGGGGTCTCGTACGGGTTCTCCGCGGTGATCCGCGCGTACATGTCGAAGAGGTTGCCGTACTTCTCCTCGACCTCGGCCCGGCCCATCCGCTGGACGGCCTCGGCGAAGTCGAGGTAGACGCCCTGGCCGCCGGGGCCGACGCCGCGCCCCTCGTCGCAGACGTTCTTCGCGGCGCGGGAGGCGATGTCGCGGGGCACGAGGTTGCCGAAAGCGGGGTAGATGCGCTCCAGGTAGTAGTCGCGCTCGTCCTCGGGGATCTCGTTCGCGGGTCGGTCGTCGCCCTTGGCCTTCGGTACCCAGATCCGGCCGTCGTTGCGCAGCGACTCGCTCATCAGCGTCAGCTTGGACTGGTGGTCGCCGGTGCGCGGGATGCAGGTGGGGTGGATCTGGGTGAAGCACGGGTTGGCGAAGTAGGCGCCGCGGCGGTGGGCGCGCCAGATGGCGGTGGCGTTGGAGTTCATGGCGTTCGTCGACAGGTAGAAGACGTTGCCGTAACCACCGCTGGCCAGGACGACCGCGTCGGCGAAGTAGGTGTCGATCTTCCCGGTGACGAGGTCGCGGGCGACGATGCCGCGGGCCTTGCCGTCGACGATGATCAGGTCGAGCATCTCGGTGCGGGCGTGCAGTTCGACGTTGCCGGCGGCGATCTGCCTCGACAGTGCCTGGTAGGCGCCGAGGAGGAGTTGCTGTCCCGTCTGGCCGCGGGCGTAGAACGTGCGGGAGACCTGGACGCCGCCGAAGGAGCGGTTGTCGAGGAGGCCGCCGTACTCACGGGCGAAGGGGACGCCCTGGGCGACGCACTGGTCGATGATCTCGACGGAGATCTGGGCGAGCCGGTGGACGTTGGACTCGCGGGCCCGGAAGTCGCCGCCCTTGACCGTGTCGTAGAAGAGCCGGTGGACCGAGTCGCCGTCGTTGCGGTAGTTCTTCGCGGCGTTGATGCCGCCCTGGGCTGCGACGGAGTGGGCGCGGCGGGGCGAGTCCTGGAAGCAGAACTGGACGACGTGGTAACCCTGTTCGGCCAGCGTCGCACCCGCCGAACCGCCGGCCAGGCCGGTGCCGACGACGATGACGGTGTGCTTGCGCCGGTTGGCCGGGTTGACCAGCTTGGCCTGGAAGCGACGGGTGTCCCAGCGTTCGGCGACGGAGCCTTCGGGGGCCTTGGTGTCGACGACGGGCGCGCCCGTCTCGTAGTGCGAGTAGTCGGTCATGTCAGCTCACGACTCCGGTCATGACGGCGACGGGTACGGAGATGAAGCCCACGGTCAGCACCAGGGCGAGGACGGTGGCGGTGGTCTTGAGGACCCGGTCACGGGTCGCGTTGCCCGCGCCGAGGGTCTGGGCGGCGCTCCAGAAGCCGTGCTGGACGTGGAGTCCGAGGGCGAGCATGGCGACGATGTAGATCGTGTTGCCGTACCAGGTGGAGAAGGTGTCGACGACGTTCTGGTACGGGTGCCCGGACTGGAATCCGCCCGAGTGCACGGTGCCCGTCGTCAGGTCGAGGATGTGCCAGACGATGAACAGGGCGAGGATGATCCCGCCCCAGCGCATGGTGCGGGTGGCATAACTGGCGCGCGGCTTCTTGTGCACGTACTTGGCGGGGCGCGCCCTGATGTCGCGCCTGCTCAGCTGGTACGCGGAGGTGGCGTGCAGCACCACGGCGGCGACGAGCACGACGCGGACGATCCACAGGGCCCACTCGTAGTGCAGGAAGGGCTCCCCCATGGTCCGCAGCCAGTGCGCGTAATGGTTGAACTCGCCGGCCCCGAAGAAGATCTTCAGGTTGCCGATCATATGGACAACCAAGTAGAGGAGCATGATCAGGCCGCTCACGGCCATGATCGTCTTCTTGCCGACGGACGAGTCCCAGAGCGTACGCGTCATGGACGGCCGTCGGTCCGTCCGTGTTGCCAATGCCATGGACACGACGCTAGGGCCGAAGGACCCCATCAGTCCAAGACATGGAACAGCTGATCTTCATAGGAGTTCCCTATCATGGCCGCTATGCTGTGTGTATGCAGTTCCAGCAGCTGACGTACTTCGTGGCCGTGGCCGAGAGCCGTCACTTCACCCGCGCCGCCGAGGACGTGCATGTCTCGCAGCCCTCGCTGTCCCAGCAGATCAGGGCGCTGGAGAACGAGCTGGGGGCGGAGCTGTTCAGCCGGGCCCGGGGCAACATCACCCTCACCGACGCGGGCGAGGCCCTGCTGCCGCTGGCCCGCCGCATCCTCGCGGACGCCGACACGGCACGCCACGAGGTGCAGGAGCTGGCCCAGCTGCGCCGGGGCCGGGTCCGGCTCGGCGCGACGCCCAGCCTCTGCACCGGCCTGCTCCCCGACGTGCTGCGCGCCTTCCACGACCGGCATCCGGGGATCCAGCTGCTGCTGGAGGAGGGCGGCTCGCTCGACCTCGTACGGGAGCTGGCGCGCGGGGCTCTCGATCTCGCCCTGGTCGTACTGCCGCTGCCCGCAGCGTCGCCCGCGCTCACCACGGTCGAACTGCTCCAGGAGGACCTGGTCGTGGTGTCGTCGGCGCGGGCGCCGCGGCCCGGCCGGGGCGGCCGCGTACGGATCGCCGACCTTCAGGACGAATCCCTCGTGATGTTCCGGCACGGCTACGACCTGCGCGAACTGACGGTGGCCGCCTGCCGTGCGGAGGGCTTCGAGCCGTCGTTCACGGTGGAGGGCGGCGAGATGGACGCGGTGCTCGGCTTCGTCCGGGCGGGGCTCGGGATCGCGGTGGTGCCCAGCATGGTCGCCACCCGGGCCGGCCACGACCTGCGGACCACGCCGCTGGCCCCTCCCGGCCTGCGGCGCACGATCGCGCTCGCGCATCGTACGGATGTGGCGCCGCCGCGCGCGGCCCGCGAGTTGCAGCGGATGCTGCTGGAGAACCGTCCGGAGCGGGTGTAGCGGGTGTAGCGGGTCGCGCGACCTGCGGCCGCGCTGCGCCCTCGATCGCCGGACGGGGTTGAATTGCCCCGGACCGGCCCTTCTTCCGCGGGTGCCGGACGGGCTCGATCGTCCGCCGATCGAGCCCGTCCGGTCCTCACACCGCGTCGGCCAGCAGCAGCGAGTGGATCCGGTCGGGGGCGCCGGGCCGGGCGTAGTACCACCCCTGGGCCGTGTCGCACCCCAGCTCCCGCAGCTGTTCCGCCTGGGCCGCGGTCTCCACGCCTTCCACCGTGACCGCGAGGTCCAGGCTGTGTGCCAGCGAGACGATGCCCTCGACGATCTTCAGATCGACCGAGTCCGCCGGATGCCGCTGCATGCCCTGCGTGAAGGAGCGGTCCAGTTTGAGCACGCTCACCGGAAGCCTGCGCAGGTTCGCCAGGTTCGAGTACCCGGTGCCGAAGTCGTCGAGCGCTATGTCGACGCCCATGTCCGCCAGTTGCCGCAGCGGCTTGAGCAGATCGTCGTCCGCGCCGATGAGGGCGGACTCCGTGACCTCCAGACACAGCGCCCCGGGTTCGAGCCCCGACCGCTCCAGTACGTCTACCGTCTCGGCGACCAGCCGCGGATGATGCAACTGGGTGGGCGAGAGGTTGACATTGATCCGCAGCGGGCCGCCATCGCTGTGCCGCTCCTGCCAGAAGTTGGCCTGGCGCACGGACTCCTCCAGCACCCAGCGGCCGAGCGGCACGATCAGCCCGGTGTGCTCGGCGAGCGGGATGAACCGGTCGGGACCGAGCACCCCGTGCTGCGGGTGGCACCAGCGCACCAGCGCCTCCGCGCCGTGCACCGTACCGTCGCCGAGGTGCACGAGGGGCTGGTACTCGATGAAGAACTCGCCGCGGTCCAGGGCGGTCGGCAGCGCGGTGGTCAGGCCGTGCCGGGTGATGGCGCGGGCGTCCGCCTCGGCGTCGGCGAGCTCGAAGCGGTTGCCGCCCGCCGACTTGGCCCGGTACATGGTGATGTCGGCGCTGCGCAGCACCTCGGCGGCGCTCCGTTCACCTGCCGGTCCTTCGACGATCCCGATGGATCCGCGTACGGTCAGCTCACGGCCGTCCAGCCGGATCGGGGTGCCGAGCACGCCGAGGATGCGGCCGGCCAGCTCGTCGACCTCCTTCTGGGTGTCGGGGCCGGTGGTCAGGGCCACGAACTCGTCGCCGCCGAGCCGCGCCACCATCTCGCCGGGCGCGGTCGCACAGCTCTGCAGCCTGTCGGCCACCTCGACCAGCAGCCGGTCCCCCGACGCGTGGCCGAGGCTGTCGTTGATCGCCTTGAAGCCGTCGAGGTCGAGGTAGCAGAGGCCGAAGCGGCTGCCGTCGTCGGCGGCGAGCGCCTTCTCCAGCCGTTCGAAGAACAGCGTCCGGTTGGGCAGGCCGGTGAGCGCGTCATGGGTGGCCTCGTACCGCAGCCGCAGGTTGAGCAGCCGGCGCTCCGTGGTGTCCTCCATCAGGGCCAGCTGATACTCGGGCCGGCCCTCGGAGTCGCGCAGCAGGGACACCGTCAGATTGGTCCACAGCACCGTGCCGTCGTTGCGGTAGTACGGCTTCTCGACCCGGTAGTGCTCGCGCTCGCCGCGTACCAGCTCGCTGTAGTACTTCCAGACCTGCGGCGAGTCCTCGGGGTGCACCCACTCGTTGACCTTGTGGCTGCGCACATGGTGTTCGAGTCCGCCGAACATCCGGGTGAGGGTGTCGTTGATCTCCAGCACATTGCCGTCCAGATCGGCGATCCCGATACCGATGGCCGCTTCCTTGAAGACGGCGCGGAAGCGTGCCTCGGTGGCGTGCAGGGCCTGCTCGGCGTCCGAACGGGCGGTGAGCGCGGAGCGGGCGATGGCCTCCTGCTCTGCGAGGGTCCGCTCGCGCAGGGCCTGGGTGAACCCGCCCGCGAGGGCGTGCTGTATCCGGGCGCAGCGGGCCCTGCCGTCCTCGGTCGACAGCGCCGTCGCACCGTTACCGCCGCAATAGAGCACGAGGTACGAGTCGATGACGCCGAGCGTGCTGCTGAGCGCGTCCGGGTCCGTGCAGTGCGCGGCGACGAGAGCGGCGCCGACCTCGCTCGCGGGCGCCGCGTCGAAGGGCCGTGCGTGCAGGATGTCGCTGAGCCCGCGGGCCAGCGGCAGCAGATGCCGTTCGAACTCCGTGCGCGTCATGGAGGTGGCCGTCGAGGGGAAGATGGCCCGGCTCCAGATCGTGGCGAATCTCCGGAGCCGGTCCTCGGGGCCGTCGGGCTCCGTGTCGGGCGCTCCGGACGACTGGGCGGGGATGCTCACGCCTTGCGTCCCACTCCTGCGAAGCCCGAGAAGGCGAATGGGTCCTCGTGCTCCGGTGCCAGGGGGGTGTCGGGGCGCCAGTTCGGCATCGACACGAGTCCGGGCTCGACCATCGCGTACCCCTCGAAGAACCGGGTGACCTCGTCGCGCGTCCGCATGACCAGGGGGCTGCGGATGTTCCGGTAGACATCGACCGTACCGCCCGCCTCCTCCGGGGCGAGCGGAATCCCCTCGTACGAGGCGTGGGTGATGACGATGAGGCTGCCGGGGGCAAGGGCTTCGCGCAGTTCGGCGACGGCGGTCTGCGGGTCGTCGGAGTCCTCGATGAAGTGGAGTACGGCGACGAGCAGCAGAGCCACCGGGCGGTCCAGGTCGAGCAGTCCGGTGATCTCCGGGCTCTTCACGATGCCTTGCGGGTTACGGAGATCCGCGGCGGCGATCACCGCCCGCTCGTTTCCTTCGAGTACGACCCGGCTGTGCGCGACCGCGACGGGGTCGTGATCGACATACGCGACGCGGGCCTCCGGGTCGGCCGCCTGGGCGACTTCGTGCACATTGCCGAAAGTCGGTATTCCGGAGCCGATGTCCAGGAACTGGTTGATGCCCTCGCTCACCGCGTAACGCACGGCCCTGCACATAAAGGCCCGATTCGCCTGCATGATCTTGGGGAGCCCCGGCATGAACTCCATGGCCTTGCGAGCCGCTTCCCGGTCCACCTCGAAATTGTGCGATCCGCCCAGATAGAAGTCGTACATGCGAGACACGCTCGGCACCGTGATGTCAATGCCTTGCGGTGCCCAGGCGGGACGCTCCATCGATGTCTCCAACAAGTCGCCACGGCGATCCGGCCATGTTCATGGTCAGTGTTGACCAGAGGCTACTGATCGTCCGCCAAGAGGGCGAGCGGAAACGGAAATTAGCCGTCCGTTATTGGTCACACACCACTGGCATGTGCAACGGTCCCGTCGCTACGGGTGACATCCGGCGACGGAACGGCCCCGAGAGGTGCTCCGGCGTTCTCCGGCGGCACCAATCGGTTCGGCTCCGGGGGCGCCACGTATCATGTGCCCCCAAGAGCACGAACGTTGGACCTGTCGGCAGGCATTGGTCCGGTTCTTGAGTTTCCTCGGTCCGATCAAAGGTGACAAAGCCCTGGTGGCGGCGCCTTTGACGGCATTCCTTGCCAATGGGGCGACGGCGGTGCGTAAATCCCCCGCCACTGCGGTCAGTTGTGACCGATGAATTCTCCGGGCCGCAAACACCCGACACCCCAGGTCCCCACCATCAGGGGAATCCGGGCCGTCCCGGGCGTGCCCCGCGACGGACCGGAACATGCTCCCGTCGTGTACGGATCACTCATAGGGCGGCTCACGGCAGCCGTCGTACTTCTCTGGCTGCTGACCGCCCCGGCGCCCGCCGTGGCGGACAACTGCGCGTATGCCTCCATCGGTGAGAGCGGCGGGAATTCGGCGGTCGCCGTGGCGGGCCACGGCCACTGTCACGCGGGCCCGGCGCCCGAACCGACCCGACGGCCCGCGCCACCACCCCGGCCCCCCGCACCACCACCTCCACCGCCTCCGCCACCTCCACCTCCCCCGCCTCCCCCGCCTCCGCCGCCCGCACCCCCCGAACCGGAACCGAAGCCCGTACCACCGCCCCCTTCACCCACACCCCCGCCCTCACCGTCCGCACGCCCCACGCCTCCCGCGCCCCGGCCCGTGGCGTTCCCCACCTACCGCAAGCCGCCGCGCAAGGTCCCACGGCGCGGCACCTCCCTGGTCACCCTCACCCTGCTGATCACGGCGCCCGCGGTGTTCGCCGTCGCCGTGCTGCGTCCCCGCTCCCGATGACCTCCGGAGGTACCCATGTCGGAATGGCTTGTTCTCACCCTCGCTATGGTCGCGGCCAGCGCCGTCGTCCTGACCATCGCCGTACTCAACAACCGCAGGATCGGAGAGGATGACGACCCGTCCGAGACCCCTGACGTCATCGAGTACATGACGATGATGATCGGCGTGGTCTACGCGATCGTGCTGGGGCTCGCCATCGCGGGCGTCTGGGAGGGCCGCAGCGCCGCTCAGGAGTACGTACGCCAGGAGGCCCAGGCACTGCACGAGGTGAGCGTTCGCTCCGCCGTCTACCCGGCCGAGGTGCGTACGCGCATCCGCGCCGACGTCGACGCCTACGTGCGTTACGTGGTCCACGACCAGTGGCGGTCGATGACCGAGCACGGCTCCCTCGACGACGAGGGAGCCCGGCTTCTCGGCCGGGTGCGCGCCGATGTCACCGACTACCGGCCGAAGAACGACCATGAGGGGCAGGCATATCAGCCACTGGTCCAGGAGGTCGCCGCGGTCGACGACGCCCGCAGCGGACGCGGGCAGAGCGCCGGTGCGACCATGCCGGGCGTGGTCTGGTTCGGCCTGATCACCGGGGCGCTGGTGACCGTGGGACTGATCTTCACGCTGCAGATCCGCAGAACCTTCCGCGAACTGCTGCTGGCCGGTCTCTTCAGCGTTCTGATCGCCTTTCTGCTCTTCCTGATCTGGGACTTCGACTCCCCCTTCGGCCGGGGCATCTCGGCCACCGCCGCTCCGTTTCTCGATCTGTTCCCCGGCGCGGTGGGCGGATAGCGGTCCCGCCGGAGTGCGCCACTCGGGGGAATCCGGTGCCCCGGGCGGCGCACCCCGATCGCCGGTGAAATACGCGACTTCTAGCGTTTGGGTGGTCGAGGTGCATTTCTGACGCTTTGTGGAAAACCATTCCGCAACTGCTCCTCGGGGAACCGGAGGAATCACCCATGCGTGCAATAGGCGTCGCACCCGTCGCCCTGCTCGGCGTCGCCGTTCTCGCCCTGACCTCTCCGGCCGCGACCCCGTGGGCCGAGACGTCGGGAGGCGCGTCGTCCGCGACCGGATACACCGTCACTCCGTCGGTGATCATGCCGGGGAGCCAGGTCGCCCTGGCCGCCCGGGGGTGCTCCACAACCGCCACAACCGCCACGGCCGGCTCCGGAGTGGTCGACACGGTCACCAGTCAAACCCGCCATCGCAAGGCAGGAGGGAATCTCCCGGCTTCAGTCGGGGAGAGAGCTTCAAGAGGTGACGTTCATCTGCGCGAGGAGAGCCGCCCCTACTGAGAGCAGGGCAGTGCGGCCCGTTACGCCCGCCGCCCCGGGTCCTGTTCGCAGCACTCGGGGCGACGGGCGTATCGAGCCGGTGCCACCCGTTCGCCCTTCCTTGATCGCCGACCGGACCTCCGGCGCCCAGCGCCGTGACCGGCAATGTCTGCCCGGAAGCGCGCTGGGCGGCGCGACGGGGCAAAACCTGCCGGGAGCGGCACTGGCGTTCCATGAATCGCGACGAAGGGAGAACCATGGGCCGGGACAGCTGGCGCGCCGAACGGACCAGGCACTCACCGTGGGGCGCCGTCGCCCTGGTGCTGCTCACCGGTCTGGCCGTGGCGTGCAACGGCGCGGACTTCTCACTGGGCCTTCCCCGGCCGGTCGCCGCCGCCTCGGCCGGCGGGCAGGTGGGAGCCCCCGGAGCAGGTGTCGCGGGCGTCGCTGCCCGGCCGCACCCGGCGGTGCAACTGCCTCCGGGCGGTGACCGCACGTCCACCGCCGCCGGGGCACAGTGATCCGGTGGCCGCCGGGAGCGGCCCGGGGCAGGGGGGCCGCGGGGAGCGGATAGCCTCACTGCCGTGACAGACCAGCAGCCCCACCAGTTCGAACGTGGCACAGACGGACCGAAAGTGATCGTCTCCGGCCTCGACGGGTCCGATTCCTCCATGCGTGCCGCAGCGTACGCGGCGGGGCTCGCCCGTCGGCAGGGAGCGATGCTCGCCCTCGTCTACGTCCAGCCCGTGCTTCCCGCGGGCGCCGCGCTCGGGGCGCCCGTCGCCGATACGACCGGCGAGGTCGCGGAGGGCCTCGTGAACGAGATCCGCGAGGCGACGGAGCGGATCAAGGACATATGGGATGTGCGCTGGGAGTTCCACACCTTCCGCGGTGACCCGTACAACGGGCTCGTGACGGCTGCGGACAAGCTGAAGGCCGATGCGGTCGTGGTGGGCGCGTCGGAGTCGGCCGGGCACCGGTTCATCGGTTCGGTGGCGATCCGGCTGGTGAAGGCGGGCCGTTGGCCCGTCACGGTAGTCCCGTAACCGTCGCGGAATCCTCACCTCCGCCGGACGGCACGCCGTCTTCCGCACCGGCTCCGCCTGGGTCATCATGAGCGCCCGTCAGAGACAGCCGTCAGTGGAGAGGTGACTCATGGCCAGGCTCCGAGTGGGCGAGGGTGTGCTGCGCCGCAAGCCGATCGAGCAGATCGACGAGAAAGGGCCGGCGGGGGACGTCACCACTCAGCTCACCAGAACGCTCGGCCTGTGGCAGCTCACGGCGATCGGTGTGGGCGGGATCATCGGCGCGGGCATCTTCACCCTCGCCGGCACCGTGGCGAACGGCACCGCCGGACCCGCGGTGCTCATCTCCTTCCTGATCGCGGGTGTGGCGAGCGCGGCGGCCGCGTTCAGCTACGCGGAGTTCGCGGGCCTGATCCCGAAGGCCGGCTCCGCCTACACCTACGGATACGCGGTGCTCGGCGAGTTGGTCGGCTGGTTCATCGGCTGGGACCTGCTGCTGGAGTACACGGCGATCGTCGCCGTCGTCGCGATCGGCATCTCCGGCTACTTCAGCTTCCTGCTCGGGGAGATGGGACTGGACGTACCGAAGTGGATGCTGGGCGCGCCCGGCACCGGGGACGGCCATCGGGTGGACCTGTTCGCCGCGCTGCTCTGTCTGCTCGTGGCGTACCTGCTGACTCTCGGCATCAA
Organism: Streptomyces sp. NBC_00846; assembly: GCF_045207325.1. Classification (NCBI taxonomy): domain Bacteria; kingdom Bacillati; phylum Actinomycetota; class Actinomycetes; order Kitasatosporales; family Streptomycetaceae; genus Streptomyces; species Streptomyces sp. NBC_00846. The sequence goes on along the minus strand of NZ_CP108846.1, from coordinate 7,230,529 downwards.
GAACGCGGCCCGCTTCGAAACGATCGTGGTCGTCCTGAAGGTCCTGGTCGTCCTGCTGGTCATCGGCGTCGGCGTGTTCCACATCAACACCGCCAATTACCACCCCTTCTTCCCGTTCGGGGTGAGCGGCGCCTTCACCGGTGCGGCCACGGTGTTCTTCGCGGTGTTCGGGTACGACGCCATGTCGACGGCCGCCGAGGAGTCCAAGGACGCGCAGCGGCACATGCCCAAGGCGATCCTGTATTCGCTGGGGATCTCCATGGTGCTGTATGTGGCGGCGTGTCTGGTGCTGACGGGGATGCAGAGCTACAAGGAGATCGACCCCGAATCCGGCTTCTCCACGGCATTCAAGTCGGTGGGGCTGAGCAGGCTCGCCGATCTGATCGCGGTGGGCGCGATCATCGGCATTCTCACCGTGATGTTCACCTTCATGCTCGGTGTGACCCGGGTGTGGTTCTCGATGAGCCGCGACGGGCTGCTGCCCAAGTGGTTCGCCAAGACCCACCCGACCCGGCACGTGCCGACCCGGGTGACCTGGATCGTCGGCGCGGCCTCGGCCGTGATCGCCGGATTCCTGCCGATCGGTGAGGCCGCCGAGCTGACGAACATCGGCATTCTGCTGGCGTTCGTGGTGGTGTGCATCGCGGTGATCGTGCTGCGTTACAAGCAACCCGATCTGCCGCGTACGTTCCGCACGCCCGGCATGCCGTTCGTGCCGGCTCTCGGGGTGGTGTTCTCGATCTGGCTGATCACCTTTCTGCAGTGGCAGACGTGGGTGCGGTTCGTGGTGTGGTTCCTGGTCGGCCTGGTGGTCTACTTCGGCTACTCGTACCGGAAGTCGGAGATGGCGAAGACACCGGCACCGGGCACGGAAGCCGGAACGGGCTGACCCGACGCCCGTACGGACACGCACCGCTCGACGCCCGTACGGACACCGACACCGCGCCGCCCGTCGCCCCCGCCGTACGGGCACCCGCCCCGGCAACCGCCCGACCGTTCACCGCACCATTCGCCGCACTGTGCGACCGCTCGTCGCACGGAGCCGCCCATCGCCTGTTCCCCGGCGCCCCGATGCGTTCGTATACGGCAGTCGGCAGCGAAGCGGCAGGGGCCTCGGCGGAGAAGGGCGTTCACGATGACCACCACGACGACCGATGAGCGGACCCTCGCGGATCTCCAGCGGGAGCACGGCCCCGCCCTGTTCCACTTCCTGCTCGGGCTGACCTTCGGCGACCGGCAGCGGGCCGAGGACCTGCTCCAGGAGACGCTGGTGCGGGCCTGGCAGCATCCGGAGGCCTTCGACGCTCCGTACGAGTCGATGCGGCCCTGGCTCTTCACCGTCGCTCGACGTCTGGCCATCGACGCGCGCCGGTCCAGACAGGCCCGGCCGGCCGAGGTCAGCGATGTCGTGCTGGAGACCGCCGCGAGTGCGCAGGACACCGCGGAGGCCGCGGTCTCGGCCCTCGACGTACGCGAGGCGATGCGCGCCCTCAGCCCGGAACACCGTGCCGTACTCGTCCAGATATATTTCCGCGGGCTGAGCGTGGGCGAGACGGCGCGGGCACTCGATATTCCGGCGGGCACCGTCAAGTCCCGTTCCTACTACGCGCTGCGCCAGCTCTCCCGCAGCCTGCCGGGCTACTCCAGCAGGTCCTCCTCGCTCAGCAGGGAGAGGGCCGCGACGGCCTCCGCGACCTCCACGTAGTCGGCCGCGCAAGGGTCGCAGGACAGCAGATGGCGGCAGACCGCGCGGGTCTCGCAGGCCGTGAGCGCGTCGAGCACATAGGCGCCGAGCAACTGCCGCACGTGCGGGCCCTCCCCGGGTTCGGCGGTCATCGCATCCTCGTGTCGTGGACTGATCCGGTCGGGACGGATCCTGTCCTTCTGGCCACGCGGGGCGCGCTCCCCCGGTTCAATGCTCCGTGAAGCCCGGTGCCGAAAAGGGAAAGAGGCGAGTCGGGATGCACCCGGAACGTCAGGATGGAACGAGTGGGGGCGGGCTGCTGGTCCCGATGGTCTGGATGTACGCCGAGTACATCGCCGACGAGCTGCTGCGGACCGGCGATCTGATGGAGCCGTCCACGCTGGAGTACCGCGCGGGCCGCGACGCGCTCGCGCTCACCATCTTCCTCTCCGACGACGGGGCGGACGCCGCGCTGCACGCTGCCCGGCTGGACGAACTGCGGCTGTTGACGGCGTACGGGGCGGCCTGGGCGGGCTGGGTCCGTGACCGCCTCCACGCACCGGACGCGGTGCCGGAGCCCGTGCCCGGCGCCGCGGATCCCGATCTGGCGCTGGCCCGTGCCGCCTGGCGGTGGCTGGAGGAGACCGAACTGCTCGCGGCCGATCTCGACGCCCTCGGCCCGCCGCCCCCGGAGCCGGCGGGCGACGGGGCGGACGCGGAGGAGGCGGCCCAGGTGTGGACGCCGGCCTGGCAGCTGGGGCTGCCGCTGGGGCATCTGGCGGTCCACCTCCGCTGATCCACGCCGCGACCGCCGGTCAGGAACCGTGCACCCCCGCACGGTACTTGGGCAGCCGTACCGTGATCTTCATCCCGGCGCCGATGCCGGTCTCGATGACGAGCCCGTAGTCGTCCCCGTACACCTGGCGCAGCCGTTCGTCGACGTTCAGCAGGCCGATTCCGGTGGATTTGCCGCCCTCGCCGCGCAGGATGTGCCGCAGTCGTTCCGGGTCCATTCCGGTGCCGTCGTCCTCGATGACGACCTCGGCCTCGGAGCCGGCGTCGAGTGCGCTGATGGTGATGCGGCTGCTGGTGACGGCTCCTTCGAGGCCGTGTTTGACGGCGTTCTCGACGAGCGGCTGGAGGCAGAGGAACGGCAGGGCGACGGGCAGCACTTCAGGGGCGACCTGGAGGGTGACGGCGAGCCGTTCGCCGAAGCGGGCACGTACCAGTGCCAGGTACTGGTCGATGGAGTGGAGTTCATCTGCGAGGGTGGTGAAGTCGCCGTGGCTGCGGAACGAGTAGCGGGTGAAATCGGCGAATTCCAGGAGGAGTTCGCGGGCCTGCTCGGGGTCGGTGCGGACGAACGAGGCGATGGCGGCGAGTGAGTTGAAGATGAAGTGCGGGGAGATCTGGGCCCGCAGCGCCCTGATCTCGGCCTCGATGAGCTGGGTGCGGGAGCGGTCGAGTTCGGCGAGTTCCAGCTGTACGCAGACCCAGCGGGCCACTTCTCCGGCCGCGCGCGCGAGCACCGCGGATTCGCGTGGGGCGTAGGCGATGAGGGTGCCGAGGACCCGGTGGTCGACGGTGAGCGGCACGGCCACGGCCCAGCGCAGCGGGCAGTCGAGGTCGTCGCAGTCGCTGGCGAAGGCGGTGTCGCGGCCGCTGGCGAGGAGGCCCCGCACCTGGTCCATGACGTGCCGGCCGTGGTGTTCGCCCGCGCCGTCCCAGACGAGCACCCGGTCGCGGTCGGTGAGGCAGAGGGCGTCGGTGCCGAGCAGGGAGCGGAGTCCGCGGGCGGATTTGCGGGCGCTCTCCTCGGTGAGTCCGGCGCGCAGCGGGGGCGCGGCGAGCGAGGCGGTGTGCAGGGTCTCGAAGGTGGCGTGCTCGACGGGGGTTCCGACGTCGCTGGTGCGGACGGGGCGGGCGGTGCGGCGGCCGAGCAGGAAGCCCGCGCCGAGCAGCAGGAGGACGAGCAGGACGACTGCGGCGTATCCGGTCCCGGTCATCGGTGTCTCCCCGAGGTCATGAGGGTCCGGCAGTGGGCAGCGCGGGTGAAGGAGCGGGGTTGGGGTGCGTGCCTCGCAAGGCGGATTGAATCAGATGGGGTCTCCCCTGCTCGAGCGCAGCCGAGAGCTCGGGGAAGGAGCGTTGGTGATCGACGACAACGCCGCGCGGTGCGTGCCCCAGCCCCGCGACACCGCGAAGCCCGTTGCCGGGCCCTCACAGCGCTTCCGGCAGGTGGAAGCGGGTCATGGCGGCGTTGGTGCCGGGGGGTATCCGGCCGGGCGTGGCGAGGGACACCAGGACCATGGCGAGGAAGCCGACCGGCACCGACCAGACGGCGGGCCAGGCGAGCAGGGCGTGCGGCCAGCCGGGCGGGCGTACGGCTCCGCTGACGGTGATGGCGACGGAAAGGAACGCGGAGCCGCCGCCGAGCAGCAGTCCGGCGATCGCGCCGGGCGGGGTGAGCCGCCGCCACCAGATGCCGAGGACCAGCAGTGGGCAGAAGGAGGACGCGGAGACGGCGAACGCCATCCCCACCGAGTCGGCCACCGGGACCCGGCTGACCAGCAGCGAACCGGCCAGCGGTACGCACATGGCGAGGACGGTGGCGAGCCGGAAGTGCCGTACCCCGCGCGACGGGAGGACGTCCTGGGTGATGACGCCCGCGACGGCCATCGTGAGGCCGGAGGCGGTCGACAGGAACGCGGCGAAGGCGCCGCCCGCGATGAGTGCGCCGAGCAGGTCCCCGCCGAGCCCGTCGATGACCCGGCCGGGCAGCAGCAGTACGGCGGCGTCCGCGTCCCCGCCGTGGATCAGCTCCGGGGCGTACAGCCTGCCCAGTGCGCCGTAGACCGGCGGCAGCAGGTAGAACACGCCGATGAGGGCGAGGACGGCGACCGTCGTGCGGCGGGCGTCGCGGCCGTTGGGGCTGGTGTAGAAGCGGACGACGACATGGGGCAGGCCCATGGTGCCGAGGAATGTCGCGACGATGAGTCCGTAGGTGGCGTACAGCGGATGGTCGGCGCGGAAGACGGAGAGCTGTTCGTCGAAGTGGACGCGGGGCCGCCCGTCGCCCTGCCAGGCGAGCACCAGGAAGATCGCGGGGACGAGGAGTGCGGTCAGTTTCAGCCAGTACTGGAAGACCTGTACGAAGGTGATGGACCGCATGCCGCCCGCGGCGACGGCGATGACGACGACGGACGCCACGAGCACGTCGCCGAGCCAGCCGGGTGCCCCGGTCAGGATCTTGAGCGTCAGTCCCGCGCCCTGAAGCTGCGGTACGAGGTAGAGCCAGCCCGCCGCGACGACGAAGACGCTCACCAGCCTGCGCACCTGCCGTGATTCCAGCCGTCCCTCGGCGAAGTCGGGCAGGGTGTACGCCCCCGAGCGGCGCAGTGGTGCGGCGACGAAGACCAGCAGCACCAGATAGCCCGCGGTGTAGCCGACCGGGTACCAGAGCATGTCCGGGCCGTGCACGAGGACCAGACCCGCGATGCCGAGGAACGAGGCCGCGGAGAGGTATTCGCCGCTGATCGCCGCGGCGTTGAGGCGCGGCCGTACGGTGCGCGAGGCGACGTAGAAGTCGGAGGTGGTACGGGAGATGCGCAGCCCGAAGCCGCCGACGAGGACGGTCGCGACCACGACGGTACCGACGGCCGCGACCGCGTACGCGCGGCTCACGGTGCGGGGCGGCCTTCGACGAGCCGGGCGAAGTCGCGTTCGTTGCGCTCGGCTCTTCGCACATACCACCAGGCGGTCAGGGTCAGGGGCGGATAGGCGGCGAACCCGAGGACCGCCCAGACGAGCGCGGCGCTGTGCAGGGCCTCGAAGACCAGCGGCAGTGTGCCGACGACCACCGCGAGGACGATGAAGACGGAGAGTCCGGCGCGCAACTGGCCGCGCATCAGCGAACGGACGTACGCGCCGCCCAGTGCGGTCTGCTCGTCGATCTCCGACTGGGTGCGGTATCGCGGCAGCGGGCGCACCCGCCGGGGCTCCCCCGTCACCACTTCGCGCCGGGGTGTTGGCTCTGCGGACATGGGCCCGGAGTGTACGCAGCACGGGACCCTCGTGGGAAGGGGTTCGGGTCCGGGTAGCCCCTGGTCAGCGGCCGGTCCGGCGCATCAGCAGATCGCGCAGCGCGCGGGCGTGGCGACGGCTCACGGCGAGCTCGGCGGTGCCGACGCGCACGCTCATGCTGCCCGCGTCGAGGCGGAGTTCGTCGATCCGGCCCAGCGCGACGAGATGGCGCCGGTGGATGCGTACGAAGCCGCGGGTGCGCCAGCGTTCCTCCAGGGTGGTGAGGGGGACGCGGACGAGGTGGCTGCCGGTGGCGGTGTGCAGCCGGGCGTAGTCACCTTGGGCCTCGGCGTAGGTGATGTCGTCGATCGGGATGAACCGGGTCACTCCGCCGAGCTCCACCGGTATCTGGTCGCCCGCGGTGTCGAGCACGGGTGCGGAGCGGTCGCCGACCTGTTCGGCCACGCGGCGGACCGCTTCGGCGAGGCGTTCGCGGCGGACCGGCTTGAGGACGTAGTCCACGGCTTTCAGATCGAAGGCGTGGACGGCGAATCCCTCGTGCGCGGTGACGAAGACGATGAGCGGGGGTGCGGCGAACCCGGCCAGCAGCTGGGCGACGTCGAGGCCGGTGAGGCCCGCCATGTGGATGTCGAGGAAGACGACATCGATGGCGGACGGGTCGTCGGGGCCCACCTCGACGGCGCCGCCGATGCGGCGCAGTGCCTCGGTGGCCCCGGTGGCGCCCTCGGCGCTGCGGATGCGGGGATCGGCGCGCAGGAGGTAGAGGAGTTCCTCCAGGGCGGGTTCTTCGTCGTCGACGGCGAGTACGCGCAGCATGGGCGGAGTGTAGAACGTGCGCGGGGTACCGGGCCGGAGTGCGGGACACCCACCGGACCGGGCTCGGGTGATCAGGTGGGAGCGGGCCGGCGGCGATGTCCAGGAACTTGCCGTGCCGGGCGATGGCCGTGACCGTGGTGCCGTGCAGCGCGGTGCGGGCCGGGTCGTACGTCTTGAGGACGCTGACGGCGAGCGGCAGGACGCGGTCGGTCTCCCTGCCGACGAGGTGGTCGTCGAGGAAGACCCGCGGGGCTGCGGCTTCCGGCAGTTCGGGCATGGTTCGAGACTGCCAAAAGCGTCGGCCGGTCGCCCGTCAGAGGCCGTACACACGCTCGGCCGTGGTGGCGAGGACGCGGTGGCGCTCGTCCTCGGTGAGGGCGTCGGTCAGGGTGCGTGCCGTGTCGACGACCTCCGGGTACGTGGCGGCGAGCCGGCACACCGGCCAGTCCGAGCCGAACATCAGCCGGTCGGGCCCGAAGGCGTCGAGGACGGTGTCGGCGTACGGGCGCAGATCACTCACGGTCCAGGAGTGCACATCGGCCTCGGTGACCAGGCCGGAGAGTTTGCACACGGTGTTGGGGCGGGCGGCGAGGGCCCGGAGGTCGTCGGCCCAGGGGTGCAGTCCACCGGTGGCGACGGGCGGTTTGCCGGCGTGGTCGAGTACGAAGGTCAGCCCGGGGAGCAGGGCGGCGGCCCGGACGGTGGCGGGCAGTTGGCGGGCCTGGACGACGAGGTCGTAGACGAGTCCCGCGTCGGCGACGGCGGTGAGTCCGCGCCGGACGTCGGGGCGCAGCAGCCACTCGGGGTCGGGTTCGCCCTGGACCTGGTGGCGGATGCCGACGAGCCGGTCGCCGCCGGGGAGTTCGCGCAGCGCGGCCAGGGTGTCGGCGATGTCCGGGGCGGTGAGGTCGCACCAGCCGACGACGCCCGCGACGAGGTCGTTCTCATGGGCGAGGGCCAGGAACTCGGGGGTTTCCGCGGGGACGGTGACGGTCTGGACGAGGACGGTGGCGTACACCCCGGCGGAGCGTGCTTCGGGCTCCAGGTCGGCGAGGGTGAAGGTGCGCCGGAGCGGGGCGAGTTCGTCGCCGGTGATCCAGTCCTGGTCGCGTACCGACAGGTCCCACACATGGTGGTGGGCGTCGACGATCCGTTCCTGACCGCTCATGTCACAGCTCCCAGGCGACCGGGAGACCGGCTTCGGCACCGTCCGAGGAGTAGTCGTGCGCGACGTCGAGCAGCTCGGCCATCCTGGCCTGCCAGGCGACGTTGACCGGGAGTTTCTCCAGTTCGGCGAGGAGTGCGGCGTAGTCCTCGCAGTCGATGACGTGGAAGAGGTCGGTGCCGCTGCGCCATATCGTCCAGGAGGTGGCGCCCGCCGCGCGGATCGCGGTGGTGAGCTCCGCGGGGACTTCGCGGTGCGCGGCCTCGTACTCCTCGATGCGGTCGGCGCGGACCTTGGTGTGCAGGGCGATTCTCATGTCAGTGTCCGTCCTCGGTGAGCAGGCCCTCGGCGCGCAGGTCGTCCCAGAGTCCGTCCGGGATCTCGCGGCGGAGCAGAACGGCGGCGTCACGCACCTCGTCCGGGGAGCGGGTGCCGACGAGCACTCCGGCGACGGCCGGGTGCGCGAGCGGGTAGTGGAGTGCGGCGGCCCGCAGCGGGACGCCGTGGCCCTCGGTGACGGCCTTGATCCGCAGGGCCCGGTCCAGGAGGGTCAGGGGCGCGGCCGCGTAGTCGTACGTGGCACCGGGGCGCGGGTCGGCCAGCAGCCCGGAGTTGAAGACCCCGCCGACGACGACGCTGCGGCCGCGGGCGGCGGCCTCGGGCAGCAGTTCCGTGAGGGCGGACTGGTCGAGGAGGGTGTACCGGCCCGCGCAGAGCACGACGTCGACGTCGGTGTCGCGCAGGAAGCGGGTGAGCATGGCGGTCTGGTTCATCCCGGCGCCGATGGCTCCGACGACGCCCTGTGCGCGCAGCTTCTCCAGCGCCGGGTAGGCGGCGTGGAACGCGGCCTCCGCGTGGTCGTCCGGGTCGTGCAGATAGGCGATGTCGACGCGGTCGAGTCCGAGCCGTTCCAGGCTGTCCTCGATGCTGCGGCGCACGCCGTCGGCGCTGAAGTCCCAGCGGCGGCGGTGCGTGGCGGGCACGGCGAAGCCCTCGGACAGCCCGTCGGACATGTACTCGGAGGCGGTGCCGGCGGGCAGCGGGTCGAGCACCCGCCCCACCTTGGTGGACAGCGCGTAGGAGTCGCGGGGTCTGCCGCGCAGGGCCTCGCCGAGCCGTCGTTCGGAGAGGCCGAGTCCGTAGTGCGGCGCGGTGTCGAAGTAGCGGATGCCCTCGCCCCATGCGGCGTCCACGGCGGCCGTCGCCTGCGCGGGGTCGACGGCGCTGAAGAGATTGCCGATGGCGGCGGCTCCGAAGGACAGTTCAGTGACCTCGACCGTGCTGTTGCCCAGCCTGTTGCGCCGCATGCTTCCGTCGCCCTCCCCGGTGATCGCTTCCTGCATATAGCGAATATTCATCGGACCACTTGGGCGCGTCAACACTTCGGGCACCACGATCTGCGGCACTTTTCCAGAGATCTGTCCGATCTATGACTGATCCAGTGCGGACGATTCAGCCGGTCGGCAGCAGGTCGAGCAGGTGCGCCACCTCGTCGTGGGCGCAGCTCGCCAGCCGCTCCAGATCGGGCAGCGCCTTGCCGTCGGCCACCAGCCCCACCCGCACCCGGCCGCCGTACGTGGACAGGGCGATGGCCAGGGACTGGCCGCGGGCCAGCGGCGCCATCGGGTAGACGGCGCGCAGCGGGCAGCCGCCGAGCGAGAGCGCCGAGCGCGGCAGGGGCACGCTGGTGACCAGGACATCGAAGAGCATCCTGGCCGCGCTCCCCGCGATGGGCGCGCCGAAGCGGTGGGCCAGCGAGGGCAGTTGGTCGGCGAGCACGGCGACCGCGCCGGCACCGCGGAAGGGCCCCGCGGACTTGTTGCGGTCCATGGCGGTGCGGACGGTACGGAGCCGCTTCCAGGGGTCGGGTTCACGGACGGGGAGTCCGAGGAGATAGGCGGAGAGCTTGTTCCCGGACGCGGCGGCCTGGCCCGGTCTGCGGCGGGAGACCGGCACCAGGGCGCGCGGGTCCTCGGCCGGCAGCGCCTCTCCGCGCTCCAGCATCCAGCGACGCAGGGCCCCGGCGACGACCGCGAGGAGGACATCGTTGGTCGTGCCTCCGGCGGCGCGGCGGATCCGCTGGACCGCGTCGAGGTCCAGGTCGGCGGTGGCGAGCCGCCGGGTGCCACTGGAGCTCGCGGTGAGTGCGGGCGCGCCGCGCAGATCGAGGCGGCTGGCCCGCACCATGGAGGCACCGACTCCGAAGGCCCGGCCGAGGTCCTCGATCCGGCCCAGCGCGAGGCCGGCGACCTGGCGCGGGCCCGGCATCCAGGAGCGGGGCGGGACCGCGCGCGCGCGGCGGGTGGGGACGCCGCTGCGGGCGCGACCGGCGGCCGAGGCGATCTCGTCGAAGATCCCGGCGCCGATGGCGACCGCGCGCATTCCGTCGGCGAGCGCGTGGTGGAGCTTGACGAGCACGGCGAAGGGGCCGTCGTCGGCGCCGCCGATCACGTACATCTGCCAGGGGGGCAGGCCCCGTTCGAGCGGCCGTTCCATCAGTTCGCCCGCCAACCGGGTGGCGCCCGCCATGAATCCGTCGTCCCCGTCGCGCGACTCCGCCTCGGTCAGCCGCACCCGCGCGATATGCCGCCGAACGTCGAAGTCCTTGTCCACGAACCAGGCCGCGCCGCCGACCGGCAGCAGTACGTCCCTGACCCGCATCCGCAGCCGTGGAATCGCGGCGGCGCGGGTGCCCAGCAGTTCCAGCACGGTCTCGGTGCTCACGCCGTGCGCCGGGTCGGGGGCCGGTGAGAAGACGGCGAGCGCGCCGAGGTGCATGGGGTGGGCATCGGATTCGAGGTGCCAGAAGGCCAGGTCGAGGGGTGCCAGCAGCTCAGTGCCCAACGGATCCTCATGTCATCGAAAGACAGGACTGACGGAAGGGCAGTCAATCGCTTGCGGTCGGTTACGGTCAAGCATAGACATGTTACGTTCTGTTACTGTCGGGTAGTGCTCAGCGCCTGTCGGGTCCGTACACGGTGTCCCCTCGGGCCGGTGCTTCGCCATGTCCGTCATCCGCGCCATCCGGACCGACCGGACCGACCGGACCGACGGCCTTATCCGTCTCATCCGTCTCATCCGTCTTCCGGAATGACGAATTCAGACCACACGCACTTGCCGACGCCCCGCGACTCCACACCCCAGAGGTCCGCCAGCCGGTCCACCAGCATCAGCCCGCGTCCGGAGACCCCGGTCTCTCCCGCGTCCCGGCGTCGGGGCAGCGCGCTGGAACGGTCCTCGACATCGACCCGCAGGCGCCGCTCGGTCCCGGTGAGCACCCGGATCGTGACGATCGCCCCGCCGTCGGTGTGCATCAGCGCATTGGTGATCAGCTCGTCGGCCGCCAGCTCGACCTCGTCGGCCCGCGTCTTGGCACCCCAGGCCCGTACCGCCGCCCGGATCATGTGCCGCGCGGAGCTCAGCGCCTCCGGGTCGCCCTGGGCGACATGCTGCTGGAGCCTGCCGCCCGGCTGGGGCGTGTGAGCGACCTTTCGGCCCAGCAGCAGGACCGCCACATCGTCCTCGCCGCCGCGCTCGTCGACCTCTTCGCAGAGCCGGTCGGCCAGCTCCTGCAGGTCCTGCGGGCCATTGCGCACCATGGCCGTCAGCAGCTGGATGCCCTCGTCGAGATCGGCGCCCGGCCTCTCCACCAGCCCGTCGGTGAACAGCAGAAGCGTCTGACCGGGGTCCAGCTCGACCGTGCCGACCGGATATTCGAGCCGTCCGAACTCGGCGGAGAGCCCCAGCGGCAGCCCGCCCTCCGCGACCAGCCTGTGGCAGTTGCCGTCGACGTCGCGCAGCAGTGGATCCACGTGACCGGCCCGGACCAGCTGCACCACCCCGGTCGTCAGGTCGACCTCGGCGTAGGTGCAGGTCGCGAAGCGGTCGGTGTCCAGTTCGTGGAGGAAGACGGAGGCGCGGGCCATCACCGTGGCGGGGCTGTGTCCCTCGGCCGCGTAGGCCCGCAGCACGATGCGCAGCTGCCCCATGACCGCCGCGGCATGCGTGTCATGGCCCTGTACGTCCCCGATGACGGCCCCGACCCGGCCGCCGGGAAGCGGGATGACGTCGTACCAGTCGCCCCCGATGTCCCGGCCCAGCCGGGCCGACCGGTACCGGACGGCGACCTGCGCCCCCGGCACGTCGGGGATCCGGCGCGGCAGCATGGCCTGCTGAAGGCCCTCGGCGAGATCGTGCTCCTGCTCGTACAGCATGGCCCGCTGCAGGCTCTGGGCGATGGAGCTGCCGAGCGCGACGAGCAGATTGCGTTCGTCGCCGGTGAAACCCGCCTTGCCGCTGTAGAGCAGCCCTATGGCGCCAATGGGCCGGGCCTGGGCGATCAGCGGCAGATATGCGGCGGATGTGATGCCGAGGTGACTGATGTGCGGCCAGAGGATCGGGTACGAGGTGGCGAAGTCCGTGGCAGAGTCGATGAAGCGGGGCGCGAGGGTGCGTACGACTTCGCTCATCGGGTACCCCTCGTCCGTCCGGGTGTACCGCGTACCGGGGACGGACGAGCCCTCCGGGCCGTCCGCCACGAGATGGATGCGTCCGGCCTCGATCAGCCCGACGACCAGGCTGGTCGCGCCGAGATGCGCCAGCCCCTGGGAGTTCTTCAGCACGTCGATGACGTCCCGGACCGTCCGGGCATGGGCCAGTGCGGCCGTGGTGCCCTCCACCAGGCTGGTGCGGCGCCGCCGCTCCATGTCCAGGTCCCGACGGGCCGTCGAGTCGGCCAGCTCCTGGGTGGCGTCGCGGACGATGCCGACGATGCGATGGGGACGGCCGCTCCCGTCGCGCTGGATGAAGCCCTGGGTGTGGGTCCAGCGCAGCGTGCCGTCGCGCCGCAGGATCCTGAAGTACGCGCCGTAGTTCCGCTGCCCGCCCTTGAGGGCCTGGGCGACCATCGCGTCGAGCCGGACGCCCTCGTCGGGCGGCACCCGCAGGGCGATCGACTCCGGCCGGTTGTCGTATTCCTCGTCCCGCAGGTCGAACACGTCGAGTGCGGCACGGTCCATGTGCATGAGGCCACTGTCGAGGTCCCAGTCGAAGCTGCCCATACGGTTCAGGGCGAGACTGAGATCCGGGTGGGCGGGCCAGTCGTCCGGGAGTGACAGGGCAGCCACTACCCGATCATCCATGTGGGTCACTCTGTCATCATTTGTCCTAATCTTCGAGCGAACTCCGCACGGATGGCGCGTTCCGGCGTCAGGCGTTCGGGGGCGGTTCCCGGCCCCGTACCGGACACCGGAGGACACCGTTCGGGAGCGCCCGGAGCACCGCCCGCCCGGAGAGCGCGGGTCAGCAACGGTTACCGTGTCCCGTGGAGCACGGTAGGCCCAGCCTCGCCGCCGCACCGCCCGCGTCAGCCCGTTCTAAGGACCTGCAACTCCATGACCCGCCCCGTCCGCGTCGCCATAGTCGGAGCCGGCCCCGCCGGAATCTACGCTGCGGACGCACTGCTGAAATCCGAGGCCGCACAGGACCCGGGGGTTTCGATCGACCTGTTCGAGCGGATGCCCGCCCCCTTCGGCCTGATCCGTTACGGGGTGGCCCCCGACCACCCGCGGATCAAGGGCATCGTCCAGGCCCTGCACCAGGTGCTCGACAAGCCGCAGCTGCGGCTGTTCGGCAACGTCGACTACCCCGCCGACATCGACCTGGACGATCTGCGGTCCTTCTACGACGCAGTGATCTTCTCCACCGGCGCCGACGCGGACCGCGCGCTCGACATCCCCGGCAGCGGCCTGGACGGCTCCCACGGTGCGGCCGACTTCGTCTCCTGGTACGACGGACACCCCGACGTGGCGCGCACCTGGCCCCTGGAGGCGGAGAAGGTCGCCGTGCTCGGGGTGGGCAATGTGGCCCTGGACGTGGCGCGCATGCTCGCCAAGACTGCGGACGAACTGCTGCCGACCGAGATACCCGCGAACGTCTACGAGGGTCTGAAGGCCAACAAGGCCCTGGAAGTGCATGTCTTCGGGCGTCGTGGTCCCGCGCAGGCCAAGTTCAGCCCGATGGAGCTGCGGGAGCTGGACCACTCGCCGAACATCGAGGTCATCGTCAACCCCGAGGACATCGAGTACGACCAGGGTTCGATCGAGACCCGGCGCGGCAACAAGCAGGCCAACATGGTCGCGTCCACGCTGGAGAACTGGGCCATCCGCGATGTGGGCGACCGGCCGCACAAGCTGTTTCTGCACTTCTTCGAGTCCCCGGCGGAGATCCTCGGCGAGGACGGCCGGGTCGTCGGCCTGCGCACCGAGCGGACCGAACTGGACGGCACCGGGAACGTCAAGGGCACCGGACGCTTCAGCGACTGGGACGTGCAGAGCGTGTACCGCGCGGTCGGCTACTACTCGCAGGAGCTCCCGAAGCTCCCGTTCGACGTGGCCTCCGGCACCGTCCCGCACGCCGCTGGGCGCGTCGTCGACGGTGCGGAGCCCATGCCCTCGGTGTACGTCACGGGGTGGATCAAGCGCGGTCCGATCGGCCTGATCGGCCACACCAAGGGCGACGCCAACGAGACGGTCGCCTGCCTCCTGGAGGACCACGCCACGGGTCGGCTGGCCGTCCCGGCACAGCCCGAGCCCGAGGCCGTCACCGCGTTCCTGGAGGAGCGCGGCGTCCGGTACACCACCCGCGAGGGCTGGTACCGCCTGGACGCGCACGAGCGGGCGCTGGGCGCGGAGCAGGAACGCGAGCGGATCAAGGTCGTGGAGCACGACGCCATGCTGGACGCTTCCGAGCCCCGCTCCTGAAGTACGCGCCGATGGCCCGGTCGGCCGCCGACGGCGGCCGACCGGATGGGCAGCTCCGTCCGCCTCGGCGGAGCTGCCCGGCCCGCGATTTCAATCAACAGCCCTGCAGCGACCCGACGTTGTCCCCGAACGTCCAACCCTTCGACCCGTCCCAGTTGAGGGACCAGGTCATCAGGCCCTTGAGGCTGTTGCCGTAATGGTTCCACGCCTGTGAGACCTGACCGGTGCTCATGTAGCCGCCTGCGGCGCCGGGTTGGGCCGGAAGTCCGCGAACCTGCTTGTCGTAGGGGACCTTGATGGTGGTGTCCTGGACGACGAACCCCTTGTCGAGACAGTCCGTCTGCGCGGTGAACCCTTCGACCGTGCCGGCGGAGTACGAGTCACCCGCGCACCCGTACATGCTGCCGTTGTAGTACCGCATGTTGAGCCACCACAGGCGGCCGTTTGCGACGCTCGGCGTCGCGCCGACCAGCATCTGCACGGCACAAGCCGCCGCGAGGCCGAGCCCCGGCAGGCGTGATGTCCTACCGATCATGTTGCGTTCCCTTCCGGACGAAGCGGACTGTCATGACCCTGACAATCTTTGCCAACACCGCGAGACTCCGCGCGCCGCGACGCACCCAGCCCAGATTGATCCAGACCCTTCGTCAATGACCCGAACCGAAGGCGAACTCCGATACCCGGAGGCCGGTTGTGGGCGAAAGTCCACTTAGCTTAGGCTTACCTAAATCAGCGCACTCCGCGTGGCATTCGCCCGCTCCGTCCACCTACCCATGAGGAACACCCATGTCCCGGTTCACCCGCGTGCGTCGCCGGACGCTCGCCGCAACTGCCACCGCCGCAGCGTTCGTTCTCGTCCTCGGTGGTTGTTCGTCGAGCGACGACGGAAAGGAGACCTCCGGCGCATCCGGGAAGAACGGCGGAGCGTTCCCCGTCTCCATCAAGAGCGCGCTCGGCACCGCGGAGATCAAGAAGCAGCCCGAACGGGTCGTCACCCTCGGCCAGGGCTCGGCGGAGACGGCCATCGCGCTCGGCCACACGCCGGTGGGCATCGAGAGTTACGAGTGGGGAAGCGACAAGTCGGGCTATCTGCCCTGGATCCACGAAGCGGTGGAGAAGAAGGGCGACAAGCTGCCGACCCAGTTCACCGGCGGTGAGGACATCGACTTCGAGACCATCACCGAGCTGGAGCCGGATGTCATCCTCGCGCCGTGGTCCGGGATCACGCAGAAGGATTACGACATCCTCAAGGACATCGCCCCCACGGTCGCCTATCCCGATCTGGCCTGGAGCACGGACTGGGACGAGCAGATAGACATCATCGCCAAGGCGCTGGGACAGCCGGACCAGGCGAAGACCCTCATCTCGAAGACCGAGAAGCAGCTGTCCGACGCGGCGGCGACCCGGCCCAACTACAAGAAGCACACGTTCTCGTACATCTACAACACCGGCCCCGGCACCCTCGGTGTGTTCAAGCCGAACGAGCAGCGCGTCAAGATGGTCTCCTCGCTCGGTCTCACCGTCGACCCGGTGGTGAACACCTTCAAGGAGACGAAGGGCACCGACTCGGCGCTGATCGGGCTGGAGAACGCCGAGAAGCTGAAGGACAGCGACCTCGTCTTCACGTTCTACACCGACGACAAGTCCCGCAAGGAGATCGAGGCGCAGCCGCTGTACGCGGCGATTCCGGCGGTCAGGAGCGGCGCCGTGGTCGCGAGCAAGGACAACTCCTTCGTCACAGCCTCCTCAATCATCAACCCGCTCACCGTGCCGTGGGTGATCGACCGTTACCTGCCGTTGATCGACAAGGCCGTCAAGGCCGCCGACCAGGGCTGAGGCGGACCATCCCGCACATGACCACCACCACACACGCACCGCCGAGCGGTGCCGGAACCCCGGGGACCGGCACCGCTCGGCGGGTGTATTCCGTCGTCATCGCAGGCGTCGTCCTCGTGCTCGCCGTGTTCGCGAGTGTCACGTTCGGCAGCCGGACCACGTCGTTCGACGATGTGCTGCACGTTCTGTCCGGCACCGCAGATCCGAATGTCACCGCCATCGTCGAGAGCCGCTACCCGCGGACCGCGCTCGGTGTGCTCGCCGGTCTCTGCCTGGCCGTCGCGGGCACGCTCATGCAGGGCGTGACCCGTAATCCGCTGGCCGATCCCGGTCTCCTCGGGATCAACGCCGGCGCCTGTGCGAGCATCGTCGCCGCGACGGCCTTCCTGGGGACGTCGGGCAGTACGGACACCATGTGGTGGGCGCTGCCCGGTGCGCTGATCGCCGGTCTGCTCGTCCATGCGATCGGATCGGCGGGGCCGGGCGGCGGTCCGGTGCGGCTCGTGCTCGCCGGTGCGGTGCTCTCCGCCGTACTGATGGCGTTCATCCAGGCGGTGACGTTGAGCCGGCCCAAGGTCTTCGACAGCTACCGGTACTGGGTCGTCGGCGCGCTCGGCGGCCGGGACTTCGACGCCTTCTGGTCGGTCCTGCCGTTCGCGGTGGCCGGTCTGTTGATCGCGGCCCTGCTGGGGCCGGGCCTCAACACGCTCGCACTCGGTGACTCGACCGCGGCGTCCCTCGGGGCGAATCCGGCCCTGGTGCGGGCGGGCGGGCTGCTCTCGGCCACGCTGCTGAGCGCCGCGGCGACGGCGGCCGTCGGCCCGATCGCCTTCGTCGGGCTGGCCGTTCCGCATGTGGTGCGCGCCCTGGTCGGTGTCGACTTCCGTATGCAGATCCTTTTCTCGGCGTCGGCCGGTCCCGCGCTGCTGCTCCTCGCGGACGTGGTGGGCCGGGTGGTCATGCGCCCGCAGGAACTGATGGTCGGTGTCGTGACCGCGTTCATCGGGGCGCCCGCACTGCTCATCGCCGTACGCAGGATGAGGGGCACCGCATGACTTCGCATCAGGCCGGATTCCGCACGGCGTCACCCAGAGGGTTCCTGACGATCGGCCGGAGTGTGGCGGTGCCGGTGCGGCGGGTGTCGGTGCTGACGGCGCTCGTCCTGGTCGTGCTGCTGGTGATCGCCGCGCTCGCCACGCTGTCGCTCGGCCGGCTGGGCATTCCGCTCGCCGATCTCGCCCGAGCGGTGACCGGCGGGGCCGAGGGCAGGGACGCGTTCGTGCTGGAACGGCTGCGCGGCCCGCGGCTTACGGTCGCCGTGGGCACCGGCGGGGCCCTCGGCCTGTCCGGGGCGCTGTTCCAGTCCGTCACCCGCAATCCGCTCGGCAGCCCCGATGTGATCGGGCTGGGGGCCGGCGCGGGGGCGGGCGCCGCGATCGTCGCCCTGATGTTCCCGGACACGGTGCCGGTGGGGCTCGGCGCGCTGCTCGGGGCCCTCCTCGCCATGGTGCTGGTCCATGTGTCCACCGGTACCGGATTCCGTAACCCGGCCCGGCTCGTCATCGCCGGGATCGGGGTCTCCGCGATCGGCGCGGCGGTCACCCAGTACGTCGTCTACGCCATGGAGCGGGACCGGGCCGCCGTTCTCAGCGCCTACGTCAACGGCAGCCTGTCGGCGCGGTCCTGGGACGACGCCGGCACGATCTGGCTGGTGCTGCTGGTCGTCGCCCCGCTCACCGCGCTGATCGCCCGGCGGCTGGGCATCGGGGAGATGGGCGACGACATCGCGGGCGCGCTCGGTTCCGGCCCCCGCGGCACGAAGACGATCGCCGTCGTGCTCGCGATCGTCCTCTCGGCGGGCGCCGTCGGTGTCGCCGGGCCCATCGCGTTCATCTCGCTGACAGCCCCGCAGATCGCCAAGCGGATCACCCGGGTCTCCGGCCCGCACCTGCTGCTGTCCACACTGACCGGCGCACTGCTGCTGGTACTCGCGGATCTCTGCGCCCAGCAACTGCCGCTTTTCGACAACCTGCCCGTCGGCATCTACACGATGGCCATCGGAGGCGCGTACCTCGGCTGGCTGCTGATACGGGAGTGGCGCCGGGGAGTCCTGTGAGTCCCTGCGGGGCTGCCACCCGCCGCTGAAGCAGCTGAACGGGTCACGACTCCACGGCCTCTCTACGGCCCCTCTTGAACGCGTTCAAGAAAGGCCGTAGAGTCGTCGCCGAACACTTGAACACGTTCAAGTCGGGGGCCCGATGTCTGTACTGGTCAATCTGATCGTCATGCTGGGCATGCTGGTGGTGGTCCCCGCGGGGCTGCGGCTGGCCGGTGCTCCCGAGCTGGACCGGGTGCGGCGGCTGTGGCCGCTCTTCGCCGTGCCCGGCGCCGTGGCCCTGTGGCTGCCGCGCGGGGGGCCCGCCACCGCTCTGGCGTCCTGCTACGCACTCGGGGCCGTACTCCTCGCCCTGCACGCCCCACCACGGCTGTTCCGCAACCTCGCGACGTCCCGAATCCACGCCGTGACACCCGCCGAGGTCGCCCTGCTCACCGCCCTGGTCACCCCGTCGATCGCCGCCACCGCGCTGGTCGCCGAACGCTCGGGGCACCCGCTCTTCGGCTTCGGGCTCGGCATCCTCGCGCTGACCGTGCCGCACTTCCACTTCGCCGGATTCGCCGCCGCTCTGGTCGCAGGACTCGTCTCGCGGGTCGCCGACAGCGCCGCGGGAAGGTTCGCCGCGCTGAGCGTGCCGCTGGGCACCCTGCTCGTCCTGATCGGCTACTTCATCGGGGACCGGGCCGAACTGGCCGGAGCGGTGGTGCTGACCGCGGGCATGTGGACCGTTGCCCTGCTCACCTGGCACTCGGTCCGCGCCGGGCAGCAGGACCGCATCACCCGGCTGCTGCTCGCCACCTCGTCCGCCGTGCTCGCGGTCACCATGGTGCTCGCACTGAGCTGGGCGCTCGGCGAGGCCACCGGGCTCCCCCACCCCACACTGACCTGGATGGCCGCCACCCACGGCCTCGGCAACGCCCTGGGCTTCGCACTCTGCTCGGTGCTCGCCTGGCGAAGGCTCCAGAACCCCACCGATCACGAAGGCAGGACCGTATGAGCGCCCTCACCTACCCCGAGGTCGGAGCCACCCGCCTCGGCCCGCTCCCCGACGGCTACCACCACCTCCACCACCGGACCCGGGTCGGGCGCGGCCGGGCCGACCTGGCTGCGGCGGGCGCGGCGGTCACCGGCTGGCGCATGCATCGCACCAGCGGTGCCCGGATCCACGCGTCGGCGGCCCGCGCCGAGGCCGGGGTCTCGGTACGGGTGTCGCTGGGCGTCGGCCCGTTCCGGTTCAAGGCACCCTGCCGGGTCGTCTGGGCCGCCTACGAGGACGACCGCATCGGATTCGCCTACGGGACCGAGCTCCGGCACCCGGAACGCGGCGAGGAGTCCTTCGTCGTGGAGCTCGCGGACGACGGGACGGTGTGGTTCACCGTCATGGCGTTCAGCCGCCCGGCCGCCTGGTACGCGCGCCTCGCGGGGCCCGTCGTACCGGTTCTCCAGCACTGGTACGCCCGCAGGCTCGGCACCACGCTGCGCCGCATCGTCACGGAAGGCCAAAACGGGCCCGTCTGACCGGAACCCGGCCCCGCCCGAAGGGCTGAGCCGGGCCACCGGACCGATACTGGAAGTGATGGACTGGTTCACCGCAGACGGGTACTGGCTCAGCCGGCTGATCTTCCAGCGGGCTCTCGCCGGCGTCTATCTCTTCGCCTTCCTCACCGCCGTGCTCCAGTTCCGGGCGCTGATCGGTGAACGCGGCATGCTGCCCGTGCCCGACTTCCTGCGGCGCACGGACTGGCACAGCGCGCCCGGCCTCTTCCGGCTCCACTACTCCGACCGGTTCTTCGCGTTCGTCTCCTGGACCGGCTGCGCGCTCGCCGTCGCCCTGCTCGCGGGGGTGGACTCGCACGTTCCGCTCTGGGCGGCGATGCTGCTCTGGGCGCTGCCCTGGGCGCTCTATCTCTCGATCGTCCAGGTCGGTCAGACCTGGTACAGCTTCGGCTGGGAGTCGTTGCTGCTGGAGACCGGTTTCCTCGCCGTGTTCCTCGGCAACGCGCACACGGCGCCGCCGGTGCTGATGCTGTGGCTGCTGCGCTGGGTGCTGTTCCGGGTGGAGTTCGGCGCCGGGATGATCAAGATCCGCGGCGACGAGTGCTGGCGCAAGCTGACGTGTCTGTACTACCACCACGAGACCCAGCCGATGCCGGGTCCGCTGAGCTGGTTCTTCCACCGGCTGCCGAAGCCCGTCCACCGGGTCGAGGTGGCGGCCAACCACGTCACGCAACTCCTGGTGCCGGTGCTCCTGTTCACTCCGCAGCCGGTGGCGAGCGCGGCCGCGGGGCTGATGATCGTCACCCAGCTGTGGCTGGTCCTGTCGGGGAACTTCGCCTGGCTGAACTGGGTGACGATCACCCTCGCGCTGTCCGCCGTCGACTGGTCCCTGTTCACCGAACCGCCGGCACAGTCCGCGCCGCCCCTCTGGTACGAGATCGTCGTCATCGCCGTCACCGCGCTGGTGGTGTCCCTCAGCTACCGCCCGGCACGCAATCTGGTCTCCCGCCGCCAGGTGATGAACCGCTCGTTCGACCCGCTGCACCTGGTCAACACCTACGGCGCGTTCGGCAGCATCAGCCGGGTCCGGCTGGAGGTCGCGGTCGAGGGCACGGACGAGCCGGTGCTCCACGAGGGCACGGTCTGGCGGGAGTACGGCTTCCGCGGCAAGCCGGGCGATCCGCGCCGGCTGCCGCGCCAGTTCGCCCCGTACCATCTGCGGCTCGACTGGCTGATGTGGTTCGCGGCGCTCTCCCCCGCGTACGCGGGCCCCTGGTTCGGCCAGTTCGTGGAACGACTGCTGGAGAACGACCGGGACACGCTGCGGCTGCTGCGTCACAACCCGTTCCCCGAGGCCCCGCCCACGCATGTCCGCGCCAGGGTGTACCGCTACCGGTTCACGACCTGGCGCGAACTGCGGGCCACCGGACGCTGGTGGCACCGCACCTACGTGCGCGACTTCATGCCTCCCGTCGCGCTCGGCCCGGCCTGGCTCCGCCCGACCAGGCGACCTTGAACACCCGGGCGTGCTGGCCGGTCCTGCGCGCCGCTGCCGGTACGTCGATCACCGGCGAGCCGCCCGTGGTGCGCCGGCCGAGCGGCCGGTCGTGGCCGAGCAGGGTGACCCGGTCACCGCTGCGGATCGGCACGGGGGCCTCGACGGTGAGGGTCGAGCCGGGCCGCGCCAGGGAGTGGACGCAGAAGGCCTTGTCGGGCCGCACGGTGAACCGCAGGTCCTCGCCGAGCTGCGGCATCCACGCCCCGTACGTGGGGTCGTAGATCGCCTCCCCCTTGGTCCGCAGCCACTCCCCCGTCTCGCGCAGCCTGCGCTGCATGATGTCCGGGATGGTGCCGTCGGGCTTCGATGTCGAGCAGGAAGTTGCCGTTCTTCTCTCCTTCAACCATCCGATGACTGGGCGGAGTTACGGCCGGGACCGCACGATCAGCCGGAGGCTCCGGACCGGGTACTCATTTGGATTCCTCGCGGGCCCGCAGCAGTTTGGTGATCTGTCTGACGAGTTCGTCGTCGCTGGTCACGGCCTTGCCGGAGATCAGGGCACCGAGCCGCTCCGCGGTCTGGAAGTCGTAGGCGCGTTCCACTTCCGAGCCGGGAACGCTGTCGTACTCGTCCTCGGCACGGAACCCGACGGTCAGCTGGACCAGCTTCGCGATGAGCCAGGTGAGGATGAAGGAGAACGCGATCACGGAGACGATCGCGACGAGCTGCTTGCCCAGCAGTCCCCAGCCGCCGCCGTAGAAGAGCCCCTTCCTGCCGCTGATCCGAGCGGTGGCGAAGAGGCCGACCATGATCAGCCCGACCAGTCCGCCGACGCCGTGCACGCCCACCACATCGAGTGTGTCGTCGACGTCGAAGCGGAACTTGAGGGTGATGGCGTAGGCACAGACCGCGCCCACGACCAGGCCGGTGATGACGGCACCGAGGGTGTTGATCTCACCGCAGGCCGGGGTGATGGCCACCATGCCCGCGACGGCCGAGGAGACGACACCCATGGTGGAGACCCTGCCGGTGCGCCACTTCTCGACCAGCGGCCAGGTGATCATCGCGCCCGCCGCGCCGAGCTGGGTGTTGATGAACGCGGCGGCCGCCGTGCCCTGGTCGGTCAGCGCGGAACCGGAGTTGAAGCCGAACCAGCCGAACCAGAGCAGTCCGACACCGATCACGACGAGCGGGATGTTGTTGGGCCGTTCCTCGCGGCGGGCGAAATCACGCGGCGCCCGCAGCACGAGCGCGACGGCGAGTCCGGCGACGCCGGAGTTGAGTTCCACCGGCAGACCGCCCGCGAAGTCGAGCGCGCCGAGGTGCTTCACGATCCAGCCGTCCTTGTCGAACACCCAATGCGCCAGCGGGACGTACACGATCAGCAGCCACAGCACGACGAAGACGAGCCAGCCCTTCATCGTGGCGCGGTCCGCGATCGAACCGCTGATCAACGCCACGGTGATGATCGCGAAGCCCATCTGGAACGTGCTGTAGACGTACGTGGGGATGTGACCGGACAGCGTGGTCAGCCCGATGTCGTGCATGAAAACGTGGTCGAGGTTGCCGATGAGTCCCACACCGCCGGCATCGGGGCCGAACGCCAGGGTGTATCCGATCACCCACCAGACGAGCGTGCCGAAGGCGAGCGCGGCGAAGCTCATCTTGATCATCATCAGGACGTGCTTGGTACGCACCATGCCGCCGTAGAAGAACGCCAGCCCAGGCGTCATCAGCAGCACCATGGCGGTGGAGGCGAGCAGCCAGGCGGTGTCACCGGAGTCGTAGGCGGGTGGCATCGGCGCGGGAGCGGTGTTCATCGGCGGATACCTCGTAGGGGTGTAGGGGACTGGCGGGGGCTACGGTTTGCGCAGGTCGGGCGCCGGACAGCCGGTGAGCAGCAGGTGGGTGGCGTGCCGGGCGGCGGTGTGTGCGGCGGCGACCCGGACGGGACTGTCGTCCAGGAGCCGGACCCAGGCGCCGCAGTCGCGGGGCAGCACACTGACGCCGTACAGGACGCCGAGCCCGGCCAGCGCCTCGTGCAGGGTGTCGGCCACCTCGTCGGCGGGCGCGCGGTCGGTGACGACGAAGAGCGAGGCGACGTGGTCGTGCCCGGCGAACACGCCGGGCCCCACGACGCCGTGCCGGGCCCCCCTCGCGCCGGGGTTCAGGCGCAGGGTGTCGATGGCGAGGAGGGTTCCGTCGGGCCGGGCGATCCGCAGATCGGCGGCGAGGGTCCGGTAGTCGTGACGCTCGCCCCGGGCGAGCCGCCCGGCGGCGAAGGTGTCACCGACGACCACGGTGGCGCCGCTCGCGACGGTGACCTCGGTGCGCTGGTAGAACCGCGCGTCCTTGAACGGGATCAGCGGATCGGGCAGGTACTCGACGTAGGCGCCGGCCTGCGCCGTCAGATGGACGCGCTGGCTCGCGTAGTCGTGTTCCATCCGGAAGATCTTGGTGGCCGCCTGGGTGGTCAGATGCACCTCGGTGCCGGGGCCGCAGCGGAAGTCCATCCGGTAGCGGTCGGCCTGGGCGATCCCGCCGCCGGTCGCCATCAGGTAGACGTAACTCATTCCGGGCATGGCGGGGTCGATCCACAGCGGCCTCATGATCTGCAACGGCGTCTTCTGGTAGCGCTCGACGAGTTCGGTGCGCCCGCCGCGTACCCCGAAGGCCAGATCGAGGATGCCGACCTTGGCCGGGGAACCGGCGGCGAGCGTATCGGGTACGGACGCCAGGGCCGCCACCTCCGGCGGGACACGCACCGCGCTGTAGTACGCGGGCGCGAGCCGGTCGGGTGCGGGCCGGGGCGGGGTGAGCGGCATGTCAGATCAGCACCCTGCGCCGCGATTCGAGATAGACCGCGATGTCCTCGATGCCGACGCCGGTGAGGCAGTCGGTGAGGACGACGGGGCGGTTGTCGCGGACCCGGTGGGCGTCGGACTCCATGACGCCGATGTCGGTGCGTACGTACTTCGCGATATCGATCTTGTTGATGACGAGCAGATCGGAGTCGGTGATGCCCGGGCCTCGTTTACGGGGCATCTTCTCGCCCTCGGCGGTGTCCAGGACGAAGAGGAAGAGATCGACGAGGGCCGGGCTGAAGGTGAGGGTGAGGTTGTCGCCGCCGGACTCGTAGAGCAGCGTGTCGGTGTCGGGGAAGCGCTCCAGCATTTCGGCACCCGCCGCCAGGTTCATCGTGGGGTCGTCCCGTACGGCCGTGTGCGGGCAGGCACCCGTCTCGACGCCGACGACGCGCTCCGGTTCGAGGACCCCGTCGAGGGTGCGGCGGACGTGCTGGGCGTCCTCCTGCGTGTAGATGTCGTTGGTGATGACGCAGGGGCGGTGACCGCGCTCGATCAGTACCGGTACCAGCGCTTCGATGAGCGCGGTCTTGCCGGATCCGACCGGTCCGCCGATGCCGACCCGCAGTACCTTGTCGTCCATGGTGCTTCCTGATTCGTGAGGGGGGGTGGATCAGCTGGCGAAGAGCCGGGCCTCGGCGCGTTCATGACGGCCCGACATGACGTCCGAGGCGAAGACGGTCGCTCCGACGTCGTCGAGTTCGCGTCGCAGCGCGTCCTCGACGGCCTCCTCGATGACGGGTGCGGCGCCCCGCAGCAGGGTCTGCGCCCCGCGGTGGTCGGTCAGCCGCAGGCGGAGGGCCGCGCCCGCGAAGCTCGCGCAGAACGCGAACAGGTCCGAGCCGACGGCCTGACGGACCGGCACACCGGCCGCCGCGTGGATGACCCCCGCGGCGACCGCCTGGGTGCCGGGCGCCTCCCTGCGTACGACGCGCTCGAAGTAGTCACCGATCTCCGGGCGGTCGAAGACCTCCCGGGCCAGGTCGAGGAGTTGCCGTCCGGTACGGGTGGCGGCCCGGCGCATCTCCCGGCCCAGCTTCGTGGCGAACAGGTGCTCGTCGATGGCGACGACGGTCTCCGGTTCGCCCGCCCGTGTCGCCCGGTGGGCGAGCGCGAGCGCGGTGGCGTCGGCCGGACCGACGCCGTGCAGCAGCAGGTCTTCGAGCAGCAGTGGCAGGCTGTCGGGGCCGATCGCGCCGGCCTGGGCGAAGCCTTCGAGGCTGTGCGACAGCGTGTAGAAGCCGCTGGGGAAGGCCGAGTCGGTCAGCTGGAGGCTGACCAGCAGCGGCCCGAGCGCGGGCTCGCATGTCCCGGCCCCCGCCCCGGCGGCTTGTGCTGCCGCCGGGGCCGGGCGGTCCCCCAGGTTGTCGTTCTCGTCTCGGTACATCGGCGCTAGACCAGGAAGTACAGGTGGTTGAGGGGCAGTTTCTCGGCCGGGTCGATGGTGGCGACCTTGCCGTCGAGCGTGACCTTGAACGTCTCCGGGTCGACCTTGATGTCCGGCAACGCGTTGTTGCGGATCATGTTGTGTTTGCCGATGGTCCGGGTCCGGCTGACCGGCAGGATCTTGCGCTCCAGGCCCAGTTCGGCCGGAACCCCGGCGGCGATACCGGCCTGGGACATGAAGGTGGCGTGCGTCGCCTGCAGGGCCTTGCCGTACTGCCCGAACATCGGGCGGTAGATCACCGGCTGCGGGGTCGGCAGGGAGGCGTTGGGGTCGCCCATCTGTGCCCAGGAGATGATGCCGCCCTTGATCACCATCTTCGGCTTGGCGCCGAAGGAGTGGATGGGCCAGAGCACGATGTCGGCGAGCTTGCCCTTCTCGATCGAGCCCACGTGGTCGGAAATGCCGGTGGCGATGGCCGGGTTGATGGTCACCTTCGCCAGGTAGCGCAGCACCCGCTGGTTGTCGTTGCGGGCGGAGTCGCCCTCCATCGTGCCCAGCTTGTCCTTGCAGTGGTGGGCAATTTGGAAGGTCCGCAGGACGGACTCGCCGACCCGGCCCATGGCCTGCGAGTCGGAGGAGACCATGCTGATCACGCCGAGGTCGTGCAGGACCGACTCGGCGGCGATCGTCTCGGCGCGGACGCGGCTGTCGGCGAAGGAGACGTCCTCGGGGATGTCGTGGCTGAGGTGGTGACAGACCATGACCATGTCGAGCAGTTCGTCCACCGAGTTCTTGGTGTACGGCAGCGTCGGGTTGGTGGAGGACGGCAGCACGTTCGGCTCGCCCGCGACCCGCAGGATGTCCGGGGCGTGGCCGCCGCCGGCACCCTCGCTGTGGAAGGTGTGGATGGTGCGGCCGTCGAACGCGGAGCGGGTGTCCTCGAAGAAGCCGCTCTCGTTGAGGCTGTCGGTGTGGATGGTCACCTGGACGTCGTACCGGTCCGCGACGCTCAGCGCGTTGTCGATCACGGCGGGGGTGGCGCCCCAGTCCTCGTGGACCTTCAGGGCACAGGCCCCGGCTTCGATCTGCTCGCTGAGCGCATCCGGCAGACTGCCGTTCCCCTTGCCCATGATGCCGAGGTTGACCGGGAAGGTCTCGGCCGCCTGGAGGAACCGGGCGATGTTGTACGGGCCGGGCGTACACGTGGTGCCGTTCGTGCCGTCGGAGGGACCGGTGCCGCCGCCGATGAGAGTGGTGATGCCGTTGGTGAGTGCCTGCTCGGCCTGTTGCGGGGCGATCAGGTGGACGTGGCTGTCGATGGCGCCCGCGGTCGCGATGAGGTGCTCACCGGCGATGGCCTCCGTGCCGGGCCCGATGACCAGGTCGGGGTGGACGTTGTTCTGGGTCTGCGGATTGCCGGACTTGCCGATCCCCGCGATGAAACCGTCCTTGATGCCGATGTCGCACTTGACGACGCCGACGATGGCGTCGATGACCACGACGTTGGTGATGACGGTGTCGAGTGCGCCCTGGCCGCTGGTGGCCTGCGGGTCGGAGGCCATGCCGTCACGCATGGTCTTGCCGCCGCCGTAGAGGACCTCGTCCCCGTACTGACCCTCGCTGAAGTCCTTCTCGACCTCGACGACGAGGTTGGTGTCGGCGAGGTGGAAGCGGTCGCCGACCGTCGGGCCGAACATGTCGGTGTACTGCTTGCGCGGCAGGATGGGCATCAGCGCGAACCCTTCTTCTTCGCCTTGGAGTCCTTCGAGTCCTTGGCGGTCTTGGCCGAATCCTTGGTGTCCTTGGCGCTCTTGGTGTCCTTGGCGCTCTTCGCCGGTGCGCCGGAGGCGGCGCCCTGGAAGCCCTGCTCGATCGCCTTGCGCACGGCCTCGACCTTGGCGGGGTGCGAGGCGAGGCTCCCGTTGAGCAGTCCGCTGAAACCGACGAGGCGGCCCGTACCGGCGTACGCGCACAACTCCACCTCGCGCGATCCGCCGGGCTCGATGCGTACGGAGGTGCCGGCGGGAATGTTGAGGTGCATGCCGAGCGCCTTCTGCCGGTCGAACGACAGTGCCGAGTTCACCTCGAAGAAGTGGTAGTGCGACCCGACCTGGATCGCGCGGTCGCCGGTGTTGCTGACGGTGAGCCCGACCGTGCGGCGACCGGCGTTGATCTCGACCGGGTCCTTGCCGTAGAGATATTTCTGACGGAACGTCATGCGGTGCTCCTGATGACTTGGCCCGCACCATGGACGTGCGGGTGCTGATGCGTATGCAGATGTCCGTGCCCATGGCCGTGGCCCTCGCCCGGCGGGTGGGTGTGGGAGTGGCCGTGGTCGTCGGCGGCGGTCAGCCCGGTCGCGATGCCGTCGTCACCACGCTCGTTCCACCGCCGCCGGGCAGCGGCCACGCGCTCGGCGAGGATCCGGGCCAGCGCGGCGGGCGGCACCGGCGGACCGGCGCGTTCGACGTGCGTGCCGGGTACGTCGGGTACCTCCGGCAGCGCGAAGGCGGCCGGGAGCAGCACCACGCGGGAGGCGCCGAGCAGCCGGCAGCGCCGCACCCCTTCGGCCGGGTCGGGATCGCCGCCGCTGAACGCGACCTCGACCAGCGGGTGGCTGCCGTAACGGCGGACCAGGCTCGCGACCCGGTACAGCTCGGCGTCGTCGAAGGGGTCGCCGGCCGGGGCGGTGACGAGCAGCGCCGATGTGGCGGGGACGCGGCCGGCCGCCGCCCGCAGCCAGCCGATGAGGTGCTGGGAGGTGCCGAAGGGCTCGGCGAGTACGGTCCCGGAGCGTTCGGCGGCGGGCAGCGCGCGCAGCGTACGGGCGGTGTCCGCGACGAGTTCCGGGTCACGGCCCAGCGTCAGCGGGACGACGCAGCCCTGTTCGCCGCCGCGCGTCAGCCCGGCGATGCTCCGGTAGAGCTCACGCCCGCTCGGCACGACGATCACCGCGGGGTCCACCAGGCCGTGCAGCGCTTTCCCGTGCGCTGCTTCGTGGCCGCACACGGCGATCACCCGGCAGTGGTCGGACACGGTGCTCAGCCGCCGATGGGGTCGTGGCAGGACACCAGCTTGGTGCCGTCCACGAAGGATGCCTCGACCTGGAGCAGCCCGAGCATGTCCCGTACCCCCGGCATGGTGTCGTCCTCGCTGACGATCTGGCGGCCGAGTTCCATGCAGTCGGCGACACTCCTGCCGTCCCGGGCGGCCTCCAGGATCGCCTCGGTGATCAGAGCCACGGACTCGCTGTAGTTGAGCTTGAGACCGCGGCCCTGGCGCTTACGGGCCAGGTCGGCCACTACGTACACGAGTAGCTTGTCGATCTCGCGAGGGGCGAGGTTCATCGTCGGTACCTTCCTCGGGGTGTACGGGAGAATGGGGCGATATTGTGAGCGGGCAGGGGTCAGTCGCTGCGGCGGAGCCGTGGCAGCAGCGGGACGGCCGCCATGAGCACCCAGGTCGTG
Source organism: Streptomyces sp. NBC_00846 (assembly GCF_045207325.1). Taxonomy (NCBI): domain Bacteria; kingdom Bacillati; phylum Actinomycetota; class Actinomycetes; order Kitasatosporales; family Streptomycetaceae; genus Streptomyces; species Streptomyces sp. NBC_00846. The sequence continues at coordinate 7,201,394 of NZ_CP108846.1, read as the reverse complement.
AGGATGAACGGCCAGGTGAAGGTGTGGCCGCCGAACGGTTTGAAGAACGAGGTCAGCGAGGCCGTCAGGCCGGTGGTGGCCGCGCAGCCGAAGAGCGCGTACGCGCCGTTCCACACCGTTCCGGTCAGGAAGACCGCGCCGACGGCGATGGCGACGAGAACGGCGTTGTATCCGTAGATGCCCCCGGCGATCAGGGCCGTGGGGGCGCCGAGCGCCCAGGCCGCGACGATGCCCACGATGCTGCCCGCCGCCGCGAACAGCACCACGCGCACTCCGGCGAAGGCCAGCCCGACGAGCATGATGAGCCCGACGTACCACTCACCGACCAGGAAGATCTGCGACACGTTGGTGAAGAAGGCGTGCCACAGGTCGTCCCAGGAGATGCCGGTGTCGCCGCGGGTGGTGCTGGCGACCGTCTTCGGGGCGCCGTGCCAGATCCGGTCGAAGGACGACGCACCGACCACCATGACGCCGGAGACGAGGCAGAACGGCGCGGTGAGCGCGGTCAGCCGGTAGGGGGCGAGCAGCGTGGTCAGCGTCGCCATCAGCAGGGTGCACATGATCGCGCCGACGACGGCGAGCACATAGGTGGCGGCGTGGTGGCCCAGCGAGGTGACCAGGGCGATGCCGGTGAGGCAGCCACTGTAGCCCTGGAGTCCGAGGGCGATGCCCGACCGGTCGACGCCCAGGGCATAGGCGGTCGCCGTGGAGATCAGCGTGCCGAGGGTGGCGAAGAGGCCGATCCGCCAGCCCGCCACCCACAGCCCGGCGAGGATGAACGCGCCTGTCCAGATCCCGGGTTGGAGGTCGACCTGCCCGACTCCGCGCACCGAGGCCACGAGGTAGGCCATCGGCTGCCGGCTTTCGAGTCTCCGGACGACACCCGGCTCGGCGAAGGGCACGGCGGACTCCAACGATCGGCGGAAGGCCGCTCCCATGACTCCGCAGAGAGACCGGAATGTTGCTCTCTGCCATACAGACACATAGGGCATGCCTCTTCTCGTTGTGGGGCGTTCCACTGACCCATGCGGGTTTCACCCGGGGTGGACCAGTGCGCTGTGTGCCCGGCGTCCGCCGCCGCTCGTTACGGTCGCCGGATGCCCCCGAAGATGCGGTTGCACCGCTTCACGCACCCCGATCACCACCCCGGGGTGCAGCTCACCGTCGTAGCCGTCGTCGCGATCGGCGGCGCCGCGGGAGACGCGGCCCGCCATGGTGCCGAACTCCTCTGGCCGATCGGCCCCACCGCGTTCCCCTGGACGATTCTGCTGGTCAACGCGGTGGGCTGCTTCCTGATGAGTGGTCCTGATGGTCACCGTGAAGCTGCGCTTCCCGGGCGCGCCCCGGCTGATCAGCCCGCTCCTGGGCACCGGCCTGCTCGGCGGGTTCACCTCCTTCTCGTACTACACGGACAAAGTGCGGCAGCTGTTCGAGCACGACCGGCCGGGCTATGCGGTCGGCTATCTGCTCCTGACCGTCGTGGTGACGCTGGCCGCGGTGACGACGGGGGCCTTCCTCACGCACCTCGCGTTCGGGCGCGATCACCGGGCCCAGGACGGCGCGTGATGCTCGACTGGCTACTGGTGCTCGCGGGTGGGCTGGTCGGCGCGCCCCTGCGGTATCTGCTCGGAGTGGACGCCAAGTTCCGCCTCCACACCGTATTCCCGTGGGGCACCTTCGCGGCGAACGCCGGTGCGTCCCTGCTCCTCGGATTCCTCTCCGAGGCGGCGACCGGCGGAGACATCGGCCCCCGCCTCCAACTCCTGCTCGCCACCGGATTCTGCGGCGCCCTGTCGACCTGGTCGACGTTCTCGTACGAGCTGCTGACCCTCACATCGGCCCGCCGCCTGGCCACCGCTGCCGGCTATCTGCTGCTCGGCGTCGGCGCGGGGGTCGGGCTCTCGTTCGCCGGGGCCGCGGTGGCGAAGGCGGTGTTCTGACCGGCGAACGCCCCGCAACGGCCGAACTCCGGCCTACCCGTTGAGGGGTGGGCCGGAGTTCGGGTGTGCAGGCGGGAAGCGCTCAGTCGATGCCGGGCAGGATGTGCGGCTCGGCGAGGTCGTCCTCGTAGCCGGCCAGCCGGATCGGTGCGGACCTGGCCCAGACTTCGATGTTCCGGAGTTTCTCTGGACCGCGGGCCCGCTCTCCGTGGCGTTCGGCCGGTCGCTTCTCGTTCTTCGTCAGTTCTGGTGTCGTCACCGCGCACTCCTTTGTGTCGCGTAACCCCGGGCGTCACCGACGGCCCGGTCTCATAACCGGGCGTCGACCACCCGCGAGGGCAAGGGCAGGAACAGTTCGGTCGCGGTGGCGCCGGATACGGGGCGGGACGGCGACTCGGTTGACAAGCCTGTCCCAGGACGGCCGAGGAGGGTTCGTGGACTCCCCGGTGACGTCCGTTCGGATCAGATTAACCAAATGAGCGCGTTCCCGCTCGATGGAACCTGTGTCATGGGTCACTTTCGGCCACCTCGCACGGAAAAGACCCGGCCAGGAGCGATGTCCCGGCCGGGCCCACGGCGCCGCACGCGACAGCGCTACCGATGGCATCGCCCCCACGGGGCGACCGGTCGGCTACCAGTTGGCGGGCGCGTAGTCCTTGAGGAAGCAGCCGTACAGGTCCTCGCCCTCCTCGCCACGCACGATCGGGTCGTAGACACGGGCGGCGCCGTCGACCAGGTCGAGCGGGGCGTGGAAGCCCTCCTCGGCGAGGCGGATCTTGTCGGGGTGCGGCCGCTCGTCGGTGATCCAGCCGGTGTCGACGGCCGTCATCAGAATGCCGTCCTTCTCGAACATCTCCTGGGCGCTGGTGCGGGTGAGCATGTTCAGCGCGGCCTTCGCCATGTTGGTGTGCGGGTGGCCCGCGCCCTTGTAGCCGCGGCTGAACACCCCTTCCATGGCGGACACGTTGACCACGTAGGAGCGCTTGGCGGCGGTCGCGGCCATCGCCGGACGGAGCCGGCTGATCAGGATGAACGGCGCTGTGGAGTTGCAGAGCTGGACCTCCAGCAGCTCGATCGGTTCGACCTCCTCGACCGTCTGGATCCAGCTGTTGGTGTCATGCAGGTCGGGCACGAGACCGCCCGCGTCGATCGCCGTTCCGGCGGCGATCCGCTCCAGCGAGGCGGACCCGGTGACCAGGGCGAGCTCGGTGACGTCCTGCGCGCTCAGGCCTTCCCTGCGGGCGGCCGGGAGAGCGGCGACGCGGTCGACGGTGCCGCTGCCGAAGGTGCCGATGACCTCGGCGGCGGGCAGCTCACCCGCCGGAAGCGGGGCGGCCTCGGCGTTGACCAGTTCGCTGTACGCGTTCGCGGACCGGCGCACGGTCTGCGCCGCGTTGTTGATCAGGATGTCCAGCGGGCCCTCGGCCGCGACCGAGTCGGCGAGCGCGACGACCTGCGCGGGGTCACGCAGATCGATGCCGACGATCTTCAGCCGGTGGATCCACTCGTCGCTGTCCGGCATCGCCTTGAAGCGGCGGATCGCGTCGTTGGGGAAGCGAGTGGTGATGGTGGTGTGCGCACCGTCGCGCAGCAGCCGCAGCGCGATGTACATGCCGATCTTCGCGCGGCCGCCGGTGAGGAGCGCGCGCCGGCCGGTGAGATCGGTCCGGGCGTCGCGGCGCGAGCGGTTCTCCTTGGCGCACTGCGGGCAGAGCTGGTGGTAGAACGCGTCGACCTCGACGTACCGGGTCTTGCAGATGTAGCAGGAGCGGGGGCGCTGGAGGACGCCCGCGATCTCGGCACGGGCCGAGGACGACGGCAGGACCCCCTGGGTCTCGTCGTCGATGCGGTCGGCCGAACCGGTCGCGGTGGCCTCGGTGACGGCCTTGTCGTGCGCGGTCTTGGCGGCGCGGCGCTCCTGACGGCGGCGCTGCTTCACGGTCCGGTAGATCCCGGCCGTGGCACGGCGCACGGCGATGGCGTCGGGGTGGTCGATCTCAATGGTGTCGAGTTCGTCGAGCACGCTCAGGCAGACGGCCAGCCGCTCCGGGTCGATACCGGGACCGAACTCCTCAGTACCGGAAGCGAGCTCCGGGCTGTCCTCTGTCAACGTCATTGCCGTTCCTCTGCCGCTTGTCCCTCGTGGCGCCGACCGCCGTACCTGTTCCTGCCGGGCCGAACGCCCCGGTCAAGTCTGCCATGCACGGGATGCTGCTCCGTTCGTGTGATGTCTCGCGCACGACGCGCGTGGCACGGAAGCGCTCCGACCCGACGGCTCCTCCACGGTTCGGTCACATATGCTTCCTTGCAGTACGGCCGGGGTCGAGCCGTGCCGTCCGTACAAGGGGGTGGACAGTGGCCGAACTCCCGGCGGGCAGCTCTCCCGTCGGCGCTTCTGTGCGCCCGGACGCCGTCCCGGTACAGAACGGTCCCGCCACGGCCGGCAACGAGTCCGCAAGCGAAAGCGGCCACGGTTCGGTGTGGAAGGTCGACGCCGTGATCCTGCTGGTCGAGGACGACGCCGGTGACGCCCTCCTCGTCGAGGAGATGCTCGCGGACAGTGAGCTGGATTCCGCGCTGACCTGGTGCAGGACGCTCGCGGAGGCGCGCCGGTTCCTGGCCGGCTGCCACACCCCGTGCTGCGTACTGCTCGATCTGCATCTGCCCGATGTGCACGGCCTGGACGCCGTGACCCGGATCGTCGAGTCGGCGCCCGATGCGGCCATCGTCGTGCTGACCGGCAGGGCCGAGGCAGATACCGGCCTGTCGGCCGTGGCGACCGGCGCCCAGGACTATCTCGTCAAGGGACGGCTCGATCCGGAGGCGCTGGGCCGCTCGGTCCGTTACGCCCTCCAGCGCAAGCAGGTCGAGCAGGCCGCGGCGGCGCTGCGCGCCAACCGGCTGATGGCGCGGGAGAACGCCCGCCTCGAACGCGGGCTGCTGCCCGTGCCCCTGCTGCACGACGACTCCTTCGAAGCGGTGGCACGGTACGCGCCGGGCCGGGCGCACGCCCTGCTCAGCGGTGATTTCTACGACGTGGTGCAGACCTCCGACGGCACGGTGCACGCGGTGATCGGCGATGTGTCGGGGCACGGGGCTGCGGAAGCGGCGCTGGGTGTCTGCCTGCGGGTCGCCTGGCGCACTGCGGTGCTGTGCGCGACCGGCCGGCTCGAACAGGTCCGGCTGCTGGAGGAGATCCTGGTCGCCGAACGCTCCGACCCGCATGTCTTCGCCACCGTCACCTCACTCTCCTTCTCCCCGGACCGGCGCCGGGTACAGGTGGTGCGGGCCGGTCACCCCGGGCTGTTGCTGCGCAGCGGTGACCGGGTGAGCTGGGTCGAGCCCGAGCCCGGGATGGCCCTGGGGCTGCTGCCGGGGACGGGACGGTGGAGCGTCTCGGAGCTGTCCCTGCCCGATGACGGCCGGATCGTCCTCTTCACGGACGGCCTCTTCGAAGGGCGTACGGGGCCGGGCTCCCGGCTCGGCGAGGACGGGCTGCTCGCCCTGGCCCGCAGTCGCGGGGCCCTGTCGGCCCGCGCGTTCGTGGACACCCTGGTCGACGAGGCCGCCGAGGCGGCGTCCCCGTACGGCGGACTCGCCGACGACGTGGCCGTGCTCCATCTGGGCTGGGGTCGGGAGACGCCGCGATGAACGACCGGGACGCATCGCCGACGCCCGGGCGCGGCCTGACTTCACGACTGTCCGTCCAGAACTGGGTCCATCTGATCCTCGCCGTCTTCGTGCTCGTCGTCTGCGCGGGCCTGACCGTCGGGGGCCTCGTGCTGTCCCGGATATCCGACCGCACGACCGAGCTGGTGGACCGCATCCAGCCCGCCCGCTCCTCGTCGTTCCAGTTGCAGAACGCGCTGCTGGAGCAGGAGACCGGGGTCCGCGGATTCGCGCTCACCGGCGACCCGGCCTTCCTTCGGCCGTACGAGGCGGGGATGCGGGACGAGAAGCTGCGGATGGCCCGCGTACGCGCCCTCGTCGGGGACGAACAGCCCTTCGCCGGCGATCTCGACCGGATCGCCGCGGCCTCCCGGGAGTGGCGCAGCGGGCATGCCGAGCCGCTCGTCGCCGCCGTCCGCCGGGGCGGCCCGGCGTCCGAGACCTCCGCCCCGATCCGGCGGAGCACGGACGAATTCGCCACCCTGCGCCGCCTGTACACGGCTCAGCAGGCACATCTCGACGTGGCTCGCGACCGGGCCCGCACCGATCTGAGCAACGCCCGCACCACCCGTGACCAGGTGTTCATCTCGCTGGTCGTCGGCTTTCTCCTCGCCGTGGGCTCGCTGAGTCTGCTGCTGCACCGGATGGTCGGCCGGCCGCTGGGCCGACTGACCGCCGCCTCCGAGACGGTCAGCTCGGGGGCGTTCCGCAAGCGGATCGGGGTCGACGGGCCGTCCGATGTGCGGGCGGTGGCGGCGGCCGTGGAGGACATGCGCCGCCGCATCGTCGAGGAACTCGCCGAGTCCCGGGAACGCGAGACGCTGCTGGCGGAACAGACGCGGGAGCTGCGCCGGTCCAATGCCGAGCTGGAGCAGTTCGCGTACGTCGCCTCGCACGATCTGCAGGAGCCGCTGCGCAAGGTCGCCTCGTTCTGCGGTCTGCTGGAGAAACGGTACGGCGCGGAGCTCGACGACCGGGCGCGGCAGTACATCGACTACGCGGTCGACGGCGCCGGGCGGATGCAGGTGCTGATCAACGACCTGCTCACCTTCTCCCGCATGGGACGGGTGCACGACCGGTGGAAGCCGGTCGACCTGGACCGGTCCCTGGACCGCGCCCTGGCCAACCTCGCGCTGGTCGTCGAGGAGTCCGGTGCCACGGTCGTACGGGAGGACCCGCTGCCGTCGCTGACCGGGGACGCCACGGCACTGTCCATGGTCTGGCAGAACCTGATCGGCAACGCGGTGAAGTTCCGCCGCCCCGACGTACCGTGCCGGATCACGGTGGGCCGTGTGCGGGAGGGCGACGACTGGCACTTCCGGGTGGCGGACAACGGCATCGGCATCGCGCCGGAGTCCGCGCAGAACGTCTTCGTCATCTTCCAGCGTCTGCACGGCCGGGAGGAGTACGAGGGAACGGGCATCGGTCTGGCCCTGTGCCGGAAGATCGTGGAGTTCCACGGGGGCCGGATCTGGCTGGATCCGGAGACCACCGAGGGCACCTGCATCCGTTTCACGCTGCCGGTCGCCCCCGCCGCACCCGCGCACACCGCGGTACGGCCGCCCGGCCCGGACGCCACCGTCGAAGGGCTCGGACATGGCTGAGATCTGCCGGGTTTTCCCCGGAGTGGGACCGCTCGTCGCGGGTAGGCGAACGTCGAGAAGCTGTCATCGAACACCCCTGCGTCGCCCTGGCTGGAGCACATGAACGAACAGGTCACCTCGCGACCGCCCGGCCACCCCTGCCCGGACCGGTCCACGGAGGTTCTGCACAGCGCCGAGGTGTTCGACGGCGAACCCGGCTGCATCGCGCAGGCCCGGGACCTGGCCGACCGCTTTCTGGTCCGGCTGGCCGCCGAGTGGCTCGCGGTGTTCGGCGAGCACACCCGCAGCGATCTGATGCTGGCCGTGAGCGAACTGGTCACCAACGCGGACCGCTACAGCCAGGGCCCGTACCTGCTGGAACTGGAGGGCACCGCGGAGCGCGTCAGCGTCACGGTGTACGACAGCAGCACGGCTCTCCCGCTGTTCTACTCACCCGACCCGGCGCGCCCCGGAGGCCATGGCATGGAGATCGTGGTGGCGCTGTGCGACCGGCTGACCGCCGAGCGCGTACCGGTGGGCAAGCGCATCCGGGCCGAGTTCGGCTTGAGTACCTGACCTGTGGGGCGGGCGGGACGCCGCCCGCCCCACGACCACGGCCGGCCACCCGGACCTCGATCGGGCGACGGCTTCACGCGCGACCCGACTGGCGCAACTTCCCCGCGCTCCGGGAACGATGCACACGGATCGGGGCATCTAGTTGGGGTCCCGTGGATTTGGGGTCCCGTGGATACGGACAGACACCTCACGCCTCATCCCCCACCGGAACAAGGGGTGCATCCAGCATGCAGATGTCCAAGCCGGTCGCACCCACGAATCCGGGCCTCAGGCGGGAAATCGGGCTGATCGGTCTCATCTGGGCCTCGGAGGGGTCCATCATCGGGTCCGGCTGGCTGTTCGGCGCGCTGTTCGCCGCTCAGGCGGCCGGCACGGCGGCGCTCATCTCCTGGGGCATCGGGGCGCTCGCCATCATCGTGCTGGCGTTCGTGCATGCCGAACTGGGGGCCATGTACCCGGTCGCGGGCGGCACCGCCCGCTTTCCGCACTATGCCTTCGGCAGTGCCGCCGGCGCGTCCTTCGGATGGTTCTCGTGGCTGCAGGCCGTCACCGTGGCGCCGATCGAGGTCATGGCGTCGCTGAACTATCTCAGCGTCCACGCCCCCTGGGTGCAGACCGGCAAGAATCACCTGACACCCGCGGGGTACGGGCTGGCCGTCGCGTTCATGGCGTTCTTCGTCGTCGTCAATTTCTTCGGCATCAAATGGCTCGCCCACACCAACAGCGTGGCGACGTGGTGGAAGGTGGCCGTCCCCGTCTTCACCATCATCGTGCTGGCCACCACCACCTTTCACGGCAGCAACTTCGGCTACCAGGGCTTCGCCCCCTTCGGCGCCAAGGGCGTACTCTCCGCCATCAGCACCAGCGGCATCATCTTCGCGCTGCTCGGCTTCGAGCAGGCCGACCAATTGGCGGGCGAGAGTCGCAATCCGGCCAGGGACATCCCGCGGGCGGTCATCGGCTCCATCCTCATCGGTGCCCTGGTCTACGTGGCACTTCAGGTGGTCTTCATCGCCGCCCTGCCGCACAGCGCGTTCGCCCACGGCTGGGCCGACCTCTCCTTCAGCGGAAAGGCCGGCCCGTTCGCCGGGCTCGCCACCTCCGTCGGACTCGGCTGGCTCGCCACGCTGCTGTACATCGACGCGGTCGTGTCACCGTCCGGTACGGGCCTGGTCTACACGACCGCCACCTCTCGGGTCTCCTACGGCCTGTCCCGCAACGGCTACGTCCCGGCGGTCTTCGAGCGCACCACCAGACGCGGCGTCCCGTGGTTCAGCCTGCTCTTCGCGTTCGTGGTCGGGCTCATCGTGTTCCTGCCGTTCCCCACGTGGCAGAAGCTGGTCGGCTTCGTCACGTCCGCGAGTGTGCTGATGTACGCGGGGGCGCCGCTCGCCTTCGGGTGCCTGCGCAAGCAGGACCCGGACCGGCCTCGTCCGTACCGGTTGCCCGGCGGGACGTTCTGGGCGCCCGTGGCCTTCATCGTCTCGAACCTGATCATCTACTGGGCGGGCTGGGACACCCTGTGGCGGCTCGGCGTGGCCATCGTGCTCGGCTATCTGCTGCTGGGCGGCTCCGCGCTGCTCAAGCTCAATCCCAGGGTGCCGCACATGGACTGGTGGTCCGCGCAGTGGCTGCCGGTGTACCTCGTGGGCATGGGGCTGATCTCCTGGCAAGGCGGATTCTGCAGCACGGGCCCGGCGTCCAAGGCGTCGTGCGGCGCAACGGATGCCCTGCCGCTGTGGTGGGACATCGCACTCATCGCGGCGTTCAGCCTGGTGATCTACTTCTGGGCCCAGGCCGTCCGGCTCCCGGACGAGGAGACCCAGGAGTACATCGGTTCCGTCGAGGTGGTGCCCGGCGGGTGACCCGGCCCCGCGCCCGGCTCCGGCGCGTCCGTGTGTCAGACGCTCTCGAAGACGCAGTCACCGCACAGGCCACCGGCCGGGCAGCGGTAGTACAGGCAGCAACTGCGGCGCCGGAACGCCGTGTCGTGCGGGGCTCCGGTGTTCCGCAGATCCGGGTGGTCGAACAGTTCGGCGACCAGTGCGCGGGCCCGTGCGGACACGTCGGGCCGGCCGTGGCTTCGCGCCCAGGCGACCAGTTCGCGCAGGGCTCCAGCCAGCGCCGACCCCGCGTTGCCCCACAACAGCCGGTTCGACAGGGGGCCGTCCCGGTGGATCGCCTCGGCGAGGGGCACGAGGTGGCCGAACTGGACGGCCTCCCGGATCCGGTCGGCGGTGGCGGGCAGCGTGTCGGAGGTGCTCAGCCACAGATCCTCCGGGGCGGTGTGCCCCGGGTCCCAGTGCAGGGCATCGGGCGAGAGACCGGGCAAGTGCCCCGTCAGGGCCGCCGGACCGAGCGCGACCGACCAGAGGCGCGCGGCCAGCCCCAGGTGCGCGACGGAGGCTGCGACTCTGCGCTCGGAGGTACGGAGCCGGTCGGCGACCGTGTCGATGCGGGCCGTGAGCGGTGCGGACTCCCCCGCGTACAGCAGGGCCAGCGGGCGATACGCACCCTCGGGCGGTGCGGTGGTGCGCAGGGCGAAGAACCCACCCACAAAGGGCCCTGCGGGCTCGTCCATCACGTTGCTCCCTCTCGGTTCCGCGGTCGCCGCGACCGGTGACCCACCTCCGCGGATCGCAGGCATCCGGAGTGCCGCGAGCCGCGTGACCCGGCGTTCACCGTATCCCCTCCGGTTGATCCACTCGGAGTCCTCAAGAGGGAGGACTACCGTCGGTAGGAGGACCCCGGGACCACTCCCGTACTACCAAGGCAGTACGACGGATCGCCCCCTCAAGGACGACGACACGGATGCCTCTGAGGGAGATCGTGGTGTACATGAGTTCCCTTGCGCTGTCCGTGCTTCTGTCACTGGTCTCCGCGGTCGCCTACGCGGCCGGGGCGATCGTCCAGGAGCGCGTGGCCGCGGCCGGCGACGGCCGTTCGCTCGCACCCTTGCGCAACCGCGTCTGGTGGGCCGCCGTGGCGCTGAACGGGGCGGGCGCGGTGCTGCATGTCGTAGCGCTGGCATACGGTCCGCTAAGTCTCGTCCAGCCGCTCGGTGCGTTGACCATCGTCTTCGCCCTGCCGATGTCGGCGCTCCTCGTACGCCGCCGGGCACGGGCCACCGCATGGCGCGGCGCGATCATGGCAACCGTCGGTCTGGCGGGCCTGCTCGCGCTCACCGGGAACGGCGAGTCGCGGTCGCTGAGCGGCCCGGATCAGCTGATGCTCGCCGGGGTGACCCTCGGTGGGGTCGCGGCGCTCTTCCTGGCCTCCAAGGGTGTGCACAGGCCGGTGGTGCGGAGCATGATCGTGGCAGGGGCTGCGGGTGTGGCTTTCGGTATCGCCTCGGTGTTCACGAAGACGGTGGCGGTGCGGTGGACGGCCGGTGACGCGGGGGCCGGGATGCCGGCGCTGCTGGCGATCGCCGCGTTCGCGGCCACCGGGCTGCTGCTGTCCCAGATCGCGTACCGGGGTGCCGGGCTGACCGCGCCGCTGGCCACGGTGACCGTGGTGAACCCGGTGATAGCCGCGGCCGTCGGCATCACCATGTTCGACGAGGACTTCCGGCACGGTACGGCGGGCACCGTGCTCGCGCTGGCGTGCGGGATAGTCGCCGCGGGCGGGCTGATCCTGCTCACGACGGAGCGGCTGGGTGCGGAGCACCTCGCCGGACGGAGTACGGAAAGCGAACACCCGGTCATTGCGGGGGACGGGACGGTCGGGACGGACACGACGGGCCGGGACGGGAAGCAGGGCGCCGACGGCATCGCGGAGCCGGCGGCCGGTCTGTCCCGGCCGGTCGGGACGCGGACGGTTGTCGCTCTTTGCGAGCCCGCCACTGCCGTACCGGCGGCGACGATGCCCGTGAGGCCCGCCGCGGCCGACGAAGCCGTCGCGGAGGCCTTCTCGGTAGCCCCTGCACTGCCTCCGCTCAGGCCGTTGAAGCGCCGGCTCAGGCAGATGGAGTTCGGGCCCGGGCTGCCGTCGCACACCCGTCCCGCCGCACGGCGGGACGACATGCCGTCCACGGGGTCCGGCGCTGCCGATGAAGCCGCCGGACCGCCGAAGGCCGTTCAGACGCTGACGCCGCCCGCTCTGAGGTAGGCCAGCGGATCGATGTCGGAGCCGTAGCCGGGGCCGGTGCGGATCTCGAAGTGCAGGTGCGGACCCGTGACGTTCCCGGTAGAACCCGAGCGGGCAATCCGCTGGCCCGCGGAGACGTGCCGGCCCTCGCGCACGTGAAGCGCGGACAGGTGCGCGTACTGGCTGTACTTCCCGTCGCTGTGCCGGATGACGATCTGGTATCCGTACGCGCCGCCCCAGCCCGCCGAGACGACCGTGCCGGAGTCGACCGCCTTCACCGACGTGCCGGTCGGAACGGGGAAGTCCACACCGGTGTGGTAGCCGCTGGCCCAGGAACCTGCCTGGTGGTACGGGGTACCGGTACCCGCCGCGACCGGCGCGACGAGACCGGCGTGCTTCTCCGCCCGCTCCTGCTTGTGGCTCTCGGTCTTCTTCGGGTGGGTCTTCGGCTTCGCGATCCGGTACTGGGGCTTCGCCGTTGGGTGCTGGGGCTTCGCTGCTTCGTGCTGGGGCTTCGCCGTTGGGTGTGCGGACGTGGCCGCTTGCTGTTTCGGCTCGGCCGTCCGCTGCTGCGGCTTTGCCTTTTCGTGCGGCGCGGCCGTCGCCTTCGGCTTCGGCTTCGGCTTCGTCGTCGGCTTCGTCGCGGTCGAGCCCGCCTTGGCATCCGTTCTCGATGCCCGGGCCGCGTCAAGGCTCAGGCGCTGCCCGGGAAGGATGAGGTCCGGGTCGTCCCCCACGACCTTGCGGTTTGTTGCGTACAGGTGCTGCCAGCCGCCCCGTACGCGCTCGTTCGCCGCGATCGCGGAGAGCGAGTCGCCTGATGCGACGGTGTACGACTCGCGCTTGCCGGGCACGGTGGTCGGCGTGGCGGGCGTGGCCGTCCGCTTCGTCTCCGGCATTCCGGCGGCGGCCCTCCCGGGCGTCTTCACCCGACTGGTCCGCGCGGACTGGGTGTTGACGTCGGGGGCGTCCCCGCCGCTCGTCAGCCCCGCCCGTGTCGAGCAGCCCGGCCAGGCACCGGGCCCCTGCCCTTCGAGCACCTTTTCCGCAACGGCTATCTGCTGGTCCCTGGTCGCGAGATCGGCGCGCGGGGCGTACACCGTGCCGCCGTAGGCCGCCCAGGTCGACCGGGTGAACTGCAGGCCACCGAAGTAGCCGTTGCCGCTGTTGATGTGCCAAGTGCTGGTGGACTCACAGGCGGCGACCTTCTCCCAGACATCCGTCGACGCAGCACCCGCCGAGGCCGCCGCGACGAGCGGCAGAGCGATGCCCGCGCCTCCGGCCGTGACCGTGAGCGAGGCGCGGTTGAGCCGGCTGGGCTGATATCTGCGGTGCCGTCCGTTCGCGGCCATGACTTGGCTCCCCCACAGGCAGTAGGACACGTCGCAAGCGCCCAACTTATGGGCAGACAAAGGCCGGTGACAAGAGAGCAAGGCCCTGCCCACCCCTCGCGGACGGCCCGGACGGCCCCGGCCGGACAGCCACCGCGATTCGTGTCCGGTGCGGTCCACCGCGCAGCGTCTCGGTGATCGGTGTACCGGTGTGAACGACTGGTATGCGGCAAACCGGCGCAGCCCGGTGGGCATGGATCCGGCGGGAGGATGGCACGGCCGAGGAAGGGGAGGAATCTCAGCGGCATGGGGATATCGCGGACGGAGCCATACGGCCCACACCGAACAGCCGTTGCCCCGCCCCGTATCCATACTGAAGATCCCGGCATCCCCCAACAGATTGCAGAGCACACAGATGAGCGGCACCGCGCAGATCGGCGTCACAGGACTCGCGGTCATGGGCCGCAATCTCGCCCGCAACTTCGCCCGCAACGGCTTCACGGTCGCCGTGCACAACCGGACGACCGCGAAGACGGACGCCCTCGTCGAGGAGTTCGGCGACGAGGGTTCCTTCGTGGCCGCGCGTACCCCACAGGAGTTCGTCGCGGCGCTGGAACGTCCGCGGCGGCTGGTCATCATGGTGAAGGCGGGCGATCCGACGGATGCCGTGATCCAGGAGTTCGCGCCGCTCCTGGAGGAGGGCGACGTCATCATCGACGGCGGCAACGCGCACTTCGAGGACACCCGCCGCCGCGAACGAAGGCTGCGCGAGCGTGGCGTCCACTTCGTGGGCGTCGGCATCTCGGGCGGCGAGGAGGGCGCGCTGAACGGGCCGAGCATCATGCCCGGCGGCTCGTCGCAGTCGTACGAATCGCTGGGGCCGCTGCTGGAGAAGATCGCCGCCAAGGCGAAGGACGGCGCCCCGTGCACCACTCACATCGGTCCCGACGGGGCCGGACACTTCGTGAAGATGGTCCACAACGGCATCGAGTACGCGGACATGCAGCTGATCGCGGAGGCGTACGACCTGCTGCGCAAGGTGGCGGGCTACTCCCCCGCGAAGATCGCCGAGACGTTCCGCGGCTGGAACACCGGCCGCCTCGATTCCTATCTGATCGAGATCACGGCGGAGGTACTCGCCCACACCGACGCGGCCACCGGAAAGCCCTTCGTCGACATCGTGCAGGACCGGGCGGAGCAGAAGGGCACGGGGCGCTGGACGGTGCAGATCGCGCTGGATCTCGGAGTGCCGGTCTCCGGTATCGCGGAGGCCGTCTTCGCCCGCTCGCTGTCCGGCCACGCGGATCTGCGCGAGGCGGCGAAGGACCTGGCGGGCCCGTCGGCCGCGGTCCTCGACGCATCGGCCGGCGCGGCCTTCGCCGACCGGGTGGAGCAGGCGCTGTACGCGTCCAAGATCGTCTCGTACACGCAGGGGTTCCACCAGATCAGGGCGGGCAGCGAGGCGTACGACTGGGACATCGACCTCGGCGCGGTAGCGGCGATCTGGCGGGCCGGGTGCATCATCCGGGCCGCGTTCCTGGACCGGATCCGAGCGGCCTACGACACCCGTCCGGACCTGCTGAGCCTGCTCTCGGACGAGCAGTTCGCCACGGAGATCGGCGCGGCCCAGGACGACTGGCGCGAAGTCGTCGCGGAGGCGGTGCGGCAGGGCGTGCCGACGCCGGGTTTCGCGGCCGCGCTCTCGTACTACGACGGACTGCGCGCGGACCGGCTGCCCGCGGCGCTGACCCAGGGGCAGCGCGACTTCTTCGGCGCGCACACATATCGGCGTACGGACCGCGAGGGCTCCTTCCACACGCTCTGGGGCGGCGACCGGTCCGAGGTCGGAACCGGCTGATACACGGGATGCCGGCGGGCGCTCCGAGCCCACAGCGGCGCGCGGCGGTCGGCAGCCCTGCGCCGATGCGCCAGCGCGCGAGGTGGACGGCTCTACGCACCCTTTACGCGCCCGTTTGCCGCAATCGTCGTCCCTGCCGTCGCCGTCTGCCCCGCCGTCGCCGTCCACCCCGTCGTCCTGTCTTCGCCGGGAGGCCGCGCTGGACGTCGCCTCATGTGACGTCCGAAAGTGCGTCGAGGAGCTGGTGGGTGAAGGACCCGGCCCACCGTCGCCCGGTCGGGTGAGCCGGGGTGCGGCGTCGTCGTACGTGTGCGTAAGTAGCAACGGGTCTTCTTGCTCGCCCGACCCGAGGGCCCGCTGCACCTCCGTACCGCTGACGCCCCATGGAGCCCCCGTATGCCCGACGCCATGCCGGAACCGGTCGCGGCCCAGCCCGTCGTCGCGCCGTTGACCAGTGCCGCCCTGATCCTGGTCGCCACGATCGAGCCCGGTGGTGAGCCCGTCGTCCGCGAGGTGCTGCCGGATCTGGCGGCGATCGCCCGTTCCATCGGGTTCCGGTTCCCGGGCGCCGGCCTGGTCGCGGTGACCTCCTTCGGCTCCGACGCCTGGGACCGGCTGTTCGCCGGGCCGCGCCCGGCGGGGCTCCACCCGTTCCAGGAACTGCACGGTGCCCGCCACCGGGCCCCCGCCACGCCGGGCGATCTGCTGTTCCACATCCGGGCCGAGCGGATGGACGTCTGTTACGAGTGGGCGGCCCAGCTGCTCGACCGGCTCGGCACGGCGGTGAAGGTCGTGGACGAGACACAGGGGTTCCGCTACTTCGACCACCGGGATCTGCTCGGCTTCGTCGACGGCACGGAGAACCCCGTGGGGGCGGACGCACGGTCGGCGGCCCTGGTCGGCGCAGAGGACCCGGAGTTCGCGGGCGGCAGCTACGTCATCGTGCAGAAGTATCTGCACGACCTCGCGTCCTGGAACGCGCTGAGCACCGAGGCCCAGGAACACGTCATCGGCCGTACGAAGTTCACCGACATCGAGTTCCCCGACGACGTCAAACCCGCCGACTCGCATGTCGCCCTCAACACGATCACCGAACCGGACGGCACGTCGCGCGAGATCCTGCGGGCCAACATGCCGTTCGGCAGCTTCGAGCAGGGCGAGTTCGGCACGTACTTCATCGGTTACGCCGCCGATCCGGGCGTGACCGAACAGATGCTCCGCAACATGTTTCTCGGCAATCCGCCCGGCACGCACGACCGCGTCCTCGACTTCTCCACGGCGGTCACCGGCACACTCTTCTACACCCCCCGCGCCGACTTCTTCGACGCCCCGCCGCCGTCGCCCGCCATGACCGCGGCCGAGGCCCCGCCGGAGCCGGCGTCCGCGCCCGCGGTGGCGCAGGCCCCGGTCCCGGTCCGGTCGGACGACGGCTCGCTGCAGATCGGCAGCCTGCAAGAAAGCGCCCAGTGATGAACAACCTTCACCGCGAACTCGCCCCCGTCACGGAAGCCGCCTGGGACCAGATCGAAGAAGAGGCCCGGCGCACCTTCAGCCGCCACCTGGCGGGCCGCCGTGTCGTCGATGTCACCGGGCCGGACGGCCCGGGACTCGCAGCCATCGGCGACGGTCATCTGCGCACGATCGACCCGCCCACACCGGACGTGATCGCCCGGGCCCGCACTTCGGTGCCCGTGATCGACTGGCGGGTGCCGTTCACGGTGACCCGGTCGGCCGTGGACGACGTCGAGCGCGGTTCCGACGACAGCGACTGGCAGCCCGTCAAGGAAGCGGCCCGCACCTGTGCGTTCGCCGAGGACATGGCGCTCATCGACGGGTACGCGTCGGCCGGCATCACCGGCCTCCGGGACGGCTCCTCGCACACCCCGCTGCCGCTTCCGGCCGACGCCCGCGACTACCCGGCCACCGTCAGCCAGGCGCTGACCCAGCTGCGGCTGGCCGGGGTCGACGGCCCGTACCGGCTGCTGCTCGGCGCCGACGCCTTCACCGAAGCGACGGAGACCTCCGACCACGGATATCCAGTGGCCACCCACCTGGCCCGGCTGCTGGACGACCAGATCCTGTGGGCGCCCGCCGTCACGGGCGGCGTCCTGCTGTCCACCCGGGGCGGCGACTTCGAACTGCGCCTGGGCCAGGATCTGTCGATCGGCTATCAGGACCACGACGCGACCAGCATCCGGCTCTACTTCCATCAGTCGTTCACCTTCCGGATGCTGACGCCGGAGGCCGTGATCCCGATCATCGCCTGACCGCCTCGACGGTCCGGGGCAACCGGTGGGCGCATCGAGCCACGGGCAGGGCTCGGCCGCCGATGTCACGGCGCGGGCGGACGGCGCGCCATGAGGCGCGCCGTCCGAGGGGCCGGAGCCCGCGAGACGGACCGTGCGGTCAGCCGGTCGGATGAGGTGACGGCTCCGGTTCCGGTACCGGCTCGGGGTTCGGAATGGGCGGCTGCGGAATCGGATCCGGCGACGGGCCGGGCGGGACGGGTCCGGGCGGCGGAGGCGGCGGCTCCGGCAGCGGCGACGGCGGCTCGGGCATCGGTCCGGGCGTGGGCGCCGGTGGCACGGGGTCGGGGTACGGATTGGTCATCGGAGGCCTCCGAGCGGTTCGGGGTGGATCTCCTTCCACCGTCCCCCGGAGCGGCTGCCCGCGCCTGGTGAGCCCATGCGTACGGGTTCCGGATGACCTGTCCGGGTGCACCGTCCCTGCGGCGGGTCAGCGCGCGGCGGCAGCGGCCGCGGCCGCGAGGCCCGTCCGGGGGCTGGCGAGCACCGGGATCCGGGTGACTGTACGGGTGACCGCATCGGCCATCGACGCCTGCGCCAGCACGATCACATCGGCGTCCGTCACCGCATCGGCCGCCGCCGCGACCAGGTCCAGAAAGCCGTCGCGGTCCCCGGCCTCGAAGCGCGCCCAGGCCCCCTCGACCAGGACGGTGCGGACCTCGACGGGCCGGTCCGCCACCTCTTCGGCGAGCAGGGCGAGGGTCGGCGCCAGGGTGTCGCCCAGCGCCGCGAGGACCACCACGCGATCCCGTTCCGCGGCAGCGGCCGCCATGGGACGGTCGACACGCAGCACGGGAGCTCCGGCCGTCGCCCCGGCCGACTCCGCGACCCCGCCGATCGTCGAACACGTGCAGAGAACAGCGGACGCACCCTCCGCGACCGCGCCCGCGAGCAGCGCCCGGATCTCGTCCGACACCGCTTCCGGGCCCTCGTCCCTGGCCCGGGCGAGCAGGTCCTCGGAAACGAGATGGCGCAGGGCGAGTCCGGGATGATCCGTGTCCCGGAGCGCGTCGAAGACCGGGACGTGGACCGGGGAGGTGTGCAGCAGTGCGAGTGTCATCGACCGAACGTACAACTCCGCGGCCCGGGTCCGGTCATCGGCCGAGTGGATCGGTGCAGCCCGCCGTGTTGATCACTACAGCTCGGGGTGGGACGCGAGCTGCACCCTCGCCCGCTCCACCAGTTCGGCCGGCGCCTCGGGTGCCTGGTCGGGGTGACGCTCCGCTCACTTCGCGGCGTACGGGCAGAGCGGGACGACGGGGACACCCTCGCGGCCCGCCACAGCGTAGAACTCCCGGACGAGGGCGCCCGCGATGCCCTTTCCCTCGTGGCCGGGCTCGACGACGGTGTGCACGGCGACAGGCGCGGCGGGGTCGCCGTCCATCACGAAGTACGCGATGACTCCGGCGGCCTTGCCGTTCTCGTACGCGAGGAGGTTGCCGCTCGGGCGGTCGTCGCGGATGTCGAGTTCGATCCGGCCGGTCTGTTCTGCCATGACGGGTGCTCCCTCAGGGGTCGAGCCGAGGTAAGCGCGCCGCGGGGACAGCGGCCGGTCTACCTTCCAGCGGACCCGGTCTCGCGGACGGCGTATCAGCCCCGCGAGCTGGCCCAGTGCGATCTGTGGTTCCCGCCAGTGGATATCCCGCTGGGCTTCGGGCAGACCGGGCGCCCGCCGGTGCTGGTGATGGTGGCCGGCTATTCGCAGGTAATCACCGCGCGGATGCTGCCGTCTAGGCAGACCACCGATCTTGTGAGCGGGCACTGGGACCTGCTGTTCGGTTGGAACGCGGTGCCCCGGGCGCTGGTCTGGGACAACGAGGCGGCCATCGGACGCCGCCGGGAGGGACGGGTCGTGCTCGGTCATGAGTTCGCTGCCCTGGCCGGGCTGCTGGCCTGCCGGGTGATCCTGTGCCGGCCCCGCGACCCGGAGGCCACGGGTCTGGTCGAGCGGGCCAACGGCTACCTGGAGACGTCGTTCCTGCCTGGCAGGGTGTTCACCTCCCCGGCCGACTTCAACAGGCAGCCGGCCGCGTGGCCAACCGACGGGTGCACCGCACCCTGGAGGCCCGTCCGGCCGATCGGTGGGAGGCCGACCGGGCCGCGATGCTGCCACTGCCGCCGACCGCGCCGCCGCGCTGGTGGCAGACTCGGTGCGGATCGGCCGGGACCACTCCGGGCTGGGGCTGGGCGTCGCGGTGGACGGTATGCCACTGTCGTACTCCACAACCGGCATCGGGCTCGGGCCGTTCTTGAAGTTGACCGTGTACGACACATGGCTAGCCCAAGGCTAAGAGGCCCGGCCGGTGGCCGTTCCTGGTACTGATGCCGACCTTCTCGGCTCGCTCGGGGACATTGGCCGTCGGGGTACTCAGCAGCCGCAGCCGCACAGATCGGGTGGGCAGCCGGGGTCGTCGCAGCAGCACGACAGCTCGAACAGGCCCTTCACGTCCGTCACTTCCCCTGGCCTGGTACCGGTGGGCGCCAGGTACCCCGTAGCGGGTCCGGGCAGTTCTCGGACGGCGTCGGCCATCACGGCGAGCTCGGCGCACAACGCGGCCAGCTCCGCGACCCGCAGGCCACGACCGGTAGCGATGCTCTGGCTCATGCTTCGACCGTAAACCTGGGAGTGCAGTCCAACGTCAAGCCCGGCGGAGACCGGGTTCGTGGTGATCAGTGCGGGCCGGAACCACGTCGGCCACCGAGGAACAGCGATAGGTCACACTCGGTAGGGTCGCGGCTCGAAGAGTTGTTGTTCTCCTCGGCGGAGGGCGTGTCTGTGGAGTCGGTCGACGTGACCGACATGGCCGTCCGGGTCGAGGCCCTGAGCGCTGCCAGGCAGGCGCCATGCCCGGGCCGCGGATGCTGGTCGGGTCGAATACACGGCTCCTACCTGCGATTTCCCCGAGACCTGCCAGCGGCAGAAAAGTTCGTCGTCGTGGCGTTGAGGGTGCATCGGTTCGTCTGCGCGCAGGACTCATGTCCGCGCAAGACCTTCGCCGAGCAGGTGCCGGGGCCCACCCGCCGGTTCGGCCGGCGGACGGAACGACTGCGATCGACACTCGCCTCGGTCGGTCAGGGCTTCGGCGGTGCCGACGATCCAGGCGTGCTTGTCGACGCCGCCTGCGTGCTCGCCCTCGGTGGGGAACACGCGGGTCTGCCAGGTGGGTCCGAGGTGGTCGACGAGGACGGAGGGGAATAGTTCGCTCTGGCGGCTGGGGTCCGTTCCAGCTTGGGCAGGAAGTTCAGGGCCTCCATCAGGGCGCCGGCTTCTTCGAGGCCCTCCAGGCCGAGGTGGTTGGCCAGTCCCGGACGGGCTGTCAGTGGGCCTACCTGCCAGGCGACCTACCGCGCAGGCCGCGCAAGCCTGTCCGGGGTGCCAGCTGGCGATGGGGTGCTGTGCCGGACGGTTTGGTGACTGGCCTACCGGCGACGGAAACCCGAAAGTCTGGGCGGGCCCGGCCCTGTCAGGGGGACTTCACGGCGTTGATCATGGTGTATCCCATCTTGTCACGGCACAGGGCGAGGATGCTCGGGTAGACGGTGTCGAGCTGCGCCATCGCGGCGGGGCCCACCAGCTCCGCGATCTGGGCGCGCCTTGCGGCGAACAGGCGCGGGATCAGCCCGTAGGTGGGCTTGAACTCTCGGGACATGTCGCGGATGCCGTGGATGGTGAAGCCGGCCTCGACGAGCATGCGGGAGTAGTCCTCGGGTCCGGCGGGAAGTCGGGAGAGGGCGAACGCGGCCTGGAAGAGCTGGACTTCCTCAGGCGTGAAGGGCTCGGCTTCGTAGCAGTCCGCGAGAACGAAGCGGCCCCCGGGCCGCAGCACCCGCCGAACCTCGCGGATCGCGGCGGGGCGGTCGGAGAAGTGTGCGAACGACTCGATGGCCCACGCGGCGTCGAAGATCTCGGACTCCTGGGGCAGGGCCATGGCGTCCGCCTGTTCGAAGGCGACGCGGTCGGACAGTCCCGCCTTCAAGGCGCGGTCGCGGCCGGCCCGGACCTGCGCGGCGCTGACCGTCACGCCGAGCACGCTCGCGCCCGACTCGGCACCGATTCGCACGGTGGGCCGGCCGGTGCCGCAGCCGACGTCCAGCATCCGCTGTCCCGGCAGCAGCCCGACCTCGTTGATGAGGCTGCCGGTCCAGGAGTCCTGGGCCCGGGTCAGTTCCTCCCACATCTCGTCGGCTGTCGGCTCCCCCGTCTGCGTCCGTACGCCGTCGGTCCACATGCCCAGGTGCATGCTGTCGCCCATGGTCAGGCCATACAGGCCTCCGAAGCGGTCGTACCATTCGCCGACATCCCGGGCCGATGGATCGCTCATGTCCAACTCCTCGCTTCCGTTTGGCCCACCGGGCGGGGTGGTGCCGCCGGGCCGACCCGACCGATCGGCCCCACTGCCTCCACTACTTCCCCGGAACGGCCGCGCAGTGAGGCCATACGGCGGGGCGCACGGAAGCACGAATGGATTTATGCACCGAATCGCCCACATGCGGCAGACCTGCTCCGTTGGCCATCAAGATCGCTTGGCGAAGGACCAAGATCTTGTGTCAGACGTCAGTCCTTCTTGCTGTCCGATCAAGAGCACGCCCTCAACCAGCAGGAACGCAGGCGAGGTTGAAGAACCAGCTCAGTCGATCTGGTCTGCTGGTGCTCAGCCCCTCAACGGGGTGACATTCCCGGGGCGTCAGCAGTGGTTGGCAAAGGCTGCGGACATTGCCTTATGCAGGACGGGGGCGAGCTCCGGGCGTGCAGGAGAGGGCGGGTAGACGGTCCTGCCCTCCTTGATGGTCTCCACGACGGTGATGTCCTTGATCTTGTGCTCGGGAATCGTCAGCGGGTTGTGGCTGAGGATCACGAAGTCGGCGAGCTTGCCGACCTCGATGCTGCCCTTGGTGTCCTCTTCGAAGTACTGGCGGGCGGCGTTGATGGTGATGGACTTCACCGCGTCCAGGGCCGACACGCACTGGTCCGGGCCCAGGACGCTTCCTGATGTCCGGGTGACACGGGTGACCTGGCTGGACAGGATGGCGATCGAGTTGGGCAGGGCGACGGGGGCGTCGTGGTGTGAGGTGTAGGCCATGCCGCGGTCCACCGCCCACCGGGCCGGCGAGATGTTGACAGCCCGTTCGGGGCCGAGCACGGTCTTGCGGTACCAGTCGCCCCAGTAGTAGGTGTGCATGGAGAAGAACGACGGGATGATGCCGAGTTCCCGAAACGCCTCGACCTGGTCCTCGCGGGCGGTCTGGCAGTGGATGGCCGTCGTACGCCGGTCCTGCCCGGCTTCCTTGGTGGCCGCGCGCACGCACTGGAGGAGTTGGTCGATGGCGGCGTCGCCGTTCACGTGCGCGATGACGTGCCAGTTGTTGGCGAAACCCGCCCGGACCTGGGCCAGGACGTCCTCGTCCGGCAGGGTCGCATAGCCGCGGTAGTCCTCGTCCTGACCGTTGGGCGGTGTGAGGTAGGGATCGGTGAGCCAGGCGGTGCGCCCCTGCGGTGAGCCATCCAGGACCAACTTCACCCCGGCCGCGCGCAGGCCCTTGGTGTACTCCCGGCTCACCTGGACCTTGTCAGGGGATTTCATGGCCTGGTCAGCCTTTACGTAGACGACCACATCGGTGGGCAGGCCGGCGGGGTGGGCGTCCGCGACCTGTCGCAGGAGGCCCAGGACCTCCAAGCTCGCTGCCCCCTCCTGCACGGTCGTGAAGCCGAAACTCGCCGCCGACAGGAGGCCCAAGGGCAGGAACTGCCCGCTGTCGACGGGGTCCATTCCGGCGACGGCCAGGTCGGCGGCGGGGTTGAACGCAGTCTCCTCCAGCACCCCGTTCGGCTCCCCGTACACGGGCCCGGATTCGGTCCCGCGCTCCAGCCTCCGCCGGATCACCCCGCCCTCCGGGTCCGGTGTCATGGCGGTGTACTGGAGCCGTTCGAGTCCCAGGCTGTTGACCACTCCCAGATGGAAGGACTGGTGGATCGCCAGGACAGGCTTCTCGGTGGATACCACGTCCAAGTCGTGGCGGGTGGGGTGCTCGCCCTCGGTGAGCATGGAGTCGTCGTAACCGAAACCGACGATCCAATCCGAGCGTTTCCCCACCGCACTTTCGGCGAACTCGCACAGCTTGCCCTGGAGGGACGCGATGTTGGTGACGTTGCCGTCGGGAGCGGCCAGGAGGTTGGCGATCGTGGCCTGCAGGCCGGTGCCGACCACGTGGCCGTGCGCATCGATGAACCCCGGCAGCAGGGCCTGGTCCGGCAGCAGGTCGTACAGCCGCGTGTCCGGCCCCCGCCACTCGGCCTGCGCCTGGGACAGGTTGCCGACGAAGACGACCCGGCCGTCCTTGACTGCCACCGCCTCGGGCGCCGCCGACCTCTCGTCGGTAACCGTCACGATGGAACCGCCGGAGAAGATGATGTCGGCATCTCCAGACCGCATTCCCGGCAAGATTTCCTGGGACATCACGCACCGCCTGTTCCCCTGAGAATGATCAGCCTTCACCGCGAAGAGTAGTCGTTCGCTTTCGGAACGTGATCGATCGTGGTCGGCCAGTCCACGCGGGTGGCCGGCACGGTGCGAAGAAGCTCGGTCACACCGTCGGGAATGACCGCGTCCTGTTCCGGTACGACGAGGAGCGCCAACCGGCGAATCGCGCGTAGGCGTCAAGGGCCTGACCGTCACGCCAGCTCTCCGGGCGCCGGATCAACTCGGTGAATCCGGCGCCGACAGCCACCGCAGATGCGCCGGCACCACCTCCAAGCGAAAGCCGATTCGGCCGAGCCGGGTCGATGCCGTACAGTTCAACGTACCGACGCGGGGTGGAGCAGCTCGGTAGCTCGCTGGGCTCATAACCCAGAGGTCGCAGGTTCAAATCCTGTCCCCGCTACTCAAACGTGAAGGCCCGGTGGATACCGGGCCTTCACTGCGTCTGGCCCCGCTCGAACCTGGTCCTCAGCGGTCGGCTCCGAAAATCCTTCGGGGGCTGATCAGGCTGCCAGGGCGATGGAGGATTCTTGGTGTCGGTCGGCGGATGTGTGTCGGCGAGCCGGATCGGCAGATCGTCCAGGTCGGAGGTGGTGAAACTCCCATGGAACGGCTGTGCCGCGGCGTTGTAGCTGTCCTCGCATGCTCGGAGCCGGTCCCGGACCTGGGTCAGGTCCGGCAAATCGCTGGGTGAGACGATCTTGCGCTGGACGATCGAGAACTCTCCGACTTCCTCAACCCGGTCCCCACCAGACCGGCCCCCACCCCGGCGGAAGTGCGGGACGCGATCCGGGCCTCGCCCGCCGACCGGGTACGCCAGGACCTCGACCACCTGCCCCGCCACCAGGGGAACCTCGGCCCCCGGCTCCTCCGTGGTCACGCAGGCTGCTCCCATCCGTACCCAGCTTCTCGCGGACCGTCAGTCTTCAGCCGGCCGTGGCACCCTGCACCGCTACCTCACCGTCGGCTTTCACACGACGTGTACGAGCCGAACTCGCCAGCTTCTCGGCAGCCACTTCGGCGGTGAGGTCCTGGATCTCCTCGCCCGCCTCGATGGCTGCACGCCTGACTTCGAGGGTCAGGCCGACCGACGTCTTGATGATGCCCCGCGCCAGCGGTTTCACCACTCTCTTGATCAGAGGGGCCGTGATCAGGCCAATGAGGAAGGGAGGAACTACAGGGGGCATGTGTGAACCCTCTCTTGTGTACACGGCACGGCTGCTGCCGCCGCCGCAAGTGCCAATACCGCCTGGTCGGCGGTGCTGAGCAGGCATTTCACCCCCACCGAAAAACACCGTAGTCGACCTTCGGCCGACGCGCCCGGGGACGCCGACGCCTTTCATTCGTTCGAGCGGAGGTGCGCCGGAGCAGACCGTGGCTGCGGAAAGGAATCAGAACGGGTCCGGTGCGCCCGGCCCGCGTTCGTCCAGCAGTGACTCCACCACCTGCACAACGAACTCGGGTACGCGGTCCGGAAAATCGTGGCCGGTTCCCTCCGGGGTATAGACCCTCCGGGCCGCACTGGAGGCTGCGAGAAAGCGTTCTCTCACGGTGAGGAAGAAGTGCCGTACCCGGGCGCTCTCCTCCGGATCGTCGACCGCGTCGAAGATCTTGTCACCGCCCGTCAGATCGCGCGGCGCCACGAGGAAGAGAGGGAGCGAGCCGAGCTCGCCATCGTGTACGACCGTTTGCCAACCGTCTCGGGTGATGCCGTCCGGCGACAGCTCTCGCAGGATCGATGCGGCGGCGCAGTTCGCCTTGGTCCTGGTCTCGATTACGGCGAGAACCTGCGTCGGGTCCTCGAGAGAGCGTGCCTCGTTCTTGGGCACGAGGGCGTGGAGGCCGAAGAGGTGGCGCAGCGCGAGGGCGGTCTGGTCCCTCACGGCATGCCGCAGGGCCGGAAGCGACGGGCCGAAGGCGACGACATCGGGCGGGGTGGGATCGAGCAGCACCAGACCGGCCACCAGGTCGGGGCGGCGCCTGGCGGCGTTGGCCATGAGCAGCCCCCCGAAGGAGTGCCCCACGAAAACATAGGGCCCCTTTTCGCCGGCCCGCTCCAGCGCCGTGAGCAGTTCGACGGCTTCGGCTGCCGTCGTACGCGGGAACGGGCCCGGGTCGCTCCAGCCTGAACCCGGACGGTCCACCAGGACCGAACGCGCCCGTTCCCGCGCCAGCGCGTGTAGTTGGTACATGGCGTACCCGCCGGCATGGCCGCCCGGCATCCAGACCACGGTGGGCCTCGGCCCGGCGTCTCCCTCGGCGAGGATGTGCATGCGGTAGCCGCCCACATCGACCATTCGCCCGGGTGGCGGATACCTCACCCGTACCCGGGCCACATGCATCAGATGGCGGAGAGACCCGAGAGCGAGCACGAGGGCCACGGCGCAGAGCACACCGCCAAGAATCCGCCAGCCGGTTCCCAGGGTGACGCAGCACGCGCCCGCGGCCGCCAGCAGCAGGGCGATGGCCAGCCCGGCCCAGTCCCGGCTGAGCAGCCGGAGTATCGCGTCGGCGACACGTGTGCCCGGTCGCATGATTCCCTCTCCGTCACAGCATTCGTGGTCGCGGCCGGGGACACCGCGCGCCTCGGCGCCCGGCACAAGCATCGTCCCCTGGAAGCCCCGCGGGCGCCATGCGCGGTGTCGGGCCCGCCGTCCGTCACCGCCGTACGGACAGCAGCCGGGGCCGAGGTGCAAACCTGGCCGGGGACTGACCACACACGGCACCTGGCCCTTGTGCGTACCACCGTCAGACCTGGCCCGCGCCGCACCCGCGTGCGAGGCGCGCTGCCACGTCCGCGACCACTTCGGCCTCCCGAGCCACGAGGTAGAAGTGGTCCCCGGGGAACGAGCACAGCTCGAAGGAGCCCGGGGCGGCGAGGTCGGACCAGGCGAGGACTCGGTCGAGCACGCAACTCGGATCGTCCTGGCCGACGTACGCGGTGATCGGTGCCTTGACCGGAGCCGGATGCGGGGGGTGGTAGCCCTCGATGAGCCGGTAGTCCGCGCGGAGGGCGGGCAGCAGCAGGTCACGCAGCTCCGGGATGTCGTAGGCATCCGAGTGCAGGTCTCCGAGGTGCCGGACGCGGGTGATCAGGCTTTCGTCGTCGGCACTGTGCAGTGCGGTGTGTTCGGCCCGCTGGGGGGCTGCGTGTGCGGAGACCAGCAGGTGCTCGGGGACGATGCCGCGGACCTCCAGCCGCAGGGCCAGTTCGTAGGCGACGCAGGCGCCCATGCTGTGTCCGAAGAGCGCCAGCGGCCGGTCGAGCCAGGGCCGCAGTGCGTTCTCGATCGTGTCGGCCAGGGTGGCCATGTCCTCGATGCAGGCTTCCGCGAGCCGGTCCTGGCGGCCGGGGTACCGCACGGCGAGCACCTCGATGTCCTGCGGCAGCAGAGCGGGCCAGCTGTGGAACAGTTGTGCCGTACCGCCGGCGTGCGGGAAACACAACAGTCGGAGCCTGGGGTCCGCCGCGCGCCGGTGGACACGGAACCATTTCTTCGCGTCGTGCGCCGTCATCGCTGTCGGAGACCGCCCAGCTGCAAGGAGTTGAGCTTGGAGAGGAAGGTGGGAAGCTGCTCCACCGCCCTCCTGGACACGTATGCGGTCTGCACCGTGCGGCGCAGGTGATCGGTCACGACGAGTTTGTAGGCGCCGCCTTCCTGAATGAGTTCGGCGGAATACAGGGGTGTTCCGGTCGCGGACATCTGACCTGCCTCCATCAGGGTGCCTCCTTCTCCAGCCATGCCTTCCACGCTTCCGTCGCCTGCTTCTCGTCGAGGGTGTCGGTGAACAGGTGGTGGCCGAGCCGGATCGGCCAGTTCCAGGTATGCCCGTTGAAGAAGCGGTAGAGCCCGTCGGCCTGTCCGCCTTGATGTAGGCGCCACGGCGCCCTTCGAAGTGGCGCAGGTACACGGCGGTACCCGTGTGCACCCAGTGGATCCGGTCACAGGGGCGCATCCAGAAAAGGACGGGCGTACCCTGCTGGGAATTGGAAGCCTCTACGGCGTGCGCAGACGAAAGTGCGGCGCGGAGATGTCCCCAGAGCTTGCGTCGGGCCGTGATATCGGGCGCGCCGGGGACAACGCGAAAATCCAGTCAGCAGACTCAGCGCACCGTGGCAGCCGCCGAACCGGCGCCGCGGGCCTTGTCGGCGGCCTTGCTCTCGCTGCCGGCCTGCGCAGCGTGGGCCGCTGCGGCCGCGGGAGCCGAGCCGGTGCCCGCTCCGGTTCGGCCTGCGGTGCCGCCCTCCGGGGCGCCGGTGTCGGTGCCGTGCTCGGCTCCGTGCGTCATCTGGGCGGCGAGCATTTCGGCGGTCGCCTCGGCCGCAAGATCCTGGATTCCCACGCTGGCTACGTGGACGGCCCTCTTGGCTTCGATCCCCAGTCCCACCGATGTTTTGACGATCCCTTGCATGAGAGGTTTACCCAGCCTTTTGACCAGGGATGCGGCGATCAAGCCGATCAGGAAAGGAGGTACTACAGGCGGCATGGCGCGACATCCTTCTCTTCTTGTCGAGAAAACGATGATCGAGAAGACAGCGGGAGGCGAACAGGAAAATGTAATGACACGCATGGCTTCCCGCATCGCCGAACCCGCACCCCTCGTCATGGAGAATATTCGAGGCCGAGAAGGCGGTTCCGAATTCCGGCGTGGCCTTCACTCATTCGAGTAGAACGACTTTCCCTTGACGGTCTGTTCAGGCCACTCGACGGCCGGAACCCGACGTCACCCGCCTCCTTCGGGTGGCCGCTGGTACCTCTGCTGACGGCCGCACGTACCGTGCAGTTCTCTCGCCACCCGGCGGCGCAGGACGGGAAACGGCAGTGTGCCGCCGGCCAGCACAGCCTCGTGAAAGGCGCGCACGTCGAACGCGGCGCCGGCGTCACGTTCGCACGCCGCCCGCAATGCCATGAACTCCGCATGACCCGCCCGGTACGTCAGCGCCTGTCCCGGCAGATCGGTCGCGTAGCGCAGCAACTCGGTCGTGATCTGTTTCTCGGACTCGGCTGCCGCGTGGACGTGCATGAAGGTGCGCGCCTGCTCCAGCGTCATCATCCCGAGGTTGAGGCCGGTGTCGATGACGAGGCGCTGCGCGGTGAACCGTTCGTGGGCCAGGCGCCCGTACGCGTCCCACGGGTCGTCGTACAGCCCCATCTCCAAGGCGAGCCCTGCCGCGTACTCCGCCCAGCCCTCCTCGAACCCGCTGAAGGGCGCCAGTTCGCGTCGCAGGTCGGGCAGCGTGGTGTTCTCAGCCTGACGGGCGAGGTGGAAATGATGTCCGGGCGCCAGCTCATGGTAGATCAGCGCGGCTGCACCGAGAAGTGACCGATGCGCCAGGTCCGAGGCGTTGTAGCGGTAGCGTCCCACCGGTTGCGTGGCGGTGGGCGGTTCGTAGTAGCCGAACGTCATCGACGCCTCCAGCGCCGGGTCGAGGCGGGCCACGCCATAGGGGGCGCAAGGCAGGACCGCGAACCAGCGCGACAGCAGAGGCGTGAGGCGGTCGAGGTGTCCGCGGTAGCGAGCCTCGACCTCCTCCGGGGTGACGGCGTACAGGCGGGGCTCGGTCGCGAGCCGTTCATGGAACTCCGCTTCCGTCCCCGCGAAGCCGAGCGTGCCTCGCATCTCCCGCATCCGCTCGCTGAGTTCGCGGCAGTGCTCCCGGCCGAGTTCGTGGAGGCGTTCGGGTGGTGTGTCGCCGGATGTGTAGGTCCTGACGAAAGCCCGGTATGCCGCTTCGCCTCCCGGGTAGTGGGCCCATCCGACGGCCTCCGGTGCCCGCCTGAGGTAGTCCGGGTCGCCCACGAGGGCGAGAAGGCGGTCGAACGCCGGCTCCAGCTCAGCGGCCACGAGCCGCGCCACCGCGTCGCGCAGGTGGCCCCGGCTCGCAACGTCGAGTGGAGTGAGCCGCTCGGTGTCCGCTTGGACGTACCGTGTCACCGATGCCCGCAGACGGGCGAGGGTGGTGTGGACCCCGGCCAGCGCCGGGACGGGGATGCGGAAGCCCCGTGCCGCCTGCCCGGCGACCTTGTCACCGATCGTCGCGACGCAGCGGGCCAGATCCCGTACGAGGGACACATACCGGCCCACGTCAGCCCGGTGCTCGAAGCGGAACGGGCGGAAGACCGTGTCACCGTACTGCTGGAGGCGGAAGAGCTGGTACGGCGTGGCGGTGGGGGTGAGCCAGTGGAAACGTCCCGCCTCCGCTTCCTGTTCGGCCAGCGCCCGAAGGAAGCCCGCGGTGTCGGCGGCGGAACCGGACAGCTCCGCGGGCTGCGGTGTGCCCAGCCGGTTCAGCACCCCTGCCGCGAACCCGGCGCGCTCGTCGGCCTCCGCGGCAGACACTCCCGGCAGCGACTCGACCGGCAGCCCGCGGCGTGTCCGCAACGACGGCTCACGTACGAGCAGGAACTCCCAGTACGAGGCCGCGAGTCGGTCGACCTCCTGCGCCGCCGAGCCGTCCGGGGAGTGGGATGGATGGTTCGCCATGCCGCCAGTGTGCGCGCCGAATGACGCCACGTCGGGAATGGAGATGAACCGCGAGTCGGGCGGCCTCACTCGAACGGGGGAAATCATCCGGCCCGTTCGTGTCCGGCCCGGGAGAGGCGGCCCGACGCCGTCGACCTCGGTGACACGATGAACACCATGTACCGCCGAACCGTGTCGTTTCCCAGGGCTCGGTCGGCCGCGGTGGCATCCGCCGCTGTCGCGTCAGCCGTGATGGCCGGTTGTGGCGGCGGCGACGTGTCATCGACACACACCCCTGTCGTCGTGGGGGGCACCGTCACGATCGCCACCGCCTCCGAGACCCCGAGTTTCCATCCGTACTCGCAGTTCGGCTCTGCCCTGGCTCCTTATGCCTACGACTCGTTGGTCAATATGGCGCCGGACGGGCGTGTGGCGTCGGGCCTGGCCGAGAAGTGGCAGGCCGGAGCCACTTCGGCGAGTTTCACCCTGCGCAGGGGAGTGACCTGCTCCGACGGCGCGATCCTCACGGCCTCCGGGGTGGCCCGGTCACTGAGATATGCGAGCGATCCCCGCAATCGGCTCGTCGGCGCCCGGGCGGCACTGCCCGGTGTGCCGTTCACGGTGTCGGCCGACGACGCGGCACGGACAGTGTCGGTGCGGATGGCGTCACCGTACAGCTTCATCGTGCGGACGATCGGTCTGGTGCCCGTCGTCTGCCCCGCCGGGCTGGCGGATCCCGGCGCGCTGGACAGGAGAACGGAGGGCACCGGGCCGTACGTGCTGAGCGGTTACGCCTCGGGCGGTCCGTACCTCTTCACACGGCGCAAGGGGTATGCGTGGGGGCCGCGGGGAGCGACCAACGCAGCTGCGGGCCAGCCTGAGCGGATCGTGGTGTCGGTGGTGCCGCAGGAGTCCACGGTGGCGAATCTGCTGCTCACGGGCGGCGTGAACATCGCGATGGTGACCGGTCCGGACCGCGCGCGGCTGACCGGCCACGGCCTGGCCACCGCCCAGGTGCCGACCGTGGTGGGGCTGACCTTCTTCAACGAACGGACCGGCCGCCCCTTGAGCGATCCTGTGCTGCGTCAGGCACTGGTGGGTGCCCTGGACCGCAAGGGCCTCGCCAATGTGGCGATCGGCGGCGACGGAACGCCCGCCGGCCATCTGACCGCCGCGGACTCCGTCTGCCACGCCGACGTGGCCGCCGGGAACCTGCCCTCGCGCAGCGCCGTGGGAGCCTTGGACGCCGCGGGCTGGACGAAGAACGCACAGGGCAGGCTGGTGAAGCACGGCAGGCCGCTGCGGCTGCGGCTGCTCAGCAGCGCCGATTTCGGCTCCACCCTTCCCTCGGTCGCGGAACTGATGGCCGCCTCCTGGCGGGCGCTGGGCGCGGACGTCGACCTCGTCAGCGAGAGCCGCAACGCGGTCGTACAGGCCATGTACCAAAGCGGCGACTTCGACGTCGTGGTCGGCAGCTCGCCGGGTCCGCCGCTGCCCGCGCAGCTCGTCCCGTACTTCTCCGGCTCGCAGTCGTCCGGGGGACTCAACTTCGCGTACGTCGCCAACCGCGCCTACGACCGCTTCGTCGCCCTCGCCCTGCGCGCACCGGGCACGGCCAGCTGTGCGGACTGGAACAGGGCCGCCGCGGCGCTGTTCCGCTCGGCCGATGCGCTGCCCATCGCCGACGGCACGAGCACGGTATACGGCTACCGGACGACCTTCGCCGTCGCGCCCGGCGGCCAGATCGTACCGACCAGCATCCGCCTGCACAGATAGCGGCGGCGACGCCGCACACGACCGCGCACCACCAGTCGAGGAGGTCTCCCATGACGACCGTGTCCGCACGGCTCGGCGCCCTGGCCCGGTGCCACCCGTGGGTGGTGTTCTGCTGCCGGCGTGCGGTGCGGCTGACGGTCTCCCTCTTCGTGGTCGTCGCCGCTTCCTTCGCGATGATCCGGCTGGTACCCGGTGACCCCGTCCGGGCCGCGCTGGGGGTGGATGCCCCGCAGGACCTCGTAGCGGCCAAACGACACGAACTCGGTCTGGAGCATGGCCTGTTGGAACAGTACTGGCGGTATCTGCGTCATCTGGCCCACGGGGACCTCGGGGTCTCTCTGGTGACCGGCGAGCCGGTGGCCGACCTGATCAGGGCACGTCTGCCGGCCACCTTGCTGCTGGCTGTCCTGGCGTTCGCCTGCGTACTCGTCGTAGCCCTCCCCGGAGGACTGCTCGCCGCGGTGTGGACACGCGGAGGGCGGCGGCCCCGGGCGGAGCTGGCGCTCACCGCGACCACCTCCGCCATGGCGGGCATGCCGGACTTCGTGCTCGCGGCGGGTCTCACCGCGGGACTGGCGGTCGCCCTGCGCATCTTTCCGGTAGCCGGTGACCTCGGTCCTCAGTCCTACGTGCTGCCCGTGCTCGCGCTGGCGCTCGCTCCGACCGCGGTTCTACTGCGGATCGTACGGGTGGAGACGCTCAAGGTTCTCGCGACGGACTATCTGCGTGCCGCCCGCGCGAAACGGCTGCCCGCCGTCCCGCTCTATCTGCGCCACGTGGCACCGAACACACTGACCGCGTCGCTGACGCTCGCCGGGAATCTCCTGCCGGCCCTGATCGCGGGGACCGTATTGGTCGAGAAGGTGTTCGCCTGGCCGGGCATCGGTTCGGCGATGGCACAGTCCGTGGCCGCGCAGGACTACGCGGTCGTCGAGGCGTCGGTTCTGGTGCTGGGCTCGGCCGTCCTCGTGGCGAACTTCCTGGTCGATCTGGCCCTCGCGCTGCTCGACCCCCGATCGGTCATCCGGAAGACGTGATCCGATGGCGCTGTTTCCCCCTTCCCCTTCCACG
This sequence comes from Streptomyces sp. NBC_00846, assembly GCF_045207325.1. Taxonomy (NCBI): domain Bacteria; kingdom Bacillati; phylum Actinomycetota; class Actinomycetes; order Kitasatosporales; family Streptomycetaceae; genus Streptomyces; species Streptomyces sp. NBC_00846. Next base: position 7,168,254 of record NZ_CP108846.1, on the reverse strand, counting down.
CCGGGTGCCGCCACCGGCAGGTCTCGCGCGTCCCGGTCGGGCTGGGCCTCGCCCATGGGCGTGATCACCCTGGCGATGCTCGGATCACTCGCCGTACTGGCCGTCGCAGGGGCGGTGCTGTGGGGGCAGGCCGCCGACCGTCCGGACCCGTCGGCGGTGCTGCGCGGGCCCACTGCAAGTCATCTGCTCGGCACGGACCACCTCGGGCGTGACCTGCTCGCCCGGCTGCTCTCGGCGACTTGGCTCTCCCTGCTGCTGGCAGTCGCGGCCACGCTCCTCGGGGCGGTGGCCGGGATCACGCTGGGCGCGCTCACCGCTGTCGTGGGCGGGCGTGCCCGCCGCCTGCTGGGAGCCCTGATCAACCTCCTACTGGCATTTCCCGCGCTTCTCGTCGCGATGTTCTTCGCAGCCCTCTTCGGTGCGGGGGCGGGTGGGGCGGTGTTCGCACTCGCCGTCGCCTGTGCACCGGGCTTCGCGCGGATCACGCAGACCCTTGCTGCCGGAGTGGCCGGAACCGACTTCATGGCGGCGGCACGTGTGCTGGGCCTGCGTCGCCACCGGCTCCTCCTGCGCCATGTCCTGCCCCACATCGCCGAACCGCTGATGCTCAACACCACAGTCGCCGCGGGCTCGGCACTCGTGGCCCTGTCGGGGCTGAGCTTCCTCGGACTGGGGGTGCAGTCCCCTTCGTACGACTGGGGGCTCCTGCTGAGCCAGGGGCTGGACCGCATCTACACCGAACCTCTGCCCGCCGTGGCACCCGGCATCGCCATCGTCTACGCCGGTGTGGGCTTCCAACTGCTCGGCGAGGTGCTGGCCGGAGCCGCCGCGCGACGCGCCCGCACACGGCAGCTGGAAGAACCCGCGGTACACCCGGCACGCGCCAACCGACCGGCATCCGTGGACCACGTGCTGGAGGTGGAGGATCTGCGGGTCACCCTTCCCTCGGCGGACCGGGTGGTCCGGCCCGTCCGCGGTGTCACCCTCGCTCTGCGGCGCGGTGAGATGGTCGGCCTGGTCGGCGAGTCCGGCTCCGGCAAGTCGCTGACGGCGCTTGCCATCGCCGACCTGCTGCCGGACGGCGCCTGCGCGACCTGGGGTACCCACCGGTTCCTCGGAGCGGACGCCGAGTCTTCGACACGCAAAGAGCGACGCAGACAGCTGGCGACGGGAATGGCGATGATCTTCCAGAACCCGGCCTCGGCCTTCAACCCGTCGCTGCGCATCGAAACGCAGATGACGGAGGCCGTGCGCGCGCACCATGGCACCCCTCGTGCCCAGGCCGTCGAGCAGGCCCTGGCGCAGCTTCAGCGGGTCGCGCTGCCCGGCGGGCGTCGGTTGCTGCGGTCCCGCCCCTTTCAGCTCTCCGGCGGTCAGCGCCAGCGAGTGGCGATCGCTGCCGCTTCGATGATGCGGCCCGACCTCATCATCGCGGACGAGCCGACGACAGCCCTGGACGTCACCGTGCAGCGGCAGATCATGGACCTGCTCCGTCGTATCCGGCGCGACGACGCCACCGCGGTCCTCTTCATCAGCCACGACATCGCCCTGGTGGCCGACGCCTGCGACCGGGTTCTGGTCATGTACGGGGGAACGATCGTGGAGAACCTTCCTGCCCATGAGCTGGCGACCGGCGCACGGCATCCGTACACGCGGATGCTCGTCGCCTCGGTCCCGGACATGGCCGCGGACCGCGACCGCCCCCTGCGCACCATCGAGGGAGGGCCCCCCGATCCGTGCGGTGCGGCCCCGGGCTGCCCGTTCCATGACCGCTGTCCGCATCGACTGGACCGGTGCGCCGTGGAGAGCCCCGTGTTGTCCCCGCTCGAACCGGGGCACGAGGTCGCCTGCTGGCGACCGCTGCCCCCGGCACTGTTCTGCGGACAGCGTGAGACCGAAGAGGTGGAGAAGTGAGGGAAGGTGCAGGGTTGGCGCTTCACGACGTCACTGTCCGCCACCACGGGCCGTTCGGGCCGGTCGCGGCAGTGGACGGAGTGTCACTGGAGGTTCCCCAGGGCACGACGGTCGGCCTGGTCGGCGAGTCCGGTTCGGGAAAGTCCACTCTGGCACGTGCGGTTGTCGGGCTGGACAGCCCGTGCGCCGGGCGGATCACGGTCGGTGGACGGGAGTTCCGTGGGCGCCGGGCGGCCGATCGACGTCGGTTGGGGCAACAGGTCCAGCTGGTGTTCCAGGACCCGGACACGGCATTGGACCCGCGCATGACGGTCCGTCAGTCGATCGCCGAATCAGCCGGGGCCTTCGTCCGGCTGGACCGCCGCAGCCGCGAACAGCGCATCAGCGGGCTGCTGGAACTGGTCGGTCTCGACGCCGGCTGCGCCGACCGTGTGCCGCGGCAGCTCTCGGGCGGCCAGCGCCAACGCGTGGCCGTCGCCCGCGCGCTCGCCGTCGATCCGGCGGTTCTCATCGCCGACGAGATCACCTCGGCTCTCGACGTGTCGGTCCGGGCGGCGCTCCTCACCATGCTTCGGGATCTGCAACGACGCATGGGCTTCGCCATGCTGTTCATCAGCCATGACCTCGCCGCCGTCCGCCATGTGTCGGACGCCGTCGCCGTGATGTATCTCGGTCGGATCGTCGAGACCGCCTCCACCGAGAACCTGCTGCGCAGCCCACGCCACCCCTACACCCGAACGCTGCTGTCCGCCGTGCCGAGCTTGCACGCCGGACGACGACCCGTCGGGGAACCGCTTCTTCCCGGAGAGGTGCCCGACCCCGCATCGCCACCGACCGGATGCCGCTTTCATCCGCGTTGCCCCGTCGGGCCGAGCCGGCATCCCGGACGGGACGTCTGCGCCGCACGGGACCCCCAGCAGGATGCGGCCGGACAGCCGCACCGCGCCGCGTGCCACTTCCCGTATCGCGTCGGCGACTGCCCGCCCCACGCCGGCAGCATCCCCCCGGACGCGAACGGCGACCGGGCTCCGCGAACCCCGGGGGACCTGCCGTCATGACGGACAGGGAACCGGACATGCTCCCGTCCGGCGCGGACGCGGTCGTCGTGGGCGCCGGTGTGATCGGTGCCGCGGTGGCACTGGAACTGGCGCGCACCGGTCGGCGTGTAGTGGTCGTCGACAAGTCCGGCGGCGTCGGCCACGGATCCACCAGTGCCTCGAGCGCGGTCATCCGTTTCAACTACTCGACCTGGGACGGTGTCGCCACCGCCTGGGAATCCCAGCACTGCTGGGCACGATGGGCGGAGCACCTGGGCACCATGCACGGCCCTGGCCTGGCGGCGTTCCGGCGGACCGGAGCGGTACTCCTCGACGCGCCGGGCTCCGGGACGTCGGAGGTCATCGCACTGTTCGAGCGTGCCGGCGTGCCGTACGAGCGCTGGGATGCCGCAACGCTGCGCAGCCGGATCCCCTGCATCGACGCGGGACGCTACGGCCCCCCCAAGTCCCTGCTCGACGAGGCGTTCTTCTCCGGCCCGGACGGGGAACTCGGCGCGCTGTTCACACCCGATGCGGGCTTCGTCGACGATCCCCAGCTCGCGGCACAGAATCTCGCGGACGCGGCGGCCCGCATCGGGGCGCGCTTCCTCTTCCATCGCACAGTCGTCGGTGTCCTGCGCCGCGAGGACCGGGTGGCGGGCATCCGGCTCGCCGACGGCACCGCGATCACGGCACCGGTGGTGGTCAACGCCGCCGGGCCCTGGTCGGGCGGGTTCAACCGGATGGCCGAGGTCGGGGCCGAGTTCACCGTCGGAGTGCGCCCGCTGCGCCAAGAAGTCCACCAGGTAGCCACACCGGTCCGCCAGGGCGACACGACCTCGTCGAGCCCGGGCGGCGCCAAGACTACGCTCGGCCTGATCGTGGCCGATGTCGACCTTGGGACCTACCTGCGCCCCCTCGGCGGACACCTCCTCATCGGCAGCACGCTGCCCGCCTGCGACCCTATGGAGTGGCTCGACGATCCCGACATGTGCAACCCGCACCCGACGGCCGCCCGGTTCGACGCCCAAGTGACCAGGGCCGCACGCCGATTCCCGCTCCTCCGCGTCCCGAACCGGCCGACCGGCATCGCCAGTGTCTACGACGCTGCCGACGACTGGTCCCCCATCTACGACCGCACCGATCTGGCCGGCTTCTATGTCGCCATGGGAACGAGCGGCAACCAGTTCAAGAACGCTCCCCTGGCGGGCCGGTTCCTCGCCGCCCTGGTCGACCGCGTCGAGGCCGGCCACGACCACGACCGTGATCCGCTTCGGTACACAGGTGAACACACCGGCATTGTCATCAACCTAGGTGCATTCTCCCGGAAACGGTCCATCGCGGAGGGTGTCGCCCCTCGAACCGTGCTGGGCTGACGTTCCGCATGGGCACGGGTCCGCGGAACGGCGTCGGGTGACCGTGTGTGCCTCGTTGAACCCCATGGCACCGCTGATGGTCGAGTCCGCCTTCTCGGGCGCATGCCGATGGACAATGCTTGCGCCCCCTATTTCGGCCAGGCGACTCCGAGCTGTCTCCCGGGGAACGCGCTCCGGTCCTCGGAGGCAGGGTGCAGTCTGGTTCGAGGGACCGCGGCCGCGCCGCCTGTTGGAGGCATCGGGTCTGGATCCGGCGCGCCAGATCGGACACACAGGACCGCGCACGCGAGAGCGGACCGTCACGCAACCGCAGCGGCTCGTCGCGACAGGCGCTCGTACCTCGGTCCACGCGCACGGCACCAAGGGCGTCCAGCCGGCCGTCGCCGCAGGTGTGAACGCCATTCATACGAGTGACCGAGCAGACGGGTCGGCGGGGAGGCGCGGGCCGCCAGGCCCTGGACCGCGTCGTCACGAGGCCGGTGCCGTCCGGGAGCTGCTGCGCCGGACGGCACCGGCCTCGTGACGACGGAAAAGGTCTACCAGCGGCCGCGTGCCGGTGCGGAGCCGAGCTTGGAACTCAGCATCGACAAGAAGGTCGGGAGCTTGTCCACTGCGGATTTGGGGACAGGAGTGACCTGGACCGTGTCCCGCACCACGTCCTGCACGACGAGCTTGTAGGTACCGCCTTCCTGGACGAGTTCGGCGGCGTAGAGCAGTGTTTCCACCAGAGATCCTTCGGTTGTGTCGTGCGACGAGTCAGGCCCCGTTGAGCCACGCGTTCCACGCCTTGGTGGCTTGCTGTTCGTCCGTGTCCTCGGCGAACAGGTGGTGGCCCAGCCAGATCGGCCAGTTCCAGGTGCTGCCGTTGAAGAACCGGTACAGCGCGTCCGGGCCGCGCAGGCCGACGAAGTCGGGGCTCAGCCAGTCCACAACGACCTCCTCCGAGCCGCCGTCCACGCCCGGGAGGTCGAGCGACAGCCGGTCGCCGACGGTCGTGTCGTCGGCGAGGCCGAGGCGTCGGCGCAGGGCGGCGAAGTCGGCGGGGTCGTCGGTGCGCTCGCCTCGGCCGGCCTTGACGTAGACGACGGGGCGGCCGGCGAAGTGCCTCAGGTACTCGGCGAGGGCGTGCTGGTAGAAGTCGACGTGCTTCTCGGCCGCGTCCGCCTTGGTGTCCCACGTGTCGTCGACGACGCCCGTGTGCACCCAGTGGATTCCCATGTGCAGGCGGCTCGTTCCGCCGTCGAGCGGCTCGATCCGGTAGGTGAGCGTGTTGGAGAACCCGTCGTTCAGGGCCACGCGCACGGCGAAGTGGTGCGGTGGCTCCCATGCCACGACGGTGCCGTCGGCCCGGGTGACCTTTCCGCCGACGTGCGGCTCGACCTCCATGGGGTACAGCCAGCCGAGGTTGCCGGTGCCGGTGGCGACCGCGTGCCAGACCTGCTCGGGCGTGGCGGGCAGGTCCTGCTCCCGGCGGACCTCGAACTCTCGGGCCATGGTCACTTCTCCTTCGTCATCGTTCATGTGTCAGTAGCTGAGCGGGAGGGCGCTCAGCCGCCGTTGCAGTGGGTTGGGCCGCCATTCGAGGGCCGCCCCGTCGGCCAGCCGCAGGTGCGGGAGCCGACGGACCAGCGTGCCGATGGCCACCTCTGCCTGGAGCTTGGCCAGCGGACCGCCGAGGCAGAAGTGCGGGCCGTTGCCGAAGCTCAGGTGCCGGTTGCCGGGGCGGGACAGGTCGAGCCGGTCGGGGTCCTCGAAGCGCTCGGGATCACGGTTGGTGGCGGCGAGGAACAGGTACACCAGCTCGCCCTCGCGCAGCGTCCGCCCGCCGATGCCGACGTCCTCGGCGACGACCCGGACGATCGCCTGGGTCGGCGTGTCGTAGCGGGCCAGTTCCTCCACGGCGGTGCGGATCAGCGCCGGGTCCTCGCGCAGCCGAGCCAGCTGGTCGGGGTGGCGCAGCAGGGCGAGCATGCCGTTGCCGACCAGGTGGGTGGTGGTCTCGTCGCCCGCGGTGATCAGGACGAAGCAGGTGGACAGCAGTTCGGAGTCGGTGAGCCGGTCGTCCTGCGCCTGCGTCGCGACCAAGGCGCTGATCAGGTCGTCGCCCGGGTCTGCCCGGCGTCGGCGGACGAGTCGGGCGAGGTACTCCTCGTACTGCTCGATCGCCGCCTCGGACTTGTCGATGTCCTCGCTCAGTCGGCCGAGGCGGCGGAACCATGTGTTGACCTGCGGACGGTCCTCGGGTGGGATGCCGAACAGCTCGCTGACGACGGACAGCGGCAGCGGGGAGGCGACCGCCTCGATCAGGTCCATGGTCGATCCCGCCGCGACCGCCTCGTCGACGAGCCGGTCGACGATCCGCTGGACGCCGTCGCGCAGGGCTTCGACGCGCCGGGCGGTGAAGGCACGGTTGGCCAGCTTGCGCAGCCGGGCGTGGTCCGGCGGGTCGGTGTTGCTCATCACCCGGCCGAGCCGGTCGGTGAGCCTGCTGAATGCCTTCAGGTCGCCGCCGAGCGCGCCGTAGGCGCGGGTCATCCGGTCCCGGTCGTTGGACAGCCGAAGGTTTCCCAGGGCCGCCTCGACGTCGGCGTACCGGGTGAGGTACCAGATGCCCTGGGTGCTGCGGTGGACCGGGCTCTCGCGCCGCATGCGGGCGTAGAACGGGTATGGGTCCCGGCGGGCCTCGGGCGTTTGCAGCGCTGCGGCGAAGTCGCCGGGCCGGACGAGGCCCGCGGTACCGCGGGCCTCGTCCAGGGTATCGGTGGAGGTCATGTCGGCGCGCTACCGCTGGTCGTCCATGGCGTCGACGAGGCTCTTGGGCCGCATGTCGGTCCAGGTCTGCTCGACGTACTCCAGGCAGGCGGCGTGGGTGTCGGGGCCGTGGGCGACGGTCCAGCCGGCGGGGACGTCCGCGAACTGCGGCCACAGCGAGTGCTGGTTCTCCTGGTTGACGAGCACAAGGAAGGTGCCGTCCTGGTTCTCGAAGGGGTTGGTCATGGGAATCAGTCCTCCTGGTTGCGGGTTGGGGTGTCACCGGTGGCCTCGGCGAGCTTGGCGGCCAGGATCGGGCCGATCTGGGCCAGCGAGCCGGCTTGGGTCATCCGGTCGTGCCGGGTGGTGATCTCGTGCGATTCGATCCGGCCGGCGATGTACGGGCGCCAGGTCCCGGGCCCGGCGTTGTCGGCGCCCCGGTCGATCGTGGAGTTGAAGAGCAGCAGGTCTCCGTCGAACCTGCCGGGGACGAAGTCGACCGCCAGCTTGGCGTTGTTGATCATGATGTGGACGATGACCTCGATCTGCTGCTCCGTCAGGCCGGCCAGTGCGCTGCCCCGCCGGCTCAGGATCTCGGCGACCTCGCCGTAGGTCAGCGGCCGGTCACCCAGCTCGTCCAGGTCGCAGTCGAGCACCCCGACGAGCACGTCCCGCTCGGTGGGCACGGGCAACTCCTCGAACTGCACGTCCTTCACCGGGTACGCGTCGAGGATCGCCAGCAGCGCGGTCCGCTCACCACGGGCCTGAAGCTCGCAGGCGATCGCCTGGGCGATCAGCCCACCGGCAGACCAGCCGAGCAGCAGGTACGGGCCCTCGGGCTGGATCTTCTGGATCTGGTCGGCGTAGTCGGCCGCCATCTCCTCGAAGGACGTCGGTCGGGGCTCGGGGTGGCCGAGGCCGCGCGCCTGGATCGCGTAGACCGGGTACTCCGGACCGATGTGGTTCAGAAGCCCGCTGTACGACCAGCTGATGCCGCCGCCGGGGTGGATGCAGAACAACGGTGTCCGGCTCCCGGTCGTACGCAGCGGCAGCAGCACGTCCAACGCTTCGCCGGGATCGTTCATGACCAGGCGTTCCGTAAGCCCGGCCACGGTCGGCGCTTCGAACAGCATGCGCAGTCCGACCTCGACGCCGAGGGTCTCGCGGACGCGGGAGACCAGGCGGGCGGCCAGCAGCGAGTGCCCGCCCAGGTCGAAGAAGCTTTCGTCGATGCGCACCTGCTCCCGGCCGAGGACCTCGGCGAACAGGTCGCACAGCAGCTCCTCCTGCGGCGTCCGCGGGCCGCGCCCGGTGCCCGGCGCCCCGTAGTCGGGGGCCGGCAGGGCGGCCCGGTCCAGTTTGCCGTTGGCGGTCAACGGCAGCATGTCCAGGGTGACGAACGCCGACGGCACCATGTACTCGGGTAGTTCGCGACGCAGCCGGTCGGACAGCTCACCCGCCTCGGGCGCACCCTCGGGAGCGGGCACCAGGTAGGCGACGAGCCGCTTGTCGCCCGGCTGGTCCTCCCGGGCGACGACGGCCACCTGGGCGACGCCCGGGCAACTCGCGAGCACCGCCTCGATCTCGCCGGGCTCGATCCTGAAGCCGCGCAGCTTGACCTGGTGGTCGGCCCGTCCGGCGAACTCCAGTGTGCCGTCGGCCAGCCACGCCGCCAGGTCGCCCGTGCGGTACATCCGGCCCCCGGCCGGCCCGTACGGGTCGGCGGTGAACCGCTGTGCCGTCAGGCCGGGCCGGCCGACGTAGCCCCGGGCCACGCCCACCCCCGCGAGGTACAGCTCACCGACCACGCCCGGCGGCACCGGCCGCAGCCCCGCGTCGAGCACGTAGGCACGCATGTTCGCCATCGGCCGGCCGATCGGCACGGTCGCGGCGTGCTCGGGGAGGGTTCGGACCGGATGGCAGGTGGCCAAGGTCGTGGCCTCGGTCGGCCCGTAGCCGTTGACCACCTCAAGACCGGGGCAGGCTGCCAGCACCCGGGCGACGGCGGCCGGGGAGACCACGTCACCGCCGGTCCACACCTCGCGGACCCCCGCGAGCAGGCCCGGCCGCTCCTCTGCGACCAGGCGGAACAGGCCGGCCGTCAGCCACAGTCCGGTTACCTGGTGCTCGCTGACCGCCTGGTGCAGCCGGTCGAGGTCGAGCCGGCCGGGCGGTGCGACGACGACCCGGCCGCCGCCGAGCAGTGGCACCCACTGCTCGTACGTCGACAGGTCGAACGCGGTCGGGGAGTGCAGCAGCACCCGCTCGTGTCCGCCGCCGTGCCAGTCGGGGGCCATCGCGAGGGCCACCACGTCGCGGTGGGTGACGGCGACGCCCTTCGGTCGCCCGGTCGAGCCGGAGGTGTACATCACGTACGCCAACTGCTTCGGGTCACAGAAGACTTCAGGGTCGGACGAGTCGGACTCGGCCTGGATCAGTGCGGTCAGCACGTCCTCGGTGAGGACCAGCGTGGTCCCGGCCTCCCGGAGGATCAGGTCGATGCGGGACGGCGGGAATCGCGAGTCGAGGGGCACGTAGGAGCCGCCCGCCTTGATGATCGCCAAGATCGCCACGACCAGGTCCGCCGAGCGCTCCAGCAGTACCGCGACCGGCGCCTCCGGCGCCACGCCCTGGCGGATCAGCGCCCGCGCGAGACGATTGGCCCGCAGGTCGAGTTCCCGATAGGTCAGCTCGGTGCCGCTCGCCACGACGGCCACCGCATCCGGGGTGGCTCGCACCTGACGGGCAAACAGCTCCGGCAGCCCGGCCTCGGGCAGCTCGGCGGCGGTGTCGTTGAACTCGGACAGCAGCCGGTGGCGTTCCTCGCCGGACATGATGTCGATCCGGCTGATCGGCCGGTCGGGGTCGGCAACCACCGCGCGCAGCAACCGCGCCCAGCGGGCGAACAGCAGCTCCACGGTGGCTGGATCGAACAGATCGGTGGCGTACTCCACCGCACCGACCATGCCGTCGAGGCTGCCGTCCGGTCGGTACTGCTCGGCCAGACTGAACGTCAGATCGACCCGCGCGGTGCCGGTCGGTGCCTCCAGGTAGCCGGTCGACAGCCCCGGCAGCGTGAACTCGCTCCATGGCGCGTTCTGCAGAGCCAGCATGATCTGGAACAGCGGGTGGTGCGACAGGGATCGGGCCGGGTTGACCACCTCGACCAGGTACTCGAACGGCACGTCCTGGCGGGCGTACGCGGACAGCGCCTTCTGCCTTACCTGGCCGAGCAGTTCGGCGAATCCGGGGTCGCCGCTCGTGTCGGTGCGCAACACCAGGGTGTTGACCATGAACCCGACGAGGTCGTCCAGGGCTTGGTCGGTGCGCCCGGCGATGGGACTGCCGATCGGGATGTCGGTGCCGGCGCCGAGCCGGGTGAGCAGCGCGGCAAGGCCGGCCTGGAGCACCATGAACATGCTGGCGCCGCGCGAGGTGGCCAGGTCCCGCAATGCCTGGTGCAGTTCGGCGTCCAGCCGGACGGCGAGCCGGCCGCCCAGCTGGGAGGCCACAGCCGGCCGGGGCCGGTCTGCGGGCAGTTGCAGCCGCTGCGGCAGCCCGGTCAGCTCCTCGCTCCAATAGGCGAGTTGTCGGGCGAACAGGCTGTCCGGGTCGGCGGCGTCGCCAAGCAGATCGCGTTGCCACCGGGTGTAGTCGGCGTACTGCACCGGCAGCGGGGACCACTGCGGTTCCTCGCCCCGGCAGCGGGACGCGTAGGCCGTCGCCAGGTCGCGGGAGAGCGGGCCCATCGACCAGCCGTCGGCCGCGATGTGGTGCACCACGAGCAGCAGCACATGCCGGTCGGAGGCGAGCGCGCAGAGCTCCGCGCGGATCGGCGGTTCGGCGGCCAGGTCGAAGCCGCGTTGGGCCCCCTCCGCCAGCCGGCCGGGCAGCCGTACGTCATCGAGCTCGATGACCGGCAGCTCGGGGCGGGCCTCGTCCGCGCTCAGCACGAGCTGGTACGGCACGCCGTCCGCCTCGCGCAGGACCGTCCGCAGGCTCTCGTGCCGGGCGATCACGTCGGCGAGCGCAGCCTGCAGCGCCGCCCGGTCCAGTTCGCCGTCCAGTCGCAGCGCGAGTGGCATGTTGTAGGTGGCACTCGGCCCGTCCATGCGGTGCAGGAACCAGAGGCGTTGCTGGGCGAAGGACAGTGGGATCCGCTCGGGGCGCGGACGGGCGGTCAGCGCGGGCCGCTCCGTGACCGAGCCGTCGAGGCGGGCCGCCAAGGCGGCCACGGTCGGGTGCTCGAAAAGCGTGCGAACCTCCAGCTCCGCGCCGAAGGTCGCCCGGACCCGGGAGGCCAGGCGGGTCGCCAGCAGGGAATGCCCGCCGAGGTCGAAGAAGCTGTCCTCGACGCCAACCCTGGGCAGCCCGAGCACGTCGGCGAAGAGATCGGCGAGCAGTTGCTCCTGCGGGGTGCGCGGCGCCCGCCCGGTCGCGGCCGTCCCCAGATCGGGGGCGGGCAGTGCGCGGCGGTCGACCTTGCCGCTGGCGGTCAGCGGCAGTGCGTCCAGGACGACGAAGACCGACGGCACGAGGTAGTCGGGCAGGCGGTCGCGCAGCCGGTCGCGGAGTTCGCCGACGAGGGCGCCCGTAGCGCGGCTTCCGGTCGGGCGGTTGGCGAGCGAGGACAACGCGGTGCCGGACGGCCGCAGCGGCCGGTAGGCCTCGACGGGGGCGTCTCCCGGTACGTCGGAGATGACGACGTCCAGGGCGTCGGGCGCGCCGACCGACCAGGTGACGTCCACCCGGCGGCCGAGTTCGTCGCCGAGCTCACGGAAATCCTCCGGGTCGGGCAAGTCGCCGCTGTCCGGGCCGTGTAGCCGGTCGAGCAGTTCGACGAGCGTGCCGTCCCCGTTCTGCACTGCCCGGGCCAGCGCTGCCTCGCAGGCGACGCGCCGGTTCGGCACCCCGGTGATGCGCACCGGGTCCGCGCCGCGCAGGGCGAGCAGTTCGCGCATCTCCTTGAGGTCGGCGATCTCTCGGCCCCACGCCAGCTCCTGCGGCGCGGCCGGTGCCGTCGGGACGGCCGGCTGCTTGTGCAGCGTGACGTCGTAGCGGTAGCGAGTGAGCTCGTTGTGGTGCCGACCGCGCTTGACCTCCACAGCCACGGCACCGACGGTGCCCCGGTCGCGCAGGACGGTGAAGAAGTCCGGATCGACCAGGAGTTCCTTCTCCACCAGCAGGGCTTGCTCCACGGCACGGCGCACTGAAGGCAGGTCGGCGCCGTCGGCGGCCCGGTGGAGCTGGACGGCCGTGGCCAACGGGCGCAGCAGCCGCAGGTTGCGGATGTCGCCGACGAAGAGCACGCCGCCGGGGGTGAGCAGCCGCATCAGCCGGTCGATCACGTCGGCGAGGTAGTCGGCGGACGGGAAGTACTGCACCACCGAGTTCAGCACGATGGTGTCGAACCGCCCGACCGGCAGCCCGTCGATGTCGTGCGCCGGGCGGGTCTGCAGGACCACACGCTCGGCCAGCCCCTTCTCCCGCGCCACTTGGGCGGCCAGCGCGTCGATCGCGGTGGCGGAGAAGTCGGTCGCCCAATAGGCCTCGCAGTGCGGTGCGATCTGCGAGAGGAGAAGGCCGGTGCCGACGCCGACCTCCAGCACCCGGCGGGGGCGCAGGGCCAGGACGCGCGCCACGGTGGCGTCCCGCCACTCCCGCATCTGCTCGATCGGAATCGGGCTCGCGTCGTAACTGCTGTTCCAGCCGACGAAGTTCTGACCGAAGGCGGCTTCCTCGGGAACGATGGGCAGGGCATCGTAGATGTCCCGCCACTCGCCCACGTGTTCCGCTTCGAGGCCGCCGTCCCGCACCGCCGCCTGGCGCGGGACGACGTAGCCGACGAGCCGGTCGTCCTGTGCGAGGACGGCGGCCTGGGCGACTGCGGGGTGCTCGGCCAGGGCTGCCTCGATCTCGCCGAGCTCGATACGGAAGCCGCGCACCTTCACCTGGTCGTCGGCACGGCCGACGTACTCCAGCTCACCGTCGGTGCACCGGCGCACCAGGTCGCCCGTGCGGTACATGCGTTCACCTGCCGTGCCGAACGGGCAGGCGACGAACCGCCCGGCCGTCAGCCCCGGCCTGTTCAGGTACCCGCGCGCCAGCCCGGCGCCCGCCACATACAACTCCCCCACCACACCCGGCGGCACGATGCGCATCCGCTCGTCCAGCACGTACACCCGAGCGTTGGCGATCGGACGGCCGATCGGCGGCACGCCCGACCCCGGGGACAGCGGGTCGCTCATCGTCGCGCACACCGTCGTCTCCGTCGGACCGTACGCGTTGATCATCCGGCGCCCCGGCGCCCACCGGGCCACCAGCTCCGGCGGGCAGGCCTCACCCGCCACCACCAGCGTCGACACGGTCACCGTGTCCTCCGACAGGGCGGCCAGGACGGACGGGGGCACGGTCACATGGGTGACCGCGATGCCCGGGTCCGTCAGCGCGGCGACCGGATCGGCCGCAGGAGGAAGCACCAGGGCCGCGCCGCACAGCAGGGCGGTGAAGACTTCCGACACCGAAGCGTCGAAGCTGGGCGAGGCGAACTGGAGCACCCGGCTGTCGGGTTCGATCGCGAACCGCTCGATCTGGGCGGTGACCAGACTCGCCACGCCGGTGTGGCTCACCACGACGCCCTTGGGCCGGCCGGTCGAGCCCGATGTGTAGATCACGTAGGCCGGATGCCGGACGTCGAGCGCGATCTGCGGATCGGCGTCCGGCCAGCCTTCCTCGGCCACCATCGCCGGATCGTCGATCACCACCGTCGGGCGAGCGTCGTCCAGCATGAACGCGATCCGCGACCGCGGGTAGGACAGATCCACCGGAAGGTACGCGGCCCCGGCCTTCAACACGCCCAGGACCGCCACCACCGACTCCGGCGACCGCGGCAACGCCACCGCCACGATCCGCTCCGGACCCACACCCCGAGCGATCAGCGCATGCGCCAACCGATTCGCCCGGACATTCAACTGACCGTACGTCAGCTCCACATCGCCACAGACGAGCGCGACCGCATCCGGCATCGCCGCCACCTGCGCCGCGAACGCCTGCGGCACCGGGAAGGCGCCCACCTCACGGGCGGTCGCGTTGCCACTCTCCAGGAGTCGGCGACGCTCACCGGCATCGAGGAGGTCGATCTCCCCGATCGGCTGTTCCGGGTCGGCGGTGACCGCCTCCAGCAGGAACGTCCAGCGCCGGGCGAGGGCGGCGACCGTATCCCGGTCGAACAGGTCGGTTGCGTACTCCACAGCGCCGACGATCCCGGCCGGCCTTCCATCCGGCCCGAAACGTTCGGCGAGGTTCACACCGAGGTCGAACTTGGCGGTTCCGGTGGGCACTGCGTAGGTGGCGACGTCCAGGCCGGGCAGCGAGAAGCGGCCCATCGGAGCGTTCTGCACGGCCAAGACGGTCTGGAACAGCGGGTGGTGGGACAGCGACCGGGACGGGTTCAGCACCTCCACCAGGTGCTCGAACGGCACATCCTGATGCGCGAACGCCGACAGCGCCGTCTCCCGCACCCGCCCCAGCAACTCGGCGAAACTCGGATCACCGCTCGTGTCCGTGCGCAGCACCAGCGTGTTCACGAAGAACCCGACCAGATCGTCCAGCGCCTCGTCCGTACGCCCCGCGATCGGACTGCCGATCGGAATGTCCGTCCCCGCACCCAACCGTGTGTACAACGCGGCAAGGCCCGCCTGAAGCACCATGAACAGACTGGTGCCGGTGCGCCGCGCCAACTCCACCAGAGCCGCATGCAGTTCGGGACTCAGCTCCAGGCCGACCTGGTCTCCGTGCCAGCGGGCGACGGCCGGCCGCGACCGGTCGGCGGGCAGCTGGAGAAGCTCCGGCAGGTCGGACAACTGCCGCTTCCAATAACCGAGTTGTTCGGCGAACCGACTCTCCGGATCGGCGGCGTCACCGAGCAGGTCGCGCTGCCACAGCGTGTAGTCGGCGTATTGCACCGGCAGGGCCGGCCAGCTCGGCGTGCGACCCTCGTGCCGGGCGGCGTAGGCCGCGGCAAGGTCGCGGGCCAGCGGGCCGGTGGACCAGCCGTCACCGACGATGTGGTGCATCACCACCAGCAGCACGTGCTCCTGCGGTGCGAGCGCGAACAGCTCCGCCCGCAACGGAAGTTCCACCGAAAGGTCGAAAGGCTGCCGGGCGGACTCGGCGAGCCGCTGCGGCAGTTCGGCCTCCGACACCTCGGTCAACCACACCCGGGGCCGGGTCGCACCTGGATCCAGGACACGCTGGCACGGTACGCCGTCGACCTCCGGGAACACCGTCCGCAGGCTCTCGTGCCGGGCCACCACGTCGGCGAGCGCCTCGTTCAGCGCCGCCGTGTCCAGCGTCCCGGTCAGCCGAAGCGCCAGCGGAATGTGGTAGGTCGCGGCGGTGCCATCCATACGGTGCAGGAACCAGAGCCGGCGCTGGGCGAAAGAAAGCGGTACCGCTTCCGGCCGCACGTGCGCCGTCAGCGCCGGGCGGGCTCGCCCGGCCTCGGCCAACGCTTCGGCCACTCCCGCCGCAGTGGGCGCCTGGAAGAGCGCGCGCAACCCCAGCTCCACGCCGAGCACCGAGCGAATCCGTGCGACCAGCCGGGTGGCGAGCAGGGAGTGCCCGCCCAGGTCGAAGAAGTCGTCGTCGACCCCGACCCGCGACGCGCCCAGCACCTCGGCGAACAACTCGCACAGGATCTGCTCCTGCGGCGTGCGCGGCGCGCGGCTGCTCCCGACGGGCCCCGGTTCGGGCGCGGGCAGCGCTGCACGGTCCAGCTTCCCGTTCGCCGTCAGCGGCAGCACGTCCAGCAGCACGAACGCCGACGGCACCAGGTAGTCCGGCACACGGTCACGCAGATACGCCGTCAGCTCCGCCGGCCGTACGACAGCGTCGGGACGCGCCGCCACGTAGCCGACGAGCCGGTCGTCGTGTGCGAGGACGGCGGCCTGGGCGACTGCGGGGTGCTCGGCCAGGGCTGCCTCGATCTCGCCGAGCTCGATGCGGAAGCCGCGCACCTTCACCTGGTCGTCGGCACGGCCGACGTACTCCAGCTCACCGTCGGCGCGCCGGCGCACCAGGTCGCCCGTGCGGTACATGCGTTCACCTGCCGTGCCGAACGGGCAGGCGACGAACCGCCCGGCCGTCAGCCCCGGCCGGTTCAGGTACCCGCGCGCCAGGCCCGCCCCCGCGACGTACAACTCCGCCACCACACCCGGCGGCACGATGCGCATCCGCTCGTCCAGCACGTATGCCCGGAAACCCGCGACCGGTCTGCCGATCGGTGGCACATCCGACCCCGGGGACAGCGGGTCGCTCATCGTCGCGCACACCGTCGTCTCCGTCGGACCGTACGCGTTGATCATCCGGCGCCCCGGCGCCCACCGGGCCACCAGCTCCGGCGGGCAGGCCTCACCCGCCACCACCAGGGTGGCGGCCGTGACGTCGGCGCCGTCCAGCGCCGCCAGGGCCGAGGGCGGCAGCGTCACATGGGTGACGTCGAGCCGACGGTCCGTCAGGGCCTCCAGCGGAGCCTCGGACGGGGCCAGGGCTAGGGCGGCACCGGTGAGCAGGGCGCTGCACAGGTCCCAGAACGATGCGTCGAAGCTGGGCGAGGCGAACTGGAGCACCCGGCTGCCCGCCGTCACGCCGAGCCTTTCGACCTGCGCCGCCACCATGCCCGGCACGCCGGTGTGGCTCACCACGACGCCCTTGGGCCGGCCGGTCGAGCCCGACGTGTAGATCACGTAGGCCGGATGCCGGACGTCGAGCGCGATCTGCGGATCGGTGTCCGGCCAGCCTTCCTCGGCCACCATCGCCGGATCGTCGATCACCACCGTCGGGCGAGCGTCGTCCAGCATGAACGCGATCCGCGACCGCGGGTACGACAGATCCACCGGAAGGTACGCGGCCCCGGCCTTCAACACGCCCAGGACCGCCACCACCGACTCCGGCGACCGCGGCAACGCCACCGCCACGATCCGCTCCGGACCCACACCCCGAGCGATCAGCGCATGCGCCAACCGATTCGCCCGCACATTCAACTGACCGTACGTCAGCTCCACATCGCCACAGACGAGCGCGACCGCATCCGGCATCGCCGCCACCTGCGCCGCGAGCATCTCCGGCAGGCTCGTGGCGGCAGTCCCGCTCTCGGCGGCGGGCAGCAGCTCGCGACGCTCCTCGTCGGACAGCAGGTCGACCCCGCCGATCGGCCGGTCCGGAGCGGCCGCGACCGCGGCCAGCAGCCGGGTCCACCGGGCGAACAGGGTCTCCACCGTCGAGCGGTCGAACAGGTCGGCGCTGTACTCGACCGCACCGCTCAGGCCGGCCGGCGCGCCGTCGGACCCGTGCTGCTCCGCCAGGCCGAAGGTCAGGTCGAGCCGGGAGGTCCCGGTGGGCACGGCCATCCCGGTGGCCCTCAAGCCGGGCAGGTCGAAGTCGCCCCCCGGCGCGTTCTGTACGACCAGTCCGGTCTGGAACAGCGGGTGGTGGGACAGCGACCGGGACGGGTTCAGCACCTCCACCAGGTGCTCGAACGGCACATCCTGATGCGCGAACGCCGACAGCGCCGTCTCCCGCACCCGCCCCAGCAACTCGGCGAAACTCGGATCACCGCTCGTGTCCGTGCGCAGCACCAGCGTGTTCACGAAGAACCCGACCAGATCGTCCAGCGCCTCGTCCGTACGCCCCGCGATCGGACTGCCGATCGGAATGTCCGTCCCCGCACCCAACCGTGTGTACAACGCGGCAAGGCCCGCCTGAAGCACCATGAACAGACTGGTGCCGGTGCGCCGCGCCAACTCCACCAAAGCCGCATGCAGTTCGGCGTCGATCCGGACGTCCAGCAAGTCGCCGCGGTACGACATGGCGGCCGGACGCGGCCGGTCGACCGGCAAATGCAGCTGGTCGGGCAGCCCGGCCAGCGCCTCGGTCCAGTAGGCGACCTGGCGCGCGAACACACTGTCCGTGTCGTGCTCGTCGCCGAGCACCTCGTGCTGCCACAGGGTGTAGTCGCCGTACGTCACTGGCAGCGGAGGCCATTCGGGCGTCCCACCGCCCCGACGGGCGGCGTAGGCCGCGGCGAGGTCGCGGGCCAGCGGACCCATGGACCAGCCGTCACCGGCGATGTGGTGCATCACCACCAGCAGCACGTGCTCCTGCGGTGCGAGCGCGAACAGCTCCGCCCGCAACGGCAGTTCCGACGTAAGGTCGAATGCCCGCACCGCCGCCTCGCGCAGCAGGGCAGGAACCTCCGCCTCGCCGACCGCGCGCACCGCCAGCGGGACGGCGGCCTCGACGGCGTCGAGCACCCGCTGGTGCGGAACGTCGGCGGTGAGCGGGAAGACCGTGCGCAGGGTCTCGTGCCGGGCCACCACATCGGCGAGCGCGGCACTCAGCGCGGCCTGGTCGAGGCCGCCGGACAGCCGCAGGGCGAGCGGCATGTGGTAGGTGGCGCTCGGCGTCCCGAACTGCTGGAGGAACCAGAGCCGGCGCTGCGCGAACGACAGCGGCATGGGCTCGCGGCGGGGCTGGGGAACCAGGGCCAGCCGCGCGGTGCCGGCGTCGGGCAGCCCGGCCGCGAGCCCGGCGGGCGTCGGCGTCCGGAACAGGCTGCGCAGTTCCAGCTCGACGCCGAGGGTCGCCCGGACCCGCGAGACCAGCCGGGTGGCGAGCAGGGAGTGCCCGCCCCGGTCGAAGAAGTCGTCGTCGACCCCGACCCGCGACGCGCCCAGCACCTCGGCGAACAACTCGCACAGGATCTGCTCCTGCGGCGTGCGCGGCGCGCGGCTGCTCCCGACGGGCCCCGGTTCGGGCGCGGGCAGCGCTGCACGGTCCAGCTTCCCGTTCGCCGTCAGCGGCAGCACGCCCAGCAGCACGAACGCCGACGGCACCAGGTAGTCCGGCACACGGTCACGCAGATACGTCGCCAGCGTCGCAGCCGTCGCCCCGGTCTCGGCCGTGGGCACCACGTACGCGACGATCCGGGTCTCGCCCGGCCGGTCCGCCCGGGTGAGCACCGCAACCTGGGAGACACCCGGGTGCGCGGCCAGCTCGGCCTCGATCTCACCCGGCTCGACCCGGAACCCGCGGACCTTCACCTGGTGGTCCACCCGGCCCGCGAACTCCAGCTTTCCGTCGGCGCGCCAGCGGACCAGGTCACCGGTGCGGTACATCCGCGCGCCGGCCGGACCGTACGGGTTGGCGACGAACCGCGTGGCGGTGAGTCCGGGCCGGTTCAGGTAGCCGCGGGCGAGTCCTGCCCCGGCGAGATACAGCTCGCCCGTCACGCCGGGGGCAACCGGACGCAAGGCCGAATCCAGCACGTACACCTGGCAGTTGGCGATCGGTCGGCCGATCGGCACCGGCAGCGGGCAGTCGGCGGGGTCGGCCGGCAGCGAGTAGGCGGTGATCACGTGGGTTTCGGCGGGGCCGTAGTGGTTGTGCAGCGCCCGGCCCGGCCGCCGGGTCTGGAAGCGGCGTACGGCACCGACCAGCCGCATCGCCTCGCCGGCCTGCGCGATCAGCCGCAGGTTCGGCAGTACCAGCCCGGCCTCCTCGGCGGCTTCGGCCAGCGCCTCGACCACCAGATTGGGCGCGAACAGCTCCTCCACCCCGTGCCGGTCCAGCCAGCGGGCGAACAACTCGGCGCTGCGGCGCTGCTCCTCGGTCGACACCACGAGGGTCTTGCCGTACAGCAGCGCGGAGAGCGTCTCCTGCACCGAGACGTCGAAGCTGATCGCGGTGAACTGCGCGGTACGCGTGCCAGGTTCACCACCGATGGCCCCGTGCTGCCACGCAAGCAGGTTCAGCAGCCCGGCGGCGGGCATCACCACGGCCTTGGGCCGGCCTGTGGAGCCCGAGGTGTAGATGACGTAGGCCGGGTGCCGCATGTCCACGGCGACGGTCGGATCGTGCTCCGGCTGCTCCTCGGCCGGTGTGACGGCCGCGAGGTCGTCGAGCACCACAGCCGGTCGCGCGTCCTCCAGCATGTACGCGATGCGGGCGGCCGGGTAGTCCGGGTCGATCGGCAGGTACGCCGCGCCCGTCTTGAGGACCGCGAGGACTGCGACCACCAGCTCGGGGGAGCGTGGCAGTCGCAGGGCGACGACCTGTTCCGGTCCCACCCCGCGCGCGATCAGCGCGTGCGCCAGACGGTTGGCCCTGCTGTTCAGTTCGTGGTAGGTCAGCGAGGTGTCCTCGAACACCACCGCCGGGGCCTGCGGGGTCGCCCGGACCCAGGCCTCGAACAGGGACGGCAGGCCGGCGACGGGAGCCGGGCACGCGGTGTCGTTGCGCACGACCAGCAGCTCGTGACGTTCCTCGGCGGCAAGGACGTCGATCCGGCTCAGCGGCCGGTGCGGCTCGGCGACCACCGACGCCAGCAGGCGCAGCCACCGGGCGACCAGCGCCTCGACCGTGGCGTGGTCGAACAGGTCGGTGCTGTACTCGACCCGCCCGATGATGCCCTCGGCCGACGCGCCGGTGCCGCCGCGCTCCAGCAGGTGGATGGAGAGGTCGAACATCGCCGTGGGCGTCCGCACCAGTACGGTCTCGGCGCTCAGGCCGGGCAGGGCGAACTCGGTGCGGGGCACGTTCTGCAGCGCCAGCATGACCTGGAAAAGGGGCTGGCGGGCGAGCGACCGGACCGGGTTGAGGGCCTCGACGAGGTGCTCGAACGGCAGGTCCTGGTGCGCGTACGCGGCCAGTGCGTTCTCCCGGACCCGGCCCAGCAGCTCGGCGAAGGTCGGGTCGCCCGAGGTGTCGGTCCGCAGCACCAGGGTATTGACGAAGAACCCGACGAGGTCGTCCAGTGCCTGGTCGGTCCGGCCCGCGATCAGGCTGCCGACCGGGATGTCCGTTCCCGCGCCGAGTTTGTCCAGCAGCGCCGCCAGCGCGGCCTGCAACACCATGTAGGCGCTGGCCCCGTGCTCCCGGCCCAGGCGGACCAGCCCGGCGTGCAGCTCGGCGTCCAGCTCGATCGCGAGGTGGCCGCCGGAGTAGGTGGGAGCGGACGGGCGGTGGCGATCGGCAGGAAGCCGGATCTGTTCCGGCAGGTCCGCCAATGTCCTGGTCCAGTAGGCCGCCTGGCGGGCGAACAGGCTGTCCTGGTCGCCCGCGTCGCCGAGCAGCTGGTGCTGCCACAGGGTGTAGTCGGCGTACTGGACGGGCAGCGGCGCCCACTGCGGTTCCTCGCCCCGGCAGCGCGCCGCGTACGCGGTGGCCAGGTCGGCCGACAAAGGGCCCAGCGACCAGCCGTCACCGGCGATGTGGTGGACCACCACCAGCAGCAGGTGCTCGTCCGGCGCCGCCGCGAACAGCTCGGCGCGCAGCGGTGGTTCGGTGGCGAGGTCGAATCCGCGCGCCGCGGCGACCGCCAGCAGCTCCGGCAGGTCCGTCTCGCCGGCCGGGGTGACCCGCAGCTTCGGCCGCACCGCCCCGGGGCCCAGCACCTGCTGGAACGGCACGCCGTCCGCCGCCGGGAAGACCGTGCGCAGGCTCTCGTGCCGGTCGACGACGTCGGCGAGCGCCTTCTCCAGAGCCACCCGGTCCAGCGGTCCGGAGAGCCGCCACGCCAGCGGCATGTTGTAGATCGGTCCGGCGCCCTCCAACTGGTGCAGGAACCAGAGCCGCCGCTGCGCGGACGACAGCGGTACCCGCTCGGGCCGCTCCGCCCGGTCCAGGGCGGGCCTGGCTCGGTCGGCGCCACCCAGAACGGCGGCCAGCCCGGCCACCGTCGGGGTTCGGAACAGGGTGTGCAGCGCCAGCTCGACGCCCAGGGCCGTCCGGACCCGGGCCACCAGCCGGGTGGCCAGCAGGGAGTGTCCCCCCAGGTCGAAGAAGTTGTCGTCGACGCCGACCCGCGTCAGGCCCAGGACCTCGGCGAACAGCTCGGCCAGCACCTGCTCCTGCGGAGTGTGCGGCGCCCTGCCGACCCGCGATCCGGTGAACTCCGGCTCGGGCAGGGCACGCCGGTCGAGCTTGCCGTTGGCGGTCAACGGCAGGGCGTCGAGGGCGACGAACGCGGCGGGCAGCATGTAGTCCGGCAGCCACTCGCGGAGGTGAGTGCGCAGTTCCTCCGGCTGAAGCTCGGCGCCGGTGGCGGGCACCAGGTAGGCGACCAGGCGGGTGTCCTCCGCCTGGTCCTTCCGGGCGATCACCGCGACCTGGCCGACCTGCGGGTGTTCGGCCAGCGCTGTCTCGATCTCGCCGAGTTCGATCCGGAAGCCGCGCACCTTCACCTGGTCGTCGGCACGGCCGAGGTACTCCAACTGGCCGTCAGCGCGTCGGCGCACCAGGTCGCCGGTGCGGTACATGCGTTCACCTGCCGTGCCGAACGGGCAGGCCACGAACCGCCCGGCGGAGAGCCCGGGCCGGTTCAGGTAGCCGCGCGCGAGACCCGGGCCGGCGACGTACAGCTCCCCGGTCACACCGGGCGGCACCAGGTCCAGCCGCTGGTCCAGCACGTACGTCCGGAACCCGGCGATGGCACGGCCGATCGGCGGCACGCCCGTCCCCGGCGACAGCGGCTCGCTCATCGTCGCGCACACCGTCGTCTCGGTCGGACCGTACGCGTTGATCATCCGGCGCCCCGGCGCCCAGCGCGCCACCAGTTCCGGCGGGCAGGCCTCACCCGCGACCGCCAGCGTCGGCACGGTCACCGCGTCCGGCGACAGCGCCGCCAGCACGGACGGCGGCACCGTCGCATGGGTGAGAGCGAGGCTCGGGTCGGTCAGCGCGGCGACCGGCTCGTCCGCGGGCGCCGGCACCAGGGCGGCACCGGTGAGCAGGGCGCCGCACAGGTCCCACAGCGAGACGTCGAAGCTGGGCGAGGAGAACTGGAGCACCCGGCCGGCCGCGTCGATGCCGAGCCGCTCGACCTGCTCGGCGACCATTCCCCGCAGGCCCGCATGGCTCACCACGACGCCCTTGGGCCGTCCGGTCGAGCCGGACGTGTAGATCACGTACGCCGAGTGCCGGGCGTCCACCGCAACGGCGGGATCGGTGTCCGGGCGCTCGGACACGTCGGCCACCATCGCCGGGTCGTCGACCACCACGGCCGGCCGCGCGTCCTCCAGCATGAACGCGATCCGCGACTCCGGATACGCCGGATCCACCGGCAGATAGGCGGCTCCCGTCTTCAGGATGCCCAGGACGGCCACCACGAACTCCACCGACCGCGGCAGTGCCACCGCCACGATCTGCTCCGGACCCACACCCCGCGCAATCAGCGCATGCGCGAACCGGTTCGCCCACGTATTCAGCTGACGGTACGTCAACTCCATGCTTTTGGAGGCCAGAGCAACGCCCTCGGGCGTCGCCGCCACCTGCGCCGCGAACATCTCCGGCAGGCTCGCGGCGACCGCCTCGCCCTCGACGGCGGGCAGCAGCTCGCAGCGCTCCTCGACGGACAGCAGATCGACGCGGCCGAGCCGCTGCTGCGGGTCGGCGACGGCCGCCCTCAGCAGCCGCATCCAGCGCGCGACCATCGTGTCGACGGTGGCCGGATCGTACAGATCGCTCGCGAACTGTACGAACGCGTCGATCCCGTCCGGGGCGCCGTCTCCGGCGTGCCGCTCGGACAGCGAGAAGACCAGGTCGAACTTGGACGTGGTCGTGGTCAGCTCCACCTCGCCGACGCGCAGCCCGGGCGGGGCGAAGTCGGCCCTGGGCGCGTTCTGCAGCACCAGCATGACCTGGAACAGCGGGTGATGCGCCAGCGACCGCACCGGATTGAGGGCCTCGACGAGGTACTCGAACGGCAGGTCCTGGTTGGCGTACCCGGCCAGCGCGGTGTCCCGCACCCGGCCCAGTAGCTCGGCGAACGTCGGATCGCCCGAGGTGTCCGTACGGAACACCAGGGTGTCGACGAAGTAGCCCACCAGCTCGTCGAGTGCCTGGTCGGTCCGGCCGGCGACCGGGCTGCCGACCGGGATGTCGTCGCCCGCGCCGAGCTTGCTCAGCAGCGCCGCCAGCCCGGCTTGAAGCACCATGAACAGACTGGTCCCGTGCACACGGGCGAGCTCGCGCAGACCGCGGTGCAGCTCCGCGTCCAGCCCGGCGTGCACGAGGCCGCCCCGGTGCGAGGCGACTGCCGGTCGGGGCCGGTCGCCGGGCAGCCGGAGCTGCTCCGGCAGATCGGCCAACTGCCTTGTCCAATAGGCCATCTGGCGGGCGAACAGGCTTTCCCGGTCGGTTGCGTCGCCGAGCAGCTCGTGCTGCCACAGGGTGTAGTCGGCGTACTGGACCGGCAGCTCCGCCCACTGTGGCTCCTCGCCGCGGCGGCGCGCCGCGTAGGCGGCGGTCAGGTCCTGTGCGAAAGGGCCCAGCGACCAGCCGTCGCCCGCGATGTGGTGGAGCACCACCTGGAGCACGTGCTCGTCCGGCGCGAGCTCGAACAGTCCGACGCGCAGCGGCGGATCGACCGCCAGGTCGAACGGTCGGGCCTTCGCGGTCGCCAGCACGTCCGGCAGCCCGGCCTCGGTGGTCCGGCTCACATCCAGCCGCGGGCGGCCCGCCGCGACGTCCAGAACCTGCTGGTACGGCACGCCGTCCACCGCCGGGAAGACGGTGCGCAGGCTCTCGTGCCGGGCCGCCACGTCCGCCAGGGCGGCTGCCAGGGCCCGCCGGTCCAGGTTCCCGGACAGCCGCCATGCCAGGGAGATGTGGTAGTTCGCGTCGGCACCCTCCAGCTGGTGCAGGAACCAGAGCCGCCGCTGCGCGAACGACAGCGGGATCCGTTCGGGACGCGGGTGGGGCACCAGGGCCGGCTGCGCCTGGCGGGCACCCGCCAGCGCGGAGGCCACGCCGGCCGGGGTCGGGGTCTCGAACAGGGTGCGCAGCTCCAGCTCCACTCCCAGGGTCGCGCGGACCCGGGCGGTCAGGCGGGTCGCCAGCAGCGAGTGCCCGCCCAGGTCGAAGAAGCTGTCCTCGACACCGGTCTCGGCCACCCCGAGGACCTCGGCGAACAGCTCGCACAGGATCTGCTCCTGCGGCGTACGCGGCGCGCGGCCGGTGTTCGTCGGAGCGAGGTCGGGTGCGGGCAGCGCACGTCGGTCCAGCTTGCCGTTGGCGGTCAGCGGCAGGCTTTCCAGGGTGACGAACGCGGCCGGCACCATGTACTCCGGCAGCCGCTCCCGCAGGTGCTCGCGCAGTTCGGCCGAGCGCGGGGCGGCACCCGGGGCGGCCACCAGGTACGCGACCAGCCGGGTGTCGTCGGCCCGGTCCTGCCGCGCCAGGACGGTGACCTGGGTGACTCCGGGGTGCGCGGCGAGCGCCGCCTCGATCTCGCCGAGTTCGATCCGGAAGCCGCGGACCTTCACCTGGTCGTCGGCCCGGCCCACGAACCGCAGGCTGCCGTCCGCACACCGGCGCACGACGTCGCCGCTGCGGTACATGCGCGTACCGGCCGGCCCGAACGGGTCGGCCACGAAGCGCCCGGCGGTCAGACCGGGCCGGTTCAGGTACCCCCGGGCCAGCCCGGCACCCGCGACGTACAGTTCGCCGGGCACGCCCGGGGGCACCGGCCGCAGGTGGGCGTCCAACACGTACGTACGCAGGTCCGGGATGGCCGCGCCGACCTGGCCGGCGGCGCCGGACCGGTCGAGCGCGGCGTAGGTCACGTGCACGGTGGTCTCGGTGATGCCGTACATGTTGACCAGCAGCGGCGCGTCGTCCGGGTGTCGCTCGTACCAGCTCGTCAGCCGGGTGTGCTCCAGCGCCTCGCCACCGAACACCACGGTGCGCAGGGCGAGCGAACGGCCGGTCTCCGGTGCCTCCTCGTCTGATTGCATCAGCTGGTAGAAGGCGGACGGCGTCTGGTTGAGCACCGTCACCCGCTCACGTGCGAGGAGCTCCAGGAACCGGTGGGGCGAGCGGCTGGTCTCGAGGTCCACGACCACCAGACGGCCGCCGTACAGCAGCGGGCCCCACAGCTCCCACACCGAGAAGTCGAAGGCGTAGGAGTGGAAGAGGGTCCAGACGTCCTTGGCGGAGAAGTCGAACAGCTCCTGGGTGGTGCCGAACAGCCGCACCACGTTCCGGTGCGGGACCACGACACCCTTGGGGTTGCCGGTGGACCCGGAGGTGTAGATGACGTAGGCAGGGTGGCCTGGATCGAGGGGGATCTCCGGGTCGGTGTCCGGCAGTCCGTCCAGGTCGGCGGCGTCCAGCAGGAGCCGTTCCACCGGGTCTGCGCCCGGCAGTTCACCGATCCCACCCGTCGTCACGAGCAACGACGGCCGGGCGTCCTGAAGCAGGTAGGCGATCCGGGCGGCCGGGTACTGCGGGTCCACCGGAACGTAGGCGGCTCCCGCCTTGAGGACCGCGAGGACCGCCACTACCAGCTCGGCCGAGCGCGGCAGGGCCAGCGCCACCAGCTGCTCCGGTCCCACGCCCCGGGCGATCAGGGCGTGCGCAAGCTGGTTGGCTCGGGCGTTCAACTCGCCATATGTCAGCGTGACTTCGCTGCTCACCACTGCGACTGCTGCCGGGTTCGCCCGTACCTGCTGCTCGAAGAGCGTGGTGATGCCGCTCTCCGGCAACTCTTCGCTCTGGCCGACGACGGCCGGCAGCAGCGCGCGGAGCTCGTCGGCGGACAGCACGTCCACTTGGCCGATCCGCCGACCGGGGGCGGCCACCACGGCGCGGAGCAGCCGCAGCCACCGATCGACGATCCCCTCCACGGTGGCCGCGTCGAACAGGTCGGTGCTGTACTCCACCAGGCCCGACAGCCCGTCCTCGTCGGGCTGTTCGGCCAGCATGAAGGTCAGGTCGCACTTGGCCGTCCCGGTGTGCACCAGGTCTGTTTCCACCCGCAGCCGCGGCAGGTCGAACGTGCCGAGCGGAGCGTTCTGCAACGCGAGCATGGTCTGGAACAGGGGGTGGTGTGCCAGCGACCGGGTCGGGTTCAGCGCCTCTACGAGGTGCTCGAACGGCATGTCCTGATGCGCGTACGCGGCCAGCGCGTCGGCGCGCACCCGGCCCAGCAGTTCGGTGAACGACGGGTCGCCGGAGAGGTCGGTACGCAGCACCAGGGTGTTGACGAAGAAGCCGACCAGCTCGTCCACGGCCTCGTCGGTGCGTCCTGCGATCGGCGTGCCGATCGGGACGTCGGTGCCCGCGCCGAGCTTGCCCAACAGGGCGGCCAGCCCGGCCTGGAGCACCATGAAGAGGCTGGCCCCGCCGTCACGGGCGAGCGCGCGCAGGCCCTGGTGCAGTTCGGCGTCGATCCGCACCGGCAGATGGGCGCCCCGGTGGGACATCGCCGTCGGCCTGGGCCGGTCGAACGGCAGCTCGACCTGCTCGGGCAGTTCCGCCAACTGCTCACGCCAGTAGGCCAGTTGACGGCTCAGCAGGCTGTCCGGGTCAGCGCCTTCCCCGAGCAGCTCCCGCTGCCAGAGGGCGTAGTCGGCGTACTGGACCGGCAGCGGAGACCACTCCGGCTTCGCCCCCTCGGACCGGGCCGCGTAGGCGGTCGCCAGGTCCCGCGAGAGTGGTCCCATCGACCAGCCGTCACCGGCGATGTGATGCACCACCAGCAGCAGCACGTGCTCGTCGGTGCCCAGTTGAAACAGTTCGGCGTGCAGCGGCGGCCCCTCGGAGAGCTCGAAGCCGTGCCGGGCCGCCGCCACCAGCCGATCCGGCAGGTCGCCCTCGCCGACCTCGGTCACCCGCAGTCGCGGCCGTGCCGCCTCGAGGTCCATCACCCGCTGGCACGGCACCCCGTCGACCACGGGGAAGGCGGTGCGCAGGCTCTCGTGCCGCTCGACCACGTCCGCCAGAGCGGCTTCCAGGGCCCGCTGGTCCAGGTCGCCGGACAGCCGCAGCGCCAGCGGGATGTTGTATGTGGCGCTCGGGCCCTCCATGCGGTGCAGGAACCACAACCGGCGCTGCGCGAAGGACAGCGGGATCACCTCGGGCCGCTCGCGCCGCCCCGGCGCCGGCCGCGCCCGGCCCGCGCCGTCCACCGCCGCTGCCAGTTCCGCCACCGTCGGTGCGTCGAACAGGTCACTCAGCCTCAGCTCCACGCCCAGCACCGACCGTGCCCTGGCGACCAGCCGGGTGGCCAGCAGCGAATGCCCGCCGAGGTCGAAGAAGCTGTCGTCCGGCCCGGCCACGGCCACCCCGAGCACCTCGGCGAACAGCCCGGCCAGTAGGTGTTCGGTCGCGGTGCGCGGTGCGCGGCCCGGGGCGGCCGAGGCTTGCTCGGGGGCTGGAAGGGCCCGTCGGTCGAGCTTCCGGTTCGGCGTCAGCGGCAGTGCGTCCAGCATCACGAACGCGGTGGGCACCATGTACTCCGGCAACTGCTCGCGCAGGTGCTCGCGCAGCGCGGGCACGGCCACCGTGGCGCCGGGTGCCGGAACGAAGTAGGCGACCAGCCGGGTGTCCTCTTCGGTACGCACCACAACGGCGGCCTGCGCGACTTGCGGGTGCTCGACAAGCACGGCCTCGATCTCGCCGAGTTCGATCCGGAATCCCCGGACCTTGACCTGGTCGTCGGTACGGCCGAGGAACTCCAGGTTCCCGTCCGGGCCCCACCGCACCAGGTCGCCGGTGCGGTACATCCGCGAGCCGGCCGGCCCGAACGGGTCGGCCACGAAACGCTCGGCGGTCAGACCCGGCCGGTTCAGGTAGCCCCGTGCCAGGCCTGCGCCGGCGATGTACAGCTCACCCGCCTCGCCCGTGGGCATCGGCCGCAGCGCGCCGTCCAGCACATGGAGCCGGGTGTTGCCAACCGGCCGGCCGATCACCGGGCGCCGGCTCGATTCCAGCGGCGCGACGACCGAGTTCACCGTGCACTCGGACGGCCCGTAGAAGTTCACGCAGGACACTTCGTCGGCCGCGCGCAGCCGCTCCCACAGCTGCTCCGGGACGGCCTCCCCGCCCGCTGCGACCATCACGGGACACCGCGGATCGTCCAACATCCCCTGTGCTACCAGAACTTGGAGGTACGACGGGGTGGCCTCGACGAAGTCGAGGCGGCAGCGCCCGGCGTAGTCGACGAAGGCGTCCGGGTCGGTCCAGGTCGCCTGATCCAGGACATGCAACTCGTGGCCCGCGAACAGACTGAGCAACTGGTTCCAGGACGCGTCGAACGAAACCGATGTGGTGAGGGCGACGCGGAGCCGGCGCCGTTCCGAGAGCAGGGGCGGGTACAGTGCCCGCTGCTGGTCGGCGAACAGGTTGAGCAGGCCGCCGTACGTCGGCACCACGCCCTTGGGCCGCCCGGTGGAACCGGAGGTGTAGATGATGTAGGCCGCATGCTCCGGTTCCACGGCCACCTCAGGATCCGCTGCCGGGCAACCCGCCACCATGGCCGCGGTCTCCGGGGCGTCGACCACCAGCCGCTCGGCGGAACCGGCCTCGGGCAACCGGTCCCGGGTGCGGGAGTCGGTCACCACCAGGACCGGCCGGGCGTCGTCGAGCATGTACCCGATCCGGGCGGCGGGGTACTCCGGATCGACCGGAACACAGGCGGCTCCGGCCTTGAGCACCGCAAGGATGGCCACCACCAGTTCCGCCGAGCGCGGCAGGGCCACCGCGACCAGCCGCTCCGGCCCGGCCCCGCAAGCGATCAGGGCATGCGCCAGCCGGTTCGCCCGCGCGTCCAGCTCCGCATACGTCAGCGACGTGTCCGACCCCACCACCGCCACCGCGTCCGGCGTCGCCCGCACCTGCGCCCGGAAGACCTCCGGCAGGTTCTCGGCGGATGCCTTGGCTACCGGGCCGGTGCCCAGCGCCAGCAGTTCACGCTCCTCGTCCGCGGCGAGCAGG
The DNA here is from genome assembly GCF_045207325.1 of Streptomyces sp. NBC_00846. Taxonomy (NCBI): domain Bacteria; kingdom Bacillati; phylum Actinomycetota; class Actinomycetes; order Kitasatosporales; family Streptomycetaceae; genus Streptomyces; species Streptomyces sp. NBC_00846. The sequence goes on along the minus strand of NZ_CP108846.1, from coordinate 7,138,400 downwards.
CCGATCCGGCCGACCGGCTCTTGCGGGGCGCAGTGCGCGACGGTGTCCAGCAGCGCGATCAGCCGCCGTTGGTGGACGGCGAGTTCGTCCTCGCTCCAGGTCTGGGGCGCACCCTTGAGTTCGACCCGGAGTTCATTGTCTCCCCGTCGGCCCGTGACCCAGAGGGCCAGCCCGGTGGTCGGTTCCGGGAGCAGGTAGCGCAGCGTGGCGGGGTGCCCGGCGAAGCTCGGCGCGGAGTCGAAGACCAGGATGTTGACGACGAGTGGGAACGCCGCCCCGGGGGGACCGGGAACACCGAGGTCCCGGAACAGGTCCTCGCTGCGGTAGCGCTGGTGCGCGAGGGCCGCGTCGGCCTCCCATGCCGCCTCGGCGACCAGGTCGTGCCACCGCATGTCCGGTCGCATTGGCAGGCGCAGGGGCACCACGTTCGCCATCGTGCCGGGCGTGGACAGCAAGGTGCGTTCGGCCCCCTCGCGCCCGGTGACGGGAAGGCCGATCAGAACGTCCCTGTCCCCGGTGAGCCGGTGCGCGTAGAGAGCCGCCGCCGCGATCAGCAGGCGGGACCAGTGGACTTCGGTATGCGCTCCCGCCGCTCGCAGCGCGTCCACGCGGAGCACCCCCGGTTCCACCGAGGCACGCAGGCCGCTCCCGCCACGCGAAGCTCGGCCGGTGAACTGAGTGGGTTCCGGCCGGTCGGCGAACCGCTCCGTCCAGTACGAACGATCGGAGGCGCACTGCGCCGAGGCGCGGTAGTCGGTCTCACTGCGGAGCAGGTCGTCCAGCGAACGGAGCGGCGACGGCGGAACCGGGCCGCCCGAGGCCAGCGCCGTGTACATCCGCGTGACCCGCCGCCGGACGAGGGAGAGGCCGAATCCGTCCATCACCAGGTGGTGGTGGTTCTGGTACAGGAGGTGGTGCACCGGCGAGAGGCTGATCAGTGCGAAGCTGAAGAGCGGATCGCGGGTGAGGTCCAGCGGACGCATCCGGTCCCGGGCCATCCATGCCAGGGCCGCCGCCCGGGGTTCGGGCTCCGAGCTCAGGTCGAGCCGGGTCGGTTCCCAGTCCCATGCCGCACGGACGACCTGGCGTGGCTCCTGCCCGTCGTGGACGAAGGTCACGTGCAGCGCATCGATCTCGTCGACGACCCGACGCAGCGCGGTCTCGACGAGCTCGGCGTCAACCGGGCCGTGGACCTCCAGGTATTCGCCGATGCGGTAGGCGTCGAGCGTTGTCCGCGCGCGCTGCTCGGCGAGCCAGATCTCACGCTGGGCCGCCGTCAGGGGATAGGAGTCGCCATCGCGACGGGACATGGGGTACCTCCAGGAGTGTGAGCAGGCGTGTGCGCAGGGCGCGCCGAGACGCACCGACCGCGGTGACGTCACGCGGTCGGCGGTCGGATGGCACGGCAGCTGTGGTCAGGCGGCGAGTTCGCCGGCCTGGAGCTGCCAGAGGGATGCGTAGGGTCCGTGCTGGGCGAGGAGTTCGTCGTGGGTACCCTGCTCGGCCACGACTCCGGCCTTGTCCATGACGTAGATCCGGTCGGCGTGGCGGACCGTGGAGAGCCGATGGGCGATGATCACCATGGTCCGGTCGGCCGCGAAGACGCGGAGCGTGCGCTGGATGGCGGCCTCGGTCTCGTTGTCCACGGCGGAGGTGGCTTCGTCGAGGATCACGACCGGTGGGTCCTTGAGGATCGCGCGCGCCAGCGCGATCCGCTGCCGCTGGCCGCCCGAGAGGGCGGCGCCGCGTTCGCCGATCACCGTGTCGTAGCCGTCCGGCAGCGTCGCGATGAAGGTGTGTGCCTCGGCCATCATGGCCGCCTCGACCACAGCCTTCTCCGGGGCGCCGAAGCTGCCGTAGCGGATGTTGTCGGCAATGGTGCCGTCGAAGAGGAAGGCGTCCTGGGCGACGAACCCGATCGTGTGGCGCAGATCGTGCCGTGGCAAGTCGCGCACGTCACGCCCGTCGAGCAGCACGCTGCCGAACTCCGCGTCCTGGAATCGCATCAGCAGCTTGGCGATCGTCGTCTTGCCGGAGCCGGTGGGGCCGACAAGGGCGGTGACCTGCCCGGCGGGGATGGTCAGAGAGAGGTCCTCCAGCGCCGGCGGCCGACCGGGATAGGCGAAGGTCACGTTGTCGAGGACGATCTCCCCGTGCACCTTCTCGACGTCGAGCGGTTCGCCGGTGCCGTCGGTGCCGTCGGTGCCGTCGGTCTCGGCGGGCAGGGCGCACAGCCGCTGGACCCGGTCGTAGGCGGTGATCGTGCGCTGGTACTGGTCGACGATGCCGCCGAGCCGGTTCATCCGCAGCAGCACCATCTGGGGCAGCCCGATCAGTGGGCTGAACACCTCGAACGACAGGCTGCCGTTGAGCACCGACCGGCCTCCGATCAGCAGGGTGCCGGCCATCGAGCTGGTCGTGCAGACCCGGACGATCTCGGCGTGGCGGATCGTGCTCCGGTCGGTCTGCTGGTTGCTCTCCTGAGCCTCCCCGCTCAGCCGGTCGATGCGCTCGGCCTCGTAGTCCTCGGTGCAGAAGCTCTTGACGGTGGCGCCGGCCTCCAGCGTGTTCACCAGCTGGCTGTGCAGCCTGGCGCGGTGCTCGCCGGAGACGGCGTAGTCGGCCGCGACTTTGTCCTGGTAGCGGACCGACAGCCAGGCGATGACCGGGATGGGCAGGAACGCGATCCAGGCGATCTGCGGTGCCAGCAGCAGGAACAGCGGCACCAGGAGGGCCAGGCTGGTGCCGAGTTGCAGCAGGTCGTTGGCCGAGGTGGCGAAGAAGGTGCCCAGCTGGCGGACGTCGTCGGTGAGCGCGCCGGCGATCCGGGTGGTCCGTTCGCCCTCCAGGTGTCGCAGTTCGAGGTGCTGCACGTGAGCGTACGTCCGGTTGCGCCAGTCGTGCTCGATGTCCTGGCCGAGCTGGCGCCACTGGAGGTTCGAGGAGTACGAGAGGACTGCCACGGCAGCACAGGCTGCTGCCACCAGCCCTGCCAAGCCCCATAGTTGCGCGGACGCGGTCGTCAGGCCGAAGCGGACGAGCGGCGCGGCCTCGCCCTTGATGAGGACCAGCGCGGTCCAGCCGAGGAAGGTACCGAGCGCCATCTCCGAGACCTGACAGGCGACCGACAGCGCGGAGGCGCGGTAGAGATGCCGGCGGTGCGGCTCGACGATCTCCAGCAGGGGGTGTCGTTCGGCTCCTGTTCCGGGCAGGTCCCGGGTCACATCGGCCGTTCTGCGCCAGGCCGTCCGGACAACAGCCGCGGTCGCCGCCGCCACTCCGCCCAGTGCCACCAGCTGCTTGCTGAGCGCCGACCCGCGGATCAGGGCGATACCGGCCGCCACTCCACCCCCGACGGCGAGCACGGGGCGCACAACGCCGCGATCCGCGCGCGGGGCGGGCTCGGCGGCGGGCCGTGCCGGGGCCGGACGCCCCGCTCCGGCCGAGCCCTCCACGACCAGGGTGACGGCTCTGCGGACGAGCCGGCCGACGTCCGCGGCTTTCACCCGCGCGTCGTGCCGGACGAGGACCCCGCCGGTGATCGGGCTGGCCTGCGCCTCGGTGATGCCGGGAAGGCGTCGCAGGGTCGCGGCGAGGACTTCGGCCGCCTGAGGCCGTCCGAGAACCAGCTTGACGTCCCAGCGCTGACGGCCCGGAATGACCGAACGCGGTCGCACGTCCAAATCCACGGAGCGATATCCGGCTGCGGCACCCAGCAGAGATGACATGTGTACGATCACCTGTTTGTGAAGGTCGCAATAATCGTCAGCAGCACGACGGATCAATGCGAAAGAGCGGAATATCTGAGGAAATCGATGCGGCCGACAGATCCGCGGCGGACCGCCACTCGGGCGCATTTCTCCGAGCCCGGGCGGCGGCCGGGCCGCCGGACAAACCGTCAGCGCGGCTTGCCGGCGCCGACGCTCGCGCGGATCTTCGGAGCCTTCGCCTCGCCCTCGGCCTTGGCGGCGGCCTCGTCCTTCGCGCCCTTCGGGGCGCTGCTCTCGGAGGCCTGCTGACCGTCACCCGAACGGGCTTCGACGTCACCGGCCGCGATCTGCGCCGCCACCATCTCGGCGGCCACCTCGGCCGCAAGGTCGTGGATGTTCTCTCCGGCCTCAAGGGTCGCCTTCTTCACCTCAACGGCGAGACCGACGGACGCCTTGACGACGCCGCGCATCAGTGGCTTGAGGAGACGCCTGGCCAGTGGAGCGGCGATGAGGCCGAACAGGAAGGGCGGTACTACGGGCGGCATGATGCTCCATCCTCGCTACGCATACGTATGACAGGGACCTCGGGCACTGCGCACACCGAAACAGTGCACAGATGCGCGGACGGAAGCACCCATTTCCAGAATTCGTTTTCCCTGCTGGGTCGAATTCCTCGTCGATGGGGTCCAGTACCTGCTCTTCCGCCACCGTAGTGGAGCCATGTACATCGAGGCCAAATGGTTTCGACCGGGTTCACTCATGTGAGTGCTCTTGATCTTCCCGAGCAACATTGATTGTCGTACGCACACTCACCGAGCGTTCCATTGGACCGATTTTCCTACGTGCCGATTACTGCCGAGTTCGCATTCGCCCGCCGCCGCAGGGCGGGAAACGGCAGCCCGCCCCCAAGCACGGCTTCATGGAAGGCCGACACGTCGAATCCGGCGCCCTGGTAATCCAGCTGTAGATCGTGATCTTGCTGGTGGGGCCGGTACGGGAACGGGCGCGGCTGCCGTTGATTATCGCGGGTGTGTGGACTGACGACGAGACGGTGGCCACTCCACAGCGTAGATCCCGCACGTTGAAGCGGGAGGCGTTTGAGGTGGCCATGGGGCGCATCGCGGGCCGGTTCGCCCGCTATGAACCTCGCCCACGGGTCTTCGAATCTCATCGTGGGCCGCCTCCCATTCCTCCCAGACGTCCTCGTGGTCCCGCCCCAGCAGGGCGAGTTCAGGGGCTGAACTGGTCCTGGACCGCGTCGTATCCCGGACCTGGTGTGAAGTGGCCCGACAGCCACGGGAAGTCGGCGTCGTCGATCAGGATCTCCCCGATCGGTTCGCCGTCGCCCGGCACGTGCCATACCTCTCCGTCGAACCCCAACTCTGCCTCCCTCGCCCGCTGTCGATCACACCGTCGGCCGGCATGCCGCCGGGCACTGGCAAGCGGTCCGGGCCTGCCCTCGGACCGGACCACTCACCGCGTGCTACTCCACTTGGCCCGCCGGGTGGAAGTTGATGCGTTCCCTGATGACGGGGAAGCCGGCCTTGGCAAAGTTCGCGGCCATGGGGAAGTTGCCCTGGTCCGTCGCTCCGTTGACGAACTCCGCGCCCTGCTCGACGAGGAGGTGGGTGCACTCCGCGAGGAGGTCGTAGGCGTAGCCGCGACCGCGCTGTTCCGGGACGACTCCGATGAAGCCGATGGTCGGGCCGGAGGGATTGTGGGCCGGGATGTGGATGCCGGCCAGGTCGCCCTCCGGCGTGTGGGCGATCTGCCACCACTCCCGCGGGGAGGGGCACCAGTGGAAGAAGTCGAGTTCCTCCTGGGCGGCCTGGTCGAGACCGCCCTCCTCGATGGCCCTGAGCGCGTGCGCGTCCAGGGTGACGGAGTGGATGCGGCGCAACGCGTCGAAGAACACGGTGTCGTCGGATTCGGCGCTGAAGCGCAGGCGTCCGGGCCGCTCGGGCAGACCTCGCTCCGAGGTCCAGCGGTACAGGAAGCGTTCCACCAGGAGTTCGTACCCTGCGGCTCGTGCGGCGACGAAGCGCGCCTCGGCGCCGGTGCGCAGGTCGGTCTTTTCCCGCCAGCCGCCGGGCAGGTTGATCTCGAGTTCGACCTGCCAGGGAGCGGAGCGCAGGAGTTCGGCCCCGGCCTCCTCCTCGCCCTCGGCCACGTCGAACCAGTTGATGTTGACGGGCTCCGAGTCGTCGGGGCCGCCCCACCACGCGCCGCGTGCGACGACCTCGCCGTCGCGCAGGGCGACGCGCTTCCAGTCGGGGCGGAACTGGGTACGCCGATGGCCTTCACGGGCGCCCAGGGGGTCGGGAAGTGCGTCGAAGAGATGAGCGTCGCTCGCGGAGAGCGCGCGGATGACCGGATCGGTCATGGATTCCTCCGGGATACAGGCTGCTTGGAGCGCTCCCGGTCAGAACTCACGAACCACGCCGGGATAGCGGATGAGGGAGCGCTGGAAAGGTGTGAACTGCACGGCACTCGCCTCCTTCCGTCCATCTCAGGGCGTGAAGCCCCACAGTACGTGATCTTCCGCGGGTTGGCTTTATTCACGACTTCCGGTTCTGGCTCAGGTTCTTGTTGGGGCCACGCTGGGTGACAACTGGATCCGTGCGCGGGGCTTGGCAACTTGCCCGAAAATGAGTCCTCGGTCGGGTGGTTGGGCTGACAGTTCGGGGCCGTGGATGAAGCTTCTGTTCAGCTGAAGGATCTGTTGTTCCCGTCGGTAACGGACGTGGCGGTGCTGTCCGTCGAGGTGAACATCGCGATAGTGCGCGTCGACGTCAGGTGTGCCGCGGCGGGTGCGGCGTGCCCGGCGTGCGGAACGTGGTCGAGCCGGGTTCATGGCTCCTACCTGCGGTTTCCTGCCGATGTGCCGAGTGCCGGAAGAAGCGTCGTTCTCCGGCTGAAGGTCCGGCGGTTCGCCTGCCCGAACGCGTCGTGCGGGCGGCGCACGTTCGTCGAGCAGATGCCCGGGCTGACCCGTCGGCACGGTCAGCGCACCGAGCGACTTCGCTCAACGCTGGCCGCCGTCGGTCTCGCCCTCGCAGGCCGGGCCGGTGCCCGCCTGGCCGAGGTGTTCGGCGTCTCCGTCAGCCGAAGCACGGTCTTGCGCCTGGTCGACGCACTGCCCGAACGGGAAGTGCCCGCACCTCGGGTGGTGGGTGTCGACGAGTACGCGACCCGCAAGGGACGGCACTACGGCACTGTCCTCGTGAACATCGAAACCCGCTTCCCGGTCGACCTGCTGCCCGACCGGGAGGCGTCGAGTCTGGCGGCCGGTGCCGACTGGACGGTCCGAGTGTGGGACGTGGCCCGGGGGCAGGCCATGGGCAGGCGTTCGCCGGACACACAGGAAGGCATCGAGGCCCTCGCCGTCGCCCGCCTACACGGTCGGCTGGTGCTCCTCACCGGTGGCAGCGACAACGCCATCGCCGCCTGGGACCTGAGGACATGGTCCTTGATCGGCACCCACCCGACGGCTCATGACTCAGCTCGGATCACGTACTCCGGCCCCGCGCCCGGGTCAGCTGCTTCAGTCCGACAATGGTCGCGACGGCGCGCAGCCAGGTGGCCGCGGTGTCGCCGGCGGCGATCCCGCCCATGAGTTCGGTGCCGGCTCGCAGCCACTCCCGTACCACGACGGCCGCCTCTCGGCGGGGGGCCGGCTCGTCGTCCGTGCGGTCCGGCAGGTACGGGGCGTCGTCGTTCATGGCGGGACCTCTGGTGTCTCGTCTCGTCCGACTGGTCCGCTGGGGCTCAGTTGACAGTGACGGTGTAGGTGATGCGCTCGGGAGCCGGAGAGGGGGACCCCGCCCCCGTGGTCGGGGTGGCGGAGGGTCCGGTCGTCTCGGGGGGCAGCGTGGAGTTGTTGCCCTGGCACGTGGTGAAGGTGCAGTGCAGCAGCGTGAACCGGGTGGTCCCCTTGCCCTTGGCCTCGAAGGTGAAGGTAAGCCGGCCGCCGGCACCGGCCACCGGCTCGTCGCCGGAGTCCGACGCGTAGTCCTGGCCGCGGCTGACGAGCACCGAACTGTCGGGCTCGGGGTCGACCAGGTACCAGTACTCGCGGGTGGAGGCGTTCTGGTCGACGGTGAGCGTGAAGCGCTCGCCCGGCTCGGCGGTGATGCTGGTGTCCTTCACCGGGTGGCTCGTCGGGCGGCTCGTGGAGCCGCCGGCCGGTTCGTCGGTACCCGAGCCGCAGCCCGTGGCGAGAGCGAGAAGCGCGGCCGCCGCGATCGCGGCACCGCCCCTGCTACCGCGGAAGACAGACGCTGTACGCGTTGGGAAGATCACTGTTGGAAGCCTTGCCCATGTGGCCGTTGATGAAGTCGTCCTCGCTGACCCAGGTGGTCGAGCCCCAGAGGTTGTACACCTGAAGCATGTCACCCTCCTGGGCGATGACGGTCATCGCGTGGGCGCACTCCTTGCCCGAAACGCCGACCGGCACCGGCCACTCCTGCGCCAGCGACTTCTCGACTTCGGTGAGGACCGCCCTGCTGTCGGCGGCGCTGCCCAGGTCCTGGCGTTCGTCGTCACTGCCGGTGGCACTGCCGGTGGCACTGCCGACGGCAGCGCCGTTGATCCGTTCCTGCCCCTCGGACCCCATGCCGCCGCAGTTCTCGCCGCCGTCACCTTCGTTGTGCAGCCGGCGCTGTTCGGCCACCAGTCGCTGTTTGAAGGCGTCGGGGTCGTCCTGCTGCCCGTCGGGCCCGCCAGTGAGGTCGAGCGCGTACAGGCGGTCGTCCATGGCGCAGGACGTAACGGTGGACGAGGCCACGCAGGTGCCCTCGGAGCCGTCCCCGCCCTGGATCCGCCGCTGGCCGTCGATCGTGACGTAGTCCTTGTTGTTGTTCGAGCCGTCCGGCGCCAGGCCCTCGTCGTTCATGCTGTCCGCGGCGGTGGCCACCGGAGTGAGATGCCGGCGAAGCCAGTCGGGGCCCTTGCCGTGGATCTCGTCCAGGAATGTACCGATCTCGGCGACGCTGTGGCCGGCGACCAGGGCCTTCATCAGGCAGGCCTGCCCCTGTGGGGTGTCCGACTTCGCCAACATCCGCTCCATGGCCGTCTCGTCGTCGAGGCTCAGCGGGTCCATACGCGTCGACGCGCGCACCAGGTCGCCGGCGGTGAGGATCTCGTTCAGCTCGGTGTCGGCGCCCGCGACGCCGGTGTCGGCGAGCATCAGCTTGTCGACGGCGGTGAGTTCGCTGGTCTCCATCTTCCCGGCCCGTGCCTCGGCGGCCCACTTGTTCAGGTCCCGGGCCGCGACGCAGGTGGCCTCCTGCGCCTCGGAGACGGCGTCGTGCATCAGGTCTGACAAGTCACCGGTCAGATGACAAGTCACCGGTCAAATAGTGAAGACTCTTCATGGAACGCCGAATTCCGGTCACGATCCGGTCAAGCCCGCTTCAACATCACTTACTCCACCGCATCCGGTCTGACAACATCACCGGGAGGTGTGGCAACGGTGACAACTGAGGCTTGGGGGGAGCGAGTGACGACGCACGGGAGGCGTTTCAGGGGGCGTTCGGGGCGTGCCACGCTCGTCCTGGCGAGGGCGCAGGCGCATCGCCCGCTGATCGCCGCTGCGCTCGTCGCCGTCCTGCTGACCACGTCCGTGCTGGCAGCCCTGGCCGCCTACTCGACCGCGATCGGCGACGCGGCCCTGCGCCACTCGCTGGCCGAGCCGCGCAATGCCGCTGATGCCGCACTGGTCGTCAGGGCCGAGGTGGCGCCCGATCGTCGCCGGGCCACCGACACCGCCGTACACGACGCAGCGCGCCGTACCTTCGACGGGCTGCCGGTGACCGTGCGGACGCTGGTGCGCTCCGGCCCGTACGCCCTGCCCGCGACCACCCGGGCCGCAGCCACCCGGCCCGGCGACAAGCCCGACCTCACACACTTCGCGGCGCTCGACTCCACGCAGGTGCGGCTCAGCGAGGGGCGCCTGCCACGCGCGGGCGCGCCGGACGTCGAGGTGGCGTTGCCCGAGACCGCCGCGCGGCGGCTGCGGCTGGCGCCGGGCGCCCGCCTCACCGTCACCGACCGGCTCGACGGACCGCCCGTGCGGATCCTCGTCACGGGCGTGTACCGGCCCGCCGAGCCGGCCTCCCCCTACTGGCTGCTGGACGAACTGGGCGGTCGGGGCGTACGGACGTCCACCTTCACCACCTACGGCCCCCTGCTGACGGCGCCCTCCGTCGTCACCGGCGGCCGGGTGAGCGCCGGAGGGTCGGCGTGGCTCGCCTCCGCCGACTTCGCCCGCCTCACCGCCGACCGCATCGGCGCCCTGCGCACCTCCGCGCGCACCGGGCCTGCCGCCCTGCTCAAACTGTCCACCGGAGACGACAGCAAAGGCGGTACGGCCGGCAAAACGACCGCGAACACCGCCCTCCCCGAGGTCCTCGACCGGGTAGAGCGCTCCCTGCTCGTCTCCCGCTCCACCCTCCTGATCGTCGCCCTCCAGCTCGCCCTGCTCGCGACCTGCGCGCTGCTGCTCGTGGCCCGGCTGCTCGCCGCCGAACGCACCGGCGAGACCCAGCTGCTGCGCGCCCGCGGCGCCTCCCGCGCCACCCTCGCCGGCCTTGCCGCCCGGGAGGCGCTGCTGCTGGCCGGGCCCGCGCTGCTGATCGCCCCGCTGCTGGCAGGCCCGCTGGTCCGGCTGCTGGCCGGTCAGGGGGCGCTGGCCCGGCTCGGACTGGAGCTGGAGGTGCCGGCCGGCGGAGGGCTCGGGGTGTGGCTGACGGCGGCCGGCGTGGCACTGGGGTGCGCGCTGGCGGTGACCCTGCCGGCGGTCGCGTCGGCCGGGTTCCGCACGTCCCGCGCCCGCGCCCTGCCCGCTCCGCTGCGGGCCGGGGCGGACCTGGGGCTGGTGGCGGTGGCCGGGGTCGCCTACTGGCAGCTGCACCGCCGCACGTCGGGCGGGGTGAGCGCGGACACGACCGGCGCCCTGGGCATCGACCCGCTGCTGGTTGCCGCGCCCGCCCTCGCGCTGCTGGCCGGCGCGGTCCTGACGCTGCGTCTGCTGCCGTTGGCCGCCCGGCTCGCCGAGCGCCGGGCGACGGGCGGGCGGGGGCTGGCCGGGGCGCTGGCCGGCTGGCAGCTCAGCCGCCGCCCGGGGCGCGGCGCCGGACCCGTACTGCTGCTCGTCCTGGCCGTCGCACTCGGCGTACTGGCGATCGGCCAGGGTTCCTCCTGGGGGCGCTCGCAGGACGACCAGGCCGACTTCGCGGCGGGCGCGCCGGTGCGGGTCCTGGGCGCCGGCGACGGCGAGCTCGGCCGCACGCAGGATTACGCGGCCATGCCCCACGTGCGCGAGGCCGTCCCCACCATGCGGACGACCCTGACGCTGCCCGCCGGACGCACGGCGACGGTGCTGGCGCTGGACACCACGCACGCGGCGGACACCGTCCTGCTGCGCCCCGACCTGGCGCCCGCCCCGATGAAGAAGCTGCTGGCGGGGCTGGGCCCGTCGGGTGAGTCGGCGGGCGCGCGCGTGCCCGCCGGGGCGACCCGGCTGACGCTGACTGCGACCCTGCTCAGTTCGGTGCGGGACACAAAGAGCGCGGCGACCGTGACCCAGACGCTGGAGGACGACCACGGCGTCCCCTACACGTTGCCGTCCGGCGACCTCCCCGCCGACGGGCGCCCGCACACACTGTCTGTCGAACTGCCGGGCATCCACGGACCGTTGAAGCTCACCGGGGTACAGCTCGTGCTGCCCATGCCGTCCTACCACGCCGAACAGCACACCCTGACCCTCGACGCCCTGACCGCGACAACCGCCGCCGGCACGGCACAGCGAGTGCCCCTGCCGGCGTCCTGGACGGCGGTCTCCGGCACCGACGGACAGGACTCGGGCAACCCCAGAACCTCGCCGACCCGCGCGCGCGTCCGCCCCGCCGCGCACCCGACCGTGGTGTACGGCACGGGCTACGTCCCGTCCTACGAGCCCTGGCTCGGCCCGTCACTGACGCTGCGCATGCAGGTGACACAGCCCAAGACCACCGCGGTGGCCGCCCTCGCCACCGACCGCTTCCTCGCCTCCGCCGGCGCCCGCCCCGGTCAGACGATGGACATCGCCTTCCAGGGGCAGAACGTGCCTGTGCGGATCGTGCGCGCCGTACGGCAGCTGCCGACGGCCCAGGGCGGGGAGGGAGACGGCGACGGCGGCGGCGTGCTCCTCGATCTGCACGCCGTGAACCGGGTCCTCCAGGCGCGCTACGGGGCCGCCCTCGCGCCCACCGAGTGGTGGCTGCGGCCGGACTCGCCCTCGAACAGCGCGGCTGTCGCCACCGCTCTGCGCGCCCGGCCCGACCTCGATCCCGGGCAGATCGTCGTGCGCGACGAGATCGCCGCCGACTTGCGTGACGACCCGTTCGGGGCGGGCCCGGAGGCCGCGTTCACCGCGGCGGCCGGGGCGGCGGCGGTGCTGGCCGCGCTCGGGTTCGCAGTGAGCGCGACCGGGGCACTGCGGGAACGGAACGCCGAGTTCGCGATCCTGCGTGCCCTGGGCGCCCCACGCCGCCGGCTGGCCCGTGCCGTCGCCGCCGAGCACGGCGTCCTGATCGCGCTGGCGCTGGCCGTGGGCACGGGCCTGGGCATCGCCCTGACCCGAGCGGTGCTGCCGCTCATCGTCCTGACCGGCGAGGCCACCCGCCCGGTGCCGGATCTGCTGGTGGAACTGCCACCGCTTCGGGTGGCCGCCCTGCTGGCGGCCGTGACCGCCGTCCCGGTCGTCGTCGTGGCGCTGCTGGCGGCGCGACAGGCCGATCCGGTGCAGGTACTGCGGGAGGGGGAGTGACATGGTAATCCCGTTCAGGCGTGTGGAACGTGCCGCCGCCCCCTGGGTCCGCACCCGTCTGCGGTCGGCCCCCGGTGCCGCTCTGGCCCTCGCACTGCTGGTGGCGGTGACCGCCTGCCTGGCCGCCGCGTTCCCGCGCGCGCTGGAGCGGTACGAGGACGCGGGCCTGCGCCGCTCCGTCGAACAGGTGCCCCACTCCCGGAGCGTCGTCGGTCTGTCCGCCCCGGTGCCCCTGCCGGACCTGCCGCAGGACCAGCGCGAGCAGGCGCTGCTCCCCGCCACCGTGAAGCGCCAGTACGCCAGCATCCTCGGCACGGTCCGGCGCCCCTTCGTCCCCGACCCCGGCCAGTCGTCGTACGGCGTGGCCACTTCCGTCAACCAGGCGGTGCCCGAACCCTGGCTGCCCCGGCCGAGCGGGCTGCCCGCCCAGGTCGCCCTCGTCGCGCAGGCGGGCCTGGCCGACCACGCCCGGCTGAGCGAGGGCCGTCTGCCACGCGCGTCCGGCACGGTCACCGCGACGACGCCCGAGGTGGAGGCGGCGGTCAGCGCGGACACCGCCAAGAGCCTGCGCATCAAGGTGGGGTCGGTCCTGCACGTCCCCGGCGCGGGTCGGGACGCGCTCGCCGTCCGGGTCACCGGCATCGTCGCCCCGCGCGACCGGGACGGAGCCTACTGGGCGACGGACACCCTGCTGCGCACGCCCGCGCTGATGCGGGTAACGCCCGCCGACCCGGAATCTCCCCGGTACTGGCTCGGTGCCCTGCTGCTGCCGTCCGAGGCCGCTCCCGCGCTCCTGGGCACCGAGGGGCTGCCCTACCGCTACTGGCGGCTGGCCCCCGACCCGAACACTCTGCACCACCGTGACCTGGGCGCGCTCAAGTCCGCGCTCGCCGCCCTGGAGTCGGGCCCCGGCCTCCAGCAGGTGCGCACGGCCATCGACCCCTTCACGGACGCCCAAACCGACCTCGACGACGTGCTCGCCTCCTACTCCCGCCTGCACTCCGGCGTCTCCCCGCTGATCTCGGTCGCAGCGTTCGGCAGCGGTACGGTCGCCGCCGTCGTCCTGGCGATGGCGGGCGGCCTCACCGCCGACCGTCGCCGCACCGAACTGGCCCTGCTGCGCGCCCGCGGCGCCTCGCTGCCGGGCCTCGCCGCCCGCCTGCTCGCGGAGACGGCGGTGGTCGCCGTCCCGGCCGGGGCGCTCGGCCTGGCCGTGGCGATGCGGGCCCTCCCCGGCGCCCGGGCCCTGCCCGCCGTACTGGCCGCCCTCGCGGTCACGGTCGTCGCCTGCGCCGCCCTCCCCCTGCGCGCGGCGGCCGCCCACCGGCTCGTCGGCATCCCCGCGCTCCGCCAGGACGTGACGTCCGTACGACCGTCCCGGCGACGTACGGTCGCGGAGCTGACGCTGGTGGCGGTGGGCGCCGGCGCGGTGGTGACGCTGCGCCGGCAGGGCACGTCCGGCGGGTCCGGCGATCAACTGATCTCAGCGGCGCCCGTCCTGGTGGGGGTGATCGCCGCGCTACTGCTGGTCCGCCTCTACCCCCTTCCCCTGCGTGGCATGGCCGGCCCGGCCGGGCGGCTGCGCGGTGTGGTGACCCATCTGTCCCTGGCCCGGGCCGGTCGCAGTTCCGCGTCCGCGGTGCTGCCGCTGCTCGCCCTGCTCACCGCCCTCACCACGGCCTCGTTCGGCGGCTCGGTCCTGGCGGGCATCGGCGAGGCCCGGGACCACTCGGCGCTCCTCGCCGTCGGGGCCGACGCCCGACTGGATGCGACGGTGGATTCCCTGCCCACGGGGCTCACCGACCGGGTGCGCCGGGTCTCCGGCGTGCGGGACGTGGCGGCGGTGAGCGTCGCGTACCGGGCGAAGCCGAACGACGGGCGCCAGTCGGTGCCGCTGGTGGGCGTGGATCCAGGCGGCTACGCGGAGCTTACGAGGCGGACGGGGCTCGGTGCCTTCTCCGAAGGAGTGTTGAAGAAGAGCCGGGGCGGCCCGGGGACCGGCGCCGTGCTGCCCGCCGTGGCCTCCCCGAGCGTGGCGGACGTCCACGGCTCGGCTCCGTTCCCCGTCAGCATGGAGGACGGCAGCAGTGTCACCGTCCGCATCGTCCTCGTCCAGGACATCACTCCGGCCGTGATGGGCGCCGACTTCCTGGTGGTGGACCGCGCCGGCCTCGGCGCCACGGCGGCCAGGCCGACGACGCTGCTGGTGACGGGCCCGGAAGCGGACGGCCGTGCCCTGCGCGAGGCGGCCGGGGACGCGGTGTCGGTCCGCCTCCGCGCCGACGAGAGAGCCCAGTACGTCGACTCCCCCCTCCAGTCCGGCGTGGAGCACCTCTACACGGCGGCGGTGGCGGCAGGCGCCGGCTACGCCGTGCTCGCGCTGCTCCTGTCACTCCTGCGCGCCGCCCCCGAGCGCATCGCGCTGCTCGCCCGCCTGCGCACCATGGGCCTCACCCGCCGGCAGGGCCGCCGCCTGCTCGTCCTGGAGTCCCTGCCCCAGGCCGTGCTCGCCGCGGCGGGCGGCGTCCTGACCGGCTGGGCCGCGATCCGCCTGCTTTCCCCCGGCATGGACCTGACCGCAGTGGCCCTGCCGCCCTCGGTCGCTCCCCTGGAGCAGACCCCGCTGCACACCGACGCCTGGTCACTGACGGTACCGGCGCTGGCCATGGTGGCGGTGACGGTGGGAATCGCCGGCATACAGGCGTGGTGGGCGGGGAGGAGAGGTGCGGTGCGGGAGTTGAGAGCAGGCGACACGAAGTGAGAGGGGCAGCGCACCCCGTCCCCGGCGGCCCCGGCGCCGGACCCTGGGGGCTCCGGCGACTCCGTCCCCTGACCCCAACGAGCTCGGCGGCCCCGGACCTCGGCAGCCTCGGCGGCTCCGGCCCGCACTCTGGCGGCCTCCCCCGCACGCGGCAGCCCTGGCGCGCACCCGGCCGGCCGCGGCCCCCCATTGACCAAGGAGCCCGATGACGACGAATCCCACCCTCGCCGAACTGGCCGACAAGGCGACCGCCACCCGCGCGCGGCCCGCCTACGGCCACGACGCCCTCATCACCTGCGACCGTCTGGTCCGTATCTTCTCGGCGGACGGCGTGGAAGTGCAGGCCCTCCAGGGCCTCGACCTGCTCGTCCGCGAAGGCGAACTCATGGCCCTGGTGGGTGCCTCGGGCAGCGGCAAGTCCACCCTGATGAACATCCTGGCCGGCCTGGACACCCCCTCCGCCGGGGCGGCCGAGGTGGCCGGCCACAACCTGCTCGCCATGACCGCGAAGGACCGCCTGCACTACCGGCGCAAGGTGGTCGGCTTCATTTGGCAGCAGACCTCCCGCAACCTGCTGCCGTATCTCACCGCGGCCCAGAACGTCACCCTGCCCCTCCAACTGGTGGGCGGGCGACGCCGATCCCGGGCCCGCGCCGAACGTGCCCTGGAACTGATGGAGTTGCTCCAGGTCGCCGACTGCCGGGACCGCCGCCCGCATGAGATGTCCGGCGGTCAGCAGCAGCGGGTCGCGATCGCCGTGGCCCTCGCCTGCGACCCGGCGGTGCTGTTCGCCGACGAACCCACCGGCGAGCTCGACTCCCACACCGCCCAGCAGATCTTCGCCGCCTTCCGCACGGCGAACGAGGAGCTGGGCACCACAATCGTCATCGTCACCCATGACCGCGCCGTGGCCACCGAGGTCCGCCGCACGGTCGCCATCCGCGACGGCCGCACCTCCACGGAGGTCCTGCGCCGCAGCGAGGTCGACGAGACCACTGGCCACGAGACTCTGGTGGCCCGCGAGTACGCGATGCTCGACCGGGCCGGCCGCCTCCAGCTGCCCGCCGAGTACACGAGGGCGCTGGGCATGCGCGACCGAGTGGCGCTGGACCTGGAGGAGGACCACATCACCGTATGGCCGGACGACAGCGGGCGCAGCTGATCGCCGGCCGTGACCGAACAGCGGGTGCGCGGGCCGCTCGCCACATCAACGCGCCTTGGCGGCCGGGTCGACGGTGAACCCGTCGGTCCCGACCAGCACGGTGTCCTCTTTGCTCCCGGCCGGCCGCGGCCCGGTGCACGGCGGCCCGCAGGCGGGTCGGCAGCTCGTCCATGCCGAACGGCTCGGTGACGTAGTCGTCGGCGCCCGCGCACAGCGCCTCCGCTTTCTCGTCCGAGGAGTGTCCGCCGGTTCCGGGTCGAGGACGACCACGTCCGGGTCGAGGACGACCACGTCCGGGTCGCGGGCGGCCCTTGGAGCGCGTCGGCACCGTCGCGGGCAACGTCCGCCTCGTACGTGCGCTCCTTGCCCCTCATTGTCTTCCGGTCCCTGCTGATTGCACAGCATCGGCCCAACGGCCGACGATCCCGACGTATGTGACGAGGCGCAGGTCGGGGAGCGTGACGCAATCCTGACAGGCGACGGCTTGGTCTACTCCCCCGTCTCGTCCCGTATCTCCCCGTCGCGCAGTTCCAGCACCCGGTCGGCCAGGTCGAGGAGCGTCGCGTCATGCGTG
This sequence comes from Streptomyces sp. NBC_00846, assembly GCF_045207325.1. Taxonomy (NCBI): domain Bacteria; kingdom Bacillati; phylum Actinomycetota; class Actinomycetes; order Kitasatosporales; family Streptomycetaceae; genus Streptomyces; species Streptomyces sp. NBC_00846. The sequence continues at coordinate 7,121,384 of NZ_CP108846.1, read as the reverse complement.
GCCACCAGGGCGGTGACCTGTTCGCTGCGCACGACCGCCCGCAGCAGTTCCATCACGGCGTGGCCGGTCTCCGCGTCCAGCTGGCCGGTGGGCTCGTCGGCGATCAGCAACGAAGGGTTGTTGGCCAAAGCGCGGGCGATGGCGACCCGCTGCTGCTGGCCGCCGGAGAGCTCGCCGGGCCGCTGGGCCGCGTGGTCGGCGAGGCCCACCAGGGACAGCAACAGCTCGACTCGCTCCTCGCGCTCCCGTATGTCGGCCCGGCGCATGCGCATCGGCACGCCCACGTTCTCCGCGGCCGTCAGGATCGGGATGAGGCCGAAGGACTGGAAGACGAAGCCGATCCGGTCCCGGCGCAGCGCCAGCAGGCCGTCCTCGCCGAGCTCCGAAAGGTCCAGGCCGTCCACGGTGACCCGGCCGCGGTCCGGTGCATCGAGCCCTCCGACGACGTTCAGCAGGGTGGTCTTCCCGGAGCCCGAGCGCCCCTTGAGCGCAACGAGTTCACCTCGGGGGATGTCGAAGGAGACGCCGCGCAGGGCATGGACGGCGGCGGCTCCCTGTCCGTACGACTTGTGGACGTTCTCGACGCGCACCATGGTCCCCGTGACAACCTGGCTCATGTGTTCTCCCTTGATCCCCCGTAGGCCGGTCGTCAGTATCGCGGCCTTCCGCCCGGCACTCAATGCTTCTACGGCCCTTCACCCAACGCAGGAACCGATCTCCGAGGGAGAGGCATCGGCCGAGGCCACGAAGTTCCGTCGGTGCTCCAGCAGTAGTTTCACCCGGGCGCCGCCCCTCCCCGACACGGCTCGAACGATCGGGAAGGGGTGGTGTCGTTCAGCCCCGGGGCTGAGACCGGCCAGCACCTCACGCTCAACCTTCGACGACACGGACTCGCACGTCCGCCGAAGACCGGCGAGATGCACTCAACGGGTCCTACGTTCTTCCCCGGGACAGGGCGAGCCCATCGTGGGTGATGGAGTCAAGCGCCCGCAGAAAGGGACGTGTGCCTGCGCAGCAGCCGCTGCCCGAACGTCCGACGCGGGGGCCGTACCACTACGCGGCCGTGGGCCTTCCGACCGACCAACTCCACGCGCAAAGTGACCGGCGTATCAGGATTCGTCGGACTCTGAAGGTACTTGACTCTGCTGTGTACCAGCTGCAGACCATCGGTATCGACCACGATGCCCGGCCTCGTGACCAGTGTCAGGGTCTTCCCCGTCATGTCCACATCGATCCGCAAGGTGTCGTGCGTGATCACTGCGTCAGTGAAGTCAAGCGTCACCTTGCAGAACCTCACCTTGAGCTCCAGTCTCCGCGGTACCACCCAGCGCCCCACGCGCTCGACCGCGCCGCTGTGGGCCTGTTGGATCCGAACTATGTCCTTGACCTCTGCTCCAGTCGCGCCGACCGTGGCCGATACGGGCGGCAGGTCAGCGGTGAGCGTGGTCAGTTCGCTCAGAGTCCGCGCCGACAGAGCAGTTTCCAGGCGCTCGTCCAACTCGTCCGTGGTCAGCAGGCCGTCCCCCGCCGCGATACGCAGCACATCCACCACCCGGTCCCGGTCGGCATGAGAGGCTCGCAGCTCGGGCGACGAGCCGGGGCCGGAGCGCTTCCCTGTGGGCGAAATCTCTCCTGACATGCTTCCGTCCTGGTCCTGTCGAACGTCTCCACGCGACGCAGGCAGCGGCGCAAGTGGAAGACTAACGCCATATCGCGATGGGGATCCCAGCTGGGTCTCATCACGGAGAGACGATGGTCCGTGGCGGTTCACGGCGTGCGCCATCCATCATGCCGAGGCCGGTTCGGGGCAACAACCGCATCCCCGCGTCCAGTTCACACCATTCTCCCGGGCGGCTTCCAGGTCCGAGCGGAGTATCACAGAAGCGGCAGACCGGCTCTGGTGTGGCTGGCGAGTCAGGGCCGGTGCGGCAACAGGTAGGACCACCAGTGATCATCGTGAGTTGTGTGGCCGAACGGAGATCAGTCGGTGGCCGCGGGTTGCGACGTAGCCCCTGCCCGGTGGCGGTCGATGTCCGACCAGGCGATGGAGCGGATCGCAGGCCGGTTCGCCCGGGTCGAACCGCGGTGCCGGGCACGGGCGTTGGCGCTGGGCCCGCTGTCGGACCTGCCGAGGTAGAACTGCCGGCCCCTGACCGAGCACGCCGGCGATGCGGCCCCGGACGCGATGCAGCATGCACGCCGTCGGGGCCGGTGGTGACCGCCTCCAGGGCGGGCGCGGCGGCGACCATGGTGAAGACGACATCCCGGTCGGACAGATCTGACGGCCGGTCGACGATCGTCGCTCCCTGTTCCGCGAGCGGTTCGGCCTTGGAGCGGGTCCTGTTGTAGACGGCTACGTCGTGCCCGGCGTCCAGCAGCCGGGTGGCGAGTTGGAAGCCCATCCGGCCGACACCGATCCAGCCGATACGTGGGCGGTCCTGGGCGGCATACGTCATTCCGCTACCTCAATCCTGGAAGGCGACTCAAGTGATGCGGCTCACCCGCCGGCCGGTGGCATTCAACCGACAGACGACGGCCTCCTCGGCATGCGCTTGCACGGGCAGTCCCGCCCTGCCGGACACGGTGACGTCAGAACCAGCCGCCGTCGGCCTGGATGGTCCGGCCGGTGATGAACGAGGCATCGTCCGACACCAGGAACGAGACCACCGCGGCGATTTCGGAAGGCTGGGCCATCCGCCCGAGCGAACTGGCGGTGCGAATGAGGTCGCGGAAATCAGTGTCGACGTCGGGATGGACGTACTGGGAAGCCGCCTGAGCCGACATGTCGGTGACGGTTCCCCCGGGCGCGATGGCGTTGATGGTGATGCCGCGCCGGCCGAGTTCGGGGCTGAGGTTGAGCGCGATACATTCGACGGCGGCCTTACTCGACGCATAGAGGGCGTGGTAGAAAACCGCTTTGTGCGCACTCTGCGATGACGTCAGTACGATCCTCCCTCCCTCGCCCATATGCCGTACCGCGTTCTGTACGGCGAAGAACTGAGCTCGGGTGTTGATGGCGAAGACACGGTCGAAGTCGGCGGGGGTGACATCGTCCAGCTTGCCGAAGTACTCGATTCCGGCGTTGCCGGCGAGAATGTCCAGGCCGCCAAGAGCCTCGGCGGCCTGATCGGTCAGCCGGCGGATCTCGTCCGGTTCGCTGACATCCGCCTTGATCGCGACCACGCGGCGGCCGTCGGCCTCGATCTCGGTGGCGAGTGCTTCGGCCGCGGCGCCGCTGCTCCGGTAGTTGATCGCCACGTCGGCTCCGTCAGCGGCGAGCCTGCGGGCCACGGCCGCGCCGATCCCTCGTGCGCCACCGGTGACCAGGGCCTTCCTGCCGGTCAGCTTTCCGCTCATCGGTCCTCTCCCGTCCACGGGAATCCGGCGGTCATGCCGCATGCGGGTAATACGGTCCCAGAACTCACGGCAGCAGAGGCATTCCTCGACCTACTGGGCACGTCCTCGGTCACCGCCCGGCCGTCTCCACCAGAATCGCCCCGGCCGGTGCACCGACGCCACTCGGAGCGAAGTCCGGCGCCGAGAGGCACACCTGCCACCAGGAGGCTCGTCAGGGATGAAAGACCTTGATCGCGCGGGCCTGCCGAATCACCGTGGGGCGCCTCGGCGACACCCCTCGACGAGCCCTTCCTCAATCAGCCCACTCCGGCCCGCGTGGTCGGCCGGCGCCTTCATTTCCGGCCGCCGTATACCATTGAGTACAAAGAGATGGGTCGATCAGGACAACTCGCGCCATACTTCGCTCGATGTCATGACGGATCTCGCCTCGGCCCCCATTTGGTATACAAACTGGACCCCGGTTGTGCATCGACTACCGAGGAGCCGTCATGTGTGTCGAATCCGCCCCGCCGCCGCTCGGCCGAGTCACCCGCCGCGGCGTCCTCGCCGGGGCGGCCGCACTGGCGGGTACCGCCGCAGCCATGTCGGTGGCACTGTCCGTAGCGGCGACCGGAAGAACACCGGGGAAGGCGGCGGCGCGCTCAGGTGACCTGGTCGTCGAGGGCGGCACCCTGCTCGACCCGGTAACCGGTGACGTCACCGAAGACGCGGAAGCCGATGCGTGCGGCGGGTCTCCCGGCTCTCGATGCGATCCGCACGGCCACGGCCTGGGCCGCCCGGCTCCTCGACCTGCAGCAGATGGTGGGCCGCCTCGCGCGTGGCTTCGCGGGAGACGTGATCGTGGTGGACGGCGACCCGCTCGCGAACGTGTCCGTGCCGAGGACGCCACTGCACGTCGTGCGCGCGGGCCTGCCGGTCCAGGGTCTGTCCGGCCGTGCCCCTCCTGCTCGTTCCCGAGGCTGAAGACCTTGTCTCCCGTGGTGACACCCCGTACCTCATCCCACCTGCCCCCGTCGTCTCTTCCCAAGCCGAAGGAGTCCCCATGACACCCCCTCCCTCTCCGCTGTCCCGGCGCAGTGTCGTTGCCGGCGCCGCCTCCCTGGCGGGCACCGGTGTCACCGTGTCCACAGGAGCGCCGGCCACCCGGGCCGACTCCCGGAGTCTGCCGCGTGACGCGGTGGTCTTCCGTGATGTGCGGCCCCTGGGCGCGACGAATCCGGTGGATCTCACGGTCGTCGACGGCCGCATCACACGCGAGCGGGCCCCCAAGGGCACCAAGGTGATCGACGGCGGTGGCCGCATCGCCCTGCCGGCTCTGGTCGACGCGCACATACACCCCGACAAGACGACCTGGGGCGGCTCATGGGTCTCACGCAAACCGGCGGACACCATCGCCGACCTCGCCGCCCAGGACGCTGAGCTGTTGCGCAGTCAGAGTCGGCCGGTGGCCGAGCGGGCGTACGGGCTCATGGCGCACGCCGTGACCCGCGGGACACGGGCCATGCGTGCCCACGCCGACATCGCCCCGGCCTATGGCTTGGCCTGCGTGGAGGGGGTCGGACAGGCGAGCGAACGGCTCCGGCACGCACTCGACGTGCAGATCGTGGCCTTTCCGCAGCACGGCGTCGTTCGCGCTCCCGGCACGGCGGAGCTGCTCGAGGAAGCGGCCCGCAGCGGGCTCGTGGACATGATCGGCGGGATCGATCCGATCAGCTTCGACCAGGCCATGGACGAGCAACTGGACCTGGTCTTCGACCTCGCAGATCGATACGGAGTCGGCCTGGACATCCATCTCCACGACAGGGGCGAGACCGGCCTGACGGTGCTGCGCGCCATCATCGAGCGCACCCGGGCCCTGTCCCTGCAGGGCAAGGTGACCATCAGCCACGTCTTCTGCCTTCCCGGCCTCTCCGACACCGAACTGGCCAGAATGGCCGAAGACCTCGGCGACCTGGACATCTCCCTGACCACCGTGGCGCCCAACGAATCGCTCGTTCTGCCGATCGCGAAGCTGCGGGAGCACGGTGTGCGGGTCGGGCTCGGCTCGGACGGGGTACGCGACTCCTGGAGCCCCTTCGGCAACGCGGACATGCTCCACCGGACGCACCTGCTCGGCTGGATCACGGACGTGCGCCTCGACAAGGAGCTGGCAGCCTGTTACGACGTAGGAGCGCACGGTGGCGCCGACGTCATGCGGCTGCCCCGCGCCGACCTCTCCCCGGACTCCCCCGCGGACTTCGTCCTGCTGCGTGCCGAGTGCCTGCCGCAGGTCGTGGTGGACATGCCAGCACGTGACATGGTGGTGCATGGCGGCCGGGTGGTGGCCCGCGACGGCAAACTGATCTGACGACCCCTTCCCGCCCTCCTGTGCCCCGGCCGCGCCCCGTCACCCCCCCACCGCACACATAAGGTGACGGGATGCCCCGTGGCCCGCGAGACCTCACGGACTCGCGAGCTCCGGGACAGGTCGGCAAGGGCACAGGAAGGGCAGCACACATGACGGCAAGCACCAGCCGGAAAGGGGACGGAGGACAGCCGTCGGCCCCGGCATCGCGTACTCCACTGAGCGAGCTCGCGCGCCAGGCCATCAGAGAACGCATCATCGACGGCAGCTACGCCCAGGGAACCCGCGTCGTGGAACGCGAAATCGCCCAGGAGCTCCGGATGTCGCGGGTACCGGTGCGAGAGGCACTGCGAGCGCTGGTGGAGGAGGGCCTGCTGGACCTGCTGCCGCACAGCGGCGTGCGGGTGCGCCGACTGGAGCGCTCCGACGTGGAGCACCTGTACGACGTGTGGGAACCGCTGGCCATCCAGGCATCGCGCCTCGCAGCCCGCCGCGTGGCCCTCGCCGCCTCCGAGGAGTCCTCCGTCGTCCTCAGGGGCCTGCGGGCCGCACTGGACCAGGCGGAGGCCGCAGCCGCCGCGGGCGAACGAACGCAGGAGAACAACGCGGGCACCGCCTTCCACGACCGGATCGTGGCCCTGGCGGACAACCCGTTGCTGGCCCAGCTGATGCAGCGGCTGAACGGACAGCTGGGGCTGCTGTTCGGCCTGAACACGGAACCCGCCCCCATGCGTGCGCAGCACAGCGAATTGTACGAACGCATCGCCGCGGGAGACGCCGACGCCGCAGCGGCGATCACCCTCCTGCACGTCCGCAGGAGCCGGGAACTCGCGCTGCACGCGGTGACCGCCCCAACCTCCCCCTGAACGGACCGCGTTCGCGGTTGTGGGCTGCGGCGCGTCGAGGTGCCGCCCAGGCGAATGCCGTGCCGACTTCGGTAGCGCACGTCGGCACATCGTCGTCGGCACGGCCGCCCGTACGGCCGAGAACGCGTAGTAGTACTCAGTGGGGTGTCGGTGGGCAGGCTGGTCAGCCAGTACTCGGTGGGCGTCACGTCGCCCGACCGCGCCGACCTCCCACGCGGGCGGGCCGGCCGCCGCCGTGGCCCAGGTGCAGCTCCCCCGACGCGCCTCGAACCACCGGCGAGCACCGGGTCAACTACCCCGAACGGCCCGGAAGTAGATCGGAAATCGAACTACGGACCACGCTCGACTCGATGCCATATACGCTCGAAGATCCCCCCTGAGACCCGGAACCGCGCTATGGAGAGGACAGGTCGCAACATGGTGACCGAGACGAGCCGCCCTTCCCTCGACAACGACCACAACACGGTCGATCAGGGGCACGCCCTTCGTCTGGCCGACGTGACCAAGGTGTACGGCAGGAACGGCCGCGGCATCCGCGCCCTGGACGGGGTCTCCGTGGGGATCGAGCGCGGCTCCTTCACCGCGGTGATGGGCCCGTCGGGCTCCGGCAAGTCGACGTTCCTGCACTGCGCGGCGGGCCTCGACAAGCCGACCACGGGCCAGTCCTACATCGGGGACACCCAACTCAACGACATGGACGAGACCCAGCTGACGAAGCTGCGCCGCCGGCGCATCGGTTTCGTCTTCCAGGCGTTCAACCTCATCCCGTCCCTGTCGGTCCTTCAGAACGTGGAGCTGCCACTGCGCCTCGCCGGCGAGAGCCTCGACAAGGACTGGCTCGACGAGATCCTCGGCCGCGTCGGCCTGGAAGGCCGGGCCTCCCACCGGCCCGCCGAACTCTCCGGCGGCCAGCAGCAGCGCGTCGCCATCGCCCGCGCCCTCATCACCCGGCCCGACGTCATCTTCGGCGACGAGCCGACCGGCGCCCTCGACACCGTGACCGCCAAGGAGATCCTCTCCCTGCTGCGCGCCTGCGTGAACGAGACCGGCCAGACCGTCGTCATGGTCACCCACGACCCGGTGGCCGCCTCGCACGCCGACACCGTCCTCTTCCTGGCCGACGGCAAGATCGCCGGACAGCTGGACGCCCCGACCGCCGACCTCGTCGCCGAGCGCATGACACACCTGGGAGCGTGGGCCTGATGCTGCGCTACGCACTGCAGACGCTCAAGGCCAGGAAGGGCGGCTTCATCGGCGCCTTCCTCGCCCTGTTCTGCGCCGCCGCCCTGGTCACCGCCTGCGGCATCCTCCTGGAGACCGGTCTGCGCGGCACCATCGCCACCGAGCGCTACGCCGCCGCCCCGGTCATCGTCGGCGCCGACCAGAACGTCCACCAGACCACCATCAAGAAGAAGAAAGACAAGATCAAGGAGAAGCACAAGGCGAAGCCGCTGGCCGAGCGGGTCTGGCTCCCAGCGGGGACCACCGAGGTCCTCGCCGGCCTGCCCGGTGTACGCAAGGCGGTGCCCGAGACGAACTTCCCGGCGTACGCGGTCGGCCCCCAGGGCCAGATCGTGCCGGGCATCGACGGCAAGCCGTCCTACGGCCACGCCTGGTCCTCCGCCGCACTGACGCCGTTCGAGCTGACGGACGGCAGGGCGCCCACGGGCGCCGACGAGGTCGTCCTCGACCGGGAACTCGCGGCCCGCACCGGCCTCAAGACCGGCAGCAGCCTCGTCGTCCAGTCGACCGGTGCCCCGACGACGTACAAGGTCAGCGGCATCGCGGCGGCCAAAGGCGGCGACCTGCGCCAGCAGACCTCGCTGTTCTTCTCCGACGTGACCGCCCGCGACCTCTCCGGACGGGCCGGCCAGGTCGCGACCGTCGGCCTGCTGCCCAAGCCCGGCGTCTTGGCGAGCGAACTCGCGGACCAGGCCAAGAAGGCCCTCGTCGGCAACGGCCGCAAGTACGCCGTCGCCACCGGTGACGAGCGCGGCCCCATCGAGTTCCTCGACGCGGGCAAGGCCCGGGTCAAGCTCGTCTCCATGGGCGGCGCCATGGGCGGTACGTCGCTGCTCGTCGCGATCCTCGTCGTCGTCGGCACGTTCGCGCTCTCCATCCAGCAGCGCTACCGCGAACTCGCCCTGCTGCGCGCCATCGCCGCGACCCCCAAGCAGGTCCGTCAGCTGATCGGCCGCGAGGCCCTGATCATCGGCGGCCTCGCGGGCGGACTCGGCTCGGTCGCGGGTCTGCCCATCGCGTACTGGCTGCACGGCAAGTTCATCGACTTCAAGGCCATCCCCGACACCCTCGAACTCACCTTCAGCTTCGTGCCGTTCACCGCCGCCGTCGGCGCGGCCCTGCTCGGGGCGTGGGTCGCGGCCCGCATCGCCGCACGCCGCACCGCCCGCATCCGCCCGGCCGAGGCCCTGTCCGAGGCGTCCATGGAACAGCACCACTTCGCGTGGGGGCGGCTCGGCATGGGGATGCTCGTCCTGGCCCTCGGCATCGGTGTGGTCGTCCTGCTGGGCTTCCTGCGCACCGAACCGGCCTCGCAGCCCGTCACGTTCCTGTCCGTCGTGGTCCTCGCCGTCGCGGTCTCGCTGCTCGGCCCGGTCATCGTCCGCGTCGCCGTCGCGATCCTCGGGATCCCGCTGAAGTTCTCGCGCGTCGGTGGTCACCTTGCGACCGCCAACGCCCGGGCCAACGCCAAGCGGATGGCCGCTGCCGTCACCCCACTGGTCCTGCTCATCGGCATGGCCTGCACCGTCCTGTTCGTGCAGACCACCATGGGCGACGCCGCCACGGCCCAGGCCGAGGCGGGCAACAAGGCGGACTGGGTGGTCGCTTCGAACGGCCCCGGAGTCCCCGCCGAGGCGACGGACGCGCTGCGCGCCGTCCCGGGCGTCACCCAGGTCACCGAGATCGTCCGGACCCAGGTCCGCGTCGGCCTCGACAAGTACTCTGCGCAGGGCATCTCCGCGCAGGGCCTCACCACGAACTGGGACCCGGACGTCTCCCGGGGCAGCCTCAAGGGCTTCGGGGACAACAGCATCGCGATGAGCGACGTCTCCGCCGGCCACCTCGGCAAGAAGCCCGGCGACACGCTCAAGGTGACGCTCGGCGACGCCACCGTGGCCGAACTGAAGGTCGCTGCCGTCTACGAACGAGGTCTGGGATTCGGCGACCTGACCATGTCGCACGACCTGGTCGCCCGGCACGTCGACAACCCGCTCGCCTCCTCCGTCCTCGTCAAGACGGCCGGTGACGGCAAGGCGGACCGCGAGCAGTTGACCGGCGCCCTCAAGCGTTTCCCGGGCATCGGCGTCCTCGACCGCACCCAGGTCGACGACCTCCAGGCCGACGTGCAGCAGTCCAACGCCGAGGTCAACTACCTCGCGATGGGCCTGATCATCGCGTTCACCGCGATCGCCGTGGTCAACACCCTGGCCATGTCGGTCTCGGACCGCACCCGTGAGTTCGCCCTGCTGCGGCTCGTCGGCACGACCCGTCGCCAGGTGATGTCGATGCTCAGGATCGAGTCCGCCCTGATCGTTCTGGTCGCCGCGGTGCTCGGCACGGCCATCTCGCTCGCGGTGCTCACCGCGTTCAGCGTCGGGATGACGGGCGTCGCCCAGCCGTCTGTCGACCTGCCGATGTTCCTCGGGGTCCTCGGCTTCGCCGTGGTGCTCACCGCGGTGGCGACGCTGGTCCCTGGCCGCGTCGCACTCGGCGGACGCCCGGAGGACGTCATCAGCGCCCAGCAGTAGGCCGAGGGCACGACCTCAGCACCTCACAGATGTAAAGGAGTTCACTTCCACGGCTCAAGCCCGCTGCATTCTCCCCACGCACCCACCGGTCCTCCGGACCGCCTCGACGATCTGCTGGGGCGCCGTGTCGGCACAGAGATTCGCACCGATACCCGCTCAACCGGCTTGCGTCGGTTACTCGTTGGAGCCCGGTAAATGCGCCGCGGTCGCGCTGCGGCCCGTCTCCAGGTGCTTCATGACCGGCTCCTCGACGCGTGGAACATCGCGGTTCGCGATCGCGTCGTAGAGATCTTCGCGCCTCTTCGCGACGCCCACGAGGTCGTCGCGGCGTCCCAGCAGCCGGCGCATCCGGCTGCGCAGTGTGCGTTCCCCCCTGCCACGCCGCTCATTCCCGCATCGGGCCGAGACCGAGCAGGTTTGGCATACCCCGGGACGAACCCGCCGCCACACTCCGTACGACGTCGGCCTCCCAGCCCGCCCGAACGGCCTATAGATGTCACCAATGGCAGTCATGGGTATCAAGTCTTGGACTCTATAGGGACGGGTCATGCATGGTGAATGACGTCAGCCCGTTGGGGGCGGACAGCCACGATGGGAAGCTGCTGGAACTGGACGAGGACGCGGTGCTGCTGCTGCAGACCATCCCGGCTCGCGGCTCCATCGAGGGCGGCATCCCCACCGACCCGACGATCTACCGCTTCTACGAGATGCTCCAGGTCTACGGCACCACCCTCAAGGCCCTCGTCCACGAGCAGTTCGGTGACGGCATCATCAGCGCCATCAATTTCAAGCTCGACGTCAAGAAGGTCGCCGACCCCGAGGGCGGCGAGCGCGCCGTCATCACCCTCGACGGCAAGTACCTGCCCACCAAGCCCTTCTGACCGTACGTCGACACAGGTCAGCGGCCTACGACGCGGCAGGCCGGATCAAAGCTCCCGGCCCGCCGCCCGTACCAGTGCCGACGCCGTGCCCGTGCCCGCGCCCGTGAGCGTCCCGCCGGCCGCCCTCGGCCGGACCGGCCACGCTCGGCCCAACACCTGCCACACGCAGTGACGGAGCCGCCCGACGCGATCACGGCAGCGGTACAGGACAGGCTGGTCTCGCGGGCGGCCGGTCGCGTACTTCGGCCGTGATGGGGAACAACTCCTCTACGAGAGGTCGGCAGAACCTCGTGACCGCACGAGCCGACGCGCTCGGGCCATGTCCATCGCACGCCGCGTCCCACGGGTCCACGCGATGCCATGCCGGGCACGCCGTACGGCAGCCGGAGGTTCCGCCCTCCGCAGAGCCGTTCCTCGGAGGAGTTCTCCGATGACCACCACATTCAAAGTCACGTCTCTGTCGCCCGCACACCGCGACCGTCTCCTGAGCCTTGCCGACAACGTCTTCTTCCCCGCCGGGCACCGGCTCTTCGAGGAACACACGACTGCCGACCACTTCTGGATCATGAAGACGGGCACCGTGACCCTCGACTCACAGCTTCCGCACCGGCGTCGCGCGGAAATCGAGTCCCTGGGGCCGGGCGAGCTGATCGGGCTGTCCTGGCTCTTCCCGCCCTTCGAGTGGGAGCTCGGAGCCGAGACGGTGAGCCCCGTCCGCGCGTACCAGTTCGACGCATCCCAGATCCGCGCGCTCTGCCGGTCCGACCCCGAGTTCGGATTCGCGATCAGTCAATGGGTCGGCCTGGTACTCACCCAACGGCTGCACGCGACGCGCGGCCGGCTGCTGGACCTCTACGAATCCGCCGCGCGGGCCTGAGAGTCCCGGTCCCGGGGGTCCTGGGAGTCTCGGCCCCGGAGGTCCCGAGGTATCCGCCCATGGTCGCGCCGGGCACCGTGGGAGTACGTCGGACCGCCGTCCGGGGACAGAGGCGGGAGGTCGGTGCCGCCTGAGTCGTTATCCCGGAGTCGATGCTCCCGGAGTCGATGCTCCCGGAGTCGATGTTCCCGCCGCGTCAGTCGTCGGACACCGTGAAGAGGCCGCCGTCCGGGTCGCGGATGACGAAGGCGTCCTTCGCGGAACCGGCGAGCGAGGAAACCGGTGAGGAGTCGCCCCCGGCATCGATGGCGGCCGCGGCGGCCTTTTTGCCGTTCTGGACGTGGAAGTCGACGTTCCACCGGGCCCTGATCTTCGGGTCCGGGGCGGTTTCGATGCCTCCGCCGCGCAGGGTGGCGACGGTGTGTCCCGCGAGCTGGACGAGGACGTGGTCCTGCGCGTAGTCGACCGTGCAGCCGCCCGGCGGTTGGGCCCAGTCGAAGACCTCGGCGTAGAAGATGGCGGCCTCGAACGCGTGGCGGGTCTGCAGGTCGAGCCGCGCGGGGGCGCTGCCCCGCCCCACCGACCAGGCCAGGGCCGGGCCCTCCCAGAAACCGAAGACGGCCCCGTCACGGTCGGCGGCGAAAGCGGCGCGCCCCGCGCCGAGCTTGAGCGGACCGATCGCGAGCGTGGCGCCGCGTTCCCGGACCCGGTCGGCCGTCTCGTCGGCGTCCCGGACAGCGAAGTACGGGGTCCAGACGGTGGGAGGGCCGCCGGGTGAACAGGCTCCGATTCCGGCGACGGGTTCGCCGTGCGCCATGGCGACGGAGAAGTTGTTCCCGAGGGTGCTGGCACGGAATTCCCAGTCCATGACCTCGGTGTAGAAGGACTGCGCCGCGTGCAGGTCGCGTGCCATCAGGTTCACCCAGCAGGGCGCCCCGGCGACCGGCGTGATCCGTTCGAGGGCCGGCATTCGATGCTCCTTCCGGTGAACAAGTCGTCCGGGTCACGGGTGGCGAAGCGTGGCCCGGACTTCAGGCTTTGGTGGTGCGGCCGCTCAGCAGGTCGCGTACGCGGTCCACCAGCCCCGCGCCGGGGGCGAGCAGTTTGTTGGCGGGCGGGGTGTCGGGGAGCAAGGGGTGCGGGCGGGTGGGAGCCGTCCCCTTGGACCGGCGCACCAGCTCTCCCAGCTCGTCCAGCTTCTCGGGGGAACAGGAGGCCGCGAGCTTCGGAAACAGGTCGCGCTCCTCCTCGTCGATGTGGGAGGTAACCTCCGCCTTCAGCTGCGCGACGGTGTCGTCGAACTGCGGATCATTGGCGTGCATGCCTTCGAGGTCCTTGAGCAGCTGCTCGACCTGGGCGTGTTCGTCGAGTTCCTCGGCCGCCAGTCCCTTTCCGTCGCGGACGTTTCTCCGAAGGGCCGGGAACAGGTGCATCTCCTCGGCCACCGAGTGCCGCACCAGCTCCGCCGTCAGCCGGTTCGCCAGTACACGCCGCTGGGGATGATCGACCGGCTGTGCCTCGATCCGGGCGAAGAGCTCCTCCACCTCACGGTGATCGGCCGTGAGTTCAGCGATCACGTTGCCGCTGTGGACCATGACGGTCCCCTTCTCAGGTCGGGTTCGTCGCGCCTCGGCGCGGGGTGCGGGTGCTTCGGTCCGTTCCCGTAGCCGGCCGTGCGCCTTCGCCACTCGGCCGACGAGGGGCTGTGGAGGACGATTCCCAGGTCGGGCTCATGCCCTCACCGTGTACCCGGCGCAGCATCACCGCACTCCGGAGCCGCTGCGTCCACGCCCGATCCCGCATTGCCGCCCGCACGCCGTGGCCACCGGCTCGACACCCTGTCGACGCCTGCCGAAGGGCGGGAGCCGCCGACCGCCTCGCCCGTGCCGGGAACATCGTCACCGACTCGATCCGCCCATGCGCTTCGGCTCCATCCGGTTGTAAAATGTCGTCCAAAGGATGACAAATGCGATGTCATGCGGATGATGACGGGCAAAGGAGGCAGCGATGGCGCGGGCAGTGGGCATTGACCTGGGAACGACGAACTCCGTGGTGTCCGCGCTCGAGGCCGGCGAGCCGACGGTCATCGCGAACACCGAGGGAGCGCGGACCACTCCGTCGGTGGTCGCCTTCGCGAAGAACGGCGAGGTACTGGTCGGTGAGGTCGCCAAGCGGCAGGCGGTGACGAACGTCGAGCGCACGGCGCGGTCGGTCAAGCGGCACATGGGGGACGCTCATTGGCGTTTCCCGGAGTCCGGCGACATCGACGGCAAGCGGTACACCGCGCAGGAACTCTCCGCCCGGGTGCTGCAGAAGCTGAAGCGGGATGCCGAGGCGCATCTCGGGGAGGACGTCACCGACGCGGTGATCACCGTCCCGGCGTACTTCAACGACTCTCAGCGCACCGCGACCAAGGAAGCGGGACAGATCGCGGGCCTGAAGGTGCTGCGGATCATCAACGAGCCGACGTCCGCCGCACTGGCGTACGGCCTGGACAAGGAGAACGACCAGACGATCCTCGTCTTCGACCTCGGTGGCGGCACGTTCGACGTATCGCTGCTGGAGATCGGCGAGGGCCTGGTGGAGGTGAAGGCGACCAATGGTGACACCCACCTCGGTGGTGACGACTGGGACCAGCAGGTCGTCGACCACCTGGTGAAGCAGTTCAAGAACGGTTACGGCGTGGACCTGTCCAAGGACAAGATGGCGCTCCAGCGTCTGCGCGAGGCCGCGGAGAAGGCGAAGGTCGAGCTGTCGTCGGCGACCGAGACGACGATCAACCTGCCCTACATCACGGCGTCGGCCGAGGGCCCGCTGCATCTGGAAGAGAAGCTGACGCGTGCACAGTTCGAGCAGCTCACGGCGCCTCTGCTGGAGCGCTGCAAGGGTCCGTTCCACAACGCGGTCAAGGACGCCGGGATCAAGGTGCCGGACATCGATCACGTGATTCTGGTGGGCGGTTCGACGCGGATGCCGGCGGTGACCGAGCTGGTGAGGGAGCTGACCGGTAAGGACCCGCACAAGGGTGTGAACCCGGACGAGGTCGTCGCCATCGGTGCCTCGCTCCAGGCCGGTGTCCTCAAGGGCGAGGTCAAGGACGTCCTGCTGCTCGATGTCACCCCGCTGTCCCTCGGCATCGAGACCAAGGGCGGCATCATGACGAAGCTCATCGAGCGCAACACCACGATCCCGACCAAGCGCTCCGAGATCTTCACGACGGCCGAGGACAACCAGCCGTCCGTCCAGATCCAGGTCTACCAGGGCGAGCGCGAGATCGCGGCGTACAACAAGAAGCTCGGAATGTTCGAGCTGACCGGCCTGCCGCCGGCCCCGCGTGGCGTCCCGCAGATCGAGGTCGCGTTCGACATCGACGCGAACGGCATCATGCACGTCACCGCCAAGGACCTCGGCACCGGCAAGGAGCAGAAGATGACCGTCACCGGCGGCTCCTCGCTGCCGAAGGACGACATCGACCGCATGATGCGCGAGGCCGAGCAGCACGCGGAGGAGGACCGTCGGCGCAAGGAGGCCGCCGAGACCCGCAACCAGGCGGAGGGCCTGGTCTACCAGACCGAGCAACTGCTGCGGGACAACGCCGACAAGATCCCGGCGGATGTGCGTTCCGAGACCGAGGCCGCTGTGGCCGAGCTCAAGGAAAAGCTCAAGGTCGAGTCCGCCGAGGGCGACAATACAGCCGAGATCCGTACCGCCACCGAGAAGGCGGCGGCGGCCGCGCAGCGGATCGGGACCGCCCTGTACGCGCAGGCGCAGGGCAGCCAATCCACTGGAGGCGGTACGGCCGGCAGCGGCACGCCCGGAGGCACGGGCACCGGTGAGGAGGAGGTCGTCGATGCGGAGATCATCGACGACGAGCAGAAGGGAGGCACCGGATGAACAAGAACCCGCACCTCCGGCATCAGAGCGAGCGGCCACTTGTGCTGGTGCGCGACTGGCGCGGGCCCGCCCCGGTCACCCTTCCGTCCCGGCGCCGCCGGGACGCGGGGACCGGTCGGGCGCGAGCGGGAGCCGAAGGTGCACGGCTGGACGAGGCACGCATGCATGACGCACGGCTGGACGAGGCACGACCGCGTGAGCAGATCGCGGAGTTGACCGCGGACCTGCAGCGGCTGAAAGCCGAGTACGACAACTACCGCAAGCGGGTGCGCCGCGACCGCCTGGCGATACGGGAGATCGCCGTGGTCAATGTCCTCACCGGTCTGCTTCCGGTCCTGGATGTCGTGGAAGAGGTCCGCCGGCAGGGCGACGACCACGGCGCGGCGGCTGTTCTCTCCGGCACGCTCCAGGACCGGCTCGCCGCCCTGGGCCTGCGGACCGTCGGTGCGGCGGGTGAGCCCTTCGACCCCCATGCCCACGAGGCGATCACGTACTACGCCTGCGGCGGGGCCCGTGAGGCCGTATGCACCGAGGTGCTGCGGCACGGCTACCGGGTCGGCGACCACCTCCTGAGACCGGCCCAGGTGGCGGTGACGGGGCCCGACTCCGCCGCGTAGCCCCGCGGTGCCGGCGGATGAAAGGAGCGCTCGGTATGAGCCAAGCGGAATCCTTCGGCGCCGGCAACGACGCGCCCGACGCCCGATTTTTTGAGCAGCCGACCGGCGTACTGGACGCGGTCCGCGCGGCGGTGGTGGCACTGGACGCCGCCGGGCGGATCGTGTTGTGGGGCCCGCAGGCCGAGAAACTGTTCGGCTACTCCGCACAGGAGGTGCAGGGCCGAAACGCGGCACAACTGCTGGTCCATGAGGCGTACATGAATCTGGTGGCCGGCAAGTGCGAGCAGATGGTGGAGACCGGCGAGGGCTGGGTCGGCGTCTTTCCCGTCCGGCACAAGGACGGCGGTACGCGGTCGGTCGAATTCCGCTGCGCACGACTACCGGTGGGACAGGGGGAGTTCTACACCCTGGGCATCGTCACGGACGCGTCGAAGCTGCGTGAAGTGGAACGGGACGTGGCGTTGTCCACGCAGCTGATCGCCCAGTCGCCGATCGGGTTGGAGTTGCTGGACACCGATCTACGGTATGTCGCCGTCAATCCGGCGATGGAACGGTTGCACGGCCTGTCCGCCAAGGACCACCTCGGCCGGGGATTCCGCGAAGTCCTGCCCTCGGTCAGTGTCGACGCGTCCGAGGCGGCGGTCAGGGAAGTGCTCGAGACCGGAATCCCGCAAGTCGACAGGTACACCATTGGCCGCACCCCGGCCGACCCCGACACCGATCGTGCCTGGTCCGTCTCCGTCTACCGGCTGGAGGATCCCCATGGCGAAGTGCTGGGCGTCGCCACGTCGGTGGTGGAAGTCACCGATCGGTACGGCGCGATCACGGCGGCGGCCCAGGCCCGGCAGCGTCTGGCCCTGATCGCCGAGGGCTCCGCCCGTATCGGCACCAGCCTGGAGATGGAACAGACGGCCCGCGAGCTGGCCGATGTCGCGGTGCCCGAACTCGCCGACGTCGCGGTCGTGGACGTACTCGACTCCGCCCTGGACGACCGCCGCCCCGCTACACCTACCAACGGCCCGGTGCTCTTTCGCACTCTCGCCGTGGAAGCCGGCTGCCTCACCGAGGCGGCCGCCGCCGTGGGGAGGCCCGACGACCTGGTCGGTTACGACGCCAATCGGCTGCCCACCCGGTGCGTACGGACCGGCCACCCCGTCATCGTGAAGCACGTCGACGACTGGGATCTGGCACGCATCGCCCGCGACCCCGGATCCGCCGCGGTCCTGGCCGGCGCCGGGATCCATTCGTATCTCGCGATACCCCTGGCCACCCTGGGCGGGGCGTTCGGCGTCCTGAGCCTGATGCGCGGCCGCAATCCGGCCTCCTTCACCGAGGACGACGTCACTCTGGCGGGCGAGCTGGCCGGCCGGACCGCGGTGTCCCTCGACAACGCCCGCCTGTACCAGAGCGTCCGCAACACCGCGGTGACACTCCAGCGCAGTCTGCTGCCGCAGCCTGCGCCGCCCGAGCTTCTGGAGGTCGCCACCCGCTACGAACCGGCCGGAACCTCGACGGAGGTCGGCGGCGACTGGTTCGACGTCATTCCGCTCGCGGGGGACAGGA
Organism: Streptomyces sp. NBC_00846; assembly: GCF_045207325.1. Classification (NCBI taxonomy): domain Bacteria; kingdom Bacillati; phylum Actinomycetota; class Actinomycetes; order Kitasatosporales; family Streptomycetaceae; genus Streptomyces; species Streptomyces sp. NBC_00846. Next base: position 7,103,215 of record NZ_CP108846.1, on the reverse strand, counting down.
CCGCGCTCGTGGTGGGCGACGTGATGGGCAGCGGCATCGACGCGGCCGCCGCGATGGGCCGCCTGCGCACCGCCACCGCCACTCTGGCCGGCCTCGACCTGCCGCCCGCCGAGGTGTTGCGGCACCTCGACAGGATCACCGCGGGTCTGGAGCCGTACATCGCCACCTGCGTCTACGCGGAATACGACCCGCACAGCGACCGGTGCCACATTGCCGCGGCCGGACACCCACCCCCCGCGTTGACCCGCGCCGGTCAGCGCCCCGAACTGCTCGACCTGCCCACGGGTGCGCCTCTCGGAGTAGGCGGCGTCCCCTTCGAGGCGGCCACCGTCCCCCTGCACCCGGGTGATCAACTGGTTCTCTATACCGATGGACTGGTCGAAACACGCCGTGTTGCCATCGACGAGCGCCTGAACGTCCTCCTCGACGTACTCGACGGCCCCGACCGCTCGTTGGACGAAACCTGCGACCGGCTCCTGGACACGCTGCGCGATCCGGACGATCACGACGACGTGGCCATACTCATCGCCCGTCCCCGACCGCGCCCCTGACGAAGACGGCCGGAGGGACCGAGGCACCGGAGTTCACCACCCGTCAGCCGCTGTCCCGGGTATCCGACGCGGCGGGCGGCACGGTGCTGCGGATCGCGCAGGCCGAGGACGACCAGATGGTGCACCACTACGACGTCGACATCACGGACGCGTCGACGGGTGCCTCGGTCGTCTCGTCCAAGGTCCTCTCGGACTTCTGCTTCACGCCGCGCCCCAACACCCTCGACGTCCCGGTGCCGGGCGCGGTCGCGGGCAAGCGGTACGTGGCGCGGGTCGTCGCCGTCGACGCGTACGGGAACACCTCCCCGGCCGCGTCGCTGACGTTCGGCAAGTAGTGCGACCGGGACCGGTGTTCCGCAAGTAGTGCGGTCGGGACCGGGCGGCTCCCTCCCTGGGGCGCCGTCCGGTCCCTGTCCTGTCGGGTGGTCAGGTCGTGTCGGGGTCGATCACGGCCCGGCCCTTGGCGCGCCGGCCGACAACGGCCGCAGCCGCGACCGCGCTGCCCGCGAAGGCGAGGGCGACCACCCATGGCTTGTTGAAAACGTGACGGGTCGCGTGGTCGACGGAGTACCGACCGGGTCCGATCAGGCCGACCGCCGCGGCGGTGAAGCCGAGGAAGGCCGGGTACTCGTAGCCACCGCCCTGGGCGTAGAATCCGGCGGGCGCGTGGACGGCCACGGCCCCCGCCATCGCCCCGGCCGCGGCCGCACCGGCCACCGGGGTGGCGAGGCCGAGTGCCAGCAGTGCACCGCCGCCCGCCTCGCCGAGCCCGGCGGCGACCGCACTGTGCTTCGGCGGGTGGAAGCCCATGGCCTCCATCGCGGCGGTGGTTCCTTCGATGCCTCCGCCGCCGAACCAGCCGGCCAGCTTCTGGGTGCCGTGCGCGGCCAGTACCGCGCCGGTGCCGACGCGCAGGACGAGCAGGCCGAGGTCACGCCGGTCGAGGCAGGCCATGGGAGTCTCCGCGGGGTTCGGGGGCGAGTGGGGAAGGGGTCCGGGGTCGTGCGTGGGAGCCGGACACGCCACCCGATGCGCCGTGGCGGGCGGGTGCCGCGGTTCCACTCTCCGTGACCCGAGGTGCCGACGGGCCCTGGTGTTACGCCGTCCGGGGGACGACCGCACACGCGGCTCTGCGACGAACACCATTATGCAACTTGTTGCATAATGGTGTTCCCCTGGTCTACAACTGGCGCAACGACACTGCGTGAGGAGCCGCCGCATGAGCCCGTACCCGAATCTGCTGAGCCCGCTCGACCTCGGGTTCACCACTCTCCCCAACCGGGTGCTGATGGGGTCGATGCACATCGGTCTGGAGGAGGTCGAGCGCGGCTTCGAGCGGATGGCCGCCTTCTACGCGGAACGTGCGCGGGGCGGCGTCGGCCTGATGGTCACCGGCGGGATCGCCCCGAACGCCCGGGCCTGCTCCTTTCCCGGCGGCGCCAAGATGACCACCGAGGCGGAGGCCGAGCAGCACGCACAGGTCACCGCCGCCGTGCACGGGGCGGGCGGCCGGATCGCCATGCAGATCCTGCATTTCGGCCGGTACGCGCACCATCCCGATCTGGTCGCGCCCAGCGCGATCCAGGCACCGATCAGCGCCTTCACTCCGCACGCCCTCGACGACGACGAGGTCGAGGAGACCATCGAGGACTTCGCCAGGGCCGCGGAGCTCGCGCGTCGTGCCGGGTACGACGGTGTCGAGATCATGGGCTCCGAGGGCTATCTGATCAATGAGTTCATCGCCGCCGCCACCAATCGGCGCACCGACCGCTGGGGCGGCTCGTACGAGAACCGCATCCGGTTTCCCGTCGAGATCGTGCGCCGGGTCCGTGAGCGGGTCGGCAGCGATTTCATCCTGATCTACCGGCTCTCCATGCTGGATCTGGTGCCCGGCGGTTCTTCACTGGAGGAGGTCGTGCGGCTCGCCCGCGAGATCGAATCCGCCGGCGCGACGATCATCAATACGGGTATCGGCTGGCACGAGGCCCGTATCCCCACCATCGCCACGTCCGTGCCGCGCGGCGCCTACACCTGGGTCACCGAGCGGGTGCGCGGTGCCGTTTCCGTACCGCTGGTGACGAGCAACCGCATCAACACACCCGAGGTCGCCGAGGAGATCCTCGCGTCGGGCCGGGCGGACATGGTCTCGATGGCCCGGCCGTTCCTCGCCGACCCGGACTTCGTCGTCAAGGCGGCCGAGGGCCGTGCCGACGCGATCAACACCTGCATCGGCTGCAACCAGGCCTGCCTGGACCACGTCTTCAGCGGCCGGGTCACCTCCTGTCTGGTCAATCCGCGCGCCTGCCACGAGACCGAACTCACCCTGTCACCGACCCGTACCGTCAAGCGGGTCGCGGTCGTGGGCGCCGGGCCCGCCGGTCTCGCGTGCGCGGTCTCGGCGTCCGAGCGCGGGCACGAGGTGACTCTCTTCGACGCGGCCGAGGAGATCGGCGGGCAGCTGAACGTGGCGCGCAGGGTTCCCGGCAAGGAGGAGTTCAACGAAACGCTGCGCTACTTCCGTACCCGGCTCGCGGAGGAGAACGTCGAGCTGCGGCTCGGCACGCGGGCCACGGTGGACGTCCTCGCGGGCTTCGACGAGGTCGTCCTCGCCACCGGTGTCACGCCCCGCTCCCCCGCGATAACGGGCCTGGACCACCCCAGCGTGGTCGGCTACCTCGATGTCCTGCGCGACGGGGCGCAGGTCGGTGACCGGGTCGCGATCATCGGAGCGGGCGGGATCGGTTTCGACGTCGCCGAATTCCTGACCGACTCGGGCGATGCGGCGAGCCTCGACCCCGAGGTGTTCTTCCGGCAGTGGGGCGTCGACACCGGCTACCGCGACCGGGGTGGTCTCCGCGCCCCGGAGCGTCCGAAGACGTCGCGCACCGTCCACCTGATCCAACGCAGGACGGGCAAGGTCGGTGCGGGGCTGGGGAAGACGACCGGCTGGATCCACCGCACCGAGTTGCGCCACCGCGGCGTGACGATGATCGCGGGCGCCGCCTACGACCGGATCGACGACGACGGACTACACCTCACGGTCGACGGCGAACAGCATCTCCTGCCGGTCGACACGGTGGTGCTCTGCGCGGGCCAGGAACCGCGCCGCGAGCTCCACGAGGAGTTGCTCGCGGCGGGGCGTCCCGCCCATTTGATCGGCGGCGCCGATGTGGCCGCCGAACTGGATGCCAAGCGCGCGATCCGCCAGGGCACGGAGCTCGCGGCTTCGCTGTGACGGAACCGTGCAACCCCGGCCCGGGGGTTCATGGCCGGCCCGGCCCCTCCGTCATGGGGCCACTGCCCGGCCGTCCCTAGGATGCACCCCATGTCACTGCCCTATGCGATCCTCACCGCCCTGCTCGAAAAGCCGTCGTCGGGGCTGGAGCTGACCCGCAGGTTCGACCGGTCGATCGGCCATTTCTGGTCCGCCACGCATCAGCAGATCTACCGCGAGCTGGGGAAGCTGGAGCAGGCCGGGCAGATCCGGGTACTGCCTTCGAAGCAGCCCGCCCGTGGGCAGAGGAAGGAGTACGAGGTGCTGCCCGCGGGCCGGGAGGCGCTGTCCGCATGGGTGGCCCGCTCGGAGGACCCCAAGCAGATCCGGGATCCGCTGCTGCTGCGCATGCGGGCGGCAGCGGTCGTCGGCGCGCCCGGGCTGAACGCGGAGCTGCGCCGGCATCTGGGGCTGCACCGTCGTCAACTGGCGGAGTATCTGGAGATCGAGCAGCGGGACTTCCCTCCCGAGCGGAAGTCCGAGGAGGACCGGCTGCGGCATCTGGTGCTGCGTGGCGGCATCGATCTGGAGAACTTCTGGATCGGCTGGCTGACGCGGGCACTGGCCGAGGATGAGACCGAGGAGCCGAGCTCGCCGGGCTGTTGAGGACGGCACCACCGGAGGGCGGGTGAGCAGGTGGGGGTTCGCACGGCTCGGGTCAGCGGGTGGGTTGTTCTTGTACGTGACACTTCGGCCGGTGAGTGTCACGTCTTCGCGAAACGTCTCCGGAGGCCTCCCTGGGGGCCGGCCCGGTGTGCTGTGACGTTGTGGCCGGACAAGGACTTGGCACCAGCGGTTCTGGGCCCGGGTTCCGATCCGGCGCGGAGGGAGCGACGGATCAATCCGTGTCCTGGGCCCGGCAGTCTCCGGCGACGCGAGGCCGTCGACCGGGTCAGCCTCCGGCAGTTCGACCGGCGCGGAATCCGCGTCCGGGATCCGGCCGGTGTCTCGCCGGTGAGCCGGCCCTCGCCCCAGGCCGAGCTCGCCAACGCCCGGGCGCGCAACAACCGCCTGGCCACCCGCGTTCAGTAGCGGGAGAAGCGACCGGCGGCGGGAGTAACGGTGCCCACCGATCCAGCCCGCCACTCCGCCCCGTGCTGCCGGCCGAGGAGAAGATGGCGGCCTGTACCTGGTCGTAGTTGTAGTCGACCTCGACGGGGCAGGAGATGCGGCTCGTGCTGGTCTGGGGACAGCCTCTGGTCAGCGGAGGCCACAGCGGGTACCTGATGCCCGGATCGCCGAGTGATCGCTGCATGGTTGCCAGAGAGCCGCCTGTCGTCACGCGTAGAGCGTATCGACACTCCCGTCAACCAAGATCTTGCTCTGCAGGTGTCCGCAGATCAGCAACGGCAGACGCCGCTCCCGCACGCCACACGTCAGCAGGCGGGTTGCTCCTGAACGTGACACTTCGACCATCGACCGTCACGTCTTCGCGAAACGTCTCCGGGCCGGGCGTCGCCGCCACGCCTTACGGCCCGCCCACCGGGGTCCGGACCGATTCCGGGTGCAGCGTCGGCTGGTCGAACGGCCCCCGGCTCCCGATCACGACCCGTGTCGGTGAACCGGTCCCCCGCTCGGTCACGGCCCGGTCGGTTGCGGCCGGGGCCGCCGTCTGTGCGCGGCTGAGCAGGATCACGCCTCGTACCGCCGCAGCCGTGCCCAGCAGCGCCAGGACCAGGCCGATCGTGCCGCCCTGGAGTCGTTCGCCGAGCAGGGCCAGGCCGATGGCCGCCGCAGCGACCGGGTTGGCGAGGGTGACAACGGCCAGCGGCGCGCCCAGTCCGCCCCGGTAGGCGGTCTGGGCCAGCAGCAGCCCGCTCATCGCGAACGCGGAGACCAGGACCGCGACGATCACCACACGCCAGCTGAGCAGCGGGCCGGTGTGGTCGGTGACGGACACGGTAAGGGTTTGGGTGAGCGCGGAAGCGACACCGGAGGTGATGCCGGACGCCGCCGCGTGCCGCAGACCGGGACGTGTTCCCGGACGGCCGAGTCCGGCGACGACGGCCATGGTCCCGGCTCCGACGGCCAGCGCTTCGGGGAGGCTGAGTGTCTCCTGCGGGGCAGTGCCGCCCGCGGTCATCAGCAGGGCGCCGAGACCCAGCAGGGTGAGGATCGTGCCGCGCCATTCGATCCGGGTGACCCGGCGTCCTGCGGCCCTGGCTCCCAGCGGGACGGCGGCGACCAGCGTGAGGGCGCCGAGCGGCTGGACGAGCGTGAGCGGGCCGTACCTGAGAGCCGCGACGTGCAGCAGCGCACCACCCGCGTTCAGGCCGACCGACCACCACCAGGCGCCGCGCCCGAGCAGTCTCAGGAATCCCGCGCCGGGTTCGGTGCGCTCGGCGAGGCGGGCCTGCGCCACCGCGGCCGAGGCGTACGCGGCGGCGGAGACGAGGGACAGCGCGACGGCGATCGAAGTGGCGTTCATTGCCAGGCCCCGGACGAGGCGTAAGGGGACGCGGGGCGGGCCCGCGGTGCGGCGTGGGCGGTCGCCGCGACGGGCTCGGCGGGCCGGGGCACGGCCGTCGGCGCGGGCGCACTCGCCGAGGACGGCCACGGAACGTGTGCGCGTACCGGCTCTGTCCGCCGGAGCGGCAACGCCGCGAACGCCAGGGCGAGAAGCGCGGAGACCACGATCGAGTCGAGCCAGTAGTGGTTGGCCGTGCCGACTATGACCAGCAGGGTGACGAGCGGATGCAGCAGCCACAGCCAGCGCCACCGGCTGCGGGTGGCGACGATCAGCCCCACGGCGACCATCGCCGCCCAGCCGAAGTGCAGCGAGGGCATCGCGGCGAACTGGTTCGCCATCGAGTCGGTCGCCGGCGTCGCCCCGTACACCGTCGGCCCGTACACCTGGCCGGTGTCGACCAGTCCGGTGGCGGCCAGCAGCCGCGGCGGGGCGAGCGGGAACAGCAGGTGGAGGGCGAGCGCGGCACCGGTGAGCGCGGCGAGGATACGGCGCGACCACACGTAGTGGCGCGGGCGGCGCCAGTAGAGCCACACGAGGAAGAGCAGCGTGGCCGGGAAGTGCACGATCGCGTAGTAGGTGTTCGCGAGGTGGATCAGCGTCTCGTTGTGCAGCAGCAGGCTCTGTACCGCGCCCTCGCCCGGCAGGTGCGCGGACCGTTCGAAGTCCCAGACGTTTCCGGCGTTGCGGTATGCCTCCTCGACGTGACCGGTCGCGGCCTGCCGGCCGAGCTTGTAGGTCACGAAGAGTCCCACGACGAGAAGTAGCTCGCGGACGAGGGGCGGTCGGGCAGAACTGTCCGGCTCCCGATCTGCGGGCTCGCTACCGGCGTACCTCATCCGGTGCCCCTTTGCTGACGAAACGGTGTTGCGGCGGCACGGTCCGGCCCGCGCCATATCGATACGACAGTGTAGCGATACGCGAACGTATCGGTACATATGCGTTTCGGTACACTGGCGTATCGATGGACCTCGTCGCAGAGTCGCTGAGAGGGAAAGCGCATGTCGCCGCAGGAAGCCGCGCGGGAACAGGCACGCACGTCACGCCGCTCGAAGATCACGCCCGAGCGGGCGCAGGAGCTCTACGCGGCCGTGCTCGACATTCTGAGGGAGTGCGGCTACGAGGCCCTCACTATGGAGGGGGTCGCCTCGCGGACGCGCTGCGGCAAGTCCACGCTCTACCGGCAGTGGGGCTCGAAGCCCGAGCTGGTCGTTGCGGCACTGCACGGCACCCGGCGAGTACTGCTCCCGGGGATCGACACCGGCACCCTGGTGGGGGATCTGCGCGAGGCGGCCCAGACCATCGGCACGGCCGCACGCCGCGACACCCCGCTGGTGCACGCGCTCAGCCATGCCGCGCTGCAGAGCCCCGAGCTGCTGTGCGCGCTGCGCGAGACACTGATCGCGCCGGAGATCGCGGCGATCGACGCGATGGTCCGGCGCGGCGCGGAGCGCGGCGAGATTCCGGCGGACACTCCCGCGGCGGAGTTCGTCTCCGTGCAGCTGCTGGGCGTGATGCGCGCCAGGCCGATGCTGGAGGGAAAGTACGCGGATGAGGCATACCTCACCCGCTTCATGGAGAGTGCCGTCCTTCCCGCACTCGGACTGGGCGCACCCGCGCCGTAGTCCCGAGAAACGTGGGTCGCCGTCCGAGCGGATGACGACGACCTGCTCGCGCCGCACCGTGGGGACGGGGGCGGCGTACCACCCGGGCGGCCGGTGACTCCTTCGGGAGCCACCGGCCGTCCGCGTTTCGCTGCCACCCCGACCCCGAAGTGGCGGCAGCAGCCGAGGCCGGCAGTGACGGGTGATGCCGCGGGGCCGGGGCGCCGAAGTCGGGCAACGCACAAGCGATCATTCTCGTCGTCTTGACGATATAGACCACCCCCCTTATCGTCCTAATGACGAGAACAAGGGGGATCCGACATGGCCGACATCACCAGGCGCTTCGGCTGGCGCCATCTGCGCTCCGCGCCCACCGCCCACATCCGCCACCACAAGCGCGGCCGGCTCGCCCACGACGGACCGGGACTGAGCTTCTGGTACCGGTCGCTGACTGCCGCGCTCTCCGAGGTACCGGTCAACGACCGCGAGTTGGCGATGGCCTTCCACGCCCGTACGTCCGACTTCCAGGACGTCACCGTGCAGGCCACCGTGACGTACCGGATCAGCGACCCGGCCGAGGCCGCCGCCCGCCTCGACTTCTCCGTGGACCCGGACACCGGGGTCTGGCGTGGCGCGCCGCTGGAGCAGATCGCCACACTGCTCACCGAGACCGCCCAGCAGCACACGCTGGACGTACTGGCCCGTACGGCGCTCGCAGAGGCGCTGGTCGACGGTGTCGCATCGGTACGCCACCGGGTCGCGACAGGGCTCGCCGCCGAACCCCGGCTTCCCGCCACCGGCATCGACGTGGTCGCGGTGCGGGTCGTCGCCATCCGCCCCGAGGCCGAGGTGGAGCGGGCCCTGCGCACCCCCGCCCGTGAGCAGATCCAGCAGGAGGCGGACCGGGCCACCTACGAGCGCCGTGCCGTGGCCGTTGAGCGGGAACGGGCCATCGCCGAGAACGAGTTGGCCAGCCAGATCGAACTGGCGCGCCGCGAGGAGCAGTTGGTCGAGCAACGGGGCACCAACACCCGCCGCGAGGCCGAGGAGAACGCAGCGGCCGACGGGGTGCGCGCCGAGGCCGAGGCAGCCCGCAAGGTGCGGCTGGCCCGGGCCGAGGCCGAAGCGGCACGCGAGGTCGGCGCCGCACGCGCGGAGTCCCAGGCAGCCTGGCTGCGGGTGCACGGCGACGTGGACGCCGCGACCCTGCATGCCCTGGCAGCGACCACCCTGGCCGAGAACCTGCCGCACATCGACAGCCTCACCGTCTCCCCCGACGTCCTCACCGGCCTGCTCAGCAAGCTCGGCCGGGCCACCCCGGAGTCCCGGACATGAGCCTCGCCCCGCGCGCGGTCCTGGTCCACCGCACCACGGAGTACGAGGAGTTGCTGGCCCGGCACGGCACCCACGGCCAGGCCGCGTTCTTCCTGTCCAGCCGCGGTCGGTCCATCGACGAGGTGGCCCGGCGGCACCGGCACACCCGGCAGGCGCTCGCCGATGTCGCGGCGGCCGTACCGCTCCAGTGGCGGCAGTCCCGGGTGGAGCGCGCCGATCTCGACCGCTTCCTGTTCGCGCCCGAGGATGTGGTGGTCGTCGTCGGACAGGACGGGCTGGTCGCCAACGCCGCCAAGTACCTGTCCGGCCAGCCCGTCGTCGGCATCGACACCGACCCCGGACGCAATCCGGGCGTGCTCGTACGCCACCGGCCGTCCGACGCGGCCGCCCTGCTCCGGGCGGCCGCGTCCCCCGGCGGCCCGGCGGAGGAACTCACCATGGTCGAGGCCGTCGCCGACGACACCCAGCGCCTCCTCGCCCTCAACGAGATCTATCTCGGCCCGCCCGGCCACCAGACCGCCCGCTACCGGATCGGCCCCGACCATTCCGATGGCGCCCCCGCCGAACCGCAGGCCTCGTCCGGCGTCCTGGTCGGCACGGGCACTGGCGCCACGGGCTGGCTCCGCTCCCTGTGGCAGGAACGCCACTGCGCCCTGCGGCTCCCGGCCCCCACCGACCCGCGGCTGCTCTGGTTCGTCCGCGAGGCCTGGCCGTCGCCCACGACCGGCACCTCGCTGGTCGAGGGCGAACTGCGGCGCGGACAAGGGCTGAAGCTCGCCGTCGAGTCCGACCGGTTGGTGGCCTTCGGCGATGGAATGGAGGCGGACGCGATGGAACTGACATGGGGTCAGACCGTGCGGCTCGGCATCTCGGCGACCTCGCTGCGACTGACCGTCTGACGGCCGAGGCGGAAGGCGAGGCCGCCGTGACGTCCGCCGCGTGGGAGAGTCGTGGTGACGGTCACCGCGGCAGCGGACCGGCCTCAGCGAAGAATCGACCGTACGCAGGCCTTCCCCGCGAACGCCGCATCACCCTCCCCGGCGAGTGCATCCACTCATTGAAGGAACACCGTGAAGCACAGGAAGGAGGACATGAGGCGGCAGCGGAAGGCTGGAAGGACAACGGCCTCGTCTTCAGCACGCTGGCAGGAGGGCCGATCGATCCCGCGAACCTCAATCGCAACTTCCGCGCCCTCCTCGACCGGGCAGGGCTCCGCCGCATCCGCTTCCACGACCTACGGCACTCCGCCGCCACCTTACTCTTGGAGCAAGGCGTCGAACTCGTGGTGATCAAAGAACTCCTCGGCCACGCCCACATCGGCGTCACCGCCGGCGTCTACGCCCACGTAAGGCTCCGCCTCCAGCGCCAAGCCATCGACACCCTCAACGAAGCACTCGGCCAGGCCGACGACGGCCCTGAAAACCCACCCATCGCAGCCGTCGTCCACTGACGTTGCCGTCACCGTTGCCGTCAAAAGGCCCCGAAGGCCCGCCGGAAGCATTCCGGCGGGCCTTCGACAGATCCTCGGCGACATCAAATCCGACGGAGATCAGTCGGCTCATCCCTGAACATCGACATCACCCCTACCATCGGAGATATCTCGAATATTCCGAGAAAATCAGCCAGCGTCTCGCAATTCTTCAATCGAGGCAGAAATTAGACCTAGATTCCCCTCTAGCCCGGCTAGCCCTTGAGCACTCTCCAGGAAATATACGGACCGAGACCTAAGCTCGCTACTGAATAGCCCACACATGAGAATTAGGTCGATACACGCCGTACGAGAATCAACCGTTGCGCTCGTTTCAAGAATCTCAACGTAGGCCGGATATCCTAGGCTGATCTCTTTCATGCACTCCGCTTCGGATGCCGGACCGTATACACCCGGATCCTTCTCGCTCACCACGGCGGCCGAAATATCCGAGAGAAGCCCTAGAATTAGATCTTCAGAATAGTCCGAGCAGCGCCATAGGCAATGAACGAGACTAGACGCCAAGGCGGTTGAGGCTTCACATAGAAGTCCTTGTGCAAATACGACCTGCTCTACCCGGCGCGCAGCGCCCACCGCAACCTCCCGGCTGCCAGCATGGGCAAGGTCCCGGAGGGCGTCCCCGAGTACACGAGCATCACCAGAGGCCCCTTGGAGTGATCCCCAGGAATGCCGTCTCAGTTCAAGGTCCATATCGGCCCCAACCACCCTTAAGCGTTATTCATCGAAGAGTCTCAATACGTCTGAATCGAACACTGTACCCGCCCCCTTGAACCCACTACGACCGAACTGACCTTCGCATGAGACGCAGATATTGATCGGCGCCCCAGTCCGAGGCCTTACGGCAGTAGTGAATACAATCTTCGACGGATCGCCTCCGAGCTGGTTGACAACGCAAGTCTCTGCGCAGACACCCTTAGACGATGCACCTGCGGCGTACTGTCCGGTCTCCGAATTGTATCCAGCTGTGACAGTGGCTGGCCTCTTCCTATTAGAGAGCTGGGCCATTTCTCCGGCATACTCATCTCGAAGCCCCTCCGCCCTCGACATGAGTTCATCTGGGCCCAGACCCACACCATCCCGGGGACCCGTTCCGCAATTGTGAACCAGTACGGGGGTGGCCCCCGCCAGCACATAGTACGTGTGCTACGCGAAGCCTTCGACCTGCTTTTTCGCAGGTCAAGTGCGGTTTGCTGGTCCGGTGACGTGCGCGGGCGTCCGTGGTTGTGCGGGGTTGTTGCCGTCGCTACTGCCGTCAGACGGTTCAGCCCAGATACGGCTTCTCGCGCTGTTCCAGGAAGTGCTGGAGCCTGAGTCGTTGGGTGTGGTGCATCGGCAACTGCTCGATCTCGTCCGGCGGCACGAACCGGAGTTCGGTGGACTCGTCGGAGATTGTCAGTTGGCCGCCGGTGATGCGGGCGGTGAAGCAGACGTTGAACTGTCGCCGGACCTCGCCGTCGGTGTAGGCGATGATGTGTTTCGGGTCGGTGTAGGTGCCGACCAGGCCGGTGATCTCCACGTCGAGGCCTGTCTCCTCTTTGACCTCGCGGACCGCCGTGCCGGGCAGGGAGTCGGTGAGGTCCATGCCGCCGCCGGGCAGGGCCCATAGGTCGTTGTCGCGGCGGCGCTGGAGGAGGATGCGCCCGTGGTCGTCGGTGACGACGGCGGATGCGGCGACGACCATGCTGTTCGGCTCGGGCGCGTTCGGGTCGTCGTAGTACTCGGTGCGAGCCACGGTCAGTCTTCCTCTCGTACGGGGGTCGCGGTCGCCCACACGGCGTCGAAGCTGTCGGCGTAGGTGTCGAACATGCCGCTCTCCTGGTGTCGGCGAAGATGCCATACAGGGGCGGCGTACGCGTTGACGCCCCAGACGTGTGCGTTAACGAGTTGCTGGTCGTCGGCGCGGTAGAGGGAGTTGTAGAGCGTGGTGCTGTGGGTGCGGACTTCGATGCCGGGGGTGCCGGCGAGCGGCTTGTAGTGCATGAGTGCGAGGCGGCAGCGGGATTCGATGCCGTGCCCGAACCGCTCCTCCTGGCCGCGGGCTTGGACGTTGCCGCTGTCAGCGTCCCCGATCGCGATGCGGACGGTGCAGCCTTCGGCGGCGCGTTCGGTGAGGAGTTCGTTCAGCCGCGGGTACGCCTCGTGGAGGAAGACGGCCGCGTAGACGAGGATGTCGATCCGCTCCCGGGCCTGGGCCATCAGGTCGGTGAACGTCGAGACGGGGAGGTCGGCCCGCTGCTCGTAGAGCGCGACCAGTTCAGGGCTGATGGCGCGAGCGGGGCGGGCCTGACGGAGCGCCGGCCAGAGTGCGTGCACGTCTTCTCCCAGGGCCTTGGCCGCCTGGAGGGCTGTGGCACGACGTGGGGTACGCCCGAGGTTCACCCAGCGCTCGACCGACTTGGGGTCAACCTCGACCTGCTGAGCGAGTGCGGCGTACGTCCAGCCTCCCGCCGCCATGACGGCTCGTAGTCTCTCGTTCGGCACGAGTCTCCCCCTTCGTCCCAGGACGGCACTAGGGACGTTCTACACGGTGCGGGACGTCCCGAAGTGGGGTTTGGTGGAGGTTCCTTCGTCCCGGTGACCGGCGTGAGGATCGGTGCCAACCCTGCGGCACCAACAGGCCCAAGGGGCACGCATCAACGCCGCCGAGGAGCGTCACCGTGCGAATGAGCGCCACCCCACGTGTTCCCGCCCTGCGACTGGACGCCCGGCCCCGCGCCGCCTCGCCGGGGTGGTCACGATGACGGCCCCCACCCCTGATGCCGACGGGCACACCGTCTCGCCCGATGCCGGCGCCCTGGTGGTCGACCGGCGAAGCGGCAAGGTAGGCGTGGTGATAGGGCGTGTGGGGCCGTACGTGCAGCTTCGGCCACCGCGCGGTGGCCAGGAGTGGGACGTGCCACCCGAAGACGTACGTACGCCGACTCCGACGGAGGAGTTGAGCGCGAAGGTGGCCGTGGCCAACCGGAGGTGGGGACGGTGACCCCGCGCTCGGTCCTGCGCTACGAGACCTGGACGCTCCAGCCCGACCGCGAGCCGGACGCGGAACCGGTCCTGTACGCGATGCAGTGCGCCGTGGACGGAGAGACCTCACCGACGAGCGAGGACTTCGCCGAACCGCAGGAGTGGGTGCTGCGGCACTGCGGTCAGAACCCGTCCCACCACACTTACCGGGAGATCATCACCCGCCCCTGGCGGACCTGGCGCCAGACGTGATCCGCCTCGCTCGCCCAGGCGCCGCACCGCGCTGACCACCCGACTCCCGTCCCTGCCGGGCGCAGCCGAACGAGGCTCCCCCGCACTCGTCAGCCCCGGCAGGGATGGGCCCTCCGTGCGTGCCGTGCCCATGGCCGTGGGGGTTCTGGCCTCTGCCACAGAAAGTCAGCCACGACGGCGGGCGCGCCGACCGACCACCCGCCACGTGTGTCTCGCTCAACCCCGCACCGGCATCAGCCCCGTTATCTCCATCGTCACGGCCCCCAGCCAGGCAGCAAGCATGGACGTCCGGGACGGCGCGAGCCCGCCGGGCGGCCTCTCAGGTGCCCGGCCAGCCTGCTGCTGAGGGGTCGGACCGGGGCTTCCGATTGGTGGTCCGGCTACGCTCCCGGGCTCTGCGCGCCGAGTGGTCGGCGGCCGTCGCCAGCGGGGCGGCAGACAGGAGCGGGCGGCGGTCGCCGACCGCCGGCGCGCGGCGGCCCGCGTCAGCGGGGCGCCCTTGATCAAGTAAAGAAACTCTGAACAGCTCACCCACTGATCGAGTTGCCCGGTCGATGGTCAGGGCCGCTGTTGCCGGCGCTTCTTCGATTCGGCCAGCGCGGTGTTCAGCTTCTCGCTCGGCGACATGTCCGGCTCGGCGTCGTCGTCATGCAGGGGTGGCAGGAACAGGCCGCGTCGGCTCTTCTCCCGCTTGACCTTCCGGCGCTCGCCGTAAAGCCGCTGATGCTCCTCCCGAACCACGTCCCATCGTCGGTCGAGCTCTGCTTCCCGCGCCAGCAGCTCCTCGTCGCTGAGGTCGGCGAACTCGGTGGCGGCCACACGTGCCTCGCGGGCGATCTCATCGCGCAGCAGGTAGTTCGTGATCGTCCCGTGGTGCTTGCCCGGCTCCGGTTCCTGGCGGACGAAAACACCACGTCCCTTGACCGCGTACACCAGCCCGTCCTGCTTAAGGCGCCGATAGGCGTTCTGCGCCGTGGAGTTGGCGACTTTGAATCGCTCTTGGATCTCCCGGGCGGGAGGGAGCTGGGAGCCTGGAGGGTAGGTGCCTTCCAGGATTTCCCGGCGGAGGATGTCGGCGACCTGGGCGTACGGCGGTCGGGGATCACCGTTGTAGATGACGCCGACTGGCCAGTCCGGCCCCTCGGCATCGGCTTCCTCATGATCACCGTCGACCTCTTCGGTGCTCCCGCCGACGGAGTCGCTGACGTAGCTGCCCCGGCCGAGCTGGGAGTAGACCAAGCCTTCCTGCTTGAGCACGCGCAGAGCGTTCTGGACGGTGGAGCTGGACACCCCGAACCGATCACCCAGCACGTTGGCCGAGGGCAGGCGCTCGCCGGAGCGGTACTCACCGTTCAGGATCGCGTCCCGCAGGGCCTCGGCGGCCTGGAGGTACGGCGGCCGGGAGTCCTCGTCCAAGGGCAGGGTCATGCCCCCACGGTATCGCCAGCAAGCCGTAGCGATACAGACACATCCCCGGGTTCCCCACCTGACCGCCTACCAACCTGATCGAAGTCACAACCTAATCGACCTTGCAAGTTGAGCGATTATCTCCTTATGCTCCATGTCGAGCCGATCAAGCGGCTCCATCGAACAAAGGGTGTGATGGCATGGCCATGACTCGAATCCGTGTTGCCCTGCTGCCGTCGGCGGTGTGCATCGCGGGCACCGACCCGACGCTGAAGATCAAGGACCAGCAGACCGGGGAGGTCGCCACCGACCGAGAGACCGGAGCGTCGCTGTACACGGTGACCGTGATGCTCATGGAGGACGGCCGGGCCGAGGTCCTGAAGATCACCGTCCCGGAAACCGGCCTGGCCGCCGGGCTCAAGCCGGGCGCGATGGTGCGGCCCGTCGAGCTGTTCGCGACCCCGTGGGCGCGGATCTTCAACGGTCAGCTCTCCGACGGCGTCGCCTACCGGGCCGCCCGCCTGGAGCTGGTGACGGAGGAGGCGGCCCAGTGATCCGCTTCGAAAATTCCGGGCCGGAATACGCGCCGGACGCGCTGCTGGCCGTGGCCGTCCTGGTCGGTGTGTGGCTTCTGGTGACGGTGGGTCGCTACGTGCGGGCCGACCGGGGCACGCGGGTGAGCATGCGGCAGGCCCTGCGGGTGCGCTGGGGCTGGGTGCGGCTGGCTCAGATGGCCGGGCTGACGGTCACTGACAAGACACCGGGTCTGCTCGCGCAGATCACCGCACAGAAGGACGGTCCTGCCCCCGCGCCTCGGGTGCTGACTCCCCGGATCAAGGTCAAGCCCGACCCGTTCGGCGTGATCGTCCAGGCGCGCACGCTGCCGAAGGTCGGGCTGGAGGAGTACCAGAAGTCGGCGCGGTTCCTGGCGGACGCCTGGCGGTGCACGCGGGTCTCCGTCCTGCCGGACGGCCCCGGCAGGGTGGTGATCCGGGGCGTGCGCTCCGACCCGCTGACCACGCCGACCACGCATCGGCCCACCGGCCTCCCGCCCGTGGACCTGACGCGCTGGGAGCTGGGCATCGACGAGTACGCCGCGCAGGTGTGCGTGTCCTTGGCCAACGTGCCCGGGGTGACCGTGGCCGGCGTCCCGGGTGCGGGCAAGACCTCGGGGGTCAACAAGTTCGTCTGCGACTTCGCGCCGTCTTCGTCCGTGCAGATCGTGACGGCGGACGGCAAGGTATCGCGGGCCTCGGAGGGCGATTACGCCGACCTGGTCAAGCGGATGTTCGCGTTCTGCGGTGACGACCTCGATGAAGCCAACGCGCTGTTCAAGCGCCTGGTGGAGCTGCGCAAGCGGCGCTCGGCGACCATCCGCGACGTGCTGGGCGTGAAGAACATGTGGCACGTCGGCCCCTCGCCCGAGTGGCCGCTCACGGTTCTGATCATCGACGAGGCGCACACGTTCTTCCGCGAGTACAAGGGCAGCGACGCCACCACCAAGCGGCTGGCCGCGCTGACGGCGGAGAACGCCCGGCTGGTGGAGGACCTGGTCAAGAAGGGCCGCAGCGTCGGCATCCTGGTGATCCTGATCAGCCAGAAGACCACTGGCGACGCCATCCCCACCTTCATCCGCGACGTGTGCCCCATCGGGCTGTCCTTCGCGCAGAAGACCGTGGAAGCCGCGGTGGCCGCGCTGGGCGACGACATCCGCAACTGGCCCGACGCCAGCCCGGTCACCTTGCAGGACCCCGCCTACGTCGGCGTCGCGGTGATGGCGATGCAGGGCCGCCCCGGCTACACCCGCATCCGCACCCCCTACGTCTCCGACGCCGACGCGGCCCGCGTCGCCGAAGCCACCTCGCACCTGACCGCCGACCCGGACCTGTGCCTGGACGCCCTCCTCGCCTCGACCGGCCGGACCACGGCACCCCGGCCGTCGCTCACGAAGTATTCCTGAAAAGCCCATACTGGAAAGGAGGTTGAGAACATGGCGGAGGAACGGTTCACCCGGCGCACCGTGACCGTGGTCATGGCGGTCATCGCGGCCCTGGCCTTCGTCTTCTCCTTCGGCAACGTCTGGGCCCTCGCCCTGCGGCTCGGCGTCCCCCACCCGATCGCGCCACTGATCGCCCCCATGGTCGACCTGTCCGTCGTCGGGCTCCTGGTGGCCCTGCGCTTCCTCGCTCTGCGCGGCGTCCCCAAGGCGGAGCTGAAGGCCGGCACCCGGCTGCTGCACCTGTGCGGCCTGCTCACCCTCGCGCTGAACACCGCCGAACCGCTGCTGACCGGACGCTACGGACGGGCCTGCCTGGACACCGTCGCCCCGCTCCTGCTCCTCGGCTGGGGCCACGTCGGCCCCGCCTTCCTCGCCCAGTTCCACACCGCCGCCCGCCCCGCCCAGCACCTGGAGGCCACCGCCGCCGCCCTTGCCACCGAGCCGGTGCCCGACGTCGCACCATCACCCGAATCGGCACCCCCGACGCCCGCCCCGCAGATCGCCGCCTCCCTGATCGAGGAGCTGGAGCCCGCTCCGGCCGCCGCTCCGCCGGTCGCCGTCACCACGACGGGCCGACCCGCTTCCGGCCCTGCCCTTCCGGCCGCCCTGCTGGACGCGGCCCGGCGCATCGCGGACACCCACCGCGCCGAGCACGGAACACCGATCACCGCCGCCCACCTGGGCACACGCATGGGCATCGCCCTGCCGGTGGCCACCACCGCACTCGCTCAGCTCTGAGCACCGGCCCCCACCGGCCACATCCCCCTCGCTGAACCCACGCCCGCCCCTGGGCCTGGTTCGCCATGCCCCGAGCACCAACACGCCTACAGATCCGGCTGGTTGCTGCTCGGGGCCACCCACCCGAACAGAAGGGACACGCCCCGAATGGTCGCCCTGGACCTGCGCCACGTGGCAAGCCCCGCCGTGCGGGACCTGCTCCACCTCGTCAACCACCCTGACTTCGACCGCGCACAGCAGCAGATCGAACACCTCGGCGGCTGCACCGAACCCGTCCGCCTGACCGGCCACACCACCACCGTCGACACGGCAACGGGTGAGGTGCTGCGCTCCTACACCTCCTACGACGAGCCCACGGGCAGTCTGCTCACCGCGTGCGGCAACCGCCGCTCCTCCCGCTGCCCGGCCTGCTCCCGCCTCTACGCCGCCGACACCTACCACCTCATCCGCGCCGGCCTCTCCGGCGGCAAGAACGTCCCCGACACCGTCCGCACCCACCCCCGCGTCTTCGCCACCCTCACCGCCCCCTCCTTCGGCCCCGTCCACAACCGCCCCACCACCCCCGGCGGCGACATCCGGCCCTGCCGCTGCCGCAAGCTCCACGACCCCACGGACACCCTGCTCGGCACGCCGCTGAACCCGGCGACGTACGACTACGCGGGCGCGGTCCTGTTCAACGCCCATGCCGGGACCTTGTGGGCTCGCTTCACTACCTACCTGCGCCGGGAGCTCGCCGCCGGGCTCGGTATGACCCAGAAGGCGGCCCATGCCGTCCTGCGGATCTCCTTCGCCAAGGTCGCCGAGTACCAGCAGCGCGGCCTGATCCACTTCCACGCCGTCATCCGGATCGACGGCCCGGACGGCACCAGCCAGTCCCCGCCCCCGTACGCCACCGTCGCCAAGCTCACCGACGCCGCCCGCGCCGCCGCCGAACGGGTCCGCATCACGGTCACCTCGGACGCGATCGGGGAACGCGAACTCACCTGGGGCGAACAGCTCGACGTATCCGAGATCGCGGCCTTCGGCACCGACGCCGAGTTCACCGACCAGACCGTCGCCGCCTACGTGGCCAAGTACGCCACCAAGTCCGCCGACGCCTCCGGCACCCTCGACCGCGCCCTGTTCTGCCGCCCCTGCCAGGGACGCGGCGCCACCCTCCTGCCCCACGGAACCCCGCTCCCGTGCACCGCCTGCGACGGCACCGGACAGGCCCGGCCACTGCCCCGACTCGCCGTCGCCCGCCACGTCCGGCAAATGATCCGCACCTGCTGGGAACTGAGCCGCCTGCCGGAGTTCGCCGACCTCAAACTCTGGAAATGGGCGCACATGCTCGGCTTCCGCGGCCACTTCTCCACCAAATCCCGCCGCTACTCCGTCACACTCGGCGCGCTGCGCGCCGCCCGCCGCACCTGGCGCACCGAACAGGCCCGCACCCACACCGGCCTCCCTGAACCCGACCCGACGACCACGCTCGTCATCGGCCACTGGGACTACCTCGGCTCGGGCTACAGCCCCGGCGCCGCTCTCCTCGCCGCCAACGTCTGGCACCGCAAGGAACTGGAACGGCAGTTCGCGGCTGAAGGGGGCTGTTCATGACCTCGCCCCCGCCCACCGTCCTCCGCACAGAGGCGGCACCGGTGCTGGACCTGCTCACAGTGCCCCAGGTCATGGCACGCCTCCAGCTCGGCCGCTCCGCCGTCTACGACCTCCTCCGCACCGGCCAACTCGCCTCCATCACCCTCGGCCGCGCCCGCCGCATCCCCACCCACGCCCTCACCGACTTCATCCGCACCCGCCTCGAACAGGACGCCGCCTGATGACCACACCCCGCGACACCCCCGCCTCCCGCCGCATCCGCGCCAACGGCGACGGAACCGTCTACCAGCGCAAGGACAACCGCTGGGAAGCCGCCGGATACGTCCTCGCCCCCGGCAACACCCGCAAGCGCATCCGCGTCTACGGCACCACCCGCAAGGAAGCCCTGGCCAAGCTCACCGAGAAGATCGCCGCCAGCAACCGTGGCGTCTCCATTCCGTCTGCGCAGGGCAGCGTGGCCGCGTTCCTGACGTACTGGCTCGATGCTGTCGCCGTCTACCAACTCCGCGAGAACACCCACACCCGCTACACCGCCGTCGCCCGGCTCTACCTC
Organism: Streptomyces sp. NBC_00846; assembly: GCF_045207325.1. Classification (NCBI taxonomy): domain Bacteria; kingdom Bacillati; phylum Actinomycetota; class Actinomycetes; order Kitasatosporales; family Streptomycetaceae; genus Streptomyces; species Streptomyces sp. NBC_00846. The sequence continues at coordinate 7,082,989 of NZ_CP108846.1, read as the reverse complement.
ATCCCCGGCCTCGGACGAAAGAAGCTCGCCAAGCTCACCGCCAAGGACGTCCGCACCTGGCTCAACCAGCTCCGCACCACCTGCCAGTGCTGCACACGCGGCCTCGACACCGCCCGCGATGAGCCCCGCTGCTGCGCCGCCGGGAAGTGCTGCTCCAAGCGGCTCTCGCCCCTGACCCTGGCCTACGTCCATTCCGTGCTCAAGTCCGCCCTGGAGCACGCGGTACGCGAGGAGGAGATCCCGCGCAATGTCGCCCGCAACGTCCGCACCGGCACACCCCGGCCCCGCCGCTTCGAACCCCTCACCGCCGACGAAGCCCGCCAGCTCCTCACCGCCGGCCAGGGCCACCGGCTGCACGCTCTGTTCGAACTCGCTCTTCACACCGGACTCCGCAAGGGCGAACTCCTCGGCCTCCACTGGGAAGACCTCAACCTCGACGCCGGCACCGCCGCCATCCGCCGCACACTCCAGCGCACCAGCACCGGCGGACTCACCACTCTGCCCACCAAGACCCGGGCCTCCGAACGCCGCATCGCCCTCCCCACCACCTGCCTCCACTCACTGAAGCACCACCGCGAACACCAGCAACGCGAGCGCAAGACCGCAGGCACCGCGTGGCAGCACAACGGGCACGTGTTCACCACCGCGCAGGCCGACCGATCGACCCGACCAACCTCACCCGCTCCTTCACCACGCTCCTTCGCGAGGCCGACCTCCGCCGCATCCGCTTCCACGACCTACGCCACTCGACCGCCACTCTGCTCCTGGAACAGGGAGTCGAACTCGTGGTGATCAAGGAACTCCTCGGCCACGCCCACATCGGCGTCACCGCCACCGTCTACGCCCACGTACGCCTTCGCCTCCAGCGAGACGCCATCGACATCCTCAGCGCCGCACTCGACAGCAGGGAGACCACCGAGGCGGCACGCTCCGACGGCTATGAACCGCCGCCCTGCGCCACCTCCGTCCGCTGACGTTGCCGTCAACTACTGCCGTCACCCCACGCAGAAGCCCCGCCAGGGCGCACCCGGCGGGGCTTCCAATTTGCTGCACTACATAGCGCGGCATCTACGTACCAGCCGGAAGGCCAGCGCGAAATCGGAATTCTATTCGATCTCGATCAAGTCGATGTGATATTCACGCCGCACGTCCTCTACGAAACGCCTCGCTCCACCCTTTACCATGCCCCGAGCCCACCAGAGTTCTTCTGGGATCCCAGGGAAAACGTCTGGAATCAGAAGTGCGCGAAACCTTGAATCGATCTCCTCTACGCTTGCACGCAGTTGGGACATCTCAGGGAATACCTGCAACTCTACAGAAGCCAGAGCCCGCTCCAAGGAATCCCTTGAGGTGAGATCGTTGAAGTAATCTTCAGCATCGTGCGGGTAACCCTGCTCGCAATCAACAACGAACCTCGACCACCGCCCCAGGAGCGCTTCGGGGGCGGTGTCTCGCCAGCGGCCCGACGCCTTGATGAAGCTGGAGAATACTTCTCCGAAGTCGGCGATGTTTCGAGTCACCTGGCCGCTTCCCTTGCAAAATAGGTAGCTGGGTCATCTGGTCGGAAATAGGTCGTAATAGTGTTCCCGTTCCTCATTCCGACTTTCCCCTGCGAGTCCATTCGGATAATAACTCCGTCACTTCGAATAGCCTCACGGGCACCGGCCGGGCAAGTATCCGAACACATCAGAGATTTCGCGTCGGCCACATAGTTGTCAAAACCCTTATCGATATCCTTGATGTCGTACTCAGGCATGTCCGGCGTACGCGTCGCCTGGCCAGCATCGTCAAGCCCCAGCACATGCTTGTCGAAGTGCTCGTCTGCCTTACCGGGCGCGAAGTTGCAGTTGTGAACGAGGACCGGCGTGGCGCCCGCCAGCACATAGTACGTGTGCAGGTCGTTGACGGTGAGGTTGTAGACCGTCTCCCCCGGAGCCGTCCACCGCTTGACGGCCTCGATCTCTGCCTGTGCACCCGAATTCGTACGGAGCTGCTCTCCCGGCTTCAGGTCGGTGGCATCGACCCAGGCGCCCAGTTCAGGAACCCAGAACGGGTGACCGTCCGTCGCGGTGACCGAGGCGGTCTTGTCGCCCTTGGTTCCGTCAATGTCGATGGTGACCTTGACGAGATGCTTCAGGCCATGGCCCTTGATCTCGGCCGTGACCTTGCGTGGCTTTGTCTCGCCTGTATCGGGGTCGGTGGCGAGGACTTCGTCACCGATCCGGACCTCCTCTATCGGCTTTGTTGTGCCGTCGGCCATCAGGACCCGGGTACCAGGGGTGAAGCTGTTACTAGCAGTCTCACATTTGCTCAGCGCCCGAGCCAGTTTCGAATTGCTGTACCAGTCCCTGATCCCGCTGATCAGCTTTTTGCTCAGCTTCACCAGGCGCGCCGCCAGCGCTGCACCCTTTTTCCACTGCCAGGGCAGCCCATATTTCTTGACTATTTTGCCCAGGATGCCGCCGACCGCACTGGAGATGATATTGACGGCAGTAGCACCGCAGGCACTCAAATTGCCGGTGGTGAAGCAGTCGAAGGCATCGGTGATGCCCAGTTCGTCAGCGGCGATCTTGGTGAGTACCTTCGCCGTATTGATTACGCGACGTTTGCCATCGGAGGCTTTGGACTTTGCTGCTTGAATGTCCAGGTCTCTTTGGTTCGAGCCGCCGCCGGCCCGTGCCTTGTCACGGTTCTTGACGGGTTTGTTGGTGCCTCCGCCGCTGTCGACTCCGCCGGTGTTGTCGCCCTCGAAGAGCATCAGGCCGGTGGCGTCGGAGAAGGTGACCGGGTTGCCGTTGCTGTAGGCGTAGCCGTTGATCTGTTGGGGGTCGGTGAAGTCGATGATCGGGTCAGCAGAGATGAACCGTCCCGTCGTGGCGTCGTACTCGCGTGCACCGAGGGTGGTGAGCCCGGTGGACTTCTGCACGGTGCCGCCGACGAATCCCTTGTCGTCCACCCAGTTCGACGACGCGCCTTCGCGTTCGGCGCCGAACGGGTCCATACGACGGCGTTGAGTGGCACCGGTGGCCGCGTTCACCGCGAACTGTGCTGTGCCGTGGTGGTCGGAAGCCAGGAACGTCACACCGTTGTTGTCCCGGACCGCGATGGTCTCGCCGGCCAGACTGTAGTAGCGGGCCCCCGTCACCGCACCGGTGGACTTCTTGAGGTGCAGTTCCGTGCCCGGCATGTAAAACGTCGTTTCCGATGCGGTCTTGCTCAGCAGACGGTTGCCGGCCGCGTCGTAGACGTACTCCGTGGCGGTGCCGTCGGCGTTGGTGACCTTGCTCAGTTCACCCTGCTTGTCCCATTCAAGAGTCTGGGTTTCGCCGTTGAGGACACGGTGGTCGGTGTTGCCCGTCTCGTCGTAGGTGTAGGTATTGGTCAGTTTGACTGCGGGCGTTGTGGACGTGGCGGTGGTGTCCATTACACCGGTGGTCAGTTGGTGCGGTCCCTCGCCCTTCTCCCCGTACGTGTACGCCGTGGTGGAGGTGGCGGAGCCGTTGACACCGTGGCTGGTCTCCGACTTCCGGTTGCCAAGGGTGTCGAACTCGTAGGAAGACCAGTACGGAGCCGTCCCGCCGACCGTCGTCGCAGACGGATCGGAAGCACAGGCCGCATCGGTCCGACCGGTACCGACCGCCTCGTTCGGAGTGACGTTCGACGTCCAGGCCTCAGTCATCCGCCGCAGACCGTCGTACCGGAAACACTGCACGTCGGTACTGCCGCCGCCCGGAGTGTCCACGATCGACTGGACGTTACCGCCCGCGTCGTAGGTGTAACGGGCGTCGTACAACACCGAAGCGGCGCCCTTCACGGACACCCTGGAGTTGATGAGCCGCGAGGTGCCCTGCTCATAGGCGTAGGTCAGCCAAGCCTTCTTGTCCGCTGCGCCACCCGTGGTCAGCTCCAGCTGTTCCAGCTTGTTCGTCGGCGAGTACGACACGTCGGATACGTAGCTCATCCCACCCAGCGAGGTGTCCAGCGCGACCGGGCGCTGCAGGCTGTCGTACTGGTACGAGACGGCCTCCGCGGTCAGTCCGCCTGCGGCCGGGAGCGTCTGTCCGCTGACGGTGCCGTCCGCGTTGTACGCGGTGTCGATCTGATAGGTACCGCCCAGTTCCGGCTCGGCCGTCTTCGACAGGTAGTACTTGGTCCTGGTCGGTTCGAGGTCGTCGGACAGTGCCGTATAGGTCACCGACGACAGCACGGCGCCGTCCTTGTAGGTGTATGTGCCGTACAGCTCTCCCTTGGCCACCGTGTCGTACTTCGAGACGGAGAGCTTGGTGCCGGAGGTCGCCCCGCCCTGCCAGGTCTCGGTGACGCGGCCGATCTTGTCGTAGACCGATGTGATGGTGTTCGACCGGGAGTCCGTGGTCGACAGCAGGCGGTCCAGGTCGTCGTACTCGTACCTGCTGGTGCCGGTATCGGGATCGGTCGAGACGTGCTTGCGGCCGCGCTGGTCGTACGTGTACGACCAGACGTTGTCCTTGTCGTCGGTGACCTTGGCGAGCTGACCGGCCGGAGTGTAGCCGTACCGGGTGGCGACGTAGTCGGCCCTGGTTCCCGTCGGAAGCGGCTTGTCGCCCTTGTACTGGCGCAGTTCGACCGTGCGGTCCTCGGCATCCGTGATCGTCGTGGTCGGAGTCTGACCGTTCGGCGGGTCCACGTGGACCCGGTCACCACCGTAGGTGTAGGTGGTGCGGTTCTTCTCCACACCCGCGACGTTCAGGATCGTGGCCGAGGTGCGGCCGGCCCCGTCGAATTCGGTCACCGTCTGCGCATCGATGTCCTCATTGCGCGGGACGAACAGTGCGTTCCCCGGGGCACCGGTCGTGTAGTACGTGTCGTTGATCTTCACCACGCGGCCGGAGCCGTCGTAGTACGTGTCCGCGACGAGGCGCCCACCGCCCTGACCGTCGACCTGCATCTGACGTGGCCTCAACAGCCCGTCGTACAGAGTGTATTCGTTGCTGTAGGAGACGCCGTCCTTCCGGATCTTCTGGGTGCGCAGATAGTTCGGTCCCGTTGTCCGGATGCCGTACTCATAGGTGATGGACGGGGTGAAGCTCGCCTTCGAGCGGTTGGGCATCCAGACCGAGACGAGGCGGCCGAGCCCGTCGTATGCCAGGTCCGTGCGCTTGTCGTTCATGTCGGTCAGTGCCGAGACCGCGCCCCACTCAGGGGCGTACTCGGTGGTCGAGGCCCAGCCGAAGACATTCGTCTCGGTCTTGGACACCGCCTGGCCGTAGGCGTTTTCCTTGTAGGCGACCGTCGTGGGCGTCTTCGCCGCGTCGGTCACGACCAGCGGGCGACCGTAGTCGTCGAAGGCGGCGGTGGAGACTTCCTGGTAGGTGGCCGTCTTGCCGTCGTGCGAGGCCAGCCGCTTCACCAGCGTCGGTTCACCCTTGGTCGGGGCGGCACCGAGCGTGGTCGTGCTGTCGTAGAAGGTCAGGTCATCGGAGATGACCTGCTTGGAACGGTCCGGTGTCGTACCGCAGTCCACCGCGACGGTCTCGACCCGCGAGGCGTAGCTGTACAGATGCTTGTCGGGGTTGTCCGCGTACTCGGTGCGGGTGCACTGGTTGTCGGCGACGTCCACCTCCCCGTAGTCCGCGACCTGGACGGCGCGGCCCTTGTCGTCGTACGACGTGGTGGAGGCGGTCTGCCGCCACCCTCCAGCGGCCAGTGCCTCGTAGACATCGGAGCGGCCGGGCCTCACGAAGCGGGCCGTGGAGGTACCCCAGTCCTTGACACGGGTTCCGGTGACCTGGGTCCAGGGAATGTCGACCGACTTGGAGACGATCTTGTCGCCGTTGTAGGTCGTCGTCTCCAGTTCGGTGCCGGACTTCCAGTCGGAGTCGTCGTACACGGCCCCGTTGGAGGCGGTTACCTTGACCGAACGGGTGCCGCCATCGGGGTCGGTGTCCCCGTCCAGGCCGCGGAAGAAAACGTGCTCGGTCTTGGTGTTGGAGGGTTTGACGCTGCCGTCGGAGGTCTCGACCCGGACCTTCCCGTATCCGCGCCAGTCGCTCCACGTCAGGTATTCGGCCTTGGACAGGCCATCGGGCTTGGCCTTGCGCCAGCCCGCGTCCTTCAGATACGTGTACGTGGTGACCTGATCGAGGCCTCCGCCGACAAGATCTTTATCAGCCACCGAAGTGACGACATATTTGTTGAACCAGTCGGTGACGGGGTCCTTGGCACCCGGCGGGTTCCATTTGACCGGGTAGCACCGCACCGTCGCCTTGCCCGGAGTAGGCAGAGTGGCGGAGGTGCACTCGGGCTCGGAGTAGTTGGCGGTCAGGACACTGCCCGACTCGCTCTCCACCCCACTCAGGCGGAAGCGGTGGAACGACTGGATGTTGTCGTTGGGAATATCGATTCGGTTGGCGAGCTGGATACCGTGCAGGCGCACCGAGGGAACGGACTTGTCGGTGCCGACCAGACCCGTGTGATCAATGGTCTCGAGCCAGAGCGACTTGGACCCGTCACCGTTGTCGGTGAACTTCTGCCCCAGCTTCCACCTCTCGACGTCCTCGTAAGTGGTGTCACCGTTGCGGATCTGCGTGGTGATCTGGGTGAGCTTCTTACGTGTCCAGAAGGTGGGCGAGTTCTGGCCCGGACATTTGGTGTCGACCTTGCAGTTGCGGTCCCACGGCACGTCCGGCCAGTCAGCGGCTGTGGTGTCCTTGAGTGCCGCGGCCGAGCAGTCGGTGAGATCGCCCACGCAGCGCTCCGCAGTGGTGAACACCACGCGCGCAGCAGCCTTGGTGGAGTACGTCTTGTTCTCTCGCTGGCCGTAGTCGATGCGCTTCAGGTAGCCGCCGCGGATGTACGGCTTGCCGTTCTCCCCGGTCTTCAGCCCCTGCGTGTAGTAGTTCGTCTCCGTGCCGTAGAAGTACGACATGGTGTTGCCGTGCGGGTCCACGACGTAGTCGAGGTTCCAGCGCCATGCCTGGTTGCAGTAGGCGTCCGCGAAGGTGGACTTGTAGCAGGGTTCGCCACTGTCGTCGCCGTAGACGGGGACTGTCCAGGCGGATTGGGTGGTCTCGTTGCCGGACGCGAAGCCAGGCAGTTGATTGAGGCCGAAGAAGTACTGGGTCCCATCCGTCGATGTGACCTTCCAGTGCTCGCCGTTGTCGTCACCGTTGGTGGTGCCGGTGAGCTTCTCGACCTTGGAGAAGTCGTCGGATCTGACGTGCCACTCACCCGTGGTGTCGTCCTTGATCAGCTCGCCGGAGGTACCGCCGGCCAGTGAGATCGTGGCGTTGTCGTAGCCCCAGCACTGGTCGCCGTTGGTGTTGTCGTGGCCGTCATTGGCGCACGGCTTGTAACGGCGTTCGATGAAGCCGGGTTCATAGCTGAATCCCTCGCCGACCCAGGATCCCTGGTTGTTCGTGGCAGCGGTCTGTCCGTCCACCGACTGGGAGCTGTAGGTGAGCGAGACTCCCGGAGCCAGACCGCCGGGCACCGGTGGGGCGCTGATCGGATAGGACCAGTTGAAGGCACCGGAGGAGTTGGAGACGCTCCACTGCGACGACGGATTGAGCGAGGTGGCGCCGAAGTCGCCCTGGTCGCCTCCGGATTCGGCAGTGGCAGCCAATACCGTGACCGGGGAGGATGTGACGGCCCCGGCCTTCGAATCTGCCGCGGCCGTCGTCGCGGCGGGAGCGGCCTGGACCTTTGCGGTCAGCGTGGCGCGGTTGGTGTCATTGGTGGTGGGCAACGGGGTTGCCACAGTGCACTGCGGGTGTTCCGGTGTGGTGAGCACACACTCCGGATAGGTCACCAGACGCAGTCGCGAGCCGTAGCTGCCGCCGTACGCCTCGGCGAAGTCCCCGTAGTCGACGGAGACCTGGACCGGCCCGCTCTTGGTCGCGTCATCGGCACGCGACACTGTCATCAGCGGACCGTCGACACCGGCCGCCGCCGCCTTCTTCCGGTCCAGGACCGCGAGCCGGACGGCTTCCGGGCTGGTGGTTCCGGTCGCCGCGACCTTCAGGGGGAGGCCGTCGGCCTGCACACCCTTGGATCCCTTGGCGCCGACCGTGACTTCGTCGGAGGCTGCCTCGGGCCAGTGCACAACAGCGGTCTTGGTGACCTCGGCGCGGGCGGCCTGGTCGGTCCCGGTGTACTTCCGGACAGTGCCGTTCTTGCCGGAGACGGGATCGTCGAGGTTGGTCTGGGTGCCGGGCCGGGTCACTCCGTCACGTGCGGCGGCCTGCGGAGCGTACTGGGGCAGCATGCCCACAGAGAGGGCGACAGCCACGGTGAGTACGCATCTTCGCACTGTGCGTATGGGGATGCGGAAGTGCGATCTCCCAAAAGGTGATGAGCGCATAAAAGCTCCTCAAGAGATGTCAAGCAGAGTTGTGGGGCAGGAAACGTGGCCGGGGGCGGGGCACCGATGCCTCGCCCCCGGCCACGTTGCTCAGGTCAGGACACGGTCGCCTCGACACTCGTGTCGTCCGCGAGAATTCTGACGATGTTCACGAGGCTTGCGTCCAGTGCCCCCTGGAACATCCGCAGTTCATCGACGGCACCGGAGAGGAAGGCACCGGAGGTGGCGCCAGTGACCTTGCGGCCCGCCTGGAACGCGGTGGTGGTGAAATCCCAGGTGTTGTCCCAGGGCACCCGAGCACTCTCGACGCCGTTGATGTAAAGCACCACGTCGCCGAAGACCGCCGAGTAGACGAGGGCCAGGTGATCGCCCTGGCTCTCGGTGCTGGGCAGGAAGCCCGTTGCCTTCGCAGTCGCGGTCACCGCAGTGGCCGAATCCGTGACCGTGAGGGCCCAACGGCTGTCGGCGGCGGAGTAGCCCACGGTGACCGCACTGCCCTGGACACCGGACAATCCCATGACCGTCTGGTCCTTGGTGGGAGACACCGAAGAGAGCCGGGCCCGCGCGGTCAGGGCGAAGCTGTCCTGCTTCGAGAGCAGCCCGGCCGCCCGGGTGGCATAGGCGTCGGTGCCGTTCAGCAACAGATGACCGTCACCCCACATGGGCTCCTCGGGCGCGGTTTCGACGCATTCCGGATCGGCCTCGGGGTCGCAGCCCGGTGCCGGCACGTAGATGGACGCACCGCCACCGAGCAAGAGCCCGGTTCCGCCACCCGCCTCCGGAGCCAGCCCGTCGGGGGCGCTGTCGACATCCCAGTAGGCAAGCTGTTGGGCGACGATGCCGCCAAGGTCGGCGCTCTCGGGGCCGGTCACCACCCGGTCGTAGACCGTAACATCGGCGATACCGCCCCTGAGGTGGGCGGTGTACCCCTCCAGAGTCAGCCTGCGGCCGATCTGCAGGGTTCCGGCGGCGTTCCACGGGGCCGTCCGCTTCGTGGTGGCGGTGACTGCCGCGCCGTCCACGTACAGCCTCATCACGCCGGTGACGCCGTCGTAGGAACCGATGAGGTGCGTCCAGACACCAGGTACCGCCTTGCCGCCGGTGACCTGCCAGTCCCCCATGGACTCAAGGTCGTTGAACGGGGCACGGAATACCCAGCTGCGACTGTCGGCGTCGTATCCCAGTTCGAAGCCGGGCAGGCCTGTGCCGTCCTGGCTGACCACGGTCTGATCCTGCTTCGGCACCTCAGTAAGATTGACCCAGGCGCTGACCGAGAACCCGGTGTCGGTGTCCACGATGTGCCGTCCGGCGTCCAGGTAGGCCTTCTCGGTGCCGTCCAGGGCCGCGTACGTGTCGGCCGCTCCGAGCGGGCCGGGCTTGGCGCCGAAGCTGACTCCCGCGCCGGCCGCGGCGCTGGGCGAGGTCCCCGTGCCGGCCGCGGAACCGGAACCCTCGATGTCGCCGAGGGTCCAGCCCCCGACGGGAGCCCGCCCGTCGGCGACGAGGAATACGTATCCCATGGGTGTTTTCTGGGCGTTTCCGGCCGCGTCGACGGCCTTGGCCTCCACGGACCAGTCGCCTTCGGAGGTCGGCATGAACTTCACCGTCGCGGGTCCGCCCGGCGTTGCCGTGGCAACCGTGGACCAGGCGCTACTGCCCTTGAACCGGTACTGGTAGTGGGCCACGTCCGTGGACGGCGAATCGAAGGTGAAGCTTCCGTAATCACCGACGCCCGCGTGCCAAGCGTCATCATTGGGGTATTGAAGAGAACTGATCACGGGCGCGGCGGGCGCAGAAGCGTCGTAGATGAATTCGCAGCGGGTGGCAGCACCCACGCTGCTCCACGGCCCCCAGGCGGTCCCGTCGGAGCCCTGTACCTCCCAGCCGATCGTGACGTTGGAAGGGATGGTGAACCCAGCATCCGAATCCGTGCTGAGGTCCGAGCCGACCTGGTACTTGAATGAGGCCGAGCCTGTCTGGCCCGTACCCGTCGTCGTGCGGGCTCCGGTGGTGGCATAGTGATCGACCTGCGCACTGCCCTTGGTCCAGAAGACATGGAACCGGGCCTTCAGGCTTTCGGACTTGCCAGCGGTGTCGTTGTGGTCATAGTCCTTGATGACGGCACTGAGGACCGGAGCTTCGGAGACGTAGTGCTCATCGGCGTGCCCGTACTGACACGAGCCACCGGGGGCCATGCCGAGATCGCTCATGGCAGGGGCCAACGGCGGTCGGTTGTACGTCACTTCGAGATGAGCGTTTCCACAGAACCGTTTCCAGTACGCGTAGTCGTCCTCGTTGTCCGCACCCAGCCGGAAGGTAGTGACGTCCCAGCCGCTGTCGGCAGCCTTCTGGACAGTGCCCTTTACGTCGAACCGCACATTCTGATTGGTCGACGTGCACGACCCGGCCGGGTTCGTGGGGGACTTGCTGGTGATGGTCTCCTTCAGCGAGGGCTGGTTGCCCCAGTTGGTGGAGGAACTGATCGCGCTCGCACCGGTGGAATTGACCCGTCCCAGCTGCACAGCCTTGGCGGAACTGCTGTACGTGTGGACCATCGTCACGGCGAACTCGGCCTTGATGATGTCCTTGCCCTCGAAGGACGCGGTCGGGATGGCGAAGAACTGGCGCTTCTTGTCGTTGGAACTGGCGCACTGGTACGACACGTCGGCAGGGCACCTTCCGACGCCCTCGTGATTGCCGAACTTCCAGAACTCGGCCGACGAGTAGTACGAGGAGACCATCGTCCAGCCAGTGCGGCTGGCGGTCTTGACCACCGGGTCGATGTAGACCGGATAGACCGTGTCATCGCCTGTGAGCAACGAGCTGTCCGGGGTCAGTGTCATCGTGTCGGGGCCGAGGCGCACGTCGACATCGGCGACGCGGGCCCCGTCCGGGGGTGTCACGGCGGCATCCTCACGGGCCGTCTCCGACAGCGCGGACTCCGGACGCTCCTCGGTACCAGTCCCCTGGCTGCTGTCCCACATCAGCGGTGCGGGTGCTTCGAAGACGATGCCGCCGGCCGCGTCAATGGCGGTGAGAGCACCGTCATCGGACTTGTTGAGTTCCACCGCTGTCGTGTCCACCAGCAGTTGAAGCTCGGCCAGCTCCGGATTATCGGCTGCCTCCGCATCCTTGACCACGATCAGGTGCGAGAAACCCTCCGCGTTCGCGGTCCCCTTCAGGTCGACCCCGGGCAACACATCCCGGTAGGTAGCAGTCGGTCCGTCGACCGTGGGTGGGGGCAGTTTGCCGGGCCAGTCCAGAGAGAGTGCCCGCCCGTCCTTCTCGATCGTGGCGAACGTCGTGGCACCGCCCCCGGAGAAGGACATCGCCGATACTGCCGCCTTCGGCGCATACGATCCGTCCGCCTGCCGGACGAGAGTGGTATCGATGTCCACCCACCGTCCGTCTTTACTGGTGCGTACGGGCTGGACAGCCGTGGTGGTGGTGAAGGTGCCATCGGGATTGGCAACCGTGGTGCTGCGCTCGTCACGCAGGCTCAGTACCTCGACCGGGGAATCGGTTTCCGCGGCAACCTGCTGAGCCGCCTCGGTTCCGGCGGCGGCACGGCCCTCGGCGGGTGCCGCGGCAGCCTCCGAAAGCTCGCCAGACAGGGCCGGGAATCCCATCCCCGTGGCCAGCAGGGCCGTCAGGGTCACCGCCAGTACGGGTCTGCGGCTGCGCCGACGCCTCTGGATGCAACGTCTGTCCACGATCGTGTTCTGCTCTCTGTTGCTCACATCGTTGTTCAGCTCATGGCGCCCCATGCCGGTCATCCGACCGTGGCGAAGGAAGTACCGATGTCCGAGATCCCGCCACTACCTGGCTGGAACGTCTTGGTCCCACCGGTTGTGGTGCCGTCGATGTCGGTCCAAGGCATTGTGTAGAGGACGCCCTTGGATGTGGCGGCGTCCTTGCTGTACGGAACACCGATGTAGAGGGTCACAGTGCCGGAGCGCACTGAGATGCCGGTGAAGTCACGGGCTGTCGGATTGCCCGGCAGGACGGACGAGCCACGCTTGATGATCTTGTCAGCTGTTCCTATGGCACTGTCGAGCGGATTGAACACCTGGATCACCCCGGCGTCCTTCACTCCGTCGACGTCCCTGCCGGGAATGCCCACGACCAGCCGGACCGTGGCGGTGCTGGTGACGACATTGGTGTTCGTGTTCGTGATGGCCACACGCTGCCCGAAGAAGTCGCCGGCTTTGGCATCTCCTTCGACGTTCGCGGTCTCGGCATCGAGTGCCTTGAGTTCGGTGACACGGCCGGAGGGTTCGACTCGCACCACCGCAACGCCGCCCGCGTCGGGCACACTGCCTACGCCCTCGCCCGGTGTTCCGATGGCGAGAAGGACATCGGAGTTGTACGTCTGGTCAGCCGGGCGATATCCGGTCATCGATATCGCAGCACCGAACCGGTCACCAGTTTCGGCAATTCCCGTCAGAGCCTCACCTTCGCCCGCTTGGTCCATGCCGGCGATCGCGGTCGGTACTCCGTCGGTGAGTGTGTGGTTGAAGACGGCCACGGTTCCCGCGGCAACCGCGTCGGTACCAATGGTCTCCCCCGGCACCCCGACGGCGAAATAGCGATTGGTGCCGGCGAGCGAGGCACCGAACTGGTCGCCTGCTTCGACCACGCCAGGCACACCCGGGCTGTCCTGAGTGACCGTGCTTCGCTTGCTGCCCTGCTGGTAGGCGATGGCACCGGCATTGACGTGATCCACACCATTCACGATCACCCCCTCGCCCGGAACGCCGACGACGAGGTACGGCAGGCCCTTGTCGGTCGTACCTGCCTGGAGTGCGTAACCGAAGCGGTCACCTGCCTCGTTGCTCGTCCCCGGGGTGAACGCCGCCTGGGCGTAGGCCTCAATGACCGAACCCTCGCCGATACCGGAGGGCGAGCCGTAGATGATGTGCAGGAAGCCGGCGTCCTTGACATCCGACCCGGTGCCGCCGGTGTCCTCGTACGGGGTCCCGATCACAAGGTCGGTACAGCCGTCGCCGTTGAAGTCCGTCCAGGCGACCGCCGTCCCGAACTGGTCCCCTCGCTCCGGAGTGACCCCCATCCCGGGGGTCGCCTGCGAAATCTCGCTGACACCCTTGCCTCCGGCGTAGAGCACTCGGACCAGACCGGCCTGCGGCACTCCGTTCACGGTGGCCTGCGGGTCCGTGACCACGATGTCGACAAGACCATCACCGTTGAAGTCCGGACTCACTCCGGCACAGGTGCCCGCCGCGGCGGCGGGGACGGCCCCCATGGCCGTCGCACCCACGGTCGCGACCAGCAATCCGATCGCGGCAATGATTCCGGACATGCCAGATTTTGCACTCACATCACACCCCTTGAGAGAACTGCACCCCCGATTCAGGGCATTTGGCAGCACACAGCAAAGCAAATGCAATAACGGCCCCTGGAACCTGTCAAGAGCATGTCCGATACATGTTGTTAAGCGAATGCCGAACAGTGACAAGTTTCGAAAATGACGACATCGCAGCCTTATGAGAGATAGACCGGACATGCATAACCAACCCCTTGAAGCGTCACTAAATCTGCACAAGAAGCGAGGGCAAACCTCAACGCGCCCGCATGTCGAATACGGAGGATCTGAACACCCCGATACGGCGCAACGGATATTGACATTACTCCGAAGTTGCTGTGCACCAGGTCGAGTTGAACTACTCGCACGCGAGGGTGGCGAGTCGGTCCGCGGCCCGCGGCGCCGACCAGTACCTCTCGCGGCGACCGGGCCCCAGTGGCCTCGTCTTCAGCACGCCGACAGGCGGCCCGGAAGAGTGGTGATGACCGTTCACACCCTCATGGTCACGCCGGTCGACCCACGCTCGGCAGAGGCACACGGATGCCTGCGAATGGGACGAAAGAGAGGCGCTCGCGCACGGAGCGGCCGGCGGCCGTCAACCCCGGCTCGCCTCCAGCCAGCCGATCAGGTCGTCCGTCAGCAGCTCGCAGTCCGCTTCGACGTCCTCGCCGATCGCGCCCAGATCGAAGCGGTGCACGCGGGTTCGGTCGCGGCCGTGGCGGCGCATGAACAGTCCCCCGCCCCCGCTGTCGTCCCCGATCAGCACCCACTCGGGCGCGTACACATCGTCGTCGGCAAGCTCGGCCGGTGTGATCGTCGCGATGTCCGCGCGCCCGACGCGGTCGCGCCCGAACTCGGCCAGCCACCACCGGTACGACGGCGGCAGCGCGCCGACGCGTGCTTCGGTGGCGCGGATCACCGCCTCCGACACAGCTTAGGCCGGCCTGCGGCCGTACTCCGGTGATTCTGCGACCAGCTCGCGCAGTTGCGTCAGGTCGGGTATCACAGCGCAGAGTCTGCCAGGGCGCCCCGCCGGACCGACGTGCGGCATACGGCTCAAGGTGGCGATGATCCGTCTGATGCTCGTCCGGCTCGCCGGGCACCATCGCGGTGGAGCCATGAATCCCACCGCAAGTCCGCCCGAGCCAAGACCGTCGAGGACCTCATCGCGGTGTAATCAACCGGCCACCCGCCAGGCTCTCAGGGCGTGCCGCTGCCCTGCCGACGACCACGCGTGCGCCGGCTCACCGCCATCATGATGAAGCCGGTCAGCAGAAGCGCGCTGCCGGCCACGGTTCCCCACTGGCGGATGTCGGGGTCGCTGAGCACCCAGAAGACGGCCTGTTGCCAGCACAGGGCGATGGCAGCCATCAACTGGCCCCAGCCGTAGAGGCGCGGTCGGTGGACCGGCCGTCGGTTCGTGGGGAGCACCCAGCCACGGGTGATCCCCGCTATGCCGGAGGCGGCGATGAGCAACGCCAGCAGAACAGCAGGTATGGCGACGTAGAGCTTCACGGTCCCTCCCTGCGCACCGGACCCGCGCCGGACGCCCGCGTGATCATGACACCCACCGCGCTACGCGTCCACACGCTCCCCCGCGACCCTCATGATCAGCCGGACAGGTCCCGTTCGATCCGATGGCCGCCACGCCGGGCGACGGCGAGAATGGCCATGTCGTCCTGATGGCCGTCGGAGGTCCAGCGTGCGACGTCCGCGGTCACCGCCCGGACCAGGTCGCCGGGTTCCAGGTAGTGGGCACCGATGAGCGCGGTGGACGCGCAGGGGTCGTAGAAGGCGCCCGTCCGGTTGCGCGCCTCGGTGACACCGTCGGTGATCATGAGCAGCAGTGCGCCGGACGGCAGCCGGACGACATCGGTGAGCTCGTCGTGGTCCAGTGCCGCGAGCGCTCCCAGCCCCATGCCCAGGGGCACCTGCGGGCGGGTGGCGTCGAGCCGTTCGATCACGCCGTCGTGGATCAGATACGGGCCCGGGTGACCGCGGTTGACCAGGCGCAGCAGTTCACCGTCGCCGGGCACTTCGGCCAGCACGGCTGTGGTGAAGTCCTCGCTGTACGTCGCGTTCCCGCATCGGCTCGACTCCCTGCTCAGCGCGTCGTCCAGGCGCTGGGCCAGCTCGGCCAGGGTGGGGGCGTTCTCGGCCTCCTGCCGGAACGCACCGATCGCGACCGAGACCGACGCGACCGCCTGGAGCCCCTTGCCCTTCACGTCCCCGATGATCATGCGCACACCGTAGGGCGTCTCCTGCACGGCGAAGAGGTCGCCGCCGATTCTCGCCTCGACCTGCGCGGCGGTGTATCCGGCGGCGACGGCCAGTGGCCCGGCCCGGGACGGTGGGTCCGGGAGAACCGCCAGTTGCACCGCCTCCGCGATGACCCGCGCCCGGGCCAGGTCCCTGCCCTGACGCCGCAACAGAAGATTAACTCCCAGGGCCAGAATCCCGATCACGGCGATCACGGCGATGTCGACGAGGCTCGCCGACGTGGAACGCCCCTGGAAGACATCCAGCGACAACGAAACCCCGCAGGCGAAGCTCGCGACGAGGACGCAGGCCCGGAACGACAGCATCGCCCCGGCGACCAGCGGCGCCGCGGCCAGCAGGGGCAGCCCCGTGTACGGCTGCGGTGCGAGCAGGTTCAGCAGTACGCCCGCCACCAGGGTCGGCACAACGAGCAGCCAGCCCGCCCGTGCCGCTCCGCGCCGGCTCTCCTTCACCTGTGCTCCCTGTCGCTCCCTCGTCGGGCTCTCAGACTTGAACGTATCACCCTAAATATCCCTATATGCCCGGGTCAGGGTGCTGTGAGGCCGGTGCGATCGCCGCGGATCCTGCCGTTGGTGAGCACGGCAGGCGCTCGTACGTCCCATGGGCATAATCGTCACCTGTCCGAAAGTCCGGCGACACGGACCGACCGACCTCCCGCGCCACTGACGGTCAGCCCTCCGGTGCCACTGGGGTCAGCAGCGTCGGTCCGATGCGCCGGAGTACATGAGGAGCTGCGATGAGCCCTGATTCCTTATTCCGGGACCCGAGTACCGAGGGCATGAGGGACATCTGTGCCGGGGAGATCGTCCTGCGGGACGAAGGCACGAGGACGAACTGGAAAGTCGAGGTCGGGGCCTTCCGGCTGGCGCCGTATCCCGTGACCCGTGAGCTGTATCGCGCCGTACGGGGCGAGCTGCCCGTGGGCTCGGCGGGGCCGCGGACGCCGGTGACGGAGGTCTCCTGGAAGGACGCCGTTCAATTCTGCAATCTGCTCTCGCAGGCGACAGGGCTCGAACCCTGCTACTCGGTCGGTCACGACGCCGACGGGCAGGACGTGGTCTGCGACTGGGCGGCCGACGGCTACCGCCTCCCGTCCGAGGCGGAGTGGGAGTACGCGTGCCGGGCCGGGACCTCCGGCGACCGCTACGGAGAGCTGGACGAGATCGCCTGGCACCGCGGGAACTCCGGCGGCGCGGTGCACGACGTCGCGACCAGGGCGCCGAACGCGTGGGGTCTCCACGACATGATCGGCAACGTGTGGGAGTGGTGCTGGGACGTCTACGATCCCGCGGTCTACGGCCCGTACCGGGTGTTCCGTGGTGGAGGCGGCTATGACCACCCGCGCGGATGCCGGGCCTCCTGCCGCCGCAAGAGTCACCCGACCTTCCGCATCGACGACCTCGGATTCCGGCTCGCCCGATCGCGGTGAGCCGGGGGCGCCGGCGCACGACGCCGTCGGCGCCGGCGGTGTGCGCTAACGGTCCCGGGCACCGGCGGCGAAGGTGACGGGCAGGTGTTCGGGGCCGCGCAGCCCGCCCGGCCGCCACCGCAGCTCCCCGGGCGGCACGGCCAGGGTGAGACGGGGCAGTCGGCGCAGGGCGGTGCCGATGGCGATCTGACCCTCCAGCCGGGCCAGCGGCGCGCCCAGGCAGTAGTGGATGCCGTGCCCGAAGGCGAGGTGGGCGTTGTCCTGCCGGGTGATGTCGAGGCGGTCGGGTTCGGGGAAGTGTGCCGGGTCGCGGTCGGCGATGGCCGAGGCCACCAACACGGTCGCGCCGCGGGGGATGTCCACCCCGGCAATGGTGACGTCCTCGCGCGCGAACCGGGCGATGCCGGGGTTGACCGGTCCGTCGTACCGCAGGAACTCCTCGATCGCGCCCGGCAGCAGCGTCGGATCGGTGCGCAGCATCCGCAGCTGGTCGGGGTGGGCGAGCAGCGCGGCGATGCCGCTGCCGATCAGGTTGACCGTGGTGATGTATCCGGCGACGAGCAGCAGGAAGGCCATGGCGATCAGCTCCTCCTCATCCAGCCGCTGCTCCTCGTCCCGGGCGACGATCAGCGCGCCGAGCAGGTCGTCACCGGGGCGGGCCCGCTTGGTCTCCAGGAGTCCGGTCAGGTAGGCGCGCATGTGCCGCCACGCTTCGTCCACCCGGGCCCGGTCCGGTGGCTCGGCCCCCTGCAGGATCATGTCGTCGGTCCACCGCTGGAAGTCGTGCCGGTCGGCCACGGGCACCCCGAGCAGTTCGCTGATCACGGTGACCGGGAGCGGCAGCGCGAAGCTCTCGACGAGATCGGCACGGCCGGCCGGCACGATCTCGTCGAGCAGCCGGTCGGCGATCTCCTGGACCCGGGGCCGCAGCTCCGCCACCCTGCGCGCGGTGAACGCCTTGGAGACCAGGCGACGCAGGCGGGTGTGGTCGGGTGGGTCGGTGCGCAGCATATTGCGCAGCACGGACTCCTGGTCGGCGGCGGGCAGCCGCTCGATGAGCCGGGGATCCGACGCATCACGGACATCGCTGCTCAGCTGCGGGTGGGACAGCGCCATGAGACCGTCTTCGTACCGCGTGACCACCCAGGCTTCCAGCCCTCCCGCGATGACGGCGCGCCGTACCGGGCCGTCCTCGCGCAGTTGCCGGTAGAGCGGAAAGGGATCCGCCACGAAGGCCGGGTCGGTATAGGGCAGGAGGACCGGTTGCCGGCTCATCACGCCTCCCATGGGGCATCACACCTCTTCGTACTCGTTTGAGATATTAACGGTGATATGTCCCAGCGTAGAGGGATGGGGGCGCCATCGGAGGGACGACGGCCCGAGCCCCACTCGGCGGGTCGTGAACAGCGGTCCGTCGATCACCTTCCTGGCTGCCGCGAGCACCGTCGGCGGCGGTGTCGCCTTCGGCCCGCACGACCCGCATGAGCCCGGAAGCCACCCGAACGCCCGAACACCCTCTCGCCACAGGGGAGTTCTCTGGTTTCTGAACGAACCGGTCTTCACCTCCGCGACACAACTCCGTTGTCGCGCCGGACACCGAGGATCCACCTGTATCCGTGCCGCGTCGTGCGAAGTTGTCCGCCTCAAGCCGAGTCAGGGACCACAGCAGGCCACGAAACAGCCGAGATGCCGTCCCGGATGTCCCCGATACGGCCTCTGACCTGCGACTCGTATGAGTCGGAACGGCAGAATCCGAACCTGCGACAGCTCGCGCCTGATCCCGACGCCATTCCCCCGGTTTCCGACACCCCCGGCTGTCACCTGGCATTAACCTTCCAGCCCCCCAAGACTTGGAAGCACCTCACGCTGCTGCCCCCATCCCGACGTGGCGGGACATCACCTTCGTGTGAGGGCAGTGCCGGCGTTGATGGCCCAGTGGTTGGCTTGTAGAACTCGGTCCGCGAATGTCACATTGCGTTCGGCGATGAACTGGAAGCCGAGAGATCGGCAGATGCCGTTCGAAGGGCCGTTGCTCGTTGCCGGAAATGCGTGCACGAGCCCCCAGCGGTCCTCGTCCCGTGCCTGTTCGAGCAAGGTGCGGACTGCGAGTTTGGCCAGTCCGCGTCCCTGGAATTCCGGCAGGACCATCCATCCGATCTCCGACATGGGTCCGTCCTCGGCGTCGTGGGACCATAGGGTCACCGTTCCTGCCACGAGTTCAGGGGAGGCGGGGTCAGGGATGATCATCTTGGTCCAGTCATGATCTGCCGCTGCCTTGTGGACGTCGCGTCGGACTTTGTCCTCCATACCTTCGCGTGGCAGTGGTCCGCCGAGGTCGGCCATCATGGCGGGATCGCACCGCATTCTGACGTATGCATCGACGTCATCAAGCTGGACGTTGCGCAACTGCATGGGCTTCTCCTTGCTCCCTGGACTGCTCAAATGATCCGACATGACGACCATCGGCGGTCTCGTGTCTCCTTTGCGCGACCTGAAGCGACCTGAAGCGACCTGAAGCGGCCTTCGGCGACCCGGCAGCCAATCCGCCTGGTGAACCCGCATCCTTGGCTCAGTCGAGGATTTCGGTGACGGCGGACTGGTCGGCTTTGTCGTCGACGATGGACGTGCCGGTGGCGAATGTGGCGACCAGGGCTTGCAGGCACAGGTCGTTGACCGCGCTCTGTTCACCGACCGCGCGGTGGCCACCGGGTGACGGAAGGCGGGGGCCAGGCCCGTTGCATCCGTCTTGCCCCTGAAGCGGCTTTCGCGCGTCCAGCGAGACTTGTTGCGACTTGCCGGA
Source organism: Streptomyces sp. NBC_00846 (assembly GCF_045207325.1). Taxonomy (NCBI): domain Bacteria; kingdom Bacillati; phylum Actinomycetota; class Actinomycetes; order Kitasatosporales; family Streptomycetaceae; genus Streptomyces; species Streptomyces sp. NBC_00846. The sequence goes on along the minus strand of NZ_CP108846.1, from coordinate 7,062,816 downwards.
AAACACGGAACGGACCGTCAAGTCGCCGCTACACGCCGTGTGATGCGAGTCAGGAAGTACCTCGTGGGACGAGATTCTTCCTGTGAGGATTTGAATTGATCACAAGATGGTCACTAAGGTCGAGCCTCGAACCTTCGCGCGATTGATCACCCAATCGGGGTGACAGCGAAGACACCGCCGAGTCCGTGACGTGCACGGAGCCGGGGATTCGCTTCCCCCCATAGCCCGGTAGGCGGCTCGAGGAAGAAGGAGCTCGCCTTCATGGCGTCCCACCGTCGTCCCAAGCAGCCGAGCCGCACCCGCGTAACCGTGCTCACCGCGACCGCCGCTGCGGCCGTGGCCCTGACCTCCCAGACCGCCCAGGCCGACCCCAAGCCGACCAAGAGCGAGGTCAAGGCGAAGGTCGACAAGCTCTACCACGAGGCGGAGGCGGCCACCGAGCAGTACAACGGGGCCAAGGAGAAGCAGGAGAAGCTGGAGAAGGAGGTCAGCGCCCTGCAGGACAAGGTGGCCCGCGGTCAGCAGGAGATCAACACGCTCCGCTCCGGCCTCGGTTCGCTCGCCGCCGCGCAGTACCGCTCCGGAGGCATCGACCCCTCCGTGCAGCTCTTTCTCGCCTCGGACCCGGACAGTTTCCTCGACCAGGCCTCGGCCCTCGACCAGCTGACGGCCAAGCAGACCGAGTCCCTGGCGAAGATCCAGGAGAAGCAGCGGGTCCTCGCGCAGGAGCGCAAGGAGGCCCAGGACAAGCTCGGCAACCTCGCGGACGTCCGCAAGACGCTCGGCGAGAAGAAGAAGCAGCAGCAGGTCAAGCTCGCCGAGGCGCGCGAGGTGCTCAACACCCTCACCCAGGCCGAGCGCGACAAGATGCGCGCGGACGACCTCCGCGCCAGCCGCGCCGCCGGTAACCGGGTCGGCCTCGGCAACGGGGCGCCCGCCTCCGGCCTCGGCAACGGGGCCCCCGCCTCCGGCCTCGGCAACGGGGCCCCCGCCTCCGGCCTCGGTAAAGAAGCCCCCGCCTCCGGCCTCGGCGCCGCCGCCCTCCAGGCCGCGCACACCCGGTTGGGCATGCCGTACTCCCCCTCCGCCACCGGCCCCGGCTCTTTCGACTGCTCGGGCCTGACCCAGTGGGCCTACGCCCAGGCCGGTGCCCAGATCACACGTACCACGTACACCCAGATCAACCAGGGCACCCGCATCGCGCGCAGCCAGTTGAAGCCGGGCGACCTGGTCTTCTTCAACAACACGACGCACGTGGGCCTCTACGCGGGCAACAACACCGTGCTGCACGCCCCGTACTCGGGCACCTACGTCCGCTACGAGTCGATGAACACCATCGGTGGCTTCCAGGCCGCGGTGCGCATCTGACCACGCCCGGACGGGCGCATTCCCGCGCCCCCGTACCTGCTGTCCTGCCCGCCGGAGACCACAGGTCACCGGCGGGCAGGACGTCTGATCGAACAATCGAGTCCGCGGGTCAGGGAATCGGCCAAGGGCGTGGCGTGACGGTCGACGATCACATCGTGCCGGGAGCCGGCCCGAACCGTTGCGCGCTTCGGGCCGGCATCATTTTTCCTTCCGGCCGACGGGCATGTCACAAAGGCACGTCACAGGGGAGGGAGAAGCCCGAACTGGCCGAGCATGCGGGCCAGATCCCAGTAGAGGGACTCGCGGCTGATGCGGCCGTCGGCGGAGAACTCGTAGACGGTCACCCCCTGGATGGTGAAGCTCTTGCCGCGCGCCGCCTCGACGATCGGCGCGGGGAGTCCGTCCATGGCTCCTTTCAGGGTGCCCGCCATGGTCCACTCGCAGGTGCCGTGCCGGTCGTCGGCGAACAGGGAACGTATCTCCATGCGAGTGTCGGGGATCGCCGTGACCCAGCCGCGGACTCCCACGGCGAGCTCCGCGTGCCCCTTCCAGACCGAACCGAGGGGTACGTCCCGCGAGACGGCGTCGGGCGTGTAGCACGCCAGCCAACCGTCCGCGTCGGCGGTGCTGATCGCCGACAGGCAACGGCGGACGAGCGTTTCGTGAGCATGCATGTCTGGCTGCTTTCTCGTGGTGTGCGGCCCCGGGGGGAGAGCTGAGCCGCACACCACCGTCAGGCAGTGTCCGCTCTGAGGATCGAGGCGAGTGTGCTGTCGAGGATCCCGGGGATGTCCTTCTTCTTCAGGTGCCGTTGCTGGCCTTCGAGCGCCGCCGCGTGCAGAAGGCTGTAGAACGTGGTGACCAGCCAGCTGGTGGGGAGGTCGGTACGGAAGGCGCCCTCCTCCTGGCCGCGCCTGAGGACGGCTTCGACGCGGCCGAGAACCTTGGCGTGGTGCTTGCGCAACTGGGCCGCCGGAACGATGCCCTCGGAGATGCCGAGCAGAAACGCATGCTGTTCCAAAATGCCCCAACTGGACTGCACCAGCCGCGAGAACGCCTCGCTCGCGTGCCCCTCCTCGAGCCGCTGTGAGGCCAGGGCCGCGTCGGCGCGTTCGACGGAATGCGCCAGCACGGCCTCGAGGAGGGTCTCCCGGGACGGAAAGTGCGCGTACAGCGTCACGCGGCTGACCCCGGCGGCGCTCGCCACCGCGGTCAGGCTCACTCCTGGATCCTTGCGAAAGCATTCGAGCGCGGCGGTGACGATGGCGGCGATGCTCCGCTCCGCGTCGGCGCGACGCCTGGTGCCGGCGGTCTTCGCCGGGGCCTTGGTCGCTGACGTTGCGGTCGGAGACTTGCGGGCTCGTTGTGGCGACGTGGGCATGGAGCGGAGCGTATGTCACCTCCTACCCGTGGTGCCAGACGCCGAGGCGACGTCGCCGACGTGGCGCGGCTGTCCGGGGAACGTGATCACCGGCCGACGGCCGTGGAATCGGGGCGCTCGGCCACGGGGCGCGCGGCGTCGTCCCCCGCCGGTGCCGCGGTGTCGCCGGCCCTCCCCTTGGGGAACAGCAGGATGGCCACGAGGATGCCCGCCGCGGCGACCGCGGCCCCGGTGAACATGGCAGGCGCCATCCCCGAGACGTACGCGGAGCGCGCCGCTTCGGCGAACGCCTGCCCGGCCTGCCCCGGCACCTCCCCCGCGACGGCGAGGGCCGCGCCGACGGAGTCGCCCGCGGCGTCGAGGGCCCCCTCGGGAAGGTGCGCGGCGGACGCGCTGTCCGCGAGGTCGTCGCGGTAGGCGCCGGAGAGCAGGCTGCCGAGGACGGCCACGCCGAGCGCCGAGCCGAGCTGCACGGAGGCACTGTTGGTGGCCGAGCCGACGCCGAGGTCGTCGTCGGAGAGCGAGCCGACGATCGCGTCGCTCGTGGGGCCGATGATGAATCCGGCGCCGACGCCGAGGCAGAGCATCGCGGCGAGCACCTGCCCGTACCCGTCCTGGTCCTGGGTAGTGGCCAGGATGAGCAGGGACGCCGTGGCGAACGCGAGGCCGGTCGCGGCGAGCCAGCGCGTGTCGAGGTGCTGCCCGAGGAAGGAGGCGAGCGGTGCCGCGACCAGGATGATGAGCGCGGTCGGCGCGATCCGCAGACCCGTCTCCCCGGCGTCGTACCCCAGGACGAACTGAAGGTACTGCACCATGACGAACAGGGCGCCGAGCAGCGAGAGCAGACCGAGGAAGACCAGGATGTTGCCGACGGCGAGCCGGCGGTGGGCGAAGATGCCGAGCGGCAGCATGGGATCGCGGGCCGTCCGCTCCCGGACCAGGAAGGCGGCAAGGAGAACGACGGCCGCGCCGAACGCGATCAGTACCGGGTCGCTCGTCCAGCCCTTGACCGGTCCTTCGATGATGGCCCAGAGCAGCGCGCCGACACCGAGGACGGACAGCACCGCTCCGACGAGGTCCAGACTGCGGGCAGCCGCTCGGGAGTTGGGCACGATCTTCAGGGCGACGATCAGGGCGATGACACCGATGGGCACGTTGATCAGGAAGACCGATCCCCACCAGAAGTTGCCGAGGAGCCAGCCGCCGATGAGCGGGCCGAGCGCGAGCCCGACGCCGATCATCGCGGACCACAGGCCGATCGCCTTCATCCGCTCGGCCGGCTCCGTGAACACCACGCCGATGATGGAGAGGGTCGCGGGCATGATCAGCGCCTCGCCGACACCCATGACCCCGCGGGCCACCATGAGCTGCGTGGCGGAGCCGGAGTACGCGGCGGCCGCCGACGCGCCCGTGAACAGCAGCAGTCCGCAGAGGAAGAGGGGTTTGCGGCCGAACCGGTCGGCCACGCTGCCCGCGAAGAGCATCAGGCCGGCCGCCATCAGGCTGTAGATGTCGACCAACCACTGCAACTGGCTGGTGGAGGCGCCGAGTTCGTCGACGAGCGTCGGCAGGGCGACGTTCAGCACGGTGACGTCGAGGCCGACGATGAGCAGGCTCAGGCAGAGCACGGCCAGGATCGGCCAACGCATGGGGTGCCCGCCTGGAGTGCGGGGAGCGGCGGTGCGAGGCGGGGGCGGCACGGAGCACTCCTAAAATTGAACAACACTGTCAAGGGCGAGCGTATCCCGGGCCACCCCCATAGGTCGAACACGTCTGTAAAGATTTACTCGCTCTGTCCGGCCGTGCGCGCCTGCACGAGGGTGCGCGAAACGCTGCGCATCTTCTCGCAGGTCTCCTCGAACTCCCGCTCCGGCGTGGACTGTCCGACGATGCCCGCGCCGGCTCGCAGCCAGGTGCGGCCCTGCGCGCGGAACACCGTGCGCAGCGTGAGCGCCGCGTCCAGCGAGCCGTCGCTGCCCACCGCGAGGACCGCGCCGCTGTACAGGCCGCGCGGCCCGTCCTCCAGCTCCCGGATGGTGCGGTAGGCGGCGGCCTTGGGCACGCCGGACGCGGTGACGGCGGGGAAGACGGCCGCGAGCGCCGGCCACGGCCCGTGCTCGCCCTGCGGCAGCCGCCCCGCGACCCGGGACGCCAGGTGCTGCACGCTGCCGCGCGCCTTGACGGTCATGAACTCATCGACCCGTACCGAGCCCTCGGCACACACGGCGGTCATCTCGTCCCAGGCCACCTGGACGGAGATGGCATGCTCGTAGATTTCTTTGGGGTCCACGAGCAGTTCGGCCCGGCGTGCCGCGTCCGCGGCGTCGTCCCCGGTCAGCGCCCGGGTCCCGGCCAGCGGCTGCGTGGAGACGTTGCCGTCCGCGGCGACCTCGACGACGGTCTCGGGGCTGAAGCCCGCGGCCTCGACTCCGGCGATCCGCAACAGGAAGGAGCGGGCCGGGGAGTTGGCCGCACGCCCCGCCAGGTAGGTTGCGGGCAGGTCGAGTTCGGCGGCGACGGGTACGGCGCGCGAAAGGATCACCTTCTGCAGGTCGCCGTCCCGGATGGCGGCCACGGCCCGCTTGACCCCCTCTTGGTACGACTCGCCGACCGGCTCGGCGAGATCGACGCCGAGCGGGACGTGTTCGGCGGTGGGCGCGGCGGGCTCGGCCGCGAGGAGCGCGCCGATCGCGGCCGCGTCCGCCTCGTCCGTACATCGCAACCGGGCGCCGTCCGCCCCGATCCGCACCTCGCTGCACGGCAGGACCAGGTGCATCAGCGGGGCCTCGCCCAGCCCCTCCGTCTCACCGGCCAGGGCGTACGACAGCTCGAAGGCCGCCCAGCCGTAGACCCGCCACTCCTGCTGCGGCAGCTGGGCGAGCAGCTCTCTCACCACCGCCAGCGGATCGCCCTGCCACGGAACGCGTATCCGCTCGTCGCCGCGGTCGAGCGTGACGTGGTCCCGGTCGACCACGAGCGAGGCGCGTACCCCACCCGCGTACCACCAGGCGCCTTCCTGCTCGTAGACCACGTACTGGTCGTGCGGTCCGTGCTCGGCGAGCCGGACAGCGGCCTGGACGGGGGTTCCGGTGAACGGGGCGCGGGTGTGCGACGGCAGAGCCGTGGGCATGGCTGTCTCCTCGGTGCGGCGCGCGCGTGGTGTGCGCAGGATCACGGTGGAACGCAGGAGCGGGCCCGGGGCTAGGGGTGCGGCCCGGGTGGGTCTCAGAGCTGTGGACGGTCACCGGCTTCGGCCGCACGGCGGGCGAGCGACCGCTTGTCGACCTTGCCCACGCTGGTCACGGGCAGGGCGTCGACGAGGCGGACGAGGTCCGGCTTCTTGTACTGGGCGACGCCGCGCTCCTCCAGGAAGGCATCGAGCGTGCCCACCTCGAGGTCCGCGCGGCCCTCGCGCGGGACGACCCAGGCGCAGGTGCGCTCGCCCAGGTACTCGTCGGGCACGGGCACGACCGCGGCGTCGAGGATGTCGGGGTGGGCGCGCAGATGCCCTTCGAGCTCGTCCGCGGACACCTTGTCACCGCCCCGGTTCACGAGGTCCTTCTTGCGTCCTTCGACGACGATGTCGCCGTCGGCGGTGAGCCGGACCAGGTCGCCGGTCCGGTAGAAGCCGTCGGCGGTGAACGCAGTTCTGTTGTGTTCCGGCGCACGGTAGTAGCCGCGCAGCGTGTAGGGCCCGCGGGTCAGCAGCTCGCCGGTCCCGCCGGGCAGAACGTCGTGGTCGTCCTCGTCGACGACCCGCAGTTCGTCGTCCGGGCACAACGGCCGGCCCTGGGTGGTGTCGACGCGTTCGGGCGCGTAGCCGGGGCGGGTCAGGCACAGCAGGCCCTCGGCCATACCGAACACTTGCTGGAGTTCGCAGCCGAGCCCGGTCCGGACCCGGCGCGCGACGTCCGGGCTGAGCCGGGCGCCGCCGACCTGGAGCAGCGCCAGGCTACCGAGGTCCTCGGGGGCCCACTCGGCGGCCTGCGACCACAGCGCGGCAAGCGGGGGCACAACGGCCGTGGCCGTCACCTTGTGGCGTTCGATGAGCGGGAACACGGTGTCCGGGTCGGGTGACGGCGCGAGCACCACGGTGCCGCCGGCCAGGAGCGTGCCGAGGGCGCCGGGGCAGGCGAGCGCGAAGTTGTGCGCCACGGGCAGCGCCGCCAGATAGACAGTGTCGGGACCGAAGCCGCACACCTGCGCACTGGCCCGGATGTTGTACGCGTAGTCGTTGTGCGTCCGCGGGATCAGCTTGGGCAGGCCCGTGGTGCCGCCGGAAACCAGGAGGACCGCGGGCGCCGTCGGGTCGGCTCCGGCACCGGTCGGCTCCGGTGCCCGCTCACCCGCCCGCTCCACGTCGGCGAGGGCGGTGTGCGGCCCCGGGGCGCCGGCCACCAGAACGTGGCGCAGCGTGGGGACCTCGGCGGTGACCTCGTCGGCGAGCTTGCGGTAGTCGTAGCCGGACGAGGGGTCGGTGTCGGGCAGCACGTAGGCCGCGGCCGAGCTGTGCCGCGCCAGGTGCACGGCCTCGCTGCGGCGGTAGGCGGGCAGCCCGAGGACGGGCACGGCGCCGATCCGCACCACCGCGAACAGAACGGCGAAGAAGTCCTCAGTGTTGGGCAGTTGGACGACGACGCGGTCGCCTCGCGCAAGGCCCAGGTCCGCAAGACCGCGGGCGAGCACGGCGGCCCGACGGTCGAGTTCGGCATAGCCGACGCTGCCGCGCTCCGTCACGAGTGCCGTTCTGTCGCCCAGTGTGCGGGCGTGCTCCGCGAGGAAGTCGCCCAGCGGACGGTCCTGCCAGTAACCGGCTTCCCGATATCGCCGGGCATACGCATCGGGCCACGCAATAACATCCACGAAGGGCTCCGCTCATCGATAGGTTCACGACGCGCAGGAAAATCGACGAGGACACCGCAATTGACTTTCCTGTTTATTTTCTCGGGCATCATGACACGCGACAGCCGCCTCCCACAGCCCTCCAGAAGGGGACATATTGGGAAATGCATCCCATTACCCGGGAGGGGTATTACCCGTTCGACTATCACCCCTTTATGGGCGGCGCCGACGGGCGTAAATTCTGTGGGCGAAGGCGTTGGACCGCCCAATATCGGCGCCACGGAAGAGGCGACGATAGATATCTCGACATTATTTTCGCGGGCATCATTTTCTGCACGGCGATCCGTCGGCCTCGTATCCGGACATCCCACCATCGCCAGGGGGCGCGTTCCCTTGTTCCAGCACAGCCCGGCCCTCCGCCTGGTGTGCTTCCCCGGCGCGGGCGGCACGACGGAGCTCTTCGCACAGTGGCCGAATCTGCTGCCCCGCTCCGTCGCGCTGACGCGCGTGCAGTACCCGGGGCGCGCCGAGCGCCTCGGCGATCCGCTGCCGCGGCACCTCGGGGAACTCGCGGAGCCGGTCGCCGCCGAACTGACCGCAGCCGACGCCACGGACCCGCCCGTGGTGCTCTTCGGGCACGGCATGGGGGCCTGCGTCGCCTTTGAGACGGCCCATCTGCTCCAGACCGCGCACCGCGCGGCGCCGCGCGCCCTGTACGTCTGCGCGCAAGCCGCGCCCACGCACCAGGACCCCCCTCCCGGCCCTCCCGACGAGGGCGCGGCACGCCCCGCGCACGGGGTGCCGCTCGCCACGGCACAGGCCGACATCCGGCTCGCGGAGCGTTACCGGGCCCGCTACCGGCCGGGCCCACCGCTGCGGTGCCCCGTGACCGCTCTCGTGGGCGCCCACGACCGGAACGTCACCACGCGGCACGCGCAGGGCTGGCAGCCGTGCACCACCGGCCCGTTCACCCTGCGCGCCCTGCGCGGCGACGGGCCGGCCCTCATGCGCAGCACCGAGCTGATCGCCTTCCTGCTCACCGGCCTCGGCCTGGCCGGTGCCGCCCGCTGAGCCCGCCCACCGCGACGAGCCCCACGACCACTCCCACTCGGATCCGAGGAGGCAGCCCATGACGGCGCCCGCCCCGCACCGCACACCCCTGGACCCGCAGGTGCTCCAGGAAGTCCACACGGAGGTCCTCACCCAGATCCCCTACAACAGTGCCGCGCAGTACCACATCCACTACGGGGAAGGCTCGTCGCCGGAGCGCTTCGGCACGGCCTGCGCCTGGCAGACCTTCGCCATCGGCGAGCGCGTCGCCCGCCGCACCGGCGTCGAGGTCGAGTACCGCGTCGGCGGGCGGCACGTGTGCGCGCTGCACGACGACGGCGACGCCCTGACCGTCCTCGACCCGTATCTGATGCACCGCGCCCTGCTGCGCCTGGACCGGGGCGACGCGGTGGACGGCACCGTCCACGCCGACGCCGACGCCTATCCGACACGCCGCCGCCCGGAGGGTTCGCCCGCGCCGTCCACGCTGCGCGCCGCGTGGGAGCCCGACAGCGGGGTGCTGCGCCTGCAGTACCTGCGCTACAGCCCGCGCCTGGGCGAGACCGTCACGCACCGTGCGTACACCATGCGGCCCGAGGAGACCGTCGGCGAACTCCCCGTGCCCGCGCCGCTGGTGCGCGAACTGCTGCTGCACCCCGAGCAGAACAACCTGTCGATCCGGGCCGTGCACCCCGACGACGGCCTGTGCGAGATCGCCCTGCCGTTCACCGCGGACCGGCGCAGCCGCCTCGCCGACCCGCAGGCCCTGATCACCCGCGACAACCAGGGCGTGGTGAGCCGCTGGGGCGAGGCCGCCTTCGACGGTGAGCTCGAGCGCGTCGCCGATGCGCTGCTCGCCACCACGGAGGAGATCGTCGACCACCTGCTCTCCGCCGCCGCCCTGTACGACGCCGCGGCCCCCACCGGTCTGGACGTACCCGAGTACTCCCTGGAGGACGCGTGACCACCACCGCGGCGGCGCGACCGCGCTCGTACTTCCTCGCCGGGCTGATGCAGGGTGCCAGGGGCGGGGCCGACCTCGCCGACCAGGGGTACCGGGACGTGCTGCGCCGCGCGATCCTCGCCCACCGGCCCGACGCCGTCGTGCACGACCCCGGACTCCTGATGCGGGAGTGGATCGGTGAGCACGAGACGGCGATCCTCACCGGCCACGCGGCGCTGGCCGCCACGCCCGAAGTGCGGCGGGCGAGCCTGGACCCGGCGGTCCGGCTGCTCACCGAGACCTTCCACCGGCTGACCGTGCTCGCCGGGGACAGCGACGTGTGCGTGGCCTGGCTTCCCGGCCATGAGCCGAGCATGGGCACGGCTGCGGAGATGCTGAGCGCGCACCGGGCCGGCCGCACCGTCGTCGCTGTCACCGGCATGCGGCAGAACCTCGCGGTGCTGTCCTGCTCCGACGTCATCGTCCCGGACCTCGCCGCCTTCGAGCGCTGGCTCACCCACGAGGACGCCCGCGTCCCCGAGCCCTGGTGCCCCTGAGCCCTGCGCTCCCACGGCTTCCTCCCCTTACGGCTTACGACCTCCGCAGGAGATTTCGATCATGAGCACCACCACGGACCTCAATCCACAGTTGGAGAGCCGCAGCGGCCGGTTCTTCGCCCGCTACTACGACGCCATGACCCGCCGCGCCGAGGAGACCTGGGGCCGGCCGCTGCGCACCCTGATGTGCGGCGGCCTCACCGGCCGGGTCCTGGAGGTCGGTGCCGGCACCGGTGCCAACCTTCCCTACTACACGTCGGCCGACTCGCTCGTCGCGGTGGAACCCGCCAGCGAGATGCGGGCCAAGCTGGAGCGTCAGGCCGCCGCGCTCCCCCTCGACGTGACCGTCGTGGACGCCTGGGCCGAGCAACTTCCGCTGCCCGACGATGAGTTCGACACCGTCGTGTGCACGCTCGTGCTGTGCACGGTCGTCGACCTGAACGCCGCGCTCGCCGAGATCCGACGCGTCCTCAGGCCCGGCGGCCGGCTGATCTTCTTCGAGCACGTGCGGACGCACGGGGCGGTGGGACTGCTCCAGGACGTGCTCGCGCCGCTGTGGCGCCGGGTCGCGGGCGGCTGCCACGCCAACCGCAGGCTGCTCAGCGCGCTGCGCGACGCCGGATACGACGTCCAGGTCCACGAGTTCGTGCGCCCCTGGCCGCGCTACCCCACCAACACGCCGTACGCGCGCGGCAGCGCGCGGCCGAAGGAACAGCAGGTGACAGGCGAGTGAGTACCCCGAGCGCCCCGCCGGGTCTGGTGGCCGCGGTCCGTGAGGCCGCACGGCACCGCCCGGACACCGTGGCGATGACCTTCGTCGACTACTCCACCGACCGCGCCGGCACCCGGCAGGAGCTGACGTACGGCCAACTCCACACCCGGGCCCGGGCCGTGGCCGGAGCGCTCAGCGCCTTCGGCACACCGGGCGACCGCGCCGCGATCCTGTGCCCGCACACCGCGGACTATGTCGCGGCGCTGCTCGGCTGTCTGTACACCGGGATGCTCGCCGTGCCGCTGTACGCGCCGGACGGCTTCCGCACCGACGAGCGGCTCCAGCTCGCCATGGCCGACTGCGCGCCCGCCGTGGTCCTGACCACCACGCCCTACGAGGAGGAGACGCGGGCCCTGAGCGGCAAGCTGCCCGGCGACCGGTCGCCCCGGGTGGTGTGCGTGGACCGCGTCGAGCCCGCCCGGGTCCGCTCGGTGCTGCTGCCCGTCGTGGAGCACACCGACGCCACGGCGTACCTCCAGTACACGTCGGGCTCCACCCGGAGCCCGGCGGGCATCGAGGTCACGCACCGCAATCTCGCCACCGGGGCCGCCCAACTGCGGGCCGGGCTCGGCATCGACGAGGGGGCGCGGATCGCCGGGTGGCTGCCGTTCTTCCACGACATGGGCCTCCTGCTGATGATCGCCGTGCCGCTGATCGCGCAGGTGCCCGCCGTGCTGATGCCGCCGTTCGCCTTCGTGCAGCAGCCCGCGCGCTGGCTGCGCCTGATGTCGGCGCATCAAAGCACCCACACCGTCTCACCCAACTTCGGACTCGACCTGTGTGTGGACCGCGTCACCGAGCGCGGCAGCGAGGGCCTCGACCTCTCCGCGCTGCGCACTGTCGTCAACGGCTCGGAGCCGGTGCACGGCTCGTCCCTGCGCCGCTTCACCGACCGGTTCGCCGTGCACGGCTTCCGGCACGAGGCGCACTGCCCCAGCTACGGGCTGGCCGAGGCGACGCTCGCCGTGACCATTGGCACGCCCGCCGCGCCCCGCGTGCTCACTCTGGACCGGGCCGCGCTCGCCGAGGAGCGCGTGCAGATCCTGCCGGAGTCCGACGCCGCCGGATATCCCGTGGTGGCGTGCGGCGTCCCCGCCGGCCAGGACGTACGGATCGTCGCGCCACAGACCCGTACGACAGTGCCGGACGGCCGCACCGGGGAGGTGTGGGTGCGCGGCGCCAATGTGTGCAACGGGTACTGGGGCCGCCCGGAGCGCACCGCGGAGGTGTTCGGCGCGGCCCTCGCCGACGCGCCGTTCGACGCCGGGGGCTCCTGGCTGCGCACCGGTGACCTGGGTTTCCTGCACGGCGGCGAGCTGTATCTGACGGGCCGGCTGAAGGACCTGATCGTGGTGGACGGGCGCAACCATCACCCACCCGATCTCGAACTGACCGTGCAGGAGGCAGACTTGGCCGTGCGGCGCGGGCATGTCGCCGCGTTCTGCGCGACCCTGCCCGGCGACGGCGCCGAACGCGCCGTCGTCGTCGCGGAGCTGGACCGGCCCCGGGAGGTCGAGGACCCGCGGCAGGTGCGCGCCGCCGTGCGGACGGCCCTGCTCAGCCGGCACTCCCTGGACGTGCCGGACGTGTTCCTGGTGCGCCGCGGCACCATCCCGAAGACGACCAGCGGAAAGATCCGCCGGGCCGCCTGCCGCGAGCTGTACCTGTCGGGCGCGCTCACCGGCGCCGCCGTGGACGGTGCGCGGTGACCGAGGACCTGACCCGTCTGTTGATCCGGCGCGTCGCTCAGCGGGCCGGCATCCCCGACGCCGCCGTGGACCCCGACGCGCCGTTCGACTCCTACGGATTCGCCTCGCGCGACGCCGTGGCTCTCTCGGGCGAACTGGAGGAACTGCTCGACCGCACGCTCGCGCCGACCCTGCTGTGGCAGTATCCGACGATCCGTCAACTGGCTTCATTCCTCGGCTGTTCCACGTCGGACGTGGCACATATGGAAGATGCGGCCGAGCAGTTGAGCGCCACGCCGGGGTCCGCCGCACCGTCGGACGACCTTGCCGTCGTGGGCCTCGGCTGCCGACTTCCCGGCGGCGCCAACTCCGCGACCGGCCTGTGGCACCTGCTCAGCACCGGCACCGACGCGGTGGGCACGGTCCCGCAGGGGCGCTGGGACACGTACCGCGCGCTGTCCCCGGCGCATGCCGAGGCCGTCGACCGGGTCAATCCGCACGGCGCGTTCCTGTCCGATGTCACCGGGTTCGACGCCGAGTTCTTCGGGATCGCGCCGGCCGAGGCCGCCGAGATGGACCCGCAGCAGCGGCTGCTGCTCGAAGTGTCCTGGGAGGCGCTGGAACACGCGGGCCTGCCGCCCGCATCCGGGGCGCTCGGACGCACCGGCGTGTACGTCGGCGCCTGCAGCGAGGACCACGGCCGCGGCGCCCTGGAGGACCTGCCCTCGATCACCGCCCGCACCGGCACCGGCGCGGCCCTGAGCGTCCTCGCGGCCCGCCTGTCGTACGTGCTCGACCTGCGCGGGCCCAGCCTGACGGTGGACACCGCGTGCTCCTCGTCGCTGGTCGCACTGCACCTGGCGCGGCAGGGGCTGCTGTCCGGGGAGTGCGACACGGCCCTGGTCGGCGGCGTCAACCTGCTCCTGTCGCCGGGCGTGACGCTCAACTTCATGGAGAGCGGGGCACTGTCCCCGGACGGACGCTGCCGCCCGTTCTCGGCAAGAGCCAACGGCTATGTACGAGGAGAGGGTTGTGTGGTGGCCGTGGTGCGCCGGCTCACCGACGCACAGCGCGACGGGGACCGGATCCTGGCCGTGGTACGGGCCACCGGCGTCAACCAGGACGGCCGCTCCAATGGCCTCATGGCGCCCAACCCCGCCGCCCAGGAGGAGCTGATCGGCTCCGTGTGGCGCGAGTGCGGGCTCGACCCGGCGCAGAGCGGTTACGTGGAGGCGCACGGCACCGGCACACCGCTCGGTGACCCCATCGAGGCGTCCGCGCTCGGCGCGGCGCTCGGCCGGCACCGTGCCCCCGGCGATCCGTTGCGCATCGGCTCGGTCAAGTCCAACCTCGGTCACCTGGAGGGCGCCGCGGGGCTCGCCGGGCTCGCCAAGTGCGTGCTCGCACTGCACCACGGACTCATTCCGCCCACCCTGCACCACACCGAGCCCAACGATCGTATCCGCCTGGGCGAGTTGGGCCTTTCCGTGGTGGACCACCCCACCCCATGGCCGCGCGGCGCACAGCCGCGCACAGCCGGTGTCAGCTCGTTCGGCTTCGGCGGCACCAACGCCCACGCCGTACTGGTCGAGGCACCGGCCACCGAGCAGGAGCACAGCTTCGTATGAACCACTCAGCCCTGGACACCGAAGTGCACGGAGAAGACCTGCTGTTCGCGCTCTCGGCCCGTTCGGCCGACGCGCTGCGCGCGGGCGCGGGCCGGCTCGCCGACTGGCTGACCGACGAGGGCGCACAGACCCCGCTCACCGATGTGGCGCACACCCTGGCGCTGCGCCGCGCGCACCTCAGGGAGCGCCTGGTGCTGCGCGCACCGGACCGGACGACCCTCGTCGGGCTGCTGCGCGCCGTGGCCGACGGGGCGGAGACCGGGCCGCGCGCGCAGCGCGGCCGGGCGGCCGAAGGGGCCGTCAGCGCCCCGGTCTTCGTGTTCTCCGGGCACGGCTCGCAGTGGGACGGCATGGGTCGCCAACTCCTGGCCCGGAATGCCGAGTTCGCCGCACTCGTGGACCGCATCGAACCCGTGGTCCGGGCCGAGAGCGGAATCTCGCTGCGGTCCCTGCTGGCAGCACCGGGCCTCGTGGGCTCGGGCATGGACTACGTACAGCCGGCCGTGTATGCGATGCAGGTGGGGCTCGCCGAGATGTGGCGCGGCGCGGGCGTCGAGCCCGCCGCAGTGATCGGCCACTCGATGGGCGAGGTCGCCGCTGCCGTCGTCGCGGGCGCCCTGAGCCCCGAGGACGGCGCGCGCGTGATCTGCCGCCGCTCCCGGCTGATGGAGCGGCGGCTCGCCGGGACCGGGGCCACCGCCCTCGTGGAGCTGGACGCCGCGACCGCCCGCGCCAGGCTCGCGGGCCGCACCGGGATCTCCGTGGCGGTCCACTCGTCGCCCCGCGCCTGCGTCGTGGCGGGGCGCCCCGACGTGGTCGCGGAGTTCGTGACCGAGTGCCAGTCCGAGGAACTCCTTGCCCGCTTGGTGCCGGGGGTCCGGATCGGGGCGCACAGCCCCCTGGTCGACCCGCTGCTCGCGGATCTGCACGAGGGCCTCGCCGACCTGGTGGCGGGTGAACTCCGGCTCCCGTACTACAGCGCCACCTCGGAGGACCCCCGGCAGCGGCCCGCGCTCGACGCCGCGTACTGGGCACAGAACCTGCGCAGGCCCGTGCGGCTCACCGAGGCCGTGCGCGCCGCCGCCGACGACGGACTGCGGGTGTTCCTCGAGGTGTCGCCGCACCCGGTGGTGGCCCAGTCGGTCCTGGAGACACTGCTCGACGCCGGCGGGGGCCGCCCGGACGACAGCACCGTGATCGGCACGCTGCAGCGCGGTGCGCAGTTGTCCACCGTGTTCGGCGAGGCGCTCGCCGCACTGCACTGCGCCGGCTTCCCGCTGCCGCGGCAGACGGTGCCCACCGGACGCCTGGCCGACCTGCCCTCGTACGCCTGGCAGCGCCAGGACTTCCCGCCGCGCCGCCGCACCCTGCCCGCACCCGCCGAGCACCCGCTGCTCGGAAGGCACATCGTGCTGCCGGGCGTGCCGGTGCGCCATGTGTGGCAGAGCCGCGTCAGCCGCGACACGGTGCCGTGGGCGGCGGACCACCAGGTGCACGGAGTCCCGGTGCTGCCCGGCACGGGCTACGCGGAGCTGGTGCTGGCCGCCGCCTGCGAGGCGCTCGGCGCCGCACCCGGGCAGGTAGCGGTGAGCGACCTGGAGTTCCGGCGGCTGCTGCCGCTGGCGCCGGTGGCAACGGTCACGACCGCACTCGACGAGGAGCCGGACGCCGACGCCGGGACGGTCACCGTCTCCGCGGGCGCCGCCTCGTCCGCGCACGTCGTCGCCACCGCCCGGGTCCGCCGCGCCACCGCCCCGGTCCCCGCGCCCGGCGCACCGGCCCCCGGCGAAGGCGAGCGCCGCGAGCCCGCCGACGTGTACGCGGCGCTGCGCGCCCTCGGCCAGGAACACGGCCCGGCCTTCGCGGCGGTCACCGAGGTGGACGTGGCCGACGGCACGGTCGTCTGTCGGGTGGAGCGGCCCGCCGTGCTGCCGCGCGACCGACGGCTCGTGTTCCACCCGGCGCTCCTCGACGCGTGTCTGCACGGGCTCGGTGCGCTCCTGCCGCCCGGCATCGAAGGCACTCTTCTACCCACGGGAGTGGGCGAGTTGAGGGTGACCGGCACTCCGGGTGACACGCTCGTGAGCCGGGCCCGGCTGAGCCCGGGACCCGTGCACGGCGGGCTGCTCGCCGACGTACGGGTGTACGCCGAGGACGGCACCGAAGTGGCGTCCCTGACGGGGGTGCGACTCAGCCCGGTCGGCGAGGACACGTTACCGGTCGATGTCGCACCGCTGCTGCACGAGGTGCGGTGGGAGCAACTGCCGGCGCCTCGCGCCCCGTTCGGCGACGGATGCAGCGTGCTGGTACTGCACCCCGACGCGCCCGCCGACGGCGACCCGCGCCTGACCGCCCTCGTCGCCGCCCTCACCACCGCCGGGGCGCGCTGCACGGTGCGGCCCGACAGCGGCCCGCCGCCCCCCGCCGGCACGGCGGACCTGGTGGTCCTCTCGGCGTGGCCCGCCAGAGGTGACGCCGAGCCGGTGCCGGACGCGGGCAGGCGCGCGGTGGCGGCGCTGCTGCGGACAGCCGCCGGTCTGTTACGCACCCACGAGGAGTCGGGCACGCTGCCGCCCGCACTGACCGTGGTGACGGCCGGCGCCCAGGCCGTGCTCGCCGGCGACCGGCCGGATCCGGCGCAGAGCGCGCTGCGCGGCGCGGTGCGCTCGCTGCACCAGGAGCGGCCCGAACTGCGGCCCAGGACCGTGGACGTGGACGAGGCGACCGATCCGCACCGGACGGCCGCCGAAATCCTCGCCCCCGACGGCCCGGACGAGGTGGCCTGGCGCGCCGGGCAGCGGTACGCGGCACGGCTCGTCGTGGCTCCCGACGCTCCCGACGCCCGGCCGCACATCGCGGTCAGGCCCGGCGGCGGCTACCTCGTCAGCGGCGGCACCCGGGGCCTGGGCCTGGCCACCGCCCGCTGGCTCGCCGAACGCGGGGCGGGCGCCGTGGTGCTCGGCGGCCGCGGTCCGCTCGGCGACAAGGCACAGCGGGAACTCGCGGCGCTCCGCGCCATGGGCACCCGCGTCGAGCTGGTCGACGGCGACGTGGCGCAGCCCGGCACGGCCGCGCGCCTGGTCGCGGCGGTCGAGGCGACCGGGGCCAGGCTGCGCGGTGTGGTGCACGCGGCAGCCGTGCTCGACGACGCCCTGGTCACCGAGGAGTACGCCGAGCGTCTCGACGGGGTGTGGGCGCCCAAGGCCATGGGCGCCTGGCGGCTGCACGAGGCGACCGTGGCGACAGACCTCGACTGGTGGGTCGGCTACTCGTCGCTCGCCTCGCTGGTGGGCTCGGCCGGGCAGAGCGCGTACGCCGCGGCCAACGCGTTCCTCGACGGCGTCGTCTCCCTGCGCCGGGCCTCGGGGCAGCGGGCCCTCGCCGTCAACTGGGGCCCGTGGAGCGACATCGGCGCGGTGCGCGGCAAGGCCGTGGAGGGCGTCGGCGCGCTCACCGCGCGCGAGGGGTTCGCCGCGCTGGAGGTCCTGCTCACGCGGGACGCGCCGCGGACCGGTGTGGTCCGGCTCAGCGGCGCCGAGTTCGCCCGCGTCCATCCGCAGGCGCGCACCTCATCGTTCTTCGGTGAACTGTTCGCCGGGGCCGAGGGCGGGCCGGACGCGTTCGACCGGGCGGCCCTCGACGCCCTGGAGCCGCGGCAGCGGGCCGCCGCCGTGCGCGCGAGGACGCTGCTGAGCGTGGCGCGCGTCCTCGGCTTCACCGAGGCGGAGCGCGTCGCCGGACGGCCGTTGGTCCATCTCGGCCTCGACTCGCTGGCAGCGGTACGGATCAAGAACACGCTGCGCGCGGACTTCGCCGTGGACGTCCCGGTGACCCGGCTGCTGCAGGGCGCGAGCGCCGACGAGCTGGCCGAGCAGGTGGCGGCCGCGCTGTGGCCGCGGGCCGCGGGCGCCGGGCCGCGTCTGGTCGTCGCCGACGGCGTGCGCGACGCTGCGCTCCGGACCGACGGACGGGCCGCCCGGCTGCACGCCGCACGAGCCCGGCGGGGCAAGGGACGACAGAGGGGGACACAGCAGTGAGCACACCACAGGACGGGCGTCCGGACGACGAGGCGGTGGCCGTCGTCGGCATCGCGGGGCGGTTCCCCGGCGCCGCGGACGTCGACGCGTTCTGGGCGGACATCTGCGCGGGGCGAGAGGGCCTGGTCGACCTCTCGGACGAGGAGCTGCTGGCCGGTGGCGTACCGAGGCCGGTGCTCGACCACCCGGGGTACGTCCGCCGGGCCGGGGTGCTCGACGGGTACCAGGAGTTCGACGCGGCGTTCTTCGGGCTGCCGCCCGCCACCGCCGCGGCCATGGACCCGCAGCAGCGCCTGTTCCTGGAGTGCTGCTGGCACGCCCTCGAGGACGCCGGGCACGACCCGGCCCGGCGGGACGGCTCGGTCGGCGTGTTCGGCGCGCCGTCGTTCAGCGGCTACTTCGGGTACAACCTGCTCTCCCGGCACCGCCCCCAGGAGTTCCTGGGGGCGGGCACGTCGCCCGCGCTCATCCACGCGCTGACCCTGACCGACCCGAACTTCTTCGCCGCCCGGGTCGCCCACGCGCTCGATCTGCGCGGGCCCGCCCTGACTGTGCAGACGGCATGCTCCGGTTCCCTGGTGGCGGTGCATCTCGCCTGCCAGAGCCTGCTGTGCGGGGAGTCCGACGTGGCACTGGCGGGCGGCATGACGGTGAAGGTGCCGCACCGCACGGGCTATCTGTACGAGCCGGACTCGATGATGTCCGCGGACGGGCGGTGCCGCCCGTTCGACGCGGCGGCCGACGGCACGGTGTTCGGCAGCGGCGGTGGGGTCGTCGTCCTCAAGCGGCTCACGGACGCGCTGGCGGACGGTGACCGGATCCGCGCCGTGGTGCGGGGCACCGCGGTGAACAACGACGGCTCCTTGAAGATGGGGTTCACCGCTCCGAGTGTGACGATGCAGGCGGCGGTAGTCGCGGAGGCCCTCTCCGTGGCCGGTGTCGATCCGCACGCGGTGGGCCACGTCGAGGCGCACGGCACGGGGACGGCGCTGGGTGATCCGATGGAGATGGCCGCCCTGCGGCAGGCCCTCGACCCGCACGGCAACCGCACGTCCCCCTGTCTGATCGGATCGGTCAAGGGCAACATCGGTCACCTGGAGGCCGCTTCGGGTGTCGTCGGCCTGATCAAGACGGTGCTCGCGCTCGAGTCGGCCACAGTCCCGGGCACCGCCCACTTCACCGCCCCGAACCCCGAACTCGGCCTGGCGGGAACCCCGTTCGAGGTGGCCGTACGGACCCGGCCGTGGCCGGCCCCCGGGCCGCGTATCGCGGGTGTCAGCTCGCTCGGCGTCGGCGGCACCAACGCCCACGTGATCGTCGAGCAGGCGCCGCCCGCTCCGGCCCGGTCCGCGCCCGCCGACGGTACGGGCGCGGTGCCGGTGCTGACGCTGAGCGCCCGCACCGCGGAGGCCCTGCTCGATGCCCGGCTCCAGCTCGCCGACGCCCTCGACGGGCGGCAAGGCCGCACCCCCGGCCTCGGCGACGTCGCCTACACGCTCGCCGAGGGCCGGGCCCGGTTCGCGTACCGGGCGACGGTGGCGGCGCGCACGCCCGACCATGCCGCCCGGCTCCTGCGGGAGGACCGCACGGTGCTGCCCGTGCCGCGCCGCCCGCTGAGCCCCGTCCTGGTGTTTCCGGGGCAGGGCGCGCAGTACCCCGGGATGGGTGCGGACCTGTACCGCGACGACGACGTGTTCCGGAGCGAACTCGACCGATGCGCAAGGCTGTTCGCGGCCGGTCCTGCGGGCTCGGACATCCGGGACGCCCTGTTCGGCTCCGACGAGGCGGAGCTGCGCCGTACGGACAGGGCGCAGCCCGCGCTGTTCGCCGTCGAGTACGCCCTGGCCCGCACGCTGGAACGGTACGGGGTGCGCCCGGACGCCGTGGGCGGTCACAGCATCGGCGAGTACGCTGCGGCCTGCCTGGCCGGTGTGGTCGAACTCGCCGACGCGGTACGGCTCGTGGCGGCACGTGGCCGCCTGATGCACGCCGCACCACCGGGCACGATGCTGGCGGTGCCGCTCAACGAGGAGCGCACGCGCGAGCACCTGGTCGGCAGCGGCCTGGAGTTGGCTGCGGTGAATTCCCCCGAGGCCTGCGTCGTGGCCGGCCCGCACAACGCGGCCGGCCGTCTCGCCCGGCGGCTGGAAGAGAGCGGAGTGCAGGTGACCGCGGTGCGCACGGCGCACGCCTTCCACAGCGCCGCCATGGACGAGGCCGCCGAGCGGTTCGCCGACGTGGCCCGCACGGTCGCCTTCCACGTGCCGTCGCTGCCCCTCGTCTCGAACGTGTCCGGCACCTGGCTGTCGGACGCCGAGGCGGTCGATCCGCTGTACTGGGCAAGGCAGTTGCGTGCCACGGTGCGCTGGGCGGACTGCGTTCGAACCCTGCTCACCGGGGAGGGGCGCATGGTGGCCGAGGCCGGCCCCGGCCGCGTGCTCGGCCCGACCTTGCGGGGCAGCGACCGGTGGTCGCGGCAGCACCGCGCGGTGAGCATGCTGCCGCATGCGCGGGAGTCCGCGGCGGCGGCCGAGACGTGGGGGCGGGCGCTGGGCCTGCTGTGGGAGTCCGGCGTGGACGTCGACTGGACGTCGGCCCGCCACGGCACCGAGGGCCCCGTCCCGCTCCCCGGGTATCCGTTTCGACGGGTGCGGCACTGGACGGAAGCCGCCTGGGCGCGGGACGACTTCACCGACGAGGCGGACACGCCGGGGGCGGCGGTGCCTCCGGTGCAGGACGATCCGGCCGCCGCACCCGACGCCGTACGCATCCTGACCGGCATCCTCACGGCGGTGCTCGGCGTTCCCCACGTCGGGCCCGACGACGGGTTCTTCGACCTCGGCGGCGACTCGGTGCTCGCCAACCAGGTGGCGGCACAGGCCCGCGCACATGGCCTGATCCTGCGCCCCAAGGACGTCTTCGAGCACCCCACCGCGCGCCGCCTCGCCCACCACATAAATTGAACACCGCTGTTCAAATTCGAGTCGAAGCCCTACAGTAACCATGACAGTGGTGTTCAACTTAAGGAGCGTCCGGTGACACCGGAGAGCCAAGCCCGGATCACTGCACACGGGCAGCCGAGCGACGAGCCGCACGCCCAACACGCGGAGGAGCCCGAGGGCCACGGGCACGGACACCCGGCCCCACCAGCGCCGAACCCGCGCCGCTGGGTGATCCTGACGCTCCTGTGCATGGCCCAGTTCATGCTCATCGTCGATGTGACCGTGGTGAACGTCGCGCTGCCGTCGATCGGTGACGACCTCACCCTCTCGCCGGCCGCGATGACCTGGGTGGTCACCGCGTACACGCTGCTCTTCGGCAGTCTGCTGCTGCTCGGGGGGCGGCTGGGCGACTTCCTCGGCCGCCGGCGTACGTTCCTCGGCGGCCTCGCCCTGTTCACCGTGGCGTCGCTGTTCTCAGGACTGGCCGAAAGCAGCGGCACCCTGATCGCCGCCCGCGCTGCCCAGGGTGTCGGCGCCGCCTTCCTCTCCCCGGCCGCCATGGCCACGGTGATGGCCACGTTCCAGGGCCCCGAGCGCAATCGCGCCCTGGGTGTCTGGGCGGCGATCGGCGGCACGGGCGCGGCGTTCGGCGTGCTCCTCGGCGGCGTGCTGACCTCGGGGCCGGGCTGGGAGTGGGCGTTCTTCATCAACGTGCCGATCGGCCTCATCGTGCTCCTCCTGGTGCCCGTCCTGGTCAAGGAGGACGGCCCGACCACCGGGCCCGGCGGCCGCCACAAGGGCATCGACCTGCCCGGCGCGCTCACCATGACGGCGGCGCCCGCTCTGCTCATCTACGGCCTGGTGCAGGCGCGCGACCACGGCTTCGGCGACGCCGCCGCCTGGGGCCCGCTGCTCGCCGCGGCGCTCTGCGCGGCCCTGTTCGTGCTGGCGGAGCGCGCCACGGCCTCCCCCCTCGTGCGGCTGTCCTTCCTGGCACGGCGCTCCATGGCCGGTGGCTGCCTGGTCATGCTGGCCTCTGCGGGCGTACTGATCTCCGGATTCTTCCTGTGCTCGCTCTACCTCCAGCACGTGCTGGGCTACAGCGCCCTGCGCACCGGTCTGATGTTCCTCCCGGCGGCGCTGGCCACCACCATCGGCGCGCACCTGGCCTCCCAGGCGGTGGCCCGGATCGGCTGGCGCGTGACGTCCGCCTCGGGCCTGGTCATCGCTGCGGTCGGCGGTCTGCTGCTGTCCGGCGTCGACCGCGGGAACGCCTGGGCCGAGGTGCTGCCCGGGTTCGCCCTGCTCTCCTTCGGCCTCGGGATCGGCTTCGTCTGCGCCATCACCAGCGCCATGCACGGCGTGGGTCACTTGGACGCGGGGCTCGGTTCCGGTCTGGTGAACACCGCGCACGAACTCGGCGCCTCGCTGGGCATCGCAGTGGTCGCGGCCGTCGCGGGGGCCGGCCTGGAAGGCGCCGGCGCCCCCTCGCTCGACGGCTTCGGCAACGCCTTCGTGGCCTGTGCGGTCATCTCGGTCGTCGCGGCCGTGGGCGGTCTGACGCTGCTGCCCAAGGAGCGCCCCGACCCGTCGGCGGGACCGATTATGGCCCACTGACCCAAGACGCCGCGCCCGCCGGGCGCGGCCCCATGAGCCGCGAAAATCGCCCTTCCGGAGAAAATCCGGTGGGGCGATTTGACATGCCCTTTTTGATGAACAGAGGAGCAAACTCTCATTTCGATACCCACTTGACTCCGTCACTTCTCTGTCGAATAGTTATGGCCGCCGTTTGGCTGAAAGCGACGACACGGGGAGGGCACTTGCAGAAGGGGTTCGAGAAAATCGGTAGATCCGAGGGGGAGGCCGAAACAAAGGATGCGGACTGTCGACGCATTCTGATCATCGATCCCGACCCCTCTTCCAGACTGCTGCTCAGGCAGTTCGCCCTGGACAGCGGGCTTTCCCAGTCCGTACTCGCGGCCGCCTGCGCCGCTGACATCCCGTCGGACTCGGTGACCGGTCCGGTCACCCTGGTGCTGCCGTCATCGCTGGGTGTGCGCGACCTGCCGCTACTCAGCCCGCTCCTGCTCCACCCGGCGACGCATGTCGTCCTGGTCCTGCGCTCGCTGATGCAGGATCAGCTCGACACCGCGCAGTGGGTGCTCGCCCATGCGGTACTGCGCCTGGAGGACCTCAAGGAGACCTCGGCGCGCGAGGTGCTCACGCCGCGCTCCCGCGGGACGATCACCGTGTCCTCCGAGGCGTTTCACCAGGTCGTCCGCCTCGCATCAGGGGTTTCGGGCAACGAGGCCGCACGTCCGCGCCTGACGGAACGGGAACGCGAGACGCTCTGGGCGGTTTCCCAGGGACTGAGCAACCGCCGTATCGCCCGTCGCATGGGCATCACCGAGCACGGCGTGAAACGGCATCTGGCCAATGTGATGAGCAAGTTGAACTGCCAGAACCGCGCCTCCGCGGTAGCCGTCGCACTGCGCAGCGGGCTGCTCGATCTCGACAGCGCCGACAGCGCGGCCGTCTGACACCACCTCTGCCCCATTTCCGCCCCACCTGCCCCGGTCCGCCCCACAGAACGAAGGGCGGCTCATCGTTACGCGGAAACAGCTCCCCAAGGAGATTCGTCATGACTGAATACCGCCTTGACGTGACGCAGAGAAGTGTCACAGCAAACGGCCTAGTAATTCACTTTGCAAAGAACTCTGCTCCGGAATTTCCCGTCGTCGGAACGGCGTCCACCAGCGATGCCCCCCGGGTGCGGATCGAGTCCCGGATATCGTCCGCAGCGCTTGACCGCATCGAACAGAGTGCGGCCGAGCGATGTATCGGCGTGTCGGCCGTCCTGGTCACCGCGACGGCCGACGCGGTCCGGCTGTGGGCCCGCCACTGCGCCTTCGCGCTCGCGGTCACCCGCCCCGGCACCGCCACGCCCCGCGAGGTCCTGTGCGACCTGCCGGACGGCGCCTCGTTCGCCGACCGCGCACAACACATGCACGAGCAGCTGGTCCGCGAGGCGGACGAGGCCGGCGACCCGGCGCTGCGCACCGGCCCCGTCTGGCACACGGCCGTGGGCGAGGCCGGCCTGACCGTCGTATGGGAGATACCCAAGGGGTCGCTCCCGCACGGAATCGACGCCGAACTCACCGCCGTCTGCGAGCGGCTGCTCGAACTCCTCGCGGACGACCCCACCGCCTGGGACCGCACCGGACGGATCGCCGACCTTCCGGCCTGGCAGCTCGCCGAGCGCGCCGCCGCCAACGACACCGCTGCCGACCTGCCCGCGGCCACCCTGTGCGGACTCGTCGAGGACCGTGCCGTCCAGTGCCCCGACGCCCCCGCCGTGATCGCCCACGACGGCACCCGGCTCACCTACCGCGAGGTCGTCTCCGACGCCCGCCGCCTCGCCCGCCGTCTGACCGCTCTCGGCACGCCGCCGGGCCAGCTGGTCGCCGTGGTGATCGACAAGGGCCTCGCCCAGGTCCCCGCGGTCCTCGGCGTCACCCTCGCCGGCGCCGCCTATCTGCCGATCGACCCGCAGTGGCCGGCCGCGCGCCGCGCCCAGCTCATCGAGCAGGGCCTCGTGCGGACCGTGGTCACCACGCCCCGCCTGCGCGACGAACTGGAGTGGCCCGAGGACATCCGTCTCATCACCCTCGATGACGCCGAGGTCCGCGCCGAGGCCAACGGCCCCCTCGCCGCCCGGCCCGGCCCCGCCGACCTCGCGTACGTCATCTTCACCTCGGGTTCGACGGGCCGGCCCAAGGGCGTGGTGATCGACCACCGCGGCGCCGTCAACACCATCCAGGACATCAACGAACGCTTCGGCGTCGGCCCCGACGACCGGATCCTCGCCCTGTCCTCGCTCAGCTTCGACCTGTCCGTGTACGACGTCTTCGGCGCGCTGGCCGCCGGTGCCGCCGTGGTGATGCCCGCGCCGGGCCGCGCCCACGACCCGGAGCACTGGTCGGAACTGGTCCAGCGGCACGACGTGAGCGTGTGGAACTCGGTGCCCGCGCTGCTGCGCGTCTGGCTGGAGGCCCCCACGCCCGTGCCCGCCACGGCTCCGCTGCGCCTGGTGATGCTCAGCGGGGACTGGATCCCGGTGACGCTGCCCGACGCGCTGCGCTCGGTGTTCCCGACGGCGCGTGTGATCAGCCTGGGAGGTGCGACCGAGGCGTCGGTCTGGTCGATCCACCACCCCATCGAGGAGGTCCCCGCGGAGTGGAGCCGCATTCCGTACGGCAAGCCCCTGGCCAACCAGACGATGCATGTGCTCGACGACCGCCTCGACCCGTGCCCGGTGTGGGCCACCGGCGAGATCTGGATCGGCGGCGTCGGCGTGGCCAAGGGCTACTGGGCGGACGCGGACAAGACGCGCGAGCGGTTCGTCACCCACCCGGTGACCGGGGAGCGCCTGTACCGGACCGGCGACGTGGGCCGGTACCTGCCGGGCGCCGACATCGAGTTCCTCGGCCGTGAGGACACCCAGGTCAAGGTCAACGGGTACCGCATCGAGCTCGACGAGATCGCCGCCGTGCTTCGCCGCCGCCCCGGCGTCCACGAGGCCCTCGTCACCGTCGCCACCAACCCCGTCACGGACCGGGGCCAGCTCGTCGCCTACGTGGTGCCCGAGCAGCCCGGCGGCGGCGAACAGCACACCGCCGAGCGGCCCGCCCCCGACTTCGACGCGGACCGCGCCTGGACCGGGGCCCTTGACGCGGCGGGCCAGGAGCTGACGGCCGCGACCGGTGAACTCGCGCCCGCCGTCGCGACGTTCCGGGACATGTGGCACCGTCTCGCGGCACTCGCGCCCACCGTGATGGCCCGCAACCTGGCCCGGCTCGGCGTCCTCACCGCGGCCGGCGCCACGGCCACCGCCGACTCGGTCGTCGAGGGGTGCGGCGTACGCCCGCACTACCGCGGCCTGGTCGACCAGTGGCTGGCCGTGCTCGCCGACGCCGGCATCCTCGGCCGCACCGCCCGACCGGGCGAGTACCGCTGCGCCGACGCGCTCGACGCCGATGCGCTCGACGCCCGGATCGACGCGGAACTCGACGCCCTGTCACCGGCCGACGCGGACCGGCAGCTGAGCGCGTACTTCACCGGCTGCATCCGCCGCCAGCTCGATCTGCTGACCGGCGCCGTGCGGCCGCTGCAGCTGCTGCTGCCCGACGGCGACTGGCGCGTCACCAAGGCCCTGTACGCGGACAATCCCGCGGCCCTGCTGCAGAACCGCGTCGCGGCGAAGGCCGTGCGCCGCTTCGTCGACGAATTCACCGGCGGGCGCAAGGTGCGCATCGTCGAACTCGGCGCGGGCACGGGCGCCACCGCGGACCAGGTGCTGCCCGCGCTCCCCGCCGACCGTGTCGAGTACCTCTTCACGGACCTGTCTACGGCGTTCACCGAGTCGGCCCGCAGCCGGTACGCGTCCGCGCACCCCTTCGTCGACTACGGCCTGTACGACATCGACGGCGTCCCGGTGGAACAGGGCCTGGCGTTGGGCGCGTTCGACGTCGTCGTCGCCGCGAACGTGCTGCACGACGCGAAGGACCTCGGCCGGACCCTGAAGCACGTACGCTCCCTGCTCGCCCCCGGCGGCCTGCTCGTCCTCGTCGAGGGCACGGTCAACTCCCCCCTGAACATGATCAGTTTCGCGTTCCTGGAAGGGTTCGGGAACTACCAGGACCAGCGGTCCGCGACCCTGCTCTCGGTGACCGAGTGGCGTGAGGAGCTGGCGGCCGCCGGATTCCGGCGGGCCGCGTCGGTGCCGGACGGTCCCCCGGTCGTGGACGCGCTCGCCCAGCACGTGATCGTCGCGAGCGCACCGGACGACGGCAACGTCCTCGACGTGTCGCGGCTCGGCCAGGCGCTCGGCGAGCTGCTGCCGGAGTACATGGTCCCGCACCACTTCGTCACCCTCGACGCGCTGCCGCTGAGCGCCAACGGCAAGGTGGACCGCGCGGCACTGCCCTCACCGTGGCGCGAGTCGTCCACGCAGGACCACACGGCGCCGCACACCGATCTGGAGCGCCGCCTGCACGAAATCTGGAGCGACGCGCTCGGCAGGGACGACTTCGGCATCGACGACAACTTCTTCGACCTGGGCGGCGACTCGCTGCACGCGGTCCGCATCGTCGGCAGGTTCCGAACCGAACTGGGCCTGAACGAGGTGGGCGACGAGGCCATCGACATGTTCTTCGACGCCCCCACCATCGCCGAACTCGCCCGGGTGCTGGCCGCACGGGCGGAGGTCGGCGCATGAGCCGGCACGCGCCGTTCCCGCTCACGCCTCTTCAGGAGGCGTATCTGGTGGGCACGTCCGACCTGGTGGAACTCGGTGGCTTCCAACCCGGCTACTACGTCGAACTGGACCTGGTCGACCTCGATGTGGCCCGTGCCCAGGCTGCCGTCGACCGGCTGATCCGCCGCCACGACCACCTGCGGGTGGTGGTGGACGCGTCCGGGACACAGCGGGTGCTCACCGAGGGGGAGACCGGCCCGTACCGGTTCACGGTCACGGATCTGACCGGCCTCGACATGCGGCAGCAGGAGGACGCGCTCGCCCGGACGCGGCGACGGATGTGCGAGGAGGGCGTCGACCCGACGCGCTGGCCCCTGTTCGACGTGGTCGTGCAGCGGCTGCGGCCCGGCCGGGTGCGCGCGCACATCGCCATGAGCCTACTGCTGCTCGACGGGCGCGGCATCCGGCAGACGATGGACGAGTGGCGCGCGTACTACCACGATCCGGGCCTGGCGCCGGACCGCCCGGAGCACACCTACCGCGACTGCCTCCTCGCCCTGCTCGACCACGAGAACAGCGACGCCTACCGCACCCAGTGGCGGTACTGGGAACAGCGCCTCGACACCCTGCCGGACGCGCCCCGACTGCCCCTCGCCGTCCAGACGTCGGCCATCCGTCCGGTGCGCTTCACCCGGCGCGTCCACCGGCTCAGCCGCGCCCAGTGGACGGCCCTGTCCGCGACGTTCCGCAAGCACCGCGTGCTCGCCACCTCGGCGATGCTACACGTGTTCGCGGAGGCGATCGGCGCATGGGCGTCGGCTCCGCACTTCTGCCTGAACATGCTGCACCAGAACTGGGCGTCCGCCCGGCCGGAGGCGGCCGGGGTCATGGGCCAGTTCGGGGCCACGCTCCCGGTCGAGGTCGACCTGCTGGCCGGCGACGACTTCTTCGCCCGCGCCCAGAACCTGCAGCGTCAGGTGGTCAAGGACCTCCAGAACTCCGATGTGGCCGGCGTGCGCATCACCCGTGAGCTGGCCGCACGCCGCGGCTGGACCTCGCGCGCCGCGCTGCCGTACGTGTTCACGAGCATGCTCTCGCCGGCATCCGCCCACGGACGGCAGCACGGCGAGACACCCGAGGCCCGGCACGGACGCCTCGCCTGCCGCGAGGTGCACAGCGATCTGCGCACGCCGCAGGTCCTGATCGACAACCAGCTGCACGACGGGGCCGACGGCGGTGTCGACTGCATCTGGGACACCGTCGACGACGCATTCGCGCCCGGCCTGCCGGACCTCATGTTCGCGGCGTACGCCCGGATGCTCGACACCCTGGCGGCCCCCGACGGTGCCGCGGCACGGCCCGACCCGGTGCCCGACGCCCACCGGGCCGTCGTCGCGGCCCTCAACCCGGCGCCTTCGGACCCCCCGGCCGGGCGTCTGGAGGACGGATTCCTGGAGCAGGCGGCGCTGCGCCCCGACGCGCCCGCCGTCCTGACCACCGAACGGACCCTTACCTACGGCGAACTGGAGCTGCGCTCAAGGGCGTTGGCGCACGCGCTCGCCGGGCACGGCGTCGGCCGCGGTGACGTCGTGCCGGTCGTCATGGCCAAGGGCTGGGAGCAGATCGTCGGCGTGCTCGGCGTGCTGCGCACCGGGGCCGCGTACTGCCCGATCGATTCGGCCCTGCCGGACGAACGCATCGCCCATCTGCTGGACGGCTGCTCCGCGCCGGCCGTCCTGGTACAGCCCGCGGCTGTGGAGCGGATTCGCGGACTCGGGGACCGGCCGGTGCTGTGCGTCGACGCGGCCCCGGTGGCACCGGGGCCGTTCACCGCGCCCGGGAGCGGGCCGGAGGATCTCGCGTACATCATCTACACCTCGGGCTCCACCGGGCTGCCCAAGGGCGTGATGATCGAGCACGGCCCCGCCCTCAACACGGTGGTGGACATCAACGAGCGGGTCGGACTCGGCCCGGAAGACCGGGTCTTCTGTATCTCCTCGCTCAGCTTCGACCTGTCCGTGTGGGACGTGTTCGGCACCCTCGCCGCGGGGGCCGCCCTGGTGCTGCCGCGGGCGAGCGCCCGTCCTGACCCGCTGGGCTGGGCCGAGACGGCCGCCACGTTCGGCGCGACGGTGTGGAATTCCGTGCCCGCCCTGGCGCAGATGATGGCCGAAGCGGACGGCGCGGCGCCCGGGGTGGGCACGCCACCGATCCGGGCGTTCCTGATGAGCGGCGACTGGATCCCGACCACCCTGCCGGACCTGCTGCGGGAACGGTGGCCACAGGTGCGGCTCATCGCGTTGGGCGGCGCCACCGAGGCCTCGATCTGGTCGAACATCCACGAGATCGAGGAGCCGGACCCCGCGTGGCGCAGCGTCCCGTACGGTGTGCCGCTGCGCAACCAGACGATGCGGGTGCTCGACCACCGCTACGACGTGCGCCCGCCCTGGGCCGTGGGCCGCATCCACATCGGCGGGGCCGGCCTGAGCCGGGGCTACTGGCGGGACGCGGACCGCACCGCCGACCGCTTCGTACCGCACCCGGTCACCGGCGAGCGGCTCTACGCGACCGGGGACCTGGGCTGCTACCGGCCGGACGGCACCATCGAGTTCCTGGGCCGTGAGGACCGGCAGCTGAAGATCCAGGGATTCCGCGTGGAACCCGGTGAGGTCGAGGCGGCGCTCCTCGATCACCCGGCGGTGCGGCGCAGCGCGGTCGACGCGGTGAGCACGGCCGGTGGTCAGCGGCGCCTGGCCGCCCTGGTCGTCCCGGCCGAGGGCGCACGGCCCGAGCCCCGGGAGCTGCTCGCCCATCTGCGGGCGCGGTTGCCGCACTATCTGGTACCCGGCCGGCTCCAGGTGGTCGACTCGCTGCCGCTGACCCCGAACGGCAAGGTGGACGTCAAGGGCGCCCTCGCCGCGCTCGCCGCCACGGCCCCGACGGCCGCGGACGACACACAGCCCGCGACACCGGGCGACGACGGTCCGGTGCAGCGGCTCTGCGCCCTGTGGTCGGAGCTGCTCGAGGTGCCGTCGGTGGACGCGGACAGCGACTTCTTCTCGCTGGGCGGCAATTCGCTGCTCGCCCTGCGCCTCGTCAACCGGATCCGGACCGATCTCGGCGCCGGGCTCTCCTTCGGCCAGGTCTTCGAGGCCCCGACGGTGCGGGCGCTCGCGGCACGCATCGCACAGTACGAGAGTCCGGGCGAGGGGACCGGAAGCCTCGTCTCGCTGCCCGGCGGCGGCCGGTCCGGTGGGCGGGAGCTGTTCCTGTTCCATCCGGTGGGCGGCTCGGTGGCGGCCTACGCGCCGCTCGCCCGGGCCTGGGACGGCCCCGTGCACGCCTTCCAGAGCGCGGCCCTCGCGCGGGGCACGGCACGGGCGCTGCCGGCCGACGTGCCGGAGATGGCGCGGGCCTACCGTGCGGAACTGCAGGCGCTGCGCCCCGAAGGGCCGTACCTGCTCGGCGGCTGGTCGATGGGCGGCATCCTGGCCCACGAGGTCGCGGCGCAACTTGCCGAACAGGGCCACGAAGTCGCGACGTTCATGATCGACAGCGACCTCACCGAGGTCCGCGGCACCCGCACCGAGCGCGAGCGGCACACGGAGTTCCTGACCGACCTGGCCGGGGGGCGTCTGCCGGCCTCCCTCGAAGCGGCCGTGCGCGCCGCGCCGGAGGACGACCTGGCGGAGGCGGCCGTGCGGGCGGCGGTCGAACACGGGTTGCTGCCGCCGGATTCGGGCGCCGACCAGTACGCGCTGCTGAAGAACGTCCACGCTCACCATCTGGCGACCCTCGACGCCCATCGGCCGCAGAAGCTCGACGCACCGGTCCTGCTGTTCGTGGCAGGACAGGTGGAGCGCGCCGATCCGGTACCGGCCTGGCTGAACCTCTGCCCCCGCCTGGAGGTGGACGTCCACCCCGAGGACCACTACTCGATCGTCGCGGGCGACCGGCTCACCGCCGTCGCCGAACGCGTCCAGGCGTGGGCGGGCCCACCCGCCGCCCGCACCCACCTCACCAAGGAGCTGCCGTGACCCACACCGCCACCGACGCCGCGGTCCTCGGCCTCACCCGGGACGACGTCCGCCAGGCCGTCGCCGACATCCTCGGCATGGCGCCCGAGGTCATCGACCACGAGCGGAACCTGATCTCGTACGGCATGGACTCGATGCGCATGATGCGCCTCGCCGGGGCCTGGCGTAAGGCCGGTGCCACCACCACGTTCCGCGATCTCGCGGAGGAGCCCACGGTGGAGCGCTGGCACGCGCTGCTCACCGCGGGACGGGCGACGCCGGCGTCCGTGGTGCCCGCGCAGCGGCCGGCACGGCGCTCGACCGGGGACCCGTTCGCGCTGACCCCCGTGCAGCAGGCGTACTGGATCGGCCGGGGCCAGGGCATGGCCCTCGGGTCCGTCGCCTGCCACGCGTACCTGGAGTTCGACGGGCAGGGCGTGGACCGCGGCCGCCTGGAGTCGGCCGTGCGCGCGGTGATCGCCCGGCACCCGATGCTGCGGGCCCGCTTCCTCGACGACGGGCGCCAGCAGATCCTCGCCGACAGCGGGTGGACCGGGCTGACCGTGCACGACTTCACCTCGTACGGGGACAAGGACGCGCGGCGCCGCGCCGAGGAGGTGCGCGAGGGACTTTCGCACCGCGTGCTCGACGTCGCCGCCGCCGAGACGCTGGACGTGCAGCTGTCCCTGCTGCCCGCGGGCCGCACCCGGATCCACTTCAACATCGATCTGCTGGTGGCGGACGTAGCGAGCATCGAGCTCGTCCTCGCCGACCTGGCGACGGCCTACACCGGGACGCCGCTGCCCGCCGCCCCCGCCTACGACTTCGGCCAGTACCTGGAGGACCACCGGTCCTGGTGCGGCCCGCTCACCGCCCCGGACAGCCCGGCGGGCCGGGCGCGCGCCTACTGGCAGGAGCAGTTGCCGCAACTGCCCGCGCAAGGGCCCGCGCTGCCCCTCGCGGTGCGGCCCGAGCAGGTGACGCGGTCGCGGTTCAGCCGCCGTCGCCTCACCCTCGGCAAGGCCACCTGGGAGTCGATCACTGAGCGGGCCAGGGAATACAGCCTGACCCCCGCGATGGTCCTCGCGACCGCGTACGCGCAGGTGCTCGCCGCCTGGAGCGAGACGGACGACTTCCTGCTCAACGTCCCGCTCTTCGACCGGCAGCCCCTCGCCCCCGAAGTGCCCGGCATGGTCGCCGACTTCACCAATCTCGTACTGCTGCGGGTGGACGCGGCACACCCGATGCCGTTCGCCGATCGGGCCCGCGCCTTGCAACGCCAGCTTCAGCAGAACGCCTCGCACGCCGAGTACTCCACCCTCAACGTGCTGCGGGACCTGCGCAGAGCCCGCCGCGACAAACGGGTCGGTGCCCCCGTGGTGTTCGCCTGCAACCTCGACTCGCAGTGGGTCGGCCCCGAGTTCGAGGCGGCCCTCGGGGAGTGGACCTGGATGCTGTCGCAGACGCCGCAGGTCTGGCTCGACCACCAGGTGTACAAGGTCGGCGACGAGGTGGTGCTCGCCTGGGACGCGGTCGACGAACTGTTTCCCGAGGGGCTCATCGACACCATGCTCGACGCCTACGGGGCGCTTCTGGAGGAGCTGGCCGCTCAACCGGACAGCTGGTCACGTCCCCCGCGGATCGCCTCGCCCGAGCAGCTGCCGGAGGTCGCCCGATGAACATGCTCGACCTCGCCACCGGCTCCCGCTGCTTCAAGCGCTTCCACCCGACGCCGGACCACCGCGCCCACCTCGTCTGCTTCCCGCACGCAGGCGGCTCAGCCACGACATACTTCCCCCTCTCACGGCAACTCACGTGTCAGGCCCCATCATTGAACGTACTCGCCGTCCAGTACCCGGGCCGCCAGGACCGCAGGAACGAGCCGCTGATCGACGACGTGCACGCGCTCGCCGCACAGGTCCACCGGGAACTGCTGCCCGTCCTGGACGGCAGACCGCTCGCCCTGTTCGGCCACAGCATGGGCGCGGTCGTCGCCTACGAGGTGACCCGGCTGCTCGAACACGACTCGGCCACGGTGCCGGCGGTGCTCTTCGCCTCCGGTCGCAGAGCACCGTCCAGGCTGCGCGACGAGTGGACGCACCTCAAGGACGACGCGGGGCTCGTCGACGACCTGCGCACCCTCGACGGCACGGACGCCGAGATCCTCGCCGACAAGGACCTGATGCGGACCGTGCTGCCCGCCATCCGCGGCGACTACCGGGCGATCGAGACGTACCGCCACCGCTCCGGCCCCGAACCGAGTTGTCCCATCGCTGTTCTCGCGGGCCGGGACGACGCCCGCACCACGACGGACGAGCTGGTGGACTGGCGGCACCACACCACCGGCTCGCACTCGCTCACCGTCTACCCGGGAGGCCACTTCTTCCTGAACGACCACACGGCCGACATAGCCGGTCTCCTGGTGGAACATCTGCGAGCGGCGGGCGTTTCGTGAACAGGTACGACCGGAGGCCGGCGTCGCGGCATGAACGTCCAAATTTCCACCCTGCGGGCGTTGACCCGCTCGTGGTCCCACGTCGACTCTGACAGGAAGAACTGCAGCCGCTGCACCGAGGGGTGCTGGGCACCGGCCACCGGCTCCGTGCCGGCCGGGCAGGTCAGGGTCTTGTTCCGGTCCCGCGGCAGCAGCAGCCCCCGCGGGGTACTCACGGAACCCGCGGCGCTGTGCCAATGTGGAGAGCAGGTCGTCGAAGCGTGCCGCATAGGCATCCAGCGGCCCCGGAGCGGGCGGACACGGCAGACGACGGGTCGTCACAGCCCTCCGGGCGGCGAGGCGACGTTCCTCTGCTACCGGCCTACTACGACGCTGACCCCCTGCCAACAAACCGCCGCTGAAGTGTCCGCACGGCAAGGAAGGCGGCCGGCGGCCGGTTCCCCGGGGTCAGCCCGACTTCGGCGGCTTCTGCGCGTCGAAGGCGAAGAGAGTGTTATTGGCCGCGGCCACGATCACTGCACGCCCCGCGACGGTCACGCGCGGGCTTGCGCCCTGCTCGCCCGTCAAACCATCGGCCTGCGGATCTGTTGTCCACAGGGGTGTGCCATTGTGCGGCGACAGCGCGACCACCCGGCCGGTGGCCGAGCTGAAATACAACGCGTCGGCTCCCGCCACGGGACCCGACGCGCCCTCAACGCCCGTCTGCCGGGACCACTTCTTCCGGCCGGTCGCGGGGTCGAGCGCTGTGACGAGACCGGTCTGCCTGCTCACGTAGAGGGTGCCGTCCGCCATGCCGGGCGTCCCCGCGTATGTCCTGGCCAGCCGGGAGTACGTGACCTTCCGCGAGGCCGGGTCGACCCGCGCCACCCCGTCGTAGCCGGCCAGTGCCGTTCCCTCCATGTGCCCCAGAAAGAGTACGAGTTTGCCGTTGGCGACGCCCATCGGCACGGCGGGGCCGTCAACCGCGATGGGCCTGCCCAGTGTCCCCGAGGCGCGGTCGACCGTATACAGGGTGGGGTGGCGCACCTCTGGGGCATCCAGCTCCGCATTCGTCGCGCACATCGCGACGAGCTGCGGGCCCACCGGGACGGGAGCGCACTGCGTACCCGCGGGGAACGACGTCGTCCAGGCGACCTCACCGCTGTGCGCGTCCCGGGCCTCGAAGCGGGAGTTGGAAGCGTCGACCGTCACGACGGCGGAGCCGACCACAAGGGCGTCCTGAGTCCGGCCCGTGACGGCCTGCGACTGGGCGCCGGACGGCACGGACCACAGCTCCCGGCCGTTGTTCGCGTCGATGGCCACCACCTCGCTGGGAGGATCCTGCGGGGCGTTCTGGGCGGCGAAGCGGTAACCGAGCACCGTATCGTCGGTGGCGCCCACCAGGTGCATGCCCTGGACGGGGATGCCCGGGCTCTTCGCCGTCCACACCCGCGAGCCGTCCAGGGCCCTGATACGGGTCGCGACAACGCCGCCGCCACCGCAGAACAGCGCGTCGCCGCGCGCGACGCAACGCAACTCGTCGGGGATGTCCTCGCTACCGCCCTGCACGGTCCTGCGCCACGGCTCGAAGCCGTCCGGAAGTGCGGCACCCGGCGCCGCAACGCCGTTGCCCTTGTCACCGCCGCTGTTCCCCCCGAGGCCGCCCCCCTTCAGTGCGGCGGCTCCCCCGCCGATCGCTGCCACCGCGACCGCGGCCGCGAGCACAGGACGCCATCGGCGACGCAGACGGCGGCCGATGGTGCCGGCGCTCCCTGTATCGGGACCGGCCGGGGCGGTGGTCGGCGCCGGGGTGGCCCGCGTCGCGAAGTGATGCTGGGTGATCATGTCGCGGGTGCGGCCCGCTCCAACCCCGTTCGCGTCGGTCCCACCGAGGTCGGCCGGCAGGTCCCGCAGCAGCACGAGGAGTTCGTCCGCCGAGGGGCGCCCCTTCGGCTCCTTGTCCAGGCACGACTCGACGACCGCGCGCAATGCCACCGGCACGGCACCCAGCGACGGCTCCTCGTGCACCACCTGATACGCCGTCATGTATGGGCTGTCCGCGTCGAAGGGCCCGTGGCCCGTCGCTGCGTACACCAGCAGCGTCCCCAGCGAGAAGACATCGGACCGCGGCCCCACACCACGCGGCGACTGCAACTGCTCCGGCGACATGAAGGGCGGCGTACCGATGACCCGCCCTGTCATCGTCAGCGTCTGCTGGTCCACGGCGCGCGAAATGCCGAAGTCGATGACGCGCGGGCCCTCGGGCGAGAGCACGACGTTCGAGGGTTTCAGGTCACGGTGGACGACCCCCACCCGGTGGATGTCGCGCAGTGCCTCCGCCAGCCCGATGGCGAGCCTCCTCAGCTCCGTTCCGTTCAGCGGGCCTTCAGCCGCGATGCGCTGGGCGAGCGTGTGCCCCTCGATATAGGTCGTCGCCATCCACGGCTGCTCGGCCTCAGGGGCAGCGTCGACCACGGCGGCGGTGAACGCACCGCTCACCCGCCTCGCCGCCGCCACCTCCTGCCGGAAACGGATGCGGAACTCGTCGTCCCCCGCGAACTGCTGGTGGATCAGTTTGATCGCTACAGGTCGCCCCGAGCTCGTACGGGCCAGAAAGACCGTGCCCATGCCCCCCGAGCCGAGCCGCGCCTCAAGCGGATAACCGCCGATCTCGGCTGGATCACCTCCGCGCAGCGACACTCTTCCCGACCTCCCGTCCCCCGTGCACCTCTGCCGCCACGGGTCTGCGTACCTGTCCTGCACACAAACTAGCCGCAGGGCAGTACGGCAGAGCAAAGCGGGCCCGACCCCGACGCCCGCCTGTTCACCGGTCCGCGCGGCGGACGCATCTCCACCGCAGTCCCGCGCGACGCCACCCACTGGGACGACGTGGTCACCAAGCTCGGCCACGAACACCTGCGCCGCCACGGCCTCCGGCACACTGGACAGATCTGGTTCGCCGACGCAGGAGTCCAGATCCACGTACTGCGACCGATCGCCGGCCACGGTTTCCTGACCACCACCCAGCGCTACCTCCCCCGGACGTACACAAGATCACGGCCGCCGGGGCGGCGCTCTCCGCCCGCCTCGGCGTGCTCCGCGCACCGCGTTCCCTGCCGAGTCCGATCGTCATGACC
Source organism: Streptomyces sp. NBC_00846 (assembly GCF_045207325.1). Classification (NCBI taxonomy): domain Bacteria; kingdom Bacillati; phylum Actinomycetota; class Actinomycetes; order Kitasatosporales; family Streptomycetaceae; genus Streptomyces; species Streptomyces sp. NBC_00846. Next base: position 7,025,765 of record NZ_CP108846.1, on the reverse strand, counting down.
CGCTGAGGCCAGTCAAGGGCGCCGGTCCCCAAATGGTCCCCAAGAATGGCCAAGGGCCGGTTTCGGATTTCTCCGAAACCGGCCCTGACCTGCGACTGTCTCCAGTCGGGACGACAGGATTTGAACCTGCGACCCCTTGACCCCCAGTCAAGTGCGCTACCAAGCTGCGCCACGTCCCGATGCGATTCATCCCGGTGTACCCGGGTGGCCGTGCAGGACAAACATTACCTCACTCCGCGGCCCCGATCGACGCCCGTGCCTGGTGGGCGCGGTTTGCCAGGGATTCGGCGCCGCAGGCGGTGGCCAGTTTGTGGGCCCTGGCGAGTTCGCGCGGGGAGCTGATCGCGATGCCGTAGTCGGCGAGGGCCAGAGCGTGTTCGTACGCGGACGGGGACGCCTCCAGGTGGCGGACCGACTCGGCGAGCAGATGCGTGGCCTCCTCGGAGCGCGCGAACAGGGCGACACAGCGCAGGGCCTCGCCGATCGCGGTGTCCGTACCGAAGCGTTCGGCATGTGCCCGGGCCGAGGCGGCGAGCCGGGCGGCACGGTCCGGGTCCTCCTCGGCCAGGGCGCGGGCGAGGTCGCCCGCCCAGGGAGCCCATACGCCGTTGAACCTGCCACGGGGTTCAAGGGCCTGACCGGCCGCTTCGAGTTCCGTGACCGCTTCCTCGGTACGGCCTTCGGCCAGCAGCAGCCGGCCGCGTACGCACGGGGCGTCGGGCAGCACCATCGCGCTGGGGTAGGGCGAGCCGAAGTCGTAGCGGTCGGCGATCTGACGGGCCTCGGTGACCCGGCCGCGGGCGACCAGGGTGTCGATGAGCAGACAGGCCGCGTCCCAGTGGACGGGCAGTCCGCTGCCGACACGGTCGGCGAGGCGCAGTCCTTCGCGGAGGAAGCCCTCCGCCTCGGCGAGCCGGCCGCGGCGGCGGTGGACCAGCCCGAGCAGGGTGTGCGCGAACGCCAGGTGCGCACCGCTCCAGCCGGAGATCTCGAAGGCGCGGACGGCCTCGCCGAACAGCTCCTCGGCGCGGTCGAGCTGGTCGGTGAAGGCGTAGGTGATGCCGACGAGCGTCGGGAGTTCGAAGCCCCACTCGGTATCGGTCCAGCCGAGGCCGCGTGCGGGATGGCCGTCGATCAGGGCGCGTTCGCAGAGGTCGACGACGAGCTGGGAGTTCTCGCCCCGCATCATGGCGTCGAAGGCGCGAATGGTGAGCAGGGCGCGCTCGGCGTTGTCGCGGCCGGACAGGTGGTCGGCATTCCGGGCGAGCCGGGCGGAACGGGCGGGTCCATCGTCCTCGGACGCCTGCATGCCCTCCCAGAGGAAGTGGGCGGCCTGAAGCCGCATCAGGCCGGGGCCCGGGGCGGTGCGCGCGGCCTCCGCGGCGAGGGCGCGCGCCGCTTCCTTCAGCTGGTTGTTGTGGGAATGCGCGGCCGCGAGCCGGTAGGTGGCGTCGACGCGCTGGTCGTCGGAGAGTCCGGGCATGTCGAGGGCGGCGCGCAGATACCGGACGGTGGTGGCGGGCGAGCTGAGGAGGGTGGCGCAGCCCAGTTCGTACAGCAGGGTGGCCTTGTCGCGTTGGCTCGGTGGTTCTTCCAGCGCGCGTTCGAGGCAGCGGCGGGCGGCCTCCGGGGCACCGACCGCGAGGTGTTGTCCGGCTGCTTCGCGGAGTTGGCCGACCAGATCCTGGTCGTTGTCCGGGTGCACTTCGAGGAGGTGGCGGGAGGCTGCCGCGGGGCCGAGTCCCGCACGGGTGATCGCCCACGCCGCCCGGCCGTGGAAGGCGGTGCGGGTGGCCGGCGGGATGGAGCGGTACACCGCGGTGGCGATCAGCGGGTGGACGAACTCCAGCGGGTCGAAGCCGGTGACGATACGGGCTTCGCGTAGCCGCGCCGTGCAGTCGGCGGCCTCGGCGGGGCTCATTCCGGCGAGGGTGGCGGCGAGATCCTGCGAGATGTCCGTGCCGAGGACGGCGGCGGCCCAGGCGAACCGGGTGGCATTGGTGCCGAGCCGTTCGAGCCGGGCGACGAGGCCGCTGCCGCGGGCGGACGCGCCGAGTTCGCGCAGCAGCCCGGCCGACTCCTCCAGCGGCACCAGTTCGCGGTCCTGGACCTTGGCGACGAGTTCGACCGCCTCGTAGGGGTTGCCTCCCGTGACGGCCCACACCTCGCGGCAGAACGGGTCGTCGGCGTGTTCGCCGAGGGCCGCGCGGACCAGTACCGCGGTTGCGTCCGGAGTGAGGGCGCGCAGGGCCACCCGGACCTGGGAGGGGTTGGCGCCGCCCGATCCGCTCCCCTCCTGCCGCGCCGCCAGTTCTTCCGGCCGGTGGGCCTGGACGACCAGGACAGGCAGTTCGCCGAGGCGGGCGGTGAACGAGGCGAGCCAGGCGAGGGATTCGCCGTCCGCCCAGTGCGCGTCGTCGACGACGAGCAGCAGCGGGCGGTGGCTCAGTCGGGACGCGAGCCGGGAGACGACGAAGTCGAGGCCGTCCCGTACACCTTGCGGATCCGGCTGGGGACCGCTCGGTTCGGCGAGTCCGAGTGCGGGCGCGGCGATTTCGTACCAGGGCCCGAACAGGGTCCGCACCTCGTCGGGCGGGAACTGGTCGAGAGCGGGTTGCAGCAGTTGGCGCACGACGTGGAACGGCACGGATGTGACCGTTTCACCGCCGCGTGCGGACCAGACCGAGCAGCGGTCGGCGGCCATCGCCCGGATCTCGGCGAGCAGCGCCGTCTTGCCGATGCCGGCCTCGCCGCTGAAGATCAGCAGCCCGCCGACTGCCTGGGCGCCGCACAGGGCGGCCACGGCGTGTGCGGCAGCGGCGAGTTCCGGTTCGCGCTCGTACAGCGGCCGGGACTGCTTCATCCCTACCCTCCCCAAAGTGGTGCGGATGCCTGTCGACACTAGTCGGGCACGGGGGTCGACGGACAGTGGTTCGGACAGTTCGCCGCAGGTGCGGGGCACAATCGAGGGGTGGACGAGACTCGCAGGGATCGCGACGCGGAGGGCCGGGCGCGCAACGCGCGTCCCCGTGACGGGCTGGGACGCCCGCTGCCGTACGGGGCACCGGGAGTGGAGCGACAACCGGAGGGGGTGGTCCGTACCCCCGAGGAGACCTTGCGGGAGGCGCAGCGGCTGCTGGACGCGGGGATGCCGTTCCACGCGCACGAGGTGTTCGAGGACGCGTGGAAGTCGGGGCCGGTGGCGGAACGGGAGTTGTGGCGCGGGCTTGCGCAGCTGGCCGTCGGGCTCACGCATGCGGCCCGGGGCAACACGACGGGCGGGGCCCGGCTGTTGCGGCGGGGCGCGGCGGCGCTCACGGCGTTCGCTGCCACCCGGCCCCATGGGATCGGGGTCGACGGGCTGATCGACTGGGCCGGGGAGCTGGCGGCGCGAGTGGAGCAGCCCCGAAGCGGGAGCGCGGCCGACGGATCGGTGGCACACGGCGGGGGCGGACGCACATCCGACGGCTCAGTGGCACGCGGCGGGGGCAGAAGCGCGGCCGGCGGCTCAGTGGCACGCGGAGGTGCCGGGAGCGCGGCCGGTGGACCGGTGCCCGGTGTGCGGCCCGTCGACGCGGCCGAGGAGGCGCCTTGTCTGCGGCCCGGAGACCGGTAGGGCCGGTCCGCCGGACCAGGCCCTCTACCCCGGCGCCGGGGGCGGTGGGGCGTGGGGCAGACTCGGTGCGGTGAGAAAGATCTATGTCATCGGCATCGGCGCGGGCGACCCCGACCATCTGACTTTGCAGGCCGTCAAGGCGCTGAACAGGGCGGATGCGTTCTTCATCCTTGACAAGGGTGAGGAGAAGTCCGATCTGACCGGGCTGCGGCGGGACATCCTCGATGTGCACGTGGCCAACTCCGCGTACCGGCTCGTCGAGGCGCGGGATCCGGAGCGGGACCGCAGGACGTCGGACTACTCACCCGCGGTGGACGACTGGCGTCGGCGCCGCGCGGATCTGTACGAGCGGTTCATCGCGGAGGATCTCGGCGAGGACGAGTGCGGGGCGTTCCTCGTGTGGGGCGATCCCGCGCTGTACGACTCCACGCTGGGCATCCTCGAGGAGATCCTCGACCGGCGTGCGGTCGTCTTCGACCACGAGGTGGTTCCCGGGATCAGCAGTGTCTCCGCGCTGCTGGCCAAGCACCGGACGGGGCTGAACCGGGTGGCGCGTCCGGTGCAGATCACGACGGGCCGGCGGCTGGCCGAGGGCTGGCCCGAGGGGGTCGACGACGTGGTGGTGATGCTCGACGCGCGGCAGGCGTTCACCCGCCATCTCGATCAGGACCTCTTCATCTACTGGGGCGCGTACGTGGGGACCGAGGACGAGATCCTGGTCTCCGGTCGCCTCGCCGAGGTGTCGGACCGGATCGAGGAGCTGCGGGCCGAGGCGCGCGCCCGCAAGGGCTGGATCATGGATACGTATCTGCTGCGTCGCGGCTGAATAGGCTTTACCGGCCCAGCAGTTGGAGCGCGGACGGCACATCGCGCACGACGGGCACGCTGTCGGGCGGCGGCGGGCGGCGGACCACGACGACGGGCAGACCGAGGTTCCTGGCCGCGGTGAGTTTCGCCGCGGTGGCGGGGCCTCCGCTGTCCTTGGTGACGAGGACGCCGATGGCGTGGTCACGCAGCAGCGCCGTCTCCCCTTCGACGGTGTACGGGCCTCGGTCGAGGAGGACGTCGGTGTGCCGGGGCAGCGGGGGCTCGGGGGGTTCCACGGACCGTACGAGGAAGTGGAGCCGGTCCGCTCCGGGGGCGGTGGCGAAGGCGGCCAGGCCCAGGCGGCCGGTGGTGAGGAAGATCCGGCGGCCCAGGGCGGGCAGTCGTGCGGCGGCGTGCGTGAGGTCGTCGGCCGGGTACCAGCGGTCGCCGGGGCCCGCCGTCCAGCCCGGGCGGCGCAGCGCGAACAACCGGGTGCCGGTGGCCTTCGCGGCCGTGGCGGCGTTGGCGCTGATGGTGTCGGCGAACGGGTGGGTGGCGTCGATGACGGTGTCCACGCCGTGGGTGCGCAGCCAGTCGGCGAGGCCCTCGGGCCCGCCGAAGCCGCCGACGCGTACGTCGCCGGCGGGCATCCGGGGCCGGGCGACCCGGCCGGCCAGCGAGGTGGTGACGCGCGTCGTCGCGTCGCCGCCGGGCCCGGTCAGCTCGGCGGCGAGCTGTCGGGCCTCGGTCGTTCCGCCGAGGATCAAAAGGTGGCCGGGCATGACCCGAACCTATGTCACCGCCTCCGTCACCATCTACGTCACTTTCGCCACCGGACGTACGGAGCGGTGAACAGGGCCGCTCGCAGCCATTACGATCCGGCGTCATGAGCACTTCTGACCAGGACCAGGCCGTGGACACCCCGATAGCCGCTCCCGAGGCCGCTTCCGAGGCGGCTTCCGCGATGGTTCCCAAGACGGCTTCCGAGGCCGAGGACCGTACCGATGCCGTCGCGGAGACCACCTCCGAGACCGCTTCCGAGACCGCTTCCGAGACCGCGCCCGCGGCAGTTCCGGAGACCGCCCCCGAGGCCGACTCCCAGGCCGACTCCCAGGCCGACTCCCAGGCCGACTCCCAGACCGGCTCCGAGGCCGACTCCCAGGCCGACTCCGAGGCCGGCTCCGAGGCCGACGAACGACGATTGACACCGCGTCAGGCGCGACGGCTGCGCATCGTCCTCTCGTCCGTCGGCATGGCGGCGATGGCGGTCGTCCTCGCGTTGCGGATCGCCAGCCGGTCGTCCGTGCTCGTGGTCGGGGTGTACGGGCTCGCGCTGATCCTGTGCGGGATCGTGATCGAACTCAGCAGGAACGGCCGTACGCGGCTGGGCAGTTGGCTGCTGGGGATCGGCCTGCTGGCGGCGATCGGTTCCGACTGGCTACTGATTCCCTGACGTACGGTCAGCGCACCGGGATCCGCACGGGGTGGTGGTCCGGCCGTCGTGATGCCGCAGTTCCACTCCGGTGAGCCGGTCGCGGCCGGTCAGGGCGGTGACAGTGGCGCGGGTGAGGAGCGGGGTGCGGGCCCGGGACCTGGTCGGCACCGTGAGGCGGGAGGACGGCTGGTCGGTGACCACGGCGACTACGTCCAGGCCGGCGACGCGCAGGGTGTCGGCCGCGGCACGGCTGACGGGTTCGTCGCCGATGACGACAGCGCGGGTACCGATCCGCTGCCGGTGGAGATGGACGGCCTGCTGGAGTTCTCCGGTGGCGTGGACGCCGGGTGGGCGCGTGCCGGGTACGAGGCGGGCGCTGCGGGGGCGGTACGGAACACCGCGTGCGATCAGCCCAGCAGCAGCTGGAGTCCGCCGAGGACCGTCGCGCCGATCACCAGCCGCTCGAAGAGCTTCTGGTTGATGCGGTCCACGCACCTGCGGCCGATGTAGGCACCGGGGAGGACGAACAGCAGCATGCAGGCGTCCAGCAGCAGCGACTGCGCGTCGATGAGGCCCAGGCCCACGCTGAACGGCACCTTGGACGTATTGACGATGAGGAAGAACCACGCCGAGGTCCCCAGGAAGCCGAGTTTCCGAAAGCCGGCGGAAAGCAGATAGAGCGACATGACGGGACCGCCCGCGTTGGCGACCATGGTGGTGAAGCCGCCCAGCACCCCGTACGAGCGCGCCTTGATCCTGCCGCTCACCGAGGGTTCACCGGACTCCTCATGCTTCTCCCCGCCCGTGGCCGCGGGCCTGCGCCGCCAGATTGTCACACCTGCCATGAACAGCAGGATCGCGCCGATCGATGTCCGTACGGCCGCGTCGTCGGCCCACGTCATGAAGGCCGTTCCCGCCACCACGCCGACGGCCACGGCGGGGAAGAGCCGCAGCAGAGTCGGCCAGTGGGCGTGCCGCCGGTAGATGAGAACGGCGAGTACGTCGCCTGCGATGAGGATCGGGAGCAGTACTCCGGTGGACTCGCGGGCCGGGAGTACGGCCGCGAAGACTGCCAGACTGATCGTATTGGCGCCACTGACGGCCGACTTCGAAAAGCCGACGAGTGCGGATGCCGCGGCGAGCGCGGCCAGTTGCCAGAGTGCGAGGGTCTCCATGCCAGGAACAGATGGTAGACCCACGTGTTACCGAACCTGCGTCGCACCCGCCTCCAGGTAGCCACCATTTCACCAAATCATCGGATGAATTGGCATGACAACAGACGGCCTCACGGCCGGCACCCGTACGCCCGGCCGGGACGATGCCGAATCATGGCCGCTGATCCGCGACCACTCCGTCTTCGGCCAGCCGATGGTCGAGTCCGCGTCGGTCGCCATCGGACTGCGGCTCACCCGGCCGTGGCTCTGGGACCGCTTGGAGTCCGGTGTGCGGGACCGCACCGAGGCGTGGCTGCGCGACGCGCTGCGGCACATCCCCTCCCCCAACAACTGGTACCTGTTCCCCTACTCCGTGGCCGCGTTCCTCGAATCCGTGGGCCGCGGCGACGCGGAGACGGCACGCGCGAAGGAGCGTGCCCTCGACCTGCTGGAGGGCTGGTACCGCGGGGACGGCTGGTACGCGGACGGCGACGGCCGGGCCTTCGACCACTACAACGGCTGGGCGCTGCACCTCTATCCCGTCCTGGACGCGCACCTGTCGGGCGACGCCGAGCTGTCCGCGCACTACGGCGGCCGGCTGCGCGAGCACCTGGAGGGCTTCTCGCTGCTGTTCGGCGGCGACGGTGCACCGATCCACTTCGGACGCTCGCTCACGTACCGCTTCGCGGCCGCCTCGTCGGTCGCGCTCGGCGCCGTCACCGGGCACACCCCGCTCACGCCGGGCGCCTCGCGTCGGGTGATCAACGGGTCGCTGCGCTACTTCCTGGACCGTGGGGCGACGGGTACGGACGGGCTGCTGAACCTGGGCTGGCACGGTCCGCACGAGGCGACGCTGCAGAACTACTCGGCCCCCGCCTCGCCGTACTGGGCGTCCAAGGCCTTCGTCTCGCTGCTCGCCCCGGAGGGCCATCCGCTGTGGACGGCGACCGAGGAGCCCGCGCCCAGTGAGGGTCCCGACAGGGTGCTCGCGCTGCCCGCGCCCGGTCTGCTCGTCCAGTCCACCCGGGCGGACGGGATCGTACGGCTGCACAACCACGGCAGCGATCATGTGCGCCCGCACGAGGGCGAGTCGGGGGTGACGGACGATCCGCTGTACAGCCGTCAGTCGTACTCCACCGTGACCGGCCCCACGTCGAGCGCGAACACGGCGGACAACCATCTGGCGGTGGTCGTCGCCGGGGTGCGCAGCGGTCGCCGAGTGGTCCGCGCGCTGGGCGCGGGTGGCGGCGACGGGTGGGGGTGGGCCGCGTCCTGGCACCGCCCGGTGTTCACGTCCGGTGCGCCGATGGTGCCGGGGATGCGGGTGGAGAGCGTCACCGTGGTGCGTGGCCGTTACGAGCTGCGGGTGCACCGGGTGGTCGGCGCGCCGGCCGAGGCCCGGGGGGAGCAGACGGGCTGGGCGACCGGCCCGGGCGACACGGTGACGTCCGAGCTGCACGGCCTGCACGGCTGGGAGACGCGGGATGCGGTACGGGCCCCGCAGGGTACGGCGTACACGCGCTGGGCGGTGGTGCCCCGGCTGTCCACGGCCGCGGAGGGCACGGTGGTGCTTGTGGCGCTCGCCTCGCTGACCGCGGAGCCCGCCGCGGCACCGCTGGACGCGGTGGTGAGTGGGGTTCAGGTGGACGGGGACTCGGTGGACGTCCGCTGGGCGCAGGACGCGGCGACGACACGTATCGGCTTCGCGCCGACGGTGACGGTCACGGTCACGGTCACGCACGGCTGAGCACCGGGGTCGCGCGGCCGGGAGGTCGCGCGACCCCGCCCCGCCCCTACGCGTCGGTCCGGATCACCACCACCAGAGTGCGCGGACCGTGCACACCCTCCACTCGTTCCAGCTCGATGTCGGACGTGGCCGAGGGGCCGCTGATCAACGTCGTAGGACGCTCCGGAACGAGCCGGGCCACCGCCTCCGGTACCCCGGCCTCGACGCTCGACAGGTCGACGACGCACACATGCAGATCGGGGACGAGGGACAGCGCCCGCCGCCCCTGGTCGGGCGAGCCGTCCAGGAAGATCGTCCCGGTCTCGGCGCAGCTGACGGCCGAGGCGGTGACGACCCCGTCCAAAGCGTCGAGCCGGGGCGCCGGGATGGTGTCGGAGTCCTGCTGGACCTCACCGTCGTAGGCGCCGAGCCACGCCGGGTCGAGTCCGGCCGGCGCTCCGATCCGCCGGGCGCCGCGCTCCCGCAGCACTTCGGCGACGGTCGCGGCCGTGCGGTCGGCGGCGCAGGTGTGGACGTGTGCCTTGTAGTCGACGAGCCGGTCGGTGAAGAGGGACAGGCGTTCGTCGTCGGGGAGGGTACGGCCGGTGCGGTAGGTGCGCGGGACGGTGGTGTCCGGGGTGGGGGCGAGGGCCAGGGCGTCCTTGATCCTGCCCAGCACCGTGTCGCGAGCGGTCGTCACTTCCCCTCCTTCTCGTTCATCTCGTTCTTCTCGTTCTTCTCGTGCTCGTCGGCGGCGTTCCTCTTGTGCTCGTCGGCGGCGGCGCGCATCGTCGCGGCGCCCTCGGCCGACGCCAGCCAGGAGCGGAAGGACTGCTTCGGCGGGGCGGCGGTGTCGCGGCTGTCGCTCCACCCGTTGAACGGCGGTGGCAGATGCGAGATCTTCCCGTCCCGCCCGGCGATGACGCGGCCGATCGCCGCCCCCTTCTGTGCGGCCGTGAACAGCTTCGGCCGCTTCATCACTCCGGCCGCCGCCTTCATGGCCAGCTTCTCCGCCGTCGTGCCGGACTGCTCGGTGTGCTGGTGGCGCAGCTCGACCAGCAGCGACGGAATGTCGATCTTGACCGGGCAGGCGTCGAAGCAGGCGCCGCAGAGGCTGGAGGCATACGGCAGCGAGCTGTTGGGGTCGTCCTTGGCCGCGTGCATCCCTGCGAGCTGCGGGGTGAGGACCGCGCCGATCGGTCCGGGGTACGTCGAGCCGTACGCATGGCCGCCCGCCCGTTCGTACACCGGGCAGACGTTGAGGCAGGCCGAGCAGCGGATGCAGTTGAGGGCCTCGCGCCCGATCCGGTCGGCGAGCGCCGCGGTGCGCCCGTTGTCGAGCAGGACCAGGTGGAAGTCCTGTGGTCCGTCGCCGGGTGTCACCCCGGTCCACATCGAGGTGTACGGGTTCATCCGCTCGCCGGTGGAGGAGCGCGGCAGCAACTGCAGAAAGACTTCGAGGTCCTGATGGCGCGGCAGCACCTTCTCGATACCCATGACGGTGATCAGGGTGTCGGGCAGGGTCAGGCACATGCGCCCGTTGCCCTCCGACTCGACGACACAGAGGGTGCCGGTCTCGGCGATGCCGAAGTTGGCGCCGGAGACCGCCACCTTGGTCGTCATGAACTTCTCGCGCAGATAGGTGCGGGCCGCGGCGGCGAGATGCGCGGGGACGTTGTCGAGGCCCGGGTCGACGCCCGGGATCTCCTTGAGGAAGATCTGCCGGATCTCGTCGCGGTTGCGGTGGATCGCAGGGACCAGGATGTGCGACGGCTTGTCGTGCGCGAGCTGCACGATCAGTTCGGCGAGGTCCGTCTCGTACGGGGTGATGCCGGCCGATTCGAGATGCTCGTTGAGGCCGATCTCCTGGGTGGCCATCGACTTGACCTTGATGACGTCGGTGCTGCCCGTCGCCTTGACGAGCCGCGTGACGATCTCGTTGGCCTCGACTCCGTCGCGCGCCCAGTGGACGGTGCCGCCGTGCTCGGTGACCTTCCGCTCCAGTTGTTCCAGGAGTTCGGGAAGCCGGTTCATGGTGTCGGTCTTGATGGCCGAACCTGCGTCGCGCAGCTGCTCCCAGTCGGGCAGTTCGCCGGTGACGTTCAGGCGTTTGGCGCGGATCGTGTGGGTGGCCCTGCCGAGATTGCGGCGCAGTTGTTCGTTGCGGAGTTCGTCGTGGGCGGCGGCGGGGAACGTCCGGTCGCCGCGCAGATTGCCGGTCCCGTACGGGGAACGGGGCGGGGTGGCGGGCATGCCGAGGAAGGTGCTGCTCATCGGACGGCCTCCGTCGGGACGTACGGCGAGGTGCGGGTGGAGGAGAGGATCTGCGCGAGGTGCAGGGTGTGGGTGCCCGAAGAGATACGGGAGAGTCCGCCGCCGATGTGCATCAGACAGGACGAGTCGCCCGCGGTGCAGACCTCGGCTCCCGTGGTGGCGATGTCGCGCATCTTGTCCTGGAGCATCGCCGTCGACGTCTCGGCGTTCTTGACGGCGAAGGTGCCGCCGAATCCGCAGCAGGCGTCGGCCTCGGGGAGCTCGACGAGGTCGATGGATTCGACGGCGCGGAGCAGCTTCAGCGGCTTCTCACCGACGCGGAGCATGCGCAGGGAGTGGCAGGTGGGGTGGTACGTCACACGGTGCGGGAAGTACGCGCCGACATCGGTGACGTCCAGGACGTCGACGAGGAGCTCCGACAACTCGTACGTCTTGCCCTTGACGGTGGCGACCCCCGCGCGCAGCGCCGCGTCCCCGTACCGCTCGGCGACGATCTCGTGCTGATGCCGGACCGAGCCCGCGCACGAGCCGGACGGCATGACGACGGCGTCGATCGACGCGTCACCGAACTGCTCGGCGAAGTTCCGCACCAGCGGCACGGGTTCACGCTGGTATCCGGTGTTGACGTGCATCTGGCCGCAGCAGGTCTGCCCGGGCGGGAACACCACGTCGTGGCCCAGCCGGGCGAGCAGGACCGCGGTCGATTTCACCGCCTCGGGGAAGAGCGTGTCTCCCAGACAGGTGGCGAAGAGTCCGATGCGCATGGGTCTCTCCGATCGCTTCTCCATTTATATGGTCCGACCATACTAGCCTCGGTCCGGAACGTGAAGGCTGCGGCACCACGAGCCGATACACATAGGCATGCACCTGACAAGACCTAGGCGCACCCCAGACCCCGGCCCAACCGGCCGGAGCCCGCGCCCATCTGTCAGGAATCCCCTCGCGCGCGGTCGGAGTTCTCGTCGACCAGCGTGCCGTGGAGGCTGCGGATGTGCCGCTCGACGAGATCTGCGGCCTGCACGCCCTCGCCGGCGCGTACCAGCCTCAGCAGCCCGGCGTGCTCCGCGTTGAGCGCGGCGGCCGTGGCCGGCCAGTCCTCGGCCTCCTCCAGCGCCCGCAGGATCAGCGGTCGCACCGACTCGCGAACGGCGGAGGTGAGCGTGGAGGTCAGTTCATTGCCGGAGCTGCGGGCGATGTGCACATGGAACCGGGTGTCCAGGTCGTTGAACTCCGACACCCCGACATCGGGCTCCCCCATCCGCACGACCAGCGCCTCCGCCTCATCGAGGCCCTCCGGGGATGCATGCCGCGCGGCCGCCTCGAAACTCGACCTCTCCAGTACGACGCGCGCCTCCAGGACGTCCTCCAGGCTGTAGCTGCCCAGCGCGAAGTGGAGTCGCAGCAGCCGCCCGAGCGCGTCGTCGGGGTTGCGCACGATCCGCGCCCCGGCATCCGGCCCCCGGCCCGGCTGCGCGACCAGCACACCGATGGTCTCCAGCACCCGCAGCGCCTCGCGCAGCGCGGACCGGCTGACCCCGAGCACCGGCGCGAGCTCACGCTCGGGTGGCAATCGGTCGCCCGCCCTGAGCTCACCGGAGAACACCCGCTCCTCGATGCTCTGGAGCACGAGTTCATGCGTACGGGACTGCCGTACGGGTTGCCATTCGACGGGCATCCGTCACCCCCTGCCTCGGCCGGAATCGTCCGGTTGCCGTCGTGTCCGCTGCCCGATCTTCCACTATGTCACACAACACATATGGTCGGACCAAAGGACGCATCGTTCAGTCGCCGAACGACCCGTGGCGGCCCGCACCGTCCCCGAAGCGGTCGGCACCCGCCTGCGTCTCTCCCGCGGTGAGCGGCACCAGGCCGTGGTGGTACTCCGCGGCCAGGGCGTCCAGCTCGCTCAGGCCGTGCTGCTCGCGCACCGAGAGCCGGTCGTGGCGCAGGCACAGTTGCGGGAACGCGGCGATTTCCCGGGCGAGTTGCTCCGCCGCGCGCCGGGCCTCACCGGTCGGAACGATCCGGTTGGCGAGCCCCATGGCGTACGCCTCCGGGGCCGGGACGGGGCGCCCGGTGAGGATCATGTCCATGGCCCGGCTCTCGCCGATCAGGCGCGGCAGCCGTACGGTTCCGCCGTCGACCAGCGGCACTCCCCAGCGGCGGCAGTACACCCCGAACACGGCGTCGTCCTCGGCCACCCGCAGATCGCACCAGAGGGCCAGCTCCAGCCCCCCGGCCACCGCGTGACCCGAGACCGCCGCGATGACGGGCTTGCTCAGGCTCATCCGGGTCGGCCCCATCGGCCCGTCGCCCTCGGGCAGGACCTTGTTGCCGCGTTCCGTACCGATGCTCTTCAGGTCGGCACCGGCACAGAACGTACCGCCCTCGCCCCACAGCACGGCGACGGCCGCATCGGCGTCGGCATCGAACTCGCGGAAGGCGTCGGCGAGTCGGGCGGCTGTCGGACCGTCCACGGCGTTACGGACCCCGGGCCGGCTGAGGATCACCGTGCACACGGGTCCGTCGCGCTCGATCCGTACCGCTGGTTCCTCGTTCATCGTTCGCCCTCCCGCAGGGGTTGCAGAAGCCGGGCCGATGCCGTCGAGGACGACGGCCGCGCCGCCGCGCACCACGTGCGGCAGCCCGACGCGATCGCCCCGTGAGACGCCCGGCCCGGTCGGTGGATTCATCTGATTCTCACGCAACTGTTCTACTCTGAGCCGCGTGACCCAGACGAGCCCGCCCGGCTGGCATCCAGACCCCGGGTATACAGGAATTGGCCCCGTTCACGAGCGCTGGTGGGACGGCCACCGGTGGACCGACCACCTCCGCGTGCCGCCGGCCGCGGCCCGGCGCCGCAGGCTGCGTATCGGCATCGGCGTCACCGCCGGTGTGGTGGTGCTCGCCGCCGTCGGCGGCGGTCTCTTCCTGCTGTCGGACGATTCCTCCGGCTCGGTGAAGGACGCGGCCGCAGCCCCGTCACCCGCACCTTCCGGCGCGCCCGGCCGCGGGCCGGGGGCGCCCGGAGGCGGTGGCCGCGAGGGCGGCGGCGGGAGCGGGGCACCCGAGCAGCGGCTGCCGGGGACCGAAGACGGCTACGCCACGGACCTGACCAGTGGAATCAGTCTCCCGGTGCCCGACGGGTGGACGGGCAACTCGGGGATCACCGGCGCGTGGGTGAGCACGGGCGAGTACGCGTGCCCCGGCGCCACGTCCGAGCAGTGCGTGCGCGGCGGGGTGTCGTCCACGCCCGCGAAGGCCCTGAAGCTCGACACCACGACGGCGAAGGCCACGGCGACGAAGGACATCTCCGCCAACGCCACGGAGTCCTACGGCGAAAAGATCTACGGAGGCATCACTTCGCATCAGGAGCTCAAGTCCGGTCCGGTCACCGTGGCCGGAGAGCAGGGCTACCTGGTGCGCTGGAAGGTGGTGACGAAGAACGGCGACGACGGGTACGTCCAGTCGCTGGCCTTCCCGTCCCCCCGTTCCAAGGACATGCTGGTCGTCGTCCGTTCCGGCTTCGACATCAACTCCAAGGCGCCGGAGCTCTCCGTCATGGACGAGATCACCAAGGGCATCAAGGCCGCGTCGGGAACGGGCTCCGGTCCGGGCACCACCGTATAGGAGCGTGGCGGGCGATCGCGTCTGCGGGGAGGGCGCCCGGCACCGGTGTGAGTACAAGAGGACGACCGGACTGAGTACGTCGTCCGATTCCTCATCGGGCCATGGCTGGTCGAATGACAACCATGGTTCCCGACGCGTCTCCCCGCCCCCGCATGCAGCACGTCACCACCGCCGGTACGGCCCTGGCCGTGACGTTGGCGCCGCTGGTGATCGGCGTACTGCTGGCCAAGACCATGGCGGCGGATCCGATGGGTCCGGTCAACGCGATGGTCACCAGGGGCGGGCAGCCCGTGCCGATCTCGCCCGCGCAGTGGCGCCGCTGCGGCAGGCACGCGCTTCGCAGCTGGAAGGCCCCGCTGAACGCCTGCAGACACCCGGGCACTCCGGTGCCGCGGCGCGCCGGGGTACGTCGGCCGCGCCGGTCCGGGGCGTTGCTGCGCGAGCGCTGAGTTCCGGGCCGGCCCGCTGCGTCAGACCGGCTCGCAGTGCAGGAACAACTGGGGCTCGGCCACCGCTCCTTCGTACGCCGGGGTGAACGGACCGCTCTGCTCCCACAGGATCGTGAATCCGGCCCCGGCGACCAGTTCGGTGAACGCTTCGGCGCCGAAACTGGTCGCCTGCACCTTCTGCCCCATGACGACGACATCGGCGTCCTCCACGTCCAGCGGAACTGTGGCGACGGCCAGGACTCCGCCGGGGAGCAGCAGTCGTCCCAGTCTCCGCAGGAGCCGGGACTGATCGTCGCGGGACATCTGCAGTAACGAGAAGTACGAGCACACCACGTCGAAACTCCGTTGCTCCAGGGGGAGTTCGCGGATATCGGCGCATACGAAGGTCGCACCGGGCACGTTCCGGGCCGCCAGGTCGACCATGACGGGCGAGACATCGACGCCCAGCACCTGATGACCGGCGTCGGCCAGGGTCTGCGCAGTGGGACGGCCCGTTCCGCTGCCCACGTCCAGGACTCGGCTGTGCGGTGGGATGTGCTCCAACAGCCGGTGCAGCGACGCGTGGTGGGTGGCCGAGTCGGCGAACGCCCGCTCGTACTCGGCGCCCAGAGCATCGAACACCCTCGCGGCCGGAAGGCCGTGCTCTTCGTCCATCGATGCGCATCCTTCCCATCCCGGCAGGTCCCCGGGATCTTTTCACCATTCGGTGCGGCCTTCAACGTCCCACCCGGGCCCGTCACATGGGGAATCGGGGCACCCGGTGTGGACGAGCGAGGGGCAACGTCCCCGGTGCCGGGTGACCGCCGTGGCCCGGTCACGGACCCCGGCCAGGAGCCGGTGGCGCCCCGGGTCGGTGGCGAGTCCGACCGCCGTCCGTGCCATGGCGATCGCGCCGTCGAGTACGGCCCTGTCGGCGCCCGGGGGTGGTGCCCGCGGCGGCCGACGCGCGGGGCCGTCGCCGGACACGGCGTCAGGCGGAAAACCCGGTGACCTGCCCGCACCGGGATCACTACACTCGCCACGAATCGCCCGCAGCGACATCATCGCGGCGTGCACCGCGACGAGCGAGGGGAGACCGGCCATGCGTTACCGCACCGCCGTCGTCGTCCCCCGGTCACGGTACGAGGTGATCCTGGTGTCTTCGTGCGTCCGGTGCCCGCTGCGCGGCCGGTACCGGATCTCCGCGACGAACAACTGACCCTCTTTCCCACGGTGTTGGGTCGCCGGTGCGGCCGTGCACCGATGCGGTCCGCCGCACCAGGGGTTCATGCGTGGCCTGAGCGCAGGCCCGTTCGTCCGGGAATCGCGCCGTCCCGCATCCGGATCACCCGAAAGGCCATGGGCCGTGCGTACCGAACTGCACCGTCAACTCACCAGTGCACTGACCGGCGTTCGCAATCTGGGCATCCTCGCCCACGTCGATGCCGGCAAGACCACCGTCACCGAACGGATCCTCTACCTCACCGGCACCACCCACAAGCGGGGCGAGGTCCATGACGGTACGACCGTCACCGACTTCGATCCCCAGGAACGCGACCGCGGCATCACCATCTTTGCCGCGGCGGTGAGCTGTGACTGGGACGGTCACCGGATCAACCTGATCGACACCCCGGGCCACGTCGACTTCTCCGACGAGGTGGAGCGCTCGCTGCGGGTGCTCGACGGCGCGATCGCGGTGTTCGACGCCGTCGCGGGGGTCGAACCGCAGAGCGAGTCGGTGTGGCGGCAGGCCGATCGGCACGGGGTGCCCCGGATCGCCTTCGTCAACAAGCTGGACCGTACCGGGGCCGACCTCGACGCGGCGGTCGCGTCGATACGCGAGAGGCTGCACGCGGTCCCGCTGGTGGTCCAGTTGCCCATCGGGAAGGAGGACGGGTTCACCGGAGTGGTGGATCTGCTGCGTATGCGGTCGCTGGTCTGGGCCGACGGTCAGGGCACGTACGAGGAGGGGGAGGTGCCGGACGACCTGCGGGAAGAGGCACTTCGGCGTCGTCGGCTGCTGGCGGAGACCGTGGCGGAACTCCATCCGGTGGCGTTGGAGGAGTTCTGCGCGGAGTCGACGGTCTCCGCAGGGACGCTGGCCGCCGCGCTGCGCGATCTGACCCGTGCCGGTGAGGGCGTCGTGGTGCTGTGCGGTTCGGCCTACCGCAACCGCGGGATCGAGCCGCTGCTGGAGGCCGTCGTTGCCTATCTGCCCTCGCCGCTGGATGTGCCGGCGGTACGCGGCACCCTGGACGGCGCGGAGCAGGAGCGGCCCGCCGACCCGGCCGCGCCGTTCGCCGCGCTGGTGTTCAAGGTGAACTCGACCGCGACGGGGCGGCTGACGTACCTGCGTGTGTATTCGGGAAAGATCCGGAAGGGGGACGCGGTGCTGGACGTGGGCGCGCGGCGCAGCGAGCGAATCGGCCGGATCCTGCGGGTCCGGGCCGGACAGCACTCGGACGTGGACGGGGCGGTGGCCGGGGACATCGTCGCGGTGATCGGGCTCAAGGCGGCACGGGCCGGGGCGACGCTGTGCGCACCGGCGGCGCCCTTGGTTCTCGAACCGCCTTCCGTGGCCGATCCGGTCGTCTCCGTGGCGGTCGAGACCCGCAGGAGCATCGACACCGACCGGTTGGTGCCGGCGCTGGCGCGGCTGGTCGAGGAGGATCCTTCGCTGACGGTACGGACCGACCCCGAAACGGGTCAGACGGTGCTGTCGGGGATGGGGGAACTGCATCTGGAGGTCGCGGTGGAGAAGATCCGTCGTGCTCACGGGCTGGAGGTCGGCGTCGGCCGGCCGCAGGTGGCCTACCGGGAGACGGTCGTCCGTGGCGTGTCCGGACTGGTGTACCGGCATGTCAAGCAGGACGGCGGCGCCGGTCAGTTCGCTCATGTCGTCGTCGACGTGGAGCCACTGGAGGCCGGGGGTGACCACGATGCCGGCGGCGGGGTGGACTTCGTGTTCCGGTCGTCCGTCGTCGGGGGCCGGGTGCCGCAGGAGTACGTGCGGGCGGTCGAGGCCGGTTGCCGGGACGCCCTGGTCGAGGGCCCACTCGGCGGTCACCCGGTGACCGGGCTGCGGGTCACGCTGACCGACGGGGCGACCCACTCCAAGGACTCCTCGGAGATGGCGTTCCGGACGGCCGGCCGGCTCGCGCTCCGTGAGGCGCTGCGCAACAGCGCGATGGTGCTGTTGGAGCCGGTGGTGGAGGTCACCGTCACCGTGCCCGACGACGCCGTGGGCGGGGTGCTCGGCGACCTGGCGGCACGGCGCGGCCAGGTCTCGGGCTCGACCGCGCGGGCCGGCACGTCGGTGGTCACCGCGACCGTGCCGCTGGCGGAGCTCTTCGGCTATGCGACCCGGCTGCGCAGCCGGACGCAGGGCCGGGGAACCTTCACCACCCGGGCCACCGGTTACGCCCCGGCGCCGGCCGCGGTGCCCCACGGGACGACGGGCCGGTAGCCCCGGGGCGCGGCCCCGTCCGTACGCGGGCTGGGCCGCGTCACCTACACGCCGGACAGTTCGCGCCGGCGGCACTGCCGGCCGCCGGAGCAACGCGGTCAGCAGCGGTGGCGGGTGGCGGTGGGAGCGCTGCCGGATACCGATCGGAATCGATGGCCGCCCCACCGCCGCCCCGCCTGCCGGAACGCCGGACCGGAGGTTCCCGGCGGGATCAGACCCGCGGGACCGGGTAGGTCGGGTACTCCACGCCGGACACGTGCTGGACGACCCGGATGACCTGGCAGGAGTAGCCGAACTCGTTGTCGTACCAGAGGTAGAGGATCGCGTTGTCGCCCTCGACCTTGGTGGCACCGGCATCGACGATCGAGGCGTGCCGCGAGCCGATGAAGTCGCTCGACACCGCGTCGGGGGCGTTGGTGAAGTCGATCTGGCGCTTGAGCGGCGAGGTCAGCGACACATCACGGAGGTAGTCGAGGACCTCTTCGCGGGTGGCCTCACGGCCCAGCCGCAGGCTGAGGATCGCGATCGAGACGTCCGGCACCGGGACGCGGATCGAGCTGCCGGTGATCGGCGCCTCGAGGTCGGGCAGCGCCTTGGCGACGGCGGACGCGGCACCGGTCTCGGTGATGACCATGTTGAGCGGCGCCGAGCGGCCGCGCCGGTCGGCCTTGTGGTAGTTGTCCAGCAGGTTCTGGTCGTTGGTGAACGAGTGGACGGTCTCCACGTGGCCGCGGAGCACGCCGTACTCGTCCGCCATCGCCTTCAGCGGCGGGACGATCGCGTTGGTGGTGCAGGAGGCGCAGGACAGGATCTGCTCGTCCGACTTGATCGCATCGTGGTTGACGCCGTGCACGATGTTGGGGACGTCGCCCTTGCCCGGAGCGGTCAGGACGACCTTGTCGATGCCGGGGCGCAGGTGCTGCGACAGGCCCTCGCGGTCGCGCCACTTGCCGGTGTTGTCAATGAGGATGGCGTCCTTGATGCCGTACGCCGTGTAGTCGACCTCCGACGGGTCGTTGGCGTAGATCACCTTGATCTCGTTGCCGTTGGCGACGATGGTGCTGGTCGCCTCGTCGACGGTGATCGTGCCCTGGAACTGGCCGTGGATCGAGTCGCGGCGCAGCAGCGAGGCACGCTTGACGAGGTCCTCGTCGGCCCGGCCGCCGCCCCCGCGGACGACGATGGCGCGCAGCCGCAGCCCGTTGCCGGAGCCGGCCTTCTCGATGAGCAGGCGGGCGACGAGGCGGCCGATGCGGCCGAAGCCGTAGAGGACGACGTCGCGGCCCTGGGGACGCTCGATCTTGTTGGCACCCGTGGCGCCGGCGACGGCCTTGGCTGTGAACTCCTCGACCGAGAGACCGCGGTCGTCGCTCTTGAAGGTCGCGGCGAGCATGCCGATGTCGATCTGGGAGGGGCCGAGATCCAGCGTGGTGAGGGCCTGCAGGAAGGGCATGGTCTCGGTGACCGAGAGCTCCTCACCGGCGATCTGCCGGGCGAACCGGTGGGTCTTGAGGATGCTGACCACCGACTTGTTCACCAAGGAGCGGCTGTGCAGCAGGACCGTCACGTCCCGCTCCCGGTGCATCTTCCCGATGATCGGGATCATCGACTCCGCGATCTCCTCGCGGTGGTTCCAATTGGTGAACGAGTCGTCATTGACAGTCACAGATTTATCTTTCGAGCTAGGCGGCGCTCATATGCTAACCCGTCGCCTTTTTGATCAATCAAACGGTGCCGTCCGAGCCGGAAACGGTAGGGATGTGTGACGTATTGCGTTTGTTTGTCTCGATATCGGGTCGTCAGGTGACCGACCCCTCCTGGACCCGCGCCGCCGGCCAGGGCGCGGCCTGTTCCAGTTGCGCGGCCAGGGAGAGCAGCAGCCCCTCGCCCCCGAGATCGGCGGCGAACTGGACGCCCAGCGGCAGCCCGTCGCCGTCCCGGCCGAGCGGGACGGACATCGAGGCCCTCGGCGAAGAGGCGGCTGCCGCCGGTCGAGGGCAGGCCGGTGAGCGCGCGCCGCCGCGGCGTCTCCACGACGGCACCGTTCGCGGTCATACCGTGGCCTCCTCGGCAGTGGCGACACCCAGCGGGTAGTGGCAGGCGACGACGCCGACGGTGCTTTTGTGCGGGACGAGTTCGGGGGCCTCGTCCGCGCACCGGTCGGTGGCGAAGCCGCACCTGGCGGCGAAGCGGCAGCCGGCCGGCGGACTCAACGGGTTCGGGGGCCGGCCCTCGATGGTCGGCAACAGGGTGTGCGGGGGCGTGTCCAGCTGCGGGATCGAAGCGATCAGGGCCTGGCTGTACGGATGCCGGGGGCTCTCGAACACCGACGCGATGTCGGAGTGCTCGACGATGCGCCCGGCGTACATCACCGCGACCCGGTCCACCCGGCCGGCGACAGTGCCGAGGTCGTGGCTGATCAGGATCGTCGCCATGCGCAGCTGCTCGCCGAGCGCCTGCAGCAGGTCGAGGATCTGCTTCTGGACCGTGACGTCGAGTGCCGTGGTCGGCTCGTCGGCGATGAGCAGGCGCGGACCGCAGGCCGGCGCCATCGCGATGACGACCCGCTGCCGCATGCCGCCCGAGAGTTCGTGCGGGTACTGCCCGGCCCGCCGGGAGGGTTCGGGGATGCCGACCTGCCGGAGCAGGTCGACGGCCCGGTCCCGGGCGTCGGCGCGGCTCAGGCCGAGGTGCAGGCGCACGCTCTCGGACAGATGCGTGCCGACCTTCTTCACCGGGTTCAGCGATGTCATCGGGTCCTGGAAGACCATGGCCACCTCTGTGCCCCACAGCTCACGCCGCCGCTGCGGCGTGAGCGCGTGGACGTCCTTGCCGCCGATGAGCACGGATCCGGAGACCGAGGTGGCGGGCCCGTTGCCGATCAGGCCCATGACGGTGCGTCCGAGGACGGACTTGCCCGATCCGGACTCCCCGACGAGGCCGAGGGTCTCCCCGGGGGACAGGGGCAGGGAGACGTCGTCGACGGCCCGCATCTCTCCGTGCGGGGTGTGGAAGACCGTGCGCAGGCCGGTGACGTCGTAGAGGGACCGGGCGAGCAGGTCGAGCCCGAAACCGTTGGTGCCGAGCGGGTGGGGTCCGGTGAACGCCGGGGTCGCGAAGGTCGGTTCGGTGACGGTGGCCGCCACGTCCCGATGCTCGGCGAGCGGCAGCCAGGGGGTGAGGAGGATCGCCAGGTCCCGCATGGTCCGGGACGGCGGGGAGGACTCCTGCGAATCCGGACGAGGGGCCCCGCTGCGCGGTGGTACCCGTCCGGCCGGACAGGTGGCACCGCGCCGCGTAGCGGACAGTGTGTCAGTGTGCCCCGTACACCGGCTGCGGGGTCTCGGAGTCGGCGAGCAGTTCGAGCGTGGCCTCCCCCGCCTCCGCCGGCGTCCAGCGGGCTCCCTTGTCCGCGGTGGGCCCCGGCCGCCAGCCCTCCATGACGGTGATCCGGCCGGCCTCGGCCTCGAAGACCCGGCCGCTCACCCCGGCACAGGCGGCGGAGCCCAGCCAGACGACGAGGGGGGAGACGTTCTCCGGGGCCATGGCGTCGAATCCGCTGTCCTCGGGGGCCGCCATGGTTTCGGCGAAGGTCTGCTCGGTCATCCGGGTCCGGGCGGCCGGGGCGATGGCGTTGACCTGGACGCCGTAGCGGCCCATCTCGGCGGCGGCGACCAGGGTCAGACCGATGATCCCCGCCTTGGCGGCGGAGTAGTTGCCCTGCCCGACGCTGCCCAGGAGGCCCGCCCCGGAGCTGGTGTTGACGACCCGCGCCTCGGGCGTACGGCCGGCCTTCGCCTCGGCGCGCCAGTGCGCGGCGGCGTGCTTGAGCGGCAGGAAGTGGCCCTTGAGGTGGACGCGCATCACCGCGTCCCAGTCGTCGTCGTCCAGGTTGACGAGCATGCGGTCGCGCAGGAATCCGGCGTTGTTGACGAGGGTGTCGAGGCGGCCGAAGGCATCGAGAGCGGTGGCGATCAGTGAGGCCGCGCCCTCGGTGGTGGTGATGTCGCCGCCGTGTGCCACCGCCTCGCCGCCGAGTGCGCGGATCTCCTCGACGACCTGCTGGGCGGGCCCGGTGGCCCCTCCCGTGCCGTCGAGACCCACTCCGAGGTCGTTGACGACGACCTTGGCGCCCTCGGCGGCGTGGGCGAGGGCGTGCGCGCGCCCGAGCCCGCGGCCCGCCCCGGTGATGACGGCGACGCGTCCCGTACACAGTCCGGTCATGGGTGTGTGTCCTTTCGGTGAGCGAATCGAGGTCTGCGGCCAGAACCCGCCGGCCGGTGTCGGAAGCCGCGCATCCGGTCGGTTCGGCGATCGCTGCCCATGGACATCTCCCGCCGCACACCGATCGCTGCTAGCTTGCAACCTAACAAACGCTTGGTGGGAAGGTAGCTGATCTGCTCATGGGTGTCTCCACCTCCGCCCCGGAAGAGGGCATCGCCCTCGTCTCCGTGGACTATCCCCCGGTCAACGCCCTCCCCGTGCAGGGCTGGTACGCCCTGGCCGCCGCGGTACGCGCCGCGGGGGCCGATCCGTCGGTGCGATGCGTGGTGCTCAGCGCCACGGGCCGCGGCTTCAACGCCGGCGTCGACATCAAGGAGATGCAGCGCACGGCCGGCCACGACGCCCTGATCGGCGCCAACCGCGGCTGCTACGAGGCGTTCGCCGCGGTCTACGACTGCGAGGTCCCGGTGGTCGCCGCCGTGCACGGCTTCTGTCTGGGCGGCGGTATCGGCCTGGTCGGCAACGCGGACGCCATCGTCGCCAGCGACGACGCGACCTTCGGCCTGCCCGAGCTGGACCGCGGCGCGCTCGGCGCGGCCACCCACCTGGCCCGGTTGGTCCCCCAGCACCTGATGCGGGCCCTGTACTACACCTCGCGGACCGCCACCGCGCAGGAGCTGCACCGGCACGGCTCCGTGTGGCGGGTCGTACCGCGCGAGCAACTGCCGGACGCGGCGCTGGAGCTGGCCCGTGAGATCGCCGCCAAGGACGGGACGCTGATCCGCCTCGCAAAGGCCGCGATCAACGGCATCGACCCGGTCGACGTACGCCGCAGCTACCGCTTCGAGCAGGGCTTCACCTTCGAGGCCAACCTCAGCGGCGTGGCCGACCGCGTCCGCGACACCTTCGGCACGGAAAAGGAGCAGCAGTCGTGAGCAGGGACAAAACCATGACCGCCGACGAGGTCGTCGGCCGGCTGGAGAGCGGCATGACGATCGGCATCGGCGGCTGGGGCTCCCGGCGCAAGCCGATGGCCCTGGTCCGCGCGCTGCTGCGCTCGGACGTCACCGACCTGACGGTCGTCTCCTACGGCGGTCCCGACGTCGGGCTGCTCGCCGCCGCCGGACGGATCCGCAAGCTGGTCGCGGCCTTCGCCACGCTCGACTCCATCCCCCTCGAACCGCACTTCGGTGCGGCCCGGCAGCGGGGCGCGTTCGAGATGGTGGAGCTGGACGAGGCCATGTTCATGTGGGGGCTGACGGCCGCCGGGCAGCGGCTGCCCTTCATGCCGGTGCGGGCGGGGCTCGCCTCGGACGTGATGCGCGTCAACCCGCGGCTGCGGACCATCACTTCACTGTACGAGGACGGCGAGGAGCTCGTCGCGGTCCCGGCACTGCGGCTGGACGCCGCGCTCGTCCACCTCAACCGCGCCGATGTGCACGGCAACGCCCAGTACCTCGGCCCCGACCCGTACTTCGACGACCTCGTCTGCGAGGCCGCCGACACCGCGTACGTCTCCTGCGAGCGGATCGTGGACACCGCGGACCTGCTCAAGGAGAACGGACCGCAGACGCTGCTGGTCAAGCGCGCGTTCGTGAACGGTGTCGTCGAGACGCCGAACGGCGCCCACTTCACGTCCTGCGTGCCCGACCACGACCGCGACGAGACGTTCCAACGGGCCTACGCCCAGGCCGCCCGCGACCCCGAGGCGTGGCAGGCGTTCACCGAGCGGTTCCTGTCCGGGGACGAGGCCGCGTACCAGGCCGCGGTGGCGGCGTTCCACGAGGAGGAAAAATGAGCGGCAGCACCGGGACGACGACGGCGACGCGGGCCGAATACTGCGTGGTGGCCTGCGCCGAGGCATGGCGGGGCGCGGGCGAGGTCCTGGCCGGCCCGATGGGTACCGTCCCCACGATCGGGGCCCGGCTGGCGAAGCTCACCTTCTCCCCCGATCTGCTGCTGACCGACGGCGAGGCCCTGCTCATCGGCGACGTGCCGGCGGTCGGTACGAAGTCCCAGGTGGTGGAGGGGTGGCTGCCGTATCGTCAGCATCTGTCCATGACCGCCACGGGACGGCGGCACGTGATGATGGGCGCCACCCAGATCGACCGCCACGGCAATCAGAACATCTCCTGCATCGGCGACTGGGCCGCCCCCAAGCGGCAGCTGCTGGGGGTGCGCGGCGCCCCGCTCAACACGCTGAACAACCCGACGAGTTACTGGATCCCCAGGCACTCGGCGCGGGTGTTCGTCGAGCGGGTCGACATGGTCTGCGGCGTCGGCTACGACCGCGCCGCGGCGGCCGGTCCCGCCGCGGCCCGGTACCACCGCATCCCGGACGTCATCAGCAACCTCGGCGTCTTCGACTTCGAGACCCCGGACCGTACGATGCGGCTGCGCTCCCTGCACCCCGGCGTCACGGCCGAAGAGGTCGCCGAGGCCACCGGGTTCGCGCTCCCGATCCCCGACGAGGTGCCGTACACCCGCGAGCCCACCGCCGAGGAGCTGCGGCTGATCCGCGAGGTCATCGACCCGAAGGGCCTGCGCGAGAGCGAGGTCCCCGCATGAGCGGCGTCACGATCGCCACCCCCCTCACCGAGCTGGTCGGGGTCCGCCACCCCATCGTGCAGACCGGCATGGGGTGGGTGGCGGGCCCCCGTCTGGTCACGGCGGCCGCCGACGCGGGCGCGCTCGGCATCCTCGCCTCCGCAACGATGACCGTCGAGCAGCTCCGCTCCGCCGTCCGTGAGGTCACCTCCCGTACGGACGCGCCGTTCGGCGTCAATCTGCGGGCGGACGCGGGGGACGCGGCCGAGCGGGTACGGATCATCATCGACGAGGGCGTCAAGGTCGCCTCGTTCGCGCTGGCGCCCTCCCGTGAGCTGATCGCGCGACTGAAGGACGCCGGGGTGGTGGTCATCCCGTCCGTCGGTGCCAGAAGGCATGCGGAGAAGGTCGCCGCGTGGGGCGCCGACGCGGTGGTGGTACAGGGCGGCGAGGGGGGCGGCCACACCGGGAACGTCGCGACCACCGTCCTGCTCCCCCAGGTCGTCGACGCGGTGGACATCCCGGTCATCGCGGCGGGCGGCTTCCACGACGGTCGCGGTCTGGTCGCCGCGCTGTCCTACGGCGCGGCCGGGATCGCCATGGGCACCCGCTTCCTGCTCACCTCCGACAGCACCGTCCCCGCGGCGGTCAAGGCGAAGTACCTGGCCGCAGCGGTGACGGACGTGACCGTCACCACCGCCGTGGACGGCCTCCCGCACCGGATACTGCGCACCGAGCTGGTGGACGCGCTGGAGCGCTCGGGCCGGTCCGCCTCGCTGCTCCGGGCGGTCCGGCACGCCGCGGCCTTCAAGAAGGAATCGGGCCTGGGCTGGGCGCGGATGATCCGCGACGGCCTGGCGATGAAGCACGGCAAGGAACTGACGTGGAGCCAGGTCCTGCTGGCCGCCAACACCCCGATGCTGCTCAAGGCCTCGATGGTCGAAGGGCGCACCGATCTCGGGGTGATGGCGTCCGGTCAGGTCGCGGGGCTGATCGACGATCTGCCGTCGTGCGCCGAACTCGTCGACCGCGTCATGGCGGAGGCGGACGCCACGCTCCGTGCCCTGCCCCTTCCCCTGGCGCGCTGAGGCGCGCGTACCGAAGCGCGAGTGCCCGCGGCCTTGACGCCCGCGGGCACTCGCGCTTCGGTACGCCGGACCCCTGGGCGAGGTCGTTACCCGGCGATGCGTCAGAGGCGCTCGATGATGGTGACGTTGGCCTGGCCGCCGCCCTCGCACATGGTCTGCAGGCCGTACCGGCCGCCGGTGCGGTCGAGTTCGTGCAGCAGTGTGGTCATCAGCTTCGTGCCGGTGGCGCCCAGGGGGTGGCCGAGGGCGATGGCACCGCCGTTGACATTGACCTTCTCCGGGTCGGCTCCGGTCTCCTTCAGCCAGGCCAGGACGACCGAGGCGAACGCCTCGTTGATCTCGACCAGGTCGATGTCGTCGAGGCAGAGCCCGGTCTTCTTCAGCGCGTACGCCGTCGCCGGGATCGGCGCGGACAGCATCCGGATCGGGTCCTCGCCACGCACCGAGAGGTGGTGGATGCGGGCCCGCGGGGTCAGGCCGTGCTCGCGGACGGCCCGTTCGGAGGCGATGAGCATCGCGGCGGCGCCGTCCGAGACCTGCGAGGAGACGGCGGCGGTCAGCCGGCCGCCCTCGACCAGCGGCTTCAGGCCTGCCATCTTCTCCAGCGAGGTGTCCCGGCGCGGGCCCTCGTCGCACGTCACGTCACCGTAGGCGACGGTCTCCCGGTCGAAACGGCCCTCGTCGATGGCCCGGATCGCCCGCTGGTGCGAGCGCAGCGCGAACTCCTCCATCTGCTCCCGGGTGATGCCCCACTTCTCGGCGATCAGCTCGGCGCCGTGGAATTGGTTGACCGGCTGGTCGCCGTAGCGCGCCCGCCAGCCCGCGGAGCCGGCGTACGGCCCCTCGGTGAGTCCGAGCGGTTCGGCCGCCTGGCGGCCGGCGAAGGCGATCGGGATCTGCGACATGTTCTGGGTGCCGCCCGCGACGACCAGGTCCTGGGTGCCGGAGAGCACCCCCTGGGCCGCGAAGTGCACGGCCTGCTGGGAGGAACCGCACTGCCGGTCCACGGTGACGCCCGGCACTTCCTCCGGCAGCCCGGCGGCCAGCCAGCAGGTGCGGGCGATGTCCCCGGCCTGCGGGCCGACGGTGTCCAGGCAGCCGAAGACGACGTCCTCGACGGCCGCCGGGTCGATGCCCGTGCGCTCCACGAGCGCGGTGAGCACATGTGCTCCCAGGTCGGCCGGGTGCGCGGCGGCGAGCCCGCCGTTGCGCCTGCCTACCGGGGTGCGGACTGCTTCGACGATATAGGCCTCGGCCATGACTGCTCCTTCTCTGTATTCAGAGTGACATGTCAGTCCCGCAGGGCGATGCCCTCCAGCACCATGGACAGGTACTGGCGGGCGATCTCCTCGGGGCTGTGCTGTCCGCCCGGCCGGTACCACGACGCGGCGACCCAGACGGTGTCGCGCACGAAGCGGTAGGTGAGCCGGATGTCCAGGTCGGCGCGGAAGATCTCGGCGGCGACGCCGCGTTCAAGGGTTGCCAGCCACGCCTTCTCGAATTTCACCTGCGAGTCGGCGAGATAGTGGAACCGGGGCTGGGAGGAGAGGTGCTTGGACTCCTTCTGGTAGATGTCGACCGCGGCGCGGTGCCGGTCGATCTCCCGGAAGGATTCGGTGACGAGGGCCTCGATGGTCTCCCGCGGGCCGAGTCCGGCGGCGAGTACGGCGTCGTACCCGGCCCACAACTCGTCCAGGAAGGTGGAGAGGATCTCGTCGAGCATCGACTCCTTGGAGTCGAAGTGGTAGTAGAGGCTTCCCGCGAGCATTCCGGCGGCGTCGGCGATCTTGCGGACGGTGGTGGCGTTGTATCCCTGTGCGGCGAACACCTCCGCGGCGGTGGCCAGGAGTTCGCTGTGCCGCTCGGGGGACGGGCTCATCGGGGTCTTCTCGCCTTTGCCCGGCGCGCTGCGCTTCGGTATCCGGTCATCACTCGTCACGCCCGCTGGCTGCTGACCGAGACCGTCTCGCCCGTCATGTACGAGGAGTAGCCACTGGCCAGGAAGACGATCACGTTGGCGACCTCCCAGGGCTCGGCGTACCGGCCGAACGCCTCGCGCTCGGTGAGCTCGGCCAGCAGTTCGGGGGTGGTCACCTTCGCCAGGTGCGGGTGCATCGCGAGGCTCGGCGCGACGGCGTTGACGCGCACGCCGTACTCGGCGGCCTCGACGGCCGCGCAGCGGGTGAGCGCCATCACGCCGGCCTTGGCGGCGGCGTAGTGCGCCTGGCCGCGCTGGGCGCGCCAGCCGATCACCGAGGCGTTGTTGACGACGATGCCCCCGCGCTCCCGCTCCTTCATGCGCCGCAGCGCGGCGCGGGTGCAGCGGAAGGTGCCGTTCAGGGTGACGTCGAGAACCGCGGACCACTGCTCGTCGGTCATCTCGACCAGGTCGGCGGTGCCGCCGAGTCCGGCGTTGTTGACGACGATGTCGAGGTGGCCGTGCTGCGCCTGAGCGAGGTCGAAGAGGGCCGCGACCTGCTGTTCGTCGGTGACGTCGCACGGGAGTGCGGCGACCCGGTCGGCGCCGAACTCCTCGGCGAGCGCTTCGGCGCTCTCCTTCAGCCGGCGTGCGTGGGCGTCGCCGATCACGATCCGGGCGCCCTCCTCCAGGAATCGGCGGGCGGTGGCCCCGCCGATGCCCGCACCGGCGGCGGCGGTGATCACGGCGGTGCGGCCGTCGAGCAGGGCGTGGCCGGACACGTAGGGCGGCGGTGTGGTCATGGGCGGGCCTCCTTGGGCAGGCCGAGGACGCGCTCGGCGATGATGTTGCGCTGGATCTCGTTGGAGCCGGCGTAGATGGTGTCGGAGCGGGAGAAGAGGAACAGCCGCTGCCAGTCGGTGAGGTCGTACGGCGGCCCGGCGGCCAGCATTCCGTCGGCGCCGCAGACGTCCATGGCGAGCTCGCCGAGCTCCCGGTGCCAGGTCGCCCAGAAGATCTTGCCGATGGAGGCCTCGGGGCCGGGGGCGCCCGCGGCGACCTGGTCGAGCATCCGCAGGGCGTTGCAGCGGATGGTCTCCAGGCCGACCCAGGCGCGGGCGAGCCGGTCGCGGATCAGCGGGTCGTCGGCGGCGCCGTTGTGCCGGGCCAGTTCGATGAGGGACTCCAGTTCGCGGCGGAAGCCGACCTGCTGGCCGAGGGTGGAGACCCCGCGCTCGAAGCCGAGGGTGGCCATGGCCACCTTCCAGCCCTCCCCGGGGGCGCCGACGACGTGTCCGGCGCGGGTGCGCGCGCCGTCGAAGAACACCTCGTTGAACTCCGAGGTGCCGGTCAGCTGGTTGATCGGCCGGATCTCGACGCCGGGCTGGTCCAGCGGCACCAGGAGGTAGGACAGGCCCTGGTGGCGGGTCGATCCGGCTTCGGTGCGGGCGACTACGAAGCACCAGTCGGACTCGTGGGCCAGCGAGGTCCAGATCTTCTGCCCGGTGACGACCCAATCTCCCCCGCTCCCGGCTCCGTTCGAGCGGGAGGTGCCTCCCTCATCCCGCTCGGCGCGGGTGCGTACGTTCGCCAGGTCGGAACCGGCGTCCGGCTCGCTGTAGCCCTGGCACCACAGCTCCCGGGCCGCCACGATCGGTGGCAGGAACCGCTCCTGCTGCTGGGGCGTGCCGAAGGCGATGAGGGTGGGGCCGAGCAGTTGTTCCCCGATGTGGCCCACCCGGGCCGGGGCGTCGGCCAGGGCGTACTCCTCGTGGAAGGCGACCTGTTGCTCCAGGGTCGCGCCCCGGCCGCCGTGCTCCTTCGGCCAGCCCACGCAGGTCCAGCCCTCGGCCGCCATGTGCCGTTCCCAGCCGAGCCGTTCGGCGAATGCCTCGTGCTCCCGGCCCGGGCCGCCGCGGCCACGCAGACTCGCGAACTCTCCCGTGAGGTGGGCGGCCAGCCAGTTACGGAACTCGGTACGGAACTCCTCGACGCTGCTCATGGCCGTACGGTAGTCTACCAAACACTTGTTAGGGAAGGAGGGGGCTCGATGACCACTGCCCACGACGAACCGGTGCGCTATGAGAGGCAAGGCCCGGTCGCGACCGTCACCATGAACCGGCCCGACTACCGCAACGCCCAGAACTCCGCGATGACCTACGCCCTGGACCGGGCCTTCTACCGCGCCGCCGACGACGCCGAGGTCAAGGTCGTCGTCCTGGCCGGAGCGGGGAAGCACTTCTCCGCGGGCCACGACATCGGCACGCCGGAACGGGACGCCCACCTGCCGTTCGACCGCAAGGCCGGACTGTGGTGGGACCACTCGGACAAGGCCGGAGCGGAGGGCCGCTTCGCCCGCGAGTCCGAGGTCTACCTGGGCATGTGCCGCCGCTGGCGCGAACTGCCCAAGCCCGTCATCGCCTCGGTGCAGGGTGCCTGCGTCGCGGGCGGGCTGATGCTCGCCTGGGTCTGCGACCTGATCATCGCCTCCGACGACGCGTTCTTCGCCGACCCGGTGGTCCGCATGGGCATCCCGGGCGTGGAGTACTTCGCGCACCCCTGGGTGATGCCGCCGCGCATCGCCAAGGAGTTCCTGTACACCGGCGACCGGATGAGCGCCCAGCGGGCGTACGAGGTCGGCATGGTCAACCGTGTCGTCCCGCGCGCCGAACTGACCGAACGGGTCACGGAGTTGGCGACCCGGATCGCCGATATGCCGCGCATGGGGCTCGCCCTGACCAAACGCGCGGTCAACCAGGCCGAGGACCTGCAGGGTCTGCACACCGGCATGGACTCGGTCTTCGGGCTGCACCACCTCGCACACGCGCACAACGCCGAGACCGCCCCCGACGCGCTGGGCGGCATGGACATCCGCGCGATGAAGGAGGCGGGATCCTGATGGACCTCGACTTCACCGAGCAGGAGGACGCCTTCCGCGCCGAGGCCAGGGACTGGCTCGCCGCGCACGTCCCCGGCACCCCGCTGCCCTCCCTGGAGACCGCCGAGGGCTTCACCGCCCACCGGCAGTGGGAACGCACCCTCTTCACGGACCGCTGGTCGGTGGTCTCCTGGCCCGAGGAGTACGGCGGACGCGGCAGTTCGATCCTTCGATGGCTGATCTTCGAGGAGGAGTACTACGCGGCCGGCGCGCCCGGCCGGGTCAGCCAGAACGGCATCAACCTGCTCGCCCCCACCCTCTTCGAGCACGGTACGCAGGAGCAGCGCTCCCGCATCCTGCCCCGCATGGCGAGCGGCGAGGTCATCTGGGCCCAGGCCTGGTCGGAGCCGGAGTCCGGCTCCGACCTCGCCTCGCTGAGCTCGACGGCCGTGCGCACCGACGGCGGCTGGCTGCTGGGCGGCCAGAAGACCTGGTCCTCGCGGGCCGCCTTCGCCGACCGGGCCTTCGGCCTCTTCCGCAGCGACCCGGACGCCGGCAGGCCGCACCAGGGCCTGACGTATCTGATGTTCCCGCTGGACGCCGACGGTGTGACCGTACGCCCCATCGGCCGGCTCGACGGCAAGCCCGCCTTCGCCGAACTCTTCCTCGACGAGGTGTTCGTGCCCGACGAGGACGTCATCGGCGAGCCCGGGCAGGGCTGGCGGGTGGCAATGAGCACCGCGGGCAACGAGCGCGGCCTGACCCTGCGCAGCCCCGGCCGCTTCACCGCGGCCGCCGACCGCCTGACCGCGCTGTGGCGAGAGCGTGCCGACCCGGCCGACACGGCTCTGCGCGACCGGGTCGCCGATGCGGTGATCGGTGCCCGCGCCTACCAGCTGTTCACCTACGCGAGCGCCTCGCGCCTGGCCGCAGAGGGGGGCGGGCCCGCAGGGCCGTCGAGCAAGGGTGGTGGTGGGCGACGGGCGGGATCGATCGGCGCCGAGTCCAGCCTCAACAAGATCTTCTGGTCCGAGCTCGACATCGCCCTGCACGAGACCGCCCTGGACCTCCTCGGTCCGTACGGCGAGCTGGCCGACGGCGCCGAGGAGGCGCCCGGACACGGCAGTTGGGCCGAGGGCTACACCTTCTCCCTCGCCGGGCCGATCTACGCCGGCACGAACGAGATCCAGCGCGACATCATCGCCGAGCGGCTGCTCGGCCTGCCGAAGGGACGCCGGTGATGCGGTTCCTCCTGGACGACGAACAGCGGGAGTTCGCCCGCACCCTGGACGGCATGCTCGGCTCGTACGACACCACGGGTGCCGTACGGGCCTGGGCGTCCGGCGACCACGGCCCCGGGCGCGCCCTGTGGGACCGGCTCGCGCAGGCCGGGGTCTTCGCCCTCGCCGTACCGGAGCAGCACGACGGACTCGGGCCGCTCCCGCTCGAACTGGCCGTCGCCTTCACGGAACTGGGCCGGTACGCCGTCCCCGGACCGCTGGTCGAGACGGTCGCAGCCGCCGCGCTCCTGGACCGGCTCGGCGACGAGGCCGCTGCCGCCGACTGGCTGCCCGTCATCGCCTCCGGCAAGACGGTCGCCTCACTCTGCCTGCTCTCCCCCGACAGCCCCTACGCCCTGGACGCCGACGCCGCCGACGCCGTCTTCGTCGTGGACGGTGACACCCTGCGCCTGGCGGCGTCGGCGGGACCCGTCCAGCCGTCCGCCGACCCGGCCCGGCGGCCGGCCCGGCCGGTGGGGGGAACCGTGCTGGCGCGGGGGCCCGAGGTGGTCGCCGCGGCCGCGTACGCAGCCGACGTCGCGGCGCTGGCCACCGCCGCCCAGGCCCTCGGGCTGGGCCGCGCCCTGCTGGCACGTACGGTCGAATACGTCCAGCAGCGCACCCAGTTCGGGGTGGCCATCGGTTCCTTCCAGGCGGTGAAGCACCGCCTGGCGGACACCCTCCTCGCCCTCGAATTCGCCCAGCCGCTGGTCCACTCCGCCGCCCTCGCCCTGGCCTCGGGCCGGGCGTCGGCCCGCGAGACAGCTGCGGCCAAGGTCACGGCGGGCGAGGCCGCGTACGCCGCGTCCCGCACGGCCCTGCAACTGCACGGCGCCCTCGGCTACACCGACGAACTCGACCTGTCGTTGTGGATCCGCAAGGCCCGTCCCCTGCGCGACGCCTGGGGCACTCCCGCGGCATGCCGGGCCCGCGTTCTCCAGGGAGCAGATGTATGAGACTGACGGAGGAACAGGAGGAACTGCGTTCCGCCGTCAGGTCGTTGCTGGCACGCCATGAGGGCGCGGCGGCCTGGCGACCGCTGACCGGGCAGATCGGCGTCGCGGGGCTCGCCGTCCCCGAGGAGTACGGCGGCGCGGGCTGCGGAGCGGCGGAAGTCCACGTGGTGATGGAGGAATTGGGGCGGGAGCTGAGCCCGGTCCCCTGTCTCGGCTCCGCGGTGCTCGCGGTGCAGGCGCTGCTCGCCTCCGGTGACGGGGCGGCCTGCGCCCGGTTGCTGCCGCGGCTCGCCGAAGGCCGCACGGTGGGGACGCTGGCGTGGGCCGAGCAGGGTTCCTGGGACACGGCGGCGATCCGGGCCGAGGCCGTCGCCGGGCCCGGAGGCGGTGCCTGGCGGATCACCGGGACCAAGGAGCACGTGCTGGACGGCACCGAGGCAGATGTGCTGCTCGTGGCGGCCCGCACGGCGGCCGGAGTCTCGCTCTTCGAGGTGGCCCCGGACGGTGTGGGAGTACGTCGCGAAGCGGTGGTGACGATGGACCTGACGCGGTCACAGGCGCGCGTGGTCCTCGACGGTGCCGAGGGACGGCTCATCGGCGCCGACGGCGAGGGCGACCGGGTGCTGCGGCACGTACTGGACCTGGCGTGCGCGGCGCTCGCCGCCGAGCAGGTCGGCGCGGCCGAACGCTGTCTCGAACTCACGGTCGCGTACGCCAAGGACCGCGTCCAGTTCGGCCGGCCCATCGGCTCCTTCCAGGCGGTGAAGCACCGGCTCGCGGACGCGTACGTGCTGGTGGAGTCGGCGCGCTCGGCCGCCCTCGGTGCGGCCCTCGCGGCCGTCGAGGGCTCACCGGAGCTGAGCCGGTCCGCGGCCGTCGCCAAGTCCGCCTGCTCGGAGGCGTTCTCCGCGGTGGCGGGCGAGATGATCCAGCTGCACGGTGGTATCGGCATCACCTGGGAACACACCGCCCACCGCTTCTTCAAACGCGCGCACGGCTCCGGCCGGCTCTTCGGCCCGCCGTCGTGGCACCGGGGCCGGCTCGCCACCGGCCTGGGGCTGACCGCGGCGTGACCGGCCGGACGGCAGCCCAGTCACCCGGGTCCGTGGTTCCACCCACGGATTCCAGTACGCCCTACCGGAGCCTGACAGAAGGCGGAAGCATGGACAGCGACAACCCGATGGACTTCACCGGACGAGTCGTGGTGGTCACCGGGGGCACCAGGGGCATCGGTGCGGCGATCGCCGAGGCGTTTCTCGGCGCGGGCGCGGATGTCGTCGTCTGCGGCCGCAACGAACCAGGGGCGCTGCCCGGTGCGAACGGCCGGCACGCCGTGTTCCTCCCGGCCGATGTCCGCGACCCCGCGGCGGCGGCGCGGCTCGTCGACGGCGCCGTGGACCGCTTCGGCCGGCTGGACGTCCTCGTGAACAACGCGGGCGGCTCCCCCGACGCCGAAGCGGCCACGGTCTCCCCGCGGTTCGTCGAGAAGATCGTCGCCCTCAACCTGCTGGCGCCGTTCTACGTGGCGCAGGCCGCCAACCGGGTCATGCGGACCCAGAGCGGTGGTGGCTCGGTCATCAACATCGGAAGTGTCTCCGCCCACGACCCGCAGCCCGGCACGGCCGCCTACTCGGCCGCCAAGGCCGGTCTGCTCACCCTGACCAGGGCACTGGCCCTGGAGTGGGCGCCGAAGGTCCGGGTCAACCACATCACCACCGGTCTGATCCGCACCGAGAGCGCCGCGGCCGTCTACGGCGAGGACGGCGGGGCCGCGGTGGCGCGGGTCGTCCCGATGGAGCGGATGGCCGTCCCGGAGGATGTCGCGGGCGCCTGTCTGTATCTCGCCGGTGGCCTCGCCTCCTACGTCAACGGCGCCGACCTGGCGGTGCACGGCGGGGGCGAGTTCCCTTCCCGCTATCTCGCCGCGAAGTCCGGCGGGACGGGGTGAGGCCGGGCGGACGGGCCGATTGAGGTCTGTGTGCGGGCCCCAGCGGGCCCGCACGGAAACGGCCGCGCGGCCGTTTCTCATTTCCGTATCGCCGTGACCGGACCTCCCGTATGCCGTGACCGGGCCTTCCGTCTCGCCGTGACCGGACTTCCCGTATGCCGTGAGCCGACCTTCCGTCACGCCGTGACGCGATACGGAGCCGCTGCCGGACACCGGCAGCGGCCCCGGCCCGCTCAGACCAGGTTGTCCTCGACGGTGAGCCCGAATGCGCCGCATCCGTACATCGCCAGCGCCCGTTCGACGTCGTTGGCCACGTGCACGCTGCCGGCGTGGGCGTCCCGCCAGGCGCGCTCGATGGGGTTGCCCCGTGGCCGGGACGGCCATGACGTAGGGGATGCCGCGGCGTTCGAGTGCGGCGCGGAGTTTGCGGTCCTGGCCGTAGGCGCTGTCCGCGGCGACCCGTTCGAAGGGCACCGAGGCGCGGCGGGCCCGCTCGTCCATCCGCGACCGATTTCGGCCTTGGTGTTCAGCTCGCCGGCCCGGAGCCTGGGGATCCTCGCTTCGTTACACCGGTCGGTGTCGGTAGCTCAGGCGCAGAACACCGCGACCTGACAGTTCTCGGTCTGCCCGGTGCTGCCGACGTACCGCCTTGCCATCCCGGCCGATTTCACGCCCTTCTTGAGGAAGGCGGTCTCGTCCAGGACCAGTCCGCCCGTCCGAGGTGGGCAACGACGAACTTCCCTACACGGTCATGAGGATGGTCCGCACGCCGCACGGAGCGGGCCAGGGACCATTGCACCCGGTCCAGCGTGACATGCGCGGCGTGCTCCGCGATCTGCCATCCCCTTTTCCGCTCCACCGGAGCGATCAACGCCTTGATGTGGGCCATCGCCACCCGACGCGGCTCGACCCGCCCGAACACCCCCGCCAGACTGGCGGAGAAGTCGTCGAACTACCCACCCACACCTGCACGGCACGCTCCGTCGTCACACCGAAGACCACCAACAGCGCCCCCAGAACGACAGTTCACAGAAGAAACCCTGGTCCTGGATCAAACACAAAGCGGCGAATGCGCGCGATAGGTTGGTTTTGCATCTTTTGGAGCCTCCAGAGCTCCATCGTTCACCGCGCGTCCACCACGGCGTTGAAAACTTTCGCGAAGAATGACCGATATGCGGCTTCAGCTTAATCGGATCGCGACCTGACCAGCCTTGACGTGCCACACGGGCAGTTGAAATCGTCAGCAGCGGCGCTGCTGAACCATGCGGTCGCCTTGAATTGGCTTACCCCCACGCGAGGTTGTCGCTCCATGCCCGGCGCACTGCTCACTCCACCTTCGCCCGCCTGTGCAGCTCCGTCAGCACACCTCAGGCTCGTACACCGGAACGGTTTCACACAAATCATTTTCTGATCCCCCGAGGATCCGCACGTCCTGTCCGAGCGCTCGCGACCCGGTGCCCGGTCAACGCGGCCAAGCGTCCGGTCACTCACCGGACTTGCGGGCCGATACGCCCCATATCACGAAAGGCCGGCTAACAGTGCTGCGTTACATCGCCCGCAAAGCAGTCGGCTGGATTTTGATGATCGCCATCGCGACCAACCTCACGTACTTCCTCGCTAACGCATTCCTCAAACCTGCGTCGAACTACACCGCGTTGCGACCGCCTCGAACTCCAGCCCAGATCAACCAGTCGCTGGCGCTTTACAATCTCAATCCAGACAAACCGATCATGGATCGGTGGTGGCACTGGATCACTCAGATCGTGACTCATTTCGACTGGGGCCAGTCGCCAACCGGGGGCAGCGTCAACGACCAGGTCTCCTACCGGATCTTCGTCAGCGGCCAACTCGTCCTGGCCTCGACGATCCTGTCCATCATCATCGGTGTCGGGCTGGGCGTCTACACCGCGTCGCGCCAGTACAAGGCCGGCGACCGGGTGTGGCAGGGCATCTCCGTGATCTCCTTCAACACGCCCTCCGCGGTGGCCTCGCTCGGCGTGGTACTCGCGGCCATCGCGCTCAACCAGTCCCTCGGCAGCACGCTGCTGCCCGTCGCCGGAGCGCAGAGCCCCGATGTCGTCGGGTTCTGGCCGGTCCTGGGGTCACGGGCGATGCACGCGATTCTTCCCACGATCTCGCTGACGTTCATCTCGTACGCCGGATACCACCTGTTGCAGCGCTCTCTGCTGCTGGACCACATCAACTCCGACTACGTGCGTACCGCACGGTCCAAGGGGCTGACGCGGAAGCAGGCCATCTACCGGCACGGGCTGCGGACCTCGATCATTCCCGTCGCCACTCAGGTCGCGTTCGCGATGCCCGCGCTCTTCACCGGCGCGGTCATCACGGAAACGGTCTTCGCGTGGCACGGCATGGGTGAGTACTTCACCAAGACCATCAGCACGAACGACGTGCACGGCGTCGTCGCTGTCGCAGCCTTCGGTGCCCTCATGACGGCCATCGGCGCGATCCTGGCCGACCTCGTCGTCGTGGCCCTCGACCCCAGGATCAGGGTGAGCTGACGTGGCCATCAACATGCCCGGCGCCGGAACCGCCCCCGAAGAGGCGCGCCCCGAGACCGCCGAAGCACTGGAACCGGGAAAGACCGGAACCGGTGGCAAGCGCCTCTCCCCCTCCCGGCTCTACATGCGGCGCTTCGCGCGCAACAAGCCCGCGCTCGGCGGTCTGATCCTCTTCGTCCTGCTCGTGTTCTTCTCGGTGTTCGGCCGGTATCTGACCCACTGGGACCACATGGAGGCGGACTTCACCGCGCTCTCCGTCGCCCCCGGGGTCGGGGGCCATCTCCTGGGAACCAACGGCGCGGGCAACGACGTCTACGCCCAGCTCGTGCACGGCCTCGGCAGGTCGCTGATCATCGCCGTGACGGTGTCGCTCCTGACCACCGCCATCGCCGGTCTGTTCGGCACCACCGCCGCCTACTTCGGCGGGAAGATCGAGCGGGCGATGCTCGGTTTCGTGCACTTCCTGCTCATCCTGCCCTCGTTCCTCATCATCGCCCTGGTCGGTACGCACTACCGGGGTGAGTGGCAGGTTCTGGTCGTGGTCCTCACGTTGTTCGGCTGGATGCTCACCGCCCGGGTGATCTGGTCCCTGGCCACGTCCCTCCGGGAGCGCGAGTACGTGATGGCGGCCCGCTTCATGGGCGTCAGCCCGATCCGCACCATCATCCGCCACCTCGTACCGAACATCGGGTCCCTGCTGATCGTGACGTTCACCCTCGGTGTCGCCTCGACCGTGCAGTCCGAGACGGCACTCTCCTTCATCGGATTCGGCGTCAAGCAGCCCGACGTGTCCCTGGGTTCCATGCTTGCCGACGGGCAGAACACGCTGTCCACCGCTCCCTGGCTGTTCTACATGCCGGCGGCACTGGTGGTGCTGCTCACCGTGGCAATGGCCCTCATCGGTGACGGTCTGCGCGACGCCCTGGACCCCACATCGCAGTCTGGAGGCCGCGCATGATCGAGCAGCGCGCTGTCACGACCGAGCCCGGCACCCAGCGGGCCCTGCTGTCCGTGCGTGACCTGAAGGTCGCCTTCCCCTCGGAGGCCGGCCGGGTGGACGCCGTTCGCGGTGTCTCCTTCGACCTGCACCGCGGCAAGACCCTCGGCATCGTGGGCGAATCCGGTTCGGGCAAGTCCGTCACGTCGATGGCCGTCATGGGGCTGCTTCCCGAGTACGCCTCGGTCACCGGCGAGATCATGCTCGACG
The DNA here is from genome assembly GCF_045207325.1 of Streptomyces sp. NBC_00846. Lineage (NCBI taxonomy): Bacteria > Bacillati > Actinomycetota > Actinomycetes > Kitasatosporales > Streptomycetaceae > Streptomyces > Streptomyces sp. NBC_00846. The sequence goes on along the minus strand of NZ_CP108846.1, from coordinate 6,986,661 downwards.
GGAAGAACCTCCTCGACCTGGACGACCGGCGGATGTCCAAGGTCCGCGGTCAGCGGATCGGCATGATCTTCCAGGACCCGCTCTCGTCGCTCACTCCGATCTTCAGCATCGGGGCCCAGATCGTCGAGTCCCTCCAGATCCACCAGGAGATCTCGTCCGCAGCCGCCTGGAAGCGGGCCGTCGAGCTGCTGGACCTGGTCGGCATCCCCAACCCGGACCGCCGCGCCAAGGGGTTCCCGCACGAGTTCTCGGGCGGCATGCGGCAGCGGGCCGTGATCGCCATGGCCATCGCGAACGACCCCGACCTGATCATCGCCGACGAGCCGACGACCGCCCTGGACGTCACCGTGCAGGCCCAGATCCTCGACGTCCTCAAGACGGCCCAGCGCGAGACCGGCGCCGCGGTCATCATGATCACCCACGACCTCGGGGTGGTGGCCGGCTCCGCCGACGACGTCATGGTGATGTACGCCGGTCGCCCGGTCGAGCACGCCGGGGTGGACGAGCTCTTCGCGCAGCCCCGGATGCCGTACACCATCGGCCTGATGGGCGCGATCCCCCGCCTGGACGACCGCGACAGGGAAGCGCTGACCCCGGTTCTGGGCACTCCGCCGCTCCTGGTGGACCTTCCCGACGCCTGTCCGTTCGCGGCGCGCTGCCCCGCGGTCGAGGACGCCTGCCGGGAGGCCGAGCCGCCGCTGCTGGCCATCGCCGGGAGTGACACCGGTGCGGGGCACTCGACGGCCTGCCGGCGTGCCGCGGAGATCCGTGACGGCGCCATCGGCGGTGAGCCGATCTACCCCGTCCCGGCCGAGCGGGAGAGCCGCGTCGCGGACGTCCCCCGTGAGGACCGGCCGAAGGTCCTGGAACTCTCCGGTGTCACGAAGACCTTCCCGCTCACCAGGGGCGGCCTGCTCAAGCGCAAGGTGGGCACGGTCTTCGCGGTCAACGGCATCGACCTGGACATCCGCGAGGGAGAGACGCTCGGGCTGGTCGGCGAGTCGGGGTGTGGGAAGACCACCACCCTGCTGGAGATCATGGGGCTGAAGCCGCCCGAGCAGGGCAGCATCGCCGTCTGCGGCCAGGACACGGCCGACCTGAAGCGGAAGCAGGACATCAGCGCCGTCCGCCGCAACATCCAGATGGTGTTCCAGGACCCCATGGGCGCGCTGGACCCCCGCATGACGGTCTTCGACATCCTCGCGGAACCGCTCCGCGCGGTCGGCGAACGCGACAAGAAGGTGCTCAGCACCAAGGTCGCGGACCTCATGGAGCTGGTGGGGCTCGACCCCGAGCACCGTGACCGCTTCCCCTCCGCATTCTCCGGCGGACAGCGGCAGCGCATCGGCATCGCCCGGGCGCTCTCCACCAAGCCCCAGCTGCTCGTGCTCGACGAGCCGGTCTCGGCTCTCGACGTCTCGGTGCAGGCCGGCGTCATCAACCTGCTCAACGACCTCAAGGCCGAGCTGGGCCTGTCCTACCTCTTCGTCGCCCACGACCTGTCGGTGGTGTGCCACATCTCCGACCGTGTGGCGGTGATGTACCTGGGCCGGATCGTCGAAATCGGGGCCACCGACTCCGTCTTCGACAACCCCAGGCACCCCTACACCAAGGCGCTCCTCTCCGCGATCCCCCTGCCCGATCCGGTGGCCGAGCGCACCCGGGAACGCGTCCTCCTGGAGGGCGACCTTCCCAGTCCCACCGACGAACGGCCCGGTTGCCGGTTCGTCTCCAGGTGTCCGCTCCACACGACGTTGTCGGAGCCGCAGAAGGAGCAGTGTCGCGGGGTCACTCCTCTACTCACCGAGAGGGGGGACCCGGACCACCGCGACGCATGCCATTTCGCGGGCACGACCACGTCTGTCGACAACTAAGTTAGAAAGGCCAAGGCCGTTATGAGAAAGATCTCCCTGAGCCTGGTGGCGCTCGCCGCCGCCTCTTCCCTCGTCCTCTCCGGGTGCAGCAGCGACTCCGGCGACTCCGGGCAGAAGAAGTCCAAGGGCGCCACCTCCGAGAAGGACGTCCTGACTTCGTACAACCCCCAGCCTGCGAGCAACCTGAAGCAGGGGGGCAAGATGACGCTTCCCATCGTGGAGATCCCCGACCAGCTCAACCCGATGAACGGCAACGGGTCGCTCTACACGTCGAAGATCGCCTGGTTCTACCAGCCGCAGCTGTCCTTCAACGACCCCAAGGGCAACATCACCTTCAGCCAGGACTACCTGACCGACGTCAAGCAGGAGACGGTGGGTGGCAACACCCAGGTCACGTACACCATCAACCCGAAGGCCAAGTGGAACGACGGCCAGGACATCGACTGGACCGCGTTCCGTGACACCTGGACCGCGCTCAACGGGAAGAACAAGGAGTACAACGTCTCGTCCACGGACGGGTACTCCAGCATCACCTCGGTGAAGAAGGGCAATGACGACAAGCAGGCGATCGTCACCTTCAAGGGCGCGTTCGTCTACTGGAAGTCCCTCTTCAACCAGATCGTCAACCCGCACATCGCCAAGGCCGAGGACTTCAACAAGGCGTACGTGAGCAAGCCGCACGCGGAGTGGGGTGCCGGTCCGTACACCATCTCCAAGTTCGACCCCAAGGGCGGCACCGTCTCCTACAAGCCCAACCCCAACTGGTGGGGCGCCAAGCCGCATCTGGACGAGTTCACCTTCGTGCAGATGGAGACGAGCGCCAGCATCAACGCCTTCAAGAACGGCCAGATCGACGGGGTCTCGGCGGCCAACGCCGAGGAGCTCAACCAGGTGAAGTCGGTGAAGGGGACCGAGCTTCGCCGCGGCACGACCACCTCCAACAACCTCCTCGTCTTCAACAGCACCTCGCCGCAGCTGAAGGACCTGGCGGTGCGCAAGGCCGTGATGGAAGGGATCGACCGCGCTCAGCTCGCGAAGATCACCTTCCAGGGACTCGGGTACACCGAGCCGCTGCCCGGCTCCTTCACCCTCTTCCCCTTCCAGAAGGGGTACCAGGACACCTTCGGCAAGCTCGTGAAGTTCGACGCCGAGAAGGCGAAGAAGGACCTGGACGCCGCCGGCTGGAAGGCCGGCTCGGACGGTGTGCGTGCCAAGGACGGCAAGAAGCTGGAACTGACCTTCCCCACCATCGGTGACAGCTCCACCGTCAAGGCCCGTGCCACTGCCATCGCCCAGATGATGAAGAACATCGGCGTCAAGGTGGACATCAAGGCGCACCCCTCCGCCGACTTCAACAAGGTGTTCACCGAGCGCTCCTTCGACATCTTCGGGATGGGCTTCATCTCCAGCGACCCGAACGGCATGCTCTACATCTGCCAGATGTACTGCTCCGACTCGACGCTCAACGTCTCCCGCTCGGTGCCGAAGAGCCTGGACGAGGAGACCAAGGCCGTCACCAACCTGCCGACCCTGGACGAGCAGATCAAGGCCGGCAACGAGGTCGAGATGAAGGCCATGGAGACCTACGGCATCATGCCGCTCCACAACGGCACCACCATCTGGGCCGTCAAGAAGGGGCTCGCCAACTTCGGCGCGGCCCAGTTCTACGGCAACTACGGCAACCTCGGCCAGCCCGATCTGATCGGCTGGCAGAAGTAGTAAGCCGCCCTGCCGGGGGCTCCGCCGCAGCGTCGATGCGGTGGAGCCCCCGGCCTGTACCAGTGGTCTGTCGGACGAACGAACGGCTCTGTTACGTAGTCGGTGGTGACGGCAGGTGACGGAGGCCGTCGACGTCATGACACCGGTCAAGCACGCCGGTCCCCAACTGGTACCCAAGAATGATCAAAGGCCGGTTTCGGATTGCTCCGAAACCGGCCTTTGACCTGCGACTCTCACGAGTCGGGACGACAGGATTTGAACCTGCGACCCCTTGACCCCCAGGAGTGCGAGCCAGGGGAATTTTCCGGATGGATCACACATTTCACGGACGCAGATCGTGCATGGCGAGGCACACTGTGCGGCACCGGGCATACCCTGTGGTCCCCAACTGGTCCCCAAGCCCGGACCCGGTCGCCCCTGGAGGTCGGGTACTGGTCGAGCGACCAGTACCCGACGCGGACGCCGGCGGACTTCATCTTCGAGATGAAGTCCTTCACCGGCCGCATGACGAAGGGGCGCCGGAACAAGGTCGGGGAATCGCCAGCAAGGGCAGCTCAACTGAACCCCGTCCCCCGCCTGATCCCGGCCCGGAAACAGGCCGTGACCGAGCCCGCCGCGCGCTGACCTCACACAGGCCGGCAACAGGAGCATCCGGACGGGTCCCCACCACCAGCCCCATGCCCCATGCCCCATGCGCCCGGGCCTCCATCGACGGCGACCGTGGCGATGCCGAAGGCAGCGCGAGCGACGCCGACGGCGGACAGTCGCCGACGAGAGCGCTCAGACTGGCCAACCACAGCGCTCAGCCACACTCCCGGCCCCACCCGGGAGGCGCTCAGCCCACGACCCGCTGCAACATGACTCAAACCAGTTCGGGCTCCGGTTCGCGTCGCGGTTCCGGCAGATACGCCGACGCGGCCTTCCGGTCCCACAGCTTGGTGGTCCGTACGTAGCCGTAGACCACTGAGGTCATCGCCAGAATGAGCAGCGGCCCGAACACCCACGGATGTCCGGCCATCTCCACCGACAGATAGCGATACGACGCCAAGAGCCCAGCGAAGACCGCGGCGCCGTAGACGACCAGCTGGATTCCCGACCGGTCCCAGCCGCGGTCGAGCGAGCGCAGCGCCGTCTCGATCGTGAGCGTGAACACCACACCGGCGACGATGTCCGCGCCGTAGTGGTAGCCGAAGCCCAGCGTTGCACCGAGCGTGGCGATCAGCCAGAACGCGCCTGCGAATCGCAGAGCCCGCGGGCCCTTGCGGGAATGAATGAAAATCGCGGTAGCCCACGCCGTGTGCAGACTGGGCATGCAATTGCGCGGGGTGACCTCGTCGAAGAGCATCGGGTGCGGGGTACTGACCGGCGGCGGCGTGTCCGGCCACAGGTTGGCCACCGCCCAGTGCCCCCCGTCCGCGCCGTAGGCGAAGATCGGTCCGACCACCGGGAAGATCATGTAGATGCCCGGCCCGAGCAGGCCGATGACCAGAAAGGTACGCACCAGATGATGGCCCGGGAAGCGGCGCTCGACCGCCACGTTGCGCAGCTGGTACAGCGCGACGACGACCGCGGCCACCGCGAGCTGAATGTAGACCCAGTCGAGAACGTGGGCGCCGACCGTGCCGGTAGCCGCGACAATCCGCCCTACCAGCCACGACGGGTTACCCAACGCATGATCGGCGGTTGCCACGTACTGGTCGAGCACCGCCGGGCGGGTCTTCGACGTGATCAGCAGCCAGGTGTAGCCGGTCTTGCGGCCGGCCACCAGCAGCAGGGCCAGTCCGACGCCTTTCAGCAGCAGGACACGGTCCCGGTCGGTGCGGCGCGTGACAGCGATGACGGCACAGGCCAAAGTCACCCACAACGCGCCGTTGCCGAACATCATCTCGGCGTCGACCGCCCACCGCACGAGCCAGAAGACGACGTCGATGCCGATCGCGGCGCCGGCCGCGATGAACCGCTGCCGCCAGGTGAGCACCACCATCATCAACGCCATACTGACGTACAACACCGTCCCCGATTTGGGGGCGAATATCACCTCTCGCGCCTGGTCGGTGATCGGCCCCGGCTCGCCGTACCGACGCGCGGCGACCTCCAGTGCAATGAGGAATCCGAGGGCCGCTACACTCACCGCGACCCACAGCATGACGCGTGGTTGACGCCATGCAGCGAACCTAGTTCTGCCGTCTATTCGCGAAAACACTCGCGTTACCGTAGATATCAATTTTCAGCCGCTTTGTCATATTCCAATGTGATCATTGTGAGCTCGAACATGCTAACGGAACGGGTGGGTTTCGCTGATCACAGGTACGCCGAATACAGCGATCAGCTCCCCTTTTCCCGCAGCCACGGCGGACATGAAACGCCGCGCGGCCCGCACGGCCCCGGATTGGGGCGGCGCGGGCGGCTCGGTGGACAGGAGGGCGGGTGTCGGGGCGAGCTCGACGGCGACAGTGGCGGTCGAGGGCAGCGCGAGCGACGCCGACAGCGGATAGTCGCCAATGAGAGTGTTCAGACTGGCCACCTACAGCGCTCAGCCACACCAGGGGGCCACTGACTCTGTCGGATGCTGCCCACCCACCGCGAACCAGCCCCAACCCGGGCATGCAATCACACTGCGACCACCACGCCCCCGGACGCACGAAAGACCGCCTTCCGATTCCTGAGTGGGCGTTTAGGGATGGATTGTGGTGCTAAGTCGCTCCTGCGGCCAACGATCTTCGGGCTGATTCACACCTTACGTGCGCCTTCACGGCCTTCCGAGCGCCGACCTGCGTGCCCGCTTAATCCGCTTCTCGGCACTGGATTCTTTCTAGTTTAGCAATGGGGCGGAAGATTCCCGCCAATGCGGAGCTTCCAGCATTTCAGGCTGTGCACGTTGGCGATGAATACGGCAAAGCGGGTCGAAATACCCATCACGAATCAACATCAAACGCCCACTCAGAACTCGGCAACATTTAAGCGTCCTGGACGAAGCGGCCGCTCTCCGTATCTGCCGACAAACGCTCTCCGTTGTCACCTGCAAAGCCAACCACCAGTGGCGCTGATATTCGGCGGCGCCCGGGACAGGTGTCCGCGACACTGGGCCGGTGATCGTCATACACCCCGTGCTGGAGACCGGCGCGCTCCCCGGCTTCGAGCTCTGGCCGGTCGTCGAGCAACCGCCGCACCACCTCACCCCACTGAACGGCACGCTGAGCGATGAGCAGGTCGGCACGGCAATAGCCACCATGGCCGGCTACAACTCCAGCCGGGTCGAAGACCACCTGACCGACCCGGCCGACGCCTTCCTGAGCTCACTACTACACGAGGAGGGGTTCGTCGCCCCTGGAGGGCTCCGCGTCCAGGACACCGGCACCGGCACGACGCTGACGCCCGGTTGCTGCTGCGGACTGGAGGACTGGCGCGGATGGCTAGTAGCGTGTCGCTGTTTAGTTATGGCGTGTCTGGTTGGGAGGTTGGTGTCTGGCAGATTCCTTCCCCTTTGCCAGACAGGACTGTTGTCATGGGTTCGCAGAAGAAGCGGCCGGTCAGGTTGACCGTGCAGGATCGCGAGGAGTTGGTCCGGGTGACCACGACAGGTGTTCGTGGGGCCTCGATGATCATGCGTGCGCGGGTACTGCTTGCACTGGATACCTCGGCGGGTGAGGCGGATCCCAAGGAGGTGATCGCGGCCCGGCTCGGCGTCTCCGGTGAGACGTTGCGGCTGGTCGCCAAGCGTTTCGCCGAGACCGGTGGCGATGTTCACGCCACGATCGCGCGGAAGAAGCGCGACCTCCCACCGGTGCCCTCGCCAGTGACCGGTGAGGTCGAAGCCCGGCTGATCGCGATGGCGTGCTCACAGCCACCCCAAGGCCATGCCCGGTGGTCACTGCGGCTGCTGGAGAAGCACGTCGCGCTGGTCGAGGACATCCCCGATCTGGACCACTCCACCATCGGGCGGGTCTTAAAAAAACGGAACTGCGTCCTCACCTGAAGAAGTGCTGGACCATCCCACCACGAGCGAACGCGGAGTTCGCGGCCCGGATGGAAGACGTGCTGGCCGTCTATGCCCGGCCATATGACCCGGCACGTCCGGTGGTGTGCATGGACGAGAAGCCCTACCAGCTCCTCGACCATGCCCGCGACCCGCTCCCGGCCCGCCCTGGTCACGACGCCTGCCAGGACAGCGAGTACATCCGCTGCGGCACGTGCTCAATCTTCGTGTGGGTCGAACCCCTGCGCGGGTGGCGTCGAGTTCAGGCACTGTCCCAGCGGACCCGGATCGACTGGGCCGGCCAGGTCAAGCAGCTGCTGAGCGTGGATTACCCCGACGCCGAGGCCGTGGTGCTGGTGATGGACAACCTCAACACCCACGGCATCGCCTCACTGTACGAGGCATTCGAACCAGAAGAGGCCTTCGCGCTGGCCCAACGCCTCGAGATCCACCACACGCCCAAACACGGGTCATGGCTCAACATCGCCGAGATCGAACTCTCCGCGCTGACCCGGCAATGTCTCGACCGCCGGATCGGCGACCTCGACATCCTCAACACCGAACTCTCGGCCTGGCAGAACGCCACCAACACCGACCAACGTCACGTGGACTGGCAGTTCACCACGCACGACGCACGCATCAAACTGCGCCACCTCTATCCCAAAAATTAGCTGCGACGGTCTACTAGTGCCCCTCCCGGCAAGCTTTGCCCCGTCGCGCCGCCCAGCACGCACGCTCGCTGCGTTGGCCAAAAGCCCTGGTAGCTCCGCTACAAGGACTTCCGGCCGCCTTGCGATCGCACGCACTGGACGACGCTCCTTCCGGGCAAACATTGCCGGTCGCGGCACTATAGATCGCCGACGGAAGCGAGCTGTGGCTCGGCCACGAACCGACACCGTGGGCCGAACAACTCGGCGACACCGTCCGGCTCCACCCGAACGGCGAGCACCCGGGCCCCGTGATCGAGGTCGCCCGGACCGAGCTCCCCCGGCTGCTCGCCGGGGTCCAGCAGGACCTCGCGGACTTCCTCCTCCTGGTCGCAGCATGGGCCGAGCAGCACGCGCCCCAGTCGGCGCAGGCACTGGTCAGTGCGGTCGACCGGTCGCTCGCAATCACCGCACCACTGCGAAAGCTGAGCTGATGGCGAGCTTCCTGACGCACCGCCGGCTCGTGCTTGACTGCACGCTTCCGATGCGGCGTCGCCACGCGGCACTGCGGGCCTGCCTCACTCTGTACGCCCCATACGGCTTCCGCGCCACGTACCACCACCTGACGGTCAGCGCCGCGATACCACGCGACCTCGACGCCGATCCCGAGTCTCTGGAACGTGCGGTGAACGAGCTCCACGAGGCCCGCCTGCTCCGGCTGGCCGAGGACGCCCGGTACGCCGAGCGGCGGCGACGCGAGAAGCATGCCGGTCAGCGGGGCCCCCGACGCCCGGGCCCGTGGTGGCACCGCCACGGGCAGCAGAGCTGCATCCAGCTCGATCCGCTCGGCCATCCTGCCCTGGCCCTGCCCGAGTTCGTCCGCCGCCAAATCGGCCTGGCGAATGGCGAAGCACTGCCCGGCTGCGCGGACTGCGGCAGCGGCCTGCCCGCGGTGTCCCGTTCAACCGGCCACGGGTTCATCGACCTGTGCCGCAGCTGCGGAACGGTACAGCGCTCCTGCGCCTGCGGCCAGCCGCACTACCTCCACCCTCGCGAACGTGAAGTTCCCCCTCTGAACTGGACAGCCTGATACTGGGACGGATCGGTCCCGGAGGAAGCAGTCCAGGTTGAGTGGCAAGAGCAACATGAGCAAGCGGTACACGTCGGAGTTCAAGCGGGACGCGGTGGCACTGGTCCGGTCGTCAGGGCGGAATGTCACCGAGGTCGCCCGGGAACTCGGTGTGAGTCCGGAGGGGCTTCGCGGCTGGGTGAAGCAGGCGAAGGCCGACCGCGGCGAGGGGGCGCCCGGCGCGCTGACCACGGCGGAGAAGGAAGAGCTCCAGCGGCTGCGCAGGGAGAACCGGGAACAGCAGCAGACGATCGAGATCTTGAAAAAAGCAGCGGCCTTCTTCGCGAAGGAGACGATGAAGTAGGCACTCTGTGCCGTTTCATCGACGCGGAGAAGGCCGCCGAGGCCAACCCCGACGGCTACAGCGTGGCTTTGCTGTGCCGCGTCACGGGGATCAACCGCTCCACCTACTACTCCTGGCTGGCGGCCCGGCCGGCAGCGGCCGAACGGCAGTGTGCCGAGGATGAGTTGACCGAGGAGATCCGCGAGATCCACGCCTCCTCACGGGGTGCCTACGGTGCCCCGCGCGTGCACGCCGCGCTGCGGCGCAAGGGCCATGCGATCAACCGGAAGAAGGTCGAGCGGATCATGCGCGAGCGCGACATCCGCGGCGTCACCCGCCGCAGACGCCGCCACCTGACGCAGCAGGACACCAAGGCCGCACCGGCTCCGGACCTGGTTGGCCGCGACTTCACCGCTACCCGGTCCGGCACGAAGCTCGTCGGCGACATCACCTATCTGCCGACGATCGAGGGCTGGTGGTATCTCGCGACCGTCATGGACCTGGCGACGCGCGAGGTGATCGGGTACGCGATGGCCGAACACCACCGTGCCGAGCTGGTCACCGACGCGCTGCGGATGGCCGCCGGCCGCGGCGACCTTCAGGGCGGCTGCATCATGCACACCGACCGCGGAAGCGAATACACGAGTGGCGAATTCCGCCGCGAGCTGCGGGAGTTGAACCTGAGACAGAGCATGGGACGAACCGGCATATGCTACGATAACGCCGCAGCCGAGAGCTTCTTCGGTCTACTGAAAGCGGAGATCGGCACCGCCGTCTGGGAGAGCCGTGAGGCGGCCCGCGCCGACGTCTTCCGCTTCATCGAGGTCGAGTACAACCGCACCAGGCTCCGCAAGCACCCCGAGTTCGGGTACCTCACCCCACTCGAAACCCGAGCCAGGCTGCAGCACGAATTTACCCCCGCAGCGTAAACAACCGCTGTCCAAGATCAAGGGGGAACTTCAACGGGACCTGTGGCCGCGCCTGTGGCGCAGGGAGCACATGACCCACGACGGCCTGCCCAACCCGCACTGGCCCGGTACCGTCGAGGACCGAATCGCCAGCCTGCAGCTGAGGAACCCGTCACAGCCACGGAACGGGCGGCTCGGATGAGCGAACTCGCCTTCTTTGCCCAGGTGGTGGCCCGGGGCACGGTCCGCGGCCTGGACTGCAGGCTACGCCCGACCAAGTCACTGCCTGGCTCGGCGACTACGGGGAGAACCTTCGGGGCGACCTGATGTGGCGCGACTACGGTCTGGTCGAGTTCACGTGGGAGCGGCCCTCGAGGAGGGAACCGTGGCAGGGCTGCCGGTTCCCCGTGCAGTGCCACCGCCTCGAGCACGGCCCCACGCCGGTGCCTACCTTCGCGGACCTCCGAACAGCCCTGGCGGAGCTGGACTATGAAGTCGAGGAGATCACGCCGCTCAGCAGTGACCTCGACGAGTACCGGCAACCCGAGAGTCACCAGGCCGGTATCAGCGATACCCGGGCCCCAGCCGGGCCTGAACTGGAGGAGACCAACACTGCCGGGCGGCTGCGCCTGGCCGACGCCTGCCGCACCGGCGCGGCCCGCCTGATCTACGCTTCCTCGCACTCCGTCTACGGCACCCTTCACCATCGCACGCCGATCACCGAAGACGCAGACACCAGCCGCTACTTCGGCCCGCTCAACCCCTACGCGACGTCCAAGCTCGCCCTCGACCAGCAGATGCGCACCCGCTACGCCACCGGCCTGGAGTGGGTGGGGCTGCGCTACACCAACGTGGTCGGCCCGGACGAGACCGGCAAGGGCCCGATGGCCTCGATCCTGTCCCAACTCCCGCGCCAGGCCGCCCGCACCGGACAAATCCGGGTCTTCGGCGACTCCCTGACCGCCGCCCGCGACTACATCTCATCGAGACCGTCACCGCCACCATCATCCAGCTCACCGATCGTCGGCCGGTGCCAGCTGCGGTCTACAACCTCGGCGCCGGCTTCGCCGTCTTCTTCGCCGACGTCGCACAGTGGTGCGCCCGCCTGCACCGCGAGGCCACCGGTCAGCCGCTGCTTGCCGAGCTGGTGCCGAACACGGTCACCGACGCCTACCAGTACTTCACCTGCGCAGACATGACCGCGCTCGACAAGGCCCTCCCCGAGAGGCCGCCCGTCTCCATCGCGTCCCTCGAAGCCCGCGCCGCCGAGCTGTTCGAGACCCTCCGGCGGTGGCGAGTTCGCCCTCGCCCAGGCACTCACCGACCGATCCTACGACCACTACCGAGGATGGCGCGAGGTCGTCGTCTTCGCCGCCGCGACCGCCGCCCGCATCGGCGAGGTCTCCGGCATCCGCGCCTGCGACATCGACACCGAGAACTGGATCTGGACCGTCCGCCGGCAGACCACCCCCGCACCCGGCGGACTCACCGACAAGAACACCAAAGGCAAACGCGCCCGCCAAGTCCCCCTCATCGAGGAAATCCGCCCGATGATCGCCGAACGCATCCTCGCCTTCGGCCCCAACCCTGACGCGCGGCTCTTCACCGGCCCCCGCGGCGGGCGCATCTCCACCGCCGTCCTACGGGACGCAACCCACTGGGACGAGGTGGTCACCTCACTCGGCCACGAACACCTGCGCCGCCACGACCTCCGCCACACAGGACTCACCTGGTTCGCCGACGCCGGCGTCCCCGCCCACGTCCTCCGCAAAATCGCCGGACACGGCTCCCTCCTCACCACCCGGCGCTACCTCCAGCCCGACATGACCCAGATCACCAACGCCGGCCACGCCCTCACCACACACCTCAACCCCATCCGCACACCCCTCACCCTCGCCGTCCAGCCGGCAGCAGGACGGCGCCGCTGGACCCCGTGGTCCCCAACTGGTCCCCAAGAAACACGGAAAGGCGGTACCGGATTTCTCCGATACCGCCTGCGACCTGCGGAAACACAAGTCGGGACGACAGGATTTGAACCTGCGACCCCTTGACCCCCAGTCAAGTGCGCTACCAAGCTGCGCCACGTCCCGATGCCCGCCTGACCTGGGGCTTCCCCCGGCCGAACGGCGCAAGAGAACAATACCGCACTCGGACGAGTGGTCACGAACGCCTTTCCCGTGGCTTGACCTCGACCAAAGTTGATGTTCAACGCTGGGGTCATGACGAACACGACAACCCCGCCGACGGGCGGCTACCGCGACGTGAACCGCCTGATGAGCCTGATGACGGGGGACGAGAAGCACGGCCCCGCCGCGACCTCCACGCTGGACGCGCTCTGGGTGCTGTACGACCGGGTGCTGCGGGTGACGCCCGGCACCGTGGACGCGCCGGACCGCGACCGGTTCCTGCTGTCCAAGGGGCACGGGCCGATGGCGTACTACGCGGTCCTGGCCGCGCACGGCTTCTTCGGCGAGGAGCTGCTGTCGGGGTTCGGGGCGTACGACTCCCCGCTCGGGCACCACCCGGACCGGACCCTGGTGCCGGGGGTCGAGATCGGCAGCGGGTCGCTGGGGCACGGGCTGCCGCTGGCCGTGGGGACCGCGCTCGGTCTGCGGGCGCGGGGGCTGACCGACCCGAGGGTATGGGTGCTGATCGGGGATGCCGAGCTGGACGAGGGCAGCAATCACGAGGCGCTCGCCTACGCGGGCCCGGCCGGTCTGGAGCAGCTGCACACCGTGGTGATCGACAACGCGTCGGCGTCGCACGGCCGGCCCGGCGGGATCGCGGCCCGGTTCGAGACCGCCGGCTGGTCGGTCGACTCCGTCGACGGACGGGACCACGAGGCTTTGTACGCGGCCTTCACCGCACCGCACGGCGGACACCCGCGCGCCGTGATCGCGCACGTCGCCCCGAAGCGCTGAACCCACGGACGCAGACAACGGAACGGAGAGAGACGCATGGACACGATGCGTGACCGCTTCATCTCGACCACGTCGCAGCTGCTGGACGAGGACCCCCGCCTCGCCCTGGTGCTGGCCGAGATCAGCCGGGACGGTTTCGAATGGGCCGCGCGGGCCCATCCGGACCGGGTGATCAATGTGGGGATCAGGGAACAGCTGCTGATCGGCGCGGGCGCCGGGATGGCGCTCGCCGGACTGCGGCCCCTCGTGCACACCTTCGCCAGCTTTCTGGTGGAGCGGCCGTTCGAGCAGGTCAAGCTGGACTTCGGCCATCAGGGGGTGAGCGGGGTGCTGGTGAGCGCCGGAGGCTCGTACGACTGGCCCGCCGGCGGCTTCACCCACATGTCACCGGGCGATGTCGCCCTCATGGACACCCTCGACGGCTGGACGGTCCATGTGCCGGGCCACCCCGACGAGGCCGAGGAGCTGCTGCGGCAGGCTGCGGCCGAGGACGGCCGGGTGTACGTACGGCTGTCGCTCCAGTCGAACGCGCGGGCGCGGCCGGTCGGCGCGGGGAGCGGGTTCACCGTGGTGCGGGAGGGGAAGGGCGGGGTGGTGATCGCGGTCGGACCGATGCTCGACAACGTCCTCGCGGCGACCGACGGCCTCGATGTGACCGTGCTGTACGCGGCGACGGTGCGCCCGTTCGACGGGGCCGGGCTGCGGCGGGCGGTCGGCGGCGGTGGGGCGGCCGATGTGGTGATCGTCGAGCCCTACCTGGCGGGCACGTCCACGGCCGTCGCCAATGACGCGCTCATCGAACTGCCACACCGTGTGCTGGGCATCGGGGTGGGGCGGGCCGAGCTGCGCAGGTACGGGGAGATCGACGAGCACCTCACCGCCCACGGCCTGGATCCGCGGGGGCTGCGGGAACGCATCGGTGCGTTCCTCGGCGGCTGACGCGCATCGGTGCGTTCCACCGTCGCCGAGCGGAGCGGGAGCCCTCGCGCGGGGTTCGGGGTGCTGGACTTCCCGGCGATGTCCGACACGGCCCGGCGGGGCGGTGTGAAGCAGTGACTGGTGAAGCACGACTCACCGGCCGATCCGTTCGCCTCGGCGCTCGCGAGCTACACGTATCCGTCCCGGCTGCGCTACTGACCGGGCGGGTGCGTGGAACGGCCCCGGGTTGCGTGAACCGCAGCCCGGGGCCGTTCCGTTGCCGGTGGCCGGCGACACCATCAGTCGTGCGCGGAGGCCGCACCCAGCAGGTCGCGGATACGAGCGGCCGCCTCCCGGAACTCCGGGCGGCCCAGCGTCTCGCCGTACTCCCGATCCGCGCCCAGTCCCACCTCGATGATTTCGGAGACCGTGCCGGGGCGCGGGCTCATCACCACCACCCGGTCGGCCAGATAGACGGCCTCCGAGATGGAGTGGGTGACCAGCAGGACGGTGGTGCGGGTCTCCCGCCAGATGCGGTTCAGCTCCATGTTCATCTGCTCGCGGGTGAGGGCGTCGAGCGCGCCGAACGGCTCGTCCATCAACAGCACCGGCGGTTCGTGCAGCAGCGCCCGGCACAGTGCCACGCGCTGTTGCATTCCGCCGGACAGCTCGTGCGGATACGCGTCCTCGAAGCCGCCCAGTCCCGTCATCCGGATCAGTTCGTCGACCCGGCCGCGCGCCTGCGCGGGAGGCATCTTCCGGATCTCGGCCTGGAGAAGAATGTTGCGGCGCGCCGAACGCCACTCCAGGAGGGCGGCGCGCTGGAACACGTAGCCGATGTCGTGGCGCACCCCGTTGACCTGCTCGCCACCGAGCCGGACCTCGCCCGCGGACGGCTTCAGCAGTCCCGCGACCAGTTTGAGCAGGGTCGACTTGCCGCATCCGGACGGTCCGACGATGGCCACGAACTCACCGGGAGCCACATCGAGCGACACCTCGCGCAACGCGGTGACATCGCGCTTCTTGCTGCGGAACCGGACCGCCACGTCGGACAGTTCGACCGCTGCTGCCGCCGTGGCGGCGTGGACCGGCACCTCGGTCCGTGTCGTGTCCTGCTTCGGCATGGTCATCCCTTCAGGGCCGTCTTCTCGTCCCAGTACTCGGCGACGGCTTTCGGCTTGCTCACCATGCCGGCCTCGGCGAAGACGTCGATGGTCTGCTGCCAGTCGGCCTCGTCGTTCACGCCGGGCGCCTTGCCCTGGGTCGAGGTGGTGTGCAGCAGGGTGAGGGTCGTCTTGAACTGCTCGGTCAGGACCGTGGCCGGCGGCAGTTGCTCCGAGGCTCCGTCCATCGCCGCGACCGCTGGCCCGGGGGCCTTCTCGGCGGCCGCCCATGACTCGCTGACCGCCTGCACCATGCGTCCGGCGAGTTCGGACTTCGAGGAGAGGATCTTCTGGCCGGCGAGCAGACCGTTGGAGTAGAAGTTCAGCCCGTTCTCGGAGAAGCGCAGGTACGAGACGGGCTTCTTCGCCTTGTCCTGCATGGTGGGGCCCTGGTCGCTGGCGTAGCCGAGCAGTCCGTCGGTCTTCCCGGACATCACTGCGGCGATCTTGCCCGCCGGGTCGGTGTTCTGGACCTTGACGTCCGACTCGGCCAGGCCGTTCTTCTTCAGGAAGATCGGGAAGGTCTTGGAGAGCGCGTCCCCCGCGGTCCCCGCGATGGTCTTCCCCTTGAGGTCGGCGGGCGATCGGATGCCCGCGGCGTCGAAGGACTGCACCGACGCCGAGGTGGTCTGGAGGAAGACTCCGAGGCTCTTCACCTGCACGCCCTGGTCGACACCGGCGAGCAGCGCCGGGGTGTCGGCCCAGCCGAAGTCGGTCTGGCCCGCCGCGGTGGCCTGCACCGTCTTCTGCGAGCCCTGGCCCGCCTGGATCTTCAGGTCGATGCCGTGCTTCTCGAAGATCTTCTGCTGCTTGCCGTAGTAGAACGGCGCGTGTTCGCCGTACGGATACCAGTTGAGGGTCAGCGTGACCTTGTCGAGCTTCTTGCCCGATTCGCTCGTGGTGGTCGACGTGTCGTTGCCACCGCAGGCCGTGGCCACCAGGACGAGAGGTACGACACCGATCAGGAGTCTGCGCGCATACATGGGCTGGGCCTTCCCGCGACGAAGTAAAAAGGAGTCGGTCGGACGGAATCAGTACGTGGTGGTGGCGGAGGTGTCCCGGCGGCTGGCGTGCCACGGGAGCAGCAGCGTTTCCGCGATCTCGACGGCGACGAAGAGGACGACGCCGATGAGTGACATCACGAGCAGCCCGGCGAAGAGCATCGGGGTGTCGAGGTTGCCGTTGGCCTGGAGGATCACATACCCCAGGCCCTCGTTGGCGCCGACGAACTCGCCGACGACCGCGCCGGTCACCGCGAGAGTGACGGCGACCTTGAGTCCCGAGAAGAGGTGCGGGAGCGAGGCCGGGAAGCGGATCTTGAGAAAGGTCTGCCAGGGCTTGGCGCCCATCGTCGCCGAGAGCTGGAGCATCTCCGGGTCGACCGCCTTGAGGCCGGTGACCATGGAGATCACCACGGGGAAGAAGGCGATGAGCACGGCGATGAGGATCTTCGGTCCGATTCCGAAGCCGAGCCAGACGACGAACAGCGGCGCGATCGCGATCTTCGGTACGACCTGGGCGAACAGCAGGATCGGATAGAGCGTGCGCTCGACGGTCGAGGAGTACACCATGACGACGGCCGAGAGGACACCGACGGCCACGGCGATCAGGAAGCCGAGCAGCGTCTCGTACGTGGTCACCCAGGTGTGCTGCCAGAGATAGCCCGCCTTGCCGGTGAGGACGTCGAGGGTCGCCCCGGGCGACGGTACGAGGTAGGGCTTCACCAGTTCCGCCGCCGAGATCACCCACCAGGCGGCGAAACAGGCCAGCAGCAGGGCGAGGGGCCGCCAGCTCTGCTCGGCCGCCCGTGCGAACCGCTCCCCCGCCGAGGGCCCGGCCCGCCGGACGACTCCCGCCGCTTCGGGTGGGCTTTTGGCCAACACACTCTGACTCACTGTTAACTCCCTGCACTTCCTGGGCAGTTGTGGAGAGCTGTACGATCCTGCGGTAACGAGAACGCGCTTTCAGAAGACGCTTTCAGAAAGCGCTTTCTGATAAGGTTTTGGCCACGCTAATGACTGCCTGCACGCACGGTCAATAGGTCGTCGACAAGTTTCGCGCCTTCCACCACCGCGCCCTTGGGGGTCGACTTGAGTGAATGGGGATCACCGCACCACCCGGAAGCGCACCACCGCGGACCGCGCCACGCCCCTCGCGCGGCGGCGCATGTGACGCTCGACGCCGTGGCCCGGGAGGCCGGCGTCTCCCCCGCCACCGCCTCGCGCGCCCTCAATGGCACGACCAGGGTCCGCGACGATCTGCGCGAGCGGGTACGGGCGGCGGCGGACCGGCTCGGCTACATCCCCAACGCGCACGCACAGGCACTCGCGAACGCCACCAACAACCGTACGGTGGGAGTGATCTGCCATGACGTCAGCGACCCCTACTTCGCCGCCGTGTCCAGTGGTGTGATGCGGGCCGCCGCCGAACAGGATCTGTTGGTGATGCTGGCCTCCACGTTCCGGGAGCCCGCCCGGGAGATCGCCTACGTCTCGATGCTGCGGGCCCAGCGCGCCCGGGCGATCCTGCTCATCGGCTCCGGGTTCCAGGACCGGGCGTGGGAGCGGGCCATGGATGCCGAACTGGCGCCGTACGTACGGGGCGGCGGGCGGGTGGCGGTCGTCAGCCGGCACCGCAGCCTGCGGGTGGACACCGTACAGCCGGAGAACCGGGCGGGGGCGGCCGCGCTCGCCCGGACGCTGGTGCGGCTCGGGCACCGGACGTTCGCGGTGCTCACCGGACCGCCCGCGCTGACCACGGTCTCCGACCGGCTCGCGGGCTTCCGGGAAGGTCTCGCGGAGGCGGGAATCGGGCTCGACCGGGTCGTGGAGGGCGCGTTCACCCGCGAGGGCGGGTACGCGGCGACCCGTCGGCTGCTGGCCTGCGGCCGTCCGCGGCCGACCTGCGTGTTCGCGGTCACCGATGTCATGGCGGTCGGTGCGCTCGCCGCGCTGCGGGAGGAGGGGTTGCGGGTGCCGGAGGACATCTCGCTGGCGGGCTTCGACGACATCCCACTGGTACGGGAACTGTCACCGGCACTCACCACGGTGGCGCTGCCGCTGACCTCGATGGGCGAGGACGTGATCGCGCTGGCGCTGCGGGAACGGTCCGCGGGGCAGCGGGCCCGGGTCGTGCGGGTGGCGGGCGAGGTGGTGGTGCGGGCGAGCACTGGGACGCCGCCGGTCGGATGACCGGCGGCGTCCGGGGGGTGGGGCCGTAGGGCCCTGGGGAGCGGCCCTACGGGCGGACGAGTACCTGGGAGAGTGCCACGCTGCGGCGGTTCACGCGGAGGCCTTCCAGTCGGGGTGGCCGGGCATGGGCGGGTTCACGGCCCCGAAGAGCCAGTCGCGCAGGAACGGGTCGAGGGACTTGTCGCCGGTGACGTCGACCGTGTGCCGGATGAAGGCCTCGCTGGTGTACGTGGAGTCCTTGAAGCGCTTCACCCACTCATGCATGACCCTGTCGAACTGCCGCTGCCCGATCTGAAGACTGAGGGCGTACAGGACGAGTGCGCCGCCGTCGTAGATGTTGGTGCCGCCGAGCGCCTTCGGGAGTCCGGGCGGGCCGTCGGTGGCGCGGACGGCGTCGAGCTTCTCGTAGGTGGCCTTCA
Source organism: Streptomyces sp. NBC_00846 (assembly GCF_045207325.1). NCBI lineage: Bacteria > Bacillati > Actinomycetota > Actinomycetes > Kitasatosporales > Streptomycetaceae > Streptomyces > Streptomyces sp. NBC_00846. Next base: position 6,967,513 of record NZ_CP108846.1, on the reverse strand, counting down.
TCTTGTCCTCGAAGACCGACCAGCCGCGTTCGTCTCCGTACAGGCCGGCGTAGTACACGGCGGGGCCCTCGTTGAGCCAGGCCTGCTGCCAGTCGTTCGGGGTGACGGAGTCGCCGAACCACTGGTGGACGAGCTCGTGGACCATGGTGGTCTCGTAGCCGGGCCGGCCGTTGGCGTCGGGCTTGAACCAGTTGGTGGAGAACAGGGAGAGGGTCTGGTTCTCCAGGGCGTCGGTGTAGCCGTCGTAGATGTGGAGGCCGTAGACGGAGAACGGGTAGCGGCCGAACTTCGCCTCCGACCACGCGAGATGGTCCGCGGTACGGGCGACGATCGGAGCGTACTTCTCCTCCTGGCCCTGCGGGACGATGTGGCGCAGTGGCAGTCCGCGGTGGCTGGTGCCGTACAGATAGGTGCCCTTGACGACGGCGATGCCGATGAGTTCGGTCGCCATGCGCTCGCGGAGGGCGAAGTGCCAGACGGTGGAGCCGTCGGCGCGTGGGGTCTTGTGGAGCAGCTCGCCGTTGGCGGTGGCGACGTAGCCCTGCGGTGCGCTGATGTGGAAGGTCCACGTCGCCTTGTCGGACGGGGTGTCGTTGCACGGCAGGAAGGTATCGGCGCGGGAGGACTGGGCGGCAGACGCGAAGCCGCCGTCGGTGCCGAACTTCCAGCCGCTCAGGCCGAGTCGGGGCGCCTTGCCGTTGCCCCGGTAGCGGATCTCGACGGTGAAGGCCTGGTTGTCGTGGAGCGGGCGGGCAGGGGTGACGGTCAGCTCCTGGCCGCTCTGGCCCGGCGAGAGCTCCCAGGTGGCGGGGCGGCCGGCAACGGTGACGGACTCGATGGTGTGGCCGTCGGTGTCCAGGTTGAAGGCGGAGAGGTCCTGGGTCGCCTTGGCGTTGATCTTCACGACGGCGGTGAAGTCGTAGGTGACCGGGGTGAAGTCGAAGGTGAGGTCGTAGTGGACGACCTGGTAGCCACCGTTGCCGAGGGTCGGGAACAGCGGGTCGCCGACGCCGTCGGATCCCGGCTTCGGGTCGAAGCGGCGCGGCTGCGCTCCGGCGGGCGAGCCGAGGGCGGGTACGGCGACGGCCGCGGCCACCGCCGCGCCGCCGAGTCTGAGGGCTGTGCGTCGCGTCGTCACTTCTTCCCCTTCTGGAAGGCGTCCTCGAATTCGCCGCGGGCCTGCTCGCCGCCCTTGGCCAGGTAGTCCTTGACGAGCTGGTCGTAGGCCGACATGGGCTTGCGACCCGCGACGATGTCCTTCAGCGCGTCCTGCTTGAGGGTGTAGAGGCTGCCGTAGCCCTTGGAGTCCCAGGTGGGCGAGGAGTACTGGAGCGTCGGGTCGGGCTCCATCATCGGGATCAGCTTCGAGAAGGCGTCGTGGACGTGACGGACGCCCTGCTCCGAGTCGGCGCTGAAGATGGCGGGGACGGCGGAGGCCATGAACTTCCACGGCACGGTGACGTCCTGGGTGCCCTGCTTGGTGAGCGCCGGGTTGCCCTTGTCGTCGCGGGTGAAGTCCTTGCCCTCCACGCCGTAGTTGATGAGCGTGTACTCCTGGCTGCCGAACGGCGAGGCGGCGAAGTCGGCGAGCGCGAGGATCTGCTTGACCCGTTCCGCGGACGCCTTCTTGACGTGGGTGTTCTCCAGCTTGAGGTTGTCCATCCAGGAGATGGCGTCCTTGCCGATCGGGACGAAGGGGCGCGGGTCGTACTTCTTGTCGATCGCTCCCATGGAGGCGATGTACCCGACGCCGGGGGCCAGGTAGGTGGGCATGCCGTCGTAGACGTACGCGCCCTTGCCGTTCTTGAACATGTCCGTGTACTGGGCCTTCTGCGCCCCGGACATCTGAAGGGTGCCCGGGTAGTAGCAGCCCGCCTTGTACAGCTCGCGGGCGGTCTCCACGGCCTTGCGGTACTCCGGCGTCTCCAGGTCGGAGGTGAACTTGCCGGTCTTCTCGTCCAGCCGCCAGGCGTAGGGAGCGCCCGCGGACATGGCGAGCATCGTGGTGGCGCCCGCGATGATCGCGTACTGGTCCTTCTTCGGCCGGGTCAGTTCCTTGCAGACCTCGACGAACCGGTCGAGGTCGGTGATCTGGTCGAGGCTGGTGACGCCGACCTCCTCGAACAGGTCGTGGCGGTAGAAGCCGGCGCCGCCGGTGCCGGTGCGGGCGATCGGGATGCCGAACAGCTTCCCGCCGAAGATCGCGGCCTGCCAGGCGCCCTTCGGGATCGCGGCCAGGTTCGGGTAGTCCTTGATCTTGTCCCCGGCGAGGTACGGGGTCAGGTCGGCGCACTTGGCCTGGAGGAAGGCCGCCTTGTTGTCGACGCCTCCGGCCTCGGGGTACATGAAGAGGTCGGGCAGGCTGTCGCTGGCGACCATGGTGGAGAACTTTGTGCCGTAGTCGTCGGCGGGGACGGCGGTGATGTTCACCTGACCGCCGAGGAGCTTCTCGATCTCCTGCCAGGCGACGTTCTTGCCGCGCGCGGGCGGCGGCGGGGAGAAGGTCTCCATCGTCGCGCTGATCGGCTGGGCGCCCTTGAGCGGGGTGTTCTTCGTGGCGCGCAGCGGCTTGGCCGGGTAGCGGAAGAAGCCCTGCGGAACGCCGGCCGCGGTGCCGGGCAGGTCGGGCTTGAGGCCGATGTTGCGGATCGCGGAGTTGGGGAGCAGCGAGGCGCTCTTGGCCTCTGCCTTGGCGGTCGTGCCGCCGTCGCCGCAGGCGGCGAGCAGCGGGGCGGCGGCCAGTCCCAGACCGACGCCCGCTCCCATGCGGAACAGTGCTCTGCGGTTGATGGGGGTGGAGCTCGACACCTGAATCTCCTTGGGAGAAGGGGAAGGAAGGAGTGGGGGTCTGTGGGGTCTGTGGCTGCGCTCAGCCCTTGACGGCGCCTGTGAGCACGCCCTTGGTGAAGTAGCGCTGGAGGAACGGGTAGACGCAGAGGATCGGTACGACGGCGATCACCAGGACCGCCATCTGGACGGCCTGCTGTGGGGCGAGCACCTCACCGGCCGAGGCCGCGTTCAGGCTCTGGCCCTGCAGGACGTAGGTGCGCAGCACCATCGGCAGCGGCCACTTGTCGGAGTCGTTGAGGTACAGGAGCGAGTTGAAGAACGCGTTCCAGTACGTCACCGCGTAGAAGAGGCTGATGACGGCGAGAACGGCCTTGGACAGTGGCAGGACGATCCGCACCAGGATGCGGAAGTCTCCGGCGCCGTCGACCTTCGCGGCGTCGTACAGCTCCTCCGGAAGGCTCATGAAGAACGACCGCAGGACGACCAGGTTGAAGGCGCTGACCAGGGTGGGCATGACGAGCGCCGCGTAGGTGTCGTACAGGCCGAGCCCCTTGACCAGCAGGAAGTTCGGGATGATGCCCGCGTTGAAGAGCATCGTGAAGAGGGCCGTCATCAGGATGAAGCGGGAGCCGGTGACGTCGCGACGGGACAGTCCGTACGCCATGCCGACGGTCACCAGCAGGCTGGCGAGGGTGCCGAGGACGGTGATGCCCACGGAGACGATCAGCGCCCGGGTGACGACTCCGCCGGTGAAGATGGTGCGGTAGGCGTCCAGGGTGGGGTGGTCCGGCCACAGGACGAGACCGGAGCTCTTGATGATGTCGGTCTGCGAGGCGAAGCTCGTGCCGATGACGCCGACCAGCGGGTAGGCAACGGCGAGGACGACCACGACGATGGCGACCGCCTTGGCAATCTGCCCGACACGGGTCGGCCGTTCCATCCATGGGGGCCTGCCGTCGGGCTTCCGGGCGGGAGCGGGCGGGGGCTCCGGTGCGGCGGATTCCGTTGTGGCGCGCGTCTTCTCAGCGGTCAGCACCGCGGTACACCCCTTCGTGGCCGAGTCGGTGGGCGAACTTGTTCGCGCCCAGGACGAGTGCGGTGCCGATGACCGCCTTGACGAGACCGACGGCGGCTGCGACGCCCCAGTCGTTGTCCTTGATGCCGTGGTAGTAGACGTAGGTGTCGAGGACCTCGCCGGCGTCCGGGCCGACCGCGTCGCGCTGGAGCAGGATCTGCTCGAAGCCGACGGACAGGATCTGCCCGAGATTGAGGATCAGCAGCAGAATGAGTACGGGGGCGATGCCGGGCAGGGTCACGTGCCACAGGCGGCGTCGCGGGCCCGCGCCGTCGATCGCGGCGGCCTCGTACTGCTGCTTGTCGATGTTCAGCAGCGCGGCGAGGATGATGATCGTGCCCCAGCCGGCGTCCTTCCAGGCCACCTGGAGGGTCAGCAGCCACGGGAAGGCGTCGGGGTCGCTCATCATGTCGTAGCGCGGCAGCCCCAGACCGTCGAGCACGTCGGGCAGGAGGCCCGCGCCGCCCAGGATCTGCTGGAAGATCGAGACGATGATGACCCAGCCGATGAAGTGCGGCAGGTAGACGACGCTCTGCACGAACCGCCTGACGCGGTCGCTCGCGATGCTGTTGAGCAACAGGGCCAGGGCGACCGGGATCGGGAAGAAGAACACCAGCTGGACGAGGGCGATCTCCAGGGTGTTGAACGTCGCGGACCAGAAGGCCGGCTCACTGAACGCCGCGGAGAAGTTGGCGAACCCCACCCAGACGCTGTGCATGTAGCCGAGGTACGGCTGGTAGTCCTGGAACGCCACCACATAGCCGAGCAGCGGTACGTAGTGGAAGACGACGAAGTACAGCAGACCGGGCAAAGTGAGCAGCAGCATCACCCGGTCCCGCTTGATCCGCTGCCAGAGCGTCAGCCGGTGCTGTGCGACGGCGGCCTGGGCAGCGGGCGGAGAGGGTATTCCAGCCTTCTGCCGCCGCTTCTCCCGCGGCAACGGGGGTGCTGTTTCAGCCATGGTGTTTCCTGTTCGGCTGGGTGGCGCGATATGAGCCTTCTGAGGCCGCAAGTTAGTAAGCGGTTAACCCAAGCGTCAAGAGATCTGGGCGAATGTCCTTGTGATGCGACATCCGGCGCATCGAATCAGACCCAAAGAATCATCAAAAAAGAAGATCAAGCGGACAGTTGGAACGCCTGCGAGCTTGACGGTCGACCATCGCGCTCCTTAGCGTGCCGGTCATCCCATAGAACGCGATTACTATCCGGAGGCAGGGTGCGAACCACCGAAGAGGCACCGGCTCATTCCGGCAGCGATGCTGCGGCACCGCCCCCGCAACGGCCGTGCACAGTCCTGGTCATGAGCCCCGGACTGCTCGACGACGTATTTCCGCCACCGGTGCGGGCGCGTCTGGAGGAGACGGCCGACCTCCTCAACCCGTTCGTGATCAGCGATTTCGACTCCCCGGAAGCCGCCGCGGCGCTGAGTGCCGCCGAGGTCCTGCTCACCGGCTGGGGCTGCCCACCCGTCGACGCCGAACTGCTGGACCGGGCGCCCGCGCTCCGTGCCGTCATCCATGCGGCCGGCACGGTGAAGACGTTTCTGACCCCGGCCGCGTTCGACCGGGGGATCGTCGTCTCCTCGGCCGCCGCCGCCAATGCCGTGCCGGTCGCCGAGTTCACCCTGGCGGCGATCATCATGGGCGCCAAACGCGTCTTTCCGCTGGCCGGGCTCTTCCGCACCCGGCGCACCCACCGCACCGCCGCCGACCTCGACCGCCAGCACTGGCTCGGTACGCACGGCCTGACCATCGGCGTCGTCGGGGCCTCCCGGATCGGCCGCCGGGTCATCGAGCTGCTCCGGGTGCTCGATGCGGAAGTCCTGCTGTACGACCCGTATGTCGGTGAAGCCGAGGCAGAACTCCTCGGCGTCACCCCGACCGACCTGGACACCCTGGTGGCGACCTGCGACGTGGTGACCGTCCACGCCCCCGACACGCCCGAAACCCGCGGGATCATCGATGCCCGGCGGATCGGCCTGATGCGCCCCGGCACCCTGCTCGTCAATACGGCGCGCGGCCCTCTGGTGGACACCGAGGCGCTGACCGAGCACCTGGTCAGCGGCCGGCTGGACGCCGTCCTCGATGTGACCTCGCCCGAGCCGCTGCCGGACGGTCACCCCCTGTGGGACCTCCCGAACGTCTTCCTCAGCCCGCATCTGGCGGGCGCTCAGGGCAACGAGGTGGGGCGACTCGGGGCGCTCGCCGTGGACGAGCTGACGCGGTACGCGCGCGGCACACCGTTCGACCATCCGGTGCACCGGGCCGATCTGGGGAGGATCGCATGAGTCCCGTCCCGGCACAGGCCAGTGCCGCGACCGGCCGTGCCTGCCCGGAAGGAGCGTCGTCCGGTGCGTGCGATCGCAAGGTGGCCGGACGTCCTGGTAGCCGAGCCACCAGGGCTCTTGGCCAACACGGCGAGCGTGCGTGATGGGCGGCGCGACGGGGCAGAGCCTGCCGGGAGGGGCACTAGGCTCGGCGTCACACAACAGCCACCAGGGGGTGAGCCGGATGCGCCGGCAGAGCACGGCCGCGGATGGACAACGGCGCGCGACGGTCACCGATGTCGCGCGGCGCGCGGGCGTCTCCACGGCCACGGTCTCCCGCGTACTGAACCGCAACTACCCGGTCGCCGAGGCGACCCGGGAGCGTGTCGAGTGCGCGATGCGCGAGCTCGGCTATGTCGTCAACGCCCACGCCCGTGCGCTGGCCGGCGTCTCCAACCGCACCGTCGGCATCATCGTCAATGAGGTCATCGACCCGTTCTACGCGTACATCGCGCGCGGCGTGGAGCGGGAGGCGGCGCTGGGCGGCCGGCTCTGCCTGGTCTGCTGCACCCAGGGCGACCCGCAGCGCGAGCTGGCGTTCATCGATCTGATGCACGAGCGCAGGGCGGACGCGGTGATCGTGGTCGGCGGCTCCCTCGCGGACCGCGGCTATACCAGCGAACTGGCCCGCAGGGCGCGCGAGCTGGACGCGGGCGGATCGAAACTCGTGCTGTGCGGCAGGCCACCGCTGGGCGAACAGGCCCCGACCGTCGCGGTCGAGTACGACAACGAGGGCGGCGCCTTCGCCATCACCGACCACCTGCTGATGCAGGGGCACGAGCGGATCCTCTATCTCGGCGGCCCGCCCAAGCTCTCCACCACCCGCGACCGGCTGGCCGGGCATCAACGAGCCCTGCGGCTGCGCGGTATCGCCCCGGCCCCCGAGCTGGTCCAGTCCGGCGCCTTCAGCCGCAGCTTCGGATACCGGCGGATGGTGGAACTACTGCGGGACGGACCGGTCTTCACCGCGGTCTTCGCCGCCAACGACATGGTCGCGGCGGGCGCTGCGCAGGCCCTGGAGGAGGCCGGGGTGCAGATACCGAAGGACGTGTCCCTGGTGGGGTACGACGACATCCCGGTGGCCCAGGAGCTGCGGCCTCGGCTGACCACCGTCCATGTGCCGCTGGAGGAGATGGGGCGCCAGGCGGTACGGCTCGCCGTGACCGGCGGCGACGAGGACGACTGGCGCGAGCCGACGACGGGTGCGCTGCGGCTCGGTACGCACATCGTGGTACGCGATTCCGTTGCGCCACGGCCGGGACGCCCCACCCGTATGTGACCGGTTACTTCCCGCCTGTCCACAGTTGGCCATAGAAAATCACAGTAACTTCCCGACTCCTCTTGCGGGTCGATAGCAACCGCTTACATGCTGACGCCGAGCAGCACCGTTCCGCACGCTTCCGCCCCTCACTCGTTTCCGCAGGGAGAGTTCCGCATGCGTCTGCCCATCGATGCCACGGCCAGGGCCGAGCCGGCCGCGCTGAACCTGCCGAAGCCGCCCGTCGACCCGTCCGTGCTGACCGACTGACCACGACGAAAGGGAGTTCACCGTGAACCTCAGCAGAAGAACCCTCCTCGCGGCGAGCAGCGCCACCGCTGTCACGGCCACGACAACACTCCTGACATCGGCCGGCGGCGCGCAGGCCCGTCCGGTCGCGGCCGCATCGGCGGGCGCCGCGGCCACCGCCGACTTCGACACGCTGCTCCAGCGGGCCCAAACGCTTCTCACCGGCGGCGGGTTCGACCCCGCCGACACCGACTTCACGGCCGCGGTCGCGGCACTGGACGCCACGGCCACCGGTCTGTGGGACACCCTCGACCGCGGCGCCGGACGCACCGCGCTCTGGCCGGACCTCGCGCCCCTCACCGACCCGGGCAACTTCGGCCAGAGCTACACGCGGCTGCGCACCCTCGCGACCGCCTGGGCCACCGAGGGCACCTCCCTCACCGGCAGCATCCAGGTGGCGGACGCCCTCGTCGCCGCGCTGCGCTTCAGCCACGACATCGCGTACAACCCGGCCAAGCCCGAGACGGGCAACTGGTGGTTCTGGGAAATCGGCGCCCCGCGTGCGCTGATGGACTGCGCCGTCCTCCTGCGCGACCGGCTGCCCGCAGCCGATCTGACGGACTATCTCGCTGTCGTCGACCGGTTCTGCCCGGACGCGGACCGCCGTACCAACTCCCCCAGATTGTCCGAGACCGGCGCGAACCGCACCGACAAGGCCGTCATCGTGGCGCTGCGCGGACTGCTGGGGCGGGACGCCGCCAAGCTGGTCTCGGCCCGTGACGCGCTCTCCGACGTACGCGACTTGGGCCGCAACAGCCTTTTCCGGTACGCGACGTCGGGTGACGGCTTCTACCGGGACGGGTCGTTCGTCCAGCACGATGTGGTCGCCTACACCGGTACGTACGGCGTCGTGCTGCTCAGCGGCACCGCCTACCTGCTGGCGCTGCTGGCGGGGTCCGAGTGGGCGGTGGCCGACCCGGAGGTGTCGGTGGTGTACGAGGCCGTCGAACGGACCTTCACCCCGGTGATCTTCGACGGACTGATGATGGACTCGGTGCGCGGCCGGGCGATCTCCCGGCAAGCCGCCGGTGACCACCGCGACGGCGCGGCGGCCGTCGCGGCGATCCTGCTCCTCGCGTCCGGTGCACCCGCCGAGTACGCGAAGCGCTGGCGGGCACTGGTCAAGGGCTGGCTGACCCGCAACCGCACCACCCCCTTCGAGACTTTCGCGAGCCTGCCCCAACTCGCCCTGGCCAAGTCCGTCCTGAACGACAGGACCGTCCCCGCCGAGGCGCGTACGACCGGCAGTCTCGTCTTCGCCGACATGGACCGCGTCGTGCACCGCCGCCCCGGCTGGGCCTGCGCGCTGTCGCTGTCGTCGAAGCGGATCTCGGCGTACGAGGCGGGCAACGGCGAGAACCTGCACGGCTGGTACACCGGCGACGGCATGACGTATCTGTACGACGGCGACGATCTGCGGCAGTACAACGACGGCTTCTGGCCGACCGTCGATCCGTACCGGCTCCCCGGCACCACGGTCGACACCCGGCAGCGCACCGATCTCGGCACGAGCGCGGGCACGTCCACCTACTGTCCGTCCAATGCCGTCGCGGGCGGTGCCGTGCTGGACGGCAGGTACGTGGCGGCCGCGATGGAGGTGATCGGTGCGCAGGGCACCACCCTGCGGGCCAGGAAGTCGTGGTTCCTGCTGGACAATGCGGTGATCGCGCTCGGTGCCGGCATCACGGCGAGCGACGGCCGCCGGGTCGAGACGATCGTGGAGAACCGGAACCTGGGCGCCGACGGCGGGCACCGGCTGCTGATCGACGGCGTCCGGCAGCCCGTCGACCAGGGCTGGACCCATGAGTTCGACGGAGCCCGGTGGGCGCACACGGACGGCGTGGGCGGCTATATTTTCCCTGGCGGGACCACCCTGCACGCCCTGCGTGAACAGCGCACCGGCACCTGGCGGGACATCAACTCCGGGTCGGACACGGGCGGCAGCGCCGATCCGGTCAGCCGCCGCTATCTGACGCTCTGGGTGGACCACGGCTCCTCCCCCACCGACGCCCACTACGCCTACGTGCTGCTGCCCGGCGCGTCGGCGGCGGCGACCGCCGCCTGGTCGCGGTCCCGGCCGGTCCGGATCGTCGCCAACGACACCACCGCGCAGGCCGTGGAGGTACGCCGGGCCGGACTGACCGCGGTGAACTTCTGGGGCGCCGGAACAGCGGCCGGGATCACCGCATCGGGCCCCGCGTCGGTGCTCGTACGGCGCCACGGCGCGCGCGTGAGCGTCGCGGTCGCCGACCCGGGCCGGACGCTCACCACGCTCTCGGTCGAGCTGCCTTTCCACGTACGGTCCGTCGCGGACGCCGATGACACGGTGAGCCTCGTCCCGGGCCGAAGGCCCGTCCTCACCGTCACCGTCGGCGGCTCCCGCGGCCACACCCACCGAGCCGAACTCATCCAGTAACCCACACTCCGCACCCCCTCCGAGGAGCAGCACCACCATGTCCGTCACACCGCATCTGCAACTGCCGCCGCCCGACCGGCTCCTGTCGTCCCGTACCGGCTGGACCCGGGCCCACTGGGAGGCGACGGCCGACCGGATGCTGGACGCACTGGTGCCGTACGCGACACCCGGCTTCGCGCAGTACCGGCTGCCGGGCCGCACCAGCTGGTCGGGTGTCGTCTCGGACGGTCTCGAAGGGTTCGCGCGGTCGTTCCTGCTCGCCGCCTGCCGGATAGCGGGCGCGGGCGGGGCGGTCGACCCCGCACTGATCGAGCGGTACACGGCGGGCCTGGCCGCGGGCACGGATCCCGGCAGCGGTGAGGCGTGGCCGCGGCTGACGGACTGTTCGCAGCAGATGGTGGAGGCGGCCTCGGTCGCGGTCGCGCTGCACGAGACCCGGCCGTGGATCTGGGACCGGCTGGACGCCCGGGTGCAGGAGCGGGTCGTCGACTGGTTCTCCGGGTTCGTCGGCGGGCGTACCTGGGACAACAACTGGCGGCTCTTCCAGGTGGTGTCCGAGCAGTTCCTCGCCTCGGTCGGCGCCCCGTACAGCCGCTCCGACATCGAGAGCAATCTGGACAGGATCGAGGACTGGTACGTCGGCGACGGCTGGTACACCGACGGGGACGGCCGGAACTTCGACTACTACATCGGCTGGGCCATGCATCTGTACCCGCTGCTGTGGTCCCGGATCGCGGGCCCCGACGACGGCGGCCGCACCGAGGTCTACCGGGAGCGGCTCAGCCGGTTCCTGGAGGACTATCCGCACTTCTTCGGCTCCGACGGGGCACCGGTCCATCAGGGCCGCTCACTGACGTACCGGTTCGCCGCGCTCGCACCGGTGTGGATGGGGGCACTGGCCGACTGCACCCCGCTCGCACCGGGGCTGACGCGCCGGCTCGCCTCGGGCACGATGCGGCACTTCGCGGAGCGCGGTGTGCCCGACGAGCGGGGGCTGCTGACACTGGGCTGGTACGACACGTTCCTGCCGAGCACCCAGCCGTACTCCGGTCCCGCCTCGCCGTACTGGGCGAGCAAGGGTTTCCTCGGGCTGCTGCTCCCGGCGGACCATCCGGTGTGGACGGCGCGCGAACTCCCGCTGCCCATCGAGAAGTCCGACCGGTACACCGCGCTGCCGGCCCCCGGCTGGCTGCTGCACGGCACCCGTGACGACGGCATCGTGCGGCTGATCAATCACGGCAGCGACCACAATCCGCCGTACGACGAGACGGCCGACCCGTCCGAGGGCACGGAGGACCCGCACTACGCGAAGTTGGCCTACTCGACGGCGACGGCCCCCGAATCCGCTCCGCATGCCGTGGCACGCTCCATCGACGGCCATCTGGCACTCGTGGCCCCGGACGGCACGCCGTCGCTGCGCCGCCGGATCCATCCGCTGCGCTGCGAGGACCGCGTGGCCTCCTCCTGGTACGCGGCCCGGCTGCCCGGCGACGATCATCCGTACCGGATCGAGACGACGAGTGTGCTGCACGGCCCGTGGGAGATCCGGGTGCACCGGGTCGAGGCGCCCGAGGGTGCGGTGGTGCGGGAGGGCGGTCACGCGGTCGCTCACACGGAGAGTCCGTTCGCCCTGTCGGGTCCCGGCTGGGCGCTGGCCCGTACCGCCGACGGTCTGAGCAGCGCCCTGGTCGCGCTGCACGGCTGGGACGGTGGTCCCGAAGGGGCCGCTGTGGCGCGTGACGTCCAGTCCAACGCGTACGGGCCGCGCTCCGCGATCCCGTATCTGCGCAGCCGACCGCACCCGGGCGGGCGGAGCGTCCATGTCTCGCTGGTCGCCCTCTCCCGGGACACCGTGCATCCGGCGGCGTTGCGCGACTCGGTGCGGGTGCGGGCGGGATCGGAGTCGGTGGTGCTGACGTTCCTGGACGGTACGACGGTCGAGGTCTGACCGCGGTCAGCCGCCGATGCTGTTCCCCTCCCGCCGGTCGATGTGCCCGACCAGTTCCCGCGCCAGGGACTTGATCGTGTCGAGCCCCGCCCTGCCCCATGGGCGGGGCACGGTGTCGACCGCGCAGACGGCGCCCAGGGCGACGCCCGTGCGGTCGATGAGGGGCGCGCCGAGATAGGAGCGGATGCCTATGTCGTCGACCACCGGATTCCCGGCGAACCGCGGGTAGTCGCAGACGTCCTCCAGGACGAGCGCCTTGCGCCGTACGACGACATGCGGGCAGTAGCCGCGGTCGAGGGCCACGTAGCGGCCGGCGCGGCCGCTGCCCGCGGCCGTGGCGCCCAGGTGGGATCCCCTGGGCGTGCCGGCCGGGGTGTGCAGACCGGCGAAGAACTGCCGGTTCCCGTCGATGAAGTTGACCATCGAGAAGGGCACGTCGGTCACTTCGGCGACCCGGTCGGCGAAGGCGTCGAAGTTGTCGAACGAGGCATCGGCGCGTTCCCCCAGACCCAGGGTCCGCAGCCGTTGGGTACGGACGAGGGCGTCCCGGTCGACGGGCGTGAGCAGCAGCCGGCCAGCGGCGTGCCCGGTCACGTGTGGGATCCGAGGGCGGTCAGCGGGGCCGGGGCGGAGGTGACGTTGATCAGGTGCTGAACCAGGGTGACCAGGGCCCCGGTACCGGAGCTGGCGATCCGGGCGTCGCAGAGCACGACCGGCACGTCCGGTCCCAGATCGAGTGCGGCCCGTACCTCCTCCGGGGCGTAGCGGTAGGCGCCGTCGAACTCATTCACCGCGACGATGAAACCGATACCGCGCCGCTCGAAGAAGTCGACGGCGGCGAAGCACTCCGCGAGCCTGCGGGTGTCGGCGATCACGACCGCTCCCAGCGCGCCCTGGGAGAGCTCGTCCCACATGAACCAGAAGCGTTCCTGGCCGGGGGTGCCGAACAGATAGAGAACGTGCTGCTCGTCGAGGGTGATGCGGCCGAAGTCCATCGCCACGGTGGTGGACGTCTTGGACTCGATGCCGTCGAGGCTGTCAGTCGCGGCGCTGACCTGGGTCAGCAGCTCTTCGGTGCTGAGCGGCGCGATTTCGCTGACCGCGCCGACGAAGGTCGTCTTGCCGACGCCGAACCCGCCTGCCACCAGCACCTTGAGCGCGACGGGAAAGCCTTCTGAGGCATCGGGCCCGGCGGAGTCGTAGCCGCCGCCGACGTCATAGGACCCGCCGGATCCGTAGGAACCGTCGGCATCATGAGAACCATCCGAGGCATAGGAGCTATCGGAGCCATAGGAATTATCGGAGCCGTACGCACCGCCGGAGCCGTACGCACCGCCGGAGCCATACGCACCGCCGGAGCCATACGCACCGCCGGAGCCGCCAAGGCCTTCCGGATAGCCGCGGTCTTCATGGCTCTCCTGGCTTCCATGGCTTCCACGGCTTCCAGGGTCTCCACGCTCTCCATGGCTTCCGAGACTTCCGAAGCCTTCGTGGCGTGCGCTGTTCTCGTACGCGGCTGGGCTGCCGAAGCCGTCAGAGCTGTCGTCGTAAGCCATCGAGCACTGCCTCCAGCAGAGATCGGTCGGTGGGCATGTCATGGAAGGCGGGCGCGTGCGCGGTGACTGCTCCGCAGTCCACCAGGTCGGAGACGAGCACCTTGGTGACGACTGCCGGCAACCGCAGATGGGCGGCGATCTCGGCCACCGAGGTGGGGCCGCCGCACAGCCCCAGCGCGACGGAGTGCTCGGGACCGAGATGGACCTGTGGCTCGGTCCCCGTGGCCATCACCAGGGAGAGCAGATCGAGCACGGCCGTCGGACGGGTCCGGCCGTTGCTCACGGTGTACGGGCGGATGAGCCGGCCGGCCGCGTCGTCGAGCAGCGGCGCGTCCTGCGGAACCGACACCCTCACAGCCCCGTGGTGCTCGGGGCCCCGGCCGCCTGTCTTGCCGGAGTCATCAGGTAGGGCCGGACGCTCTTGACCAGCATCGTCATCTCGTAGCCCAGCACCGCCGCGTCCGCCTCACGGCCGGCGAGGACGGCGAGGCAGGTGCCCGAGCCCGCGGTGGAGACGAACAGCAGCGTCGTGTCGAGCTCGACGACCACCTGGCGTACGTCGCCGCTGTCACCGAAGCGCGCGCCGGCGCTGCGGCCGAGCGAGTACAGGCCGGCGGCCAGCGCGGCCATGTGGTCGGCGCTGTCGGCGTCCATACCGTGGAGGGATTTCACCAGCCCGTCGGCGGAGAGAAGGACTGCGCTGCGTGTGTACGGGACGCGCTGGACCAGTCCGCTCAGCAGCCAGTCGAGGTCCGAGACCCGACCGGACGACATATCGGTCGACATGGTGCATCTACTCCTTGGAGGTGTTCGATTCGAGGAGGTCGGTGGTCTCGCCCGCGTTCGTGTCCGGGGCCGGGGCCTGGGTGTGCGCGGCGGCGGTTGCCGTGAGTCCGCGTACCGGCAGCGGTTCGAGCGGGGCCTGGGGCTTCCGGGCCTGCGGGGCGGACGCCGTTCCCGGGCTCGTGCCCGCCGCCTGGGCGGTGTCCGCCTCGGATTCGGCACGGGCCTCCGCGAGTTCGATGCCGCGCCGGAAGGCCGCCATGAGCCCCGGGTCGTGCAGGGCCTGTTCGTCCTCGCTGCGTGGGGCCGGTGCCTCCCTGAGCTGTGGGACGAGGTGCTCCTGGTTGGCCCGCCGCGGGAGTTGGGGCCGGCCCATGGTGGCGCGCACCACGCCGGGCTCGGGATGAAGCGTCTCGGGGTGAAGCGCCGCGGGTGCGTCGCCGGTGCCCCGGTTCCCGGGACCGGCCTCGGCGGGGGCGGAGCGGTCGAGGCGCTCCGCGCGCAGGGGGAGCGGTGGGGCTTCGCCCTGGCGTCCCGTCTGCTGGGCCGGCTGATGCAGGTGCAGCGGCTGGCTGGGGACGTAGGGCTGGCGGTTGGTGCTCGGCTGCGGACTCGGGGCGGGGCCCCGGTCGGGTCCGGGACCGAGGCCCCGGTCCGGATTGGGCCTGCGGTGGCCGCCGGTGGCGTCCTCGGCCGGTGGCCGATGCACGGGACCGGGGGGCGGGACCGGGGTAGCGTCGCCTCCGGCGGGAACGTCACCGTCCAGGCCCAGGAGGGACTGGGGGAGGACGAGTACGGCCTGCGTACCGCCGTAGATGTTGCTCTGCAGCTGGACGGCGATGCCGTGCCGCCGGGCCAGTGACGCGACGACGAACAGGCCGATCCGGCCGTCCTGGAGCAGATGGGCCACGTTGACCTGGTCGGGGTCGGCGAGCAGGGCGTTCATCCGCCTCTGCTCGTTGCCCGGCATGCCGAGGCCCCGGTCCTCGACCTCCAGGGCCAGCCCGGCGGTGACCTGCTGGGCGCGCAGCAGCACTTGGGTGTGCGGGGCCGAGAACACCGTGGCGTTCTCGACCAGTTCGGCCAGCAGATGGATCACATCGGCGACGGCGTGTCCGCGCAGTGTGCCGTCGATCGGCGGTACCAGTTTGACCCGTGGGTACTGCTCGACCTCGGCGATCGCCGAGCGCAGGACCTCGGTCATGGTGACCGGATTGCTCCACTGCCGCCTGGAGACTGCGCCACCGAGGACGGCGAGATTCTCCGCGTGTCTGCGAATGCGGGTGGCGAGGTGGTCGACGTGGAAGAGGCCCTTGAGCAGATCCGGGTCCTCGACCTTGTGCTCCAGCTCGTCGAGCAGTTGGATCTCGCGGTGGACGAGCGACTGGAGCCGGCGGGCGAGGTTGACGAAGACTTCGACCTTCTGGTCCTCCCCGGTGTGGCCGGGGAGCCGGGACGCCTGCACGATCGCGGCCACGGCGACTTCCTGCTGGCGGCTGAGTTCCTGCCCGAGCAGTTCGAAGGCGTCGCTGCCGGGAACAACGGGCCGCGCGGGCCGCCGCGCGGGCACGGACTCGCCGTTGCGGAGCTGTTCCACCACCCGTTGCAGTTCGGCCTGGCCGTGGACGCTGGCGCGGCGAAGCGCCAGACAGCGGCCGAAGACGGTGGTGGCGACGCGGTTGGCCGCGAGATACGCGGCCAGCACGGCGGCGAGGGCCAGCGCACCGGCCCCGCCCAGCCCGATCCACAGTTCACTGGACGGCCGGGCTCCGGTGGAGCGGACGGTGAAGATGACCGCTGCGGCTCCGCTCAGCACCGCGGCGACGGCCGGCAGCACCGCGGTGCGCAGAAGTTGGGGGCGGATACGCGCCTCGGGGGACGGTTGGGCAGCGCGCGGCCTGGCCGTGGCCGAGTGGGAACGGGCACCCGGCCGGCCGTGCCGTCCGCCCTCTCGGCGTTCCGGTCGCGCTTCGGGTGCGCGAAGTTGAGACATCAGTGTCCTCGGTACGTGGCGCACCAGGAATCGGCGTTCCCGCGGTGGCACCTACGGTTCTGGTCAGGCTCGGTTCATCGGTCCGGCAGGCTCACAAGACATGAGCCCACCGTTGATCGCCGCGCACACACGGTAGTCGCCCATCACGCAGGCGCGATGGGCAGTTGTCGAACTTGCCCGCCATCCGTCCCGCTCTGGCATGAACTATCGCACTAGAGGCCGATTACGCCGCATTGATACCTGGTCGACGGACACCCGAACGGCCTACGGAAGCGACCCCTCGACACAGCGAGCGGCTCGACCCGTCCGGTCGTACCGAACGGGCCGGTCCGGGCCGGGCCGTCAGAATGTTCCGCCCTCCATCGACGGCGGCGGTCGCGCCGGTGACGCAGCCGGCCTTCGGCGGGACGAGGAAGGCGACGACCTCGGCGATCTCGTCCGATCGTCCGGTGGAGACGTCGCAATCCACGCCGGACCCGGAAGGCCCTTACCCATTCAAGATCACCCAGCCGCGACCACTGTCACCAACCTCTGCGGACAGAACAACCAGCCATCCGCCACCAGCCTGCGTTCCTCGTGAGCGGCTTGGCGTAAGCGCCCGGCATGATGAACAGTAGTTATATGGCCATATCGGGCAAATGGAACAATATGCTGGTACACGAGACGGAGCCGTACAACGCCGAAACGCCTCCCGGCGCCCTCGCAAGTCAGATCACTCCCCTGGACAGCTTCTACAGCCGCAACCACGCGCCCATCCCCCGCATCGACCCGGAGAGCTGGCGGCTGCGAGTAGACGGTCTGGTCGATTGCCCACTTGAGCTGTCGATGGACGAACTGCGGCGCCGCTTCCCCGAGCGGAGCGTGGTGGCAACACTGCAATGCGCGGGCAACCGCCGCGCGGACCTCATCGAGGTCCGCGACATACCCGGCCAGGTCTCCTGGGGCCCCGGAGCCATCTCCACCGCGTGCTGGAGCGGGGCAAGCCTCGCGGATGTGCTGGCCGAGGCCGGAGTGCAGCCGGAGGCGGCGCACATCGCCTTCACCGGTGCCGACGTGTCACAGCAGGCCGAGCCACCGCAGCCCTTCGGCGGCTCGATACCGGTGGCGAAGGCGACCTCCAGCGAGGTGTTGCTGGCCTGGGCCATGAACGACCAGGCACTGCCCACCGCGCACGGCGCGCCGCTGCGCGTGGTCGTCCCCGGGTGGATCGGCGCCCGCAGCGTCAAGTGGCTCAAGCGCATCACCGCTCAGGCCGAGCCGTCCGACAACTACTTCCAGATCGAATACAGCATCCTGCCCGCCGAAGCCGACCCTCACCAGGCCAGGCAGGCAGACGGCATCACCCTCGGCCCGATCGCCATCCACTGCGCCATCCTGCAGCCCGGCAAGGACGCCCAGCTGCCGTCCGGGCCGACCGAGGTCGCCGGCTTCGCCTTCGCCGGGGACGACAGAACCGTGGAACGCGTGGATGTCTCCGCCGACCACGGCGTCACCTGGGCCCACGCCGACCTGGACCCGCCGGAGAACCCCTGGACGTGGCAGCACTGGCGCGCCACGCTTACCCTGCCCCCGGGCGAGGCCGAGATCATCGCCCGTGCCTGGGACTCCACGGCGGCTGTACAGCCCGAGTCCCCGGCGACCGTCTGGAACCCCCGGGGGTACGCCAACAACGCCGCGGCTCGCCTGCACGTCACATGCCGTCCCTGACCCGGACGCTTCGCTCGAACGATTCAGCGATTGACACAGACCGCTGGACACCTCACCGCTACCCGAATTGCGGTGCCATGCCGGTGAGCTTCGGGGATCTGCGCGAGAGCGTCGCCCAACACCGCAGTTGTCGGTCCGGACGGGGCCGCCGTTGGCCGTCGGGAGAGACGTCTTCGCGCTCTGCTCACAGGCCGGGTGCCTGGAAGCCGTTCAGGTACCAGAAGGGGGCGGCGTACCAGACCAGGGCGATCGCGGTGACGAGGGTGCCTCCAGCCACAGGGAGTGCCCAACTGGGCCAGCGGCGGTGGCGGACCACGATGACCTTGGCGACAAAGGCCCCGTAGAGGAAGCAGCCGGTGAGCGAGTGCAGCGCCAGGCGGGTGTCGGTCAGCTGGACGCCGTAGGTGGTGATGCAGTGCTGAGCGATGGGGAGGGAGAGGAGGAAGGCGGTCAGACCGATGAGGCGGTGCGTCGTGTTGACCCGGTGCGGTGCGGTTCGCAGTGCGGGCAGGCGGCCGTACATCCAGAGGGCGAGAAGTAGCTGAATCAGCGCCAGACCCAGCAGTGCGGAGCCGAGTTGGGCTTTGAGCATTCTGGCGTCGTCGCCGCGCTGCCCGAAGAGGCTGTTCTCGTAGGCGGGGGTGTGTACCCGGCCGTACCAGTAGAGGCCGACCGTGACCGCCACGGGCAGAAGCATCCACAGGACGCCGCGGAGCCGTCGGTGGTTGGCAGGGGGAGCGAGGCTGTCCACCTGATCAGCCGCCCCCGCTCTCGATCTTGCCGCCCTGGAGCTGGACGGCATACCACGTGGTGCCGAGCGCGGCGCTGGGGGTGCCGGCGGTTCGCGCCGACGGCCCCGAGACAAAGCGAGGACAGGTGCGGGCGGATGCGACCGCCGCCGGTGCGGGCTGCGGGCTCACGGCGATCGTCGTCCTTCTGCCGCCGGAGCAACCGTTGTGCACCATGGCACGCATGGCGTCAACGGCGACCCAGACGGTCGCGAGGCCAGGGTTTCTCAACAGGTTCTCCAGGCATTGCGGGCCGATCTCGCCAGTACGTCCGAAGATTCCCTGCCGGGTCCAGTCGGCGCGCCAGCGGGTACGCGAATCGAGGAGAGCGGTTGGGCCGGACGGCCGATGAGAGCGACATGCCGACCCAGCTGAAGGAGGGGTGGGGAAGCAGCTGCGTTCGAAGCGGGCCCCCGGCGCGGACGATCGTGCACCTTCAGGTGCGCCGCCGTTCGCCCCTGCCGACACGGCCATGCTCGCCGCCCGCAGCCTGGTGACCGGCGCGCAGGCCGTCGCGAGCCATACGTGCCCCGCGCGCCGACCCGGCCTCAGCCGCGACGGCTGCGCGCCCAAGCACTCGTAGGTCGCTGGTCTCGCATGTCCATGCATCGTCACCGATGGATACCCTGCGATGACGTGTTCCCTTACCTGGCTTGAGGGTTCGGAGTCATGGTCTGTGGAACGACGGGTCGTGCTGCTCGCCGAGTACGGCCCGCCCGATGGTCGCCAGGACGTGGTCGTCGTTGTCATGGAGCTCGTAGAAGGTCAGGTCGCGCAGGATCCGCTCCACGGGGCTCGGGCGGATCAGGCTGCGGGCACCGCACGCGCGGATGACGTGGTGCACTGTCTCTTCCGCCAGATGCTCGATCACATGCCAGGCCCGGCTGCCGGCGATCCGCGCCTCCTCGACCCTGCCTTCGTCCCACAGACCGGCGACGTAGCGCAACCAGAGGCGGGCGGTGTCGATGTTGACCGCCATGCTGCCCACCCGCTGCTGCACATGGGGATCATCGCCCTTGCCCTGCCGCATCAGATACGCGAGCCCGTATTCGTTCGCGGCCAGAGCGCCGCCGAGGAAGCTGGCAGCGTAGTGCGGGATGAAAGCGGTCTGCCAGTGCCCTTCGAAGTAGCCGCCGGGGCGGCCGATGAGATGCTCGCGCGGCACGAAGGTGTCGTGGAACCGCACCACATGGCTGACCGTCGCGCGCATGCCGATCGGGTCCCACCACGAACTGTCCACAGTCACCGTCGGGTCGGACAGGTCGCAGGCGAGCAGCAGGAGTTCTCCGTGGGCCTCTCGGCTGTGCCGGGCTCCGCCGGGGCCGGCCGGATCGACGAGCAGGATCGCCCACTGGGCTCCGGTGGCGCTGGTGGCGAACGCCTTGCTGCCGCGGAGGGTCCAGCCGCTGCGGACGGGTGTCAGCATGGTGCCGAAGCGACTGCTCTCGCCCGGCTTGGGGGTCTGGGGTTCGCCGCTCCAGGCGGCCCATTTCTCTCCGTGTTCGACCACGCCGGCGAACCAGTGTCGCTTCTGCTCAGGCCTGGCCAGGGCGTCGATGAGGACGAGTGCGTTGGCGTGCCCCTCCCAGCAGCGGGCCAGTGACAGATCGGCCTTGGCCAGCGTGGTGGTCATCTCCCACAGGGGCAGGGTATTGCGCTGCTGGGGGCCGTAACCCAGGCCGCCGTGCTCCCGCGGCACAGGGGCGGCCAGGAACCCGCCGGAGAACAGATCGTCGAAGTCCTCGGCGGGGAACGCGGCCCTGCGGTCGTATTCCTCGGCGCGGGGGGCGAAGTTGTCCGCGGCCAGCTTCGCCAAGGCGTCGAGAACGGCCCGGTCGCCCCCGGCCCCCGGATCGCGGGCCGGACCGTGGCCCAGGTCGTCGGTCATAGGAGGACGGCCCCTTCCGAACGGTAGAAGTGGGCGCGGTACATCACGTTCGGTATCTGCGGATCGACGGTATGGACGGTGTGGACATCGATGGTCAGCAGGCCGCGATTGAGGTAGCCGCAGAGGACGACCTGGCGGGAGCCGAGCGGACCTTCGGCGAGAAAGGCAACGGCCTCGGGGGCGTCCATGTCATCGGCCAGCGGGACGGCGGGCAGGGTGACGCCGGTGACGGGCGTTGCGGTCGGTACGAGCGCCTCTTGTGACGGGTCCGGGTCGCCGCGCTCGGTGATCCGCAGCATGAGCCGGCTGCCGTCGACCGCGGCTTCGACCAGGTGGATGCCCGTGGCGGTGGCGTCGAAGTTGACCCAGCCACCGGCCAGTGGCGTCGGATCGACCGTCCGTGCCGTCATGCCCGCCCCTCCGCCCTGTGGAAGAACGAGCGGGCCCAGTGGTCGGCTCCCCCGCCGTCATCGCTGAAGATGCTGCTCGTGGTGGCCACCAGGATGCCCGTCTTGTGGTAGGCGCACAGGACAGTGCGCAGCGAGCCGAAGTTGTAGATCGCCGAGAACGACCAGGCGGTCGATGGGGTTCCTGGCGCGGTGTACACGACCGCTGACACCTCACCCCAGTCGCATGGCTGCGGGCCGCCGGTGCCGAAAGCTCTGACGAACAGGCCCTTCTCGTGCCACGTCACGTTCAGCCGTAGGGCGCCCTTCGAAGTGCCCTGGTCGGTGTTGACCCAGTCGCCCAGCAGCGCCGAGACGTCGGGGGCGTCCGGCGGCCGCGGCGCGGCCGGTCCGGTGGGGGAGGCCGGCCGGGGCGTCATGGTCCCTCTCCGCTCGTGGGTTGCGCCGGGGGCGGTTCCCCCGACTCGGTGAGGTCGTGGACGTCGGCGCGCTCGGCCTGGCTGAAGCAGAGGGAGCGCAGGGGCAGCGCATCGGGGAACGGATGGCCTGTCAAGAGCCGGAATTGTTCGCTCACTTCGACGAGCAGGATGTCCCAGCCGTCGATGCCGATCAGTCCGCGGGCGCGGGTGGCGCTCATGAGCGCGGTCGGAGGATCGCGGTAGACCATTTCCAACACCGCCGCGTCCGGGTCGACGGCGGCAACCGGAAACGGTTGCCTTTCCGCCAGGGGTGTGGCGTGGACGAGCACAGCGTGTCCTGCCGGGGAGAACCGGGAGAGCGGTACGTAGGGAGCCCCGAGGCGTGAGGAGGCTTCCCGGCCGCGCGCATGCCCCCGGTTGACCAGGGTCACCCGGGCTCCGGCCTGGAGCAGGGCCAGCGCGACGGCCTGCCCGGTGCTGCCGCAACCGATGACGGCGGCCCTGCGGCCGCTGGGATCGACCCCGGCCCGGGCAAGGATGTGCAGGACAGCGGCGGAGTCGGTGGTGGCCGCCCGCCAGCGCCCGCCGTCGAGCCACAGAACGTTGGCCGCGCCGCACCGCAGCGCCTGCGGGCCGACGATGTCGGCCACTTCGACCGCGCTCTGCTTGTGGGGAGCGGTCACGGTCAGCCCGCGTAGTGGCAGCCGGGCCAGCGCCCCGAAGCCGTTGGCCCAGTGCCAGAAGCAGGGGAACGTGTCCACCTGGAAGGGCAGGTAGAGCGCGGGCAGCTGCAGCTCACGCAACGCCGCATTGTGCAGCCGGGGTGACGGCGAGCGTCCCGGGGCATGGCCGGCAATGCCGAACAGGGCGCTGATCGGTGGCAGCGCGGGCAGTCCGTAGTCAGTCAGGAGTTGGCCCACGCTCGGCATTCCGTCCGCCCCCGGGCCACCGGCCCGGCCGAAGGCGAGGGGCGCGCCCAGCCACGGCGCCAGCACCCGGGTCCAGGTGCCGGCCGGACCGGACGCGAACGCCGTCACATCGGAGCGCCCGAGCCCGGTGAGCAGCAGCGGCGCGGCCGACCCGTACTGGGTTCCCGACTGCGGCACGAGGAGGTACAGCAGCGCAGGAGTGGTGGCCATCGCGGCGAACCGCTCCTGCAGCTCAGCGGCTGCCTCCAGCACGCCGGCCCCGCGGTCGGCGCTCCGCTCGGGGCGGACGGATTCGGGCTGGTGCCAGGAGACGCGCCGCTGCCGGGCGGGGATGCCCGCCAGCAGTTCCGGGACCAGGTCGTCCACGGCCTCCAGATCGACTACGTCATAGTGGCCCGCCGCGCGCAGAAGCCGGGTGCGGCGTTCGACCGGGCCGGCAGCCGAGCGACCGCCGTGGCGCGGGGAGCGCAGGCTGTAGGTCACCGGCCCGGTGAAGTGTCGGCGCAGCCGGTGGGGATCGGGGTCGCCGACCAGGTCGGCACGCACCTCCAGCGCGTCGGCCACCCCTGCGAGGCTGCGCAGGCAGGACGTGGTGAGATCCTCAGGTCGGGCGACCACTGCGACTATGTGAGCCCGCCGCGTGACGGCGTCATCGCACCCGCTCGTCAGCCGCTCCATTGGACGTACTCCTCCAGAGGGGCCCGCGGCAGGACGAACCGAATGACAGCCGGGGTGCATGCGATGGGACGGTCGGAGTCGATGCCCAGCCACAGGCGCAGGACGTCCGCGTAGCCGGCGGTCGGCGGCCCGTAGAGGCGCAGGTTGTCGCGGAAGCGGGCCCGTGCGGCGGCGGTGTCCGCGGCGGCTTCCCCCTTGGCCGACAGCGCTCCCGACCTGGCGGCGCGGGCACGGCGTTCGACGACGTCGTCGAGCGACGGCGGCCGGTTGCCGTAATCAGGCGTGGGCCGATCACCGCGGTCGAACGCCTCGCACACGGCGTCCACCAACGCCTCCGGGAATCTGCCGATCACCGCGTTCACCTGCCACATCCGGGTATTGCGGCTCGACGGTGCGCCGCGAAGAGGTCGGAGCGAAGGAGTTCGCCCAGGCGCACGCGGACGGACCGCTGGATGTGCCTGGCGCACCGGCCGTACACCTCCGAGGACTGCCCCTCCGGATTAGGGATGTCACCGTGCGGATCCAGACACAGGGTGCGGCCCTCGGCCTCGGGTGCCACGGCGATCACCCCATGGCGATGGGCCCGGGTCATGCAGTAGATGACGGAGCTGTCCCGGCAGAGCTCAGGGGTGACCGGGCGTGCTCGGTGAAGCTGGGGATTCCCCCGGCCCGGCACTCGGTCCAGTCCGAGCTCAGCGAGCGCGGACAGGGCGCCGGGAGCCATCGAGTCCCCAGGCCGCGTCGTCGCGACACCCGCGCTGGAGAACCGGAAGGCATACGCGACTCCCGCCTCTGCGGCCTGGGCCCACGCGATGACCTCTGCCATGGGCGAACGGGAGGTGTTCCCGCCGCAGACGAACAGCACGCGGCACACCGCCGCCCCGGTGGCGCGTGCCCGCCACCAGGTAACGGCCGACGGGTAGGACAGCGCCGCCGCCGCGCCGACGCCGAAGACGAGCGCGAGGAGCTGAGCGTCCCCCGGAGCTTGGAGCCCGGCCACCCACGCCAGCGAGAAGGAGGCGGCCAGACCGGACATCAGGCTGGCGAACGCCCATGCCGGCACGCCCCAGGTGTACTCGCGCCGGTCCAGGTAGATCAGCGAAGCGAAGACGAACAGCACCTCGTACGCCACGCCTATGCCCGCCGCCGCCAACGCGACAGGGGTACCGAGGAATGTGGTGAAGCCCGCACGCAACTGCGCTTGCCCGGCCAGTGCCCCTGCCGCCAGCAGCAGAGCCAGCCAAACCGGTGCGGCGACATGCTCCTCCACGAAGAAGCGGCGGTCTGTTGCGAGAACTCCCGACTTGGCCACCCGGCTCATGATTTCGAACCGGCCCATGTAGCCGACGAGATAGATCAGGACGCTCAGCACGGCAGCCAGCGTGAGGTGGTAGCTGTTCACATCACCGAGTGCCACTGAAACCGCGATCAGGCTGAGGCACAACCCCACCCAGGAAGTTGCCGTCACCCGCCGTTTGCGCGCCTTGTCGACCAACGGGGAAACAACCAGAACTCCCCCGCGCATCAACAACAGCATGAAGAGGATCGAGACGCCGGAAAAGGTGTAGTTCATCGTGGTAGCGCCGATAATAAGCGAAGCAAAGAAGCCGGATGCCAACGTCTCCCGACCCGCCACTGGAATCCGACGCCCCCCGATCCCACCCCGTCGCATGTGCCGCCACCAACCCGACAGGGCTACGAACACAGGCATCACCAGGAGCTGTCCGAGGACGGCTGCGGGCAGCAATTCAAAGCCGTTGACCGGCTTCCCCGACAGCGGAGTCACTCCGCTGGCCAGTGCCTTCACCAGCATGGCGTACGGAACATACGATATGAAGTAACCGAAGGTGAGCCATCCCATGCGCAGGCCCCGTTTCTGATCGAATGTCCCGGCTATCCCTACAGGCGGAGTGGCGAAGCGCGGCAGCCCGCACTTAAACCTCGAGGGGTGCCCTGGGATCGACGTGTCCGCCCTTCGATCGAAAACAAAACCTCGATAACCGCTCAGGTTTTAGACCGACACGCACGGTCTCGCTCGTGACCACCCATGGTGTGGGCGTCGCGAACCGTCAAGGCGCGTCTCGGGGTAACAAAATCACGCAAGCCCGAAACTGCGCGCATCCCGTGGCCCGTGCAAGAAATTTCGAGCCCAGTAATTCAGCCAGGTGTGCTTTCCTGAAAAATTTTACCGTTCGCACGGACACGCGGCCAGCGCATGAAGCGCACGATCCCTGTCCATCATCCCTCTTCGTAGCCGGCCCGCCACTTGTCGGCCCGCGGGTGTGCCGCCGCGCCGGGTGGTGTCCGCCCTGTGGGAGGCGCGTCGGCGTCTGGTTCATCTGTCCGGTGCAGAGGTGCAGAGGTGCAGAGGTCGGGTCGCACTCGGCTGGTCTCGTCGTGGTACGGCGGTGGCAACTGCGAAGGCGACGCCGGCCTGCAGCAGGAACAACGGGCCGTTGACGTGGATGATGCGGTATCCGTCGATGTAGAGCTGGGCGTGGATGTATCCGCTTGCCGCGAGCGTGGTGGCGAATACCAAGCGCAAGGGGAGGGCGGGAAGACTTCAGGGGTTCAGGTGAGCTTCTCGTCCTTGACCGCCAGTGCGTGGCTGCCCTGCCGGTAGTTGACGGTGCGGATGCCAAGTGCGTCCTTGAGGCGTCCGGCGGGCAGCACCTGTGGAATGGGGCCGGGGCCCTGGCCGGGTTTGGGAAACGGGTAGCAGGTGGGGGCAGCCGAGTGGAAGGTGATGTTTCCCTCGGTCTTGGTGAACAGCTGATGGACGTGCCCGTTGAGGCACGTGACTGAGGAGAAACGGCGCAGCATCGACAGCACCTGCACCGCATCGTCGGTGCCCCAGCCCCACTTCGGATACATCGCGAACAACGGGATGTGGCTGAAGACGACGATCGGGGTGTCCGATGACAGGCCGGCGATGTCCTTGCGGACGAAGTCGATCTGATCGCTGCCCAGGTGGCCGAGTCGCTCAAGGTGCAGGGTATTGACCAGGGCGATGAAGTGCACACCATGGGTGTCGAAGCTGTACCAGCCGTCGCCGAGAGTGTTTTTGGCGAAAGTCTGTCGATACGCGCGTCCGTTGTCCCCGATCGAGTCGTGCTCGCCCGGCACGGTGAAGATCCGGTCCGTGCGCAGCTGCGACAGCATCTGCTTGACCTGGTCGAACTGGGCGGGGGTGGAAAGGTGTGTAAGGTCACCGCTGTGCATGACGAAGTCGGGGCGGAATCCGAGTGAGTTGACCTGGTTGAGCGCTGCGGTGAACGTTCCGGTGACATTCATGTTGGGCGGGCCATGGAAGCCGATGTGGCTGTCGGAGACCTGCACGAATCGCAGGTCTGCGCTGCCTGCCGGAGTGGGGTCCGACGAACCGGGGATATGGCTGATCACCTCCCCCCCGGTGACTGTCAGGATGACGGCGCCACCGAACCAGGCGGAGTGCCGCATGAGCTGACGGCGGTTCATGCCGTGCTCGCCGTCGCCGTTGGAGTCGTGTGTGGGTTCGGTCATGGGGTCACCTCCACGGTGGCGGTCATGAACGGGTGGATGGTGCAGTAGTAGGCGTAGGTGCCGGGTTTGGTGAAGGTGTAGCTGTAGGTGGCGTTGGTGGCCAGGCCTGCCGACTTCAGCGGCCCGCCCGATCCTTGCTTGCTGGTGACGGTGTGCGTGTCGGGGTCGGTGTTGGTCCAGGTCACCTTCGTGCCCGCCTTGACCGTCAGTTTGGCCGGGGAGAACGCAAAGTTCTTGATCGTCACCGCGTTGGCGGCCGCCGGAGCGGACGATTGGCCGGCGGTGGGTGAGGTCGAGGACGTGCTTGGTGGTGGGGTGACCGTACCGCCCGTTCCGGAGACACCGGGCGTTCCAGGCAGGGTCTGGCCAGTGCCGGGACTCAGTGCGCCCGATGGTTTGGGCTGTGACGATCCGCCGCACGCACTGAGCAGTCCCAGTGCTCCGGCAACGGCGACAGCGGCCAGGCACGTGCGCGACCGCCGGACCAGCACAGAGGAATTCGCATTCATGGCCATCGTTCCTTCTACGCGTTCCCCGCCGCACGGGCAGGTGTGATCCAAGACCGATCCGGGATCGGCCTGCTTCAGGCAGATGGGCAACCGGGTTTACGCCGCCCGTGGGAGGTATTTGAAGGGGCGTAACCCGGTGGGTTACTTTAAGTGGGTGGGCAGTGGATTCCATTCAGCAAAACGAATCCCACAGCGAAGCTTTCGTTGTTTCACTGTGACGGCGGGTAGCAGGGTGGATTCAACTGATCGTCGCAACACCTCGACCCTGGAGGTGTTGGATGGGTCGGCCAGCGGGATGGGCCACACGGCTGACGGGGCGTCCGGCGATGCGGTCGCCGGGGCGGCCCCCAATCCGTCGGGAGGTGGAGCGGGCTTTCTGGATGAAGATCGCCGAGGGGATGACCAGCGAGGCGGCGGCGGTCACGTGCGGCGTATCCCCAGTGGTGGGGTCCCGCTGGTTCCGTGAACGTGGCGGCATGCCGTCGATCCAGCTCAGCACGCCCTCGGGCAGATACCTGTCCTTCACGGAACGCGAAGAAATCGCGCTGCTCAATGCCCAGGGCCTGGGAGTCCGCGAGATCGCACGCCGCCTGGGCAGGGATCCGTCGACCATCTCGCGGGAGCTGCGACGCAACGCGGCGACCCGCGGCGGGCAGCTCGCCTACCGGGCTTCGATCGCCCAGTGGAAGGCGGAACTGGCGGCACGGCGTCCGAAGACGCCGAAGCTCGTGGCCGATGAACGGCTGCGTGAGTATGTGCAGGACCGGCTCGCCGGGGACGTACGCCGTCCGGACGGAACACAGGTCACCGGGCCGAAGACGCCTCGGTGGAAGGGACGGAACAAGCCCCGCCGTCAGGACCGGCGGTGGGCGACGGCCTGGAGTCCCGAGCAGATCGCGGGCCGGCTCAGGACGGATTTCCCCGATGATGAGTCCATGCGCATCTCGCACGAGGCGATTTACCAGGCGCTTTACATCCAAGGACGCGGAGCCCTCAAGCGTGAGCTGGTCGGTTGTCTGCGTACCGGGCGTGCGCTGCGGGTTCCCCGCGCCCGAGCCCGACGGCGGGCGAACGGGCACGTCACCCCCGAGGTGATGATCAGCCAACGGCCGGCCGAGGCCGAGGACCGGGCAGTCCCGGGACACTGGGAAGGCGACCGTGCGACACGAAGCCGCACGAATACGAGTGGACTGACCGTTTGGAGAGGCAGTTGATGAAGCTGTAGGTGCAGTCACGGGTCCGTGTCCGTATGACCCGTCCCCGCCCTTGACGTGCGATGTCGGTAACGGCGTGGTGCGAAGCTCGGGGGAAAGCCCAAGGGCTCCCGTTCCATCCGGGAGTTACCGGCAAGGGGAAGACCGGACGGGTGAACGTAAGTGAACTCCCGATGATGCCTCGTGATCCCAAGCCCCGCCGATGGAAGGTTCCAGTGGGGTGCATGGCTGGCCGCTGAGAAGCGGCAGGCGCTGGCCGGCAGAGGTCACTCCGGCCAGGTGGACACCGCCGCCTCGGGGTAAAGGGAGCACCCACCCCGGTCGTATCTCATTCGTGTGGAACGTGGAAACCCCGTTGGGGTCCGGGCCGCTTTGGCCCGGTCAGCCGATCGTAAGGAAGGCTCAACTCCCCAGCGGGAACAGGACGGCCCAAGAAGCCAACGCCGGAAGCCGAAAGGAAACGGGAACCCGAGGCAGACGATCGGACTCTCCGCCGGTCGCCCCGCATAACCGTCCGGATACGGACACTGCCCTGACCCGAAAGGGTGCTGACGTGGGCCGGGTGAGCCTGTGCAGAATCGCTGGATAAAGACGACGGAACCGAGGGGCAAGTTGGACACCATGCTGATAGCGGACGGGGCGGCTTCGGCCCTTCCGGCTGCGTCTGCGCCGGTGAACGGACCCGAGGGCGAAGACTTGGACTGGGCGTCGATTGACTGGCGGCGGGTCGAGGAGGACGTACGGCGTCTGCGGCAGAGAATCTTCACGGCATCGCAGGCAGGGGATCTGAAGAAGGTCCGCAATTTGCAGAATCTGATACTCCGGTCCCGTGCGAACACGCTCCTGAGCGTGCGACGGGTCACGGAGATCAACGCTGGACGCGCGACGGCGGGAGTCGACGGAAAAGTCGTGTTGCTTTCCCAGTCCAAGGCCGCATTGGCCAAATGGGTCCAGCATCGCGCCCGACCGTGGATTCCCAAGCCCGTCAAGCGGGTGTTCATCCCCAAACCGGGGACCACGAAGAAGCGCGGACTCGGGATTCCCGTGATTGTTGACCGGTGCCTGCAAGCTGTGGCATTGGGAGCATTGGAGCCCGAGTGGGAAGCACGGTTCGAGCCGAAGTCGTACGGCTTCCGGCCCGGACGAGGCTGTCACGACGCGATCGGGGCCATCTACTCCACGCTCAACGGGAAGAACCCGCAGCGTGCGTGGGTGCTCGACGCAGACCTGACGGCGGCGTTCGACCGCATCGACCACGCCCGGCTCATGGCCGCTCTCGGCACCTTCCCCGCCCGGGGACTGGTCCGTCAGTGGCTGAAGGCCGGGGTCGTGGATCGCGGCCGGTTCGCCCCGACCGAGGAGGGAACTCCGCAAGGAGGGGTGATTAGCCCGTTGCTCTTCAACGTGGCCCTGCACGGAATGGAGGAAGCCGCAAGGGTCCGCTATTACACCACCGGCAGAGATGCCGGGAGTGCGCAGAGCGGCAGCCCCGTGCTGGTGCGGTACGCAGATGATTTTGTCGCGATGTGCACCAGCCGTGAACAGGCCGAGCAGGTCAAGGAACGGCTGGCTGCATGGCTGACGCCCAGGGGACTCGCCTTCCACGAGGACAAGACACGCATCGTCCACGCGGAGAGCGGATTCGACTTCCTGGGGTTCAACATCCGCCGCTATCACGGCAAACTGCTGATCAAACCGAGCATAGCGGCTCAGAGACGGATACGGGAACGGCTCAGTACCGAAATGGTGGCCCTGCGAGGAGCTAACGCCGGTGCGGTACTCAAGAAGATCAACCCGATCGTGCGGGGTTGGTCGGCCTACTACCGGACGGTGGTGTCCAGCGAGATCTTCACGGCGCTGGACAATCACATGTGGAAGCTCGCTTACAAGTGGGCCAAGCACAGTCACCCGAACAAGCCGAAGCACTGGATATCCGACAAGTACTTCGGCCGGTTCAACAAGTCCAGGAACGACCGGTGGGTGTTCGGTGACCGCGACAGCGGCGCCTACCTGCTCAAGTTCTCTTGGACGAAGATAGTCCGGCACCAGTTGGTCAAGGGGAAGGCGTCCCCGGACGACCCAGCCCTGGAGTCATATTGGGCTCAGCGGCGACGCAAGGGAATTCCTATGCCAGTCGACGCCATGACCGTGCGTCTCCTACAGACACAGCACGGCCGTTGTTCGATCTGCGGAGGGCTCCTACTGCACGCCGACCACCCGCCACAAAGCCCAGGAGAATGGGAAGCGTGGCGGGTTGTCATCCGGAAGGCGATCTCCAAGCAATACATTGCCTTCCCGGACGGGAGCACGCTGGACGGTCAACGACTCCGTCTCCTCCACACCCATTGTCAGCGGCGGAATGGAGCCACTGCGACAACGAGGCCAGTACTTTTGCCTGCCAGCGAGCCTCTGGGGCTTGCTTGAGCCGTGTGCGGTGAATAGCTGCTTGCACGGTTCTGAGGGGGCGGGGACGCAGTAATGCGTCCCCGCTACCCGACTCATCATCGGCACCGGCAAGTCCGCGATCGGTACTCTGGTCGAGCGCACGACCCGGTTTACCATGCTGCTGTACCTGCCCCGGATGGAAGGCTTTGGCACCGAGCCGAGGGTGAAGAACGGGCCGGCGCTGGCCGGTCTGGGTGCCGAGGCCGTCAGGGACGCGATCGCCTCCACGATCACCACGCTGCCCGAGCAGCTGCGTCGCTCGTTGACCTGGGACCGCGGCAAAGAACTGGCGCAGCATGCCCGGCTCCGCGTCGACACCGGCCTCGAGATCTACTTCGCGGACCCGCACAGCCCGTGGCAACGCGGCACGAACGAGAATACGAATGGGTTGCTGCGGCAGTACTTTCCGAAGGGCACGGACTTGTCCCGATGGCAGACAGACGACCTCGCAGCCGTTGCACTCGCCCTCAACAGCCGCCCCCGCAAAACCCTCGGATGGAAGACACCCGCTGAAGCCCTCAACGAACACCTACTCTTGACTCAAGAAGCCGGTGTTGCGACAACCGATTGAGTCCGGGCAGTACGCCTGGAATCAAAAAGTTTCTGCGGTGTCCGTAATGGACCGCAGGCGAAGGCGGACAAGCACTGCACTTCGACCCGGCCAAAGACCTGCTGCACCGTCAGCCGACACCCGCACCGGTGGCGTCATGCGCGTCGGAGCCGCGATCGCCTGTCGGTCCGACGCACCCCCGGTCATGTGATCCGAGGACTCGGCGGCTCACATCGGGTATGGGGCCGGGTGGTGCCGCTGAGCGAACCAGTAGCGCGCAACTACGCGATCGAACTCGAATCCACTGCGTCGATCGACCGCGACGCCGAGGAAGCCCCGGAGTGCCACCCTCCCGGCTGTCGGCGCAGGAAGCGGTTGCCGAGCGGAGCTACGGGGGCTCCCCGGCCGGTCTCCGCGGCTCGGGGAGGTCGTTGGTGGAGCGACTGGTGGGGGCGGTGCCGCCGATGCCGCGCCCCTGGCCGACGACGCGGACGGCCGTCCGGCACGGGACTTCGTTCCGGTCTCCTGACGTGGGGGGCGTCGCAGTGAGCCGGACCGTGCGGGTCGCCATGCCCAGCAGCGCTGGGCGGTGGCGTGGTCATGACCACCGTCCGGCTTGCGACCAGCCGCCGCAGAGCGCCGATCACCAGCAGTTCGGCGTCGGCGTCCAGGCCGGACGTCGGTGCCTCAGTAGCCCTCCCCCATCGAGGGGGACCGTCGAGCGCCTGGATCGCCTGCTGCTGTTCGGCCTCCGTCAACTTGGCGAACTAACGCGTCATTGCGTTCAGACTTTCATCCCTTCCCCGAGTCACCGCTCACCCGCAAGATCAAGATCGCGGTTGTCCTGGCCCTGAGCAACGTCCGTTGCCTCGCTGCGGCGCCAGGGGTGTGCAATCGGGGCAGCCACGGACCGCCACCAGGGATCGAGAGGAAGCGTTCCCGCGGGTTCGAAGGGCTCGCCCGGCCGGGGAAATGCGGCCGGCTGCTCGGCCTCCTCGGCGGCATCCTTGGTCCACTCGCCGGGCTCTGCCCACGGGTGCATGGAGAGGGTGAAGGTGCCCCAGTGGATGGGCATCATGACCCCGTGCGGCTTGCCACCTTGCAGGTCAAGGTGTGCCTGGATCCCCTGAGCGGGCGTCATATGTATGTCGGGCCAGCCACCGGGGAGTGGGGTACAGTCCGTGTGGTTCTTGGGCCAGTACTCGGAATAAGCCCCGATCTGGATCATCGTCGCGTCGAACGGGCCGTGTTCGGCGCCGATGTCCTTGAAGCCGGGGAAATAGCCGGTGTCGCCGCTGTGGTAGATCCGGTGTTCGGGTCCCGCGACGGCCCAGGACGCCCAGAGCGTGTGCTGCTGGTTGCGCAGGCCGCGGCCGCAGAAGTGCCGGGCCGGGGTGGCGGTGAGACTGATCCCGGCGATCTTCGCCGTCTCGTTCCAGTCCAGTTCACGCATCCGGTCGGTGGGCACGCCCCACCGCTCCAGGTGGGCGCCGACGCCGAGCGGGACGGCGAAAACCGTGTCCGTGCCCGCGAGGGCCTTGATCGTCGGCAGATCGAGGTGGTCGTAATGATCGTGGGAGATCACCACCGCGTCGACGGGGCCGAGCGCGGCCAGCGGCAGCGGCACGGGGTGCAACCGCTTGGGACCGGCGAAGGCGAAGGGCGAACAGCGCTCGCCCCACACCGGGTCGAAGAGCACCCGCCGGCCGTCGATCTCGGCGAGCACACTGGAATGACCCATCCAGGTGAGCCGCAGCCCGGTGGCGGGCGGTTCGGCGAGGTCGGCGTAGGTGGTGGCGTGCACGGGCACGGTGCCGGCCGGGGCCCGGCGCGCCCGCTCGTCCTTGCGGAAGTAGACCTTCGCGAACTCCAGGGTGGATCCGGACGGTCTGGTCCGTGCCCCCACGGGGTTCTGAAAGACGCCGTCGGCGAAGTTGGGTGAGCGGCGGATGCGCTCCATGCGGGCACCGCCCGGATCGGCGCCGAATGCGGCGGGGCGCAGCGAACGCAGCCGGGTGCGGAGCGGAGGCAAGGAGTCAGCGCCGTTCACAGGATCTCCAAAGGGAGTCGGTGTCGTCTCATTATGGGTGGGGGGTACGACAGTGCGAGCGGAGCGACCGCCGGACCGCTCTCCTCAGCCACGCGGCTGCCCGTACGCGTGCTCGATGCGCAGTCGCAGCACGACCCGGCGGTCACGGACCATGGCTCTGCGGTAGTCGTCCCAGTCGGGGTGTTCGCCGTGGACGTCGCGGTAGAGCGTGATCAGCTCCTCCACCGTCGCGTCGTGCGGATCGGCGGCGACCGGGGACAGCTCGGCCGTGCCGTCCACGACCGTCCACGCCCAGCGGTCCGCGCTGGTGACGTGGTAGCTCGCCCGGGGGTCGCGGCGGAGGTTCTTCGTCTTCGCGCGGTCCTCTGTGATCGAGACGCGGACGACGCGCTCCCCGGGATAGTAGAAGTGGTTGACATTGGACAGCTGGGGCCTGCCGTCGCGCTTGAGCGTCACGAGCACGCCACCGCTCTCCTCGCCGAGCAGCCCGAGCAACGCTTCCTGCTGTGCGTCGAATCCCGTCATGCCGGATCCAACGTCCGTACCCGCCGCAGGATTCCGGATCCGCCGTACTCCCGTGTCACATCCGAGAGGTCCCCGTCCGTCACACCCGTGAACGCAGCCCGCCGACGGCGTCCCACAACACCGCCGGACGGCATCCGAGCCGTAACGAAGGAGACCGGCCATGACCGCCCGCATCTCGCTCGACCCGCCCCGCAGCCTCCTCTTCCGCGCCGTTTCGTGGTACTCGAACCGTACATACGGCAAGGTCATCGATCCCCTGCGGGCCACCGCCCACCACCCTGGAGTGCTGTGGGCCGGGAGCCGCTTCGAACTGGCGGTGGGCCGCTGGAAGAAGCTGGACCCGCAGCTCAAGGCGCTGGCCGTCATGGCGTCCGCGACCACCATCGGCTGCAGCTGGTGCGTGGACTTCGGCTACTGGGAGAACCACCGTCACGGCATGGACCCGCGCAAGCTGCGTGACGTACCGGTGTGGCGCGAGAGCGAGACGTACAGCCCGCTGGAGCGTGACGTCATGGCGTACGCGGAGGCGATGAGCCTCACCCCGCCCGAAGTCGGGGACGAGCTGGTGGAGCGGCTGCGCACCGCACTCGGCGAGGCGGCGCTCGTCGAACTGACAGCCATGGTCGCGGTGGAGAACATGCGTTCCCGCACCAATTCCGCCCTCGGCCTGACCAGCCAGGGCTTCAAGGACCGGTGCGAGGTGGAGCGCCCCGCCAGCCCCTGACCGATGCGGCCCAGCCATTGAACGACGATTCAGCAGCGGCCGCATTGACATGAGTGGCTCCGCCTCCCGATACTGACCGGCGATTCAGTAGACCGATCCGTTGGTGTCGACCCGTCCGTAACGGGAGGCATTGCCCCGCCCCCACCCCGGGCCCACCATGATCACCGTGACCGAGGAGAGCCCCCGATGACGACACCTCCGGTGTCCCCCTCCGCCGCACCCACGGCGCCGCTGATATCGCTTACCTGGACCGATCACGTCACCGGCCGTCAGGGGCATCTGGTCGTGGACCGGCTGGTGCGCGGGGTGGCCAGCGGCGGGCTGCGGATGCGGGCGGGCTGCACGCTGGACGAGGTGGCGGGACTGGCCCGCGGCATGACGATGAAGGAGGCCCTCCACTTCGACGCCGACGACACGGACGCCCGCTGCATACCGCTGGGCGGCGCCAAGGGCGGCATCGACTGCGACCCGCGCGACCCGGAGGCGTACGCCATTCTCGTGCGCTATCTGCGAGCCGTGCGCCCGTACATCGAAAACGTGTGGACGACGGGCGAGGACCTGGGGCTCACCCAGGACCTCGTGGACCGGGCGGCGGCCGAGGCCGGGCTGATCTCCACGGTCCAAGCCGTCTATCCGCTGCTCGACGACGAGACGGCGGCCCGGCGTCGGCTCGCCGACGCGTTCGCCGTCGAGGTGGACGGCATCGGGCTCGACGAACTGGTGGGCGGCTGCGGGGTCGCCGAGTCGGCGCTCGCGGCACTGGACCGGGCGGGCGTTCCGTACCGGGAGGCGAGGGCCTCCGTACAGGGGCTCGGCACCATGGGCGGGGCGACCGCGCGCTTCCTGGCACGGGCCGGGCTGAAGGTGGTGGCCGTGGCCGACATCAAGGGCACGATCGCCAATCCGGCCGGCCTGGACATCGAGGCGCTGCTGGCCGCCAGGGACGGGTACGGAACGGTGGACCGCCGCGCGCTCCGGGACGCGGACCGGGAACTGCCCGCCGAAGCCTGGCTGGCGCAGGACGCCGAGATACTGGTACCGGCGGCCGTCTCGTACGCGATCGATGCCACCAACCAGGCCCGGATACGGGCTCGTTGGATCGTGGAGGCGGCCAACATGCCGGTGCTCCCCGGGGCGGAGGCGCTGCTCGCGGCGCGCGGGATCACGGTGTTGCCGGATGTGGTGGTCAACTCCGGTACGAACGCCTGGTGGTGGTGGACCCTGTTCGGTGACATCGGCGCGGACGCCGACGAGGCGTTCGGCCGCACTCGCCGCTCGATGCGGTCCCTGATCGATCTGATGCTGGCCCGCGCCGAGGCCGACGACTGCACGCCGCGGGCCGCCGCGCATGCCATCGTCGCGGACCGGCTGCCGGTGATGGCGGAACGCTTCGGCTGGTACCGCTGATCCCGACCGCGCACCGGATCACGGCATTTCCGGCCGACAGCCGACACTCGCCTCTGCCGCGTGCGGCTTCACCCGCTTCCGCACCGCCGTCGCTCCCGACACCGGTCACCACCGGGCCCCCGCCCCGAAGAGTGCCGCGGTCGCCGCACAGGTCTTCGCCGGGGACGGCGGCGGCCAGGGGCCCCAGGAACCTCCGCCCCGAACCTGTCCGGACCCCGCGCATTCGTTAGGGTGACGCCGTGGCGAGAGTACGGCTGAGCGTGGCGGAACGACGCGAGGAACTTCTGCGGGCTGCCGTCGAGCAGATCGAGGTGCGCGGGGTCGCAGCGGTACGGATCGCGGACGTGGCCTCCGTGCTCGGCGTGAGCAACGCGCTTGTCCTCTACCACTTCTCGACCAAGGAGAAGCTGGTCGCGGCCGCCTTCGCGTATGCCGCCGAAGCCGACCTCACCCACCTGCGCAAGCTGCTGAGCCGCCGCACGAGTGCGGTACGGCGGCTGCGCACCGCCGTCCGCTGGTACGCGCCGACGGGCCAGGCCAAGGGCTGGCGGCTGTGGATCGAGGGCTGGGCGGCCTCGCTGCGCGACCCGGCACTGCGCAACGTGGCCGGCGATCTCGACCAGCAGTGGAAGGCGGAGCTGGCCGAGGTCATCGAGGAGGGCGCCGCCGCCGGTGAATTCCACTGCGACGACCCGATGTCCGTGGCCTGGCGGCTGACTGCCCTGCTGGACGGCCTGGCCGTGCAGATGACGTCGTACGCGGGCCCGCTCTCCCGGGCCACAATGCTGGGCTGGACCGATGAGGCTCTCGCCCGCGAACTCGGCATCGATCATGCGACGCTGACGGCCTGAAACGCCTCCTCTTCGGGTGCCGTCCGGGAGGTGGCGGCCGAAGGGCCGCTCCGCCCGGCCGGCCGACGACGGTCAGGTCTGGCGCAGGGGCGCGTACACCTCTTCCTGGAGTCCGAACGTCCAGGCCACACCCTCCTTCGCGGTCCTTGTGGCCGGCGGGACCCGCAGCCAGTAGGTGCGGTGGGTTCCGTCCGGCTCCGGGGTGGAGTTGACCACCTCGACCATGACCACGTCCTCGTCGCCGTCCAGCGCGATCCGCCACAGGACTCCCGTCTCGTCCCGGTGTACCGGCTCGGCGCCCACCTCGGTGAGGTAGCGGTCGTAGCCGTAGAACTCCAGCATGACGCGGCGCAGTTCCGCGTTCTCCTCCTCACGTATCCGTTCGGGAGTCAGGGAGTTCAGTTCTGCGAGGAATTCGGCGGGCACGGGCATGCCACGCCAGGCGTGGAGCGCGAAGCCGTCGCGGTAGGCGAGCGCCGGGCCGTCCCCGCGGTCCAGCCGGCCCGCCTCGTCCCGGTGCAGCGCTTCCGGTCGCTCACTGATCACCACGACGCGCTCGTAGGGCCACCACCAGCCCGCGTGCCTGGCCACCTCGGCCAGGCCGTCCAGCCGGTCACCCCGGCCGTCGAACGCGGCGAGCCAGGCCGCGTCGTGCTGGCCGAGGACCGCGTCGAGCAGCACCAGCCGGACATCTGACTCGTCCTCGGGGCGCTCCGCGAGTTCCGCGACGACGCCGGCCCTGATCCGCTCGGCGAGCGCCGCCGTGGTCTCCCAGAGCTGCGCCCCCGTGGCGGACCACAGGGCGGACCAGCCCGCCGGGCCCAGCTCGTCGTACATCCTGCGCCGCTCCTCCGCCCAGGGCCGGGTCCGTACCTCGTCACGCACCGAGCGTCCGGCGTCGACGAGTTTCTCCACGGCCTCCACGGCGGCCCTGGGTGAGTCGACCCAGAGGATTCGCTCCGGCTCGGCAAGTCCTGCGCTGCGGTAGGCGAGCCGGAGCCCGTCCTCGGCCGCGGCCCGGTCCGCCGCGCCGGTCGCCGCTGCCACGCCCCGCCATGAGTCCACGTACTGCATCGGTCTTCCCCGTCCCTGAATTCAGTGTTCGGTGTTCGGTGTTCGGTGTTCGGTGGTCTGCGCTCGCGCGTTCTGCGTTTCGGTGTGGTGCGCGCGCGTCCTGCGTTCGCGCGTCGCGCGTTGTGCCCTTCAGCGATCCGGAGCGTTCCCGTGCGTCGCCGATCCGGCGCGCTCCGGCTCACCGAGGCCCACTCAGCCCGCCTCGGCCCGCCTCAGTCCGCCACGATGCGGACCGCCCCCGGCGCGTACTCCCGCTGGCGCACCACGCGGTACCAGCCCTTCGACAGGGGTATCGCCGCGTGCTCCTCGTGCACCACCCGCCCGCCGTCGGGAAGGTGAAGCAGCATCGGCCCGAAGGCTCCCGCCTCGCTCATCAGCCGGCCAGGTCCCTGAACCGCGTGCGCATGTCCGGTGACCTCGCCCAGCGCGAGGATCATGCACCCCCGGCCGTCCCTCGGTTCGCCCGGCGCGTCCACAAGATGCGCGGGCACCGCCGACTCCTCCAACGACACGATCAATACATCGCCCTGCCGGTACACAGACGTCTCCCCTCGATGACCGCACCCGATGTGCCGGCCACGAGAAAAACGCTAAGGGAAGGGTCTGACAATGGACCGTCGCGGGCTCCCGGCGACCGGCTCCCGCTGAAGTCGGCGGGCACGTGCGAGCCGTCCCGGTGGCGCCGTTGTCAGTGCGGCTTGATACACCTTGCAGACATCAGCCGTCCCCCAGTACCAGGAGCTCAGGGTCATGTCCGGTGTGGACCATCTGCACGAGTTGCTCGGCCTTCCCGCGGTCGACTTCCAGCACGCGACGGGTGAAGTGCCCGCCCAGACCGCCGATGCGGCGGCCTGGCGCATCTCGGTCGATCCGTACGACGACGAGTCCGAGATGACCTGGGAAGAGGCGTTCCAGGTGTTCCTCACGGCGGTCGACCCTGCCGGAGTCCGTGCGCTGATCATCGGTCAGTGGGGCGAGTCGTACGAGAAGACCTCGTCCTACCCGATCGATCTGGTCATCGGCGCGGCCGACCGGCTCACGTCGCTGGAGGCCGTGTTCGTCGGCGACATGGTCCTGGAGCAGAACGAGATCTCCTGGATCGAGCAGTCGGACGTCACGGCGCTGTTGACGGCCTTCCCAGGACTGCTGGAACTGGGTGTGCGCGGCGGCTCGGAGCTGGTCTTCCCACCCTCGAAGCACGAGAGGCTGCGTTCGCTGACCATCGAGACCGGTGGTCTGCCGGTCGGTGTGATCCGCGGCATTCTGGACAGCGAGCTGCCAGCGCTGGAGCGGCTCGATCTCTGGCTCGGCGTCTCCGCGTACGGGGGCGACTCCGATGTGGCGGACCTGGCGCCGCTCCTCTCCGGCTCCCGTTTCCCCAGACTCACCCACCTCGGTCTACGCAACAGCGAGCTGCAGAACGAGATCGCGAGTGCCGTCGCGGGCGCCCCGGTCGTGGCCCAGCTGCGCGTCCTCGACCTGTCGAACGGCACGCTGGGCGACGAGGGCGGGGCGGCGTTGCTGGACGGCCAGCCGCTCACCCATCTCGAACGGCTCGATCTGCACCACCACTTCATGACCGAGCAGATGGAGCGCCGGATCGCTCAGGCGCTGGAGCCGCACGGCGTGCGGGTCGATGTGTCGGAACGCGAGGAGCCCTGGGGCAACCGCGGCGTCGAAGGACGCTACACCGCGGTTTCGGAGTGATGGGCGATGACCGGCATCGAACACCCCGAGACGTTTCATGGTCTTCCGGTCCTGACCCTGCCGGGACCCGACGGTGCCCGCGCCGAGCCCCTCCCGGCCGCCGACGCGGTCGCGTGGCGGCTGGAGAGCGACTGGGAGGGCGATCCGACTTTCGCCACGCTCTGGCAGCACTTCCTGGACACGGTCGACACTTCACGTGTCCGGGCCCTGCTGATCGGTCCCTGGTGGCAGGGGGAATACGAGTCCGTCGCTCCGGTCATTGATCTGCTGACCGGTCATGCGGACCGCTTCCCGGCCCTGCGGGCACTCTTCCTCGCCGATGTGGTCAGCGAGGAGTGCGAGGTGTCGTGGCTGATCATGTCCGATATCACCCCGGTGATCGAGGCGTTCGGTCAGCTGGAGGAGCTGACGGTACGCGGGGGCGGCGAGCGGATCGAGGGCCGGACGACACTCGATCTGCGGCCGGTTCGGCACACGTCGTTGAAGAGGCTGCGGTTCGAGTCCGGCGGTCTGCCGTCCAGCGTCGTACGGGCGGTCGGGGCTTCGGAGCTGCCCGCGCTGGAACACCTGGAACTCTGGCTCGGCGTCACCGAGTACGGCGGGGAAGCGACGGTCGACGACCTCGCGCCGCTGCTGTCCGGTGCGGCGTTCCCCGCGCTGCGCCATCTGGGGCTGCAGAACAGCGAGATCCAGGACGAGATCGCGGCCGCCGTGGCCTCCGCACCGGTCGTCGCCCAGTTGGAGTCGCTCTCCCTCGCGATGGGGACCCTGAGCGACGCGGGCGCCGAAGCGCTGCTCTCGGGCCAGCCGCTCACCCATCTCACCTCGCTGGATCTGCACCACCACTACATCAGCGACGCGCTGGTGGAGCGTCTTGGGGACCTGCTCGGTTCCGACCGGGTGAACAGTGAGATCGACGAGGTCGAGTACTGGGATCCGGAAGAGGACGACGAGCGCTATGTCGCCGTCAGCGAGTAGTACGGCCGGCCCGGCGCCGCGCTTCGCCGTCGTGGGGGTGCCCGGGAACCGCCGGGTCGCGCTCTTCCAGGACGCCGTGCGCGCCGCCGGGCTGCCCGCGGCGCGTGTGGTGTCCTGGCTGGACGTCCTGCGCGGCGAGGCCGCCTTCCGGCCGGGCGAGACCGTACGGATGGAATCGCCCGGTGAGGACGCCGAGGTGGAGCGGCTGCTGAGGGCGGTCGGCGATCCGACCAGGGTCGAGGGGACCGCCCTGTGGTACGCCCGGTTCACGAAGGCCGTACGGGCGGTGGCTCGGGCGGCCGCCGCTTCCGGTGCCGCGTTGCTGGACGACCCGGGCGATGTCGCGGTGCTCTTCGACAAACGGCTCTGCCATGCCGTGCTGGACGACGCCGGAGTGCGTGTACCTGCCTCGCCGACCTCGGGCGCCGCGGCGCCCGAGGTGCGCGACTGGGCGGACGTACGCGAGCGGATGACGGCCCACAACATGCCCAGGGCCTTCGTGAAGCTCGCGCACGGATCGTCCGCCTCG
Organism: Streptomyces sp. NBC_00846; assembly: GCF_045207325.1. NCBI lineage: Bacteria > Bacillati > Actinomycetota > Actinomycetes > Kitasatosporales > Streptomycetaceae > Streptomyces > Streptomyces sp. NBC_00846. The sequence goes on along the minus strand of NZ_CP108846.1, from coordinate 6,926,158 downwards.
GGGGTCCTGGCCGTCGAGACGGCCGGGCCCGGCCGGGTCAGGGCCACCACATCGGTGGAGCGGGACACGGCCGGCCGGCTCTTCAACTCATTGCGGGTGCGCCGCTGCACGACGGAGCGGGAGGTCGCGGCGATCGTCGACGCCCTCGCGCCGGACGGGCTGCACATCGAGCGCTGGCTGCCCAAGGCCACCCAGTGCGGCCGGGCGGCGGATCTGCGGGTCGTGGTGGTGGCGGGCCGGGCCACCCATGCCGTCGTGCGCACCAGCCACTCCCCCATGACCAATCTTCACCTCGGCGGCACGCGCGGAGATCTCGACGACGTCCGTGCGGCCGTCGAGGCAGCGGGCGGCAACTGGACCGAGGCCCTGGCCCTGTGCGAACGGGCCGCGGCGTGCTTCCCGGACACGCTGTGCGTGGGCGTCGATCTGCTGCCCGCGACCGGCTGGCGGCGCTTCGCCGTCGGCGAGGTCAACGCCTTCGGCGATCTGCTTCCGCGACTGACCGGACTCCCCGGCAGCGGCGCCGAGGGCCAGGACACCTACGCGGCGCAGGTCGCCGCCGTACTGAACAGAGCAAGGAACCACCGTGCAACCGTCACTCCCTGACACCGCGCCCGCCCTCGCGGGGGCCCGGAACCCGGACATGAGCGAGATCGTGGGCACCCACGACCTGCTGCTCGTCACCCTCGACACGCTGCGCTACGACGTGGCGGCGGAGCTCGCCGCCGCCGGTCGCATTCCGCATCTGGCACGCCATCTGCCGGGTGGTGTCTGGGAGAAGCGGCATGCGCCCGGCAGCTTCACGTACGCCTCGCACCAGGCGATCTTCGCGGGGTTCCTGCCCACCCCGGCCGGCCCGGGGCCGCACCCCCGGCTGTTCGCGGCACGTTTCGCGGGCAGCGAGTCCACCGCTTCGGGGACCTTCGTCTTCGACACCCCCGATCTGCTGTCCGCACTGGCCGGTGCGGGGTACCGCACGGTGTGCGTCGGCGGTGTCGGCTTCTTCAACCGGCAGGGCCCGCTGGGCTCGGTACTGCCCGGCTTGTTCCAGGAGAGCCACTGGGAACCGGAGTTCGGTGTCGCGTCGCCCACCTCGTTCGAGGCGCAGGTGGCCCGCGCCGAGCAGGTCGTCGCCGAACTCTCCGCCGAGCAGCGGCTGTTCCTCTTCGTCAATGTGTCCGCCCTGCACCAGCCGAACTGGTTCCACCAACCGGGTGCCACCCGCGAGGCGGGCGATTCCCGCGCCACCCATGCCGCCGCCCTGGAGTACGTCGACGCGCACATCGGCCGGCTCTTCGCCGCCGCGAGCAGCCGTCGCCGTTGTTTCGCCATCGTCTGCTCCGACCACGGAACGGCGTACGGGGACGACGGCTACACCGGTCACCGGCTCGGCCACGAGTCCGTCTGGACCGTTCCGTACGCGCACTTCTTCCTGGAACCGGGGGCAACCGCATCATGAGCCGCACCACGACCGTCGCGCGGTCCACCCGCCCGTACCAGAGCTATGTGTACGCCTATCCGCACAAGACGGCCTACCGGCCGCTCGCCGAGCGGCCGGTGCTGCGCGAGTTGTGGGCGGCCGAGCGCAAGGACGCGCTCTCCCTCTATCTCCACATACCGTTCTGCGAGGTCCGCTGCGGCTTCTGCAATCTCTTCACCCGGATCGGCGCTCCCGACGAGCTGACGACCCGCTATCTCGACGCGCTGGACCGGCAGGCCACCGCCGTCCGCGACGCGCTGGGCGACGCGGAGCCGGTGAGGTTCGCCGCGGCGGCGTTCGGCGGAGGCACTCCCACGTTCCTGACCGCGGCGGAGCTGGAACGGCTCTGCGACATCGCGGAGAAGCGGATGGGCGCCGATCTGCGGGCCGTTGCGCTGTCGGTCGAGACGTCGCCGTCGACCGCGACGGCCGACCGGCTGGCCGTCCTCGCCGACCGCGGTACGACCAGGATCAGCATCGGGGTGCAGAGTTTCGTCGAGGCCGAGGCGCGTGCGGCGGTGCGACCGCAGCGGCGCGCCGACGTGGAGGCGGCCCTGGACCGGATACGCGATGCCCGCATCCCGGTCCTCAACATCGACCTGATCTACGGCATCGACGGGCAGACCGAGGAGAGCTGGCGCGCCTCGCTGGACGCGGCGCTCGGCTGGCGGCCGGAGGAGCTGTACCTCTACCCGCTGTACGTCCGCCCGTTGACCGGTCTCGGCCGGCTCGGCGCCGACGGCGAGGCCGCGGCGGACGCCGCCTGGGACGAGCAGCGGCTGCGGCTGTACCGCGCGGGCCGCGACCATCTCCTCGCCCACGGCTACGAGCAGGTTTCCATGCGGATGTTCCGCCGCGCTGACGCCCCGCGGACGGACGGCCCGGACGACTACGCCTGCCAGACCGACGGCATGATCGGCCTGGGCTGCGGCGCCCGCTCGTACACGACGAAGCTGCACTACTCCTTCGACTACGCGGTGGAGATGCGGGAGGTTCGGGCCATCATCGACGGCTACACCGCCACCGAGGACTTCTCGCGCGCCCAGGTCGGGCGGTACGTGGACGGCGACGAGGCGCGCCGGCGCCACCTCCTGCAGTCCGTCCTCCAGGCCGAGGGGCTGCGACAGGCCGACTACCGGGAGCGCTTCGGTACCTCCCCGGCCGATGACTTCCCCGTCGAACTGGCCCGGTTCGAGGCGCGCGGCTGGCTCGACGCGACGGCCGGGGCGTCCGGACTGCTGCGGCTCTCCCCCGAGGGCCTGGCCCACTCCGACGCGATCGGCCCGGAACTCTTCTCCCCCGGTGTGCGGGCCGCGATGGCCGCGTACGAACTGAAGTGAGCGCGCTCATGGACCTGACCATCCTCTACCGCGGCCCGCTCGCTTCCTGCGACTACGACTGCCCGTACTGCCCGTTCGCGAAGCGGCGCGACAGCCGGGAGCAGTTGCGTGCCGACCGCGCCGCGCTGGAGCGGTTCACCGCGTGGGCCGCGGCACAGACCGGTGACCGGATCTCGGTCCTGTTCACGCCCTGGGGCGAGGGTCTGGTCCGCTCCTGGTACCGGCGCGCGCTGGTCGAGCTGGCGCGACTGCCGCACATCGGCCGGGTCGCGATCCAGACCAACCTCAGCGGCCGAACGGGCTGGCTGGCGGAGGCGGGTGAGGCCGGCCGCGAGAAGATCGCGCTGTGGTGCACGTACCACCCGGGGCAGACGCCGTACGAGCGGTTCCTCGCCAAGTGCGGAGAGCTCACCGCGCTCGGCATTCGCCACAGCGTCGGTGTCGTCGGGCTCGACGACCATCTCGAAGAGGCCCGGCGGCTGCGGGCAGCACTGTCCGACGAGGTCTATCTCTGGGTGAACGCCGCGGAGGGGCACACCTACACGGACGAGGAGGCGGACCGCTGGACGGCCCTGGACCCACTCTTCCCGTACAGCCGGCATCCGCACCGCTCGGCCGGACTGCCGTGCCGGACGGGCGAGTCGGTCGTCTCGGTGGACGGTGACGGCACGGTGCGGCGCTGCCATTTCGTCCCGGCGGAGCTCGGCAACCTCTACGACGGCAGTTACCGGCGCTCGCTGGGCCCGCGCGCCTGCCCGCTGGCCGTCTGCGACTGCCACATCGGCTATGTGCATCTGGAGACGCTGCCGCTGTACGACGTCTTCGCGGGCGGCGTGCTGGAGCGGATACCGGCGCCGCCGCTGTCGTCGCTCGCCGGACAAGCCGGATCCGCTGCACAAGCCGCTTCCGCCGAACGGCCCCGATCCGCCGGACGGGCCTGACACTAGGGCCCGTCCGGCGGCGAGGACGCAACGGTCGCGGCTCCGGTCGTGGGCCACCGGACAGGCCCTGGCGGGGCGGCAGGGCTAGTGCCGCGACCGGGGCACTGGAGCGGCAGCAGGTCGGGCCGCTTGGCCTCGACATGGTCGCCGGAGGACTCACCACGCAGCCGTCGGCCGATCCACGGCACCAGGTACTCGCGCGCCCAGTGGATGTCGTCGCGCCGTACTTCGAGCGTGCCGCGCTGTGCCTGTGGGGGCCATTCCTGGTCGGGGTCGGCCGGCACATCGAGGCCGAGGACCTGGGCGGCGCGCAACGCGACCCTGGTGTGTCCCTCGGGCGACAGATGGAGCCGGTCGTCGTCCCAGGCGCGCCTGTCCTGGACGGACCGCAGCGACCACAGGTCGAGGACCGGACAGTCGTAGCGGTCGGCGATGGACCGCACATGGGCGGTGTAGGTGGCGATCTTGCCGCGCAGATGGCGCAGCACGGGAACGCCACGGGTGTCGAAGCCGGTGGTGACCATCACGGCGCCGACCGATTCGGTCAGCTCGGCGACCGCGCGCTCGAAGCGCTCGGCCACGTCGTCGGGGTCGGTGCCGGGCCTGATGATGTCGTTGCCGCCCGCGCAGAAGCTCACCAGGTCGGGTGCGAGCTCCTTGGCGCGCGGCACCTGCTCCTCGACGATCTGGTCGAGGAGGCGTCCGCGTACGGCGAGATTGGCGTACCTGAAATTCCCGTGCGCGGAGCCGTCCGTGTTCGATTCCGCACCGGGGTCCGGGAGCTGGTCCGCCAGAAGTACCGCGAACCGGTCCGCCCAGCCGACGAAGGTCCCGTCCGGACCGGGGTCGCCCACTCCCTCGGTGAAGCTGTCGCCGATCGCTGCGTACGACCCGATGACGCCGTGTCGGTTGATGACGCCACGTTGATTTTTTCTCGAATCGTCTGCCACAAACGCTTATCCTGCATTGCCGAATGTGACCTACGCGACCGTAATAAGGGGTTGACGGGTGGTGAGATAGACCACCCGGTCAGGTTTTGGTAAGGGAGGAATAAGCAGTAGGGGCGGTGCGCCGCCGCGCACCGCCCCTACTGTGTGACTCAGGTCACACCGTGTTGCTCAACTGCCCGTTCGCTCGGCTCAGACGTAGACGCCGTGCGAAGCCAGGAAGGCGATCGGGTCGATGTCCGAGCCGTACGCCGGGCCCGTGCGGACCTCGAAGTGCAGGTGCGGTCCGGTGGCGTTGCCGGTGGCGCCGGAGAGACCGATCTGCTGACCAGTGCTCACGAACTGACCCGCCGAGACGGAGATCGAGGACAGGTGGCCGTACTGCGAGTAGCGGCCGTCGGCGTGCTTGATGACGACCTGGTTGCCGTACGCGCCACCCCAGCCGGCGGCGACGACGGTGCCGGAGGTGATGGACTTCACGCTGGTGCCGGTGAAGACGGGGAAGTCGATCCCGGTGTGGCTGCCGCTGGACCAGTTGGAGCCGGAGGCGCGGTAGCCGGTGGTGTGGTTGCCGGGGACCGGATGAGCGTAGCCGGAGCTATTGCTCTGAGCGGCCGGGGCGGAGGTCTTGGACTCCGCCACGGTCGACACCTTGGCCGGGGCGGACTTGGCCGGGGCGGACTTCTTCGCGATCGAGGGAATCTCGGGGGCCTTCGACGGGAGGGCCGCGCCCGTACCGGCGCCGGCGGGCGCGGAGTCACCCGAGGCCTTGCCGCCGAGGGTCAGCTTCACGCCCGGGAGGATCAGGCTGGGGTCGTCGCCGACGACCTCGCGGTTGTCCTGGTACAGCTTCTGCCAGCCACCCTCGATCTTGTGCTCGGCGGCGATCTTCGACAGCCAGTCGCCGGAGACGACGGAGTACGTCGTGGTGGCGGCCTGCTTCTGCGCGACCGGCTTGGCCGGAGCGGCGTGCGTGGTGGCGGCGGAGACCGACTGCGGGGCGGCGGCCGGGGCCGCGTTGGCACCGGTGGCGCCGAGCAGCGGCAGCGCGATGACGGCGCCACCGGCGCCTGCGGCGGCGACGCCACGGGCGATGGTGCGGGTCTTCGTACGACGGTTCTTACCCGATATGGGCATGAAGTGCTTCCTCTCCGGCGCCTACGAGGTGAGCTGTCGGGTTCGGGCTGGAGATGCCCGGCCGCGCTGAGCGCGACTTCACCCCGAGCCGGCCGGATTTCTCCGATCGGCGGCCTACCTGGTTCCCCCGCTCCTGCCACACGATGAGTGGATGCGAATTCCGGGCGGCGGCAGGATTAGGCGGTCCGTCCGGATTGACGGCGACCGTAAGCGAGTCGGGACGGCGAGAACAAGCCACGGGTTCCGTACCGGAATCCCCGCCAGGAATTCAGTACGGAATTCCCGTCACACTCCGTGGATTAAGGATCTTGGCTTTCCGCGCCGCGCACGGAATGCCCGACCGCCCCGCCGGTACGCACCGTCACGGATATGATCCCGCTCACGAACGGGCGACCATCTGCCTTACATAAGGGGCAAGTTATTCCAAATCGCACCATTCCGGACTTGTCACGCTCATCGTTCGCGTCGGAGCCTCAGCACCCCTGCGTCGAGGTCCCCCCGAAGCCCGGTGTGCAGCCCCTGATGAAGCAGTACCGAACCGTGGTGCACCGCCCCCGTATCCAGGCAGGCGTACGTCGCCGCGGGGTCGAGTCCGCGCAGCCGCAGGGCCGGGGGCCGCTCCCCGTACCGCTGCGCCTCCAGCCACATCAGGACCACGGCCTCGTCCCCGTGGACGTACTGGACCGCGCTGAGCCCGCCGCGCGGGGCGCGCAGCCGGTACAGCGAGCCCTGCTGCACCACCGGCCGGATCTCCTTGTAGAGATCCACCCAGGTCCGCGCCTCGGCCAGTTCCTCCTCGCTCCACTCGGTGAGGTCACCACCGACCCCGAGCACACCGGCCATCGCGCTCACGAATCGGAAGCGCAGTGAGCTGACCCTGCCGTTGAGCTGGACGTTGGGGCTGTCGGTGACCCAGGCGGCCATCACCCGGGCCGGATGGATCTGGCCGAAGCCCTCCTGGATGGCGAGGCGGTCGAGCGGGTCGGTGGTGTCCGAGGTCCACACCTGATCCGTACGGGACAGAATCCCCAGATCGATCCGGCCGCCGCCGCCCGAGCAGGACTCGAAGGCGACCGAGGGGTGCGCGGCCCGGAGCCGGTCGATCAGCGCGTACAGGGCGTCGACATGCTCGGTCCAGAGCTTCTGCGGATACTCCTCGCCCGGCCAGCCCGCGTCGGTGAAGGAGCGGTTGAAGTCCCATTTCACATAGTCGATGCGCGCACTGGAGAGCAGTGCGTCCAGCTGTTCCCAGAGATATTCCCGCACATCGGCGCGGGCCAGATTGAGCACCAGTTGATTACGGAACTCGGTCCGTGTCCGCCCGGGGAAGTGCTGTACCCAGTCGGGGTGCGCACGATAGAGATCACTGTCGGCATTGACCATTTCCGGCTCGACCCAGATACCGAATTGCATGCCGAGACCGTGCACTTCGTCGGCGAGCGGCCCCAGCCCGCCGGGAAAGCGGTCCGGATTCGGCGTCCAGTCACCGAGCCCCGCCCGGTCGCTGGTGCGTTGCCCGAACCACGCGTCGTCCACGACGAACAGCTCGACGCCCATCGCGGCGGCGCGCCCGGCGAGGGCGCGCTGCTGCTCCTGCGCGATGTCGAAGCCCGTCGCCTCCCAGGAGTTGTAGAGCACCGGCCGCAGACTCCCCGCGTCCGGAATCACCTGGGCCAGCTGCCAGGCGTGCCAGGCCCGGCTCGCCCCGCCGAACCCCTCCGCGCTCCACAGACCGGCGAAGACGGGTGTGACGTACGACTCTCCCGGTGCGAGCAGCAGCAGCCCCGAGTCGTCGTGCCCGGCACCGCCGGTGATCTGCACGAGCCCGTCGGGCAGCCGCTGCACGGAGATCCGCCACGACCCGGACCAGCCGAGCGCACAGCCGTACACCTCGCCGCTCTCCTCGGTCGCCGCGCCGTCGGCGTCGAGAGCGACCCACGGCAGGGACTGGTGCCCGGTGTGACCACGCCTGCTGGAGATGACGCTCTCGCCGTACATCAGCTCCGCCCGGGCGAGCTGCGACTCCGCCGCCCAGCGGCCGTGCAGCCGGCTCAGCCGCCAGCCGTCGCGGGCGGGCAGCGCCCAGGCGGCCGCGTCGGCGCGCAGCAGCTCCAGCGGCGCACCGTCCGGCCCGGCGTGGGCGACGGTGGCCCACCGCTCGATGACGTCGGAAGAGTCCCGCATCCGGTAGTGCAGGGTCAGGGCGAGCCGGTGCAGGGAGTCGGTGAAGCCGATCCGGAGTTCGTCCCCGTCCACCGCGGCGTCGGCGAAGGCCCACTCGGTACCACGGACCTCCGGGGTCCGTACCGAGAGCGCCGGGCGGACGAACCGAGGGCCGCCCTCCACCGGGTACTCCTCACGGCCGTCGAGCGGGGACTCGAAGCTCCGGACGGACTGCTCCGGCGCCGCGGCCAGCGCCTGTACCGCGGCAAGGGAGATCCACGGACCCCAGTGCAGATGGACCAGCTCGTCCCGCTCCGTGAGCCGCAGCGCGTAGCAGCTGCCCGCCCCGGTGAGCAGCCAGGTCCGGCCCTTGTCGCAAGTCTCGATCATTGCGGCCCCCGCATTCCAACAGTTCCGCGCATCATCGACCGTTGCCGGCCAGGCGGGCAACGGTCCGGACGAAGAATTCACCGGATGGATTCGCCGCCGGAGCAAGGCGGTTCGCCGGGGTATCGACAAGGAATGACCGAGATGATTGCCTGGGGAACCCATGTCGTGTCGTCGCGGAAGTGGCCCAGTCGGCGACTCGCGTCGACGCCAGACACTCCAGGAGACACTGTGACGCAGCAGTTGCCGCAGATCCCGTCGACGGAACCCGAACTGGCGGGCGTCCGGAACTTCCGCGATGTGGGCGGCCTGCCCACCGTCGACGGCCGGCGGGTGCGGTACGGGCGGCTCTTCCGCAGTGGTCACCTCGCGCACGCCACCGCCGAGGACTCCGCCTTTCTCAGCGGTCTCGGTCTGCACACGGTCTTCGACTTCCGCAATGAGGCCGACCACCGGCTCGACGGCGCGGACATCGAGCTGCCCGGCGTGCGGAATGTCGGCATCCCGCTCTCCGACCCCGCCGAAGGCGCCGAGTTCTGGCGCCTCGTCCGCGACGGCGACCTCGACCAGCTGCGCTCGATCCTGGCCGACGGCAAGGGTACGAACCGGATGATCGCCTCGTACCGCTCGATCATCCTGGACCGTACCGCCGAGCACAGCCGGGTCCTGCACGCCCTGGCCGAGGACAGCGTTCCGGCGTTGATGCACTGCGCCGCGGGCAAGGACCGGGCCGGTCTGTCGATCGCGGTGTCGCTGCTCGCGGTCGGCGTCGAGCGCGACGCCATCGAGGCCGACTACCTGAAGTCCAACGACGCCCACCGCCGCTACAAGGTGCGCCGCAGCGACACCTCGGCGGACGGCATGTCGGCCGAGGTGAAGGAGCTGCTCAATCCGCTCTTCGGCGCCCATGCCGACTATCTGGCGGCTGCCTTCGCCACCATCGACGAGACCTGGGGCGACACGGACCGCTATTTCTCCGAGGGGCTGAAGCTCGCTCCCGAGACCCGTGAGCGGCTGCGCGGCCGGCTCCTCGACGAGGCGTAGCGCGAACCGCTCGGTCGCGGTGGTCAGCCCTTGCCGGCCACCTCGAAGAGCAGGTAGAGGAAGCCCGCGAGGATGTGTCCGGCGATGAGGTAGGCGAACAACCTGATCACCACGCCGCGCGGAAACTTCCGCTCCTGGGCCTCGTACTTCTTGTTGGACCCGAGCGGGTCGTAGTTCTCGGAATCGGACATGACAGGCCTCTCTCTGGCGACCGGACGGGCCGGTCAGCGACGGTGGATGCCGCTGCCGAGACACAGCTCGGCGGCGGGGCTCTGCAGCAGGGTGTGGACGAAGAGCAGCTCGGCGCCGTCGCGGTCGACGGCCGCGATCCGGTGCGGGGTGAGCGAGTCGAAGTGCGCGCTGTCACCGGGCGCGAGATCGTGCACGGTGTCCCCGAGCGTGACCCGGAGGTGTCCGAGGAGCACGTACAGCCACTCCTCGCCGGGATGGACCCGTACGAGATCGCCCTGTGCGCCGTACGGAACGCGGACGCGCAGCGCCTGCATCGCCCGGCCGGAACCGCCGGCCTGCTGGTACATCCAGCCGTCGGCCTCGGCCCCCTCGAACTTCCCGCCGCGGATGATCGCCTCCCGTTCCGGGGGCGTCTCGCCGAGCAGTTCGGAAACCGTCGTACCGTAGATCCTGGCCAGACCGAGGAGCATCGGCAGCGAGGGCTGCCGACGGCCCGTTTCGAGCCGGGAGAGATGGGCGGGCGACAGCTCCGCCCGTTGAGCGGCGGTCTCCAGGGTGAGACCACGGCTGCGGCGCAGATCGCGCAGACGCGGCGCGACCCCGGGCAGCTCGTCGGCCGCCCCTCCGTCTGGAGTGTTCATGTACCCATTGGGCCAGAAGTTTTCCTCTGAGGCAAATTTCTTGCCTCAGAGGAAAACCTCACGCCCCGGGGATCAGCGGTTGGCGACGGCCTGTTTCACCAGGGTCCTGCCGAAGTCCCACACCAGTCCACCCCCGCTGTGTGCGTCGTCCATCACGGCGGTGAACGCCGTGACGAACCGGTCGACCTCCGGCTCCCCGATCATCAGTGGCGGAATCAGCTTGATCACTTCGAGGTGGTCGCCCGAGACCTGCGTGAGGATGCGGTGCTTCTGAAGCAGGGGCACCACCACCATCTGCGCGAAGAGCCCCTTACGGGCCGCCTGCAGCATGGCCCAGCGGCTGCGCAGCTTCAGTGACGACGGCCGGCCGAACTCGATGCCGATCATCAGCCCGCGCCCGCGCACCTCGTGGAGGAGTTCGTAGCGGTCGACCAGTGCGGCCAGCCGCCCGCGCAGCAGATCGCCGGTGCGGCGCGCGTTCGCGACGATCTCCTCGTCCTCCATCACGGCGAGGACCGCGAGCCCGGCAGCCATCGCCTGGGCGTTGGAGCCGAAGCTCGCGGAGTGGACCAGGACCCGGTCCATCGACGAGTAGACGCGTCTGAAGATCCAGTCCTTGCCGAGGGTCGCCCCGACCGGCACATAGCCGCCGGAGAGGGCCTTGGCGACGCAGACCAGATCGGGTTCGACATCCTCCTCGTGCTGGTACGCGTAGAAGTCCCCGGTCCTGCCGAGGCCGGTCTGCACCTCGTCGGCGATGAGGAGCGCCTTGTGCTTGTGCAGCAGCTCCTGCGCGGCCCGAAGGAAGCCGGGCGGCGCGGCGTGGACGCCCTTGCCCTGGATCGGCTCGACGACCAGTGCCGCCACATCGCCGCGCTTCAGCTCACGCCTCAGTGCGTCGAGATCACCGAGTTCGATGGCGGTGTCCGGCAGCAGCGGGGCGAAGCCGTCCCGGAAGCCGCTCTCCCCGTTGACGGAGAGCGAGCCGGTCGTCAGCCCGTGGAAGGCGTGGGTGCAGTACAGGATCCTCGGCCTTCCGGTGGCGTACCGGGCGAACTTCAGCGCGGTCTCGACGGCCTCCGTACCGCTGTTGCCGAAGAACACCCGGTCCAGATGCGGGCTGTGGACAAGCAGCTTCTCGGCCAGCAGCCCGGGCAGCGGCTGGCAGTCGAAGCGGGTGAGGTCGGCGAGCGAGGCGTCGAGGACGTCGTGCAGGGCCTTGCGTACGACGGGGTGGTGCCGGCCGAGACCCATCACGCCGAATCCGGCGAGCATGTCGAGGTAGTCGTTGCCTTCCGCGTCCCAGAAGTGCGCGCCCTCGGCCCGTTCGTAGGCCTTGTCGAAGCCAATGGTGTGCAGCATGCGCGGCAGCTGGTGATTGAGGTGTTTCGCGTGCAGCTCGTAGCGTTCCGCGCCGCGCTCCGCGAGGAGCTGCGCCAGATCGAAGCCCTTGGGCCCGTCGTCCTTCATGCCCCGCTCTCCTCGGTCCTTCTCGCTGCTTCCTTGCCGGCCAGTGCGGCGCTGATCCGCCCGGCGATCTCGACCGGGGTGAGCCCGATGTCGGCCAGCACCTCGGCGCGCTTGCCGTGGGCGAGGAACTGCTCGGGGATGCCGAAGGTACGCAGTGGTACGTCGACCCCGACATCCCGCAGCGCCTGTCCAACCGCCGAACCGACGCCCCCGGCACGGCTGTTGTCCTCGACGACGGCGACGAGCCGGTGCCGTTCGGCAAGTGGGGCCAGTTGTTCGTCGACGGGCTTGACCCAGCGAGGGTCGACGACCGTGCAGCGGATGCCGCCGCCCGCCAGCAGGTCTGCGGCCTTCAGACAGACCGGGGCGAGCACCCCGACGGCCACGAGCAGCACATCGGGGTCGTCCGCCCGGTGCAGTACGTCCATGCCGCCGATCCGGTCGATGGCCGGGATCGACTCCCCCACCGACTCCTTGGGGAACCGGATCACGGTAGGGGCGTCGTCGATGTCGACGGCCTCGCGGAGTTCGGCCCGGAATTCGTCGGCGTCGCGCGGGGCTGCGATCCGCAGTCCGGGGACGACCTGTAGCAGGGACATGTCCCACATGCCGTTGTGCGAGGGCCCGTCGGGTCCGGTGATCCCGGCCCGGTCGAGGACGAACGTCACCCCGCACTTGTGCAGCGCGACGTCCATCAGCAACTGGTCGAAGGCCCGGTTGAGGAAGGTGGCGTACACGGCGACGACCGGATGCAGTCCTGCGGTGGCGAGTCCCGCCGCGCAGACCGCGGCGTGCTGCTCGGCGATCCCGACGTCCCAGACCCGGCCGGGGAACAATTCGGCGAACCTGGTCAGTCCGACGGGGTGCAGCATCGCCGCGGTGATGGCCACGACATCCGGCCGCTCCGCGCCGATCTCGGCGATCTCGTCCCCGAACACCGAGGTCCAGGAGGGCGCTTCCGTCGGGACGAGCGGTGCGCAGGTCAGCGGGTCCATCGCGCCCACGGTGTGGAAGCGGTCGGCCTCGTCCCGGAGCGCGGGCGGGTAGCCGCGGCCCTTCTCGGTGAGGCAGTGCACCAGCACCGGGCCGTGGAAGCGCTTCGCCCGGTGCAGTGCGGACTCGACGGCCGCGATGTCGTGCCCGTCGATCGGCCCGACGTACTTGAGCCCGAGGTCCTCGAACATGCCCTGCGGGGCGAAGGCGTCCTTGAACCCCTTCTTCGCGCCGTGCAGCGACTCGTACAACGGCTGCCCGATGACGGGCGTCTGCTGGAGCACCCCCTTGCCCCAGGAGAGGAAGCGTTCGTATCCGTCGGTGGTACGGAGGGTGGCGAGGTGGTTGGCGAGGCCGCCGATCGTCGGGCCGTACGAACGCTCGTTGTCGTTGACGACGATGATCAGCGGCCGGTCCCGTGCGGCCGCGATGTTGTTGAGTGCCTCCCAGGCCATGCCGCCGGTGAGGGCACCGTCGCCGATGACGGCCACCACATGGTCGCTCCGCCCCAGCACCTGGTGGGCCTTGGCGAGGCCGTCGGCCCAGCCGAGAACGGTCGAGGCATGCGAGTTCTCGATGACGTCGTGCTCGGACTCCTCCCGGGAGGGGTAGCCGGACAGGCCCCCCTTGCGGCGGAGCTTGGAGAAGTCCTGCCGCCCGGTGAGCAGCTTGTGCACATAGCTCTGGTGCCCGGTGTCCCACAGGATGCGGTCCACCGGTGAGTCGAAGGCCCGGTGCAGAGCGATGGAGAGCTCCACCACCCCCAGGTTCGGGCCCAGATGACCGCCGGTCCTCGCCACTGCCCGGACGAGGAACTGCCTGATGTCCTCGGTCAGTTCGTCGAGTTGCGCGCCGCTCAGCGCCTTGAGATCGTGCGGCCCCCGGATGCTCTCCAGAATCGTCACGTTCGGGCCCCCTCTCTGGTTCTGTTTCAGCTCACGGTGACGGCGGGAACCCCCGATGGTGTCCCCGCGCCGTCCATGCCCTCGGCGATCTTCTGGGCTTCTTCGATCAGCGTCTCGACGATCTTCGACTCGGGCACGGTCTTGATGACCTCGCCCTTCACGAAGATCTGCCCCTTGCCATTGCCGGACGCGACACCCAGATCCGCCTCACGGGCCTCACCCGGACCATTGACGACACAGCCCATCACGGCCACCCGCAACGGCACTTCCATGCCCTCAAGCCCCGCACTGACCTGATCCGCCAGCTTGTACACATCCACCTGCGCCCGCCCGCACGACGGACACGACACGATCTCCAGCCGACGCTGCTTCAGATTCAACGACTCCAGAATCTGCAGACCGACCTTGACCTCCTCCGCCGGCGGCGCCGACAACGACACCCGGATCGTGTCGCCGATCCCCTCCGACAGCAACGCACCGAACGCCACAGCCGACTTGATCGTCCCCTGGAACGCCGGACCCGCCTCCGTCACCCCCAGATGCAACGGGTAGTCACACCGCGCAGCCAGCTGACGGTACGCATTGACCATCACCACCGGATCGTTGTGCTTCACCGAGATCTTGATCTCCCGGAAGTCATGCTCCTCGAAGAGCGACGCCTCCCACAGCGCCGACTCCACCAACGCCTCCGGAGTCGCCTTCCCGTACTTCTTCAGCAACCGCGCATCCAGCGAACCCGCGTTCACACCGATCCGGATCGGCGTACCCGCATCCTTCGCCGCCCGCGCGATCTCCTTCACCTTGTCGTCGAACTGCTTGATGTTCCCCGGATTCACCCGCACCGCGGCACAACCCGCATCGATCGCCGCGAACACATACTTCGGCTGGAAATGAATATCCGCGATCACCGGAATCTGCGACTTCTTCGCAATCGTCGCCAACGCGTCCGCGTCATCCTGCGTCGGACACGCCACCCGCACGATCTGACAGCCCGACGCCGTCAACTCCGCGATCTGCTGCAACGTCGCACGGATGTCCGACGTACGCGTCGTCGTCATCGACTGCACCGACACCGGCGCATCCCCGCCCACCGCAACCGACCCGACCTGGATGCGCCGCGAGTGGCGGCGCATCGCTAGCGGCCGGGCCGGCAGCTCGGGGAGACCCAGTGCGACCGGCTCTCCAGCGGTCATGACGTCACCGGGTCCCGGAGACGGTCTCGCGTGCGGCGCGCAAGGATTCCTTCAGCGATCCCATGGTGGCGAGGACGGCGGTGGGCTCGTAGCCGCAGTGCGCCATGCAGTTGGCGCAGCGCGGGTCCTTGCCGCGGCCGTACTTGTCCCAGTCGGTCTCCTCGATGAGTTCCCGGTACGTGGGGACGTACCCGTCGCTCATCAGGTAGCAGGGACGCTGCCAGCCGAAGAGCGAGTAGTTCGGGATCGCCCACGCGGTGCACGGGAAGTCCGCCTTGCCCTCCAGGAAGTCCAGGAAGAGCGGCGAGTGGTTCAGCCGCCAGCGGGACCGGTTGCCGCCCGCGAACGACTTCTTGAAGAGTTCCCGGGTCTGCTCGACGCCGAGGAAGTGCTCCTGGTCGGGTGCCTTCTCGTACGCGTAGGCGGGCGAGATCATCATCTCGTCGACCTTCAGGTCGTCGTTGAGGTAGTTGAGGACCTCGATGACGGTCTGCGGGGTGTCGGTGTTGAAGAAGGTGGAGTTCGTAGTGACCCGGAAGCCGCGTCGCTTGGCCTCCTTGATCGCCGCCACCGCCTCGTCGAACACTCCTTCCTTGGCAACGGATTCATCGTGCCGCTCCCGCAGCCCGTCGATGTGCACGGCAAAGGCGAAGTACGGCGAAGGCGCGAATTTCTCGATTTTCTTCCGCAGCAGCATCGCGTTGGTGCAGAGGAAGACGAACTTCTTCCTCGCCACCAACTGCCGTACGATTTCGTCGATCTGCGGGTGCATCAGGGGTTCTCCACCCGCGATGGAAACCATCGGGGCGCCCGATTCCAGTACCGCGCCCACAGCCTGGGCAACCGGCATGCGCTGCTTCAGAACTCCGGCCGGATGCTGGATCTTCCCGCAGCCCTCGCACGCCAGATTGCAGGCGAACAAAGGCTCCAGCTCGACAATGAGCGGGAACTTGTCCCGCTTGCGGAGCTTCTGTTCAATGAGGTACGTCGCAACCTTGATGGTCTGACGGAGCGGCATGGCCATCTAGCTCACCTCCTGGGGAGCAGCAGAGATCGGTGCCATTCGTAGAAAGCCGGTAGGACGGCACGGAGAACACGGAAAGCTGATATTCCACCGCGTATCGTCCCGATGCGGACGAGCTCGTGCTCCGGAGCGTCCACGACCACCCGTACGGCGGCAACCGGGCGCGGCCCGGACCACAGGGCGGCGCGAAGGGTGGCGGCGGACTCCATATCCACCGCGATCGCTCCGGTGGCCCGCAGCTCGGCCCGCTCATGTCCGCGTACGACATGGGCTGAGCCGGTCAGCGGACCGGTGTGGACGGTGCGGCCGGGCACCGTCCGGGCAAGGGCCTCGGCGAGCAGGTCCGTGCCGGTGCAGGCCGTCGGATCCCCGGCTCCCCGGGTCTCGTCGGCGACCACCAGATCCCCGGGGTGCATACCGGGTGACAGTCCGGCGCAGAAACCCGAGGCAAGGACGGCCATGGCGGGTGCCCGGTCCCGACCGAGCGCCTGTGACACGGCCGCCTCGGCGGCCTTGGGGCCCATGCCCGTACGCAGTACGGTCACCGGGCCCGGAGCCGCGCCGGCCGTGCCTTTGCCGCTGCGCAGGGCGAATTGCTCGATGCCGAGCGCACAGGCGATCAGCAGCGGCGCTGCGGGGCCGGCCGGCCCCGGACCATCGCCCATCAGGCCCCCTTGCGGGTGGCCGTGCGATCGGCGAAGGGTTCGCCGTACACGTACCGCCCGAGTGCGGTGAGCGGGAAGACTTGCCGGTAGAGGTGGTAGTTGATGGAGAAGTCCCAGGGGAAGCCGGTGCCGGTGAAGTACGGCTCGTCCCAGGAGCCGTCGGCCTGCTGGGTCTTGGTGAGCCAGCGCACTCCCCGTTGCACGGCCACGCTGTCCCGCCGCCCCGCGGCGAGCAGCGCGAGCAGTGCCCACGCGGTCTGGGAGGGGGTCGAGGTGCCGTGCCCGATCCACTTCTCCTCGTGGTACGAACGCAGGTCCTCGCCCCAGCCGCCGTCGTCGTTCTGTACGGACTCCAGCCAGCCGACCGCCCGGCGGATCGCCGGATGGGTGCCGGGCAGCCCGGCGGCCACCAGCGCGGGCACCACCGACCCTGTCCCGTACACGTAGTTGACGCCCCAGCGGCCGAACCATCCGCCGTTCGGGTCCTGTTCGGCCAGCAGCCACTCGATGCCGCGTCGGGTGGCGGGGTGCGCGGACCGCCCCTCGACGGCGAGCATCTCCACCACGTGCCCGGTGACGTCAGCGGACGGCGGGTCGATGACCTCACCGAAGTCGGAGAAGGGCAGCCGGTTGGGGAACGGACTGGTGTTGTCCGCGTCGAAGGCTCCCCAGGCCCCGTTGCGGGACTGCATGCCGAGGTTCCAGCGCACTCCGCGCTTGATGGCGGCCTCGACCCGTGCCATGTCGGGGTGGTGGACCCGGCGCAGCGCGAGGACCACTTCCGCGGTGTCGTCGATGTCGGGGTAGTTGTCGTTGTGGAACTCGAACGCCCAGCCGCCCGGGGCGAGTCGGGGGCGGCGTACGGACCAGTCGCCGGGCCGGACGATCTCCTCGCCGAGCATCCAGTCCGCGGCCTTCACGAGCGCCGGGTGGTCGGGGCGGACCCCGGCGTCGGCGAGGGCGATGGTGGCGAGGCAGGTGTCCCAGACCGGGGACTGGCAGGCCTCGATCATCCGGGCGCCGTCCTCGCGCCAGACGGCGAACCGGTCGAGCGATTCGAGTCCGGCCCGCATCACCGGGTGGTCCAGGTCGTAGCCGAGCAGGTGCAGCGCGATGACGGAGTACACGGCGGGCGGCTGGATGCCGCCCCAGCAGCCGTCGTTCTCCTGGCGTTCGATGATCCAGCGGGCCGCGGCGTTCATGGCGGACCTGCGCAGTTTGCGCGGTGCGATCCGGTGGTAGAGGTGCAGCGCCTTGTCGAGGCGCTGGAAGACACCGTCCCAGCTCACCGCCGAAGCAGTACGTCCGGGCGGGTTCGGATGATGTGGATCGGTGTGCAGTTCGTCGAGTGCGAAGGGGGCCGGGCGCACCGGCCGCTTCGCCGAGACGATGGTGAGCGGCACGATGGTCTGGCGGGCCCAGCAGCCGAAGTCATAGATGTTGAGGGGGGCCCATTTGGGAAAGAACATCAGCTCGGGCGGCATCTGAGGCAGGTCGTCCCACTTCCACCAGCCGAAGAGGGCGAGCCAGATCCGGGTGAAGACGCGGCTCGCCGCGATTCCGCCCTGTTCCCTGATCCATCCCGAGGCCCGGGCCATGTGCGGTTCGTCCGGTCGGTCCCCGGCCAGCCGCAGCGCCACGTACGCCTCGATGGTGGTGGAGAGCTCGCCGGGGCCGCCGTGGAAAGTTGCCCAGGTGCCGTCGCCGAGCTGTTCGCCGCGGATGAAGCGGCCCGCCGCCTGGACGACGGTCTGGTCCTGGATGCCCAGGAATTGCCGGAGCATCAGGTCTTCGGCGTCCATGGTGACGTTGGTGGCGAGGTCGCCCTTCCACCAGCCCTGCTCGTCCTGCCTGCCGAGGAGATGCTCCACCGAGCGTTCCGCGGCCTGCCGCGCGGCGGCCTGTACGTCGTCCGCGGCGATGGTTGTTTCGGTCGGATTGCTGGCCGAGGCTGCGCGGGGGTTCACAGCCCCGGTGCTTCCGTCGGTCGTCGCTGTCATGGCTTCCCCTTCGTGCAGTTTGGTCCTCTGCTGTGCTGGGGTCTCCGTCGGCCGGCGCCCGGACGGGCGCCGCTGGCGACTGCGAGTCATATGGAGGAGATAGTGATCATCTCTTTCGTACGACGACGAAGTCAGCGAGCGCTGTGAGCTGCGCCCGCACGGTGGGCGGCATGTCGACGCGGTGCAGTGCCTCGATGGCGACCGCATGCTGTCGGCGGGCCTCCTGGGCGGTCCATTCACGGCCGCCCGCCTCCTCGATGAGCGCCGCGCGGGCGGCGAACTCCTCTTCGGAGAAGCTGTCGAAATCACTGCTCTTGGCGTCGGCGGCGAGCAGTTCACCGAGACGCTCCGAGGCCGGTCCGCCCGCGGCGAGCGCGGCGACGACCGGCAGCGACTTCTTGCGCTGGCGCAGATCGCTCCAGGTCTGCTTGCCGGTGGACTCGGGGTCGCCCCAGATGCCGAGCAGATCATCGACGGCCTGGAAGGCGAGGCCGAGGTGGTGACCGTACGCCTCCAGGGTGTCGGCGGTACGGTCGTCGGCGCCGCCGAGGACCGCGCCGATGGAGCAGGCGCAGGCGAGCAGGGCTCCGGTCTTGTTGCCCTCCATCTCCAGGCACTCCTCGACGGTGACCCGCTCGCGGTGCTCGTAGGAGATGTCCTGGGCCTGACCGTCGATGAGCTTGCGGGTGGCGACGGTCAGTCGGCGGGCCGCCCGGCCCGCCTCGACGGTGCCGAGCTCCAGCAGGATCTCGTTGGCGAGCGCGAAGAGCGCGTCGCCGACGAGGATCGCCTGGGCGGGGCCGTGCACCTTCCAGACGGTGTCGCGGTGGCGGCGCTGTTCGTCGCCGTCCATCAGGTCGTCGTGCAGCAGCGAGAAGTTGTGCACGAGTTCGACGGCCACGGCGCCGGGGACGCCTGCCTCGGCGGTGGCGCCGGCCGCCTCCGCGGACAGCAGGGCGAGCGCCGGGCGGACGGCCTTGCCGCCGTCGCCGTCGGAGGGCCGTCCCTGGGCGTCGATCCAGCCGAAGTGGTAGGCGGCGACGGTATCCATGGGCGGTGCGAGCCGGTCAACGGCGGCCCGTAGCACCGGCGTGGAAAGGGCCCGTCCGCGCTCCAGAAGCGCGGTGACGTCCGTGTCGGCCACGGTGTCGAAAGCCGGATTCGCCGGGGTCACTGACTCTCCTCTTGTTCCGGTGGTACTGCTCATGCCGCCTCCTGCAGCGGATGTTCATGGGAGCGGCCGAGCGCCCGGAGCGCGGCGTCCGCCGCGCTGAACCCGCTGCGGACGGCACCTTCCATCGTCGCGGGCCAGCCGGTGGCCGTCCACGCTCCGGCCAGGCTGAGGCCGGGGGCACGGGTGCCGGCTCCGGGCCGCAGTCGGCCGACGCCGGGGGCGGGGGCGAAGGTCGCCGTGCGCTCCCGGGTGACGAAGAAGTCTCTGATCCCGGCCCCGCGGGCGGCCGGAAGGAGCCGCTCCAGCTCGGGCAGGTAGCGCCTTCGCAGCTCGGCGACGGGGAGGTCGATCTCCTCGTCCGCGGCGGACTGGGACACCGCGAGGTACTGCCCGGGGCCGGTGAGGCCCGAGGCGTCCGTACGGTCGAAGACCCACTGGACCGGGGAGCCGAGCGCGGTGAAGAACGGGCGGCGCAGCACCTTGCGGTCGTAGACGACGTGCACGTTGAGGATCGGCGAGGTGCCGATGTCGAGCAGCCGCTCCGGCGCGTCGAGCGCGCCCGTGGGCAGCAGGTCGTGGGTCTCGCGCTGCGGGACGGCGAGGACGACGGTGTCCGCCTCGATCCGTTCGCCGCCGGCCTCGACGGCCCAGCGGCCGTCCTCCGTGCGGGTGACGGAGGACGCTCTGGTGCGCAGCTCGGTGCGTACTCCGGCGGAGTCGAGTGCCTTGCGGGCCAGCGTGTCGTGGATGTCGCCGAGCGGCACGCTCGCCCAGCCGATGTCGGCGGCGCCGGGCTCGGACAGGAGTCCGGTCTTGAACACCTTCGCCGCGAGGGCCAGCGAGGAGTTCGGCGCGGTGGCGTTGAGCGTGGCGACGCCGACCAGGTCCCAGAGGGCCTCGATGGTGCGCGGCGACTGGCCGTGCCGGGTGAGCCAGCTGCCGAAGTCGACGGCGTCGAGCGCGGGGTCGTCCGGGTCCAGGCGGCCCAGCGCCAGTGCGGCGCGTCCGACGCTCGCCCGCTCGCTGAGCGAGAGATGCGGGTAGCCCACGAGTCCGGCGGCGAGGTGGAAAGGCACCGGCAGCGCGTTGCGGCGCAGCCTTCCCAGCCGGGGGCCCGCGGGGCGTCCGACATCGAGAACGGGCACGTCCAAACGGTTTTGCAGGGGCGCCAGGCGCGTTCCGTCGACGCGGTCGAGGAACCAGCGGTAGGCGGTGCAGCAGCGCAGGTAGACGTGCTGTCCGTTGTCGACCGTCAGTTCGCCGCGCCGGAAGGAGAAAACGAGTCCGCCGAGCCGGGGCCGCCCTTCGAGCAGGGTCACGTCAAGCCTGGCGTCGGCGAGCCGCAGGGCCGCGGTGATGCCGGCGAGTCCGCCGCCGATCACGACCGCGTGGGAGGGACGCGGGGCGTCGTTCGTCATGCGCCCTCCTTTCGACGGGTCACTTCAGTCAGGGACGCGTCAGTACACCAGAGGGTTGACCACCGATGGAAGCGCGTTTCCGTGCCGCACATGATGCGTGAGATATCCCAACGGCGCATCAGACACGCCCCCTGGCCGTCCGGCGGGAGACATAGCGCGCGTCGAGACCCGAGAGTCCGCGCACCGCGACGTACGCCTTCTCGTGGCCCGGCAGCGAGACCCGGCCGCGCAGCACCGCCTCGGGGTCGCGCTCGATCCGGTCCAGCAGCCGGCGGTAGATGCCCGCCATGGCCGCGACACAGGCACCGCTGCGCCGGTCCAGCATCGGCAGCAGCCGGTACCCCTCGGCGAACAGGGTGCGGGCACGCCGTACCTCGAAGTGGACCAGGCCCGCGAAGTCCGCTCCGGGCGGCGGAGTGGCCCGGTGGAACCCGGCCGAGCAGCCGAACTTGGCGAGGTCGTCGGCGGGCAGATACGTACGCCCGTTACCGGCGTCCTCGCGGACGTCGCGCAGGATGTTGGTCAGCTGGAGCGCGAGGCCGAGCGTGTCGGCGTACTCCGCTGCCCGGTCGGCGCCCGGAGCGCCCGATTCCGTACCGAAGACGCCCAGGCTGAGGCGGCCGATGGCGCCCGCGACACAGCGGCAGTAGGCCTTGAGGTCGTCCCAGGTCTCGTACGTCGCGCCGCGCACATCCATCAGCACGCCGTCGATGAGTTCGTCGAGCCCGCTGAGCGGGAGTGGGAATCTGCGCGCGGCGTCGGCGAGCGCGACGGCCACCGGGTCGGTGTCGTCCTCGTCGATCGCGCCGTCACGGATCCGGTCCAGGACGGTGCGGGTGCTCTCCAGCCGGGTCCGCTTGGTCTCCGGCTCCAACTCGCCGTCACCGATGTCGTCGACGCGACGGGAGAAGGCGTACAGCGCCGACATGGCCTGTCGCTTCTCGGCCGGCAGCAGTCTGATGCCGTACGCGAAGTTACGCGCCTGCTGTCCGGTGACCGCCTCGCAGTAACTGTATGCGGCCTGTACCGGTGCCGACATGTACGTCGTCTGTCCCTCCACGGTCCGGCTCACCCCTCTCTACGCGCTCTTCGCAAGACAACTCCCACCTCGCGCAGCAGGCTGGGCTTGGTGGGCTTGGGCGGTCCGGGCAGTACGTCGAACCCGGCGGCCGCGATCGCGGTGAGGGCGGCACGTCCCCCTCCCACGAATCCGGCGAGAAGCAGCTTGAGCCTGCCGTGGACGCTACCCACCAGGGGGGTGCCTTCATTCAGCAGTTCCCGAGCGCGTTCTGCTTCGTACGCAACCAGCGAACGCACCGATGCGCCCCCGGAGGGGGCGGTCAGATCGGTTTCGCGGACGTGGAACCGGGCCATGTCGTCCGCGGGCAGGTAGATCCGGTCGGCGGCGAGGTCCTCGGCGACGTCCTGGAGGTGCTCGACGATCTGCAGGGCCGTGCAGACGGCGTCGGAGCGGCGGATGCGTTCGGGGCTGGCGGTTCCGGTGATCTGCAGGACCAGCCGGCCCACGGGATTGGCGGAGAGCTCGCAGTAGGCGGCGAGCTCCTCGTACGTTCCGTAGCGGCGGATCTTCTGGTCCTGCCGGTTCGCCTCGATGAGGCCGAGGAAGGGTTCGGGGGTGAGCGAGCAGCGCCGCACGGTGGGGCGCAGCGCGCGCAGCAGGGGGTGCTGCGGCCCCTCGCCCACGGTGTTGAAGACCCGGTGCAGATCGGCCTCGAAGGCATCGAGCATGACGAGCCGGTCGTCGGTCTGCTCGGGATCGAGGCCGAGGTGGCGGGCATCCGCGCCGCCGGGCGTGAGGTCTCCGTCGCCGATGTCGTCGACGAGACGGGCGTAGCCGTAGACGGCCATCAGGTCGTCGCGCCAGGCGCGCGGCAGAAAGAAGGGAGCTACCGGAAAATTCTCGTCAGCGGCCTTGTCGAGGGTGCTGGGCGCGGCGGCATCGTGGTGCGCCTGCCGGGTAGGGGTCACCACCGACCGCCCGGCGCTGGGACGGCGTGAGCACCTCGGAGCTGGAGATTTTCCGTCATAGCCGTCACATCTCCCGTTCTACACTGCTGACCCAAAACATCCCATTCCGGACACGCCGCCCGCTCTACCGAGTGCGGAGCACGCCGTCAGGCCGTGTGGCCAGGCGGTATCGCCCCACTTGCAACGAATCAGCACCACTACAGCTTACGTTGTACAACGCTCATCGATACGTCGGGGTGTTGCGCGCACAGGAGCAACGCGTCCTGCCCCGCCAACCTTCCCCGTGCGCAAGGAAATTGACGTCATCCGCCGGGAGGAGATCGTGTCCGGGGCGTACCGCCGCGCGTGCAGGCCGCCCGGCGGGGTCCGTGGTCCGGGCACGGACGCGGCCTCCACCGGAACTCTCCGGCGGGGGCCGCGTCCGTGCCACGGGACCGAAGGACGCGCTACTTGCCGGTCTCGCGCTCGTACGCCTTGAGGACCTCGTCCGTCGGGCCGTCCATCAGCAACTCACCCTTTTCCAGCCAGAGCACCCGGTCGCAGGTGTCCCTGATGGACTTGTTGCTGTGGCTGACCAGGAAGACGGTGCCCGCCTCCTTGCGGAGTTCCCTGATGCGCTTCTCGGAGCGGATCTGGAACTTGCGGTCACCGGTGGCCAGCGCCTCGTCGATCATGAGGACGTCGTGGTTCTTCGCGGCCGCGATGGAGAAACGCAGCCGGGCGGCCATGCCGGAGGAGTACGTCCGCATCGGCAGGGTGATGAAGTCACCCTTCTCGTTGATGCCGGAGAAGTCGACGATCCCCTGGTAGCGCTCGCGGATCTCCTCGCGCGACATGCCCATCGCGAGGCCGCCGAGCACGACGTTGCGCTCGCCGGTCAGATCGCTCATCAACGCCGCGTTGACCCCGAGCAGCGACGGCTGGCCGTCCGTGTACACCTTGCCCTGCTCGGTCGGCAGCAGTCCGGCGATGGCCCGTAGCAGGGTCGACTTGCCGGAGCCGTTCGTCCCGATGAGGCCGATGGCCTCGCCGCGGTAGGCGGTGAAGGAGACGCCGCGGACGGCGTGCACCTTCCGTACACCGCGCGCCTCGCCCTTGCCGCGGCGCAGTATCCGGCTCAGCGCCGCGGTGGCGCTGCCCTTGCCTCCGCCGGCACCGTTGACCCGGTACACGATGTGCACGTCGTCGGCGATGACGGTGGGGACGCGTCCCGAAGTGTTGTCGTCAGCCACGGCCGTACCGTTCCTCTGCCTTCCAGAAGTACACGAAGCCCACCAGGCCGATGAGGACCGCCCAGGCCAGCGCCACGATCCAGACGTGCGCCGGCAGGTTGCCCGAGCCGTAGCCGTCGATCAGCGCGAAGCGAATCAGGTCCATGTAGATGGCCGCCGGGTTGTACTGCAGCACATCGGCGATCCAGGCCGGCTTGTCCTTGAGCATCACCGGGATGGAGAACATGACGCCCGACGCGTACATCCAGGTCCGCATGATGAAGGGCATGAGCTGGGCGAGGTCGGGGGTCTTGCTGCCCAGCCTGGCCATGATCAGCGCCAGTCCGGTGTTGAAGAAGAACTGCAGGGTCAGCGCCGGAATGATCAGCAGCCAGGAGAGACTCGGGTAGCTGCCGAAGGCGACGGCCACGACCGCGAGCACGACCATCGAGTACAGCAGTTGCTGGAGCTGCTGCAACGAGAACGAGATCGGCAGCGAGGCGCGCGGGAAGTGCAGCGCACGGACCAGCCCCAGGTTGCCGGAGATGGCCCGCACACCCGCCATCACCGAGCTCTGGGTGAAGGTGAAGACGAAGACGCCGGTCACCAGGAAAGGGATGAAGACCTCCTGGGTCATTCCCTTCCGGGTTCCCAGGATCAGCCCGAAGATCAGGTAGTAGACGAGAGCGTTGAGCAGCGGCGTGGCCACCTGCCACAGCTGGCCGAGCTTCGCCTGGCTGTACTGGGCGGTCAGCTTCGCTCGGGAGAACGCCAGGATGAAGTGGCGCCGGCCCCAGAGCCGCCGGATGTACTCGAAGAGCCCTGGCCGGGCGCCGCTCACCGTCAGGCCGTACTTGGCGGCCCTCTCGGCCGCGCTCAGGCCGTCGTCGGCGGATGGTGGGGTGCTCAGTGCGACCGCACCATCATGGGTTGTGTCACTCACCAGATAAAACTCTCGTATTCAAGATGCGCAGCCAGTCGCGGGCGCGGCTCGGAGCGGACAGGTCCCGTGGAGAAGATGTCGGAGCGGACAGGTCCCGTGGAGAAGATGTACCTCTCATGCTCTCAGAGGAGAGCCTCTCAGATCACGGGAGGCCGACCCAGTCTGGTCAGCCGCCATACAGTGCGCCATCGCATCGGACGGCGGGTGCCGCAGGACGTGGACCAGCCTTCCCGGAAGCCCCCGAACCACGCCTTCAGGGCCGGGCCGGAGGGCTTGCGAAGCAGGGTCAGCAACAGCCACACGCCGAGGTAGACGGGGACCAGCGGGGCGGGCAGGTTGCGCCGGGCCAGCCACACCCGGTTGCGGGCCACCATGCGGTGGTACACCGCGTGCCGTGACGGGGCGGTGGTCGGGTGGTCGAGGACCATGTCCGCGCGGTAGTCGATCATCCAGCCGGCGTCCAGTGCCCGCCAGGCGAGGTCGGTCTCCTCGTGCGCGTAGAAGAACTGGCCCGGCAGCGGCCCGACGTCGGCGATGACCTTGGTGCGTACGGCGTTGGCGCCGCCGAGGAAAGTCGTCACCCGCGAGGAGCGCATCGGGTCGGAGGCCCGCAGCCGTGGCACGTGGCGGCGCTGCGTGACACCGGTGTCGGGGTCGGCGATGCGGAAACTGATGATGCCCAGCTCGGGATCGGCGTCGAAGGCCTGTCGGCACAGCTCGGCGGTGTCGGTGAGCGGCAGCAGTCCGTCGTCGTCGAGGAAGAGCAGGGCGTCCACATCGGCACCGGACGGGCCGAAAGCCTCGATCCCGACGTTGCGGCCGCCGGGGATGCCCAGGTTCTCGGGCAGCTCGACGGTGCGTACGCCCGCGGGGACGTCCGGTACGGGGGCGCCGTTGCCGACGACCACCACTTCGATCCGGTCGCCGTCCTGCTTGGCGACCGAATCGAGGAGGGCACGCAGCTCCGCGGGGCGGTTTCCCATCGTGATGACGACCGCGCCGAGCTTCATCGGATTGCTCACTTCAGCCTGCTCGACGCCAGGATCGACACGAGGTGCAGCAGGGTCTGCAGCAGGGCGATGCCGGCCAGCACCGCGACCATGAGACGGGTGAAGAACAGATCGTCCCTGACCGCGTCGAGGACGGCCGCCACCAGGATCACCAGTGACGCCTCGACGCCGAGGATCAGCCGGTGGAACTTGAGCGCGCCGGCGGCCCGGCGGGCGAGCGCCATGCCGGACGAGCGCGGCTCGGAGGCGGCCTCCTTGACCGGCG
The DNA here is from genome assembly GCF_045207325.1 of Streptomyces sp. NBC_00846. Lineage (NCBI taxonomy): Bacteria > Bacillati > Actinomycetota > Actinomycetes > Kitasatosporales > Streptomycetaceae > Streptomyces > Streptomyces sp. NBC_00846. The sequence goes on along the minus strand of NZ_CP108846.1, from coordinate 6,899,626 downwards.
GCAGACCGCCCTGGTGGCGTGCGACGCCGACGAGGTCGGTCTCGGCCTTGATCAGGATGGCGCCGAGGGCCGCGAGAGTTCCCAGGAAGGCCCACAGCCAGTCGATCCGTCCGGAGCCCCACGGATCGGCGGCGCGCAGGCCGAAACCGACCAGTACGGCCGCGTCGCAGAGATACGCGCCGACCCGGTCCAGGTAGACCCCGCCCAGGGAGAACTGCTTCTTCCAGCGGGCCACCTCGCCGTCGACGCAGTCGAGCAGTAGGTAGAGCTGGACCATGAGGACGCCGAGCAGCGCTCCGGGAATGCCGGGAACGAGCAGCGCCGGAGCGGCTAGCACGCCCGCGACGGTCATCACGTAGGTCAGCTGGTTGGGCGTGACCTTGGTGTTCACCAGGTGCCGGTCCACGCGCAGGGAGATCTCGCGCATGTAGAGCCGACCCGCCCAGTGTTCGCCGCTGCGCCGGTCCTTCACGCCCGGAGGGTGCACGACCGGACGGAGTTCAGCTATGGATGGCTTTTGCATAGTCGGCGTACGCGTCCCTGATCTGGTCGGTGGACAGGTTGAGGTGTTCCAGGATCGTGAAGCGGCCCGGGCGGGTCTGCGGGGCGTAGTCGACGGCCTGGACGAACTCGTCGGCGGTGAAGCCGATCTCTTCGGGCAGGACGGGCAGACCATGGCGGCGCAGGGTGGCCACCATGAGCAGCGACTCCTCGCGCGCACCGCGCAGATGCATGGCGAAGCAGGCACCGAGGCCGACCTGCTCGCCGTGGCTCGCCGCACGCCTGGGGTACAGCAGGTCGAAGGCATGGTTGATCTCGTGGCAGGCGCCCGAGGCGGGCCGGGAATCCCCGGCGACCGACATCGAGATGCCGGTCAGCACGAGGCCCTCGGCCAGTACCTTGAGGAAGGCGTCGTCACCGATCCCGCCGGGGTGGCGCAGCACGGCCTCGCCGGCCTGCCGGGCCATGGCCGCGGCGAGTCCGTCGATCTCCTCGCCCTTGACCTCGTGGGCGAGTTCCCAGTCGGCCACGCAGGAAATGTTGGACACCGCGTCGCCGATGCCGGAGCGCACGAAACGGGCCGGTGCGTCGCGGACGACGTCGAGGTCGATGACGACGGCGATCGGAGTGGGGACCCCGTAGGAGCCCCGGCCGTTGTCGTTGTCCAGGGTCGCGACGGGCGAGCAGAGACCGTCGTGCGCGAGGTTCGTCGCCACCGCGACCATGGGCAGGCCGACGCGTGCCGCGGCGTACTTCGCCACGTCGACGATCTTGCCGCCACCGAGGCCGACCACCGCGTCGTAACGGTTGCCCCTGATGTCGTCGGCGAGCTTGACGGCCGAGTCGAGGGTGCCGTCGGTGACCGGGTACCAGTGGGCGCCGGGCAGCGCGGGGGCCAGCCGCTCGCGCAGCGCCCGACCCGAACCGTCGCTGATCGCGAGGGCGAGCTTGCCGGAGGCGGAGATCCGCTGGTCGGCAAGGAGGCCGGCCAGATCGTCCAGGGCGCCGCGACGGATGTCGACGACGACCGGGGACGGAATGAGCCGGGTCAGTACTGGCACGCGATCTCACGGCCCTTCGCGAGGTCGTCGTGGTTGTCGATCTCCACCCACGTCACGTCGCCGATGGGGGCCACGTCGACGGTGAAGCCGCGGTTCACGAGCTCCTGGTAGCCGTCCTCGTAGTAGAGGTCGGGGTCGCGCAGATACGTGGTCTTCAGCGCGTCGGCGAGCTCGGCGGCGGCCTCCGGCTCGATGAGGGTGACACCGATGTACTCACCGGTCGCGGTGGCCGGGTCCATCAGCTTCGTGATGCGCCGCACACCCTTGTCGCCCTCGGTGATGACCTTCATCTCCTCGTCGGCGAGGTGCTTCACCGTGTCGAGGGCGAGGATTATCTTCCGGCCGTCGCCGCGGGCGGCGAGCAGGGTCTTCTCGACGGAGACCGGGTGGACGGTGTCGCCGTTGGCCAGGATCACACCGCGCGTCAGGACGTCACGGGCGCACCACAGGGAGTAGGCGTTGTTCCACTCCTCGGCCTTGTCGTTGTCGATCAGGGTGAGGGTGACGCCGTACTTGGCCTCCAGTTCGGCCTTGCGGTCGTACACGGCTTCCTTGCGGTACCCGACGACGACGGCGACCTCGGTGAGACCGATCTCCGCGAAGTTCGCCAGCGTGAGGTCCAGCACTGTCTTCTCGCCGTCGACCGGCACGAGGGCCTTCGGGAGCGTGTCGGTGTAGGGGCGCAGACGCCGTCCTGCACCGGCTGCCAGTACGAGGCCGATCATGCGGGTTCTCCTTCGTCGTGAACGGCGGGTGCTCCGGAGGACACCCAGAAGCGGATGGACTCCACGAGGACCACCAGTGCCACAGCCGCTGCGAGCGCGGTCAGTGCCACGGTGAATGCTGAATGCCGGGTGAATACGGCGGCGAGTACGGCCACCACCAGGGTGCGGCCCTCGTGCCCACCGATCGTGCGTACCAGCCACTGGGGCGGCGCGCCGGTGCCGCCGCGGATGCGGTACACGGTGTCGTAGTGATGGTAGGCGACGGCCGAGACGAGGCCGAAGGCTGCCGGAAGGGCTCCCGGGACATCGCTGCGGGCGGCGAGGACGAGGATGGTGCAGTACTCCGCCGCCCTGAATATCGGGGATACGAGCCAGTCGAGGGCGCCCTTGAGGGGGTGAGCGACCGCCATGCCCGAGCAGATCGCGTAGAAGACCGCGGCGAAGATCATCTGCTTGCTGCCGAACGGCTGCTGCAACGCGGCGGCGATCAGGGCCCCCGCGCCGACGAACGCGATCACGGGTGCGCTCCAGGCACCCCCGATCCGGGGGCCCCGTGCCGCCACGAACCGTGCGAGGGGACCGGAGTCGGTCAGGTCCGCGAGTGCGCGGGTCGCTCGGTCGGTGCGCTCCGCCTTGCGGGTCAGCGAGCGCAGCAGACGGCCCGCCGTGGTGTAGCAGGCGGCGAAGGCGCAGCCGATGAGCAGGGCGTAGAAGACGATCCGGGGCGTGGTCACCGCGGTCAGTACGGCGATCATGACCCAGCGCTCGCCGATCGGCAGCACTATCATCCGGCGCAGCCACACCGTCCAGCCGACGCTGTCGAGCCGGTCGGAGAGGGCTGCCGTGGGGCTCGAACTGGCCACCGCGTCGTGGTTGGCCTCGTTGAACGAGAAGTCGATGACATGGCGGCAGGCCTGGAGCACCATCGCGCCGAGGGCCAGTGCCCAGACGTCGTCGCCGCCGCGGGCGGCGCCGAGTGCGAGGCCCGCGTAGTACGCGTACTCCTTGGCCCGGTCGAAGGTGGCGTCCAGCCAGGCGCCCATCGTCGAGTACTGCAGCGAATAGCGGGCGAGCTGCCCGTCGGTGCAGTCCAGGACGAACGAGAAGAGCAGCAGCAGTCCGGCGGCGATGTAGCCGTCGCGGGTGCCGGTCGCCGCGCTGCCCGCCGCGATCAGCGCGGTGAGCAGGGACGCGGTGGTGACCTGGTTCGGGGTGAGGCCGCGGCGGGCGCACCAGCGGGCGATGTAGCGGGAGTACGGGCTGATGAAGAACGTGGTGAAGAATCCGTCGCGGGCCTTCACGGCGCTGCGCAGTCGTACCGCCTCGTCGTCGACCGCGGCGACAGCGCTCTGCGCGGCGGCGCGCGCGGACTCGTCGGCCGGGACGGCGGCGACCAGCGAGCCGAGCTCGGGGCGTTGCACGGGGGTGCCTTCGGCGTCCATGGTGACGGCGAGGCGGCCCGGGACGGTGCGGTCGGTGACCGTCGCCGTGGCGCCCGGACCGGCCGGGACGCGCGCGCCGACGGCCGCAGCGGTGGTGCTCAGGGCCCGGACGAGCGCGGGGCGCGCCTCCGGCTGCGCGGTGAGCGCGCCGGGCACGGTGGCGGCGGGGAAGCGCGGGTCGGTGAGTCCGAGCCGCAGGGCGTGGACGTGGCCGACGAAACGGGGGTCGACCAGTGCGATGCGGCGGTCGGCGGGGACGTCGGCGAGCAGCCGTGCGGCCTCGGTCGCGTCGGCGGCGATCTGTACGTCGAAGCCCAGCGACCGCAGATCGTCCGCGAGCGACGATCCGGGTACCGGTGCACCGGTGAGGATGGCGGTCGACAGACGAACTCACTCCTTGGTGCTGACGGACTGGCGCGCGACAGTGCGGCCCGGAAGCGGGCCGGCGGCACGTCGGCAGAGGCTATCGGATGAACGGAAGTGGGAGTTCACTGCCCGTTTGCGCTCCGTTCGGGGTGGACCGGCATCATGCGGCGCCGCCCGCGGTCATCATCGTCGATCCCGGCCTCACCTGACAAAACGCGAGGCGCGGGTCCGGGCCTTCCGGCCGGATCGGGACCGGAGGACTGCGGTGTTCCAGGGGTAGGGACGGCCGGCCCGGCGCAGGAGGCGGGAAAGGGTCGAACCGGCCTGCGGGGGCTGGTGCCCGCACCGTCCCGACACCCGGCGACTGCGCCGTCAGTGAGTGCCCCACAGCTCTGACCTGCGATCATTTCCGCAGGTCAGAGCATATGACAACGGTGTTCAGTGCCGTGTTGCCCGATACCCCCCACCCGTAGTTGACTGACAGTGCTCGGGCGGATCGCGTCCGAGCCCGCGCGACGACCGGGAGGCGTCCCCATGGGGGCAGGGCACGACCACGGGCACACACACGGCGGACCGCCGCCCACCGGCACGGCAGCCGCCGCGTACAAGGGACGGCTGCGGATCGCGCTGTGCATCACGCTCACCGTGACGCTCCTGGAGGCCGTCGGCGGACTGCTCTCCGGCTCCCTCGCCCTCATCGCCGACGCGGCCCACATGGCGACCGACGCCCTGGGCCTGGGCATGGCGCTGCTGGCGATCCACTTCGCCAACCGGCCGGCCGGGCTCAACCGCACCTTCGGCTTCGCCCGCGCCGAGATCCTCGCCGCGCTGGCCAACTGTCTGCTGCTGCTCGGGGTGGGCGGCTATCTGCTCTTCGAGGCGGTCCAGCGCTTCATCACCCCGGCCGAGACGAGGGGCGGGCTGACGATCGTCTTCGCCCTGGTCGGCCTGGTGGCCAACATGGTCTCCCTGTCGCTGCTGCTCCGCGGGCAGAAGGACAGCATCAATGTGCGCGGCGCCTATCTGGAGGTGCTCGCGGACACACTCGGCTCCTTCGCCGTGCTGATCTCGGCGGGGATCATCCTGGCCACGGGCTGGCAGGCCGCCGACCCGATCGCCTCGCTGGTGATCGGCCTGATGATCGTCCCCCGTACGGTGAAGCTGCTCCGGGAGACGCTCAATGTGCTGCTGGAGGCGGCGCCCAAGGGCGTCGACATGGGTGAGGTACGGGCCCACATCACCGCCCTGCCCGGGGTGCTGGACGTCCATGACCTGCACGCCTGGACGATCACGTCGGGGATGCCGGTGCTCTCCGCCCATGTGGTGGTGCGCCAGGACATGCTGGACTCGATCGGCCACGAAAAGCTGCTCCATGAGCTGCAGGGCTGCCTCGGCGTCCACTTCGACGTGGAGCACTGCACCTTCCAGCTGGAGCCGAGCGGCCATGCCGAGCACGAGGCCAGGCTCTGCCACTGAACCAAGGTTCAGCACCGCCGTGTAGGGTGTCCGGCGAGGCGAGGGCCTCCCCGTGCGCGAGAGAGGAGCTGAGGCCGGTGACCGTCGCGACGGCGCCCATCCGGCGCAGCATCCGGTCCGTCCTCAGCTTCCGGGCCCTCGGCTAGCACGCCGGCTCACACCGGGCCGACACGTTGGCCGGAGCCCTCGTACCCAAGGGTTTCCCACGGTGACCGACAACGATCACGCCGTCCGTTCCGAGGCGTTCTTCTCCCTTTACCACGATCTTCCCCGGCAGAGTCCCGGTTCCGATGCCACCACCCGGCAGCTGCTGGAGCTCGCCGGCCCGCTGCCGCGCCGTCCGCGCGTCGACCCGGACGAGTACTGCGTCCCGCTCGCCGAGCGCGTCGAGGCCGCCGACGCGTCGGCTCCCGGCATGGAGTGGGCGCTCGCGGCGGCCCGCGAGGAGTTGGCCATGCGGCGCGATCACGGTACGGAGTACGGCTGCGCCGGCTATGTACTGCGCCCCGCCGACCCCCGCTGGCCGACCCGGCCGGAGACGGCGGCGGACGTGGCGGCGGTGCGCGCGGTCAACACCGCCGCGTTCCCGACGCCGGACGAAGCCGCTCTCGTCGACGCGTTGCGCACCGATCCGGAGGCCTGGCTGCCGGGCCTCGGTCACGTCGCGGCCGGTCCGGACGGCGCCGTGGCGGCGTACGCGCTGCTGACCCGGTGCCGGGTCGGGGACGCGTCGGCGCTCGCGCTGGCCCCGGTGGCGACGGCCCCGGAGCATCAGCGACGGGGCGCCGGCCGGGCCGTGGTGCGGGCCGCGCTCGACGCGGCCAGGCTGCGGGGGGAGTCACTCGTCCTGGTACTCGGTCATCCCGAGTACTACCCGGAGTTCGGGTTCGTACCGGCGTCCCGCTACGGGATCCGGCCGGGCTTCGAGGTTCCGGACGAGGCGATGATGGCCCTGGTGCTCGACGACTCCGTGCCGGTGCCGCACGGCACGATCCGCTACCCGGCGGCCTTCGGCGTCTGACGTGCCATCCGGTCCCTTCGCGCCACGAGGCACGGCGGGACCGGACATGCAGGACCCGAGGTGCGGACAAGCGGCTTTTGTACGGCAGACTTGACGGACTCGACGGGACCGGCGCACGGGGCCGGGACCATAGCGAAGGATGGGTATGCCGACCACACCAGCCACCGCGGCGAACAGCTCGTCGAACGGCACAGCAGAAGCGATCATGCTCGAACTGGTCGATGAGAACGGCGCCACCATCGGTACGGCGGAGAAGCTCGCCGCCCATCAGCCGCCCGGTCAACTGCACCGGGCCTTCTCGGTGTTCCTCTTCGACGAGCAGGGCAGGCTGCTCCTGCAGCGACGGGCGCTCGGCAAGTACCACTCCCCCGGCGTCTGGTCGAACACCTGCTGCGGCCACCCCTACCCGGGCGAGGCGCCCTTCGCCGCCGCCGCCCGGCGTACGCACGAGGAGCTGGGGATCTCGCCCTCACTGATGGCCGAGGCGGGCACGGTCCGCTACAACCACCCCGACCCGGCCTCCGGCCTGGTGGAGCAGGAGTTCAACCACCTCTTCGTGGGCATGGCACAGGACCGGCCGCACCCGGACCCGGAGGAGGTCGGCGAGACCGCGTTCGTGACGGCCGACGAACTGGCCGAGCGGCACGCACAGGCGCCGTTCTCGGCCTGGTTCATGACGGTGCTGGACGCCGCGCGGCCGGCGATCAGGGAGCTGACGGGAGCGTCCGCCGGCTGGTAGCGGGCGGGCGGCAGCGGATGCCGCAGCGGTTACGGGTGCTCAGAGCCGCCGGCTCAGCGGCAGCGCCGCCCAGATGATCTTTCCGCCGCCTGCGGTGTGTTCCACATCGCAGGCGCCGCCCGCTTCCCGGGTGATCTCCCGGACCAGCAGCAGGCCGCGGCCGCCGGTCTGCGCGTAGTCCGTCTCCAGGGCCGTCGGCCGGTAGGGGTGGTTGTCCTCGACGGACACTCTGACCCATTCCGCTCCGACGGCCACCTCGACGGCGAGCTCCGGCGAGAGCAGCGCGGCATGCTTCACGGCATTGGTGACCAGCTCCGAGACGATGAGCAGCAGGCCCTCTGCGACGTCCTCGTCCAGCGGCACGCCCTGGCGGTTCAGCAGGTCGCGTACGGCATGCCTGGCCTGCGGTACGGAGACGTCCACGGCCGGGGCGGTGAACCGCCAGACTCCCTCGTACGACACGGGCCGGGCGGGGACACTCCCGCGGCTCTCCATAGTCCGGTACCCGCTCTCCACTCGGTGGTGACTGCACGTCGAGTACAGAGTGCGCGGCGTAGTCGGTCCGGCTCGTGGTACTGAACAGAAGTCGACTTCTATCGACTTCTATCGACAGGATTTGACCGGACACGCACGAATGCGTCAGCTCCTAGAGCGTTTCGGGTGCTCTCCGCCGAGTGTGCCCGGCGGAGAGCCGCTCGCCTGCTGGTCCGAGACCATGGAGACCACATGGCGGCCGCCGACCCCGATCGCGATCAGGCCGAGCCCGTCGAAGAGCAGCGCCAGCGAGAAGAACAGGCCGAGTACGTAGAGGCTGCTGTGCGGCCAGTCGAAGAGCACCAGCAGCCCAAGGAGCAGGCCGAAGGCTCCTTGCAGGAGCGTCCAGCCGAACTGCGGGCCACGCACCACGACGCTGCCGACCAGCCGGAACAACCCACCGGTCAGGAAGAGCAGCGCGGCGAACATGGTCAGCGCCTCGGCCGTGCCGTGCGGATGGTGGATGACGACGACTCCGGCGGCGATGTTCAGCGCGGCTACCACGACGCCCAGCCAGAAGAAGTTGGTACCGCGGGACTCGACGGCGTGGAGCAGCCCGACGATGCCGCCGATGAGCAGCAGCCAGCCGAACAGGAGCATCGAGGTGAGCGTCGCGACACCGGTGTACACGAGGCCGACCAGACCGGCCACGACGAGAAGGGTGCCGAGCAGTGCCAGCCAGCCGAAACTGCGGCTCAGCTTCTTGCCCTCGGCTGCGGGAACGGCCACGGGAAGCTCCTCACGGTGCGTGCCTGTTCGGCGACCCCTTCTTGATCATAGGTTCGAACCGTACGGATAGCATCCGGCGCATGGACCGTACGGAACCCCGGCTGGAGCACACCGTCGCGGACGGTGTGGCGACGGTCGTCATCAGCAATCCCGCCAAGCGCAATGCGATGACGGCCCCGATGTGGAGCGTGCTGCCCGGTCTGCTGGAGCGGCTGGCCGTCGACCCCGCGGTCCGGATGCTGGTGCTGACGGGCGCCGGGAACACCTTCTGCGCCGGGGCGGACATCTCCTCGCTCCTGGACCCGGCGGGCGATCCGCAGGCGCTCTCCGTGGCCGCCGAGGAGTCCCTCGCGGCATTCCCCCGGCCGACACTCGCGGCGATCCGCGGCTACTGCGTGGGCGGCGGCAGCCAGCTCGCGGCCGCCTGCGATCTGCGGTTCGCCGAGGAGGGCGCGTCGTTCGGCGTCACGCCTGCCAAGCTCGGGATCGTGTACCCGGCGTCGTCGACCCGGCGGCTGGTGGCGCTGACCGGCCCGGCCACGGCGAAGCATCTGCTGTTCTCCGGCGAGCTGATCGACACCGCGCGGGCGCTGCGGACCGGTCTGGTGGACGAAGTGCTGCCGGCCGGTGAGCTGGACAAGCGGGTCGACGCGTACGCACGCACGCTGGCGGCGCGCTCGCAGCTGACGCAGGCGGCGGCGAAGGAGTTCGCCGCCGGGCGTGCGGACCGGGACGCCCACTGGGCGGAGCAGGCGCGCCGCAGCGGCGACACCGCGGAGGGGGTCGCCGCCTTCCTGGAGCGGCGCGCGCCGCGCTTCACCTGGACGACCGGGCCGTAACGCCCCTGCGGCTCCTGAACGCCCCTGCGGCTACTGGAGGATGAAGCGGCTCCCGGCGCGGAGCTTCTCGACCAGCGCCGCCGGGGCCTTCGCGGGTGAGTCCGCGTCGTACGGCGGCTGCGGGTCGTACTCGGACAGCAGCTGTACGGACATGGCGTGCTCGTCGTCCGCGATGCGGCCGAGCAGGGTGAGTCCCATGTCGATGCCGGAGGAGACGCCGGCCGCCGTGACGTACTTGCCGTCGACGACGACGCGTTCACCGGTCGGCTCGGCGCCGAAGTCCTCCAAGCAGTCCAGCGCGAGCCAGTGCGAGGTGGCGCGTCGGCCCGTCAGCAGGCCGGCCGCGGGGAGCAGCAGGGACCCGGTGCGGACGGAGACGAGCCGCTCGGCGTGCGGGGCGTGGCCGCGCAGTCAGTCGATCAGCGCCGGGTCGGGGGCGCGGGTGCCCTGACCCGGCGGGAACGAGGAGAGTGTGCGGCGGCGCGGCGTCGGCGAGACTCCCGTCGGGGACGAGCGTCAGACCGCTGCTCGTACGGACCGGCGCGCCGTCGAGGGAGGCGGTGCGCAGTCCGTACGCGGCCCCGGGGAAGTGGGAGGCCCCGGCGAAGACCTCCGCGGGGCCGGTCGCATCGAGGCTCTGAACGCCGTCGAAGAGGACGAGTAAGGATCGCTGCGTCATGACTTCCGTCCTCGGCAGCCGGGAGCATGGCCGCAATGACGAAGAACCCACCTTTTCCGCCACGCCGGGGTCCGCGCGGAATGGATGCCATCCCGGGGTTACGGAACGTACCAACCAGTCGGTAACGTGCCTGCATGAGTACTCTGCCGCCGCGCGCCGGACGCCGCTGCCACAACGCCATCAACCCGTTGCACTCGACGGTCTACTTCTCCCCCGATCTCGGCGAGGAGCTCGGGAAACTCGGCATCGACGACACGAACGCCGCCTACCTCGTCGCGCGCGCGGCGGCGCTGGGCGCCGTCGGCCCCGGCACGGTCACCGCGGCCTTCTACAACTTCAACCACGATCTCGTCGCCCGGCATCTGCCCGCCGTGTGGTCCGTCGCCTCGCCGCAGGCGGTCCTGGACGCCCGGCTGCGCGCCGCCGACGCCACGTTGCGCCGGCTCCTGGGCGAGGAGATCATCACCTCCCCGGAAATGGCCGAGGCGGCCGGGCTGGCGCTGCACGCCGCCGAGGCGTGCACCCGACACGCCCGGCCGCTCTACGCCGCCCACGCCGATCTGCCGGTGCCCGAGCAGCCGCACCTGGCGTACTGGCACGCAGGGACGCTGCTGCGCGAGCACCGCGGCGACGGCCATCTCGCGGCGCTCCTCGCGGCCGGTCTCGATCCGGTGGAGGCCCTGGTCAGCCACACCGCGACCGGCAAGGGGATGAACCCGCGCTGGGTCCTCGCCACCCGGGGCTGGCTCCGCGGCGACTGGGAGGAGGCCTCCGAGCGGCTGCGCGGGCGTGGACTCCTCGACGGCGAGGGCGAGTTGACCGAGACGGGCGTCGCGCTGCGGGCGGATCTGGAGGAGGCCACGGACCGGATGGACAGTGCCCCGTACGAGCATCTGGGTGCGGAGGACGTGGAACGGCTGACCGAACTGGCGCGCGGATTCCTGTTCACGGCCGCCTCGGCGGGCGCGTTCCCGGCCGATCTGATCGGCAAGGGCTGAGCGACACCGGTTCGCCGTCGGGTGGGGTCGGGCGACACGGCGCCCGACCACCCGGCACAATGCAGGCGAAGGGGCCCCGCCCCGGCAAGCACAGCCAGTAGAGCCAGTACAGCCAGTACGAGAAGGCGAGTCGGTAGAACCGTGACGACGTCCATCGAAGGCAGGATCGCCGAGGAGCTCGGCGTACGCGAGCGGCAGGTGAAGGCGGCCGTCGAGCTGCTCGACGGCGGGTCGACCGTGCCGTTCATCGCCCGCTACCGCAAGGAAGCGACCGAGATGCTCGACGACGCGCAGCTGCGCACGCTCGAGGAGCGGCTGCGGTATCTGCGGGAGCTGGAGGACCGTCGTACGGCGATCCTCGACTCGGTACGCGAGCAGGGCAAGCTCGACGAGGCGCTGGAGGCGCAGATCCGGGCCGCCGACACGAAGGCTCGCCTTGAGGACATCTATCTGCCGTTCAAGCCCAAGCGGCGCACGAAGGCGCAGATCGCCAGGGAGGCGGGGCTCGAACCGCTTGCGGACGGTCTGCTCGGCGACCCCTCGATGGAACCGCTGGCCGCTGCCGCCGCCTTCGTCGGCGCCGACAAGGGCATCGCGGACGGTGCGGCGGCGCTGGAGGGGGCCCGCGCCATCCTCACCGAGCGGTTCTCGGAGGACGCCGATCTGATCGGTGAGCTGCGTGAACGCATGTGGTCGCGCGGGCGGCTGGCCGCCAAGGTACGGGACGGCAAGGAGGAGGCGGGGGCGAAGTTCGCCGACTACTTCGACTTCGCCGAGCCGTTCACCGCGCTGCCCTCGCACCGGGTGCTCGCGATGCTGCGGGGCGAGAAGGAGGACGTCCTCGACCTGGTCCTGGAGCCGGAGGAGCCGTCCGAGACTCCCGGCCCGTCGGCGTACGAGAACATGGTCGCCCGGCGCTTCGGGGTGAACGACCGAGGCCGCCCCGGCGACAAGTGGCTCGCCGACACGGTGCGCTGGGCCTGGCGGACCCGGATCCTGGTGCATCTCGGCATCGATCTGCGGCTGCGGCTGCGCACGGCGGCGGAGGACGAGGCGGTACGGGTCTTCGCGTCGAACCTGCGCGATCTGCTGCTGGCCGCGCCGGCCGGGACGCGGGCCACGCTGGGGCTCGACCCCGGTTTCCGTACGGGTGTGAAGGTCGCCGTCGTCGACGCGACCGGCAAGGTCGTCGCGACGGATGTCATCCACCCGCACGTCCCGGCGAACAAATGGGACCAGGCGCTGGCCAGGCTGGAGCAACTGGCGAAGGCCCACGACGTCGACCTGATCGCGATCGGCAATGGCACGGCCTCCCGCGAGACCGACAAGCTCGCCGGTGAACTCGTCGACAAACACCCCGAGTTGAAGCTCACCAAGGTGATGGTTTCGGAGGCCGGCGCGTCGGTGTACTCGGCTTCGGCGTTCGCGTCGCAGGAACTCCCCGACATGGACGTGTCGTTGCGCGGCGCCGTCTCGATCGCGCGACGCCTTCAGGACCCTCTCGCCGAGCTGGTGAAGATCGACCCGAAGTCGATCGGTGTGGGTCAGTACCAGCACGACCTGTCCGAGGTGAAGCTGTCGCGCTCGCTGGACGCGGTCGTCGAGGACTGCGTGAACGGTGTCGGCGTGGACGTCAACACCGCGTCGGCGCCGCTGCTTTCGCGGGTTTCGGGGATCGGCTCGGGGCTCGCCGAGAACATCGTGGCGCACCGTGACGCGAACGGGCCCTTCCGTTCGCGGAAGTCGCTCAAGGACGTGGCGCGGCTGGGCCCGAAGGCGTACGAGCAGTGCGCGGGCTTTCTGCGCATCCGGGGCGACGACCCGCTGGACGCGTCGAGCGTGCACCCTGAGGCGTACCCGGTGGTGCGGGCGATGGTGAAGCGGACGGGCGGTGACGTCGCCTCACTGATCGGCAACACGAACGTGCTGCGGTCGCTGCGGGCCGACGACTTCGTGGACGAGAAGTTCGGTCTGCCGACGGTCACCGACATCCTGAAGGAGCTGGAGAAGCCGGGACGCGACCCGCGTCCCGCGTTCAAGACGGCCACCTTCAAGGAGGGCGTCGAGAAGATCGGTGATCTGGCGTCCGGGATGGTCCTGGAGGGTGTCGTCACCAATGTCGCGGCGTTCGGCGCGTTCGTGGACATCGGTGTGCACCAGGACGGTCTGGTGCACGTGTCGGCGATGTCGCGCACGTTCGTGAAGGACCCGAGGGATGTCGTGAAGCCGGGCGACATCGTGAAAGTCAAGGTCATGGACGTCGACATTCCGCGGAAGCGGATCTCGCTCACGCTGCGGCTGGACGACGAGGCATCGACGGGGGGCACGTCCCAGGGCGGCGGGCCAAGGCGGGAGCGGTCCGAGCGGTCCGAGCGGGGCGAGCGGGGCGAGCGGGGCGGCCAAGGAAATGGCAAGGGCGGCCGGCCGCCGCGGCAGCGCCAGGGGCAGGGCCAGGGTGGTCAGGAGCGTGACCGGCGCGGTGGCGGCGGTGGGGGCGGATCCGCTCGTCCGGCGCCCGCACCGGTGAACAGTGCGATGGCGGATGCGTTGCGGCGGGCCGGGCTGACGGATCCGAAGCAGGGCGGCAAGAGGGTCTGACCTCGGGTGGGCGGGGTGAAGGGCGCGCGGCGGGAAGGGCACATCGCGACGCGGTAGCCGAGCGCGAGGGTCTCGGGCCGCAGGCTGTGGGGACCGGCGAGGAGCGCCATGGCGTCCTGCGGTCGGGCGGCGCTCCCTTCCCTCGGCCGCCCCGGGCCCGCCTGCGCCGACGTGACCACGCCCGCGAGGCCCCGGCCCCCGAGCGTCGAGTGCTCGGCATCGGCCGGGGCCGGAGACGCCGACGGATCCCCGTCGGGACCCTGCTCCTGGTCCCCCGTCGGGGCTCTGCCCCTGATGGCCCCTGGGGGTGCGGAACGTGACCGTCCCGGTGAGCGGCAGGTTCGACGAGGAAGTCGCCGACCTGGACGCGACAGACGCCGTCGGCGGTCTTCCACCGGCCGGCCCGGTGTACCACGCGGAGAGCGGGTGGTTCGACGCGGCGGGGCCGATGGTCAGCTCGGCCCGCTGCTTCTCCCCCGGCTCAAGCCGGACCTTCTGGAACGCCACCCCCGTGGCCCGTGCGACATCGTGGACCGTCGGCGGACGCCGCCCCGCGGGCGGGGATGGTTCGGCGGTTTCCGCTGCTCCGTCCTCTGTCGGGCGCGACAGCGGACGGCAACCGCTTGTCGCCCACTTTCCGCAACAGCTCAATGGGATCTTGAATCGCGGGAGAGTGTCGGGCTGGAGGTCAGAGCTCCGTCACCCTGCCGTCCGCCACCTCGACGCGTCGTGTCGTCCGTACCGCCTCCAGCATGCGCCGGTCGTGCGTGACCAGCAGCAGCGTCCCCGTGTACGAGTCCAGCGCCGATTCCAGCTGCTCGATCGCGGGCAGATCGAGGTGGTTCGTCGGCTCGTCGAGGACGAGGAGGTTGACGCCCCGGCCCTGGAGCAGCGCGAGCGCGGCCCTGGTGCGTTCGCCGGGCGAGAGCGTGGTCGCGGGACGCATCACATGGTCCGCGCGCAGGCCGAACTTGGCGAGCAGCGTGCGCACTTCGGCCGGTTCGGTGTCGGGGACGGCCGCGCAGAACGCCTCCAGGAGCGATTCGGAGCCGTGGAACAGCTTGCGCGCCTGGTCCACCTCTCCGACTACGACGCCCGAGCCGAGCGTCGCCTGCCCGGCGTCCAGCGGGAGGCGGCCCAGGAGTGCGGCGAGGAGGGTGGACTTGCCCGCACCGTTGGCGCCGGTGATGGCGACCCGGTCCGCCCAGTCGATCTGCAGCGAGGCCGGGCCGAAGCCGAAGTCGCCACGTGTGACGCGGGCTTCGCGCAGGGTGGCGACTACCGAGCCGGAGCGGGGTGCGGTGGCGATCTCCATCCGCAGTTCCCACTCCTTGCGCGGCTCGTCGACGACATCGAGCCGCTCGATCATGCGCTGGGTCTGCCTGGCCTTCGCGGCCTGTTTCTCGCTGGACTCGCTGCGGAGCTTGCGGCCGACCTTGTCGTTGTCGGTCGCCTTGCGGCGGGCGTTCTTGACGCCCTTGTCCATCCAGGAGCGCTGCATGTGGGCGCGCCCTTCGAGGGCGGCGCGCTTGTCGGCGTACTCGTCGTACTCCTCGCGGGCGTGCCTGCGCGCCCTGTCTCGCTCCTCCAGGTAGGCGGCGTACCCACCGCCGTAGAGGTTGATCTGCTGCTGGGCCAGGTCCAGTTCGAGGACCTTGGTGACCGTACGCATCAGGAATTCGCGGTCGTGGCTGATGACGACCGTGCCCGCGCGCAGTCCGGAGACGTAGCGCTCCAGCCGCTCCAGGCCGTCCAGGTCGAGGTCGTTGGTGGGCTCGTCGAGCAGGAAGACGTCGTAGCGGGAGAGCAGGAGGGAGGCCAGGCCCGCGCGGGCCGCCTGGCCGCCGGAGAGCGCGGTCATCGGCAGGTCGAGGCCGACGGTCAGGCCGAGGTCGGCGGCGACCTCCTCGGCGCGCTCGTCCAGGTCCGCGCCGCCGAGCGCCAGCCAGCGCTCCAGCGTCTCGGAGTACGCGTCGTCCGCGCCCGGCGCCCCGTCGACGAGGGCCTGTGTGGCGGTGTCCATCGCCGACTGGGCGTCGGCGACGCCGGTACGGCGGGCCAGGAACTCACGCACGGTCTCCAGCGGACGCCGCTCCGGCTCCTGCGGGAGGTGGCCGACGGTGGCGGTGGGCGGGGAGAGCCGCAGCTCGCCCTCCTCCGGCCGGTCGAGCCCGGCGAGCAGCCGGAGCAGGGACGATTTACCGGCCCCGTTGACTCCGACGAGACCGATCACGTCACCGGGCGCGACGACGAGGTCGAGTCCGGCGAAGAGTGTGCGGTCGCCGTGTCCGGCGGCGAGGTCCTTGGCAACGAGAGTGGCAGTCATCAGGGTGCCGATCCTAATCGGCCGCCGGGACCGGCCCGGGATCAGCCCGGTACTGGTATCAGCACCGGCGCGGGTACCGGGCCCAGCGCCGGTACCGGGCCCGACGCGGGTACCGGTACCGCGTCGGGTGGCCGGGGAGGTCCGCCGTCACCGGAAGAGCTCCCCGGCCGCCCGTTCCCTGTCCGCCCAGCGGCACGGACGGCACCTTCCACGGAACCGATGCATCACCCTCCGTAGCCAGTGCCGCACGTGACGCTCACGTCATGGGATCAGCAAGAGGTATCGGCCTGCCCGCTTGTGAGGTGATAGGTCGCCCGCTCGTCCAGGAGGAGCGGGATCAGATTGCGGGCCGACTGCCGCAGCGGTACGTACGCTCCGTCACCGTCGCGCCGGGAGGTGACGCCGTGCAGGGCGAGTTCGTCCTTGACGTCGTCGAACTGGTCCTTGGTGAGCCGGTATCCGCACGGCGGGTCCTGAAGGACCTGGCCGGCTTCGGGTGCCTCGTTGTCGGCGCCGCCGAGAAAGACCGGGCCGCGGTCCTTGAATCCCGCGGCCCGGGATGCGGCGGTGGCTGCGACGATCGCGCCGCGGCGTTCGTCGGTGAAGGCGAACAGGCCGTCGAGTGCCGCGAGTTGGGAGTTGACTCGGCGTCGACTGTTGAGTGCCGGGTCGGCCTTCTCGGCGGCAGTGAGTGCGTCGACGCGGGATTCGATGAGCAGGCCGATGGCATGCTTGATGCCGGAGGTGTTGCGCAGGATGCGTTCCTGTCCGTCGCCCGCGGTCTGCTTGATCGGGTCGCCGGTGACGGGGTCGGTCCAGATGCCGTAGAGGCCACTGCTGTAGCCGGCGTCCGCGGCGGTGGGCCGCACATAGCTCTGGGCGAGGGTCTGCGATTCGCCGTGTACCCGGTCGGAGACGTTGAGGTTACGGGGCCACAGGACGAAGAGGTCCTTGTCGTAGTACGGCGGGGTGGCGCCGTACTCATGCAGGTCGTAGATCACATCGGGCTTCCGGTCGCGGACGACCGCCGCCATCGCGCGGCCCTCGGCGGTCTGCAGCGCGATGTGGTCGCGGTTGATGTCGACGCCGTCGGAGTTGCCGCGGGTGTTGGCGGCGCGTCCGTCGGGGTTGGCGGTGGGCACGACGAGGACGTTCGTACGGGAGAGGAAGGCGCGGGTCGAGGGGTCCTGGGCGTAGGCCAGATCGCGAATGGTCGTCAGGCACGCTTCGCGGCCCGACGGTTCGTTGCCGTGCTGACTGCAGATCAGCAGCATCGTGTTCGCGTCGGCGCGTTGGTTTCCGATCCGGACGACCTGGAGCGGGCGGCCCTGTTTCGTCGTGCCGATCCGGTCGACGGTGACCCGGTCGCTGCCCCGGTCGACGGCGGCCAGGAAGGACTGTTCCTCCGGCTGGCCGGTCCACCGGGCCCCGTTGCTGGTCTCGAAGCCGGTACGGGGCCGGGGCTCGGTGTGCGCGGCCTGGGCGGGCACGGTGATCAGGGGTACGGCCAGGACGGCGGCGGCTGCCGTCAGGACGAGGTTGCGGCGGACCGGCCCGCGGGCGGTCGGGATACGGGGTGTCATGAGCGGCTGCCTCCCGGGATGCGGTGGGCGGGACGCGGTGGCGTCACGCCCTCGGAGTGGACTGCGCGGGGGGTGGCTGTCGCGGGTGCGGAACCCGCGGTGGCTCGTACGAAGGCTCCGGTGCCACCGGTGAACGGCAGCTTCGCGGACGTACGGGCCAGGTCGAGGGTGAGCGTCGGCGTGGAGTCCGGCGGGTCGATGAGGTCCCGGTCGGTACCGGCGACGATCAGGGCGAGGCGGTGTCCGGCCGGGACGACGTGGTCGGTGGCCGCGAGGTCGATGGTGATCGTGTAGGCCCTGCCCGGCGTGAGGGGGCGGCCGTGTCCGGCGGAGGCGTAGGTACCGAGGTCGGCCCAGCCGCGGCTGAGGACGGTCCGGTCGACGGTGGCCGTCCTGGCCCGGGTCTCCTTGAAGCAGGAGCTGTCCCCGGCGGTGCTCGCGCCCCAGCAGGTGCGGTCGGTGAGGGTGGTGATGCCTTCGCCGGACGAGCCGTAGTCGCGGATGGTGTCGGGGCCGATGTCCACGAGGACCGCCGAGAGATGGGCGGTCGATGTGGTCGGGGTGGCGGTGACGGTCACCGTGGACGATCCGGCCAGCCGCAGGTCCTGGGTGAGCGGCGCGGTGCGGAATCCCGTCTTGGCGCTCGTGGTCCGGTCCAGGTCTGCGGCCCACTCCGTCTCGCTCTGCGCCGGGTCGTCGGTGAACGTCTCGGTGGCGCCGGGGCGGGCGGGCTTCAGGCCGAGACCGCCGACGCCGGGCGCGTCGCCGGGGCCGGGGCCGGGGCGCACGGTGGTGGTGTGCGTGGTGCGGGGCGGCCAGACCCTGTCGGTGGACCACTGATCGGGGTGCCGCTCGATGTCGGCCATCGGTTCGCGGTCGATGCCGTTGTCGTAGCCGAGGAGATAGTGGTCGAACCAGCGGTGCAGCGTCTTCACCCACTCGGCGCGCCGGTAGTCGAACGGGTCGACGTGTCCGGTCTGCGAGAGCCAGATCTTGCGCTCCACGCCCTGGTCCGCGAGGGCGTCCCACCACTGGCCGAGGTGCTTGGTGCGGACGTTGAGGTCCTGCATGCCGTGTACGGCGAAGACGCTGGCCCGCACCTTGCGGGCATCCTTCACGTAGTCGCGGTCGCTCCACAGCTTCGTGAGGTCGCCGGTGCGCGGCGCCTGGTCGACGAGTTGCTGCTGCACGGCTGCGCAGCGGTCGCGCGCCTCGGGGCTCTCCACATAGCCGGAGAGCCAGTCGGGGCCGCTGTCGTAGAGGGGTGCGCCCTGGGCGAAGTAGTAGTCGTACCAGGAGGAGATGGCGCCGATCGGCACGATGGTCCGCAGCCCGTCCACGCCGGTCGCGGCCACACCGTTGGCGATGGTGCCGTCGTAGCTCTTGCCGATCATTCCGGTGCGCCCGTCGGACCAGCCGGCCGTGGCGCGTTCGCCGCCGGTGCGGGTGGTGTATCCGCGGGCGCGGCCGTTCAGCCAGTCGATGACGGCCTTGGCGGATTGCACGTCGGAGCGGCCGCCGACATCGACGCAGCCGTCGGAGCGATTGGTTCCGGCCAGATCGACGGCGACGAACGCGTAGCCGCGCGGCACGAAGTAGTTGTCGTAGTACAGGGGGAACCCGACCGGCCGGCCGTCGGCGTCGTACGTCTTCAGCTGGCTCTCGTTGCCGCGGCCGCAGCAGGAGTAGTACGGGCTGGCGTCCATGATCACGGGGATCTTCCGGCCCTGCCGGGCGGGTTCGCCCGGCCGGACGATGTCGACGGCGACGCGATCGCTCCTGCCGTCCCCGTCGCCGTCCAGTCCGGTGTCGACCCAGACGGATTCGCGCACGGCGTTCTCGTACGAATAGACCGGGCTGCTCTCCAGGGGCCCGCTCGCCACGGGCCCGCTCTTCCGAGGGCTCGCGCCCTGCGCACCTGCTGGTAGGAGCAGGACTGCCATCAGGGCGGCGACGGCCGCCACCACCAGCGATCTGTACGTCAAGCGGGTGCCCCGCGTACGTGTCGGCATGGGCGGAAGGTACCCCGGTCAACTCCTGTGCAACAGGGGGCGATCAGCGACGCATATGACGTGTCCATGCGGGAAGGACTGTCCTGTGTCATGTCGGCCGAATGGCGATCGCGTGACAGGAGCCGTCATGGACACGACTGATGCGGGGGTCGCTGAATAGTCTCTACGTGACGGTTCGAAAGATCCTTCGCCCCGACGAATTGGAGCATTCGTGCACCGCAGATTCATCGTCCCGAGCGCACTCGCGGCCTCCCTGCTGCTGGCGATCCCGGCCTCGGCCGCCGAAGGCACCGCGGGCGCCCCGGGCATCGGCGATCCCTATTACCCGGCCAGCGGCAACGGCGGCTACGACGTGTCCCACTACGACCTGCGGCTGACGTACCAGCCCGCCACCGACCTGCTGGAGGGCACGGCGACGATCCTCGCCACGACCACCCAGCAACTCACCCGTTTCAACCTCGACTTCGGGCTGGACGTCTCCGAGGTGCGGGTGAACGGCAAGAAGGCCGGTTACGCCAGGAGCGGCGAGCAGGAACTCGAAATCACCCCGGCGGCGGCGCTGGCCAAGGGCAAGGCTGTCTCGGTGGTCGTGCGGTACGCCGGAAAGCCGTCGGAGGTGAAGATCAACGGCTGGACCTCCTGGGTCCGTACGCCGGACGGCGCGGTGGCCGCGCAGGAGCCGGAGTCGGCCGCGTGGTGGTTCCCCAGCAACGACCACCCGCTCGACAAGGCGACGTACGACATCTCGGTGTCCGTGCCGGACGGCACCCAGGCGATCAGCAACGGCACGCTCCAGTCGCAGAGTTCGAAGCTCGGCTGGACCCGCTACAACTGGCGCTCAACGAAGCCGCAGGCGACGTATCTGACGACGCTGGCCATCGGCAAGTTCGACATCACCACCGACACCACGTCGGACGGGCTGCCGGTCGTCAACGCGTACAGCAGGGATCTCGGCGCCAACGGCGGTGCGGCACGCGCCAGCATCGAGCGGACCACCGAGGTCGCCGAGTGGCTGACGGAGGTCTTCGGACCGTATCCCTTCGACGCGCTCGGCGGGTACTCCCCCAATGTGACGAGCGGGTTCGCGCTGGAGACCCAGACCAGGCCGTTCTACAGCCCGAAGCAGTTCGCGAACGGTGCGAACGTCTCCGTCGTCGTCCATGAGCTGGCGCACCAGTGGTACGGCGACAGCGTGTCCCTCAAGGGCTGGAAGGACATCTGGATCAACGAGGGCTTCGCCAGGTACAGCCAGTGGCTGTGGTCGGAGAAGGAGGGCGAGGGCACCGCGCAGGAGCTGGCGGACTACACATACGCCCAGCACCCGGCGGACGACGCCTTCTGGACGGTGAAGCCGGGCGACCCCGGCCCGGACAACCAGTTCGACGCGGCCGTCTACGACCGGGGTGCGCTGGCGCTCCAGGCGCTGCGCAACGAGGTGGGTGACGAGACGTTCTTCGCATTGCTGAAGGGCTGGCCGGCCGAGCACGCGTACGGGAACGCGAGCGTGGCGGACTTCGTGACGTACGCGGAACGGGTCTCGCACAAGCCGCTCGCCGGCTTCTTCGACACCTGGCTGTACCAACCGACGCGGCCCCAGGCCCCGGCAGCGGCCGACGCGCACGCGTTGCGCGCTCCCGCTCGGCCCGCGCAGCCCGCGTCGTGGAAGCAGATCGCGGCGACGAACGCGATTCACGACCACCGCTGACGGGTCCGCGGATCGGCTCCCGGTGCCGTCGCCCCTCTCCTCGGCGGGGCGACGGTGCCCGGTGGACGGCCGGGCGCCGCGTCCGCAACGTCGGCGGTCACGTCGGATCGGTGATCACGCCGGCCGCGCCGGCGCGCCGCCCGTCCGCCCGGGCCTCGCGTCGCCCCGGACGGCCTCGCGACGCGCCGCCCGCGCCCGGCGCGCGTACGGCAGGTAGCGCAGCCGCTCCGGGAGCACGGGAACGACGCGCCGCACCACTGCGCAGAACCGGCGCAGCTTCCGCTCCTGCGCGTCCGTCCACTCCAGCCCGATCGCCTCCCGCGCCTCCGGCGGCATCAGGCCGATGGTGACGAAGCGGCGGAACCGGGCCAGCGGCGGGAACAACACCGGCCAGAGCGCCTTCAGCAGCAGCCGTACCGGCAGCGGTCCCCGGTCCGGGGGCGGTACCGGGCGGTCAGTGGCGATCAGCTCCTCGACGACGACGGTCAGCTCGATCTCGTCGGCGAGCACCTTGCGGAAGTACGGCCAGAACTCCTCGATCGTCTGCGGCATGTCCCGGTCGCGGATGCCGAGAACCCGGCCGACCTGGAGCCACTCCCGGTACAGGGCCCGTTCCTGCGCGTCGGTGAGCGGCCGGATGAGATACCGCGCCGCGTGCTGATAGACGGGGAAGCCCGTGGCGTGCACCCACGCGTAGTTGGCGGGCGACAGCGCATGGTAGCTGCGCCCCCGGGTGTCGGTGCCCTGGATGGTGCGGTGCAGCCTGCGGAGCCTGCGCCCCTCCTCGGTGGCCGCGTCACCCCCGTACACCCAGAGCTGGAGCGAGCGCAGGGACCTCTCGCCGCGCCCCCACGGGTCCGTACGGAACACGGAGTGTTCGTCGACGCCCGCACCGACCGCCGGGTGGGCGACCTGGAGGGTGAGGGCGGCGGGCAGCATCAGCAGGGCCCGGATGTCGCCGGAGATGCTCCAGAGCACGCCGCCGGGCGGCGGCGGCGGGACGGGGGTGTCGCCTCTGACTGCTTCGGTACTCATGACGCTCCCGGCGGTCGGCGGGCATGCGGCTCGGTGCCCGACCCTTGTGTGATCCAGTATGCGATCGCTGCCGGGCCGGTGCGGAGGGTTCTTGGGAGGACCGGGATTTCGCTTCTGGATCACGCCGGGCTCGTGTGCCCCGGCACGGGCGCGGGCGGGGTGCCCACCGGAGTCCGCGGACTCCGGTGGGCACCCCGCCCGGCTGTGCGGGACGGCCCGGGACTACTCGCAGGTTCCGGCGAACGTCTCGCGGGTCACCACATCGGTGGCCGCGGCGCTCGTGTCGAGCCACGCGACGCGCTGGCCGTCACCGAGGGACGGGGCCAGCTGGGAGCCGGAGGAGCAGGAGACGCGGGTGTAGTTGTTGAGACCGTCGAGCACGTCGGCGGTCTTGGAGACCATCGCCTTCACCGGACCGTTCCAGGCGCCGAGCGCGCCCCAGAGGTCGTAGGTGGAGTAGGCGAAGTAGTCGTCGTTCACCGAGAACTGGGCGACGTAGGCGCTCGACGGGTAGCGCAGCTTCGCGGCTTTGGACAGGTCGTCGAGCGGCGCCGACATGAACGTCGTGCTCGGGATCAGGAAGCCGCCCGTCTCGCGCCAGAAGACGCGGTCCGAGGTGATCTGGATGTCGGAGACCCAGTTGAAGAGGAAGCCGGTGATCCGCTTGGTCTGCGTGGTGCCCTTCGCGATGTCGTGGACGTAGACGTACGTGCCGTCGCCACCGGCCCAGGCGATCGTGCCGTTCTTCATCGCGAGGCGGGCTGCCTTGGTGCCTGCCTCCGGGGTGACGTTGACCGTCGTGCCGTCGGCCTTGCGGAGCATGACGTCCTGCTCGCCGTCGGCGGTGGTGCTGATGTAGGCGAGCGCGCCGTGGTCGGTCACCGGCTCGGTCTCGTCGGCGTCCGGCCGGTCGACCAGCTTCTTGATCGCGCCCTGGCCCTTGTCACCGGCCTGGTAGATCCCGATGCCGTCGGCGGCGATCCGGGTGAAGACGATGCGGTCGTCGTCCAGGGAGGGGTCGAGCAGGTAGGCGTCCTTCTGGGCCAGTTCGTGCGTCGGCTTCTTGTCGAAGCGGCCCACGGTGATGCCGAAGGCGGCGCTGCCCTGGTCCCAGGCGATGGCGTCGCCGTGGCTGATCGCGTAGACGTCGCCGTTGATCTGGGCGGCCTGCTCGTCGATCCCGCCGTAGACCTCGTACGCGGGCAGGATGTCGGCGCCGATGGTGGTGCCGTCGTGCGTGCCGCCCTTCTGCTCCCAGCCGGTCTCGATGCCGTGGTCGTCGAAGGCCTTGTCGATGACGGCGAGATCGGCCTTCGAGACGTTCAGGGACTTGGCCGCCAGGGTGACCGCGTTACGCATGTCGGTGAAGCCGGACAGCGGTGTGAGGTAGTTCTGCGCGGACCGGTAGATGATCCGGTCGGCGAGCTTGCTGTCGATGTTCTTGCGCATGTCCCACAGCGCACCGCCGACGATGGTGGAGTTGTAGTGCACTCCGCCGTTGTCGATGTCGAGCGTGATGGGCTGGTAGTCCTGCTGCGCGTTGCGTCCGTCGTTCAGGTCGCGCAGGGCGCAGTCCTCCAGCGGCTTCGTGCCGTTGCAGAGGTACTCCCCGATGAGGCCGGACGTCGGGTCGCTCATCGCGATGCCCTTGTCGGCGGTCTCCATGGCGTTGCCGAAGTAGTCGGATATCGCCTCGTTGAGCGCACCCGACTGATTGAGGTAGACGAGCCCGGCGGAGTGCTCGGTGACGCCGTGTGTCATCTCGTGGCCGACGACGTCCAGGCCCACGGACAGCGGCACGCCGTCCATGTGGCCGTAGACCATCTTGGAACCGTCCCAGAAGGCGTTGGCGTAGTCCTTGCCGTTGGCGGCGACGTTGACGACGGAGTAGATCGTGCCGCCCTTGCCGTCGACACCGTCGCGGCCGATCTGGTCCTTGTAGTACTCGTAGACCTTCGCCGCGTTCAGGTGCGCGTCGACCGCGCCCGACGAGGTATTCGCGCCGTCGAAGCGGTCGCTCGCCGACGTGCCCAGCCGGATGTCGTCGGTGACCGGACCTCCCGCTACGGCCGTGTATTGCTTGCGGTCGGCGTCGTACGTGCGGATCTGGCCGCCGGTCTGCGGGTACATGGCGCGCGTGGAGTCGACGAGCGTGTACGAGCCGTCCGCCTCCTTGTTGACGTTCAGCTTCGACTCGCCGCCGTCGACGCGTACGCCCGTCCCCTCCGCGGGCGACGCGTCGGCCGCGTCGACGTTGTTGTACGAGAGCGCGATGCCGCCCACGCGCGCGTCGACATACACCTCCTGGCGCACCGGGCTGCCGTCCGCCTTGCCGCCGGTGACGGTGAAGTGCCAGGCCAGCCTGCCGCCGTGGGCGTCGGGCAGCACGGACAGGCCGTGCGCCTCGGTCTTCGCGCCCTGCACGCCGCGCAGGCCGCGGTCGAGCGTGAACATCCGCTGCTTCGCGGTGGCTTCGGCCACCTTCGGTGTGGTGGAGACCGTGAGGTCCGTGTAGAGGGTGCCGGTCGCGGAGGTGACCTGCTGGCCGCCGTCGGCCGCCTCCGTCTGCACCGCGTACTCGGCGCCGAAGACCGGGACACCGTCGCGCTTCTGCTGGAAGCGGACCGAGGACTGCTTGCCGTCCTTGGTCGTCTGCACCGTCTTCAGGTCGGAGACGGGCACCTTGTACGTGTCCTTGTGGGCCTTCAGGTGGGCCCGGGCGGCCTCGGCGGGCGTGCCCGCGCGGGCGGACTTGTCCAGCCCCTGGGTCATCGCGGGAGCGACCGGCACCGGGCTCGTCGCCGTCGTGGCCGCGGCGGTGGTGTCGTCCGCCCAGGCCGGCGCGGTCAGCAGTGCCGATCCGGTGGCGGCGACGACCACACCGGTCGCCAGCATCCGCCGTATCCTCGTTCTCTTCACAGAACCCTCCCCATCGCGCACCTCTCCGGGGGACGCGCGCGTCCCATCCGGTTGACGGGGTCGATGTTTCGGTATGCGGGGTTCCGCTAACAAGAGATGGACCTGGCGCGAACATGCCGCGGCGTAAATACGCCTCAAGGAACCTGCGACGGAACCGAGTTGCCGGTTTCGTCGTCCAGCCAGCCCGCGCGGGCCGCGTACCAGCCGAGTTGGAATCGGGTCGCGGCGCCGACCTCGTCCATCAGGGCGTGCAGGCGTCGCTGAACGGTGCGATGGCCCATGCCCAGTTGACGGGCGATGGCGGCATCGGTCAGCCCGACGTGGAGGAGGGCGACGATCTCCCGGTCGACCGCCGCGACGGGGTGCTCCTCCTCGACGGCGACGCCGGAGACACTCAGCCGCCATCCCTTGTCGAAGTGCTCGTCGAAGAGCGACCCGAGAGCGGTGAGCAGGCCGGTACGGTGCACCACGAGCGCCACGGGTTCGTTCTCGCGCTCCGGGTCCAGGGGCAGCAGCGCGATACGGCGGTCCACGATGACGAGCTTGATCGGCAGCCGGTCCGTGACGGAGATGTGCTGACCCTGGGCGACACAGGAGGCCAGCAGGGTCGCGGCCTCCCGTTGCTCCAGCCAGGTGCGTTCGACGACACTGCGCACCGTCACACCGCGGCGCATCAGTTCGGAGTCCGCCTGCTCGTGGTTGTCCGCGAAGGAGAGCACCGCGGGCGCGTGCCTGGCCGGCACCAGGGTGCACACCTCGCTCCTGGCCTGACGCTGCATGGTCAGCAGGCGTCGCCGGATCGCCGCCGGACCGGACAGCACCTCCACGGGTGCTCCCGACGCGTGCGCCTGCGCGGAGCGGTGCCGCTCGGTGAGGTCGCCGACGAGCGACTCGACCCGGTGCAGGGCGGCCCGCCGGGATTCCAGGAGCGGCCCGAGTGCGAGGACGGGCGAGGCGGCACGGTAGCGGAAGGCGCCGTCGGCATCCGGCCGGTCGGCGCTGGCGAGCCCGCGTTCGACGAGCGCGTCGAGGGCGCTGGCCACCGTGTGGTCGCTCAATGGGCCCGCGAGCGCGGCCGGTTCACTGTCGGGACGGTCCACGAGCAGCCGGTAGACCGCGTCCTCGTCCGGTCCGAGACCGAGCAGAGTGAGCAGGGACGCGCCCATCGGGTCGTGCGTCCGGTCGTCGGGGTGCAGGGCTCAAGCCCTGTTCAGGTGGGGTGCGAACGCGTCGGACGACGCGGGCCGGACGTTGCCGCAGTCCCGGGCACCGTTGACCGGCGCGGTCACCGCCGTCCAGCCGCCGTCCGCGCCGTAGCGTTCGCACACCTTGCGCGCTGCCTGGACACCCGCCACCGGGCCCACCCCTTCCTGGTACGTCGTTGACGGGAGTCAGACTATCCGGCGAGTTCCGTGCGGAGTCCGGCCTCCACGTTCCGGGGCGCCCTGACCGTGGCGCAGTCGGGGCCGACCGGCCGCACATGCCGGACCAGGTCGGGCCGACGCAGGGGAAGGGCTGTCACAACGCGCGGTTGGCGCATGCCCCAGATAGCCCCGGCCTATCGGGGGTTGGAGCGGGAGCGTGGGTCCATGCCGATCCGGGGTCCGTGCCGGGCCGGGCTCCGTGCCCTGGGCCTAGTCGTAGTCGTACACCGTCACCGATATGCCCCGGCTCAGCAGCCGCTTCGCTATCAGCGGCTCGATTCGGGACCAGGTGCCGCCCGCCAGTCCGCAGCCGATCCGCGGCATGTGGACCGAAGCCCCCAGTTCGACGGCCCGGTCGGCCACGGAGCCCAGGGCCGTGTCGATCGCCTCGTAGCGCACCGGGACCCCCTTGCTGCCCGTACGCATCCCCCGCTGGCCCACCATGTTCGCCACCCAGAGGTACGGACCCACCTGGACGAACTGGGCCGCGCCGAGGCCGAAGTCGTTGTCCGCGCGCTCCCGGTGCCAGTGACGGTAGGCCTTCTCCGGTTCGGGCCAGCGACGCGAAACGGCCAGGACGAAGCCCTTGCCCCAGCCGCCCAGGTCGTTGCAGACATGCGCGATCAGCTTGACGCCCTTGCCCTGTGGGGTGGTCGCGTCGCCCCGTACGTACGTGATCTCCGACATGACACCAGCGTAGGAGCCACCACTGACAGCGGGACCGCGCCGGGATGCCGCCGGGAGCTTTCACAGCTTTGGTGAGACAGCAATACTGGTGCACCTGACTGATGCAGACGCAGCAGTTCACCGCTGGGTCGGAACGCGAGGAGCAGACATGACGACCGGGACCGCGGACCCGACGCTCACCGTCGACGAGCTGGCGGCGCGCGCCGGTGTCACCGTACGCACCGTGCGTTTCTACAGCACCCGGGGTCTGCTGCCGCCGCCGGTGATCGGTCCCCGTCGTGTCGGGCACTACGGGCATGAGCATCTGTCCCGGCTCGCGCTCATCGAGGAGCTTCAGCACCAGGGCATGACGCTGGCCGCGATCGAACGCTATCTGGTACAGCTGCCGCCGGACCTGAGCGCCCACGACCTGGCGATCCACCGGGCGCTGGTGGCGTCCTGGGCGCCCGATGCGGCGGAGGACGCGACGCGGGCGGAACTGGAACGGCGGGCGGGCCGGGCGCTGACCGGGCAGGACATGGCGCGGCTGGCCGCGATGGGTGTGCTGGAGCGCGCGGAGCCGGTCGACGGCACCTACCGGGTGGACCCGGGGCTGCTGCGGCTCGGGGTCGAACTGCTCGACGTACCGATCGCGCACGAGACGATTCTGGCCGCGCGCACGGTTTTGCTGGACCACTCCCGGTCGGCCGCGCAGGAGCTGACCCGGCTGTTCCGGGACGAGGTGTGGGGTCCGTACCGGGAACGGGAGTCGGACCCGGAGCACGTGGCGGCGATGAAGTCGCTGTCGGCCCATATGCAGCCGATGGTGCTGCAGGCGCTGGTGACCGCGTTCCAGCGGTCGTTGAAGGAGGAGCTGCGGGCCGCGTTCACGGCGGAGTGAACGCGGCCCGCGGGGCTTGCCGTCAGTCGTGGAAGGTCTCGCCCTTCTCGGCCTTCTCCACGAGCAGCGCGGGCGGCAGGAACCGGTCGCCGTAGCGCTCGGCGAGCTCCCGGGCGCGGGCGACGAAGCCGGGCAGACCGCCCTCGTACCCGTTGATGTACTGGAGCACGCCGCCGGTCCACGGCGGGAAGCCGATGCCCATGATGGAGCCGATGTTGGCGTCGGCGACGGAGACGAGGACGTTCTCCTCCAGGCAGCGGACACTGTCCAGCGCCTCGGAGAACAGCATCCGCTCCTTCATGTCGATGAAGGAGATGTCCGTGTCCGGCTTCGTGAAGTGCTCCCGCAGCCCCGGCCAGAGACGGGTGCGCTTGCCCGCCTCGTCGTACTCGTAGAAGCCCGCGCCGCCGCTGCGTCCCGGGCGGTCGAACTCGTCGACCATCCGGTCGATGACCGCGTCCGCCGGGTGTTCGGCCCAGGTGCCGCCGGCGGCTTCCACGGCACGCCTGGTCTCGTTGCGGATCTTGCGGGGCAGGGTGAGGGTCAGCTCGTCCATCAGGGAGAGCACCTTGGCCGGGTAGCCGGACTGCGCCGCGGCCTGCTCGACCGATGCGGACTCGACGCCCTCGCCGACCATGGCGACGCCCTCGTTGATGAACTGGCCGATGACGCGCGAGGTGAAGAAGCCACGGGAGTCGTTGACGACGATCGGGGTCTTCTTGATCCGGCGCACCAGGTCGAAGGCGCGGGCCAGGGCCTCGTCGCCGGTCTTCTCGCCCTTGATGATCTCGACGAGCGGCATCTTGTCCACGGGCGAGAAGAAGTGCAGCCCGATGAAGTCGACCGGACGCGAGACGCCCTCGGCGAGGACCGTGATGGGCAGGGTCGAGGTGTTGGAGCAGAGCAGCGCCTCCGGCTCGATGATGTCCTGGACCTCCTGGAACACCTTGTGCTTGAGCGCGGTGTCCTCGAAAACGGCCTCGATGACGGCGTCGCAGCCCGCCAGGTCTGCCGGATCGCCGGTCGGGGTGATGCGGGCCAGCAGCGCGTCGCGCTCGGCCTCGGTGGTACGGCCCCGGGAGAGCGCCTTGTCGAGGAGTTTCTCGCTGTACGCCTTGCCCTTGGCTGCGGCCTCCTGAGAGACGTCCTTGAGGACGACGTCGATGCCGGCGCGGGCGCAGGAGTACGCGATGCCCGCGCCCATCATCCCGGCGCCGAGCACGGCGACCTTGCGGACCTGGCGCTCCTCGATGCCCTTGGGGCGGCCGGCGCCGGAGTTGACGGCCTGGAGGTCGAAGAAGAACGCCTGGATCATGTTCTTCGCGACCTGGCCGGTGACCAGTTCGGTGAAGTAGCGGGCTTCGATGGTCAACGCGGTCTCGAAGTCGACCTGCGAGCCCTCGACGGCGGCGGCCAGGATGTTGCGGGGCGCGGGCATCGGGGCGCCGGCGATCTGCTTCTTCAGATTGGCCGGGAAGGCGGGCAGATTCGCGGCGAACTTCGGGTTCGACGGGGTGCCCCCTGGGATCCGGTATCCCTTGACGTCCCAGGGCTGCTGGGACTCCGGGTTGGCGTCGATGAAGGCGCGGGCCTTGTCGAGCATCTCCTCCCGGGTGGCGGCGACCTCGTGGACCAGGCCGTTCTCCACGGCGCGCCGCGGGGTGTACTGGGTGCCCTGGAGGAGGACCTTCAGCAGCGCGTCGGCGATGCCCATGAGGCGTACGGTGCGGGTGACGCCGCCGCCCGCGGGCAGCAGACCGAGGGTGACCTCGGGCAGGCCGATCCGGGAGCCGGGTGCGTCGAGGGCGACGCGGTGGTGCGAGGCGAGGGCGATCTCGTAACCGCCGCCGAGCGCCGCGCCGTTGATGGCGGCGACGACGGGGATGCCGAGGGTCTCGATGCGACGCAGCGAGTTCTTGATGGCGGTGCCGGTGTCGAAGGCCTGCTGGGCGTTCTCGGGACCGACCTTGATCATGTCCTTGAGGTCGCCGCCCGCGAAGAAGGTCTTCTTCGCGGAGGTGTAGATGATGCCGCGGATGGATTCCTTCTCGGCCTCGGCGCGGTCGGCGATGGCCGCGATGGAGTCCTTGAATGCCTGGTTCATCGTGTTGGCGGACTGGTCGGGGTCGTCGAGTACGAGGGTGACGACGCCGGTCTCGTCCTGTTCCCAGCGGATGGTCGTGCTCTCGGTCATTGCTCTTCTTCTCCGTAAGCAGGGGTGGCCGGGGAACGGTCAGAGACGCTCGATGACGGTGGCGATGCCCATGCCGCCGCCGACGCAGAGGGTGGCGAGGCCGTACCGCTTGTCGCGCCGCTCCAGTTCGTCGATGAGGGTGCCGAGGATCATCGCGCCGGTGGCGCCGAGCGGGTGGCCGAGCGCGATGGCGCCGCCGTTGACGTTGATCTTGTCGAGGGAGAGCCCCATGTCCCTGGCGAACCGCAGCACGACGCCGGCGAACGCCTCGTTGATCTCGACGAGGTCGATGTCGTCGATGGTCAGCCCGGCCTTGGCGAGGGCCTTGCGGGTGGCGGGCGCGGGACCGGTGAGCATGATGGTGGGCTCGGAGC
This sequence comes from Streptomyces sp. NBC_00846, assembly GCF_045207325.1. Taxonomy (NCBI): domain Bacteria; kingdom Bacillati; phylum Actinomycetota; class Actinomycetes; order Kitasatosporales; family Streptomycetaceae; genus Streptomyces; species Streptomyces sp. NBC_00846. The sequence continues at coordinate 6,868,779 of NZ_CP108846.1, read as the reverse complement.
CGGAGACGGCGGCGGAGACGATCCGGGCGCGCGGCGTGAGTCCGTACCGCTCGCCGGTCTCCTTGTTGCCGATCGCGACGAGCGCGGCCCCGTCGACGATGCCGGAGGAGTTGCCCGCGTGGTGGACGTGGTCGATCTTCTCGACCCAGTGGTACTTCTGCAGCGCGACGGCGTCGAAGCCGCCCATTTCGCCGATCGTGGCGAAGGACGGCTTGAGCGCGGCGAGCGAGTCGGCGGTGGTGCCGGGCCGCAGGTGTTCGTCGTGGTCGAGGACGACGAGGCCGTTGCGGTCCTTGACGGGGACGACGGAGCGCGCGAAGCGGCCGTCCTTCCACGCTTCGGCGGCGCGTTCCTGGGAGAGTGCGGCGAATTCGTCGACGTCGCGGCGGGAGAAGCCCTCGATGGTGGCGATGAGGTCGGCTCCGACGCCCTGCGGGGCGAATCCGGTGTCGAAGTTGGTCATCGGGTCCATCGCCCAGGCGCCGCCGTCGGAGCCCATCGGGACACGGGACATCGACTCGACGCCGCCCGCGAGGACGAGGTCCTCCCAGCCCGAACGGACCTTGGCGGCGGCAAGGTTGACGGCTTCCAGGCCCGACGCGCAGAAGCGGTTCTCCTGGACGCCCGCTACGGAGTCGGGGAGACCGGCGGCGATGGCGGCGATCCGGGCGATGTCGGAGCCCTGGTCGCCGAGCGGGCTGACCACGCCGAGGACGATGTCGTCGATGGCCGCCGGGTCCAGGCCGGGGAAGCGGCTGCGGATTTCGTGGATGAGGCCGACGACGAGGTCGATCGGCTTGGTGCCGTGCAGGGCGCCGTTGGCCTTACCGCGGCCGCGCGGGGTGCGGATCGCGTCGTAGACGAACGCTTCGGTACTCAAGTCAGCAGCCTTTCGAGGGTGGTGGTGCGTCAGGGGTCAGGCGGGCAGCGAGCGGCCGATGATCTCCTTCATGATCTCGGTCGTGCCGCCGTAGATGGTCTGGATACGGCCGTCGGTGAACGCCTCGGTGACCGGATACTCCGTCATGTAGCCGTAGTCGCGGTGAAGTTGGAGGCAGCGGTCGGCGACGCGCTTCTGCAGTTCGGTGGCCCACCACTTGGCCGTCGAGGCGTGTACGGCGTCGAGGGTTCCGTCGGAGTGGTCGACGATGCAGCGGTCGATGAAGGTGCGGGAGACGGTGCGCGGGGCCTCCTGGAGCCGGTTCTTGACAGTGGGGACCGGCCCGGTTCGGGTCCGCCCGGTTCGGAGCCGGCCGGGACGGCGCAGGACGGGGGCGAGGCAGGGAAAGTCCCATCAGCCGGTGGCATCCTTCCGGGACCTGATGATGCCGGGTACGTCCCAGTCTGCGGCAACGGCCTCGGTGTCCGCGCCGGGCCGCGCGGGCCCGCTGCGCACGGAGACGGGAGTGGCGGAGAAGCGCGGTGCGGGGGCGGGCTGGGTGAGTCCGCCGTGCTCGACGAAGGTGGAACGGGCGGCGATGTGCGGATGGTGAGGCGCCTCACGGAGCGAGAGGACGGGGGCCACGCAGGCGTCCGTGCCCTCGAACACCTCGGTCCATTCCGCGCGCGTACGGGTCCTGAACCGGTCGGCGACGAGCGCGCGCAACTCCTCCCAGCGGGTGATGTCGCGCCGGTCCGGGGCCCCTTCCCCGATGCCGAGGAGCGTGCTGAACTCGTCGTAGAACCGCTGCTCCAGCGGGCCGACCGCCATGTACTGGCCGTCGGCGGTCTCGTACGAACCGTAGAACGGGCAGCCACCGTCCAGGAGGTTGGAGCCGCGCCGGTCCTGCCAGCCGCCCGCCGCCAGCATTCCGTGAATCATCGTGGCGAGGTGGGCGGCTCCGTCGACGATCGCCGCGTCCACGACCTGGCCCCGGCCGCCGGGGGTGCGGGCGTGCTGGAGGGCGGCGAGGACGCCGACGACCAGATAGAGCGAGCCGCCCGCGTAGTCACCGACCAGATTGGCCGGGACGGTGGGCGGCTCCCCGGGCCGGCCAATCACGGAAAGGGTGCCGGTGACGGCGATGTAGGCGATGTCGTGGCCGGCTCGTTCCGCGAGCGGTCCGTCCTGGCCCCAGCCGGTCATCCGTCCGTAGACGAGTCGCGGGTTACGGGCGAGGGCGGCGTCGGGGCCGACGCCGAGGCGTTCGGCGACGCCCGGCCGGTAGCCCTCGATCAGGATGTCGGCGCGCTCGGCCAGATCGAGCGCCTTGGCGGGCCCGTCCTCGGCCTTGAGGTCGATGAGCACGGAACGTTTGTTGCGGTTGGTGAGGTCGTACGCGGGGTCGATGCCGAGCCCGGAGCCGCCGGGCCGGTCGACCCTGACGACATCGGCGCCGAGGTCCGCGAGGAGCATCGCGGCGAACGGGCCGGGTCCGATGCCTGCCAGTTCGACCACGCGCACGCCTGCCAGCGGGCCGTGCTCTGTCGTTGCCATCAAGCCCCCAGCGGTATGACACAACTGATGTAACAGTGATGATGCTAAGAATGCACCGCGCTCCGCAACCCCTTTGGCCGAGCAAGCGCTTAGCGCGTTCTCCCGGATCCTCCCTCACGATCGCCGCCCGGCCGCATACCGCCACGACCCCTCCGCTAACCTCTGCCTGCTATGTCGGCGCCGGCCCCTGCGGAGGCTCTCGTGAACAGGCAGAACGGGGCACAACGCCCCTATGACGTGGTCCTCTTCGGTGCCACCGGCTTCGTGGGCACCCTCACCGCCGAATATCTCGCCGCCCACGCACCCGCCGGCTTCCGCTGGGCCGTGGCCGGACGCAACCGGACCAAACTTGAACAGCTGCGCGAACGCCTCACCGCGATCGAGCCGCGCTGCGCGGATCTCCCGCTGCTGCGTGCCGACGCCGACGACGCGCACGCGCTGCGCGAACTCGCTGAATCCGCCCATGTGGTGGCGACGACGGTGGGCCCCTACGTCTGGTACGGCGAACAGCTGGTCGCGGCCTGCGCCGAGGCCGGAACGGACTACGCGGACCTCACCGGCGAGGCGGAGTTCGTGGACCGGATGTATCTGGAGCACGACGCACGGGCCCGCGAGACCGGGGCACGGCTCGTGCACGCCTGCGGATTCGATTCCGTACCGCACGACCTCGGGGTGTACTTCACCGTCCGGCAGCTGCCGCCGGACGTGCCGCTGAGCATTGACGGGTTCGTCCGCAGCAACGCCGCCTTCTCCGGCGGTACGTTCGCCTCCGCGCTCATCGCGATGGGCCGCGGCCCCCGGATGCTGCGCGCCGCGCGGGAACGCCGCCTGCACGAGCCCCGTCTGGTGGCCCGCCGCGCCCGCGCCCCTCTCGGCGCTCCGCACTTCAGTACGCAGACCGGCACCTGGGCGCTGCCGCTGCCCACGCTGGACCCGCGGATCGTCGAGCGTTCGGCGCGGGCGCTCGCCCGGTACGGCCCCGACTTCCGCTACCGCCACTTCGCCTCGGTGCGGCATCTGCCCGTGGCGCTGGGCGGAACGGCCGCGATGGGCGCTCTTCTGGGTGCCGCGCAGGTACCGGCCGCGCGGTCCTGGCTGATGGACCGGTACGAGCCGGGCGAGGGCCCGGACGCCGAGCGCCGGGGGCGCAGCTGGTTCGCCGTGCGTTTCGTCGGCGAGGGCGGCGGGCGACGGGTCTTCACCGAGGTGTCGGGCGGCGACCCCGGTTACGACGAATCGGCGAAGATGCTGGCCGAGTCCGCGCTCTGCCTCGCCCTGGACGAGCTGCCGGCGACATCGGGTCAGGTCACCACGGCCGTCGCGATGGGCGACGCGCTCCTGGGGCGGCTGCGCGCGGCGGGACTGCGCTTCCGGGTCGCGGCGACGCGCTGAGCGGGCGGGCCGCCGGGCGTTCGGACGCCCGGACGGGTTGGGCGTGCGGTAAGGCGTACGGCGTGCGGTGCCGACGGCGTGACGGGGCGGTGCTGTCGGGGTGGCGGTGCCGGCCGCCCCGGGTGGGGTGGCCGGCACTTGTCATTTCTCTGTCATTTCTCCTGCGGCTCCGGTCAGCGGGACCAGCACGGTTCCAGTCGATCGCCGTGTCCTCCTCCTTCCCCTCCCCCGTCTCGTGGTTGTAGTGACTGGTGTCCACACCGCTGACCCCGTACGACGAGGGCGGCGCGGCCACGACGGCAGGAGCGATCACCCCCAGCACGACCAGGGAGGCTCCCACGACGGTGCCGTTCAGGGCGACGCGCACTCGTACGGGTGATGTCTGAGGCATATTCAGATCTCCTTGTTCCTCGGCTGAGAGGACCGCGGGCATCCCCGCCCCCCGCGAATGCGCAGGCAGGAGCGCCCCCTTCGAAGGGGTGGGAGCGGGGTGGGTTCGCGTGACCCGACGGGTCTGCCGCTCCTCAACTGTGCAGAACGGAAAGGGACTTTCACTACGCTCTGCGTCCCGCAGGTCGATGCACCTGTGCACCTCCACGATGCGCGGTTCTGACCTGCGGATATGCACTCAGCGAGTCCGGGAGGAACGATGACGGGAAGCACCGTGGCAGGCCACGAGGAGCATCCGGGGCGAGCGCTCGCCAAGTTACTGAGGAACTGGTGGGAGTCGTCCGCGCGCGGCGGCCGCGAGAAGCCCACTCAGCAGTCTCTCGCCAAGCGGCTGGGGGTCGACCAGACCACCCTGTCGCGCTATCTGAATCCCGCTCACGCCTCCACCGCGCCGCGCCGGATCGTCGAGCACTTGCATGCGGTGCTGCGGGCACCGGCCGACGACCTGGTCCGGGCGTGTGCCCTGGCCGACGCCGCGGCGGGGGCCTCGACGGCCCGGAAACGCCCGGCAGCCACGCCACCACCCGTAACCGCAGAACGTGTCGGGTCCACAGAACCCGCCGGATCCGGCGCACCCGCCGCGCCCGCCGTGCCCGCCGTGCCCGCCGCACGAGCCTCGGAGCGGAACGGCGAGCGGAATTCGAGGGCCCGTTGGCGGGACCGCTCCCCCATCGCGTTCCCGACCCTGGCCGTCTCGGCGTTTCTCCTCCTCGTCCTCGGCTGCCTTGCGTGGTGGGTGGTTCCGACCGCGGGAGAGGGCGATGCCAAGGCCGCCGCGAAAGTGTCGGACCGTCGGTCGGAGGGCACGGAATGGCCGTTGGCCCGCCAGGGCCATGTGCTCTGGAAGGCCCGTACCGTGCAGTATCTGCTCCGGGCGAACGGCTTCGACGTGAAGGTCGACGCGGACTACGGACCGGCCACGGCGGAGGCGGTGAAGAAGTTCCAGGCGGCTCACGGCCTGACGCCCGACGGCAAGGTCGGAAAGGACACCTGGCCGCTGCTGATCACGATGATCGACTCGCGTACGCCGAAGTCCGAGGCCATCAGGGCCGTGCAGTACCTGCTTCACCACGCGGGGGTGCCGACCGACAGCTCCGGCACGTACACCCTTTCGACCATGCGGTCACTGAAGGAGTTCCAGGCGTCCCGGAAACTGCCCGTGACAGGCATCGGGGACGAGGACACCTGGCGCGCGCTGCTCAACGCCCAGGGCCCGGACCGGTACAAGTAGCGTCGGCGGCTGCGCGGCGCATGCTCTTGGGGCGAAGGGGGCCCGACGGGTCAGAACGACCAGGCCACCAGCGTGCAGATCATCGAGACGACCCAGGCCGCTCCCGCGAGAATGCCGAGCGTCATTCCCACCGCGACCCGGCGCTGGGCGAGATAGACAGTTCCAGGTCGCGTAGACGTTCGGTGTTCGTTCATGCGTACCAGTCTGCCGGTCGTGATCGACAGACGTTATCCGTACACATACTCAGGTGACTCAGGCGGTCGCTTCCCGCAGGGCCTGGCGGCAGAGTGCGTCGGCCCTGCGGGTGGTCTCCGGCTGACGGAAGTCGCGGGCCAGCAGCAGGGTGTGGGCGCAGGCGTTGTCCAGGCCGGTCCGGTGTCCGACGGAGACGAAGACCGGCTTGACGCCGTCCTGGGTACGCAGTGCCCGGCCCACCTCCTCCTCGCCGTCGAGCAGCGGCGACCAGTCGCCCCGGCGGGGGCCCGGTTGCTCGTACGAGAAGGTGAACGGGTTCTTGGCGACGCCGATCACCGGGCGTCCGGTGAGCACTCCGAGGTGGCTGGCGAGCCCGAAGCGGCGCGGGTGCGCCAGGCCGTATCCGTCGCAGATCACCAGTCCGGGGTCGATTGGCAGCGACTCCAGCGCGGCCAGCACGGTCGGGATCTCCCGGAAGGCGAGGAGGCCGGGGACGTACGGGAAGCTGATCCGGCCGACGGCGGTTGTCTGCGCGACCACGTCGAGCGTCACCTCGTCCAGGACGACGGCTGCCGCCACGACGACATCGCGCTCGTCGTCGTAGGCGACATCGACCCCGGTGACCCGGCCGGTGCCGGGCGGCGGGCCGGGCTCGTCGAGCACCACGCGGGAGCGCAGGGCGTCCTGAACAGCTCGGGCTTCGGCCTCGTCGGCAGGCATCGGGAGCGTTGTCATAGCGCCGTCAAGTCTAGTGCCCCTCCCGGCAAGCTTTGCCGGTCGCGGCACCAGGCAACGGGTCCGACGGCCGACTCGGCGATGACGAGGACGAGGGAGAGGACGATTGCGGGGAAGGTTGGGGGACGGTCGCGTCGACGGCTGCGGGCCTGCCGGAATCCGCCCGGGGCCGGTTCGCCCTCATCCCGTAGCCTGGCGATCATGTTCGTACTCGAATTGACCTACACCGCCCCCGTCGAGCGCGTCGACGCGCTGCTGCCGGACCATGTCGCCTGGCTGGACGCGCAGTACGCGGCCGGGGTGTTCATCGCGTCGGGCCGCAAAATCCCGCGCGACGGCGGCTTGATCCTTGCCGTCGGGGACGACCGCGGGCGGATCGAGCGGATCGTGGCGCAGGATCCGTTCACGGAGCGGGGCGTGTGCGCATACCGGATCACGGAGTTCATCGCGACGAAGACCTCGGACGAACTCGCCCCGTACCGCCAGCAGTTGCCCGGACAGCTGTAGCGAACAGCCGGGCCCGCTCACGTTCGTCCCGGACGATCCCGAGGGACCAGCGGCAGCAGCGCCCGCATCGTCTCCTCGGGGTCGGGGACGGAGATCGCCAGCCGGCTGAACGGTGCGCCCCTGCGCAGTTCCACGCACAGCACCGGCCTGCCGGCCCGTACCCACTCGAAGTCCTGTCCCTCCTGAAGCAGGCGAATGCCCGCGCACAGCCGTGCGGGAATCCAGGTGCCCCGACCGCGCCCACCGCGAAGCGCCCGCCACCAGTCGGGCTCGACATAGAGCCGGCGCAGCGCCGACACCGGAACCCGCACATCGCGGTGGCGTGCCACCACCTTCTCGCGCCAGGTCAGGCGCACGACGATATCGGTGCCCTGCACCACCACCCGCGCCATGTCCTCTCCCTCGATGTCGCGGTACTCCCGAGGCAGCCACCCGGTACGGATTCCTCCTGGGCTCACCGTCGGCCACCTGCTGCAACTGTCCCGGGTCCCGGCGGAGTCCGCCTCCGGGAATACCTGCGCAGCCCGGGTCTTCGCCGCTGGACAGACGTATCCGTTCGGGTTTCGATGGATATCTGCCGTATTCGTTGAGCGGCCCTGCAAAGAGGGGCGGCCGGGGTTCCTGGTCGCGCGTCGGTGCGTGGGGCTCCCGCGGCAGCTCCGGACGAGTGCGCACTCGCCCGACAAGGAGGTGTTCCCACCATGGAGCGAGGAAGCAGCCGTGTCAGTCCCCATGAGGACGACCAGCGGAAACACGAACTGCTGGGCTTCCTCCGGTCCGGCCACACCACCCGCACGACCGAGGCGTACGACCCCGAGCCACCCGCCGACGACGACGTTCGTGTGGACCCGGGCGGCCCCGTCCCGCCACCCGGTGCAGCACGGGAACGGGCGCGCGCCGAGGCCGCGGCCGAGGAAGTCAGAGCTGAACTCGCACGTCGCCTGAGCCGCACGGCCTTCCCCGCGGACCGCACGTCCCTTGTGCGGACCCTCTCCGGCGCGTACGCTCCGGACACGCTGGTGGACGCGGTGCGAGAACTTCCCGCGGACGACCGGTATGCGAACGCCGGAGAGATCGCCAGGGCGCTGGGATACCGGCCGCGTGTCTAGGGCCGCTGGTCCGTGCCGGTCGGGCCGACCGGCAGCGCGCCCGACCTGCTGTGCGGCAGCCAGGCGACGCCCGAGCGGTAGGCGGCCGGCGGATTGGCGGACTGTTGTGGACTGTTGCCGGCTGCGGCCCGCGTCGCCCGTCGCCGCCGCGGCGTTCGGCGACGGCCGGCCGGTCCGGTAGTCGCCGCCGGCGGCGATGCCGTGCGGGCGGTCGCGGAAGGCCGGGCCGAAGACGCCGCGCGCCGGGTCTCCGGCCGGGAGCTTCGATTCGGTCGCGGTCCAGGTCAGCCCGCGGTCGGCGGAGTGCAGCACCCGTGCCCCCGGAACCCGCGGCCCAGGCGGTACGACGGCTGACGGCGGCGAGGCCGCGGAAGCGGGCGTCGGTTCCCGTCGCGGTGGGCGTCCAGGCCGGCCGTTCGCCCGGTCGGTGCCGCTCCTCCGGTGTCGCCGCGGTTGCCCGTGCGGCCGGTGTCGCGGTCAGCGCCGCCGCACAGAGCCCCCATGACATCAGTCGTCTCGTCTTCCCCTTGGCCCTCATGGCGCTGGAAGCCGGCCCACGCGTTGCACTCCGTCCAGGGTGCACCGGCGCACAGCGGGCACACGATCGGTGCGGTGGCGTGCGGTGATACAGCTCACGCCACTAACCAGTGCACGGATGAGGGAATTCCGTCGTCTCCATCAGTGCTGCGAACCGTTCGCCCGGCCGAGAAAGGGAGCAGGTCTTGTCCACCGTTATCGAGCAGTCCGTGCAAGCCCGCATGGTCGCGTCCGCACCGCGGATGGAGACCCTTCCTGCCACCCTGATGTACGACCGGAGAGATCCGTTCGCCGTACGCATGGCGTTCCCCGCGACGGCGACCTTGGAGGGCACCGACGTGTCCTGGGAGTTCTCCCGCGAGCTGCTCGCGGCGGGAGTGGACGAAGCCGCCGGTGTCGGCGACGTACGCATCAGGCCGTTCGGATACGACCGTACGGTCCTGGAGTTCCATGCCGCCGAGGGGATCGCGATGGTGCATGTCCGCACCGCGGAGCTGCGCCGCTTTCTGGCGCGGGCGCAGGCACTGGTACCGGCCGGCGAAGAGCACCGGTTCCTGGATCTCGACCGGAGCCTGACCGAGCTGTTCGACGGAACCTGCTGACGGGGCTTCCGGCAGGGGCGGCTTTCGTGGCGGCATCGCCGCCGGAGAGGGGTGTCCGGGCGCGTGAACGCCGGGGGGACCGCGGCTGCCGGCAACCACACGCTCTCGCTGCGGCGTTCACGGCATTCCTCCTCGCGCTGCCGGTCGAGTACACCGACCACCGCGAGCACTCCGCGGGCGGGGCCCGGCCCGCGGAGCGGCCAGACAGCGCCTCCGGCCCCCGTATCGGTGGATCCGAGGAATTTGCGAACACCCCGGCAGTCGGGCGGACTCCCCACCTCCACACCCTCTCAACCTATGTACATAACGTTACGTAATCGGACATCGGGAGGGCTGGCTTGGCGGTGGCCTTACCGCCGCTTTAACCTACGGTCTCGTAACCTACGTATCCGTAGGTACTTCTCCCGTCCCCAGGAGTCCCCCGTGACGATCACCGCTCCCCACCTTGGCAGTCCGAAGGCGTGGACCGACGCCCAGCTGCTGTACTCCCTGGAAGAGGTGGTGGAGAAGGAGCTCAACCGCCATCTCAAGGTCGCCAAGGACTGGATGCCCCACGAGTACGTGCCGTTCTCCGACGGGCGGAACTTCCCGGGGGTCTTCGAGGACGGTGAGGCCTGGCAGGCCGACCAGTCCAAGGTCACCGACATCGGCAAGGTCGCGCTGGTCGTGAATCTGCTGACGGAGGACAACCTCCCCAGCTACCACCACGAGATCGCCTCCCTCTTCGGCCGTGACGGCGCCTGGGGCACCTGGGTGCACCGCTGGACCGCGGAGGAGGGCCGGCACGGCATCGTGATGCGGGACTACCTGCTCACCTCGCGCGCCGTCGACCCGGATAAGCTGGAGCAGTTCCGGATGGCGCACATGGCGGAGGGCTTCGAGTCCGACAACCGACACTCGATGCTGCACTCCGTGGCGTACGTCGCCTTCCAGGAGCTGGCCACCCGCGTCTCGCACCGCAACACGGGCCACCAGTCGGGCGACCCGGTCTGCGACCGCATGCTGGCGCGCATCGCGACCGACGAGAACCTGCACATGGTCTTCTACCGCAATCTTCTCGGTGCGGCCTTCGAGCTCGCCCCGGACCTGACGATGCAGGCCGTGCGCGATGTCGTCGTCAACTTCCGGATGCCCGGTCACGGCATGCCGGGCTTCGAGCGGGCCGCCGCGCAGATGGCGATCGGCGAGATCTACAACATGCGCATCCACCACGACGACGTGATCCAGCCCGTGCTGCGCTACCTCAAGGTTCTCGACATCGACGGCCTGGGCCCCGACGGTCTGAAGGCCCAGGAGGAACTGGGCCTGTACATGGGCGGCCTGGACAGCGAGGCGTCGAAGTTCGACGAGAAGCTCGCCGCCCGCAAGGCGCGGATGGCCGCGCGCGCCCGGGCCTGACGTTCGTCGCCGGGCCGCCGGACAGGCCCACCGCTCCGCGGGCCTGTCCGGCGGCCCGGGGCCCGTTCCGCAGCCGTGGGTGTTTCCCCGGCAGCCACGCACCCGGGTCATATCGTTTCGTGCAGGTCCCCGGCGTAGTGCTCGATCGCCGAGCGGTACTGCCGGACGTGCGGGTCCTCGCTGGTGGCGGCGAGCAGTCCCAGCAGCAACTGCGTCGACTCATGGTGATCGCCGGTGTTGAAGAGGGCCATGGCGAGGAACGTTCGCAGCGCCCCGTCGTCGGGGAACCGCTCGACGCCGCCGCGCAGCACCTCGACGGCTCTCTCGTACTGCCCGAGCACCCGGCAGGTGCTCCCGAGACCGAGCAGCGCGCCCCGGCGGTCCTCCTCCGACAACCCCGTCCCGTCGAGGCAGCGTTCGTAGAACGGCACGGCCTCGGCTTCCAGCCCGAGCACATCATGGACCCACGCGGTCTGGTAGGCGACTTCCGCGTCCGCGGGGAAGGCGGCGCAGAGGGCGAGCAGTCGCTGTCGGGCCTCCTCGGGGCGGCCTCCGGTGCGCAGCCGCACGGCCGCAGCGAGCAGGGTGTCTCTGTCGTGATCATTCACGTGATCATTCATACGGAGATCATCCCTGGTCAGCGGTCCCGTGTGGCTGCCTCGGCGCCGCCCGCACGGCGGAGGTGCGGCCCTGTACCGGACGGGTCTCGGCGTGGCACGGACAGGGCGTGCTCAGGCCCGCTCGCGACCGGTTCTGCGCAGCCGGTCCCGCTCCTTCTCCGAGAGGCCACCCCACACGCCGAACCGCTCGTCATTGGCAAGGGCGTACTCCAGGCAGGCTTCGCGCCCCTCACAGGCGTTGCAGAGCTGCTTGGCCTCACGCGTGGAACTGCCAGGGGCAGGAAAGAAGAATTCGGGCCCCGCCTGGGCGCACAGCGCTGTCTCCTGCCAGGCGAGCGCGGGGGCGGCCGCGGTGTTGATCAGCATGGCACCCACAGTGCCCGGTCGCGATAAACGACTGATCAACGCTCCATCAATGCGGCGCGCCGATGGCTTCCGGTCAGCTGTCCGGAGGCTGCGCCCGCGCCGGCTGCGCACTCTTCATGACGGCTGCGCGCTCTTGATCAACGCTACGTGCTCCTGCACACGGCTACGCGGCTGCTGCTCTCCCCCGGCGGAACGCCGACCGCCAACGCCCTGAGCCGAAGGCGCTGTCGGCGCCGCGTGGCACGATATGAATCGCCCGGGGCAGGTGCCGGGCAGGACGGCAGCGGGGCTGCGCGGACAGAGGGACGTACATGACAGAGGCCGGACCGACGGAGGCCGGGGCGAGCACGGGAAGGGCCGCCCGGGAGCTGCTGGCGCAGGCCGAGCGGCTGCTGGACATGGCGCGCGCGGTGCTGACCGATCACGCCCGCGCCATCGATGCCGTGCACGCGGCGCTGAAGCCGATGCTCGACTCCCTCATCCGTCGCGAACTGTCGGCCATCCCGGTCGCCCGGCTCAAGGACGTCACCGAGGGACGGCTGCGGCTGGGCGCGGTCGAGCAGGCCGGCTTCACGACCGTCGGCCAGGTGCATGAGGCGAACCGTTACGAGCTCCGCCAGATCCCCGGCGTCGGCGCGCAGACGGCCGACCAGGCGCTGGCCGCGGCCGGCCAGATCGCCCACGCGGTACGGGACACTGTCGCGGTCCGGATAGATGTGGACACCCCGGACGACTCCACGACCGCGCTGGTCATCGCTCTGCACCGGCTGGTCGAGGCCGGTCCGGACGTCCGCCGGGCGGTGGACGCGGCGGGCCGGCTCGTCGGGCGTCTCGATCCGTTGCTGGCCGCGGCGGGACCGGCGCGGCGGCGACTGCGCATGTGGTTCACCCGGCGCCGGACCCGTGCCCAGGTGCTGGAGGCCGTCGCCTCGGTACGGGCCGCGGTCGACGAGGCGAGCGCGCGCGAGCTCGCGCTGCTGTTCGGTCAGGTCTCCGTCGACCTGCTGCGGGCCGCTGATTCGGACGTCGCGGCGTGGGTCGACTTCGAGCTGCGGTCCACCGAGTACTACAGCCTGCTCGCCGAGATGTCGGGCACCGGCCCCGACCGGGACGCGGCCGAGGGGTTCCTGCCGTCCGGGATCGCGGACCGGGTGCGCGGTCTGCGGCTGGACGACGCCCATCTGCGCGTTTCGCTGCGCGGCTACCAGTCGTTCGGCGCCCGGTTCGCGCTCGCGCAGAAGCGGGTCATCCTCGGTGACGAGATGGGGCTCGGCAAGACCGTCCAGGCCATCGCCGCGCTCGCGCACCTCGCGGCGCGGGGCGAGACGCACTTCCTGGTGGTCTGCCCGGCGAGCGTGCTGATCAACTGGGCGCGCGAGGTCCGCGCCCGCTCGACCCTGCGCGCGCTGCCGGTGCACGGCCCCGAGCGGCAGGGCGCCTTCGCCCAGTGGCGCGAGAGCGGCGGGGTCGCGCTCACCACGTTCGACGCCCTGCACACCCTGCCGGCCGCGCGGGACTGCGGCATGAGGCCCGGCATGCTGGTCGTCGACGAGGCCCACTACGTCAAGAACCCCGAGACGCGCCGCTCCCAAGCAGTGTCCGGCTGGACACAACGCACCGAGCGGGTGCTGTTCCTGACCGGTACGCCGATGGAGAACCGGGTCGAGGAGTTCCGTAGCCTCGTCCGCCACCTCCAGCCCGAACTGGCCCCCTCGATCCACACCACCCACGGGGCCGCCGGTTCGCACGCGTTCCGCAGGGCCGTCGCCCCGGCCTATCTGCGGCGCAATCAGGAGGACGTGCTGACCGAACTCCCGGCGCTGGTGCAGGTCGACGAGTGGGAGGAGTTCAGCGCGGCCGATCTCGACGCCTACCGCGAGGCGGTGGGCGCCGGGGAGTTCATGCGGATGCGCCGGGCCGCGTACGCCCGGCCCGCCACGTCCGCGAAGCTCAACCGGCTGCGCGAGCTGGTCGCCGAGGCTGCGGAGAACGGCCTCAAGGTCGTCGTGTTCTCGTACTTCCGCGAGGTGCTTCGCACGGTCGAACAGGCCCTGGGGCCGGGCGTGTTCGGTCCGCTCTCGGGGAGCCTCCCGGCTGCCCGGCGCCAGCAGTTGATCGACGGCTTCGCTGCCGTCGCCGGCCACGCGGTCCTGCTGAGCCAGATCCAGGCGGGAGGTGTCGGACTGAACATGCAGGCAGCCTCCGTCGTGATCATCTGCGAACCGCAGATCAAGCCGACGATGGAGCATCAGGCGGTGGCCCGCGCCCATCGGATGGGTCAGATACGGACCGTCCGGGTGCACCGCCTTCTCGCGGCCGACAGCGTCGACGAGCGGATGCTCGGCATCCTGGCCCGCAAGGAGCGGCTGTTCGACCTGTACGCACGGCGCAGCGACATCGCCGAGACGACGCCGGACGCCGTGGATGTGTCGGACGGGGCTCTCGCCCGGCGCATCGTCGAGGAGGAACAGCTGCGTCTCGCCACGGGAGCGGCCGGTGCGCTTTCGGAGCGCTGACCGGTCAGGACCCGTGTGCCGCGGGGTCATGGGCGGGCGAGCCCGTGTCCTTCGCCACGTCGCCGGAAGCGGCCCCGCTCGAAGCCGTCTTGTCCGGAGCCGTCTTGTCCGGAGCCGTCTTGTCCGGAGCCGTCTTGTCCGGAGCCGTCTTGCCGGTCACTGTGTCGCCCGGAGCCGTCTTGCCGGGGGCGGGCGTGTCGTGGTTCATCTGGGCGTGCGGGTCGTAGCCCGGCACGGTGCCGTCGGCCTTGGCGACCAGGAGCAGCCCGGCCATGCCCATGTCGGAGTGGCTCTGCACATGGCAGTGGTACATCCAGGCACCCGCTCCCACGCGTTCGCCCGCGATGACCTGGAAGCCGAAGGAGTCCGCCGGGCCGACGATCTTCGTGTCGACGACGCGGCTCGGGTCGTCCGGGCCGGTGAGCAGCCCGGTCCGGTTGTCCGCCCAGCGATGACCGTGGACGTGGAACGTGTGGTAGTAATCGCCGTGCGTGATCATGACCACTTCGAGCCGGTCCCCCACCGTGGCCCGGAAGTCGGGGGCCTCGTGGGCGGCCTTGTTGTTGATCGTCATGTCGTTGAAGACGATCGTGATCGTCTTGTCCGGCAGGATGTCGCCCTTGCGACGGACGATCAACGGACCGTAGAGGCCCTTCCGGATGCCGCCGGTGCCGTGATCCGTACCGACCACGTGGTCGTGGTAGTGCCAGTATCCGGCGCTGCCCGGCTGCCAGGTGCCGTCCTTGCGGCGGCCCGCCGCATGAGTGCGCCAGGTGTAGGTGCGGGTGTCACCCGGCTCGACGATGCTCTTGTTCATCCGGGTGCCGTCGCTCGCGATGTCGTAGTCGACGCCGTGCGGGTGCAGGCCGACCGGCACATCCATCGTGTTCTCGAACTCGATGTGCAGGGTGTCGCCCTCATTGATCTCGATGAGGGGACCCGGGATCGATGCCTTGCCCTTCTCCAGGCCATATCCCATCTGATCGTCCGCCAGCTTCTCCACGTACAGCTTGAGATGACGGACGACACCCCCTGCCGGGGCGGTCCTCGGCGGGGGTTCCGCCGAGCTGGCCTCGACCGCACCGAGCGATAACGATGTCACCCCGGTCGCGGCCACCACCCCGCCGCCCACCAGGAACCGCCGGTTGAAGCTCCTTCTGTCCATGACGAACTCCCCACTGCACTAAGGAATTTACGGAGTTTTACGCACGCACCCGGATCGCGGGGACTGCCCGGATCACGGAGACTGCCAGGTCGCGGAGACTGCGGGACTGCGGAGTTACGGAGGTTACGGCGATCGCGGCGGCTTCGGACGTTACCGGGGTTGGCGAGGCGCGCGGTGCCCCCCGGACGGCCCACACCGTAGCCGGGGGATCTCTGTTTATCCACACCCAGGACAAAGTTCGTGCCTTTTACTGCCATAGCTATTGGCGGGTCGCGAAAAGAGGTCTAGCTTCGTCGGCTGTTGCAGTGACCAAAGAGGGGTTGGTGACCACATGCAGCGCACACCACATCACAGGTCCAGATCGCGACGCGGACTTGCGGCGGCCCTGGCGGCCGGCGCACTGACCGCTTCCCTGCTCGGCGGCAACGCCGCCAGTGCCAGGCCCTATCCGGAACCGGGCCCGCAAAACCTGGCGACAACGTTATCCCTCCCATCGCCACCGGGCGGCGCCAACGTCAAGGTGCTGGTGTTCCACGCCTCCGCCACCGAGGAGTCCCCGACCGTAGACGCCGGAATCGCGGCGATCGAGAAGATCGGGCTCACCGGGCCGGAGGCCGGCCGGTTCCAGACCGTCGCCACCGACGACCCCGCCGTCTTCACCAACGGCAAACAGCTCGGCAAGTACAACGCCGTCGTCTTTCTGACCGGTGGCGGCGATGTGCTCGACCCGGAGCAGGAGGCCGGCCTGGAGGCGTACATGGAGGCGGGCGGCGGCTTCCTCGGCATCCATGCCGCGGCGCGCACCGAGCCGTACTCGGACTGGTTCACCGGTCTGATCGGGGCCCGTCCGGCGGCCGACAGTCCAACGAACGTACAGCGAGCGACGGTTGAGATCGGCGACCGGCAGCATCCGGCGACGAAAAACCTGCCGCTGGAGTGGAAGCGCCCGGACAAGTGGCTGAACTGGACGAAGAATCCGTCCGGCGACGTGCACACCGTGGCGCGCGTCCGGGAGATCACGTACCAGCCGGGCGCCAGTGCCAACGGCTGGGACCACCCGGTCTCCTGGTGCCGTGACTACGACGGCGGCCGCTCCTTCTACACGGCGATGGGCGGTACGGTCGACAGCTTCGCGGAGACCGACTTCCGCGACCATCTGCGCGGCGCGCTGAACTGGACGACACGGATCTCGCAGGCAGACTGCCGGGCGACGATCACCTCCAACTACCAGGCGGAGCGCGTCACCCAGCCCAATCAGCCGGGCCTGAGCGACCAGATCGGCGAACCGCACGGCCTGGCCGTCGCTCCCGACGGGCGGGTGCTGTACATCGGGCGCGGCGGCGCCGACAGCAGCAAGCCGGTCGTCACCGACTGGAACAACCCCGACATCGGCAAGGGTCTCGGGCAGATCCACGTCTACGACCCGAAGACCAAGAAGGTCACCCTTGCCGGTGAGCTGACGATCTTCGGCAACAAGGGCGGCGGCGACGAACTGATCAAGGTCGAGGAGGGGCTGCTCGGGATCGAGCTGGACCCGGACTTCGAGAAGAACGGCTGGGTGTATCTGCACTACACACCGCACTCGAAGATCGACCGTGACAAGCAGATGGCGGTCCGTCAGGTCTCGCGGTTCACACTGGACATGGCCACCAACAAGCTGGATCTGTCCTCCGAGAAGGTGCTGCTGCACTGGCCGGTCCAGGTCCACAGCTGCTGCCACGCGGGTGGCGGGATGGCCTGGGACTCCAAGGGCAACCTGTACATCGCGACCGGTGACAACAACTCCTCCGGTTTCAGCGACGGTTACTCCGGCAACAACCCGCAGCCGAACTACAAGGGCGTCTCCTTCGCCGATGCCCGGCGCACCGCGGGCAACACGAACAACCTCAACGGGAAGATCCTGCGGATCCACCCCGAGGACGACGGCACGTACACGCTGCCCGAGGGCAATCTCTTCACCGGCAAGGAGCCGGACGAGGGCGGCGGCAGGACCCGCGGCGAGATCTATGTGATGGGGGTCCGCAACCCGGCCCGCATCTCCATCGACAAGTCGACCGACACGCTCTACGCGGGCTGGGTCGGCCCCGACGCGGGCGCGCCGTCCACCACCTGGGGTCCGGCCAAGTACGACACGTTCGCGGCGATCACCAAGGCGGGCAATCACGGCTGGCCGTACTGCATGGGCAACAAGCAGCCCTACCGGGACCGCAATCTGCCGGACCCGAGCAAGCCGCTCGGCTGGTACGACTGCGATCACCCCAAGAACGAGTCGCCGAACAACGACGGTCTGGTGAACCTGCCGCCGATCACCTCCAACACCATCTGGTACTCGCCGCAGGGCGGTGGTGTGGACTACCCGCGCGACGCCAACGGCATCCCGAGCTACAAGGCCGAGGAGCAGAAGCAGCTGCTGCCGTGGCTCAAGGGCGGCGGTCAGGCCACCATGAACGGCCCGGTCTACCGCTACGACGCGGCGAGCACCAGCGCCGACAAGTGGCCCTCCTACTGGGACGGCAAGTGGTTCGTCGGTGACTTCTACGACGACACCCAGCCGCGGCACGCCGTGCTCACCGACCCGAAGACGGCCGGCAAGGGCGGTCTGCCCACGCACGCCGAGTCCCTGAAGAAGATCATTCCGGTCGGGGCGGACGGCATCCGCAACCTGATGGACTGGAAGTTCGCCCCGGACGGTTCGCTCTACGTCCTGGACTACGGGCGCGGCTTCTTCACCTCCGACTCCAAGTCCGCGCTGTGGCGTGTGACGTACAAGGGCGGCGGTCCGACCCCGGCCGCCGCGGATCTCGCCAGGAAGGCGGCCGTGCGGTGAGACACCGATCGATCTTCTCGCGACAGCGGTACCGGCCCGTCCGGTTGTGGCTTGCGCTGCTGGGTTCGTTCCTCATGGTGCTGGGGCTGACCTCGACGGCGGCGTACGGCCGTACGGCGGCTCCGGCGGGCGCGGCGGCCGACCAGGTCCTCACCTGGACGGCGGGCGACCCCATCGACCATTACCTGTCCGCCCCGAAGACGGCGGTGGCCGGCAAGGCGACCATCGTCTTCGAGAACAGCGCGGCGACCGGCAACACCACGGGGATGCCGCACACCCTGACGTTCAGCGTCTCGGACCCGGAGTTCAACAACGACGTCACGCTGAACATCCTGGCCAACCCGGCCGACGACCAGGGCGGCAGGCACACTGCCGAGGTCACGCTCTCCCCGGGCCGGTACTTCTACCACTGCACCATGCCGGGACACGAGGCGATGCAGGGCATCCTCACCGTCACGGACGACGGCGGTACGGACACCACCGCGCCCGAGACCTCGGCGAAGGTCGACGGTGACAAGAACGCCGACGGCGCGTACGTCGGCCAGGCGACGGTCACCCTCTCGGCGACCGACGACAGCTCGGGTGTCGACACCGTCGAGTACGCGGTCGGGGCGGACGGCGCCTGGCAGCCGTACACCACGCCGATCGTGGTGAACGAGGTCGGGGAGCACACGATCCGGTACCGGGCCACCGACAAGG
Source organism: Streptomyces sp. NBC_00846 (assembly GCF_045207325.1). Classification (NCBI taxonomy): domain Bacteria; kingdom Bacillati; phylum Actinomycetota; class Actinomycetes; order Kitasatosporales; family Streptomycetaceae; genus Streptomyces; species Streptomyces sp. NBC_00846. Next base: position 6,849,993 of record NZ_CP108846.1, on the reverse strand, counting down.
CGGGCAACACCGCGGCGGAGAAGTCCGTAGCCTTCGCGGTCGCCGCGCCGCCGACGGACGACCGGACTCCGCCGGAGACCTCGGCGACGGTGTCCGGCGAGAAGGACGACCAGGGACGGTACCTGGGGATGGCGACGGTCACCGTGACCGCCTCCGACACCGGCTCCGGCGTCAACACCATCGAGTACGCGATCGGCGCGGACGGCGCCTGGCAGCCGTACACCGGGCCCGTGATGGTGCACGAGACAGGCACGCACCAGGTCCGCTACCGGGCCACCGACAAGGCGGGCAACGCGGCGGCCGAGAAGTCGGTCGACTTCACCATTGTGGCGCCGCCGACGCAGGACAGGACGCCGCCGGAGACCTCGGCCAGGGTGGAGGGCGACAAGAACTCGGACAACGCCTACATCACCAGCGCCAAGGTGACCGTCACCGCGACGGACACCGAGTCGGGCGTGGACAGGATCGAGTACTCGCTGGACGGCGGCCCGTACCTCGCGTACACCACCACCGTCATCATCGACCGGGTCGGCTACCACACCGTCGCCCACCGGGCGACGGACAAGGCGGGCAACACCTCGGTGGCGAAGCAGGTGTCGTTCACCGTCGCGGAGAGCGGAGGCGTACCGGCGCCGAACTGCCCGGAGTTCGACGAGCGGCTCACCGTCATCGTCGGCACCGTCGACACCGGGGTTCCCAACCGCATCACCGGCAACCGCTGCACCATCAACGAGCTGATCGAGGACGAGAAGGACTGGTCGTCGCACGCGCTGTTCCTCAAGCACGTCGACACCGTCCTCGACAAACTGCTCGCCGCCGGTGTGATCGACGCCCGCGAGCACAAGAAGATCTACCAAGCGGCCAAGCAGTCGGGGATCGGCAAGCCGGGCCAGGACGAGGGCTACAAGAAGCTCTTCGACGGCACGGCGGCGTCGTTCGCCAAGTGGCAGCAGGTCGGTGGCGGCAGGTTCGGGCTCAACGCCGACGGCACGATCACCAGCTCCACCACGGTGGACGGCATGGGCATGCTGTGGTTCCCGGGCCGGCAGTACGGCGACTTCTCACTGAAGCTCCAATGGCGCGACGACGCCCCCGGCGCGGGCAACGCCAACAGCGGTGTGTTTGTCCGCTTCCCGAACGTCCACGACAACCCCGAGGAGTCGCGTCCGGAGTGGGTCGCCATCAAGTACGGCCATGAGGTGCAGATCCTCGACCGGCCGGACGGCGACATGTACAAGACCGGCTCGATCTACGGCTTCGACCGGATCGGGCTGGCCGGCGCCGGGGTCACCCCCAAGGGCACCTGGAACGACTACGAGATCCGGGTGGTGGACCAGCACTACTCGGTCTACCGCAACGGTGTCCTTCTGAACGAGTTCGACAACGATCGCGGTCAGGTCTTCGAGCCGCCGCGGGGCGACGACCCGGGCACCGACGGCCGGCGGTACGCCTCCGGCTACATCGGGCTCCAGGTCCACAGCACCACGGACGTGGTCTCGTACCGCGACATCCGGATCAAGGAGCTGTAACCGGGACCGGGGTCAGGTGGCCGTGGCCGCGTGCCGAGGCATGTGGTCACGGCCTCCCGGGTGCCGGTGGCGCCACAACCAGAACACCGTGCAGGAGACCAGCGCCCATCCGGCGAGCACCAGATACGGGAAGACCCGCTGGTGCCCCTGGTAGTAGACGGCGGCGTGCTGGGCGTTGACCGAGGCGCCCGGGGGGAGCCAGCGTCCGATGAAGCCGAGCACCGACGGCAGCAGAGGCCAGGACACCGCACCACCGGAGGACGGGTTTCCCAGCATCACCATCAGTCCCCAGGTGGGGAGCATGGCCCAGCGCCCGATCAGGGTGTTGAACATGGTGAAGACCATGCCCGTCGTGAACATGGTGAAGGCGAGGATCAACCACGACTGGACGAAGGGCAGGTCGACGGAGCCGAGCAGCCAGTCGACCACGGCGGCGATGGAGAACCCGCCGAGCAGGGCGTAGGCGACGGTGAACCCGATCCGTTCCAGGGGCTCCAGCCCCTTGGCGTGCACACTCAGCTGGATCGCGCCGACGAATCCGACGATCACCGCGGCGAGCGAGATGTAGAAGAGAGCCAGGCCGCGCGGGTCGCCCCGCTGCAGGGGCTTCACATCCGTGACCTTCACCGGCACATGGGCCGCTTGCCCCGCCTCCAGCGTGGACTCCGTGAGCAGCTGGGCGACCGACGCTCCGGACGCGCTCGCGACGTCCACGGCGACCCCGCCGTTCTCGGACCGCAGGATGGCGAAGACCTTCTGCTCCTCCAGCGCGGTGCGGGCCCGGGCCCCGGTGGCGTACTCGTGCAGCACCAGCGAGGTGTCGAGCGCGCCCTCCAGCCGGTCGAGGAAGACCTTGTCGCGCGGGGTGTCCAGCGGACCGACCACGGCCGCCGGGATGTTGTGCGGGGTCGGGTTGGCCATTGCGTACGTGTAGGAGCCCGCGAAGAGACCGGCCGCGGCGGCGATGATGAACAGGAGCACGACGGCGGGCAGATACGGGGACGCCTTGAACGCCGCCCACCGGTCACCGCGGGCCGGGGGCCTGGCATGTTCCCCGCGCGGGGTGACGGGCTCCAGACCGGGTGCGCTCATGCAGCGCCGTCCCCGTCGTGCCGGGCCCGGCTCGGCTGGACCCGTTTCGGTTCGCCGGGCATCTTCGGGTACTCCGGCGGGTACGGCAGTTCGCCGAGCCCATGCTCCCGCTCGTCCCGGTCGGCCAGCTCCAGCAGGCCGTCGAGCCGGAACGCGTGCTCGTCCATGTCCGCGTGCACGTCGCCGGCCTCGGCGTAACGCCCGGGCATGGTCCTGATGTCGAAGTCGCGCGGTTCGGCGTCGTCGATCTCCTCCCAGCGCAGCGGGGCGGAGACCGGGGCGTGCGGGAAGGGGCGTACGGAGTAGGCGGAGGCGATCGTGCGGTCGCGGGCGGTCTGGTTGTAGTCGACGAAGATCCGCTCGCCGCGCTCCTCCTTCCACCAGGCGGTGGTCACCCGGTCCGGCATCCGGCGTTCCAGTTCCCGTCCGGTGGCGATGGCTGCGCGCCGGACGGCGGTGAAGGTCCACTTCGGCTCGATGGGGACGAAGACGTGGATGCCCCGGCCGCCGGAGGTCTTGGGCCAGCCGCGCAGACCGTGCTCGTCGAGGACGGACCGCAGCTCGTGGGCGGCCCGCACCGCGTCCGCGTAGTCCGTTCCGGGCTGTGGGTCGAGGTCGATGCGCAGTTCGTCCGGGTGGTCGGTGTCGGCCCTGCGGACGGGCCACGGGTGGAAGGTGAGCGTGCCGAGGTTGGCCGCCCAGATGACGGCGGCGAGTTCGGTGGGGCAGATCTCGTCGGCAAAGCGGCCGCTGGGGAAGTCGATCCTGGCAGTGGGGATCCAGTCGGGAAGGTTCTTCGGGGCCCTCTTCTGGTAGAAGAACTCGCCCTCGACGCCGTCGACGAAGCGCTGGAGGGTGGTCGGCCGGTCGCGCAGGGCGCGGGTGATGCCGGGGCCCACGGCCAGGAAGTACTCGGCCACGTCCCTCTTCGTATAACCCTTCGCCGGGAAGTAGACCTTGTCCGGACTGGACAGCCGTACGGCCCGTCCGCCGGCTTCGAGCTCCACCGCCTTGCCCGCTGCACCCATGACGGTCACGGTAGGCCGGGTCCACATATGCCGCATATCGGGAGACGGGTGCGCGTCCATCGGCAAGAATCGGGGTCATGGATCTGCCGGTGATGCCGCCTGTGAAGCCGATGCTCGCCAAGTCCGTCGCGAAGATCCCGCCCGGTATGCAGTACGAGGCCAAGTGGGACGGTTTCCGCGCGATCGTGCACCGCGACGGCGACGAGGTGGTGATCGGCAGCCGCACCGGAAAGCCGCTCACCCGGTACTTCCCCGAACTGGTCACCGCCGTCCGCGACAATCTGCCGCCGCGCTGTGTGATCGACGGCGAGATCGTCGTCGCGTACGGGGGCCGACTGGACTTCGACCGGCTCAGCGAGCGCATCCACCCCGCCGATTCCCGGGTGCGGCTGCTCGCCGAGCGGACCCCGGCCAGTCTGGTCGCCTTCGACATCCTGGCCGTGGGCGACGATTCGCTGCTCTCCGTACGGCAGTCGGACCGGCGCGCCGTACTGGAGGCGGCCCTGTCCGCCGCGTCGCCGCCCGTCCACCTCGCGCCGGCGACCACGGACCCGGCACTCGCCCAGGAGTGGTTCGACCGGTACGAGGGCGCGGGGCTCGACGGTGTGGTCGCCAAACCGCCCGATCTGCCGTACCGCCCCGACACCCGGGTGATGTACAAGATCAAGCACGAGCGGACCGCCGACTGCGTGGTGGCGGGCTACCGCCTCCACAAGAGCGGCCCGGTCGTCGGCTCGCTGCTGCTCGGCCTGTACGACGCCGAGGGCGTCCTGCAGCATGTCGGGGTCTGTGCGGCCTTCTCGATGAAGCGGCGCGCCGAGCTCCTGGAGGAGCTGGAACCACTGCGCGTGGAGCCGGCCGATCACCCGTGGGCGGCCTGGACGGACGCGGCGGCGCACGAGGGGTCGCGGCTGCCCGGGGCGCCGAGTCGCTGGTCGGGCAAGAAGGACCTGTCCTGGGTGGCGCTCAGCCCGGAGCGGGTCTGTGAGGTGGCGTACGACCACATGGAGGGCGACCGGTTCCGGCACACCGCGCAGTTTCGCCGGTGGCGGCCGGACCGCACCCCGGACGGCTGTACGTACGCGCAGCTGGAAGAGGTGGTGCGGTACGACCTGGCCGAGGTGCTGTCAGCCGGCGGGCGCTGAGCCCGAGGGCGTGGCGCAGGGTTCCTCGGTCGTGCCCGGGTCGGGTGTCGGGGACTCGGTGGTTCCGGTCGAGCCGGTGGGGTCCGGTGACGGCGAGCCGCTCGGGCAGCCGGGGTCCGTGCCGGGGCCGGGGGCCGAGGTGCTGGGGTCGGGGCTGGTGCCGGGGTCCGGGGAAGCCGGTCCGCTGTCGGTCGGGCCCGGTGAGGCGGTGCCCGGATCGGTGGGGTCCGGGGAGCCGGTGGGGTCCGGGGAACTTGTCGGTGAGCCGGAGGGCTTCGGGGACGTGGAGGGCGAGGGGCTGTGCGAACCGCCGGGCTGCGGGCCGATGACGATGCCGCCGCCCGGGGCGCCGGGACCGCCCACCGGGTGCTTCGGCTTGTTCGGTCCGCCCGCGCCGGGGCTCTTCGGGACGGTGCCCTTGCCGTCGGCCACCGGGTGAACGCCCTTGCGGTAGAACTCCAGCCAGGACAGCACGGTGCGCAGGTAGGTGTCCGAGTGGTTGTAGCTGAGGATCGCCCGGTCCAGGTCGGCCTTCACCGACAGATCGCGCGGTCCGGCACAGAGGTAGTACCCGGCGGCGAGGGCGGCGTCGAAGACGTTGTTCGGATCGCGGCGGCCGTCGCCGTTGCCGTCCTTGCCCCAGTGGGCCCAGGTGGACGGGATGAACTGCATCGGGCCGACGGCCCGGTCATAAGTGCTGTCGCCGTCGTACACGCCGCCGTCGGTGTCCGGAATGTTGGCGAATCCGGCGCCGTTGAGGACCGGTCCGAGGATCGGGTCGAGCGTCGTGCCGTGGGCATCGACCCGTCCCCCGCCCGCCTGGCCCGACTCGACCTTGCCGATCGCCGCGAGTAACTGCCACGGCAGATGGCATCCGGGATCGGTACGCGCGAGCGCGCTCTCCGCCTTGCGGTAGGCGGCGAGCACCGTGGCCGGGATGCCCGCCTCGGCCCACGACTGCGCGACGGCCGGGCTCTGCTTCACACCGGCCTTCGGCGGCCTCGGCGACTGCAGCGGCGGCAGTTCGGTGTGATAGGAGTCGTCGTTGGGCACGTGCGACCACGTGACCTCGTCGGACTCCTGTCGCTCCGTCGCGGTCTGTTCATGGCGGACGAGTCCCGGTGCCTGGGACCCGGTGAGCGCGGCCATCGCGGCGACCGCGGCTGCTGTGCCTCCGATTCCGCGGCGCATGGTGCCGTTGAACCTCATGCGTGCTCCCCTCTCCCCCGGGTCACCGGGCGAACGTATCGATGCCTGAGATCCGCCAGGTGTCGCCACGGCGAACAGCGTCCACGGCGAACATCGCCGCCGCGTAGGTCGTCTCGTCCGACGTGCCGGTACGGGTGTTGCTCTGGTCGGCGAAGATCAGCAGCCGGGCCCGGTCGCCGTCGAGGAGTTCCACACCGCTGTCCGTGACAGTCGTGGTCAGCACGAGCTTCTGCTTCTGCCCCTGCGCCCGTACCTGCGCGAGCATGTCCGCGTGCTGCTGGACCGCCTTGCCGACCAGGTAACTCTTCACCGCACGCTCGGACTTGGCGGGCGAGGCGTAGTTGTACGAGAACACCGCACCCACCGCCTCGGAGATCTGCCCCTTCAGCTCGCTGGTGCGGCCGATGTCGGTGAGGGCCGTGTTCCGGCGGGCCGGGTCGTCGCGCAGGTTCGCGGCCGAGCCGAACGCCCAGGCGGCGAAGGCGCCGAGGAGCACCGTGAAGACGCAGAAGACGGCGGGCAGCCGGAGACGGAGGCGGGGTAGCCGCTTGCGTCCCGGTGGCGCCTCCTCCGCCTTGTCGTCCTCGTCGGTGGCCTCGTCCTCGACGGTGGCCTCGTCCTCGACGGTGGTGTCCTCCCCGGCCGTGGCCCCCGCGGGCTCGTCGCGTGAGGCGCCGGGGGGCGCGGGCCTGCTGGGTGGGGCGGCAGTGGTGGCGCGTTCCGCGGCGACGGTGGCCAGACGGCGTTGACGGTTGACGAGGTGACGGGTCGTCGACATGTCCGGGGTCCTCTCGGGTGGCGGGGTGGTAGTCGGTGGCGTCAGCCGGCCGTGTTGCCGACGGGCGCCTGGCCGAGGGCGCTGAGCTTCCACCCTTCGGAGGTACGGGTGAGCTGCCCGAGCATCCGGCTCTCCTTGACCGCGGGCTTGCCCTTGGGTGCGGTCACCGTCACCCGCAGCGCCACCATGACCCCGGCCTTGCCGGCCCGGTCGTCGAGTTCGGTCACCGCCCCGGACAGGATCTGGGCCGTGCTGACGGTCTTCGCCTGCTGGATCTGCTTCACGAACGCGTCGCGTCCGTCGACGAGTTGCCGGTGCAGATCGCCGGTGGTGGATTCCTCCCAGCCGTCGAGGCCCGTCGCCAGCTTCCGGTGGTCCAGGGTGTTCATGTTCTGCACGGCCTGCTCGCCCGCGGCCAGGGCGTCGTCGCGGGCCTGTGCGTACGCCGCCGAATCGTCGTGCGCGGCGTCGTACCGGGACACCCCGCCCCAGCCGGCCGCGACGGCCGCCGCGACCGTCAGCCCGATCGCCACCGCCACCAGCGGGTTCCTCGTCATCCGTACCCGTGCCATTGCTGTCTCTCCCCTGCGGCCGATCCGTGCTGAACTGGACGAGTGTGGGCTCTGCTATCTGGAGGTGATCTCGACGACGGTCCAGTGGCCGTCCCGCAGTTCGGCCGTGACGGAGAGCTGTGCAGCCGCCGTGGTGGCCGGCTTGCCTTCGCGTTCGTAGACCTGGTCGAGGAAGACGAGCAGGTGGGCGCTGCTGTCCGTCAGCCGGGTCACTCCGGCGCGTACGACGTGGGTGGTGAGGGTCAGTTTCTGGTCGGCTGCCTGCTTCTCGACCTGGCCGAACAGGGCCGCGTACTGCTTGAGCGCCGTCCCCGCCAGGAGTTGTTTCGCCGACTCCTTGGTGACGCCGGTGGCCTGTGGGCTGTACGAGAAGACCTTGCCGAGCGCGTCGCTGACGTCGCCGGCGACCCGGCTGGTCGCCGCGCTGTCGGTCAGCGCCCGGTTCGAGGTGGCGGGGGTGTCGCGCAACTGCCTGCCCTTGGCGAAGAGTCCGCCACCGGTCGCGAGGAGGGCCACGACCAGAACCGCTGCCACGACGCGCGGCCACCGGCGGCCCGCGCCGGGCGGGACCGTGCCGTCCTCACCGGAAGCCTCGTCGGCCTTCTCCGTGTCCTCGACGGTGTTCTCACCGGCCGGCACGTCGGCCTTCTCCGTGTCCACGACGGTGTCCTCACCGGCCGGCACGTCGGCCTTCTCCGTGTCCTCGACGGTGTTCTCACCGGCCGGCACGTCGGCCTTCTCCGTGTCCACGACGGTGTCCTCACCGGCCGGCACGTCGGCCTTCTCCGTGTCCACGACGGCCTCCGCGTCCACGTCCGTACTCATGACCGCCGCCCCTCCCCGCTTCTTCATGCGCCGCCCCCGACCGGAATCGCCGTGAGGGCCTTGACCTTCCAGCCGTCCGCGGTCCGGGCGAGCGTGGCTTCGAAGCGTTTGCGTTCGGTGCCGCCCTTGCCGGTGCGCGGGGTGACGGCGACGTCGACCGTCGCGATCAGTTGTGCCGTGCCGGTGCGCTCGTCGAGTGCGGTGAGCGCCGCGTCGGTGACCTTGCCGCGCGCGGTGGAGCCGGACTTCGTCAGTTCGCTCGCGTCCGTGCTCCGGGTGCGCCCCAGCTGGTCGTGCAGCGGCCCGGTGGAGGAGTCGAGCCAGGCGTCGAGGCCGGCACCGACACTCCTGGCGTCCTTCCCGTCGAGGCTGTTCAGCCGGGCGAGGTGGCGCTTTCCGTCGGCCAGCGCGACATCGCGGCTCTTCGCGTACGACAGGTCTTCGTCGCCGCGCGCGTCGGCGTACGACCACCCGCCGAGTGCGCAGATCACCGCGGCGGCGAGCAGCGCCGCCGAGGCGCTCAGGGTCTTCGTACGGGGCGTCATGCGCCGCCTCCCTGTCCGAGTCCCAGCAGGCCGGCCATGCCGTCGGCGGCCGGCGTGGTGGCCCCCGTGACGCCGAGGGTGCCGGGGAGCCGGTGCGCCGAGCCGGATCCGAGGAGCATCGATCCGGGTTTGGCGGGCGCGGGCACGGCGCCGCCCTTCGGCGCATTGGCGCTGCCCCGGACGTTGATGCCGGTGCCGGGCGACGAGGTGCAGCGGGCCTTGGTGTTGACGGGCGGTCCGGCCGACGTGTCGAGACCGCTGCGGTAGACCGTGGAGCCGTATCCAGCGGTGCAGGGCAGGGGTTCGAAGAAGGTGACCGACATGCCGAACCGGGCGCCGTTCTCGTCCACCGCGCTCGATCCCGCGGCTGCCACCGCGGGCAGCTTCACCAGGAGTTCCTCCAGTCCGCGCTGCCGGGTGACGGCGACCTCGGAGGTGGTGAGGAGGTTGGCGACGACGACGCCGAAGCTCGGGTCGAGGTCCCGCAGCAGTCCGCTGATCTGACTGGTCGCGTCCGGGGTGACCGCGATCAGCCTGCGCAGGTCGGTGTCCGATCCCTTGAGTTCGGCGGCCAGTTGCTCGGCACCGGAGGCGAAGCCCTTGAGTGCTTCGCCCTGTTCGGCCTGGGTGCGCAGCACGGTCTCGGCGTCGGCCATCAGCCGGGTGTTGACGGGGAGTGCGTCGTCGGCCGCCCGGACGAAATCGCTCCCGGTGTCCAGGAGGACCTGGAGATCGTCGCCGCGCCCCTCGAACGCGGCGGCGAACTCGTCGACGACCGTGCGCAGGGATTCCAGGTCGACGGAACCCGCCAGGTCGTTGACGCTGGTGAGGACGTTGGTGACGGGGGCCGGGACGGTGGTGTCGGCCTGGTCGATGACCGCGCCGTTCGCCAGGTACGGGCCGTTGGTGCGGGTGGGCCGCAGATCGACGTACTGCTCGCCGACCGCGGAGAGGTTGGCGACGACCGCCGTGAGGCTGTCCGGGATCTTCGGGGCGTCCTTCTCGATGCGCAGTTCGGCCTCGACTCCGTCGTCGGTGAGCTCGATCGGTCCGACCCGGCCCACGGACACGCCTCGGTAGGTGACGTCGGAGTGGGTGTACAGGCCGCCGGTGCGCGGGAGTTGGACCGTGACGGTGTAGTAGCCGCGCAGGCCGATGTAGTGGCCGAGGTCGGCGTACCGCACCCCGAGGTAGCCGAGGACGAGCACCGCGATGACGAGGAAGGCGATGTTCTTCAGCCGGATGGCGAGGGTGATCACCGGCCGCTCCCGTCCGTGACCGCCGTGGAGACCGCGGGCAGTGGCAGGGGCGGAGCCGAGCCGGATTCCGCACCCGTGCCGCTCGCGGTGGGCTGGGCGGTGTCCGGGTCCAGCGGCGGGATGAGCTGCGTGCCGGGCATGGCCGTCACATCCAGGTAGACGTTGAGGTAGTCGCCCTTGACCCCGCGGAGCACCTCGTCCGTGAACGGGTAGGTGAGCAGTACCTGGAGGGAGTCGGGCAGGTCGCTCCCGGAGTCGGCGAGCGCCTTGAGGGTGGGGGCGAGGGCCTTGAGGTCGGCGATCATGTCGGCCTTGCTCTTGTTGACCGTGTCGACGGCGACGGTGGAGAGGGTGTCGAGCGAGCGGAGCATGGTGAGGAGCGAGCCGCGCTGCTTCTCCAGGACCTTCAGGCCGGGGCTGAGTCCGGTGAGGACCGTACCGACGTCCTGTTTGCGGGTGGCGAGGGTGGCGGAGAGCCGGTTGACGCCGTCGAGTGCGTCGGTGATGTCCCCCTTGTGGCCGTCCAGGTTCGTGACGAGGGTGTCGACCCGGTTGAGCATGGAACGGACCTGGGGTTCCTGGCCGGCCAGCGCCTTGTTGAGTTCGGTCGTGATGGTCTTGAGCTGGTTGACGCCACCGCCGTTGAGGAGCATCGACAGGGCGCCGAAGACCTCTTCGACCTCGGGGTTGCGGTTGGTCCGGGTCAGCGGGATGCGGTCTCCGTCGGCGAGCCTGCCCCGGGCGGCGCCGCTCGCGGGCGGCGAGAGCTGGATGTACTTCTCGCCGAGGAGGCTGGACTGTTCGAGGTGGGCGTAGGCGTTCTCGGGCAGTTCGACCTTGCCGTTGACCCGCATCGTGACCTTGGCGTTCCAGCTGCCCGAGTTCAGGGAGATCTTGGTGACACGGCCGACGGCGACGTCGTTGACCTTCACCGAGGACTGCGGGGCGAGACTGAGGACGTCCGCGAATTCCGCGGTGATCTCGTACGGGTGGTCGCCGAGGTCGGCTCCGCCGGGCAGCGGCACCTGGTCGATGCCGGTGAACGACGGCAGGCCGGTGCCGGTGACGACCAGGGCCAGGCCGACGCCCACGGCCAGCACCGCGACGACGCCGGTCGTACGGGCTCCGGGTCTGCGCAGGGCGCGGCTCATCGGTTCGCCCCCTTCTTCTCCGTGGCGGTCTTCGCCGGGGTGCCGTAGACGGTGCCGACGGTCGGGAGCGGCAGGACGGGCAGCGCCTTCTGGCGCGCGGTGTCCACCGGTGCGAGGCCCGCGAGGGCGGGGGTCTCGGTGAGCGGCCCGCCCATGGAGAGCTCGTTGAGGTTCGTGCGGCCGTTGAGGGTGCGGTTCACCGGGTCGTAGGCGTTGACCACGTTGTCCGCGGCGAGCGGCAGCGTGTCCATCGACTCGGCGAGCGAGGCACGCTGGTCGACCAGGGTCTGGGTGAGCGGCACCAGTGCGTCCACGTTCGACTTCAGGGCGTCGCGGTTCTTCTGGATGAAGCTCTTGACCTGGCCCAGGGCGGTGCCCAGCTCCTTCAGTGCCGCGCTGAGGTTCTCCTTGTCGTCGGCGAGGAAGCCGGTGACGGAGTTCAGTTGCTGTTCGGCGGCGCGCACATTGCCGTCGTTGTCCTTCAGCATGGTGGTGAAGGTCTGCAGGTAGGACAGCGTGTCGAAGAGGTTCCCGCTGCTCTTGTCGAGCGTCTTGGTCGCCTTGCCGAACTGTTCGATGGAGTTCCCGATGGCTTTTCCGTTGCCGTCGAGGTTCTTGGCGCCGGTGTCGAGGAGTCCGGCGAGCGCGCCCTCCGCGTTGGCTCCGTCGGGGCCGAGGGCCGTGGAGAGCTTGGTGATGGACTCGTACAGCTGGTCGACCTCGACGGGGGTGGCGTTGCTCGCGGCGGGCAGTACGGCGTTGTCCGCGATCTGTGGTCCGCCGTTGTACGCGGGGGCGAGCTGGACGTAGCGGTCGGCGACGAGGCTGGGGGCGACGACCACGGCGTGCGCCTCCTTGGGGACCTTGACGCCCTTGTCGACCCGCAGGGTGACCCGGACCTCGCCGCCGCGCGGTGTGACCGATTCGACCCTGCCGACCCTGACGCCGAGGATCCGCAGGTCCGATCCGGCGTACACCCCGGTGACCTGGTCGAAGTAGGCGGTGATGGTCGTCGTTCCTTCGTCGTCCATGGCCATCACACCGGTGGTGGCCGCGACGGCCACGACGGCGAGTCCGGCGCCGAAGCCGACGATGCGCGTCATTCTCATCTCATCGGCCGCCTTGCTGCTTGGGTGGCTTGCATTCGGCTCCTGCGGGTGTCCCGGCGGGCAGGTAGTTCTTCGGGACGACCCCGCAGACGTAGTTGTCGAACCACCGGCCGCTGCCGAGGGTGTTGCCGACGAGCCGGTTGTACGAACCGGCGAGCGACAGCACCTTGTCGAGGCTCTTGCGGTTCTTCACCAGCACCGCGGTGACCCGGCCGAGCGAGTCCAGGGTGGGCTTCAGCTGTTTGTTGTTGTCCTCGATGAGGCCGGTGAGCTGGGTGCTCAGGTTCCGGGTGCCGGTGAGCAGCAGATGGATGGAGTCGCGGCGCGCCTGGATCTCGCCGAGGAGCAGATTGCCGTCCTCCAGCAGGGTTTCGAAGCTGCTCTTCTTGCCGGCGAGCGTCTTGGTGAGCTGCTTGCTGCCCTTGAGGAGGGTGGCGAGCTGGGCGTCGCGTTCGGAGACCGTTCTGGAGAGGGCGGAGAGCCCGTCGGCGGCGCTCTTCACGTCCGGCGGGGAGTCCTTGAAGGTGGCGGAGATCGTCTCGAAGCTCTTGGCGAGCTGCTGGGTGTCGATCTCCCCGATGGTCTCGCCGAGCCCGTTGAACGCCTGGGTGACGTCGTACGGGGAGGTGGTGCGGCTGACCGTGATCCGCTCGTGCGGGTCCTGCGGGGCGTCGCCGAGCGGGTCGACGGCGAGGTACTTCTCGCCCAGCAGGGTCTTGATGGCGATGCCGACGGTGGAGGAGTTGCCGATCCAGACGTCCTTGACCTTGAAGCGGACCTTCACCTTGGAGCCGTCGAGCGAGACGCCGGTGACCTCGCCGACCTTCACTCCGGCCACCCGTACCTCGTCGCCCTCGTCGAGTCCGGCGGATTCGGTGAAGTCGGCGTTGTAGGTGGTGCCGCCGCCGATGAAGGGCAGCGAGTCGGCGCGGTAGGCGGACAGGCCGACGAGGGCGAGGACGATCAGTCCGACGAGGGCCACGGCGACGGGGTTGCGTTCCCGTACGGGTTTGATTCTCATGCCTGGCACCTCGGCTTCGCGACGACGATGCCGGTGGGCGGTGCGCTGCCGTCGTCGTTGGTCACACCGCTGACCTTGGCCTCGCAGAGGTAGAGGTTGAGCCATGAGCCGTACGAGGCGAGGCGGCTGATCGCTTCCATCTTGGCCGGGGTCTTGTGCAGGAAGTTCTCGATCTGCGGGGTGCCCTTGCCCAGCTGGTCCGAGAGACGGCCGAGTTGTCGGATGTCGTCCTTGAGGGGTTTACGGCCGTCGTCGAGGAGGTCCGCGGTGACGGTGGTGAGCGCGCCCATCGCGGTGACCGCCCGGCCGAGCGGTTTGCGGTCGCCGGAGAAGCCGGTGACGAGTTCCTGGAGGGTGACGACGAGGTCGTTGAAGCCGGCCTCGCGGTCGTTGACGGTCTTCAGGACCGTATTGAGGTTCTTGATCACCTCGCCGATCACCTTGTCCTTCGCGGCGACCGTTCCGGTCAGTGAGCCGACGTGCTGGAGGATGCTGTCGACGGTGCCGCCCTCACCCTGGAGCACCTGGACGATGGAGCCCGCGAGCTGGTTCACGTCCGGCGGGGAGAGCCCTTCGAAGAGCGGCTGGAAGCCGTTGAAGAGCTGGGTGAGATCGAGCGCCGGAGTGGTGCGGGAGAGCGGGATGGTCGCCCCGGCGGCGAAGCTGCGGCCGACCGGTCCGGCGCCCTGGCCGAGGTCGATGTACCGCTGGCCGACCATGTTGAGGTATTTGACCGAGGCGGTCACCGAGGCGGGCAGCTTGCGCCCCTTGCGGACGGCGAAGCCGACCTCGGCGAGCCGCTTGTCGGCCACCTCGATGGACTCGACCTGCCCGACCTTCACCCCGGCGATCCGGACGCTGTCACCGACGACCAGTCCGGTGACGTCGGTGAACCTGGCCTTGTACGAGGTGGTGTCGCCGACGCCCGTATTGGCGATGGACAGGGCCAGGACGGTGGTGGCGAGAACGGTCACCAGGATGAAGACGACCGACTTCGCGAGCGGCCCGGCGAGAGAGCGGCGCTTCACTTGAGCTTCACCTCCGCACCGCGGAAGGCCGGACCGATGAGCACGCTGCTCCAGTCGGGCAGGGTCTGCGGCTGGACTTTCAGTGAGGGAGCGACCAGTTCGTTGACGAGCCGGCTCTCCTGCGGGGAATTGGGCATGCCGAGGGCGGATTTCGTGTCCCGGGGCGCGGTGCCGGCCGGCTCGTCGGCGCGTGGCCGGCCGGCCGGTGCGACCGCCTCGGCCGTACGGGCGTCCGCGGTCGGTACGGTCCGGCCGACGTACGGCACGGAATAGCAGTGCGGGCCGCCGGTCGCGTCGTAGACCGGGGTGTCCTTGCCAGGCACGTACTTGCCCTTGGACTTCACGGCCTTGACGGTGACGTGGAGTCCGGGCCGGTCCGTGCCCTTGCCCAGCGCCTTGTCCATGGCCGGGACGAAGCCGGCCATGGTCCGCAGGGTGCAGGGGAATTCGTCCGAGTACCGTGCCAGTAGTTCGAGCGTCGGCCGGCCCGTGGCGGAGAGCCGGATCAGGTTGTCCTTGTTCTCCCGGAGGAAGGACGTGATGTCCTGCGCGGAGGCGGTCGTGGACCCGTACAGGCCGGCGAGTTCCGCCTGTTGTTCGGCGATGGTGCCGCTGGTGGTGGTGAAGTCGGTGAGTGCGTCCAGAACATCGGGGGCGGCATCCTCGTACACCTTGCTCACCTTGACGAGTTCCTTGATGTCGGCGTTGAGCGTGGGGAGTTGCGGGTTGAACTTCTTCAGGTGGGCGTCGAGCGTGAGGAGGGTGTCGCCGAGCTTCTCGCCCCGTCCTTCGAGTGCCTGGGAGACCGCGCCGAGGGTGGCGGCGAGCTTCTCCGGCTTGACGGCGGTCAGCAGCGGCAGGACATTGCCGAGGACCTCCTCCAGCTCGATGGCGTTGCTGGAGCGGTCCTGCGGGATGACGGCCCCGGCCCGCAGGGACTGCGCGGACGGCACCTCGGGCGGTACGAGCGCCACGAACCGTTCCCCGAAGAGGGTGGTGGGCAGCATCTGCGCGGTCACGTCGGCGGGGATGCGGGAGAGCTTGTCGGGCTGGATCGCGAGGGTGAGCCGGGCCCCGTTCCCGTCGGCCGAGATGGTGCGGACCTGGCCGACGACGACGCCGCGCAACTTCACATCCGCGTTGTCGTGCATCTCGTTGCCGACGCTGCCGGTGCGTACGGTCACGGTGGCGTCGTCGGTGAAGTCCTTGTTGTACACGGAGACCGATACCCATACGAGCACGGCGGGCACGAGGAGGAAGGTGATTCCGGCGAGTCTGCGGCGCACGGTCTGCGCCCGGTGGGCATTCATCAGCCGGCCACCTTCACCGTCGTCGTGGCGCCCCAGATGGCGAGCGAGAGGAAGAAGTCGGTGACGCTGATGAGCACGATGGCGTTGCGCACCGACCGGCCGACGGCCACTCCCACTCCGGCGGGCCCGCCGGTGGCGTGGAAGCCGTAGTAGCAGTGGGCGAGGATCACCATCACGCTGAAGATCAGCACCTTGAGCACCGACAGCAGCACGTCGTCCGGGGAGAGGAAGAGATTGAAGTAGTGGTCGTAGGTGCCCGCGGACTGTCCGTTGAACAGGATCGTGATGTAGCGGGACGCCAGGTACGAGGAGAGCAGCCCGATCGCGTACAGCGGGATGATCGCGACGACTCCGGCGATGATCCGGGTGGTGACGAGGTACGGCATGGACCGCACGCCCATCGCCTCCAGGGCGTCGACCTCCTCGTTGATCCGCATCGCGCCGAGCTGGGCGGTGAAGCCGGCGCCGACGGTCGCGGAGAGCGCGAGTCCGGCGACGAGCGGGGCGATCTCCCGGGTGTTGAAGTAGGCGGAGATGAAACCGGTGAAGGCGGAGGTGCCGATCTGGTTGAGGGCGGCGTACCCCTGGAGGCCGACGACCGTGCCGGTGAAGAGGGTCATCGCGATCATCACGCCGATGGTGCCGCCGATGACCCCGAGACCTCCGCTGCCGAACGCCACTTCGGCCAGCAGTCGCTGGACCTCGCGCAGGTAGCGGCGCAGAGTCCGCGGGATCCAGATCAACGCCCTTACATAAAAGGTGAGTTGTTCGCCGGATCGATCCAGCCAGCTGAGCATCGACATCGGTCAGCTCCCCTTCGCGGGGACGATCTGGAGGTAGATCGCCGTGAGGATCATGTTCACGAAGAACAGCAGCATGAAGGTGATGACGACCGACTGGTTGACCGCGTCGCCGACGCCCTTGGGGCCGCCGCGCGGGTTGAGTCCGCGGTAGGCGGCGACGACGCCCGCGATGAAGCCGAAGATCAGCGCCTTGACCTCGCTGATGTACAGGTCGGGGAGCTGGGCGAGGGCGGAGAAGCTGGCGAGGTAGGCCCCGGGGGTGCCGTGTTGCAGGATCACGTTGAAGAAGTAGCCGCCGAGCGTGCCGACGACGGAGACCAGCCCGTTGAGCAGGACGGCCACGAGCATGGTGGCGAGGACGCGCGGGACGACGAGGCGCTGGATGGGCGAAACGCCCATGACCGCCATCGCGTCGAGTTCCTCGCGGATCTTCCGCGAGCCGAGGTCCGCGCAGATTGCCGAGCCCGCCGCACCGGAGATCAGCAACGCCACGATGATGGGGCTGGCCTGCTGGATCACGGCGAGGACACTGGCGCCGCCGGTGAACGACTGGGCGCCGAGCTGCTGGGTCAGCGAGCCGACCTGGAGGGCGATGACCGCGCCGAACGGGATGGAGACGAGGGCGGCGGGCAGGATGGTGACGCTGGCGACGAACCAGAACTGTTCGATGAACTCCCGTACCTGGAAAGGCCTGCGGAAGATGTCGCGGCTCACGGTCCCGGCGAGGGAGAACAGCTTCCCGGTCTCGCGCAGCGGGGCGAGCAGCCGCGCGGGAGGCCGCTGCTCCGGTGCCTTCGGTCCGGTGGCGTCGGCCGCGCCGGCCGCGGGCGGCTCGGGGGGCCGCACCGGCATGGGGGCCGTCACGGGCGTCCACCGCCCGCGGCCGGGGTGTAGCTCTTCATGATGGCGGTACGGGCGGCCTCCGGCAGCTGGCCCATCATCGAGAGGACCCGTTCCCGGCGGCGCAGCGCTGCCTGCCGTACGGGCATGCCGGGCGACGGCTCCAGCTGCGGTACGACGGTGCGCGGGCCGTTGGCGGAACTGATGCCGGCGCCATAGCCGTTCGTCTCCTCGGCGGCGAGGGTGGCGGCGTCCTTCTCCTCGGCCATCCCGATGGGGCCCTCGCGGCGCCCCGCGAGGAATTGGGCGACGACCGGCACATCGCTGGTGAGCAACACCTCGCGCGGCCCGAAGGTGACGAGGTTGCGGCAGAACAGCATGCCCATGTTGTCGGGGACGGTGGCCGCGATGTCGAGGTTGTGGGTGACGATGAGCATCGTCGCGTCGATCTGCGCGTTGAGATCGATGAGCAGCTGGGAGATGTAGGCGGTGCGGACCGGGTCGAGTCCGGAGTCCGGTTCGTCACAGAGAATGATCTGAGGGTCCAGGACGAGGGCTCGGGCCAGGCCGGCGCGCTTGCGCATGCCGCCGGATATCTCGCCGGGCAGTTTGCCCTCGGCACCGAGGAGACCGACGATGTCGATCCGCTCCATGACGATCCGGCGGATTTCCGATTCCTTCTTGCGGGTGTGCTCACGCAGAGGAAAGGCGATGTTGTCGAACAGCGACATCGAGCCGAAGAGCGCGCCGTCCTGGAACATGAGGCCGAAGAGTTTGCGGGTCTCCATGATGTCGCGCTCGGGGCTGTTGACCATGTCGACGCCGTTGATGAGGACGCGGCCCTGCTCGGGCTTGAGCAGGCCGATGATGGATTTCAGGAAGACGGTCTTTCCGGTGCCGGACGGGCCGAGCATCACGCTCACCTCACCGGCGGGCAGTGTGAGGCTGACGTCCTGCCAGATGTTCTGTTTGCCGAAAGACTTCGTCAGGCCCTCGACGACTACT
Source organism: Streptomyces sp. NBC_00846 (assembly GCF_045207325.1). NCBI lineage: Bacteria > Bacillati > Actinomycetota > Actinomycetes > Kitasatosporales > Streptomycetaceae > Streptomyces > Streptomyces sp. NBC_00846. Next base: position 6,831,744 of record NZ_CP108846.1, on the reverse strand, counting down.
TCGATTCCCATCGGCCCTCCCTCGACGTTGTGGTGAACGTAGTCATCTGTCAGCGCTCCGGCTCTGAGAAATCCAATGGCGGCTCGTCACCCGTGCACCAGGAGGCGCACGGTATGTCCGTCGAAACCGCCAGGACAAGCCGTTGAACAGCGGAAATCAACGAACCATGGGCGGGGAGTGGATCACTTGTCACTCGTTGACAAATCAGCCGCCCGGCTTTGTCGAAACATGCGCAAGTACTCGGGTGGAGAGGTTGGGGCCCACGGCCCGACGCGCCGGGGCCGCGGGGCCCCCGACAAGCGGATACTGACGCATTTCCGTGCTGGCCATACGGGACGCTACGACCGAGTAACCTGACTTCGCAATACTGGACGCCGAACTTTCTCCGCGGTACTCGAGGGGCGGCGATCACTTGTAATCGAGTGAGTGGTCGACAGGAGAAAGTTGTCCGGGAGTGATGAATTCCGAAGGGCGTGGGAGGTCGTCCGCTCGGGGATTGGCACCTGCCGCACGGTGCGGTTTCCACGGAGAAGCGCACGCCCGGCCGCATAACAGAACGGCCGCCGGCCCCGGCCCTTTGCAGGGTCGGGGCCGGCGGCCGTCGGACGGGATCAGCGTTCCGGAATGGGCTTCTTCGCGGGGCAGTCCGGGCTGTCGGGGTTGCTGACCACGCACAGCGGGGCCTGCGTCATCTTGATGAAGTTTGCGCCGCCGGAGATGGACGCCGTCATCAGTGGTGACAGGTCCTCGTCGACACCGCAGCCGGTGAATGCCGGGATATAGGTCTCACCACTCATCGTGCCGCCGCGATTGACCGTGTACCCCGAGGGCGGATTACCCGTACCGAACGCGTAAAGGGTCTGCTTGATCGGTTTGACCGTCCGGCAGTTGGGGCCCACGTCGAGGGGTTCGCCATTGACACGGACATCACTGATGGTGAGTTCGAAATCGGCGGTGACAGTCGTGTCCTCCGGGATCCTGGGGTCGGAGTTGTGACTGACGGACGTGATGAGGGCGGGCGGGCCGACCTGGGACAACACCATGGTCGCGGTGGTCGGCATGAATCCGTAGGTGAGGAACGTCCCCTGCGACGGAGGCAGCTGCCGACGCCCGTTGTAGTCGAAGTCCGCCTCGCTGAGCACCGTGAAGGTGTCCGTGCACGGATCGGCGATGTACGTCTTCATCAGAACGACGTTCAGACGTGCGGGCCCGAGCAGCGCCGCCGAGTTGAGCTTCTTGACGTTCGTGAACCCCGCCACATAGGTCTCGGCCGGCGTGGCAAGGGAAAACGGCGGGAACGGGCACGGTTCGGGGTCGGTGTCCCCCTCCGCCCTGGCCGCGTGGCGGGCGTCGTTCAGCTTCTCCCGCTGGCTGGGCGGGAGTTTCCCGGCAAGGTCGGGAAGGTCGGGGAGGTCGGGGGTGGGCTCGGCGGGTTTCTCCTCCGCTGAACCGCCAATGGTCAAGGAGGCGAGCGTGCCGTCCGCTCCGTCCACGAGCCGGCAGGCGACGTCGATGCCGTCCGGTACGGCGGCCGAGCCGTCCTCTTTCAACGGGCTCAGGGCCAGCGTCAGGTCCGAGGCGGACAGGATGGCGGTGCCGGGCGAGCCGAACGTGGCCGTCGGGACCGCGCCCGCGGCTTCGAGCTTGAGACCGTCCTGCCCGGCGATGTCCTGCGCGGGAGCCGTGAGCCCGGACCAGTCGGCGGTGGCGGACTCCTTCGACATGGCGTGCAGGACCTTCAGTCGCACGGCGGCAGACACCGCTGTGGCATCGAGCCCCGTCAGCTCGTCCAGCGCGGCCTTCGGCAGGTCGACCTCGACCGTCACATCGCGGGGCTCCACCGGTCGGCCCACTCTGCCGCCTGCCGGAAATCGTCCCGCGACGACGGCCGTCACCGCATACGAACCTTCCGGGAATTGGCAGTTGTAGTCGAGGGATGTCTCCGCCCGTTGCGCATCGGCCGCCGAATCCGCGCCCGGAAGAAAGGTGGCCGCGACGACCAGGAGGCCACCTGCGACAATTCGTGCGGGCTGGCGAGTTGTCCAGCGCACGCTGCTTGCCATGTCTCGATACCTCCGGGGCTCACGTTCAGAACATCGCGTGGACTTTTGATCCACCGGCAGCACCGCCCGACTTACTGGACGGTACGGTACGCGCCGTCGCAACCGAGGGGAAGCAGTGAATCTTGAACGATTCATGCGGCACGACGACCGCTGTCCTTCTTGGCGATCCGTGACAATCGATGAGTGGGAAACTGTCAGTTCTTGAGTGTCGCGCTCGCGTCCCGGGGCACCGGCGCCACACCGGATGGCCCGGCCGTCACTGCTGCGGCCGGGCCATCCGCTCCGAGCGGGAGATCGAGCGCGGGCCGGTCAGCTGTAGGTGATGACGGGCGAGACGCTGCCGCTCTTGACGGTGTAGGTGCCCTTGAAGGTCGCCGTCGCACCGACGATCCCGCAGCCGCCGCCCACCTTGTTGCTGATGGTCAGGGTGCGCGGGCCGGTCGCGGCGGGCGCGACGACGAGGGTGCCGTTGGCGCCCCCGGCGGTCGGGTTGTTGTACTCACTGTCCACCGAGCCCTTCACCACGAAGGTGCAGGGGCCGAGAACGCTGGAACCGGAGACCGTGGCCTTGATGTTGTCGATGTATCCCTTGGTCAGACCGGTCTTGTTGGCACCGACGCCCGCCGTGTAGCCGCCCGGCGTATTGCCGTTGATCCGCCACGGACCGTTGGCTCCGGAGGTCTCGCTGGTGACGGTCCACGTACTGCTGAACGGACCGGTGCACGGCGCGTTGAACGAGGCCGTGGTGATCTGGGCGAGCACGGGACCGGCGACGGGCGAGGCAGGGGCGTTGCCGTTCGCCGAGGCGGTTTCGCACTTGATCTGGTTGCCGACATTGTCGGTGAGGATGGTCTGGCCGGCGGCGCCCGTGAAGTTGCCCGTCGGCGTGATGTTCCAGGCCGCGGTGGGCCCGGCCATCGCCGAAGGGGCGGTCAGGGCGACCGCGGCTGCAGCGGCGGCAGCCGCTGTCAGGATGCTCGTCTTCTTACGCATAGAACTTCTCCCTTTTCCTGTCCCGTTGCTGAATCAGTGGGGGTGCGACGCAGAAGGAAAGGACAGTCACGACCCACCGTAGAATTTTCTTGGCGAGGTGCTCCCGCCGATGTAGCGAGCGGGTTGCTGATTCGCCGGAAATCAGATACGCCCCCTCCTTTCTTTCGCTCCGCCCTTCCTTTCGCTCTTCATTCCGGTAGCGCGGCGCCTGCCGTGGCTGCGGAGAACCGGGCTCTACCGCGCGGCCGAGTGCCAGTACCTCGAGAACGCCTTGCCCTCGTCCGGGGCCAGGCCCGCCGGGTCGTACGGGCTCGCGAAGTACGTCGCGGTGTCGTTCAGCACGACGCTGTTCTTGCCCGCCGCCGAAGGCAGGCTGGTCTTCAGGTTGACCGCCCAGTCCAGCAGGCCGGCGCCACAACCGCTGGCACCCGGCACCGCGTAGCCGGAGTCGCCCTGGTCGGCGCCGCCGAAGGTGTAACGCCCCATCTCACCGCTGTCACTGGGCGTCCCGTCGCCGGCGAACTGCTGGAGCGAGAGGGAGGGGACCGTCGTGTTCTGCGGCTTCAGCACGATCGGGTTCGAGGTGGTCCCGATGTAGCACTTGTCGCCGAGGAACGGATTCCGCAGATGGACGCGGACCGGAATCGACAGGATCGGCTGGCCGACGCCGAAGCTCGCGGCCATATTGAAGTCCCTCGGGGCACCGGCCGGTTCGATCGTAGCGGTCACCTTGTTGAGAGTGCTGTTGGTGATCTGGTTGCAGATTCCCGAGACGACGGGGATTCCGCTCGGGCACATGAGGCCGAGCAGACCACCCGGCAGATCCGCGGAGTCGGCGACGAGCGCACCCTCCGCGGGGGCGACCAGCGACGTGGTGCCGTCGCTGTGCTGGATCACTCCGAGTTGCAGGTCGGTGTTGCCGGTCGACACCTGCGTATTGCCGAGTTTGATCGACCCGCCGGCCGAGTGCGAGGAGATGCAGGTCGCGATGTTCGTCACGCCGTCGGCCGCCAGCATGGCGGGCGCGTCCACCGGGCACCGGTCGAACGGCGCCCAGTGCCCGTTCAGTTGAGTGGCTGCGGTGGCTGTTCCGGTGGAGAGCACGGCGACGAACGCGGTACAGGCTGCCAGCAGCCCCACGCGCGCTCCGGTCGAAGCGATTCTCATGTCGTCCCCTCTTGACTGCCGCCCCGCTGGGCGGCGTCGTACATGAAGTTGGCCGGTTTCAACGCAGGCGGCATCGGCGCCAAGAGTGACTGCATGCGTTGTGTGCGGGACTTTCTGGGGCACGGCTGCGTCGGTTGAACGCTGACGGCCCGGTTTCAGTAGTACGTCGCGGGTGGATCCGAAGCCGGAAGACCGAGCAGTGATTTACCGGCGAATTGCATGCCTTAATTGGCCGAGCCGTGATGTTACTTGCGAGAAACACGGCGACACAATCCTGCCGGTTAAGATCTTTTGCGATACCCGGTTTTTGATCCAGAAATGAGCAGACGGATGCCGGGGGCTTGTCAACGAATGCGCATGCAGGGGCGCGAAGGGTGTGCTCGCGGGGTACGGCATCTCGCAGAGGGAAGCCCGACCGGCGGCGGCGCCCGGTCGCGGGGAACCGGGGAGGCGGGCCCGGGACGGCGTGAACACACGCGGAGCCGTCGACCACGGCTCCTGTCGACCACCGATCCCACCGTCCACCGCTCACCGAGAGCCGTCCGCCGCCCCGGGTTCACCGGCGTCGGCCTTTTGTCGTCGAGGAACAAACGGCCGAAATACATTGTCCGAAAGTGAGCACTGCCGCCCACCTGCGTCGAAGTCCACAATGCGGCCGAGATGTATGCCCCCTACACTTCGATCTTGTACAAGTGGTGGGCAGCGCAGCTCACTTGGTCTATCTTCATCGCGAACTTGGGTACGCATCTGCCGGTTGATGGGAGCGCTTTCCCCCCACCGACTCACCCCCACCGGGCGCCGGAGAGCAAGGGGACAGACATGCAGGGACTTATACAGCCGTCGGACACCGGAGACCCGCTGGGCCCGCTACCGCAGGAATTCGCCGCAATCATGCGGCCCGAACTGCCGAGCCTGATCAAGGAAATCGGCGTCGAGGTCACCCGGGCCTATCCGGAATACGCGCGTCTGCTCAACGGACCGAACGGTCAGGCCATTCGCGTCGGCGTGGAACAAAGCCTCGCTTCGTTCGTCGATCTGGTCGCCGAGCCCTCCACGTCCACCACACTTCGCGACGACATGTGCCGTCGTTTCGGACGGTTCGAGGCCTATGAGGGCCGCACCATGGAAACGCTGCAGGGCGCCTATCGGCTCGGTGCCCGGGTGGCGCTGCGGCGGGCCAAGAAGGTCGGCCGGAGCTACAGCTTCTCGCCCACCCTGATGCTCAGCTTCGCCGACGCGCTGTTCACCTACATCGACGAGCTGGAATCGCTGTCCCGTGAGGGTTTCCTCGAGGTGCAGTCGCAGTCCGGCGAGCAGAGCGAGGCCATGCGCCGGCGTCTGCTGCATCTCGTTCTCGCCGGCCGGCCGGTGCCGCGCAGCGCCATCGCCGAGCTCTGCGAGCAGACCGGCTGGGCGCTGCCGGAGGAGGTGACCCTGGTCGCCGCCCGAGCCCCGGCCGGACTGGACCGGGCCGGCCTGGACCGCGATGTCCTGGTCGATCTCAGTGACCCCCAGCCCCACTTACTCATTCCGGGCCCGCTCGACGAGGTGCGAAGACAGATGCTCGAACGCGCTCTTCTCGGCACCCGGGCCGCCATCGGGCTGACCGTCCCCACAGCGCTCGCCTCGGACTCGATCCGCTGGGCCCGCCGGGTCCTCGAACTCGTCGAAGCCGGGATCATCGCGGACGCGCCGCTCGTTCTGTGCGAGGACCACCTCATCACGCTGTGGCTCCTGTCCGATACGGCCCTCCTCGATCAACTCGCGCGGCGCGAGCTGGCTCCGATCGCCGGGCTCAGCACCACTCGGCGCGAGCGGCTGACCGAAACGCTCCGCGTCTGGCTCGAAACCCGAGGGACCGCGGCCCATATGGGCGAGCTGCTCGACGTGCATCCTCAGACCGTCCGCTACCGGATGCGCAATCTGGAGACCATCTTCGGTGAACAACTGGTCGATCCCGAAAGCCGGTTCTCGACCGAGGCCGTACTACGGGCACTTCAGCTCCGTGAGCGCAGCACCGACGCGTCCCTCTAGCCACAGCACGTACGTCACGATGGGTCAACTTACCTACGGGTAAGGGGAAATACCCGATCACTCCCAAACGGTTGCCACACGGAGACGTTCTCAACGAGAAACCCTGAACCGCGTCCCGTAGACATGGAGGAGTCGGCCGCCCACCCGGCGGCCGTACCGACGTCCACCTCCTGGCCAACCATCCGAGAGGGACCCTCCCCCATGACCGCCTCCCACCTCCTCGTCCCCGTGCCGATCCCCGACCGGGTCGCCGCGCTGATCGGGTCCTGCATCCCGCCGCACATCATGGAGGCGGAGTTCGACGCCGAGTGCGCCGCGCGCGAGGTCCGCAGCTTCCGCGGCCCGCGGCTCTGCGTCGAGGACCAGGCCGATCGCGAGCAGGCACTCTCCGAGCTGGCGCGCGCCAACAAGATCCTGGCCGCCCACCACCCCCGGCTGACGGTGCGCCCCGGCAATTCCTGGTGACTCCGGCGCCCGTCCTGCGAGGGAGCGAGGCCTCGAAGCGAGCCGCACCATCAAGAACGGAGCGGACCGGTCAGCCGGCGACCGGGGTGAACCGCACCGGCAGCGACCGCGGGCCCCGGGTGAAGACACCGTGCTCCGATGGGGTGAAGCCGTCCGCGAGCCGCAGGTCCGGCATCGCGTCGAGCAGCTGGTTCACCCCCGTCTCCACCTCCGCCCTGGCGAGCAGCGCACCGACGCAGAAGTGCCTGCCGAGTGCGAACGCCAGGTGGTCGGCCGCCGCCGAGAACGCGGTGGTGCCGGTCAGGTCGGCGCGGAAGATGTCGAACCGGTCGGGCTCGCTGTAGCGCGATTCGTCGCGGTTGGCGGCGCCGATCAGGCAGGTGACGGTGGCGCCGGCCGGGACCGTACCGCCGCTGAGCTCCACCTCGTTCGCCGTCTGGCGCATGATCATGTGGACCGGCGGAGTGTGGCGCAGGGTCTCCGCGAAGGCCCGGTCGATCAGACCGCGGTCCTCCCGCACCGCCGCGAGCTGCTCGGGATGGGTGAGCAGATTGGCGAAGAGGGAGGCGATGGCCTTGTCGGTGGTCTCGCCGCCCGCCGCGAGGAGCAGACTGCAGAACGCCTTGATGTCCTCGTCGCTCATCCGCACCCCGTCGACCTCGGCGGCGCAGAGCGCGGAGAGCAGGTCGTCGCCGGGCGCGTTCCGGCGCTGCTGGATGATCGGGATCATGTACGCGGCGAACTCCTGGCGGGTCCGCTCACCGGCCGCCGCCACCTCGGGGTCGCCGGCCAGGTTGCCGAGGAAGGCGATGACGGTGGTGTACCAGCCGTGGAAGCGGTCGTGGCCGGCCCGGTCCAGGCCGAGCATGTCGGCGATGACAAGGACGGGGAACCGGGTCGCGAACGCGTCGACGAGATCGGCCTCGCCGGTGTGCCGGAAGGTGTCGATCAGTTCGCGTGCGTTGCGCTCGATGACCGGCAGGAACTTCTCCTGGAGGTCCGTGCCGCGGAAGGCGGGGGCGACCAGCGCCCGGCGCACGGCGTGCTCCCGGCCGCTGAGCTGGAGGATCGTCCTGCCGTGGACCGGTTCGATCTGCCAGTCGTAGTTGTCGGTGGTGAACTCCCCCGCCTTGTCCTTGAAGATCCGCTCCACGTCCTCGTACCGGGAGACGATGTAACTGTTCGTGGCCTCGTGCCGGATCAGCGGGGCGCTCTCGCGCATGATCCGGTACGCCCCGTAGGGATCGGCCGCGAAGGCGGGCGAGAGAATGTCGGGCAGTGGCGACGCTTGCGATGCGGCCGACTCGTGCGGGGCAGACTTCATGACGCTCCAGGGTCGTGAACGGGCAACGCCGTCAAGGTTATTGACCAGCCGCCCACCTACACAGCCCCTGGGAGAACACCATGCCCGCCGGCCCGCGCCCGTCCGTTCTCTACGTCACCGACCTCGCTTACGAGGCACGCGGCCGCCGCTACTGCGACGAGGACATCCATCTGACGTCCCGACTGCGCGAGGAGTTCGATGTCGCGCTCTGTCACCCCCGGGACGCCGCCGCGCTGCTTGACGGGTTCGACGCGGTCGTCGTACGCAACAGCGGTCCGGTGCTGCACTACCAGGAGGCGTACGACGCCTTCCGCGCCCGTGCGCGGGAGCTGGGCGCACGGGTCTACAACCCGCTGCACGGCCGCGGCGACATGGCGGGCAAGCAGTATCTGGTCGATCTGAGCCGGGCCGGTTTTCCGGTGATCCCCACCGTGGACCGGGCCGCGGACCTGGGGCTGCTGCCCGAGGCCCCGGAGTATGTGGTCAAGCCGAAGCTGGGGGCGGACTCGGTCGGCCTGCGGTTCGTACGGGAGCCCGCGCTGCCGGAAGGTGCCGACGGCACGCTGCTCGTCCAGCCCCGGATCGACTTCCGCCACGAGGTGTCCTTCTACTTCATCGACCGTGACTTCCAGTACGCGCTGTACGCGCCGCACCCGGACGAGCGGTGGGTGCTGGAGCCGTACGCGCCGAGCGCTGCGGATCTGGAGTTCGCCCGGAAGTTCGTGGAGTGGAACACCCTCGACCACGGCATCCAACGGGTCGACGCCTGCCGGACGGCTCGGGGCGAACTGCTGCTCGTGGAGCTGGAGGACCTCAATCCGTATCTCTCGCTGGACCGCGTGGCGGAGCCGGTACGGGAGGCGTTCGTGGCCCGTATGAAGGCGTCCGTGCGGGATCTGCTGGCCTGACGCCCCGTCCGGCCGTCCCCCACATGCGCCGGCGCGGGGCCGGTGTGAGGGTGCAAGCGTGACCACTGCCAGCGAGACCGCCCCCGCCGCGCAGAGTGCTGCCGCGCCGCCCGTGCTCGATCCGCGCCGCCGGAACATCGTCTTCGCGACGATCGTGCTGGGGATTCTGCTGGCCGCCCTGGACCAGACGATCGTCGGCACCGCGCTGCCGACGATCGTCTCGGACCTCGGCGGTGCCGCCCACATGTCGTGGGTGGTCACCGCGTATCTGCTCGCCGAGACGGTGGCGACGGTCCTGGTCGGCAAGTTCGGCGACCTGTTCGGCCGGAAGATCATCTTCCAGCTGTCGGCGGTCATCTTCATCACCGGCTCGTTCCTGTGCGGCTTCGCGACCAACATGACGCTGCTGATCGTCTGGCGCGGACTGCAGGGCATCGGCGCGGGCGGGCTGATGGTCACCTCGATGGCGTTGATCGCCGATGTGATCCCGTTGCGCGAGCGCGGCAAGTACCAGGGTGCGATCGGCGCGGTCTTCGGGGTGTCGACGGTGATCGGGCCACTGCTCGGCGGGCTCTTCACCGACCACCTGAGCTGGCGCTGGGCGTTCTATGTCAACGTGCCGATCGCGATCGTGGTGGTCGTCGCCGCCGCCCGGACGATCCCGTCGGTGAAGGCCGCCGGGCGGCCGGTGATCGACTACCTGGGCATCGCGATGGTCACGGTCGGCGCGAGCGCCCTGATCCTGGCGACCAGCTGGGGCGGCAACGAGTACGCGTGGGGGTCGCCCGTCATCCTCGGTCTCTTCGCGGGCGGCGCCGTGGCACTGGCCCTCTTCTGCCTGGTGGAGTTCCGGGCAGCGGAACCCATGCTGCCGATGCGGCTGTTCCGGAACCCGGTGTTCACCGTCTGCTCGATCCTGAGCTTCATCGTGGGCTTCGCGATGCTCGGCGCGATGATCTTCCTGCCGACGTATCTGCAGTACGTGGACGGGGACTCGGCGACCCTGTCGGGGGTGCGGACGCTGCCGATGGTCTTCGGGCTGCTGGTCGCCTCGATCTTCAGTGGCAACGTCGTCTCCAAGACCGGGCAGTACCGGATGTTCCCCATCGTGGGCTCGCTGATCATGGCGGTCGGGCTGTTCCTGCTTTCCCGGATGGGTCCGGACAGCGGGGTGGGGCTGGAGTCCCTCTACATGCTGGTACTCGGTGTCGGCATCGGTCTGGCCATGCAGGTGCTGACGATCGCCGTGCAGAACACGGTCGACTACGCGGATCTGGGTACGGCGACGTCGGGTGTGACGTTCTTCCGTACGCTCGGCAGTTCCTTCGGCACCGCGGTCTTCGGCACGATCTACGCCAACGCGCTGAAGCCGAACCTGTCCGACGGCATCGCCGCGGCGGCGCGCGCGGGCGGCGACCCCGCGGTGCTGTCGAAGGCCGCGCAGAGCCCGGCGGGGCTGCACGCCCTGCCCGCCGCGCAGTCCGCGCCGCTGGCCCAGGCGTACGCCGACACGCTGCACACCGTGTTCCTGTGGACGGTGCCGGTCGCGATCCTGGGGTTCGTCGTGGCGCTCTTCCTGAAGCAGGTGGAACTGCGGGACACGGCGCGGGCCGGATCGACGGACATGGGCGAGGGCTTCGCCCAGCCCGGCGCCGGTGACTCGGCCATCGTTCTGGAATTCGCCGTGGCCAGGATCCTGCACGGAGCGGGTCCCGACACGGCCCGGCGGATCGTCGCGGCCTCGGACACCCGGCTGGACATGGCGGGGGCCTGGGCGGTGATGCAGGTGGAGCTGTTCACCCGCATGGTGGGCCATGCGGGTCTCGGCCTCATCGCGGCCCGGCACCGGATCCCGCCGGAGGTGCTGGTGCCCGTCTTCGACCGGATGATCGAGGAGGGCTATCTCACCGGCGACGGTCACATGTTCACGCATACGGCCGCCGGGAGCCGGGAGGCCGCGGCGATCAACGACGCATGGGCGCGGTGGCTCAATGAACGGCTGGACGAACACGGGGCCCGCCCGGACGACCGGCAGCTGCGGGCGGCGGTGGACCGGATCGCCAAGCAGCTGCTGGCGGAGGACCTGGCGCAGGAGCTCTCGCCGGAGAAGTCACGAGCGGGGGCCGCCGTCTGAAACGGGCGCCACCGCGCGGCTGGGGTCTTTCGTTCGGATCGGGCCGGATCGGGGAGCGGGGGCGCGGCGCCGGGGCTCGCGAGCCCGGCACGATCCGCACGAGAGGTACCGGGTCAGTCGGCGAAGACCGCGGTCGCATACACCCAGGCGCCGTCGTGCCGGACGAAGCGGCTCTTCTCGTGGAGCGATTCGGGCCGCCCGTTGACCGTGCAGTGCGCGCGGAAGGTGACCGTGCCCGTGGTGTGGAACGCGCTGCCGTCCGTCGTCTCCAGGATCTCCAGGCGCACCCACCGCGTCCCGGGATCGAAGTCGACGGCGGGCGGCCGGGTGTCGGGGTGCCAGGTGCGGAGCAGGTACGCCTCGTTCCGGACGACGAACGCGGCGTACCGGGAGCGCATCAGCGCCTCGCAGGTCGGCGCGGCGAGGGCCCCGGCGTGCAGGCGGCCGCAGCAGTCCGCGTAGGCGGCGGGCAGGCCGCACGGGCACGGCGATTCCGCGGTGATCGCGGAAGGCCGAGCTCCGGCGGTGGCTGAGCGCTTCGGTCGTGTGGTGCGTCGTGACATGCGTCCATTGTCACCCGCGGTCCGGCCGACCCGGCGGACCGGGGTGCGGTGGCGGTGCCGGCGGTGGTCAGGCCTTGCGGGCCACGCCGGCGTAGCCCGGGATCGGCTCGTCGCCGGCGACGTCGACGGGCTCGCCGAGTTCCGGGTGCCAGTCCGCGGAGAGCGAGACGCCCGGCTCGACGAGTTCGAGTCCGTCGAAGAACGTGGTGAATTCGGCGTGGGAACGCAGGCGTAGCGTCATCCCGCGGGACCTGTACAGGGCGGACGCCTCCGCCGCGCTCTCCGGCGCGAAGTCCCCCGTGGTGTGCGAGAGCACCAGATAGCTGCCGGAGGCGAGCCGCTCGACCAGGCGGTCGACGAGTTCGGCCGCGCCGTCCTCGTCGTCCACGAAGTGCAGCAGAGCCAGCAGCGACAGCGCGATCGGCTTGTCGAAGTCGAGGACCTTGCCGGCCTGTTCCAGGATGGCTTCCGGCTTGCGGGCGTCGGCCTGGATGTACTCGGTGGCGCCCTGTGGGGTGGAGCGCAGCAGGGCCGCGGCGTGGGCGAGGACGATCGGGTCGTTGTCGCAGTAGACGATGCGGGAGTCCGGGGCGGTCCGCTGGGCGATCTGGTGGAGGTTCGGCTCGGTGGGTATGCCGGTGCCGATGTCGAGGAACTGGCGGATGCCGTTCTCGGCCAGCCACCGGGTGGCCCGGTGCATGAAGGCCCGGTTGACCCGGGCCATGTCGCCTCCCCTGGCGTCGAGGGCCAGCAGTTGCCGGGCCATCTGTTCGTCGACCGGGTAGTTGTCCTTGCCGCCGAGGAACCAGTCGTACATCCGGGCGGGATGCGGCTTGCTGGTGTCGATCTCGATGGCTTGAGGGTCTTGCCCGGTCATAGCGCGCTCCATGGGTTCATAGGCCGGCGAACAACAAGAGTGTGGGGCGGGACGGGCTCCGGCGCAGCGGATTCGGGTGAGAAAGCCGTCGATTCGGGCCGGAAGGCCGTGGATTCGGCCGAGGGGCAGCTGGTTCAGGTCAGCAGGAAGTCCGCCTGGCCGGACTTGGCGCCCTGGATGAAGGCGGCGATCTCACGCGGGGAGTAGATCAGGGCGGGGCCGTCGGGATCGGCGGACTGGCGTACGGCGACCCTGCCGTCGGACAGCTTCATGGCTTCGACGCAATTGCCTCCGTTCCCACCGCTCCACGGCTTGTACCAGCCCTCGGAGCCGAGTTCGGCCGCCGGCATGCCGTTGTATATGGGATCCATCACAGCTCCTTGCGGAAGTCCCGGAGGATTTCCTTCGTGCGTTGTGCAGTTGCGGCCTGAGCCGCCATGCGGTCCATGACTTCGAGGTAGGAGGCCACCTCGGGGCGCGCGTCGAAGTAGACGGCTCCGGTCAGGTACTCGCTGTAGACCATGTCGGGGAGTTCGGGGACGCCGAAGCGGAAGAGGACGAAGGGGCCGTAGGTGCCGGCGTGGTGACCGGTGGAGAATTCCGCGATCTGCAGCGTCACATGGGGCATCCCGGTCGCTTCGAGCAGCCGGTCGATCTGTCCGCGCATGGTGTCGGCGCTGCCGACGGGACGGCGCAGCACCGTCTCGTCCATCACCACCCACAGCTTCGGGGAGTCCGGCCCGGCCAGCAGGGACTGACGCTGCATCCGCAGCGCCACATGGCGTTCGATGTCCTCGGGTCTGGCCTGGCCGACGGCTCCGGTGCGCATCACCGAGCGCGCGTAGTCCTCGGTCTGCAACAGTCCGGGGACGAAGTGCGGCTCGTACATGCGCAGGAGGCTCGCGGCGCCCTCCAGGCTGACGTACATGCTGAACCAGTCGGGCAGCACATCGTGGTAGCGCTGCCACCAGCCGGGTCTGTTGGCCTCCTCGGCAAGTTCCACGAAGGCGTCGATCTCGGCGTCGGCGATCCCGTACGCCTTCAGCAGGAGCTGGACGTAGGGGATCTTGAGAGCGACCTCGGCGGTCTCCATCCTGCGTATCGTCGCAGGTGCGACCCGCAGCACCTTGGCAGCCTGGTCACGGTTCAGGCCGGCGCGCTCCCGCAGATCCTGCAGGCGCTTGCCGAGAACGACCTGACCCACGGTCGGGGCGGACCGCGGTTCGCTCACTTCAGACCTCCCGATGCGCTGTTTGGCAGCAGTGTGCCATGCGCGGGCCGCCCACGACACAACCACTCTGAATTTTTCAGAGTGCCCCTTGCCAAGTGTTCCCGACAGGGGGAGAGTTGGTGAGTGAACCAGTTCACGCAGTCACGTCCGCCCCTATTCGCATGGGATGGCGGAATGTGACGCAGCCCCCACTGTGAGGAATCGGTTGTGGCACCTGGCAGTGCGCTCATCCCCCGGCTCATGGATCTCAGACCCGGCACGGAGGCGCTCCGGTACTGCTTCGCGCTGCCCGCGCACCCGGAGTCGGTGGCCGGCGCACGGCGGTTGACACGGGCCAGACTCGACGAGTGGCGGCTGGACGAGGACACGCACGAGGCGGCGGTCCTGATCGTCTCGGAGCTGTTCACCAACGCTGTGGTCCACACGATGAGCGCGCGCGTCGTGTGCGAGCTGCACTGCCTGGACGGACGGCTGCGGATAGCCGTACAGGACCAAGGGCACCAGCCCGGCGGGCCACAGCTGTGCCGCACCGCCGACGACGAGCACGGACGCGGCCTGCTGCTCGTGGACGCGATGAGCAGTTCCTGGGGTTCCCATGGCGCGGGCAACGGCTCGGGACGCATCGTCTGGGCAGAACTACCGCACGGCACGGAGCAGTCATGCTGAAGAACGCGATGTCCCATCTGCTCGGAGCGCGGCGCTCCCACGAGCCCCGGCGCGCCATCGACTCGGACATGGTGCAGTTGCCGCTGCCGCCCGCGCTGTCGGCGAGCCTGGGCTGCGACGCGGTGGGGGTTCCGGCACGGTACGGCTTCCGGCTGATGTCTCATCTGCCGCGCACCGGCTGCGTGTTCGCGGACGCCGACCGCTGGTGGTGGATCGTGCCCTCGGGTTCCGACCTCGATCTGGGCTGGCCCCCGCAAGTCGCCTACGCGAAAGGGGCGTTCGTTGCGGCAGTACAGCCCAGGCTGATCCACCAGCCCGACAACCGCACGCCGTACACGCCGCCGATCCCACTTTTCCTGATGGCTTGTCAGGTCACTGGCGTCACACCGTCGTGGGCACCGTCCGGTGGTGCCCGCGCGGTCTCCGCTCCCTGACGCGGCCCGGTCCGCTCCCGGCCGCGTCAGGGAGAGAGGGGGCGGGGTTCTTTCAGGAAACCCCGCCCCCTCCCCTCTCTCACTTGCGAAACGTCAGCCGGTCGACCGCGGCGACCTGCCGCCCGCCGCGACGAGATGGACGTCATGCGTGCCGGACGAGGTGGAACGGCTGGTCTCGGGGCTGCGATTCACTCGCGCCGTGCACAGGGAAGAGCTCGCGCACAACGGTTGACCGGCCGCTCTCGTCGCCGGACCGGCCCCTAAGGGCGGTTCAGGTAGGCCAGTCCGGGATGGACCTTCAGGTACCCGTCGAGGAGACGGCCGGCCACCGTCACCGAGTCGACCAGCGGGTGCAGCGCGAAGGCCTTCACAGCGGCGGCCCGCGAGCCGCTCTCCGCCGCGTCCAACACCGCACGTTCGACGGCCTTGACCGCGGTGACCAGACCGACGGCGTGGTACGGAAGCGGGTCGACGGCGACGGGACGGGCACCGTTGGCGTCGACGAGGCACGGCACCTCGATGACGGCGTCCGCGTCGAGCACGGAAAGCGTCGTGCGGTTGCGGACGTTGAGGATCAGCGAGGTCCGTTCGTTGCGGGCGACGGCCCGCATGAGGGCGAGCGCCACCTTCTCGTAGCCGCCGGACTCCAGATCGCTCTCGTCCCGCTCACCGACCCCGGCGACCTCCCGGTTCTCCGACATGTAGGTGGCTTCGCGTTCGGCGCGGGTGCGGTCCCAGGCCCGCAGCGCGGGGACGGCGGGGTCCTTCATCAGGGCGTAGAAGCCCTCCTGCTGCTCGCGGAGGAAGGCGCCACGGGTCTGCTCGGCGTCCTGGTAGGCGCGCACGGCCTCCCGGTTGAAGTAGTAGTAGTGGAGATACTCGTTGGGGACGGCACCCAGCGACCGCAGCCAGTCGACGCCGAACAGCCGGCCCTCCTCGAAGGAGCCGAGAAGTTCGGGGTCCGCCAGCAGGCGCGGGAGTTCGTCGCGGCCGTCGACACGCAGTGCGCGGACCCAGCCCAGATGGTTGAGGCCGACGTAGTCGATCCGGGCCCGGTCGGGGTCGGCGCCGAGCACCCGGGCGATCCGGCGGCCGAGGCCCACCGGGGAGTCGCAGATGCCGATGACCCGGTCACCCAGGTGGCGGGACATGGCCTCGGTCACCAGGCCCGCCGGGTTGGTGAAGTTGATGACCCAGGCGTTCGGGGCGAGCCGCGCGACGCGCTGCGCGAGGTCGACGGCGACGGGCACGGTGCGCAGCCCGTACGCGATGCCGCCCGCGCCGACCGTCTCCTGGCCGAGTACGCCTTCGTCGAGGGCGACCCGTTCGTCGGCCGCCCGGCCTGCGAGGCCGCCGACACGGATCGCCGAGAAGACGAAGTCGGCGCCGCGCAGCGCCTCGTCGAGGTCGGTGGTGGCGTTGACGGCGGGGGCGTCCGGGACGGTCGCGGCCTGGTCGGCGAGCACCCGGGCCACGGCGGTGAGCCGGCCGGCGTCGGTGTCGTAGAGGGTGACCGCGGTGACACGGCCCTCGGCGTGATCGGCGAGCAGCGCCCCGTACACGAGTGGAACCCGGAATCCGCCGCCGCCCAGAATTGTCAGCTTCACGCTTCCGCATCGTACGGGGCCGGGTCCGGACGGGGCCCGGGCAACTCCGGACGGCGGCTGCCACCCGGCACGCACGACAACCGGCCCGGTGGCCGGGAACCCGCGGGTGCACGGGTTCCCGGCCACCGGGCCGTTGATCGGTCCCGTCTCCGTCGCGGCGGACGGATCGGGGTCAGTCGCCGCTCCACCAGCGCGAAACGGCACGCCACAGCCGCGCCGGTGCGGTCTCGCCCCGCTGCTGCGGAATGCGCCCCGCGGCGGACATTCCGGCGGACTCCCCGACAGGGGTGCCTCCGGGCTCGTCGGCAGCCGACGCCGCGGGCGTCGCACCCGCCCCCGTGCCCGTGACGGCAGGGGCCGGAGCGGGGGCGCGGCCGGGTGTGGGGGCGGTGTGCCGGACCGTAGGCTGGACCTCCCCGTCCTGGCGCTGCGGGTTCGGCCTTCCCATGGACGGCGGTTCCTTGTCGTCCTGCGGCGCACGCGCGGCGAAGTCCGCCGGGAGCTCCACCAGATGCCTGCCCATGAAGTTCCCGATCCAGCTCAGCTCGCTCTCTTCGACGGCGAGTTCGAGATCGGGGAGGCGCATCAGCAGGGCGTCGACGCCGACGTCGGCGATGGCGCGTCCGATGTCCTGCCCGGGGCATTCGTGGGGGCCGCCGCTGAACGCGAGGTGGGCGCGGTTGCCCTCCATGTCGGCCTTGAGGTCGGGCCGTACGACGGGATCGGTGTTGGCCGGTGCGATGCCGACGATCAGGGCGTCGCCCGCCTTGATCTGCTGACCGCCCAGTTCCGTGTCGCCGACCGCCCAGCGGCCGAGGACCGCGGTGAACGGCGGCTCGTCCCACAGCGTCTGCTCGACCGCTTCGGGCACCGTCATGTGACCGCCGCTGAGCCGGGCCCGGAAGCGGGGGTCGGTGAGCACCATCCGCAGGACGCTGGCGATCAGGTTGACGGTCGCCTCGTACGAGGCGATGAGGACCAGCCGCAGATGCTCGCTGACCTCCTGGTCGGTCATCCCCGCCGGATGGTCGACGAGCCAGGTGGCGAAGTCGTCCGCGGGTTCGCGCCGGCGGCGCCGGACGAGCCGGGTCAGCGCTTCGAGGACGTATGCGTTGCTCGCGACAGCGGTCGCCGTGCCCCGGGTCATGTCGCGGGCGGCCTGGACCATCCGGTCGTTGTACTCCTCGGGCATGCCGAGGATCGCACACATCACCATCATCGGCAGCCGCTCGGCGAACTGGCTGACCAGGTCGACGCGGCCTTCCTGGCAGAAGTCGTTGACGAGCCGGTTGCTGTAGCGGTTGACGTGGCGGCGCGCCCCGCGGGTGTCGATGCGGCCGATGCTGTCGGTGACCGCGCCGCGTTGGCGCTCGTGGGTGGCGCCGTCGGCGAAGGCACAGATCGGCTGCCAGGTGAAGATCGGGGCGAGCGGGTGGTCCGGGGCGACGGTGCCGTCCTGCAGGGCCCGCCACCGCCGCGAGTCGCGGGAGAACTGCGAGGGGGTCCGGGTCATGTGCAGGTTCTCGCTGTGGCCGAGGACCAGCCAGGCCGGCACGTCCCCGTGCAGCAGGACGGGGGCCACGCTGCCGTGTTCGGCGCGCAGCTTGTCGTACAGCCCGTTCGGGTCCCGCTCGGCCTCCGGGCCGTAGATCCGGCGTAGCCCGCCGGGGCCGATGCCGAGGCCGTGGGCCGGGCACTCGGGGGGCGGAACCGGCCCCCGGGCCGCTCGGGGCTCGTAGTGGAAGGGGGTTGTCACGATCGCTCCAG
The DNA here is from genome assembly GCF_045207325.1 of Streptomyces sp. NBC_00846. Lineage (NCBI taxonomy): Bacteria > Bacillati > Actinomycetota > Actinomycetes > Kitasatosporales > Streptomycetaceae > Streptomyces > Streptomyces sp. NBC_00846. Next base: position 6,813,511 of record NZ_CP108846.1, on the reverse strand, counting down.
GGATCAGGATTCCAAGGACCAGACGGATGGGACGCGCGGGGGGGTGGGTACTGCGGTCAGGCGAACGGGAGGGCCAGACTGTGCAGATAGCGCATCAGCGTCATCAGTACGTCGCGGCTGGAGGCGCGCAGCCGGGCGTCGCAGTCGATCATCGGAACCTCTTCGGGAAGGTCGAGGGCGCTGCGCAGCGCCTCGACCGGGTGTTTCGGGGCGTTGGGAAAGGTGTTGACGGCGACGACGAACGGGACGCCGCGTTCCTCCAGCCGTCCGATGACGTCGAAGCTGGCTTCGAGGCGGCGCGTGTCGATGAGGACCACCGCGCCGAGGGCGCCTTCGAACAGGCCGTTCCACAGGAACCAGAACCTTTCCTGGCCCGGGGTGCCGAACAGATAGAGGATCAGTTCCTCACTGATGGAGATCCGGCCGAAGTCCATGGCGACGGTGGTGGCGGTCTTGCTCTCCACCCCGAAGTTGTCGTCCACGCCGACACCGGCCTGGGTCATGGTCTCTTCGGTGGTCAGTGGCCGGATCTCGCTGACGGATCCGACCATGGTCGTCTTGCCGACCCCGAACCCGCCGACGATCACGACCTTCACCGCGGCGGTCGCCGTGGTGGGAAGGACGTCCTCGCGCCGGGGGCCGGTGATCGTGTCAGAGCTTCTGAAGTCCATGCATCACCGCTTCGAGAAGGGACCTGTCCGGGAGGGTGGCGCGGACGATGGGCGCGCGCGATTCGATGAGGTCGGCCGCGAGGAGTTCCGTGAGGAGCGATGTCACCACGCTGAAGGGCAGGCCCAGGTACGCCGAGATCTCGGCAACGGACAAGGGCGCCTGGCAGAGCCGCAGGATCACGGCCTGCTCAGGCTGGACCGTCGGCGTCGGCCGGGCCTTCGCGACGACCATCGTGACCAGGTCGAGCGGCGCCCGCTCGCTGCCGTCGGGATCGCCGGTGATCACGTACAGCCGTTCCGGATCGCTCAGTGCCGGATCGGCCTCTCGGCGTTCTCGTCGGGGAGAATTCATCCGGCCTGCCCGTCATGGCGCGGAGGGCTCGTCAGGTGGGCGCCGATCCTGACGACCATGTCGCGCATCCGTGCCCCGACGAGCCCCGCGTCGACCGTCTCACCGGCCAGCACGGCCAGGTACGCGCCCGTTCCGGCGGCCATCAAGTAGAAGAAACCGCCGGTGACTTCGATGACGACCAAGCGCATCAGGCCGTCGCTGCAAGGGATTTCGGAGGCGACGGCGGCGGCCAGGCTCTGCAGTCCGGCGCAGGCCGCCGCGAGGCGGTCGGCGACATCGGGATCGCCGCCGTGCCGGGCGATGCGCAGGCCGTCGGCGGAGAGCACCACGATCTGGTGAATGTCCGGCACGTCGTCGGCCAGTTCCTTGAGCATCCAGTCCATATTTCCCCGCTGCTGGATCACTTCAGGTCTCCCTTGTCCCAGGCGTCGTCAGAGTCTTCGTCGGTCTTCGGGTCCTGCGGCACACCGTTGACGGCGTTGGTGAAGGCCTCCAGCCAGAGTCCGGGGGGCTGTTCCTTGCCGCTGTCGGTCCCGCCGTGGCCGTTGGCGTGGCCGTTGCCCTGTCCTGCGGTGGGATTGACGGGCTGTGCGGGGAGGTTGTGCGAGCCCAGGGGGGCGCGGCCGCGGCTGCGGCGTTGCGGGAGCCCTCCGGCGGTCCACTCGGTCACCACGGGGACGTCGTCCTCCATGGTGGTCGCGGGGAGCACAGGCCGGGTGACGGGTGCGACGGGTCCGGTGGCGGGGCGCTGGGCCACGGGGCGGGGCTTGCGGCGGGGCGGCACGACGTGCTTCATCGCCTCCTGGTCGATGTCGCTGGTGGGCCTCGACGTGGCGCCGATGCCGTGGGCGATACCGGGAGCGGGGCCGGTGGTGATCATCGCGCGGGGCACGATGAGCACGGCGCGGACACCTCCGTAGGCGGACTGCCGCAGCGAGACCTGGAGGTCGTACATCCGCGCGAGCCGTCCGACGACGGCCATGCCGAGCCGGGGGGACTCGCCGAGGTCGTTCATGTTGGAGCCGGCCTGGGCCCGGGCGAGCATGTTCTCGGCCCGTGACCGGGCCTCCTCGCTGAGCGAGACGCCGCCGTCCTCGATCTCGATGGCGATGCCGGTCTGCACCTCGACGGCGGTGACGTGCACCCGGGTCTGCGGCGGCGAGTAGCGCGTGGCGTTGTCGAGGAGTTCGGCACAGGCGTGGATGAGCGGCTCGACGGCCGTGCCGATGATGGCGACCTTGGCGATCGAGTGCAGATCGATCCGCGGGTACTCCAGGATTCGCGACATGGCGCCGCGCAGCACGCTGAACAGCGGTACGGGCTTGGGCCACTGGCGGCTGGGGCGGGCACCGCCGAGAACCGCGATGGAGTCGGCGAGACGGCCGATCAGCGCGGTGCCGTGGTCGATGCGGAGCAGGTCGTCGAAGACGTCGGGGTTGCGCCCGTGGTGCTCCTCCATCTCCCGCAGTTCACTCGCCTGGCGGTGGACGATCGCCTGGACGCGCCGGGCGACGTTGACGAAGGCGCGCTGCGCGGAGTCGCGCATCGCCTCTTCGTTGTCGATGATGTTCAGCACCGTGTAGACGAGGGTGCGTTGGGCGTCGGGGAGGTCGCGGTACGCCTCGTCCGCGTCGAGGACGTCCCGGAACACCTCTTCGGGTGAATTGCCCACCCGTAGCCGGTGAATGGCGGCCGGCAGGAGCTCCTTGCTGATCCGCACGGTCTCGTCGTCGTGGGTGGCGATGCGCCGTTCCAGGTCGGCGAAGCGTCGTTCGTACGCTGCGCGCTGGGCGCGCATATCGCGTGCCCGGCGGGCGAGTCGAACGGTGAGTGCGGTGACCACGACGGTGGCGAGCGCGCCGCACCAGACAACTGGTATCCGCGCGGCCGCGGAAACCAGCGCCACCCCGGCGGCCGTTGCGCCGCCCATCAGAAGCACGGGCAGCAACATGACGCGGACGACCGGGATTTCTCGTTCGATCGGCGGTGATTCAACACGAACCATCTAGAACCTCTGGCGGTTGATTCGGGAGGTAAACGCGCTTGCAGGACATCCAGGAACAAGCGCTCGAATTCGTCGCAACTCGACTTCGCTGCGCGTGAGCTTAGTCAGATCGAATCAGGGCTTCGGCACATTCACCCAACCCTCTGCGCGAGCGCTCACGCGGTAATACACTCACGAGTTTTTACACGCACCGCCTTCACGCATGCACAGAAAGTGACGGTCAAGGGAAATCTGCAATCCGGGACACCTGTCGTCCCGCAGTGCGGGACGCTTTCGCGGCCACTCCGAGAGTTGACCCCTGCGCCATGACAGCCGTCCCACAAGGAGGGACGCGCGCACATGTGATCGAAGCGGATCGAAAGGAGCGGATTGATGACCGAAGGACGGATGTACGGAAAGGTCGCCACAGCGACGGGCGGTGCGGGCGGTGGCGACGGTGTGGGCAGTGCGGAAGATGGGGCCGGTGCAGGAGGCACGGAGGATGCGAGCGGTACGGGGCCGGCGCGCGGCTACACCATCGAGTCGCTGGACACCGGACTGCGCCTGCTGCGGCTGTTCCTGACGCATGACACGCTGACCGTTTCCGAGGCGGCCGGGCTGCTCTCCATCGGGCGGTCCACCGCCCACCGGGTACTCAGCACCCTCGAAGGACGCGGCTTCGCGGTCCGGGAATCCTCCGGGCGCGGCTACTCGGCAGGTCCGGAGCTGGAGCGGCTCGGGCGTCCGGCGGGCTTCGGCACAGCCGTCCGCGAACAGCTCGGAGCCGTACTGGACGACGCGCTACGGCGCACCGGCGAGACGGTGCAGAGCGCGGCGCTCATCGGCGACCGGATCCTGGTCACCGACGGCCGCGAGTCGCCGCACCCGGTCCGGGTGATGCCGGAGAGAGGCCGTACGCACCCCGCCCACGCCACCGCCGGCGGCAAAATGCTGCTCTCCGGGATGGCAGCGGAAGAACTCCACGCCCTCTATCCACAGGAGGAACTTCCCGAGGTCACGCCGAACACCCTCACCTCACGGTCCGCGCTGTTCGCGGAGCTCGACGCGATCCGCTCCCGCGGATACGCCCTCAGCCGCGGGGAGTCGGTCCCGGGCCTGCACGCCGTGGCCGTTGCGCCGGCCGTGTCGAGCCGCCGGGACAGGCTCGCCCTGATGGCCTCGGCACCCGCCGACCGCGGCGACGACGCGGCGCTCGCCCGCCTGGTCGGCGAACTGCGCCGGTCGGCCGCCTTGTTCGGCCCGGCCTGATGCCGGCCGGGCCCGAACGGAAGGCCTGAGAGGGTGCTGAAGATGTCGGCCGGATCAGCGAGCGGCGTCCGGTGCGCGCAGCTTGCCGGGAGGGGCACTAGTTCCAGAGGTCGGTGCTGTGGGCGTCGATGAGGGCGGTGATGCGGGCGAGGACCTCATCGGCGGGCCGCGGGTCGTGTCGGCGTCCGTCCCGCAGGCGCAGGGCGACCTGGTCGTCGGCGGCTTCCCTGGCACCGATGACGGCCTGGTAGGGCACCAGGCGGGCTTCCCGGATGCGGGCTCCCAGGGTGCCGCGTTCCGGTCCGGCGATCTCGGCCCGCAGCCCGAGGGCGGTGCAGCGCCTGGCGAACGCCTCGGCGTCCGGCAGTTCGGCTTCGGAGACCGGGAGAATCGCCAGCTGGGTGGGGGCGAGCCAGGCAGGGAAGGCCCCGCCGTGCTCCTCGATGAGGTGGGCGACGGCGCGCTCCACGCTGCCGATGACGCTGCGGTGGATCATCACCGGCCGGTGTTTCGCACCGTCCGCACCGATGTAGTGCAGGTCGAACCGGGCCGGCTGGTGGAAGTCGACCTGGATGGTGGAGAGGGTGAACTCCCGGCCGGCGCTGTCGACGAGCTGGACATCGATCTTGGGGCCGTAGAACGCGGCTTCCCCCTCGGCCGCCTCGTAGGGCAGTCCGGAGCGGTCGAGGACATCGGTCAGCAGGGCGGTGGACCGCTGCCACAGCTCGGGGGCGGCGACATACTTCCCGCCGGGTCCCGGGAGGGAGAGCCGGTAGCGGGCCGGGCCGATGCCCAGTGCCCCGTACGCCCGGCGGATCAGTTCCAGCGCGTCCCGTGCCTCCTCGGCGGCCTGGTCCAGGGTGCAGAAGATGTGCGCGTCATTCAGCTGGATGGCCCTCACCCGGGTCAGACCGCCGAGCACCCCGGAGAGTTCGGAGCGGTACATGCCTCCCAACTCGGCCATCCGCAAGGGCAGTTCGCGATAGCTGTGGGAGCGGGAGCGGTACATGAGCGCGTGGTGCGGACACAGACTGGGCCGGAGCACGACCTGCTCCCCGCCCACTTCCATCGGCGGGAACATGTCGTCGCTGTAGTGCGACCAGTGCCCGGAGATCTCGTACAGCTCCCGCTTGCCGACCACCGGTGAGTACACGTGCCGGTAGCCCGCCCGCTGCTCGGCGGTGCGGATGTACTCCTCCAGGGTGTGCCGTACGACAGCGCCGTCGGGCAGCCAGTACGGCAGCCCGGCGCCGATCAGCGGATCGGTGTCGAACAGGTCCAGCTCGCGGCCGAGCTTGCGGTGGTCGTGCATGGCGGTCTCCTCGCGGTCGTCGGGCGGGTGACCGCAGGGCGAAGCCCCGGGGCACTCGCCCCGGGGCTTCGGACTGAACAGCTGTCAGCGCGCCGGGACACTCTCCGGCGTCGTCGTCATGGCAGCGCGCTTCATGCGGGGGACGTTAGCAGCGACGTACCGATGTCGCGCGGGATTTTTCGCCGGGGGCCGCCCGGCCCCCGGTTCGGCGCCGGCCACCGGTTCAGCGTCCGGCACCGCCGATACGCCCCTCCAACTGCACCAGCAGCTCGCTGAGCTGAGCGCTGAGTCGGCTGCGGGCCTGCTCGTCGAAACCGGACAGCACCGTGCGTTCGTACGCCAGCTGGCGCGGCAGCAGCCGATCGACCATCTCGCGTCCCTCCTCGGTGAGGCGGACATGGGCGACGCGCCGGTCGCGGACATCGCTGCGGCGCTCGACGAGGCCCCGTTCCTGAAGAACCCGCAGGCGCTTGGTGACGGCGGCGCCGGAGGAGAACGTCTCCCTGGCCAGCTCGCCGGGGGTGAGCTCGCGGTCGGTACGGCGTACCGCGCCGAGCAGGTCGAACTCGGCGCGGGTCAGGCCGGCGGCGCGCAACGGGGCGTCCTCCGCCTGCTGGAGCAGGGCCGCGCAGCGGTTGATGCGGCCGATGAGTTCCATCGGTCCGGTGTCCAGCTCCGGGTTGACGGCCTGCCACTGCCGTACCACCGAGGCGACGATGTCGTCGGTCACACCGCTCCGTTCTCCTGGGCGGGGGCGATCAGCCCCTGCCGCTTCGCTGTCGCCGCGAGCGTACGGTGTCCGGCCTGCTCGGCCGCAAGGACCTGCTCCTGGGGAAGGGCGCGCTGCCACCATTCGCCCGCCGCGGTGTCATCGGCTTCGCGCAGCTCGACGAGCGAACCGGTCAGCCTGCGACGGGCGGCGTCGAGGGCGGCGGGCGTGGGCTGCGGGGCGGCCAGCGCGTGCACGGCGTGGGCGCGCGCCCGATCGGTGGCGGTGAGGGCCTTCTCCAGGCGCCCGGTGGCCCGGCGGTTCGTCACCAGCACGGCGGCAAGGAGGCCCACCGCGGCGCCGATCACGGTGTCCAGGACCCGGTCTCCGATGAGCTCACCGGCCGGTTGGGTGCCGCCGAATTCCAGGACCAACAGGGCCATCGGGGTGACGGCGATGGAGCCGAGCCAGTAGTTGCGGGTGATCAGGGCCTCGGCCGCGAAGCCGAAGAGCAGGCAGAAGCCGATGAGGGCCAGGGGGCCGGTGCGGCTGACCGGGAGGACGGCGGCGAAGACGAGGACGCCGAGCAGATTTCCGAGGGTCCGCTGGAGGGCCCGGTTCCAGGTCAGGGTCACATTGGCCTGGTAGAGGGAGGCCGCGGTGACGATCGCCCAGTAGGGGCGGCCGACACCGGCCGCCTGGGAGACGTATCCGGCGAGGGCGCAGCCGATGAGCGCGCGGGCGCCGATGGGCAGGAGCGGCGAGCCCGGGGCGAGGCTGCGCAGCAGTGCGCGGCGGGCGTCGCGGCGGCCTCCGGTGCGCCGGGCGGCCCGTTCGGCGTCAATGCCGGACAGTTCCTCCGCCGCACCCGGGGCGGCCGGTGCGGTGGGGACGGGTCCGCGGGCACGGGTCTGCCCGGCCCAGGCGCGCAGCCGGTCCGGATCGACGGCCGTGGTGGGGGCGGCGGCGGAGAGGGGGCCGCCCGGGAAGTCGCCGAGGACGCCGTCGGCGAGGACGGCTTCGGCGTGGACGACGAGGCGTTCGAGCGCCCGGCGTACGGGGGTGTGGCGTCCGGCGGCGAGCAGGGTCTGCCAGGCCGCGTGCACGGCGGCGACCGCGGCGTGCCGGGTGCGGTGGCCGGGTGCAGTGACGTATGCCGCGGTCGCGTCGAGTGCGCGGGCGGTCGCCCGGCGCTCGGGGCCCTCCCTGCGGATCGCCGCGGGGCCTACCGCGACCAGCCAGGAGACCGCGCCCGCGGCCAGGGTCAGCGCGAGGTGGCCCGGGACCTGCCCGAGGTGCTGCGGGGCGAAGAGCGCGGCCGAGGTGATGAACGTGAAGATCAATGGTCCGGGCGGGCCGATGCGGGTGGCGTCGCAGAGCACCTTCTGTCCGGCCGCGAGGAGTGCTCCCACCGCGATCAGCACGGCGGTCGATCCGGTGAGCGAGGCCGCGACCAGGGATATCGCCAGGCCGATGACCATGGATACGACGACTCCGGCGACGGCGCGGGCCCGGCGGGCGTACGGGAGGTTGTGGCCGTACAGCGCACAGAGCGAACCGGCCATCGTGTACATCACGAGGTCCAGTCGGTCCATGGCGAACAGCACCAGATCCGGTACGGCGGTGGCGACGACCACGCTCAGCGCCGGTTTGAACCACATGTCCGAGGGCCGGGCGAGGCGCAGGGGGGCCGCCAGCGGGAGTCTGCGGACGGAGGGCCGACGGGACCGGATGGTTGTATCACTCACCCAAACACTTTAGCAGGTATTACACCTGTAAAATATCCTTCTCCTTCCGGTGCCCCTGCCGCACGACACCGATGGCTGACCTCTCCGCGAAGCACTAGCGTTCAGGCACAAGGACAGAGAGTCACGCATCGGTACGTCCACGTATCCGGCCGTCCGCCCATCGGCCCGTCCACGCATCAGCCCGTCCATGGAGGAAACCGAATGAAGCTCACCGCACCGGTGCCCGGCGGTCCCTGCTGGGTCGAGCTGAGTACCCCCGACATCCCCGCGGCCAAGTCGTTCTACGCGGCGCTCTTCGGGTGGCGCCCCGAGACCGACCCGCGCGAGGAGGCGGGCGGCTACACCATGGCGCACCTCGCGGACGCGCGCGTGGCTGCGCTCAGCCCCCTCTACCAGCCGGGGCAGCCACCCGCCTGGACGATTGCGTTCGCGACCGAGGACACCGACTCCACGGTCGAGAAGGTGAGGTCGGCGGGCGGCTCGCTGCTGGTCGGCCCGATGGACGTGTTCGACCAGGGCAGGTTCGCGGTGGTCGCGGATCCGTCGGGCGCGGTGTTCTCGTTGTGGCAGGGGCGCGCCTTCGCCGGCGCCGAGCTACTGAACGCCCCGGGCGCGCTCGGCTGGGTCGAACTCGTCACCCGACAGGCCGACCCGGCGCTCGCTTTCTATCCCGCGGTCTTCGGATGGACGGTGAACGCCCCTTCCGGGAGGTATCCGCAGTGGGGCGTGGCCGGCGAGGACTTCGGCGGCCTGCTGGTCATGGACGACAGGTTCCCGCCGGAGGCACAGTCGAGCTGGCTGCCGTACTTCGCCGTGCCGGACGTCGACGCGGCGGCGGCCACCGCGCAGGGGGCGGGCGGCGAGCTGCTGATGCCGCCCACGGACGTTCCGGGCGGTCCGCGGATCGCGGTGGTCCGGGACCCGCAGGGCGCGGCGTTCGGCATCCACCGGGCGGGCGACGAAGGCTAGGAGGGGGCTGAAGATCTTGGCCGGGCTCCCGACGCCCGGCACGCACACCTGCGGCGTTGCCAAAACGACCTGACAGCTCCTTCCCCAAGCTCTCAACTGCGTTCGAGCAGGGGAGGCCCCATCTGAGGCCGCTTCGGCGCCTTGCAGCTGCACGCACCGGACGCCGCTCGCTGATCCGGCCGAGATCTTCAGCACCCTCCTACGCCCCTCCCGGCAAGCTTTGCCCCGTCGCGCCGCCCGGCACGCACGGACCCCGCGTATCCATCGGTTCGGCATCCGCCTGTCGGCGGGAACGGCGAACGGTCTTAATGGAGTTCAGCTGATGTACGAGAGCGATGCCGGACTGCTCGCCCCCGGGCGGGCCGGCTCCCCCGCCGAGGCGGCCACCAGCGACGGCGCCTTTCTGCAGGCGATGCTCGACGCCGAGGCCGCGCTCACCCGCGCCCAGGCCGGCTGCGGGCTCGCGCCCGCCGGGGCCGGGCGGGCGGTGACCGCGGCGGCGGCCGACGCGAGCCGGTTCGAGGTACGGAGCCTGGCGCTGCGCGCCCGTACGGACGGCAATCCGGTCATCCCGCTGGTCGCCGACCTGGCCGCCGCGGTGGAGCCCGATGTCCTCCCGTACGTGCACCGGGGCGCCACCAGCCAGGACATCCTCGATACGGCCGCCATGCTGGTCGCCGCGCGGACCCTGGCCCCGGTGCTCGACGATCTGGTGCGGGCCGCGGACGCGGTGGCCCGGCTGGCCGTCGCCCACCGCAACACCCCGATGGCCGGCCGTACGCTCACCCAGCACGCCGTGCCGACCACCTTCGGGCTGAAGGCGGCAGGGTGGCGTGCGCTGATCCTCGACGCACGGGACCGCCTGTCCGCCGTACGGGAGTCGCTTCCCGCACAACTCGGCGGCGCGGCAGGCACGTTGGCCGTCTTCGGCGCCTTCACGCCCGTGGGCGCAGCCGATGCCGGCGCCGCCGCGTCCGGCACCGTTGCCGCCGAGGACGACGGACCTGGGCTGCCCCTGCTCCAGGCATTCGCGAACGAACTCGGTCTGGCCGAACCGCTGTTGCCGTGGCACAGCCTGCGGACCCCGATCGCGGACCTGGCGGGCGCGCTCGCCTTCACGGCCGGTGCGCTCGGCAAGCTGGCGGCCGACGTGCTCACCCTGTCCCGTACCGAGATCGGCGAGGTGACCGAGGGGCAGGGCGGTGGCTCGTCCACCATTCCGCAGAAGGCCAACCCGGTGCGTGCCACCCTCATCGTGGCGGCCGCTCGTCGCGCTCCGGGCCTGGCGGCGACGCTGTACGGCTCGCTCGTCGCCGAGGACGAGCGGCCGGCCGGGGCGTGGCACGCGGAATGGGAGCCGCTGCGCGAGCTGCTGCGGCTCGTCGGCGGGGCCGCGTACGCGGCGGCCGAACTCACCGACGGGCTGCGGGTCGTCCCGTACGCCATGCGGGAGAATCTCCAGCTCACCGACGGGCTGATCGTCGCGGAGCGGCTGGCCGTCGTGTTCGCCGAGCGGATCGGCCGCAAGCGTGCCAAGGAGGTCCTGGTGAACGCCGCCGCCCGGGCCCGCGCGGAGACCACGGATCTGACCGACGTCCTCGCCGACGTACTGGACGAGGAGCCCGAACTCGCCGGTCTCGATCTGTCCGAACTGGCCGATCCCGCCCGCTACACCGGCTGCGCAGGCTCCCTCACCGACCGTGCGCTCGACCGCGGCTGACGGGCCCGGTAGCCCCTGTCATGGCGGCGCCGATGGGGGGCTTCCCTGTTCGAGCGGAGCCGAGGGCTTGGGGAAGACCGACGACAACGCGGCGAGGCGCGGTGCCTCGGCATGCGAGCCCGGCCTGATCCAATGGAGAGGCCCTGGATCAGCCGGCCCCCGCGGGCGATGACGCGGCCGGCCCGTACGGCCATGGACGGAATCGGGCGGTCCAGGACTGCCTCGGGCAGCGAACCGGCGGCTGCCAGGACGAAGTCGGCCGGGCCCCTGGTCTCCAGCCGGGAGGCGGGCAGACCGAGCAGGGAGGCGGGCAGACCGAGCAGGGAGGCGCCGCCCGAACACGAAGTCCAACTGGCCGTCCAGGTCGTCGTCGATGCCGATCGGGTCGAGGCCGCCGACGACGTCGGCCCCCTCGGACAGGGCCTGCTCCATGAGTTCGGCGGTGCCGGGCTCGCTCATGGCCCACCGAGGTGGACGTCGAACGGGACTGAACGAAGCCATTCCGCGGGGACGACGCGAACGGCCGGCACCGCCTCCGTCGTGGTCAGCCGTTCGCGTCGTCCCCGCGGAGCCTGGCGTGCAGATGCATGTCGTGCCAGCCGTCGGCGTGCAGATGGGAGTGGCGCCGGGTGCCCTCCAGGGCGAAGCCCGTCTTGCTCGCCACCCGGCAGGACGCCTCGTTCCGCACGGAGTGCGCGAGTTCGAGCCGCTCGAACCCGATCTCGTCGAAGGCCCAGCGTGTGAGCGCCGACACGGCCCGGGGCGCCACGCCCCGTCCGCGGGCGGCCGGCAGTACCCAATAGGAGCATTCCGCCAGGCCGATCGCCGGCACCAGGGAACGGAGCGAGACCCGGCCGAGCACCTCCCCGGTCCCGTCGCTCGCTCCCTCGGAACGTACGACGGCCCAATGGGCGCCGGTCTCGCTGTACCAGGCGTCCTGCCACTGCTCGATCCAGTCGCGCGCCTCGTCCTCGGTTTCGGCCCGGCGCAGATGCCAGTGCTGGATCGCCGGATCGGAGAAGGCGGCGACGATTGTCGGTGCGTCCTCGCACCGCCATGGCCGCAGAAGCAGGTCGTCGGTGACGGCAAGAGCCGGTTGGGCGGAGTCCGCGAGGCGTCCCGGCGGGATCAGGGGCGGCACCAGGTACGGCATGGGCGCATCATCGCACGGTGGCGGACCCCTTTCAGGTCCGTCCGCCTGCCCCGTCCGCCTCCCTTGCGCGGAAGATCGTGCCAGGGAGAGCGCACATGACGAGGTACGGGCGCACCCGCCCATCAGTCGGGTACCCAAGCCCGTCCCCTGTCAGACGCGTACCCGCCCGTCCCCATCAGACGCGTACCCGCCCGCCCCCACCAGGCGCGCGCCCGTCCGTCAGCCGAGGCCGCGGGCGTCCTGCTTGAGGGCGGTGTCCACCGTCAGGGCCGTGGCCACGACGAGACTCAGCAGCGGCTCGGGCAACTGGTAGTGGATCTGCAGCACATAGTTGTCCGCCGTGGTGAACAGCGTCTTCGCGAGGCCTTCCCAGGTCTTGGTGATCCGGGCTATCTCGGCGTCGTTGTGGTCGACGATCGCGAAGTTCCAGGCACGCCAGTTCTCCGCCTTGATCGCGCCGATCTGCCGGCCGTCGGCCATGATCGCGAAGTTGATCTTGCCGATGGCGTTCTGCTGGACGATCTCGCCGACCGGCTGCCCGTCGGGACGCTGCACGATGACCTTGGACTTGATGAACTTCGCCGGGCGGGTCAGCAGGAGCTGCGGCTGGCCGTAGGCGTCCCGGATCTCCAGGCGGTGGGTCAGGTACTGGTCGATGCTGGTGAGGAAACGCAGCACCTTGCGCAGGGCGCTCTGGCCGACCTCGACGACCGAGCCGATGGTGTTGCCGTGCTGGTCGAAGACGCTGTACTCGTTCGTCACCTCGATCAGCTTGGCCTTCTGGTTCACGACCAGGACCTGCTGGGTGAAGAGCGAACCGGCGCCGGGAGCACCGCCCTGCCCGGGAACCCCACCCTGCGGGGAGGGGACCGCCGCCTGCTGGTGGGCGGCCTGCTGATGGTGCGGGGCGGCCTGCTGCGGCGGCACCTGCGCGGGTGCCTGGGCCTGCGCGGGGCTCGCCTGGGCCGCGGCCTGGGGCTGCTGCCCGGCGGCCGGGTTGGTGTGCTCGGTCCACTGGGAACCGTCCCAGTAGCGCAGCAGCTGGGGCGCGCCGTGCGGATCCGGATACCAGCCCGCAGATACGTTCGAGTGCGTTGTCACCGGGGCACACTATCCCGCCACTCCGGCAACGGAGGTCCTGTTCCGTACATCCGTGGCTCCCGCCCCTCATCCCCGGAGCCGGGCGCGGCCTGCACGGGCGGGGTGGTGCTGGCTGCCGGCGCCGGGCCCGGTCGCGCTGATGGTCCTGCGGCCTTCGTCCTCGACGGGCTCCGCGGCTGCCGCCGTGTCGGCGGGCGCGCCCTCGGACACATCGGTCGATGCCGGGTTCGCCCGCGACATGTCGATCCACCATCAGCAGGCGGTCGAGATGTCGTTCATCGTGCGGGACCGCACGTCGGACGTGGCGGCGCGCCGGCTCGCGTACGACATCTGTTGGCGGCCCGTGCAGAGCTACGCGGACGCGTAGGCGGCCCGTTCGCGGCGGATTCCTCCCCCGCGAACGGGCCGGCCCCGGTCTTGAAACGGCGACCTCCACCTGCGCAGAGACCAGCGCGGTCCCGTCCGGCAGCCGGAAGTCCAGCGTGATCCGCTGCGCACCGGTCGCCGCCCGGGCGGTGGCGCGCACCGTCACCCTGGCGGCCGCGCCCCGGGTTCCGTGCACCTTCAGCGTGCCGCTCGCCGGTTCCAGCACGACGCCGTCGGGCTCCTACTGCACCCGCTACCGCGTCGCCGCCCGCACCTCCAACACCCCCGACAGCACGACAGGTCACGGCGGATTCCGCTGCGCGCTCTCAGGCTGAGCGGGCGGGCGGCATTGCGGCGGGGATCGCACGGGGAGTCACACAGGGGATCGCATAGGCTCGGATCCAATATGAAGAGCAACCTCGCACCGCTGGGGCCCAAGGCCGACAAGGACACCGTGCGCCGGAGCAACCTCAGCCTCGTGCTCCGGGCCGTCCGTGACGAGGCAGAGGGCGAAGCGACCAGGGCCGGGGTTGCCGCGCGGGTGGGACTGACCCGGGCCGCGGTGTCCTCGCTCGTCGAGCAGCTCCTCGACATCGGATTCCTCACCGAGTCGGGCAAGACGTTCAGCGGGCAGGCGGGCCGTCCCGGGACCGCGCTCAAGGTGGCGCGCACGGGGCCCGCCGGGCTCGGCGTGGAGGTCAACATCGACTACGTGTCGGTGTGCGTCGTCGATCTGGCGGGCACCGGCCGGGTACGGCTCACCGAGCACCTGGACAACCGCGGCGCACCGCCCGCGGAGGTGCTGGCGCGGGCGGCCGGGATCGCGGCGCGCACCCTGGAATCGGCCCGTGAGCAGGAACTGTTCCCGGTCGGGGTGACGCTCGCGCTTCCCGGTCTGGTCTCCGGCGGCGCGGTGCGCCAGGCACCCAACCTGGGCTGGAACCAGGTTCCCGCCGGGGAGCTCTTCGCCACTTCACTCGCCGCCGAACGCCCCGGTCGCAAGGCGCTGCCGGTGAGTTCGGAGAACGAGGCCAATCTGGCGGCGCTGGCCGAGCTCTGGTTCGGCGGACTCGGCCCGATCCGCAGTTTCCTCTACCTGACGGGGGAGATCGGCGTCGGCGGCGCCCTGGTCATCGACGGTGAACTGCTGCGCGGAGCGCACGGGTTCGCCGGGGAGATCGGGCACGTGGTGGTCGACTCGGAGGGACGGGAGTGCCGGTGCGGCTCGCGTGGCTGCCTGGAGCAGTACGCGGGACAGGCGGCGCTCCTGCGGGCCGCCGGGATCGAGGAGCCCGGCAGCGGTGCCGGGGTGGCCGAGCTCGAGCGGCGCGTCCGGGCCGGGGACGAGCGGGCGGTGGCCGCTGTCGCGGAGGCCGGCCGAATGCTGGGGCGGGTGCTGTCCGGGACGGTGAATCTGCTCGACCCGGACGCGGTGGTGCTCGGCGGGATCTACCGGAACCTGATGCCGTGGCTGTCCCCGCCCGCCGACGAGGAGCTGACCGGCCGCGTGGTGTCCGGGCTCTGGTCCCCGGGGAGTGGCCGGCTGCGCGCCTCCTCCGTCGCGGGTGACGCCGCGCGGGGCGCCGCGGCGCTGGTGATGACGGCGGTACTGGCCGACCCGGTGGCGTACGCGGGCGACCGGGCGCCCCACTGATCCACACGCACGCGGGCGGCCACGCAGCCTGCTCATCCACGCGAACGCGGGCGGCCACGCAGCCTGCTCACCCACACGCACGCGGGCGGCCACGCAGCCTGCTCACCCACACGCACGCGGCCGGGCGGCCGGGCGGACAGGAAGCCCGCCGAACCACGCGACCGGGTGCGGGCCGGACGCCCGGTCCGATCCGGTGTCCGGCCCGCGTCCCTGGCCTTGCGTCGCTGCGGGCCGGGGTCAGCGGATCCCGAGCAGGTGGTCCATCGCCAGCTGGTCCAGGACCTCGAAAGCCATTCCTCGTTCCGCCGCCGCGTTCACGTCGAACTCCTCGAACGCCGACCGGTCGGCCAGCAGTCCGGCCACGCCGTCCTCGGCGGTCGGGCGGGCCAGCTCGTCGAGCCGGGACGTGCGCAGTGCCTCCTGCACTGCGGGGTCGGCGCGGAAGGCGGCGGCGCGCTCCTTGAGGATCAGGTAGTTGCGCATGCAGCCCGCGGCCGAGGCCCAGACACCGTCGTAGTCCTCGGTGCGCGGCGGCTTGAAGTCGAAGTGCCGCGGCCCCGCGTAACCGGCCGTCTCCAGCAGGTCGACGAGCCAGAACGCCTGGCGCAGGTCACCCGCGCCGAAGCGCAGGTCCTGGTCGTACTTGATGCCGGACTGGCCGTTCAGGTCGATGTGGAAGAGCTTGCCCGCCCAGAGCGCCTGCGCGATGCCGTGCGGGAAGTTGAGCCCGGCCATCTGCTCGTGCCCCGTCTCGGGGTTGACGCCGACCAGTTCCGGACGTTCGAGGCGCTCGATGAAGGCGAGGGCGTGACCGATGGTCGGCAGCAGGATGTCACCGCGCGGCTCGTTCGGCTTGGGCTCGATGGCGAACTTCAGGTCGTACCCCTGCTCCGTGACGTAGTCGCCCAGCAGGTCGAAGGCTTCCTTCATGCGGTCGAGGGCGACCCGGATGTCCTTCGCGGCGCCGGACTCGGAGCCCTCGCGACCGCCCCAGGCCACATAGGTGGTGGCGCCGAGCTCGACGGCGAGGTCGATGTTGCGCAGGGTCTTGCGCAGTGCGTAGCGGCGCACGTCCCGGTCGTTGGCGGTGAACGCGCCGTCCTTGAACACCGGGTGGGTGAAGAGGTTCGTCGTCGCCATGGGGACGACGAGTCCGGCCGCGTCCAGCGCCTGCCGGAACCGCTTCACGATCCCTTCGCGCTCGGTGTCCGTCGAGCCGAACGGGATCAGGTCGTCGTCGTGGAAGGTCACACCGTACGCACCGAGCTCCGCGAGCCGCCGCACGGAGTCGACAGGGTCGAGCGCGGTCCGGGTCGCGTCGCCGAAGGGGTCGCGCCCCTGCCAGCCCACCGTCCACAGTCCGAAGGTGAACTTGTCCTCGGGGGTGGGTGTGAAGCGTTCCGTCATCGTCTGGCCGCCTTCAGCGCTGTGGGGTTCCATGACCGGTCGAGGTGGCCGAACCCTATTTGTTTACTGTCATGACTAATCATGCACGCGGGCACCCCGGACACGTAACCCCCCGTCGAGGGGAATTGGCGGCAATCCCTGTTCCCGGCGGGCGTGATCGCGTAATTTGTTTACCGTACGATCAAAACGATGTGGCGCACAGGAATGAGGTCACCCATGCCGCCGCGTACCGTCGTCATCGGGGTGGACAGCTCCACCCAGTCCACCAAAGCCGCCTTCGTCGACACCACGACCGGCCGGTTGCTGGCCGTCGGCCGCGCACCGCATGTCGTCACCGGCGAGGCGGGCGCCCGCGAGAGCGACCCGGACGTGTGGTGGCGGGCGCTGCGCGACGCCGTCGCCGCCGGGCTGAAGGAGTCCGGCGTCGCCGCCTCCGCGGTGGCCGGAATCGCGGTCGCCGGGCAGCAGCACGGTCTGGTCGTCCTCGACCGGACGGGGCGTCCGCTGCGCCCGGCGATGCTGTGGAACGACACCCGCTCCGCGCCGCAGGCCGCCGCCCTCACCGGGGCACTGGGCGGGGCCACGGCCTGGACCGCGCGGACCGGGTCGGTGCCGGTGGCCTCCATCACCGCGTCGAAGTGGCAGTGGCTGCGGGAACACGAACCGGAGAACACCGCCGCGGCCGCGGCCGTCCGCCTCCCCCACGACTTCCTGACCGAACGCCTCGCCGGCGCCGCCGTGACCGACCCCGGTGACGCCTCGGGCACCGGCTGGTACTCCACGGCGACCGGTGCGTACGACCCCGAGCTGCTCGAACTCCTCGGTCTGGACGCCGCGTTGCTGCCCGAGGTGGCCGAGACCGGGGCGACGCGCATCGGCCGGCTCACCGACGAGGCGGCCGACACGCTCGGCCTGGACGCCGCGATCGCCGTGGCCGCGGGAACCGGGGACAACATGAGCGCCGCCGTCGGCCTCGGGCTGGGCGGCGCCGGACTGCTGGACCACCCCGTGCTCAGCCTCGGCACCTCGGGAACGGTCTTCGCCGCGTCCCGGACCCGGCCTGCGTCGACGGCACTGTCCGGCTTCGCCGCGACGGACGGTACGTACCTCCCACTGGCCTGCACCCTCAACTGCACGCTCGCCGTGGACAAGGTCGCCGCACTGCTCGGCCTGGACCGCGACGACGCGGCCCCCGGCGGCGAGGCGGTGCTCCTCCCCTATCTCGACGGCGAACGCACCCCCGACCTCCCGCACGCCTCCGGCTTCCTCACCGGGCTGCGGCACGACACCACCCCGCAGCAACTTCTGGGCGCCGCCTACGAAGGCGCGGTCGTCACCGTGCTGCGCGCGCTCGACGAACTCCTGTCGGCCTGCGGACTCGACCCGGCCGACCCCGAGGTGGCCGCCCGGCCGCTGCGCCTGGTCGGCGGCGGCGCCCAGGGGCGCACCTGGGTGGAGACGGTACGGCGGCTCTCCGGCCGGCCGGTGATCGTGCCCGGCGGCGGCGAACTGGTGGCCCTGGGCGCGGCCGCGCTGGCCGCCGCGGCGGCGACGGGCGGGGATCCGGTCGAGATCGCCACCGGGTGGAGGACCGAGGAGGATGTCCAACTGCACGCCGTCGAAAGGGACTCGGTCACCTGGGAGCGGGTCGGCTCGGTGCTGGAGCGGGCCGCGGGCCCCTTGTTGGGCGGTGCCTGACCTCCCCTCACCGGTTTGGGGAAGCGAAGCGATCTTCACTAGTATCCGGCGATGATCATAAGAAGAAGGCTGACGGTCGGGGTGGGCATTCTGCTCGCCACCCTGACCGCCGGGCTCGGCTCGGCGCTCCCCGCCGCAGCCGGTGAAACCCCCACCAAAGCCTCCCCCAAGGTCGAGCTCGTGCTCGACGTCAGTGGTTCCATGCGGACCCGCGACATCGACGGCCAGTCCCGGATGACCGCGGCGAAGCAGGCGTTCAACGAGGTCCTGGACGCGGTGCCCGAGCAGGTGGAGCTCGGCATCCGGACGCTCGGCGCCGACTACCCGGGCGATGACCGGAAGGTCGGCTGCAAGGACACCAAGCAGCTCTACCCGGTCGGCCCGCTGGACCGCACCGAGGCGAAGACCGCCGTCGCCACCCTGGCCCCCACCGGCTGGACCCCGATCGGCCCGGCCCTGCTGGGCGCCGCCGACGACCTCGAAGGCGGCGACTCCACCCGCCGGATCGTGCTCATCAGCGACGGCGAGGACACCTGCGGCCCGCTGGATCCGTGCGAGGTGGCACGTGACATCGCTGCCCGCGGTATCCATCTCGTCATCGACACGCTGGGTCTGGTGCCGAACGCGAAGATCCGCGAGCAGCTGACCTGCATCGCCGAGGCCACCGGCGGCACCTACACGGCCATCCAGCACGCCGATGAACTCTCCGGCCGGGTAAAGCAGTTGGTCGACCGGGCCGCCGAGCCCGTCGTCACGCCCGTGGCGACCGAGGGCGCGAACCGCTGCGACTCGGCTCCCCAGCTCAAGCCGGGCCTGTACACCGACCGCGAGAAGTTCGGCGAGCACCGCTGGTACCGGGTGGACGTACTGCCCGGCCAGGAGCTGCGCGCCTCCGTCAGTGTCTTCGCCGACCGTGCCGTGAACAACGACTACGGGGTGCTGCTGCGAGCGGTGACCGTACACGGCCGGGAAATCGTCCGGGGCTCGGAGTCGGGCACCGGCCGCACCGACGCGATCTCCTCCGGCCTGCGCTACCCGAAGGCCGAGCAGGACGGCACGGACAACGGCGACCAGCCCGCCGCCGAGACCGTATGCCTCCAGGTGAGCAACTCCTTCTCGGCTCCCGCCTCGGTGAAGACCACGCCGGGCATGCCCGTCGAGCTGACCGTGGACCTCGTGGACGCCCCGGACGACGCGGCCGATGTCGCCGCGTTCGGTCTCGGCCGCGGCTGGTGGCTGCTCGGCGTACTGGTTCTCACCGGACTGGTCGCGGGACTGCTGACCGGCTGGATCTCGCGCTGGCGCATCGCCGTCTGGAGGACCAACTGATGACGCGTACGAGACGTGTACTCGCGGGTGCGCTGCTGACCGGCCTCGCCCTGCTGACCTCGGCGGGCGCCGCCGCGGCCGACGACCCGTCGGCGAGCCCGAGCCCGAGCGCCTCCGACGGCGCGTCCGGCCCCACCGAGGCCGGCACCACCTTCCGTACGGCGACGGCGATCCAGCAGAACCAGCGCGCCACCGCCGGGGCGTCCACGGGTGACTACCTGTACTGGGTGTTCCCCGCCGACGCGGGCCAACGCACCACCGTCAAGGCGCAGATCACGCTGCCGGAGAGCGCCACCCGGCACGGCGCGTCGACCTGGCAGGTCGATGTGTACGACGGGCTGCGGCGCCGACAGGCCTGCATGTACGGCCGCCAGACCGGGAAGGCGACCGCCGACGCGTCGGCGGTCGAGCTGACCTGCGTACTGAGGACCGTCCGCGCCTGGTCCGAGCCGTGGGCCAACGACCCGCTGCCGGGCAGCTATTACGTACGTCTCACGGTCGTCGACCTGCCCTCGGCGGACCTCGGTCTGCCGGTACGGACCGAGGTCGAAGTCACGTCGGTCGACAAGGGCGGCTCCGCGGACGTCGACGGCATGCTCGCCCAGCCGCTGGTCCCCGGCGCGTCCTCGGTCGAGCAGGCCTCGGACGCCTCGGACGCCCCGGCCACGAGTGACGACACGGCGCCGGCCAAGGTGGCGCTCGGCAGCGAGCCCGAGGACGGCTGGGTATCGGGCTGGTGGACCGACCGCTGGCTGTGGACGGTCTGCGGCGGAGTCCTGGGGGCATTCGCGGCCGTCTTCGGCTACTCCCTCACGCGCGGCACCGGCCGCCCCTCCCGGGTCCCGCCCGGCGTCTGACCCGCACACCGCGGGGCGGGTTCCGGACCACGGCCCACCACACCGCCGGACGGATTCCGGACCACGGCCCACCACACCGCCGGACGGGTTCCGGACCCGTCCGGCGGTGCCGTGCGCCTTACGGCTCGGCAGCCGCTACCCTCGACAACTCACGTACCGCACAAGGCCGATGACACCTGCCACGGCATGCGATACAGCTGACGTGAGGTCGCTGCGCACCGATGCGGTGCGCCACAAGGGAGCGGAGACTTTCATGTCCACGGAGACCGGCGCGGACGTAGACGCCGAGCCGCGCGGCCACAGGATCGTGCCCGGCCCGAAGGGGCTGCCGTTCCTCGGAAACATGCGCCAGTTCGCGAAGAACCCCCTCGCCTTCTTCGAGCGGCTGCGCGCACACGGCGACATGGTCGGCTGGCGATTCGGCCCCCACTCATGCGTGTACATAGCCGATCCGGAGTGCATAGGCGAGCTGCTCACCGAGACGGAACGCACCTTCGACCAGCCGGCGCTCGGCATCGCGTTCCGCACGGTGATGGGCAACGGCGTGGTGGTCGCCCGGGGCGCGGACTGGCGTCGGAAGCGGTCGCTGGTGCAGCCTTCCGTGCGCCCCAAGCAGGTCCGGTCGTACGCGGCGACGATGGCGGGCAGTGCGGTGGAGCTGGCGGACACCTGGTCCGGCGGCGAACGCATCGACATCAAGCGGGAGATGGCGGCGCTGACGCAGCGGATCGCGGTCCGTACGATCTTCGGCGTCGACACCCCCGCCGACGCGGATACGATGGGCCGGGCCATGGATGTGGCGCAGCAGGAGATCGGCAAGGAGTTCGCCGGAATCGGCGCGCTGCTGCCGGACCGGGTGCCGACACCGGGCCGGGCCAGGATCAGGAGGGCCGCCGCGGTCATCGACGCCGAGGTGGGCCGGGTCGTCGCCCGTCACCGCGACGGCGGGGACGATCGTCCCGACCTGCTGAGCCGGCTGCTGACCGCGGTCGACGAGACCGGCGCGCACCTGACGGACCAGGAGATCCGCGACGAGACCGTCACGTTGTACATCGGCGGGCACGAGACGACGAGCTCCACTCTGGTGTGGGCCTGGTATCTGCTGTCCCGCAATCCGCGGGTGCGCGCCGCGCTGACCGAGGAACTGGTCGAGGTACTCGGTGACCGGGAGCCGGAGTTCGAGGACTATGCCCGGCTGACGTACACCCAGTCGGTGGTCAAGGAGACCCTGCGTCTCTACCCGACGATCTGGCTGGTCACCGGCGTCGCCAAGGAGGGGGCGCGGATCGGCGGTGTCCCGATACCGCAGGGCACGAGGGTGTGGACCAGTCAGTGGGCGACGCACCGTGACGAACGGTGGTTTCCGGAGCCGGAGGAGTTCCGCCCCGAGCGCTGGGATCCCGAGGAGGGCGACGACATCGAGGAGTACGCCTGGTTCCCGTTCGGCGGCGGTCCCCGGGTCTGCCTCGGCACCCGGTTCGCGATGGTCGAGGCGGTGCTGATCCTGGCCGTGCTGGCACGCCGGTTCGAACTGGACGTGGATCCGGGCACCGTCAACCCCGTACCGACACTGACGCTGCAACCGGACCGCGAGGTGATGGCGACGGTCCGGGCGCGGTAACGGTGGCCGGGGCCGAAGGGCCGGCCGCAGCCACCCCGGCACCGGGCCACCGCCGCAGGGGTGGCGGCGGCCCGGTCGGCGGTCAGCCGTGCAGCAGAACCGGGAAGCACTCCAAGTCGTTCTGCGTCATCACCGGCAGCTTGCGGAGCTCCTTGTCCGGCACGGCGAGCAACAGCCGGGGAAAGCGCCCGAACAGTGCGGGAAGGGCGATGCCCGCCTCCACCCGCGATAGGGCTGCCCCGGGGCAGATGTGCGGGCCGTGCCCGAAGGTCATGTGCCGGATCGGGGCCGGTCGGGTGATGTCGAAGGCGTCGGCGTCCGGTCCGTGCTGCTCGACGTCACGGCCGATGACCCGGTAGGAGATGACAACGCCCTCCCCCTTGGCGATCACCTCGTCGCCGACCTGGATGTCCTCGGTGGCGAACCGCATCAGAAGATGGGTGGTGGGAGTGTCCCAGCGCAGCGTCTCCTCGATCACTGTCTCCCACGAGATCTCGCCGTCGAGGACCTTGCGCAGCTGATCGGGGTGGGCGAGCAGGGCCCGTACCGCGTTGAGGATCAGCCCGATGGTGGTCTCGTGCCCGGCCGCAACCATCGCCTTGAGATTGCCGATCACCTCTTCTTCGGTGAGCGGGTCCCCGCCTTCCTCGGCGAGGATGAGCGCACTGGTGAGATCGTCCTTCGGCCGTGCCGTCCTCTCCCGGACGAGCGCGGCGTAGAAGACGTCCAACTCGGCCAGCAGCGACATCCGTTCGTCGTGCGGAGTGAGCATCGAGAAGAAGGCCTTGTACCTCTTCGTCAGCATGGCGTGCTCGGCTTCGTCCACGCCCATCAGCATGCCGACCACGCGCATCGGCAGCGGCTGCGCGAACACGGACTTGAGGTCGACCACACCGTCCTTGCCCTGCTCGGCCAGAGCGTCCAGCAGCTCCTCGGTGAACCTCTCGATGTCCGGCCGTATCGCTTCGAGCCGACGTGGCGTGAGGGCCTGGGAGGTCTTCGTGCGCAGCCGCCGGTGCTCCGCGCCGTCCACGGTGAACATCGAACGCCCGGCGTCGATCATGCCGATCAGCGGCCAGGCATGCGTCACCGCTCCGCTCTGCCAGAGCCCCCAGGCGTCGAGGTCCTTCACCAGACGGTTGTCGACGAGCAGCTGGCGGGCTTCGGCGTGCCGGGTGACGGTCCAGGCCGGTACGCCGAGCAGCTCGATCCTGGCGAGCGGTCCGGCGTCGCGCAGCCGCGCCGTCTCACCGTCCAGGTCCTGCACCATGGGGTCGATGACGACGGTCCCGCCGACCGAGGCGGAATCGGCCTGCGGGGCAGCGGCGTGAGGGCAGTTCAAGAGACATCTCCTGTCGTATGTACGGGGGTGAACAGGACCGGCAGTGATTCCATCCCCCGCAGGAAGGCGGACTGCCGCCGCACAAGCGTCTCCTCGGGAACCGCCAGGGCGAGATCGGGCAGCCGGTCCAGGAGCACCTCGATTCCGGTACGGGCGGTGATCTCGGCGATTTCCTGAGCGGGGAACGGGCAGCGGTACTCCCCGTGGCTGAACGCGAGGTGCGCACTGTTGCCGCGCTGGCCGGAGGGGTAGCCGGTGGAGAGATGCTGGCGCACATGCGGATCGGAGTTGGCCGCTCCCAGGCCGAGAAGCAGCATGTCTCCGGCCTTGATGTCCCGGCCGGCGAGCCGGGTGTCCCGGGCCGCCCAGCGGCCGGCGAGGATCGAGGTCGGACTCTCCTCCCAGAGAACCTCGTTCATCGCCTCGCCGATGCTGTGCCGGCCGCCGAAGAGGGAGTCGGCGAACTGGTCGTCGGTGAGCATCAGCCGCAGGGAGTTACTGATCCAGTCGGCTGTGGGCAGATGCCCGGCAGCCGTGACGGCCATCAGGTCGAGGGCGTACTCCTCATCGGTGAACGGCTCGTGATGGGCCATCATCCGCGTGGTCACGTCGTCCCCGGGCACCGCCCGCTTGGCCGCCACCAGCCGCTGCATGTGCTCCCCGAACCGCGCATACGCGCTCTGCGCCCCGGGACCGCCGTCGGCCAGCTCCTTCAGCACCCGGGCGATGTCCGCGCCTTCCGCGTCCGGGAAGCCGATGAGCCTGGCGAGGACCAGCACGGGCAGTGGCTCGGCGAACTCGGCGACCAGTTCGGCGCTTCCGCGTGTGCAGAGATCATCGATGAGCCGGTCGGCCAACTCCTCGCAGTGGCGGCGGATTTCGAACGGATCCGCACCTTCCAGGGCCGGCCCCACCATCTCGGCATGGCGGCGGTGCTCGGCGCCCGCGGTGAAGTAGATCGACGGCATGGGTCGCCCGACCATCGGGAGCAGCGGCCAGTCCTCGGGAATGTGCTCCCATTGGTTCCACAGCCCGACGTCCCGGGGGAACAACTGGCCGTCGCTGGTGACCTGGTGGAGTTCCCGGTAGCCAATGACCAGCCAGGCCGGAAACCCTCCGGGCAGCTCGACGGGCACCACGGGTCCGTGGTCGCGCCGCATGGTGCGGTAGAGGATCTGGGGGTCGGTGTGGAACTCGGGACCGCTGAGCGGCACTGCGGCCGGGCCGTGCCCCAGGGCGCATCCCCCGCCGGGAGTTGCGTCGGGCTCGGGCGGCGCAGGCACGGCGGAAGAGGGGCGCGTCATCGAACTGACTCCTGTGGCGGCGGTTTGGTGTTACGGACCCACGGTCAACGCGGGACCACTATAGGGATGTTCCGTGAAGCTTTAGCTGCCAATCACGACCTCACCTGCCACTTTTATGACAACAAGAGGCGGACAGTGGCGCATGTTTGATCACAAGAGGGGGTGAACTCCTTCGGAGCTTCAGTCTGTTGACATTCACCTGAGCGATGGAAGCCGCTGCGCCTCGGCCTCTACAGAACCGATATCCGGAGCCGGACCTGGCAGGAGGACAGCGGTGTACGTCGCCAACAACACCGACTGGAACGAGGGCGGCTACAACAACTCCCAGCCCTGCTACGTCGGCAAGCCGTTCATGCCGCCGGTGTACGGCCTCGAACCCGGCGACGCCGACTGCTGTCTGCACAACGCCAACCGGGGCGAACGTCACACCCTGGACGCGCTGGAGGTCGCCGACGGCTATACGCAGAAGCCCGGTCCGGCCATATTCCGCCCCGCCCGGCCGTATTCTCTCTGTCCCACTGAATCCTGAGACCGTTCGGACGTCAGGGGCGCGAGAATCCGGAGCGGCGCAGGGCCTGGTCCACTGACCAGAATGCCTTGTCGATGGCGTGGCGTGGAAAGGTCGCGGTACGTGCGTCGGCGGTTTCGGGAAGGGTGGCGCAGCCGTCTTCGGCCAGAACGAGGACGCGATCGAATCCGTGGCGCCCCTGGAAAAGGCCGATCTCATGAATGACGTTCTGGCGAGCAACTCGGTGGCCTTCATCGGTGGTGTCCTCGGCGGTGAGCACACAGATCGCGAAGGTGCAGCGCTGCAGGTAGTCCTGAAGGGCCTCGGTCACCGGACGGCTGCCCCAGGAGTTGGACTCGAAGGAGTAGACGGGCAGGCCGAAGCGCTGTTCCACGAAAGCCTTGACCGCTAGCCAGTCAGGATTGCGGCCGTGGGCGATGAAGACACCCTCCGGTGCTGCCGTGGATCGCCGCGCATGGTCGAGGGACCGAATGAAGTCCTTGGTGACCTGTGCAAGTTGGGCGTGGCCGTGACTGCCGACGTAGCGGAGCTTGTGCCTGGCCAGCGTCATGCCCAGCAGACAGCCGAGCTCGGTCTGGAGCCGTTCACCCGTCATCACGGCGAGCAGGCCGGCGGCGAAGACGTCACCGGCTCCGGTGTCGTCCTCGATCTGATTGTCCGTCAGTACGAGCTGGGGGTAGAAGTCGCCGAGAATCTTGCTTCCGTCGCGCTGCCATGCATGAATGCCGGAGCGGCGCTTGACGACAAGCTGGGACCGGTCGTTGGCGAGCAGGTCCAGCACTCGGGCTGCGTTCTGCTCGTCGAAATCGCCCGCAGGGGCGGATTGGGACCGATCGTCTGAATCGGCGGTACCAGGAGGCCCCGAGGGGTCGATGGTGCGGTGCGCGCCTCCGAGTTCCTGGAACTCGCGGTGGTTGAGGAGCAGATAGTCCGCCA
Source organism: Streptomyces sp. NBC_00846 (assembly GCF_045207325.1). Classification (NCBI taxonomy): domain Bacteria; kingdom Bacillati; phylum Actinomycetota; class Actinomycetes; order Kitasatosporales; family Streptomycetaceae; genus Streptomyces; species Streptomyces sp. NBC_00846. The sequence continues at coordinate 6,787,480 of NZ_CP108846.1, read as the reverse complement.
GGGCGATGATGCCACCTACGGCCCCTGAGGCCTTCTGACTCCATACGTGACCGGGGTCGACGCAGATGAGCGTGGCCGGGTTGACGCGCTTCACCTCGGCAAGCAGGGCGAGCAGCCGGCCCGGAGTGTCGGGATCGAAGAAGCTGGTGACGTGGACGACGTGGGTATCTGCCAAATACGCCACCAGCTCATCGAAGTGGCGTGCCAGGTAGTCGCCCATGCCCGTGTTCGCGCCCGGGTGGGTCAGCAGCGTCCGTTCGCCGTCCTCGGTGAAGGAGAAGCAGACGCCGCACAGCCGGTCCGGATTCTGGAAGACGTACCGGCTGTCGATTGCGTCGGCGCTCAGCTGCTGCGCCGCCGTGAGTCCCGGGCCCGGTACGCGCCCTGCGACACCGATGTATCCCAGACGCAGGTCGAGTTGGAGCCCGGCGAGCGTATGGAGCGCATTGTAGGCTGAGCCGCCGAGTGACGTCTGCAGTACCTCGGCATCGGCGGCTTCGAGGGCGGCGTACACGGTCTGCTCGTCCACCGCGGCCTCGGTGCCCCATTCCGGCACCACCTGTCCGGGATCCAGAAGGTCCCCGATGCGGGTGCTGAGACGCTGACGGTCGCCGCGGGGGCGATGGTCGGCGGGGATGATGTAGTCGAGGTTGAGGGCGCCGATGCCGACCACGTCCCGGGCGAAGCCGGTGCGCGGGGCCTGACGGTGCGAGTCACTGCTCACCTGGTCTTCTCCCATGCAGAAACCCTTCCCTCTCCAGCATGCGCTCCAACTCCCAGAAGACGGACTCGATTCGTCCGGAAGGAAAGTCCAGCCGGATCAGGCCGGCGATGTTCGAGGGTGCCTCACACCCCTCCTCGGCCAGAATCGCGACCCGGCCGAATCCGTAAAAACCCTGGAAGATTCCCACCTGATGGACGACGGTCTCCCCGGCGCGGCGCGACCCGCCTGCCATGGTGCGGGTGGCCCCCAGTACGCATACGGCGAACCCGCAGCTCGCGAGTTGCGCCTCCGTCACGGGGCCACGTCTGCGGGGACGGGTCTCCCCCGGTTCTGCCGCGGAAGGCGCGGACAGATCTATCCCGCGTACGGGAAGATCCAGGTCCTCGGTCAGGAACCTGTCCAACTTCGTCCATCCGCTCTCGCCCTCATGGGCGACCAGCACCGCACTCGGGCGGCTTCCGGGCCCGGTCAGGTCTTCCGGGGCCGGGACCAGGGACGCCTCCGCGGGCGCGCTGGTCGCAGCTTCCCGCCCGGTGCGGCGTCTCACGACTCCGAGGCCGAGCCTGGCCCCCAGTTCCACCTGAAGGGGTCGGGAGACGCGGGCTGCCAGCACAGACGCCGAGAACACATCACCGGCTCCGGTCGCGTCCTCCACGCTGATCTCGCGGAGCGGTCGGCGCAGCTGGAAGCGGCGTGCCCGTACCCCGGTGGCCGATGCGCGGAAAACATCCACCGCGTCGTAGCGCTTGGTCACGAACACCGTGGCAGTCGGGACGATCCGTTCCACGAGCCGGGCGGCCAGGACCTCGTCCGGCTCCCCCACGGTGTAGTCGGCGAGTGCCTTGAACTCACGGTGATTGACGAAGATGAGGTCCGACAGGGCAAGGATGCCCTCAATGGCGCGGGTGGGGTGCTTGGCCCAGTCGAAGCCCGGGTCGAAGCTCACCAACAGAGCTGGATTGCGTTCTTTCGCGTCGCGCAGGACATCCAAGAGAATCGGTGGCGTCTCCTCGTCCAGGAACGAGGTGACGTGCACGATGCGGGCAGCCGAAACGTAGGCGGCGATCGCGTCGGCCCGGGAGCGCAGATGGTCGGCCATCGCAAAGTTCGCTCCAGGGTGTGTGAGCAGGACCCGTTCCACATCGTCCAGGTAGGACAGACAGACACCGCAAAGAAGATCAGGGCGACGGGTGACCATGGTGCGGTCGATGCCGAGCCGGTCCATCTGCCCCAGAAAGGACAGCCCAGGTGTCTCGATCCGGCCCACCACACCTATATATCCCAGCCGCACGTCGAGACGCAGCTGCGCGAGCGTGAAGATGGTCAGCCATGCGGAGCCGCCGAGCGAGGCATCGAGCGAGGTCCCTCCGAGGCGCTCGATGGCCTTGGCGACGGACGCCTGGTCCACCGGCCCCTCGGTGTTCCATTCGAAGCGGGCCACCGACTCCTGCACCTGTTCCGCCATGAGCTGCGACAACCGGGACGCGGAGGCGATGTAGTCCACGTTTAGCGCCCCCACGCCGACAACCTCAACTGTTCTCGGTTCCCTCACTGCAACCCCCGATGCGGTGATGCTGCGACATGGCGCACACCCAACTCACCTATACCCGAAGTAACTTGAGGATTACCGCTTGAGAAGGGCGACTGCCGGACGATCTCCGAAGACCGATTACCCGAACAGGACGGTCCCGCGAGCGGGCGCGAGCCGTCACCCTGCCCTTCCGCTGCCCGCCTCCGCGATGCTTCTTCGAGACCGTCGGCCCGGTGCCAGGTGCATTGACAAGCCCCTCGCGCGATGTCCGCCGGCGCGTTCGGCGGCTTCGCCGAGGGCGGCGTCACCCGGACCGCGGCGGCCCTGACCGCGTGCGGCGTCACCGCCGCCGCTTGCCGCCCCTGCCCCTGCCCTTGCCGCCGGCGCCCGGCCGGCGCCGCTGATGGCTGCGGCCGAGACGCACGACCGGCTGCCGCCGGGCCTGCTCGGCGACCGTCCTCAGGTCTGCCAGGCCCGCCCGGTCGGGGTGACCGGATCCGAGAGCGGCCTCAAGAGCCTTATGGACAGAGAGCTCCTGGCCTCCCAGGATGCTGAGGAAGCCTTCGGGGCCCGCCGTCTCCAGAAGCTGGAGCAGACTCTCGGCGACCATGAGGAGGCTCTCGGGCTCGGTGAGGTCCTCGGCACCGAGGACCTCCCGGCGTACCAGGACACTCAGGACGGTGGGGGCGAGGAGCGGGTCGCCGCGCAGGCCGCGCAGCACGGCCTCGCCATCCGGGTACGCCTCGACGAGAGCGTCGAGCATGGCTTCGGCGCGGGTGCGGAACGGGCAGGTGCGCACCGCGTCGGTCAGCTTCTCCAGCGCCTCGGCAGGGCTCTCCTGGGCGGCGGTCCAGGCAGCGAGTTCGGTGCGGGCGGCGTCCGGGTCGTAGTGCTCGGCGATGACGCCGAGGAGACCGGCGGCGGGGGCGTGGGCGAGTTCACCGATGAGCGGGGCATCACGCCCCTCGGCAAGCAGCCGACGGCGTACGGAGTCGTGGCCGAGGGCGGTGAGACGGATCAACTCGACGGGTCCGCCGACCAGTTCCGCCCGCTGTTTCTCACGCCTCTCTTCGGCCTCCTCGCTCTCCCCCTGTCCACCGGCGACGGCACCGAAGAGCTCGGCGAGCTCCGGCGGCATCCCGGCGGGCGGCAGCGCGTGCTCCTCGAGCGGTATGTCGAGGAAGACCGGGTCGGCCATGCCCTCGTACCGCCTGATCGCACCCAGGTCCTCCAGCGCGTCCAGCACGGTGCGCAGATCACGGTCCGCGTGTCCGAGCTCCATCTGCCAGGCATAGCGCCCGGTCAGGTCGTACTCGGCGCGATAGCGCAGGTGCAGCGAGTCGCGCAGCCGGGGCCAGGGCATGGCGTGCGGCAGGCTGTAGAGGGCATTGAGGACATCCTTCACGGCATCCTCGAAGCTGTCGAAGAGCATCGACTCGACGTGTCGGCCGCTACGGGCGCCCAGGAGCGGCCCGCGCAGCTCGGAGAAGGTCTCGAAGGCATGCCGCCACAGCCCGAGCGGGTCTTTCATCAGGGGCTGCGCCTTGGCGACCGCGTACAGGCGCCCCTTGGCCACCCGTACCAGCCGCGCCTTCTTCGCCCACTCGACCGCAAGCGCCAGGCGCGGCAGCTGCGTGGAGGAGCGCACCGTTTCCACCGCGTCGCCTGTCCCCAGCTCGGCGACGAGGGCTCGCGCGTCTGCCATGCGCAGGCTGCCCGTCGCGGTGAGCACGCGCCCCTCACGGCCCGCCCAGTCGGCGATCCCCCGCATCCACCGCAGCGCGCGGGACGTGTCGGCGCGTGCGCGCAGCTCCTTCTCCCCGGGCAGCAGGACCGGCAGCTGCGGTTCGGCGCGTGTCACGGCTGCCGGGCCGCGCGTCAGATGGTTCCGCATCACCTGGTCCAGTACGTCCCGGTCGTACGGCACCTTGTCTCGCTGAGCTTGCTCCACGAAGTGCTCGAGCGCCGCCGGATCCTGGATGTCGACGCCTTGCTCGGCTGCGGTGACCGCCCAGAACTTCGCCATTCCCCAGCGACCGCGGTCAGCCATGGCGGGGACGTACCGCGGTACGAGGTTCTCGATCGCAGCAAGGTTTTCGGCCTGCGAGGCCCCGCGCGGGTCGCTGAGGCCCATCGCGTCGAGGTAGCGCAGCAGGACCGCGAGCGTGCCGGGCGCATCCGCCGGCTCTTCGCCGGGCAACACGGTGACCGTGCGCGGCAGCCAGTCCAGCAGATACTCCTCGATGTGCCGGGGTTCCCACAGGCCGAGCCGCCCGTCGCAGGTACCTCGATGGCGATAATCGAGCGCTGTCTCGACGACGAAGGGGTCCATGCTCTCGCCCCGCTCGCGGGCCCACTGCCCCATGCGGTGGATCAGCAGCGAACGCGCAGCCTCGTATTCCTCGGTTTCCTCGGGCGCGAAGAACATCCGCATCACACCGGCCCTGCCTGTCCTGTCGTACGGCCGCGGTCGCGGAGCATGCCGGCGGCCTTCGGGCCCGGTGGAGATCGCGGTTCCACGGGACCGGGCGATCACTATTGAACCGTAATCGGTCCACCGGCGACAGCAGCGGCGGACGCGCTCGTCCTCTCCCATCCCGAGCAGTACGAACGGTCGCGCATCGCCTGTCCCTGGACGGCACCTACCGCCGTACTCGCCGGGGACCCCTGCTTCGACCGGATACTCGCCGCCCGGCCCTGTCGCGAGCGCTTCCGCCGTGCACTGGGTGTGCGGACCGGTCAGCAACTGATCCTGCTCAATTCGACCTGGAACTCCGAGTCGCTCTTCGGTGACGCCGCTCCCACTGCCCGATCACGAGGCCGGGACAACCACCGTCCCCCTGCACATCCTGTCGCGGGTCCTCGGACAGGGTGAGGTTGCGGTCAGTCGCCGGCCGGGGCCGCGGGCGTCAGTGGGTTCGGTCGACGACGGGGAGCGTCAACCACGGTCTGTGGCTTCACCGACCCGCGGTGAGGGTGTCGAGGAGGGCCGCGGTGAACTCCTTGGGTTTGTCGATGTGGACGGCGTGGCCGGCGTCCGGGATGGCGGTTTCGCGGACGGGGCCGCCCGTGGCGGCGTAGTGATCGAGTGCGTGACGGGTCTGGGCGACCATGGGCTGGGCGGGGCAGCGCGTGGCGCCGGACCAGCCGGGGACGGCGCCGAGTGCACCGAGGTGGGCGAGGTCGAAGAGCGAGGTGTCGGAGACGATGACGTCGTCGGTGCCGCGGATCCAGCCGATGGGCGGTTTGGGGTCGATCCGGTGCAGGTCGTCGATGCGGAAGTGGGTGGGAGCCATGGCGTTGAGGACGCCTCGGGGGCCGGGTGCGGTGCCGGGCCAGTGGTCGCTGGGGCGGGTGTCGCCGGGGTAGTGCTCTTCTCCCGTGCGGGTGGAGAGCATCGCGTCGACGAAGGCGTCCTCAAGTGCGGGGCGGAGCGGCGGTTTGACGTAGCTGGAGGCGAGGACGGCGCGGGGGGAGAGTGGTGAGTCCTCGCTGTGGTCGCCGTCTTTGAGGCGCTGGACGAATTCGGGGTTGACGGTGCCTGCGCCGGAGCCGGCGCCGTCGGGGTGGTTGAGTCGGCCGTCGGGGCCGTGGGTGCCACCGAAGCCGTACGGGGAAACGGGGTTGACGAGGGTGAGGCTGCGGACGGCAGCGGGGTGATCGCGGAGGTGCTGGAGGGCGATGCCGCCGCCCATGCTCCAGCCGACGAGGTGGACGCGGTCGAGGGCGAGGGTGTCGCAAAGGGCGGTGAGGTCGTCGCTGTAGTCCCGGACGCCGCGGGTGGCGTCGACGGGGAGGGAGTCGGTGTCGCCGAAACCGCGGAGGTCGACGGCGAGGGGGCGGTAGGCGTGGGGAAGGTCGAGCATGGCCTGCTGCCAGAAGGTGGCGGCGGAGACGTTGCCGTGGACGAAGAGGACGGGTTCGCCGGTCCGGTCGGGGAGTTCGAGGAGGTTGAGGGTCAGCCGGGGGGTGGTGATCCGTCGAGCGTGGATGCCGGGGAGGAGTGCGGGCGAGGTCATGGTCCGTCCTTGGGAGTGGCAGGGTCAGCCGAGCCAGGCGGCGATCTGGGCGCTTGCGGAGGAGTGCCAGCCGAGTTGGAGGTGGTTGGCGGTGGTGATGAGGGCGGTGTCGGCAACGTTGGCGATGCCGGTGCGGTCGAGGGCACTGTCGACGAAGACCACGCCGTCGCTGGGGCCGCGGTTCTCGTTGTAGATGCCGAGGACACCGGGGGATCCTCCGGCGAGGAGGTAGGTGGCGACGGAGCCGGGGATGCCTGCCTTGTGGAGGGGGGTGATCAGGGAGCCGGCGTCGATTGCGGTCTGGATGCCGCTGCCGGAGGTGTAGAACCCCTGGCCACCGTGGTAGGTGGTGTACCAGTCCTGTTGGGTCATGTCGATGCCGTAGGTGGCGTCCCAGCGGGCGAGCATCTGGCGTTGTCCGGGATAGACGTCATAGCCGTTGGTGGGGGCGAAGGCGAATTCGGGATGGGCGGTGTAGGTGCCGTAGCAGGTCATGTAGAGGTGGGGCGAGGGGGCGTTGACGCTGCCGCCGCACTGGGGCCAGATACTGAAGTCGTGGGCCCAGCCGTGGGCGTAGGGGTAGTCGTAGCCGCCGTTGGGGCCGCCGAGGGTGAGGAGGCGGCGTACGTCTCCGGCGTAGGGGCGTCCCCAGGTGGGACGCACCGAGGAGACGTAGGCCCGGGTGGACATCTCCCCCTTGCTCCAGCCGACGAGGTCCACCTGGCTGACGCCGAGCCGGTCCTTGATGACGGCGATGGCGTCGCCGACCTGCTGGGCCTGCATCAGGTTGTCGCCCTGCTTGTGGGCGAAGTTGACAGCGAAGACGCGGTAGCCGCGGGCGGCGAGGTACTGCATGAGTCCGGTGCTGGGGCAGGACAGGGCCCCGCAGCCGTAACCACCGGCTTCGCCGGGGTTGGCCCAGGCGCGGTCGGCGTTGTCGTTGGCGCCGTGGACGAGGAGGACCGGAGTCTGGTGACTTCCGCTGTTCCAGCCGGGGGCGGAGTAGAGGAGGAAGCGGCCGGAATAGGGCTGCTTGACGCCGCCGAAGAAGGTACGTCGCTGACCGTCCTGGTCGCCACGGCCGTCCGGGGGGTACTGCTCGGAATGGAAACCGCTGGTGGTGTCGAGGTAGCGGTCGACGCGGTCCCAGCCGTTGGCGACGGTGGTGTAGGTGGCTTCGAGGGTGAGGTAGCCGGGTGGGGCGGCGTGGGCCGGTGTGGTGGCTGCTCCAAGGCTCAGCAGTGTGAGGAGCATGCCGAGCAAGGTGCTCGTTGCTCTGCGCATCGCGGCTCTCCCGTCCGGGGGTTGGGCAGGCTCGGTGGTTCGAGTCCGCCACGGTAGAGCGGCGCGGGGAACCTTCCCATGGGGTGAACAGCCATAGGTACGGGGCGGAGGGGTGTGTCGTGCCGCCATGTGCCGGGGCTCGAAACTCGGGGCTCGAAACCCGGGTGTCGAGACCGAGTTACCGCACCGCCCTCCTCACTCTTTCGTGGGTACGCACCAGGGTCTTCGGCCGAGTCCTGAGCTTCGGGATCCGGGCGCCGGGACACGAGCGGCGAGACCCGGGCGCCGGGATCCGAGCGCCTTCTTTGACCAGCGGGTCATAGGGGGGTGGGAAACCCCCCTGACCTCCCCGCCCCGTAACGGCGAGCAAGTACGACTAATCGTGACCAGCTTGCGACGCGTCGTCACACCTGCTTACGGTGCCGACACAACAAAACGACCCCGACGCGGTGTAACAAGCACCATGCCGGGGTCTCACCCCAAGATCGAAAGAAGCGATCTCGTGGCTACCGAGAACCTTAGCGCCGCCCTGCCCACGCCCGCATCCTCGCCCCCGTACCCGATGGCCAAGCTCGGCTACGGCAAGCGATCCGTGCCGGACCAACGCCCTCCCTGCGCCGATGACTTCGCGCTGCTGCCCGCTCGGGAGGGCCACATCGCCGGATTCATCGACCGCCTGCCCGAAGGCGCCGCGATGAGCGTGAAGACGCTCGCGAAGCAGCTCCCGCTCTACGGTCAGCAGGCTGTCGGCACCGCCCTGACCGCCCTGTCGGTGGCCGGTCATCTGCGTCGCGTACGGCGCCGGGTCGGGAAGAACAAGCAGGTCCGCTGGGTCTTCCGGGCCTTCTGGACCCGCGCCGCACACGACAACGAGTGGTGGGCCGCCTACCTCGCGGCCGAAGCGGGCCAGGACATCGTCCCGGCGGAGATCCAGGAGCTCGCGGCCGAGGCAGCGGCCACGCCCCCACCGCCGCCCTGGGCCCCGGACGAGACCCCACCTCCGAAACCTGCTTCGGAGCCCGTACGAAGCGACGCGCCGCAGCCCGCACCGCCGACCGCCGTCGATGCTCCGCCCCCGCCCCCGTCGCCCGTCCCGGCCGCATCTCTCCAGCCCGTCCGCGTCCCGGCCGTCGTACCGCAGCAACGGAGTGCCACTCCCCCGCAGACACAGCCGACACCCACACCGTCCCCGGCGCCCTCCTCGGCCCTGAGCCCGGAGCGCCCCTCCCCCGCCTATCTGGCACTGGCCCAACTCGGCCGCACAGAACCGCGCCTGGCCCTCTCCGCAGCCGACTGCACGGTGTTGGAGGAGCTGGCCGCGGACTGGCTGGCGCGGGGCGTGACCCCGGACTACCTCGTCCGGTCCCTCGTCGCCGGACTGCCTGACGAGGTCAACTCACCGCTGGGCTTCGTCCGCCGCAGGCTCCGCGACAAGATGCCACCTCGCCTGCCCGCCACTGCCGCCCCCGCCGCTCATACCCCCCGCGTGATGATGGAGTGCACCCAGTGCGGTGTCCCCGGCCGCCCGGAAGCACTCCCCGACGGCCTCTGCCGCGCCTGCCGCCGACCAGCTTCGGGGCCGGACACGCCCCCGGCCGCGATGACCGGCCACGTCACCACACCCGTCGCCGAACGTGATGTACGCGGTCTCGTCGCCGAGCTCCGCGGCATGCTCAAGTCCCCCTGAACCGGCCGGATGTGGGCAAGCACGGCCCCCTGCATGCGCCCTCAGCAGAGCACTTCGGCCCACACGCACTTGGTACAGGCATCGAGAACCGCGCATCCCCAGCGGCTCGCGTACGCCTCGACGAGCAGCAGACCGCGCCCGGTCTCGTCAACCGGATCGCAGGGCTTCGGAGCTGTAGCCGGGAGGAGGCGTTCGGGACGGGTGTCGGTCACCTCGATACGGACGGCCTCGGGCAACAACCGCAGCGTCAGCCGGAAGTCGCGTCCCTGCAGACGCCCATGGGTGATCGCGTTGGACGCGAGCTCTGCCGTGACAAGAGCGACGGCCTGCGCGGCGGCCGAATCGTGTGGGACTCCGCGCCACTCGGTCAGTTGCTGAACGGCGAGTGTACGGGCGAGTCGTGCACCGCGGCGGGTGCTGCTGAGCCGCAGCGTGAACTCGGTTGCCGGACGGGATGGTTCCGCCAGTTGGTTCGATGGATTCACCCCGTCATGATTTCCCCGTAAGGCGACTCCGACCAGGCACTTTTCCCGTACGGCAGACAGGAGTACGGAGAGCGGGGGCACAGCGCGGAACGTTGTACGGACGAACGTCACGTCGGGCCGGGCCGGGTCCATTTCGCCGGTACCGGACGGTTCCCGCTCGGGGAGGTGTCCGGGCAGCGAGTTCGCTGATCGTCTGAGACCGCGAATCCTGGGCATGTTCGCCGTCCGCCCCGGACTGCACGCAAGCCGCCGGGGCACGTACGGTCAGTGAGCGTACGGACACGCTCAGCGGACGACGCGCGACTTGATGTCTCACTATGGGCGAGTTGAGCGCGGAGAGATCACGTGCATGCACCTGGAGGTGGCCGCGTATGACGACCGACGAAGCAGACGTGACGCTGGGCGAATACGAGCGGGAACCCGACCCCTCGGACAGCCTGCGCACCTTCGGGGCCGTCGTCCAGGCTCTGCGTGTACACGCGGGACTCAGCCGGTCCGACTTCGGCGAGCAGGTCAGGTTCTCCAAACACACCGTGGAGTCGGTGGAGTTGGGGCGCCGCATGCCGGACGACGCTTTCGTGGAGCGCGCGGAACAGGCACTGGGGAACACGGGCGCGCTGCGGAAGGCGTCGACCCATCTGACTCGGGGCGAGCCGGGGTTGGCTGCGTGGTTCCGCAGGTGGGCGCGGCTGGAGAAGGTGGCGGTGAGCCTGTGCACGTACGAGTGCAGGCTGGTGCCGGGATTGTTGCAATCGGAGGGGTATGCGCGGGCTGCATTCGACAACAGCATTCCGCCGCAGTCGGACGAGCAGATGGAAGCCCAAGTGACAGCTCGCATGGAGCGTCAGCAACTCATCCGCGAGCGCCCCAACACATCGTTCAGTTTCGTAATGGAGGAGCACATCGTCAGGCGTCGTCTCGGCGGAACAGAGGTCACTCAAGGGCAACTCGACATCATCCTTGACTTCGCCGAGCTCCGAAACGTATCGGTGCAAATCATGCCGATCAACAGCGTGTGCCATGCGGGTCTGGACGGTCCGTTGGCTCTCGCGGAGACATCGGACGGCAGGCGCCTCGCTTACTCCGAGGGGCAGAAGAACGGGCGCTTGATCGCGGACCCGACCGAGGCCGCCGTTCTGCACCAGCGATATGCAACACTCCGCTCACAGGCCCTGACCCCACTGGACTCCCTGGGCCTGCTGAAGCAGATCAGAGGAGCGCTATGACTGACAGCAGCGAGCTGGCCTGGTACAAGTCCAGCTACAGCGGAACCGAGGGCGACAACTGCATCGAGATCGCAGTAGCCGAACAGGCAGTCTGCGTACGTGACTCCAAGGATGTAGCACGCCCACACTTCTCCGTCGGGCATGACGAATGGGCGAGGTTCGTGAGTTCCGTCGCTCACGACTGACCCGCGCGATCGTTGCTGCGGGGCCGGGCCGGGGTCAGTACCCCGACTCCGGCCCCAGGCACGTGCACGGCTCTTCAGTACGGCGAAGTCCCGGATCAGACGCGCGTGACCAGAAAGTCGCCGCTCGCGGAAAGCCTGTGGCTCCGTACATCAACGAGCCACCGGGCCTGGGCCGCCTGCGCGGACGGCACCGGGCGGTCCAAGTGGTCCAAGACGTGGGCGTACAGAGGGTGGACACGATTCGCCCGGGCCGCGACAAGAGCCGAGAGAGGCGGCCTGCTGTGCGGAGTCATGCGGTCTGTCTCGACCAGGACGGACACTTTGTCATCCGGGTGGAGCCCGGGCAGACGGTCGTCGAGCCGACTGCCGAGATCCATCCATGTGAGCGGTCGGGAAACGCGTGCTGCCATGCGAAAGGTAGGTCTGATCAGGTCGGCACACGCCTGGATCTCGCGGAAGCTCGGCCGCGCGATGAGCAGATTCGCATGGGCCCGCCAGCGGGCCATACGTGATGTGAGGTCGGAGGTCGGTGGGCTCCACATCGCCGACACACAGGTCCCTGCCTCGCAGAGCACCGACTGGAGCTGATCCAGGTGGAGGTGGTCGCCCACGAGATCGAGGTGGTCGAGGAGCCGCACCAACCGCCTGCCGGTCCGCTCGTCGTCCCGGGAAAGCAGCTGCGCCGGCGTGACGGCTGTGAGGTGGGGGTGGGGAGCGGCGAGGACCGGTGCCGTCGGCTCCACGGTTTGGCACGGGGCCGCCGCAGCTCCATCACCGAAGACCGTTCGAGCGCGGTGCCGTCGGCTGGACGCCGAGAGCGATTCTCCGTCCTGGCTGCCATCCCGGGCGGGCTCGAGAAGCAGGTCGCGCCCCGGTCCTCTCCGGCCTGCCGATTCCGTGGATCCTGCCTGCTGTCTCTCGGGTATCAGCGGATCGGTCGGCACGCGGGCGCCGGTCCGCCCGCGCGGGGCGGCGGAACCACGGGGTTCCTTGCCCCGCTGGACGAGGCCACCGGGGGTGAGAGCGAGACCCGGAGTCTGGATGCCGAACGAGGTCAGACGGCAGGCGGAAGGGGAACCCATTCGACCGGGGTGTCGGGATACTGGGTTCCGATCTCCACAATGCGTGTGGCTCCGGACGGTCGGCATCGGATGCGAAGGGCGTGCCCCTGCCGGTCCACCTGCCAGTTGGCCAGCATGCTGTCCGGACCGAAGAGCCACTCGATGCCTGCCCATTCGCTCCGGAGGCGGGAGTCGTCCGCCTCCCACAACGCCTTGGACTTGACGGCGAGCTGAACGCGGAGCAGCCGTGGCTGTCGGCCAAGGGTGTACAACACATCGACCCGCTCACGCAGCGCTTGGCCCTTCTGCTTGTAGCGGGGCTGGACACCTTTGAAGTTCTGCTGCTTCAGCCAAGTGGCGAGTGCGCGCCCCATGTAGAGGTGATCCTCGCTGGCCTCGTTCGTCGCGCTTCGCCGGCAGTGCGCTGAGGCGATGTGGGCAAAGTGGCACTTCTTGTCGCGGTACTTGCGCGCGGCCAGCTTCTTGCCGCAGCCGCCGAGAAGCCTGCCGCAGTAGAAGTCCTTCTGCGGATGGAGGCGGATGAACCTGTCGTACTCCACCACGTCCATCGGCAGATAGACCGGCGAGTCCGCCCCGGGAGAACCCGATACTGCCGTCTGGACTTTGCGGGTGTCCTCTTCATCGACGGACAGGAGCATGACGTACTCCGGGCGGATGCGGTGGGGCGGGGTGAGGGCGCAGGTGTAGTTCTCGCCGTCGACCAGGGGTTTTCCAGGGTAAGCCCGACGGCCACACGGTCGTACTCGGCAAGGATGAGGCCCTTGAACCGTCGCCGAAGAGAAATCCCCTGAGCATCGGCAGCGATCTCCTGCGATTCTTCTTTCCATGTCCGCACGAAATCGAAGACTGCCCAGGCACTGCGCCTGGCCACTGACCACCACCGACATCAACGGGTGTCTCGGCACCTGCATGACCCGCGTCACAGACCTGCGGTTTCTCACCGGACATGACAGCGGGACCATCGTTCTGGGCGCCGAATGGGTCGCTCCGCACCCCTTCAACTACGGTCGCGGCATCCACCCCGACATGGTGGGCGTACGTATAGACGTCCATCCGGTCGAGGCCATCGAGCGTGCTGCCACCCGCGCTGTTCTACGGGCGCAGGCCCTCCCACAACTCCACGAGTGGATCACGCAGGCGATCGCTGCCGACGAGACCTGGCAACTGACCCCTCACCAGCACTACTGGCGACTCACCGACGGCCACCTCACCCACCGCGACGAAGCGTGAAGCAACAGACAAACCAAGGGGCCGCACCCGGGCTTCAGGACGCCCGGCTCCGAATCGGGGTTCCGAGGTGCCGGGTGACGGGGTGTCAGGGCGTCGGCCCCAGGGATCTCTCGGGGTTCTCACCCACGGGATGCCGGGGGTTGATCCAGTCGCCCGGACGACGCCGGCTCCGTAGGTTCTGCGGTGGAATCGACACACCGCTCCACGCCACAGCCCACGGAGGCCCACCAGTGACCGCCCCATCGCGTCGGCAGACGCGCATCTCTCACCCGCTCGTCGCGGCCTTCGTGCGGTTCGTCGTGTGCGGTGGTGGTGTCGGGCTGGCGGCGAGCGGGGCGCTCGTCCTGCTCAGCGACCGGATACCGATGGTTGTTGCCAACGCGCTGGTCACCGTCGTTTCCACGGTGATCGCGACCGAGCTGCACCGGCGGGTCTCCTTCCGGAGCGAGCGCAAGGGGTGGGGGGTCCATCTCCAGTCCGGGGTGACGGTCGCCGTGAGCTATGCGTTCACGACGGGGGCGCTGTTCTGTCTGTACGCCGTGCGGTCCGAGCCCTCGGCTCTGGTCGAGCAGACGGTCTATCTGTCGGCGTCCGCTCTGGCGGGGATCGGACGGTTCGCGCTGCTGCGGGTCGTCGTCTTCGGCGACCGGAAGCAGACCCAGTCGCGCGATGACTCGTTGAGCAAGGCTGCGGTGGCGATGGCTGCGTGAGGGGTGGCGCCCGGGGCGTACCGTCGGATGCGCGTCGCTCCGTCGCCCCCTGTCGGCTCTGCTCCGCCCCCTTGGTCGGCGCGGTGGTCGCGCTGGTCGACTATCGTGGCCGGTCGCGCGGGCGGCATGGGTCCCACGGGGTGGGCCGGGGCGGATGAGGGGCGTACGGATGGAGAACGGGCGGGCCGAGCGGGTGCGGGTGCCGGTGGGTGACGACGCGGCGCGGTGGACGACCCGGGGCAAGTGCTTGCGCGTGCTCGTCGTCGTACACAACGTGACCGCCGCGACCCGGCTGCTCGACGTACTCCCCCTGTTCGACGACGACTGGCGTGTCCAGCTGCTGGTGACCTGTACGGGCTCTTCGGCATTCGCGGCGGGCACGGCAGAGTTGCTAGCCGATACCGGGGTGCCGGTCGTGCCGTACGAGCAGGCGGCCGAGACGGAGGCGGATCTGATCATCTCCGCCAGTTTTGGCGGTCAACTCGACTTTGTCACGGGGAAGTTGGCCATTCTTTCGCACGGGGTTGGCTACACTAAGAGGCTGGCAACACCGGACACCGGACACCGGACACCGGGTCGGGGTCGGGGGCAGTGCCCGTGCCCGTCTTCGGGCTCGCGCCGGAGTGGCTTCTGTCGCGGGGCGTGCCCGTCGCTGACGCGCTCGTCCTCTCCCACCCCGAGCAGTACGAACGATTGCGCATCGCCTGCCCCGAGGCGGCGCCGACCGCCGTTCTCGCCGGGGACCCCTGCTTCGACCGGATGCTCGCCGCCCGGCCCCATCGCGAGCGCTTCCGCCGCGCGTTGGGGGTGCGGCCTGGGCAGCGGCTCGTGCTGCTCAATTCGACCTGGAACTCCGATTCACTGGTCGGTGACGGCGAAGAGGGCGGTGGTGACGTCATCGCTGCGCTGCTGGATCGGGTCGCCACGGAGTTTCCCGTGGACGAGTACCGGTTCGCGGCCATACTGCACCCCAACGTCTGGCACGGCCACGGACCCGGTCAGATCCGTTCCTGGCTCGATCGCGCGCGGCGCGGCGGGCTGGCGCTGATCGATCCGCTGAAGGGGTGGCGGCAGGCTCTGCTGGCCGCCGATGCGGTGATCGGGGACCACGGTTCCGTCACGTATTACGCGGCCGCCCTCGGCACTCCTGTGCTGCTGGGCGCCGCACCGCTCGACGCCCTGGATCCCGATGCGCCGATCTCCGCGTTCATGCGGGAGGCGCCACAACTGGACCCCGAAGCATCGCTGGCGGCACAGATCGAGAGACTCATCGCCCGTCACCGGCCGTTGCCGGGGCCCGCCGAATTCACCACCTCCGTGCCGGGCGAATCCGCGGAGCGCCTGCGCAGGCTCTTCTACTCGATGATGGGAGCGCCGGAGCCCGCCCGGCCGGCCTCCTTGGAGCCGCTCCCGCTGCCCGATTACGAGGCCGGAACGGTCACTGTGCCCCTGCGCGTTCTCTCGCAGGTACGCGGGACGGGCGAGATCGCGGTCAGTCGCTGGGCGGGGCCGCCCCCGTGGACGCGTGCGGACAGCGGCGGCGATGGTGATGGCGACGATGACGGCTACGGTTACGGTGAAATGCACGTCGCCGTGCACGAAGACACCCGTGACGTGGACCAGTTGGATCTCGCCGATGTCATCTTCCGGGACGGGGCACCGGGCGATCCGCGCTTCGGGTCCCCGTCGATCTGGACCGCCGAGGTGCTCCGCCGCTATCAGTGCTGTTCACTCGCGGCCTATGTGACCGGGCCGTCCGCGTGTGTGGTCCGGATGCGTGGCGAAGAGCCGCTGTGGGTGGTGGCGGCGCCCGCGCCCGCCACGGAGGGCGTCCGCGGTGTGGATCCCGCCGTGTACGCCTCAGCCCTGTACGCCTGGCTGGCGACGAGCGACCACGATGCGGGCGCCCCCGACAAGCGGCTCGCGCGAGCCGCTGCCGACGGCCTCTCCGTGCGGACAGGTGCTCGGCTGCACCACGTACGCATCGAGCCTCTGGCACCTCTGGGATGACGGAGGTGCCGGAGCCGGGAAGAGCGCCTACGGGGTGACGGTCGTGCAGCGTTCTCGCATGCGTCGCAGATGTGTCAGGTGGTACTCCGCGCGCTGGCCGTCGAGTGTGGCGATCGCCTCGTCGATCAGGGGCAGTGCCGCTTCGGTGTCCTCTCCGTCCAGCCAGGTCTCGGCCAGATCGGTGAGCGTCCGGGCCGTGTTGTACGTATCGCCGCTCACCCGGAAGCGGCGCAGTGCGGACTCCAGCCTCTCCCGGGCCTCCGCTCCCCGCCCGAGCCCGCGCAGAGCTCGTCCGCGGTGGCGCTCCAACAGGGCCTCGGCACGTGGCAGATCAGCTGCTCCTTCATCGTGCGCTCCCAGCGTGCTCAGGATGCCGTCCGCTTCCTCGAAGCACTCGTACGCCTCCTGGTAACGCCACTGACGCAGTCTCAGCAGCCCCAAGAACTCCACGGCCGAGGCGTGGCCTCGCTTGTGGCCTGCCGATTCCTCGGCCCGAGCCGCAGCCAGCGACTCCGCCTCCGCTTCCTCCCAACGTCCCAATTCGGTGAGACTGTGCGCCAGTTGGGCGTGGAGCGCTCCGGCGTCGAGGCTTCCCGGGAGATGGGAGTCGACGAGCCGCGCTCCGATGCGCAGCGCGGGCAGCAGCATCTCGTGATGCCCGGCCTTGAGCTGCAGTGGCCACAGGGAACGGCACAGGTGTACGGCGGTGTCCGGTTGGCCGGACTCCTCGGCGCAGCGAACGGCCTCGACCAGATTGCCCGACTCCGCGAGCAGCACGTCGAGGGCGGCGCCCCGGTCCTCGTATACCTGCCCGGACCGCTCGTCGGAGGGTGCCGGGACGCGCCAGCTCTCCGGGAGTGCCTGGTGGGCCGCCGATGCCGCCAGGTCCGCGTAGGCGAGGAGCGTGCGGGCCAGGGCTGCCGAGCAGGCCGCGATTCCGTCCACGCGGATCGCTGTCGCCTCGGCGTGTGCACGGACTCCGGGGCGGTAGTGGTAGCGCCCGTTGTCGCGTCCGCTCCGGCTGCGCTCCAGGAGCATCCTGTCGGCAAGATTTTCCAGGAGTCCGGCCGTGACCGCCGGGTCCAGACCGGTGGTCCGTCCCGCCGCCGCGGCATCGAAGGCAGGCCAACCGCGCAGCGCCATCAGCCGGTACAGCGTGCCGGCTTCCGGCGTCAGGAGCTGGTAGTTGTCCTCTGCCGCCCCTTGGACCGGGTCACCGTTCACCGCGGCGCTGCGCGGCGGAAGGGTGGGGGCGGAGAGCCGGTCCGCCGCTGCACGCAGGGCGTACGGCGATCCGCCGCACCGGTCGAGCAGCGACGGCAACGTGGCACGAGCCGCGGCGACGGCGGATTTGCCGGTGATATCGGTGAGCAGACGCACGGCGTCCCGGTCGGTGAGCGGACCGACGGGGACCCGTACGGCGTCGATCCCGGGGAACGGGGTCCGGGCGACCACGATCGTGAACACCCCGGGCGCCGACGTGAGGAACGGCCGGACCTGGGCCGCCGAGTGCGCGTGGTCGAGCACGACCAGGAGCCTGCGGTCCGCCACACAGTGCCGGAAGAACTCACCGAGCCGGCCGGTCGCGGGTGGCATCTCTTCGTCCCGCACGCCCAACTGGCGCAGCAGCGTGCGCAGTACGGTTCCGACGTCGCGTGCACTCCCGGCGCCCCCGCCACCGAGGTCGGCGTAGATCTGGCCGTCCGGGAAGAGCCGGGTCGGCCGGGATCCGAAGTGCACGGCGAGCGTGCTGGACCCCATGCCGTCCGGGCCGTGCACCAGGGCGAGGCGGGGCCGTCCGTCCGCGCGCCGGGACGCCTCGCGCTGGAGTCGCTTCATCGCTTCCTTGCGGTCGGTGAAGAACCTGATGGAGGCGGGGAGGTGTGACCGCGCTGCTGCTCCGACGGGAGTGGGGTTGTCCTGCACCCTTGTCGCGAACGCGCTCCAGGAGGCCGCGAGTTGTGGGTTCGCGCGGATCTGTTCGTGGACCATGCGGGCCACGTCGTCCCGGTCGCCCGGGGCGACGGGCGCGGGGACCTCCCGCCCGACGATTCTGCGTACGAAGCCGCCGGTCGACTCCCAGGCCCATTTGCCGGCCTCGTTGGCCATCCCCGATCCAACCGCGCCGAGTACCGCCGAAATCGCCGCCACCGAAGTGGGATCCAGCATGTCGCGCACTCCTCGTTCCCGGTGTTCCGCGCGATGCGCCCTCCCCGGCACCGCCGCTGCCACCGTGCGGATCAACGTTAGCGTCAGACGGGGCGGCATCTCTTGGACATGGCGATGGTGATCGTCCTGGCTCGACGCGGGAAGATCCGCCGCCGCTCAGGGTGCCGTGAACAGCCTGGGGAACCGGGGAGCGAGCCAGGGTTTGCGGCCCCAGGTGAGGACGCGGCCGCGGGCCATGGCGCCCCATGGGTTGCAGCGGCCGAGTGCTATGAGGAAGAAAGTGACCGGTTCGATGAGGATGACGCAGTCGGGGCGGGTGGGCGGCTGCGGGGTGACGGATGCGGCGCCGTCGGTGAATGTGACGCCGAAGCGGGCGCCGCCCGGCAGGCGGATCGTGTAGCGGGCCGTCAGCCGGGCGGTGGCGTCGGCGTCGGTCACCCGGGGCATCACCGTGGTCAGGAAGGGCAGCGACAGTTCGACGCGGGTGCGGTCGATCATGTGCGGGCGGCCCAGCGCGCGGGCCAGGTCGTAGCCGTGGCCGAGCATGTGCGTCAGCAGGTACGAGCCCAGCACCACCTGGCTCATCGGCCCCAACGGCGTGACCACGGTCGCGTTCTCGTCCATCCTGTACCGGTCCACCGCCGTGAGGTACGCCTCCGCGTGCGCCACGATCATCCCGGCCAGCGGTTCGGCGCCCCGTTCCTCGAAGGCGGCGAGCGCGCGCTCGTTGGCCGCGGCCAGGCTCTGCGGCGTTCCGTCCCCGTAGGTGCGTTCCTGGCCTGCGGCGATGCCGGCCATCAGCTCGTTGGCCTGCGTCAGGTGCGCCGCCGCCTGCCCTACGGTCCACTCCGAGCCGGGCACCGGGACACTCGTGTCCGCAACTCCGTGCAGCACTTCGGCGATCTCCTCGGCGGTGGCACGTATCGCCTCGCCGAGCCCTTCGGGCAGCACGCCCGGTACGTCGTGTGCGTCGTATCCGGTTCCTGGTTCCACAGTTCTTCCCGCCTCGACCGCTGCCGTGTACTCGCCCGCGTCTGCCCGCTCGTCCGTGTCCGTGCACTCCTCCGCGGACCTCATCACGGATCGCTTCCCTGTCAAGTTCAGCGTGCTGAAGTCGGGATGGCACCAAGCATATGTCGGGCGGCCGGCGAGCTTGTCGGACGATTCGCCGATCAAGATCTTGTGGCATGGCATGCGGCGTGATGATGCGAACGCGAAGCCCACGGGGATACGGCACCCGCGAACGGCGGCAGTCGATGGCCGGCCCACTGACAGCAGAACCTCGATCAGCCGGAGGGCCATGTGCTTGCGCGGCGCGGTCAGGTCCTCCCGCAGCACCGTGTCGATCCAGTTCTTGGCCGGATCCAGCACTGTCACCCGCGGCCGGGCTCCTTCCAAGGCGGCGGCACCGCCGATTCAAGCGCCTGACGGACCGTGCGGCGCCCCGGTTCAGCCCTGCAGCCAGATCCGCAGCGGAGCGACCGGCTGGAAGCCGTGGCGGACGGCGACCGCCAGATCCTGCCCGTGCTCATAGCCGACCACGGGCAGGCCGGGAAACAGTCGGTGCACCGCGTCCAGCACGACCGGCCAGGCCGCGTCAGGGCCGCCTTCCAGGGCGAAGACGTTGGAAATTCCGACCACATGGTCGCTGCGGCTCGCCACCGCTCCGGCAATCACCCGGCCGTCAGGTGACTGTCCGGCGAGCACGAAGGTGGCCGGGTCGTCGAGCAGCTCGGGCCGGAAGAGGCCCGCGTCGCCCTCCCCGTCGTCCCAGGCGAGCGCCCAGGCACGCAACATGTCCGGGTCACCCGCCACGTCCCAGGCAAGATCCGAAGAGATGGCAGGCGCACCCGCCGGGCGGTGGATCCACTGCGCCTCGAACAGCACCTGGAAACCGGCCTCCGTCAGGTCGAGATCGGCGAAACTGTCCTTGACCGAGGCGCCGGGCGCGGTGATGTCGATCCGCTCTGCCAGCGCGGCCGGGTCGGCACCGGGCACCAGCGTCACCGCGTCGGGGTAGTACAGGGGTGTGCGGGTCGGGGCCGCCCAGGCCTGTGTCCCGAACTCGCCCGCCACGTCGTGCGATCGGCTCATCGCCGCGCACCAGTCGGCGTTGTTGCGGGCGGCGGTCTGGACCAGGAGCTGCTTCGGCGTCGTCACGAGTGCGGAGCATGCCCCGCGCCGGACAGATCCGTCGAGCGGTTTCCCACTGCCCGCTGGATGAACGCTCCGCCCCACGGTGGCAGAACCCACTGACGTACTCCTGGCGGATAACAGCCCACGGTCCGCTTCAACACGCAGACCCAACGGGAAAGACGACCCATGGTAGGAGGTCGGCCCGCTCGGCGTCCGCGGTGCCACCAGGTGCCCGCGCGGGCTCATCTACGATCGTACGCGTGTGCGCAAACGTCATAGTCGCCGAAGACGACGAGAAGCAGGCCGAACTCGTACGCCGCTACCTCGAACACGAGGGGCACGCGGTCAGAGTCGTCGGGGACGGCCTCGCGGCCCTCGCCGAGGTCCGGCACCGGGAGCCCGATCTGCTGGTGCTCGACGTGATGATGCCGCGGGCCGACGGTCTGGACGTCGTACGTGTGCTGCGCGCCGAGCGCCGGGAGGTGCCGGTGCTGATGCTCACGGCCCGCAGCACCGAGGACGATCTGCTGCTGGGCCTGGATCTCGGCGCGGACGACTACGTGACGAAGCCGTACAGCCCACGTGAGTTGATGGCGCGTGTACGGACGCTGCTGCGTCGCGCCCGTCGGGTTGCGACGGATGCCGACCCCACCGCGGACCAGATACTGACGGTGGGTGCACTGATCGTCGATCCGGTCCGGCACGAGGTGTCGGTCGACGGCCGGTTCGTGGAGTGCACGCCCGGCGAGTTCCGGATTCTCGCCGCCATGGCGACCGAGCCGGAGCGGGTCTTCACCCGGCAGCGGCTTCTGGAGGAGCTGCACGGCTTCGACCGGTACATCAGCTTTCGCACGGTCGACGTGCACATCATGAACCTGCGGAAGAAGATCGAGCCCGCACCGCGTCGGCCGGCGCGGCTGCTCACCGTATTCGGTGTGGGGTACAAGCTGACGGATCCGGTTAGGAACGCGTCGCGTGCGTCGTCGTAGCGCGGGTCGTAGAGCGGGTCGTAGCGGGGTGGGTGACGTGTCCGTTCGTCCTGAGCGGCAGGCCCGACTGCCACTCCGCAAGAGTCTGTTCGGCCGCCTGCTCGCGGTATCCGCGCTGGTGGCGGCGTGTTCGGTGGCCGCAACCGCCTGGCTCGCCGTCCAGACCACGTCCGGCGCCATCAAGCGGGAGCAGGGGCAGAATCTCACCGCCGACGCCCGGATCTACAACACCCTGCTCGGATATGCGGCGGCCCATTCCACCTGGGACGGCGTCGAGAACACCGTGCGTGACCTGGCGCAGCAGTCCGGCCGGCGGATCACCCTCACGACCGAACAGCGCCGGCCCCTCGCCGATTCCGTCACCCTGCCGTCACCGCCCGCGCTGCCGCCCCAGGCGTCGGCGATCGTCGATCCGCTGTCCGTGGACACGGCGCTGTCCCGGACGGTGGGCCTGGCGGCGGGTGCCACGTCCGACCGCGTGGACCCGCGCGCGGTCGGTCCGTTCCGGCTCCCGAAAGCCGAACGTGCGGCCCTGCAACGTGCCGCCGAGCGGAGTGTGGCCTGCCTGAGCCGGTCCGGGGTCGCGGCGGACGCGGTCCAGGAGCCGAGTGGCCGGCCGCACATAGAGGTCGTCGGCAACGATCCCGGCCGGGTGGAGGACACCCGGTGCGCGTCCGACGACCTGTCCTACCCGACAGCGACCGAGCGCAAGGCGCTGGGGGAGCTCAGCCAGTTGGCCAATGCGTGCCTGAAGCGTCAGGGCCGCGCGGGCGTGGAGCTCAATCTGGACCTGTCCTGGGGCAGCCGTCTGGAACCGGTACCGAGGGCGGTTGCCGGAGTCCGGACGGCCGTCCCCGTACCCAGCGTCCGCACCGGCGACGACGACCGGGCCACCGCCTCCTGTGTGGGTACGGCCCGGCGCGAGCAGCTCAGTGCCTATGTCGCCTCGCCCGCACTGCTGTTCATCGGCGACGAGGGCAGCACGACCGTTCCCGGCTTCGCTCTCTCCCCGGCGAACACCGCGAAGATCGCGGGCGCCGCGGCGCTCGTCCTGGCACTCACCGTCGGCGCCACGGTCCTGGCCGGGGCACGGCTCGTACGTCCGCTGCACGCCCTCACCGGTGCGGCGCAGCGGATGCGGGACGGGGAGGACTCGGCGCCCGTACTGGTCACCGACGACAACGAGATCGGGCGCCTCGCCGCGGCCTTCAACGACATGGCCGCCCACCGTGCCCGCCTCGAAGGACAGCGCAAGGACATGGTCAGCGATGTCGCCCATGAACTGCGCACCCCGCTGAGCAATATCCGCGG
Organism: Streptomyces sp. NBC_00846; assembly: GCF_045207325.1. Taxonomy (NCBI): domain Bacteria; kingdom Bacillati; phylum Actinomycetota; class Actinomycetes; order Kitasatosporales; family Streptomycetaceae; genus Streptomyces; species Streptomyces sp. NBC_00846. Next base: position 6,764,702 of record NZ_CP108846.1, on the reverse strand, counting down.
CTGGCTGGAGGCGGCGCAGGACGGTCTCGCGGAGCCCGATCCGGCGTTCATCTCCTCGCTCCACACGGAGGCCGTGCAACTGCAGCACATCATCGACGACCTTCAGGATCTGGCCGCCGCCGACGCGGGTGTGTTGCGACTGCACCCGGAGCCGGTACGGATCTCAGAGGTGCTGGATCAGGTCGCCGCGGCCCACCAGGGGCGGGCCGAGACTGCGGGAGTCACGCTGGCGGTTCTCACGGCGCCGGTCGACGCCCCCTCTCCCGAGCTGACGGCCGACCCGGTCCGGCTGCGTCAGGCCATCGGCAATCTTGTCTCCAACGCGGTGCGTCACACCCTGGCGGGTGGAAATGTCACCTTGCGCGCGTACGGCTCATTGCGTGCGGACGGCTCCGAGTCCGCGGACGAGGTGGTCGTGGACGTCGCCGATACCGGCAGCGGCATCTCGGCCGACGATCTGCCGCATGTCTTCGACCGCTTCTGGCGCGCCGAGAAGTCCCGTAGTCGCCGCACCGGAGGCAGCGGACTGGGACTGGCGATCGTACGGAAACTCGTCGAGGCGCACGGCGGATCGGTGAGCGTGACGAGCGTCGAGGGGCAGGGCTCGGTGTTCACCCTCCGACTGCCGACTGCCCATGGACGCGGCGGGAACGGGGATGGGGACGGGGACGGGGCCGGTTCCGCAGCTGAGGCCGGGTGAGGGGCATGGCTCGGGTGAGTCGGGAGGGACCTCGGCTGTCATGTCGGGGAACGGTTCCGGCGGCGGGAGCGGTGCGGACAACGGAGAACACGATGCGGGGCGGGTCTGATGCGATGACCACAGCGATCTGACAGCTTCTTCATAACTTCACGCCAGCCTGTCGGCATGCCTTGCGCCCGGTGCGAACCGGCATCCGGGCACCAGCGAGGCCGACCTGGAATGGAGCCATGTCCATGCCCCTCCGTCTGTCCCTCCGTACCGCCGTCCTTGCCGCTGTCGCGGCCGGCGCGGTACTTGTCCCGTCAGCAGCGGCGTTCGCCGACAGCACGCCCACGCCCGCGCCTTCGGCCCCGTCCGTCGAGCCGTCCGCCGCAGCCGCGCGGGGAGCGCAGCCCTCGGTGACGCCCCGGGGCGGGGTCGCCGCCGGCGACACTCCCGCTCCGGTACTTTCCGAGCGAGCTGCCGCGGTAGAGCGAGCGGGTACCACCAAGGGTTCGGCTGCCCCGGCTCCGCGTGGCGGAGTCGACGCGGGTGAGCGACCGGCCGGCACCTCGGGCGACCGCACCACCGCCCTTGCCGGGTCGGCCGCCACCGCTCTGCTGATCGCGGGAGCGGGAACGGTCGTGCTGCGCCGTCGCTCCGCGGCACAGCAGGGCAGCTGAGTCGACGACATGTCACATCACGTCACAACATGTGACATCGCACGGAAGTAGCCGTGTCCGACATGTGACGTTGCACAGTGCGTGACCGTGCACGACATGTGACATCGCACGAACACGTGACATCACGACACGTGACATCACTCGGCAAGTGATATCACTCGGCACGTGACCGAGCACGGCAGTCGACAGCGCACAACAGTCGATCTTCCACGTGGCGCCGCCCCGCCCGGGCGGCGCCACTCCCCTTCTCCGCATCTTCCTGGAGCCCCCACCATGTCCCGTAAACCTCCATCGCCTTGGCGCGCTCTCCTCCCGGCGCTCGCCTGCCTCGCCCTCGCAGGCTGCTCCTCCCCCTCCCCCTCCGACGCCGTGGACGGTTCGTCCGCCGCACCACACGGCAGTGGCGGTTCGTCCGGCGTCCCGGACGCTCTCAGCTCCCCGAAGGAATCGGGTTCCAGGGCGGCGAACGAGCCCGGCTCACCGGAGTCTGCCGCGAGCCCCACCCATGTCAGCATCCCGTCGATCGGGGTGAACAGCTCGCTGATGCGGCTCGGTCTGAACGAGGACGGCACGGTCGAGGTCCCGCCCGCCGAGAAGGGCATGACGGTCGGCTGGTACACCGGGGGCGCGGTCCCCGGAGAACGTGGCGCCGCGGTCCTCATCGGTCACAACGACACCCGCCTCGGCAAGGCCGTCTTCCACGATCTCAGGAAGATCGGCAAGGGGGCGGACATCGCGATCCGCAACGACCAGGGAGCCGAGATCCACTTCAGGGTCACCGGCACGGAGACCGTCAGCAAGAAGGCATTCCCGACCGAGAAGGTCTACGGCACCACCAATGCACGCACCCTGCGTCTCATCACCTGCGACGGCGCCTTCGACGCCCAGGGCCACCCGGTGGACAACCTCATCGTGTACGCGAACCGGAGCTGACGACGGCGTCGAGGAACCGTACTGGCGATGACCTCACATCGGCGCAGGGCGTCCCCCAGGACACCCGGAGCAGGCCCGTGCAAGCCCACCGACTGCTAGTTTTACCAAAAGATCAGGTGCAGTTCTCGGTGGGGGGAATCCGCCGGGTTCGGAAGACGGGCTACGGATATGCAGATCTCCCAGATCCTGGACAAGGTCGACGCGGGCGACATCGCTCTGCCGGAGTTCCAGCGCGGCTATGTGTGGACCCGCGACCAAGTACGCGGCTTCTTCCAGTCGTTGTACCGCGGCTACCCGATCGGCGGCTTCCTCACCTGGAGCACCAAGGCCGAGACGGCCGACACACGCGGCGGAACGACCGGCAAGGACGGCACCATTCAGCTCCTGCTCGACGGCCAGCAGCGGGTGACGACCCTGTACGGCGTGACCCGCGGCCGGCCGCCCCGCTTCTTCGAAGGCAACTCCTCGACACTGACCGGGCTGCACTTCAATCTTCAGACGGAGTCCTTCGAGTTCTACGCGCCAGGGAAGATGAAGGGCAACCCCGTCTGGGTCGATGTGTCGGCACTGTTCCAGGGCGGCATGAGCAGCCAGTGGCTCGCTGTCACTCAACTCGCGGGCCAGGACGCGGCGTTGCTAGGGACTTTCATCGAGCGGCTCAACCGGATCACGCAGATCAAGGACCGCACCGTCCATGTGGACGAGGTCACCGGTGCGGATAAGAGCATCGACGTCGTCGTGGACATCTTCAACCGCGTGAACTCGGGTGGGACCAAGCTCTCCAAGGGCGACTTGGCACTGGCCGCCATCTGTGCGACCTGGCCGGCCGCGCGGCCCACCATGAACGAGGCGTTGGACAACTGGTCGGACGCCGGTTTCGATTTCAAGCTCGACTGGCTGCTGCGCAACGTCAACGCCGTACTCACGGGCGAGGCACAGTTCTCGAAGCTCGCGGATGTCGATGTGGCGCTGTTCCGCACCGGTCTGAAGGAAACCGTCGACTCCGTCTCGTACCTTCTGAACGCGCTCGGCGGACGTCTCGGGCTCGATCACGGACGGGTCCTGAACGGCCGGGCCGCGTTTCCCGTCATGAGCCGTCTGCTCCACCATCACGGCGGCCGGTTCCCGAATGCCATGACCCGCGACCGTCTCTTCCACTGGTACGTCCACAGCTTCCTGTGGGGCCGTCACACCGGAGCCACCGAGACCGCTCTCAACCAGGACCTGCAGGCGCTCGACGACGGTGGCGTCGATCGGCTGATCGACGTACTGCGCCGCAGCCGGGGCGGTCTGCTCACGGTCCGTCCCGACGACTTCGTCGGCTCCAGCATGGGCTCCCGCTTCTATCCCCTTCTCTACCTGCTGACGCGGGTGCACGGGGCCCAGGACTTCGTCAGCGGTGTGCCTCTGCGGGACGGCATGCTGGGCCGCCTCAGCTCTCTCCAGGTGCACCACATCTTCCCCAAGGCCCGCTTGTACGAGCACGGATACAGCCGCGCCGAAGTGAACGCCGTGGCCAACTTCTGCTTCCTGACCCAGGACACGAATCTGCGCATCGGGGCGAAGAATCCTGCGGAATACCTGGAAGAGATCGAGACCCGCATGCCGGGCGCCCTGGCGACGCAATGGATCCCCATGGATCGGGCACTCTGGCAGATCGAGAACTATCCGGACTTCCAGGCCGCCCGCCGCGCACTGCTGGCCGATGCCGCCAACGACTTTCTCCAGGCCCTCCACGACGGCCCCTCGCCGGTGGAGCTCCAGGTGCCGACCGCTCTCGCCACCACGCGAACGGCTGTGTCGGTGGCCGGCTCGGACGATGACGAGGACATCCCGGGCCTGGCCGCCCTGCTGTCGGAACTCGCGGAGGCGGACCTGGCGGCACCGGAGCTGGACAGCGAGGTGAGCGACCCCCGTACGGGAGCCGCCATCACCGTCGCCGCCGCCTACTGGCCCCAGGGCCTCCACGGAGAGGTCGGCGTACCCGTGGTCCTCGCCCCTGACACCACGCCCCTGGAGCAGGCTGCGCTGGAAGCCGGCGACTACCGCGTGTTCCACAGCACGGACGCCCTGCGCCGCTTCATTGGGTACACACGCGAGGACCAGCTGGCGTCCTAACCGGCCTACAGCCAGGAGCTGTCAACCCTGCTGTACCTCATCAGAGTTGCGCAGTACTTCACAACTACTGGACGAGGAGCTTGTGAGGCGCTGGGAACATTATGGACAGTCAGGGGGAGGTGATTCCTCAGCGTCGAAGGCGCCCACGCAAGGAAGCAGGCGGAACCCGCTGCCTGAACACCCATACTCCACGAGAAACAGTCGCCCCCAGCATGCGGCCGGAGGTCCGCAACCAAGGATTGGCCTCCTGGAGCGGCGCGAAGTTGTCGTTGGAGACGATGACGCCCTCGACCGCGCTGGCAATGTCAACGACGAGGCCGTCACCACGCCCCTCCGTGCCCGCCGGCGGTTGCACCACCTGGCGGGCATCGATCGCCGCTTGCACAGCGCCTCGTTCCGATTCGACGACATCGTGCCGGAGGGTCGCGTCCACCACGACATGGATGTCACGCTCCGGGAATTGGCGCCGCAGTGCCAGCACTCCGGCCTCCAACGTCGCAAAGCTCGGCCTGCCACCGGCGCCTCTGCTGGGGCTGGAGACCCAGGCAAGGTTCGATCCATCCACGACCAGCGGCCGCTTGCCGTCGTCGGTCATTGTCGGGGCCTGCGTGGGCAACGAGACGGCAGATACGGGTTCAGCTGTGGGCTCGGCCTCCACGCGCTGCGGATGGGTAGGCCGTGGAATTGTGTGTCCGGGTGCGTCGCGCAAGGTCAGCAGGTCATTGAGCTCCCTCTCGATCTCCGACGACGCCCCTGCGGTGCCGAAGTTCGTCACCAGCTCGTCCAGAACAACCTCGCCAGTCTTCACCAACGTGGCCTTGACCTCCAGCAGGCCCTCCTGCGTGTAGGTGTAGTCCAGCTCGAAGATGCCGTCCTTCGCTGAACAGCGCCGCTTGTACTCCAGAGTGAGGACGGTCAGACACACATTGTCCGGATGGTCGACGCGCTTGTCGGGATCACCCTCCCAAACCTCCACCTCGAGCGACGCGAGATTGTCCTTCGTGGGTGTGTACGTCTTCTTCCGGATTTGCGGCAGGGTCTGATTTCGGGGAATGACCGTGCTGAAACTACGTCGGCCACCAGGTTGAGTCGTCACGGTTCCGAGCGCGTGGGAGTTGACCACTTGCACAATACTGTCCAACTCACGATTGAGCGCGGCGGACGCGATCGCAGCGCCCTTTGCTACCGCAGTCATCGGGTCGCACAGCTCCGGGGCAACCGGGACGACGTCGAGGGCTTCAGCAACTGCTGTCCTGACCGCCGGGATCTGACTGCTGCCGCCGATCATGAGGACAGCGGTCAACTCACCCGGGTCCATGCGGAGGTCATTCAGACACGCTTCCACCGGGTCCAGTGCCCGGTTGATGAGGTCTTGGATCGCCACTGAGAAATCGTGCTGCGTGACCTCGACCCTTTTCCCGTCGGGTGTGGCCACAAAGACACTCTCCTGCTGCGACAAGAGGATCTTGGAACGCTCGATCTCCAGGCTAAACTCGCGCTCTTCTGTAGGCGACCAGACGCGCCGCTTGGGCTCCTCGTCCAGAACCATTTGCCGCAGCCGGGCGTCGATTTCCATGCCGCCGAGCTTGTTGACACCGCGCGATGCCTTCTCGTCGAAGAAACCGTCCCGGTGAAGCAGCAGCGTTGCGTCCATTGTGCCCCCGCCCCAGTCGAAGACGAGGAACGAGCCGTCCTTCTCCATGGCGTGGGCGTAGGAAATGGCAGCGGCGGTGGGCTCGTTCAGAAGAGCCTGGACAGTGATGCCCGCGAACCGGGCGGCCTCACGTGTGCGATACCGCGCAGCTCCCGTGGCATTGGCCGGCACCGTGATAACCGCGCGGTCGATGTCAGTTGCAGCTTCCTCCTGCGCGGCTCTGCCCAAGGAGCGAAAGACTCCGGCAGCGGCAGTTGTGGCAGCGAAGCGTCGGTTGCCGATTATTACGAGCTGCTCGTCGCGGAGCATGCGCTTGCATGCCTCAACCGCGCTCTCCGAACGCAGCTTCGCCTCCCAGCCGAAGAGCGTTCCGGGGCGTGTGGAACTCGTTCCCACGACTGACGGAAAGAGCTGTTCGAAGCCAGGCCTCCGCCAGTCCGCGTCGAGCCCATAGCCGCCAAGCTCCAGGACCTCTACATACTCCCCGTTCCACTGCGCTGCTACGGAGTTGGTGGTGCCGAAGTCGATACCTGTCGCGCTCACTGGGCGCCTCCACCTTCAGTACCGTCCAGCGTTGCCGCGGGGCGATCAAATCGCCGCGCTTGCCCGGAAAGTGCGAGTTTTCCAGTGGCTTCATCGACATAGGCCGGTCGAAGCACCTCGAGGCACTCGCCCTCCCCCTCCGTCACTACGAACAATTCCGCCCGTGTGCAATCGGTAATCCGACTCACCTGGAGGTCAGAAAGGTGCTCGGCCATCGCTCCCCGCACCTCCGACGGCACTGACTGCGCATGCAGCAGCGCATCGATCTCACTAAGTCGCCCGACGAACTGAGCACGGGTTCGGAACTCCGCGAGAACTGCTGTGCGGACAGCACCTGCGATGAAACTTGAGGCTCCCGATCCCTTGTCCACCTCAAGTCCGTCCAGCACACCAGGTAGCGCCGCGACGATACCCTTGATCACCTGAGCAGCATCGAGGGGCTTCATCACGATCGGCTGAACGGCCTTCGCTGCCCGACGGGCCGCCAGACCGGTCACTTTCGGACGCTTCGTGGTGGCATTCGTCCGCACCTGCCCGCAATGATGGCAAACCTTATGCGATGCCCGCTGTCGCTTTTCGGGCTTGACCCGCTTCTGCTGACTCTTCTTGATGGTGATCTTGTTCTGCTTGACAGTCACGGTCAGGTGGCTTTCCTCGTCGACGGGGTGCAAATACGGGCTCTACTCAGAGGTGGCTGGACTACCGGTGCCGGTCGAGGTGCGGAGGCGTGACCCTGAAATCCTCAAGGAGTTCAACGGCGGCCATGGCCCGAACTGCCTCAATCTCTGCTCCACCAGTGGTTGCCGTACGGCGCGGCAAGGGCACAAGCGGAGGCACGATGGACTGCGGGACATCTCGCGGCGTCTCGTACCTCGCAGAGTCGAGAGGCAGCCGAAAGAACACGTCGTCTCCGGCCTCATACCGTCGGGCCTCTTCGATGCGATTTCGTATCCGATTCAGTCGCGCGTATTCGACGACATCGTCCTGTGATTCGCGTACCAAGTCGCGATACCGATCCTCCCAATTATCGAACCCATGAGGCAAACAGATCTCCAGGAACGGATTCATCAGCGGATCACGGTCGTTCTTGGGAGTGGCTCGCCATCCACGTACCAGACGAAGATTGTGGGCGACAAGCCCATCCATTGGTTCCGCACGCGCAAGCAGGTCCTCGGCACTCTTCAGATCGTCTTCGGCGAGAGCGGCGTACGCCATGAAGTTGAGCGCCTCGGCCAGAAGGGACCGCCCCAAGGGCGGCAGGACTGTCCCGTTCTTCTCGTTCTTCGCCACACGGTCAAAGACCTCGGCCTGTTCTCCCGCTTCTACGAGGCGCCCCTCCAATACGAGGTCGTACGCCCGCCGGATGGCTACCCAAGCGTGAAAGTCGCTGAGCCGAGGACTGACGACGGCTTGGGGGTCCCATAGCGCAACCATCAGCGCCCATACACCAGGGTCTGCGAGGAACAACTGCGACCAACTCCCGGTGTAAGAACCGGCCTTGATGTTGCGCAGCCGTGTCCGTTGCTCCGCGGGCAGGGCAGCGTCGAGCTCATCTATCCGGCTGAGGTCACCGTCGGCGACTTCCGTCAATAGATCAAAGATATCTGGCTGCGCCCCGGCCATCTCCAACTCCTCGCCAGCAACGAACGCCTCCCGGCGCATGTAGGCAGTCCAGCCAAGTGCCTGGGCCTCACCACGAGTCAGCCGTTCCGGTGTCAGCCGTGCACGAAGGTAGAGGCCCTCGCCCTCCGGTCGGTGCTTCCAGGGGGCGTCATGTGCCGTGATGGTGGAGCGGTCGATGAGGTCGTCGACGATGGACTCCGGCATCCAGGGGAGTACCTCGGGCAGCAGGTCCTTGGGGAATGCCACGGCTCCGCCCATTGCCACCGACGTGAACAAGGTGTAGGCGGCGCCGCCTGTGGGGCGCCGCCTCAACTGGGCAAGTCGCAGGCTTGGTGCCGTGGAACACAGAATGTCCTGACGATCCGTGCCCTCGGGGGTGAGCCACTGCACTTCGGCGGCGTGAAGCGTCCGGAGGTGACCCAAGACCTCGTCAGGGGTGCTTTGCCTCAGTGCGGCACCAACTGCCGGGAGTAGGCCGTCGGCATCGGGGAACCCGTCCAACGCCTTGCGTAGTTGCTGCGCATGCAGGCCCTCGCAGCCCTCGCCAAGCCGCGTGGATGAGAGTAGCTCCTCGAATACGTCTCGTACGGCAATCACGGCGTCGGCGCCGTTCACCCCGACCCATCGCCACTTGCGGAGAGTGAAACCATTCGGCCGGTGGCTTGATCCGGCGTCCCGCAGTTGCTGCCGTGTTTCCTGCTCGGCCAGCCGCCGGTTCTCAGCCTCGACGGCAGCCTGGTAGGCCGCCACAGGGTCAGTCATGTCATACACCCGAGCAGAGTAACGGTACGCACCGACAATTGTCCTGACCTGCTCCATTCACGGGGATCTCGATTCACGTGGCGCAACATGCCACACACAAGACAGTCAGCAGCTGGAAGGTGTTCCGCCACGCGTCGGCCGCTCAGCCGACCCTCTTCCATTCCGCGCAGCGGTTCGTCTTGAAGTACTCGCCCTTGTTGAGCGTCACGCGACCGGGGCCGTTCAGATTGTTGTTGGCGATGATCGAGCCGAACTCCCCGCTCGCGTCCTTGGCACGCTCCCAGTAGCAGCCGAACGAACTGTCCGGCCCTGTGGTCCTGTACGTCCCTGCTGCGATGTCCTCCCCGACCAGGTACTCCCCGTCCCCGTTGAAGCTCGTGGCCGGGCCGGCCGGTGCCGTCTTCTTCGGCGCTTTCGGCTTCGCGGTCACCGTCTTGGTCACGGTCGGCGCAGGACGGGCCTTCGCGGTCTCGGTCACCGTCACGGTCGGCCCCGGCTTCGCCGATCCGCTCGCTTTGGCGTCCGCGTCGGCTTCCCCGCTCGATCCGATCCCCGTTCCGATGAGCAGGGCGACGAGGCCGACGGCGCCGTGCGTGAGCCACGCCTTGCCGCGGGAGGGCTTGCGCGGCGGGAGGGCGGGCGGGACCGGGACGGTGTACTGGGGTGCGTGGTAGGGGCTGGGACCCTGGTGCTGCGGAGTGCTCATGGTGTTGTGCTCCAAGTCGGCGCTGGGCGCGAGTGGTTCGGGTAGGGTTTGATTCGATGTACGGGGCCACCACGGCGAGTCGGCGGCCCCGGAGGGAGCGGGCGGGCGCGGTCCGCGTCTACTGGCCGCGAATCCGGCGCCCGGCTTCGGTACCGGGGTAGAGGATCGCGTCGGCGACTCGGCCGCCGGAGTCCTTCACGCCGCCGCTGAAGTTGAGGCGCCCCGAGGCACCCGACTTCGCTGCCACGCCGTCCCAGTAGCGGGCCTCGCGCTCCCACCGGATGCCGGAGAGCAGCCGGTGCAGTTCGTCGGCGCCCAGGGCGTTCACCGGGTCGGCCCACGGCGCGGTGTGGTGCACGGCGATGCCGAGCCCGGCGAGCACCGCCGGTGCGGTGAGGGCGCTGCGCGAGACGAAGTGCTCGCTGCGGTCGGCGATCAGGCGGGCCAGCAGCGGCACGACGCTCTGCTCGACCTGCGCGGGGCTCGACCCGGCGGGCAGTTCGTCCTCTTGGACCGTCTCCGCCGAGCGGGACAGCCCGCCGCGTCCGTAGATCGCCGTGATCACGAGTGCCCTGAGCGCGGACAGGGTGATGACTTCGGCGTCGGTCTTCCCCACCTGCCGCTTGCTGGCGTTGACGAGCTTGGTGAACGGTACGACCTTGCCGTCGACGTCGACCTTGACGGCTTCGGCGACGCGGTGCGCGAGGCGGGTGGCGAAGTCCCGCTGGTCCATGGACATGGCCAGGTTCTTCGCGACGGCGACGCCCTGCACGTTGCGGTCGTAGAAGATCTGCCGCGCGTCGGCCACGGTCAGGTCCACATACAGCTCGAACGGCACGCGCACCTGGGCGAGTTCGGCGTACGTCAGCCCGTACCGCTCGGGGTCGTCGTACAGCTCGTGCCATGCGGTCGCCTGTGTCTCGCCGTCGATGGCGACCACGGACGTGCCCGGCGTGATGGTCAGGGTCCGCAGCCCGGTGCCGGGCAGCAGCTCGTCGCTGAGCGCGGCGAGCGGTCCGGCGTGCCAGAAGGTGATCGGCGGGGTGGACCAGCCGGCGCCCAGCTCGCCTTTTACTCCGTCGGCGATGTACTCGGCGTACGAGCCGACGTTCTTGCCCTTCTGTGTGGATTTCAGCGCCCGCTGCACCAGCGATCGCAGTTCGGCATGGCGGCGCACAGCGCCGGACGCAGCCTTGAGCGTCTTCGTGTCCTCCTCACGGCGGGGCGAGGGGACGAGCTGGACGAGCGTCGGTACGGACATGGTCCCGATCACGGCGTCCGCACGGAACGGCATGACGGTGAGCTGGGTTCCCTCGACGACGGCGGTCGGCATGGTGAGGCGCATGGCAGTTCCCCCAAAGGATCGGTGAGGCGGCGGACAGGCAGGCCGCAGGGATCGCTTGTCGTTCGGATGGCGGTCACCATCCGGAAGCAACGACAGATAAGCACTACCGTGAAAGCACTGTCAAACAGCTTGCGAGATTTGACGGCTGGTGTAGTTTGTTAACAGCTCCCTACCGAGAGGCTCAGGACTCGCGCCATGCCCCAGCCATCCGCACAGGTGACAGCCGCCGAGATCTCGCGCATCGCGGGGGTCACACGCGCCACTGTCAGCAACTGGCGCCGACGTCACGACGACTTCCCCGCCCCTTCGGGAGGCACCGAGAGCAGCCCCCTGTACGACCTGCCGGCCGTGCGCGCCTGGCTGGACACCCGAGGTCACACCGCGGCGGTCAGCCCGCTGGAGGAATTGCGCACCTCGCTGCGGCTGCACCCGCAGGGCAGTGGCACGGCAGCGCGCCTCCTCCCCCTCGTCCTCACCACCGCCCGTCGCACGCCGGACGAGCTGACGGCCCTGACCGAGTTGCCGGACGCCGATCTCGCCGCCCGCGCGAACGGCGCGGTCTCGACGCTCGCGGAGACCGTCCCCGGTGCGGAGGCCTCCCGCTTCTCGTCCGGTGACGCCCCGGTGCTGCGGGCTTTGGTCCGGTGCGTGCGTGACGAGGGCGGCGAAGCGGCGCTGAGTGCGCTGGCGGAGCGGGAGCTGGAGGACAGTGCCACCAGCGGTACCTACCGAACCCCCGCCCCGCTCGCGGATCTCGTGGCCCGGCTGGTACCGGGTCCGCTGTCCCGCGTTCTCGACCCGGCCTGTGGCAGCGGAACACTGCTCACGGCGGCCGCCCGGCGGGGCGCGACGGAGCTGTACGGCCAGGACAGCGTGCCGGTCCAGGCCCGGCGCAGCGCGGTGGCCCTGATGCTGGCCGCCCCGGACGCGACGGTGACCGTCCGCACCGGCGACAGCCTCCGCGCCGACGCCTTCGGCGGGCTCGCCGTCGACGCCGTACTGTGCAACCCGCCCTACGGCGACCGGGACTGGGGCCACGACGAGCTGGCCTACGACCCCCGCTGGGCATACGGCGTGCCCGCGCGCGCCGAGTCCGAACTGGCCTGGGTCCAGCACGCACTCGCTCATCTCGTAGCCGGCGGCCATGCCGTCCTGATCCTTCCGCCCGCCACCGCTTCCCGTGCGTCGGGCCGCCGCGTACGGATGGAGCTGGTACGCAGCGGAGCCCTGCGCGCGGTCGTCGCCCTGCCGGCCGGAGCAGCGGCCCCACTGCATGTGGGGCTGCAGATCTGGGTTCTGCAACGGCCGGAACCGAGCGGCCCGGAGCGGAAGTCCGTGCTCTTCGTCGATACGTCCGAGGAGCGCGGCACGGTACGGGCCGGGGGCGGCGTGGAGGCCGACTCTCGCGGGAGCGGGCCTCGGTCGGGCACACGGGGCGGCGGCCGGGCTTCCCTGGACTGGACGGCCCTGACGGACCGGGTACTCACCGCGTGGGCAGCCTTCACGGACGCCCCGGACGAGTTCACCGACGAACCCGGCATCGCGCGTGCGGTCCCGGTGGTCGACCTCATCGGAGATCTCGTCGACCTCTCCCCCGCCCGGTATGTACGTGTCTCCCGTACCGACATCGAACCGGCGGAACTCGCCCGGGAAACGGACGACAGCCGCCGACGGCTCATCGCCTCCGCCGAGTCCCTGGGCAGGGCCGCGGGTCACGTCGACTGGCAGGCGGCCGGACCGGCAGCGCGGGAGTGGCGTACGGCAACGGCGTCCGACCTGGCACGGGGCGGCGCGCTCGCCCTGCTGCGCACGGCCCCCGACGCGAAGGAGCCCAAAGAACCGCAGGACGCGCCCTCCGTACCAACAGCCACCGCCGTCCTGACCGGCGCGGACATCGCGCGCGGCACGGGCCCGACCGGCGACCCGTCCGGACTGCGAGCGGACTCCACCCCGGTGATCATTGCGGGCGATGTGCTCGTCCGGTCGGTCGCGGGCGGCAGCGGGCCGATGGTGCGGGTGGCGGGCGAGGCGGACGAGGGGGCACTCCTCGGTCGGCAGGTCCACCTCTTCCGGCCTGATCCCGCGCGGCTCGACCCGTGGTTCCTCGCGGGCTTCCTGGGCGCGGAGGAGAACCTCGCCGGCGCATCGACCGGGAGCACGGTCCTGCACGTCAGCCCGGGCCGACTGCGCGTACCCCTCCTGCCGTTGGAGGACCAGCGCCGGTACGGGGAGGCGTTCCGCCGCGTCCACGAGCTACGGGCGGAGGCGCGGCGCGCGACGGAGCTGGCCGAGCGGACGGCACGGCTGTTGGCGGGCGGGCTGACGGGGGGCGGGCTGGTCCCGTCGTCGCCCGGGCATGCCTCCGTCGATTCGGCCTGAACGACACCACGGCCTTCACGCATCCATCACACTTATCCGAACCCACTCCGGTTGGGGTGGGCGGGTCCGAAAGGAAACCGGGGAATCCCTTGAACAGCAGCAAGCACACGGAGCTGGCGAACCACGCCTGGTCCGTCGCCGACCTTCTGCGCGGCGATTACAAGCAGTCGGACTACGGAAAGGTCATCCTTCCGTTCACGGTGCTGCGCCGCCTGGAGTGCGTGTTGGAGCCGACGCGCGACAAGGTCGTGGAGGAGGCCGCCCGGTGCGAGCAGCAGGACCTCGACCCTGACTACTTCCTTCCGCGGGCGTCGGGCCACTCCTTCTACAACACGAGCGGCCTGACCCTGAAGAAGATCGCCGGCGACCCGGACAACGCCGCCGCCAACCTTCAGGTGTACATCGCGGGCTTCTCGCCCAACGCCCGTGAGGTCCTGGAGAAGTACGAGTTCGCCCAGCAGATCCGCAAGCTCGACGGCGCGAACCTGCTCTACCAGGTCATCGGCAGGTTCACGGACCTGGACCTGCGCCCCGAGGTCGTGTCCAACCACAACATGGGCTACATCTTCGAGGAGCTGATCCGCCGCTTCTCCGAGCAGTCCAACGAGACCGCAGGTGAGCACTTCACCCCGCGCGAAGTCATCAAGCTGATGGTCAACCTGCTGATCGCCCCGGACGGCGACGCGCTCAGTATCCCCGGCGTCGTCCGCACGGTCCTGGACCCGGCCTGCGGCACGGGCGGCATGCTCAGCGCGGCCGAGGAACACATTAGGGCGTACAACAAGGACGCCACGGTGGAGGTGTACGGCCAGGAGCTCAACCCGGAGTCCTGGGCGATCTGCCGGTCCGACCTGATGATCAAGGGCCAGGACCCGGAGAACATCGCCTCCGGCAACTCCTTCTCCGACGACGGCCACGCGCGGGAGAAGTTCGACTACCTGCTGGCCAACCCGCCGTTCGGCGTGGCGTGGAAGAAGGTCCAGGAGGAGGTCGAGTACGAGCACAGGAACCTCGGCGACTCCGGCCGCTTCGGCGCGGGCCTGCCCCGTATCAGCGACGGCTCGCTGCTCTTCCTCCAGCACATGGTCTCGAAGATGAAGCCGGTGGACGTGAAGGGCGGGGGCGGTTCACGCATCGCCGTCGTCTTCAACGGCTCCCCGCTCTTCTCGGGCGCGGCCGGCTCGGGTGAGTCGGAGATCCGCCGCTGGATCCTGGAGAACGACTGGCTGGAGGCGATCGTCGCCCTGCCGGACCAGCTCTTCTACAACACAGGGATCTCGACTTACTTCTGGATTCTGACGAACCGTAAGGACGCCGAACACAAGGGCAAGGTCGTCCTGTTGGACGCCCGCGACCAGTGGGTGAAGATGCGCAAGTCGCTCGGCGACAAGCGCAAGGAGCTGGGCGACGGCACGGGCGGCAAGCCGAACCACATCGGCGACATCACCCGCCTGTACGGGGACGCGGTGGCAGCCGCGGCGGACCCGGAACACCCGATGCACGCCAAGGTGAAGGTCTTCGACAACACGGCCTTCGGCTACCAGCGGATCACGGTCGAACGGCCGCTGAAGCTGCGCTTCGAGCTGACGGACGACACGCTGGCGGCGCTGCTGGCATCGAAGCCGGTGCAGAAGTGGGCGGAGGAGCGCTTCCTGCCGCACGAACCGAAACTAGCGGCGAAGGTGAAGGCCCGCCGGAAGCTGACGGACGAGGAAGAGGCGCAGTTCCGGAAGCTGGCGGAGGCCGAGGCGCAGGTACTCGGGGACGCGCTGGCCCCGCTGCTGGGTACGGAGTGGGCGACCAAGTCCGAGGCGCAGGTCGCGGTACGGAACGCCATGGCGGAAGCCGGCGTCCAGGGCCCGACGGGCGCACCGTTCACGAAGGCACTGCGGGACACGGTGGGCGTACGGGGCCCGGAGGGCGAGGTGCAGATCCTCAAGGGCGAGACGGAACCGGACAGCGAGCTGCGGGACTACGAGAATGTGCCGCTCGGCGAGGACGTGGAGGAGTACCTGAAGCGGGAGGTGCACCCGCACGTGCCGGACGCATGGATCGACCACACGAAGACGAAGGTGGGGTACGAGATCCCGTTCACGCGGCACTTCTACGTGTACGAGCCGCCGCGGCCGTTGGCGGAGATCGACGCGGAGCTGAAGGCGCTTGAGGCGGAGATCCAGGCACTGCTGGGAGAGGTTACCGAATGACTACTGGCACACTCTCAGGAATCGCCGCTCCCGCTGGCTGGAAGTGGCAGGCGCTGTGGGCCACCATGCCGCGAATCAAGGAGATCAACGGGCAAGACCTCACCCCCCTGTCCGTTTACCTGGATAGCGGTGTAGTTCCACGTGACTCTCGGGCCGACAATCACAATCAGCTCGGCGAAGACCTCTCACGATATCTCGTCGTGCGTCCCGATGACATCGTCTTCAACAAGCTCCGCACTTGGCAAGGTGGCCTAGGGGTCTCGAAGTACCACGGAATCGTCAGCCCTGCCTACTTCGTATGCCGACCTGACATCACGTCGGATTCACGCTTCCTCCACTATCTCCTGCGCTCCCAGCCGTACCTGACTGAGCCTGGATCCACCGGGTGGATTTCGGGGTGAGGGTTTCGGCGGATTTTTGGTCCTCGCGGAGTTGACCGGTGGTTTCGGGTGTCGGGTGTCCGCTGGTCTGCCCAGCTTTTCCACGTGTCTGCAGGTATCGGGCCCTCTCGGGCGGGTCGTTTCAGGGAGCGTCAGCCGACTGGTGGTGGCGCGTGCGTGGCGGTGAACAGCTGGATGAACTCGCTTTCCCAGGGCCAGTGTTGGGGCAGGTGGAGGGTGAGGTGGCGTGCTGAGCGGGCCAGACGTGCGGGGACGTTGATCAGGTGGTCGCGGATCGTCGCGGTGGTCGCGCGGGCATGGAACGCGCAGGCCAGGGCCCCGGCGGCGCGGGTCAGGTTGTGGGCGAGGGCGGCGAGCGTGAGCCAGGCGGCGTTCGCCTGGAAGTGCCCGGAGGGGGCGTGCGCGAAGGCGCTGTTCTTGACGTCCGCGATCACCTGCTCCACCACGGCGTGCCGTCGGTGATCACGCTCGGCGTCGATCAGGGTGAGCGGGGAGTCGGTGAACGCGGCGTGGTAGCGCCAGGTATCGAAGAGCGTGCCCTGTCCCTCGGGCAGGGCCGCGGGGTTGAGCCGCTTCACCCTGCGCACGATCAATCGGGCGGTGACCTGCTGTTTCTTTGGCTTGGAGGTGAAGGCGGTGTAGGTGGTCTCGGCTATCTCCGCGTCCGAGATCCAGCACTGTCCCTCCTCGTCCCAGACCGCCTTGGGGTACTTGATCGCCGTCCACGCGCTCTCGCCGATGGCCGCGATGGCGGTCTTGACCGAGGCGTTCATCCGCGCCGTGACGGAGAACCGGGCGTCCGCGGCCCGGCAGGCGTTCACCACGTCAGCGCCGTAGAACGCGGAGTCGGCACGCACGATCAGCAGGCCGCCGGCCCCGCAGGTGCGGGCGGCGCGGATGGTCTCGGCAACGAACCCGGCCGCACCGCGTGCCGAGTTCGTGGGCCCCTTGCGCAGGCGGGTGGCAGCGATCACCGGTGCGGCGAGCGGGGTGGAGATGATCCCGAGCAGCGCGTTCAGGCCCTTGACCTTGCTGTATCCGTAACCGGCACCCTGCTTGGCATAGCCGTAGGTACGGCGGATCGTGTCGTCAATGTCCACATAAGCCACCGCCTGCGCGCCGGGCAGCAGCCCGGTGTGCGCGGCCAGGGCGGGTAGGAACCGCCGGGCCACGGCATGCAGTTGCTTCACATGACCGTGGGTGAAGGAACGCAGGAACGAGCCCAGCGTGGACGGCGCCCGCACCCCGGTGAACAGCCGGGACAGTCCGCCGTGCCGCAACCGGTCCATGTCATCGAAGCTGTCCGCACCCGCGACCATGCCGCCGACCAGCGACATCACCTTCGCCGCCGGGAAAGAACCCGTGCCGTCCCTCGAGACCGGCAGCTTCACCAGGCCCTCGACCAGCGCGGGCAGTCCGCACCGCTCGGCCAGACGCGCCACCGGCTCAAGCCCGCCGTACGCGACGAGATTCGGGTCATCGAACCGTGCGGAGACCATCGCGGCGGCATGGGAAGATTGCATCTCGGAAGTGCCTTGTCGATCGTGCCTGATGTGGTCCTAGAGAAACCCCATCATCGCAGGTCACAAGGCACTTCCTCGTTTCCGTGAGAGTCATCCACAGACGTCAAGCCGGTGGATCCAGGCTGAGCTGACTCGCATTTCAAAGTGGATGCCTCCGTCACAGTTTGATACACCGTGGGAGACCTTGCGTAAGCTTCCTCTACTGCTACCTCCAGCGGAAGAGCAGCGCCGCATCGCCGACTTCCTCGACGCCGAAACCGCCCGCATCGACGGGCTGCTTGGCTCGCAGCAACGACTCTTGGGCCTTCTGTCTCAACGAAGAACAGCTGGCGTAGTTGCCGCAGTGTCCGGCGGAGCTTGCTCAGCCCGACAAACCGCCAAACTCCCGTGGCTGCAATCACTCCCTCTGCACTGGCAGGAAGTGCGAGTAGGCCTCGTCGCCCGGATGGGCAGCGGCCATACCCCTAGCAGAGCACACCCGGAGTGGTGGGTGAATTGCACCATCCCTTGGATCACGACTGGCGAGGTCAAACAAGTCCGCGACGACCGCATCGAGGACTTGCACCTCACGCGGGAGAAGATCAGCGACCTCGGTTTGGCCAACTCTTCCGCCGAATTGTGCCCCAAGGGCACAGTGTTTCTATGCCGCACTGCCTCGGCAGGGTATTCCGGCGTTATGGGTGACAACATGGCCACTAGCCAGGACTTTGTCACGTGGACATGCGGTCCACTTCTCAACCCGTACTTTCTCCTCTGGTGCCTGCGCGCGATGCGGCCCGACTTGCTCGGACGCCTCGCCATGGGCTCCACCCACAAGACTATCTACGTTCCAGACCTCCAGATGCTCCGCATCCCTCTGCCGCCTCTGGCCGAACAGACAGAAATCGTCGAGACCATCAGAGGCCAGAACCATGAAATTGATGTCCTCGCGGACAAGGTGCGCCGCCAGGAAAAATTGCTCGCCGAACGTCGCCAAGCCCTCATCACCGCTGCCGTAACCGGCCAGTTCGACGTCTCCACCGCCAGTGGCCGCAACGTAACGGACGGAGTGCACCCATGAGCCCCATCCACAACGAGTCCGCCTTCGGGGACGCCATCGTCGCCGCGATGACCGAGCGCGGCTGGCGTGAGGCGCGGCCCGAGGACTATCAGGCCGACCTCGGGCTGGACACTAACGAGCTGTTCACCTTCCTCGGCGAGACACAGATCAACGAGTGGAACGAACTGCTCGCCGTCTACGGCAACAACGTCAACGACACCCAGCACGGCTTCGCCCGGCGCCTGGACAAGGCCATCAGCGAGGACGGCCTGCTCAACGTCCTCCGCAACGGCGTCAAGGACCGGGGCGTCCGCCTCCGCGTGGCCTACTTCAAGCCGAATTTGGTCGCCGACGACTCCGTCCTCGACGGCTACCGCGCCAACCGCCTCACCGTCGTACGCGAACTCGTCTACGCCACCAAGCAGGCCGACTGGGGCAACAAGCTCGATCTGACCTTGTTCCTCAACGGCATCCCCATCGCCACCGCCGAGTTGAAGAACCCGCTCACCCGGCAGGGCGTCGAGCAGGCCAAGGAGCAGTACCGTACCGACCGTGATCCCACCGAACTGATCTTCACCCGCCGCGTCATCGCGAACTTCGCCGTGGACCCGGATCTCGTCTTCGTGGCGACGCAGCTCCGGGGCAAGAACACCCGCTTCCTGCCCTTCAACACCGGTTCCAACGGCGCGGGCCTGCCCGGTGGCGCAGGGAACCCGGACCCCACCGCGTACGGCGCGTATTCCACCTCCTACCTGTGGGAGCAGGTCTGGGCGCGGGACAACTGGCTGGAACTGCTTCAGCGTTACGTGCACCAGCAGAAGACCCGGACCCCCGGCGGTGGGACCACCAAGTCGACGATCTTCCCGCGCTTCCACCAGTGGGACGTCGTCAAGAAGCTCACCACCCATGCCGCGACCCACGGCGTGGGCCAGAACTACCTCGTCATGGCCTCGGCCGGTTCCGGCAAGTCGAACACCATCGGCTGGCTGGCTCACCGCCTGAGCGACCTCCACGCCGACTCCGACCCCCGCACGCTCGACCCGGAGGCGTTGTCGGCTGGCCGGATCAAGCCGGGTGCGCCGGTCTTCGACAAGGTCATCGTCATCACGGACCGCCGAAACCTCGATGCCCAACTCCGGGAAACGGTCGGCAGTTTCTCGCAGACCGATGGCCTGGTCGTGAAGGTGGACGAGAAGCACGGCTCGAAGAGCGAGCAGCTCGCCCGCGCGCTCTCCCGCGACACGGGCAAGATCGTGACCGTCACCCTTCACTCGTTCCCCGCGCTCATCGACTACATCGAGCGCAACCCGACGGAGATCAAGGGCACGAATTTCGCCATCGTCATCGACGAGGCGCACTCCTCCCAGTCCGGCGACGCCTCCACCGCCGTCAAGGCCGCCCTGCGTGACCTCGGTCTGGACGCCGACTCGGAGGACCAGGGCGCAAGCGCTGTCACCGTCTACGAGAAGCTGAAGCAGAAGGCCGCGGAGCGTTCCCGGGCCGCGAATCTCTCCTACTTCGCATTCACCGCCACCCCGAAGGCGAAGACCCTCGAACTCTTCGGCACGGAAGACACCGTGGACGGCAAGGCGGCCTACCGCCCCTTCCACACCTACTCCATGCATCAGGCCATCGAGGAAGGCTTCATCCTCGACCCGCTGCGGAACTACGTCACGTACAACACGTACTGGAAGCTGGTGAACCAGAATCAGGACGAGCGCGAGGTGGACCCCTCGAAGGCCAACAGCCTGCTCGCCCGGTACGCCCTCACCCACGAGCACACCGTCTCCCAGCACGCGCAGGTGATCGTCGAGCACTTCCTGACGCACTCCCGCGGCCGGCTCGGCGGGCGCGCCAAGTCCATGGTGGTGACGGCCTCGCGGCAGTCCGCCGTACAGATGGCGCGGGCGATCAAGAGCTACATCAAGGACCGGGAGTACGACACCAAGTACCCGGACCTGGGTGTCCTGGTGGCGTTCTCCGGCTCGCTCACGATCGACGGCGAGGAGACGACCGAGCCGAAGGAGAACGGCGGGATCGCGGAGAGCGCGCTGCCGAAGGCATTCGCGTACACGCGCGCCGACGACAAGGCGGTCGGCATGGGCGGCCGGGGCCAGCAGGAGTACAAGATCCTGGTGGTCGCGGAGAAGTACCAGACCGGCTTCGACCAGCCGCTGTTGACGACCATGTACGTCAACAAGACGCTGACCGGTATCTCCGCCGTGCAGACCCTCTCCCGGCTCAACCGCACCGCCGACCGCAAGACCCAGTCGGACCTGGCGGTCCTGGATTTCGTGAACGACGCCGAGGACATCCAGGAGGCGTTCCGCCCGTATTTCGAGGAGGCCAACACCCTCCCGTCCGAGCCCAATCTCCTCTACACCGCGCAGAGTCGGGTGATGTCGGCGCCGATCATCTCCGAGTCGGAGATGGACGAGTTCGCTACGGCGTACTTCGCGGCGAAGGAGAAGGCGGCCGGTTCGCAGGCAAAGTGGGAGAAGCTCCACGCGGAGCTGTACCGGCTCCTCTCCCCCGCCGTCGCCCGCTTCACGCCACTCCTGGAGAGCGAGGAGGAGGACGACGTGGAGACGGCGGAGGCCTTCCGTGCGGACCTCAACGACTATGTGCGTAAGTACGGTTTCCTCGCCCAGATCGTCCCGTACCGCGACGCCGAGCTGGAACGCCTCCACCTCTACGGCCGTTACCTCCTCAACCGGCTCCCCCGCCGTGCCGACGGTGGCGTCGACATAGGCGAGATCGACCTCAGTCACCTGCGCATCGAGAAGACGGGTGAGCACGACGTCTCACTCACCCCCGAGGGCTCGACCGAGCTCCCGGGTTTCGGTGACGGATCAGGCGGCGCGGCGGAGGCGGAGAAGTCGCTGCTGTCGGAGCTGATCAAGGCGTTCAACGCCAAGTTCGGCACGGACTTCACCGAGGAGGACGTCCGCAAGCCGTTCAACAAGACCACGGAAGACCCCAAGGTCCGGGCGGCAGCCGTCGTCAACGACGAGGCCAACTTCGGCAAGGTCTGGGACCGGGCCTTCGCCGACAACATGGCCGACCACATCGAGGCCACCGCCGGCATGGGCCGCCAGTACTTCGGCCCCGACAAGAGCTTCCGCTCCAACCTTGACCGCAGCGCGCGCCGGGCGGCGTGGCGGATGATCCGCCGCGAGGAGGGCGTGGACGAGTAGTCCCGCAACACACACGGGAGGGTCCCGCCGTTGCGCCTGTGCGGCGCGCGGCGGGACCCTCTTGGCGTTGTGTGCCTCAGCCAGCGACGAGGCCGATGAATCCGACCCACGCGCCCGGCCCAACGGTCAGCATGGGGCCGCTGAGCTGCTTCGAGTCGCGGATGTGCACGTGCGTGGCCGCAGCGGCGAACTCCACGCATTCGCCGCCTTCGCCACTGCTGTAGCTGCTCTTGCGCCAGGCGACCTCTACGCACTCGCCGCCTTCGGCCCCGCTGTAGCTGCTCTTGAACCAAGCCAGCTCCCGCATGGCAGGAGTATCGATGGTGTTCATAGTTCTCCCAGCAACTTCTCGATGAATCCCAACGACTCCCGCGGAGTGAGAGCCTGCGACCGGATGATCCCATAGCGCGCCGCTACGGAGCGCACCTCATCCCTGTCGGTCAGCAGGATGCTGCGCCCCTGCACCTCCAGGTACGCAATCTGGTCTCCGCCGTTGCGAGTAATCAGGGTGAATGGCCCATCCAGTCCGGCGTTGTCCTCGCGGTCGGTCGGCATGACCTGAATCTCGACGCTGCGCTGATGACCAACAAGCAGAATCTGCTCAAGGACGCCACGCAGCACTGACTTTCCGCCGAACGGCCGCCGCAGAACGGCCTCCTCGATCACGAAGCTCATCAAGGGGGCCGGCCACCGATTGAGAATCTCCTGTCGAGCGACACGAGCTGACACACGCTGCTCGATCGTGTCCTCATCCAGAAGTGGCCGCCGCATCGCGAGCAGAGCGCGGGTGTACTCCTCAGTCTGGAGAAGTCCGGGCACGGCGCTAACTGCGTACAGAAACAGCTCCAGCGCCTTGGCCTCCAACCGTGCCGCGTCCCGGAAGAACGGCGGATACTGCGCCCGCGCAACCTCCTCCTTCAACGCCAGCAACAAGCCCCCGGCCTCCAGCACCGCGTCCGCCTTGTCGATGAACTCGGGCTGCGGAATCCGCCGCCCCTGCTCGAACGACGCGACGGACTGGGCCGCGTAGCCCACCTGCTTCCCGAACTCCGTCCGGTCCAGCCCTGCCCGCAGACGTAGCAGCTTCAGCTGCCGCCCGAACGCGGTCATCACTCCGGACCCCGGCTCGCCCTCCGGCCGCTTCCCGGCTTCCGCACCCGACACACCCGAGCCCGACTCCACGTCCGTATCCTCGTCCGCGTCGCCCCGTGTCACCGTCATCGCCACCGCCTGTCTCACGCACCCACGTACGTACACGCAGACCGCCTCCGCGTACAAGCAGTCCGCGACGGCGCGTCACCCCTGGTCACGCTACGCCACCGAACGACACCGTGGAGCCATGACCAGCAATCCACCACTCCCCGTGCGGCCCCTCCGCACCAATCAACCCCAGCTCCCCTGGCACCACTTCTCGATGCGCTTCAGCTCCACGCCACGTGGTGCCCGCCTCGCCCGGCGCCTGGCCGGCGAGCGGCTCGACGCGTGGGGCGTCCCGTACGGCAGCGACACGCACGACACGGTGACGCTGGTCGTCGCCGAGCTGAGCGCCAACGCCGTAAGCCACGGCCTCGTGCCCGGCCGCGACTTCCGCCTGCGCCTGTCCGCCGAGGGCACCACCCTGCGCGTCGAGGTCACCGACACCCGAGACGAGAGGATCCCCACCCTCGCCGAACCGGCATCGGCCGACCAGGAAGACGGACGCGGCCTGCTCCTCGTGGCCGCACTCACGGACCGCTGGGGCTGGTACCCGTGCGCGGACGGCCCCGGCAAGACGGTCTGGGCCGTGCTGGAGGTGGGAATGCCATAGGCCCGGCGCGGCAGCTGGCCGCTTCACTTGGCTAAGCCCTCCCGAGCCCCGCCTGTGGCTGGCCGCCGTCGACCGGGATGTGGGCGCCGTTCACGGCTACTGAGGCCGGGGAGAGGAGGAAGGCGATGACCCGGGCGACTTCATCGGCATTCAGCAGGCGTCCGTTGGGGTTGCGTTCCGCATAGGCCTTGTACGTCGCTGGGTCTCGCCGACGCAGGCGGTCCCAGCTCTTGCCCGGAAGGAGGATCGAGCCGGGGCTGACTGTGTTGACCCGGATCCCGTAGGGGGCGAGTTCCTGGCACAGGGCACCGGCCAGGTAGATCTCGGACGCCTTGGCCGCCCCGTACTGGGCGGGAAAGCGGGGCTTCCAGCCGGAGATGGAGGCGACGATCACCACCGAGCTTCCGGGACACAGGCTGTCCAGCGCCGCTCGTACGGTACGCACGGCGTGACCGCCGTTCAGCTCCCAGGTCTCCTGCCAGTCCTCGCGGGTCGAGTCGAGGAGCCCGCCGCCACGCTTGCCGCCGATGTTGGCGACCAGGCCGTCGAGACCGCCGAGTTCGCGTCCGGCCTGCCGCGTGAAGTCCTCCAGTTCGTCCGGGGCCAGGATGTCCACAGCCCCCGTGAAGACTTGGGCATCAAAGTCCCTCCGCAGTTCGCACGAAGCCCGGGCAAGGGTGTCGGCATCGCGGCCGCACATCGCGATGGACGCCCCCTCGGCTGCGAGGCGGCGGGTGACCGCGTACCCCAGTCCCCTGCTACCGCCAGTCACCAGGAACGACTTGCCCCTCAGTCCGTACGTAACAGCCGGTGCCGCCGTCACTTGTTCTTCGGCCTCTTCACGCTCTTCCATGGACGCCACTGTGCCAGCCTGTCGCCAACAGACGCTCAGCGCACCAACTTGCGGATGACGATGCCTACGATGAGTGTGGTGAACAGCATTCCCGCGGCCGTGAACGAAACCGCCAGTGCAGACCATCCGGCCGACTTGAGCTCCGATGGCACGCCGGTACCGACATTCAGCCACAGCGCGAGGGCGAGAACGAAGGACTTTCCCGCAACGGTCACATCCAACAGCCCCCGGCTCGGTTCGCGCACCGCGCCCGCCAGATGGAGCACGACACCCGTCAGGAAAACCCCCACCGCCAGTACACGCGCCGGGTTCCGCGCACGCACTCCCCAGCCGAGGATGCCGCCGAGGATGCCCCACCCGATGGCCCGCCGCAGAGGCGGCAGAGCGGTCGCCTCGCGTTGCCGCGCCAGGTAGTAGAGCTCGTCGACCTCCCTGTTCCGGTTCCTTCTGACCAGCGCCGACCGTACGGACTCCAGCGCCACGGCGGTCACTTCGGTGAAGGAACGCTCCAGAAACAAGGTGATCTGGCGGCCGTTACGGAAGACCTGGCCGGCGAGCTCCATGTCACCGACGCTGGAGGATTCGTCGAGGCTGTATCGGGAGCTGCCGGACGGAATACCGAGTGTGCCCGTCACCGAGGAGCCGTGCAGGCTGATCACCGAGGAATCCTGAGACTCCGAACTCAAGGACATCACATCAGTGTTGTGAAAGGCGAGACGGGCGGTCGGGGCGTTCTGCTCGCTGCGCGCGCTCTCGGACAGACCGAGGTTGCGTACCTCCACGGGCCCTCGGACTCTGCTGTTGCTGATCGTGCTGTCCCCGGAAGGAATTACCAGTCCGTTCACTCGCACCGTCTCGCTGCACCGCAGCCCGTTCGCTCGCAACGGTTCATCCAGTCGCACGCGCTGCAGGGTGAGTTCGGGTGTCTCGACCTCGTCGAGATCGAGTGTGGAAAGCCAGAGGTCATCGAACGTGATGTCCTCACGGGCGCGCAGCCCCCGGACCACCAAGCTCGGCCGTCCTCGGCGGCCACCTGTGGCCTGGCTGCGAACCACAAGCGAGGACACGCGCGTGTTACTGATCTGGACCGACCCACGCAGGGCGTTGATCTGTACGAGCTCCTCCACCCGAAGGCGCTCCAGCCGGGCGGTGGCGCATGAGTGCAGGGCGAGGAAGTCCAGCGAGGTGTCGATAATCGTGATCTCGCAGCCCATCGATGCGTTACGGATCGTCAGGCGGCCGATCCGGGAATTGACCACCAGGAGCGCGTCCGCTTCCACGTGGTCGACGACCAGTTCGTCGATATGGCAGGACCGCACGGTCAGCGCCCCGTCGATACTGACACGGTCGAGCGAGACGCGGTCGGCAGAGACGGTGTCAAGCAGAAGGTCGGCGGTGACCTCGTCCTGGCGCAGATGCACACTGCGGTCGCTGACCGTGCGCTGGCGACCAATTCTTGCCAGGTCCTCGAGTGTCCGGACCACTCCCACCGGCATCCCCCTGCTGCTTGTGGCCGTTGATGTTGCTATGCGTGTGCGCCAACGTACTCAACCCCGGCATGCACTCGCGCTCTGGCGGGAGCCGTGTCCGCCCGGATCAAGTCCAAGAGCCGCGAGCAGGTCTTTCCTACTGACAACGTCCGGTGACTCGACGAGCGCATGAGCGATCTGCTTGGCCGCCGTCGCCGGATCTGTACGGTCCGTGCGTACCACCACATCGAACAGATCACGTACATCAGAGCCGAGTACGTCCTGTGCTGTCTCGTCCCAAGCGGCGAGCCGCTTCGGCGTGTCGGTGTCTCCCCGCTCGCCGGACCGTTCCTTGCACACGTTCCTCGGCACCCAGAGGAGGACGCGCAGCCATGAGGTCGCCCGAGTCCGGTTCAGCATGGTGCGCATGTCGGTGACGTTGCCGATGTGCGTGACCGGAACCAGCCCCTGCTCTTGCGGCTGGGTGAGGGAGAGGTGGTCGACGGCGTAGATGTTGCCGTAGCGGGGGGTCTCCACGACGATTCTGTCTCGGCGGCGCAGGTCGTCGAGTTCCTCGGCGGTGACGAACCGGTATCCGGCTGACCGGCCCGTGCCGTGCTTGAGCTTGGTGACCAACTGGAACCGTGGGTCGGCGGAGCAGAGGGCTGCCGTCACCGTGTCCTTACCGGCGGTGGGCGGCCCGTACAGGACGACCGCGCTCACGAGTCCCCCACAAGCCGTTGCGCGATGGTCTCGACCTGCTCGGCCAGAGGACGTGAGGCGCCAATGCGGTTGTCGATCACGTGGTGAGATGTCACCGGTCTCAGGCCCACGTCGATGCCGCTCGTGTACGCCGGCCAGTGCGTCAGCTTCCACGTGTCGCGTGAGGCATTCCGCGAGATCAGCCGGTCACGCATCGACTCCAGGTCGCTGTCCACCCACAGCGTCTCGAAGCGCGCCCCCGTCCTGCCGCAACGGCGTGCCACCCGGGACGTCCACTGTGCGTCGGAAGCCTCGGCCAGGAAGGGCGCGACGGCGACCACGGACGTACCGCACTCGAGGTTCTCCCAGACGGCCTTCATGAGGCACGCGTACTCCAGCGGCCTGGCGTGCTCCAGGTAGGTGGGGCTGTGGCGGTCGTCCGGGTCACCGCCCAGCGCTTGCAGCAGCCGCTCGGTCATCGGACGGCTGATGGTGTCCTTGTCGAGCATGGCCCACCCAGTCGCCGCCGCCAGCAGCTTGCCGGCCTCGGACTTGCCCGAACCGGCATATCCGGCGACGAGAGCAAGGGTAATGGTGCTCGTGCCTAAAGCAGTGGTCACTCTGTCCATCCCCGAGACGAATTTGAACAACTGGGCTCAGCTTAAAGGTGGATGGAGGTTTGTGGTGATCGCGGGCGCAGAGCAACCGGCCGTGACCGGAAAGAGGCGCCCCGCGCGCCTCCGTACCGCCGCCACTGGACTGAAGATCGCCCCACCAGGGACACTTGCCCTCCACCATGCCGACAGCCGGTCCAGCCGTGCACACCGGCCAGCACACGCACACACGGGGGCAATGTGCCGCAGCAGCAGCCGATCGCGGGTCGGTACGAGCTTCTGGAGCCGCTCGACAACGGCGGCATGGGGGACGTGTGGCGCGGCTACGACGCCGTGCTCGACCGGCCCGTCGCCGTGAAGCTGATCCGGCAGCAGGCCGTCGGCGGCTCCGCGCAGTTGGCGGAGGAGTTCGCCAAGCGATTCCGCCGTGAGGCCCGTATCACCGCGCGGATCCAGCACCCCGGCGTGCCGCAGGTGTACGACGCGGTGCTCGACGACACGTACGAGCGGCTGTTCCTGGTCATGGAGCTGGTGGACGGTGTGTCCCTGTCCGCGTACATCCGCCCGGAGCGGCTGCTCCCGGTCAGTTGGGCGGTGGCGGTCGCGGCGCAGGTCACCACCGTGCTGTCGTACGCGCACGAGGTACCGGTCATCCACCGCGACCTCAAACCCAGCAACGTCCTGATCGCCCGCGACGGGACGGTGAAGGTCCTCGACTTCGGGATCGCGGCGATCCTGCGGACCGATGTCACCAAGCTGACCGCGACCGGCACCCCCATCGGCACCTACCAGTACATGGCGCCCGAGCAGGTGCGCGGCGGGCGGACCACTCCGCAGACCGACCTGTACGCGCTCGGCTGTGTGCTGCACGAACTACTCAGCGGGCGGCTGCTGTTCACGGCGGACAGCGAGTACATGGTGATGCACCAGCACGTCAACGCCGCTCCCACCCCGCTGCGGGTACTGCGTCCCGAGGTGCCGCAGGAGCTGGAGGACCTCGTCCTGCATCTGCTGCTCAAGGCGCCCGAGGCACGGCCCGCCGATGTGCAGGAGGTGTACGAGCGGCTGCGGCCCTTCCTGCCGCCGCCCGGCCGGATGCCCGGGCCCGGCGAAGCCGGACCGGCGGGGGCGCCGGACCCGACCGGGGTCTTCCGCAATCCGTACGCGCCTCGCGCCCGCGCGGGTGCGGGCCGGTCCGCGCCCGTGGCCGCCGATCCGGCTGCCGGACAGGCCGCCCCTGTTCCTGTACCCGCGCAGTTGCGTGCGGAGATCGACGAGGCGTACGCGCACTCCGACGCGCTCCTCGACGAGGAGCGGTTCGCCCAGGCCGCCGAGGTGCTCGGTGAGATCATCGAGCCCGCCGGCCGTGCGCTCGGCGCGGAGAGCCGGAAGGTTCTGGAGCTGCGGACCCGCCGGGCCGCGATCCAGCTGCTCGGCGGGGACTACCGGGCCGCTCTGCCCGAGTTCGACGCGCTGGCGGACGCGTACGCGCGCACCGACGGCCCCACCGGCGAGCCGGCACGCGCCTGCCGCGCCCAGGCCGCGCGCTGCCGCGCCGAGCTCGGCCAGGTCACCGACGCGCTCGCCGCGCTGCGTGGCCTCCTCGACGTCGTGCGGACCGTCGACGGCGATCTCAGCGAGGAAGCCGTCGAGCTGCGCCGCGACATCGGGATGCTGCTGCTCGCCCAGGGGCAGGCGGTCGAGGCCCATCGGATTCTTCGGCCGTTGCACGACGACCTGTGTCTGGTCTTCGGTCCCGGCGACGAGATGACCCAGGAGGTCGGCGAGGCGCTGGCGCTGATCGGCCTCGATCTCGATGGTCCGGCCACCTGACCCCCGTCTCCACCGTTCCGTCCGCCGTTCCGTCCGCCGTTTCGTCCGCTTTCCCGGAGAGTCCGCCCCATGCCCCACCTCGCGTTCGACATCGGTTTCTGCGCCCAGCTCGGCAAGCTCCAGGGCAGCGTCAAGCAGGGGGTCTTCGACGCGTGGGAGAAGTTCGAACGCCTCACTCTGGACCAGCTGTTCAAGGATCCCGGGCTGAAGCTGGAGAGCTTGAAGCGCGCCCGTGATCCTCACATCCGGACCATCCGGATCGACCAGGGGACGCGGGGTATCGTCCTCGCACCCGACAGCGGCGACACCTATGTACTGCTGCGCGTGATGCCGCACGACAAGGCGATCGACTGGGCCGTCAAGCAGAAGGCCAGCATCAACACGGTGACCCGGGCCGTCGAGATCCGCGACATCGCGATGCTCGACGAGCTCACACCCGCCTATGAGCGCATGGCGCCCGCTCCCGACCGGCGGCTGTTCGCGAAGGTTTCCGACGGGGACCTGACGGCGCTCGGCATCGACGAAACCACCCTGTGCCAGGCCCGTGCCCTCACCGACCTCGAACAGCTGGAGGTCTTCGCGCCGTACTTCCCGCAGGACCAGCGTGAAGTCCTCGAATATCTCGCCGCGGGCTTCACCGTGGAGGAGGTGTGGCGGGACGTGGTGTCCGTCAGTCTCTCCGCCGCACCCGCTGACACCACGCCCGTGGACACCGGCGACTTCGCGACCGCCATCCACCGCACCAGGACCCGGATCGCACTCGTCACCGGGACCGAGGAACTGCGCGACATCCTCGACAAGCCGTTCGCGGCCTGGCGGGTCTTTCTGCATCCCTCCCAGCACAAGGTCGCCTACCGGGCCTCGTACTCCGGGCCCGCACAGGTCACCGGCGGTCCCGGGACCGGCAAGACCGTCGTCGCGCTGCACCGGGTGCGCCATCTGCTGGGGTATCTGCGTGACGGCGACCGCATTCTGCTGACCACGTACACCAACGCCCTGGTGGGCGCCCTGCGGGCCGGGCTCGCCACCCTGGTGGAGGACGAGACGCTACGGGACCGGGTGGACATCATGACCGTCGACGCGTTCGCGGGCCGCGTCGTGTCCACCTCGCGTCGGCCGCTCCGGGGCGGCGAGGAGGAGACGCGGTGGGCGCAGGCCGCGGAGGCCACCGGGTTCACCGGCACGACGCAGTTCCTCGGGCAGGAGTACAAGCACGTCGTCGTCGCGCAGAATCTGCGGACCCTGAAGGAGTACGAGGACTGCGAGCGGCGCGGACGCGGCAGCGGGCTGCCCGCGTCGGCCCGCGCGCTGGTGTGGCGCACGATCGAGGAGTTCACCGATCGGCTCGGCGCCGACGGGCTCCGCACCTACCTCGGCACGTGCGTGGAGGCCGCGGATCTGCTGGAGGCCGATGGCCCGCGTTACCGGCATGTGGTCGTCGACGAGGCGCAGGACCTGCACCCCGCGCAGTGGCGGCTGTTGCGTGCGGCGGCTCCGGCCCGTCCCGACGACCTGTTCATCGCGGGCGACCCCCATCAGCGTATTTACGACTCGAGGGTGTCGCTGAAGGCCGTCGGGATCAAGGTGGCCGGCCGATCGGCGAAGATGCGCAAGAACTACCGTTCAACGCACGAGATCCTCTCCTGGTCCACCGCGCTGCTCGTCGGCCGGCCCTTCGAGCAGCTTGCGGACGACGCGGCGAACGAGACCCTGCTGGGCTACCGCTCGGCCCTGCACGGCAACGGGCCCGAGGCGCACGGGGCGGACTCGGAGGAAGCCGAGCTGGACGCGCTCGTCGCACGCGTCCGTGGTTGGCTCGACAGTGGGATCGCCCCGGGTGAGATCGGGATCAGCGCCCGGTTCAACAAGAACTGCGACAAGGCAGTTCAGCGGCTCAAGGCCGCGGGCGTCTCTGTCACACGCCTGCGGGGCGATGCACCTTCGGACGCGGACGCCGTACAGGTCGGCACGATGCACTCCTTCAAAGGGCTGGAGTTCCGGTGCGTCGCGGTCATCGGTGTGAGCGACAGTGCGCTGCCGTACCCGCGTGCGGTGACCCCGGCCGACATCGACCGGCTCCAGCACGAGTCGGACCTGCTGGCGGAACGCTGCCTGTTGTTCGTCGCGTGCACGCGCGCCCGGGACGGGCTGCACGTGTCGTGGTCGGGCGCCCCCAGCGAGTTCCTGGTGGAGGCCGGGGTCTGTCAGGCCTCGTAGGCGGGAGGGCCGGGCCAGGGGCGTCGCAGTGCCAGGGCCGCCAGCGCGGCAGGGGCGCCCTTCGGCCCGCGGATGCCGGGGAAGGCGTTGATGTCGACGACGACGGGCGCGCCCTCGCGGTCCAGCAGGTCGACACCGTAGACATCCAGGCCGAAGACCTCTCCCGTGTGGAGGGCGAGCCCGGTCCAGGCCTGCGGCAGGTCACGGACCAGTGGCGCGGACTGCGCACCGTCCGGCGGGGCGCCCACCGGTGCGGGGCGCACCCCCGCGAACACCTCCCCCGCGATCACCCACAGCTTGTGGTCCCAACCACTGTTCGCGACGAACTCCTGCAGGACGACGGGCTCGTCGGACCACTTGGCGGCAAGGTCCCGGAGCTCGGCCGGACCGTCCACGCGGGCGACCAGGTCCGCGCGCCGGCTGTGGCGGCTCTTGACCATGAGCGGATAGCCGCTCTCCGGCCGCTCCGCTCCGTGGAGGGCTTCGGACAGCGCGTCCAGGGTCCTTGTCCGGGGCATCGGCAGGCCTGCGCCTTCCGCCACGGCGGCGATCCGGCTCCTGTCCTGGCACAGCTCAGTCGCGGCAGCGGAGTTCACCACCCGGGCGCCATGTGCTTCGAGGAAACGGGCCAGCACCAGTGCCCGGGGGGTATGAGCCTTGAGGAGGTAGACGTCGGCGAGATCGTCCGGGGTCAACAGTTCCGACGGGGATCCGGTTCCGGTGTCCGGGTTCAGGAACGTCACCCGGTGCTGCGCCTCGATCAGCGCGGAAGAGGCTGCGGAGAGCAGCGGATGATCCGGCTTGTCGGTCAGTAGACACACCCTCATATCTGCGCGGCTCCCGGCACGGCTGCCAGCATGTCCGCTTCGAGGCCAGGGACGGGGTGCGGATGAGGCCGTCCATGGGGGATCTGCGGCTGCGCGGGAATGCGCGGAGCAGGGGCGAGCACTCCCGTCCTGGCAGCGCCGCCCGTCCTCGCCAGGTCGAGGACGGCTCCGGCCAACCGGCATACGGCGTCGGGGACCTGACGGAAACTCGGGAAGTCATTGATGTCGACGATCACCGGGCCGTCGGGGCCGAGCACCACGTCGATGCCGTACAGATCGAGGCCGAAGACCGCTCCCACCTTTGCCGCCACTGCGGCCACCTCGGCGGGCAGGGGGACGGCTCCCTCGTCGACCGGCCCGTCCGGGTGGAGCGGGGAGCGGCGCAAGGTCGCGTGGAACTCGCCCGCGAGACAGTAGACCTTCAAATCGGAGCCCGAGTTGGACACGTAGGGCTGTGCGATGAGTTGGCCCTCCCCCGCCTGCTCCGCCTCCGCCAGCCGCCCGGGGTCCGGCACGAGCCGCACCCCGCGCCCCGAGCTGCCGTCGGCGGGCTTGACCACCAAGGGGAAGAGCGCGTCGGGAACATCCGCGAACAGCGTGGCCCTCGGTGCCGAATAGGTCATCGGAACCGGTAGCCCGTGCTGTCGCGCGATGACCGATGTGAGGACCTTGTCGCGCACCGCGCGGATCGACCGCGCATCGTTCACCGTGGTCAGGCCCACGGCCGCCGCGGCCTCCAGCAGGGTGAGCCCGGGGCCGCCGGACACGGTCTTGAGCACCCACGCGTCGTGGGTCCCCGCCCGCACCTCTTCCGAGATCCGCAGCAGTGAGCCGCCGGGGCGCACCACGTCCACCTGGTGTCCCCACGACGACAGTCGTCGGACCACGTCAAGCGGCATGCCGTCATGCCGATACAGCTCTTCGACGAGGAAGCAGAGCTTCATCCCAATACCCCTCGGTGCCCTCACGACTGATGAGGGCACAACGGTGCCTTGCAGTGCTCTTCCGAACACCACTAAAGGGGCAACGCTACGTCACGCTCACCCCAAAGCAACCGCCACCGGGTGTTACTGATGGTGCGTTGCCTCATCTAAACAGATCTCCGTCGGGAGCGGCCACGGAGTGGATGACATTGCACCGACCGAGTCCGCCACGGGGCACGGAGTACGGATGCGAGCAGCGCATCCTGGCGATCGACCAGCAGCGGGAGGAAGCCGGCGGGCTGGACAACATCCACCTGCAGGCGGGCTCGGGCGGCCGGCTCCGTTACCGCTACCGCTACCGGCACATCGTCGTGGACGAGGCACAGGAACTGCGTCCCGTGCACTGGCAAGATGTTGCGCGCGACTGAGGCGCACCACCGATCCGGTGCGCTACCGGCGCGGTGATGTCGTAGGCGGGGTCCGGGCGATCGATCAGATGCCCTTCGCGTGAGCGACCCAGCCCATGTAGGGCGACAGTTGGATCGTGAGCCAGCGGAAGACCTGCGGCACCTGGTACTTCCACAGCCCGATGGTGTGCGGCCCGTTCACCTCGGTCACCACCACACGCGTCGGAGGCGCTGCCGCCCGCCGCAGCGCGAGGCCGTCGCGGTAGCCGTCGTTGCGCCCGCCCGAGAGGTAGAGCGCGACCGGCGGCGGGACAGTGGCGTGGCGCAGGATCCACAGCGGGTTGTTGGCCCGCCGTAGCTGCGGGTCAACACCCGTGAGAGAGAGCCGCTCGGCTGCCGGGTCGTTGTAGCCGGAGAGGCCCACGGCGGCCCGGTACCGGTCGGGGTGGGCGAGTGCCATCTTCACGGCGCAGTGTGCCCCGGCGGAGTACCCGGCAACCGCCCAGCCCCTGGCTCGGCTCTGCGCGCGGAAGGTATCGGTCACCATCTGCCGAACGTCCACACTCAGCCAGGACTCGGCGTCCACAACACCCGGCACGTTGGCGCACCCGGTGTCCTGGGCCGCCAGCAGATTGGTCCGCGGCTCCACGAGGATGAACGGGGCGATCTTCCCCCTCCGCATCCCGGCCTCCAGCTGCGACTGCACCCGCAGGCTGCCGAACCACGCCTTCGCCGACCCGGGGAAGCCGCCGAGGAGCTCGACCACGGGGAACTTCCGGTGGCGGAAGGCCGGTTGGCTGTACTGGGGCGGCAGCCATACGTACACCTCGCCGCGGACACCCGACACCCGACCGCTCAGCTGAGTGACGCGGACGCCCCGGCCCATCCGGGCGTCGCGCGCCGGGCTGAATTTCTGGACGGCCTTCGGCTCGTTCGCCCGGTAGTTGTGGCCCCCGAGTCCGTCACGACCGAGGTCTGGTGCGGCAACGATGTGGTGTCCGGTGCCGAGCAGGTCGGCCCAGTTGTCGTACAGGCCGTTGGTGTTGTTGACCACGACGAAGACGCTCAGCACGGCCGCCGCCTGTGCGAGGACGACCATCACCAGGCGCGCCGCGCCGCGCATCACGGCAGGGCCCCGTACCCGGCCCCACAGCACCAGAGGAAGCAGCACGGTAACCACGACCAGCGCGATCGTGGCCAGGAAGAAAGGCGTCCCCGTCAGGCTCATCACGCCTGGGAGGATGCCGTACGCGCCGCGGCGGTTACCCTCTTTTCCACCTTTTTACGCCGGATGCGAGAAATCGAGGTACGCCTGTTGACGCCGGGAACCGTCGCCCCGTGTCCTCCCGGTCCGATCAGCCGGGCGCACGACGCGAAGAAGACGGCGCGTCGGGGTACCCCGACGCGCCGGTGTGCTGCCGTGAACACGTCCAGCCGTTCGTCGCCCACGTGTTCCCAGCTGATCCCGCTGCCCCGGCGTCGACAGTGTCGCGCCGGGGCAGCCGCAGCCGTCAGGCTCCGTCTTCCGCCGCCACCGGCTTGGGAATCAGGAAGGACGTCGCGGTGGCGAGGCCCAGCAGGACCACGCCCGCGATCATGCTGGCGACGTAGCCGTCGGTTGATGCCGGGTCGGCGGGCTGGACGGCCGTCTGGACCGCGTAGAGCGCCGCGAAACTGAGCCCGGCACCGAGGTTGAACGCGCCGGCGTTCAACCCGGGCAGGAATCCGGGGTTCTCGCGCGGGGACAGCACGATGCCGAGGCCGTTGAGCACGATGTTGCCCACACCCGCGTAGGTGATGCCGACCAGCAGCGAGGCCACGAGCAACATGGCACGCGACTGGCCGTCCAGGGTGAAGATCATCAGGACGATGGATGCGGCCGCGCCGATCAGGCCCAGACGCAGGATGCGGCGGTAGCCGAAACCTGCGGCAAGCCGGCCGGCGATGGGCCCCATGGCCAACCCGGCCAGCGCGTACGGCGTGAGCGTCCACCACGCGGACTGTTCGGCGGACATGCCGAGCCCGGCGTGCGCGTCCTGGGCGAATGCCGGGATCAGCCCGTTCATGACGGCGAACACGCCGGTCATGGTGAGCACCGTGGTCAGCAGGAGCGACCAGGTCGAGCGCTGCCGCAGGTGCCGGGTCGCGACCAGCGGGTGCCCGCTCCTGCCCTCGGTCCGCCAGAACAGGGCGAAGGCGGCAGCGGCGACGACGACAAGGACGGCGACGAGTGGCCAGTTGGCCGCGGCGAGCTTTCCGGCCTCGTTCAGCGCGATCAGCAGTGCTCCGACCGAGACGACCAGGAGTGCGACGCCGGGCCAGTCCATCCGGGACGCGACGGCCGCCTTGGACTCCGGCGTCATGGTGGCGACCAGAACCGTGGCGATCGCCGCCACCACAGCCATCACCCAGAACACCGAGGCGAAGCCGTGCTTGTCGGCGAGGAACCCGCCGGCGAGGGAGTCGACCCCGGCGATGCCACCGTTGACGGCGGTGATCACGCCCAGCAGGGTGCCGTACTTCTTCGGCTCGGGGACCTCGACCCGCAGCATGATCAGGCACAGCGGCACCGTGGGACCGGACACGCCCTGGATGATGCGGCCGACGAACAGCATCGGCACGTTCTGTGCCAGCGCGGCGACCACGCAGCCGACGACCATGAGCGCCATCATCGCGGCCAGCACCCGACGGCGGCCGATGATGTCGCCCAGCCTCGGCAGGAACAGCGAGAACAGGGCCGCCGAGGTAAAGAACGCGGTCTGGGTGAGCCCGATCTCGGCCGAAGTAGCGCCCAGGCTGTCCTCGATGTTCTTCAGGGCCGGGCTGAGCATGCTGGCGTTCAGCTGGAAGGCGAAGCACGCCATGAGGAGCGCGGCGACCAGCACGCCCACCCGGACCGGACGCCGGTCGGTGACCGGCGGCGGCCCGTCCGGGAGGGCTCGGGTATCGGTGGAGACGTTCATTCCGCGACGTCACCGATCCGCGTCAGGGCATCCACGACGAGGTCCCAGAAGCGCTCGTGGTCGAGCTTGACGGCGACCTGGGTGTGGCAGTCGGGCGGGGCGGGGGCCCGGAAGTCGGTCACGGTCATGCCGAGGGTCAACCCGCCGGTGAGCTCGATGTCCACCGGGGCCTTACGCACCGTCATGACGGTCGGATCGATGACGTAGGCGACCGCGCACGGGTCATGCACCGGAGGGTGCTCGAAGCCCTGCGACTCCAGGTAGGTGGCACCGAAGAAGTCGAGCAGCTCGCCCACGAACGCGGCCGGCTTCGTGCCGACCGCGGCGATCTTCTCCCGCACCTCCGGGGTCGCGAGCGCCTGGTGGGTCAGGTCGAGACCCACCATGGTGACCGGCCAGCTCTCGTTGAAGACGATGTGCGCGGCCTCCGGGTCGATGATGATGTTGAACTCGGCGACGGCGCTCCAGTTGCCCTCGTGGTATCCGCCGCCCATCAGCACGACCTCGCGGACGCGGGAGGCGATGCGCGGCTCCTTGCGTACGGCGAGCGCGATGTTGGTCAGGCCGGCCGTGGGGACGATGGTGATCTCGCCCGGCTCATGGGACATCACCGTGTCGATGATGAGGTCCACGGCGTGGCGGCGGTCCAGCTCCAGGGTCGGCTCGGGCAGCACCGGGCCGTCGAGTCCCGACTCGCCGTGGATCTCCGGCGCCGTCTCGATGGTCCGCACCAGCGGCCGCGGACAACCCGCGGCGAAGGGGATCCCGGTGATGCCGGCGATACGCGCCACGGACAACGCGTTGCGCGTCACCTTCTCCAGCGTCTGGTTGCCGACCACGGTGGTCACGGCGACCAGATCCACGTCCGGGTTCCCGTACGCCAGGAGCATGGCGATGGCGTCGTCATGCCCGGGGTCGCAGTCGAGGATGATCTTTCTGGCCATCGGAAGAGCCCCTTCGCTCAGCTGAACAGTTTGAGATGGATCTCGGCCAGCGCCGCAACAGGGCTACTGCACAGAGTGCACCGGTACCGTCCCCGACCGCCGTTACGGTCCGCGCCGGCATGCGGCGCCGACCCGCGAGCGGGCAGCGAGACAGACGGGTACCGCGCACTCTTCCTTGATCACGCGGTGGGGAAACGTTGAGAAAACGTTTCGGGAAATCGTTCTCCGAGAACTTTGCGCACCGTCGCCCATGATGTCAATGGGTGAAGTCATATCTCACGTTGTGACCTGTTTGGGACAGGGGATCGGGGTCTGGGCACGGGTAAGGGCCGGTGATAACGTTTGCCAACTCCCCGCGGGCATCCGCCCGCTTCGCGACTGGACCAGACGAACAGGGCGGGCGATCCGAAGTGGCGGAAGTAACACTGCGAGACGTGGCCCACCTGGCGGGCTGTTCCATCGCGACGGTGTCCCGGGTGCTCGTCGGCAACCGCCCGGTCGGCGCGGAAACCGCCCGGCGCGTACGCGCGGCTGCCGACAGTCTGGGCTACCGGCCCAACCATGTGGCCCGTGCCCTGCGCAGCCGCTCGACAGGCACCATCGGCCTCGTCCTGCCGCAGATCACCAACCCGTTCTACCCCACTCTCGTGCGGGAGTTGACGCGCGCGCTGCACGTCCACGACCGTGCCGTGATCCTCGCCGACTGCGACGACGACCCGATGACCGAAGCGGCCCGGATCGACGCCCTGCTGGCCCGGCAGGTCGACGCCCTGCTGGTCGTCCCGGTCGACGAGAAACGCAGCGTGGCCGCGGTGACCGACGCGGCGGCCCGGGTGCCGCTGGTACTGCTGGACCGAGGCTGCGGCCCCGGCGTCGCCGACTCCGTGGTCGTCGACAACGCCGCCGGCATACAGCTCGTGCTGGACCATCTCGCGGCCACGGGGCGTCGCCGTCCATGCTTCGTCGGGGCTGCGGGCACCGCCTCGGCGGCGGTCGAACGCCGCACCGCGTACGAGTCCGGCGCCGGCGCACTGGATCCGCAGGCGCCCGGACGTGTCGAACTCGGTGAATTCTCCGTCGAGTGGGGGCGGGCCGCGGTGGACCGGGTCCGCGCGCACCGCCCGGACGCCATTGTCTGCGCCAACGACCTCATCGCCATCGGTGTGCTGCAACGACTGCGACAGCTGGGAGTGGACGTCCCGGGCGAGATCGCCGTCACCGGCTTCGACGACATCCCCATGGCGAGCCTCACCGACCCGGGCGTGACCACCGTGCGCCAACCCGTCGCCGAACTGGCCGCGGAGGCCGCCCGGTTGCTGGACCGGCGACTGGCCGGAGAGAAGGCAGGCCCGAGCCGCACGGTACGACTCGGTCCGGAACTCATCGTCCGCGGCTCCAGCACGACGGACTGCACCGGACCGGCCGACGCCGCACCCGGCGCCGACCCGGCGCGGGCCCGGGAGCCTGCCGGGAACCCGGCGTCATGACCGCGGCCGGAGGCCGGGGCTGACCGGTTGCCGCCCCGGACATTCGCCTGAGCCAGGTGCGCTGCCGCCTGCCCTACGGTCCACTCCGAGCCGGACACCGGGACCGCTCATGTCGGCAACTCCGCGCAACAGCGCGGCGATCTTCTCAGCGGTGGCACGTATCGCGTCGCCGAGCCCTTCGGGCAACGTGCCTCGCGCGTCATGACCGGTCACCGACTCCACGCACCTCCCCGCCCGGTCCCCCGCTGGTCCACGGCTGCACCCCGGCTGCGCGCCGCCAACCCGCGCACCGTCCGCGGACCTCGTTGCGGATCACCCGTGGTGCCCGCGGTACACAAGACCAGGCAGCGGGCCCTGCGCCAAGAGCTGGAGCACCAGGATCGCGGGCGTCATCGATCACAGCCCCCTGCCGGACATTGAAATCAATCGCATCGCACGGATTGACTAAGTTCACAATCGACGCCGTGATCCACAGAGCCTATGAACAGCTTCATCCTGAGGAATCAGGCTCCCCGTGCCCGCTGATCCATTACCGTATCCATGCGGACATACGGACAATCCGCCTGATCAGGCCCGCCATGACGATGACACGGGCCGACTGACGACGAGGACCGAGGACCGACGTGCAGACCACACCCCTCAGCCCCGAGGACCCTACGGAGCTCGGCGGGTTCGAGCTGCTGGGCCGGATCGGCCACGGAGGTATGGGGCAGGTCTTCCTCGGCGAATCGCAGGGCGGCGAACCGGCCGCCGTGAAAGTGATCAAGCCGACGGTCGTGGACTCCGAGTCGCGTTCGTCGCCACCACCCGTGCCCGTGACAGCCTGGACATCTTCTGGCACGGGACGCCGAGCCCGTTCTTGGCACCGCTGGTCGCCGCAGTCTCCGGATGAGCTCCGGGGCGGCGGCCGTACGTCGTGACCGGTTGCCGCCCCGGACTTTCACAGGGGCCGGGTCGGGATGGGCATGCCCACGTCGCAGGTCAGTGCCCCGTCACCATGGCCCGACTCGGCCGGCGCCCCACGAAATGACGGTTGAGGATTCCTGCCTTCTTCACAGTGCGGAGACTTCCTCTGCGCTCGGGTAGGACTCCTGCGCGCCCTGCCGGGTGACGGCCACCGCACCGACCCTGACGGCGAACGCGGCGGCCTCGGCGAGTTGCTCTCCCAGGCCGAGCCGCCAGGCCAGGGCCGCGGTGAACGCGTCGCCCGCCCCCGTCGTGTCCACAGCCTCGACCTTGGGGCTCGGTACGGATACGACGTCACCCGTACGGCCGTCGGCGACGAGCGCGCCCGCCGCACCCAGCGTGACCACGACGGACTGCGGGCCGAGCTTCAGCAGTGCTCGCGCCCACTCCTGGGGCGTGGCGCCGGCGGCTTCCCCCAGCATGTAGCGCGCCTCGTGCTCGTTGACGACCAAGGGGTCGCAGGCGGCCAGTACATGATCGGGCAGGGGTGCGGGCGGGGACGGGTTCAGTACCAGCCGGGTGCCGGGTGACAAGGCACCGGCCACCTCGGCAACCGTCTCCAGCGGAATCTCCAGCTGTACGGACACGACCCGCGCCGCCTCGAAGAGGGGTCCGGCCGCCCGGATGTCCTCCGGGGTCAGCCGGCCATTGGCCCCCGGCGACACCACGATGCTGTTGTCGCCGGAGGGGTCCACGGTGATCAGCGCGACTCCGGTCGGTGCCCCGCCCACGAGCACGCCCTCGGTGTCCACCCCGGCCGCCCGCTGCGATTCGAGCAGCAGCCGGCCGTGGGCGTCGTCGCCGACCCGTGCCAGCAGCGCAGTGACGGCCCCGAGGCGGGCGGCGGCCACCGCCTGGTTCCCTCCCTTGCCGCCCGGGTGAACGGCAAGATCGGAACCGAGCACGGTCTCACCGGGCGCTGGCCGGCGTTCCACACCGATGACCAGGTCGGCGTTGGCCGAGCCCACAACCAGCAGGTCGTACTGGTAGTGGTTGTTGACGTGCATTGTTCCTGCTTTCCGAGGTCGGACGCCGCTCAGGCGCTGTTCGGGAGAAGTGGGCGACATTCTTCTCGGTAACTACCTTGAACCAGCGCCTTCACCATGCTATCGACCTTCTTGTCCTCTGTTGTCCGCACCGCTTTCCGCACGGTGATCTTGCACATTCCCTTCGGCTGCGACTCCGGACGCCTTCGCCTACGCCTGGGCGCCCGCCTTCAGCTGTACGAAGAAGGGGTCGTTGAGCACGGACAGCGACTTGTCCTTCTTCGTGGCGCCGCCGGGCGGGCCGAAGTTGCAGGAGGCACCATCGGAAGCGCCCGTCGAGGCCGAGCGCCCTGGCCGATCTCCGCCATCTGCGGCCGGGCGATGCCCAGTTCGCGCGCCTTGGCCTTGCGTACGCCTTCAATGCGCAGCAACTCGCCCTGGGTACTCACGGTTCGCTCTTGCGGTTCGGATCGTGCTCGCCGCAGGAACTGCGTGCGACAAGGCGGGCGGGAAGGGTCACGGACTGCGGGGACCGCCCCTCGACGATGTCGACCAGCGCGCGTACGGCGGCGCGGCCGAGTTCTCCCGTCGGCTGGGCGATCGCTGTGATCGGCGGATCGGTGTGCAGGAACCACGGGATGTCGTCGAAGGCCGCGAGCCCGATGTCCCGCGGCACGCGAAGCCCGCGTGCGCGGATCGCGTCCAACGCGCCGAGCGCCATCAGATTGTCGGCGGCGAATACGATCCCGGGCGGTTCGGGAAGGGCCAGGAAGCGCTCGGTGACGCGGCGCCCGCTGTCCGCCTGGAAGTCGCCCCGGCCGATGTAGGCGTCGGGCAGGGCGAGTCCGTACGCGCGCAGCGCCTCGCGGAAGGCTTCGACGCGCTCGTTGCCCGTGGTGGTGGCCGCCGGTCCCGCGATGATCGCGAGCCTGCGGTGGCCGAGGCGGTGCAGGTGGGCGACCAGGTCCCGGATGGCGTCACGGCCGTCGGCACGCACCACGGGGACGTCCACACCCTGGATCCAGCGGTCCACGAAGACCATCGGCGTGCCGCTGCCCGCGGAACCCGGCATGAGCGGGGAGCTTCCGTCGGCCGGGGAGACGAGGAGTCCGTCGATCCGGCGGTCGAGGAGCGTACGTACGTGGTGTTCCTGCAGGTCCGGCCGCTCGTCGGCGTTTCCGATGATGACGCTGTACCCGAGGGCGCGAGCCTCTTCCTCGACGAAGCGGGCCAGTTCGGTGAAGTACGGGTTGAGTACGTCGCTGATGACCAGGCCGAGGGTGCGTGTCCGATCGGTGCGCAGCGAACGGGCGACGGCGTTGGGCCGGTAGCCGAGCACGTCGACGGCGGCGAGGACGCGAGCGCGCGCGTCGGGGCTGACGGAGGGATGGCTGTTGAGTACGCGGGAGACCGTGGCGACGGACACTCCCGCCTGGGCCGCGACATCCTTGATGCTCGCCATTCCCGGACCACCTCCTTGTGGCTTCCGTGAGCCTCGAAACCAGCGGCCCAGAGCCGTGGAATCGATTACACAGATGATTGGAATCGATTACATGACCAAAAACAAGCCCTCCCCGGACGTCCGAGATCGGATCGTTATAAATGGGATTGCGGAGTGCGGTTCGCGGCGCACGGGGCACGCCTTCCTCGACGTCAAGAACATCCCCGCGTCCGAACAGGTCACCGTGGCAGGCGACATGAACGTCGGCTCCCGCGAGGACCTCGACTGCGTCCTGGACCGCGCCGGGCACGCGAAGTCGGTCGGCTGGACGAACGAGGTGGTCAAGGAGCAACCCGCTGATCGCTTCCCACCTACCCGCCGATCGCTTCCGCAGCGCGCCGACGGACCCGGCGCGGGAGCGTGGGAGCGTGGGAGCGCGAGAACGGCCGGCCTGGACAGACCAAGGGCATGGGCCCGCCCGGGAGGACGGACCCATGCCCTCGGCAGGGTGCGGCAGTTGCCGCAGTTGCCGCAGTTGCCGCAGTTGCCGCAGTTGCCGCAGTTGCCGCACCAATGCGTACCGCCTGGTGTGCTCAGGCTGTGGAAACGGCGACTTCCGGCTGCGCGTCGGCGGTTCCTCGTGGCAGCGTCAGCACGGCCAGGAAGCCGAACACCGCGACGGCTGCGAAGAAGTAGAAGCCCCACGGGTGGCCGATGCCGGCAGTGACCAGGGCGCCGGTGATCGACGGGCCGACGATCGAGCCGATGCGGCCGATACCGGAAGCCGAACCGAGTGCGGTGCCGCGGACGGACGCCGGGTAGTAGTTCGTCACGTAGGCGTAGACGAGCACCTGCGCCGAGAAGACGAACACACCGGTGAAGAAGATGATGGTGTTGAGCAGGAGATCGCTGCTGATCTTGATGCTCAGGCAGGCCAGCATGAGCACGGAGACTCCGAACCAGCCGAGCGTCGTGCCCTTGATACCGCGCCGGTCGGCGACGTATCCGCCGACGACCAGGCCGACGACTCCGCCGACGTTGAGCACGAGGAGCTGGGTGACGGCCGTGGGCACCGGGTAGCCGGCGTCGTTCATGAGCTTGGGCAGCCACGTGTTGAGGCCGTAGACCAGAAGCAGCCCCATGAACGAGGCGACCCAGATCCCGATGCTCGCGCGCAGGAAGTTGGGCTTGAGCAGTTCGGTGAACGCCACGCGCTGAGCCTTGGGCGCCTCCTTCGCCTGCACGAAGACATCCGACTCCGGCAGGCGGAACCACTGGATCACGGCGACGCCGAGGCCGGCGACGCCCAGGGCGTAGAAGAGGACCTGCCAGTTGTCGGTGACCTGCAGGGCCAGCAGTGAAGTGATCACGGCACCGGTGTGGTAGCCGGTCATCGTCAGGGTGGAGGCCCGCGCCCGCCGGTGCGCGGGCATGTGCTCGGACATCATCGTGAGCGAGACCGGCATGCAGGCGCCGAGGCCGAGGCCGGCGATGAGCCGCAGCCCGGCGAACATGGCGACGGAGTCGGCCAGCGGGACGAGGATGGTGAAGACCGAGAACAGCACCACCGACCCGATCAGCAGGAGACGCCGGCCAAAACGGTCGGCCAGCGGCCCGACGCAGACCGCGCCGATGGCCACGCCGACGAGCGAGAGCGTCGCGATGGTGGTCGCGTCGCCCGCGGTCATGCCGAGATGGCGGGTCTTGAGGAGCGTGGGGATGATGGCGCCGAGGACTACGAGGTCGTAGCCCTCCAGCAGGACGGTGATCCAGCACAGGATCACCGTCCAGGAGCTGCGAGAGGCGGTGCCGGATCTGGCCGGAGACTGCGTCGATATGTCGTTTGCCACGGTGGGCCCCCTGGGGCGGCTACGGGAGAGGGAGTGCGAAGCGGGTCAGAACGGGTAGTCGGCGATGTCGGGACGGACGGTGACCCACTGGGTCTCGGTGAAGGCCTCGACGTTGGCCGCGGCGCCGCCGAAGCGGGAGCCGGTGCCAGACGCCTTCACACCGCCGAAGGGCGCGTTGGGCTCGTCGGCCACGGTCTGCTCGTTGATGTGGACCTTGCCGGACTCGATCCGGTCG
Organism: Streptomyces sp. NBC_00846; assembly: GCF_045207325.1. Classification (NCBI taxonomy): domain Bacteria; kingdom Bacillati; phylum Actinomycetota; class Actinomycetes; order Kitasatosporales; family Streptomycetaceae; genus Streptomyces; species Streptomyces sp. NBC_00846. The sequence goes on along the minus strand of NZ_CP108846.1, from coordinate 6,720,389 downwards.
GCGAGCTTCATCGCGGTGCCGACGTCGCCGAGGATGCCGACGGACAGGCCGAACTCGCAGTCGTCGACGATGCGCGCGGCCTCCTCCAGCGTCGAGAAGCCGATGACCGGTGCGACGGGGCCGAAGACCTCCTCGCGCCAGGCGGGCATGTCGGTGGTCACGTCGCTCAGCACGGTGGCCCGGTAGCAGGCGCCGGAGATCTCGCCGCCCGCGGCGAGCGTGGCGCCCGCCGCGACGCTCTCGGTGACGATGCCGTGCACGCGCTCCAGCTGCCGGCGGTCGATGATCGGGCCGAGGGCCACGTCCTCACGGGCGGGGTCGCCGACCGGCAGCGCACGGGCCTTCGCCGCGAGCACGGCCGTGTACTCCTCCACCAGCGACTCGTGGACGATGTGGCGGCCGGTCGTCATGCAGATCTGGCCCTGGTGCAGATACGAACCGAACGCGCCGGCCGATGCCGCCTTCCGCACATCGGCACCGGGCAGCACGACCAGAGCGTTGTTTCCGCCGAGCTCCAGGTGGGCCCGCTTCAGGAGGCGGCCGGCCCGCTCACCGATGGCCCGCCCGACCGGTGTCGAACCGGTGAAGGAGATCACCCGGACCTCCGGGGCCTCGACGACCGCCTGTCCGACCGCGCCGTCGCCCGGCAGCAGGTGCAGCACACCGGCCGGCAGTCCGGCCTCCTCGAAGATGCGCGCGATGACGACGCCGCCGGTCACCGCGGTGCGGGGATCCGGTTTGAGCAGCACCGCGTTGCCCAGGGCGAGCGCGGGTGCCACCGAACGCAGGCCGAGGATGAGGGGGAAGTTGAAGGGAGCGATGACGCTCACGACACCGGCGGGGCGGCGGCGGGTGAGCGACCAGCGCGCCTCCTCGGTGGTGAGCACCTCGCCCTGCGGGTGCGTGGGCAGTGACGCGCATTCGAAGCACTCCCCCACGGCGAGCTGGGCCTCGGAACCCGCCTTGGCGCGCACCGAACCGGCCTCGCGCACGAGCCAGTCCTCGATCTCCGCCGCATGCTCGGTGAACAGCTCGCCCGCACGGCGCAGCACGGCGGCCCGTGCCTGCGGCGAGGTCGCGGCCCACGCCCGCTGCGCCTCGGCGGCACGGGCGGCGGCGCGGTGCGCGTCCTTCTCCGTGGCCAGGCCCACGGTGCCGAGCTGGGCACCGGTCGCCGGTTCGACCACCGGGTGCACGGAGGCGGAGTCCTGCCAACCGTCGCTGTAGAGCTTCCCGCCCCAGACGGCGCTGTCCAGGAGTGTCATCGATCTGCCTTTCCTCGAACTCTACGAACTTTTCGAACTCTTCGTGCTCTTCAAACTTTTCGGGTACTTCGAACTCTTCGGGTACTTGGGGCACTTCGGGTTCTTGCGGTACTTGCCGTGCGTCGAATCGGCTACGAGGGCGTGGTGAGCGCCGTGTCCACCTGCACGAGGCGCGGATGTTCGGGGTGCTCGGCGAGCACGGCCCGCAGTTCCTCCGCACTGTGGACGTGCTGCGACGCGACGCCGTAGCCCTCCGCGATGCGGGTGAAGTCCAGACCGGGAATGTCCAGGCCGGGCGCGTCCGGAACGCCCAGGAGCCCGCCGAACCAACGCAGGGCGCCGTACGTGCCGTTGCGCAGCAGCACCACGGTCAGCGGCACGCGGTGCTGGGCCGCGGTCCACAGGGCGGTGATGCCGTAGTTGGCGGAGCCGTCGCCGATGACTCCGACGACGGGCCGGTCCGGCCGGCCCATCGCGACGCCGACCGCGCCGGGCAGTCCGAAGCCGAGCCCGCCGGCGGCCGGGAAGTAGTAGGAGCCGGACCTGCGCAGGTCCATCTGCCGCCACCACGCGGAGTTCGTGGACGTGGACTCGACCACGTACGCGGTGTCGTGGGGCATCCGGTCGCGCAGCGCCGCGAACACCTCCTCCGGGTGCAGCCGATCACCCTCGGCCGTCGGCGGCTCAGGGGCGGGCCGGTACTCGCCCGCGGCCTCGCCGGGTGCGTCCAGGGCGTTCACCAGCAGGTCGATGACGGCGCCGGGTGCGGCGACCAACGCCTCGCCCATCGGCGCCCGCGCGGCGGCGGAGGCGTCGTCGGTCACCTGGATCAGGTGGGTGCCCTCCGGCAGGTATCGGCCGGGCAGGTACTCGTGGTAGCGGAACACCGGGGCTCCGAGCACGAGTACGAGGTCATGGCCCTCGAACGCCGCCGAGACGGGCGCGATGCCCGCGGGCAGCACACCCCGGAACAGTGGGTGCCGGTTGGGGAAGGGCAGCCGGAACAGCGACGGCGCGGCCCACACCGGGCTGCCCAGGCGCTCGGCGAGCCGGACGGCGTCGTCGAAGAGACCGGCCGAGTCGATGTCGCCGCCGAGCACGATCAACGGCCGCCGTGCCGCGGTCACTTGCTCGACGAGCCGGCGGGCCTGCTCACCGCCGGGCGCGGAGCCCCGCTCGACCCGCCGGTCGAGGATGGGCAGGCAGTTGTCACCGGCCTCGGCGGCCCAGTCGTCATAGGGAACGGAGAGATACGTCGGCCGCCGCTGCAGCTCCGCCTCGAACAGGGCCTGCGCGAGCGCACGCGGTACGTCCTCGGCGCACGCGGGTTCCGCGGCCCAGCCCACGAGGGGCTTCATGAGCGCGGGTGCGTCGACGCTCGCCAGGTTGGCCTCGGGGCCGATGGCGGGCCGTACCTGCTGGCCGGCGACGACCACCATGGGCGTGCGGGAGGCTACGGCGTTGGTCAGCGCGCCCATGGCGTTGCCGGAACCGGAGGCTGCGTGCAGGTTGACCAGGACGGGGCGGCCGGTCGCCTGAGCGTAGCCGTCGGCCATCCCGACCACCGCGCCCTCGTGAAGACCGAGGACGTAGCGGAAGCTGTCGGGCAACTCGGCCAGGAAGGGCAGCTCGTTGGAGCCGGGGTTGCCGAAGATGGTGGTGAGTCCTCGGCGCTCCAGGAACTCATGGGAGACACGGCGTACGGACGGCACGGACGTTCCTTACGTTGTTGGTGGCGGACACGCTAGGCAATGCTTCGACCAAAGCACCAATAGATGTTGCGGATCTGCGATATAGAGTCGATCGATATGAGGAGCTTCGATCTCAACCTCGCTCGGGTCTTCGTGCTGCTGTACGAGACCGGCAGCGTCACGGCCACCGCCGAGACGCTGCACGTGACACAGCCGACCGTCAGCTACAGCCTGGGGAAGTTGCGGCGGCATTTCGGCGACGAGCTGTTCCGGCGCACCGGGCGCGGGCTGACCCCGACCGCGGGCGCACGCCGGCTGTACGAACCGTTGCAGCATGCCCTCGCGGAGATCGACGGAACCGTGCGCCAGGCCGACGACTTCGATCCCGAGACGATGTCGGGCCGCTTCACCATCGCCCTCTCGGACCTGGGCGAGACGTCGCTGCTGCCCCGGCTCCTGGCGAAGGCGCGCGAACGGGCGCCTCGCGTCTCGTTCACCATCCAGCCGCTCGACGTGGCCGACGCGGAGGGCCGGCTGCGCCGGGGCGAACTGGACGCGTTCGTGGCCACCCCGGTGCTCAGCTCACACCGGACGGTGCGGATTCCCCTCTTCCAGGAGCGCTACGTCGGGATGGTCTCGGCCGACCACCCCCGGGTGACGGGCGACTCGATCAGCCTGGAGGCGCTCGCGGCGGAGCAGCACGCGACCGTGCACGGGCCCAGCGGTCACGCCGCGCCGCGCACCGTGCTGGCCGCGCACGGCCTCCTGGACCGGGTCGCCGTGGAAGCCACGCGCTTCTCGATGCTCCCGTACCTGCTGGAGCAGACCGATCTGATCGCCGTCATCCCGGAGTACGTCGGGGAGGTCTTCACGGCCTCGCACCGCCTGCGCCTGGTACGCCTCCCGTTCGAGGCGGAGCCGGTGGAAGTGGCTCTCTACGCGCGCCACGAGGCCTCGCGCAGCCCCTCTCAGCGGTGGCTCGTCCAGTTCATGACCGAGGTGCTGGGCAAGCGGGTGAGCCCCGCGCAGCTGCCCCCTTCCGCCGACCGGTAGCCATCCGTCGGGCGCCGGCCTCGGCCGCGAAGCGGCCCGTCAAAGCTCCGGCATGACCGTCGAGCACCGTCCCGCACAACACAAAGCCCCGGTCGGGATGGTTCCCGGCCAGGGCCTCGGTTGCATGCCCCCGGGAATTGCAGCTGCCGCTCCTTACGGGATCCCGAAAGGCGTAGCCGGGCAAGCGCCCGATGCGGCACAGACGTAGACAGGAGAGGGAACGCCGCGACGACCAAGGGAGTGACTCGCCATGCAGACCGTTGTGGACCTCACGCGATGCCAGGGCTATGCGCAGTGTGTGTTCCTCGCTCCGCAGGTGTTCGAACTGCACGGGGAGGAGGGACTGCTGTACCACCCGGCCGTCCCCGACGACCAGGCCGAGCGCGTGCGCCAGGCTGCGGCGGCGTGTCCCGTCCAGGCTGTCCTCGTGGGCGAGGAGGTGAAGGCCGGTGGCCGGTGATCTGCGCGAGGGTCGGATCGTCATCGTGGGCGCATCGCTGGCCGGGTTGCGGGCCGCCGAGACGCTGCGCGACGAGGGTTTCACCGGCTCACTGACCGTGGTGGGGGATGAGTCCTGTCCGCCCTACGACCGGCCGCCGTTGTCCAAGCAGGTGCTGCTCGGCCAGGTGGCGGCGGACACGACCGGGCTGCCGATGCGCCGGAACCCGGAGGCCGAGTGGCGGCTGGGGGTACGCGCCACCGGTCTGGACCCGATGAGGAAGCGAGTGCTGCTGGCCGATGGGGACGCGCTCCCGTACGACCGGCTGCTGATCGCCACCGGGACCCGGGCGCGGCCCTGGCCCCATCCGGAGGAGGCCGCCCTGGACGGGGTGTTCACCCTGCGCACCCGCGACGACGCCGCGGGGCTGGCCGAGCGGCTGGCCGCCGGGCCCCGCCGGGTGCTGGTGATCGGCGCCGGCTTCACCGGCTCGGAGATCGCCTCCGCATGCCGGGAACGGGGACTGGACGTCACGGTCACCGAACGCGGCCCCGCGCCCCTGGTGGGCGCACTCGGCGGCACCCTGGCGAAGCTCGCGGCCGCCATGCAACGCAACCACGGGGTGGACCTGCGCTGCGGAGTGACGGTCACCGCCCTGCGCGGTGACAGCAGCGGCCGGTTCACCGGTGCGGACCTCTCCGACGGCAGCCGCGTCGAGGCGGACGTGTGCGTCGTGGCGTTGGGGGCGGTCCGCAACGTCGAGTGGCTGGCGGACTCCGGGCTCGCAGCGGGCCCCCGCGGGATCGCCTGCGACGCCGGATGCCGGGCCTTCACCATGTACGGAATCGTCACCGACGACGTCTTCGTGGCCGGTGACGTCTCCCGCTTCCCGCACCCGCTGTTCGGGTACCAGATGCTCTCCCTGGAGCACTGGGGCAACGCGGTCGCGCAGGCCGAGGTGGCCGCGCACAACATGGTCAGTCCGGGACCGCTGCGGCGCCCGCACCTTGCCCTCCCGACGTTCTGGTCGAGCCAGTTCGGGCTCAACATCAAGTCGGTGGGCGTGCCCACCTTCTCCGACCAAGTCGTCATCGCACAGGGTTCGCTGGAGACGCGCCGTCTGGCGATGGTCTACGGCTACCAGGGGCGGGTCACCGCCGCGGTCACCGTCGACATGGCCAAGTCGCTCGAGTACTACCAGCACCTGATCGAGACCGCAGCCCCGTTCCCGCCCGCGTCCGGCGCGGCAGACCGTCCGCTGGCGGCCGAGATCCCGGTCCCCTCCGATGTGCCGGACCCGAAGGGGCTGTCCCACGGCCCCACCGTGGCGCTCACCGGTTACCTGCCGGACCGACGGCTGACCATGGTGCAGCCCGCCGGCTGACCAACATCCCGCCCCACCACGAGGAGCCGTACGCATGGCCGCCGACACCCTGCTGGAACGGATCACCGACTACGCCAACCGCCCCAACCCCTACCCGCTGTACGCGGAACTCCGCGAGGCCGGTCCCGTGGTGCCGCAGGCGGACGGCAGCTACCTGATCGGCACCTACCACGAGATCACCGCTCTGCTGCACGATCCGCGAATCAGCGCCGATCCCCGCAGCCGTGGCGAAACGATGCCCGAGCCGCCGTTCCTGCGGCTCGACGACCCCGAGCACCACAGGCTGCGCACCCTGGCCATGCGACCGTTCGGCCCGCCACACAGCCCCGGCCGGATCGATGCCATGCGCGGCGAGATCGCCCGGATCACCGAGGAACTGCTCGCGTCATTCGAGGCGGGCCGGCAGGTCGACATCGTCGACGATTTCGCCTACCCGCTGCCCGTCACGGTGATCTGCCGGCTGCTCGGTGTGCCGCGCGAGGACGAGCCGCTGTTCAGGGAATGGTCCGACGCTGTGGTCGCATCCGCTGATGTCACGCCCGGAGAGGACTCCACCGAGCGGGACCGGACGGGCGAACAGGCGCGGATCGAGATGGGCCAGTACCTGGTAGACCTCGCCGAGCAGCGCCGTGGCCGTCCGAGCGACGACATGCTCTCCGCCTTCGTCAACGAACCGGATCCGGCCCTGCGGCTCAGCCGGGCGGAACTGGCGGAGACCGCCGTGCTGCTGCTCATCGCCGGACACGAGACCACGGTCAACCTGATCACCAACGGTGTGCTCACCCTGCTGCGCCACCCCGGGCATCTGGACCAGTTGCGTCGCGAACCGGGCCTGCTGCCGCAAGCGGTGGAGGAACTGCTGCGCTACGAGCCCCCGGTCCACATGCGCGAGCGCATCCCCCTCGCCGACATGGACGTCGCCGGCACCACCATCCCCCAAGGCACGCCTGTCGTACTCGTGCTCGCCTCAGGCAACCGCGACCCCAAGCGGTTCCAGGACCCCGACCGGTTCGACCCCACCCGCCCCGACAACCAGCACCTCGGCTTCGGCAGCGGCATCCACCTGTGCTACGGCGCGCCGCTCGCCCGCATCGAGGCCCAGGCCGCCCTCGGGGCGCTGATCCCCCGCCTCGGCACGGCACGCCTGGTCCAGGACCCGCCCCCCTACCGGCAGAACGCCATGCTCCGCGGACCGCGCCATCTGCCCATCCACATGTGAGGCCGGAGCATGTCTGAAAGATCGTGCAGTCCGTGATGCGACCGGTCAAAGGCCCGAGGCCCGGCCTCGGGCCTTTGACCGGGCCGTCACCGTGGTCACGGCACTGTCGGCCATCGATACGGAGCACGCCGACTGGCCGCCTCCGGTGCGGGCCGACTCGGCCTGTCGTCCCTGGTCTGACCTGGGGATTCGCTCGGCTGTTGGTCACGCGGTTGGTCACGACACAGCCCGAGAAACAGAAAAACCCCAGATCAACTGGGGTCTCTGCTGGTGTCCGAGGGGGGACTTGAACCCCCACGCCCGATAAAGGGCACTAGCACCTCAAGCTAGCGCGTCTGCCATTCCGCCACCCGGACCAGGTGGTCGGCCCCGGTTTCCCGCGGCGACATGGAAAACAATACCAGGGGTTCGGGGTGGCTCTCACCTGCGTTTCCGGTGGTCAGTGCGGTGCGGCGGACGTCCTCGGCGCGATCCGGCAAACTCCCCCCATCGTGCGTACGGTCCGGGGTGGGACATGTACGCCGAGTGTCGGTCGGCGGTCACGGCGAGGGCGTTCATCATCGCCGGATCGGGGAGAACGGCCGGCGGATTCTCAGCCGGCCCCGGGGTTGGTCGCGCGGTTCACGGAGCTGGTCAGGCACCGTACGCTCCTGGTGACTGCCGTGGAGCGTACGGTGCCTGACAGCACCGGGCGGGCGCTTGCGCCGCTCCCCGGTCTCCAGGAGTCCGGGGTGAGGCGCGGACCGCCCCTCCGGAGCCGCCGAAGGTCCTACTTGCGCAGCGCCGCCAGATTGTCGTAACCGATCCGCGCATGGTTCAGGGACTGCGCGGGGACGGTCGAGCTCGGTGCGTTGTCCTGCTCGACCATCGGGTTGTGGTAGTTCTTCGCCCCGACGCGGCGGAAGAACGTGCGGTAGTCGATGACCCCGGTGCCGAAGGGGACCATGTCGTAGCCCTGACCGCTGGTGGTGTTGACGATGCCGTCCTTGGCGTGGAACAGCGGGTAGCGCTTGGTGTTGCAGCCGACCAGTGCCGCCGGGTCGAAGATGTTCTCCTGCTGCGACCCGTCGTGCGCGGTGTAGGTGTGGAACTTGTACTGGGCGACGTGCGCCCAGAAGATGTCCATCTCCAGCCATACGGACTTCGGGTCGGTGACCTGGAGGAAGTACTCCAGCTTGCGGGTGCCGGAGCTGCGGGTGGGGCGGCCCTGGGCGTCCAGCGGACCGCCGTCGAGCAGGAAGCCGTAGGCCGCGTCGTGGTTGTGGGTGTACAGCTTGATGCCCGCACTCCGGGCGATGCGTCCCAGCGTGTTCCACTTGTCGGCGGCCACGTCCCAGTCGGCACGGTAGGCGCTGCCGGTGGGGTCGCCACCGGTGCCCATGTGTTCCATGCCGAGGATGTTCGCTATCTCCAGGTGGCGCTTGAACTGGTCCAGGTCGCTCTGGTTCAGCGGCCAGGACGACGGGATGAAGCCGTGGTTGCCCTGGGCTCGCAGACCGTAGTCGTCCAGCCACGAGCGCAGCAGCTTCGCGCCCTCCACCGATTCGAGGTTGCTTCCGCCGGGTGCGTTGGCGTGCTGGCCGTACCCGGCGAACTCGACCTGCTGGTAGCCGTAGCGGGCCAGCTCCCTGAAGACCTCACGGAAGCCCGAGGGAAGGTCCGTGCTGAGCGGATCCCGGCCCGTGGCGTCACGCACGGTGTACAGGATGATTCCTCGCTTGTCCGCCGGGACCAGAGCCTGGCCGACGCCCCGTCCGTTGCTGGAGGCGGTCTGGGCGAAGGCCGGCGACGCGCCGAAGGCGGGCGCGGCGATCGCCGCTGCCGCAGCGGCCGTGCAGGTGCTCAGAAAGCGGCGGCGGTTGACGCCGAGGCTGCGGCGCAGGGCGCCGTCCGTCGCGGATTCGTCGTTGTACACGGTCACGGTCTCTCTCCTTCTCGAAAATGCTCGAAACGCCATGTGCGGACCGGTCTCACGCGAGGCCGGCAAGCGTGAGGAGCAAGGACTTCACCTCGGTGGCCCGGACGGGGCCGCTGAACGCGTGGGGGGTGGAGCACAGGATGAGCGGACCTTCTTCGTCGCTCGTGGGGAGGCGGCCGTGGCTGCCGCGAATAGGTGACGGGTCCAGCGGTACGACCGCCATGCGGTAGCGCATGCCGAGTTTCTTGCGGGCGACCGCCTTGGCCGCCTTGACCCGAACGTACGGGTCCTGGGGGTCCATGAAGAGTTCGACGGGGTCGTAGCCGGGTTTGCGGTGGATCTCGACGAGCTGTGCGAAATCGGGCGCGTGGGCGTCGTCGAGCCAGTAGTAGTACGTGAACCAGGCATCGGGGTCCGCGACGGCGACGAGTTCGCCGGAGCGGGGGTGGTCCAGGCCGTTGGCCTTCTTGCCCTCGTCGTCGAGGAGCTGCTCGATGCCCGGAAGGTCCTGGAGTGCTTCGCGGGTCGCTTCGAGGTCCTCGGGGCGGCGTACGTAGACGTGGGCGATCTGGTGGTCGGCGACGGCGAAGGCGCGCGATGCCATCGGGTCGAGGTACTCCATGCCGTCCTGGGTGTGGACCTCGAGGAGGCCGGCCCGGCGCAGGGCCCGGTTGATGTCGACGGGCCGGTCGACACGCGTGATCCCGTATTCGGAGAGGGCGACGACGGTGCGGCCCTCGCGGCGCGCGTCGTCCAGGAGGGGTGCCACGGCCCGGTCGAGATCGGCGGCGGCGCGGTGGGAGCGGGGGTCGTCGGGGCCGTAGCGCTGCAGGTCGTAGTCGAGGTGCGGGAGGTAGCACAGGGCCAGGTCGGGGTGGCGGGTGTCGAGGATGTGCCGGGTCGCGTCGATGATCCACTGGGAGGAGACGAGGTCGGCGCCGGGGCCCCAGAAGTGGAAGAGGGGGAACGTGCCGAGTTTCCCGGTGAGTTCGTCGTGCAGGGCGGGCGGCCGGGTGTAGCAGTCGGGTTCCTTGCGGCCGTCGGCGTAGTAGACGGGGCGCGGGGTGACGGTGATGTCGGTGTCGGCGCCCATCGCGTACCACCAGCAGATGTTGGCGACGGTGTAGCCGGGGTGGGCTCGGCGGGCGGCGTCCCAGAGTTTGTCTCCGGCGACCAGGCCGTTGTGCTGGCGCCAGAGCAGGATGTCGCCGAGTTCCCGGAAGTACCAGCCATTGGCGACGATGCCGTGCTCGGCGGGGGTGGTGCCGGTGAGGAACGTGGACTGGGCGGCGCAGGTGACGGCGGGAAGGACGGTGCCGAGGGGAGCGTGGGTGCCGGATTGCCCCAGGGCCTTGAGGTGGGGCATGTGGTCGAGGAGTTGTGGGGTGAGGCCGACGACGTCGAGAACGAGGAGGGGGGTGGGTGCGGTGGGTGCGGTGGCCGTGGTGGTCCGCTCGGTCGGGTGCTCGGCTGCGGTCATGGGAGTTCCTTGAGGCCGAGGTCGACCAGGAGGTCGCGGGCGAGGGTGAGTTCGGCGGCGATGCCGTCGGCGAGCTGGGTGCGGGTGCGCGGGCGCAGCGCGGCCGGTAATGCCTGCCAGGTGTACGTCTCGACCTCCAGGTGCCGGGTGAGGGGCCTGGCGCCGCCGACGAGCCGGGTCAGCGTGGCACGCAGGACGGGAAGGGTGGAGGTGAGCGGTGGTGCCGGGGGTGCGTGCAGGGGGACGTGGAAGTGGGCGCGCCACGGGGCGCCGTCGGGCAGGGCCCGGCCGGTGAGTGCCGCGGCGAGGTCGTCGGTGCCGCGCAGTCCGGCGGCGGTGCTGGTGCGGGTCTGGTGGAGGAAGCGGGGCTCGGCGAAGGCGGCGAGCGCGGCGCGTACCTCGGGAAGGTGGGGGTGTTCGGCGTGCAGTGCGGCGGAGAGCTGCGCCTTGGCGACCGGAATGCCCGCTGCGCGGAGCGCGTCGACGGCCGTGCCGGGGTCCTCGAACGAGGTTGCCAGGTGGCAGGTGTCGATGCAGATGCCGATGCGTGGGTGTCCGACGGCGGTGAGGGGTGCGATGGCATCGGCGGTGGTCTCGACGGTGCAGCCCGGCTCGGGTTCGAGGCCGATGCGGATGGACTTGCCGGTGAGCTCGGCCAGCGCGTCGAGGCGCTCCGCGAGGGTGGTGAGCGCGGTGTGTGCGAGAGCGGCGGCTTCGGCGTCCGTGTCGAAGGGGGTGCGCCAGGCTATGGGGAGGGTGGAGACGGTTCCTTCGGTGACGTCGTCGGGGAGCAGGCCGGCGAGGAGCCGGGCGAGGTCGGTCGTGTGGGCGAGCCGTTCGGGGTCGGTCCAGTCCGGTTTGTACACCCGGTACTTGACCTCGTCGGCGCCGAAGCCCTCGTACGGGAAGCCGTTGAGGGTGACGACCTCCAGGCCGCGCCGGTCCAGTTCGGCGCGCAGGGACCGCAGTTGGGAGGGATCGTTGATCAGGCTGCGGGCGGCGTCCCTGGCGAGCCAGAGGCCTATGCCGAGCCGGTCGCGGCCCAGGCGCTTGCGGACGGGTTCGCAGTGGTCGCGCAGTTGGGTCCGGACCCCGTCGAGCGTCTCGGCGGGGTGGACGTTGGTGCAGTACGCGAGGTGGACGGTGGAGCCGTCGGGGTGGCGGAAGCGCATCGCCTCACTCCCCTCCGCGCAGGATGGAGTTGCCCTCGTGGAGTGGTTGCGGTGCGACGGTGTCGAGCTGGAGGCGGCCGCTCTGGCCGTAGAAGGCGACGGGGTTGCGCCAGAGCACCTGGTCGACGTCGTCCTCGCCGAATCCGGCGGCGAGCATCGCGTCGCCGACCTTGCGGGTCTTGAGCGGGTCGCTCCTGCCCCAGTCGGCGGCCGAGTTGACCAGGACCTTCTCGGTGCCGTGGCTCTTGAGGATCGCGATCATGCGGTCCTCGTCCATCTTGGTGTCGGGGTAGATGGAGAAGCCGGCCCAGCAGCCGCTGTCAGTGGCGTCCTTCACGGTCGTCTCATTGAGGTGATCGAGCAGGACCAGCTCCGGGGGGAGGTGCGATTCGCGGATGACGTCGAGGGTGCGGTGCAGACCGGCGAGCTTGTCGCGGTGCGGGGTGTGGACGAGAGCGGGCAGGCCGTGGTCGGCGGCGAGCTGGAGCTGGGCGGCCAGGGCGGTGTCCTCGGCCGGGGTCATGGAGTCGTAGCCGATCTCGCCGACGGCGACGACGGAGTCCTTGACGAGGTAGCGGGGCAGGGCGTCCAGGACGGGGGTGCAGCGGGGGTCGTTCGCCTCTTTGGGGTTGAGGGCGAGCGTGCAGTGGTGGGCTATGCCGTACTGGGCGGCGCGGAAGGGTTCCCAGCCGAGCAGGGCGTCGAAGTAGTCGAAGAAGCTGGCGGGCGAGGTGCGGGGCTGGCCGAGCCAGAAGGAGGGTTCCACGAGGGCGCGGACGCCCGCGTCGTACATCGCCTGGTAGTCGTCCGTGGTGCGGGAGGTCATATGGATGTGGGGGTCGAAGATGCGCATCAGGACTCCTCCGTGGGGGCCGCGGGGCCAGGGGTGGTGAGGGCGAGGACGCGGGTGAGACCGGCGGGGACGCTGCGGCCCGCGGCAATACGTTCGGCCGCGAAGTCACCGAGCATGCGGGCGAGTTCCGCGTCGCCGCGCGAGCGCCGGGCCAGTTGGTCGACGGTCTCGACGGGGACACCGGTGAAGAGGCATTTGAGAATGGCGTGGCGCCAGTTGTGCGCATCGAGATGGGCGGCCGCGTACGGTCCGACGGCCGCGGCGACGAGCCGGGTGTCATTGGTGCGCAGGGCGTCCTCGACGAGCGGAAGGGCGGTGGGGCCGAGGTCCAGCCGGTGCAGAGTGAGCAGGACGGCGCGCCGTTCGGCGGCGGTGCCCTGCTCGTAGAGCCTGGTGAGGGCAGACAGTGCGGCGCGGGCCTCGATGAGCAGCAGGGCGCGTACGGAATCAGCGTGTTCGAGTCCGCAGTGCCGGCCGGCGGCCGCGTACCGCAGCTCCCACGACGGTACGGCGTACGGGCCGCCGGACCGCTGTTCGGTGTCTTCGTGGGAGGCGGCGTGTTCGGCCTCGGCGAGGGCCTCGTCGAGCCAGGCTCGTGCGGCTCCGCCGAGCCGGGCTTCGAGTTCCTTGCGGGTCAGCAGCCGGGTGGTCGTCGGGTTCATCGGCATGGCATCGTCGCTCCCTTCGCGGTTTCAGCGTCCTGACGGGCCGTGCTTGCGGAGGAACTCGATGGAGGTGCGGGCGAGTTCGGGTCCGGCGTGGGAGTGACGGGGCAGCTCGACGACGGTCAGACCGCGGTAGCCGGCGTCCGAGAGGGCGTCGAGCGCTTCGAGTACGGGCGGGAAGTCGATCTCGCCGTCGCCGAACGGGAGGTGTTCGTGGACGCCCCTGCGCATGTCCTCGATCTGGACGTGCGCCAGCCAGGGGGCGGCGTCGCGGACGCAGTCGGCGGGCGGCGCGGGCTCCAGGCATTGGCAGTGGCCGATGTCGAGGGTGAGTCCGAGCGGTGGTGGATCGCCGCTGAGGACGCGCAGGTGGTGGAAGTCGGCGAGATCGGCGAGGAGGTGTCCGGGCTCGGGTTCGATGGCCAGGGGGATGCCGGAGCGGTCGGCGGCGTCCAGGACGGGGGCGAGGGAGTCGGCGAGCCGCTGCCAGGCGGTGTCGGCGGTGGTGTCCGGTGGGGTGATGCCGCTGAAGCAGTGCACGGCGTGGGCGCCGAGGTCGGCGGCGATGCCGACGGCCCGGACGAGCAGCCGGGTGCGGGCGGCGCGGGCCTCGGGGTCCGGGTCGAGGAGGGACGGGCCGTGCTTGCGGCGGGGGTCGAGGATGTACCGGGCCCCGGTCTCGACGGTGACGCCGAGGCCCAGCTCCTGGAGTCTGGACGCCACCCGGCGGGTGCGGGCGTAGAGGTCCGGGGCGAGGGGGTCGAGGTGCATGTGGTCGAGAGTCAGGCCGACCCCGTCGTACCCGAGGTCGGCGAGGAGGCCGAGGGCATCGTCGAGGCGGAGGTCGGTGAGTCCGTTGGTGCCGTAGCCGAGGCGGATCGTCATGTGGGGCTCACCTTCCGGGCGAGGGCGCGGGCGAGCGGGACGAGCCCCATGACGGCGTACCCGGTTCCGGCTGCTCCGGCGCGGGCGGCCAGGGCGGCCTGGAGCGGGATCATCGCCCGGATGCCACCGCCGACGGCGCGCTGGGTGAGCGGCGGGGACGGGTTGAGGGCGGCGTGGAGGAGGGGCCCGGCGGCGGTACGGAAGTAGCTGCCGGTGAGCGCGGTGAGGAGGAGGCGGGGGGTGGTGGTGGACGTCGGGGTGGCCCGGGGCCGGTGCGAGAGATGCGCCGTCCGCCTCCGGCCGTGCGGCCCGTGCGGGGGCGTGCCCCCGGGCCCTCCCGGTTCCGGGAGCGCGCCCCCGGGCTCGCGCAGGGCCGCGGCGCCCAGCGCGGTGACGGCCGCGAGCGCGGCGAGGGGGACGGTGGTGGATCCGCCCTGTGCCTCGTGCCGGGAGACGGCGGTCACGGCGTAGGTGTGCGCGCCGAGCAGTCCGGCGGCCGGGAGGGCGCTCCGCATGCCCCCGCGATTACCGCCGCGCGCAGCCGCGCCAGGGGCCGGGTCCGAACGCGTCGGTCTCTTCGCGGCCCCCGTGGCTGCGGCGCCGAGCAGGAGATCCAGTCCTCGCGCCGCCGCCATCGCCGCCGGTCCCGCCGGGGTGTGTTTGAGACGGAGGTCGTACGCCCAGACCGTCGCCGCCAGCCCCGCGGCGACCGCGAGGGCCGGGCGGCCGGCCCGGGCGGCGAGGCCCAGGCCCGCGGCCGTCAGCGCGCCGGCCGCCGCGAGGGCCGCGCCGGGGGCGATCCGTCCCGAGGGGATCGGCCGGTGCGGGCGGTCGATGGCGTCCTCGTCACGGTCGGCCCAGTCGTTGAGGGCCATCCCCGCCTCGTACAGGCAGAGCGAGGCGCCGACGGCGAGCGCGGTGCCCCGGTCGGGGCGCAGGCCCCTCGCCGCCGCTCCGGCGAGCGCGTCGCCGGGGACGGTGAACAGGGCCGACACCCGCAGCAGTTCCGCCCAGGCCCGCAGCGTCACTTCGCCCCCCGCAGGGTGTCGGCGAAGGCCAGCAGCTCTCCGTACTGCTCGAAGAGTGCGGCCGGGCCGCCGTCCGGGTCCTTGAAGTAGAAGCCGAGCTGGGGCAAGGGGCCGGTCACTCCCTTCTCGTGGGCGCGGGCAACCAGTCTCGCCAGGTCCAGGACCAGGGGTGCGGCCAGTGCGGAGTCGCACCCCTGCCAGGTGGTCTGGAGCACCATGCGCGCCCCGAGGAAGCCGTCGAACGCGATGTGGTCCCACGCCGTCTTCCAGTCGCCGAGGGCCGGTACGTCGTCGATGTGGACCTCGCCCTCGGGCGCCGATCCCAGCGTGTCGGCGAGGACGCGTTCCTTGCCCGCGTTCTTGGCCGCGGCCGCGCCCGGGTCGGCCAGCGCCGCTCCGTCCCCGCCGCCCAGCAGGTTGGTACCCGACCAGGCCCGTACGGGCAGGGCGCGTTGCACGAACATCGGGGCGAGTACGGAGCGGAGCAGCGTCTGGCCGGTCTTGCCGTCGCGGCCCGCGTGAGGAAGTCCGCAGCCCGCGACGGCGTCCTGGAGCACGGGGGTGCGCAGCCCGGTGGACGGGGTGAAGTTGATGTACGGGCAGCCGGCCCGGAGCGCTGCCGCGGCATAGAGCGAGCTGACGGCCAAACGCGGGCCGCCGGGGGCGGGGGCGGGTTCCGTGGAGGCGACGTTGACCACGACCGTCCTGGTCAGACCGTTGCGGTGCCCGAAGTCGACGAGGTCGGCGGCGAAGGCGGTGATGAGTTCCTCATCGCTGCGGGTGTCGCCGGGCAGCGGCCCGCCGGGCCGTATCTCCGCGTCGGCGGCGGCGAGTTCGGAGCGCACGGCCCGGGGCAGTCCGTGCGGAAGCACTCCCCCGGCGGCCAGGACCTCGGCGCGTTTGGGCAGGGGACAGCCGACGGTGTCGTGTCCGCCGAAGACCAGTGAGGTGAGGGTGGGCAGCCCGCTGTCGGCGAACGGCGTGGTCTCGGTGACCATGCCGGCCGCCGGGTGGAGCCCTGCCGCGACCGCCGCACACCCCGCCGTGGCGGTGGTGGCGACGGAACCGCGTGCTCCGATGAACCAGACTCCGGTACGAACGGCGGATGCTGACACGGGCTGCCTCCCTGGCTGGGGGTGCTGGCTGGGCAGAACGGGTGGCGCTGTGCAACGAGGGGACACGGCCGACGAGGTGGGACGGCCGGTTGGTGACGGCGGGCGGGGAGGTTTTCCCTTTCCCGCCCGCCGTCGGCCAAAGTGCCCGCCCTACGCCGAGGGCAGTTCCTTCAGCTGGATGTTGCGGAAGGACACATGGTCATTGGCACCGTGGTTCTGGAGGCCGATGTAGCCGTCCTTCAGGCTCCGTACCGGATCGGTGTTGGTGAAGTCGTTGATCTTCACTCCGTTGAGGAAGACCTGGAGACGTTCGCCCTGGACCTTGATCTCGTAGCTGTTCCACTGGCCGGGCGGCCGCAGGGCCTCGTCGCGGGCCTTGATGTCCGCCGCCTTGAAGGTGTAGATCGAGCCCGTGGTGCGGTCGGGCGCGTCGGTGGCGTCGATCTGGACCTCGTAGCCGTTGTTCACCGCGGACCAGGGGTCGTCGGACTCCGGGAAGCCGACGAAGACACCGGAGTTGTCGTCGCCCTGCATCTTCCAGTCGAGCTTGAGCGAGTACGACCCGAGCTCCTTGGCCTGGTAGGTGAGCAGACCCATGCCGCCCACGGAGCGCAGTTCACCGTCGACGATGTCGAACTTTCCGGGGCCGGCCTGCTTCCACCCTTCGAGCGTCTTACCGTTGAAGATCGACCGGTAGCCGGTGTCGGGCTTGCAGTCGGCCTTGACCTGACCGGCCGCGTACCGCATACCGCCGAGGAGGAGCCCCCGGAAGGCCGGTTCGGCGTACGACTCCTTGGTGTGGCCGAGGCCGGTGTAGAAGGAGCGTCCGCCCTGGTAGGCCTGGCACCAGGTGATCGGGTGGTCGCCCTTCATGGTGCCGCCGGTGTAGGTCGTCTCGTCGAGTGTGGCGAGGACCTTGGCCTGACCGCGCGGGTTGGTGCGGTAGTTGTACCACTCGTCGGTGCGGTTCCACTCGTCGTCGAGGTGGGCGGTGGCCGGGTGCTTGTGGTCCTCGACGCGGACGGTGGCGGGCTGGATGGCGGGGTGCGAGGAGAAGTACGCCCCGACGAGTCCGCCGTAGAACGGCCAGTCGTACTCCGTGTCCGCCGCCGCGTGGACGCCCATGTAGCCGCCGCCGGTGGCCACGTAGTTCTCGAATGCCTTCTGCTGGTCGGCGTCGAGCACATCACCGGTCGTCGACAGGAAGACGACGGCGTCGTACCGCGCCAGGTTGCCCGTGGTGAACTGGCGGGCCTCCTCCGTCGCGTCGACGGTGATGTCGCTGTCCTTGCCGAGTTCCTTCAGCGCGGCGATGCCCTCGGGAATCGCGTCGTGGCGGAAGCCGGCCGTCTTCGAGAAGACCAGGACCCGCTTGGCGGCCTTTCCGGCGGTGCTGTGGGTGAGCTCGAAGTCGTCGACGTCGTACAGCGCTCCGTCGCCTCCCTTGAAGACGAGGAAGAGCTCGGTGGCCTTCTTGGGGACCTTGCTCAAGGCCACGTCGACGTTCTGGAAGGTCTCCCAGCCGCCGGTCACCGGTACCGGGGTCGAGCCCAGGAGCGTGCCGGTCGCCGAGCCTGCCCGTACCTCCAGGAATCCTCCGCTGCCACCGGACGATATGCGGGCGGTGAGCTTGTTGGAGTCGCCGAGGATGTACGGCTTGAAGGAGATCCAGTCGCCGTTGTTGATGTCGCCGACGGTCTTGCCGCCGTTGGCGGTCGCCTTGTCGTAGACCTTGATCCCGGACGAGGCGCTGAAGTGCTCGGCCTGGCGGTGCCTCGGCTGGAGCTGCGCCTGGTCGTGGCCGGACAGGGACGCCTGACCGCCGCCTCCGCCGTCCGTGTAGGAGGCGTCGATGACCCCGAAGATGTTGGCGTTCGGGTCGTGTCCGCCGTCGACGGCGGCCTTGATCGTGCCGGAGCACCCGTTGACGGTGGTGATGGGGTGGCCGTGGCTGTCGTGGCCGAGGACGAAGCGGACCTCGACCTTGGAGCAGTCGATCGTGCCGTCCTCGGGATCGGTGACGGTCACCTTGAACGGGACTTCGTCACCGAAGGTGAACAGCTGCCCGTCACCGGGGAGTTTGAGTTCCACCTTCGGTGCCGTGTTGCCGACCGTGACATGGACACTCGCGGAAGCGGTCCGGCCGGTCGGGTCCTTGGCGGTGACGGTCGCCGTGTAGGTGCCGTTCTTCTTGTATGTGTACGTGGGGTTGGCGGCGGTCGAGCTGCCGCCGTCGCCGAAGTCCCAGGCGTACGTCAGGGGGTCGCCGTCGGGGTCGACGGTGCCTGCCGAGGAGAAGCTCACCTTGAGCGGCGCCGTGCCCGAGGTCTTGTCGGACGACGCGACCGCATTGGGTGAGCGGCCGCCGCTGGCGTTCTCGATGCGGTAGAGCCCGGAGTTCTCGTCGCCACCGAACCAGCTGGTGCCGTAGTCGAGGACGTACAGCGCCCCGTCGGGTCCGAAGGCCATGTCCATCACCTGGGTCCCGGTCCACTGAACGGGGTTGATGGACTGGACGGTGCCGTCGGCGTCGTGCTTGATGGCCTTGATCCAGCGCCGGCCGAACTCTCCGGCGAAGAACTGCCCGTCGTAGGCCTCGGGGAACTTCACGGGCGAGTCGAGGTCGGCGTCGTAGTGGTAGACGGGGCCGCCCATCGGCGACTCGGAGCCGGTGCCGAACTCGGGCACGGATCCGCCGTCGTAGGGAATCCAGGCGGGCTGGGCGGGCGGCAGGTCGACGAGGCCGGTGTTGTGCGGCGAGGTGTTCTTAGGAGCGTTGCAGTCGAAGGATGCGCCGGACGTCTTCGTCGCGAAGTCGTAGTCGACGTACGCGTCGTTGGCTCCGGTGCAGAACGGCCAGCCGAAGTTGCCCGCCTCGGTCACCCGGTCGAACTCGACCTGTCCGGCCGGTCCTCGCTTGGGGTCGGCCGCGCCCGCGTCGGGCCCGTAGTCGCCGACGTAGAGAATGCCCGTGGCCTTGTCGACGGAGAAGCGGAACGGGTTGCGAAGGCCCATCGCGTAGATCTCGGGACGGGTCTTGTCCGTACCCGGCGCGAAGAGGTTCCCGTCGGGGATGGTGTACGAGCCGTCTTCGGCGACCTTGATGCGGAGAATCTTGCCGCGCAGGTCGTTGGTGTTGCCGGCGCTGCGCCTGGCGTCGAACGCCGGGTTGCGGTCGGGACGCTCGTCGATCGGCGCGTAGCCGTCGGAGGCGAACGGGTTGGAGTCGTCGCCGGTCGACAGATACAGGTTGCCCTGCGCGTCGAAGTCGATGTCGCCGCCGACATGACAGCAGATACCGCGCGAGGTCGGGATGTCGAGGATCTTCTTCTCGCTGGCGTTGTCGAGGGTGCCGTCGTCGTTCAGGACGAAGCGCGAGAGGCGGTTCACCCCGTCGAACTTGGCGAAGTCGGCGGCCGTGCCGTTCTCCGGCGCGTCTCCGTCCGGGGTGTCCAGCGGGGGCGCGTAGTAGAGGTAGATGGCCCGGTTCTCGCTGAAGTCGGGGTCGATGGCGACGCCCTGGAGGCCCTCTTCGTCGTGCGAGTACACGGGGACGGACCCTACGACCCGGGTGTTTCCGCCGCTGTCGGTGAGGCGCAGCTCGCCGGTGCGCGAGGTGTGCAGCACGCTGCGGTCGGGGAGGACGGCGAGGGTCATGGGCTCGCCGGTCTCGGCCGCGCCCTTGGCGAGCGTGACCTGCTGGAATTCCTCGGCCGTGGCGTCGGCGGCGGCCGGCGACGCCGGTCCTTCCACGGCCGCTCCGGGCGAGGCGCCGAGGGTGAGGGTGGCCGCGGTGAGCAGGCCTCCGGTGAGCAGGGCGAGGGATGTACGGACGCGGAGCCGGGTTCTGCTCCTGTATCTGGTGATGTGCACGAGTGTCCTCCGGAGAGTGCCGGTGGTACGGGCGGGTGCTGCCGTGCCGTTCCGCGCGGGGACTGCCGCGCAGGTCGTTCGGGGCCTGTGGGGCGCCCGCGACCCGAGTCATGTCATGTACACGTTATGGACCGTAGACCTGTTCGTCCCGGACGGAAAGCCCTTACGCAGCGGTCATGTTGAACTTTTTCCCGGGTCAGGACAAAGCGGGGTGAGGGCAGGGTCGAGCGCGGGATGGCGGCGGACTTCCGTCCCCCATCCCGCTCGGCCCGCCCCTTCCCGGTCCGGGGGCCCTGACATCGAGGCCCCTCGGGCAACACCCCGGGAAGGACCCGTCAGTCGCCACCCCCGAAGGCCGAGTCGAACGATGCCGACGGCGGTTCGAAGTCGTACCGCTTCAGCGTGGCAAGCGCTTCCGGCGCACCTGCCAGCCGGTCCATCCCCGCGTCCTCCCACTCGACTGAGATCGGGCCCTCGTACGCGATCGACCGGAGCATCCGGAAGACGTCCTCCCACGGCACATCACCGTGCCCGGCGGAGACGAAGTCCCAGCCGCGCCGCGGGTCGCCCCACGGCAGATGGGAGCCGAGGCGGCCGTTGCGGCCGTCCAGGCGCTTACGCGCCTCCTTGCAGTCCACGTGGTAGATGCGGTCCCGGAAGTCGTACAGGAAGCCGACCGGGTCGAGGTCCTGCCAGACGAAGTGGCTGGGGTCGAAGTTCAGCCCGAACGCGGCCCGGTGGCCGACGGCCTCCAGCGCGCGGTGTGTGGTCCAGTAGTCGTACGCGATCTCGCTGGGGTGCACCTCATGGGCGAACCGCACGCCCTCCGCGTCGAAGACGTCCAGGATCGGGTTCCAGCGCTCGGCGAAGTCCTCGTACCCCCGCTCGATCATGTGCGGCGGGACGGGCGGGAACATCGCGACGAGGTGCCAGATCGAGGAGCCGGTGAAGCCGATGACCGTACGCACTCCGAAGGCGGCGGCCGCGCGTGCGGTGTTCTTGATCTCCTCGGCGGCACGCCGGCGTACCCCTTCGGGTTCACCGTCGCCCCAGATCCGCGCCGGGAGAATCCCCTGGTGCCGTTCGTCGATCGGGTTGTCGCAGACGGCCTGGCCGACGAGGTGGTTGGAGATCGCCCAGCACTTCAGCCCGTACTTGTCGAGCAGTTGCCGTCGGCCGTCCAGGTAGCCGGGGTCCGTCAGGGCCTTGTCGACCTCGAAGTGATCTCCCCAGCAGGCGAGTTCGAGCCCGTCGTAGCCGAAGTCCCGGGCATGCCGGCAGACCTCCTCCAGGGGCAGGTCGGCCCACTGGCCGGTGAAGAGTGTGAAGGGACGGGACATGAGCGGGACCTCCTAGAGAGCCACGGGGGTGTGTACGGAGTTCTTCTCGGCGCTCTCCTCCACCGCCGCGAGCACCCGCTGCACCTGCAGCCCGTCGGCGAACGACGGTGCGGGGGCGGTCCCTTCGGCGATCGTGCGCACCACATCACGGGCCTGGTGGATGAAGGTGTGCTCGTAGCCGAGGGCGTGGCCGGGCGGCCACCACGCCTCCAGGTAGGGATGCTGGGGCTCGGTGACGAGGATGCGCCGGAACCCTGCAGTGGTGGCGGGTTCGGTGTGGTCGTGGAAGGACAGCTCGTTGAGCCGTTCCAGATCGAAGGCGAGCGAACCGAGCTGTCCGTTGATCTCCAGCCGCAGCGCGTTCTTCCGGCCGGCCGCCATCCGGGTCGCCTCGAACGAGGCCAGCGCCCCGGAGGCGAGCCGGCCGGTGAACAGGGCCGCGTCATCGACGGTCACCGCCCCGCGCGCCGCCGGGTCCGCGGCGCCGGAGAGCCCGGCGGACGGACCGGCCGGCAGCGGCCGTTCACGTACGAACGTCTCACGGACCGCCGACACCCCGACCAGCTTCTCCCCCGCCAGAAACTGGGCCAGGTCGACGATGTGCGCCCCCAGATCGCCCAGCGCTCCCGAGCCGGCGTGTTCCCGCTTCAGCCGCCAGGTGAGCGGCGATTCGGGATCGACGAGCCAGTCCTGGAGGTAGGTGGCACGGACATGCCGCAGGGCACCGATCCGGCCCTCGGCGATCAGCTGCCGGGCGTACGTGATCGCGGGCACCTTGCGGTAGTTGAAGCCCACCAGCGCGACCTGGCCGCGGGCCGCGGCGCGCTCCGCGGCCTCGGTCATGGCCTCCGCCTCGGCGACCGTGTTGGCGAGCGGCTTCTCGCACAGCACGTGCTTGCCGGCCTCCAGGGCGGCGATGGCGATCTCGGCGTGACTGTCGCCGGGGGTGCAGATGTCGACGAGCTGCACATCGTCCCGGGCGATGAGGGCCCGCCAGTCGGTCTCCGCCGCCGCCCAGCCGTGGCGGGCCGCCGCCGCGTCGACAGCCGTCCGGTCACGTCCGCAGATCGCGGCGAGAGCCGGTCGCATCGGCAGCTCGAAGACGTGTCCCGCGGTACGCCACCCCTGCGAGTGGGCGGCGCCCATGAACGCGTATCCGACCATGCCGACTCCGAGCGTCGGCGTGCTCGCCACCAGCGGATGCGTCGGTGCGCTCGCCAGCGGCGGATGCGTGGGCGCACTCGTCGTCGGCCGTTGCGTGGGCGCGCCCGTCATCGGCCGTTGCGTGGGCGCGCTCGCCACCGGCCGTTGCGTCGGCGGACCTGCGGCCTCCTGATCCGTCTCTTCCCTACGGGCCATCCGGGCTTCCTCCTCGTCGGTCGTTCGATGGGTGCGGCAGGAGGGTCAGCACCCTCCTGCGGGGCGGCTCAGCTGAAGCCCGTCGGCAGGTACTGCTCGATGTTCTCCTTGGTGACCACGGCCGAGTAGAGAGTGAGATTGGTCGGGATCTCCATTTCGGCCAGGCCGCCGACACCCTTGCCCTGGACGAGGGCGCGGGCCAGGTCGATGGCGGACGCCGCCATCGTCGGCGGGTAGAGAACGGTCGCCTTCAGCACGCTGTTGTCGGCCTTGATGGCGTCCATCGCGGACTTGGCCCCGGCGCCGCCGACCATCAGGAACTCTTCGCGGCCCGCCTGCTGGATGGCGCGCAGCGCGCCCACACCCTGGTCGTCGTCGTGGTTCCATAGAGCGTCGAACTTCTTCTGTGCCTGGAGGAGTTGGGCCATCTTCGCCTGACCCGACTCGACGGTGAAGTCGGCGGCCTGACGGGCCACCAGTTTGATGTTGGGGTAGTTCTTCAACGCGTCGGCGAAGCCCTGACTGCGCTGCTTGGTGAGCTCCAGGTTGTCGATGCCGGCCAGCTCGACGACCTTGGCTCCCGCCTTGTCCTTGAGCTGCTCACCGATGTACGTACCGGCGTTGAGGCCCATGCCGTAGTTGTCGCCGCCGACCCAGCAGCGGTAGGCCTGCGGGGAGGCGAAGATCCGGTCCAGGTTGATGACGGGGATGCCCGCCCGCATGGCCTCCAGGCCGACCTGGGTGAGCGCCTTGCCGTCGGCGGGGAGGATGACGAGGACGTCGACCTTCTTGTTGATGAGGGTCTTGACCTGGCCGATCTGGGCGGCGGTGTCGTTGGAGCCCTCGGTGCTCTCCAGCGTCACCTCGGAGTACTTCGCCGCCCGCGACTTGGCGTTCTCGTTGATGGCGTTGAGCCAGCCGTGGTCGGCCTGCGGACCCGCGAAGCCGATGGTGACGGGCTTGCCGGGCTTGTCGTCGGCGGCGGGCTGATTGCTCTGCGCGGTCTCCGACTTCTTGGGCTCGTTGCTGGTGCAGGCGGTGAGGACGGCGCCTGCGGAGACGGCTGCGGTGCCGAAGAGCAGTCGTCTGCGGCTGGTTTCTGGCATGGCTGTCAAACCCTTCATCCGGTGCGTGATACGTCATGTCGGTGCGTGACATGTCACATGTGACGAACGGAGCAGTGGGCGGTACGGAGAAGCAGGGGGATGGGAAGAAGCAGGGGCGTGCGGAGAACCGGGGCGGTGGGCTCAGGTCTCCCCGTGCGCCGATGCGCGGCGCTGGACCAGGACGGCGGCGACGATGATCGCGCCCTTGGCGATCTGCTGGACGTCGCTCTGCAGGTTGTTGAGCACGAAGATGTTGGTGATGGTGGTGAAGACGAGGACGCCGAGTACGGAGCCGACGATGGTGCCGCGTCCGCCGCTGAGCAGGGTGCCGCCGATGATCGCGGCGGCGATGGCGTCGAGCTCGTACAGATTGCCGTTGGTGTTCTGTCCCGATCCGGCCAGGACGATCAGCATGAAGGCCGCAATGCCGCAGCACAGTCCGGAGAGCAGATAGAGGTAGAGCCGCTGCCGTCGTACGTCGATGCCGGCCAGCCTGGCCGCTTCCGCGTTGCCGCCGACCGCGACCGTGCGCCGTCCGAAGGTCGTGCGGTTCAGTACGAGCCAGCCGATGACGGTCACCACGGCGAACATCATGACCAGGGGCGGGATGCCGAGGACGTACGAGTCGGGCAGGCCCAGGTCGAGGACCGACTTGACGGTGACGATCTGGGTCTTGCCGTCGGTGATCAGGAGGGCGAGCCCGCGGGCCGAGGCGAGCATGGCCAGCGTCGCGATGAACGGCACCATCCGCCCGTAGGCGATGAGCACACCGTTCACCAGCCCGGCGCCGAGTCCGACGATCACGGCGGTGAACAGAATCCCCGCGAAGCCGTACTCCTGAGTGGCGAGCGTGGTCGCCCAGACGGAGGCGAGCGCAACCATCGCACCGACCGACAGGTCGATCCCCCCGCTGGTGATGACGAAGGTCATCCCGACGGTGACGACTCCGATGACGGAGGACTGGGTCAGGATCAGCTGAAGGTTCCCGGTGTCCAGGAACGCGTCGGGCTCGGTGAATCCGCCGACGACGATCAGTGCGGCGAGGACGCCGAGCAGCGAGAGGTTACGCACGTCCAGGCGCAGGCCGAAGGTGCGCGAAGGTCCGTCCTGCTTCCTGGGTCCGGCGGCCGGGACGGGGACGGCCCCCTTGTCCGGCCCGCCCTGCTGCGCCGATGAGACGGGCTGCGTCATGACGTCGGGCTCCCTTCCATCACTAGGTCGAGTACGCGGTGTTCGTCGAGCTCCCGGGCGTCCGCCGTGTGCACGACGCGGCCCTCGCGGAGCACCAGCACCCGGTCGGCGAGGCCGAGCACTTCGGGCACCTCGCTGGAGACGAGCAGGACGGCGAGGCCTTCGTCGGCCAGCCGGCGGATCACGGCGTAGAGCTCGGCGCGGGCGCCGACGTCGACACCGCGGGTCGGTTCGTCGAGCAGCAGAACCCGGCAGCCGCGCAGCAGCCAGCGGGCCAGGACGGCCTTCTGCTGGTTGCCGCCGGACAGTGTGCGGACCTGGGTGTCCGGGTTGTCGGGGCGCAGGGAGAGCTCGCGGGTGGCGGTGCGGGCGGCCCGGCGTTCGGCTCCGCGGTCGAGCCAGCCGGCCCGGGAGAAGCGGGACATCGAGGAGACGGAGACGTTACGGGTGACGGTTTCGAGCATCAGCAGGGCCTGCGCCTTGCGTTCCTCGGGGGCGAGCCCGATCCCGGCGGCGACGGCGGCACGGACGCTGCCGGGTCGCAGCTGCTTCCCTGCCACGGTGACGCGTCCGGCGCTCGGCCTGCGGGCGCCGTAGAGGGTCTCCAGGATCTCGGAGCGTCCCGAACCGACGAGTCCGGCCAGACCGACGATCTCGCCGGGCCGGAGCTCCAGGTCCACCGGGGCGAATTCGCCCTTCCTGGTCAGCCCTTCGACCTTCAGTACCGGTTCTTCGACGGCCGCCGCCGCGCGGTCCGTGATGCGCGGCGGGAAGACGTGTTCGACGTTGCGGCCGGTCATCATGGCAACGACGTCGCCTGTCGGTGTGGACTTGGCGGGCAGCCCCACGGCGACGGCGCGACCGTCCTTGAGCACGGTCACCCGGTCGCCGATGCGGCGGATCTCCTCCAGGCGGTGCGAGATGTAGACGACGGCGACCCCGTCGGCGGTGAGAGCGGTGACGGTTCGGAAGAGGTTGTCGACCTCGTCGGGGTCGAGCGCGGCGGACGGCTCGTCCATCACGATGAGCCGTACGTCGTGGGAGAGTGCCCGCGCCATGGAGACGATCTGCTGCTGTGCGGCGGACAGTTCTCCGACCGCCTGGGCCGGGTCGATCTCCGGGTGGCCGAGACGCTTCAGCAGCGCGGCGGCCGCCGCACGGCCCTCGCGGGTGCGGACGATGAAGCGGGCGGTGGTGGGTTCATGGCCGAGGAAGACGTTCTCGGCGACCGACAGGCCCTCGACCAGGTCGAGTTCCTGGTAGATGGTGGCGATGCCGAGCCGCATCGCGGCGATGGGTGACTTGAGCGCGGCCAATTCGCCGCGCCAGGTGATCTCGCCGCCGTCGGGCTGGTGGGCCCCGGCGAGCACCTTGATGAGGGTGGACTTGCCGGCGCCGTTCTGTCCGAGGAGACAGTGGACTTCGCCGGCCTGTACCTCCAGGTCCACGCCGTCGAGGGCGCGCACTCCGGGGAACGACTTGGTGATGCCGGACATGGTGAGCAAGGGCGGTTCTGGTGCCATGACAAATCCCCTCGGCGAATGGGGTCTCCCCTGCTCGAGCACAGCCGAGAACTGGGGGAGGGCCGGTGAGCGGGCAGGGCGCAGTGCTGTCCCGGGGGTTACCCCCCGGACCCCCGGGACAAGAGGCGGGAGCGGTTGGTACGTACCGGCCGAGGATCAGGCCGGTGAGAACAGGTGGTCGCTGATGAGGCGGGCCGCGCCGATCACTCCGGCGGCCGGTCCCAACTCACCGAGCACGATGGGGAGATTGCCGGTGGCCAGCGGCAGCGACTGCCGGTATACCTGGGTCCGGATGCTGGCGAGGAGTGTGTGTCCGAGGCCGGTCACGCCGCCGCCGATCACCACCAGTCCGGGATTGAAGAAGCTGACAAGTCCGGCGATGACCTGGCCCACCCGGTTGCCGCCTTCGCGGATCAGGTCGAGCGAGGTGGCGTCGCCGGCGGCCGCGGCGGCGGCCACGTCGGCGGCGGTGAGTCCGCCGGCCGCTTCCAGTCGGCCCGCGAGCTCCGGCGACTGCCCGGCACGCGCCGCGTCCTCGGCGTCGCGGGCGAGCGCGGCACCGCTGAAGTGGGCTTCCAGACAACCCCGGTTGCCGCAGGCGCAGGGGCGTCCTTCGGGTTCGACCTGGATGTGGCCGATGTCTCCGGCGCTGCCCGTCGTACCGCGGTGGACCTCGCCACCGACGACGATGCCGCAGCCGATACCCGTACCGATCTTGACGCAGAGGAAGTCGCCCACGGAGCGCGCGACGCCCGCGTGCTGCTCCCCCATCGCCATCAGGTTCACATCGTTGTCGACCATGACGGGGCAGCCCAGTTCCTGACTGAGCGCCTCGCGGACCGGGAAGCCGTCCCAGCCGGGCATGATCGGCGGTGCGACCGGCACGCCTTCGGGGAAGCGGACCGGTCCGGGTACGCCGATGCCCGCACCGTCGAAGCCTTCGGCGAGGCCGGAGGCCCGGAGCTTGGCCGCCATGGCCAGCACCTGCTCGAAGACGGCGACCGGCCCTTCGCGTACGTCCATGGGTTGGTTCAGGTGGCCCAGGACCTCCAACTCGGCGTTGATGACGGCCACATCGACGGATGTGGCACCGATGTCGACGCCGAGGAAGCGCAGTTGCGGGGCGAGCCGGATATTGTGCGAGCGACGCCCTCCGCGGGATGCGGCGAGTCCATCGGCCACGACAAGTCCGGTCTCCAGCAGCCTGTCGACCTCGACGGCGAGCTTGGAGCGGGAGAGATCTACCTGATCCCCCAGCTGTGCCCGTGAGTTGGGCCCGCCGTCGCGCAACAGCCTTAGCAGTCGCGCCTGATGCGCATTCGCGGGTCGTGCCGTCATACGTCTCACGCGCCCCTCCCCGCCACATCGGCCTGTCCGTCGGGCTTTCGAGGGGAACGTAGCAGCGGTTGCCGGGAGTGGGAAGAAGTTGCGCAGGAATCCGCTACAACTTTCTCCACACCGAGGACAAAGCCGCTCGGTCGACGGCGGCCACGAACCCGCGAACCCGCGGAAGGGCCCCGTGCGACCCGCCCGGCCGCGTGCTACTCCTCGGCGCGCTGGTGGTACGTCCTGCGCGTGTGTTCCGTGTGCGCCCGCATAATCTCCGTGGCCCGCTGTTCGTCGCGCGAGGCGATCGCCGCTATGAGCGAGCGGTGCTCGATCCAGGACTGGGTGCCGCGTTGGCGGGCCACCGGGGTGTAGTACCAGCGGACCCGGCGGTCCACCTGCCCGGCCAGCTCGGAGAGGACGACATTGCCCGCCAGCTCCATGACCTTGGCATGGAAGGCCGTGTTGGTGGCGACCGCCAGATCCACGTCGTCGTCGGCGACCGCCTGCTCGCCCTTGGCGCAGAGCTCCTCCAGGGCGGCGATGCCCGCGGCGTCGGAGTTGGCCGCGGCGAGGCGGGCGGCCTCGGCCTCCAGCAGGGTGCGGACCGAGAGCAGCTGATCCGCCTCGTCCTCCGTGGGCTCATGCACGAACGCGCCCTGGGCGGGCCGGAGATCGACCCAGCCCTCGGTGTTCAGCCGCTGCAGCGCCTCCCGCACCGGCTGCCTGGACACCCCGAGATGGCCGGCCAGTTCGCTCTCGACCAGGTGCTGGCCGGGACGGAGCGCGCGCGTCGCCATGAGTTCGAGCAGTGCCTCGTACACGCGCTCGCGCAGCGGACCAGGCCGTTCCAGCTTCGGCACAGCCCCTGGCGGCAGTCCTGCGGACAATATCGCGGTCCCCCTCCGGGCGACGAGCAATTACTTATTGTCTACAGTCTACCGAGCACAACGCCGCTCAGGGGCAGCGGATCACCTGGCCCGCGTACGAGAGATTTCCGCCGAAGCCGAAAAGCAGCACCGGCGCGCCGCTGTGCACCTCGCCGCGTTCCACCAGCTTGGACAGGGCCATCGGGATGGACGCCGCGGACGTATTGCCGGAATCCACGACATCCCGGGCGATGACCGCGTTGACCGCGCCGATCTTCCTGGCGACGGGTTCGATGATCCGCAGATTGGCCTGATGCAGCACGACCGCGGCCAGATCCTCGGGGGCGACACCTGCCTTTTCGCACACCTTGCGGGCGATGGGCGGCAGCTGCGTGGTGGCCCAGCGGTATACGGACTGCCCTTCCTGCGCGAAGCGCGGGGGCGTCCCCTCGATCCGAACCGCGTTGCCCATCTCCGGCACCGAACCCCACAGGACGGGGCCGATCCCGGGACCGTCCCCGCCGCCCGGGTCCGCGACGACGACCGCCGCGCCGGCTCCGTCACCGAGCAGGACGCAGGTGCTGCGGTCGGTCCAGTCCGCGATGTCGGCCATCTTGTCGGCGCCGATGACGAGGACGCGCTCGGCCGCGCCCGCCCGGACCGCGTGGTCGGCGGCGGCGAGGGCGTGGGTGAATCCGGAGCAGACCACGTTGATGTCCATGACCGCGGGCGAGCCCATGCCGAGCCGGGCGGCGACCCGCGCCGACATGCTCGGCGAGCGGTCGATCGCGGTGGAGGTGGCGACCAGCACCAGATCGACCTCGGCGGGCCGCAGCCCCGCCGCGGCGAGCGCCTTGCCCCCCGCATGCGCGGCCATCTCGTCCACCGGCTCGTCAGGGCCTCCGACGTGGCGGGTCTTGATGCCTACGCGGCTGGTGATCCACTCGTCGCTGGTGTCGACCATGGCCGCCAGATCGTCGTTGGTGAGCACCTTGGCGGGCTGATAGTGGCCGAGCGCCACGACACGTGAGCCGGTCATGTACAGGATCCCCTCGCTACGTACGGCAGGAACCATCCAGTCTTGGTCGCTACCGCCCGGTACGGGGGCACGTGTTCCCACAGGAATAGGACCCGGTCATTGGAGGCTTGACGACAGCCTTGACTGCCGAAAGCATACTGTAGACAATATTCTGTCGACGTATGCCACATCGCCTCCTGTTCTTCCGCTGGGCCAAGGGCGGCGGCGACATGGGCGCCGTTCCCAACCGGATGCCCGGCTTCCAGGACATCCTCGACCCCCCGGTCCGGCGGAAGTTCGAGCGGAGCCGGGACATCGTCGCCCAGCCCCCGCTACGGCAAGACGCTCACCGAGACGTCCGAGTCGATGGAGAGCGGTGAGATGCGGGCCGTGAAACTGTGAGCGGCACCGGTCAGGCAGCTGACGGTGTACTGCATCGGGGAGAACCCGGCGCAGTCCGCGGCCGACAGCGAGCAGGCCGTCCGGCGGCTCACGGCGCTGGACCATCTGGTGGTGCAGGACATCCTCCTCACCCGGACCGCCGAGCCGGCGGATGCCGTCCTGCCCGCGACGGCCGCCTGGGCCGAGACCGACGGCACGACGGCCAACAGCGAACGGCGGGTGCAGCGCGTCCGGGCCGCGCTGATTCCGCCGGGTGAGGCCCGTGAGGACATCGACATCATCTGCGCGTACTGCGGAGCGGCTGCAATGTCACACTCCATGTGCAGGACAATGAGACCGCCAAGGTCACCTCTCCGCACGACAATCCGGTGACCCACGGCAACCTCTGCATCAAGGGCCGGTTCGGCTTCCAACACGCACAGAATCGGGTTTAACCGCTATGGGACGGGTCACCGAGCGCCGCCGCACCATCCGTGTCCGGGACGGGTCGGTCTCCACACGCCCCGACACGCTCGTCGCCGAGGAGCCCCTGGAGATCCGGCTGAACGGCAGGCCGCTCGCCATCACGATGCGCACGCCGGGCGACGACTTCGCGCTGGCGGCGGGCTTCCTGGTGAGCGAGGGCGTGATCGGTGACGGCTC
Organism: Streptomyces sp. NBC_00846; assembly: GCF_045207325.1. NCBI lineage: Bacteria > Bacillati > Actinomycetota > Actinomycetes > Kitasatosporales > Streptomycetaceae > Streptomyces > Streptomyces sp. NBC_00846. Next base: position 6,689,573 of record NZ_CP108846.1, on the reverse strand, counting down.
CGAGGTCCAGTCGATCGTCTACTGCGCCGGCGCCACGGCGGACGGCGTGAACACGTACAACGTCGTGGACGTGAGGCTCGCGCCCGGTGTCCCGGTTCCCGACATCACCCTCGAACGCAATGTGTACACCACGTCGTCCTGCGGGCTGTGCGGCAAGGCGAGCCTCGACGCGGTACGCACCACGACCCGGCATCCGATCGCCGACACTCCCCCGGTCCGGGTCGAACCCGCGCTGCTCGCCGCCCTCCCCGACCGGCTGCGGGCCGCGCAGCCGGTCTTCGACCGGACCGGGGGCCTGCACGCGGCGGCGCTGTTCTCCGAGACCGGCGAACTGCTGGACGTCCGGGAGGACGTCGGCCGGCACAACGCGGTCGACAAGCTGGTCGGCCGGGCCCTGACCGACCATCGGCTGCCGCTGTCCCGGGCGATCCTGCTGGTGTCGGGGCGGGCCTCGTTCGAACTGGCCCAGAAGGCGGTGATGGCCGGGATCCCGATGCTCGCGGCGGTCTCGGCGCCGTCGTCACTCGCCGTCGATCTGGCGGCCGAGACCGGACTGACCCTGGTCGGTTTCCTGCGGGGCCCTTCCATGAACGTGTACGCGGGTGAGCACCGGATCACCCTGGCGGCGACGATCGGCCAGGACTGAGGCGCCCCGCCCGTCCGCACGGGTCAGGGGTCCGGCCCGCGGGGAGCGCCCCTGCGCCCCCGGACCCACCCCTGAGCGGCGGGCCCGGGGGCTCCGCCCTCAGCTCACCGCGGCCGGCTCCCGTGCCATCACGCCGTCTTCCTGGCTTTCCTCCAGCGGGTCGCGCGAGCGCCGCTTGGCGATCACCGCGCACACCATCAGCTGCATCTGGTGGAAGAGCATCAACGGCAGCACGGCGAGAGACGCCTGCGCCCCGAACAGGACACTCGCCATCGGCAGCCCGGCGGCCAGGCTCTTCTTCGAGCCGGCGAACTGGATGGCGATCCGGTCCCCGCGGTCGAAGCCGAGCCGCTTCGTCCCGTACCAGGTCAGCATCAGCATCAGCGCGAGCAGCACCGCTTCGGCGCCGAGCAGCGCGCCGAGCCTGGCCGGGGTGACCTGGTGCCAGATGCCCGCGACCATGCCCTCACTGAACGCCGAGTAGACGACGAGCAGGATCGAGCCGCGGTCGACATGGCCGAGCACCTTCTTGTGGCGGGTGAGGAAGCCGCCGATCCAACGGCGCAGCAACTGCCCCGCGACGAACGGCAGCAGCAGCTGGACCCCGATCTTCAGCAGCGCGTCCGCCGAGAATCCGCCGCCGTCGTTGCCGATCAGCGCCGCGGCGAGCAGCGGGGTGAGGAAGATCCCGGCGATCGAGGAGAAGGAGCCCGCGCAGATCGCCGCGGGCACATTGCCGCGGGCGATCGAGGTGAAGGCGATCGACGACTGGATCGTCGAGGGGACGAGGCAGAGGAAGAGGAAGCCGCTGTACAACTGCGGCGTCAGGACGTACGGAACCAGCCCCTTACCCGCCAGCCCGAGCAGCGGGAAGACCACGAAGGTACAGACCAGGACGGTGAGATGGAGCCGCCAGTGCTTGAGTCCGTCGAGCGCCTCGGCGGTGGAGAGCCGGGCCCCGTACAGGAAGAAGAGCAGGGCGACGGCTCCGGTCGACGCACCGCCCGCCACCTCCGCGGCGGTCCCCGACGCCGGCAGTACCGCCGCGAGTACGACCGTGCCGATCAGCGCCATGATGTACGGGTCGATCGGCAGCCAGGACGGAAGTTTCACGGTGCGGCGGCTCATCTGCTCCACTTGTTCTCTTGGTTCCGGTCGCGCCCTTCCCATACTCCTCCCGAACCGGGCGATCGGGAATCCCGCATACCGCTCTTACTGTCATCGCGATTCGCGATAGCCTGATCCCATGTACGACCCCGCGCAGCTGCGTACCTTTCTGGCAGTCGCCCAGACCCTGAGCTTCACCCGGGCCGCCCAGCGACTGGGGGTCCGGCAGTCCACGGTGAGCCAGCATGTGCGGCGCCTGGAGGATGCGACGGGGCGGCAGCTGTTCACCCGGGACACGCACCGGGTCGATCTCACCCTGGACGGTGAGGCGATGCTCGGTTTCGCCCGGACGATACTTGAGGCCCATGAGCGGGCGGCGGCCTTCTTCACCGGCACGCGGCTGCGCGGGCGGCTGCGGTTCGGGGCGTCCGAGGACTTCGTGCTGACGCGGCTGCCGGAGATCCTGGAGTCGTTCCGCCGCGACCACCCGGAGGTCGAGCTGGAGCTGACGGTGGAGCTCTCCGGGACGCTGCACCAACGGCTCGCGGCGGGCCGGCTCGATCTGGTGCTCGCCAAGCGGCGCGTCGGCGACACGCACGGGGAGCTGGTCTGGCAGGACGCGCTGACCTGGATCGGCGCCCCGCGGCTGCGGTTCGATCCGGACGGTCCGGTTCCGCTGGTCCTCTTCCCGCCGCCGGGCATCACCCGGGCCCGCGCCCTGGAGGTCCTGGAGGAGCACGGCCGGGCCTGGCGGGTCGCCTGTACGAGCACCAGCCTGAGCGGGCTGATCGCGGCGGCCCGTGCGGGACTGGGCGTGATGGCTCACAGCCGTGGGCTGATCCCGCCGGGTCTGGTGCCGGTGCCGACCAGGGCGGGGCTGCCGGAGCTGGGCGAGGTGGACTTCGTCCTGCTGCACGGCCACCGCCGGGGCAGTGCGCAGGAGGCCGCGGACGCCCTGGCGGCGGCGATCCTGGCGGGTGGCGACCGGCTGATCCGCGGACCAATCCCCCCGTAACCATCCGGAACGGGAGTGACTGTGGCGTACAGATTTGGTGGAGATTCCCGCGCCGAACCGCTTACTCCGTGGTCTCAGCCACGCCCGACCCTTGCCCATCTGGCCGGTTTTCGGTGGCTGACCTGTGCATATGCCACCGGGTCCGCGGGTATGGGGCCCTCCCGCCGCGCCGTCCGTTGGGGTAGCGTCGCGGCGCTGTGCGGAGCGCCACAAGGAGCAGGTCATTGCGCGAGTTCACTGTCCCACCCATGGCGGCCGCGCCCCTCGTAGGCGGGCTGGCCGATGTGGTGTTCGACTACGCCGAGGAAGATCCGGACCGGGTCGCGCTCGGCCGAAAAGACGCGAGCGGACGTTGGCGGGATGTCACCGCGGCAACGTTCCGCGACGAGGTGCTGGCGCTCGCCAAGGGCCTGATCGCGCACGGCGTCAGATTCGGCGACCGGGTGGCCCTGATGTCGCGGACGCGCTACGAGTGGACGCTCTTCGACTTCGCGCTGTGGACGGTCGGCGCCCAGTCCGTACCGGTCTATCCGACGTCCTCGGCCGAGCAGGTCCTCTGGATGCTGCACGACGCCGATGTGTCCGCCGTCATGGTCGAGCACGAGGACCACGCGATGACGATCGCGTCGGTGATCGACCAGTTGCCCGGGCTCAAGCGGCTCTGGCAGCTGGACGCCGACGCGGTGAACGAGCTGCTCGACGCGGGCGCCCAGGTCGAGGACGAGGTGGTGCACCGCCACCGGCGCGCGGTGACGCCCGAGTCGGTGGCGACGATCATCTACACCTCAGGGACGACGGGACGCCCCAAGGGCTGTGTGATCACGCACGCCAACTTCATGTTCGAGACGGACACCATGGCCTCGCGCTGGGAGTCGGTCTTCCACTCCAAGCCGGGCGACGAGGCGGCCACCCTCCTCTTCCTGCCGCTGGCGCATGTCTTCGGCCGGATGGTGGAGCTCGCCGCGGTCCGCGGCCGGGTGAAGCTGGGCCACCAGCCGGAGCTGTCCGCGAAGGCCCTGATGCCGGATCTGGTGTCGTTCCGGCCGACGTTCATCCTGGCGGTTCCGTACATCTTCGAGAAGGTCGTCCACGGCGCCCGGCGCAAGGCCGAGGCGGAGGGCCGGGCCGGGGCGTTCGACAAGGCCGTGGACATCGCGGTGAAGTACGCCGAGGCGGTGGAGGCGCGAGCGTTCGGGACCGGTCCCGGGCCGTCCGCCGGGCTGCGGATGCAGCACCAGTTCTTCGACAAGATCGTGTACCGGAAGGTGCGCGAGGCGATGGGCGGCCGGATCCGGCACGCCATGTCCGGCGGTTCGGGCATGGCGCGGCAGCTGGGGCTGTTCTTCGCGGGCGCGGGCGTCATCGTGTACGAGGGGTACGGGCTGACCGAGTCGACCGCGGCGGCGACCGCCAATCCGCCGGAGCGCACCCGGTACGGCACGGTCGGGCAGCCGATCCCCGGCACGACCGTGCACATCGCGGAGGACGGCGAGGTGTGGGTGCACGGCGACAATGTGTTCGCGGGCTACCTCGGCGCCCCGGAGGCCACCGCCGCGGTGTTGCGGGAGGGCTGGCTGGCCACCGGGGACCTGGGGGCGCTCGACGAGGACGGCTATCTGACGATCACGGGGCGGAAGAAGGAGATCCTGGTGACGTCGGGCGGCAAGAGCGTGTCGCCGACCGGTCTGGAGGAGCGGGTGCGGGCGCATCCACTGGTCGCGCAGTGCATCGTGGTCGGCAACGACCGACCTTACGTCGCCGCGCTCGTCACGGTCGACCACGAGTCGGTGGACCACTGGCTCGCCATGCAGGGGCGGGCGCCCCTGCGGCCGGAGGAGCTGGTGCGGGATCCGGACCTGGAGATGGAGGTCCGGCGTGCGGTGGTCGCGGCCAATACGGCGGTGTCACAGGCCGAGTCGATCCGTACGTTCCGGATCCTGGCGCATCCGTTCAGCGAGGAGCACGGCCTGCTCACGCCGTCGCTGAAGCTGAAGCGCAAGGCGATCGAGACGGCGTACGCGGCGGAGGTCGACGCCCTGTACCGCTGAGGCACGGCCGGCCGTGCCTCAGCGGTATGGTGCCGCCGGGGGTGACCTTGATGAGCGCGTCATGGTCACGGACAACCCTCTTGGCCCACTTGCGGATTGCGGGACCGTCTGCACCAGAGCCGCACAGAACAGCGTGACCGCGAGGGCGGCCACTTTGCCCCGTAACGTGTTGTGCGTTCCGGCCCGCATCTGAACTTCCGTCAGGGAATCCATTAGTTGCCGGATGCGACGATCATCGACTGGAGTTGGAAGCTGCCGCCGTAGTACAGCTGCGGGTCGACCGAGGTGGCGGCGAGCTTGTTCCAGAGGGCGTCGAGCCAGTCGTTGAGTCCTTCGAGCACCTCGCCCGCGGCAGGCTTGGGGGTGGTGTTGGTGTTGACGATGAAGTCCGCCAACAGACCGGTGTTCGCCGCGTACTTGGACTGCTGGGAGGTGATCAGGTTCTGGTGCGCGGTGCGCACGGTGTCCCAGGTGCTGTCGCCCGTCGCCGTCTTGAAGGCGCGGAAGTGGTCGGTCATCCAGTCCTGCCCGGCGGCGAGGAGGTTGGCGTTGTTGACCGAGGGGTGCGCGAGCAGGTACTTCACCATGCTGTCGAAGACCGTCCTGGCCTCCGGGTCGGCTCCCGCCATCGTCGCCGTGACGACCGAGCCGGGGCCCGCGGCCACCGTGGCGGCGGACGGGGAGCCGGCGTCCGAAGCGGCGGAGGCCTTGGGGATGTGGGCGAGCAGGGGCAGAAACAGACAGCTGAGTCCGGCGAGGACGGCCACGGTTCGGCGTGGGGGGCGGTCAGTGTGCACGGGTGCTCCCTTCGGGGCGACGGTAGGAAAGGTTCCTAACCATCACTGCATGGGATTCCCCTGGAGAACGATCTTTCAATGCTCCGCGCGGGCCCAAATCTCCATGCCCGCACGCAGGATTTCGGACAGCTCGGGCACGGATCGGCGGCATCGGGGCGGGACCGGGTGCGGCCGACGCCCGGGCGGCGGGGAATGCATGGCACTCGCTGATCGTTGACCCTGAGAATCCCAACCGACGACGTAAGGATCGACCGCTCGTGAGCAAGGTCCCCTCCATCACCCTCAACAACGGCGTCGAGATGCCGCAGCTCGGTTTCGGTGTCTGGCAGGTGCCTGACGACGAGGCCGCGAAGGCGGTCGCGACAGCCATCGAGTCCGGGTACCGGAGCATCGACACCGCCGCGATCTACAAGAACGAGGAGGGCACCGGCAGGGCCGTCGCGGCCTCCGGTGTCGCCCGCGAAGAGCTCTTCGTCACGACGAAGCTGTGGAACACCGATCAGGGCTACGACTCCACCCTGCGCGCCTTCGACAGCTCGCTCGACAAGCTGGGGCTGGAGTATGTCGATCTGTATCTGATCCACTGGCCGGTGCCGGCCAAGGACGCGTACCTCGACACGTACAAGGCCTTCGAGAAGATCTACTCCGAGGGCCGCGCGAAGGCCATCGGTGTCTCGAACTTCCTCCCCGAGCACCTGGAGCGTCTGCTCGGCGAGACCTCCGTGGTCCCGGTGCTCAACCAGATCGAGCTCCACCCGCAGCTCCAGCAGGCCGAGTCGCGCGCGCTCCACGCCAAGCACGGCATCGCGACCGAGGCCTGGTCACCGCTGGGCCAGGGCAAGGGGCTCCTGGAGGTGCCGACGGTCGTCGCGATCGCCCGGAAGCACGGCCGCACACCGGCTCAGGTGGTGCTCCGCTGGCACATCCAGACCGGCAATGTGGTGATCCCGAAGTCGGTGACGCCGTCCCGGATCGTGGAGAACCTCGATGTATTCGGCTTCGAGCTGGACGCCGACGACCTGGCCGCGTTCGCCGCGCTGGACGAGGGCAAGCGCCTCGGCCCGAACCCTGGTGAGTTCAACCTCGGCGCCTGAGCCCTGTCATCGCACCGTTGACGCACACGGACCGCCGCCCTGCTGCCGAGCCGGGCGGCGGTCCGTGCCGCGGGAAGGAACCGGAACATGAGCGGGGACACCGCGCCCGTCGTCGCGGCCGGCCGCTACCGGCTGCGCAATGTGGGCAGCGGACTGTTGCTGGAGGTGTACGGATCCGCCAAGGGCGGTGGTGCCCCGGTGCAGCAGGGCACGGAGAGCGGTTCGACGGCTCAGCACTGGCGGCTCTCCCCCGTGCACGAGGGCGCGGCGCTGTACCACCTGGTCAATGTCCACAGCGGCAAACGGCTGGACGTCGCCAACGCCTCCACCGAGAACGGCGCCGCGATCCAGCAGTGGCGGGCCAACAACTACGGCGCCCAGGAATGGCTGATCGAGCGGCATCTGGATGCGCCGGGGGTGGTGACACTGGTCAGCTTCATCAGCGGGCTCGTTCTGGAGGTCGCCGACGGCAGCACGGCGGACGGTGCCCATGTCCAGCAGTGGGAGGACACCGACTCACCCGGCCAGTGGTGGCAGTTGGAGCCGGTGCGGGACGCCTCCGAGGTGTAGACCGGAGACCGGCCGACGTGCGGATGCGCGCGGACCGGAACGTGGACCGGAATGCGGGTGGCCCTTCGGGCCGTGCCGCCCGGGCCGTCACCCATCCGGGTCAGGGCCCGTCGCCAGGTGCCTCCGAGAACCGGGGGGTTCCTCGATCGCCGGTATCCCGGCCGTACGGCCGGCCGGTTCCCTGGCGGCCGGGACGTGGGCGGCGTCTGCCACGCCGGCGCCACGTTCTGCCGCTCGGTCGCCGGGCCCCACCGAGGGCCGCAGGCCGAGAACGAATCCGGAAGCCGGTTCCCGGAACCGGAGCCCGGAAAGCCGAACCCGGGACCGGAACCGGAACCGACACCGGAGCGTGGTCGCCGCGCGTGGCGCGGCTGTTCCGGTCGGCTGGCAGTGCCTCGCCGTCCGCCTCTAGTATGGCGTGGCAGGTGTTTGGGTTTGTCAGTCGTCGTTCAGATGTGGGCATCCGACCGGGTCGCTCCGATCGGATGCCCTGGCTGGAGCCCCGGCCCGATTCCGGCGGGCCGGGGTTCTACGTCAACCGGGTGACTCGGTCACCAGTCCCGGTCGCCGCGGTCGCCGCGGTCATCGCGGTCGCGGTCCTCGTCGAAGCGGTGGATCACCCGGAAGCTGCCCACCACTCCGTTCTTGACGAACACGCCGCCCTTGACGCGCCCCGGGAACACCCCGTCGCTGGAGCTCCACGGTCCGACGGTGGCGATGGGGGCGCCGTTGTCGCAGGTGGCTCCGCGGAAGACCTCGACGGTCCGGCGGCTGTCGTTGCGGATGTTGAGGCTCTTGGCGCCGAGGCCGCTGACCACGACCATGCAGCCGCCCGGCTGGGCGGAGTACGTCCGCTCGTTGATGTGGATGCGGCCCTCGAAGTGCTCACGGCCCTCGAAGCCACGGCGCTCGTAGCCACGGCCCTCGTTGCCACGGCCCTCGTTGCCCCTGCCCTCGTTGCCCTTGCCCTCGTTGCCCTTGCCGGCGTCGCCCTTTCCGGCGTCGCCACCGTCAAGAGCCGAAACGGGAGCGGCCTGCTGGACGGCCTGGACCGGCTCGGAGGTGGCGGCCGAAGCGTAGGTGATGCCGGTGGCGGCCATGGCCGCAGCGGCCGCGACGGCGGCTGTAACGATAGTGGAACGGGTAACCATGTCGCTTCTCCTGTCTCAGAGAGGTCGGCTGAGCAGTCGACCCGTGGATGAACGTACTGACGACCCCCATACCTGTCATATCGGACACGTTGAAGGTCGACGCCTGCACGCCGATCGAGGTACATAAAGTACGCCATATGCTATTTCCATATAATTAGATGAGCTACCAATTGCCTTTATTCGTAGGCGAATTGATCCACAATTAGCCTGTACAGGGGACTTTCTGATGCCCGCTCACCCTGGCGGCAGCGTGTCTTCTCTTGACACGGTCCGGGCAGCGGACGGGGCTGTGGACGCCGGTCGTCCACGGCCCCGTCCGCCGGTCTGCGGGCGGTCAGCCGTCCAGCCAGCGTCTGAGGTCCTCGGTGTGCTCGCCGAGGCGCGGCGGCCGCCGTTCGTACCGCGGCGGCGTACGGGACAGCCCTATGGGGTTGGCCACCAGACGCATGGGGTCGTCGGGGCCCACGTCGGCCGGTGTGACCTGCGGGGACAGGCCCAGGCGTTCGGCGAGGCCGAAGGCGCCCGCGAGATCGTTGACCGGACCGCAGGGCACCCCGAGCGGGGTGAGCAGGGCGGACCACTCGGCCGCGGTGCGCGGGGCGAGCAGCGCGGAGATCTCCTCAGCCAGCGCGTCGACGTGCGTGACCCGGTCCGCGTTCGACACGAACCTGGGGTCGGCGGCCAACTCCTCGGCACCCAGACCCCGGCACAGGGCATGGAACTGCCGGTCGTTGCCGACGGCGATGACCAGCGGCCGGTCCGCCGCCCGGTAGATCTCGTACGGGGCGATGGACGGGTGACGGTTGCCGAGGATGCCCGGCACCTGGCCGGCCAGGGTGTAGCCGCCCGCCTGGTTCACCATGCTCGACAGCAACGAGGACAGCAGATTCACCTCGACGTGCTGGCCGTCACCGGTCGCGTCGCGGTGGCGCAGCGCCGCCATGACGCCCACGGCCGCGTGCAGTCCGGTGAGCACGTCGACAAGTGCCACACCCGTCTTGACGGGCTGTCCCGGTGCGGGCCCGGTGACGCTCATCAGCCCGCCGACCGCCTGAAGCAGCAGGTCGTAGCCGGGCAGTGCGGCTCCTTCGCCGGCTCCGAATCCGGTGATCGAGCAGTAGACGATGCCTGGGTTGAGCGCGTGGGCCTCCTCGTAGGAGAGCCCGTACTTGCCCATCGTGCCGGGGCGGAAGTTCTCGAAGAGCACATCGGCGCGACGCACCAGTTCGTGGGCGTGCCGACGCCCTTCCGCCGTGCCGAGATCGAGGGTGAAGGACCGTTTGTTGCGGTTCACGGACAGGAAGTAGGTGGATTCGTCATGGGCGTGCGGCGGGCCCCAGGCCCGGGTGTCGTCGCCGGAGCCCGGACGTTCCACCTTGATGACGTCGGCGCCCAGGTCCGCGAGGAGCATCGTGGCGTACGGGGCGGCCAGCACCCTCCCGAAGTCGGCGACCACGACACCCGACAGGGGGCCGGGAACGGCGGCGGTCACCGGGTCACCGTCCGGGAGCCGCGTGCGCACACCGTGGCCGCGTCGGTACGGAAGTCCCGTGCGGCGCGGACCTGTTCACGTGGCTCGAACACCTCCTCGCGCCACAACGGGTCCTCACGGCAGGGCAGTTCGACAACGGTGCGGCGTATGTGGGCGCCCTCGGCCCGCGGCAGGATGGCTGAAGTGTGCTGCATGGGCTTCCTCTCGATGCGCGTCCTCGCGCGAGGCGACGTGGCGCGAGCCGGGCCGGTGACGGCCCGGCTCGCAAGACCACATCCTGGGCCCACAGCACACACCACCGCAGTGGACGAGATGTCCCACTCGGCTGCCGGGGAGCACTCCAATCCGTCCATGGGCGGTGCGAGGGGACGACGACCGAGGCGCTTACAGGTCAGCCCCGTCGGCCCAGGTGCACCGTGCGTGCCATGAGCAGGAAGACATCGGGGCGCTGACGCAGTCCGGCCGGGTCCTCGGGGTCGAGGAGCCGGTCCAGAACGGCAACGTCCTCGGCCGGGAGCACCTCTTCGAACATCTCGCGCCGCCGGGTGAACTCGGCGATGACATGGTCGCGCGCGGGCTCCGACAGCGGTGCCGGGAGGTCGAGCAGGAAGCTGCGGGTGCCCTGCGGGTCGAGCCCCACCGCGGTGAACAGTGCGCTCCAGTCCTCGGTCTCCCGCTTGGTGCCTGGCAGTGACGTCCGCATGTCCTCGAACCAGTCCGCGGTGATCGCGTCGAGCCTGGCCTCCAGACCGGGCCGCCCGATGCCGATGTCGCGCGGGAGCTGACGGGGCGGCAGACCTCCCTCGACCAGGGCGATGGTCCCGCCGGGGCGCAGCAGGGCGGCGAACCCGGCGAGGACGGCGCGCTGGTCGCCCATGTGATGCAGAGCGTTGCCCACCCAGATCAGATCCGCCTCCCCCAACGCGTCGAGGCTCTCGGGGATCTCGGCCTGCTGGGTCCGTACGCGGTCGCCGAGACCGAGCCGCCGGGCACGGGTCCGGGTGCGTTCCAGAAGGGCCGGGGTGCCATCGACGGCGACGACTTCGGCCTCCGGGAACACCTCGGCGAGCAGGCAGGAGATCACGCCGGGGCCGCTGCCGATGTCGAGCACCCTGCGCACGTTCGGGGCCGTGGGCAGGCCGGCGATCCAGCGGGCCGCCTCCTCGTACTGCGGGCGGCTGAGCTCGGCGTTCTGCTCCAGCAGCGGGCCCATGACGTCCCAGTCGAATTCGGTGGTGCCGTGGTGATGCGCGTGGGTGGGGTCGTTGTGCCGGTGGCCGGGAGTGGTGGTGTGCTGATGACCATGGTCGGTGTGCTGGCTCATGGGGACAGCCTCGCCACACATCGGCGTTCTGGCCAGATTTGTTGCCGATTCGGCAAGCCGTCGTGCCGGTACGGGCGGGGTGGTGGGACGGGACGGCGGGCGGTGGGGCGTGACGTGGGAGGGGTGGTCCAGGGTCAGTCGCTCCGGCGCAGTGCCAGCAGCCGGTAGCGCGGGTCGGCGCGCGGTCTGTCGGGCTCGGGCAGCTCTGTCAGGGCGGCGGCGAGCCGTTCGGCCGCCGTCCCCGGCAGGTGCAGGCGTGAGGCGTAATAGCCCGCACGCACCGCGTGCGCCACGCTCGACGGGCTCCGGCCCTGACCGTGTCCCAGGAAGTGGGCCTCCCCCACCACGGCGAGGCCCGTCTCCGAGCCGTACCTGACGATCAGGTCCGCGGCGTCGGACGGATCGGCGTTCAGGTAAGGGGCGAACGCCACGTCGATGTCGCTGCCGACGTCATGGGCCGCGTCCTTGTCGACGGTGGTGACGAACACACCACCGGGCCGCAGCACCCGCGCCGTCTCGGACACCACAGCCCGCACGTCCTCCGCCCCGCGCAGCAGATGCAGCAGCCAGATCGCGGCGACCGCGTCCACCCTCGCGCCGGGCAGCGGCAGCCGGCGCGCGTCGGCCAGCGCCACCGCGCCGATCCGCCGCCGGGCAACCCGTGCCATGCCGTACGAGGCGTCCGTGCCGAACACCCGAAGTCCGGGGCGGGCAAGGGCCATGTGCTCGGTGACCAGTCCCGTACCGCAGCCGATGTCCAGCAGGGTGCGGGCCGACGACGGGACCAACTCCCGTACTGCGGCAGCCGCGGCCGCAGCCCTGGGCGCACCACCGCGCGTGGCGTCGTAGACGGCTGCTTCGGTGTCGTAGTCCAGCAACCGGCCGACTTTAGAGCAGACCTCCGCCGATTGGACACCCGCATATTGCCGGTACGCCGCCGGGACCATAACTTGCGTTTATTGAGCTTGAGTTGCGCCAGCTGCGAACCGTGCGAGCCGTTGCCGACACCGGGAGCCCGACAAAGGCCGCGGCTCTCGGGCACGCCCAGCCCGCGCTGAGCGCGCAACTGCGACGGATCGAGAAGGCACTCGGCGGCCCGCTCTTCGAGCGGGACCACACCGGCGCCCGGCCCACGCTTCTCGGTGAGCTGGTACTCGAGGCGGTGGAGCGCAGCGAAAGCTATACGGGGTGGCTCGCTGCGCATCCACGCTTCGGCCCGGCGATGTGACATGCCATCGCGGGTCGGCGGGCTCGGGACGGGTCGGGATGTGACAGACCACCGTGCACCCTCGGATTCGCTGTCGTGCTGTGACATGTCATCGCGCGACCGTGGTGTGCCCGTTCGCCCCCCTGCTATCTCACGCCGTGCCCGGGGGCGATCGCCACCACGCGCGCGGCCAGTTTCAGGTCGTTCTCGGTGACGACACCGCCCGCGTCATGGGTGTTCACGGACAGGCTGACGGTGTTGTATCCGAGGGTCATGTCGGAGTGGTGGTTCAGCTCGTCCTGGATCTGGGCGATATGCACGGTCAGCCCCAGAGCGGCGAAATGCGTGTGGAGCCGGTAGGTGCAGGTGATCCGGTCCCCCTCCAGCGACCAGCCGGGCAGATCACCCAGACGGTCCTCGATCTCCTTCTGCGACAAGGGTGCGGCGGGCATGTTGAGACTCCCTCACGAGCGATCGGTTCCGGTCGACGGTGCCGGTGACGTTACGGTCTGGGTATGACAACTGTCGCGCTTGACACGGGGGTAGGGCCGCTGCTGCGCAGCTGGCGGGAGCAGCGTCGGATCAGCCAGCTGGAGCTGGCGCTGCGGGCCGATTCCTCGGCCCGGCACATTTCCTTCGTCGAGACCGGCCGCTCCCGGCCCAGCGAGGACATGATCCTGCGGCTGGCCGAGCACCTCGACATCCCGGTCAGGGAACGCAACGCTCTGCTGGTGGTGGCCGGTTACGCGCCCCGCTACACACAGACCGCGCTCGACGACCCGGCGTTCGGCGCGCTGCGCGAGGGGATGGAGCGGCTGCTCCACGGGTACGACCCGTACCCGGCGCTCGTCGTCGACGGGATGTACAACGTGGTGGCGGCCAATCGGGGTATCACGATGCTGCTGGAGGGCGTGGCCGGGCATCTGCTGGCGCCGCCGCTGAACGCCATGCGGCTCACCCTCCATCCGGAAGGCCTGGCTCCGCGCATCCGTAATCTCCGGCAGTGGCGGGCCGATCTGCTGGCCCAGATGGATCGCCAGATCGCCCTGGCCCGGTCGGCGGAGCTGCGCAAGCTGTACGAGGAGGTCGCCGGCTATCCCGCACCCGGAGGTACGGACCGGGCCGACGGCGCCGGGGCGATCGAAGGGGCCGGCCCGGCATCGCCGCCTTTCGCGTTGCCGTTGCACATCGAGCACGACGGGCACGTGCTCTCGTTCGTCTCCTCCATCGCGACGTTCAACACGCCGATGGATGTGACGGTGGCCGAGCTGGCCATCGAGACGTTCCTGCCCGCCGACCGGGCCACCGCCGACCGTCTGCGCTCCCTCACTTCCTGACGATCGCACGGGCCCAGGGGGCGTCCGCACGCGCCAGGACGATCGCGGCCATGGTCACGATTGCCAGGAGGGCCAGGGCGAGCAGCAGGGGAAGTCTCGGGCGCCCGTTCAGTACGGCCGTGGCTCCGACGAGCGCGCCGGTCATCATGGCGGCAACCGAGAGCACCCGTCGTCCGGCACGCGGCGAGCGCGACGAGCGAGGCGGCGAACGGGAAGCCGGGGGCTCCGGCGATCGCGAAGCCGGAGAAGACCACATTGCCGGTCATGTTCGCGACGAAGACCCTGCCGAGTTCCAGGTAACTGACCGCGTCGACCAGTCCCGTCACGACGGTCAGGGCGAGCATCAGCGGAGGCAGCGGTCCGTGCCGGTCGTTCATGTCGGGTACGACGGTGGACCATGCCTCACGCAGCCACGACGGGCACGGGCATGGTCACGGGCTTGCTCCGATCACAGGTGGGTGCTCGGAATTGTGCTGCCCCGGGCGCACGGAACGCCACGACCGACGCAGGTCGCCCCCGCCCCGAAGAAGGCCCGGCTTCCTTCGGGGCGGGGGCGTCGTACCTTCCGGAGCGGCTATACGCGTGCTCCGTTGTCGAGCGGGTCCCGGCGCGCCGTCCGTGTCCCGGACCGGCGTCCGGAAGCACGTTTACGGGCGGGCGGCGGGGCCTTGCTGCTCTGTTCCAGGACGAGCGCGGCCGGCACGGCGGTCAGCACCGAGGAGTACGTGCCGACGCAGATGCCGATCAGGAGGGCGAGCGCGAAGTCGGCGAGGGAGTCGCCGCCCAGCACGGCCAGTGCGGTCAGAATGAACAGGGCGCCCATTCCGGTGTTGACCGTTCTGGGAACGGTCTGGAGGACGGCCCGGTTGGCGACCGTGGCGATGGGTACGCGGCGGGCCTTCGCCCACAGTTCCCGCACCCGGTCGAAGACCACCACGGAGTCGTTGACGGAGTATCCGATGACGGTGAGAAGTGCGGCCAGGAAGATGCCGTCGATGGTGCGTCCGAGCCAGGCGAAAGCGCCGACCAGGATGATGACGTCGTGGACCAGCGCCCCGACCGAGGCCACGGCGAACGTCCAGCGGAACCGGATCACGAGATAGGCCAGCTGTACGAGGACGGCGATGGCGAGCGCGATCAGGGCGTTGCGCCGGAGTTCGTCACCGAGGCTGGGGCCGATGAGTTCGTCGCGGACCTTGGTGGTTTCGCCGCCCTCCTTCGCGAGGGCGGCGCGCAGGGCGTGTTCGTCGTCGTTGTCGAGCTTTCCGGTGCGTACGGAGAGATCGCCCGCGCCCGCGGTGGTGACCTCCGCGTCGCCGAAGCCCGCGTCGGCCAGGACGGTGCGGGCCCGCTCCACCTCGACGGGCCTGCTGGTCGAGTACTCGACGAGCCGGCCGCCGGTGAATTCGACACCCAGGTTGACGCCTCGTACGACGATACCGAGGACGGCGACGGCGACCAGTGCCGCGGAGACCAGCAGCCAGCGGCGGGGGAACCGCATCAGCTGGGGATCGCGGCGGGTCAGCCAGGTACGTACCCGGCCGGGGGAGGCGATGCCGTTGATGCCCCGGTAGTCGCTGACGAATCGTGAGCGTGCGGCGATCTCGGTGAGTGCGCGGGCGATGACGAGTGCGGAGAACATCGAGGCCAGCACACCGATGGCGAGCGTGACACCGAAGCCCTTCACCGGTCCGGAGCCGAGGAAGAAGAGCAGTCCGGCCGCGATCAGCGTCGTGACGTTGGAGTCGGCGACGGCGCTCCAGGCGCCGCGGAATCCGGCGGTCAGCGAGGAGCGCAGGGTGCGGCCGGGATGTTGCGCGTATTCCTCTCTGGCCCGTTCGAAGACCAGCACGTTGGCGTCGACCGCCATCCCGATGGCCAGGACGAATCCGGCGAGGCCGGGCAGCGTGAGCGTGACGCCGAGGGCGACCAGGGCCGCGTAGGAGATCAGTCCGTAGGAGGCGAGCGCGACGGCGGCGAGCGCGCCGAAGAGCCGGTAGACGATGGTGATGAAGAGTGCGGTGGCCGCGGCGCCGATGAGGGCGGCCCGGGCACTGGCGTCGATGGCGGCGGCGCCGAGCGTCGGGCCGACGGTCCGCTGCTCGACGATCTCGACGGGGAGCGGCAGGGCGCCGCCCTTGATGAGCAGGGCCAGTTCGCGGGCCTCGTCGGCGCTGAAGGAGCCGGTGATCTGGGTGGAGCCGGACGGCAGACCGACGTTGCAGCCGACCGAGGGGGAGACCTGCGGCGAGGAGATGATCTTCTGGTCGAGGACGATGGCGACGCGGCGCCGGTCGTCCTGGACCGGGTGGCAGGCCGCTTCGCCGGTCAGCCGGGTCCAGTCCCGGCCCGCCTTCTTGTGGAAGTCGAGGGAGACCGTCCAGCCGGCGCCCTGCTGGCCGTCGAACGCGGCGGTGGCGTCCTTGACGCCCGCGCCGGAGAGCCGGGTCGGGCCGAGAGCGAGGGGGCGGCCCTGCTCGTCGGGGAGGGTCAGCCCGTCGCCGGTCGTGCCGTCCGCCTTGCCGTCGGGCTCGGCGCCCGCCTTGTCGTTCGCCTTGTCGTTCGCCTTGTCGTTCGCCTTGTCGTTCGCCTTGTTCTCGGGCTCGGTGCCGGGGCCCTGGACGGCGTGGAAGCTGAGCTGGGCGGTTCTGCCGATGACTTCGGCGGCCTTGCGCGGGTCCTGGACGTCGGGGAGTTCAACGATGATCCGGTCCTCGCCGGAGCGGGTCAGGGTGGGCTCGGCGACGCCGAGGGAGTCGATGCGCTGGCGAAGCACTTCAAGGGTGCGGTCGGTGCTCTCGCGGTCCGCTTTCGCGGTGTCGGAGTCCTTGGCCTGGAGCACCATTCTGGTGCCGCCCTGCAGGTCGAGGCCGAGTCTGGGTGACATGGTCAGCGTGATGAGCACGGAGACGAGCAGGACGGCCGCAGCCAGAACCGCTCGCACCGTGGTGGCGCGAGTCATGGGTTTCCTCCGAGGGGGCGCCGGGCGCCCTCACCTCGGCGAGGACGGCACGGCGTGCGTGTGGGACGGGACCGGTGGCAGGACCGGTGGCCGGTGAACGACCGTCCTCGGAGGCCCGCGTACGCCTGGGAGCGTGACGCGGAAACGGCCGGTGGCACGAGGGGGTGCGGCGGGTGTTCGCCGGTGCGCGTGGCGCGGTACGCGGATGTCCGGTGCGCCGGACAGCAGGATGTCGGGGCCGGGCGGCGGGAGATGGTGCGCGGTGCGGGCGTGGTCGGCCCCGGCCCTGGGCCGGGGCGGAGGTGTCGGCACCGGGCGGTGGCCGTCGGTCGCCGTGGCCGTGCGGATGTGGGTGCGGAGGGTGTCGTGGGCGGTGCCGGTGCGAGCGGTCCGGTCGCTGTGCAGGATCGGCTGATGGGCGCCTGGCGAGGACGCGGCGACGGGCGGCACACCGGCGAACGGCCGGGCGGGAAGCGAGGATCCGGCGGCTGCGGGGGCGCCGCCGATGACGGTGAGGACGGCCAGCAGGACGGCGACGACGAGCTTCCGGGCCTCCCGCGCGCGGCCGCGACGTGCCGAGGTACCCGGTCGTGGCCTCGGGGGCGCGTTCCCCGGGGGCGGCCCCGGGAGGGGGATCACCGCTCTCGGCCGGGCCGGGCCGGTGCCGTGCCGGCGGTCTCCCGCCGGTCCGGTGCCTCGCCGGCACCGCTGAGCACGGAGCTGAGGATCAGTCCGGCGCCGCGCACCACCGTGTTCGCCGGGTCGTCCGCGAGACGTACCGGAACGCCGAGGCGAGCCTCGATCCGGTCGGTGATGTCGGGGCGGGCGGCGCCGCCCCCGGCGAGCAACGGGCCCTTGCGCAGGGCCCCCAGGACGGCGCCGTGCCGGTCCTGCTTCCACATCTCCGTCACCATGTCCAGGACCGTGCGGACGACCGCCGTGGGCGGCTCGGAGGGGTCGAGGTCGCTCAGTCCCGTCTCGGCCTGGCGCGCGTCACGGACCAGTCCGTCGACGAGGAGCGTCGCCTCGGTCAGTTCGGCACCGATGTCGACGACGAGCAGTGGGCCGCCGTCCTGCGGCCCGGCGCACACGGCGGCGGCCCGCGCGCTGTCCAGGGCGATGACCCTCACCGGCCCGAGTGCGGCGATCAGGTCCTTTGCCGCGGCGCGGTGCTCGGCCCCGGCGAGGACGGGGTGGCTGAGGACGATCACGGTGTCGGTGCGGTCCGCGCCCAGGGCCGTATCGGCGATACGGCCGAGCATCCGGCCGCAGGACACGGGGTCGACGATGCGTCCCCGCCGGACCGGGCGGCCGTGCCCCGGCTCGGCGCCGAAGTCGCCGCACGCCTCGGTGTCGGCGATGACGCCGTGTCCCGGCATCCAGGCGCGGGTCCGCGAACTGCCCAGGTCGAGGGCGAGACCGCGGGTGAGGCCGCGGTACTCCCGGCGGACGGACCGGTCGAGTCGCGGTCCGTCGTGCGACGAATGCATCCGCCCCTCCTCCCCCTGCGCGCCACCGTGGCCATTGACCTATCCATGGACCCGCTGATAGCGAGGCATGGCCGAGCCCTCACTATGCAATAGGGAGGCAAAGAAAGCCACTCCCCGGCAAAAGCCAAGGGCTCGGGCGTTGCGAGGTCTCCGTATTGCCTCAGACCTCCGACGGCAGGTACCCGGCGATCAGTTCGGCGAACTCGTCCGGTGCCGCGATCCGGATGCCGAGGTCCTCCGCCTTGATGCGCTTGGATCCGGCCTTCTCCCCGGCGACCAGGAGCGTGGTGCGCTTGGAGACGCTGGACGAGGACTTCCCGCCGGCCCGCTCGATCAGTTCGTTCATCTGATTCCGGGAGAGCTTCTCCAGTACGCCGGTCATCGCGCCCGTCACTACTACGGTCATCCCGTCCAGTGGCAGCCCGGCGGCCCCCTCGCCGTCCGTGGCGGCAGCCGCTTCCGGGCCTTCCTCGCCGGGTGCGGGCGGCGGCGTCGCGCCGGGCTCCGTCATGTTGACCCCTGCGGCCACCAGCTTCTCGATCAGCGGGGCCAGCTCCACCAGCTCCGCGACGACGCCCGCCGCCTTCTCCTTACCGATCCCGTCGACCTGCTGGAGCGCCTCGGCGTCGGCCGCTCTGATCCGGTCCATGTCCGCGAAGTACCGGGCGATTCGGCGTGACATGGAGCGCCCGGTGCCGCGTACCCCCAGCGCGCAGAAGACCCGGGAGAGCGGCTGGGTGCGTGCCGTTTCGATGGCGGCGAGGAGGTTGTCGGTGCTGGTCTCGCCCATGCGCTCCAGGCCGAGCAGCTGTTCCCGGTCGAGGGTGAAGAGATCGGCGAGGTCGGCCACCAGGCCGGCGTCGACGAGCTGGACGACCCGGGTCGCGCCGAGGCCCTCGATGTCGAGCTGGTCGCGGCCCGCCGCGTACGAGATGGAGGCGACGAGACGGCAGTCGCGGCCCCGGACACAGCGCCAGCGCTGCTCGCTGGTGTCGATCTCGGAGCCGCACTGCGGGCACGCCTCGGGGAAGACGACGGGCTGCTCCTCGCCGGTCCGCAGATGGGCGACGGGCGCCTCGATACGGGGGATGATGTCACCCGCCTTGTAGACCATCACCCGGTCCCCCAGGCGCAGATCGCGGCGGGTGATGTCGGCCGGGTTGTGCAGTGTGGCGTAGCTGACGGTCGAGCCGTCGATCTCGACCGGTTCGAGCACGGCGCGCGGCGCGATGATGCCGGTCCTGCCGACGTTCCACTCGACGTCGAGGAGCCGGGTGACCTTCTCCACGGCGGGGAGCTTGTAGGCGATGGCCCAGCGCGGCGCCCTGGTCCCGGAACCGGCCTCGCGCTGGTCGGCCGCGAGGTCGGCCTTGATCACGATGCCGTCGATGCCGAACGGCAACGAGGCACGCAGCGCCGCTATGCCCTCGACCCGGCTCTGCACCTCCTCGACGGTGGTGACGGTGCGCGGTGCCACGTCCGTGTCCGCCGCGGTGTGCACGCCGAGCCCGGCGACGTACTCCAGGACCTCGCTGTGCGGGAGTTCGGCGAGGGTGTCAGTCAGCTCTCCCGTCCCGGGGAGCGGCAGGGCACCGTAGGCGAAGAACGTCATCTCCACCGTGTACGCGCGGTCCTTGGCCCGGAGTGTGCCCGCCGCGCCGTTCCTCGGGTTGGCGAAGGGGGTGCCGCCGTGCTCGGTGCGCACGGTGTTGGCCTGTTCGAACTGCTCGTTCGTCATGAGGATCTCGCCGCGCACCTCGATCGTCACGGGCTCAGCGAGCTGCTCGGGGAGGCCGGCCACGGTGCCGATCGCGTGCGAGACGTCCTCACCGGCGGTGCCGTCGCCCCGGGTGATCAGCCGCTCCAGACGGCCCGCCCGGTAGCGGGCGGCGACGGCCAGGCCGTCGAGCTTCGGCTCCACGCTCCACGCGGCGACGGGCCGGCCGATCCGGCGCTCCAGCGACGCCGTCCAGGTGGCGAACTGCTCGGCCGAGAAGACGTTGTCCAGGGACAGCATCGGCACCGTGTGCGGCACGTCGCCGCCCGCGGCGCCGCCCGCAACCTTGCCTGTCGGGGACGTCTCCAGGACCTCCTGCGGGTGCTCCTGCTCGTAGGCGTCGATCCCCCGCACCAGCCGGTCGTACGCATCGTCGTCGAGCGTGCTCTCGCCGGTGGCGTAGTACGCGGCGGCGGCCTGCGACGCTTCTTCGACCGCGGCGGTGTAGGCGGCGGCATCGGCGAGCACAACAGCTGAGTTCGTCATGTCCCCCATCCTGCCGCCCACCACTGACAACACCCTCCCAGCAGGGACGACGGCCCTCAGCCGGCCACCTGAACCGTTCCGTCCGTTTCGTCGGCACCGCCCACCGCGGCGGGCGCCGCCAGCGGGATCTGCGGCCCCGGGCACTCCCGCAGCCACCGCCGCAGCACCCCGTGCACCTGCTCGGCCCCCACCAGCTCCGTGCCCTCCGCCACCGGCGCCGACAGTTCCGCCGGCCACAGCAGGAACGGCCGGGACTGCTCGCCGCCCAGGCCGCCGTGCGAGCCGATCTGCTCCTCGAAGGCGTGCACAACGCCCGTGCCCCCGTCGTACATCGAGTTCACCATGATGTCGGCGACGTGCGGGAAGGTGTCCGTGCGCCGCACCGCGGCCGCCGCGCCCGGACCGAAGGAAGCCAGCGGCCCCTGCCCGTCCTGCAGTTCCGACACCGGTACCTCGATGCCCCCGCGGCCCAGGACGACCGATCCGTACTGTTCGCTGCGGACCAGCAGAAAGCCGATGCCGGGGTGGTTGGCGAGGGTACCGAGCAGCGCGGGACGGCTCCGGTCGAGCTGTTCGCGCGAGGCGCGTCCCTCGATGTCCGGGAAGGAGATCAGGCCGAGGTTGCCGGAGGCGAGGACGACCGGGTCGGACGGCTTCGCGCGGTGTTCCGCCTCGCCCTCCTCGACCGGTCGGCGGTGCAGGGCGATCCGTACCGCGTCACGCGCCTCCGAACCGCTGCGGGTGCGCTGCGCCCGACGGGGCACGGGCAGCCCGCAGCCGGCCCGCACCAGGTCCTTGAGCGTCAGCCCGTACGCCCCCGCGAACGTCTCCCCGGGGCTCTGTCCGTGGTCGGAGAGCAGCACGATCCGGTAGGTGCGCGGGGTGTGTTCGGCGACCTTCTCGATCAGTGCGAGCGAGCGGTCCAGGCGAGCGAGCACCTTCTCCGCGTCGCGGCTGTGCGGTCCGGAGTGGTGCGCCACCTCGTCGTACGCGACCAGGTCGGCGTAGACGGCGGTGCGTCCGGCGAACATGTCCCCCATGACGGCGGCGACCACCACGTCACGTTCGACGACGGTCGCGAAGGCCCGGATGAAGGGGTAGAACCCACCGCGTTTGATCCGGGGCGTGTCCTTCCGTATCCGCGCCCGGGTCGACTGGCCGATCTCGCGGCAGACCTCGGCGACGAACGACAGCGCGGTGCGTACGGCGTTGGCCGGGTCGGAGAAGTAGGCGAAATACCCCGACCTGGAACGGCGGCCCCTGCCGAGCCGGGCCGCCATGGACAGGACGAGCGCCAGCTGATCGGCGCCGCCGCTGAAGAGGTTGCCGCGGCTGGCGCCGTCGACCGTGAGCAGCCCCTCGTCATGGGTGCGGGCGATGGCCCGGCGCTGGATTTCGAGGGCGCTCGCGGGGCGGCTGGAGACCATGACGTCGCCGGTCTCCTTCTCGTACCAGCGGAAGGCGGGGACGTCGTGGTTGCTGCCGTGCAGGATGCCGAGCTGGCTGGCGCCGGTCTGGCTGGACCAGTCGGTGCGCCAGGGGGTGAGCCGATGGCTCTTCTCGTCCGCGAGCCAGTTCGCGACGGTCGGCATCAGGCCGGAGCCGGCGGCGCGGACGAGCACGTCGTGGCCGACGCCGTCGAGCTGGATGAAGACGGTGCCGGGCGGTCCGCTGCGCCCGCTGTCGGCACCGCTGCGCCGTCTGCGGCGGTCGGCGAGCCGGGAGAGACGGCGCCGGTAGGCGTTGTCGTCGCGGACGGCGAGCGCCGTGGAGGTCGCGGAGGCGACGGCGGACATCACCGCCGCGACGACGACCGCGGTCTCCGGGTTGGCGGCGCCGCGCCCGTCCGGTATGAGCCGCAGGGCGACCAGGAGCAGCGAACCGTTGAGGAAGAAGACGAGCATCCCGAGGACGAGTGCGGGCACGATGAGCAGCGCCCGTACCAGGACCGGCCAGACCAGCGCGGAGAGCAGACCGAACGCTCCGGCGCCCCAGGCCGCGGTGAACGCGGTCTTGGTGATGCTGTCGCCGTTGTCCGACTGGAGCTGGAAGTCCGGCAGAATCCCGGCGAGTGCCAGCATCGTGAGCGTCGAGACCGCCCAGACCACAATCACCCGCATCAGGGCGTTGCCGGCTGTTCGCCATCGCCCGTCACCCACGCCGTTCCCACCTCACATCCGGACCCCGCCGTTCCGGGCCCTGACCCCCCAGCCTTTCACAGCGGGGCCGCGAACCGTCGGCGACAGCGGTCGGGGGGACGGTCAGCAGCCGTCGTATCCGGCGGTCGGCATGGAGAGCCTGCGGTGCACGCTCGCCTTCGTACGGGCGCTGTACGACGGCTCGTCGAGTCCCACGATCTCCAGCCGTACGCCGCGCCGCTCGCACTCCGCGGTGAACTCCGGCACCGAGGTGAGGGCCCGCGCCAGCACCCGGTCGTTGGCGGCGACGAACACCTCGACTTCGCCGCTCTCGACGTCCGTCCACAGGGCGTGGTGGTCGGGGCGCAGTCCGTAGAAACGCAGCTGCCGGGTGACGACGTATCCCTTGTCGGTGGCCCAGCGGGCGCACATGTCGTGCTGGCTGCGGGTGTCCACGAGGAACGGATCACTGTCGAGTTCCTCGAGTGGTGTGAGACTGGCGATGGCCGCCACCCGTAAGTCCATTGCGTCCCCCGTGGCCGTCCCCCGTGCTGGGCGTAACGGCGACCCTACCCCTCCGGCCCCCGCGCAAAAAGGCGCGTGCGGGGACGGGAGGAGCGAGGGGGCGTGCGGCGTACGGACACGGAACGCCGGTGCGCCCCCCGCCGGGGGCGCACGTGGTGCGGGTGGGTCAGAGCGAGGTCATGACGTGCTTGATCCGGGTGTAGTCCTCGAAGCCGTACGCGGAGAGGTCCTTGCCGTAGCCGGACTTCTTGAATCCGCCGTGCGGCATCTCGGCGACGAGTGCCATGTGGGTGTTGATCCACACGCAGCCGAAGTCGAGGTTCTTGGACATCCGCATGGCGCGGGCGTGGTCCTTGGTCCACACGGAGGACGCGAGGGCGTAGTCGACGCCGTTGGCGTACGCGACGGCCTGGGCCTCGTCGGAGAAGGACTGGACGGTGATGACGGGGCCGAAGACCTCGTTCTGGATGATCTCGTCGTCCTGCTGGAGGCCGGAGACGACGGTCGGGGCGTAGAAGTAGCCCTTCTCGCCGACCCGGTGGCCGCCCGCCTCGATCTTCGCGTGGTCGGGGAGGCGGTCGATGAAGCCACTGACCTGCTTCAGCTGGTTGGCGTTGTTGAGCGGGCCGTACAGCACGTCCTCGTCGTCCGGCTGCCCGGTCTTCGTGTCGGCGGCGGCCTTGGCGAGGGCGGTGACGAACTCGTCGTGGACGGACTCGTGGACCAGGACGCGGGTCGCGGCCGTACAGTCCTGGCCCGCGTTGAAGAAACCGCCGACGACGAGGTCCTCGACCGCCTTCTCCAGGTCCGCGTCCTCGAAGATCACCGCCGGGGCCTTGCCGCCGAGCTCCAGGTGGACCCGCTTGACGTCCTTGGCCGCGCTCTCGGCGACCTGGATGCCGGCCCGTACCGAACCGGTGATGGAGGCCATCGCCGGGGTCGGGTGCTCGACCATCGCGCGGCCGGTGTCGCGGTCGCCGCAGATGACGTTGAAGACGCCCTTGGGGAGGATCTGACCGATGATCTCGGCGATCAGCACGGTCGACGCCGGGGTGGTGTCGGACGGCTTGAGGACGACGGCGTTGCCCGCGGCGAGCGCGGGGGCGAACTTCCACACAGCCATCAGCAGGGGGTAGTTCCACGGCGCGACCTGGGCGCAGACGCCGACCGGCTCGCGGCGGATGATCGAGGTCATCCCGTCCATGTACTCACCGGCCGAGCGGCCTTCGAGCAGCCGCGCGGCGCCCGCGAAGAAGCGGACCTGGTCGATGGCCGGGGCCAGTTCCTCACTGCGGGTGAGGTGGAGCGGCTTTCCGGTGTCACGGCTCTCGGCGGCCACCAGTTCGTCGGCCCGCTCCTCCATCGCGTCGGCGATCTTCAGCAGGGCCAGCTGCCGTGCGGACGGGGTGGTGTCCCGCCAGGCGGGGAACGCGGCAGCGGCGGCGGCCATCGCCGCGTCGACGTCCGCCTGGCCGGAGAGCGGGGAGGTCGCGTAGACCTCGCCCGTGCTGGGGTCCACGACGTCGAGGGTGCGGCCGTCCGAGGCGTCCGCGAAGACGCCGTCGATGTAATTGCGGAACGTGGTGCTCATGGAACCGGTCTTTCTCATGGTCGGGCGGAACGCGTGGTTGGACGGCGTAGCGGTAAGGGGGGGCGGTCAGGCTGCCGTACGGACGGACAGGTGCTCGTGGACGGCGGGCCAGCTGCCGTCGGCGGCGCGGGCGAACACGATCGTCTCCCGCTCGTGGACGGTCTCCTCGCCGGCCCGGGTGGCGACCGTGGTCTCCACGTCATGGCTGAAGACGGCCGTGGTGCCGTAGTGCTGGATCAGCTGTCCCGTAGAGGTGCAGCGCACGATGCGGAAGCCGTCCTCCGCCACCCACTGCTGCCACAGCGCACGGTACTCGTCGGTGGAACCGAGCCGCCGCGGGGTGGAGTGGAAGACGAAGGTGGCGTCCGGGGCGAAGGAGCCGAAGTAGTCGTCGAGGCGGCCTTCGGCGAAGGCGGCGATCAGCGCGTCGGCGGCGGCGCGGACTTCCCGGGCGTCCTGCACGTCTTCGACGTCCTGGACTTCCTGCGCGGGGGTGGTGCTCATGTGCGGCTCCTGGCTACGGGGCGGGGCGGGGCGTCAAAAGGCCGTGGTGTTCAGACCGCGGTGGCCGGCTCGGCGGCGGTCTCCTCGTCCGGGCTGCCGACGATGGGCGCAACCGCGGTGTCCGACGCCCTGACGAAACGAGGGCCCTCCGGTCCGTACACCCCGCGCGGCTCGGGGAAGAGGGTGAGCAGGCCGAGGTAGACGACGGCCGCGAGGGCGAGGCCGACCGGCAGCGAGATGTCGGCGCCGTTCGCGAGGTTGCCGAGCGGGCCAACGAACTGACCGGGCAGGTTGGTGAACAGCAGCGCCACACCGGCGGAGAGCAACCAGGTGGACACACCGCGCCAGTTCCAGCCGTGGTTGAACCAGTAGCGGCCACCGGTCTGACGGCGGTTGAAGACCTGGAGCGCGTCCCCGTCGTACCAGCCGCGCCGGGTCACGTAGCCGAGTGTCATCACGATCATCCACGGGGCGGTGCAGGTGATGATCAGCGTCGCGAAGGTGGAGATGGACTGGGCGAGGTTGAGCGCGAAGCGGCCGATGAAGATGAACGCGATCGACAGGGCGCCGATGAAGAACGTCGACTGCACCCGGCTGAAGCGGGTGAAGACACTGGAGACGTCGAGGCCGGTGCCGTACAGCGCGGTCGTGCCGGTCGACAGGCCACCGATCAGGGCGATCAGGCAGAGCGGCAGGAAGTACCAGCCGGGTGAGATGGCGAGCAGTCCGCCGACGTAGTTGGGGGCGTCCGGGTCGACGTACTCGGCGGCCTTCGACGCGATGATCGAGGCGGTGGCCAGGCCGAAGACGAAGGGCAGCAGCGTGGCGATCTGAGCGAGGAACGCGGCGCCCATCACGCGGCGGCGGGGCGTCGTAGCCGGGATGTAGCGCGACCAGTCGCCGAGGAACGCGCCGAAGGAGACCGGGTTCGACAGCACGATCAGCGCGGAGCCGATGAACGACGGCCAGAACAGCGGATCGGCCGTCGACGCGAAGGTGCCCGCGTAGCCCGCGTCGAAGTCTCCCGCGAAGGCGAAGACACCGAGGACGAAGAGCGCCGACGCGGCGATCACCGCGATCTTGTTGACCATCAGCATGAAGCGGAAGCCGTAGACGCAGACCACCAGGACGAGCCCGGCGAAGATCGCGTATGCAATGCCATAGGTCACATCCGACTCGGGCAGACCCGCGAGTCGGTGGGCGCCTCCGACGAGCGCGTCGCCCGAGGACCACACCGAGATCGAGAAGAACGCGACCGCGGTGAGGAGCGAGAGGAACGAGCCGACGATCCGGCCGTGCACGCCCAAGTGGGCGGAGGAGGACACGGCGTTGTTGGTGCCGTTGGCCAGGCCGAACAGCGCCATCGGGGCAAGCAGCAGCGCACCGGCGAGAAGGCCGAGCAGCGTCGCCGCGAGCCCCTGCCAGAACGAGAGCCCGAACAGGATCGGGAAGGAGCCCAGCACGCACGTCGCGAAGGTGTTGGCACCGCCGAAGGCGAGCCGGAAGAGGTCGACCGGCCGAGCGGTGCGGTCGGCGTCGGGAATCCGCTCGACACCATTGGTCTCGACTTCGGTGATCGAGGTAGTCATGGCGCTCCAGCTTTTGTTCATGAGGCAGCCCCACACTCTGTTCATATGGGACGGTCCCGCTGTTCATGGGACGGTCCCACAGTCTGTGCCCCCGGACTGCGGCCGACAATTGTGCACATCACAGAGCAGTACGCTGTTGTCTGTGGCCAGCGACAAACTCACCGTCGAGGATCTGCTCTCGTTCCCCGCTCTCCAGCTCTCCGTGAAGGCGGGCAGCAGCGGCCTGG
The DNA here is from genome assembly GCF_045207325.1 of Streptomyces sp. NBC_00846. Classification (NCBI taxonomy): domain Bacteria; kingdom Bacillati; phylum Actinomycetota; class Actinomycetes; order Kitasatosporales; family Streptomycetaceae; genus Streptomyces; species Streptomyces sp. NBC_00846. The sequence continues at coordinate 6,662,496 of NZ_CP108846.1, read as the reverse complement.
GACGTTCCGTTTCCTGGGCGCATGCGAGCGAACTCGCCGATCCAACGCCCTGGCTGCTGGGCGCCGAGGTGATCATGACGACGGGGCTGGCGGTCCCGCGTACCGCAGCCGGGCAGCGCGCCTATCTGGAGCGGCTCGACGACGCGGGTGTCTCCGCGCTGGCCCTGTCTGCGCAATTGCACATGCCACCACTGCATGACGCGTTCTTCCGGGCGGCCGAGGAGCGCGGGTTCCCGGTCCTGGAGGTCCCGCTCGCCGTCCCGTTCATCGCCGTCTCCCAGGAGGTCGCGGCCTCGGTCCAGGAGGACGCCAGGCACCGGCTCGGCGCGCAGCTCCAGGTCTTCGGCTCGCTGCGCTGGCTGGTCGCCGAGGACCTCGACACGCCGACGCTGCTGCGCCGTCTGGAGCGCCTGTCCGGTTACGACGTGTATCTGTGCACCCCGCAGGGGCGGCCCCTGCTTCCGGGGGTGCCGGTGCCGGACCGGGGCGTGCTGCCCGCGTCGGTGGACGCTCCGCCGACCATTCCCGGCGGGTTCGTGCTGCCCGTGCCGGCGCCCGGCGGCCCGGCGGGATTCCTCGTCGCGTACGAACGCGAGGGCGCCCAGCCCGCCGGGCTCGCGGTCGTCCAGCACATCGCCACGGTGGCGGCGCTACGGGTCGCGATGGTGCGCAACGAGCGCGAGACGCTGCGCCGCGAGGGCGCGGAGACGCTGGCCGAACTCCTTCAGGAGGTGCTGGACCCGGAAGCGGCCCGGCGCAGGCTCGCCCGGCATGCCATCGAGGGCGACACCGTGCTGATCGTGGTGCGGCAGGCCACGGACGAGGCGCTGCTGCGCTGCCTCCAGGACCATCCGCATCTGCTGCTCACGTGGGGCACGGACCGGTATGTCCTGGGCGCGCCGCAGCTGGCGGCGGAGATCGGTGAACTGCCGGATGTGGCGGCCGGGATGAGCCGCCCGTTCCTTCCCGGGGCCCCGTTGCGGGTGGCTCAGCGCGAGGCGCTCTGGGCGGTCTCGAAGGCCGTCGAGTCGGGCCGTTCCGTGGTCCGCTACGGCGACGACTCGCTGGGCCGGTGGCTGCCCGACGACCCGGCCGTGCTGACCGCGCTGGTCGAGCACGTGCTGGGCGACGTCCTGCGCTACGACACGGCGCACGACTCGCAGCTGCTGGTGTCCGTCCGTACCTGGATGGAACGGGACCGCCGCACGGAGACGGCCGCGGCCGCGCTCCACATCCATCCCAACACCCTCGCCTACCGGCTGCGCCGCTTCGGTTCGCTGGCCGGCCGTGACATGGCGTCGACGGGGGCCCTGGCGGAGGTCTGGCTGGCGATCCAGGCAGCGGGGGCGCTGGGCCTCACCGACTGAGAGTGACCGGCCGCGGTCGACGGCCGGACGGAGCCGGGCCCCCGTTCGGGTCACGGCACTAGGCTCGATGCCGGGGCCGGAGCAAGGAGCCGGAACCAAAGGAATCCCGGGAACGAGGAGGCACCGCGTGCCGGTGGAAGTCACCTGGTGGGGTCATGCCACCTGCACGATCGAGGACTCCGGGGTCCGTGTGCTGACCGATCCGCTCTTCGTACGGCGCTTCGCGCACCTGCGCCGACGCCGCGGCGAGCTGCCCGCCCCCGAGGCCGCGGTCGCCGATGTGGTGCTCGTCTCGCACCTGCACTCCGACCATCTGCATCTGCCGTCACTGGCCCGGCTCGCGCCCGGCAGCCGGCTCATCGTGCCGACGGGTGCGGTGCGCTCCGTACCGGGGCTGCGGGTGCTGCGCTCGGTGCGCGGGCTGCGGATCAACGAGGTCTCTCCGGGCGACGTGGTCCCGGTCGGCGCGGTCCGGGTCCGGGCCGTTCCCGCGCTGCACGACGGCAGGCGGCTGCCCGTGGGCCCGCACCGCTCCCCCGCGCTCGGCTATGTGGTCGAGGGCGAGGCGCGGACGTATTTCGCCGGTGACACCGGGCTCTTCGACGACATGGCCCGGGCCGTCGGTCCGGTGGATGTGGCGCTGTTGCCGGTGGGCGGCTGGGGTCCGCACCTGGGCCACAGTCATCTGGACGCGGGCCGGGCCGCGCAGGCGCTGGCCCGGCTGGCTCCCCGGTCGGCCGTGCCGGTGCATTACGGGACGTACTGGCCGATCGGCATGGACGGGGTCAGGCCGCACGAGTTCCACTCGCCGGGTGACGAGTTCGTCCGCAAGGCGGCGCTGCTGGCGCCGGAGGTGACGGTGCACCGGCTGTCGCACGGCGAACACGTGTGGCCGGAGGCCGCCCGGTGATCCAGGAGGTCGTCAGACAGCTGCCCCCGGAGTCGACGCAGCAGGCGGTCGGCTACCCGTCCCTGTTTCTGCTGGTGGCGCTGGGCTCGCTGGTGCCGGTGGTGCCGACGGGCGCTCTGGTGAGTTCGGCCGCCGTGGTGGCGCTGCATCAGGCGTCGCCGTTCTCGCTCCTGATCGTCTTCGGGGTGGCGTCGGCCGCGGCGTTCCTCGGTGACATCTGTCTCTACTGGCTCGGTCAGCGCGGGGTGCGGTCGAAGAACGGTTCGAAGTGGCTGCGGACGATCAGCAACCGGGCCGCTCCGGAGCGGCTGGCGCAGGCGCAGCAGAAGCTGGACGAGCACGGTGCGGTGGTGCTCGTGCTGTCGAGGCTGGTTCCGGCGGGCCGGATTCCGGTGATGCTGGCCTGTCTGCTGGGCCGGATGCCACTGCGCCGGTTCGCCCGCGGGGATGTGCCGGCCTGTCTGGCGTGGGCGGCGACGTACCAGCTGATCGGCACTCTGGGCGGTTCGCTCTTCCCCGAGCCGTGGCAGGGCGTGGTGGCGGCGGTGGGTCTGACGCTGCTGGTCAGCGGGGCTCCCGCGGTGTGGCGCAGGATGCGGGCGCGGTTCAGCCACTGACCGTGCGGGGTACCGGGTCGAGCAGGCGGGAGCCGCCGATCGGCAGGTCCCAGAGCCGTGTCCGCGGGTGCCCGGCCCGCTGCCAGGCGGTACGGAGCCGGGCCAGCGGTTCCAGTACGGGCTCCGCGGAGAGCAGGAAGGTCGCCCAGTGCATCGGCGCCATCGCGCGGGCGCCGAGGTCCTCGTACGCCTGCACGGCCTCCTCCGGATCGGTGTGCACGTCACCGAGCCACCAGCGCGGTTCGTACGCGCCGATCGGCATCAGGGTCAGGTCGATGCCGGGGTACCGGCGGCCGATCTCGCCGAACCAGTGCCCGTACCCGCTGTCCCCCGCGAAGTGGATCCGCTGCCCGTCGCCGCCGTCGGCGCCGATGATCCAGCCGCCCCACAGGGAGCGGCAGGCGTCGGTGAGGGTCCGCTGGGACCAGTGGTGGGCGGGCACGAAGTCGAAGCGGACGCCGTCCAGCCGGGCCGATTCCCACCAGTCGAGTTCGGTGACGCAGGTGAAGCGGCGACGGCGGCACCAGTGGCCGAGTCCGGCGGGGACGAACAGCGGGGTGTTCCGGGGCAGCCGGCGCAGGGTGGGGGCGTCGAGGTGGTCGTAGTGGTTGTGGCTGATGACGACGGCGTCGACGGGCGGCAGGTCCTCCCAGCGGACGCCGACCGGCGTGATCCTGGCCGGGGTGCCGAGGATACGCCGGGACCAGACGGGGTCGGTGAGGACGGTGAGACCCCCGGTGCGGACGATCCAGCTGGCGTGCCCGGCCCAGGTGACGGAGGTGGCGCCGGCCGAGGTGACGGGCAGGGGTTCGGGGGCGTACGGGAGCCGCTGGATGCCGCGCAGCCCTTCCGGGTTGGGCCGCAGGGCGCGTTCACGGGCCAGCCGGGACATGCTCATGACGCTCGGGAGTGGCGTGGTGAGCCGGTCGGCGAAGGTTGTGGGCCAGACCCGGACCTCGCCGAGCGGACGCGGTTCGACGACCTCGCCGCGCGAGATCCGGTGCGGTTGCGCGATCCCCGTGCGGGAGCGCTCGGTGTGTTCCGTCATCGAGAGACTCCCGTCTCGCTGTTCCTCATCGGAGTTCGTCGAGTGCCGTCCCGAAAATGCTCAGGGCTTCGGCCACATGCGGCAATTCCAGGGGCTCCACAGCGGTGAGGGACTCCATCTGCTGTTCCGGGGTCGAGCCGAGCAGCGTCCCGGTGCCCAGCCGTACGCGCAGCGCCCCCAGTTCGTCGCCGAACCGGTGGCCGCCCGGCGTCGGTGTACCGAGACGTTCCGTCAGGTACTCCTCCAGCTCCAGGGAGTCCGTGACACCGCGGTTCGCCAGCCTCGATCGGAGCGGCCCGAGATCGGCGTACAGATGGCGCCCCGCCTGCGGGGGCCTGGCCAGCGCGCCCGACGCGAGAACCGCCCGGTGGGCCGCCGCGGCGACCTTCGCCTGGAGCGCGGCGGACCGGCGGACCCGGTCGGTGACGGATTCCGGTTCGCGCAGCGCGTGGGCGGCGGCCATGGCGACGGGCCCCGCGACGAGCGCGCCGAGCGCGGTGAGGATGTCGAGGGTACGTGCATGGCGCGCCGACGCCCGCTCGGTGTCCGGGAACCGGGCGACCGCGACCGGCCAGGCGGACGGGGTCAGCGCACCGGCGAGATCGCTGACGACCGTGACGTCGTCGGGGCACATCTCGGCCGGACTGAGCAGGACCGTGTCGTGCGGCCGGTGCAGGGTGTCGCGCCACGTCTCGTCGCTGACGATGTGCATCCCCTCGGCGACAGCGGCCTCGCAGGCCTCGCGCACCAGTTCCGGCGGGGCGACGGTGGCGGTCGGGTCGTCGACGACGGAGATCAGCAGCAGCCGGGGCCGGCCGCCCTCGGCGCGCACCCGGCGCACGGTCTCCAGCAGCGCGTACGGATCGGGCACACCGCCGCACTCGGCCGGGGTCGGCACGTGGTAGGCGGGCCGGCCCAGCAGCCGGGCCTGCGGGAACCAGGTGGCCGTGCAGGGGCGGGGCATGAGCACGTCGCCGCCGTGCGCGGCGATCAGCGCGAGCAGCAGCGGCGAGGCGCCCGGGGCGGCGGCGACGTGCTCCGGGCCGCCGTGCAGTCCGCGCCGCGCCCAGTACTCGGTCGCGGCCTCGCGCAGGGCGTCGCCGCCGCCGGTCGGTTCGGATTCGCCGCGTCCGGCCGCGGCGGCGAGCACCTCGGCCAGTTCGGGGAGGACGGGCAGCCCCGGATCGAGGGCCGGCGGCCCGTACCGGACCGGGCCGCGGTCCTCCCGTACGGAACGCGTGCCGCCCCCGCCCTGCCGGCCGCGCCCCGCCAGTCCGGTCCGCCCGGTCCGCTTCCGCGCCATCGAACCTCCTTCGCCGCCCCGTCGCCCTGTCCCGTGCGTCCCGCGCTCAGGGTCCCTTGGTACTCAATCAGGAACCTTTAGCACTCAGGGCCCTTTATACGAGGGTTCGACCGGCGGCGCCCGCCCGACGGAGCCGTCACCGGAACCGGCCGAGGGGGCGGGCTCAGCCCGCGAAGGCCGTCTGGGGCATCCCGTGCCCCGCGTCCGGCAGCACCAGCAGTGAACCGGACAGCGGGTGCGGGTCGGCGAGGCCCGTGCGGGCCGTGGAGATGTAGAGGTCGCGCAGGTCCGCACCGCCGAACGCGCAGGCGGTCGGGCGTCGTACCGGAAGTCCGACGACGCGGTCCAGGGAGCCGTCGGCCGTGTAGCGGCGCACCGCGGCGCCGTCCCACAGGGCGACCCAGACGGCCCCGTCGGCGTCGACCGTCAGCCCGTCGGGGAACCCCGCGCCCTCCTCGACGGTGGCGAACGGGCGCCGGTTCACGGCGTGTTCGCCGTCGAAGTCGAAGACGTCGATACGGCGCGTGGGCGTGTCGATGAAGTACATCAGCCGCTCGTCCGGGCTCCACCCGATGCCGTTGCCGCAGGCCACGACGGGCAGCACCGGGGTGACCGTGCCGTCGGGTGCGATGCGGGAGAGGCTGCCGCCGGTCTCCGCGCCGTCGTAGCGCATGGTGCCCGCCCACAGCACACCGTCCGGGGCGACCGCCGCGTCGTTGCCGCGGCGTCCGGGCTCGGGGTCGTGGACCAGCCAGCGGAACGCGCCGTCGGGGTCGTACAGGCCGATGCCGTCACGCAGATGGACCACGAGCCCACCACCGGCGCGTGGTTTGGCCGCTCCGACGTGCTGTTCGGTGGCCATGACCGTACGAAGGCCGGTCACCGGGTCGTAGGTGTGCACGCGGGCGGCGACGATGTCGACCCAGATCAGCCGGCCGGTGACCGGGTCCCAGGTCGGGCCCTCGCCGAGCTCGGCCTGCTCGCGTACGGCCACGTCCAGGCCTGCGCCACTCAATGTCTCTGCCCCTCGATGTCTCTGCCCCTCGTGGTGTCCGAGCCCCGGCCGGAGAGCACCTCGGCACCGTCGGCCGCGAGGCCCATCGGCTCCTTCTCGCGCTCCTCGGTCCGGCGGACCACCGGAATCACGCACTCAGCGTAGCCGCGTGACCAAGGCCTCGGCACAGTGGCCGTGCGGTGCCGGGGGACCCGGGTGGGGGCGCGAGAGCGCCCACATACCAAGACACGTATCTCAATATTCGACATGCGCGCGTACGGTGTCGCTGACGATCAGCCCTTCGCGCGGCTCGCGTTCGGGCTCCGCGCCCCGAGGAAGGATCCACCGCCATGCCGAAAGAGACCGCCGTCTACACCCACGGCCACCACGAGTCGGTACTGCGCTCGCACCGCTGGCGCACCGCCGCCAATTCCGCCGCCTACCTGATCGACGAACTCCGCCCCGGCATGAACGTGCTGGATGTCGGCTGCGGGCCCGGCACCATCACCGCGGACCTGGCCGCGCTGGTCGCCCCCGGCCGGGTGGCCGCCGTCGACACCACCGGGGAGATCCTGGCCCGGGCTGCCGAGGTCGCGGCCGAACGCGGCCTGGACAACGTCGAGTTCACCACCGCGGACGTGCACGCCCTGGACTTCCCCGACGACTCCTTCGACGTCGTCCATGCCCATCAGGTGCTCCAGCACGTGGGCGACCCGGTGCAGGCGCTGCGCGAGATGCGGCGCGTCTGCCGCCCCGGTGGCATCGTCGCGGCCCGCGACAGCGACTACGCGGCAATGGCCTGGTATCCGGAGGTGCCGGGCATGGACGCCTGGCTGGAGCTGTACCGCCGGGTCGCCCGCGCCAACGGCGGCGAGCCGGACGCGGGCCGGCGACTGCTGTCCTGGGCGCGGCAGGCCGGCTTCACCGACATCACCCCGACCGCCGCCAACTGGTGCTTCGCCGCTCCGGAGAGCCGTGCCTGGTGGAGCGGCCTGTGGGCGGACCGTACGGTCGGCTCGGTGTACGCGGAGCAGGCCGTGTCCGGCGGCCATGCGAGCGCCGGGGAGCTGACCTCGATCGCCGCGGCCTGGCACGCATGGGGCGAGCGGGACGACGCCTGGTTCACGGTCCCGCACGGCGAGGTGCTCTGCCGGGCCTGAGCGCCGCCAACTACCCTTGTGCGCATGGACATTATGGGAACCACGCTGCGCATCTGCGTCGACGACCTGGAGGCCGCGGTGGCCTTCTACGAGGACCTCACGGCCAGTTCCGCGCTGCGCTTCGAGCGCGGCGGAGTCTCGGTCGCCGCGATCGGCTGCTTCCTGCTGATGAGCGGCCCGGAGTCGGAGCTGGAGATCCTGCGCAAGGTGACGGCGACGATCGCGGTCAAGGATGTCGACGAGGCCCACGCCTCCCTCACCCGCGTCGGCGCCCGGATCCTCGCAGGTCCGGTACCGACGCCGGTGGGCCGCAATCTGATCGCGGTGCATCCGGACGGCTCGGTCTTCGAGTACGTCGACCGGACCCCGGCCGGCTGAGCCGCGGGCTCCCCTCCCGACGGACCCGACTCGCGGCCGTCCGGCCCGCACCGGTGGAGGTGGGCGCGGGCCGGACGGCCGTCGGCGTCAAGCCCCGGGCCGCATCCGATAGTTGTACGCGTCCGGCAGTGGCTCGTCGGTGAGCTCGGCCCAGACCTCGTCCAGGATCTCCGCGCCCTCGCGCAGATCCGCGACCTCGAAGCCCTCGTCGAAGACGGCCCGGGCGGCGCTGCGGTCGCCCTCGGCCATCAGCAGTCGCGCCTCCAACAGGCGGAAACGACCACGCTGTTGGACCACCGGAAGCAGGCCCGCCCACACCGTCCGGGCCGCCGCGGAGCGCCCCGCCGCCAGCATTGCCTCCATCGCCTCGCGGCCGAGCGCCGACGCGGCGGACGTCCGGGCGCCATCACCGCCTTCATCGTCGCCCTCGCCGTCGGGGTGTTGCGCACACAGGTCGCCGAACGCCTCGGCGTAGAGATCGGCGGCCCGGTCCCCCTGTCCGCTCTCCTCGGCGGCGACGGCGAGGCAGCGCAACAGCGGCCACCGGGACGGGGCGAGCGCCAGTCCGCGTTCCCAACTGCGGACCGCCTGGGCGCGGTCGCCGACGTGCCACTGGGCGACGCCGAGATGGTATTCGGTGAGGGGTTCGGCGGCGGCCGTCTCCAGCATGTCGCGCCAGTGCGGCGAGACCAGGGAAGGACCGGGCGGGGCCGCCCGCCGGGGCTCGGGGAAGGTGCCCTGGTCCAGCAACTCCAGCCAGGGCTCCTGCTGTTCATCCAACGTGGACTCGGCGAACGGCGTGCCGGGGAGTTGGTACTTTCCGCGCCGGACTTCCAGGGCGCCCCAGCCGGAACCGGTGGCGAGCGACTCGCCGGGCTCGGTGTCGGCGCAGGAGCGCCAGGCGGCGTACGCGGCGTCGACATCGGCCCGCGGCAGCACCTCGGCGAGCCGTTGCTCCGTCTCGGCGCGGGCTGCCGCCCAGTCGTCGCCGTGCACGGCCCCGGGGTCCGCGGACAGCGGCCCGTACGACTCCAGCCAGCTGAATTCGGCTCCCGGTTCGAGCGGAACGTGTTCCAGCTGGGTACGGGCGAGTCCGGCCTGGATCTCGGCGTAGCCGACGGTGCCCGGCTCGGTGAGCCACTCCTGCCAGCGCCGCCCGCCCGGGCCGCTGCCCCACAGGAACAGCTTCCGGCCCCGCAGCAGATCGGTCGACGTCTGGACGAGTCCGTTCCCGTCCTCGTCGAGGGAGGCGATCCAGCGGCGCGCGCCGTCGGGCACCTCGTAGAAGTAGTCGGCGGGGAAGTCGCCGCGCACCGGGTACGTACGGTCGACAGAGCCCGACTCGGGGACCGGGACCCGGGTCAGGGTGCGCTCGTAACCGAAGTGCCACGCCTCCTCGGCCGGGGCCAGGACGCGGGTGCGTTCGCCCTCGGGCACGGCGATGTTGGACCACCAGTAGACGGGTGCCGTGTGCTCGTGCGGATTGCGTATCCGTACCCCGACGTGCAGGAAGTCGGAGTCCTCGGGCAGCCAGAGGTCCACCTGGAACGGCAGGTCGCGCAACCTCTCCCATTCCCAGAGGCGGACCATGTCCCCGCCGTCGGGTGCGGGCACCCGGGCCGCGTGCACCGGGGCGCACGACAGCGTGGTGTGGCCCGTGGCGCCGATGTTCCACTCGATGCCGCCGGAGAACCAGGCGCCGTTGAGCGCGAAGTCGGCGGGCTGCAGGACGGGGTTGGTGTAGAGAAGTTCGCGGCCGGTCGGCTTGTGGTGGAGGGAGTGGATGCGGCCGCCGAGCCCGGGCAGGACGGTGGCCCGCAGCCGGGCGTTCTCGATGATGATCGCGTCGAGTCCGGTGGGGACGCGCTCGCGCCCGTACCCGTCGAGGATGCGCACCGGCAGCACGGTGGCCAGCGGTTCGTAGCCGATCTGGTGTGCCATGTCACGTGGCAGTCCGGCCCGTTCGCGGTCGTCGACGACATGCATCTCGTCGAGCGGCCGCAGTGCGGGCAGCGGGTTCTCCGGGCCCAGTGGTGCGGCGGGCAGAGTCAGTACGGCACGTCGTACGGTCGTGGCCAAGGCAACCTCGCTCCCTCGCGCGGGTCGCCTCAGGTCCGGGCGCCCCCCCGATGACCATCGAACACGTTGGACTGCGGCCCGGCCAGGGGCGTTGCCGTCGGACTTCGGCAAAAGACCGAAAGATCACGGGAGCGGCACCGGAGACCGCCGGCCCGGAGCCCCGGAGCCGGTGGCCCGGAATCCGGTGGCCCCGGACCCGGTGGCCCGGATAATTCGCGTGCGTCTCACCCGCACCGCCGTAACCTTGCCCCTCGATGGTTCACGAGCGAAAAGCGGAGCGGGAAACACGATGAGCACGCAGCACACCTACCGAGTGATCGTGCGCGGCACCTGGGACGGCCTGACCGAAGAGGCGCGCGCCCGGCTCCTGTCCGCGGTGGACGAGCACGGCCTGAGCGCGATGCAGTTCACCGAGGAGGGCTCGCTGACGTATGACCGGGTGCTCAAGCACTTCAGCTTCCGGTTCGTGGTCGTGTCGGACGCCGAGGACGGCGAGGAGATGGCGTCCGCGATCGCCGAGGACCGGGCCGAGACCCTGCTGCGGAACCAGGGTTACGGTCATGGCGAACTCCGGTCCAAGGCAACGGACATGGACACCATGAAGATCAATTACAAGGGGCGGTGAGCGGCGGGGCGGCCATCGCGCGCCCCGCCGCCTGCAGCCCGCTCAGCCGAGGTCGAGCTCCGGCTCGTACATGTCCAGCCACATCGCGAGGTCCAGGGTGCGTTCCAGCCCGCGTCGGGACGCCGAGGTGATCCCGGGCGCGTCGTGTTCGGCCACCCTGCGCAGCCGGTCGCGGTCGACGAGGTCGAAGACCCGGTGGCCGGGGCTCGCGAGCAGGGTGCGGGCGTGCTCCTGGAGGGCGACGGCGTACTTCGGGTCCTGGGTCGACGGATAGGGGCTCTTGGTCCGCTCGTACACGGAACGGGGCAACAGATCGGCGGTGGCCTCGCGCAGCAGGCTCTTCTCCCTGCCGTCGAAGGACTTCAGGGCCCAGGGGGTGTTGTAGACGTACTCGACGAGCCGGTGGTCGCAGAACGGCACCCGGACCTCCAGACCGACGGCCATGCTCGCGCGGTCCTTGCGGTCGAGCAGCACGCGTACGAACCGGGTCAGGTGGAGGTGGCAGATCCGGCGCATGCGGTACTCGAAGTCGCTCTCGCCGGTGAGCCGTTCGATGCCGGCGACCGCGGATTCGTAGCTCTCGCGGATGTACTTCTCCAGGTCGAGGGCCTGGTTCACTTCGTCGCGGAGCACGCCCGCGTCCTCGCCGAAGTGCTCGGTGAACCGGACCAGCCAGGGGAAGGTGTCGGCGCTCCGCGCCTCCTCGTCGAAGAACTGGAGGTAGCCGCCGAAGACCTCGTCGGCGGACTCGCCGGACAGCGCGACCGTCGAGTGTTCGCGGATGGCCCGGAAGAGCAGATAGAGCGAGGCGTCCATGTCGCCGAGGCCCATGGGGATGTCCCGGGCCCGGATCATCCGGGCGCGCACATCGGGGTCGGCGAGGGCGTCCGGATCGAGCACGATGTCGCGGTGGATGGTGCCGGCCCGCTCGGCCACGGCGTGGACGAACGGCGTGTCGGGGGTGGTGCGCAGTTCGTCGGCGACGAAGTTCTCGGTGCGCCCGACGAAGTCGACGGCGAAGGTGCGTACCTTCTCACCGGCCCTGGCGAGCTGCCGGGCGGCGAGGGAGGTGACCGCGGAGGAGTCGAGGCCGCCGGAGAGCAGGATGCAGCGGGGCACGTCGGAGATCAGCTGGCGGCGCACGATGTCGTCGAGCAGTGACCGTACGGTGGCGATCGAGGTGTCCCGGTCGTCGGAGTGCGGACGGGTCTCCAGCCGCCAGTAGACGTGTCGGCGCACACCGCCGCGGTCGACGGTGAGCACCGTGCCGGGCTCCACCTCGTACATGCCGTCCCAGACGGCGTGTCCGGGGTTCTTGACGAGGCTGAAGAGCTCCCGGAGCCCGTCCAGGGTCACCCGGGGCCGGGACAGCGGGTTGGCGAGGATGGCTTTGGGCTCCGAGCCGAAGAGCACTCCGTCGGGCGTCGGCCAGTAGTAGAAGGGCTTGACGCCCATCCGGTCGCGGATCATGACGAGCTTGTCGTGGCGGCTGTCCCAGACGGCGAAGGCGTACATGCCGTTGAGCCGTTCGGCGACGGACTCGCCCCACTCCAGGTAGCCGTGCAGCACGACCTCGGTGTCCGAGTCGGTGAGGAAGCGGTGCCCGCGGGCGGCCAGTTCGGTGCGCAGTTCGGTGAAGTTGTACGCCTCACCGGAGTAGACGAGGGCGACGTCGCCCTCGGGGGTGGAGACGGTCATGGGCTGGCGTCCGCCGGGCAGGTCGATGATCGCGAGCCGGCGGTGTCCGAGCCCCGCATGCTCGGCGGTCCAGGTCCCCCGGTCGTCCGGGCCCCGGCAGGCCATGGTCTCCGTCATCGCGTCCAGGGTCGCGGCTTCCGCGGCGCCCCGCAGATCGCGGTCGAAGGAGACCCAGCCGACGATGCCACACATACGCGTCCTTCCGATTCGGTCCCGGCCGGGAAGCGGTCGTACGCACGGTGCCGTCGCTCGGGCGGCATGCCGAAGGCGAAGGCCCGGCAGAACCAGTTGTATTTAGCAGCTATATATCGAGCCTGTGCCTGCGCTTGCGTTCGGTCAACACGATCGTCAACTCGCCGGCGACGGACTCCCGATACTTTCGGCCGCCGTTTTCCCCTTCCTGTACGGAGTGCAGAGACCCGCATCCCGTACCCGGCGGGCGCACGCGTCGCGGAGGCAACCCGAATCGGCCATGGGCAAAGACTTGCCCAATCCAGCTTCGGCCAGTGGGGTGTACCCGGCGGCTCGGCACGGGGCCCATACGCCGGATCGGGCAGCTGCGCCCGCCATACGGGCAGCGGTACGTTCCGGGAGCGTGAACCCGCCGCTCACGCGATGCGGCGTCGAATTCTCCGCGCGACGGCGTTGAGCAGCGCGAACAAAATTGATGGGCGCTGCCTGCGGGGGCTGCCCATCGACACGGCGGACGATCGACCGAGCGAGAGACCCACTCGGGACGGAGCACGTCATCCCTCTCATCCAGCACCCCGCACCCGCCGTCGCTTCGCGAACGGAACATCACCGGCCACCGCCACCGCCCCGGAGAGCCCTGCGCCGGGCGGCCTCGTGGACCCCCGGTCTCGTCGCCCTGCTCGTCGGGTTCTGGGGAATCCGTCGCCAGAACACCCTGTGGGGAGACGAGGCGGTCACCTATGCCATGTCACACCGGAATGTGCCTCAGATATGGCACACCCTGGGTCACGTCGACGTCGTGCACGGCCTCTACTACCTGATCATGCGCGGCGTGTTCGGCCTCTGGGACGGCGGACTCGTGGCACTGCGGCTGCCCTCGGTACTGGCGGTCGCCGCGGCTGCGGTCGGCATCGTACGGCTCGGACAACGCCTCGGCGGGACCTGGACCGGACTGCTGGCGGGCCTCGTCCTCCCGATGCTTCCGCCGATACAGCGGTACGCGCAGGAAGGCCGGTCCTACGCGCTGATCTGCGCGCTGATCACATGGGCCAGTTGTCTTCTCGTCAGCAACCTCTCCCGGCCGGAAGGACCGGACAAGGGGCGGGCACGGGGGCGCAGACGGGCACGGATGCAGGGCTGGGCACGGGGATGGGTGACATATGGCGTTGTCATGCTGACGGCCTGTCTGCTCCACGAGTTCGCCGTACTGATACTTCTGGGCCACGGCGTGACCGTCTTCGGGACGCGTTCGGTGCGGCCGATGAGACGGGCGTGGACCATCACGGCGGGCGGGGTCCTCGCCGGGCTCCTCCCGATCGCCGTCTTCAGCACCACGCAGTCGGCGCAGGTGGACTGGATCGGCCCGCCGGACGCCGGGGAGGTGCTGGGCTTCGTCGTGACAGCCCTGCTGGGCCTCGTCCTCGCCCGCTCCACCGGCCGCTCGCGCGGACCGGTCACTTTGCCCGGGCTCGCGCTCCCGCTGCTGATCCTGCCCACCACGCTGCTCATACTGACGAGCCCGTTGCATCCGTTGTACGTGGACCGGTACATCCTGGCCTCCGCCATCGGCTTCGCGCTCCTGGCGGGCGCGGGGCTCGACCGTCTCCGGCTACGGCTGTCGGCGCGCGACGCGGGAACCGTGCGACGTGTGACATGTGCTCTGGCAATGGTCGCGCTGCTCGCCACCCTCGTCCCCGTGAGCACCGCGCTGCGGAAGCCGGGGAGCCGCGAGAACGACGCGGTGGCGATCGCCCGGGCGGTCCAGGACATCGCCGGGCCCGGGGACGGGTTGCTGTTCATGCCGTCGCGCAGACGCGTGTGGACGCTGGCCCGGCCGGACTCCTTCGTGGCGCTGTCCGACCTCGCCCTGGAGCGGACCCCCGTGGCGTCCAACACGCTGTTCGGCCGTGAGTTTCCGCCGGAGCGGATCCGCGAGCGCATCCTGACCAGCACTCGCGTCATCGCGGTGCGCGACCCGGAGGGCCAGCCCCTGGACGCGAGCGCGCGCGAGGCGGTCAAGCGCGCCACCCTCGACGCGTACTTCGAGCAGTGCGCGAGCCGGACGGTCACGCAGGCGCGCATCACCGTGTACGCCAGGCCCGGCCACTGCTGAACCGCGCGGCCGATCCGATCCGGACAACCAACACGGCCGGCCGATCCGATCCGGCCGGTCGGTCGGTCGGTCGGCCGGCCGGTCGACTCAGCCGGCCGGCCTGCTCGATGCCCCGCAGGCCCCGGCCCTAGCTCAGCATCTCGGCCGTGATCGCCCACCGCTCGTGGTCGCGCCAGGCTCCGTCGATGAAGAGGAAGTCCGGCGAGAACCCTTCGAGGCGGAATCCGGCCCGCCGGACGAGGGCGATCGACTCCTCGTTGGCGGGCTGGATGTTGGCTTCGAGCCGGTGCAGGCCGAGCGGCCCGAAGGCGTACCGCATAACCAGTGCCAGTCCTTCGCTCATCAGACCGCGCCCCACCGTGTGGGCGAAGGCCCCGTATCCGAGCGCGCCGCAGCGGAACCCGCCGTGGACGATGTTGTTGATGTTGATGAACCCCGCGATCCCACCGCCGCCCCCGCCCTCTCCGGCCCTGCCCTTGCCGGCTTCCCGTTCGCGTTCGCGTTCACGTTCCGGTTCGCAGACCAGGAAGCCCGCCTTGGTCGGGTCGTCGATCAGCCGTCCCGCGTAGGTGGCGTACGCACGGACGTCCTCGGGCGGGAAGAGCCAGGGGCGGTGTACGCCCCGGCTCTCCCTCGCCCGCGTGGTGAACTCTTCGGCATCCGCCGGGGTGTAGGCGCGGATCGCCACACGGCGCCCCTCGGCCAGATAGTCGAATGCAGACATCCGGCCAGCTTAGGGGGCGGTCGGCCCGTCGCGCGCTCCTCACTTCCCCGGCTCGCCGACCACCGGCAGCTCCAGCACACCGGTGTCCTCGGGGGCGCTGAACACCGCGACCGGCTTGATGCCGCGGTTGCCCAAGTACGCGCTGTCGCCCGCTATGAACTTGCCGTCGCCGGAGAGGTACCTCTTCCGGTTCAGGGCCGGCACGGCGGCCGCGGTGCCGTGGCCACTCCTCCAGTCGCGTTAGTAGGCGAACTCGGGCCCGGTGTCGGTGCTCTTCTTGTGCTGGAGGTAGCGGTTGAACCAGGCGAGGACGTGCTGTCCCACGTAGCTGGTCTCCAGATTACCCTGGCCCAGGTCGAGTTCACCGGATACCTGCCCGCCGCTGTGCCCCCCGTTCAGACCAGCGCGGACCCCTCGATCGTGAGCGTCGCGGGGCCGCCGTCGGCCGGCGCGTCCAGCACGGCGGGCACGCCGAGCGGAATCGTCAGCGCCGTCGGCCCGTGCCCGAAGCCCAGCTCCTCGACGACGGGTACGCCCAGGGGCCCGAGCCGGTCGGCGAGGACCGCCCGCACGCCCTCGTACGGGCCGCAGCCGGCCCAGGAACCGCAGGCCACCCCGGCTGTCCCGGCGAGCGCGCCGGCCCTCAGCAGCTGGGTGAGGACGCGGTCGATGCTGTACGGGTCCTCGGTGGTGTCCTCGATCACGAGCAGCCCTCCCCGGGCCGACGTGCGGGCGTGCGGGGTGCCCAGGTCGGCGGCGAGCAGACTCACACAGCCGCCGTAGGTGATGCCGCGGGCCCGGCCCGGTACCAGCGCCCGCGCCGTGGGCAGGCCGAGGGTCCGTACCGTCTCGGGCTCGAACAGGGTGGCCCGCAGGGACTCCTGCGTGTCCGGGTCCTTGAGGAAGGTTTCGGCGCCGGCCATCGGACCGTGCAGCGTGGCGAGCCCCATGCGCCGGGCGAACGCCTCGTGGAGCACGGTGATGTCGCTGTAGCCGATGAACACCTTGGGTCCGGCCGCGCGCATCGCCGCCCAGTCGACCAGGTCGACCATGCGGTGCGCGCCGTACCCGCCACGGGCGCAGATCACCGCGTCGACGGACGGATCGCACCAGGCTTCCTGGAGATCCCGGGCGCGCGCCTCGTCCGTACCGCCGAGGTATTCCAACTCCGGGTGGACGTCGCGCACATGAGGAGTCTCGACGGGGTCCAGGCCCCAACTCCGCAGTACGTCGAGGCCCGCCTCCAGACGGTCCGCGGGCACCGGCCCGCTCGGTGCCACGACGGCGATCCTGGCACCGGGACGCAGCCGGGCGGGGCGGGTCAGGGGTGCGAGGGTCACTTCTTCAGCTCCAGTCGCGGTACGTCCGGGCAATCGATGCCGAACGTCTGCCCGTACAGGGAGAGTTCGGCCTCCAGGGCACGGATCATCGTATCGGCGCGCCGGAATCCGTGCCCCTCCCCCTCGAAGGTGAGGTACGCGTGCGGGACACCGCGCCCCTCGATCTCGGCCAGGAACCGCTCGCACTGGACGGGCGGGCAGATCGGATCGTCCAGCCCCTGGAGCAGGAGGAAGGGGGTGGTCAGCCGGTCGGTACGGCTGACCGGCGACCGTTCGCGGTAGCGGTCCGGGACATCGGCGAGGGGGCCCACGAGGGACTCCAGATACTGCGACTCGAAGTCATGGGTCTCGTCGGTGCCCCAGCCGGTCAGGTCGAGAATGGGGTAGATGATCGTGCCGCAGGCGTAGACGTCGGTGCCGGTCAGCGAGGCCGCGGTGGTCCAGCCGCCGGCGCTGCCGCCCCGGATGGCGAGCCGCCGCGGGTCGGCCGTGCCCTCGGCGGCCAGCGCCCGGGCGACGGCGGCGCAGTCCTCGACGTCGACGACGCCCCACTGTTCGCGCAGCCGGTTGCGATAGCCCCTGCCGTAGCCGGTGGAACCGCCGTAGTTCACTTCGGCGACGCCGATGCCGCGCGAGGTGAAGTAGGCGATCTCCAGGTCGAGTACGAGTGCGGCATGGCCGGTGGGGCCGCCGTGCGCCCAGACCACGTAGGGCGGCAGTTCACCGTCGGGGCCGGCCCGGTCGGGATTGCGGGGCGGGTAGATGTGCGCGTGGATCTCCCGGCCGTCGGGCCCGGTGAAGGTGCGGTTCTCGGGCCGCGGGTAGTACGCGGGGTCGACGGCGTCCTCGTGCGGTGTGCCGATGATCCGGGTGCGGCCGGTCGCGGTGTCCAGCTCGACGACCTCGTAGGCGCTGTACGGGCTCGCGGCGATGCCGTAGACCCGACTGCCGTGCACGGTGAGCGACTCGGCCCATTCGGTCCAGGGGCCGGCGACGTCGGCGAGGTCACCGGTCGCCGGGTCGAGGATGCCGAGCGTGGTGGTGCCCCTGCCGTGGACGGTGGCGATCAGGCCGTTCTCCAGCGGCCGGAACCAGCTGAGGCCGATCTTCCACAGCGGTCCGGCGAACTCCTGCTCCCGGGGGCAGAGCGCGACCGCGCCCCGGTGCGGGTCGGCACGGTACAGGTTCCACCAGCCGCTGCGGTCACTGGCGAAGAGAAGCCGCCCGTCGGCGTCCCATTCGATCTGCGGCACCGATTCCTCGGGGCCGCCGCCGAAGCTCCAGGTGTGCTGGAACGTACCGTCCTCGGCGACGTCCGCGAGCATCACTTCGGTGCCGTCCCACGGCATGCGCGGATGGTCCCAGGCGAGCCAGGCGGCCCGCCGCCCGTCGGGCGAGAGCCTCGGCCCGGTGACGAACCGGTGGCTGTCGTCGGTGAGTTCGCGTACCGCGGAACGGTCCTCGGCGGCCGAGCCGTTCAGTGGTACGGCGGCGATCACCCGGCGCAGGTCGGTGGGCCGCTCGCCGGTGAACTCCTCCAGGACGCACCATACTTCGCCCCGGTCGAGGTGGAGCTGCGGGTCGACCCACCGCAGCCCGCCGCCAACGGACGAGACCGGGGTGAGCGGCCGGGGCTCGCCGGGTTCGTCGGGGGCATAGGCGTACAGCCGCTGGTCGGCGAAGTGGACGAAGACGATCAGTGGTCCGCCCTCGGCGCGTTCGGCCCCGGCCCAGGGCTGTCCGCCGTATTCGATGACCCGGCTCCGTACGTTCCACGGAGCAGGCAGGACGCTGTCACCGGTCCCGTCCGCGCGGCGGCGGATCAGGGCGCGGCGGCCCGCCTCGGCCGGGCGCGGCTCCGTCCACCACACCTCGTCGCCGACCACGCCGACGTATTCCGGACGGCCGTCGTGCGAGGCGGCCAGCCGCGCGTCGATCGGCGAAGGCCACGTTCCGTAGGGCCCTGTGGACACCATGTTCGATTCCCCCCGTTCCGGGTCAGGCCGTGCGCAGATAGTGGTCGAGGACGCGGACACCGAAGTGCAGTGCGTCGACGGGGACGCGTTCGTCGACGCCGTGGAACAGCGCCTGGTAGTCGAAGCCGACGGGCAGCTTCAGCGGTGAGAAACCGTAGCCGGTGATGCCGAGCCGGGAGAACTGCTTGGCGTCCGTACCGCCCGACATGCAGTACGGCACGACGTGGCCGTCCGGGTCGAAACGTTCGATCGCGGCGCGCAGCTTCGCGAAGGTCGGCGAGTCGACGGGGGCCTGCAGCGGGACCTCGCGGTGGTGGAACTCCCAGTCGACGTCGGGTCCGGTCAGCCGGTCCAGGGTGGCGTGGAACTCGTCCTCGCCACCGGGGACCATCCGGCCGTCGATGAAGGCGGTGGCGTGGCCGGGGATGACGTTGACCTTGTACCCGGCCTCCAGCATGGTCGGGTTGGAGCTGTTGCGGACGGTCGGTGCGACCAGGTCGGCGGCCGGCCCGAGCTTGCCGAGCAGCTCGTCGACGTCGAAGCCGGGGGCGTCGAGGTCGGGGTGGATGCCGTGCAGGGCGGCGAGCTCGGTGAGCGCGGCGCGGACCGTCGGGGTGAGCCGGACGGGCCATTCGTGCGCGCCGATCCGGGCAACGGCCGCGGCGAGCGTGCTGACCGCGTTGGCCTTGTTGACCTTGGAGCCGTGCCCGGCCTTGCCGTGTGCGGTGAGCTTCAGCCAGGCGGTGCCGCGCTCGCCGGCGGCGATCGGGTAGAGCGGCATGTCCGGTCCGGCGTGGAAGGTGAAGGCGCCGGATTCACTGATGCCCTCCGTGCACCCTTCGAAGAGTGCGGCGTGCCGGTCGGCGAGGAAACCCGAGCCGTCCTCGGCGCTGGCCTCCTCGTCGGCGGTGTACGCGATCACGATGTCGCGGCGGGGGCGGACACCGGCGCGCGCCCAGGCCCGTACGACGGCCAGGACCATCGCGTCCATGTTCTTCATGTCGATGGCGCCGCGCCCCCAGACGACGCCGTCGCGGACCTCCCCGGAGAACGGGTGCACGGACCAGTCGTCGGCCTCGGCCGGGACGACGTCGAGATGGCCGTGTACGAGCAGGGCGTCGGCGGACGGGTCGGTGCCCTCGATCCGGGCCACCACATTGGTGCGCCCGGGGGTGCGCTCCAGCAGGGCGGGTTCCAGTCCGGCGGCGGCCAGCCGCTCGGCGACGTACTCGGCGGCCGGGCGCTCCCGGCAGTCGCCGCCGCCGCGGTTGGTGGTGTCGATCCTGATCAGTTCGGAGGTGAACGTCACCGATTCGTCGAGCGCCTGCCGGTCGACGCTCTCGGCGCTCTCGGCGCTCTCCTGGGGGTGGGTCGCCTCAGCCATACTGTTCCTCCACGGCGGACGACACGATCGTCGTCACCGCCTTGAACGTGCGGATACCTTCGTACATCGTCGCGCTGGTGTAGGCCACGCGCCGTTCGCCGCTGGGCGCCACGCCGGGGACGACGGTGGCCGCCGCGGCCAGGTGCTCGGCGTCGAACTCCAGCTCAATGGTGAAGGGGCCGCCCTCCACCGGGGTGTGCCGGACGGCCAGCGCGGTCGCGTCCTTGGCCGCGGCACGGATGTCAGCGGCGGTACGGGCCGGGGTGCGGCACACCGCCGCGTACCGCGAAACGTGGTCCTTCACGGCGACCTTGCGGGCGGCGGGGGCGTACCCGTCCGCGTCCACGCAGGTCAGGTCGTCGCCCGTGACGAGGACGACGGGTACGCCGTACTCGGCCACGACATGCGCGTTCAGCAGCCCCTCGCTGGCCCGGGCGCCGTTGAGCCAGACCCCGGTGATGGAGTTCGCCAGGTAGGTGTGGGCGAGGACCCCCTCGGCACCGGCGCCGGTGTGGTAGCCGACGAAGGCGATGGCATCGACGTCGCCGTGCTGGATGCCTTCGACCATGGAGAGGGACTTGTGTCTGCCGGTGAGCATCTGCACCCGGTCGTCGAGCCGCTCCAGCAGGAGGTTGCGCATGGACCAGTGAGCCTCGTTGATGAGCACCTCGTCGGCGCCGCCGTCGTAGAAGCCGAGCGCCGCCGCGTTCACATCGGAGGTGAACAGGGCACGGCACCGCTCCCATTGGGGGGTGCCCGGCAGCACATCGGCCGGCCAGGTGACGCCGGTGGCGCCTTCCATGTCCGCACTGATCAGGATCTTCATGATGAGTCCGTCTTCTTACAGGTCAGGGGCTATCCGGGCCGGTCGCGAAACCAGTTGCCGACATCAGTTCCTGAAGGCTGTTAAGCAGGCACCCAACTCGGCGCCCCCATACAAGCATCTTTGCTGGCCAACCGTCTCCCCTCCGCCGTCACCGAGGCCGAAACGCCCCTTTCTCACGATCCGGCATCGCTCCCATCAGCCGCA
The DNA here is from genome assembly GCF_045207325.1 of Streptomyces sp. NBC_00846. Taxonomy (NCBI): domain Bacteria; kingdom Bacillati; phylum Actinomycetota; class Actinomycetes; order Kitasatosporales; family Streptomycetaceae; genus Streptomyces; species Streptomyces sp. NBC_00846. The sequence goes on along the minus strand of NZ_CP108846.1, from coordinate 6,641,558 downwards.
AGCAGTGCCCTTACCCTGTCAAGGGCCTCGCGCCGCGCCTGTAGCGCGGCGTGGGTGTGAACCGACATCGTCGTGTCGAAGTGACCGTGCCTCAGGATGGCCCGGCTGCGGCAGGTTCCCGGCGAGCAACTCCTCGGCCAGGTTGAGCTCGCCGAGGTAGTGGACATCTGGTAGACCGACCCCGGTTGGGGGTGGCTGGTTCGCCCGCCGCCATCGCGATGTCGTTCCTCATCCCCAAGCCGTCGAGAGCCGATACGGAGAGTCCTCGGCTCTCAGGCAGGCGGCGCAAGAGGCACCGGAGGTGACCAACGGGATCCTGTACCGGCTGCGGACGAGTGTTCCGCAGCGGGATCTGCCGACTGGCTAATCGGTTGCTGACCGACCCGACGCCGGCGCTCAAGGAGTTCGGCGAGTCAGGCTGCTCCGCCTGCCTTTTCCGTCAACTCTGCCGGGGTGACAACTGCTGAGCTTAGGCACAGCACGTGACGCCGCTTCCGGGAAACCGGCCGTCAAAGACCGCGCACGGTGCAAGAACGCGGTACCGGTGCGGCGTCCCGCCGGTCCGTAGCGCCACGGCGGCGGAGCGGACCGATGTGAGTCTGAGGCAAGTGACACGGAGTTCTCTGCCCCCGGGCGGGCGCGACGGCAGCACAAACCCCAGCCCTGGAACTCCACAGGTATCGCCTTCGGCACCACGCCTTGAACCTGGCCTATCCCCCTGCCACCCCGCCTTGTAACCTCTGGTCATATTGTTCACGGAAGACGACGGTTCGGGCACGCCGTCGTCTGTCTCCCACAGTGGGGCGCATGTCTACCAGCGATTCCGACACACGCAGCCTACTGGCGATCGCATCACCCGGTTTGGTCGGACGCGAGCGCGAACTCGCCGCTCTGAGAGCGGCGTTGTCCGACCCGCCGGTGGTCGTGCTGATCGAGGGCGAGGCCGGGATCGGTAAGAGCCGACTGATCCAGGAACTGCTCGCGGCGCATGCCCCGGCCCGGCAGCGGGTGCTGCTGGCGGCCTGCCCGGCTGTTCGACAGCCCTTTACGCTCGGGCCGGTGGTGGACGCGATCCGACCGGCGACCGAGGATGTCGCCCGGCTCGGCCTGAGCGGGCTGGCGGGGGCGCTCCGGCCGTTGTTCCCCGAGTGGGCATCAGCGTTGCCGCCCACACCCGACCCTGCCGAAGACGCGGCAGCGGCACGACACCGGCTGTTCCGGGCCATCGAGGAGCTCCTCGAACGGCTCGAGATCGGGTTGCTCGCGGTTGAGGACGTGCACTGGGCAGATGAGGCCACCCTGGAGTTTCTGCTGTTCCTGGCATCCCGTCCGCAGCAACGCATCAGTCTGCTCGTGAGCTACCGCCCGGAGGAAATCGCTCCGGACTCCCTGCTGCTGCGGTTGTCGTCGCGGCAACCGGCGGGAGCGGCGCGGCTGCGGCTGTCGTTGGAGCCGTTGGATGTCCCCGGGACTGCCGAGATGGTGTCCTCGATGCTGGGTGGAGAACGGGTTTCCGACGAGTTCGCGACCATCCTGCACGAGCGGATCGACGGGCTTCCGCTCGCGGTCGAGGAGACCGTCCGGCTGATGTGGAACCGCGCTGACATGACCCCGCGGGGCGATTCCTGGGCGCGGCAGCGACTGAGTGAGATCGACGTACCGCCGACGGTGCGGGACGTCGTACTGGAACGCGGCGCACGGCTCGGCCCGGCGGCGCAGGCGGCGTTGCGCGCGGCCGCCGTACTCACCGACCCCGCCCCCGAGGACGCCGTCGTCGAGGTGATGGCTCCGGAAGGCGATCCGGCGAGCAGGCTGGCGGGCCTGGCGGAGGCGGTGGGTTCAGGGCTGCTGACGGAGGACCCCAGCGGGCTGGTCTCGTTCCGGCACAAGCTGGCGTGCCGCGCGGTGTACGAGGCGATTCCCGTGCCGCAGCGGAGGGCGATGCACCTGCGCGCCGCGCACGTCCTCGAAAGCGTCACCACGCCCCCGGTCGCCCAGCTGGCGCGCCACTTCCGGGAGGCCGGCGACACGACTGCTTGGTGCCGGTACGCGGAACAGTCTGCCGACCTCGCCCTCGCCTCGGGTGACGATGCGACGGCGGTCATCCTGCTGCACGATCTGCTCACCAACGCCGACCTGCCGCCCGCCGACGTGGTCCGGCTGACCGGCAAGGTTCCGTTCGGTCTGCTCAGCGGGCACGAACGCTACCGCGAACTGATGGACGCTCTCCGCCTCGTGCTGGACACCGGTGAGGCGGCGCCGAGCGAGGCGGCGGAAATCCGCTTCCACATCGCCCGGCTACTGCAGCAGACGGAGGCGTTCGAGCAGTCCCGGATCGAGATGGAACGGGCACTGCCCGACCTCGGGCACGACCCGGTGAAAGAAGCCCGCGCAATGGTGTTTCTCGGCCTGCCGTACGGGACGACGACACCGGCGGCCGAACACCTCAGGTGGCTGCGGCGCGTTGCGCAGATGCCGGTCTCGATGACGCCGGGGGACCGGCTGAGCATCCGGGTCGGACGGGCGAGCGGACTTTTGCTGCTCGGTGAGGAGGAGGGGTGGGCGGAGGCGGCGTTGATCGGCGATGACGCGTCCACCGCCGCGGAGAGGCAGCAGATCACGGTCGGCCAAATCAACGTCGGGCACATGGCGCTGATCTGGGGGAGGTACCCGGAGGCGAGGCGTTTGCTCACGCTGGCCGTAGGGCTGGCCGACACGTATCAGTACCGGAAGCATCGTAGGCTCGGGCAGGTAACGCTGGCTCACCTCGACTGGCTCACCGGAGACTGGGACGGGCTGGCCGACCGGGCCGGCTTGCTGGCCGGTGACGAGGAACTCCTGCAGCCGGTGAGTCGCCTGGCGCCGGCCATGGTCACCGGCTTGCTGTATGCGGCCCGCGGTGACCAGGACAGAGCGGACGAGTGCCTGCGGCTCGTCCTTGAACAGGCGGACCGACATGGCGGTGCGGAGTACTCCATCGAACCTGCCGGCGCCCTGGCCAGGCTCCGGCTCGGCGCCGGGCGGATCGACGACGTACTGCAGCTGACCGACGAGCCGATCCGGTTTCTGGAACGCAAGGGCACCTGGATCTGGGCCACCGAACTCGCCCCGGTCCGGGCCGAGGCGCTGCTCATGGCCGGCCGCGCCGACGAAGCCGGCGACCTGGTCGACGCTTTCGCAGCGGGAGTGCGCGATCGCCGCGCACCTGGCCCGCACGCCGCCTTGTCGGCCTGCAGGGCGATTCTGGCCCAGCATCAAGGCGATCCCCTCAGCGCCGCCGAACTGTTCGCGCGTGCGGCCGACGCGTGGCAGGGCCTTCCGCGGCCGTACGACGCCCTGCTCAGCCGTGAGCGACAGGCCCGTTGTCTGCTATGTGCGGACCAGTCCGATGCGGCTCTCTCCCTCTTTACGGAAATCTTCCAGGGATTGTCCACCCTCGGCGCTCGTGGCGACGCCGAGCGCGTCATGCACACACTGCGTGGATACGGTGTCGGGGTGAAGCGTCCGTCGTGGCGCGGTGGACGGCGAAGCTACGGCGATCAGCTGTCTCCCCGGGAGCTCGACGTGGTCCGGCTGCTCGTCGGAGGCCGGACCAACCGGGAGATCGCCGGTGTCCTCATCCTGTCGCCGAAGACGGTCGCGCGGCACGTGGAAGGAGCGATGCGCAAACTTGAGGTGTCGTCCCGGACTGCGCTGGCCGTGAAGGTCGTCGAAGCCGGCGTCGTCGTCGACAGCTTGGCCGGCGCGCACCGTTAGGCGGGCGCGGCAGCAAAATTGGGTCATCTGCCCAGTCGTCCGGTGGCCGGTACGTGAACAACACTCAGCGGCATGGAATCGATACGTCCGCCTGTCGCCTCTCATCCCCCCGCGTCCGGAGGGTTTCTGGCGCACGGTCGAATCTGACGGATCGCCTCGACCGGCCCAGCCCTCCTGGTTTCCCGACGAGGCCGGGTTCCGGGGCGAACCCCGCAGGCCGACCGACCGGTGCCAGGTCACTGCCGCAGCAGCGGAACGCGCCGTTCGCCGCCCGGCGCTGCGCCACCGATCGGCCTGGAGCAGCACTGGTTGGCACCAACCACATTCATCGCAGCCGCTCGGCGCGATGACAAATCCCCGCGACCGCGCGGCACTAGCGCGCATTCTCCCCTCAGAAAAGGTTATTGCCGTATGAGACAGTCACCACCGGCTGGGGCAACCAGGTTCCCGCCCCACCTGTCCATCCCCATACTCCGGCGCTTGCCGCACCGCTCACACCGGGTACTCACGGCGCTGCTGGCCACCGCCTGTGTGGCCGGGACGCTCGGCATCCCCGCCATCGCCGCCGCCGAAACGCCGGCCACCCGGGCGACCCAGCCGCAGCAGAACGGCCCGGTTGTCGCCACACACACGCTCACCCTCGTCACGGGCGAGGTCGTGACGCTGGAGCGCCACGCCAACGGCCTCCAGGCGGCGACGGTCGAGCCCGCGCCCGACGGCACCCCGGCGGCGTTCTCCACCATCAAGGTGGGCGACGAGCTCTATGTCATCCCCGACAAGGCACAGCCGTACCTTGCCGCGAACGAGCTCGACCGCGAGCTGTTCAATGTCACCAAGCTGGTCGAGTACGGCTACGACGACGCGCACCGCCCCACCGTGCCGCTGATGGCGACCTTCGCGGGCGCGCCGGGCAAGGCGGGCAAGGCGCTCAAGCAGGCCGCGCCGGCCGGTTCGGTGAAGGCCGACGAGCTGCCCAGCGCCAACGCGGTGGCGCTGCGCGCGAGCAAGAAGAAGGCGGCGACGTTCTGGGAGGCGGTCGACGACGACAGCGCCGCCGCGACGAAGGCACCGAAGCTTGCCGATGGCATCAAGAAGCTCTGGCTCGACCGGCCCGTGCAGGTGACGCTGGATCAGAGTGTGCCGCAGATCGGCGCACCGGAGGCGTGGGCGAAGGGCTACGACGGCACCGGCACCAAGGTGGCCGTCCTCGACACCGGTGTCGACCCCAACCACCCTGATGTGGCGGGGCGGGTGAAGCAGACGCAGAACTTCACCGGCGACCCCGACGCGGTCGACCACCACGGTCACGGCACGCATGTCGCCTCGACCATCGCCGGCTCGGGTGCCGCGTCGGGCGGCAAGTTCAAGGGTGTGGCGCCGGGCGCCGACGTGTACGTCGGCAAGGTGCTCAACAATGCCGGTGAGGGCCCCCAGTCGGGGGTTATCGCCGGCATGGAGTGGGCGGTGTCCCAGGGTGCGGACGTCGTCAGCATGAGCCTGGGCTCGCAGGCCCCCAGTGACGGCACCGACCCGATCAGCGAGGCCGTCAACCAGCTCACCGTGTCCTCCGGCGCGCTGTTCGTCATCGCGGCCGGCAACACGGGCCCGGGCAAGTCGACCGTGGGCTCGCCGGGTGCCGCCGACGCCGCGCTGACCGTCGGCGCGGTGTCCAAGCAGGACCAGCTCGCGAACTTCTCCAGCCGCGGACCGCTCAAGGACACCTTCACGGTCAAGCCGGAGATCACCGCGCCGGGCGTGGGCATCGTCGCCGCGCGCGCCGCCGGCACCTCGATGGGTACCGCGGTCGACGCCAACTACACCGCGGCCAACGGCACCTCGATGGCCACGCCGCATGTGGCCGGCGCCGCGGCGATCCTGGCCCAGCGCCATCCGGACTGGACCGCCGACCGGCTCAAGCAGGTGCTGGTCGGCACCGCCAAGCAGGGTTCGTACACCGCCTACCAGCAGGGTGGCGGCCGGGTCGACGTGCCCAAGGCCATCGACGCCACGGTCTACTCCAGCCCCGCCGTCGTCAGCATGGGCAAGTCGACGGCCGAGAGCGCGCCGGTCACCAAGACGGTCAGTTACGTGAACACCTCCGCGGCGGACACCACGCTGTCGCTCGGCCTGGCCTCTTCCGGGGAGACCGGGCCCGCACCGGACGGCACGTTCACGCTCAGCGCCACCGGCGTGACGGTCCCGGCGAACTCCACCGCGAGCGTGACGGTGACCTACCACCCCGAGCTCGGCGCCCTGGGTGACTACACCGGTGTCATCACCGCCACCGCGACCGACGGCACCGCGATCCACACGACCGTCGGTGCGACGAAGGGGGTGCCCACCGTCGACCTCACCGTCGACACGATCGACCGGCACGGAAACCCGGCGCCCGGCGAGCTTGCGGTGTTCAACCTGGACACGGGGGCTTTCCAGCAGGTCTTCCCCCAGGACGGAACCAAGACTGTCGCGGTGCCGCTGGGACGCTACTCCGTCATGGGTGTCGTACACACGAGGGACGAGGCCTCGTCCCGCGTCACGGACTACACCCTCGCCGGTGAGCCCGTGGTGGAAGTGAAGGCGGATCGGACGATCACGCTGGATGCCCGGCTGGGCAAGGAGGTCAAGGTCGCCACGCCCAAGGAGTCCGTGGCGACGAACGGCGCCAAGCTCGGGTACCGCCAGCGGCTCCCCGGCAAGCTGGGGATCGACTTCCTGAAGGGCGCGTTCAGCCCGCTCTGGGACCACTCCTATGTGGTGCCCACCAAGCCGGTGGAGCTCGGCACGTTCGAGTTCCACTTCCAGCAGCGCAGGCACTCGCCGGTGATCCGGGCGACCTATAACGGGCAGGCGCTCCCGCTTGAGCCAGTGGTCTATGCGGCCCGGCTGTACGGCACCAGCACACTCCAGGCGGTCGACGCCGGCATGGCACGGCCGGAGGACCTGGCCGGCAAGGACCTCCGTGGCAAGCTCGCGGTCGTCACCCGCGCGAGCACCCCGTTCAGCTACACGAAGTCTGCCGAGCTGATCGCCGCAGTGGCCGATGCCGGCGCGAAGGCAGTGATCCTCGTCAACGACAAGCCCGGCCCCTTCGGCACCAGCGTGGCGAAGAGCACCGGCACTGCCATCCCGGCCTGGTCCCTCACCCAGGACGAGGGCGCGGTGCTCTTCGGCCGGATGGCCGACGGTCCCACGCAGATCGTCCTGAAGGGGATCACAGGCGTTCCCCAGGTGTACAACATCGCGACGATGGTTCCCGGCAGGATTCCGGCCGACCCCGTCGACGCGGTCACCGCGGAGAACTCGGCCGTGGTGAAGTCGCACTACCGCAGCACCAAGGGCACCATGATCGGCGACGTCAGCTTGGCGATCCGCCCGAACGATTCCATCGTCGTCGGCACCCCGGACTTCTTCGACGCGCCGGTGGACCGGGAGGAGTGGTACTCCACCGGCAGCAAGCGGCCGATGATGGAGGAGTTGCGGTGGTGGCACATGGTCTACCCGGACCGCACCGACACCATCCGCAATGTGAGGGACGTAATCCGCACCTACCAGCCGGGCGAGCAGCACGAGGAGACCTGGCTGGGCGCGGCGAACGGCCCGGCCGGACCGGAGAACACCCAGGCGGTCCGCGAGGGTGACAACATCACCCTCACGGTGCCGGAGATGAGTGACAGCGAACCCGGGCACCACAGCTTCTTCGAACACGCCGCCGACAAGCGGACGGTGCGGATATACCAGGACGGGAAGCTCCTCAAGGAGGTGCCGCGACTCTTGGCGACCACGCTGCCGGTCAGCCCTGACCCGGCGAACTACCGCATCACCCTGGACACGCAGCGCCCGGCGTGGTTCCCGCTGTCCGCGCAGACCAGCACCGCATGGACGTTCAAGTCCGCCCGGCCGGCGAGCGGCACGGAGAACCTCGCGCTGCTCTGGCCGAAGTACGGCTTCAACCTGGATGCGGAGAACACCGCCGTCGGTGGCGCCATCGACAACTTCGATCTGGCGTTCGCGCTCCAGACCGGCGCCACCCCGGACATCGACGGGGTCGAGGTGGAGGCGTCCACCGACGACGGTGCCACCTGGAGCCCCGCGACGGTGAAGACCAAGACCGACGGCCACTACAAGGTGTCCGTCCGCAACCCGGCATCGGGCTATGTGTCGCTGCGCGTCAAGGCACAGGACGCCAACGGCAGCAAGATCGAGCAGACCCTGATCAAGGCCTACGCCGTGCGCTGACCCGCACGCCGGCCTCATCCTGACCGCGCCCCTGGCACAAGGCATGCCCTTGTGCCAGGGGCGCACTCTTCCGGTCGAAAGCGCCCCACACCCCGAACAGGCGCATTCCAGATAGCCCGGAGCCGCAGGTCGCACGGACCCGGCGGCACCTCCTTGACAGTCCCCCCTCGGCAAGACCATGATTCCATTAATTGACTAATGGAATTGAGGCGAAGTGCATGGCAGACGCATTCACTCCGGGAGGCGCGTCCGGCGCCTGGGCGCTGGAGGCCCGCGGCCTGGGTAAGCGCTACCGGCGCGGCTGGGCGCTGCGCGACTGCTCGTTCCGGCTGCCCGCCGGGCGGATCTGCGGTCTCGTCGGCCCCAACGGGGCAGGGAAGAGCACCCTGTTGGGGCTCACGACGCGGCAGGTCCGGCAGACGGAGGGTGAGCTCCGCATCTTCGGCGTGCCGGTGGACGATCCCGCGGTGATGCCGCGATTCGCGTTCCTCGGGCAGGACAAGCCGCTGTTCAAGCGGTTCACCGTGGCCGAGACACTGCGCCTGGGCAGCGAGCTCAACCCCGGCTGGGACATGACCGCCGCGGAGCGGATCGTACGGTCGGGCCAGGTGCCGATGCACGCCCGCGTCGGCACGCTCTCCGGCGGTCAGCGCACCCGTGTCGCTTTCGCGCTCGCCTTCGGCAAGCGGCCGGATCTGCTACTGCTCGACGAGCCGATGTCCGACCTCGATCCGGTGGCCCGCCACGACATGAGCACCCTCCTGATGTCGGAGGCCGTCGAGCGCGGCACCACCGTGGTGATGTCCTCTCACATGCTGTCCGAGCTGGAGGACATGTGCGACTACCTGCTGGTCCTCGCCGACGGCAGGATCCGGATGGCGGGTGACGCGGACGCACTCGTCCCCGCCCACGCGCTGGTGACGGGACTCGCCTCGGGCGGGAACCCGGCCGACCTGCTGGCCCCCCACACGGTGATCGAAATGCGTGTCCAGGGCAGGCAGTTCCACGCGCTGGTGCGAACGAACGGCCCGCTGTCGGCCGACTGGGTGGTCGCCGAACCCAGCCTGGAGGAAGTCCTGCTGGCGCACCTCCGCTCGTCGGACGCGCCCCCCTTGTTCACACCCGGTGCCCGCGTCGAGGCCGAAGGGATCCACACCTCATGAGCGCCACCCTGACCGACACCCCTCGGACCGGCCGGACGCCCCGTCCCCGGCTGCTGCGCGGGCTGAACTGGCTCGTCGTACGCCAGCACCGGGCCGCGCTGCTCTCTCTGCTCGCCGTGACGGTCCTCGGCCCGATCTGGATCGCTTACCAGCGCGGCAGGATGTCCCAGGCGCTCGAAGCGGCCGGCTGGCCGGACAAGCAGCTGTCGCAGCCGACGTTCGACTCGACGGGGCTCAGCCTCACCGTAACCGCCCTGAGCGCACTGCCGGTGATCCTCGCCGTCTTCCTCGGCGCCACGCTGATCTCGGGCGATCAGGAGCACGGCACCGCACAGCTGATCACCACCCAGTCCGTGTCCCGGCGCCGCTGGGTGACGGTGAAGCTCGCCTGGTGCTACGGGGCCGTGATCGTGTCCGGCGCGGTGGTCTCGGCGTTCTTCACCTGGTGGTGGAAGCCCTACCGTTCGGTGTTCCCCAGTCTGTGGCCGGACGGGCCGGTCTTCAACAACACCGGCCCGGTGCTCCCGACGTTGGGGCTCTTCCTGACCGCCGCCGGCATCACCATCGGCATGCTGCTGCGCCGTGTCCTCGTGTCCATGGCGGTCACCTTCGTCTTCGCCGCGTTCGTCGAGATCGTCTGGGGCGAGCTGCGCGTACACCTCGCGCCGTCGCGCATGGTCACCTATCCGCTCGCCACCGACCTCCCCGCACGGCTGAGCGAGTCGCACGAGGTGGACCGCTGGATCGGCTCGGCCGACGGCCATCTCTACGGCTGGGGTCTGTGCGCCAAGACCACCGAGGCTGCCTCGGACGCCTGCGTCAAGGAGCACGGCATCGTCAACAACGTCGTCGAGTACCTCGGTTACGACCAGATGCCGGCCATGCAGTGGACCGGGGCGGGCATCCTGCTCGCGGCCACCGCGGTACTCACCGCGTTCACCCTGTGGCGGGTCTCCCGGAGCCCCCTCTAGGACCCGCACCGCAGGTGCATATTGTTTCGGCAGTCCAACGGGAGGTGAAGACGGTGGTCGTATTCCGCATCGACAGACGCAGCGGAGTGGCAACGTACCTCCAGATCGTGCGACAGGTCGAACAGGCGCTGCGGATGGGCGCCCTGGAGGAGGGCGACCGGCTGCCCACGGCAGCGCAGGTCGCGGCGGAGACCAAGGTCAACCCGAACACGACCCTCAAGGCGTACCGCGAGCTGGAGCGCGCGGGCCTCGCCGAGGTACGGCAGGGAGCGGGCACCTTCATCACCCGCTCCCTCGCCCCGGCGCAGGCGGACGCCGATTCCCCCTTGCGCACATCGCTCGCCGAGTGGCTGGAGCAGGCACGGGCGCAGGGACTCAGCGGCCAGGAAGTCGACGCCCTGTTCCGGTCGACCTACGCGGCCGTCTATCCGCCCGACGCGGACGCCGGCTGAGGCGCGGCGCCGTACGCCTCGTCGACGAAGAGTGGCCTGTCCCCCCGGTGGGGGCCGGTCACCGTCATGCCGGTGCGGGGTAGTCACCCGTGGCACCGTCGGTCCGCTCGCGCAGCAGGTCCGCGTGGCCGTTGTGGCGGGCGTACTCCTGGATCATCACCAGGTACACCCAGCGCAGGCTGACGATCCGACCGCGGGTGACCGACACGAAGGTCTCGTCGAGGCCGCGCCCCGCCACAGCGGCCTCGCACGCCTCGATCTCTGCGCGGAAGGCGGCGAAGTCGCGCTCGGCGTGCGCGGCTTCGACGCCTTCGATGCCCTCGTCGCCGTCGCCCGGACCGGTGAAGACATCACCGATCGGCTCACCCGCGAAGCTCCGGCGGAACCACCAGCGTTCGATCTCCGCCATGTGCCGCACGAGGCCGAGGAGGGTGAGGCCGGAGGGCTCGGCGGCGGTACGGGCGAGCTGTGCCGGAGTCAGCCCGGCGCACTTGGTGAGCAGCGTCTCGCGGTGCCACCGGAGCCAGCCTTCCAGCATGACCCGCTCGTCCGCGGTGCTCGGGACGTTCAGCTGGTCGCCGTCGACCGTCGTACGTTCGATTCGAGGTGCCGTCCATGTCATGGCAGCCATCCTCACACCGGCCGCGTCGCGACGGGAGGCGTACGAGAGGGCCGTGCTCTCCCCGAAGCGCACCGAGTTCCGCCGGTTCATCACCGGCACGGTCGCCCCACACACCGCCGCAACGGGGCAACCGTCATGACGTCGTCGCACCGTCGCACCCAAGCCCGTTCGGCGTGGGGCAAGTGGGGCGTACGGGACGCCGCCTGGAGACGGCATCCCGTACGCCGCCGCCTCATGTCGCGTTCAGAGCCACCGTCGGGTGGAGACGGGAGGCGCGGATCGCCGGGTAGAGGCCCGCGACCACGCCGATCAGGAGGGTGGCGGCCAGGCCGCCCGCCAAGGACCAGAGCGGGACCACCGCCGTCCACCCCTGGACCCGCGCGAAGCCGTACGTCGCCGCCGCGCCCAGCAGCGCGCCCGTCGCCCCGCCCAGCGCCGACAGCAGCAACGACTCGGTCAGGAACTGGAGCCGGATCGCGCCCCGGGTCGCGCCCAGCGAGCGGCGCAGACCGATCTCCTGGCGGCGTTCCAGGACGGAGATGACCATGGTGTTGGCGACGCCCACACCGCCGACGAGGAGGGCCACCGCGCCCAGGCCGAGCATCAGGGTCGTCAGGCCCTCGTCGGTGGCGGCCTTGGCGGCCAGCGCGTCCGAGGGGCGGGAGACCTTGATGCCCGCCTCGTTGCCGGGGCTGATGGTGCGGGCCAGGACAGCCCGTACGTCCTCCACCGAGGCGTCCGTGGAGCGCTCGAAGATGGTGGTGGGATGGCCGTCGAAGCCGAAGTAACGCTCGGCGGCGGGGAATCCCACCATGGCCACCCGATCCAGGTTGGGGACCAGTTCGAGCGGTTTGAGGATGCCCACGACGACCACGCGCGTGTCGTTCATCATGATCGTCTCGCCGGTGCGGGTGATGCCGAGGCGGTCCGCCGCCACCGCGCCCAGGACCGTCGTCGGAAGGCGTTCGCCGACCGGATTCAGCCAGACGCCCTTGTCGACCTCGCCGCCCAGTGCGGACAGCAGGTCGATGCGGGCCGCCTGGGTGGTGACACCGGCGGTGCGCTCCTCGGGGACCACGTCGCTGCGGCGGATGCGGGCGTCGACGTCGGCAGTGGCCGTGGCGTGCTGCACCGGGCCGACGCGCTCGACCATCGCGACCGCGTTCTTGGGGAGCTTGACGGCCTGCCCCATGGCGTCCTCGCCCGCCTCGGCGGTGAGGAGGTTGGTGCCGAGGCGGTCGAGCTGGGCCATCAGGTCCGCGCGGCTCGACTCGGACAGGCCGACGACCGCGACCATGGTCGCGATACCGATGGCGATGCCGAGCGCCGAGAGCACCACGCGCGCGCGACGCGCGCGAAGGCCGACCGCACCGACGCGGAGGATGTCGCACAGGGAGAGGCGGGAGGGCTTGAGGTCGTTCTTCATGAACCGACCTCTTCCGTACGGGATGCGGAGCACGAGTCCGAGACGATCTCGCCGTCCTTGAAGCGGACCCGGCGCGGCAGCGAGCCCGCGATCTCGTTGTCGTGGGTGATCACGCAGATGGTGGTGCCGGACGCGTTCAGCTCGTGCAGCAGCTCCATGACGATCTCGCCGGACGCGGTGTCCAGCGCCCCGGTCGGTTCGTCCGCCAGCAGCAGCCGGGGGTCTCCCACCAGGGCGCGGGCGATGGCCACGCGCTGCTTCTCGCCGCCGGACAGCTCGTTCGGCGTGTGCGAGTAGCGGTGGTCCAGTCGCACCTTGGCGAGCGCTTCCCGCGCGCGCATGCGCCGTTCCTTCAGCGGCACGCCCGCGTACAGCAGCCCGTCGGCGACGTTGTCCACCGCGTCGCGCCCCGCCGCCAGGTGGAAGTGCTGGAACACGAAGCCGATGTGGCGGGCGCGCAGTGCGGAGAGCCGGGAGTCGGAAAGCTCGGACACGTCGTACCCCGCGACCCGGACGGTGCCCGTGGTGGGCTTGTCGAGGGTGCCCATGACGTTGAGCATCGTGGACTTGCCGGAGCCGGACGGGCCGACGACGGCGAGCAGTTCGCCCTCCTCGACGACGAGGTTCACTCTGCGCAGGGCGTGGACACCGCCGGGGTACGACTTGGTGGCGTCCCGCAGTTCGATCACCGGAGCCGACGTCATGACTTCGCCACTCCGACCTTCAGGCCCTCGCGCACGTCCGGGCCGCTGACCTCGATCTGCCCGTCGGCGGTCATGCCCGTCTCCACCCGCACCATCTTCGAGGTGGCGCCCTGGACGACTTGGAGGCCGTAGCCGCCGTTCTCGCCGCGCAGGGCGACGACCGCCTCGACGGGGACCGCGAGGACCCCCTTGCGCGCCTCACTGACGAATTTCACGCTCGCCGACGCCTTGGCGTCCTCGCCGGACGCGGCGCTCACCCCGCCGTCCAGGACGACCTCGACGGTGATGCCGTTCTGCGCGGCGTCGCTCTCCCCGGCGGACGCCTCGGGGCGCACCGTCCGGGCCACCTTGCCGGTCGCCGTCTTCCCGCTCGGCAGGGTGACCTCGACCTTGGTGCCCCGGGAGGTGAGCGCGCCGTCGCCCTGGTCGAGCTGCGCGCGGACGACCGGCTTGGTGGAGGCGACCGTCAGTACAGGCGTATCCGGGCCGACCTGGTCGGCGAGCGCCGCGTCCGCGGTGACGACCTTGACCCGGTCGGGCTGGAAGACGACATCGCCCTTGCCGACCTTGCCGGTGGTCTCACGGTTCAGCGACTTCTGCCACTGCTTGACGGCGGCCTCGGTGTTCTCGTCGTACCGCGCGTCGACGTAAAGATTCGCTCCGTACCCCAGGTCGCGCAGATTGCGCTCCAGTTGGAGCACGTCGCTGCCCCGGTCGCCCGTCTTCATCTCGCGGAACATCGGGACCGGGCCGTAGAGGAGGGTGACGGGCTTGTCGTTCAGCTCGTACAGTGCCTGCCCCATGGTCAGCGTCTTCCCTTCGGATGCGGCCACCGTGACGGTGCCCTCGACTGCGGACTTGACGGCGCGGCGCTGCGCGAAGTCGAGCTTGCCGTCGACCGTCTTGGACTGCACGAGGTCGGTGCGTACGACGGTCGCGGTGGCGGGCGGCAGGTCGCCGCCCCTCCCGGAGGCGCCCGCGTCGCCGCCGTCGCCGAGGAACAGGACTCCCCCGGTGACGGCGGCGGTCACCGCGCCGAGCGCGAGGAAGGCGGTGCGGCGCTTCACTGCATGCCGTCCAGACCGTCGAGCAGCTTCGACTTGCACGCCTCGCGGGCCTGCTTGTACGACGGCGACTTCGTGTCGATGGACGGCGACGCCGGGTTCGGGTCGCCGCCCGGCTGGGCGTTTCCGCCGCTCATAGTCGGGTTGGTGAACTTGGAGACACCGTTGTCCCGCATGCACTTGGCGTGCGCGAGCATCGACTCGTAGTCCTTCTGCTGGTCGCGCCTGGGCTCGGCCGTCATGGCGGCCTGCAACTCGGTGACGCAGACACCGTTCTTGCCGCCCTTGATGCCCTCGTTGCGGCCGGGCTGGGAACCGATCTCGTCGACCTTCGTCCAGTCGAGGTGCCCGCTGAGCTTGGGGTCGGGGAAGTCCTTGAAGCCGCCCTTGACGCGCATGCACTGGACGTACTTCATCTGGGCGTCGAAGAAGGCGCTCTTATCCGCGGGCCGGGTGTTCGGCTTGCTCCCACCCTTCGCGGTGCTCTCGGTCGGAGCGTCCGGTACGTCGGCGATCGCGTCGTCCTTCTTCGCTCCGCCGGCGCTGTCGTCACCGCCACCGCACGCGACGGAGAAGGCGAGTACGGGCACGGCCACGAGGGTGGCCATCCGCAGCCTGGCCGGGGTTCGGGGGTTCGTCCTGAGGAAACTCATGCGCTGCACGTTCGCCGCCGCAGATGATGGCCCGTCCACGGCCACATGATGGGAACGTAACAATGCCCCCGACCTGCGCGTCCACCCCCCGTACGGAGTAGGCGGAAGCGGTCCCCGCATGCTCATAATCGGTCCCATGCCGCATGTACTGCTCATCGAGGACGACGCGTCCGTACGGGACGGAATGGAGCTCGTACTGCGCCGTCACGGGTACGGCGTGGACACCGCAGCCACCGGCGAGCAGGCTCTTGCCCTGCTGGCCGGGGAGCGGGGCGCGCGGGTCGAACTGGCCGTACTGGACCTGATGCTGCCCGGCATGGACGGCTTCGAGGTGTGCCGCCGCATCCGCGCCCGCTCGGCGACCCTGCCGGTCATCATGCTAACCGCCCGCGGCGACGACTCGGACATCGTGACCGGCCTGGAGGCGGGCGCCGACGACTACGTCGTCAAGCCGGTCACCGCGCCCGTCCTGGAGGCCCGCATCCGAGCCGCCCTGCGGCGCGCGGAACCGTCCGCACGGCAGCGTGCGGACGCCGATCTCGCCGGGCTGGTGATCGACCGCGCCGGACTGACCGTCACCAAGAACGGCACACCGGTCCCGCTGCCGCCCACCGAACTGCGGCTGCTGCTGGAACTGTCGGCCTCCCCCGGCCGGGTCTTCAGCCGCGAGCAGCTCCTCGAATCCGTCTGGGACCACACCTACCTGGGCGACTCCCGGCTGGTGGACGCGGCGGTCGGCCGGCTGCGGGCCAAGCTCGAGGACATACCGGCGAAGCCGCGGTACGTACAGACGGTACGGGGCTTCGGCTACCGCTTCGGGCCACTGTGAACCGTACGGACGAAGGAAAGCCTGGCGTCGCCTCGAAGAGGCACTCCCGGCGGCTCGTCGGCGGGCTGCGCGTCCGGCTCGTCGTCACCTTCGTCGTCGTCGCCCTGATCAGCGCGGTGACCGCGACCGCCCTCGCCTACCGGGATGCTCGTACCGCCATCCTCCAGCGCGCCCAGAACGCGGCCGTGAACGACTTCCGGGAGCGGGTCGGCACGGTGGCCGCCGACTTCGACGTACCGCCCGACCAGCAGTCGCTGTCCCGGTTCGCGGCGAAGGTGTCGGAGGGCATCGGCGGGAAAATCGTGGTCGCCCGCCACCAGGACCTCACCGCGGTCTCCGACTCGCTCGCCGAGACGGAGGGCCGGATCACCGTCGAGCTGCGCAGCGCCGTCATGACCGGCGACGACGCCAAGTTCCAGCGGGTGCAGTGGCGGGGTGAGCCCTACCTGGTCGTCGGCACGCCTGTCACGTTCGCCGACGGGGACCACCGCACCTCCGGCCTGGAGGTCTTCGCGATCACCGATCTGCGGGCCGAGCGCGACGACACCGCCGCCCTGCTGGACTCCGTACGGAAGGGCATCGTGCCGGTGGTGCTGCTGGCCGCCGTCCTCGCGCTGCTGGCCGCGGGGACGGTCCTTCGTCCGGTACGGAAGCTGGGCCGGGCCACCCGCGGGCTCGCGGCCGGAGACCTCGGCAGCCGGGTCGCCGTCACCGGGCACGACGAACTCGCCGACCTGGCGACGACGTTCAACGAGACCGCCGACGCGCTCCAGGCTTCCGACGCGGAACTGCGCGAGCAGGAGGCGAAGGCACGCCGCTTCGTGGCGGACGTGTCGCACGAACTGCGCACGCCCCTCACGGCGATGACGATGGTGGCGACCGTCCTGGAGGAGGACGCCGACCAGCTGCCGCCGGACGCGGCGCGGGCGGCCCGTACCGTCGGCGCGGAGACGGCACGGCTGTCCCGGCTGGTCGAGGACCTGATGGAGATCTCCCGCTTCGACGCCAAGGCGGTACGGCTGAACGCGGCCGAGACGGACCTCGCCGACACCGTACGGGCGTCGCTGGCGCTGCGCGGCTGGACGGACCGGGTACAGACGCACTTCCATGAGGACGTACGGGCGGTGGTCGACCGGCGCCGCATCGACGTGATCGTCGCGAACCTGGTGGGCAACGCGCTGCGGCACGGAGCCCCGCCGGTCACCGTGACCCTCAAGACGGCCCGCGAGGCGGGCGGGGAGTGCGTGACGCTCGAGGTCACCGACCACGGTCCCGGGCTGCCGCCGGGGGCTCGAGAGCGGGTCTTCGACCGGTTCTACAAGGCGGACGCGGCCCGCACGCGTGGCGCGGCCGACGACAGCGGACAGGGCAGCGGCCTCGGCACGGCGATCGCGCTGGAGAACGCACGGCTGCACGGCGGCACGATCGACGTGGCCGACGTGGCCGATGGACCGCGGTGCGGCGCGGTGTTCACGCTGCGGCTGCCCCTGCGACGTACAGGAGAGGGCACGGAGTGAAGGTCCGACAGGGGGTCGTGGTCGCCGCGCTGGGGATTGCTCTCATGGGCTGCGGCGTCCAGCCGACCGGAGTGATAGGCGCGGGCGAGCCCGCGTCCGGGCTGACGCGCGGGATGCGGCTGTACTTCGCGTCCGACAACGGACTGCGCGGGGTGCCCCTGCTCGACAAGGAGGTCAAGGACCTCAACGCGGTGGTGAAGCTGCTCGCCGTGGGTCCTTCGCCCGCCGAGCAGCGCGACGGGCTCATCTCTCTCGTCCAGCAGCTCGGCGCCTACTCGGTGACCGGAACGGGCACCCGCGTCACTGTACGCCTCGACGGCCCCTACGCGGAGTCGGGACGCGACCAGGGTACGGGCCAGCTGGTGTGCACGCTGGCGCGCGCCCAGTCCGTACTCGACCCGAAGGTCAGGACCGACGACGTCGAGGTCACCCTTCGGCCGTCCGAAGGCGCCACGTTGGGCCCCTACCGGTGCGCGGAGTTCCTCAACACGTGAGGCGGGCAAGCGACGCTGGCGCGCGAGCCCATGGTCGTCCTCTGCGCCCCCGGCCACCGGGGCGCGGCGGCGGACCGCGTCGCGTGGGGTGAGCTGCCCGGTGAGTCCTTCATCGACTTCCATCCGGACTGGGGCCCGCGGCGGGCGGCGGACGGGGCATTCACCGAGGCGCGGGTGCGGGGCACGGTGGGGCTGGAGGTGAACGACGTACACAGCCTGCTGGAGCTGGTGCACGAGGGGCTGGGGATCGCGCTGGTGCCGCACCACTTCTCGCGCAAACCCGAGGCCCGGGGGCTGGCGGCGGTGGAACTCGAGGGGCTCCAACAGCCTTACTACGAGAGCGTCGTGGTGCTGCCGGCGGCCCGGACCATGAGCCCGGGCGCGCGGGAGCTGCTGGCGCTGCTCCGGAGTGACGGCGGGCTGTCAGGGCAGCGGGGGGCGGGACGGTGCGAACGGTCATCCGCCCAGAGCCCTCGCGAACGCCCCTGCCTCCTGCGCGACTCCGCTGCAGGTGTCGAGGGCCCCGCTGCGGGGCCGGCCGGCCGGTGGTCAGGCCATCGGCCGGCCCGTTTCTCGCAACGGTCAGTCCGCGTGCCCCAGTTGGAGGTCGCGTTCGGTCCGTCCGCCACCCGCGACCTGGAGGACGGTGGCCACCGGCGGATACCCGGCCGCGATCACCGTGTACTCACCGGTGGACAGGTCGACGAACCGGAACGCGCCGTCGGGCCCGGTGGTCAGGGTGTCGACCACATTGCCCGCCGCGTCCAGGAGTGTGACCCGGGCGTCCTCGACGAGCCGGCCGCCGCTCGCCCGTACGACGCCGCGCAGCACCGCACCACCGGCGAGCTCGATGTCCTGCCGGGTCTCCCTGGCGGCCTGCACGCTCACCGGCAGGGCGGCGGGCCGGAAGGCGGGGGCGCTGGCGGCCAAGGTGTACTCGCCGGCCACCAACTCCGTGATCACATAGCCGCCTTCGCGGCCGCTGCGGGTGGACGCGACCACTTCGCCGCGCACATCGGTGAGGGTGACTGCGGCATCGCGCACCGGGATGCCGTCGGCGGTGACGACGCTCCCGGCGAGACGCCCGGCACCGCCGAGCACCACATCGAGTTCGACGGGCCGTTCGCCCACGGTGACGCTGACGGCCTGCGGCTGGTGACCGCCGGCCGCGGCGATGAGGACGTAACTGCCGGCGCCGGGCACGCTCAGCGCGTACCTCCCGTCGTCCCCGCTCGCGCCCCGTCCGACCTGCTGTCCCTGGACGTCGATGAGGGTGAGGGCGGCGCGCGGGACCTTCGTACCGTCGGGGTGCTGGACGCTGCCGCACACGGGCACGCCCGACAGGTACACGGGCGGCGGAGCGGCGGCGGTGGCACGGGCGGCGGGGATCGGTGCGGACTCGGCGGCGGATTCGGGGCTGTGGTGGGACACCAGCGGTTTCTCCTTGAGGAAGAAGGCGAAGAACAGGCCGAGCGCGAGCACCGGCACGAGGTAGAGGAAGATCCGCGGCATCGCGTCGGCGTACGCCTGGATGTAGCTGTCGCGCAGCGCGGGCTCCATGGCATGGACCAGCTGCGGGGTGATCGACTCGGGGTCGGGCAGATCGGCGCCGGACGGCAGACGGACCGCGAGCGCGTCGGCGAGGCGGCCGGCGAAGAGCGTCCCGAAGACGGCGGCGCCGACGCTGCCGCCGATCTGCCGGAAGTAGTTATTGGCGCTGGTGGCGGCGCCGAGATCGGCGGGCCGTACGGAGTTCTGCACGGCGAGCACGAGTACCGGCATGATCAGGCCGATCCCGATGCCGAGCACGGCCTGCGCGATGCTGTATTCGAACCGCGGCGTGCCGGTTTCGAGCCGGGAGAGCAGCCACATGCCGACCACCGAGACGGCGCCGCCGAGGATCGGATGGACGCGGTATCGGCCGGTACGGGAGATCAGCTGGCCGGAGACGACGGACGCGACGACGATGCCGCCCATCATCGGGAGCATCAGCAGCCCCGACTCGGTGGCCGTGGCGCCGTCGACCATCTGCAGGAACGTCGGCAGATAGCTGGCGGCGCCGAAGAGCGCGACCCCGACGACCGCGCCGACGAGCGCGGTGACATTGAAGATCGAGTCACGGAACAGCCGCAGCGGAATGATCGGTTCGGCTGCCCGGTGCTCGACGACGAGGAAGAGCAGGGCCGTTCCGACGGCCCCGGCGCCGAGCCCCAGGATGGTGCGCGATCCCCAGGCGTACTCCGTACCGCCCCAGCTGGTCAGCAGCACCAGGCAGGTGGAGGCGGTCGCGAGGAGCAGCGCGCCGAGGACGTCGAGGCGGGGGCGGACCGTGGGCCGGGGGAGTTTCAGGACGACGGTGATGACGGCGAGGGTGATCAGGCCGAACGGGACGTTGATGTAGAAGCACCAGCGCCAGGAGGCGTGGTCGGTGAAGAAGCCGCCGAGCAGCGGGCCGGCGACGGAGGCGAGGCCGAAGGCGGCGCCGATGAGCCCCATGAACCGGCCGCGTTCCCGGGGTGGCACGACATCCGCGATGATTGCCTGGACACCGATCATGAGTCCGCCGCCGCCGATGCCCTGGACGGCGCGGAAGGCGATCAGTTCGTCCATGGTGCGGGACCAGCCGGCCAGCGCGGAGCCGATGACGAAGACGACGATCGCGAACTGGAAGACGCTCTTGCGGCCGAAGAGGTCGCCGAGCTTTCCGTAGATCGGCAGCCCGATGGTGGAGGCGAGGAGGTACGCGGTGACGGCCCAGGACATCTTCTCCAGGCCGTGCAGCTCACCGACGATCTTCGGCAGTGCGGTGGCGACGATCATCTGATCGAGCGCCGCGAGCAGCAGCGTCAGCATCAGTCCCAGGAAGACCAGCCGGATGTGACGGGGGCTGGTCTCCGGCGCGGGGGACGGAGCGGCGGCGGCCTCCTTCTCGGCGGGGGACGGTGAGGGCTGCGGCATCGGCACCGTGGTCGCCGCCTCTGCGGCCCCCATGCCGCCCGGCTCGTCCTCCAACAGAGTGATCCCACCCACCACGTGCCGCTCCCCTCGTCGCATCTGCGCCGCCCATTTTTCGCATCGGGCGACGAGCAAGGGCAAACGCGACGGGGGCGCTGACGGCGCACTCGGGGGGGCTTATCCCCCGGTGAGAGCCACTACGGCGCACAACCGACGGGCCGAGAAGACCACCCGAACCGGTGAGGCCGGTCAAGAGAGCGTGGAGCTACTTCTCGACCTCGGTGGCGAGGTTCTGCAGCAGCTCGTCGTAGATCCGGCCGAGTCCCTTGGGGGCAAAGGTCTTCTCGAAGAATCCGCCGATGCCGCCGGCACCGTTCCAGACGGTCGACACGACCGCCTTCGACTTCCCCTCACCGGCCGGGGTGACGGTCCAGGTGGTGACCATGGAGGAGTTGCGGTCCTTCTCCACGAGCCGGCCGTCGGTGGGCTCGGTGACCTCCAGCAGGCAGTCGCGCACCCGCTTGCTGGTGGCCTGGAGCTTCCAGTGGACGAGGGTCCCCTCGCCGTCACCGCCCTCGCGCACCTCGTACTCGCTGAAGTGGCCGGTCAGCACCTTGCTCCGGGTCTCCGCGTAATCGGCCAGCGCGTCGAACACCGTCTCCGCATCCGCCGCGATGACTCGCTCTGTCGTGGCCTCGACCTGCGCCATGGCTGTTCCTCCAGCACTCGGTTGTTCCGGGTGTGCTGAGCCAACCACCTCCGGCACGCCACTCAAAATCCGGGCCGGGACGAAGGGGAGAAAACGATCCGGTGCTACCGAGGAGGCGTCCCTGCGCCGGGATAATCCGGTCGAGAACCCCGATATGGCCGGGAACAGCGCGCGGTTCACCGCCGACGCAGTGACCACGCACATCTGCACCCCGGCGCCCAGGAGTGGTACATGCGATGGCTCGGGCAGCGCCACCCCCATCCGGTGCGGCAGTACGAGCGGCTCTGCACCGAGGGCGCCCATGCGCCCCAGTGGTACCAGCGGCGCATCACACGGTACGTCCACGAGCCGGCGACCGAGTTCGGCATCGGCCCCTCGCGCCACGGCTCGGCCCGCCGGCTGCCCCTGCGTCAGGAGCGGCAGTCATCGCTCGACGGCTCCGAGCCGACTCAGCCGACCCTGTTCCGACCGTGCGGATGTGACATATCCGGGTCCGGGACCCGGCGCATCCGGAGCGTGCAAATGGGTCAACTCTCACAAGAACAGGTCCTTCCGGGCGTGAATGTGGGGAGCATGCGGCGGGGGCTGCACCCCGCGCAGCCGCGTTTCCCCCACCACGGGAGGCCATATGACGAAACGTCCAGGAATTCTGTTCGCCGTCGGTGCGACGGTCGCCGGTCTCGTGACCGCCGCACCGCCCCCGGCGATCGCCGACACCGGCACGCCGCGCACCGCGGCGCAGCTCACGTGGACCGACTGCGGTACCGAGTCGTACCCGAGGCTGCAGTGCTCATCGGTGAGCACTCCGCTCGATCATGACGATCCGTCGGGTCGGCAGATCACCCTCGCCCTGTCCCGGATCCCGCACACCTCGAAGACCTTCCAGGGCCCCCTGTTCGTCAACCCGGGCGGCCCCGGCGGCAGCGGCCTCTCGATGGCCGGGTTCGTCGCGTCCTCGCTGCCGAAGCCGATTGCCGCGCAGTACGACGTGATCGGCTTCGACCCGCGCGGCGTCGGGAAGAGCGAACCCGCGATGGACTGCGTACCGGGGTACTTCGCTCCACTGCGTCCCGACTCGGTGCCGGGCTCGCCCGCCGTGGAGGAGGCCAACCGGAACCGCGCCCGCTCGTTCGCGCAGGCATGCGGGGAGAGGTATCCGGATCTGCTGCCCCACATGGATACGGTCAGCGCCGCCAAGGACCTCGATGTCATCCGGCAGGCGGCCGGTTCCCAGCAGCTCAACTACTTCGGGTACTCCTACGGGACCTACCTCGGCGCGGTGTACGCCAAGCTGTTCCCGGAGCGGGTGCGGCGCCTGGTGCTCGACTCGAACGTGGACCCGGAGGGCGTCTGGTACGACGACAACATCGGCCAGAACTATGCCTTCGACGCCCGCCACAAGGCGTTCACCGCCTGGGTGGCGAAGCACGACAGCACGTACGGGCTCGGCAGCGACCCGGCAGCGGTCGAGCGTGCCTGGTATGCGATGCGTGACGCCGTCGAGGCTCACCCGGCGGGCGGAACGGTCGGGGCGAGCGAGGTCGAGGACACCTTCCTGCCGGGCGGCTACTACAACGGCTACTGGCCCTACCTGGCCGACGCGTTCGCGGCTTATGTGAACGACCACGACCAGGACTCGCTCGTGAAGGCATACAAGAAGTTCGGCGCGGTCGACGCGAAGGGCGACAACGGGTACTCGGTCTACTCGGCCGTGCAGTGCCGCGACGCCCAGTGGCCCCGCGACTGGAACACCTGGCGCAACAACAGCTGGAACGTCCAGGCCAAAGCGCCCTTCTTCACCTGGAACAACACCTGGTACAACGCCCCGTGCGCCGACTGGCCGGTGGAGCCGCTGAATCCGGTACGGGTCTCCAACAGCAGCCTGCCGCCGGTGCTGCTCTTCCAGGCCACCGAGGACGCGGCCACGCCGTACGAGGGCGGTGTCACGCTGCACCGCAAGCTGCGCGGCTCCAGCCTGGTGGTCGAGCAGGGCGGCGGAAACCACGGCATCACGCTGAGCGGCAACGACTGTCTGGACACCTATCTGGCGGACTATCTCGCCAAGGGCACCGTCCCGCGCGGCAACGGCAGCCACGCCGACGCGGACGCGGTCTGCGCGAAGTCCCCCGACCCGAATCCGCTGACCGGCAAGGCGGCGGCGAAGTCGGTCAAGTCGGTCCCGGGAGCGCAAGCCGGCAGCAGGGGCGGCATCCTGCACGGCCTGCTCGGTTTCCGCGGCTGACGGCTGCCGAACCAGGGCCGGACAAACCGGTACGGGCCATCCTGGCGCATGAGCCAGGATGGCCCGTATGACGATACGGACGACCCCGCCCCGCATGCCCGACGCCCGCGTGCGCGTGCGCGTGCGCGTGCGGGACATGACCGTCGACGACTGCGAGGCGGTCGCGAAGGTCCGGGTGCGCAGCTGGCAGGCCGCATACGCCGGGCTGATGCCGCAGTCCCATCTCGACGCCATGGACATCGCCGAGGACGCACGACGGCGCCGCGGATTCTTCGCCGAGGGCAACACGGTCGTGAATGTGGTGGCCGAGCGGCCGGGCGCCGGGGTGATCGGCTGGGCCTGTTACGGCCCGTACCGCGAGAACGACCGACGAACGGCGCGGGGCGAGCTGTACGCGATCTATGTGACGCCCGAGCAGATCGGGACCGGGGCCGGCCGCGCCCTGATGACGGAGATACTCAACCGTGCCGCCGCGGACGGCTTCCCGGACCTGGTGCTGTGGGTCCTGAAGGAGAACGCCCCGGCCCGGCGCTTCTACGAGCGTGCCGGTTTCCTCCCCGACGGCGCCGAGGAGCCCTTCGAGGTGGACGGCGTACTCGTGCCCGAGCTGCGCTACGTACGCGCTCTCAGGCCTCCGGCCTCCGCAGCCGGCTGAGCGCGTCCCGCGCCGCGGCGCCCAGTCGCGGGTGCGGCACCACCGCCTCCAGGAGCGGGCGGGCCCGTTCGTCCCCTAGTTGCCCGAGCCCCTCCACGCAGGCGAGCGCCACCCGCCAGTGCGGATCGCCGGGGACCAGCAGCCGCTCCAGGGTGCTCATCAGCGCCGGTACGGACTCCGGGGCCCGCAGCGCGGTAAGGAGCCGTACCGGATGCAGGGCATACGCGGTGCGCAGGGTGTTGGTCGCCAGGGCGGCGGCTGCCCGCGGGGTGCGGGGGTCGCCGAGGCGCACCAGGGCGTGGGCTGCGCAGACGCAGCGCTCGGGGTCACGGTGGTTGAGCAGCAGGACCAGCGCCTCGAAGGCCCGTCGGTCTCCGGCGCAGCCGAGCCGGAACGCGGCGATCTCCCTTGCCCAGAGTGGGCGTTCGCGTTCCACGAGGACGCGGGCCAGTTCCTCGTCGTCGTCGGTGGCGAGCAGTCTGCGGTACGCCGCCGACTCCCCCGCCTCGTCAGCCAGCCGGTCCGTCAGTGACCGGAACTCCTCGTCCATGACCGTCAGCGTATCGACGGGAACTCTGCGTATCGAGAGCCGGGGTGAATGTGGCATGGCCCACAACTGTGCAGGGCTGGCGCGCTCGTTACCCACCGGTTAATCTCATGTGAGCGGGACACACTCCCCGCCGGCTCCGGTGGCCTGGTGACGCAGCCATTCGGAGTGCTTGTCGGTTCGGCAGCTTTGCGAGACGTGACTCCGGGACAGAGTCCGTCGCCCCTTCCCGGTCCGGGCGCGCCCAGCGTTCCCCGGCCCTGAGCACCACGACATGCAATTCCCGCACGCGTTGCGCCGGTTCGCCCTTCAGCGCACGCCGTGCTCCTCACAGCCGTCACTCATTCTCTGGAGTCCCGTGATGGACACCCCGCTCAGCACCATTGCCGTCGTCGGTCTCGGCACCATGGGCACCGGCATCGCCGAGGTCCTCGCCCGCGCCGGCCACGAGGTCATCGGTATCGACATCAGCGAGGCGGCCGCCCGTCAGGCCGTCGCCGCCCTGGAAGCCGCGACCGCCCGCGCCGTGCGGCGCGAGCGGATCACGGAGGAGGAGCGGAGCGACGCCCTCGCCCGGTTCCGTACCTTCGTGGACCTTCGGGCCGCCGCGGAGGCCGAGCTGGTCATCGAGGTCGTGCCCGAGTCGTACGAGATCAAGCAGCAGGTCTTCCGGGAGCTCGACACCATCGTCTCCCCCACGGCGATCCTGGCGACCGGCACCAACGCCCTGTCGGTGACCCGGCTGGCCGCCGAGTCGCTGCGCCCCGAGCGCGTGCTCGGCCTGCACTTCTTCAACCCGGCGCCCGCGATGAAGCTGGTCGAGGTGGTCTCCTCGGTGCTGACCGCGCCGCCGGCCGTCGAGGCGGTCACCGCGCTCGCCCGCAGCCTGGGCAAGGAACCGGTCGCGGTCGGCGACCGGCCGGGTTTCGTCGCCGACGGGCTGCTGTTCGGGTACCTCAACCAGGCCGCCGCGATGTACGAGGCGAACTACGCCTCCCGTGAGGACATCGACGCGGCGATGAAGCTGGGCTGCGGCCTGCCGATGGGCCCGCTCGCCCTGCTCGACCTGATCGGCATCGACACGGCCCGAACCGTCCTGGAGGCGATGTACTCCGCGTCGCAGGACCGGCTGCATGCCCCGGCCCCCGTGCTCAGGCAGCTCAGCGAGGCGGGGCTGACCGGCCGCAAGTCGGGCCGCGGCTTCTACACGTACGCGGAGTCCGGCAGCCAGACCGTGGTGCCGGACGCGCTCACCCCGCAGGACAGCGCGTCCGCGGTGGCCGGGCGCACGGTGGGGTCGGTGGGTGTCGCGGGCTCGGGGACGATGGCCTCGGGGATCGCCGAGGTCTTCGCGAAGGCCGGCTACGACGTGGTGCTCGCCGCCCGCAGCCAGGAGAAGGCGGACGCGGCCAAGGGCCGGATCGCCACGTCCCTGGAGCGTTCCGTCACCAAGGGGCGGCTGACCGCCGAGGCCCGGGACGAGGCCCTGGGCCGGATCACCGCGGCCGGTTCGCCGGACGCCTTCGCCGACGTCGATCTCGCGGTCGAGGCGGTCGCCGAGGACCTGGCGGTCAAGCAGCAGCTGTTCGGGATGCTGGACAAGGTCTGCAAGCCGGGAGCGGTACTCGCCACCACCACTTCCTCGCTGCCGGTCGTGGCGATCGCGCGGGCCACCTCACGTCCGCAGGACGTCGTCGGGATGCACTTCTTCAACCCGGCGCCCGCGATGAAGCTGGTCGAGGTGGTCCGCACGGTACTCACCGGGGACGACGTCCACGCCACCGTCCGCGAGGTGTGCCTCAAGGTCCGCAAGCACCCGGTGGACTGCGGGGACCGGGCCGGCTTCATCGTGAACGCGCTGCTGTTCCCGTACCTCAACAACGCGATCAAGATGGTCGAGGAGCACTACGCGAGCCTCGACGACATCGACGCCGCGATGAAGCTGGGCGGCGGCTATCCGATGGGCCCGTTCGAACTCCTCGACGTCGTCGGACTCGATGTCTCGCTCGCCATCGAGAAGGTGCTGCACGGCGAGTTCCGCGACCCGGGCCTGGCCCCGGCGCCGCTGCTGGAGCATCTGGTGGCCGCCGGCTGCCTCGGCCGCAAGACGGGGCGCGGCTTTCGCGAATATGCCCGGCGCTGAGCCCGGGGCCGGGTGGGGAGGGCTGCTCGATCCGTCGGGCGGCCCGCCCCCACAGGCGCGTTCCCCTGCACCGATGCAGTACGTTCACACCATGTCCCAGCCCGCCAGGTCCCCCCGTGTCTCCGCCGCGCCCGACCCCCAGGAGAGTGCCGCAGGCACCCGCGCCGCAGCCCAACGGCTCAAAATGCGCCGTGAACTGGCCGCCGCGGCGATGGAACTCTTCGCCACGAAGGGGTACGAGGCGACGACCGTCGACGAGATCGCGGGCGCCGCCGGGGTCGCCCGGCGGACCTTCTTCCGGCACTTCCGCTCCAAGGAAGAGGCGATCTTCCCGGACCACGACGACACCCTCGTCAGGGCCGAGGCCGTCCTCAATGCCGCCCCCGCGCACGAGCACCCCCTCGACACCGTCTGCCGCGGCATCAAGGAAGTCATGAAGATGTACGCGGCGAAGCCCGCGGTCTCCGTGGCCCGCTACAAGCTGACCCGTGAGGTCCCGACCCTGCGCGAGGCGGAGATCGCCTCGGTGGCCCGCTACGAGCGGCTGTTCACACGCTATCTGCTGGGCCATTTCGACGAGCGCGACCACCACGTCGGCAACGACGACCCGCTGCTCGCGGAGGTCGCCGCGTCCGCCGTCGTCACCGCGCACAACCACGTGCTGCGCCGCTGGCTGCGGGCAAACGGCGAGGGCGATGTGGAGGCCCAGCTCGACCACGCGTTCTCGATCGTCCGCGACACGTTCGGGACCGGCATCGGCGCGGGCCGGATCGCGGGCGCCGAACCGGCGAAGCAGCCGGCCGCTTCGGTGACGTCCCAGGGCGAGGTGCTGGTCGCGGTGGCGCGGACGGACGCGCCCCTCGACGAAGTGATGCGCACGATCCAGCAGGCGCTCAAGGACCGCTGACCGGGGCGGGGACAGGTCCCCGCCCCGGAAACCGGGTTGCCGCGCCCCGCTGCTCCAGTGTGCGGGTCGAACGCGCCGGGGACGTCGTACGGCAGGTCGGCACGGCCGATGACTGGAACGGCGTCGTCTGGTCGGCCCCGGACCTGGATCCCGTCCGGGCGGACGCCGCGATCGCGGCTCAGGTCGCGCACTGCACGGCTCTCGGTGAGCGCGGCACGGATGGAACTGCACCCCGGCTCCGGCTTCGCGGGGCTGTGGGGCGGCGGGACGGTCCCCGCATGGCGCGGGAAGGGAATCTACCGGGCCCTGGTCGCCCACCGCGCCCGGAGCGCGGCGGAGGGCGGCTACCGCTACCTTCAGGTCGACGCCTCCGACCAGAGCCGCCCGATCCTCCAGCGCCTCGGATTCCTCGCCCTGAGCACCACGACTCCGTACGAGTACCGGCCCTCGCGCTGACCACTCCCGGCAGGACAGAACCGCGCAAAACACCGCCCCTCCTGCTCATGCGCGACCGGCGGATGACAAGCGAGAGAAAATGTTGGCACCGAGTGCCTTGCCAGGTGTCACGGAGTGCCATACGTTGAAGTAGTCCGGGCGGCCGGCGTGCTGCGAACTCACGTACGCCGGCTGTCCCCGCAAGCCAAGTGCCTGCGCGCCCGGACGCCTGCGTCACAGGCAAACCCTTCTGCTCCACAGAGCAAGCCGAAGCCGTACCAGCCGAACCGACGGCAGCACCTCCACACCACACAGCTCCCCCGCTGCTCGCAGGGACCCTCAAACGCTCCCTCAGCGCCCCCATCCGCCGGAGGCACACCGTGAAGGAAATCCTGGACGCGATCCAATCGCAGGACACTACGGCCGCTGACTTCGCGGCCCTGTCCATCCCCGAGTCGTACCGCGCGGTGACCGTGCACAAGGACGAGACGGAGATGTTCGCCGGGCTCGCCACCCGTGACAAGGACCCCCGCAAGTCGCTGCATCTGGACGAGGTCCCGGTGCCCGAACTCGGCCCCGGCGAGGCACTGGTCGCCGTCATGGCGAGTTCGGTGAACTACAACTCCGTCTGGACCTCGATCTTCGAGCCGATGGCCACCTTCGGCTTCCTGGAGCGCTACGGCAAGCTCAGCGAGCTCACCAGGCGCCACGACCTGCCGTACCACATCATCGGCTCCGACCTGGCGGGCGTCGTGCTGCGTACCGGCCCCGGCGTCAACGCCTGGAAGCCCGGCGACGAGGTCGTCGCACACTGCCTCTCGGTCGAACTGGAGTCCTCGGACGGCCACAACGACACGATGCTCGACCCCGAGCAGCGCATCTGGGGCTTCGAGACCAACTTCGGCGGTCTGGCGGAGATCGCGCTTGTCAAGTCCAACCAGCTGATGCCGAAGCCGCAGCACCTCAGCTGGGAGGAGGCCGCCGCTCCGGGCCTGGTCAACTCCACCGCGTACCGCCAGCTCGTCTCGCGCAACGGCGCCGGCATGAAGCAGGGCGACAATGTGCTGATCTGGGGCGCCAGCGGCGGACTCGGTTCGTACGCCACGCAGTTCGCGCTGGCCGGTGGCGCCAACCCGATCTGCATCGTCTCCAGCGGGCAGAAGGCGGACATCTGCCGGAAGATGGGCGCCGAGGCGATCATCGACCGCAACGCCGAGGGCTACAAGTTCTGGAAGGACGAGCACAACCAGGACCCGCGCGAGTGGAAGCGGTTCGGCAAGCGCATCCGCGAACTGACCGGCGGCGAGGACGTGGACATCGTCTTCGAGCATCCGGGCCGCGAGACGTTCGGCGCCTCGGTGTACGTGACCCGCAAGGGCGGCACGATCGTCACCTGCGCGTCGACGTCCGGCTACAACCACGAGTACGACAACCGCTACCTGTGGATGTCGCTCAAGAAGATCGTGGGCTCGCACTTCGCCAACTACCGCGAGGCGTGGGAGGCCAACCGCCTGGTGGCGAAGGGCAAGATCCACCCGACGCTGTCGAAGGTCTACTCCCTGGAGGAGACCGGCCAGGCCGCGTACGACGTCCACCGCAACCTCCACCAGGGCAAGGTCGGCGTGCTCGCACTCGCCCCCCGCGAGGGTCTGGGGGTGCGCGACGAGGAGCTGCGCGAGCAGCACATCGACGCCATCAACCTGTTCCGGGACGCGTCAGCGGAGCGGACCGACAAACACAGCCGGGACGCGTCAGCGGAGCGGACCGACAAGCACAGCCGGGACGTCTGACATGAGTGGCCGTCAGAAGGACCGTCCGTGGCTCATGCGGACGTACGCCGGTCATTCGACCGCCGAGGCGTCCAACGAGCTCTACCGGCGCAACCTCGCCAAGGGCCAGACCGGCCTGTCCGTCGCCTTCGACCTGCCGACGCAGACCGGCTACGACCCCGACCACGTCCTGGCCCGCGGCGAGGTCGGCCGGGTCGGCGTGCCCGTGTCGCACCTCGGTGACATGCGCCGGTTGTTCCAGGACATCCCCCTGGAGCAGATGAACACCTCGATGACGATCAACGCCACCGCAATGTGGCTGCTGGCGCTCTACCAGGTGGTCGCCGAGGAGCAGGGCGCCGATCCCACGAAACTCCAGGGCACCACACAGAACGACATCGTCAAGGAGTACCTCTCGCGCGGGACGCATGTCTTCCCGCCCGGCCCCTCGCTCCGGCTGACCACCGACATGATCACGTACACGGTCAACCGCATCCCGAAGTGGAACCCGATCAACATCTGCAGCTACCACCTGCAGGAGGCGGGAGCCACTCCGGTCCAGGAGATCGCGTACGCCATGTCGACGGCCATCGCGGTCCTGGACGCCGTACGGGAATCCGGCCAGGTGCCCGAGGAGAAGTTCGGCGATGTGGTCGCACGGATCTCCTTCTTCGTGAACGCGGGCGTCCGCTTCATCGAGGAGATGTGCAAGATGCGCGCCTTCGGCCGCATCTGGGACCAGGTCACCCGCGAGCGGTACGGCGTCACCGACGCCAAGCAGCGCCGCTTCCGCTACGGCGTCCAGGTCAACTCGCTCGGTCTGACCGAGGCGCAGCCGGAGAACAACGTCCAGCGCATCGTCCTGGAGATGCTGGCCGTCACCCTGTCCAAGGACGCCCGGGCACGGGCCGTGCAGCTGCCCGCCTGGAACGAGGCGCTGGGGCTCCCCCGGCCCTGGGACCAGCAGTGGTCGCTCCGTATCCAGCAGGTCCTCGCGCACGAGAGCGATCTGCTGGAGTACGAGGACATCTTCGCCGGCTCGCATGTCGTCGAGGTCAAGGTGGACGAGCTGGTCACGGAGTCGCTCGCCGAGATCGGCCGGATCCAGGAGATGGGCGGCGCCATGGCGGCCGTCGAGTCCGGCTATCTGAAGTCCGAGCTGGTCTCCTCGCACGCGGCCCGCCGGGCCCGGATCGAAGGCGGCGAGGAGAAGATCGTCGGCGTCAACATCTACGAGACGACGGAATCGAATCCGCTCACCGCGGACCTCGACGGGGCGATCATGACCGTCGATCCCGCCAATGAGGCCAGGGTCGTCACGGCCCTGGCCGAGTGGTGCGACAACCGCGACGAGGCCCGTGCCACCGATGCGCTGGCCGCGCTGAAGAAGGCCGCCGCGGGCACCGAGAACCTGATGGAAGCGACCGTGGAGTGTGCCCGCGCGGGTGTCACCACGGGCGAGTGGTCCTGGGCGCTGCGCGATGTCTTCGGCGAGTTCCGGGCTCCGACGGGCGTCTCGTCGGCGCCGGTCGCGGTGACCGCCGAGGCCGGCACACCGCTCGCTCTGGTCCGCGAGAAGGTCGCCCGGACCGCGGCCGACCTGGGCGCCGGGCGGCTGCGGCTGCTGGTCGGCAAGCCGGGCCTGGACGGGCACTCCAACGGCGCCGAGCAGATCGCCGTACGGGCCCGCGACGCCGGCTTCGAGGTGGTGTACCAGGGGATCAGGCTGACCCCCGAGCAGATCGTCTCGGCCGCCATTGCCGAGGACGTGCACTGCGTCGGCCTGTCGATCCTGTCCGGTTCGCACGCCGAACTCGTCCCCGACGTACTCACCCGCCTGCGCGAGGCGGGCGCCTGCGACATCCCGGTGATCGCGGGCGGGATCATTCCGCCCGCCGATGCCGCGGCCCTGATCGGTGCCGGTGTCGCCGCCGTATTCACCCCGAAGGATTTCGGTATCACGGAGATCATCGGCCGTATCGTCGACGAGATCCGGAAAGCGAACAAGCTCGACCCTCTGGAGGTCCCCGCATGACTGCCGCCAACCGCCTGCGTCCGCGCCGCTCGTGCCTGGCCGTGCCCGGCTCGAACCCGCGGTTCCTGGAGAAGGCCCAGGGCCTCCCGGCCGACCAGGTCTTCCTCGACCTGGAGGACGCCTGCGCGCCGCTCGCCAAGGAGGGCGCCCGGCACACGATCGTCGACGCGCTGAACAACGGCGACTGGACGGGCAAGACCCGGGTCGTGCGGGTCAACGACTGGACGACGCACTGGACGTACCGCGATGTCATCACGGTCGTCGAGGGCGCCGGCCAGAACCTCGACTGCATCATGCTGCCGAAGGTCCAGGACGCCCAGCAGGTGGTCGCCCTGGACCTGCTGCTGACCCAGATCGAGAAGACGATGGGCTTCGAGGTCGGCAGGATCGGCATCGAGGCGCAGATCGAGAACGCCAAGGGCCTGGTGAACATCGACGACATCGCCGCCGCCTCGCCCCGCCTGGAGACGCTGATCTTCGGACCGGCCGACTTCATGGCGTCGATCAACATGAAGACCCTGGTCGTCGGTCAGCAGCCGCCCGGGTACGGCGCGGACGCGTACCACTACATCCTGATGCGCATTCTGATGGCGGCCCGTACGCACGACCTCCAGGCGATCGACGGCCCCTTCCTGCAGATCCGCGACGTGGACGCGTACCGCGAGGTCGCGGGCCGTGCGGCGGCGCTGGGCTTCGACGGCAAGTGGGTGCTGCACCCCGGTCAGGTCGACGCGGCCAACGAGGTGTTCTCGCCCACGCAGGAAGACTACGACCACGCCGAGCTGATCCTCGACGCGTACGACTGGTGCACCTCCGAGGAGGGCGGCAAGAAGGGCTCGGCGATGCTCGGCGACGAGATGATCGACGAGGCGAGCCGCAAGATGGCCCTCGTCGTCGCGGGCAAGGGCCGCGCCGCCGGCATGCAGCGCACCTCCAAGTTCGAAGCACCGGAGGCCTGATCATGCAGTTCGGACGCACCTATGAGGAGTTCGAGGTCGGTGCAATTTACAAGCACTGGCCCGGGAAGACGGTCACGGAGTACGACGACCATCTCTTCTGCCTGCTGACCATGAATCACCACCCGCTGCACATGGACAGCAACTACGCGGAGAAGACCACCGATTTCGGCAAGAACGTTGTAGTTGGCAACTACATCTACTCGTTGCTGCTCGGCATGTCCGTGCCGGACGTCTCCGGAAAGGCGATCGCCAACCTGGAGGTCGAGTCGCTGAAGCACGTCGCGCCGACGTTCCACGGCGACACGATCTACGGCGAGACGACCGTCCTCGACAAGACTCCGTCAAAATCCAAGAGCGACCGGGGAATCGTCCATGTCGAGACCAAGGGCTACAAGCAGGACGGAACGCTCGTCTGCGTGTTCCGCCGCAAGGTGATGGTCCCCACCAAGACGTACATCAAGGAGCGCGGCGGGGAGCAGCCCGGCCGTCCCGAGCTGAACCAGCCTTCGCAGAAGAACGTGGAGAAGTAGCCATGACGCGACTCGCCCAGACCGCCGGCCTCAATGATGTCCAGCAGGAAATCCTCTCCACGGTCCGGGATTTCGTCGACAAGGAGATCATTCCGGTCGCGACCCGACTGGAGCATCGTGACGAGTACCCGACGGAGATCGTCGAGGGGCTCAAGGAGCTCGGCCTGTTCGGCCTGATGATTCCCGAGGAGTACGGGGGACTGGGTGAGTCGCTTCTCACATATGCGCTGTGCGTGGAGGAAATCGCACGCGGCTGGATGAGCGTGTCGGGAATCATCAATACGCACTTCATCGTGGCGTACATGCTCAAGCAGCACGGCACCCAGGAACAGAAGGACACGTTCCTGCCGCGGATGGCGCTGGGCGAGGTCCGGGGCGCCTTCTCGATGTCCGAGCCGGCGCTGGGCTCGGACGTCTCGGCCATCACGTCCAAGGGCGTCAGGGACGGCGAGGAGTACGTCCTGAACGGCCAGAAGATGTGGCTGACGAACGGTGGTACGTCCTCGCTCGTCGCCGTCCTGTGCCGCAGTGACGAAGGCCACCCCGAGGGGACCGCTCCGCACAAGTCGATGACGACGTTCCTGGTGGAGAAGGAGCCCGGATTCGGTGAGGTTCTGCCCGGCCTCACCATTCCCGGCAAAATCGACAAAATGGGCTATAAGGGCGTGGATACGACCGAACTCATCATGGACGGCCTACGTATTCCAGCCAATCGCGTACTGGGCGGCACCACCGGTCGCGGGTTTTACCAAATGATGGACGGCGTCGAGGTCGGCCGGGTAAATGTGGCCGCGCGTGGCTGCGGCGTCGCTCAGCGTGCATTCGAACTGGGCATTTCCTATGCCCAGCAGCGCCAGACCTTCGGAAAGCCGATCGCCCAGCACCAGGCGATCCAGTTCAAGCTGGCCGAAATGGCCACCAAGGTCGAGGCCGCCCATGCGATGATGGTAAATGCAGCACGCAAAAAGGACTCCGGGGAACGAAATGATCTGGAGGCAGGGATGGCGAAGTACCTCGCCTCCGAGTACTGCAAGGAAGTCGTAGAGGACGCCTTCCGGATCCACGGCGGCTACGGCTTCTCCAAGGAGTACGAGATCGAGCGCCTCTACCGGGAGGCCCCGATGCTGTTGATCGGTGAAGGTACCGCCGAGATCCAGAAAATGATCATTGGGCGCCGACTCCTGGAGGAGTACCGGATCCAGGGTTGATTGCCCCTTTCGTGCCAATTTGGCCGCGAAGAAGATCACACCCTGTCATCCTCGGCCGGTGCCTTCAAGCCGTCCGACTCGGCTGCTGGCTTGCCCAGTTGCGGCCGGCAACCGCTAACATCGCCGGAAAAGCCGCCGTCCCCCGTTGCCAGCGCGGCATCATCCGCTACGAAGGTCATCCATGCCCGACAGCCAAACCTCTGCACCCCGCGGCGGAGTCCGCCTTGCGCGCGGAGCTTCGCCGTGGCTCCTGCCGACCGTCGCCACCGCGGCACTCAGCCTCGCCCGGGCCCGCAAGTCCGGACGCTGGGCGGCGGTGGCCGTGCCCACCACCGCGCTCGCGGCAGGCATGCTGTGGTTCTTCCGCGACCCCGAGCGCGAGATCGCCCAGGGCCGGGTCATCTCGCCGGCCGACGGTGTGGTGCAGAGCATCATGCCGTGGAAGGACGGGCGTACCCGCGTCGCGATCTTCATGAGCCCGCTGAATGTCCACGTCAACCGTGCGCCTCTGGCCGGCACGGTGACCTCGGTCGAGCACGTCCCCGGTGGGTTCGTTCCGGCGTTCAACAAGGAGAGCGAGAACAACGAGCGCGTTGTCTGGCACTTCGACACCGAACTCGGCGACATCGAGATGGTGCAGATCGCGGGTGCGGTCGCACGTCGTATCGTCCCCTACATCCCGCAGGGCACGAAGGTGGAGCAGGGCGAGCGGATCGGCCTGATCCGCTTCGGCTCCCGGGTCGACATCTACCTTCCGGAAGGTATCGATGTCGCGGTCGAGGTCGGCCAGGCCACCACCGCGGGGGTGACTCGAATTGACCGTGATTGATCCTGAGACCCAGGCAGGCTGGGTGCCCGAGGCGGAGTCCGAGGAGGACGCCGGTGAGGACATGCCGCTCTCTTTGCGGCTGTCGATAGCGGACACCCTCACTCTCGGCAATGCCACGTGCGGATTCATGGCGGTGTACTTCACCACCACCGGAATCCTCATCCCGCACCTCACGGGCAGCGACGAGAGCGGCATGGCCCGGCACTCCGCGGCCACCGCCGTGATCCTCATGCTGCTGGCAGCGGTGTTCGACCTCTTCGACGGGCTCGTGGCACGCAAGCTGCGCTCCTCGCCGATGGGCGCCGAGCTGGACAACCTCTCGGACCTGATCAGCTTCGGACTCGCCCCGGCGTACTTCGTCCTCGTCTACGGCATGGTCGCGGACGACGCACACCAGCGGGTGTCGGCGCTGGCGGCGATCGTGGTGCTGCTGGCGGTGGTGCTCAGACTTGCCAGATTCTCCTGCGTGACCATGAAGGACGGCATGTTCCAGGGCATGCCGAGCCCCTTCGGAGCGCTCACGGTCGTCTCGATCGTGCTCCTGGAGCTGCCCTTCGTACCGACGCTGCTCGCGATCATCGGAGTGGCGTGGCTGATGGTCAGCCGGGTCGAGTACCCGAAGCCGCGGGGAGTTCTCGCGGTGGCGATGCTCTGCTGGATCGTGGCGGCGATGGGACTGCTCGCCGCGTGGGCGTTCGAAGCCCCCGGCGGTCAGCTGCTCCTGCAGACCGGCTGCGCGCTGCAGGTGGTCCTGGGAGCGGTCATCCCGCTCTTCGCGACGGCCCGGCGGGTGAACACCTTCCGCGGCAACCGGCGCGAGGCCCGGGCGGCCCAGCTGCCGTAGGGCCGGAACAACGGAACACGCAGAACACGCGAGAGGGCCCCGGGTGCTCCCCAGCACCCGGGGCCCTCTCGCGTATCCGGCCCTCTCGCGTATCCGCCGGTCGGTCGGGGCCGGTGGCTCTCAGCCGGGTACGAGTACGGCTGCCCCGTTCACCCGGTCCGCCGCCAGGTCGGCCAGCGCCTGGTCGGCCCTGCTGAGCGGGTAGGGGCTCACCGTGACCCGGATGCCCACGCGCCCCGCCAGTGCAAGGAATTCGCGGCCGTCCTCGCGAGTGTTCGAGGTGACGCTGCGCAGATTGCGCTCCTGGAACAGGTGACGCTGATAGTTCAGCACCGGAACGTCCGACAGATGGATTCCGGCGATGGCCAGCGTGCCGGACCGGTCCAGTGCCTCCAACGCCACCGGCACCAGGTCGCCGACGGGTGCGAACAGGATCGCCGAGTCCAGGGGTTCCGGCGGGCGGTCGTAGGCGCCGCCCGCCGACGCGGCCCCCAGGTCGAGCGCGAGCTCGCGCGCCCGCGCCGAGCGGGTCAGCACGTGAACGGTGGCACCCTCGGCGAGGGCGACCTGGGCGGCGAGGTGGGCGGACGCGCCGAAGCCGTAGATGCCCAGCCGCCCGCCCTCGGGCAGCGCGCTGCGCCTGAGTGCCCGGTATCCGATGATGCCCGCGCAGAGGAGCGGGGCGAGCCGGGCGGCGTCCTGGTCGTCCGGGAGCCGGTAGGCGTACGCCCCCGGAACCAGCGCGGTGTCGGCGAAGCCGCCGTCCGCGTCCCACCCCGTGTAGACGGACCGCGGGCAGAGGTTCTCCCGGCCGCCCCGGCAGTACCGGCAGCTCCCGCACGTACCGCGCAGCCAGGCCCCACCGACCCGGTCGCCGACGCGGAAGAGACCGGACCCGTCGCCCAGGGCCGCCACCCGGCCGACGATCTCGTGGCCGGGGACGGTGAACGGACGGTGTGGCGGGAGATCGCCCTCGGCCAGGTGGAGATCCGTACGACAGACGCCGCACGCTTCCACGCTCAGCAGCAGCTCCCCGGGGCCGGGAGCCGGCACGCCGCGCCGTACGCGCGCCAACGGCCCGGTGCCGATCGGACCGGGTGTCTGAACGGCCCAGCCTGTGTGCCCGGCCGGGGCCGGCTCGGGGACGGTCACATATCCAGCGTGCGGCGACGCGAGCGCGGAGGCAACCGGCTTCGACCGCGTGCACCGGGACGTGCCACACCGCCGCCGTGCCGCACCCCGGCCGTGCTGCGCCCGCCGTCGGGAGGGCTAAGGTTTCACCAGGGGCGCACCCACCAGCGCGGGAACGTCATGCACCGACACCGCAGGGCACCGGACAGCACCCAGGAGCTCCTGGTCACCCTCGGGCGCCTGGTCGATCAGGCGCTGGAGAAGATCAGGATCGAGCGGTCCCGGGCGGAGCTGGGCATGGAGTTGCAGCGGCACATGCTCCCGGCCGGACTGCCCGACTTCCCGGGCATCCGGATCGCGGCCCGCTACTCGCCCTCGCAGGACGGTCTGGCTGTCGGCGGTGACTTCTACGACGCGTTCCCGATGCGGGACGGGGTCGCCGGCATCGCCATCGGTGACGTGCAGGGGCACGGGGTGGAGGCCGCCGCGTTCATGGGTGAGGCCCGGGCCAGTCTCCGGGCCCTCGCCAGCGTCACGGACGACCCCGGACAGGTACTCGCCTGCGCCAACGATTTGCTGATCTCGTTGGGCGGCGACCTGTTCACGACCTGTTGCCTGCTGAGCATCGCCCCGCAGAGCGGTGCGCTTTCCGTCGCCCGGGCCGGACACGTCCCGATCATCTGGGGCACCGACGACGGCGATTCGGGCATCTCCCTGGACGTCGGAGGCGTTCCCCTGGGGATACTGCCCCGCCAGCAGTATCCCGTGACCCGCCGGAGGATGAAACGGTCCGGATTTCTGGTCCTGGTGACCGACGGGGTCGTGGAAGGACCGGCCTACCCGATCGACGAGGGACTGGCCGCGGTGTCCGCGCTGGTCGGCACGGCGGCCGCGGCAGATCCCGCCGAGCTCGCCGCACGGGTGATCCGGGTGGCGGACCTGACCGGTCATGATGACGACGCCGCTGTCCTCGTCATCCGCTACGACGGTGCGCCGGGCACCGGTTAGCCGGATGCGCCTCGTCCGTCCGATGCGCGGGTGTGGCGTCGGCGTGGCTCCGGCGTGCCAGAGCGGCCGGGGCACCCGGGTGTGGTGTCTGATGCTGCTGTGGTGGACAGCGCAGAGCTCCGGCGGCACACGGCCACGGTCCTCACGCTCCTGGCGGTGGCCGTCTGCTACTACACGACGGCCCGCCTGGGGCTGCTCCAGCAGCTGGTGCGCGGCCAGGTCACACCGCTGTGGCCACCGACCGGGATCGCGGTCGCGGCCCTGCTCGTGTTCGGTCTGCGCGTCTGGCCCGGGATCGCGCTCGGCGCCCTCGCGGCCAACGTGTTCATCGGGCCTTCCGCCCTGCCCGTACTGATCATCGCGGTGGGAAACACCCTGGCACCGATCTGCTCCTGCCTGATGCTGCGCCGGGCCGGCTTCCGCGACGACCTCGACCGCTTACGGGATGCGCTGGCCCTGGTCTTCCTCGGTGCGCTGGGCGGCATGCTGATCAGCGCGACCGTCGGCAGCGGCATCCTGCTCCTGTCGGGGGCCCTCCCGGCCGGGGGCTTCTGGCCGACCTGGTCGGTCTGGTGGACGGGCGACGCCATGGGCGTCATGGTCGTCACGCCGTTCCTTCTCGTCCTGCGCAGGGCCCGGCTGCCGCACGGTGCCGGCCTGCCCCGCTGCGCCGAGGCGGTCGCGCTGGTGGTGTGTACGACGACCGTCACCCTGCTGGTGACCGACACCTCCCACGCCTCGCTCCTCTTCCTCGTGTTCCCTTTCCTGATCTGGGCCGCGTTCCGCTTCGAACGGACGGGCGCCGCGTGCTGCGCACTGGGTGTGTCCGTGTTCGTGATCCTCGCCGCCGGACGGAGCACCGGCCCCTTCGCCCACCACGGCCTCCTCACCAACATGATCACGCTCCAGGCGTTCAACGGAGCGGTCTCACTCACCGCTCTACTCCTCGCGGCGGTGATCACCGAGCGGAAGCGCACATATCAGGAAATCAAGCGGCTCTGCGAGCAACTCTCCGAGAAGGTGACCCGACTCGACACCTGATTCACTCCATCGGTCGTGCGACGCGTGCGCGGACCCCCGTTCGGCAGCAGGCTGAGGGGCGACGGCACCGCGACGAGGGTTACCGGACGCCGAGACTTTCGGGCGACCGGTCGCCGTAAGAGGTGGAGCCATGCCCCGTGTGTCAGCGAATGTCCATGTGTCCCGCCCCGCCGACGAGATCTTCTCGTTCCTACGGGATCCGCGGAATCTGGCCGTGTGGTCATCGAGCATAGATCACGTGATCGAGGGACCCATCACCGCGGAACTCGGCGACGAGTACACCTGCAAGTTCCCGGGCAGGCGGCGGGCGCACCGCCTCACGTGCACCGCGAGCGCACCGGTCGAGTACCTGGCGTTCCGCGGTGCGTGCATGTGGACACCGTTGGGGCGCCACTCGCCGGAACTGGAGTTCCGGCTGAGTCCCGGCCGACGGGGAACGATGGTCACCGTATCGGTCAAGCCGCATCTGGACGGCGGCATGATCATCCTTGCCCCGTTCGTGACGATGGCGTGGCGTCGTGACCTGCCGGCCGAGCTGCGGATCCTGGCGGAGTTGCTCACCGACGGGGAGTGTCCTGAAGCGGACACGAGTGATGGTCAGGGGGCCGAGCCGCCCGTGGGGTGACGCGGTGGGGGACCATGCGTGGTCCGTCCTCACCAGACGCGAGTCCTGGATCGCCGGACGGACGCGAGTGGTCGATCGTCGGACGAGCGCGAGTCCTGGATCGCCGGACGGGCCTGGTCTGCCGTCCCGTCCGGCGATCCACGGTCGTAACCGGGGGCGTACTACAGCAGGAAGTCGCGCGCGATCGCCTCGGACGCCCGCTCCAGCAGCGGTCCCGCCTGGGCCATGGAGACCGCGGGATCCGGTTCCAGGTCCGCGAGGGCGTACGCGCGGCTGATGCCCGCGCCCGTCAGGGCCTCCGGAGGCAGGGCGAGGCGGCCGCAGACCGCCACGACCTCGATGCCCGCGGCGCGGGCGGCCGCGGCCACGCCCGCCGGGGCCTTGCCGTGGAGGGTCTGCTCGTCCAGCGAGCCCTCGCCGGTGATCACCAACGTGGCTCGTGCCAGCGCGGGGGCGAAGCCGAGGACGTCGAGCATGACCTCGATGCCGGGGCGGAACCGGGCGCCGAGGGCGACCAGCGCCCCGTAGCCGATGCCGCCCGCCGCCCCTGCTCCGGGCAGCCGGGCCTGGTCCGGGCCCAGGACGGACGCGTAGTGGGCGAGCGCGGCGTCGAGCACCGCGATGTCGTCCTCGGTCGCGCCCTTCTGCCGGCCGTAGACCTCGGGGGCGCCCTTCGGGCCCGTCAGCGGGTTGTCCACGTCGCTGGCGAGGATCAGGTCGACGTCGGCCATGCGCGGGTCGAGGCCGGACAGGTCCGCCTCGGCCAGGTCGGCGAGGCCACCACCCCCCGGACCGACCGGCTTGCCGTCCGCGTCCAGGAAACGGGCGCCCAGCGCGGCCAGCATCCCGGCACCGCCGTCCGTGGTCGCGCTCCCGCCGACGCCGAACACGATCGTGCGGGCGCCCGCGTCGAGCGCCACGGCCAGCAGTTCGCCGGAGCCGTACGTCGTGGCCGTGAGCGGGGCGAACACCCCGGCGGGAAGGTGCTGGAGGCCCGAGGCCTCGGCCATCTCCACCACGGCGGTGGTGTCGCGCAGCGCGTACGCCGCGGTCACCGGATCCCCGAGCGGCCCGGTCACCCGCGCCTCGTGGCGCTCGAACCCGGCGGCCACCGCTGCCGCCACCGTGCCGTCGCCGCCGTCCGCCACGGGCAGCGTCTCGACCCGCACCCCGGGCACGACGCGCCGCAGCCCGGCCGTCACCCGCTCCGCGACCTGTACGGCCGTGAGCGAGCCCTTGAACTTGTCCGCTGCGACGAGCACGCGTGCGGTCTCCATCACTGCTCCGTCCGCCACCTTGCATCCCTTGCTTTCGAACAGGCAGTCGCGCCGCCCCCGACCCTATCGACAGCGCATACCCCTGCCCAGAGCCGTCTCACGCCGGCACCGCCCGCACTACGCTGCCCGCGTGACCACCACTGATTACGCCACCTACATCGCGGGGCTCCCCCGGGTCCTGGCCGCCGCGGCCACCGTGTTCCGGGACGTCCACGGGCGAGTGCTGCTCGTCGAGCCGAACTACCGGGACGGCTGGGCGCTGCCCGGCGGGACCGTCGAATCCGACGAGGGCGAGAGCCCTCGTCAGGCCGCGCGACGCGAGACGGCCGAGGAGATCGGGCTCGACCGGAAGCCGGGACGACTGCTCGCGGTCGACTGGGCACGCGGCCCGGCACGGCCGCCGATCGCCGCGTATCTGTACGACGGCGGAGTCCTGGACGAGGCGGAGTTGAAGACGATCCGGCTGCGGGAGGAGGAGCTCCTGTCCTGGGAACTGGTCGAACCCGACGACCTCGACCACTATCTGCTCGGCGGTCTCGCGCTGCGGCTGAAGGCGGCGCTGGACGCGCTCGATTCCGGTGGCGGCGCGGTGGAGCTGGAGGACGGCCGACCGGTGAACGGCTGACCAGTTTCGGCCCGCCCGGGGACGGCTGACCTGTAGACCCGCCCGGTGGAGGGCTGACCCATCGGCCGACAAGGGCACCAAGCCGGGCTTCCCCAACTATTCGATTTTCGCGCTGGACGGCGCGAAGGAGCCGGTACGCGGCTCCGTCCGCGGGCAGCAGAGGCCGGATCGCGCCTCGCGGTTGCCGGTCGGCGCTGCGTAGGCTCGTGCCATGACTCTCGTCGCGATCCTCAGCGGCGCCGGCATCTCCACGGACTCCGGCATCCCCGACTACCGCGGCCCGGGCGGGCTCTGGCGCAAGGATCCGGAGGCCGAGAAGCTCGTCACGTACGACTTCTACATGGCCGATCCGGAGATCCGCCGCCGCTCCTGGCAAATGCGCCGCACGAGTGCGACCTGGGGCGCCGAGCCGAATGCGGCCCACCGCGCGGTGGCGGAGCTGGAGCGGTCCGGCGCCCCGGTGCGGGTGCTCACGCAGAACGTCGACGGTCTGCATCAGCTTGCCGGCCTCCCCGCCCGCAAGGTCCTCGAACTGCACGGGACCGCGCGCGAGACGGTCTGCACCCGCTGCCACGCCCGCGCGCCGATGGCCGAGGCCCTGGCCCGCGTCGAGGCGGGCGAGGCCGACCCGCCGTGCACGGTCTGCGGCGGCATCCTGAAGTCGGCGACGGTCATGTTCGGTGAGCGGCTCGATCCGGTGGTGCTGGGCGAGGCGATGTCGATCGCCAAGGCCTGCGAGGTGTTCATCGCGGTCGGTACGACGCTGCAGGTGCAGCCCGCCGCGTCGCTGGCCGGAACCGCGGTGGACAACGGGGCGCGGCTGATCGTGGTGAACGCGCAGCCCACGCCGTACGACGAACTGGCCGAGGAGATCATCCGCGAGCCCATCGGCACGGCGCTCCCCGCGTTGCTGGAGCGGCTGGGCGCGGCCCCCGACCCCGCTCCCTGATCCGGCCTGATCCAAACGAAAGATCCTAGTGGCCGAGTTCCCGCCGTACGCGGCGCGAGGGGCGGAAGGTGTACAGGTCGAGGATCTCGGGCGCGTCCGCCAGGCCCGGGCCGCCCGCGCCGACCCAGGCTGCGATGTCCTTCACGGCGTCCGGGTCGTTGACCAGCCCGAGCCAGACCGGGCGGCCGCCCGCCCCGCGCCCCTCAGCGGAGGGCTGTACGACGACGACGTCGGCCTGCTCGCAGGCGTCCAGGCACTCCACGGCGCGGACCGTGGCGGTCTCGCCGAGCGAGCGGCGCAGTTCGGCGAGCAGGCCGGCGTGGTCGACGTCCGGGACCTTCGCCGTCCCGCAGCAGCAGCCTCGGCAGACACTGACGGTGGGCCGGGGCATACCCCGGGCCGGGGCGGCCTTGCGGGTGCGGCGGCTCATACGGGAACGCCTCCGGTGTCGGCGCGGATGATCACCGTGGGACTGTACCGATACCTGCCACCCGGTCGAACACCTGCCCTCCCCCGTCGGCCGGTGGGGTAATGTTGAGGGCTGCGAAGGGGAGTAGCCCCGCAAACCGGTCGTCGACACACTGGAGCCCTCGGGTTCCCGGTGGCCGGGCCTGTAGATCCTTACGGGCGGGCGAGACCTTCGGTCAGGTATGACACGCCCGCGCCCCGTGGGCGCTGACGTCATGCCGGGCCGAGTGGTCCTCCGAAAAGCCCGAGTGGCGCTTCGCGAAGGTCCCGGGGCCCGGCTCTCACAGAAAGCCACCCGGAATGCACCTCGACCCTCTGGCGATTCTCACCGCCTTCGGGCTGATCTTCCTCGCGGAGCTCCCGGACAAGACGATGTTCGCGTCGCTTGCCATGGGCACCCGTATGCGACCGCTGTATGTCTGGTTCGGTACGTCGTCCGCGTTCATCGTGCACGTCGCCATCGCCGTCGGGGCGGGCAGC
This sequence comes from Streptomyces sp. NBC_00846, assembly GCF_045207325.1. Taxonomy (NCBI): domain Bacteria; kingdom Bacillati; phylum Actinomycetota; class Actinomycetes; order Kitasatosporales; family Streptomycetaceae; genus Streptomyces; species Streptomyces sp. NBC_00846. The sequence goes on along the minus strand of NZ_CP108846.1, from coordinate 6,597,300 downwards.
CTGATCGGGCTGCTGCCCGACTGGATCGTCAAGCTCGTCTCGGCGTCCCTCTTCGCGTTCGGGGCGTTCATGCTGCTGCGCAACGGCGGCGGCGATGACGAGGAGGAGGGCACCACGAGGACGGTGACCGGCTTCTGGCCGGTCTACTCGACCGCGTTCATGGCGGTCTTCATCAGCGAGTGGGGCGACCTCACCCAGATCACGACGGCCAATCTGGCCGCGAGCAACGGCACCTGGTCCACGGCGATCGGGTCTGCCGCCGCCCTGATGTCCGTCTCGGCGCTGGCGCTGCTGGCAGGGCAGTTCATCGCGAAGCGGGTGCCGCTGAAGACGGTTCAGCGGATCGGTGGGATCTGCATGCTGGGGCTGGCGATCTGGACCGTTGTGGAGATCTTCGTCTGACGTCTGTGCCGCTGCGGGTCGCGGCGTTGTTCCTGCTGCCGCGGCACGGCCGTGAAGGACGGGCTCGCATCTCCCAGGCCCGTCCTTCGCGTTTTCTCGACGTGTTCGTTCGGCGGTGTCAGAAGAGCACCGGTGTGTCGTCCTGCGTGCCGCTCTCGAAGGCCAGTAGCCGCTGCTTGCGGTCGAGCCCGCCGCCGTAACCGGTGAGGCTGCCCGAGGCACCGATGACGCGGTGGCACGGAACGATGATGCCCACCGGGTTCTTGCCGTTGGCGAGGCCCACCGCACGCGAGGCGCCCGATGTGCCGAGGAGCTCGGCCAGTTCGCCGTACGAGCGGGTCTCGCCGTACGGAATCAGCCGGAGCTGCTCCCAGACGCTGCGCTGGAACGGGGTGCCGTCGAGGTGCAACGGCAGGTCGAACTCGCGCAGTTCACCGGCGAAATACGCGTCGAGCTGGCGGATCGTCTCCGTGAAGGGGCGCGGGTCGGGCTCCCCGAAGGTCTCCTCGGGTGGGCGGTGCCGTTGGCCGGTCATGTAGAGGCCCGCGAGGACGCCGTCGGTGGCGACGAGGGTGAGCGGACCGTACGGACTGTCGACGACCGTGTGCTGCCGGGTCGCCGTACGGGTATGCGTCGCGGTCATGGGTGATCTTTCCCAACGTACTTATACGGGCAGGTGGTTGATGGGGTGATCGTCCACGGTCCAGAGGTACTGAACCGCGTAGGCCCGCCAAGGACGCCAGGCCGCCGCGCGGGCGGTGAGCCTTGCGGGGGTCGACGGGAGGCCGAGCTCCTCGGCCGCGCGCCGGATACCGAGGTCGGTGGGGAGGAAGGCGTCCGGGTCGCCGAGCGCCCGCATCGCGATCACCTCGACGGTCCAGGGGCCGAAGCCGGGCAGAGCGGCCAGTTCGGACCGGGCCTTCTCCCAGTCCGTGTCGGTGCCGAGTCGCAGCGTGCCGTCGGCGAGTGCGCCGACGAGGGTGGTGAGGGTGGTGCGGCGGCTGCCGGGCAGGGCGAGCTGTTCGGGGTCGAGCCCGGCGAGGGCCTCGGGGGCCGGGAAGAGATGGGTGAGGCCGCCCTCCGGGTCGTCGACGGGGACACCGTGCGCGGTGACCAGCCGGGCCGCGTGGGTGCGGGCGGCAGCGGTCGAGACCTGCTGTCCGAGCACGGCCCGTACGGCGAATTCCGCACCGTCGACGGTGCGTGGCACCCGTCGGCCGGGCGCCTTGTCGACCAGGGGGGCGAGCAGCGGATCGGCGCGCAACCGGTCGTCGACGGCCACCGGGTCGGCGTCCAGGTCGAGCAGCCAGCGGCAGCGGCTGATCGCGAGGGTGAGGTCGCGCGGATCGGTGAGGAGGAGCCGGCAGGCGATGTAATCGGGGTGCGGGGCGAGGGCGACGATGCCGTGCCCGTACCGGAGGGTGAGTGTGCGGCGGTAGGCGCCGTCGCGCCACTCCTCGACGGCGGGGACCGCGGTCGCGGCGAGGTGGCCGAAGAGGTTCGTCGGGTTGAGCGGGGCCCGGTACGGCAGCCGCAGCACTATCACTCCGGGCGTGGGCGATGGCGCCGCGGACCGGGTGGCGCGGCTGCGCAGCTCGCCCGGGGCGAGCGCGAAGACCTCACGGACGGTGTCGTTGAAGGTGCGGATCGAGGAGAACCCGGCGGCGAACGCGACCTCGGCCATGGGCAGCCCGGTCGTCTCGATCAGCAGCCGCGCGGTCTGCGCGCGCTGCGCCCGGGCCAGGGCGAGCGGACCGGCACCCAGCTCGGCAAGCAACTGACGCTCGATCTGCCGGGAGGAGTAACCGAGCCGGGCCGCGAGACCGGGCACGCCCTCGCGGTCGACGACACCGTCCCGGATGAGTCGCATCGCACGGGCGACGGAGTCGGCGCGGGCGTTCCACTCCGGGGAGCCGGGGCTGGTGTCGGGCCGGCACCGCTTGCAGGCCCGGAACCCGGCCTGCTGGCAGGCGGCGGCGCTGGGGTAGAAGGTCATGTTCTCGGCCTTGGGCGGCACGACGGGGCAGCTGGGACGGCAGTAGATCCGGGTGGTCAGGACCGCTGTGAAGAACCATCCGTCGAAGCGGGCGTCCTTGGACCGGACGGCTCGCACGCAGCGCTCGGTGTCGGTGTGCATGGTTCAAGCATCGACCACCGGGCACCTGGGGGCTCGCGAAAATCCGACATCAACCTCGCGCTGCCAGAGTCTCTTCGAATTCCCAGCGAACCGACGACTCGGCAACCGATCCTGAGCAGAATGATCAATAGGTTGCCCCGAGACCGCGAGGACATCGCCTCCGGACGGACGTACCTCACTTGGTCGAGTCACATCAGATGGTTGCGGCCACCCGTGTCACCGCGCCACCACTGAGAAGCGCGCGGATGCCGCTCCGCCTCCTCACAGCTGCGATGCCCCGGATTTCGTCACCGCCCCGCGCCCCTGCGCAGCTCCTCCCGGATCAGGCACGGACCACTCGCATACAGCACGGCGAGACGAATGCGCAGCTCATCGCCGTCCCGCCGGGCAGGATCGTGGACGAGGCGTGAACCGGGCGGCGAGCGCTCCGCGTTCCAGGCGCCAGGCGTCCGGCAGCGAGGACCGCCTCGGCGCCGCCGGCACCTGACTTCCTGTCGAGGCATGTCCGAGACCGCGAGGTCATTGCCTCCGGACGGACGTACCGGGTGGCAGCCCGACGGTGGAGAGCTAAGACTGAGGCAGCGGTTTCGGATCCGGACAACAGATCCCGACCTCGTGATTTCCGGACCACTCGCTCCGGCCATCGAAAGCGCGAGCACAGGGCGGCGACCGTAATGGCTGCGGCGCCCGAACGTTCCTCAAGGAGCTCCCATGGAGGAGAAATCTCTCGACGTCCTGACGCCAGGGCCGGATGAACCCGCGATCGATTTACGCGAGTACCCCAACCCGGAGAACGACATCGAGAAAGACCTCGCCGAGGTGCTGGCTGACGTCATGCGCGTCGAACGGGTGTCGATCGACAGCCATTTCTTCGATGACCTCGGCGCCAATTCATTGGTGATGGCTCACTTCTGCGCACGTGTCAGGAAGCGGGCGGACCTTCCCTCGGCGTCGATGAAGGACATCTACCGGCACCCCACGATTCGCAGCCTGGCGACGGGGCTCGCGAACGCCGCGCCCGTCGAGTCGTCGGTCCCGGCGCCGGCCGAGGTGGTGACCCCGGTCGCCACCGCGCGGTACGCCTTCTGCGGAACCCTGCAGTTCGTGCTCTTCCTGGGATACTCCTTCTGCGCCGGATTTGTTGCCGACCGAGGCTACGCATGGGTCTCCGCCGCGTCGGGTGTGATCGACATCTACCTGCGGTCGTTCGTCTTCGGAAGCGTCGCCTTCATCGCTCTGTGCACCTTCCCCATCGCGGCCAAATGGCTCCTCATCGGCCGGTGGAAATCGCGCGAGTTTCCGGTCTGGGGTCTGACCTATCTGCGCTTCTGGACCGTCAAGGTGCTGATCCACGCCAACCCGATGATCTTCTTCGTCGGCAATCCCTTGTACGTGCTGTACCTGCGAGCGCTGGGCGCGCGGATCGGCAAAGGGGTCACGATCCTCTCCCGCAGCGTTCCGGCCTGCCCCGATCTGTTCACGGTCGGGGCCGGCACGGTGATCCGCAAAGACTCGTTCTTCCTCTGTTACCGGGCGCACGCCGGCCGTATCCAGACCGGCCGGGTCACCCTCGGCCGGGACGTGTTCATCGGCGAGAAGACCGTGCTCGACATCGACACGTCGATGGGCGACGGGGCTCAACTCGGCCACACGTCCACGCTGTACAGCGGTCAGGCGGTCCCGGACGGTCAGCGCTGGCACGGGTCCCCGGCACAGCTCACGCAGCACGACTACCTGAGGATCGGGCCGGCCCCATGCGGCACGCTGCGCCGGGCCGGATTCGGTCTCATCACCGTGCTTCAGTTGTTCTTCCTCTACGTGCCACTGACTGTCGGGGGCGCGTACATGCTGGTGACCCAGGTTCCGGCGCTGCACAACCGGCTGAGCCGGAGCACGGTGGACCTCACATCGTCGGCTCTCTACATCGACGCGCTGATCCTTTCCCTGCTGCTGTTCTTCGGCTTCGTCGTCGTGGGCCTGGCCGTGATGTTCACCGTTCCCCGCCTGCTGAACCTGGTCGTCAAGCCGGACAAGGTCTATCCGCTGTACGGGTTTCATTACTCGGCGCACCGGGCGATCGGGCGCATGACCAACATCAAGTTCTTCACATGGCTGTTCGGTGACAGCTCCTACATCGTCCACTACTTGCGCGGCATCGGATACGACTTGTCCCGGGTCGAGCAGACCGGGTCGAACTTCGGCACGGAAGTACAACACGAGACCCCGTTTCTGTGCTCGGTCGGAAGCGGGACGATGGTCGCCGACGGGCTCTCCATCATCAACGCCGACTATTCGAGCACGTCCTTCCGGGTGTCCCGGGCCTCGATCGGGTCAAACAACTTCCTCGGGAACAACATCGCCTATCCCTCGGGGGCCAGGACGGGCAAGAACTGTCTCCTCGCTACGAAGGTAATGGTTCCGCTCGAAGGCGAGGTGCGCGAGGGGGTGGGCCTGCTCGGCTCGCCGTGCTTCGAGATTCCCCGGTCGGTCGAGCGCGATTCCCGGTTCGACCATCTGCGCACCGGCGACGAGTTGCGCCGCAACCTCGCCGCGAAGAACCGCTACAACACCCGCTCGATGGTCTTCTTCCTGCTCGTGCGGTGGCTGCACTTCTTCGTGCTCACGATGCTCGGCCTGGCGAACGCCGAGCTGTACGACTCCTACGGGCATGTGATGATCGCCGCGTTCCTGGTGCTCAGCCTCGGGTTCACCGCCCTCTACTTCGTAGTGGTGGAACGCGGCATCGCGGCATTCCGCGCGCTGCAACCGCAGTTGTGTTCCATCTACGAGCCGTACTTCTGGTGGCACGAGCGCCTCTGGAAGGTGCCCGACCACTACCTCGACATCTTCAACGGCACCCCTTTCAAGAACGTGATCTGGCGGATGCTGGGGGTTCGGATCGGCAGCAGGGTCTTCGATGACGGCTGCTATTTGACGGAGCGGTCGCTCACCACCATCGGGAACGACTGCACGCTCAATGCGGGAAGCAAGATCCAGTGCCACTCGCAGGAGGACGGCACCTTCAAATCCGATCGCAGCACCCTCGACGCAGGCTGCACCCTCGGTGTGGGAGCCCATGTCCATTACGGCGTGACGATGGGCACCGGCGCGGTGCTCGCACCCGACTCCTTCCTCATGAAAGGCGAGGAGGTCCCCGAGCACGCACGCTGGGGAGGAAATCCCGCCACGGAGATGCGAGTCGCCCCTCATCAGCCCGAGGCGCTGACGCGGAAGGGATAGCAGCGCCGCCCTTGTCGGCGCTGAACAGCACGATGGCGAAGGCGAATGGAGAGGGACGACCAGATGGGAATGCAAGCGCAGGCCGACCGGGAGTTCTGGCGCGCTGTGCTCGTCGCCGGTGGATTCACCGAAATTCCGCGGTGGACGCTCAATCCGGTGAAGGGCGTCGGTCAGCACGAGACGCCGATCCCGGACGACGTCGTGGCGGCGTTGGACCGGCTGGCCAAGGACCTGGCAGTGCCGCGCGACTCGGTGCTGCTGGCGGCGCACGCCAAGGTACTCGCCGCGCTGTCCGGCGAGCGCGAGATCGCGACCGGTTACGTCACCGTGGAGGGCGGCCGGCCGCTGCCCTGCCGGCTGACGACCGAGCCCGAATCGTGGCGGACGCTGCTGCTGGACACCCATCGGGTCGCGTCGGATCTGCTGTCGCGCAAGGACTTCCCGGTGGATGAGCTCAGGTCCGAACTGGGCCTGGCCGAACCGTCGATCGAGGCCGTGTTCGATCCGCACGGCGTGGGCGGCGAAGTCGCCGGTAACACCATGCTGTGGGTGGGATTTTCGCAACGCGACGGCCACCTCGTGCTGCGGCTGCGGTATCGGACCGACGCGCTCGACGAGGACTGCGCAGTCAGGATCGCCGGATACCACCTCACCGCGCTCGCGCTGATCGTCGCCGATCCGGACGCCGGACACGGGCGCCAGAGCCTGCTCGCCGCCGAGGAACTCCACTTCCAGCTCGAAGAGCTCGCCGGTCCACGCCGGGAACTGCCGGACCACCGGTTCCACGAACTGTTCGAGCAGCGGGTGGCGGCACACCCGGACGCCGTCGCCGCGGTGCACGGGGAGCAGCAACTGACGTATCGAGAACTCAACGCGCGCGCCAACCGGGTGGGACGAGCCCTGCTGGCGCGGGGGCTGCGCCCCGAGGGTGTCGTCGCGGTGGTGACCGAACGCAACCTGGACTGGATGGCCGCCGTCCTCGCGGTCTTCAAGGCCGGCGGCGTATACCTGCCCATCGAGCCGCATTTCCCGGCCGAGCGCCTCGCGACCATGCTCTCCCGTGCCGCGTGCGGGCTCGTGCTGACCGAACCCGGCAGCACCGCCACGCTCGACCAGGCCCTCGACTCGCTGTCCGGGGTCCGGAAGCTCTTCGTCGGCGCAGCCTACGAGGAAGACCACGCCGACGACGATCTGGGTCTCCACGTCGCACCGGACCAACTCGCCTACATCTACTTCACCTCCGGCTCCACAGGTGAGCCCAAGGGCGCGATGTGCGAGCACGCGGGCATGCTGAACCACCTCTACGCCAAGATCGACGACCTGCAGATCGGCGAGGGACAGGTGGTCGCCCAGACCGCACCCCAGTGCTTCGACATCTCGCTGTGGCAACTGGTGTCCGGGCTCCTGGTCGGGGGGCGGACTCTGCTGGTGGAGCAGGAGGTGATCCTGAACGTCCAGCGGTTCGTCGACAAGATCGTCGGCGGCCGGGTCGGCGTCCTCCAGGTCGTACCCTCCTACTTGGACGTGGTCGTGTCCTGGCTGAAGCAGCACCCCCGCGAACTGCCGGATCTGCGGTGCGTGTCGGTCACCGGCGAGGCGCTGAAGAAGGAGCTCGTGCAGCGCTGGTTCGCCGCCCAGCCCGGTATCAAGCTGGTCAACGCCTACGGGCTGACCGAGACCTCGGACGACACCAACCACGAGGTCATGGACCATGTGCCCGACGGAGACCGGGTCCTGCTGGGTCCCGCGGTCAACAACGTGCACGTCTACGTCGTCGACGAGCACCTGACCCCGGTGCCGCTCGGCGCCCCCGGTCTGATCGTCTTCTCCGGCGTATGCGTCGGCCGCGGATACGTCAACGACCCCGAGCGCACCCGGCAGGCCTACCTGGCCGATCCGCACCGTGAGGGCGCCCGGCTCTACCGGGGCGGCGACTACGGCCGCTGGACGCCCGAGGGCAAGCTGGAGTTCCTCGGCCGCCGCGATACCCAGGTGAAGATCCGTGGCTTCCGGATCGAGATCGGCGAGATCGAGAACACCCTGTTGCAGGTGCCCGGTGTTCGTGACGGTGCGGTCGTGGTCGCCGAGCGAGCCGACCTCAGCAAGCACCTGGTGGCCTTCTACTCCGGTCGGCGACCGCTCGAGACCGACGTCCTGCTGGACCGGCTCGGTGAGTCGCTGCCCCCGTACATGGTCCCGTCGGCCTTCCACTGGCGGGAGGCTCTGCCACTGACGGCCAACAGCAAGATCGACAGAAGGACTCTGCAGGCACTCGCCGGAGAACTCGACGTCGTCCGGGACGACTTCCGCGCGCCGGACACGCCGACGGAACAGCAGCTGGCGGCCGCATGGGCGAAGGTGCTCGGCATCCCGCAGAACCGGATCGGACGGCGGGACCACTTCTTCGACCGGGGCGGCACGTCGCTGTCGGCAGTGAAGCTGGCCATCGTCCTGGACCGTGCGGTGTCCCTCAAGGACGTCACCCGTCACCCGGTCCTCGCCGATCTGGCCGGGCTGGTCGACGGCAGATCCGAACGGCGTGCCGGGCTGCTTCAGCCGCTGTCGGAATCGGACGGTACGCAGACCGCAGCCCTGGTGTGCTTCCCCTACGCCGGCGGCAACGCGGTGAACTTCCAGCCGATGGCCAGGGCGCTGCCGGACGGTGGACCGGCGGTCTACGCCGTCGAGCTGCCCGGTCACGACGTGGCCGCCGAGAGCGAGCCACTCGCGCCGATGACACAGGTGGTCGAGCAGGTCGTCGACGAGATCACCGGGCGTGGCCTGACCAGGGTCCTGCTGTGGGGCCACTCCTCGGGCACCGCGTTGGCAGTGGAGACGGCCAGAAAGCTGCAGGAGCGCGGGGTGGACGTCCAACGGGTGTTCCTCGGCGCGCAACTGCTCGGTGACGCCGACGTCCGGCGCGCCACCATCACCGAGCTGACCGGGCGGAGCAACGCCGAGATCGCCGCGAACCTGAGCACGGACGGCGGCTACACCGCGCTCGGTGAGCTGGGTGCGCAGCACGCCGAGCACGTCGGCGCCGCCTACCGGCACGACTGCGTGTCCGCACACGACTACTTCGCCGACGCCCTGGAGCGCCCGCCTGCGCAGAGGCTCTCCGCGCCGGTCACCGTGGTCGTTGCCGCGGACGACCCGAGCACGGCGGAGTACCCGCGCCGGTACCGCGACTGGCAGCTTCTGGCCGGGCAGGTCGACCTGCACGAGCTCGCCGACGGCGGCCACTACTTCCTGCGTACCCGTCCGGCCGAGGCGGCAAAGGCCGTGCTGCACGCCGCCGAATTGTTCGCTTCTTCCTGAGTGTCAACCGAAAGGAGATCGAGATGTCGTTCACATCCACGGCGTCGCTGGTCGACGTGAAACTGGAATCCGGCAGACCCCCACGGCTGCGGGCCGAGGCCACCGGCTCCGCGCCGACCTGGGCGGCCGAGCACCGGGACACGCTGCGCGCGGTCGTCGCCGAGCACGGTTCGGTCCTGGTCCGCGGCCTCGGTCTGCGTGACGCGGCCGAGACCGGAGCCGTCTTCTCAGAACTGGCCACCGGCCTGATGACCGAGCAGGAGGCCTTCGCGCCCCGGCAGACCTACTCGGACGGGGTGTACTCCTCGTCGAAGTGGCCGTCGAACCAGCCGATGTGCATGCACCACGAACTGAGCTACACGCTTGAGTTCCCCGGCCTGATGATGTTCGCCTGTCTCAGCGCGCCCACCGACGGCGGGGCGACCGCGGTGGCCGACTCACCGACCGTGCTCGACGCGCTGCCCACCGAGTTGACCGAGCGGTTCGAGCGCGAGGGCTGGCTGCTCACCCGCAGCTACAACGACGAGATCGGCGCGTCCGTCGCCGAGGCCTTCGGCACCGAGGACCGGACCGCCGTCGAGCGCTACTGCCGCGCCAACGCGATCACGTTCGAGTGGCAGCCCGACGGTGGACTGCGCACCAGACAGCGCCGCAGCGCCGTGGTGCGCCACCCGGTCACCGGCCGGCGCTGTTGGTTCAACCAGATCGCCTTCCTCAACGAGTGGACGATGGCCCCCGAGGTGCACGAGTACCTGGTGGACGTCTACGGCGCCGACGGGCTGCCGTTCAACACCCGCTTCGGTAACGGCGACCCGATCGGCGAGGACGTCGTACAGCTGCTCAACAGCGTCTACGAGGCGAACACCGTACGCGAACCGTGGCAGGCCGGCGACCTGATGCTCGTCGACAACGTCCGCACCGCGCACAGCAGGGAGCCCTTCGAGGGACCGCGCGAGGTGCTCGTCGCCATGGCCGAACCGGTGCGTCTGGCCGACTGCTCGCCGACCGTAGAGGTGACCGCGCAATGACCGTCGTCGATTCCACCGCGAGAGAGTCCGCAAGCGTCGCACCGGTCACCGTGCCACCGTTCGCGGTGATCTCCGGTGCCCAGGTCCGGCGCACGCTGCACGGATGCGAGAAGCGGATCACGGAGTTGGTCGAGGCCACCTACCGGGCGCACGGCGCCGGTGATTCGGTGAACCCGCCGTCGTACTTCCTGCGTTTCCCCGACCGCCCGTCCTCCCGGATCATCGCGCTGCCCGCATCGATCGGCGGGGAGACACGGGTGGACGGCCTGAAGTGGATCTCCAGCTTCCCGAAGAACGTGACGGCCGGCATCCCAAGGGCATCGGCCGTGCTGATCCTCAACGACCATGACACCGGCTACCCGTTCGCCTGTCTGGAGAGTTCGATCATCAGCGCCACCCGGACGGCCGCGTCGGCGGCGTCGGCGGCCGACTGGCTCAGCCGCGACCGGCCGCGACCGGCGCGCGTCGGGTTCTTCGGGGTGGGCTTGATCGCCCGCTACATCCACAACTTCCTGATCGGCACCGGCTGGTCGTTCGACGAGATCGGCGTGCACGACCTGTCCGCCGACAGCGCGGCAGGCTTCCGGTGCTACCTGGAGCAGTCGGACACCACCGGACGAATCACCGTGCACGACAGCGCCGAGCAGCTGATCCGAAACAGCGACCTGGTCGTCTTCGCCACGGTCGCCGGTCAACCGCACGTCAGTGACCTGTCATGGTTCGCACACAATCCGCTGGTGCTGCATGTGTCGCTGCGCGACCTCGCGCCGGAGATCCTGCTCGCCTCGACCAACATCGTCGATGACGTCGAGCACTGCCTCAAGGCCGACACGTCGCCGCACCTGGCCGAGCAGCTCACGGGCAACCGGGACTTCCTGCACGGCACGTTGGACGACGTGATGGCCGGGCGGGTGACGGTGCCGACGGACCGGCCTGTGGTGTTCTCGCCCTTCGGCCTCGGGGTGCTCGACCTCGCGGTGGGCAAGTACGTGTACACCGAAGTGGCCCGCTGCGGAGAGTTGCACGTCGTCGACGACTTCTTCCACGAACTGAGCCGGTACGGATGAGCCGGCCGAGAGCCGAGAAGGCTCCTTCAGGACTGATCCCAGGAGAGACCACCGGTCACGTCGCAGCATGTCCTGACGCACGAGACAGCGGCCGGTGACGCAGGGCCCCGACCCGACTGGTGGGACACGGGGTCTCGCCCGCACAAGCGAGGAGCCCGCACACAGCCGGATGGAAGTTCCGGAAGTGCTCTGCTCCAGACAGAGGAGAACATCGTGCCTGTCATTTCCGCTCCCTACGCCTTCAACGTAGAGGATCTCTATGTCGACCTCCGGTCGTTCCTCGGGCACTCGCTCTTCCTGAAGTGCGAGGGCTTCAACTTCGCCGGCTCGATCAAGTTGAAGGCCGCGACCGAGATGGTGGAGGCCGCTGAGCGGGATGGAATTCTGACTCCGGAATCGATCCTGGTCGAGTCCTCGTCCGGAAACCTCGGCGTGGCGCTGAGCGTGGTCGCGGCGAGTAAGGGCTACCGGTTCCTGTGTGTGACGGACTCCCGCGGCAATCTGTCGAACAGAATGATGATGGAGGCATTGGGCAGCCAGGTGCACGTGATCGCCGAACAGGGGGCCGACGGCGGCTTTCTCGGCGCGCGGCTCGAGTACGTCCGCGCGCTGTGCGCCTCCGACGAGCGGTATGTGTGGCTCAGCCAGTACACCAATCCGAACAACTGGAAGGCCCACTACCGCACGACCGCGCCGGAGATCGCCCGTCAGTTCCCGCGGCTGGACGTGCTGTTCGTCGGAGCCGGCACCACCGGGACCCTGATGGGCTGTGCGCGCTACTTCCGGGGATGGCACCGGCCGGTGCGGATCATCGCGGTGGACAGCGTCGGCTCGGTGTCCTTCGGCGGTTCTCCGGGCCGCCGGATGATTCCCGGTCTGGGCATGAGCATGCGCCCGCCGCTGCTCGACGAGTCCTATGTCGACGAGGTGATTCGGGTCGAGGAGGCGGACACCATACGCGCCTGCCATCGCCTGGCCAGGCGCGGATTCCTGTTCGGCGGCTCCACCGGCACGGTGATCAGCGGCGCAACGGACTGGTTGGCCCGGCATGACGCGCGCGAACTCACCGCAGTGGCCATCAGCCCGGACCCCGGCGAGCGCTACCTCGACACGATCTACCAGACCAACTGGCTGCAGGATCTCTACGGCGAGGACGTGCTCGACTCCGTCAAGGAGGCCGCCGATTCCTGGGCAACCGCCCCCTCGCCGGCGACACCGTGCGGCAGGCTGCCGGACCTTGCGGACCGGCAGCCGCAATGCCAATCCGCACCGGCTCCGGGTTCGTAACGACCTCACCCGCGATAGGGAGCGGATCAGCGAGCGGCATCATGCGGCTTCGAATCCAAGGCGGAGGAGGGAAGCGACGCGAGGGGGCCCTCCCGCGCGACCAGGTTCGAGCGTGGGAGAGTCGTTGACCGACGACAACGCCGGAGGCGGAGTCGCATGACGCCGGGAGCCCGCTCTCCATCGCGGGTGAGGCCTGTCCGCCTCGGCCGCTCGGGGCCGATCCGGTCGGGCGCGACGCTCGGGATCCCTGTATCGCTGACGCTTCCGAGGAGCGGTGTTGAGCCATTCGTGTTGTGATCGATGACGCAGGAGCAACGCTGTCGGAACGGGAGGAAATCATGGCTGAGAAGCTGCGAGCGCGAGACATCATGTCCGCCGGCGTGCAGTGCGTCGGTGCACACCAGTCGCTGTTCGACGTGGCGAAGATGATGCGCGATCTGAACGTCGGTTGCCTGCCCATCTGCGGCGACAACAACAAGCTCACAGGCTTGATCACCGACCGTGACATCGTCGTCAAGTGCTGTGCCGAGGGCGTCGACCCGGCAACCGTGCAGGCCGGATCGCTCAAGGCCAAGGTGCACTGGATCGATGCCGAAGCGGACGCCGGCGATGTCCTGACGACCATGGAGGAACACCAGATCAAGCGGCTGCCGGTGATCGACGTCCAGGGCGGCCACCGTCTGGTCGGCATGATCACGGAGGCGAATCTTGCGAAGAATCTGAGCGACGAACAGATCGCCGAGTTCGCGAGCCGCGTATACGCGAGTGCCGGGGTGTCCGGCCGTTCGGCGGACTGAGGCGTCTCGCCGAACCCGAAGGAGCCCGGACAGGTTGTGATCTGTGCTGTCCGGCGGGGCGAGAGAGCCCCATCGTGTCGGTGTGACGATAGCGGCGCGGCCAGGCATGGCGCACGCGTTGCCGGGACTTCGGGGGTACTGGAGCGGTACTGCCGGCCATCGGCGGCGTGGGCCACCGGCTCATGCGCGCCGGCGCGGTGGGTCCGCGAAGTACTCCCCTCCGCGGACGGCCGCGCGTACCCTGGCACGTATGACGACGGGGGATGAGCTGCTCCTGCTCGCGATAGTCCCGGGCTGGCGGCGCATACGGATACGGGGCGGGGACCGGCTCCGGTTCGCCCTGCGGGCCTCGGAGTTGGCGGATCTGGGCCTGGCCGGACGGATCGCCGTCGGCCGTCGGCGGATCGAGGTGGTGGACTCCCGGCCCGTCGAGGACCGCCGCCTGAGCAATGTCCTGCACACGCTCGGCGCGGCTGCTCCCCCGCCCGGCATCGAGGACTGGCTGCGCCGGACACCGCGCTCCCTGACCATCGAGTACCTCTCCCGGCTGCAGGACCAGAAGGCGGTCCGTGTACGTCGGTGGCGCGACTCCAGCGGCCGTACCCGCCACGACATCCTCTCCGTGGACCTGCCGCGCCGCCGGGCGCTGCTGACCCGCCTCGACAGCGTGGTCCGCTCCGGCTCCGCAACGTCCACCGCCGACCGCGACCTCTCTCTCGCCGCGCTCGTCCAGGCCGCGCGCCTCGCCCCTGCGGCCTATCCAGGACTGCGTGGCATCACCGACCGCCGCCGTATGGCCGCCCTCGCCGCAACCGGCCGTCTCGCCCCCGCAACCGGCGAAGCGGCCCCGGTCGCCGACGAGGAACTCGCTGCGGCACTGACCACCGGCGCCGACATCCTCACCCGCCAACTCCTCGGCGAGCTCAGTGACCTCTACGCCGACCTCACCACTGGCGGCCACGGCCTCGGCCACGACCTGGACGCGGGCAGCTGGTCCGAGGGCGGCGCAGGCGGCACCGGCCACCACGGCGGCTGGTGACACCGACAGCCGGGAGTCGCACGGCCGTTGGCCGAGCCCGCAGGCCCATCGCACCGCGGCGGTCGGATACGCCCGGGCGCCGGTGCGCCGGCTGCCTCGGGTTCGGGGACTCGGGCCGAGCACTTGCTTCAGCTGCGTATATACGTCAGCCGACCTGCGCGACGAACGCCTCGTAGGTCTGGTCGTCGAAGAGGACGAACCTGACTTCCTCGACGGCTGTGTGAGCCGCCCGCACCGCCGCCACGGCGATACGCGCGGCATCCTCCAGCGGCCACCCGTACGCGCCGGCCGAAATAGCCGGGAAGGCGACGGTCTTCGCACCGAGCTCGTCGGCGACGCGCAGGGACTCGATGTAGCAGGACGCCAGCAGGGACGGATCACTGCCGGAAATCCCGTACACCGGGCCCACGGTGTGGACCACCCATCGGGCGTCGAGCTTTCCGGCGGTCGTGGCGACGGCCTGGCCGGTGCGCAGGCCCTTTCCGTACTGCGAGGCGCGCAGCTCCCGGCAGGCGGCGAGGATCTCCGGGCCACCGCGCCGGTGGATCGCTCCGTCGACCCCGCCGCCGCCGAGCAGCGAGGAGTTCGCCGCGTTGACGATGACATCGGCGGACTGCTGGGTGATGTCTCCGCGTACCAGGGTGACGGTGACGGACTCGGGTGTGCGCATGCGGCCCATGATGCCGTGTCACCGTCGGCGGGACTGCCCGTGGCACCCCGGAGGCGCCGTGGGGCTTTGGCCGTGCCCTGCGCGCTCCCGACGAGCCGCGCCGCTCAGGCCGCCCGCAGCCGCCTCCAGACCGCCTTCGCCGCGTGGTGGCCGGACATGCCGTGCACGCCCGGTCCGGGCGGGGTGGCCGAGGAGCACAGGAACACCGCCGGATGCGCCGTCGCGTACGGGACGCGTGCGAGCTTGGGCCGGATCACCGTCTGGAGGCCGGAGAACGCGCCGCACGCGATGTCGCCGCCGACGTAATTGGCGTTGCGCGCCGCGAGTTGGGGCGGCCCGGCGACCGCTCGGGCGAGCACCAGATCACGGAAGCCGGGAGCGAAGCGCTCCAGCTGCCGTTCGATGACGTCGGTGGCGTCGCCCTCCCAGCCCGCCGGGACGTGTCCGTACGCCCAGAAGACGTGCCGGCCCTCGGGTGCGCGCGACGGATCGATCAGGCTGGGCTGGGCGGTGATCAGGAACGGCACGCTCGGGTCGCGGCCCGCCACCGCGGCGCTCAGCGCGGCGTCGATCTCGCGGGCCGTGGGGCCGACGTGGACCGTTCCGGCCCTGCGGGCCTCCTTCGCGGTCCAGGGGACGGGGCCCGAGAGCGCGTAATCGATCTTGAAGCAGGACGCCCCGTACCGATAGCCGCGGTACGCGTGGCCCAGCCCCGCGATGCGCGCGAGGGCGGTCGGCGAGGTGTCGAAGACGTAGGCGCGGGCGGGCGGGAGTTCGTCGAGGCGTTTGACCTCCGTACCGGTACGGATCGTGCCGCCCTGTTCGCGTATGTACGAGGCGAGGGCGTCGGAGATGGCCTGCGATCCGCCGCGCGGCACCGGCCAGCCCTTCTCGTGCGCGGCGAGGGCGAAGAGCAGGGCGATGCCGCCGGTGCCCACGCCGCTGACGGGCGCTATGGCATGGGCGCCGAGCCCGGCGAACAGACCGCGCGCCTTCGCACCGCGGAAGCGGCGGGAGAGCAGCGTCGCGGGCTGGAGCGCGTCGAGTCCGAAGCGCACCCAGCGGTATGGGTCGCGGGGCAGCCCGTCCCACGGGGTGCGGAGAAAGTCCTCCGCGAGGGTGTCCCAGTGGCCGATGAACGGGGCGACGAGCCTGCGGTACGCCCCGGCGTCCCCGGCACCGAGCGACATGGCGCTCTCCCCCACCGAGCCGGTGAGCACGGCGGCCGATCCGTCCGGGAACGGGTGGGCGAGCGCCAGCTCGGGCTGGAGCCACTCCAGGCCGTGCCGTTCGAGCGGCATCCTGGCGAACGCGGGCGAGCCGATGCCCAGCGGGTGGACGGCGGAACAGGGGTCGTGGCGGAAGCCGGGGAGGGTGAGCTCTTCGGTACGGGCACCGCCTCCTACGGTGTCGCCCGCCTCGAAGACCTCCACGGCGAAGCCGCGGCGGGCCAGCTCGGCCGCGGCGGTCAGTCCGTTGGGCCCCGCCCCCACGATGACAGCATCAAGCATCGACGGCACCTTCGGACTCCTTCGTCAGCCGACGGCCAGGACACCCAGGATATTCCGAGGCACGGACAGTGCGGTCGCGGGTAGGTTCGCCCCCGATGAATACACCGAACTCCCGGCCCGCGCCCACAAGCCCCGACGCGCGCGTTCCCGCCCGTATCGCGGACATGGCCACCCGCCTCGGCGCGCTGCCCGGCATCCGGGCCGTCGTCCTGGGCGGCAGCCGGGCCCGTGGCACCCATCGCCCGGACTCCGACTGGGATCTGGGCCTGTACTACCGGGGTACCCCCGACCTGGCCGCGCTGACCGCGCTGGCGTCCGAAGTACAGGGCTCTCCGGCCGAGGTCGCGGGTCCCGGCAGCTGGGGTCCGTGGGTCGACGGCGGGGCGTGGCTGCGGGTGGACGGCGTCCCGGTGGACTGGATCCTGCGCGATCTGGACCGGGTCGAGGCGGTCTGGGCGGACTGCCGCGAGGGACGCTACGAAGTGGGCGTGCAGCCGGGACATCCGCTCGGGTTCTGGTCGCCCGCGTATCCCGGAGAGGTCGCGCTCGGCCGCGTACTCGCTGACCCCCGGGGCGAGTTGACGGCGCTTCAGCGGGAAACTCGTACCTATCCGGAGCCGCTGCGCACCGCGCTCGCCGAAGCTGCGTGGGAAGCCGGCTTCTCGGTGGACGCCGCCCGCAAGTCGGCCCCCACCGGTGACACGCTCCATGTCGCCCTGTGCCTGTCGCGGGCGTTCGGCATCCTCGCGCAGTCCCTCCACGCCCACCACCGCACCTGGTGCCTCAACGAGAAGGGTGCGTCGGCCGCGGCGGCCACCCTGCCGGACACACCGGTGGGCTTCGCCGGACGGATCGACTCGACGCTGCGAGGGCTGGACGCAGCGGCGGTGGAGCGGGCCGCTGAGCTGGTACGGGACGTACGGTCGGCGCTCGCTGCGGGCGTCGCGGAGAGCGGGGGTCGACTGTGATCGCCCGACTGCAGTGCGTGTTCGGGCGTGGCAGCGGGGCGGTCAGGCGCCGTCGCGCAGTGCCTGAAGGACGCGTTCGGCGGTCGCCTCGTCGCGGGCCGCCGTGAACGGCAGGGCGTTGCCGCCGGTGATGCGGAACGGGGCGCCGGAGAGCGTGGCCTGCGCGCCGCCCGCCTCGGTGACCAGGAGCAGCCCTGCCGCGTGGTCCCAGGCGTACTCCCAGTTGAAGGCGATCGCGTCCTGGTCGCCGCGAGCGACGGCGAGGTACTCGAGGCCCGCCGAACCACAGGGGCGGGCGTCGATGCCGTCGGTGCGCAGGCCGAGCAGGGCGCGCTTCTGCTCATCGGTGGTGTAGTCGGGGTGCGACATCGCCACCCTCAGAACGGCGCCGGGCGCGGGCGAGCCGGACCGTATCGGCTTGCCGTCGAGCGTGGCGCCGCGGCCGCGGACCGCGATCGCCATCTCGTCCAGGGCGGCGGCGTACGTCCACGAGGCGAGGAGTTCGCCGTGGTGGGCGAGGGCGACCAGGGTGCAGAAGCCCGGTTCGCCGCGGGCGAACTGGCGGGTGCCGTCGACCGGGTCGACGATCCACACCGGCGCGTCGCCGCCCAGGGCGTCGTACACCTTCGGATCGGCGTGGACCGCCTCCTCGCCCACGACCACCGAGCCGGGCAGGAGCCGGGACAGGGCGGCGGTGAGGTGTTCCTCGGCAAGGCGGTCGGCGGTGGTGACAAGGTCGTGCGGGCCGTTCTTCTCGACTATCTCGTGCGCGGCGAGCCGGCGGTAGCGGGGCATGATCTCGGCGGCGGCTGCTGCGCGGACCGCCGTCTCGACGTCGGTCAGGTCCCCGGCAAGGAATTCATCGATCATGCCCCCAGCCAATCACGGCCCGCCGGGGAGCCGACGACCTGGTCATGACGGGGAGGTGGCCGGTCGGCGTCCGACCGCGTACCCCTGCATGACCGGGAAGCGGCCGGTCAGCGTCCGACCGCGTACCCCTGCATGTGCCGCGCGGGTTCGCCGCCGCGGAGAACACTCCGGTCTCCGGGGCGCGGGCCACGGCGCACAGCCGCCCCTCGGACCACGGGGCGCCCACGGTGATGTCATGGCCGCGGTGGCGCAGCTCCTCGACGACCTCCGGGTCCCTTGCGGATGCGCAGATGGCGCTCACGGACCGGCCTCGACGGAATCCAGGCAGTTCGGAACCATTCCTCCGCCGCCCCGGCCATGGAGCAGACCATCGATCGCCCTGCGCCGCTTCCGGCCCGCTTCCGGCCCGCGTCCGGCGGGAACCGGATTCGGCCGGCAGCAACGGCAGCAAGCGGCACGGGAGGCGTGTTACGGCGTCACCGACGGCTCGACGGGCCGCGGCGGGCACGCGGGGGAGGCAGACGACCGCGCGTTTTCAACTGCTCGGCCCGCTGAGCATCACGGACGGCCGGGACGTCGTGGTTCTCCCGCCCTCCAAGCCGACTGCGCTGCTTGCCGCGCTGCTCATCCGCCCGGGATCCGTGGTCTCCACCGACCACCTGCGCAACGTCGTCTGGGGCGAGGAGCAGCCGACGACGGCCAAGGCGGCGCTCCAGAGCTGTGTCCTGCGACTGCGCCGGATCTTCGCCAAGTACGGCATCGAGGACCAGGCCGTCACGGCGGTCGCCAGCGGCTACCGCATCCAGGCCGACGCCGAAACCCTCGACCTGCTGCACTTCCGTCAGCTCGTCGACCGGGCCGCCGCGTCCGGGGAGGAGTCCGAGCTCTACACCCTGCGGGCCGCGCTAGCCCTCTGGCAGGGGCCGCTGCTCGCCAACGTCCCCTCCGACCTGCTGCACCGCGACGAGGTACCGCGCCTGGCGGAGGAGCGCCTGAGAGTGCTGGAGCGGGTCTGCGACATCGAGCTGAAGTACGGCCGTTGCCGCGAAACACTCGTTGATCTATGGGAAGTTACGCGCGTATACCCGGCACATGAACGGTTCGCGGCGCAACTGATGCTGGCCCTCTACCGGACGGGACGGCAGAGCGAGGCGCTCGCGGAGTACCGCAGGATCAAGGAGCATCTGCGGGAGGAGCTCGGCGTCGATCCCCGGGCCGAACTCCAGCGCCTGGAACTGACCATCCTGCGTGGCGACGACATCGGGCCCCTGGACACGGACCGCGCCCCCGTCTCGCTCGCGCCGACCGCGCAGCGGACCTCCTTGGACGACGGGGAGCCGGAGCCGGACCACCTCGTCGGCGAGGGTGCTCAGGTCCTTGTTCATGGTGTCTCCTCCTGATCGGGGCCCGGGCCGGGCTCGCCGGCTACCGGTGTGTGCCACTCATTCCACCGGCCACCGCTCACCGTTCGGCATGTCTCCCGCACACACATCGCTGGCACGCCGCGCCAGCGCCCGACAGCGACGGCCGCACACATCCGCCGAGGAGCCCCGATATGCCCCAGACCCACCCCACCCTCGCCCGCGCCGACGAGGTGGTCCGCCCGGCTCTCACCCTCTACCTGGACGTCCACCGCACCCCGGAGCTCTCCGGCGAGGAGCGCCGTACGGCGGCGCTGTTCGCCGACCGGCTCGCCGCCCTCGGCTGCGAGGTGACCCGCGGCATCGGAGGCCATGGCGTGGTCGGTGAACTCCGCAATGGCGAGGGCCCGCGCGTGTACGTGCGCGCCGAGTTGGACGCCCTGCCCCTGGAGGAGCTCACCGGCCTCCCGTACGCGAGCGACAACGGCGCCATGCACGCCTGCGGCCACGACCTGCACCTGGCCGCCGCGGCCGGCACGGCGGACCTGCTGGCCCGCACCACCGCGCACTGGCGCGGCACCCTCGTCGTCCTCGGCCAGCCGGCCGAGGAGACCCTGACGGGAGCCCGCGCGATGCTGGACGACGGCCTGTACGCGCGCTTCGGCAGACCGGACGTCGTCCTGGCCCAGCACACGGCACCGCTGCCCGCGGGAATGGTCGCGCGCGGCAGCGGCCACGGCCCGGTCGCCGCGGCGAGCGCGGCCCTGAGCGTCGTACTGCACGGCCGGGGCGGCCACGCCGCCACCCCCCACCCCGTGGTGACGGCGGCGGCCGTGATCAGCCGTCTCCAGACCGTCGTCTCCCGCGAGAGCGCCCCCGCCGAACAGGTCACCCTGACCGTGGGCACCGTGCGGGCGGGCACGGCGGTGAACGTGGTCCCGGACACGGCCGAACTCGGCATCGGTTTGCGGGCGCTCACCGACGAGTCCCTGAACCGTGCCCTGGCGGCGGTGGAGCGGATCGTACGGGCCGAGTGCGGCGCCTCGGCCTGCCCGCGCGAACCGGACCTCACGACGGTGTCCCGCTCACCAGCGCTGTGGGGCGACCCCGCCACGACCCGGGCGATCCGCAACGTTCACACCGCCCTCTACGGCCCGCAACGGGTCGGCACCTGGCCGCCGTCGATGGCGGCCGAGGACTTCCCCCTCTACGGCGATGCGGGCCTCGCCATGCACGGTGAGGCCGGAATCCCCCTGGTCTACTGGATGTTCGGGACCGCGAGCCCCAAGCAGTGGGCCGTCTCCCCCGCACTCCTCCCGCCCAACCATTCCCCCCATTTCGCCCCGGACATCCGCACGGCCCTGCCCCCGGCGATCACCGCACTGACAGCAGCGGCCCTCGACCGGCTCGGGGCTGTTCCCCCCGCATACGCCGGGCAATTGCCCACGGCATCGCTGACCAAACGAGTGGACGTGGAAGGACGATGTCGGCTCCCGGGCCGTGCCGTTTACTTCATCTGCGCGAAGGGCGGACCCATCACGGCCGGGGCCGGAAAGAACCACGAGAACGATCAGAACCACTCGTCGCGCGCGGGTGGTTCGCAGAGCTCGAAGACCACCTCGCCCGCATCCGCATCACCACCGGCGACCGGGCGAACCCGGGCACCGGGCGACACCAGGTGCGGCGCGGCGCCGACGACGCGGCAGCGGAACACGAAGCCCTCGGGGAGCCGGACGAGGGACTCGTTGCGTGCCATTTCCGTGTAGCGGTGCACGACCCCGGACCTCACCACGACGCCCAGCCCGGCGCTGTGTTCGGGCTTCAGATCACTCGATGCGCACACCGGACACAGCAGCCTCCGGAAGGAGGCGGTGCCGCACCAGCGGCACCGGTGGTAGTGCAGCCCGGCTTCCTCATGCACCGTCTGCACGGTGCCACTTGATGACTGGGACATGTTCGACCCCCCTGCGCTCGCCTCGGACACACCGCACCTGTACGTCGGCGCGTCCGCACCATAGGACACTGAGTGCCGAAACGTAAAGGCACTGAGTGCCAGATGACCGTACGGTCAGGTGTCAGCCCTGGCCCAGGGCCGACTCGATCTGCTGCACGACGCGCCACATCGGAGCGCCCTTCGCCGCGACCATGACGACCACGTCGCCATCGGGCGAGGGCGCGCCCCCGGCCGCCGCGCTCCCCCACACCTGGCGCACCAGCCCGAGGGTGTGATCCACCGCGGCCTCC
Organism: Streptomyces sp. NBC_00846; assembly: GCF_045207325.1. NCBI lineage: Bacteria > Bacillati > Actinomycetota > Actinomycetes > Kitasatosporales > Streptomycetaceae > Streptomyces > Streptomyces sp. NBC_00846. The sequence continues at coordinate 6,575,361 of NZ_CP108846.1, read as the reverse complement.
GCATCCCCGTCACCGCCCGAACGCAGCCAGGTCCGCAGCCCGTTGTTGTGCGCGGCGACGACGGACGCGGCAATCACCTCGGCCCGCAACGCACCGTCCCCCGACGCGCCGTACCGGTCCCGGAGATAGCCGGCCAGCGTCTGCTCGTAGCGGCGCACGACGGACAGTTCGTAGGTGCGCAGCCCGGGCACCTCCCGGGTGAGCCGGTAGCGCTGGACGGAGAATTCGGGGTTGGCGGAGTACATCCGCAGGACGAGCCGGGCCGCGTCGCACACCGCGTCGACCGGCTCCGCGTCACCGACCGTCGCCAGGAAGGCGGTCATGTCGGCGAGGCAGCGTTCGTGATCCGGGAAGACCGCGTCCTCCTTGGACGGGAAGTACCGGAAGAACGACCGGCGCCCGACCCCGGCCCGGGCCACGATGTCGTCCACCGTGGTCTGCTCGAAGCCCCGCTCCAGGAAGAGCTGGAAGGCAGCCTGGGCGAGCACCTCCCGCATGGGGGCCTTCTTCGCCGGTTTGCTTGCGTCAGTCATGCGGGGAACGTAGCACCGGAAAGCCCCTTCTGGCACTAGGTTCCTTTACAGAGGGTACTGAGTGCCATATCGTCGTCCCTACGGACCATACCCAGGTAGGAGAGCCGGCGTGAGCTTGAGGATCGTTGTCTGTGTGAAGTACGTGCCCGACGCCACGGGGGACCGGCATTTCGCCGATGACCTGACGCTGGATCGTGAGGATGTCGACGGTCTGCTGTCGGAGCTCGACGAGTACGCGGTGGAGCAGGCGCTGCAGATCGCGGATGCGGCGGACGGTGCGGAGATCACTGTGTTGACGGTGGGTCCGGAGGATGCCAAGGACGCGTTGCGCAAGGCGTTGTCGATGGGTGCGGACAAGGCTGTTCATGTCGAGGACGACGGTCTGCACGGCACGGATGTCATGGGTACGTCGCTGGTGCTGGCGAAGGCGGTCGAGAAGGCCGGTTTCGACCTGGTGATCGCTGGTATGGCGTCGACGGACGGGACGATGGGTGTGGTTCCGGCGCTGCTGGCGGAGCGTCTGGGTGTTCCGCAGGTGACGTTGCTGTCGGAGGTGTCGGTGGCGGACGGGGTCGTGCGGGGCCGGCGTGACGGTGACACGGCGTCGGAGCGGTTGGAGGCTTCGCTTCCGGCGGTGGTGTCGGTGACGGACCAGTCGGGTGAGGCGCGGTATCCGTCGTTCAAGGGGATCATGGCGGCGAAGAAGAAGCCGGTGGAGTCCTGGGATCTGGAGGATCTGGGGATCGAGGCGGACGAGGTCGGTCTGGCGGGTGCGTGGACCGTGGTCGATGCGGCGGCGGCGCGTCCGGCCCGTACGGCGGGCACGATCGTCAAGGACGAGGGCGAGGGCGGCAAGCAGCTGGCCGAGTTCCTGGCGGGCCAGAAGTTCATCTGACCCCGGGCCCGGTCCCGACTGCGGTCTCGGCTGCGGCCCGGTCCTGACTGCGGCCCGGTCCCGACTGCGGCCCGGTGCCGACTGCGGCCCGGTGCCGGTGCCGGTGCTGGTGCTGGTGTCGTCCCTGTGTTCCTGTTCTCGTTTTTCTTCGCAACTCGCAGGAGATTGAAGTCTCATGGCTGAAGTTCTCGTTTTTGTCGATCACGTGGATGGTGCTGTCCGCAAGCCCACGCTGGAGCTGCTGACGCTGGCGCGTCGTGTCGGTGAGCCGGTCGCGCTCGCGTTGGGTGCGGGTGCCGCGGGCACGGCCGGGGTGCTGGCCGAGCATGGTGCGGTGCGGGTCCTGACGGCTGACGCGCCGGAGTTCGGTGAGTATCTGGTGGTGCCGAAGGTCGATGCGCTGCAGGCGGCGGTCGAGGCGGTCTCGCCGGTCGCGGTGCTGGTTCCCTCGTCCGCGGAGGGCAAGGAGATCGCGGCGCGTCTCGCGGTCCGGATCGGTTCGGGGATCATCACGGACGCGGTGGATCTGGAGGCCGGTGAGCAGGGTCCGGTCGCCACGCAGTCCGCGTTCGCCGCGTCGTTCACGACCAGGTCCCGGGTGTCGAAGGGTGTTCCGGTGATCACGGTCAAGCCGAACTCCGCCGCCGTGGAGGCGGCTCCGGCCGCGGGTGCGGTCCAGGAGCTGGTGGTGTCGTTCTCCGGGCAGGCCACCGGCACCCGGGTCGTTTCCCGTGCCGCGCGTGAGTCGACGGGGCGTCCGGAGCTGACCGAGGCCGCGATCGTCGTCTCGGGTGGGCGGGGTGTCAACGGCGCCGAGAACTTCGCGGTCATCGAGGCGCTGGCGGACTCGCTCGGTGCGGCGGTCGGTGCGTCGCGGGCTGCGGTGGACGCGGGCTGGTACCCGCACTCCAATCAGGTCGGCCAGACCGGCAAGTCCGTCTCGCCGCAGCTGTACATCGCGTCCGGTATTTCCGGGGCGATCCAGCACCGGGCGGGCATGCAGACGTCCAAGACGATCGTCGCGATCAACAAGGACGCCGAGGCCCCGATCTTCGACCTCGTCGACTACGGAGTCGTCGGCGACCTCTTCCAGGTCGTGCCCCAGCTCACCGAAGAGGTCAAGACCCGCAAGGGCTGACCCACCCCCCTCGAAACAGCGTCCCGACGGTCCGGGGCCGCGTGGTGTCCACCCACCGCACGGCCCCGGACCGTCTGTCGATGAGGGGCACGTCCAACTCGCCCCCGGCGCGTGGGCGTCAACCGCCGTCGGCGGCGCGGGCCGTCCAGTTTCCCGAACACCACGACGCGCACACTCCAGGTTCCCGTGAGTGGCGCGTACAAGTCCGCCTGGCGCCGCGCCACTCGCTGCGGTCGGTGTTCTTCGACGAGTGCTCGCTGAGCGAGGCGACCTATCCGACCCTGTTCGAGGGCGTCGACATCGTGCCGTCCGGGCTGGACCTGTCGCGGGTGGAGTACGAACGGCCGATCGGTGCGGAGAACGCCATCGCGGCCGCCATCGCGGAGGAAGTCGCGGATGCCGGCGGGCGCTCGCCGTACGACGTGACGCTGATCGACGCGGCGCCGTCCCTCGGCCTGGTGACCGTCGCCGCGCTCACCGCCGGGGACGAGGCTCTCGTCCCCGTGAAGGTCGGCGTCCTGGATATGAAGGCGATGGCGTCGCTGGACCGCACGATCCGCAGCGTCCAGCGCAAGACCAACCCGAAGCTCAAGGTCGGCGCCGTCTTTCTCACCGCGTGGAACAAGTCGGACTTTGCCCGGCAGCTCGCTACGAAGGTGAAGTTTCCCCGTGATCCTGGACACGATCCTGTTATGCCGCGAGGGCTTGTTCCCGCTGGTGACGCAGGCGCGTTTCGTGGGGTGTGAGGTATCCCTACACGATGTGCTTGCGGAGCCTGCGGCGGTTGTAGAAGGTCTCGATGAACGCGAAGATCTCGGCGCGGGCGGTGGCCCGGTCCGGCCAGAAGCGAGTGCCGATCTCTTCCTTGAGGACGGCCCAGAAGCTCTCGGCGGCGGCATTGACGCTCCTATAGTTGTCAACTCGCTGTGGGGACGGTCCGTGGTGCGGGTCGGATCAGGTGGTAGACCTCGCGGATGACGTAGCGTTTGGGGCAACGGATTATCTCGCGTTTCGTCTTGCCCTCGGCGGTGCGGCGGGTGACGTAGTCGATCGTCGGTTGGTGGAATCGCATGCGGACGATGACGGTCCGGTAGATCGCGGCGTTGAGCTGGCGGTGGCCGCCGTGGTTGATGCGGTGCCTGCCGCTGGTCATGCCGGAGCCGGTGGGCACAGGAGCGATGCCCGCAAGCTTGGCGAGGGCGGCTTCGGACTTGATGCGTTCAGGGTTGTCGCCGACCACGACGAGGATCTCCGCGGCGGTGTCCACACCGATGCCGAATGGTTCGAGTAGTTGCGGGGCGGCACGGTGGACCAGCTCAGCGATCGTTTTCGTCAGTTCCTTGGCCTCGGCGTCGAGGTACTGCCACCGTTTGGCCAGTGTTCGAAGGGCGTGACGCAGTGCGTCCTCGGGGCCCTCCAGCTGTCGAGGACGCAGGCCCGCCAGGTGCCGGGCCAGAGCGATTTGCGTTTTGCCCGCGGTCTCGTTGCGCAAGGGATCAGGAGCGTGGACAAGCATCGCTTTCATGGTGACCATCGCCGCCGAGCGCTGTTCGACGGCCTGGTCATGGGCGATCTTGAGCTGCCGGATCATCTCGGCTTCACCGTCGGCGCTCTTGGGCGTGGCCGTCGCGAACCCGGCCAGGACGGCTCGGGCGGCGTTCTCGGCGTCCAGGGTGTCGGACTTGCCGTTCATCCGTCGCAGCCGCCGGTCCGGGCGGCCGGCCTCGACCACCTTGTGCCCGGCCCGTCGAAGGAACGAGGCCAGGGTGGCGCCGTAGGAGCCGGTGCCCTCGATTCCGAAGGCCAGAATCCTGCCGTATGAGCCTGCCCAGTCCAGGAGTTGCTGGAATCCGCCGGTGTCGGTGGGGATCGTCAAGGTCGCCAGGATCCCGCCGATCGTGTCCATCACTGCAGCGACGTGCACATGCTTGTGTGTGTCGACGCCGATCACGACGTGCCCGGACCTGTGCTGCTCGTTGTTATCCACCGCGTTCCCTTCGGTCGGTAGCGTGGGATGCACGCTGTCGCCGGCCGGAGGGACAGGACTGTCACGGGGACGCTTTGACGAGTTGGCTCCAGGCTCCTATGAGGTCACGTCCGTCCGGCGGCAGCGCTTGTTGCGTGCCCGGCCGGACGGTCGACAGATCAACGCCAGGACACCCGTGGGGTCGGTCGTAAGCAAGAGTCAGACCGTCACGGCCGGGACTACCCGATCCTTGCGGGATCCGGTACGAACAGACTGACAGTCGTAGCAGATTCCAGTCCGCCCCATGCTCTGGCGGCATTCCAACTGGCGGATTTTCTCAGCACGCCGTCGCCAAGAACCAGTTCAGCGCGCTCGCCCACTTCGTGTGGTGGCGGCTGATCAGGATGCTCAAGGCCCGGCACCACTGGACGTGGAAGGACATCCGCCGCCGGTTCGTCACCCCGCAAGGACACTGGCGCAGCCCAGTGGCCCGCCCGGGTCCACCCCGGCCGCGGCCCCCTCAGGCGAGATACGCACGGTGATCGTCGAGACCTCCGTCGCCGGCAAAGTCTTCTTCACCAAGCCGAGTGACGGCAAGAACTACGTCTGCTCGGCGAGCGCCCTCAACAGCAACTCGAAGCAGATGGCGATCACCGCGGGCCATTGCGTGCACGAAGGCAACGGCGGTAACTGGATGAAGAACTGGATGTATGTCCCCCAGTACCGCAACGGCGACAGACCCTATGGCACCTTCGTCGCCAAGCAGATGCGTACCTTCAACGGCTGGATCAACGACGGCGACCTCAACTGGGACGTCGCCATGGTGACGACCTGGCCACAGGGCAGCGACAAGCTTGTCAACCGCACCGGCGGCAACGGGCTGAGCTGGAACTACTCGCGGGAGCAGGACATCACGATCAACGGCTACCCGGGCAACAAGGACAACGGCGAGGTCCAGTGGTACTGCGAGGGCCGGACCTCGGACTCCGGCGGCAAGCTGGCGCTTGGCTGCGACTTCGGCGGCGGCTCCAGCGGCGGCCCGTGGATGCGCGTGTTCGACCAGTCCTCGGGGCTGGGCCAGACCAACGGGGTCATGAGCACCGTCAACTCCGCCGGTGTGAACAAGAGTTCCTACTTCGGCGACAGTGTCAAGCAGATGTTCGACGACCAGGGCTCCGTCACCTGACATCCAGCGGATCGGTGTTCACCCCGCCGCACAGCCAGTAGCGTGGCGGGGTGAGCGCCGTTCCCGTACGGCTCCGCACTCGCCAAGGAGGTCGCCCATGAAGCGCTCCGGCATCCGCGCCCTCGTCGTCACCGCAGGCGTCGCTGCGGCTGTGGCCACCGTTGTCGCACTCCGTCAGGACACGTCCGAGTCCCCCACCTCTCCGCCTGAGCCCGGGGGCGACACATCGACCTCCGAGGTTCAGCACGACCAGCGCGACGTAGAGAAGTACTGGACCGACCGCCGCATGGAGGAGGCCGAACCGGCACCCATGCCGCACGAGGAGTAACGACTTCTATCAGGGCCTCCCGTTGCCTAGTTCACCGGGGCTTGACCCGCCACTCAAGACTCAAACGCAACGGTGTTGATCTCCGATCTCGTCGTCGATCTTCACGTACAGTGCAGTGAGCAGGGCGTCCAGGTCATTCGTCACAGATCGATCTTGGACGCCCTGTCTGCGTTCCCAGACGCACCGTTCAGCAGTCTTCTAGGCCGTCTCTTTCGGATCTTGCAGGTGGGCAGGATCTGAGGGAGCCGGTCCAGGCTGGGTGCTGTCGGTGGGGTGCGCTGGGAGCCGGCTTCGCCCGCCGGCTGGAATGTCACCGCCCGCCTGGGCCTGTCCACCACCGAGGTACACCTCGCCTCCTAGCCCGCCGCCCCGGACGACTGGCCGCGCCTGTCCACCCGACCATCCACGAAGCGCTCGGCCTGTGCGCCGCCCTCACGGTCGCGACCGCCGCCCTCGACCTCTCGAATCACCTCGCCCAGGTCTGACCGGAACCGCAGAAGACCGCCCCGCGCCGAACAGGCAGGGGCGGCCTTGCCGTGCTCGGGGCTCGGTTCACACTCCTCAGCCGAGACCCTGCGACGCGCACCACTGAGCGCCCAGTGAGGTCATCGTCGGCGTGCAGCGCGGCTAGGAGCGCCAGCCCGCGAGCCGCCTCTCGAGCGACGACGACCTCGGGCCCGGGCCCTGGTACAGCGCTCCTTCGAGGCGGTGCGCTACCTCCTCGACGTCAACCAACAGCTCGGCACGGTCGGCGAGCGGGAAAGCAACGGCTCAGGGGGTGGGGTGGTGGGCGAGCCAGTCCTGGAGTTCTCGGTGGCGGAATTGGTAAGCGGTTCCGGCGGTGCGCATGATGCCGACCTGGGTGGCCCAGTGCAGAAACCGGCCCAGGCGCCAGGGCAGCCGGTGCTGCCCGAAGCGGGTGAACAGCAGGAACACGATGTAACGCACGCTGGCGGGCACGCTCGCCAGCCCGAACGTGACCGCCGCCAATGCGCTGGCGAGTGGCACGAAGATCAGGTACCCGCCGGTTGGGGAGAGCCCGATCGAGAAGGTGAGGGTCAGGATGATGACCACAGTGATAGTGAGGGCGACCAGAAGGTCATCGCGGATGAGGCGGCGCGGGTCCCCGACCTCCGAGACTTCCCTGCGGAACAGCCCGCCTACGAGCCCGAACATGAATCCGGCCGGGAGCCCGAGGAGCATCCCCACCAGCAGGAACATCGGCACGAGGTCGCGCTCCCAGACCAAGTCCCAGGATGCGTAGACATCTCCATCTGACACATTGATTACCAGCAGGATCATCGAGCCGACTGCCACCGCGATCAGAAACCCGGCGATGGAACCGCTGAGGAGCCCGGTCACCGCACGGCCCCAGTCCCGGGGGGTGCGCAGGATGGGTGGGTCGAGACGGTGGGGGGTCGGCCACACACGGACCCATGCCTGGACGACCCCGAAGAGCACGATCGGTGCCACGATAGCCAGCAGATAGACGAACAGTTCGCGGCCGGTGAGGTCTCTGAATCCCAGGAACTGATCGATGTCGATGATCAGGAACCGCATACCGATGGCGATCACAAGGAAGGCAATCGCGAGGTAGAGCAGGACCTGGGCGACGCGTACGCGTCGGTTCCCTACGAGTGGCCACAGTTCGTGAGGGATGAGGTCGATTCCGGACAGTGCCCGGCCCCGGGTCACGCGACTGCCGCCCATGTTGTCTTCGAGGTGCCGAGCCAGGACGTGCAGCCGCGCATGAATCTGAGCCTGGGTCATCTGGCTGGGGGGCGGGAGATGGCTGGTGGCGGCGTGGTGGAGGAACAGATCGACTAGGTGGTCGCGCACCGCTTCCGCTCCGACGAGGGCGGGGACCAGCAGGTCAGCGGGCGCGTGGGGATGGTCTCCGGTGGCGGGGTCATGCTGTTCGTAGAGGTCGACGGCCATCGTCAGGCGCCACGGGGTTGACAAGCCTTGAGCGAGGGGCCCGGCGGGGGCGGCATCGAGTTCTCGGAGCACGTCGGTACTGGTGGGCCGTCGGCGAGGTACCTGCTGTGCAGGCCCTTCTCCAACGGCCCCCAGCCCGAACGACGCATGCGACTTGTCACCGCACGTCGCTCTCCAGTGATTACTCCGTGAGTGCTGAGACAGGCTTCTTGCCGTGGATGCCCGCGTGACAACTTCCGCAGACCACAAGGGCTTTGCGGTGCCTCGCGGCCATGAGATCTGCCCACGGCGGCCGGGTTCCCGATCTTCCGAGGTCCGCGAGCCTGGCGACGTGGTGAACTTCCACCGCGTCGACGCGCCCGCATGACTCGCACCGCCCGGCGAGAAGCCGGGTGACCAGCTCCTTGCGTTTGATGTTGACCGGGGCCAGCCGACGGTCGGTGATGACCGTCTTCTTCTCCCGCCGCAGCGGGATCCCGCCGAACCGTCCAACCAGTGGCTTCCTGCCGACGCGTTCGACGCGTGCCTCGAAGCACTTGCGTAGCCCGTGCGGTGTCTCGATGGTCGCCGCGTACTTGCGGGCCATTTTCGACACCGACGAGCGGTGCTTGTTGGCGAGCGTCATCAGCATCGAGGTCTCCATGACCCATTGCAGCCGGGCGAGTCGAAAGACGTCGCCGGCCATCAGGTAGTACTGGACGATGCCGCGGTACTCCGACCCGTAGGTGCTGAGGATGACGTGGTCGTCTTGGTTCAGCAGTTCGGGCCGACGCGCGGGTTTACCGCGCTCCATGTACTGGGCCTGCTTGGCAGATACCACCGAACGAGGGACGCGCAATCTGATGACCCCATTGACGGAGCGCCGTCCGCCGGTGATCTTGCGGTCGTTGTGGTGCACGGTGATGTCGTAGCCGAGGAACCTCGCTGCCTCGGTGCGGGCATGCGTGATGAGCGTCTTCTCCGGCGACAATTCCAACTTGAGTTCGTCACGCAGGAATTGCGCCAGACGCTCCTTGATTTCCTCGGCTTCTACCTTCGGTCCGGCGAACCCGAGCAGGGTATCGTCGGCGTAGCGCACATATCGCAGCCTCCGGTAGCCGGGATCCTGAGTATCCTGGCTGGGAATACTGCGGAGTTGCTTGCGTAGATCCCGCACTTCGGTGCGGTCACCGCGCTTGCGGGCGCGCCGCATAGCGTTCCACACCTCGAAGAAGGCGCGGCTCGGCTTCCTGATCCTGCCCCGGGTGTATTTCGGGATCAGAACCTTCTCGACAAACTCGTCCAACTTGTGCAGGTAGATATTTGACAAGATCGGTGAAACAACTCCGCCTTGCGGGCTTCCGCTGTGCGTCGCGTTCCAGATCCAGTCCTCCATGTATCCGGCCTTGAGCATGTTGTGCACCAGGTGCATGAATCGGTTGTCGTGGATTCTCTCGCCCAGAATCCGGAGCATGACCGAATGGTCAAGCCGGTCGAAACACTGGGCGACGTCTCCCTCGATCAACCAGACTGTCCCCGTCCAGGTGTTGGCCACATCACGTAATGCGGTGTGGCAGCCCCTGCGGGGACGGAAACCGTGAGAGGAGTTAGAGAACGTCGGCTCGTAATACGCCTCAAGCAACAGACGGATCACCTCGCCGACGAGCTTGTCACTCCAGGGAGGCAGGCCGAGCGGACGCAGCTTCGTGCTGCCCCGACCCTTCGGGATGTAGACCCTGCGAGCTGGGCTCCATCGATAACGCTCGTGGCGCAGCGCGTCGATGACGTGCTCGATCTTACCCAGCGACATGCCGTCCACGGTCTCCCCGTTGACCCCAGGTGTCATTGATCCCTTGTTGGAATACAGACGCCCGTAGGCCAGCAGATACAACTGCGGATTGAAGAGCTGTCGATATAGTTCGTCGCACAGCAGGCCACGCCTGCCGCGTTCGCGGAGGACACTCAGCACCGTTTCGGCGCTCTGCATTACGCATACCTCCCGAGTCTTGAGTGCCCGATCACCTGGCCCCCTTCGCCCGATGCGGACGGCTTTCCCGTCCTCCTTGGCCGGTCGTGACTCCGGCGACTACTACGGGGCCTCCGTCGCCATAGGAAGATCTCTTCCATTAGGCGATCCCATGTTCGTCCTTGTCGTACGTTCTAGCGTGGTTTAGGTGCCCCACTCATCCCCTTGAATGCCCTCGCTGGGCATCGCTCCGCACTCCGGAGGTTGCGTCGACCATGGCATAAAGCCGTCGCAGGGTGCGGCGTCGGTGTCAGGCATCTTTCCGACGGATTCGACCTTCAATCTTCTGGGGATTAGGGTTCAGGCAATCCAGCTTTCACCTTGCCACGCGGGTCCCTCGACGCCCCGTCCCTAATGCCTGAGCCCAGCCGTCGATTTCCTGGCATGCTACGGTCCCATCACCGTTTCCGGATTAGGTAAGCCATCGGACCCAAGAATCTCCCTCCAAATTCATCCCGACTGAATCGGGGATAAGACAAGACGCCTCATGGCGCACTGCCACCGGTCGGGGTCCTGGACATGGGCGCAGATGAAGACGCGGGCGGACGCCGCGCTGACAGGGGTGATCTCTACTCGGGCGGTGTCGCGTGCGTGGGTGTGGGCGCCCAGCGCGTCGTACGCAGCGCTGCGAGAAGTAAGGATCATGCCCGCGCGGGGGCGTCCGTATCGGTAGGCGTCCAGTTCCTGCATCGCCCGGCGGGCCCGGGGGCCGCTTCCGCCTCCGCCGTCCATCTCGTCGAGACCATCCAGGACCGGCAGGATCAGCCCGTCCTCGACCAGAGCAGTGGCCGCGGCGCGTGAAAGCCCGAAGGCCTCCATCAAGTGCCGCCGCATCCACATCCTTACCGCGTCACCGGTGTCGCGTGTGGTGGTGGCGGTGGGCATGCGGGTCCAGGAGGCGAGTGACATACGTACCGGTACGGGGTCTCGCGGCCCGCGGTTCTCGACGAGCGCGAGAAGCAGTTCGATGGCCAGGACCGTCTTGCCCGAGCCTGCGGCCCCGGTGATCACCAGTCGTCCGGGACGCAGCCGCCGATAGTAGTCGATCACCCCGCTGAGGCTCCCGTGGGGATCGGCACCGGCGGCGTTATGGGCGGGCGCGGGCCGCAGATTGAACCGCACGTCGATCGGGGTGCCGACGTTTCCAAGGAGGCGGGTACGCTCCCTGGTTTCGGCGAGGGTGACATGACCAGCGAGCTTCGCGGCAAGCGCGCTCGTGTCCGGGGCCTGGACCCGCAGCGTGGCCAGGGCCATATAGGCCGACCACAGCGCCACGAAGAGCCCGGGTAATGCGATCAGCAGACCCGTACTGTCTAGGGTTTCACCCCCTGGCTGCTTCTGTTCTATCAACCATATGCCCAGGGCAGCGATACACCCCCCGCAGAGAACGATCCACAGCCAACCGGCCCTCTGCCCCCAGCTACGTTCCATGACAAAGAAGTACCACCGTGCGCACGAGCCCCAGCGGTTTTTGACCAAGGCCGTGAAGTTATGGGCTGATCGCGGGCGCGTCAGTGTGCGAGGGCGTGCTGGAAGACGGTGTCCAGGGGCCAAGCACCTCTCCACGCTGCGCCAACTCGTGGTCGCCGGCGCCGGCGAGCGCGCGCCCGTCTCCGGTATGCCGAGCGGCCTCGACGGCCGTGCGGTGAAGCCCGAGGGCTTGGTCCCATGGCCAGGCCTGCCGTAGGAAGGGCGCCATGGCCGCGGCCAGACGGATCACGACGTCGTACAGGACGAGGCTGTTTGCCCGCCGGATGCAGGTAAGGACGTTGGGCCGCTCGTTCTCCAGCCACCCCAGGGCCGCCGTACGCGATTCCATGGGCGGGGACTCCACCTGCAGGACGTCGTCCGGCACTGGCGGCGCGACCGCGCCGCTGCGGACGATGTACCTGTTCACCACGGCGAGAGCGGCCAGGCAGTAACCGCACACACGCTGCCGATAGCTGGCCGCGTTGTCGAGGATGAGCAGCGCACGCTTGTCCGCGAGCCGGCTCCGCCACATGGCAGCCCGCGCCTCCGTGACCGCCCCCACGTCATCCCCAACAGGGATCTGCTGCGTCGGCACCCCGGTAGCCGCCAGCAGGGAGGCCAGCGCCTAGGTCGCCTGCACAGGACTGCGACCCGTGGTGTGCCCGTTCAGATTCACGAAGAGCTGCCCGTCCGGAAACCTCTCCGACAGCAGATGCCCGGCGTGCACGGCGAACGTCGTCTTCCCCACGCCGGGCATCCCGTCGATCACATGGACCGGCAACTCCTCACCACGTTCCTGCGAAGCGCCCACCAGCAGCGTCAGCCGCTCAAGCTCCGCGGTCCGGTCGACGAGGTCGCGGCGTCCCGCGGCAACGACCGCAGCACCAACACCACACCAGGCGGCCTCGATGAATCGTCCGGCCGGACGAGCGGCCCCGGCCCGTTCTCGGGTGCCCCGACGTCCGACAGCGCGGCAAGCAGCACAGTCAGACCGACCAGCACCGCTCCCAGCATGACGAACGACAACCTAGGATGCCGCTGCATCCAGCCGAACCAAGAGGGCCAGCGAGACTGGTCGGACACGGCATTCGTGACGAGTCCCACCAGCATGGTCGTCACCGCCCCACCACCGGCGACAACGCCGATGCCCATACCCCGCCTCATTCTCATGAGCGCGCCTTCGCTCGACACGCGAGCCATCCGTACCTCGGCGTACAACTGGGCTGCGTTGGCGACGACTACTGCGTATGTCCTGCCACGAAGCCGGGGCGCGACCGTCCCAGTGGCGGCTCACTCACACGATCGTCCGTCAAATTACTGCGGTAGCTCGAGGCCTTCGCTTCACCGTCGCAGGACTGGAAAGGGCCTCCGACGCAGGTCAGAGGCCCTTTCCAAGGTAAAATCGCTGGTGGCGGCAGACGAGTCGGGCTGTACGCCGGGTTCTGTCCGACCCGCAGGCGTATGGAAGGCCCGACGGTCGCACCTCCGATGCCGCTCGTCACGAGCGAGCATTAAAGTGCGATACGAAGTATGTGCGCGTCTATCCGGATGTCGGAGCAACAGGCTCAGGATCCACGCCGCGTGCTGGAAGGGAACGAAACCGTGCATGGCGAGTACAAGGTGCCCAGTGGCAAGCTTGTCGTCGTAGATCTGAACGTCGAGGAAGGCGTGCTTCGCAACGTGCGCGTCGCCGGGGACTTCTTCCTGGAGCCCGACGAGGCAATCCTCTCGATCAACAGGGCCCTGGAGGGTGCCCCGTCCTCAACGGATGCCGCAGGCCTGGGGGCCCGGATCACAGCGGGACTGCCGGAGTCGACCGTCATGCTTGGACTGACTGCGGAGGGCGTCGGCATCGCCGTTCGGCGAGCACTGGCCCATGCGACCGAGTGGGGCGACTACGACTGGCAGTTGGTGCACACGGAACCACAGGCCCCGGCCCTACACATGGCACTGGACGAGGTCCTCACCGCCGAAGTGGCCGCCGGGCGGCGGGCTCCCACGCTGCGGGTCTGGGAATGGGCCTCGCCTGCTGTGGTTATCGGCAGCTTCCAGTCGCTGCGCAATGAGGTGGACCCCGCGGGGGCAACAAAGCACGGAATGACCGTGGTACGCCGCATTTCTGGTGGTGGAGCCATGTTCGTAGAGCCCATGAGTACCATCACGTACTCCCTGTCTGTGCCGGAGTCGCTGGTCTCCGGCCTCTCCTTCGCCGACAGCTATGCCTACCTCGACGACTGGGTACTCGGCGCGCTCGGCGACATGGGCATCAAAGCCTGGTACCAGCCCCTCAACGACATCGCCACCGACGCCGGAAAGATCGCAGGCGCCGCCCAGAAGCGAATGGTCGGCCCTGACGGTGGCCCTGGAGCCGTCCTGCATCATGTGACCATGTCGTACGACATCGACGCCGACAAAATGCTCGAGGTCCTGCGCATCGGCAAGGAGAAGATGTCCGACAAGGGCACCAAGAGCGCGAAGAAGCGCGTCGATCCGTTGCGCCGTCAGACCGGGCTGGCGCGCGAGGCCGTCATCGAGCGGATGATCGAATTCTTCCGCGCCCGGCACGGCCTCACGCAGGGCAAGGTGACGGACGAGGAGATGGCCCGGGCCGAGGAGCTCGTACGTACGAAGTTCGGCACCGCGGAGTGGACGGCTCGGGTGCCGTGACCGAGCGCCGGATTCCTGGCTGCGGACGGCCCATCGGGAGGGTCATCGGGATCGTCGCGTCATCGTCCCCGGAAGTTCCTGCTCGGTCCAGATGACCTTGCCTTCGGGTGTGTAGCGGGTGCCCCAGCGGCGGGTCAGCTGGGCGACGAGGAAGAGGCCGCGGCCGCCCTCGTCGGTCGTCCTGGCGTGCCGCAGCCGGGGAGAGGTGCTGCTGGCATCGGAGACCTCGCAGATCAGGACGGACTGGCGCAGCAGCCGCAGCCTGATCGGGCCGACGGCGTAGCGCACCGCGTTGGTGACCAGTTCGCTGACGATCAGCTCGGTCGTCATCTCCAGCTCCTCCAGGCCCCAGGTCCTCAGCACGCGTGCCGTGCGGGCCCGGACGCCCGCGACGGCGGCCGGGTCGGAGGGCACCTCCCAGGAGACGACGTGGTCGGCGCTCAGCTCGTGCGTACGGGCGAGCAGCAGGGCGACGTCGTCGGGCTGCGGTACAGGGAGCAGCTGGTCGACGACCGTCGCGCACAGTGCGTCGAGGGAGAGTCCGCACTGCGACAGGGCGGCGCCGAGGCGGTACATGCCGAGATCGGCGTCCCGGTCCCTGCCTTCGATGAGGCCGTTGGTGTAGAGGCCGATCAGGCTGCCTTCCGGCAGCGTGACCTCCGCCATCTCGAAGGGCATCCCGCCCAGGCCGAGCGGGGGCCCTGCGGGCAGTTCGGGGAAGCTGACACGCCCGTCCGGGAAGACGACGACGGGGGGCGGGTGGCCGGCGCGGGCCATCGTGCAGAGCTGGGTGACCGGGTCGTAGACCGCGTACAGGCAGGTGGCGCCGAGCACGGTCGCGCCGCTCGCCTCGCCGTCGGGTTCCTCGTCGCCCAGCCGGAGGACGAGGTCGTCGAGGTGGGCCAGCAGTTCGTCGGGGGGAAGGTCCATGTCGGCGAGCGTGTGCACGGCGGTGCGGAGCCTGCCCATGGTCGCGGCGGCGCTGATGCCGTGGCCGACGACATCGCCGACGACCAGGGCGACCCGGGCGCCGGACAGCGGGATCACATCGAACCAGTCGCCCCCGACTCCGTCCTTGGCGTCCGCCGGGAGGTACGAGGATGCCACGTCCAGTGCCATCCCTCCGGGCAGTGTGTGCGGGAGCAGACTGCGCTGGAGGGTCAGCGCCGCGGCGTGCTCGCGGGTGTAGCGGCGGGCGTTGTCCACGCAGACCGCCGCCCGTGCCACCACTTCGCGGGCCGGCAGGACGTCGTCGGGTTCGAAAGGGACCAGGTTCACCGATCGTATGAAGGTGGTCAGGCCGAGCACCGTGTCCCGGGCCCGCATGGGTACGGCGATGAGTGAGTGGAAACCGAACTCGCGGATGGTCGCCGCCCTGGCGGGCTGCTCGACGTCCCACAGCCGCCTGACGGAGTCGAGGACCGGGACCAGGAGGGGTTCGCCCTCTCTGAGGAACCGGACGTCGTGGGACGGGGGAACGGAGTCCGCCAGGTCCCCGATCCGGTGGATCGCCTCCGGGCAGCCCTCCCGGACCGAACTCATTCCCGCGCGGCGCAGCATCGGCCGGGCCGGCGCGCCGGAAGGCCCCGTACCGGCAGGCCCCGTACCGAGGGGCCACGGGCCGGGCTCCTCCGGGCTGGCGACCGGTTCCAAAAGGTCGACGACGACGAAGTCGGCGAACCGCGGCACCGAGAAGTCGGCCAGCTCCTGAGCGGTACGCAGCACGTCCAGGGTGGAGCCGATGCTCGCTCCGGCGTCATTGACCAGGGCCAGGCGCTCCTGGGCCTTCCACCGGTCGGTGACGTCCAGGACCATGTAGCAGAGGCCGGTGACGGTGCCATCGCCTTCGGACAGGGGGAAGAACGAGGTGGAGTAGGCGCGCTCCCGGTGCGGATCGGCCCAGCTCCAGCCCTGGTACTCGTAGTCGATGACGGGGACTCCGGTGTCCAGCACCCGCCGCATCTGGGTCTCCAGGGCGTCGGCCGCCATTCCCGGGAGCACTTCGGCCAGTCCGCGGCCCACCCTCTGTGCCCGCGGGACGCCGCCGATGCGTTCCAGGGTGTCGTTCAGCCAGACGTAGCGCAGCTGCGGGTCCAGCACCGCCATCCCGATCGGTGAGCTGGTCAGGAAGGCGTCGACCACGGACTGCCCGACGGCCCACTCCGGCTTCCGTTCACGCCCGGAGACCAGGAAGCACTCCTGGCCGTCCAGGTGGAACGCGGCCGAGACCCGCAGATCCACTTCGATCCGCTGCCCGTCGCGCCGCCGCACGGTGGCGACACCGCTCCATCCCCCGCCCGTGCGGCAGCGTTCGGCGATGCCCGCCACCCGTGCCGGGTCCCCCGGCATGGCGAGGAGGAGGCCGGCGGGGCGCCCGACCACCTCCGCGGCGCCGTAGCCGAGCAGTTCCTGTGCGCTCTGCGTCCAGCCGATGACCGTTCCGGTCCCGGCGACCACCGCGGTCGCGTCGTTCGCCGCGTCGAAGGAGTGCTGAGGGTTGCTGGGCTGCGACGGTTCGGCTCCGGGTGCCGGCTGCGGGCCTGCGGACGCCATACTGGTCACCACCCATCCACTCCGTTCGGTTCCATGGTCCTGCCTACGGCGCCCGGGTGCGAACGTCCGCGGTCGTGGTTCGGGGGCCGGGCTGCCGCGATGCGGGGTCAGGGGCGGGTTCGCGGGGTGTGACGAGGCCCGATTCGTACGCGAAGACGACGAGCTGCGCCCGGTCGCGGGCGCCCAGCTTCGTCATGGCGCGGCTGATGTGGGTCTTCGCGGTGAACGGGCTGATCACCATGTGTGCGGCGATCTCCTCGTTGGTGAGACCGCGGGCCGCCAGTGCGCTGACTTCGCGTTCCCGGCGGGTGAGGTTCTCGAAACCGGGGGTGGTGGTCCGGTCGGGTGGTCTCGCGACGAATTCGCCGATCAGCCGGCGGGTGATGGCGGGCGAGAGCAGCGCGTCACCGCCGGCCGCTACGCGGATCGCACGGAGGAGTTCGGCCGGTTCGGTGTCCTTCAGGAGGAACCCGGCGGCTCCGGCGCGCAGCGCGTCGAAGACGTACTCGTCGAGGCCGTAATTGGTGAGGATCACGACGTGGACGGCGGCCAGCCGGGGGTCGGCGGCGATCTCGCGGGTGGTCTCGATGCCACCCATCACCGGCATCTGTACGTCGACGAGGGCGACGTCCGGGGTGTGCAGCCGGGCGAGCTCCAGGCCGTGGCGGCCGTCGGCGGCCTCGCCGATCACCTCGATGCCGTCCTCCGCGTCGAGGAGCGCCCGGAATCCAGCCCGCATCAGCGCCTGGTCGTCGACGAGGGCGCCCCCGGCGACGCCCCAGGCGCGGTGTCCGCCGCGGGCGGCGGCGTGCACGGCGGCCAGTACGGGGAACGCCGCCCAGCTTCCCGGGTGCGCGTGAACCACGTAGCCGAGCATGCAAAGCGTGGTGACGGCGAGGACCGCGCGCGGCAACGCGGTGCCCGGCGAGTACGAGTGTGCCGGCCGCGACGAGCAGCAGGCCGAGGACGTCGGGCGCCGAGGCGACGACGGCCGCGGCGGTGACCGCCACGGCGACGACGACGGCAAGTGCCGTGTCCAGCAGGCGAGTCCGTCGATCGGTGCACGAGACCCCGGACGGTGTGCTGCTGCGGGCGGGGGTGTGGGTGGTCAGCGCCCGCCGCCCGAGCTGACCGAGAGGCCCTGGACGGGCGGCCGGTGCTCGTACCAGCGACGATCGGCCTCCAGCTGGGCGGCGAGGGAGATCAGCCGTTCCTCGCTGCGGGAGGGGCCGAGCAGCTGGGCGCCGACGGGCAGCCCGTCGGCGGTGAACCCGGCCGGTACGTTGATGCCGGGCCAGCCCAGTACGTTCCAGGGCCAGGCGTACGGGCAGGCCTCGGTCATCGCCACATCGGTGCGCCAGGCGCTCAGCCCGTCGAACCGGCCGATCGGGGGCGGTGGCAGGGCGGTCGTGGGGGTGAGCAGCACGTCGTAGCCGGCGCCGGCCCGGGAGGTACGGAAGAACGCGCCGATCCTGCGGTGCTGGCGGACCTCCCGCTCCCTGGCCGCGCGCACCACCCGGCCGCCGAGCCGCGTGCCGGTGCGCAGGGCGCTGCGGGTGCGCGGGTCGAGGAGGGCGGGGTCGGGGTGGCGGGCGGCGAGTTCGGCGATCCCCGCGGTGGCGCGGGGGACGAAGCCGAGGCCGATCAGCCCGTAGCGGGGCCTGGCCTCCTCGACGTCGTGGCCCAGGCGGGCGAGGGCCTCGGCCAGTGCGGTGACGGCCCGCCGCACTTCGGGGTGGGGTGCGGAGCCGGTGAGGGTGAGCGGGGGGCGCCAGGCGAGGGCGATGCGCAGTCTGCCCGGATCGCGGCGGGCGGCGGCCGAGGCCGCGACGGGGGGCGGGCGGTGCGGGTCGTCGGGGTGGGGTCCGGCGACGGCGTCGAGCAGCAGGGCGGCGTCGGCGACGGTCCTGGCCAGCGGTCCGTTGACGGTCAGGCCCTGGAAGGCGTCGCTCTGCGGATGGACGGAGATCCGGCCGCGCTGCGGTTTGATGCCGACGAGGTGGGTCCAGGCCGCCGGGATCCGGACGGACCCGGCGCCGTCCGAACCGAGCGCGGCGGGTACGAGCCCGGCGGCGACGGCGGCCGCGGACCCGCCGGACGAGCCGCCGGGGGTGTGTCCGGTGTTCCAGGGGTTGCGGGTGGCGCCGAAGGCGGGGCCCTCGGTGAACGGCCACTGGCCCAGCTCGCAGGAGTTGGTCTTCCCGACGATCACGGCCCCGGCGGCCCGCAGCCTGCGTACGGCCTCGCTGTCGGCGGTGGCGGCGGGCAGATCGCCGTCGCAGCCGAAGTAGGTCGGCATGCCGAGGACATCGGTGTCGTCCTTGACGGCGACCGGCACGCCGAGCAGGGGCAGCCGCTCCCCCGCGGCGATCCTGCGGTCGGCCTCGGCGGCCTCGGCGAGTGCGGCCTCGGTGCGCAGGTGCCGGAAGGCGTTCAGGGTGCCCTGGCTCGCCTCGATGCGGCGCAGGGCCTCGGCCACCTGCTCGGTCGAGGTGGTACGGCCTTCGGCCAGCTCCCGTGCGCTGTCGGCCAGTCCGGTCGGGTCGGCCGGTTCGGTGGTGTCGACGGCTTCCGTTGAGGACATGGGCTGCCCGCCTTCCTCGCCTCGGCAGATGCGCACGCCCGCACCTGTACGCCCGAACGAACTTACCGGAGGGTAACGAGTCATGGGCGCTCCGCTCAACCGTTCGGAGGAAGGTGGAGCGCAGAGAGGGTCGAGCGAAGGAGGACACCACTCGCCCTTCCACCGCCCACCGCCTACGGCTGGACGCTGATCTCGCCGATGCCGGTCCCGAGACCCGCACAGTGCGCGGTGGACTGACCGGACTGCCCCGGATTGAGGGTGACGTGTTCACCGTCCACGTCCGGGGACCAGCCGCAGACCAGATGCACCCAGAAGGTCTGGGCCGCGCTTCCGTCGTTGCGGCACAGCGCGTAGCCCGTGTAGTCGTCGATCTCGTGCTTTCCGGTCTCGCAGGACAGACCGGGCGGCGTCGCCCCGGGTGTCACGGCGGTGGCGACGGTCGCGGGTACCGCGAGCGCCGCGGCCGCCCCTGCAACGACCACGCTCCGGAGCACGGTCCTGGACACGCTCTCCATCGACAGCTTCATGTCTTCCTGTTCCTCCTCGTCGGTGACGAACTCGGTGCGTCGGCCTCGTCGGTGACGAACTCGGTGCGTCGGCAACCGTCCCCCACCACTCATGACATAAAACGGGGCAAAACGTCACCGTGTGTATACGCTCGGCGGGTGATTCGCCGTCGCGCGACCCGCACCTGCCCGGCGTACGCTCAAAAGGACCGGATCGCATACCTGAACAGGCCCGACGGGCCCTTCGAGGGAGGCGCCGTGACCGGCCAACTCATCGGCACACGCCAGGCCGCCTGGGCAGCGGTCCTCGTGCTGGGACTCACGAGCGGCAGTGTCATCGGCGGCGGTGTGGCCCGGGCGGACAACGGCATCGACAAGCTCTCCGCCCAGCAGATCGTCAACCGCTCGCGCGACGCGCTCCTGAGCGCCCGCTCCTTGCACGTCAGTACGCGCGGCACACTCGGCAGGGGCAGCCCCTCGACGGCCCTGGATCTCACCCTCGACCGGAAGGGCGACTGCACCGGTTCGGTGGACCTCGGCAGCGGCCAGGGATCGGTCCGGGTCGTGAAGCGCGGCAACGACGTCTGGGTCAAGCCGGACGCGGCCTTCTGGAAGAGCCAGGTGCCGGACGGCGGCGCGGCCTTCGCCGCGATCCTCAACGGGCGCTACATGAAGGGCTCGGCCACCGACCCGAGGCTGCTCGGCGTGACGCACGCATGCGATCCGAACACCTTCCGGAAGCTGGTCGGCGATCACGCGGACAACGACCGGGGCACGCTGAACAAGGGCCGCAGGACCACGCTCGACGGGGCTCCCGTGGTGCCGGTGACCAGGCTCAGGGACGGCATGACGCAGACGATGTACGTCGCGGCCACGGGCAAGCCGTACCCGCTGAGGATCACGGTCCGGGGCGGCGGGGCGAACGCGGTCGTGGGCCTCTCGGCCTTCGACAAGCCGGTGCCCACGGCCACGCCGCCACCGGATCAGACGTACGACATCAACGCGCTGCTGACCCGTCGCCCCGCGCCGCTGTGACGCCGGAGCCGGGGCGCCCGCTCAGCACCGCGTACAACACCAGTGACGAGGCCAGTCCGACCGCCCAGCCGTAGTCCGCGAGCGGCTTCAGGAACGGGATCAGGCCGTCGGCCGGGAACGGGCCGGCGCCGGGGGCCGAGTGGGAGCCGCCGATCGCCAGGACTCCGCCGACGGCGAACGCGGCGACCGCCCGCCAGTTCCAGCCGTTGGCGTACCAGTAGCGGCCGCCGGGGCGGTAGAGGTCCGCCAGGTCGAGCACGGTGCGGCGGACGATCCAGTAGTCGGCGATCAGGATGCCCGCGACCGTACCGAGCAGTCCGCCGACCAGGCCGAGCCAGGTGAAGATGTACAGCTCGGGGGTCTCGGTGAGCTTCCACGGCATGATGAGCACGCCGACGACACCCGTGATCAGGGCGCCCGTACGGAAATTGATGAGCTTGGGGGCGAGGTTCGCCAGGTCGTACGCGGGTGACACGACGTTCGCCGCGATGTTCACGGAGACCGTCGCGACCAGCACCGTGACCAGGGCGTAGAGCAGCCCGAAGACGTTGTCGGTCCGGGCGACGAGTTGGACTGGGTCCCAGATCGCCTCCCCGTACACGGCCTGCGAGCCGGAGGTGACCAGGACGGAGAGCAGGGCGAAGAGCGTCATCGTGGTCGGCAGGCCGAGCGACTGGCCCCGGATCTGGGCGCGTTGGCCGGCCCCGAAGCGGGTGAAGTCGGGGATGTTGAGGGAGAGCGTGGCCCAGAAGGCGATCATGCCCATCAGGGAGGGGAAGAAGACCGGCCAGAACTCTTTGCCCCAGCCGAGCTTCGAGGGCTGGTCGAGCAGCGGGCCGAAGCCGCCGGCTTTGACTGCGACCCAGACCAGCAGCACCACGGCGCCGACGATGACGAACGGGGCCGCCCAGTTCTCGAACCGGCGCAGGGCGTCCATCCCCCGGTAGATGATGGCGAGTTCGAGCGCCCAGAAGAGAATGAAGCAGAGCCAGAGCGTCCACGGCTGCCCGCCGATCTCGGCCGCCTTCGCCCAGCCGCCGAAGATCTTCCCGAGCAGGGTGAAGATGCCGACGCCGCCGATCCAGGTCTGGATGCCGAACCATGCGCAGGCCACCGCGGCCCGGATCAGCGCGGGCAGGTTGGCGCCGCGCAGCCCGAAGGAGGCGCGGGCCAGAACGGGGAAGGGGATGCCGTACTTGGGTCCGGCGTGCCCGGTGAGGAGCATCGGGCCGAGCACGATCAGGTTGGCGAGCGCGATGGTGAGGACGGCCTGTTTCCAGTCCATGCCGAGCGCCACCAGCCCGGAGGCGAGCAGCCAGGACGGGATGTTGTGGGCCATGCCGACCCAGAGCGCGGCGAAGTTGTACGTCGTCCAGCGGCGCCGTTCCAGCGGGACGGGCAGCAGGTCCTCGTTGACGAAACGGTTGTCGGTGGGGACGGCGCCGGGGGCGAGTTCGATGCGGCCCGACGCGTCGGATATCCCGTCCTGCGGTGGGACGGGTGGAAGGGGTGGTGTGGGTGGGACGGTCGATGTCATGGCGGCTGGACCCTTCGCATGGGAGCGGTGCCGTGCGGGGCGGTGCGCGGGGGTGCGTGGGGATGCGTGGGGGTGTGTGGGGTGCGGACAACCGTGGGACGGATGGGCCCGGCGGTCAGGCTGTCACGTCGTCAGCGCGGGGATGATCTGCGAGCCGTAGGCATCGATCGTCGCCTCGCGCGCGTCGTGCATGTTGTAGACGGCGAACTGGTCGACGCCCAGGTCTCGCAGCGCCCGGAGCTTCTCGATGTGTGCCTCGGCGGGGCCCAGCAGGCAGAACCGGTCGACGATCTCGTCCGGCACGAAGGCCGTGTCGGGGTTTCCGGCCCGGCCGTGGTGACTGTAGTCGTAGCCGGACCGTCCGGCGATGTACGCGGTCAGGGCCTCGGGGACGAGTCCGGAGTGCTCGCCGTACCGGGAGACCAGGTCCGCGACATGGTTGCCGACCATGCCGCCGAACCAGCGGCACTGCTCGCGGGCGTGGTCGAGGTCGTCGCTCACATAGGCGGGGGCGGCGACGCAGATGGTCACGGAGTCCGGGTCGCGGCCCGCCTGTACCGCCGCGTCCCGTACGGCCTTGATCATCCACTCGGTGAGGAACGGGTCGGCGAGCTGGAGGATGAAGCCGTCGGCCTTCTGCCCGGCGAGGGCGAGCGCCTTCGGGCCGTACGCGGCCATCCAGACCGGCAGTCTGCCGTTCTTCACCCAGGGGATCTGGACCGGCTGCCCGTCGACGGTGGCCTCCCGCCCCTCGGCGAGGTCGCGGATGACGTCGATGGCCTCGCCGAGGCGGGCCAGGGTGTTGGGTTTGCGTCCGGCGACGCGCATCGCCGAGTCGCCCCGGCCGATGCCGCAGACGGTGCGGTTGCCGAACATGTCGTTGAGGGTGGCGAAGGTGGAGGCGGTGACCTCCCAGGTGCGGGTGGACGGGTTGGTGACCATGGGGCCGACGACGAGGTGTTCGGTGTGTTCGAGGATCTGGCTGTAGATGACGAACGGCTCCTGCCAGAGCACCGCCGAGTCGAAGGTCCAGCCGTGGCGGAAGCCGTTGCGTTCGGCGCGGCGCATCAGGCCGACGACGGCCGAGGCGGGCGGGTCGGTCTGGAGGACGAGTCCGAATTCCATGACGGTGCTCCTAGTCCAGGTACTGGCAGGTGGCGCGCGGGGTGTACATGCCGTGACCGGCCCGACCGGTGAACTTCCGTCCGTCGACGACGACTTCACCACGCGAGAGCACGGTGTCGACCTGGCCGGTGACCCGCTTGCCTTCGTACGCCGAGTAGTCGACGTTCATGTGATGGGTCTCGGCGGAAATGGTCTGTTCGGCCGCCGGGTCGTAGATGACGACGTCGGCGTCGGCGCCCGGGGCGATGGTGCCCTTCTTCGGGTAGAGGCCGAACATCCGGGCCGGGGAGGCGCAGGCGATCTCGATCCAGCGGCGGCGCGAGATGTGACCGTCCACGACCGCCTGATGGAGAAGATCCATCCGGTTCTCCACGCCGGGCATGCCGTTGGGGATCTTCGAGAAGTCGCCGCGTCCCATCTCCTTCTGGCCGGAGAAGCAGAAGGGGCAGTGGTCGGTGGAGACGACCTGGAGTTCGTTGTTCCTCAGGCCCCGCCAGAGTGCCTTCTGGTGTTCCGCGGGACGCAGGGGGGTGGAGCAGACGTATTTCGCGCCCTCGAAGTCCGGCTCGGCGAGGTTGTCGGTGGAGAGGAAGAGATACTGCGGGCACGTCTCGCCGAAGACGGGAAGGCCCTTGTGGCGGGCGGCGGCGACCTCGGCGACTGCCTCGTCGGCGGAGACGTGCACGACATAGAGCGGGGATCCGGCGACGCGGGCGAGCTGGATGGCGCGGTGGGTGGCCTCGGCCTCCAGCGCCACCTTGCGGACGTCGCCGTGGTAGCGCGGGTCGGTGTGGCCCCCGGCCAGCGCCTGTTCGACGAGGACATCGATGGCGATGCCGTTCTCCGCATGCATCATGATCAGGCCGCCGTTGTGGGAGGCCCGTTGCATGGCGCGCAGGATCTGGCCGTCGTCGCTGTAGAAGACACCGGGGTACGCCATGAACAGCTTGAAGGAGGTGACTCCCTCCGATACGAGAAGGTCCATCTCCTTGAGCGAGGACTCGTTCACATCGGAAAGGATCATGTGGAAGGCGTAGTCGATGGCGCAGTTGCCGTCGGCCTTCGCGTACCAGGCGTCGAGCCCTTCGCGGACCGCGTGGCCCACGGACTGGATGGCGAAGTCGACGATCGTGGTGGTGCCGCCCCAGGCGGCGGCCCGCGTACCGGTCTCGAAGGTGTCGGAGGCGTAGGTGCCGCCGAACGGCATCTCCATGTGCGTATGCGCGTCGACACCGCCCGGGATGACGTATTTGCCGGTGGCGTCGATCCGCCGGTCGGCGCTCCAGCTCTCGGCCGCGTCGGTGTCGGGTGCTGCGAGGGCGGCGATGCGACCGCCCTCGATGAGTACGTCGGCATGCATTTCGTCGGACGCGGTGATGACGAGACCACCGTGGATGACGGTGCGGGTCATGTACCCCTCCTCACTGTGGCGGAATGGGTCTACGCACGTAGACGAGGTGCGTGTGAAGAACGTAGAAGTGGGCTACCCACTGTGGCAATACCGCTGCGGCTAACCGCTGAAGACGTTTCGGTTTCCCCCGTCCGGCACTCCACCGGCCCACAGCACGACGCGGCGCGGCGCCGTTCCCGGGTGGGGAACGGCGCCGCAGCGCGTCGTATACACCGGCCGCCGCCCACCCCTCTGGCGTCGCCCGCACCTGCGTCGCTCAGCCGCCGCTTCTCATCCCACCGACCGCAGGGCCTCGGCCAGGATCGCCGCGCCCTCCTCCGCCTCCGGGATGGTCAGCGAGAGCGGTGGTGCGATCCGCAGCACGCTGGTGTTGTGACCGCCGCCCTTCCCGATGAGCAGCCCGCCCTCCCGGGCCGCTTCGAGCACGGTGGCGGCCGCCTGCGGGTCCGCCTCGTCGGTGCCGGGCTTCACCAGCTCGATGCCGATCATCAGACCCCGGCCGCGCACCTCCCGCACACACGCGGAAGCCGCGCCGACCGCACGCAGCCGCTCGATCAGCAGCCCGCCGACGCGCCGGGCGTTGCCCTGCAGATCGTGTTCGAGGAGGTACGAGAGGTTGGCGAGGCCGGCCGCCATGGTGACCGGGGAGCCGCCGAAGGTCGAAATGGAGTTGGCGTCGAGGCAGTTCATGACGTCGGCGCGGGCCACGACACCGCCGATCGACATGCCGTTGCCGATGCCCTTGGCGAAGGTGAGGATGTCCGGCGGCCCGTTCTCGCCGTGTGCCTGCCAGCCCCAGAAGTGTTCCCCGGAGCGGCCCCAGCCGGTCTGCACCTCGTCGGAGATCCACAGGACGCCATGGCGGTCGAGGACCCGGCGGAAGGCCGCGTACAGACCGTCGGGCGGTGAGGTGAACCCGCCGACGCCCTGGATGGGTTCCGCGATCAGGGCGGCGGGCTCGCGGATGTGGCCGAGCAGGTCCTCCAGGTCGGCGACGCAGGCCGCGATGAAGTCGGCGTCGCCGAGGTGCGCGTACGGTCCCCGGGTGCGGACGCCGCCGTGCACGTACAGCGTCTGCAACGGCGACAGACTCGTGGGCGACCACGCGTTGTTGCCGGTGATGGAGACCGCGGAGAAGGACCTGCCGTGGTAGCTGTTGCGCATCGCGAGGACTTGGTTGGACCTGCGGTACGCGGTGGCGAGGAGCAGGGCCGTGTCGTTGGCCTCGGTGCCGGAGGTGGTGAAGAAGACCCGGGCGTCCGGGATGCCGGAGAGCGTGGCGATGCGTTCGGCCAGCTCGACCATCGGCCGGTTGAGGTAGAGCGTGGAGGAGTGGATGATCCGCCCGGCCTGCTCGCTGACCGCCTTGGTCACCTCGGGCAGTGCGTGCGCGGTCATGGTGGTGAGGATGCCGCCGAAGAAGTCCAGGTAGCGCCTGCCGTCGGCGTCCCAGACGTGGCGGCCCTCGCCGTGGGTGATCTCCAGCGGGTGTTTGTAGTAGAGCGCCAGCCAGTCGGGGCTGACGGCCAGATGGCGTTCGTGCAGGCTGCTCACGGCTCCACCAGTCCTTCGTATGCGTCGGGTCGGCGGTCCCGGTAGAACGCCCACTGCTGACGGACCTCGTCGATGAGGCCGAAGTCGAGGTCGCGGACGACGAGTTCCTCTTCCTTGTCGCTGGCGACCTCGCCGACGAACTGGCCGCGCGGGTCGACGAAGTAGCTGGTTCCGTAGAAGTCGTTGTCGCCGTACTCCTCCTGGCCGACGCGGTTGATCGCGGCGACGAAGTACTCGTTGGCGACGGCGGAAGCGGGCTGTTCCAGCTGCCAGAGATAGCTGGACAGGCCGCGCGAGGTGGCCGACGGGTTGTACACCAACTGTGCTCCATTGAGCCCGAGTTGACGCCATCCCTCCGGGAAGTGCCGGTCATAGCAGATGTAGACGCCGACTTTGCCGACGGCGGTGTCGAAGACCGGCCAGCCGACGTTCCCGGGCTTGAAGTAGTACTTCTCCCAGAAGCCCTTGACCTGGGGAATGTGGTGCTTGCGGTACTTGCCGAGATAGGAGCCGTCGGCATCGATGACGGCGGCGGTGTTGTAGTAGAAGCCGGACTGCTCGATCTCGAAGACCGGCACGACGATCACCATGCCGGTCTCGCGGGCGAGTTCCCGCATCCGCCGGACGGTGGGCCCGTCCGGGACGGCCTCGGCCCAGCGGTAGTGCTCGGGTTCCTGCACCTGGCAGAAGTAGGGGGCGTTGAACACCTCCTGGAAGCCGATGATCTTCGCGCCCCGGCGGGCGGCCTCGCGCGCATGCTCCTCATGCTTGGCGATCATGGATTCGGTGTCGCCGGTCCAGGTCGCCTGGACGAGTGCGGCGCGTACGACTTGGGACATGAGCTGCTCCTTCGACGCGGCGTCAGAGAGCCTCTACGCGTTTCTACGCCCGTAGACACGTGCGTAGAGGAGAACGTAAGCCCCGTCACACAGCGGGGCAAGACCATCGCCGTGAACCGGCGGAGTCGATCATGTTTCACACCCGTGCGGTCCACATGCGCGCGCCGCCCGAGGCCGTACGGCGACCTGCTCCCGGACCGGTCCCGCGCGCCGGTTTGTATTCTCGGCAGGCACCACCCCGTCTGCACGGCACCTGTGAGAGGAACCACCATGACCACCGAGCTGAGCCCCGACACCCTGACCGGGCGCCTCGAGCGGGCCCGTCAGGACTACCGGGACCTCGCGGGACTCGGGCTCTCGCTCGACCTCACCAGGGGCAAGCCGGCACCGCAGCAGCTCGACCTCTCCGAGGAGCTGCTGAGCCTGCCCGGCGGACGGCACACCGCCGCCGACGGAACGGACGTACGCAACTACGGCGGGCTGCAGGGGCTGCCGGAGCTCCGGGAGATATTCGCCGGGGTGCTCCAGGTGCCGGTCGGGCAGCTGCTCGCGGCCGGGAACTCCAGCCTTGAGCTGATGCACGACTGCCTGGTGCACGCACTGCTGAGCGTGGTGCCGGGCGCCAAGTCGCGCTGGGTGGAGCAGGAGCGGATCGCGTTCCTGTGTCCGGTGCCCGGTTACGACCGGCACTTCGCGCTCTGCGAGCGGTTCGGGATCGACATGATCCCGGTGCCGATGACTCCCGAGGGCCCGGACATGGAGACCGTGGAGCGGCTCGTCGCCGAGGACCCGGCGATCAAGGGCATCTGGTGCGTACCGAAGTACAGCAACCCGGACGGCATCTGCTACAGCGACGCGACCGTGGCGCGGCTCGCCACGATGAGCACCGCAGCACCCGACTTCCGGATCTTCTGGGACAACGCCTACGCCGCTCACCACCTCACCGACGAGCCCGTCGAGATCGCCGACCTGCTCGCCGCCTGCGCCGGGGCCGGGAATCCGGACCGGGCCTTCGTGTTCGGCTCCACCTCGAAGATCACCGCGGCGGGGGCCGGTGTCGCGTTCTTCGGCTCGTCGCCCGCGAACGTGCAGTGGCTGCTCGGCAACAACGCCAAGCGGTCGATAGGCCCCGACAAGGTCAACCAGCTCCGGCACGTGCTGTTCCTGCGGGACGCCGACGGGGTGCGGGCCCATATGGAGCGCCAGCGCGCCCTGCTGCAGCCCAAGTTCGAGGCGGTGGCCCGGATCCTGGAGGCCGAGCTCGGCGGGACCGGGCTGGCGACCTGGACCTCCCCCCGGGGCGGCTACTTCGTGACCCTCGAAGTGCCGGACGGCTGCGCCGCGGAGGTCGTCCGCCGTGCCGGCGAGGCGGGCATCGTGCTGACCCCGGCCGGAGCGACCCACCCGTACGGCGACGACCCGCGCGACGCGGTCATCCGGATCGCGCCCAGCTACCCGGGACTCGCGGAGCTGGAGCAGGCGATCGAGGGACTCGCCGTCTGCGTCCGTCTCGTGGGATACGAGCAGCAGGCCCGGTAGGGACGTACGTGCAGTTCGGGTCGAGGCCGGTGGGCCGGCCGCCCGCCCCGGCAGTCCGGCGAAGGTCGACGGAGACGATCTCGTCTGCCCCTTCCACTGCTTCGCGTTCGGCCCCGACGGCACGTGCGTTCGGACGGGATACGGCGCAACCGCGTCGCGTTCGCGGAACCGGCCCGGCTGCCGGCCCCGCTCGCACGGGTGTTGAGCCGAACCGCCGCCCGGCTGCTGAATGGCGCCGTCTTCCGGTCGAGTCGCGAATTCACCGCCGCCGACTTTCCGGTCCGAAACCACAAGCAGTACCAGCAGCCGCCCCGGCTCGCGCCCGGTGACGGTCCGATCGGCCCGTTCCGGCGCTGGGCCCGGCGGTTCTACCCGCCGCCTCGGGACCAGGACGGAGCGCGGGCCGGCCGGAGCGAGCGGAGCGACGGTGCGGAAGTGCCCTGAGCGGTGCACGGCCGCGCCTCGGAGCCCGCCGACCGAACGGGGCCCCTACGCCTCTTCACGGGCGGTAGCGGGCCGGTCGGGCCGGTACTCCTCGCGGGCCCGGAGCAGTTCGGGCAGGTGCTGCCGGGTCCAGTCGCAGGCGGTGTTGAGCGGGCCGAGGAGCGAGCGGCCGAGCGGGGTCAGTTCGTACTCCACCCGTCGCGGCCGTTCGTCATGGACGGTACGGGTGAGGAGGCCATCGCGCTCCAGGGCCCGCAGCGTCTCCGTGAGGACCTTCGGGGTCACGAAGTGCATCGGTACCCGCAGCTCGCCGAAGCGGCGTGGCCCGCCGGCCAGACAGCGCAGCACCATGGCGGACCACTTGCCGGCGAACCGGAACGGCTGGATGCGGCTCAGACAGCCGGGGTCGGCGAACATGTCGGCGGGCAACGGCTCTCTCATCCTTCCGAAATTAGCCCAGTACCTTTGCAGTAACCAGGGGGTCCCGTCCTACCGTCCGTTGCGGCAGATGCCGTACGAGAGCCGGGAGTTCCCATGAGCAGCAGGATCGTCGTCTTCGGTGCGGGCGGCCGGGTCGGGCGGGCCGCGGTGGCCGAGGCCGTCCGCCGCACGCACACCGTGACCGCCGTCGTCCGCGACCCGGACCGTCACCGGGGCCTGGCCGGCGCGGGGGTCGACGTCGTACGCGGCGACGCCACCGATCCCGGGTCGGTGGCCGCCATCGCGGCCGGGCACGACGCCGCGATCAACGCGTCGGCGCGCCTGGACGTCCCGTCCGAGGAGTTCTTCGTCGCTGCGGCGAAGGCCCTCGTCGCGGGTCTGGAGGCGACTGGGGTGCGGCGCCTGGTGACGCTCGGGATCGCCTCGACGCTGGAGACCGCACCGGGTGTACGAGTGATGGACGCGCCGGACTTCCCGGAGCCGTACCGGGTCTTCTCGCAGGGGCACGCCGCCGAGTTCGACACGCTCGTCTCGGCGGGCGGCGGGCTCGACTGGCTCATGGTGGTGCCGCCGATGGACCTGGACGCGGCCGGGCCGCGCACCGGCACCTATCGGAGCGCACGGGGCACCCTGCTCGACGGCACCGGGCACATCTCACATCCCGATCTGGCGGTCGCGCTGCTGGACGAGATCGACAACCCGCGCCACCGGCGGATCCAGCTTGCGGTCGCCGACTGAGCCCGCGGCGGTCGGTCGCACCGGCCCGCACTGAACCCGGGGCGGTCGCCCCGGGTTCAGTGCGGAACACGCGCGGAACACGCGCCCCTACCCGGCCAGCGGCACCGCATCCGGCTCCGGGGCGCAGCGCGTGAGCAGTTCGTCCATCGAGAGCCCGAGCGCCCCGGCCAGCGCCGCGACGGTGAAGAACGCGGGGGTCGGGGCCCGGCCCGTCTCGATCTTGCGGAGCGTCTCGGCGGAGATTCCGGCACTCGCCGCGATCTCGACCATGCTGCGCCCGCCGCGCGCCTCGCGGAGCAGCGCTCCGAGTCGTTCGCCGCGGCGGCGCTCTTCCGGGGTGAGGGGCGTTCGTACCATGCCGTCATTCTAATACCGCCTCGACCGGTATAGTAATTGGCATGGTGCAACTCAAGACAGACACATCCATCGAAGCGATGCGCGAGACCGGCCGGGTCGTGGCGCAGCTGCTGACGGCCGTACGGGAAGCGGCGGCGGTCGGCGTCTCGTTGCGCGAACTCGACGAGGTGGCCCGTGAGGTTCTCCGCGAGGCGGGCGCCGGGTCGCCGTTCCTGAACTACCGGCCGCATTTCGCCCCCACTCCGTTCCCCGCCGTGATCTGCGCATCGGTCAACGACGCGATCGTGCACGGCATCCCCACCGACCAGCGGCTGCGCGACGGTGATCTGGTGAGCATCGACGCGGGCGCGACGCTCGGCGGCTGGGCGGGCGATTCGGCGATCAGTTTCACCGTCGGGCGCGCCCGGCCGACGGACACCCGGCTGATCGACACGGCGTTCGCGGCACTGGAGGCGGGAATCACGGCGGCGGTCGTCGGGAATCGGATCGGTGACATCGCTCATGCGATCGGCACGGTGTGCCGCCGGGCCGGTTACGGCATTCCGGAGGGGTTCGGCGGCCACGGCGTAGGCCGGTCGATGCACGAGGACCCGGCCGTCCCCAACGAGGGGCGGCCGGGTCGCGGCATGCCGTTGCGGCACGGAATGGTGCTGGCGATCGAGCCGATGCTGATCGGCAGCGGCAACGACGCGTTCCATCCGGACCGGGACGGCTGGACACTGCGTACGTCCGACGGCAGCCGGGCCGCGCACGCCGAGCACACGGTGGCGATCACCGACGACGGTCCGCGGATCCTGACCGAACTGTGATCACCCCAATCACCCCCGGCTCCCGCACGCGTAGTTGTTCTGTATGAACTGCTTGGCAAGCGCTTCACCGGCGGTGACGGCGGCGCCGTGGCTCTCGATCGGCGACACCTGGGAGTTCTTGAACAGGATGTAGGTGACGCCGGATTCGGCGCCGCCCGACTCCGGGTCGGGGTCGATGCCGAGCGCCTTGGCGGTGGCGTACGAGGCCTCGCCGGTGATCTTACTGGGGCCGGTGTCGCCGACGACGGCGTACTCGACCTTGTTGTTGTAGATGACGGCGACGACACCACCGCCCTTGATCCCCGCATTGCTGTAGTTCCAGATGCTGCTGCTGCTCGGCATGACGACGTACGGCAGCTTCTCGGCACTCAGCGGCTGGTCGCCGGAGGTGTGGAACGCCGCGTCGTCCTGGAACCACGGGTCGGTGTTCTCGTTGCAGGCGGTGGTGACCTGACCGTCGCAGTCGATGTCCATGTCGGCCTTCCAGAACACCGCACCGTTCTTGCCGCAGACCGGCACGGTCGCCGAAGTCTCCTCGTCCGTACGGTACTTGCCGTTGGATATCCGCGAACACGAGGTGACCTTGGCCGGCAGTTCGGCCGCACTGACGGAGCCCTCCTTGATGCCGGCCCCGGCTGCGGGCGTCAGCGTGGCTGCCACGAGCAGGGCGGCGCCGGAGGCGGCGGCGAGGGCGAGCGTTCGAGTACGCACAGTGGGGGTGCCCTTCTATGAGGAACCTTTCCTTACCGACGCAGCCGAGATGACCCCTGAGTCATGCCCTCGTCAAGACCGCGGGGCCGGCCCCTCGCGAGACATCGCGATGAACCAGCCCCGCACAGACGGTTATTGACAGAGCATCAGGTACGGTCGTTCGGCTTCACGACCATCGCGGAGCCCCCGCCCCGGCGCACCTTCTCGGCGGCCGCCAGCCACCGTCCGTCCGGCAGCCGCTGCACCCCCGTCGCCGCACCGATCTCCGGGTTCAGCTTGAAGGCATGCCCCAACGACTCCAGTTGTGCCCGCACCGGGCTGTTCCACAGCCCCGGTTCGAGTTCCGTGGTCGCCGAGTTGCGCTGGCTGGCGCGCGGCGCCGCGATGGCGTCGACCAGGGGCAGCCCGCGGTCGACCGTGCCGATGAGCGACTGCAGTACGGTCGTGATGATCGTGGCACCGCCCGGCGACCCGAGGGCCAGCACCGGCTCACCGTGCTTCAGCACGATCGTCGGCGAGATGGACGAGCGCGGGCGCTTGCCCGGACCGGGCAGGTTCGGGTCGTGGACCGCCGGGTTGGCGGGAGCGAACGAGAAGTCCGTCAGCTCGTTGTTGAGCAGATAGCCGCGCCCCGGCACGGTGATGCCACTGCCGCCCGTCTGCTCGATCGTGAGGGTGTACGCGACGACGTTGCCCCACTTGTCGGCGGTCGTCAGATGGGTGGTGTTCTCCCCCTCGTACGTCGTCGGGACGGCCATGCCACCGGTCGCGCAGTCGGCCGGGTGGCTGGGATCTCCCGGCGCCAGCGGGCTCGTCAGCACCGCGTCGTCCTTGATCAGGCACTCCCGCGAGTCGGCGAACCGCTGGCTGAGCAGCCCCCGCGTCGGTACGTCCTCGAACGCCGGGTCGCCGACCCACCGCCCGCGGTCCGCGAACGCGATCCGGCTCGCCTCGATGTAGCGGTGCAGGTACTGCGCCTCGCTCAGCTTCGAAAGGTCGGTGGACTCAAGGATGTTGAGCGCCTCACCGACGCTCGTGCCGCCGGACGAGGAGGGCGCCATGCCGTACACATAGAGGCCGCGATAGCCGACCTTCGTCGGCGCCTGCCGCAGCACCCGGTAGGACCGCAGGTCCTTGGCCGTGAGGTCGCCGGGCCGTACAACCCGGCCGGCCTTCGGGTCCACTGGCGGGTTGCGTACGGTCCGCACGACATCGTCGGCCAACTCGCCCTTGTACAGCACGTCGATGCCCTCGCGGCCGACCTGTTCGTACGTACGCGCCAGATCGGGGTTCTTGAACACCGAGCCGACCACGGGCAGTTGGCCGCCCGGCAGGAAGAGCTTCCGGCTCGCCGGGAAGTCGGCGAACCTGGCCTGATTGCCCTCGGTCTGCGAGCGGAACGTGCTGTCGACGACGAAGCCGTCCCTGGCGAGCCGCTCGGCCGGTTTCAGCACCTGCCGCAGCGATTTGCTGCCCCAGGCGTCGAGCGCGGTCGCCCAGGTGCCCGGGGTACCGGGGGTGCCCACGCCGAGTCCGCTGGTGACGGCGTCGTCGAAGGCGAGCGGCTTTCCGTTCTCCAGGAACAGCGAGGAGTCCGCACTGCGCGGTGCGGTCTCGCGGCCGTCGATCGTTTCCACGGCGTGCGTCCTGGCATCGTAGTGGACGAAATAGCCGCCACCCCCGAGACCCGAGGAGTAGGGCTCGGTCACACCGAGCGCCGCCGCGGTCGCCACCGCCGCGTCCACCGCGTTGCCGCCCTTGCGGAGCACCTCGATGCCGGCGGCCGACGCATCCGCGTCGACGCTGGAGACCGCCCCTCCGTACCCCACCGCCACCGGCGACTTGGGCGGTGGCTGGGACGGGGGTGCGGACGAGGACGGGGCCGCCGCCCCCATCGTGACGACAGCTGCGAGAACGACCGGCAACGACACATACCGCGCGACGGGACGTCGCATGCGCACCTCCAGTGAAGGATTGTCCGCCGCAGGGTAACGCCGCGCCCCCCGCCCCGTCAGGACCACCCGTGAACCCGATGCCGGTCGCCCTGCCCGGCCGTTGCCCACACGGTCCACTCGGCGAGCGTCCCGTCGAGCAGTACGTACTCCGGTTCGTGCTCGCGCAGGACCGTCAGCAGGCCGGGTGCCCGGGCGGCCAGGAGGCGATCACCGCGGTGGTGTAGGCGTGGGCGGTGCCGACCGAGATGCCGAAGCCGGCGGCTATCTGGGCCAGGGTGTCGTGCTTGCGCAGGTACACCGCACCGACGAGCGCGCGTTGGTGCGGCGGGAGCTTGCAGCGGCGGTCACCCTCGCGGGTGACGATGAGCATGGTGCCCCACTCGACCAGCGCATGAGGCAGGTCGAGTGCGGCAGGACAGGAGACCAACGAGGCACCTGCGCTGATGAGTTGAGACTTCGAACACCTCCCTCACGGCACGGGTGCCTCGTGCGTTGCGTCCTCGCCGCCGTCACCCCATCGGTGGCCACTCTGAAGACGCTCACTGACAGCCCGTCCGGGACTGGCCAAGCACCTCGGCCTGGAGGGCCTCGAAGAAGCTGGCCCCCTGGTGGAGGCCCTGAACTTCCCGCTCGCGTTGCGCTGGGCGAGGTGGCCGGTGATGCCGAACCGGCGGGTCAAGCGTCCGGTCAGCCGGATCGCCGACGGGGCGAGAAACGGGGCAAGCGTGATCAGGGCGATCATGAGGAGGCCGCAGCCGAGCGTCGCGCTGCGCAGGTTCTCCTCGGAGGCGTCCTTCGCGCAGGCGGCGAGGGAGGCCAGCATACTGATGCTGAGGGCGAGCAGGCCCGCCCCGGCGATGGGGCGCAGGTGGGGGCGGCTGACGGGCCGCGCGGCCGAGCGGAGCGCCTCGATCGGGGCGCCGCGGACGGCGGCGGGGCTATCGGAAGGCTGGGCTTCCAGGGCGGTGATCTCCGGTTGCACGCTGCGGATCTCCGCGATGTGCTGCTCCAGCCAGACGTTGGCCTCGCTCATCGGCTCGCCGTAGCGCTCGGCATGCCGAGCCTGCCGGGTGGCGACCAGCGCCTGCCTTTCGACAAGCTGGCGCTGGACGTCTGGGAGGAAGGTGCGGTCGGTGGCGAAGTGGTCGCAGCCGTGGCAGGCGTTCCCCTTGTCGCAGGACCGGGTGGGTGGCAGGAGACGGTAGCCGTTGGGCAGGATGCGGTGGGTTCGTCGGTCGAACTGGACCAGGTCGAGCATGTCGCGGCGGTCCATGCCGATCTCGCGTCCGTCACGGCCGATCTTGGCCAGGGCGAGGAACTCACGTTCGGCGGTGCTGGCCAGGGTTGCCGCATAGCGCATCGATGCTCTCCTCCCCCACTGACGACAAGGAGGGGAGGAGAGGAGGGGTGACGCTGCTTCAGCGGACCGGAAACAGGTGCTGACCTGGACGAACGCGGGAACTCACCATCAGTGACACCAAAGCGGGAGGTCGCACCCGCCCCCGTCCTGGCTCACCTGCCGCGATCCCGTCACTTCGGGTCGAAGGAGAGCCATGTACCGGCGAGGCCCTGCTGACCCGCCCCGGGCTGGGACCAGTCGCAGACACCGGTTCGGAAGATCGCCTTCAGATTCTCGAACTGGCCGTCGGTCACCGGCACTCGGTAGTCGGAGCGGACCACGGGACGCTTGCGGCACTTGACGATGTCGTTGGCCACATCGGCTCCGGCGACCATCCGCGGCGATGTCCACACCGGGTAGAGGGTGTTGCACTCGGTGTTGTCGATGCCCTCGACCTGGGGCTCCGCGATCTTCTTCGCACCGATGCCACGGGTCCAGCAGGCGTCCGTGAGACCCTGCGGCTGGTGGCGGACGATCTTCTCGATGGGGGCGTCGTTGCCGGAGTCTCCCTTGATACCGGTGAGCCACTGGTCCATGTCGGACAGCATCCCCGCGAGAGTGAATCCGTGCCCGCTGGAGCGGGTGAGCATGACCTGGTTGGCGTGGGTTCCGTTGGCCTTGTCCAAGCGCGCCCGGGTGGAGAAGGAGTGGAAGCGCATGTGCATGTCGCCGGCCGCCGCGTCGTCCGTGTAGTCGCGGTAGTCGATGATCGGAACGTCGGCGAGGCCGCCACCGCCGTTCAGCATGCGGCCCGTGCGGTAGGCCGTCCGTACCGCCTTGAGATCGGCGACGGTGCGCTCCGCGGCGGGCTTGGCGTCGTCATCGAGGCCGCCGATGCGCCGGTTCAGGTCGATGAACTGGTCCATGTCGATGGTCCCCTTGTTCAGGGCCTCAAGTCCGTACTGGATACCGGTGTTGTCGAGCGGCCTGCGCGCCTTCCCGGTCTCCGGTACCTCGCCGTAGACGTTCACGGTGTGGCTGTAGACGTCACAGCGGGCACCGTCCGGGTTGGTGTCGGGGTCGTAGCGCTGCCCCTGGGGCAGCTGGGGCGGGCAGAACACCGTGGGGTCGATACGGCCGCCGGCCCTGGCCAGGCTGCCGATGCTCTCCCACTTGCCGAACCCGGAGACCGCCTTCTGCTGGTCCTTGGTGAAAGCGTCCGGCGCGACGTCCTTGAAGTAGTGGTTCAGGAGCTGGGCGTCGCTGAGCGTCTGAATCGTCCCGAAGCCGACGTCGGGGAAGCTGCAGCCGGAGAGGATGCCGTCCAGCAGACCCGGGTAGTTGTCGGCGATCTGGTGGGTCTGGTACGAGCCGCCGGAGCAGCCGTTTCCGATGGTAAAGACCGGGTCGCCGTACGTCTCCACGAATCGTTCCTTGACCATGCTCATGGTCTCAGCGGCCAGCAGGTCGTTGCAGTTGTTGCCGAAGACGTTCAGCGTGGACGATGCGACGCCGTAGCCCTTGCTCAGATACGTGTCGTTCATGATGCCGACGGTGTTGCGGCCCTGGACGTACCAGCCGCCGTTACAGCCCCCGCCGAAGCCGTACACGAGGCGCCCGTTCCAGCCCGGCCCACGCTGCAGCGGGTCGGGGGTGGCGGACTTCGGGTCGTGCAGCACGGCCGTCTCGTAAATGCCGCGGTTGATGGTGCCGGTCTCGACGCGGACGATGTACGGCACCTTCTTGCCCGCGCTCGTCGTGGCGGTCGCCAGGTCGGCGGGAAGGACGTTCTCGTCGGGCAACGGAACGAACTTGCCGGCTGTGGTGCGATACATGTAATCGACGCGGGTCTTGACCGAGCAGTCCTTGTCGATCGGCTGCCCGAGGGTGCCGCCGGTGACCGTCTTGAACTCGGCGGTGTCACAGACGAACGGCTGCTCGTGCGGCCCGGCGAACACCGGCCCCGTGATGGGGTGGTTCTTCAGGGTCAGTTGTCCGGCGTCCGCGCCCTGAGCCCTGGCCGTGAGCCTGTTGTCACCCTTGGACAGCTCCTTCACCACGCCCATCAGCGCGTTGTTGCCGGACGGCCGGAAGCTCGAGGTCACGTCTCGGCCTTCCACCTCGACCCGGACTTTGTCGGCCGCTATGGAGACGGGCACCTCGACACGTATCAGGGCGTCGTCTCCCGATACCGTGCCGGGCCGCGACGACACGGCCGTCACCTGCAGCTTCTGGCGTTCCTGGCTGCCGGCCGGCGTCGCCGACGCGCCTACCAGCACGCCCATGAACGCTATGCCGGCAAGGCCCAGTTCGACCGGCCTCGCGGCTCCTGTGAACGACACGACGGAACTCGCCTCACTTTCTGGAGTCGGAATTCGTGCTCAGTGTGCAGACACGGGCTGTGGGCCCGCCGGGACGGTGATGCGAATGCCCCGTTGTCATGGTGTGCGGCTTCCCAGCCAGTAACCGGAAGGGACCCGCTCCTTGTCCGGCGTCCTGTTCGGTACCGGATGGGACACACGGGTTGTACGCGGCTTTCGATTCCGCAGGGGGCGGGCCCGCGCGGCCGACCGGCCCTGCCCGGCTACCAGTTGGTGAACGCCCCGTCCGCCGTGCGCAGGTGCGGGCGCTCGGCCGCCGCGGCCTGGTACCGGCGCGCCGCCTCCCGGTCGATGTCGACGCCGATGCCGGGCAGTTCGCTCAGCTCCACCCGCCCCGGCCCGATCGTCGGCCGCGCGGTGAAGAGGGCGGCGATGGCCGGATCGGGATCGGTCTGGTGCTCCTGGATCGCCACATTGGGGCAGGCGAGGTTGAGTTGGAGCGAGGAAGCGGCGGTGACCGGGCCGAGCGGGTTGTGGGTAGCGAGCTTGATGTGGTGGGTCTCCGCCATCGCCGCGATCTTCTTCGCCTCGGTCAGGCCCGCGGCCACCCCGACGTCCACGCGTGCGTAATCGATGAGGTCGTCCTCGATGAGTGTCCTGAACTCCCATTTGGAGCCGTACTGCTCACCTGCGGCCAGTGGTACGCCGGTGCGGGCCCGCAGCATGCGGTAGCTGTCCGGGTTCTCACAGCGCAGTGGGTCCTCGACGAAGTACGGGCGGGCCGCCTCGATCTCCCTGCACAGGGTCAGCGCCTCCGGCGGATCCAGGCGCGTATGGACGTCGAGGATCAGCTCCACCTCGTCGCCGACCGCGTCCCGCACCTGGTGGAAGAGGTCGACCGAGTCGCGCAGGCAGCGGCGGGCGTCGAGCGTGCCGTCGGCGTCGTGCGGCGAGGCGAACCGCAGATGACGCCAGCCCTCGGCGACCAGGTCGCGGCAGCGGTCCAGGAACCACGCGCGGTCGTGGTAGCCGTCGCCGACATGCACATAGGCGGGTATGTGATCACGCACCCGGCCGCCGAGGAGTTCATGCACCGGTACGCCGAGCGCCTTGCCGCGGATGTCCCAAAGCGCCACGTCCACCGCTGCGATGGCGGCGCCGAGTATGCGGTCGGCGGGGAAGAACCCGCGCCGGAACATCACCTGCCAGAGGTGCTCGATCCGTCGCGGGTCCTCGCCGACGATCAGCTCCGCGAGGTGCTCGAGACCGCCCGCGACCGCCCGCTGGCGTGACCTGATGCCGACCTCGCCCAGGCCGTGGATGCCCTCGTCGGTGTCGACCACGACCAGCATCATGCTGTCGCCGTGGTCGGGGAGAGTCAGCACTTCCAGGCCGGTGATCTTCATTCCACTCCTCTATGAAAACGTTCCCGCAATTTCAGCGCTGTTCTTGAGAACACATCATCGACAGCAGTCGAGTCGAAGCGCAAGACCCGTGCATCCAGAAGGTCTTCCTCGATGAAATAGTCCTGCCACACGTCTTGACATGCCATGGGAACGTTCGCAAACATCAACCGCATTCGCAGGATCCAGATGCGAGACGACCGGGGTCCCCCGGCTCAAGACGACGAGGAGGCCGTCCGTGGCAGTCACGATCCGGGAGGTGGCGAGCGCCGCGGGAGTCTCGGTGTCGACGGTGTCCCGTGCGTTCACCGCACCCGACCAGGTGCAGCCGACAACGCGGCAGCGCATCCTCGACGCCGCGGCCAAGCTCGGCTACTCCCCCAATCCGGCGGCCCGTTCACTGCGCGGCGGCGGCACCGGAACACTCGGCCTGATCGTCCCGGACATCGCCAACCCGTTCTTCCCGCCGATCATCAAGGCGATGCAGGCCCGCGCCCGGCACCTGGGCTACACGGTCCTGGTCGCCGACAGCGACGAGCGCGAGGCGGACGAGCTGGCCGCCATCGCGGCCGTATCGAAGCGGGTCGACGGCCTGATCCTGTGGGCCTCCACCCTCACCGAGGGCCGGCTCCATGAACTCGCGGGCCAGATGCCGCTGGTGGTGGTGAACCGTCATGTGCCGGGCATCCCCGAGGTCCGGATCTCACTGTCCGCCGGCATCGCACAGGCCGCCGAGCAGTTGAAGGCGTACGGCCATCGGCGCTGCGTCTTCATCAACGCGTCCCGCGCCGAGCTGAGCCGCGGCAAGTCCATCCAGGAGTCCTTCGAAGCGCTC
Source organism: Streptomyces sp. NBC_00846 (assembly GCF_045207325.1). Classification (NCBI taxonomy): domain Bacteria; kingdom Bacillati; phylum Actinomycetota; class Actinomycetes; order Kitasatosporales; family Streptomycetaceae; genus Streptomyces; species Streptomyces sp. NBC_00846. The sequence goes on along the minus strand of NZ_CP108846.1, from coordinate 6,535,199 downwards.
GACCTCTCCCTGTCCGAGCTCGGCCCGTACGAGCCGCGGTTCGAGACGGGCGTGCATGCCGCCACACTCGTCGCCGCCCACGACGCGACGGCCGTGATCGCCCACAACGACCTGGTCGCCCTCGGCGTGCTGCACCAGATGGCCAACCTCGGCGTGAGCGTGCCGCGCGACGTCAGCGTCATCGGCATCGACGACACGCTGCTCGCCTCCGTCTCCACCCCCAGCCTCACCACGATCAGGATCGACCCCGAAGAGATCGCCACGCGCGCGGGGGACCTCCTGATCGAGACGATCGCGAACACAACAGGCCGTGCTGGACAAGGACGTGAAGTCACTTCCCCCTTCGTGGAGATCGGCTCCCGCCTGATCCCCCGCGCCTCGACGGGCCCCGCACCCGCCCACTGATCCACAGCGCACACCACCACAACGAGCAAAGCACCGCACGACGCCGCACCGAGCCCACTCCTGCCCTTCTTGGAGCCGTTATGCCCAGAAACTCCCGCTGCGCGGCCATACTTGGCTGCATGGCGCTGACCGCGACCCTCGCGGGCTGTTCCTCCCTCACCCCGAGCAGTGCCGGCGGGGACGGCGATCTCGTGCTGCGGGTGCAGGGCATGCCGCCGGCCACCGACAAGCCGGGGGTCGCCCTGTTCAAGAAGCAGGTGGCCGACTTCGAGAAGGCCAACCCGGGCATCAAGGTCAAGGGTTCGACCACGGTCTTCGACCCGCTGACCTTCTCTGCGAAGCTGTCCGGCGGCAATGTCGAGGACGTCATCAAGGTGCCGCTTACCGAGCCGCAGCGGCTCATCCAGCAGAAGCAGGTGCAGCCGATCACCGGGCAGCTCAAGGAGTGGAAGCACTTCAAGGAGTTCAACCCTCAGGTCCTCCAGCCGCTCACCGACAGCGCCGGCGACGTGTACGGCGTACCGCAGAATCCGTACGCCCAGGGCCTGGTCTACAACCGCGAGCTCTTCGAGAAGGCCGGCCTCGACCCGGACAGACCGCCGACCACCTGGGCGGAAGTCCGCACAGCCGCCAAGAGGATCAGCGACAGTACCGGCAAGGCGGGCTTCGTCCACGAGTCCAAGGACAACCAGGGCGGCTGGCAGCTGACGATGCTGTCGTACGCCTTCGGTGGCGAGCTGGAGCAGGAGCAGGGTGGCAAGTACACTGCCACGCTCACCGGGGAGCCGACGAAGAAGGGGTTGCGGCTGCTCAAGGACATGCGCTGGAAGGACGATTCGCTCGGCAAAACCCTGCTCAACAATCAGAACGACGTGATCAAGCAGTTCGCGGCCGGGCAGGTCGGCATGTTCATGGGCAGCCCGGGGACGTACCGACTGGCGAAGATGCAGTTCGGCATGGAGAACACCGACGCCTTCGGAGTCGCCCCGATGCCGCAGTCCGGCGGCGATGCGACACTCACCGGCGGCGACATCTACATGGTCCCGAAGTCCGCCGACAAGAAGCATGCGGCAGCGGCCGTCGAGTGGCTGACCTTCGCCTACGCCAAGCCGCAGTACAGCACCGACATCGCCGCCGAGCAGGCCAAGGCGCTCTCTGCCGACCCGAAGTCCGCGGTGGGCGTGCCTACGCTTCCGGTCTTCGACAAAAAACGGCAGACCGAGATCGACGCAGCGATCAAGCCGTACGTCAATGTGAAGCTGCAGAACTTCAAGCCGTACATCGACGGTCTCTCCACGCTGAACCTGAAGCCGGAGCCGCCCTACCAGGCGCAGAAGCTGTACACCGTGCTCGACCCGGTGGTCCAGGCTGTGCTCACCAAGCGCGACGCCGACATCGACTCCTTGCTGGCCTCGGCCGAGAAGGACGTCAATGCCAAGCTCGCCGCGGACCAGAAGTAGCCGGCCCATGGCCCTGCTCACTCCGTCCCGGCGCCCGGCCGCTGTGGCCAAGGAGCCCGTGCCGCAAACCCTGCCGCAGCGGCAGCGTGGCACCGGCTCCCGCAAACAGTTCACGGCCTGGCTGTTCCTCGTCCCCGCGCTGCTGGTCTTCGGCCTCTTTGCCTGGTGGCCGATCGTGCGCAGTCTGCTGCTCAGCTTCCAGAAGACCAACCTCGTCGAGCCCGCGGTCTGGGTCGGCCTGGACAACTTCCGTACCCTGTTCGACGATCCGCTGCTCGGCACCGCCGTCGGGAACACCCTGTTCTTCGTGGTCCTCGGCCTGCTGATCGGCTTCCCGGCGCCGCTGGTCCTGGCCGCGATCATGTCGACGGTGCGGGGCGGCGCGGGCGTCTACCGCTTCCTGGTGTATCTGCCGGTGGTCATCCCGCCAGTGGTGGCGATCCTGCTCTGGAAGTGGTTCTACGATCCCGGGAGCGGGCTCTTCAACAACGTCCTCGGCAAGGTCGGGCTCGGCCCGTACTCGTGGCTGGAGTCCTCCGACAGCGCCATGCTCTCGCTGGTCCTGGAGGCCACCTGGGCGGGCATGGGCGGCGCCGTCCTGATCTACCTCGCGGCGATGGTCGGGATCCCCGGCGAACTCTATGAGGCCGCCGAGGTGGACGGCGCCGGGATCTGGCGGCGGATCTGGCATGTGATGCTTCCCCAACTCCGTTCGGTCATCGGACTGTTGCTGCTCGTCCAGCTGATCAACACGGTGCAGGTCTTCACCGAGCCGTACGTCTTCACCGGCGGCGGACCGGAGAACTCCACCCTCACGGTCCTGCTGCTGATCTTCCGGTACGCCTTCCAGGACGGCGAGTACGGCCAGGCCGCCGCACTCTCGTTCCTGATGGTGCTCGCCCTCGCCCTGCTCTCCGCGGTGTATCTGCGGGCCACCCGCAGCTGGAGCACGTCATGACCACGCTCGCCACCTTCGTCTCCACCAACGACCGCCAACGCCCCGGCGTACGCGCCGCAGTGCGCTCCATCCAGGTGTTCACCCTGATCCTGCTGCTGCTCATCGGCATCGGACCGCTGTACTGGATGGTCAAGGGCGCGGTCTCGACGCCCACCGAGCTCACCACTCAGCCCCTGGCCCTCTGGCCGGACCGGCCGGCCCTGGGTAACTTCTCGGCGGCGTACACCGATCTGAGTGTCGGCCGCTATCTGATGAACACCTTCCTGGTGGTCGGCGGATCGTGGTTCGTGCAGCTCTTCGTCTCGGCCACGGCGGGCTTCGCCCTATCGGTGCTCAGGCCGAGGTTCGGCAAGGCCGTCTACGGGGCGATCCTCGCCACGATGTTCGTGCCGTACACGGTGAACATGGTCAGCCTCTTCATGACCGTGATCGATGTGCCGTTCCTCCATCTCAACCTGGGCGACACCTACTGGGCGATCTGGCTGCCGGCCGGCACGAACGCCTTCACGGTGCTACTCGCCAAGCAGTTCTTCGACGCCCTGCCGAAGGAGCTGTTCGACGCGGCGCGGGTCGACGGGGCAAGCACCTGGCAACTGCTCACCAAGATCGTGCTGCCCATGAGCAAGCCGGTGCTCGCCGTGATCAGTCTGCTCGCGGTGATGCACTCCTGGAAGGACTTCATCTGGCCGCTGGTGGCCATCACCGACCCCGAGAAGCAGCCGATCAGCGTCGCTCTCGCCCAGCTCGCCACGCAGGCTCCACAGGACCAGCTGATCGCCGCGATGGTGCTCGCCGTCGCCCCGCCGGTGCTCGTCTTCGTCGTCTGCCAGAAGTACATCGTCGCCGGGCTCGGCTTCACCGGAGTCAAGGGCTGAGTTCCACCGGAGCCAACGGCCGAGCCCTCAACTCCCCCACCACACCTTCCGCTTCGGAGCATCCGGAACACCCCGACCAAGAGAAGGGCACCTCCATGTCAGTCGCCCGCCGCAGATTCATCCAAGGCACGGCCGTCGCCACCGGCGCCGCACTGCTGCCGACCGTTCCCGCGTACGCCGCGGACCCGGTCACCATCGAGGCCGACGGCATCACCCTGGTCGGCCGTAGCGACGGCAGCGTCCTCGTGCAGGACGGTGCGGGCGCCGACCGCATCCTGCTCAACCACTTCATGATCAAGGACACCGCGCTCGGCCAGCAGCGCACCTTCGGCGGTACGCCCGCCCGGATCACGCTCCCCGACGGGCGGCCCGCGATTCAGGTCACGTACACGATGGCGAGCGGCGCGTCCGGAGTCACGGTGCGCGGCACCTTCGACGTCACCCCTCACAAGGCACACATGAAGTGGGAGGTCAGCGGCTCCAGCACGCTCACACCGGCCGGCTTCATGTTCTCCCGCACGGTGTACGAAGCGAGCGCGGCGGAGTCGTACGAAGCGCTGACCGTCTGGGAGCGGGACGCCCGAGGCGGCATTCCGTACGAGGTGAACGCGGGCGGCGCGTACGTGGAGACGTGGGCGGGATCGAAGGGCTTCTTCTGCCTTTCGTCCACCAACCCGGCGAGCACGAACGCCACATGGGTCCATTCCCCCGGCACCTCGACCGGCGCGAGCACCGCGGTCACCGAGGCCGATCTGGTCCTCGGCGATCTGCGGCCGCGCGGGGCGGGAGCGCTCGCTGCCAAGAGGCCCCTCGGCGTGGAGGTGTGGACCGACCAGCCGTTCAACCTCTACAAGGCGGCCGGGCAGACGATGACGCTCAAGGCACAGGTCGTCAACGGCTCCACCGCGGCCAGGACGGTGACACTCACCTGGTGGGCGCGGGACTTCGGCGGCAGGAAGATCGCCGGTGGAACGCTCTCCAGGAGCCTCGCGGCGGGCACCGCCTGGAACGCCTCCTTCCCCCTGACCTCGCCCTCGCAGAACATCGTGTTCACCGAGGTGGAGGCGGTCAGCGGCAAGGACAAGGCGCTGGCCCGCACGAATCTGAGCGTGCTCCCGGAGTTCGCGTACAAGGCGGGCAAGGAGTCGATGTTCGGCCTCGCCAACTACCCCTGGCTACTCAAGCCCGGCAAGGACGCAGTACTCGGGCTGGTCAGGACGCTCGGCATCAAGTGGATCCGCATCGCCTACGCGGGTGCCCCGGGCATCGACATCGCGACTCTGGACGCGAACGGCATCGGGCACAACGTGGAGCTGAGCGGCATCCCCGTGGGCGGTAGTCCGGAGCAGATCGCGGCCTGGGCCGACACGAACGTCGCCAAGGCTCTGGACGCCCAGGCCGCGTACTTCGAGGTGAGCAACGAGGTCAACCAGCCCTGGATGTCGGGCCGCGGCGCCGACGCCTACGTCCGTGACGGTCTGCGCCAGGTCACCACGCGCCTCGACGCGGCGGGCTCGCGGATGAAGGTCATGAACGCCGGCCTCGGCGGCATGGACTACGTATGGACCAAGAACTTCCATGACGCGGGCGGCTGGGACCTCATCGACGCCTTCGCCTTCCACCCCGGTCGCGGCAACTTCACGCCCGACTTCGCGCCGCCGCCCGAGGAGTGGACGCAGGGGTCGTCCGGCTCGTACTGGAACTTCCTCGGCGCACTGCGCAAAGCGAACCAGGTCCTGGAGGAGTACGGCGGCGACAAGGAGTTGTGGCTCACCGAGGCGTACGCACCGACCCGGCCCAACGCGTGGTGGAGCGACACCTACCGGCACGCCGCCGAGAACACGCTGCTCACGCTCGCTCTCGCCAAGTCCGAGAAGGTACGCGCCGTCAACTGGTACCAGTTGCACGACTCGGTGATCCACCACCCCCAGGAGGCCGACCCGGCCAACCCCGAGTACCACTACGGCCTGACGAACCGCGACACCAGCGCCAAGCCCTCGCTCCTCGCCTTCGCGACCGCCGCCCGGGTCCTGGACGAGGCCGAGTTCGTCCGGCATCTCGCCTTCGCGGACCAGGACATCAAGGGGCTCCTCTTCACCACTCCCGGCGGACCGGTGTCGATCATCTGGAGCCGCAAGGACGGATACATCCTCAACTCCGATCACGGCGAGGATCCTTGGTACGCATCGCCCGAGCCATGGATCGACACCTGGACGACCAAGACCGAGGTCGTGGCCCAATCGGAGACTGTCAACGGCAGAGTGCGGGAGCTGAACTGCATCGGCCAGGAGCGCTCGCTGAAAGCCTCCAGAGGCAAGATCACCCTGACCCTCGACGGCGCCCCGCGCATCTACTACGGTCTCGCCGCCAATCCCGACTGGAAGTAAGTGACGTACGACATGAGGAATGAAACCGCACAGCACGACATCACCGTCGTCGGCGGCGGCCTGGCCGGGGTCTGCGCGGCGATCGCCGCGGCCCGGCTCGGCCGGAGCGTCGCGCTGATCAACAACAGGCCGGTGCTCGGCGGCAACGCGAGCAGCGAGGTCCGGGTCTGGGTGTGCGGAGCGACCGGCCACGGCAAGAATCACCATGCCCGTGAGGGCGGCATCATGGGCGAGTTGCTCGTGGAGAACCAGTTCCGCAACCCAGACGGGAACCCCTATTACTGGGATGCCGTGGTCCTGGACGCCGTACGCGCCGAGCCCGGCATCACGCTCTACCTCAACACCGACGTGCGCGAGGTCGACGCCGAAGGTCCGGACGAGGCCCGGCGGATCACCTCGGTCACCGGCTGGATGATGGGCTCGGAGCGGCGGATACGTTTCGAGAGCTCGCTCTTCCTCGACTGCACGGGAGACGGCCTGATCGGCCACCTGGCGGGCGCCCACCACCGCATCGGCCGGGAATCGCGCGCCGAGTACGACGAGGCATGGGCTCCGGAGACGGCCGACGACATCACTCTGGGCTCAACTCTCCTCTTCTATACGAAGGATGCCGGTCACCCGGTCAAATTCGTGCCGCCCAACTTCGCCAAGGACATCACCCGGACCTCCATCCCGCAGCGCCGCATCATCAAGGCGGGCGACAACGGCTGTGCGTACTGGTGGATCGAGTTCGGCGGCGAGCTCGACACCGTCCACGACAACGAACGCATCCGCGACGAGCTGTGGTCGGTGATCCACGGCATCTGGGACCACATCAAGAACTCCGGCGAGTTCGACGCGGCGAACATGACCCTGGAGTGGGTGGGCTCGGTCCCCGGTAAACGGGAGTACCGGCGCTTCCTCGGCGACTACGTCCTGCACCAGGGCGACATCCTCGGCCAGACCGAGTTCGCCGACCGGGTCGCTTTCGGCGGCTGGTCGATCGACCTGCATCCGCCGCAGGGCATGTTCGCCACCGAGGCAGGGGCCAGACAGCTCTACGCGGACGGCATTTACCACATTCCGTACCGCAGCCTCTACTCGGTGAACACCGAGAACCTGCTCTTCGCCGGGCGCAACATCTCCGCCAGCCATGTCGCCTTCGGCTCGACCCGCGTCATGGCGACCTGCGCCACGATCGGACAGGCGGCCGGCACGGCGGCGGCGCTCTGCGCCACCGGAGATGTCACCCCGCGCGAACTCCCCGTACCCGAGCTGCACCGGGCGCTGCTGCGCCAGGATGCCTCGCTCATCGGCCTCGCCTCGACGGACCCGGAGGACCTGGCCCTGCGAGCGACGGCCACGGCATCGTCCACCTTGAGCAGCCTGGCAGTCGAGGACTCCGACGAGCTATGGCCGCTCGCGGCGGACGCCGGACTCGTCCTCCCCGCTGCCCCGGACCTCTCCGGGGTGGAACTGCTCGTCGACGCCGACCGCGACACCGAGATCGTGATCGATCTGTACGACCCCGAACTTGGCCAGAACTACGTCCCGCGCCGCCTCGTCACCTCCACCACCCTGCCCGTCGCCGCCGGTGCCCGGCAGTGGCTCAAGACGGGCCTGGACTGGTCTCCCGAAACCCCGCGCAACGCCTTCCTGGTAGTCCGCGCCAACGACGCCCTCGCTCTGCACCGCTCCGACCGCCCGACCCCCGGCGTCCTGTGCTTCACGCGCGTCCCGCTGCGCCCGTCGGACGAATCGCCGCAGCCGCTGCGCGAGTGGACGGACATGGGTCTGCTGCGCCGCACCTTCTGCCTCCGTACGGGGGAGACCGCCGCCTACTCCCCCGCCAAGGCCACCGACGGCTATGCCCGCCCGTACGCGGGACCGCACATGTGGGTCTCCGCACCACTGGCGGACGTCCCTTCCCCCTGGCTCGAGTTGGCCTGGCCCGAACCGGTCACCCTCGGCCGGATCGAGGTCATCGCCGACGACGACGTCAACGAGGACCTGATCAACCTGCACCACCACCGCACGCCCTTCGACACCCTCCCCACCCTCCTTCGCGACTACCGCGTCGAGGCACTGGATACTGACGGCGCCTGGCGCGTCATCGCCCGTGCGGCGCAGAATCGGCGGCGACGCGAGACGCACACGCCGGCGGAGCCGGTCACCACATCGGCGATCCGGATCGTCGTCGAAGCCACCAACGGCGCGGCGTCGGCGCACGTCGTCGCCGTGCGCGCCTACGAGTAGAAGCACCGACGCAGGAGAGTGACTGAATGGTCGAAAGAGCGATGGTCACCGGGGCCGCCGGGCGGATCGGGCGAGCGGTCCTCGCGCTGCTCGCCGAGCGCGGGATCGAGGCGAACGCCTTGGTCCTCGATGATCCCGGTGATCTCGCGGCGCGCCTGGTCGTGACCGGTGACGCGGCCGACGCGAAGACCGTGCGGGCGGCTCTGGAGGGCGCCGACGCGGTCATCCACCTGGCGGCGATCCCGACTCCCGAGCGCAACACCGCATGTGAGGTCTTCGCGGGCAACAGCCTCTCCACCTTCACCGTCCTGGAGGAGGCCGGCCGGGCCGGGATCCGGCATGCGGCGGTGGCAAGTTCCTGGGGTGTCACGGGCCTGCCCTGGACGGACGTCGAGGATCCGCATCCGCCGTACGCACCGGTCGATGAGGCGATGGCCTCCCAGGTTGCCGACCCTTACGGTCTGTCCAAACAGGTCGACGAGCTGACAGCGCAGATGATGGCGCGGCGGCACGGGATGAGCGTGGTGTGCCTGCGCTATCCGTACGTGGGCGGATTCGAGGAACGGCTGCACGCCCACGCCGACCGGCTCACGGCCGACCCGGCCGCGGGGGCAAGGGACCTGTGGACGTACCTAGAGGTCCATGACGCGGCGCGGGCCGCGCTGCTGGCCTTGGACGTACCCGGTCGTGCGGCGCACGCGGTACACCTCTGCGCCCCCGAGATCATCGTGCCGTACCCGACGGAGGAACTGCTGCGCCGCTATCACCCCACCACCGTGCTGCGGCGCCCGCTGCCGGGTCGCGCGGCGCCGGTCGACACCTCGGCCGCGCGCAGACTGCTGGGGTTCACGGCACAGAATCTCCTCGGTCACGGGGCGGTTCCGCCGAGTTGAGCTCACGACGGCCGCCGAACCTTCGCAGATGGGAGAGAACAGGACGTTTCCCGAGTCCGAGTGACGTACCGAGTGACATCCACGACGACTCCACCAACACGGCACCCGGCCGCCGTTCTTACTCGGATCTTGTTCCGCACGCCAATGAACCGAGTTCGGTCCGCACGCCGGCCTGCTGTGACGATCAGGGACAGCGGGCGGCAGCGGCCGTCGCCACCCGCGAGGCGTTGGTCGAGGCGCTGGCGACCTGGGCGACCGAGCGGTTCCGCCAGGCCGTGGAGGCCGGTCGCCCGCTCACCTCCCCGCCGCTGGTTTCCCTGCACCAGGTGACCGCCAACGTCCTTCAGGTGAAGATCGGCTGGAGCTTCGCGATGAGCCGGGCCGCTCCGTCCGACCCCGAGGCGGCGCGAGTGCACGCCGACGTCTTGGCCCAGTGCGATCAGCTCTTCCGCCGCGCGCAGGAGGCCGGCCTCGTGTCTGCGGGCACCGACCTGGAGTGGGCCCGCCGGGTCTACTACGCCCTGATCCGCGAGGCATCCGAAGAAGGGCGGGAGGTCGTCGACATCGGCGCCGTCGACCAACTGGCCGCACGTCTGGATTCGAACCGGTGAGCGGGTCCTGGGGCCGCCGGGCTCACGACCGCCGCAGCCGCGCCCGGCCCGCCGCGAGCACCGCGCCGACCTCCCGCAGCCGGAGCGGCCGGGCCAACGACGCCACCGCGAGCAGGAGGACGACGGTTCCCGCCCCCACCGCGGCAAAGTCCCCGAACCCGGCGCAGGCACGAGCGGCCAGGTACCCCAGCAGCCCGGCGGGCACACTCGCCACCACCAGCCGGACCTGTGCCCACAGCCCCGGCGACCGCAGCAGCGAAGGCCGGGCGGCGCCGCTGCCGGAGATCCTGCGGTGCAGCACGTACGCGGTGACGCCGAAGCCCACGAACAGCGCCACGGAGTACGCCCCGGCCATCCCCGTCACGGCCCAGCGGACCGGCAGCAGCAGATACGCGGCGACGCAGAGCCCGGCGTTGAGCGCGGCAATCACCAGGTTGAGGAGGAACGGGGTGCGGGTGTCGCTCATCGCGTAGAACGCGCGGGAGAGTACGTACTGCCCGGAGTAGGCGATCAGTCCGGGCGCGAACGCCATCATCATCCCCGCCATCACCGTGATGTCCGCGCCGCCCGTGCGCCCGTATCCGTACACGGCCCCGATCACCCACGGTGCCAGCGCGAACAGCACGGCCACCGCGGGCACCACGACCGCGGCCGAGGTGCGCAGGGCGTACGAGACATCGCGTCGCACCCCCGCCAGGTCGTCGTCGGCCGCCGCCCGGCTCATCCGGGGCATCAGCGCCGTGACGAGCGAGACGGTCACGATGCCGTGCGGCACCACCCACAGCTGAAAGGCGTAGCTGTACGCGGTGTAGCCCACACCGCCCGGCACATGCTGTTCGACGGCGTGCTGACCGGTGGCGGTGGAGAGCCGGGTGACCACCCAGTAGGCGATCTGGTTGGTCAGCACGAGCATGACGAGCCACCCGGCCGCGCGCAGCGGCCGGGTGAGTCCGCTGCCCCGCCAGTCGAACCGCGGCCGCCAGCGGAACCGCGCGGCGCGCAGCGCGGGCACCAGGGCAAGGGTCTGCACGGCGATCCCGGCGGTGGTCCCCCAGCCGAGCCACCGGGCCTGCGCCGGGGTCAACGTCCCGTCGGAGCCTGCCGCGACGGTGAGATAGATGCCGAACACCGCGATGATCACCACGTTGTTGAGGACGGGGGTCCACATCATCGCGCCGAACCGGTCGCGGGCGTTGAGCACTTGACCGAGCAGCGTGAACAGTCCGTAGAAGAGGATCTGCGGCAGGCAGTAGCGGGCCAGGGCGATGGTGAGTTCGGCCTGTTCGCCGTGGTAGTCGGGGGCGTAGACCGAGACGATCCACGGTGCGCCGACGACCGTGATCGCGGTGAGGGCGAGGAGCCCGATCGTGCAGAGGGTGAGCAGCCGGTCGGTGTACGCGGCTCCACCGTCGGCGTGGTTCCTGGCGGCCCGTACGAGTTCCGGGACGAAGACGGCGTTGAGCGCACCGCCGATGAGCAGCGTGTAGAGGATGTTGGGCACGGTGTTGGCGACGGTGTACCCGTCCGCCTGGAGTCCGGTGCCGAGCGCGGCGACGACGACGGCCGAGCGTACGAAGCCGGTCGCCCGGGAGACGATGGAGCCGGACGCCATGACCGCCCCGCTGTGCAGCACCGAACCGGACGTGCGCCCTGCGGCCTTCGCCGAGCTCGCCTCGGTGGCCGTCATCGGCGTGCCAGGTAGGCCTGGAACGCCCGGTACAAGGTGTTGTTGGCGGCTCCGCCCACCGATGTCTCCCACTCTCCGAGAGTCTCGACGACCTGACCACCGGTGCCGAGCTTCCAGCGCAGCAGCCCGAAGGGACGGTCGTCGGGGTCAAGGGTGGAGGGTACCCCGCGCATGTCGTGCATATCGGCACCGAGCCCATGGGCGTCGAGCATCATCTTCCACTGCAGCGCGTTGCTGGGCCGTACCTCGCGCCGGTGGTCGACGGAGGCGCCGGTCTGGTACCAGACACGTCGACCGGTGCTGATCATGGTGTGGGCGGCCAGGATCTCGCCCTGGTGGACGGCCAGATAGAGCTTCATACGGCCGGGGTGTTCGGCGTTGAGTACGGCGTACTGCTGCTGGTAATAGGCGAGGGGGCTGCCGAGCCGGAAGCCGTCGCGCTCCTCGGTGATCCGCAGCAGCCGGTGGAATTCGGGGAGTTCGGCCGCGCCGCCGATGACGATCCGCACCCCGGCCTTCTGCGCTCTGCGGACATTGCGGCGCCACTCCTGATTGAGCCCCGACCACAGGTCGTCGGGGGTCCGTCCGGCGAGCGGCACTTGGAAGACGTAGCGCGGCTGCGCGTCGGCGTCCTCTCCCCCGTCGCCGCCGCAACGGCGCCAGCCGCGGGCCCGGAGCCGATCGGCGACGGCCGTACCGAGCGGATCCACCTCGGTCGCGAGTACGTCGCCGACCTTGCGGCCGGGGCCGGTGGCGGCTTTGAGGCGGGCGGTGTCCCAGCGGCGGTACGCCGGTGAGGGGCCGATCCGTACGGCGAAGGCTCCGGAATTGCGCAGGTGCGCCATGAGCGGCCGCAGCCACCGGTCGACGTCGGGATCGGCCCAGTCGGCGACCGGACCTTGTGGCAGATACGCGAAGTACTTTCGGGTGCCGGGGAATTGCCGGTAGAGCACCAGCGCGGCTCCGGTCAGTTCGCCGGAGTCGCCGTGCCAGCCGACCATTTCGGAGGCCCATTGGTCCTTCACCGGGGCCCAGGACGGATATTGCAGAAAGCTCGCGTCCGCACGGGTGGAGACGAAGGCCCGGTGCTCGACGGCGGTCAGGCCGCGTATTCGCAGCTCGTGGTCATGGCCGCGGTCTCCGGTCGCGCGCAGCGCTGACATGTTCGTGGCCCTCCCTGGTCCGCCCCGCTGTCGGTTCCGGGGGCTGCGCAGGATGCTCACAGCGGTCCATGACGGAGCCGAGCGGCGGATGTGACCGAATGATGACCGTTGCGCTGCGACCCATGTCACATAGAGGATTTCCCAGCTTTTGGTTGATTTGTGGAACCTATCGTCGGGTGCATGCCTCTCCACCGGTGAGAAGCAAGGCCTTGGAGGTATTTCCGTTGTTCTCCGCACCTCGGCGCATACGCCGTACCGCCCCGTTCGTCCGCCCGGTCCGGCTCACCCTGATCGCCGGTACCGCGGTGCTCGGCGCCACGCTCACCGCCTGTTCCGGTGCCTCGGCGTCGGACTCGGACAAGGGGGCGGCCGGGGTCGCACCGGCGCACGACACCAAGATCTCGGTGAACCTCCAGGGCACCCGTGCCACCCCCGGGAAGCCGGTGGAGGTGACCCTCGGTGCCGGAAAGCTGAAGGCGGTCACGGTGAGCGCAGCCGAGGGGGACGCGCTCACCGGCCGAATATCCGCCGACGGCAGGACCTGGACGTCGGACCGGCCCGCCGCGCCCGGCACCACGTACGGCGTCGAGGCGAAGGACACCGAGGGCGGCAGTGACAAGGCCCGCTTCACCACCGCCGGGGCCGACAAGGTCAACAAGCTGACACTGGCGCCCGGCAAGAACACCACGGTCGGCATCGCCCAGCCCCTGTCGATCGTCTTCGACAACCCGGTGAAGGACCGGGCCGCGGTCGAGAAGGCCCTGAAGGTCTCCACCTCGAACAACACCGAGGGCTCCTGGGGCTGGCTGCAGGACTACTCCGGCAGGGACCGCGTCGACTGGCGCCCCAAGGAGTACTGGAAGTCCGGTACGAAGGTCACGCTCGACGCCGACCTCAACGGCATCGACTCCGGCCCGTCCGGCGGCTGGTTCGTCCGCGACTACCGGACCACCTTCACCATCGGCACCAACCAGGTGGTGAAGGTCGACCTCGACCGTCACCGGCTGGCGCTGAAGCGGGACGGGAAGACCGTCATGGACGTGCCCATGTCCGCCGGCACCCCGGGCGGCGAGAAGGCGTCCTGGCGCGGCACGGCCGTGCTGATGGCCAAGGAGGGCACGATCAACATGCGCTCCGAGACGGTCGGTCTCGGCGACGCCTACGACAAGATGGTCGACTCGTCGATGCGGCTGACCTGGTCGGGGATGTACGCCCACGCGGCGCCGTGGAACGCCGCCTACTTCGGGGTGGCCAACCACAGTTCGGGCTGTGTCGGCATGAGCGACGCCAACGCCGGCGCGCTGTACCAGCAGGTGCGGGTCGGCGACCCGTTCGAGATCACCGGCGCCGATGCCAAGGGCACGGTCGCGGAGGGCAATGGGTACGGGGCGTGGAACGTGGCCTGGTCCGACTGGCAGGCGAAGAGCGCACTGAAGTGACCCGCTGACCCCCGTCGCGCCGGTGGCAACCGCCGCAGAAGAGCGGCCCTCCGCCGTGCATCTCCACGACGAAGGGCCGCTCTCGGCACGCTGGTCAGTAACGCCCCCTATACCTTCCGCGGACGGACGCCGGGGCCCGGCCGTTCCCCCGCGGACCCGGAGCTGTTCTCCGCTGCCCGTGGTGTCCCGGCCGGTCGCCGGCCCGCCCTGGTGATCGACCCGCTGGACGCCGAGCGCAGCCCGGTCGGCTCGCAGCTGACCTTCTCCTCGCCCCCGGCGGACCCGTCGTACGGGACCACCGCATCACGCGAGAAGTGATCACCGGCTGCTGCCGGACGGGCACTGCTCCTCAAAGACCGCTTCGCAGCGGGTCCCGGCTACTGCACTCCCGGCAGCAGCGTTCCTGGTTCGGCCGGCGCGACCTCCACGGCCTTCGTCTTCGGATTGCGCCGCTCCTGCTTGGCCACCCAGGTCGCGAACCAGGAGAGCAGCATGCACATCCCGATGTAGATCGGCGAGATCACCATCACCACGGGGATGAAGGGAAGATCGTAGTCGAGGTTGGACGCGATGAGCTTGCCCGCGTGGAGGAATTCCTCGTAGGTGATCAGGTAGCCGAGCGAGGTGTCCTTCAACGCGACCACCAACTGGCTGATGATCGTGGGCAGCATGGCGCGCACCGCCTGCGGGGCCAGTACGAACGTGGTGACCTGCGTCTTGCGCATCCCGAGGGCGTACGCGGCCTCGCGCTGGCCGCGCTCCACCGAGTTGATCCCGGTACGGAACACCTCGGCGAGCACCGAGCCGTTGTAGAGCGTCAGGCCGGTGACCAGCGCGGGCAGGGGCTGCACCTTCAGGGCCACGAAGATGAAGAAGATCATCACCAGTACGGGCATGGCCCGGAAGAACTCGACCAGAAGCGTCGAGAGCCGGCGCACGGCCCGGTGGTCGGAGAGCCGGCCGACGGCGAGCACCGCCCCGAGCACGAGGGAGAACACCGCGGCGAGCGCGAATGCCTTGAGGGTGTTACCCAGTCCGCGCAGCAGCAGCTCCTGGATGCCCTTGTATGCGAAGGGCGTCCATTTGGCGCCGGCGAACTGTCCGGTGTCGACGAGCAGATAGACGATCCAGCCCAACAGGGCGAGGATCAGTACCGTCGCCGCGAACCCGTACAGGCGGTGACGCCTGCGGGTGACGGGGCCCGGGATGTCGTAGAGCGCGGTGGCGGAGGGCGCGGTGCGGGTGGTCATCGGGCGACTCCCCAGCGCTTCTCCATCACGTTGAAGAGCGCACTGATGGACAGGGTGATGATCAGGTAGCCGACGGCGATCCAGACGAAGGTCCAGATGATGCTGTAACCCAGCTCGTTGAGGGTCTTGTAGGTGCCGAGCAGCTCGGTCACGCTGAAGGCCCCGGCGATCGCCGAGTTCTTGGCGAGGGCGATCAGCGTCGACCCGATCGGCGGGATCACCGTACGGAATGCCTGTGGCAGCACGATGCTGTTCAGCGTCTGACCGAACGTCATGCCGAGGCTGCGGGCCGCCTCGCCCTGCCCCCTCGGCACCGTGTTGATGCCGGAGCGCAGTGCCTCACAGATGAACGCGGAGGTGTAGCAGCCGAGCGCGAGGACCGCGAAGACCTTGAACGGAAGAACCAGTCCGAAGCGCGGCAGTCCGAGCAGGACGGCGAAGAAGAGCAGCGTCAGCGGGGTGTTGCGCAGCACCATGACCCAGACCGTGCCGAGCATCCGGAGCGAGCCGACGGGTGCCACCCGGCAGGAGGCCATGACGAAGCCGAGGAGCAGGGCCAGGATCGAGGAGTAGACGGTCAGCTCGACCGTGCCGAGGAAGCCCTTGCCGTAGAGCGAGAAGTTCTCTGTGAGTACGTCCATGGTCGATGCCCGCCCTCTCAGGTCGCCGGGTAGCGGTCGATGGGCGGCGGGGTCGGCGCGGGCGCTCCGGACAGACCGAGTGTCGCCTCGAACGCCTTCTTCCAGTTGCCGTTCTTCTGGTTGGCCTCCAGGGCGTCATCGAGGGCGAACCGCAAGACGTTGTCGCTGCGCGGGACACCGATTCCGTACGGCTCCTCGGAGAAGGGCTTGCCCACCACCTTCATCTCCCCGGGCGCCTTCGCGGCGAAGCCCAGCAGGATCGCGTCATCGGTGGTCACGGCGTCGACCTGGTAGGTGAGCAGGTTGTCGACGCAGATCGAGTACGTGTCGTACGAGACCAGGATCGCCTTCGGGTAGTCGGCGGCGATGCGCTGGTACGGGGTCGAACCCGCCGCCGAGCAGACCGTCCTGCCGTCCAGGTCCTGCGGTCCGTTGATGTCGTGCTCGTCCGTGCGGACGAGCAGCGACTGCCCGGCCATGAAGTAGGGCCCGGCGAAGCCGACGAGCCTCTTGCGCAGGGCGTTGATGGTGTAGGTGCCGACGTAGTAGTCGATCTGGCCGTTCTGCAGTGCCGTCTCGCGGTTGGCGGAGGCGATGGTCCGGAAGCGGATCGTCTTCGGGTCGAAGCCGAGCGAGGCCGCCAGCATCTTGGCGATCTCGATGTCGAAGCCGGAGTAGACGCCGGTGGCCGGGTCCTTCTCGCCGAGGTAGGGCTGGTCCTCCTTGGCCCCGACCCGCAGGTATCCGCGCTTCTTCGCCTTCGTCCAGGTCGGTGATCCGGGCAGACGGAAGGCGGTGTCGACCTTGTACACGGGCAGTTGTTCGGGCTTCGGCCCCTTCACTGACGGGCTGCCCTCCTTGCCGCATCCGGCGACGAGGACGGCGAGCAGAAGAGCGGCGCAGGCGGCCAGAACTTTTCTCGTACGCAACACGGAGCCCCCGTCAGTGCTTCAGGATCTTGGACAGGAAGTCCTTGGCGCGGTCGCTCTCCGGGGCGGTGAAGAACGCCTCGGGAGTGCGGTCCTCGATGACGCGCCCGTCGGCCATGAAGATCACGCGGTTGGCGGCGGAGCGGGCGAAGCCCATCTCGTGCGTGACGACGACCATGGTCATGCCGTCCCGGGCGAGTTGCTGCATGACCTCCAGCACCTCGTTGATCATTTCCGGGTCGAGTGCCGAAGTCGGCTCGTCGAAGAGGAGCGCCTTGGGATCCATGGCGAGGGCGCGGGCGATGGCCACGCGCTGCTGCTGGCCGCCGGAGAGCTGGGCGGGGAACTTGTCGGCCTGCGAGACGAGTCCGACCCGCTCCAGCAGCTCCCGCGAACGCCGGTCGGCCTCGTCCTTCTTCCGCTTGCGGACCTTGAGCTGGGCGAGCGAGACGTTGTCCAGCACGGTCTTGTGCGCGAACAGGTTGAACGACTGGAAGACCATGCCCACTTCGGCCCGGAGCTCGGCCAGCCCCTTGCCCTCCTCGGGGAGAGGTCTGCCGTCGATCGCGATGTGCCCGGACTCGATCGTCTCAAGCCGGTTGATGGTCCGGCAGAGCGTCGACTTGCCGGAGCCCGAGGGGCCGATGACCACGACCACCTCCCCGCGACCGACGGTGAGATTGATGTCCCGCAGTACGTGCAACTGCCCGTAGAACTTGTTGACGTCCCGCAGCTCGATCAAAGGATCGACGGCCATACCCTGCCCCACCCACTTGTCGCTATGTCGAGGTCAGCGCAAACTATCCAGCGCGAAAAGGGACTTCGCCTACGACACGCACAAATGGGGCATAAGCCGTCTTATTTGGTTTTAGTGAGAGTCCTACCCCTCGGCCGATTCCGAGTACACCTGCGAGAGCTCGGGGCTGCCCGCCATCGCCCAGTCCAGCCCGGCCTCGACCACATCGATCTCCCGCCCCGAGGCGAGCCGCACCACGGGCTGCCCGCTCGGCCAGATGTTCCAGACCGCACCAGGGACATTGCGCACCAGAACCGTGCCGAGGTAGAGCCCCGCGTCGTTGCCCAGCCAGGGCAGCTCCTCGGGATCGTCGCGCCAGCGCGGCGGCAACTGGTCGAGAGCCGCCAACGAGTCCGGGGTGTCGTCGAGTTCGAGCCCCCGTTGCCCTGCCCGGACACGCAGCAGCTCGCACTCGGCAAGCAGCTCGGCCACGCCCTCGGGATCGGCCGCGACGGCGGCGGCGAGCTCCGCCCCTCGCGTACCGTCGTGGCGCTTACGCCAGTTGTCCAAGAAAGGGATGTTCATACCACTCAGGGTCGCATCCCGGGCGTGGTACGCACCACAGGGCGCGCGGTTATCGTTCGAGTGCTGAACCGGACGCGGCCCGGTCCGGATGTTCCGGCTGCCGCCGCTCCGGCGGAAAAGGGGTGGAGGCGAGGGCGGCCGGGCTGGTAGCTTCGCGATCGTGTCCAACCCCGAGTCCGACAGAGACTAGCCACCGGTCCGCCGGTGGCTGATCCGCTGTCGCGTCGATCCCGCCCGGTCGTGTACCGGTGAAGGAACCGCTTCCGCCCGGCTGCCGCCGCAGGATCACCTCGGTGTGGGCTGCGCATTCCCCGTATGCGCCGGCGCGCTGATTCTCCGGCCCGGCGCCTGCCGAGTTGTCGAGTCCCGTCCATGAACACCCCGGACGTTCCGCCGTGTTGCCGCCCCTCCTGACGGGCGGGCGCGGCCCACACCCCCTGCATGGTCCATCCAACGCCGTCCATGGGGTTCCTTCATGCCTTTCGCCGTGTACGCACTCGGGCTCGCCGTCTTCGCCCAGGGCACATCCGAGTTCATGCTGTCCGGTCTGGTCACGGACATCGCCGCCGACCTCCACGTATCGATTCCGGCCGCCGGGCTGCTGACCTCGGCCTTCGCAATCGGGATGGTCGTCGGGGCACCGCTGATGGCGCTCTTCAGCCGTAACTGGCCGCGCCGCCGCGCCCTGTTGTTCTTCCTCTGTGTCTTCAGCGCCGTCCATGTCCTCGGCGCACTCACCCCCGGCTACGGGGTGCTCCTGGCGACGCGGGTCGCCGGGGCGCTGGCGAATGCCGGTTTCTGGGCCGTGGCCCTGGTGACCGCGGTCTCCATGGTGGCGCCCGAGGCCCGGGCACGCGCCACGTCCGTGGTCGTCGGGGGCGTCACCATCGCCTGCGTGGCCGGAGTGCCCGCCGGTGCGGCGCTGGGTGAGCAGTGGGGGTGGCGGTCGGCGTTCTGGGCCGTGGCGCTGGTCTCCGTACCGGCCGTCGTCGTGATCGCCAGGACGATTCCGGGGACCCGGCCGAAGGCCGCCCCGGCGCGCGCCCGCGTCGAGCTGCGGGCCCTGGCCCGTCCGCGGCTGCTGCTCACGCTGCTGACGAGCGCCCTCGTGCAGGGCGCGACCTTCTGTGCGTTCTCCTACGTCGAACCGCTCGCCACCCGGGTCACCGGACTCGATGCCGGCTGGGTGCCCGTTCTGCTCGCGCTGTTCGGCCTGGGCTCGTTCGTCGGGGTCACCGTCGCCGGCCGGGTCGTCGACGCACGGCCCCGCGCATTCACCGCGGCCGGTCTGGTCGCGCTCACCGTCGGCTGGACCGGGCTCGCGCTGAGCGCGGAGAACCCGTTCGCGACGGTCGCGCTCGTCGCGGTCCAGGGGATGCTCGCGTTCGGCACCGGGACGGCGCTGATCTCGTGGGTGTTCCGGCTGGCGGCCGACGCGCCGACCCTGTCCGGCTCGTTCGCCACATCCGCGTTCAATGTGGGCGGCGCGCTCGGCCCCTGGTTCGGCGGGCTCGCGATCGGTGCGGGATTCGGCTTCCGCTCACCACTGTGGGTGAGCGTGCTGCTGATGGTTCTGGCGCTGGGCACCGCCTGGGCGTCGCTGGGCATGCGCCGGGCCGCCGGCCGGCGGAGCCCGGACCGCGTTCCCGCGGTCCGGGAGCAGAGTGGATGAAGCCCCGCCCGGCGCTGAACGGGCGGGGCTGTCCTGGTCACAGCAAGCAGCCAGCAAGCGGGATAAGGACATCGACCACGGTATCGGCGACCACTGACAACGACGGATCGCCCGAGGCGTCAGACGTCGAGATCCACGACCACCGGGGCATGGTCCGACGCGCCCTTGCCCTTGCGCTCCTCGCGGTCCACGTAGCTGTCCGTGACCGCCGCGACGAAGGGCGCGTTACCGTAGACGAGGTCGATCCGCATGCCCTTGTTCTTCGGGAAGCGCAGCTCCCGGTAGTCCCAGAAGGTGTACGGGCGGTCGTACTTGAGCGGGCGCGGCATGACGTCGGACAGCCCCTCCCGGCGCAGTGCGGCGAGGGCCGCGCGCTCGGCGGGGGTGACATGGGTGGCGCCCTCGAAGAGCGCCGGATCCCAGACGTCCTCATCGGTCGGGGCCACGTTGAAGTCGCCCAGGACCGCGAACGGCCGCGTGCCCGCGGCGTCCGCCGCGACGGCCTTCTGCAGGGCCTCGAACCAGCGCAGCTTGTACGCGTAGTGCGGGTGCTCGATCTCGCGGCCGTTGGGCACGTACACCGACCAGACGCGGACCGGACCGCAGGTCGCGGAGATCGCCCGGGGCTCCTGCGCGCCCTCGTACTCGGGGCTGCCGGGCAGGCCCTCGACGACGTCGGACAGGCCGGCCCGGGAGACCAGCGCGACCCCGTTCCACCGGCCCGTGGCGTGGACCGCGGACTCGTAGCCGAGCTCGCGGAGCGCGTCCGCCGGGAACTGTTCGGCGGCGCACTTGGTCTCCTGGATGCACAGCACATCCGTGCCGGAGCTCTCCAGCCAGGCCAGCAGTCTCGGGAGCCGGGCGGTGATCGAATTGACGTTCCAGGTGGCGATGCGCATGTACGTAAACCTAGCCGCTGCCACTGACAGCCGCCGGACCGGCCGGGGTCACAGGCCGGTCGAGTCCCCCGGGGCCAGACGGCCGTGGTCGGTGCCGCCGAGACTGCCGATCTGGTTGTCGTAGATCGGGCGGGCCAGGTCGGTGAGGAGCGCGTCGTGGATGTCGATGGCGCGGCGCGGCTTGACCTCGCGTACGTAGTCGATGACCTCGGAGATCTTGTTCCAGGGGGCCATCACCGGGAGCATCAGGGTGTCGACCGGCCGGTCGGGGACGGTGAGCGCGTCGCCCGGGTGGAAGAGCGAACCGTCCACCAGGAACCCGATGTTGGTGATCCGCGGGATGTCCGGGTGGATCACCGCGTGCAGCTCGCCGTGCACCTGTACGTCGAAGCCCGCCGCGGAGAAGGTGTCCCCGTGGCCGACGGTGTGGACGCGGCCGGGGAAGGCCGCGGACAGCCGGTCGGCGACGCTGCGCAGGGTCCAGATCTCGGCGGCCGGATTGGCCTCCAGACCGGCGCGCAGCCGCCCCTCGTCGAAGTGGTCGGGGTGCTCGTGCGTCACCAGGATCGCGTCGGCGCCGACGGCGGCGTCCTGCTCCGAGAAGGCGCCCGGGTCGATGACGAGTGTCCGCCCGTCCCTCTCCAGACGGATGCAGGAGTGCGTCTTCTTGGTCAGTGTCAGGTGCATGGGGTTCGCAGCGTTCATAGGCCCATCCTGCTACGGACGGAGCCTCGTTTCTTCCTGAATCACGGTCTGGGCGATCGAGAACGCGGCGCTCGCGGCCGGCACACCGCAGTACACGGCGGTCTGCATCAGCACCTCCTTGATCTCGGCCGGGGTGAGGCCGTTGCGCAGTGCGGCCATGACGTGCGCGGCCAGGCTCTCCAGACGGCCGGCGGCGACCAGCGCGGTGAGCGTGACGCAGCTGCGGGTGCGGCGGTCCAGGCCCTCCCGGGTCCACACCTCGCCCCATGTGTAGCGCGTGACGAGCTCCTGGAAGTCGCCGGTGAAGTCGTCGGAGGCGGCCAGGGCGCGGTCCACATGGGCGTCACCGAGCACCTCGCGGCGCACCTTCATGCCGGGCTCGTACCGGTCTGCGCGTCCGGTGGTGCCGGTCTCCGGCCGCGCGGTGGCGGCGGTGATCTCGGCGACGGGCAGCACGGGGGTGGAGAGCTGCGGAGTGAACGGCGGGACGGGGATGGCGGCGAGGGTGTCCTGCCAGGCCGTGGAGAAGTGGGTGAGGAGCAGATCGGTGACGGCTCCGGGCTGCTCGACCGGGGCGAAGTGGGAGGCGCCGGGGACGAGGGCCAGCCGGGCGTCCGGTATGCCCGCGACCAGGGTGCGGGCGTCGCCGGGCCCGGTGACCCGGTCCTCGGCGCCGACCAGGACGAGGGTCGGGACGGTGATGCGGCCGAGGTCGCCGCGGATGTCGAAGGCGGCGAGGGCTTCGCAGGCGGCGATGTAGCAGCCGGGGTCGGTGGTGCGGACCATCTGGACGGCCCACTCGACGATGGCGGGCTGCGCGGCGGCGAAGCCCGGGGTGAACCAGCGCTCCGGCGCGCTGCGGGCCATCGGTTCCAGCCCGTTGGTGCGGACGACCACGCCGCGCTGGCGGAATTCGTCGGCGCTGCCGAACCGGGGCGAGGCGGCGATCAGGGCGAGCGAAGCGACCCGGTGCGGGTGGCGCAGCGCGAGGTCGGCGCCGATCGCGCCGCCGAGGGAGCAGCCCGCGTACCCGAAGCGCTGGACCCCGAGCCCGTCGAGGGTGGCCAGCAGCCGGTCGGCTAGTTCGGTAACGGCGGAAGCGGGGTGGGCGGGGGCGCCTCCGTGGCCGGGAAGGTCGAAACGCAGGACCCGCCAGTGCTGGGTGAGCTCCGGTATCTGCCGGTCCCACATGTGCCATGTAGCACCGAGGAAGGTCCCCATGACGAGGACCGGTGCGTCTTCTGGCCCGTCAAAGCGGTATTGCAGGGTTTCAGTCGTCGTCTCACTCACCCGCCCACGCTCCCACATCTCACAACAGCCCCTATGACGGGGTCACGATCGCATGGCCCTGACCAGGTGGAACACCTCGCGGGCAGCGTAACGCTTGAGGCACCGGACGATTTCGCGCCGGGTCTTGCCCTGCTTGATGCGGCGCTCGCGGTATTCCTGGGTGCGCGGGTCACAGCGCAGGCGGGTCTGCACGATCCGGTGCAGAGCGGCGTTGGCCCGCCGGTCGCCGCCGCGGTTGAGGCGACGGTACTGCCTCGCGCCCGGGGTTCGCTCGAGCAGAGTCACGGCCGTGTCCGGGCCGATGCCCACCACAGCGAGTAGCTGCGGTGCGTGGCGTTCCGCAAGTCGGGTCAGTCCGGGACGGATGGCGCCGCGGCCGGGCCCTCCTGCGTCGGTTCCCAGGCTGCCGCGCACAGGGACTCGGCCACGGCGGCCGTGTAACGGGCGGCGGTGAGCCAGTAGGTGGCGAAGCCGTCGGTGTCGGCAGGGAGGAGGCGGCCGAAGAGGTCGCGATCGCGTTGGGCCGCCGAGGTGCACAGGGCGGTGAGCAGTCCGGCGGCCGTGGGGAGGCCCGCGCGGCGGATGCGGCGGGTCTCGGCGGTGACGTCGCCGAGCATGCCGAGGGCAGCGCGGCCCGCCGGGACCGTCTGTTCGACCCGGCGCTCCAGGAGGTACAGGGGCGAGTGCGCGCCGGACCCTCCGGGCTGTGGCGGGGCGGGGTGCACGGGGGCAGCCGGGTCCGGGAGGTCGGCGCGGCGCAGGCGGTCGAGGCCGAGGTCGATCGTGCCTTCGCCGGTGGGGTGCGAGCAGGCGAGGAGAGTGAGCCGGGGGTGGTGGGCGGGCACCAGGCGGCCGATGATCCTCAGCCGTGTCCCCGGAGCCGTGGCCAGCAGCATCAGGTTGTCGCGGTGGGCCAGCGCGGGGTCGTCGTCGGCGACGGTGAGCCGGACGGGAATGCCTCCCTCGCACAGCGCGAGCAGGCAGGTGCCGCCCGACTCCCGTACGGCGCCGAGGAGTTCGACGTCCAGGAAGAGCAGGTCACTGCCGCCGTCGTCCGGGTCCGCGTAGCGGGAGGTGGACCGCAGGGCGCGGGCGGCCTGTTCGGACGGCGGCGTCTCCCACAGGGCGGCGAGCGGCAGCTCCGTCCACGCCACGCCCCAGGCGGTAACGGCCTTGACGCCCTTGCCGGCGCCCAGTCTGCCGTCCGGCGAGACTGTCGCCCCCGAGACCGCCAGGCCGGCCCGGCCCAGCTCCCGGTGGGTGAGCGCGCTGTCCCCCAGGCGCACGGCCCGGTCGGCCACGCCCAGGGCGCGCCCGACGCCGCCGGGTGCCACGTCGCCAACCGTGCAGAGGCGGCCGTCGGATCCGGCGACCCAGGTGCGGACGCCGCCGTGCCCCGAGTCGGTGACCACGGGTTCGGTGAACAGGCCGTACAGGCGCAGCGAGCCGTCCGGGCTGTACGGGCGGCGCGCGCGGCCTCTGACGGCGGCCAGCTCCGCCCCGGACGCCGTCCCCACTCGGTGTGCGGTGCCCAGGAGTTCGGCCAGGGCCGTGACGAGGTCGGCGGTGCGGTAGGACGGGTCCCCGGCGCGGGCCGCGCGCAGCAGCGTGACGACGGACAGCGCGGCGCCCGCGGCGCGCGGCAGGTGCCGGAGCCGGGCGGTGTGCGCGGCGCGGAGGAGGACCGACTGGGTGACGGCGCCGGCCCCGTCGACGCCGGCCTCCAGCACGGCGGCGCCCGCCGACCACAGGGCGTCGGCCGCGGCACGCTGGGCTGGGCTCGCCACCTCGGGCGAGGAGGCAGAGTCGGGGGTGGGGGCGGGGTCCGTTACGGAGGCGGGTTCGGGGACCGCCCGGGTGGGCTGGTCGGCGAGCTCCGGCGCCGGGTCCGCCGTGGGGGCGGCGCAGGCGGCGGCCGCGCGGTGGACGCATGCCGGGGCGAGGAGGCAACCGCAGGTGATGGCGTCCGCCGTCGCCACCACGCCGCCCGGGGCGTGCAGGCGCAACTCGGCCTCGTCGTCGACTGCGATCATCACCGTGTCCCCGTCGCGGTGCGTCGGGCGGGCGCCGAGCTTGGTGACTGTCGCGTCCAGCCGCTTGCGCAGCCGGGGCGAAAGGTCCTCCACCAGCGTGGCCGTGACCTCCGGCGCGACGGGTGGCAACTGGGCGGCGGTCATGCGGTCTTCTCCCCTATCCAGCGGGCCAGTTCGAGTGGGCTGAGGGCCGCCACGGGCATTCCGGCGGCCACGAGCTGCCCGGCGACGCCCGTCGAGTAGCGGGGCCGGCCGGCGTCGTCGAGACTCGCGCACCCGAGGACGTGGCAGCCGGTGTTCACCAGGGCCCGCACCTCGGCGAGCAGTCCGCCGAGCGGCGCGCCCTCCTCGAAGTCGCTGATAACGACGACGAGGGTGCGGGTGGGCACCGCGATCAGGCTGCGGGCGTGCCGCAGCCCGGCGGCGATGTGCGTGCCCCCGCCCACGCTCACCTCCAGCAGGAGGGAGAGGGGATCGTGCACATGGCCGGTGAGGTCGACGACCTCCGTGGAGAAGGCCAGGAAATGGGTGCTCAGGGTCGGCACCCCGGCGAGCACGGAGGCGGTCAGCGCGGACCAGATCGTGGACGCCTCCATGGATCCGGAGACGTCGGTGACCAGGATCAGGCGCCAGTCGGCCGACCGGCGGCCGCGACTGCGGAACACCGGCTTCTCGGGGATCACCCGGACCGTTCCGTCGGCCGTCCTGCGGGCGGTGGCCAGGTTGGCGCGCAGCGTGTGCGGCAGGTCCAGCCGGCCGCCGGGCCGGCGGGTGGGCCGGGCCAGCATCGTGCCGGTGAGGGCGGGTCGCAGCCGGGTGGCGAGCTGCCGGGTCAGTTCGTCGACCAGGTGGCGGACCAGGGGCCGGAGCGCCGCCAGGCGGGCTTCGGGGAGGCCGCCGGCGTACCGCAGGATCGTCCGGAGCAGTTCCACGGAGGGGGTGGCGGCCGCCGGGTCGAGTTCGGCGAGGACGTCCTGCCGGCCTGTCACGGCTGCGGCGGCGAGGACCTCCTCGCGGATGCCGGGGCCGAACAGCGCGGCCAGTTCCTCGGACCACTCGCGGACACCGGGGAACGACGGTTCCCGGCCGCCGCGCGGTCCGGAGCCGCCACCGTGGCCGGGGCCGGGCAGGCCGCTGCGGGCTCCCTCGCCGTGTCCCGCGCCGTAGAGCTCGTCCAGAGCGGTCGCCAGACGGGCGGCGCCGGACGGCAGTTGGTCGGATCGCCGGCCGAGCACGAGCCGCCACCGGTCGGCGGGCGCGAGGGTCCGCGCGGGGGTGGCCTCGGTGGAGGCTGCGGTGTGGGGTGTGACGGTGGGGCGCGTTGCGGCGGGGTGGCCGGACAGCGGTGGGAACCGGTCGTCGTGCGCGGGTGGCGGGACGGGCAGGCCGAGGCCGGTCAGGAGCTCGCGGGCCGCGAGGTCGGCGGCCGTTCGGCGGGCCAGCTCGGCCGGATCGTCCGCGTCGAGGGTGCCCACCCGTTCGCCCAGCCGCTCCTCGACGGTGTCCAGCAGCCGGTCCCGGGCGGCCGGGCTCAGGGTGTCGAAGCCACCGCGCAGGGCCGGCAGCCGGGCCAGGAACGCGGTGTCGTCCAGCTCGACGACCCGGTGCAGCAACGGGTCCAGGGCGCCCACGCCGACGGTCAGGAGTGGGCCCGCCACTGTCAGGACGCCGGTGAGGCGGGCGGTGAGCGCGGCCCGGGAGGTGCTGTCCACGGCCCCGTCCACCCAGGAGGCGACGCGCCCCCCGAAGGTCTCGGCCTCTTCGTGGCCAGTGAGCACCCTGACTGCTCCGGCGGCCGCGGCGATCAACGGGGTGCCGTCGGCGGCCAGCCGGGCGAGGGCAGCGGTGAGCCGGATGCCGCCCAACCGGTCGGCCCGCTGGGCCAGTTCGAGCAACGCCCGGGCGTCCTCGGGCTCCTCGGAGCCGGTCAGGCCGTCGACCTGGCGGACCGCGGCCGAGGTCAGGAGTTCGGCCGCGTGCGCGGTGCGGGCGGCACGGGCGGAGGCGGTGGCGTCCGGGGCCGAGGGGCCGTCGGGCGCGGCCGGGCCCGGCAGGTGGCCGGCGTCGATGCGATCCAGCAGGTCGAGCCCGGCGAGGAGTTCGGGAAGGGTGCCGCTCGCCGGGAGTACGGCCGCCAGTTCAGTCAGCCGTTCGTCGGCAAGGGCGGGGAGCCCGCACTCGGCGGCCTCCGTGAGGCCGCGGACGACCTGGGCGGCCGTCGGGCCGTCCTCCGCGCGCTCGGCCGCGTGCCGCTGCCGCAGCACGCCCATGGCCGCCTGGGCCGGGGTGACGCCGCGGGCCCCGGCCGCGGTGAGCATCGCGGCCGTCGCCGGGGTCCACCGCACCTGCCAGCGCGTCGTGAGTCCTTCCGTGCCCGCCGCGCCGGTCACCCCCTGCTCCTGCGCGTAGGGAATGCCGCACACCGTCAGCCTGCGCAGCAGCAGTTCGCGGCGCCGGTCCAGGGTGGAGCGCGCCGGGTCGAGCCGGAGGTCGCGCGGTGTCTTCTCGTGCGCGTCCTCGGGGCCGGGGAGGGAGAGCGCCGCGGTCTCGGCCTCGACGGCGGGGCCCAGTCCGCTGCGCGGTGCGGCGGGCGCGGGCCGTCCGGTGCGGGCTCCGACGAGTACGCGTTCGAGGGCCCGGGCGACGGCGCGGCCCGTGCCGTAGGTCTCGCCGCGCCCCAGCACCGTCTGCACGGCTTCCAGGAGTTCACCGCGGCCGGGGGCGGGCAGGTCGCGCAGACGGGCCAGGTCACCGGCCACCCGGACGACCTCCCGGCCGTCCGCCGGGCCGTAGGGGTGGCCCTGTTCGCGCAGGGCGGCGCAGACCCGGACCGCGGTGCGGATCAGCGCCTCGTGCAGCGCGGCCGGGTCCCCGGCGGCGTCCAGGACGGTGTGCTGCCACTCCGGGTCCCGGATGCCGGCCGGGTAGCCGGACCGTGAGTCGAGCAGCGGGTACGTGTAGGGGACCAGGGAGACCGTGCACGCCGCCGTCCCGGCAGCGCCGTTCACGTGGCCGTCCGCGCCCGGCTCGGGCGCGGCTGCGGACGCGTCCGGCGCGGGGCCCCCGGTGGCCCCGGAGTCGGGCGTCAGCAGCGCCGGGGTGTGGAAGGCTCCCACCACCACGGCGGGCCGCCGCCCGCTCGCCAGGGCCTCGGCGACATGTCCGCGCATACATGCCTCGCGCACCAGGTCCGTGCGGTGCGCCCCGCCCCGTGCCTCGGCCTCGTGGCGCAGCGCCCAGCCGGTGAGCAGGGCGGCACGGCGGAGCGCCTCGGGTGTTGATCCGGGTGCGAGGGCCTCCACCAGTCTGTCCCACAGGTCGTCGCCGTCCCGGCCGGTGAGCCGGGACCGGAGCGCGGCGGACAGCCCGTGCCCCTCCCCCGGCACGGGCGCGGAGTCGGCGCCCGGGACGGGGGCGGGGGCGGGGGTGTCCGGACCGCCCCCCGCCCACGCCCGGTCGGCCAGCGGCAGGTCGCAGGCCACAGCCGGGACCCCGTTCCTTGCCGCCCAGCGCAGAGCGACCAGTTCGGGCGAGAAGTCCGCGAACGGGTAGAAGGCCGGCCCCCGTGCGCCTGCCGAACCGGGACCGGGCCCGTCGGCGGGCACGGCGGCCAGCGCCACCGGGGCCTCGGTCTCCTCGTGGGCGAGCCAGCCCAGCCAGGGCTGGAACTCGGCGGGCAGTTCGACGAGGAGGACGTCGGGGGCCGCCGCGTCCAGCAGCGCCGGGAGGGCTGCCGCCAGCGAGGGCGCGTGGTGGCGCACCCCGATCAAGAACGGCGACCCGGGTCCGGTCGCCGCGAGGGCCGCCACCGCGGCTTCCGGGGTGGCGGGCCCTGCCGCCGGGCCCTGCGCCGGGGAGGCGGCCGGCGCAACGGCGGTGGGCGAGACCTCGGCGGTGGACCGCGTCTCGGGGGTGGTCGACTCGCTCATCCGTCAGTTCTCCAGCACCGCGCGCAGGTCCCACAGGGCACGCCAGGTGGCCGACCCCTGCTCCGCGCGCCTGCGCACCGGCCCGTCCCAGTACCCCAGCAGCCTTGCCGCGTCGGCGGGGTCGTCCTTTCGGACGACGCCGAGCAGATGGCCGGGCAGGAGGGAGAGCACGTCCCGGTCGCCAGGGAAGTAGGCGGCGGCCAGGCCCAGGGAGCCCGCGACGGAGACCGCCTCGGCCGTGCTCATCACCGTGGACGGGCGCTCGACCTCCCAGCCCTCCACGGAGCGGCCCTCGCGCAGGTCCCGGAAGGCGGTGACAAGGGCTTCGAGGACCGCGTCGTCCACCTGGTAGGCGGCGCCCACGCGTTCGACGGCCGCCCGCGACTGACGCCGGACGAGCGCGGTCTCGGTGTCCACGTCCCCGATGGGGCCAACGGTCTCGAAGTTGAAGCGCCTCTTCAGCGCGGCGGACATCTCCGAGACGCCCTTGTCCCGCAGGTTGGCGGTGGCGATGAGGGTGAACCCGGGGGCCGCGTGCACCTGGGCGCCCTCGCCGCCCGTGAGTTCAGGGACCGCGATCCGCCGCTCGGAGAGCAGTGACACGAGAGCGTCCTGGACCTCCGGCAGGCAGCGGGTGACCTCCTCGACGCGGGCGACGGCCCCCCGGGTCATGGCGGCGAGTACCGGGGAGGGAACCAGGGCCTGCTCGGTGGGGCCCTGGGCGAGCAGCAGCGCGTAGTTCCAGCCGTACTTGAGCTGGTCCTCGGTGGTGCCCGCGGTGCCCTGCACGGTGAGCGCGCTGGTCCCGCAGACGGCCGCCGACAGCAGCTCGGAGAGCATGGACTTGGCGGTGCCGGGTTCGCCCACGAGGAGGAGTCCGCGCTCACCGGCAAGGGTGACCACGCACCGTTCGACCAGGGCGCGCTCGCCGACAAACTTCTGCTCGATCACCAGGCGGGGCGGCACCCCGGCTCCGGGCCGGGCGCCCTTCGGCAGGCTCAGTGCCTCGCCCGCGCTGCCCGTCACGAAGGTGACGACGGCGCGCGGGGTGAGCAGCCAGCCGGGTGGGCGGGGCCCGGAGTCGTGGGCGGCGAGGAAGGCCAGCTCGGTGGCGTACCGGTCCTCGGGCGGCGTGACCTGGCGGAGCTCCCGGCCGGGCACCGTCGCCCGGTCCGGGACGCCGCCCGTGGTGGTGCTGTCCACGGTGGTCGTGATGTCGTTCGTCATCGGCGGCGGCCCTTCCGGGTTGCGCGGGTGTCCAGTTCTTCGAAGGCGGGGGCGTCGCCTCCGCGGACCCGTGCCCAGGCGGCTGCGAACAGCGCGGGCACGGGGAGGTGGGGCAGGGTCCGGGTGGACCCGGCCACGGGGTACAGGCGTTCCTTCCAGGTCTCCAGCGGCAGTCCGGGGGCGCCGCGTTCGAGCCAGCCGCAGGGGAGGAACAGGGTGCGGCCGGCGCGGGAGCGCTTCGCCTCCACGACCAGGCCGGTGGCGGTGAGTTCCGCCCGGGCCTTCTTGATCCGTGCCGGCTTCCACTCGGTCCAGCGGACGCAGTTACGGTCCGTCGGGTCGGGCAGGGCGAGCAGTATCAGGTAAAGCGCGGCAGCGTCCGCGCTCAGGCCGAGGACGTCGGCGGCTTCGGTCACCAGCTCCGGCACCGTACGCGTCGGGTCCTGGGCCGGGTGGTGCGGGGCGCCGTCGGGGGTGCCCGCCGAGGCCAACGCGTCGGTCTCCTCGTCCAGCAGCGCGCGCAGGGCGAGCAGATCGCCGGTGCCGTACGGGCCGACGGTGCCCTCGACGAGGCCGAACGCCGGGTCGTCGGGGCCCGCCAGACCGGCCGGGCGGATCAGGAGCTTCTCGTTGTTGGCGTAGCCGGGGGCGAGGAGCAGCGCCGTGCCGGCCCGGACCAGACCGTCGGCATCGGCGCCGCCGGACTCCGGGAGCCCGTAGGCGGCGCGGACCACGAGGCCGATCGAGCCCCCCGACTCGGCCCATTCCAGACCGAGGTCCAGCACCAGGTCCGGGTCGGCGAGGCGGTCTCGCAAGGCGGTGAGCCCGACGGGCAGGTGCGCCCGCAGGGGGTGCCCGTACGGCAGCGTGTAGGCGAGGGTGCGCAGGGCCGTCACGGCCGAGGAGACCTCGCCGCGTGCGCCCGCCCGGCGCAGTCCCGGGCGTCCGGTGCCGTCCGGGACATCGGTGCCGTGGGCGAGCCAGGTCCGGGAGCCCGCGTTGAGGATCAGGTCGACGGCCTCCGCGGTGGTGCCCGACAGGTCGAGATCCAGTTCCTCGGGGACACGGACGAGGGAGGCCAGGCGCTTCTGCCACACCTCGGCGGCTGCCCGGACGTCGGGGCCCGTGGACCACAGCTCGGCCGGGTCGGCGGGCAGCAGTGCCTGGAGCACGGCGTGCCGGTCGTCGCGGGGCAGGGCGTCCAGCCTGGACTGGGCGGCCTCGAAGGCACGTGTCTTCACCCCGAGGAGCGCGAGCGCCTCGGCGCCGGGCTCCTTGACGGCTGCCGACAGCAGGGCGGCGGACTGGAGGGGGCCGATGCCGGTGGCCGTGTGGAACGCCTCGGCGGCCTCCGGACGCCAGGGTGCCGGGCCCTGTTCCCGTACCTGGGCGGTGAGCCGGGTGAGCCGGTCGCGGTCGATGCCCTGTCGGTGAACCTTCTCGCGGTCCAGGGTGAAGCCGGGGACGGGGCCGAAGGCTCCGGTCGGGTCGTGGTCCAGGGCGAGCCAGCGTACCGCGTCGTTACGGGAGTTCCATCCGTGGCCGGCGAGGACCACGATGGTGCGGGCGCCCCTGCGCAGCACCTGGCCGAGGCGGTGCACGGTCTCGGGGCGTCCCGATCCGGTCGCCCCTCGGGAGATCGGCTCGACGAGTTCCACCTGCCGGACGGTGCCCGCCGGGTCGGCCAGCGGGCCCGCGGCGAGGGTCTCCAGGAACACGAGGAGCCCGGTGCGGTGCTCGGGGGAGGTGGTCGCCGAGGCTGCCCGGTAGGCCAGTTCGGGCAGATCGCCGAGGAGATCGGTCCAGGTCAGGGAGTCAACGGGCACGGTGCACTCGTCCCGCTGCCAGCCGTCCACGGGAGTGAACGGGACCGTGGACAGGATGGGTGGGCCGAACGCCGGCTCGCCGCCGAAGACATGGTTGACGGCGAGGATCTGCCGGATCACGGTCCAACGGCGCCCGGCTCCCCACCAACCACCTCGCATCCGCTCGGAGTTCCAGGCCGAGGCCGACTGCAGGGTCATGTCGTCGCCGTGCTCGGGCTCCTGATCGAAGAACATGCCCTTGGTGCGTGCGGTGTTCCGGGGCGTGGCCGGCTCCACGGGCTTGGGCAGTGCCAGGTACTGGGCGGCTGAGACGGCCCGGTACACCGCGTTCCGTACGACCGCGGTGACGCCCGCGAGAAGCCTTACGTCGGACACCTCGGGCAGTACCCGGGCGACGGCCTCCTGGCTCAGCTCCTGCGAAGAGGGCCCGGTGTACTCCTTGACGGCCCGGAACGCCTCCAGGTGCCGTTCGACCGCGGCGGCGACCTCCTTGAACAGTTCCCCCGCCCGGGAGTCCGTCAGGTTGCGCAGGACGGTGGAGCCCCGCTCGTCCCTTGGGCGCAGGGCGTGCCAGTAGGCGACGGGAGGCACATAGGGGGTACCCGCCGCATCACCCCCGCCGCTGGAGCCGGGGGTGACGGACCACAGTTCCCCACCGGTGCCGTCGGTGTCCGCCGGGTGCGCTTCGACGGAGCGGTGGTGCAGGGCCACGACCGGCCGTGAACCACCGGGCAGGGTGAGGGCGCCCAGCGGCACCGGACGGTCCCCGCCGGGCAGCGGGTACGGCAGGGTGACCGTGTGGCCGTCGGGGGTTCCGGCGACGATGCGGTGGCCGTCGGCGGGGGCGGCCGTGCCGGGCTCGGTGACCGTTTGTCGGATCCAGCGGCCGAGGACCGTGCCGTCCGTGCCGAACGGGGTGGTCTCCAGACCGGGCTGGAGAGGCAACACCTGGCAGTGCTCGGTGAGCAGCCGGGTGCCGTCCCGCACCCCGGAGCGGAGGAAGGCGGGGAGGGATGCGCGGCCGTGCGTGCCGCCGGCCGGGTCGTACTCCAGCCACACCCGCTCCGTGCCCTGGTGGCCCTCGCGCCAGAGACCGGTGCCGTCGGAGATGACGGCGCGCTCGGGCGGGAGGGAGGTGTCGCCCGCGTGCAGGGCCTTGCCACCCGTGGCGCGGCCGCCGCCGGGCAGCGGCAGGGAGACCTCGTCCGAGGGGCCGGAGCCGCCCCAGCGGGGGATCTGCTCGCCGCCGACGGTGAACACCTCGGCGGGACGGTGCGACCAGTAGCCGTGCAGCTTGCCGTCCTCCCACCAGATGACCAGCAACTCGCCGTCGACGTAACGGAAGGCGAGCTGCCGCCAGTGGTCGACGGTGGCGGGCAGCCGCAGGGTGTGCCGCAGCAGAACGCCTTCCGGACCGACGACAACGGCCCGTTCGAG
This sequence comes from Streptomyces sp. NBC_00846, assembly GCF_045207325.1. Classification (NCBI taxonomy): domain Bacteria; kingdom Bacillati; phylum Actinomycetota; class Actinomycetes; order Kitasatosporales; family Streptomycetaceae; genus Streptomyces; species Streptomyces sp. NBC_00846. The sequence continues at coordinate 6,501,927 of NZ_CP108846.1, read as the reverse complement.
GGTGTTGAGGATGAGCGCGGGCCAGGCACTGGTGACACCGACGTCCTTCGACCGGTGGCGCTGCTGACGCGTGGCGGCGGCGGCCTCGGCGGCCAGTTCGGCGTAGGTCTCGTCCAGCGCGGACCAGCCCAGTTCGTCGAGGACGCCGGTACGCAGGGTGGAGGCGAGCAACGGCACGACATCGTGGGCCTCGATGAGCCGCACGGCTTCCGGGGCGACGTCCGCGACCACGGTGCGGAACGCCGAGAGCCTGTTGAGAGCGGTGTTCAGCCCGGGGAGCCCTCGCGCGGCCGCGTATTCCTCGGCGCGGCCGGTGAGCCACTGCCCCAGGATTCCGGAGAGCACGGGGTGTGCCGCCAGCTTCGCCATGCCGGCGTCGCTCAGCCGCTGGCCGTGTCCGTCGCCGAGGCCGCCGACGTTCCGGCTCAGAAGGGCGCGGAAGACCGGCCGCTGGGCGACGGCGATCAGATCACGTGCGCCGGGCGCTTTGTCGATGAGCCACGGGCCGACCGGGACACCGGCGGGCTGCGCGGTGCCCGTGCCCTGGTCGTCCGGCTCGGCGACGGGGACGCCGGAGGCCAGGCAGAGGTCGAGGAGGTCCAGGTCGGCGGTGCGCTGCCAGCGGCCCTGGAACAGCTCGACGGGGCGCCCGTCGGCCCGCAGCCGGTCCGCCATCCGGGCGGCCAGGTCGAGGGTCTGCGGGCTGCGGCCCGAGGTGACCCGGTTGCGCCGGCGGTGTGCCTCCCAGCGGGCGAGCCAGTCCGCCGGAGAGACGGACGGGTCGGAGGAGCCGGAGGGAGCGTTGCCGGAGGTGCCCGGGAGGGTGGTCAGCAGGTCCTCGGCGCCGGACTCGGCCAGCAACGCGAGCCAGCCGGATTCGCCGTCCGTGTCCCGGCCGCTCTCGCTGAAGGTCTCCGGGAAGAAGCCGAGGAGCCGGGCCCGCACAGCCGCGTCCCGTCGAGCGAGGGCGATGAGCGCGGAGCGGTAGGTCTCCCAGAACGAGGCGGGGGCGCGGACGACGCCCGGGGAGCCGATCAGATCGGCCACCAGGTCGCGTTCTGCGGCCTCGCGGTCCAGCCCGGCGGCCTTGACCAGCGCGCGCACGTCCTGTGGCAGCGCCGCGTACGGCGGCATGCCGGCCGCGCAGCGCTCGACCAGCAGACGGCGGAACTGCGCCCAGGCGTCCGCCGGTGCGAGCCGGGCCACCAGGTCCCGCACGTACTGCCGCAGCGCCTTGACGGTCAGCGCGCCGGCGAAGGCGAACTCCAGGAAGACGGCCCGCTGCCGGTCCTCGTCCACGACCAGCCCGTGCACCCGCTCGGCCTCGCGGGCCTTGCCGAAGAAGGAGGCGGCGTACGTGGTGTTCTCGGCCTGGAGGAAGAGGCGTGCCACCTGCTCGTAGTAGGTGGGGAGGAAGTGGGGCACGGCCCGGCCGAGCCGGGTGCCGAGTGCGTCGAAGCCCTCCTTGGCCGCTCCGGCGCGGGTCCTGGCCTGCCGGCCCAGCCGCTCGATGTCTTTGACCAGGGCCAGGGCGTGGTGCCCGTTGGCCGGGTCGTTGACCAGCGCCCAGGCCGGGAAGCCCAGCGTCTCGCGGCGCACCTGGCCCACGACGGGGGCCTCGGCGGTCCGGGCCAGCCCGAGGAACTCCAGGGCCAGGTCCTCGGCTTCGCCGAGGGTGCCGGGCACGAGCCGGACCACGGGGCGGTCGCCGAGGGCGGTGTGCGTGTAGGTGCGGGCGGTCAGCGCGTCGGCGTCGTCCCGGTCGGTGGTGCCGAGCGGGAGGATCGCGCCCGCGTCCAGCAGGGTCGCCGCGCGGGCCTCGGCGGCGAGGGTGGAGGTGCTCTCGCCCCGGGCCTGGGCGGGGAGGGACGCCTCGCCCGCTGCCGTCGTGTTCGCGTTGGTGTTCGTCGTCGTGGTACTCATGCCGTCCGCTCCTCGTCCTCCACGTCGCGGCCGGCGTAGAGCGCCGCCGCCATGCGCATGCCCTCGGACCACGCGACGGGGCCGACCTCGGCGGCCGTCAGCGCCCGCCCCGCAGGGTCGGTCCAGCCCAGGGGGCCCGTCTCGGTGCCGTACTCGTCGTATCCGTCGTGCTCGCCGATCCAGATGCGCGCCTCGGCGGTGGCGCCGTCCTCGACGACCGGGCAGACCGCGTATCCGCCGCGCGACCGGTACCCGAGTTGGGTGACGCGGCCGTGCAGGAAGCGCAGTTCCTTGAACACGCCGCCCGCGTAGGTGTCCACGGAGGTGGTGTCCGGGGCGAGGCCCGGCGGGCGGCGCCACACCTCGCGGAACAACTGCTCCACGTTCTGGCGCACCCCCAGTTCGACCGCGAACTCCCGCAGCTCGTCGAGGTCGTCGAGGAGGACGGGGTGGGGCACGCTGACGACGTCCGGGGTGATGCGGACCGTGTCGCCGTCGAGGTCGACGAGGCCGAGACCGCGGTCGGGGTCGACATCGCGCAGGAACCCGGCTGCCCCACCGTCCGCGCCGGTGACCACCACGTCCCGCAGGGCCGCCTGCCACGCCGGGTCGGGCCAGACCCGGGCGAGCACGGCCGTGGGGACGGGCAACGAACGCACCATCCACTGCTCGACGTCGGTCAGGCACTGGTGTGCGTGCCGCTCCAGCCACTCGGTCAACTGCCGAAGCCCGACGACCGCCGGGTCGTCCTTCAATCTGGCCGGGACGGACTTCAGCCGCCGGCCCTTCCCGTTGCGGCAGACCACCTTGCCCGCCTCCAGGGCGACTTCGTAGTCGCCCGCCGGAACCCACCCCATGCGCTGTTCTCCCCGTTGTTCCGGACGGCCGCCGAACCGACGGCACGCTGATGAAACCCGTCAACGGCAACCCACCGTGACGAGTGAGAGAGACTCTAGGCGTCCCCAGTGACAATGAGTTCGGGCCCCCTTTGCTTCGTCGTACGGGCCCGCACCCCAGAAGGGACCGCCCGGCCGTGCCCACCGTCCCGCCGGGGCCCGCGACGCCACGGGGCCCGCCGGCGCAACCGACGGAACCCGTGGTGGAACATGCGCACTTGTATGCGCCCACGCGCCCCGAAATACCGTTCCTGACCGACCATGGCAGACGGACATCGTGGGGGACGCATGGCAAGAACCGCGCGACAGACCCTGAACACACTCAGCCGCTCGACGAACATCCACGTCCAGTCAACGGCAGAACTCGCTGCCCATGTCGACTCAGCAGCGGCGGCCTTCGACAAGAAACGCCGGGACAAGGGAAAAGAGCCGATACGCAGGAAACCTGAGCTGCTCCCCGTTCCACGAGCCGAGTGCAATCGGGCGATCGAACTGACCCCGTGGCAGGTGCTGCACGCCGTGGCGCGTGGCTACGTACTGGCCGGCCAGGGAATGGGGCGCGGGCTCGCGGAACACTGGCTGAGCCTGAAGTTCTGCGAGGCTCTGGGCGTCAATCGTGCCGGTTCCATGGATCTCACCGACAAGGGCCGCACTCCCGAGCGCTGGTACAAGGGCATGCAGGCCCGGGAATTGGCCGTCGGCTTCGGACTCGCCGTGGCAGAACACATAGTGCAACGAAGATACCCGAACCACGTCATCTCGATCGTGGACACCAGTACCGTCCTGCGAGCCGGCTGGCCCCTGAACGTCTCACAACGGAACAAGACCTCACGGCCCCGCCCCGACTACCTCATCGAAGCATGGAAACCCGGCGAGCCGTCGAAAATCACGCTTGTAGCCTGCCGAGGAAACCACCAGAAGCCGAGCAAACGAGGAGGGCGGACCCGCAGCACCACCGTCCAGCAACTGGCAAAGGGCGCCGAGCTGACCGAAGGCATGCACATCGGCCCGTGGAATACGACGCCGTGCCTGATCCTGTCCACAGAACTCATGGGGCAGGGCGGAATCGTGGTCAACGCACTGCAGACGCGAGGCGAATCCCTTCTCCCCCTCCGTACACCGGGTGCCCCGGGAAACGCCGATATAGAGATCCGAGACAAGGCCGGCATCACCTACCCGAACGCCATTCACATACCCGCCCGCGACGGGAAACGCGCACGGACCGCCGACGGCTTCCAAATAGCCGAGGCCGACCGCGGTTGGTTCGGTCAGCTCCTGGCCCGTACCGGAGCTGCCAACCTGACCGTTCTGGCCGGCGGAGGACCCCGAACCGCCCAGTACCTCACCACGCGTCAGGGACGACAGCACTACGACGTGCCCACCTTCGCCGCCACGTCAAGCGTTGACGACGCAGACATCCAAGTCGGCGGCACGAAATTCGTCGGCACGGACCACGTCTTCCGTATGGGGTCCGTACGCATCGAGGCATTCTCCGGCATGGCCGAGCACCTGTACGAACTCATCAAGAAGGGCCGCGTGGAGGAATACCGTCAAGCCGCCTTCCAAAGCCGCTCCACCCCGCAAGACCCCCACGGAACCGGCAGATGGAACGGGCCGATCTCCTTCCACGACGACGGCACCGTCATGGCCCTGAGCATCCTCCCCATCCGCAGACGGCAACCTCACTGAACGCACCCGAAGCGTCGTCAACGCCCGCCCCCAGCAGAAGGGACGTAGACGCCCCGACCCAACAGGCCACATCGATCGCCCCGCAGAGAGACCCGCCGCGACACGCAGAACCCCCGTCGGCACCTGCCGACGGGGGTACGCATCTCTCACATCGCTCTCACCAACACCGTAGACACTCCTGGACCACAGGGGCCTGACCTGCACTTACGCGCGTCACCTGGACCACCCTGGACCGCACAAGACACGATCTACAACCTGTGCCATGTAGCACCGAGGAAGGTCCCCATGACGAGGACCGGGGCCTCTTCTGGCCCGTCAAAGCGGTATTGCAGGGTTTCGACGTTCTTCTCACTCACCCCCTCACGCTCCCGCATCTCACATTCTCTTCGTGAGCGGGGGCGGGGGCACTCGCCAGTTCTCCCACATATCCGCAGCCGGCCGTAGATCCTCCACATCCGGCTTCACATACCAACGCTTCGTCGTCCGGACGTCGGTGTGCCCAGCCCAGCGGGCAATCAGATGGTCCGGTACCCCGTTGTTCGCCAGCTAGGTGAAACAGCTCGCGCGGGCGTCGTACAAACGGACCCGGCGCAGCGCGTTCTCGGCCACGACCTGGTACGCCCGCTCACGCAGCTGCCGCCCGTTGAGTGCCCTGCCGAGTCGATCTACGAGCACGTACCTCTCCCCCGCCGCGAGCTTCTCGGCCATCTGCGTGGCCTTGAAGCCGGCGAGGGCCTCCCCCACCAGATCGGGCAGGGGAAGCTGCCGCTCACCAGCAAGCGACTTCGCATCCTTTTCGACCACGAACCGGTTGCTCGTAAGCGTCCGGGTCCGGGTGCCAGCCAGGATGGCCCTTCCCAGATCGACGTCGGCCCAGCGCATCCCGCAGATCTCCGCCGGCCGCACGCCCATCAGGGACAGAAGGAAAGCAGCGCACAGTCGGTCGTCCTTGACCGCGCACACGAAGGCGCTCACCTCCGCGAGGTTCCAGGGCGGGACCATCGCTTTCGTCCGCCGCTCCGCTTTCCGAAGGTTCCGGGGGATCGTCACCTCCCGGGCGACGTTCACCTCGACGAGGCGCCGTGTCACCGCCCGGTCGAGCGCCTCCCTCACCCGCGCCAGCGACATCTCGACGGAGGCCACCCCGAGACCGGTGCCCGCCTTGCCACCTCGAACCCGTCCCTCCCACAGCGCCCACGGATCGCGGCCAGGTCCGGTAGCCCGGCCACCTCGTGACGTCCCACGGGTCTGTCAAACGAACGGCTCTGTCCCTGACCGGTGTGGCTACCGCCTGCGGCAATACCACATGTCAGGAAGAGCGGTTCTCTGCTACAGCCAGCCGCGCTTCGCGGCGTTCAGGCCGGCCTGGAAGCGGCTGCCCGCTTCCAGGCGCTCCATCAGGCTGGACATCATACGGCGGACGGTGCGCAGGGAGACGCCGAGCTGGCGGGCCGCAGTCTCGTCCGTGTCTCCCGCAGCGATGATCTGCAGGAGAGATCGCTCGGTGGGGGTGCAGCCGTTGAGGTCCGTGGGCGATTCTTCACCGAAGGGGATTCCGTGCTCCCAGACCTGCTCGAACAGCGCGCACAGGGCGCTCACGGTGCCGGGCGTGTGGATCTCTAGCGCGCCAGCTCGGGGGGCAGCAGGATCCAGCGGCACGATGGCGGCTTTGCGGTCGACGACAATCATCTGGATCGGCACCGTGGGAACGGTACGCATATGGCCGCCGTGTCCCGTCAGCCACCGTGCGTACTCGAGGGTGTCGGCGTCGTTGCGGAAGCTCTCACGGCACACAGCCCGGATCGTGACACCGCGCCTGAGCGCCTCCTCGTTGAGAGGGGTCGCGGCCTGCCGGGCATCGGGACGGTGGGCGCCGCCCGGGTTGAGGGAGAGGCATTCGAATTCGGTGGCCCGCTGCAGTACTTCCAGCCGGGCCCGCACTGCGTCCAGGCCCTCGAGTCTCAGAGCGCGGTCATGGTCGTAGGGGTGGTCGTGTTCTGCGGCGATCGAGGCGATCGCAGCTCGGGTGGACTCGACCCGTGCCTGCTGCGTGGCTGCCTGAGCCTCGGCGTTGGCCAGGAGTGCGGTCAGGCCGACCGTGGGGCTGACCGGCCGCAGGACACCCGCCTCCTGGGCGGACGGCTTGAGGAGTTCCAGGGACGCCAGCTCATCCAGGGCCTCTCGCACCTTGTCTTCAGACAGGCCGGTGTCCGAGGCCAGGGCGGCCACGCCGCGATCGGGTCGGCGCAGCATGGCCCTGTACACAGTCTCCGATCGCTGAGACAACCCCAGAACCTGCAGCATGAACAACCTCCTCGTGATCATCACTGACCAAACAACGATTTTTATCGAGTTCAACAACCTTTCTAAGAGGGACTGCTGACCATGGCTGGATGCTGCCGCCGGTTGGCCGAATGACGCACGGCCTTCCCTACACCCCACAGCCGCATCCCACCAGCGGGGCTTTCCATCACGCGGCGTCATCAAGGGTTCACTCGCGTTCACCCGTCCGGTCTTCCCCTTGCCTGTAACACCCCAGTGGAACGGGTGCTCTTGGGCTTCTTCTCCGAGCTTCGCACCCGGCCGTTACCAGCGACGCACGTCAGAGCGGGGACAGGTCGTCGGACGCTGACCGAGATCATCGCGTCGGCATCGCCGACCCCCTCTCGATGACGTCCACTCGAACAACGCGGCCTCCTGTCGCACCTGCATCTCGGAAATGCCTTGTCGATCGTGCCTGATGTGGTCCTAGAGAAACTCCATCATCGCAGGTCACAAGGCACTTTCTCGTTTCCGCGAGAGTCATCCACAGGCATCAAGCCGGTGGATCCGGGCTCAAGGATCTCCATGATCTCCCTGCTGTTCTTCACCCTCTCAAGCATCGCCGAGCGGGACTACTCGGGGCGAGCGGGGAGAAAACATGGCCGCACCCGGGGAAACCGGTGGCCATAAATTGCGCGGTCAGTGACCGCCTACGGGGAGCTTACGGAGACCGCCGTCACGGGGCCCCGGCCCGTCGGGAATGTGGTGAACCCGCTTCTGAAAATCGGGAGTCGCGGCAGCAATACTCCGACGTGTCCCGAAGGTGCCAGACACCTTGGTGTCGGCAGCATGCTCGTGACATCACGGCGATGGTTGGGCAAGCTTTACCCATCGAGCGCAACGCAATACAAGGCGTAAATGCTGCAAGAAACCGTGAACCCCAGAATTCCCTCGATGGGTGGAGTCTGCCATGTCTCGGATCGCCGTACTGCTGCTTGTTCCCGCTGCCCTGCTTGCCGCCGTCGGTGCGGGCATCACCCCTACTGCGGAAAAGCCGGTCACCCAGCACATCGTCGCCGGCGATGGGTTCGGATGGGGCACGCCCGCAGACGGTAGCCCGGCCTGATCCCTCGTACAGGCGTGGTAGCCACAACGGAGGCCACCATGCACATGATCACATTGCGGCTGGTCATCCCCCCCGGAGAGCAAGCCGCCGCGACCGAAATCGCTGAGCTGTTCCGAGCTCACTTCACACCCCACGACCGCATCGAACACCTCTGGGCCCATTCCGCTATGGGCAGCGTCTACCTGGCGTTCTTCCTCCTTGCGGACAACGAGGCCGAGGCCCTGCTCGCCGCCCGTGCGGCATGCCAGCGGGCAATCGATCGCACGCCCCAACTCACGCGCTGGCAGTTGCCGGACAGCTAAACCCACCTTGGCACGGATGCTCGTCAACGAGCGCCGTCACCTGGGCCGGGGCGGGTCGGGCCGGAGTCATGGGAACCCCCTGCCAGTACCTCAATGACGTCTGGAGCAATGAGCGTTGAATACCTCAATACCTGACCAGGGCCTCGTCCACGAGCTGTTTGCCTCCCAGGCCCAGACCCGGCCGGATGCCCCTGCGGTGATCTCCGGTGCGCAGGCGCTGACCTATGCCGAGCTGGAGGCGCGAGCCAACGGAGTGGCCTGGCTGTTGAAGGACTCCGGCGTCGGCCCAGGTGTTTCCGTTGTCGTCCGCGTCGAGCGTTCGCCGCACATGGTGGTGGCGCTGCTTGGGGTGCTGAAGGCTGGGGGCGTCTACGTGCCCCTCGACCCGAAGTATCCCGCGAAGCGGAACAAGTTCGTCCTGCAGGACACGGGAGCACCAGTGGTGCTGACCACGCGGAAGCTCGCCCATGGGCTGACGAACGGCCGGGCCCGGATCGTTCTCCTCGATGAGCTGGGTCCGGACGCAGCCCGTACAGACACCCCGCCGACGGCTGGCCCGCAGGATCTCGCGTACATCATCTACACGTCGGGCTCAACCGGGAAACCGAAGGGCGTGATGGTCGAACACGCCAGCCTGACCAGCCACCTCGATGCGATCGCGGAAGCCTTCGGCTACACCGAGAATGATCGGACCCTCGTCTCTGTGAGCGCCGCGTTCGACGTGTCCATCGAGCAGATGCTCACACCGCTCGTCTGCGGGGCCACCGCAGTTATCCAGCCCGATGATGTCGTCGCGCCCAAAGACGTGATCCGGTACGTGCACGAGCATTCCATCACCATCCTCAACATGACGCCGGTCTACCTAGATGCGGTGTTGCGTGAGGGCACCGGCCTGGACACCGTCCGGCTGGTCATCTCGGGCGGCGACGTGATCCGGTCCGGCATCGTGCAGGCAGCCCGCACCAGTCTCACCGGAAAGCGTGTCCTCAACGTCTACGGCCCGACCGAGACGACCATCACTGCCATGGTTCAGGAGGTGAGTGAGGTCGCCGAGGGCGATCCCGTTCCCATCGGCCGGCCGGTGCCCCGCACCCGTGTCCATCTGGTGGGCGAGGATGGAGCAGAGGTCGGACCGGGCGAGGTAGGGGAGATCGTCATAGGCGGGGACAGGGTCGCCCGCGGGTATCTCAACCAGCCGACGCTGACCGAGAAGCAGTTTGTGCCGGACCGCTTCGGCCCGCCCGGTGGACGCGTCTACCGAACCGGAGACCTTGCCCGGCGGCTGCCCGGCGGCTCGCTGGAGTTCCTCGGCCGCTCCGACGACCAGGTGAAGATTCGCGGATTCCGGATCGCGCTGGGTGAAGTCGAGTCTGCGCTGGCCTCGCTGCCCGGGGTGGCCGGTGCGGTAGTCGTGGCTCGCCCTGATGCCACGGGAGAGGCCCGGTTGATCGGGTATGTGACGACGACCGCCAAGGCCGAGAGGGCCGTCGAACCGCGCAAGGCGCTCCAGGTTGTGCTGCCGGCTCACATGGTGCCTGCGGCCATCGTGGAACTGGATACCTTCCCCATGACGCCGAACGGCAAGATCGACCGGAACGCCCTGCCCGAACCGGCCCGGGTGCGCGCAACCCCGGAAGCTGCCACCGAGCCGGCGAGCCCGGCCGAAGCCCTGTTGGCAGCAATCTGGGCCGAAGTCCTGCAGGTCGACAGCGTGGGCGTGCACGACAACTTCTTCGATCTCGGTGGACATTCCTTGCTGGCCTTCCAGCTCGCTTCCCGGGCGAGCGCTGCAACGGGGAAGGACATACCGCTCAGAGTAGTCTTCGAGCACCCGACAGTCGCCGGTATGGCAGCCGTGACCGGTGACCTCCGGGAGGTCGTGGACAGCCCCCCGGCGCCGACGCGATGCGAAGGGCGGACCGAGGGCCCGCTTTCGGCCGGGCAGGAGAGGCTGTGGATCATCCAGAGCCTCGATCCCGCAGGTTACCAATACAATGTGCCCTCTCTCTGGCATCTTTCGGGTCAGGTGGACGCCGCGGCGCTCGAAGAGGCGCTCGATGCATTGGTCCGGCGTCACGAGATCCTGCGTACGCTGTTCGTTGCTGGGGAGGACGGCCCCCGTCAGGTCGTCCAGCCCACCGATGCCGTCCGGTTCCGGCTGTCGCGGGAGCACATCGAGTTCACCGCGGACGGTATCCCCAAGGAGGTGCGTGCCTTCGCCGAGGAGCCGTTCGACCTCAGCACGGCGCCGCTCGTACGGGCCCGGCTCTTCACGGACCACCGCCACGCCGACGAGTCGCTGTTCCTGCTGCTCTTCCACCACATCGCCATCGACGGCAGCTCGCTCGCCACGGTGCTGCGCGATCTGGAGTCCCTGTATCGGCAGGCGGTCGGCGAGCCTCAGGACAGGCGCGCAGAGCCCGGTCTCCAGTTCCTCGACTTCGCCGTGTGGGCGCAGCAACAGTCAGCCAAGGAGGCAGGCGTTCATCTGGCGTACTGGCGCGAACAACTGAAGGATCTGGCCACCCTGGAGCTACCAGTCGACCGGCCAAGGCCCCCCTACTGGTCCGGGCACGGCGCGTCTGTGGAGTTCGCGCTGCCGTCGAAGGTGGCCCTCGGAGTGCGGAGCCTCGGAGGTCAGGAGAACTCGAGCGCGTTTATGGTCCTGCTGGCAGCCTTCAAGGTCGTGCTGGCCCGCTGGAGTGGGCAAGGCGACATCGCGGTGGGGGCGGCGATGACCGGTCGCTCACTTCCCGAGCTCGAGCAGCTGGTCGGCTTCCTGACTGACACCATGGTGCTGCGCTGTGCGGTTTCCGGTGAGCGGACCTTCCGCGACGTCCTGGTGGACGTACGGGCGGCCACCCTCGGTGCGATGAAGCACAACCTGGTGTCCTACAGCCAAGTCGTCGAGGAGTTGCAGCCCGAACGGCACCTGGACCGTAACCCTGTCTTCCAGGTGTTCTTCTCCTACGAGACGCAGAACGACATGCCGCACTGGAAGCTACCGCGCGCCAAGGCGACGCGTCGGCACTGGCCGATGTCTTCATCGAAGTTCGACCTTGATCTGACCTGCATTGAGTCCAAGGAGCAGATCTCCTGCTCGCTCACCTACGCCACCGACCTTTTTGACGCAGCTTCCGTCGAGCGGTTCTCCCGTGATCTTCAGTCCCTCCTTTGGTTCCTGGTAAATGGCGGCGGGCCAGACGCAGCCATGGCGGAATGGCAGTCGTCCCCGCTGGGCGGCCTGTGACGCTAAGAAAGGACGTCGGTTGATGCACACCAAGGCAGCCATCATTGCCGCCGAAGCGCTCGTCCGAGACGGGATCCGGTCCATGCTGTCGGCTGACTGCACGGTCAAGGTGGTGGGTGAAACGGCGAATTTCGCCGATATACCGCAGGTACGACGACGGGTGGATCCGGATCTGTTCATCATCGACGCCTCCGGACTCCGGGCCGGCAGCGAAGCCCACGCACGGCAGATCCGATCGCTCGTCGACATGGCGGACCGTCCCCTGGTCCTGCTCGCCGAAGAAGGTGTCCAGTCCGATATGGAAGTGCTCAGATTGGGGGTATGCGTCCTCCAACGATCACGCATGAGCTCTGCCGATCTGGTCTCCTCGGTCAGACTGCTTGCCGCCGGCTATCTCCCCGTGGAGCGGCACCTGGCGCAACAACTCGCCCACCGTGCGCTGGAGGAAAGGGCGGGTGTGGCGGCGCACATACGTCTCCTGACGCCGCGGGAGCGGGAAGTCTTCCACCTTCTCGCCCGCGGTAAGTCCAACATGGAGATCGCCACATCACTCACGCTGGCCAAATCGACGGTGAAGACACATGTGCAGGGAATCCTCAAAAAGCTCGGCCTGGCCAGCCGACTCGAAGTAGTGATGCTCGCCCACCGGCAGGTCCGCCCACCGGTGCGGTCCACCATGCTCAGGCAGAGGGCCCGGGCGAGGACCGCTGCCTGAGCAAATGTGCCGCATACGATGCGCCAGGTCTTCGGCCTGGCGCATCGTATGCGGTCGTCGATGAAAAACCATCAACCCTGGTTCTGCCGGATCGCGCTCACGTGTTGCGAACTGCCGAGCAGATCGAGATCGAGTGACATGCAGCGGATTCCGCCACCAGCCTTACGGAACTCGTCGACCGGTGAGAGGCACACGGTGAAGCCCCAGTCTTCGAGCTGCGTCCTGATCCGGGGTGTGCAGAAAGACATCATTATTACGCGCCCGACAACTACCGAGTTGGCGCTGAAGGTGAGCGCCTCGTCCATGTTGATGATCAGCGGCTCCGGCACCAGCTCCCTGATGGCCCGCTGCCCCTCCTGATCCCATACGTCGGGTGCGTAGATGGCCCGGCCGGCGTCGAGCGGGCAGAAGGACATGTCAAGGTGGTAGAAGCGCGGGTCGACGATGGGCACCGTCACGACAGGGATGTCGAGCACTCGTGACAGATACTCCCCCGCTTCGGGTGACGTGCGTGGTCCGGTGCCGCACAGCAACACGTCGCCGAACCGGAGCACGTCACCACCTTCCAGATATATATCGGGATCGTCGGGCCAGGGGATCTCCGTGAACCCGTGTTCCAGCAGCCACGTCGCACCATGCGCGGCCTCGCCCCGGCGCTCGGGATGCCTGAAGCGGGCACGGACGAAGCGGTTGCCGTCCACCACCCCCACGTCCGTGGGAAAGACCATGTCCGACAGCCCGGGCAGCGATGGGAAGTGGTGTACCTCAGCACCAGCTGCCCGTAGGCCGGCCACCAGGGCATTCCATTCACCCCAGCTCTTCTTCCTGTCGGGGCGCCGCTGCGATGACATCCACGGGTTGATCTCGAACGTGACGTCGAAGTGATCAGGGCTGCACAGCAGGAACCTCTTCAGCGGATTCCGTGAAGTTGTGAGAGAAGAGCTGTCGCTCATGGTCACCCTCTCTGTGCGGGGAAACTGCCCCGATGGTGTCGTCCAACGGCTCTGAAGTCAGCAGGTCGAGGGCCTCGTCCACGTCGTCGGTGGCGTACACGAGGTTGCGTTCCTCATAGGTCATGAAGCCCTCCTGCGCCACGACGTCGAGAAAGTTCAGGAGCGAGTCGAAGTAGCCCTTCGCGTTGAGAAGGACTACCCGCTTGCGATGCATGCCGAGCTGGTTCCAGGTGGCCACCTCCATGAGTTCGTCCAGGGTTCCGAATCCACCCGGCAGGACCGCGAAGGCGCTGGAGAGCCGGTACATCAGCGCCTTGCGCTCATGCATGCTCTGTACGACGAAGATCTGCCCCGGCGCCCGCTGGGACCGCTCCCGTTCGTGGAGGTCATGCGGGACCACCCCCGTCACGGTGGCACCGTGAGCCAGGGCCGCTCCGGCCACCGCCCCCATCACGCCGACGCCGCCAGCGCCGTAGACCAGCCCGCAACCGCGGCGGCCCAGAGCCGCACCGAAGTCCTTGGCGAGAGCGGCGTATGCGGGGTCTTTGCCGGGACGTGCGCCGCAGAACGTGGCAATAACTGCGGCACGTTGACGACTGTTGTGCATGCGAATCTCCGATCGCAGCGAGCAGGAGGTACTGCATCGTGTGGATGCGTCCACACGATGCAGTTGGGGGGCGGCGCCCGGTCAGAGCTTCAGCACCGTGCGCAGCAGCACCTCGGCACCGGCGATCAGGTCCTTTGGGGCGGTGCGTTCCGAGGGGACGTGACTGACGCCGTCGATGCTCGGCACGAAGATCATTCCGACCGGGGCGAGATCAGCCACGACCTGAGCGTCGTGCCCCGCTCCGCTCGGCAGCGAATCCTGGGAATGTCCGAGCTCGGTCGCCGACGCCGCGATGGCGTCCCGGATTCTCGGGTCCGTGTGTACGGGAGCGCTGCGCACGGTGGATTCGATCGTGGCCCGGACACCCCCCAAGCGGGCCAGGGCTGCGAGTGTCCCTCGCACGGTGTGCTCGGCTGCGTCGAGTCGGGCGGGTTCGCTGTCCCGGAGGTCGATATCGAGCCGTACTGCATCCGGAATGGTGTTGGGGGAGTTCGGCTGGACCTCCAACCGCCCGACGGTGGCCACGCGGCACAGCTTCTCCTTCGTCGCCAGGCTCTGGACTGCCTGGATCAGGCTCGCTGCTACGACGAGGGGGTCCTGGCGCCCTTCCATAGGTGTGGTGCCCGCGTGGCCCGCCTTGCCTTGCAGCTGTACAGACATATGGGTCCGGCCGGTGATGGACTCGACTACACCGATGGACCTGCCCAGCCGCTCGAGCACAGGCCCCTGTTCCACGTGGAGTTCCAAGTAGGCGGTGAGGGAGCCAGGTGCCCACGTAGCCGTTCTCAACTGGGACAGATCTCCGCCTGCCCGGGCCAGGGCGTCTCGCAGTGGCTTTCCGGCGTAGTCCTCCGGCTCGCTGGGCAGCGCGTCCAGTCGTCCCGCGAGCACCATGGAGCCCCAGAACGGCTGGGGAAAGAGCGCGCCTTCCTCGTTGGCGAAGCCGACGGCGATGGTCTCGTGGTCTGTTTCGGCGCCGGCTTCGTGCAGGGTCTGCAGCACTTCCAGCGCGGCGATGACTCCGTAGGCTCCGTCCAGCCGGCCGCCATTGGCGACTGTGTCGAGATGTGAGCCGACGAGGATCGGGGGTCGAGTGGAGTGCTGGTGGTCGTCGGGGCGCCGGATGAGCAAGTTTCCGCCAGCGTCGACGAGGGCACTCAGCCCGGCCTCCACTGCTTGTCGGGCCACATAGGCCCGCCCTTCCTGATCGGCGTCGCTGAAGCCCATACGGGTAACGCCGCCGTCTTCGCTTCCGCCGATCTCGGCCAAGCGATCGATACGGTTGAGCAGTCGAGCGCCATCTATCCGAAGAGAGGTGTCGGAGCGAAACTTGTCTGCAACAGTCAGAGAGTCAGGCATCGTTACCACCTGTCGAGGCGATCAGGCCCTGGGGGCGTGTGCCGACCCAAGAGGGGAGAACGGTCGGCACGCGCTGGACTCGGTTGTGCGAGGCAGCCACACGATCAGCTGACGACATGTCCGCCTCCGTTGCGCCTGACCCGAGACCGGCGGCTGTCGATGTGGATGAATACGCGGTGCAGCCAGCGGTCGTGGCCGTCGTACCGGGGGGAGAACGGCGTGCGGCCGTGCAGAGCGACCCGGTTGTCGACGATCGCCAGGTCGCCCGGGGCGAAGTAGACGGTGTCGACGACCGCTTCGAGGGCCTCGCGGAGAGCGGTCATGGCCCGCTTCGCACCTGCGTCCAGGGGTGTCGTGGCGTGGAAGTCCACTTGGGCGTCCGGGTCCTCGGGCGCACCGGAGATGGCCCCGTGCGCCACCGCGACGCCGGATCCGTTGAAGGACGGCGGTGGGTCAGTCCTGAAGCGGGGCTCGGCGAGGATCTCCCGCTGCTCAATGGAGAGGAGCCCGATTGCCCGCCGCAGCGAAGCAATGCGCAGCCCGGCTTCCCCGTCGAGGTCCTGGCGCAGGCAGGACAGGGCGACGAAGTCGGGCCTATGGGGATGGAACGCATTCTCGGTGTGCATCTCCAAGTTGACGGACCCGGCGTTGCTCTGGCTCCGCTCCTCGCCTGGTACCGGCACTACGTTGTGCACCAGGGCACCGCACATTTCGCCTTTGAAGCCCACAACCTCACCCAGCACCATGGCGCAGAGCACGAGAGCCGACGCCGGCACGGTGGCCCATCGTTCGACGGACTCCCGCCGGGTAGGGGTGGGGGGCAGAGACCCGACCGGCAGGCCGTGGATCTGTAACACGCCTGCCTGGCCGGAGTCGGCGGAGAAGTTCCGCAGTGCCGCCCGCAAGGTTGCCGGGAGGTCGCAGGACACATCACGTGCCGCCGCCAGCCAGCGGGGCTCGTCCAGCAGACCCGGTGCCGTCTCCGCCAAGAGCTCGGCAAGCCGCTTGATCTCCCGTCGTACATCCAGGTCGAGGTGAATCGACTCTTTTTCTAGTTTCGTGGTGATGGGAATGATTTCCGTCATTTTCTTATCCAATGTGTGATCTGGGGGTGATATCAGGAGACCGCCACAGAACGGGCCACAGTGGCGGTGTTAGGAGCCTTCACGGCCGCGTAGTGATCGCCGGCAAGGGAGAGCGCCGTCGTATCGCCCGTGCACAGACTCAGCCACTGCCGACGGGCCGCTGCGGCCCGTTCGTCTTCGGCTGCCTCGCCGGCGCTGAAGATCAGGGTGCGGCCCGGATAGGGCTGCGGCCGGTAATCCCTGAGCGCGCGCCAGTTGGCGGAGAAGACCTCGAAGAGTCGCAGTTCTTCACCCGTTGTGGCGTCCGTCGGGATGAGCTGTGCGTCGCGCATACGCGTCACCAGTTCCTGGCGCCGTTCCACCGATGGCATCGCCGTCAGTTTCTCCGCGTCGAGGGCCATATCGACCTCATGCAGCCGGTCGAGGAATGTCAGATAGGCCGCGATGACCTCCGGTTCCTCCTCGCTGGCGTCGACGGCGCCCGGTGGGTGCGGCAGGAGCGAGGGCGGCAAAGCCGGGTCGATCATGGCGAGCAACTCGACCTCCTCGCCGTTCTCGGCGCACTGTCGGGCCATTTCGTACGCCACCAAGCCACCGAACGACCAGCCGATCAGCCGCAACGGCCCCTCGGGCTGTGCCTCTCGAACGAGGGCCAGATGAGCCGCGGCGATGTCGGCGACGCTGGTGAGCGGGTGCTCGCCTGGCTCGATGCCGACCGACTGAAGCCCGTGAACCGGGCCGTCGCCGGGCAGTGACCGTGCCAGGTCGAGGTAACAGAACGCGGTGCCTCCGACGGGCGCGACACAGAACGTGGGGCGTCCGGTGCCGAGCCGCAGCGGGACGAGTGTCCGGAGCTGCCGGGGGCGGCGGGCGACCAGGGAAGCGGCCTGGGCCGCCACGGTGGAGGCGTTCAGCAGACTGGCCATGGGCAGATCGATCCCCAGTTCCTTTCTGATCGTCGAGATGAGGCGCACACCGAGCAGGGAGTTCCCACCGACTTCGAAGAAGTCGTCCTCGATACCGATGCCTCGGGTCTGCAGGATCCGCTCCCAGATGTGCAGTAGATCCAGCTCCGTCCGACTGCGGGGGGCCGACTGCAGGCCGGCTGGCACTGCGGAGGGTGCAGGCAGCGCCGCCTGGTCGAGCTTCCCGTTGTGCGAGAGGGGGAATGCGGCCATGAGGATCACAGCACTCGGCACCAACGCCGGGGGCAGCTGCTCCTGGCACCAACGGCGGACGTCCGCGACGAGCGCCTCAGCATTCGACCAGGTGCCGTCTGCCGTCATGCCTTGTGGCTCGGGAGCGGCACCGGCCGACGCATCCAGCAGCTGACGACGTACCGGTGTTGCGGCCACGGCGTCCGGCACCACGTACGCCAGCAGCCGCTTCCCCCCGCCGGTACCGTCCACGACCACGACGGCATCACGGATCGCGGCATGCTTGACCAGGACCGACTCGATCTGGCCCGGTTCGATGCGTACGCCGTGCAGCTTCACCTGCCGGTCGATGCGACCCAGGAACTCGATGACGCCGTCCGGAGCCATCCTTGCCAGGTCACCCGTCCGGTACATGCGCTCGCCCGGGAGGCCCATCGGCGCGGGAACAAACCGGTCCGCGGTCAGCGCCGGGGCGGCGTGATACCCGCGGCCCATCAGGTCACCGGCTAGACAAAGCTCACCCACCGCTCCGGTCGGCACCGGATTGAGATCGCTGTCGCAGATGAGAGCCCAACTGCGCCCGATGGGCCGGCCGATGGGCACCGTGGTACATCCGTCGTCCGCCCGGCACTCCCAAGCGGTGGCGATGATCGCGGTCTCGGCCGGACCGTAGTGGTTGTGGAGCCGGATCCACGGCAGCTCCCGCATCGCCCGCTGCTGCAGCTCGATCGGCAGTGCCTCACCGGCGGGCACGATGTGGCGCAGGCTGCTGCACCGGCGCGCGACCTCGGGCGTGTCCAGGAAGATCGCGAGTATCGAGGGAACTGGATGGATAACCGTGATCTGCTGGTCCGCCACCAGGTCGGCGAGATAGTGCATGTCCCGGTGACCGCCGGGTTGAGCGAGTACCAGTCGGCTGCCCACAGTCAGCGGCCTGAAGATTTCCCAGAGCGATACGTCGAAGCTGATCGGGACCATCTGCAGTACCGCGTCGTCGGGCCCCAAGGGGATGCGCTGCTGTCCCCACTTCAGCGTATTGAGCAGCCCGCGGTGTGTGTTCTCCACACCCTTGGGCCGTCCTGTCGATCCAGAGGTGTAGATCACGTAGGCGAGCTGGTCGCCTCCGCTCCAGGTGCCTGGCACATTGGCATCGGCCCCTTGAATCAGTAGGCCGGGGTCGGCGTCCAGGCAGATGGCCGGTATCCGGATGTCACCGAAATCGGACAGCCATGCCTCCTCAGTGACCAGCGCATCAGGCTCCGCCTGAGCCAGCAACGTGCGTCGCCAGTCGCGTGGATACTCAGGATCGACCGGGAGGACGACGCCACCGGACTTGAGCACGGCCAGGTAGGCGACGACAAGGTCGACGGAGCGCTCCAGGTGCACGGCGACGACCGCTTCGGTCCCGATTCCGGCAGCCGCCAGACGACGTGCGAGCCGGTTGGCGCGGGCATTCAGCTCCTTGTAGGTCAGTTCGTCCTTGCCGCAAACCACTGCGACCGCGTCCGGTGCACGATCGACTTGACGTTCCACGAGTCCGTGGACGGACATCTCCTCGTCGGGGATGGTGATGGGCGCAGGCGCTCGCTCGCCGAGCGCCACCGTCGACTCCGGCCCGTAGGCGATGGAGCGGTACGTCCGCGGTGTCAACACCTGCTGGGTATCACCGTCCACATCCGCTGCCATCGCCTCCAGGACCGCGCGGTAGAGGGTGCCCAACAGGGCCTGGGCGTGCGGGCCCGCATCCCCTGGTCGGCTGTAGACCGTCAGTCGGCCAGTCTGCGCGACGGCCATCAGCCGGAACTCGTTCGGACTGTCGTCGACGACGGCATCGTCGTCGATGAGATCCCAGTCGAGGACATGGAAGTCCAGGTAGACGAAGGCGACGTCGATCATGCGGGCATGGCGGCTGCCTTCCTGGATCTCGCCGAGCGGATACCGGCGGTGCGGCCACATCTCGATCTCCGTGTCGCGCACCTGCTGGACCAGCTGCCGCCAGGTACGGGCGCCGCGGCGGAAGGGGAAGGGGACCGTGTTGACGTACAGGCCCGGAACGCGGTCCGCGCCTTCTGCCTCCGGCCGGGTGTCACACACCAGGCCGGTGGAGAACGCCTGATCCGTGGTGATCATGCTCATTACCGACAGATGGGCCGCCAGCATGACGTTCTTCAGCGACGCGTCCGCTGCCCGGGCCAGCTTGGCCAGTTCGTCCAGCAGATCGTCGTACGGCGTGACCAGCTGCTTCACGGGCCCTGAGCCGCCGCCCCACGCGGAAGGCAGCTCCAACTTGGCGTGGTTCGCAACGACGTCGTGCCAGTAGCCGGCGTGTGCCGGGTCCTGCAAGTCCTTCCGCTCAAGCGCGATGAAGTCGGCGTACCGGATCTGGGGCAGGGGTTTGGGCACGTACTCCGTACCGTCGTGCAGGGCGTGGTACCGGTCGAACACCTCGGAGAGAAGTACGTGGAAGCTCCAGCCTTCGAGGATGGGATGGAACTCGGTGAAGGTGACCCACCACTGGTCCTCGCACATGTGGGTGAAGTACCGGAACAGTGGTGCCGTGCTCATGTCGAATCGGCGGCCGCGCTCTGCGGCCATGTAGTCGTGCACCTCGTTCCGCTGTGCCTCCGGTGTCATCTGGCGGACATCCGCAAACCCGACGGGCAGGTGTGCTTCGCTGTGTACGAGCTGGAGCGGTTCGCTGTACGTCGTGAGGTCCATCGTCGTGCGCAGGACCTCGTGCCGGGCGACAGTTGCGTCGATAGCCGCCTGCAGGAGGTCATGGCGGTAGGGCCGGCCGTCGCGGACCAGATAGCAGGTGACGTTGTGGTAGTTGCCTTCGTTGCCCGAGGACTCCATCTCGAGGATCATTCCGAGCTGGATGCGGGAAAGCGGATACGCGTCGGTTACTCCATCGGGTATCCGTGCCCGGTCGGCCGGGTCGAGCATCGCGAAGGGCTGTACCACGGGTGCATCGACACTGTGCGCGGAGCGGGGTCCCAGTATCCGGGCGAAGGCCTCGATGGTGCGGTGCTCGAAGACGTCCCGCACGGTGACGGGGTAGCCCTTCCTCCGCAGGGCACCCACCACGGCTACCGCACGTACCGAGTCTCCGCCGATTACGAAGAAGTTGTCGTGGACTCCGAAGTCGGAGGCGCCCAGAACTGTGCGCCACACCGCCGCGATCTCTGCCTCGGCGTCGGATCGGGGAGACACCAGGTCGGCGCTGACACCACGGGACGCCCGGTCGGGAGCCGGCAGCGCATCGGTGTCGATCTTTCCGACGTCGGTCAGCGGGAGCGAGTCCAGGACGACGATTGCCGACGGCACCATGTACTCGGGCAGACGCTCGCTGACGAACGCGCGGAGGGTGGCCTGGTCGGGGGCAGCCGTCCCGGCCGTGGGCACCACGTAGCCGACCAGCTCGGGCCGGCCGCCATCGGTCTGCCGAGCGACGACGAGGGCGGTCCGTACGGCGGGATGAGCGGCCATGGTGCTCTCGACCTCGGCCGGCTCCACCCGGTAACCGCGTATCTTGACCTGCTTGTCGACTCGGCCCACGAAGTCCACGTCGCCGTTGGACCGGAGGGCCACAAGGTCGCCGGTGCGGTACAGCCGTGCGCCCTGCTCGGCGGAGAACGGGTCGGGGAGGTACTTCTCCGCCGTCAGGTGAGGCTTGTTCAGATAGCCGCGGGTGACCCCGGTCCCGCCGATATAGACCTCGCCGACGACGCCGAAGGGCACCGGGCGCATGCGCTCGTCGAGGACGTACATCGTGGTGTTGGGTATGGCCGTACCGATCGATACGAGTTCCGTGTCGACCGGCCGGTCGACACGGCAGCCGGAATTGCCGACCGTGATCTCGGTGGGGCCGTATTCGGCGGCAACACTTCCCGGGCCGGCGTCGGCGAGCCAGCTGTTGGCCAGCGTGCTGGTGAAGCGGTCACCCGCTGCGATGACGAGGCCGGCGAGTGATCGTCGCTGGTCCGGATCGAGCTGCTCGGCCAGCAGTTCGAGGTGCCCTGGTGCCATCTTCACAAAGCTCAGCGGCCCACACGCGAGGAGCCGTGTGCCCAGCTCCGCGGGTTCGCCGTCCGGCACCAGGTGGACCGGGCGCCCGCTCAGGAGCGAGGTGTAGAGGTTCGGGACACCCAAGTCGAAGGCCGCGGAGGAGAAGAGCGCGGTTCCGCCCGGTGCCTGCAGATAGGTGTCGACCGTCCACCACAGGTAGTTCATCAGGCCGCCGTGAGCGACCATAACTCCCTTGGGCAGTCCCGTCGTCCCCGAGGTGTAGATGAGGTAGGCGAGAGCATCGCGGGCGATGGGAAGGCCCGGATCTTCGGTCGTCTGCGCGCCAATGACCTCGGCGTCGCGGTCGACCAGAACGACGGTGTGTCCGTCCAGACCGTGGGCCAGGGCGTCAGCACCGGGTCCATCGGTTACCACGACCTGGGCACCGGCATCACTCAGGATGTAGCCGCGCCGTGTGGCGGAGTCGCCAGGGTCCAGCGGGGCGTAGGCAGCGCCGGCCTTGAGGACCGCAAGGAGCGCGACGACGAGACGCGCGTCCCTGGGCAGGTGCACGCCGACGACCGATCCAGGCTCGACACCGCGGCTCCGCAGGTGCTGGGCGAGACGGTTCGCCTCAGCGTCCAACTCGCCGAAGGTCAGGCTCGTGTCGCCAGCCAGGACGGCCGGCGCGTCCGGCGAGATCCGGGCTTGCTCGGCAATCAGCTCGTGCAGGGCTCCCCCAGGCCGGTCCGCGGTACCGCCGTCCGCTGCGGCGAGCAACTTGCCCAGCTCCTGCTCGGTGATGTACTGAAGATCGGACAGCGGCCTGTCGGGGCTGCTCGTCGCACTCTCCAGGAGCTGGAACAAGTTGTCGGCGAACCGTCGTACGGTGTCCGGCTCGAACAGCGTTGTCGAGTATTCGAGGGCACCGGACATGGTGCCGTCGGCCTCGGAGTCGATCTGCAGGGTCAGGTCCAGCTTGGAGTTCTCGCTGAGGGTCGGAATGCGCGCGGCCTCGACCCCCGGAAGTGCGATCCCGTCCGGATCTCCGTCCCCGTAGCTGAACATCACCTGGGCCAGGGGCGGCGTGGAAAGGTCCCGGTCCGGCGCCAGCTCGTTGACGAGCACGTCGAACGGGACTTGTGAGTGCTCCACCGCGTCGAGGAACCGCGACTTGTTGCGTCGTACGAGATCGGAGAAGGTGGGGTCGTCGGACCAGTCAGTGCGGATGACGATCGTGTTGACGAAGCACCCGATCAGCTCCTGCGTCGCCCTCTCGTCCCGGCCTGCCACGGGTACACCCACAGCGATGTCTTGCTGGCCGGTATAGCGGTTCAGGAGCATCTGGAAGGCAGTCAGAAGCACGACGAACGGAGTGGTATCGTGCTCTGCCGCAGCTGCCCGGACAGCCTTCGCGACAGCCGGGGGGACGGTGATCGGGAGTGACGCACCCGCCGAGGACCGCACCGCCTGGCGCGGGCGATCCGTAGGCAGCTCCAGGGGCGTGATGCCGGAGAGCTGCCGCTTCCAGAACGCATGGGACTCCGCCAGCGTGCCGTCGAGAAGCCGCGTACGCTGCCACTCGGAGTAGTCGGCGTACTGCATCGGCAGCGGCGGGAACTCCACACTGCCGTCACCCCTTTCGGCCTGGTAGGCCAGGGCCAGATCGCGCCAGAGGATCGGTTCGGACCAGGCATCGAAGGCGATGTGATGGATCGACACCACGAGGTAGTGATCGTCCTCGGCCACCGTGACCAGGCCTGCACGGGCCACTCGGCCCTCGGCCAGGGACATCGGGGAGTGGGCCAGGCGCTGCACCAGCTCCCGCGCGCGACTCTCCCGGTCCTCGGCAGCGGCCTCACGGAGATCGCTGTGTACCATTGCGTTCTCCGGGCTGTCGGTCACCTCCTGTACCGGCTCGTCCCTCTCCATGCGGTAGCGGGTCCGCAGTACCTCGTGGCGCTCCAGGACTCGCGCCCAGGCTTGCTGCAGGGCCGGGACGTCGACCGCCCCGCGTAGGCGCAGCACCATGGGGACGTGGTACTCGCCGCTGTCCGGGTTGATCGAATCGAGAAACCAGAGTCGCCGCTGACTGGGCGACAGCGGAACGGACGCGCCCCGGTCGGCCGTGGGGGTCGTGTGGACCGCCGAAGTTCCGGTTCCCTCGAGGCGGCTCCTCAGGATGTGGTCCCGGAGGGCCTGGATGTCTTCGGCCATGCTTTCCTCACTTCTTACGCGTCGTCAGTGCGACGACCTCGGCGTCCGAGAGGCCGGACACGTTGCTACGAATCTCGGATTCGACAACCTGCGCCAGATCTCTGACAGTCGGAAACTCGAAGATGGTTCTCAGGGACAGTTGGACCTGATAACGGGCAGAAATGCGCGCGATGACCTTGGCACCCATGATGGAAGTGCCGCCAATACGGAAGAAGCTGTGCGTGACATCTAGCGGATCATCCACGGCGAGCACATCCCGGAAGATGCCGTCGATAACCTTTTCGATGTTGGTGGCGGGCACGCTCCGTTGTGCCTGCTCCTCCGTGATCGAAATGCTCTTCTCGTTCATCACGCAGGCGCTCCGTCCATACGCTTGCGCAGGCTGAGCGGACGCATGTCGGTCCACACCTCGGAGATGCGGGAAAGGCAAGCTTCCCGGCTTCCGCTGAAGCCGGCGTCCTCCCATCCGGGGGGCAGAGGTCGACGGGACCACCAAATCGAGTACTGCTCTTCATGGTTCACCACCACAGTGAACTCGTGCTCAACGGGCATGGCCACTCCATGAACTCTGAGCGAGACACGAGAAAGAGCCCCGCATTGTTTTCGGGTAGTCGAACAATTCGTATAAGAACTTATCTTCCGAGTGGGTCGGGTCACCATCCACCACCGGGTTGAACTGACTTGGAACTTCATCTTCGCGGAGGAGGAGCATCCACTCTGACCTGTGGATAAGACTCCTCCGGGTGGCCGGCTGGGCGCTCCTGGGAGGGCGCTCCTGAGTGCGTCGGAGAGCTGGCGGAGCCTATAGTCCAGGCGCCGGTCGAGGTGTGACTGCGAACTGACGTCAACTGGTGATCGAACTCTCCTCTCAGGATGGAGCAAAGATGACAGACGAGATAGCGAAGGGGCTCGGGGGGAGAATTCCGGCCAGCCTTCCGAATGTTCTGCGAAACCACGGTCTCCTAGTCAACACGGCCACCGGGCTGTACGGATGGGGTGCTGAACTCGAAGCAGTTTATTCTGGCCTGTCGAACGCGCTTTCCGCGGAGGTCGCGGATAAGGAACCCGTCGAGCTCCATTTCCCTCCTATTCTTCCGCGCGCCGTGTTCGAGAAGAGCGAGTACGTAACATCATTTCCTCAACTCTTCGGTGCGATCCACGCGTTCCAAGGCGATGAGTGTGCGCACGAGAGCCTGGAACAGGCCGTCACCAAGGGGGAGGATTGGGGAGGGCATACGCGATTGACCAACTTTGTGCTGGCTCCGGCTGTGTGCTACTCCGTGTATCCCCTGTTCGGCGGGACCGTGTTGGACGGGGATCGGACGGTGGACGCGAGCGGATTCTGCTTCCGCCACGAACCGTCGACCGAACCGGGGCGTCTGGTGTCGTTCCGGCTGCGGGAATTCGTAAAGATCGGAAGTCCGGCCGAAGCCTCCACCTGGTTCAACGGGTGGCACGAGCGTGCGTCCGCCTTCGTTCGCCGGCTCCGCCTCAAGGTTGAGGTCGAGGCCGCGTCGGACCCGTTCTTCGGGACGAGTGGGCAGGTCATGGCCGATAATCAGCGGGAAGAGGGAATGAAGGCGGAGGTCGTCGTCCCGATCGGCGACCACCCCGTCGCGGTTGCATCGATTAACTACCACCGCGACCATTTCGGCCGGATCTTCGATATCCAGTCGACGGAAGGGGAGCCGGCCCACAGTGCCTGTGTTGGCTTCGGCCTGGAACGTCTCGCACTCGCACTCGTCGCCGCTCACGGCCCGCGACTCTCTGAATGGCCCGACGAGGTCCGCGAGTTGCTGTGGAGCGGGCGCATGGCATGGTGAGCGATGCGTTCCCCGACGCTGTCACCCAGCCTGTCATGGCTCGCAACGCACTCGCCATGATGGATGACAGGGCCCTCTGCGCACTGGACGTCCGGCTCGACTACTTCGAGGTCCAGTCGCGATCCGGCCGCGGGCGCGGGCGGCTGCCTGTCGTGATGGTCAAGCAGGTCGAGTCCCTCAACGACGACTATCGCCAGTATCTCGGGCTGGCCTCGAACGAGGGGTCGGCAGCTTTCATCGGTGGTGGGCTGGCCCGCCTGCGGTCCGGCAGCTCCTTTGCGGGCATTGTGCACGAGGAGCGTCGCGAACTGCTGGCCGCGCTGGTCGCGGAGGCCGTCGACCGGGCAGCGCAAACGGCCGATGCGGTCTTGTCCCCCTTCCTGACCGCCACCGACCTGCCGGGGTACCTTGACGCGGTGCCGTCGGCCATCGTCCGTGAACACGGTGTCTGGTGCACGTTGGAGATCGGCGAGGTTGCCGGCATCGAGGACTTCCTCGAGCGCCTTCCCGCAAAGCGTCGGCGGCACTGGAATCGAGATACCCGCGAAGCCGAGGAACTCGGGCTGGAGCACGACGTCGTGCCCTTCTCGAATGAAGTCGTTGCGGAAGCCGCCGCGGGTATCGCCAGCGTTTCCCAACGCAACGGCATGAACGAGTCCCCCGACATCGTCAAGTGGAGGATCAACAACTACCACCGGCGCCCGGGAAAGCACTTCTTTGTCCGGACCCGGTGGCAGGGCAACGTGATCGCGCACATGTTGTGCCGGATGTTTGACGACACCATGGACGCACACACCCTCGGGATCCTCGACATACCCGAGCTCGACCGCGGAGCGGTCTACCACTTCGGCTGCTTGCTGGGACCGTTGCGGGCGGCCATCGATCGCGGGGCACGCCGTCTGGAGCTCGGCATCGGGCATGATTCCCCGAAACTCCGCCGGGGGTGCACAGGCGAAGACACCTACTTCGCCGATCTGCTTCCGTAATAAGCAGAACGTGCCGATGTCGGCCGGGGCGAATGCCCGGCCGACATCGGCACGTTCTGGTGGATACGGCAGCTCGGCGACTACAAAGTCGTGGAGCGGCGGCTGTGGCCAGCACAAGTGGAGCAGCGACTGTGGCGATCGGTTGTCCCGCCAGATGGCGGGACAACCGATCGCCCGTTGAGCGCCGGACTTCCTTACAGCATCGTCCGGAGCGCAGATGCCGGACCAGAAGCGTACGACGCCATGAGCCCGAGTGCCGTCACCACGCGGTCGGCCAGCGTCCGGACCCGCTCGGGGTCAAGCCCCCCGTCGTGGAAGGCGAACCGGAGTGCGACCGGCTGACCGTTCTCCACCAGAAGAGTGAGCGAGAGCGGGTAGTGCACCTCTTCGTACCCCAGCGCTCGTTGGAACGTCTGGTCGGAACTTGCGTCCGAAACGTCCTCGACGACAAAGATGTTGTCGAAGGGCTCGCCCTGGGCACCCGGCACCCTCCGCTGGAGGTCGGCCAGGGAGTGGTAGCCGTAGCGCACGGTGTCGCTCAGTTGGTCCCTGAGGTCGGCCAGCGCTGTGGCCACCGTCGCCGAACCGGCCGGATCCCAGATGATCGGCACCGTGTTCATCACCAGCCCCACGATGCGGTCGATCTTCGCAAGGTCCCAGGTCCGCCCATCGACCACGCAACCCACCATGACGTCGTCCCGGTCGACGGCAGTCGACACCGCGACCGCCCACGCCGCAAGAGTGGCGACGGCAGGCGTCACACCATGCTGGCTCACCAGACTCTGAAAGTGCGTCCTGGTAGCCGCCGACAGGTCGATGGTGAGCAGGCGCTCCCCGCCTCCGCCAGCTCGGCTGGGCGGGTCGAGGTAGCACGCACGACTACCGGCAAGCCGACCCGTCCAGTACGTCCGCGCCGCGTGCTGCCGCTCCGGGTCGCGCAGCCACTCCACGTAGCGGCGGTACGGTACCGGCATCGGCAACTTCCCTGTGCCATCCGTCAGCGCCGCGTGCAGTCGGCTCGCCTCGTCGGTCAGCACACCGACACTCCAGCCGTCGATCCACAGGTGATGGCAGTTGAGCACCACCTTCAGCCGGTCATCACCCGTACGCGCCACCGTCACCCGGGGGCGCCAGTCCCGGCTCTGGTCGCCCGCCGTATCTATGAGGGCCTCCGACCAGTCGGCGATCTCGATGTCCACCGACTCCGCTGGATGCACCACCTGGACCGGCCGGTCCAGACCCTGCCAGAGCACGCTGCTGCGCAGCACCGGATGCCGTCGGACCATCTCGCGCCACACGTCGACCACCTCGGACTCGTCGAGGCCGGCAGCGCACTCGATGAGGTGGCATCCGCCGTAGCCGCCGCCCATGAGGCTATGCAGCAGCATCCCGCTCTGCAGGGGCGTGAGGTCATACAGGTCGTCCGCTCGACCGGTCTCCTTGAGGACCCGGTCCAGCTGCTCCCGCGTGACCGACGCCAGGGGGAAGTCCGACGGCACCCGCGCCGCGCGTACCCCTGGCCCACGTCGGACCAGGAGCTCAATGGTGCTCATGCAGCGCCGCGCGACCGACTCGATGGTCTGCCGCCTGTGCAGCGTGGGGGCGTAGAGCCAGCGGAAGGTGAGCTGATCGTTGGCGACGTCGACTTCGAGCTCGATGTCATGGCTGCGCTCCTGGCGGGCCGAGCGCTCCTCGCCAGCGGCACCCATGGCCGCGCTGAAGTTCTCCGCCTGGAACTGGGTCTCCAGATGGCCCGAGTAGTTGAACATGATCGTACCCGGGTTGGCCGGGGCGGCCTCGATATCGCACTCCAACCGGTCCGGAGGCCCGGCGACCATCGCCTGTTTCATGCGGTGCACCGCGTCGCGCAGCCCCGGGTCGCTCTCCGCCTCCAAGGTGAACGAGTCAAGCGTCACCCGGTGTACCCCCGCGAACCAGCCCACCGCAGCAGAGCGATCAGGGCCGGGAAGGCGACTGTCCCGACCATGCCGTTCCACATCGAACGTCACCGACGGCAGTCCGTGGGCCGCGCTCAGCGCGTCGGTGAGGGCGGTCAGGAGCACAGTCTCGACCGGGCTGCTGTAGTCGCTCGGCGTCACCCGCAGTAGATGTCTGGTGGTGGATGCCGACAGCCGCACTTCGACGCACGCGGCACCACCCACGGTGTTGGCGCCGTCCGCGGTGTCCCGGGGAAGAGAAACCGGCTCAGGTGCCGTGCTCTCCGTGCCTTCGGACGCGGGAGCCTCCCGCGGACGTACGGCAGCGAGCGCGCTCGCCCACTTCGAGAAGGCGAAGGAGTCCTCGGACAGGCCGGGTTCACGTCCAGCAACGAGGTTCGTGTAGGCGACGTCCAGATCGCGCACGATGGTCGGCCAGGAGAAGGTGTCGACCGCGAGGTGGTGGACGGCGAGCAGAAGAAGGCTCGGGCGTTCGGCGCCGGAGATCAGCGCAGCGCGCAGCACCTGTCCGCTCCCGATGTCGAGCGAGCGCTGCAGCCTGGTGGCCGCTTCCTGGAGCTCATGTTCGCGATCGGCGCCCTGCTCGAGATAGACCTCGGACAGCAGCTCGAACCCGGGTGGCGCCTCGCCAACCTCCTGCTGCCACCCGCCGTCGCACTGCGCGAAGCGCAGCCGGAGCGCGTCGTGGGCGTTGACCAGCGCCTCGAGAGCGGTTTCCAGCGCGAAGACCTCGGGCTCGTCCTTCCACTCCAGGAGGATGGACTGGTTGTTGTGGTTCCGGTCCACCAGCTCGCGGTCGATGAACCACTGCTGGATCGGTGTCAGGGACAGCGGCCCGCTGACCTCGACCGTGGTCTCAGCCACCACGTCCGACCGCACCACCAAGGACGCCAGGGCGTGCAGCGTCGGACAGCGGAACACATCGGTGAGGCTCAGCTCGTAGCCCTGCTCGCGCAGCTTCGATGCGAGGCGAACAGTCGAGATCGAATCGCCGCCGAGCTCGAAGAAGTTCGCATCGGGGTCCACCGCGGTGACCCCCAGGACGGACTTCCACGCCTCGCGCAGCACATCCTCCACGCTTCCCGCACCCGGGTCATCGGCGGCCTGTTCAGGCTCGGGATTCTGCCGCGCCAGTGCGGAGCGGTCGACCTTCCCGTTCGCGTCGAGCGGGATCGAGTCCACCGTGGCGTACTGCCGCGGGATGGCGTAGTCCGGGACATGCTCCGACATCCACTCGACCAACCCCACCGGTACAGCCTCGTCAACGACGAGGTAGGCCTTCAGCACCAGCGGTGCGTCGGGGGCGCTGCGGTGACCTACGACGGCTGCGTCACGGATGTCCGGGTGCCGCCGGAGCGCCGACTCGACCTCGCCCGGTTCCACACGGTAGCCGCGAATCTTCAGCTGGCGGTCCGACCTGCCTAGGAATACCGCGTTGCCCTGCCCGTCCCAGGTCGCCCGGTCGCCGGTGCGGTACATCCTGGCCCCGGGCTCCGGGGCATAGGGGTCAGGAACGAACTTCTCGCCGCTCAGGTCCGGTCGGCCCAGATAGCCGCGGGCACAGCACACCCCGCCGATGAAGATCTCACCCTCCACACCGGCAGGGACCGGCTGAAAGTCGTCGTCCAGGATGTACATGGAGGTGTTCTCGATAGGCCTGCCGATCGGGATGGTCTCCCCCGAGAAGCCGTCCGGAGTCATGAAGAAGGCGTTGGCAACGGAGGCCTCGGTCGGCCCGTACTCGTTGAGCACGGGTGTCGCAGAGTCGAGTGCGCGCCATCGCTGCAGCGACTGCATCGGGAAGAAGTCGGCCCCGACAGCGAGCAGCCCCGCGAGGCTCCGCGCCCCGTCGGTATCGGTCATCGAGGTGATCAGGTCGAGCTGTCCGGGCGTCAGCTTGATGAAGCCGTACGGGCCCGAGGACAACACCTCGGAGATTTGCGCCGGCAGGTCCTGGTCGTCGGGGACGAGCCGCACGGCCTGGCCGCACCAAAGGGGCGCGTAGATGTTGGGCACGACCATGTCGAAGCCGACCGAGGAGAAGAGCGGTGCACCGTCGGTGCCGAGCGTGGTGTAGGTCTCGACGGCCCAGTCGAGGTAGTTCGCCACACCGTGGTGTGGGCACAGCACGCCCTTGGGCCGGCCACTCGACCCGGAGGTGTAAATGACGTAGGCCAATTGCTCCGGCCGCACTTCCTCGTCCAGATCGCTCCGCTCAGCCGGGCCGGCGGTCGCGACCGACTCCAGCAGCTCGTCGACGCACAAGGCCGTCGAGCTGGCGAACGCCTCGTCGCCGCGGTGATCGGCGTCGGTGATGACGACGGTGGGCTGCGCGTCCTCCACGATGTGCCGCCGCCGCTGAACCGGGTCACCGGGCGACAGCGGCACGTACGCGCCACCGGCCTTCATCACGGCGAGGAAGCTGACGAGCATCTCCACGGACCGCGGCAGACATACAACGACCAGGGACTCGGCCCTGACGCCGTGGGCGCGCAGCTGGCGCGCCAGGACGTTGGCCCGGGTGTTGAGATCCTCGTAGGTCAGTGCCACGTTGCGGGCGTGTAAAGCGATGCTGCGCGGAGTGCGGGAGGCCTGGGCTTCGAACCCGCCATGGATCGTCTTCGCCCGGATGGCCCGACGTGGAGCCCACTCTGCGGGGATACCGTGTGATGCCGTGGCCACGTGAACACCAGCCGCTGCCGCCGGGGTGGCGACTGCTGTGCCGGACCCAGCCGATAGATCCAGAGATGTCGATTCGCTGGACTCCGTCATCGTTTCTCCAAGGTTCTGATCGGCCGATATCTGACTCAACCGTCGCTCGCGCAGCCCAGATCGTGGAATTCGATAGGCAACGATCTCTTCAGCAGCGCACACGCCGGCCTTGTTTGCGTCCTGGCGCCAACATTTTCATCGGCACCAAGGGCGGGAGGCGCCCAACTATTGATGTGTGATCAATCGTTCTGACCGGATCCGACAACTCCTCCGGTGCCCCGTTGGGGGGAGGGAAGTCGCCTCTGACGCGAGGAATATAGGCGGCGACGAGTCGGCATAGCACTCGGGAGTGTCCCCGAAGAATCACTGTGGCCTCGTCGAGGGCGAGATGTATCCGCTGCTCACGGTGCCTCTGTCTCCTCCGCGCGGAGGAAGTTCCAAGTCGGTTCCACCAGGCGGGGGATAAGGACCGAGCTCGCACCGCCGGGCGGTGCGAGCTCGGTCCTTAGGAGGCTGATGAGGCAGGCTGGCTCCGCCCTGCTCGTCCCTTGCCGCGGTGACGGTCCATCTCACGCCATTCCGGGCGCAGACCTGTAAGGTTGGTCGTCAAGAAGTACACGGCGCCGGCGGTTAGCAGCGCGGGTGCGAGACCCATACCCGCCACAGCGGCGCCCGCGAGTAGACCGCCCAGCGGAATCCCGGCCCAAGTGATGGCGTCGCCGATACCTTGTACCCTACCCATCATTTCCGGGGGAATCCGTTCGTATGTGACGGCACCAATGATCGGGTTGATGAAGCCGCCCCCAAGACCGCCAATGCCTATCACCACCGCCATGCACCATAGCGGTGCGTCCGTCGTGAGGATGAGGAACCGCGGCGCCCCTGCGACGAGCCAGCCGAGGAAGAATACCGGCCGGCGCCGCAGCCGGTGGGCCACCGTCGCAGCGATGAGGCTGCCGACCGTCGCAGTAATACTGAACGAGGCCAGCACCAGTCCGATCGTGGCAGGACCGTAACCGGATCCCTTGGCCCAGACAGGAATGAGTACGGCCACATACGCGGCGTCCAGCAGATTCGTGATGCCGAGCATCGCGTAGAGCGTCAGCAGTACTGGCTGCCTGCGCAGGAACGCGAAGCCCTGCCGGAAACTGTGCCAATATCCGTCCTGCACATCGTGTGTGCCTTCTCCCTTCTCGGCAGGGTGCTTCTGCGGTCGCCCCATCCCGCGAGGCAAGGCTGCGGCAATGATCAGCGAACCCAGGGCGAAGCAGACGGCGTTGACTCCCAGCCCGACCATCGGGCCCACCAGCCCCACCAGAGTGCCCCCGGCGGCAGGCCCCACGGTCCCGGCCAGGCGCTCGAACACGCCCTGCAGCCCGGTTGCCCGTTCCAGCGGCACCCGGCTGAGTTCGGCCGCCTCCGGGATCATGACGTCCTTCGCGAGATCCCCAGGGCTGCGGACCGTGCCGATGACCGCGACCAGGCCCAGCAAGACCTTGAAAGACAGCATGTCTTCGGCGTGCAGCAGGGGAATCAGCAAGGCGGCAGCCGCACTGACGACATCCGCGATCCAGGAGATCCGGCGGGGCCCGATCCGGTCGACCAGCGGCCCGGCGAAGGCTTTGACCGCCACATAGGGCCCCATCTCGCAGAAGGCGACCAGACCGGTCTGCGTGGCGCTGCCGGTCGTAACGAGCACGAACCACGGAATGGCGATGGCCGAGATCCTGGTTCCGCTGTGCGCGACCAACAATGCCGCCAGAACTCCTGCGAGCGGCCGTAACCGCGCCCGGCCGACTGTATCTATCTTTGCGTACGTCATCAGTTCTCCTCCTGCGCAGGGAAGTTGACCTCCGGCAGCACATGGAAGTTCACCCACACCCGCTCGGTGTCCTCGGGCTCCTCGTCGCCCGAAGCTCGCCGGTACCGGTCGATCACGGACCAGATCTCGTCGCGCAGCCGGCGGGCCTCTGCGGGAGTGATCCGAAGCGCGGCGTCGCTCATATCGAACGCCTCCCGCCACGGCCGCGGCAGCGCCTGTAGACCGTTGAGTCCTTGCTGGGTCCGCATGGTGTAAGTGCTGTGTACCGACTGCAAATACGCCATTGCCGCCTCCGGCTCCCGCTCTGCGAGATCCTCATGGTTGAAGCGCGTCAGCTGGTGCACCGAACGCCACCACCGTTCCCGCGCGTTCCCCCTCTCCGTGTCCTCGACCACGAAGCCAGCCGCAGCGAGCTGCCGGAGGTGGTAGCTGGCCGTACCGGAATTCACGTCCAGCCGCTCCGCGAGGCGGGTGGCGGTCGACGGGCCATGCTTCCGTAGCAGCCCGACCAGCTGCACGCGCACTGGATGCGCCAGGGCACGTAGCCCCTTGGCGTCCAGAACCACCGAGTCCTCTTCAACGTTCGGGCCATCCGGCCTCTCCACTGCATCAGCCATGCGACACACGTTAAACCGCAAAGGGTTCTTCGCAAAGAGATCTCCGCGAACAACTCTTTGCGATTGGAGCAAGGTGAGATCCGGAGCATGAGCTGTCGATGTGCCGTTCAGGCCGCCACAGCGGACCAGAAGTCCCGTGGGTCGGGCTGTACGCCCGGCCCGGGACCGTCATCACCCTGGTAGAACGGTGCCGCGACGGCGAGCACACGATCAGGTCCTGGCCCCCGCCCCGATAAGGCATACGGGCAAGCCCCTGTCCTTGGCCACGGCGGCTAAGGAGTGGTCTCATTTGGTGAGTCCGCGGTAACAGATGAGGGTGCAGGCGATGCCGGTGAAGGCTGGGAAGTGGGCGGCCTTACGCTCGTACCGGCGGTGGAGTCGGCGGCATCCGGCAAGCCAGGCCACGGACCGCTCGACTACCCAGCGGTGGCGGCCCAAGTGGGTGGAGGACTCGACGCCCCGTCGGGCCAGGCGATGCGTGATGCCCCGGCTGCGGAACCATTGCCGCAGGTGCCGGTAGTCGTAGCCCTTGTCGCCGTGCAACTTGCCGGGCTTGCGACGCCGCGGTCCCCTGCGGGAATGGATTGGCGGTATGCCCCGCACGAGCGGCTGAAGACCCTGGCTGTCGTGCATGTTTGCACCCGAGATCGCAGCCGATCACGAACCGAGCTCTCACTCGGGTGTCCAGCCGATCACGTTCCGGTCGTCGATGCCAGGCACCGCCACGACTGTGCACTCAATGGACGACACGCGGCACCCCGACGCGACCGACACCACGCGGTCACAGCCTTGCCATCTCCGACGCACCCAGGCAGCGAAATCGTCCCCGAGACCTGCTGGCTGCACGTGTGCCAGCAGCACTTCTATCTCTTGACATGGTGTGTCATCGACGCGCAGTAAGATCTCCCATCTGGTCAGCCGCACGAGTCGCACGACCGGCATGGTGGGGTGGCGGCACTCTCGCGGGAGATTGGTTCCGTCGAGGAAGTGAACCATCTGCGGGACGCTTCGTCGCGCAACGCACTTGTCAGCGCCTCACCGCAGATGTGTCGGTTGTCCTCGCGCAGAGTCCAGCGTGAGCGGAGCCACGCCTCGCTTCGGGGATATGTGCTGCCCATGGTGGTGCAATCACGTCGCCGGCCACAGCCGCAGGCCCGAAGGCAAGGGGAAACTCCCACCTGGCCGCTGGTCCAGTGCTGCCGATGGATCCACTCCCAGTACGGAGCCGGCACGATGCCGTACCCCACGTCGAACACAGCGGCGTCCGGGTCGACGTAGTGACGTGTGAACCCGAGAACAGTTTGATCACCACACTGTGCTGGGGCAGGAGTCGCCTACTCGGCGAGGGCAACGAATTTGCCGGGCGGTATCCGTTCGCAGATACTTGCATTTCTCCGAGAGCTCCTCGTGCGATCCGAATATGCTTGCAGCTGGATACTGCACCGCATCGGCGCGGTCGCGGAGACTCGAAAGGAAGCCCGGTCATGAATCGACGTCAGTCACGACGTCGCCTCTATCCTCTTTGACTCCTGGAGGGGGTTACGTCCTCTTCCTCTTCCTCTTCCTCTTCCTCTTCCTCTTCCTCTTCCTCTCCCTCTTCCTCTCCCTCGTCTCCTTCCTCTTCGTCTTCCTCGTATTCGCCCTCTTCTTCGTGCTCGTCCTCCACGCCCTCGCCCTCGTCCTCGTCCTCGTCTTCCTCCTCGCCCTCTTCCTCGTAGTCCTCGTCTTCGGACTCGTCGCCTTGTGCGTCCTCCTGCTCGGCGGCCTCTTCTTCTTCCATGGCGTCTTCGTGGGATACGACGACTTCACCGTCCCGGATTTCACCGCGCCAGCCCTCGGGCTCTTCCTGGGCGAGGGTGACGTATCGCTGAAAGTGCTTGAAGTCGAGTCGCATTCGGCGCCCTTGGGCGCGCCACAGATTGCCCGTCTTCTCGAAGAACCCGGACGGGTAGTACTCCACGACCAGGACGATTCGAGTCAGGCTGGGCGCCAGCTCATGGAAGCTGACCGCACCACGGGTAGTTCCCTTGGCTCCCTCGGATGTCCAAACGATGCGGTCATCGGGAACCTGTTCCTGGACAGTCGCTTTGAAGCTGCGCGAGGAAGGGCCGACTTTGACCTTCCAGTCGCTGGACATCTCATCGCTCTTCGAAACGTCGCGAACGCCCTTCGCGAAGCTGCTGAACTGGTCGTACAGCGTCCAGTGGTCGTACGCGACACGCAGGGGCACTCCCACATCGAGAACCTCGATGATGTTCATGACCTTGCCGCCGCTCGACTTGCGTTTCCCCTTTCCGCCGCCGAACGCTTCCTTGGCCTTCCCCACGACTTTGTCCTTGAAGCCCTTGGCTTTCTCCCCGACGAATGCCTTCAGTGGGGAGTCGCCCTGGAGAATGCGGGAGCCGATCGCGGGAAGTGATCCACTCTCGGCCACATCAGTGAGCTGCCCAGTGACATCGGCCAGTTTGTCGCCTGCCTTCTCGGCGAGCCTCTCCACCTGTGCACTGAGGAAGTTGGACGCTTCTTCGCGAAGCCGGTCCGCGCCCGACTTTTGTGCCGTGGGCTGGTCTGTTTCCGTCCTGGTCATGACTGGCTACCTCCGACGATCGGCGCGCTTGGACGCTGCTTGCTTCGACGACGTCGTCTTCCGGGCGACGGACTTCTTGGCCGGAGCAGTCTTCTTCGCAGCCGTCTTCTTTGGCGGGGCCGTCTTCCGGGCGGTGGACTTCTTGGCGGGAGCTGTTTTCTTCGCAGCCGTCTTCTTTGGCGGGGCCGCCTTCCGGGCGGCAGACTTCTTGGCCGTCCGAGGCTTCTCTCCGTGGGCGGGAGCGGCCTTCTTGCGTGCCGCGCCCCCTCTGGGCTGGGCTGATTGGCGACTGCGGCGCCGCTTCGGCTGCCTCTCTTCCGGCTCTTCCTCTTCCTCGTATTCCTCTTCCGGTTGTTCCTCCTCTTCCTCAGCCTGGCCCTCTTCGTACTCGGCCTCCGGCTCTTCCTCTTCGGGTTCCTCCTCTTCCTCGTTCTCCGCGCCTCCCTCTTCCGGCTCGTACTCCTCCTCTTCCCCCTCTTCCTCCCCCTCATCCCGCTTCTCGCCGAGCCGCGCCGTGCGGTCGCTGATGGCGTCGGCCAGCGAACTCATGCCCCGGTCGGCGGCGGCAGCCACTGCCTTACGGCCCGCGTCGAAGACTTCCCCTTTCAGCTGCTCCTGCAGCTCGGCGAACTGGGGAATCTCTCCGAGTCTGCGCATCCCTTCGGTGGCAAGCTGGCGGGGTTCAAGGCCGAATCGCCTCCCTGCCAGATACGTCGCAATTGTCAGCGCCAGCCGGCCCTTCTTCGTCCGGCCCAGCACATAGCCGCCCACTACTGCGGCCGCAAGGGTCACCTTGGCTGTGTCATCCATGGGTGCGTCACCTTCGATCGTTCGATGCGGGGCCGACCTGTGCAGCATGCAGCCGGTCGAGCAGCCTTTCCCCTTCCCGGTTCGAACTCCTCCGGGCTCATATCTCCGTCTTCCAACTCCCGGTTCAGTACAGCCAGATGGGCACGGAGCACTCCTGGGTCGTGCAGCTCGCGCTCGGCAGCGTCGCTGAGCTTCCGCCACCCCGATCAGACCGCGGAACGGTGTGTTGGGGGGAGCGTGAGCAGTCCCGTGATCAGTCCCTGTCAGACTCCGACAGCCTGCACGTGAGTGCCTACAGCGGCGACGAAGTTGCAACAGGGCAGCGGGCCCGCAAGACGCAGCTCGACGTGTTCGCGGTGCGCGCTTCCGAATCGCTCCTCCGCTTCGGAAGTCGTCGTCTTCTCCACGCGGCTGCCGTCGAAGTTTTCCCGCCGCGCGGCCGACGTTCCTCTGCCATGCATCCAAGTCTGATCGGTATCGGGCGCCTCGCACCTTGAGAGGTTGTCGGGCGCACCAGCCGAGGTGGGCGACCCTTGGTGATCGATGTTTTGGCGGTATAGCGGACGACGGTGCACGAGCCCATCCCGCGCGGCCACAGCGTCCTGGCCACCCGCAACGCTCTGACCGCGACCGTCCAACCTCTACTTCTGCAACCCGGCGAGCCCTGGCAGCGAAGTTCGAACAGGGACACCAGCGGCCTGCTGCGACAGTACTTCCCCAAGGGGCATTGACCTCTGTCCCGCGCCTTTGAGCAGTTGGAGGTGGTGGCCGCCGAACTCAACAGCCGACCACGAAAGATGCTCGACTGGGAAACCCCAGCCGAGCGTCTCGCGAACTGTTGGGGCTGGTTCTCTCGGCCTGTCGCTCACCCCGCGTCCTGGGGCATTTCTTCGACGACTTCCGCAAGTCGCCGCAGCATGCTGCGGTGCCGGATCTGCGCAAAGGCGTCGAGAACTGTGTTGTGGAGACTGCCGCCCAGTCCGCGCAGCGGATGCTCGTCGAGAATGACCAGGGTCTTGTCGCCCCACGGCCGGATGTCGAAGGCGATCCGTGCCGTACCCAACGGCCCTCCGTGCGCTTCGAGTTCCAGCGCGCGCGGCGCGTCGAGGCGACGGACCGTCGTGCGTCCATGGAACTCCTTCGGTCCCACACGCACCGTGTATTTGATCGACGATCCGACTTCCGGCCAACGCCCTTCGCCCGGGCCGGAGTCGAAGGTCCCCACCACCCAGTCCATGTAACGGCTCTCGTCCTCCAGAACCGCCCAGAGTACGGACGGTTCCCGGGCGATGAGCTGATGACGTACAGCCATGTGTGCTCCCATCCGGGACGCTGAATACCCGACCCTGGTAGCGATCTGCGGGCCGGCATCAACAGCTGCATCGAGCATGCGGCACCCGAGCACGCCGAGATCACGGCCGCCGCTGGACATCACATTGACCGCGTGCACGCGGAACCGGAACAAGCGGCCCTACCAGTAGTGCCGTCGACCGCCCACCGCATGCCCGGCGGCACCCAGGATCCAAAGAACGATGCCGATCGCGACGAGCACGATACCGATGGTCCACAGGATCGATATGCCGGCCACCAGACCGACGACCAGCAGAATGACGCCGAGGATGATCATGGCGTCCTCCGTTCTCCCAGGTCTTTTCAGTATGCGCCTCACACATACACACGGCGATGCAGACCGCGCGAGGCGATCGTCCACCAGACCAGGGAAAAGGCCATGCCGCGAGGGCAGGCACATCCTGCGCTTCCGCCTGGCCGGGTCATCGCCAGTGCGCTCGGCACCAGAGGCGCCGTGACCCAACTCGTCAGCTTCCGACAACCGTCCTGAAAAGCGCGGTTCAAATCTAAGGGGCATGGCCCCGTCTGCACGAGGCTCTATGGCGGCACCTCCGCGCGTTCGAGCCGAAGATCGTACGCCGGCGGCAGAAGCCTCTGCCGGGGGCAAGGTCCGCGGTCACGTCCCCAACGAAGGCCGCACTAAAGCGCGTCAACATGGAGAGCACGTCCCCGGGACTTGACTTCACCGGCAAGAGTCAAGCCCGCCGGACCATGTGTTGGAGGACCGCACTGAACGCCTTCGACATCACCTCGACGGCCGTCTCTCAGCAGTCCGCCAGAAACCTCAACAACGTGAGCTACACCGGTCGTTTGGCAGACCCGCATGAGGGCCTCACCTGTTCAGGATCACCACACCGGCGATACCTGTCACCGACCTTCGTGGACAGATCACCTAGGCGACGCGGCGGGCGCGGTGGCGGACTTCCCGGAGTCGGACCTCCGACGGGAGGCGGTTCAGGCCTGCCGAGTCCCGTGCGTGTGCGAGCGTTTCCCGGCTCAGTTGCTCCAGAGTTCGCGCCGGTTCCGCGTGAGGCTTTAGCAACAGCCGTACTCGTGCGGCCGGAGCAGCACGCCGACCCGTCAGCCGTACATGAGCCCGCGAGATCCCGTCCAGGTCTTGCGCCTCTTCCTCGATTGCGTCCTCCAGCGCGCGGCCGTTGAGTCGGGCCGTTGAGTCGTCTTCGCTCTCGATGAGGACCTGGCCCAGCCGGTGTCTGCGCAGTTGCGCCAGAAGCCACCACAGCAGCAGCGCGAGAAGCACGGCGAGCACGGCGATGACGGCCGGCCACCACCAGTTCTCTTCCCGCCACCGGGTGCGTCCCTCGGTGCCCAGCACGACATCGTTCGGACCTCGGAAGGGCCACCAGCCCGGCACGTCGAACCCCCAGTGGCGCTGCAGATCCAGCCCACCCAGCAGCACGCCACCCCCCAGGGCGAACAGTCCAAGGCCGAGCAGCCCCAGCAGCACCCGGTTCACCGCCTTGAGCATGGGACACCTCACCCCTTCTTCGGACGCCGGACGCGCACGTCCAGCGTGGGCTGCCGGGCGAGACCCAAGTTCGGTACGGCTTCGCCCAACGCGGCGTCCAGATCCGCGTGAACCTCGTTGAGATCGCGGAAATGTGCCTGTGCCCGGGCTCTGACCTTCCGGCGGCCGACATCGACCCGTGCCGATTGCACACCGGACACCCGTACGGCTCGGTCGCGCAGAATCAGGGCGGCTGCGTGGCGGTCGAGCCCGGCGCGGACCTCCCCTGTTCTGGGGATTCCGGTGGGCTGCCGCATGGGTAGCAGTCTGCGCAGTCCCGGCGTCACCGCCAGCAGGAAAAGCCACAGGCCAAGGGCCATCGCCACTGCCGCCCCGACGGTCATCCAGATGTCATGCAGTGGTCGTGTGGCCAGTTCCTCGGCGAGCCGCCGTCGCCAGCTCATCCCGGGCCGGTCTGCCCGCACCGAGACCACGTCGTACAAGAGCAGCCCAATGGCTGCGACGGACAGCAACGCCACAATGACTGCCGGGATCCGCCGTGCGGACCAGAAACGGCGCGCCAGCCGGCCCGCTCTATGGACCGCTGCCGTCGAGCCCTTGCCTTGGGGATTGCCCGCGGACGTAGTCGCCTGTCCCGTACCAGGGGGAATGTCGCCATCGCCGGTCGGCTGCCGCCAGGTGTTCGCGCTCATCTCACTCTCTCCCGGTCCGTATGCCGCGAGTGCACCGAGTACAGCCTCTCGACCGACACCGCGAGTTCGGACACGTCCATACCGGCCCACGTCCTGAGCCGTTCGATGACCTCGCGGCGCACCGCAGCACACTGAGCCCCGATGTCGGACGGATAGCCCAGCTCCACGGCGATGCGCATCCGTACTTCGCCGAGCACGGCCGGACGGCTATAGGCAGGAACGCGGCCCCGTCCTGCCTCGTTTCGCTCCGGTGTCCGCCGCACAGACGTCGTCACGTGTGGTGTGCGGCGGTCGGGCGGTACGTGGCCGGCCGACTCGGTGAACCGGCTCAGCGCCTCGCGGGCCGCGTGGGAAGCGATCTTCGCAACGACTCGGTCGGAGACGGTGGTCGCACCCCGCTCCCCGCGAGGAAGGCCCGGACGACGATCGACGTCGCTGGTCACTGCCGCCAGTCTCCCTGGGCCTGTCGCCGGTCATCGCGCATCCGCTGGTGGTCGTCACGGCGGCGGATGAAGTCACCCGGTTCGAGATCACCTTCCATCAAGCGCCCGGCGACAAGTCCGACGGCGCCCAGTGCCAGCACGAGCAGGAAGGCCCAGAAGCCACCGAAGTATCCGGCGAAGCCCAGTGCCATTCCGGCAATCAAGCCGATCACAGCCTTGCTCATCACGCGCTCCTTCGCTCAAGCGGGCTGCTCCCCGTTGGCTACTGAACCCGCTGCCGCTGTTCCTCTTCGTCCTCCTCGTCGGGCAGCTTCACATCGCTGACCGCGATATCGACTTCCACGACTTCCAGGCCCGTCATCCGCTCCACTGCGGAGATCACGTTCTCGCGTACGTCACTGGCCACGTCCGTGATGGAGACGCCGTAGTCGACGACGATCTCCAGATCGATGGCCGCCTGCACCTCTCCCACCTCGACGCTGACCCCGCGCGTGACGGATTTGCCACTACCGGCGCCGGGCATCCGCTCCCGCATGGATCCCATCGAGCGCGCGAATCCACTGCCCAGGGCATGGACGCCGGGCACATCGCGTGCCGCCATCCCAGCGATCTTCTCTACCACCACGTCGGCGATGGTCGTCCGACCGCGAGAGCCGGGCGCACCGCCGTGCTTTACGCCGGTGTTCTCAGTCATCGGGCTATTCCTCCCTGAAGGAGATCACCTAGCACTCTTTGGTCGGATTATATTCGTTTTAGTGGGATTTATCAGAAGCGCGAACCATGAGACGGGGTGGTCCAACGAGTGGTACGAAGTGCCCCTGCCCAGAGCCCCTGCGGAGTTGGGGCGCAGTGCGGGAGGAAGAGAACCGCAGCCATGGAAAAGGGCGAGAGGTCGGCGAAAACCGAGGCGTGGATGCACGCAGGCCTCTTACTTGCACACGAGTTGGGTGAACCACTGCTCAGCAAGGCGCAGCCAGGCGAGCTGGCGCACATGAGGGGCAAGTGGAAGCAGGGATGGGCCAGCCGCTGCGCTGGGACACAAGTCGACTACTCGGTGGGGCGCAGTAAATCTACCGGCCGATCTCCGTCCGCAGCTTCTTACTGTTTCGCCCAGAGCTCCTACGATCTCGGCCGATAAGCGCATACTCGCACGCAACAAATGCCCGAATTTTTCTATTTAGTTACGCTTGGAGTCGGCTACTGCGCCGCATCCGCGCGGTCGCGGAGACTCGAAAGGAAGCCCGGTCATGCCGAAGAACGAGAGGTCGTCCCAGCCCTCGCACGGCGAGGGACCGAGCCGCCACAAGGGCGCCCACCAGCATGGCTGGGCGTCGGATGTGGACGAGACCCATCAGGAGGCCAACGACAGCGCGCACCGGTCCTACCATCCCGATGAGTACGCGC
The DNA here is from genome assembly GCF_045207325.1 of Streptomyces sp. NBC_00846. Classification (NCBI taxonomy): domain Bacteria; kingdom Bacillati; phylum Actinomycetota; class Actinomycetes; order Kitasatosporales; family Streptomycetaceae; genus Streptomyces; species Streptomyces sp. NBC_00846. The sequence goes on along the minus strand of NZ_CP108846.1, from coordinate 6,459,685 downwards.
CGAAGCCCGGCCCTGGCAGGAAGGTCTCCAAGGAGGAAACCGAGGAGGTCCCCGGCAACACAGTCAAGAGCACACATCGCCCAGGTCAGGAACGCGCCGGGAAATCCGGCGAGAGCGGCATGCACGACACCGGCCCCAGGGGTCGGTCCCAACGCCCCAGCGGCACCCGGGACGCCTCCGCATCCACAGGGGTCGACCCGCAGGAACCGCGCTCCGACTCCGACTGAACCCACCGACCCCGAACGGCGCCGTCCCTGGCGAGCCGCCGAGCCGACGCCAATCTCGCGACACCACCAAGATCCGAAAGTGACGCGGTGGTGCGGAGCGCGCAACCTGCTTGTCGCCGAGCCTGACGTCGAGGTCTGACGCTCCCTGGCTTCTGCGGACTTAGCGTGGTTGTGCGCGGCAAATTCTCGGAGCACGCCATGATCGTCATCTTGGGGCTCGTCATCCTGATCGCCGCGGTAGTCGTCGCCGTGGCCGGCGTTCTCACTAACGCCGGCAGCGCACACCAGCTCACCGACGGCTTCTCCGTATTCGGATACCACGTGACCGGTTCCATATCAAGCTCGTTCTCACCATCGTCGCTTGATTGGACACAGCCACGCGCACCGGGGCTGCGGCGCCAGGAGCCTGTCCCCTTGCCGCGGACCACTTCCGAGGCGACCTCGCCCAACTTGCGGTTGGTCCGCTGGGATGGTGCGAAGCAGCGACGTGAGAAAGGGCGAGGGTGCTGACCACACAGAACCTTCCCGTGAGGGGGTCCGGGCCAATCCCCAGTGGGCCGGATCCGGTGCCACACGACCCGCAGCGGCCGTCCGTACCAGGCCCCAGCGAACCTCAGCCAGACGCGGCGTGAGCGCGACACCTCACCGATTGCGGCCTCAGAGTGATCGGCGCAAGGTGGATACGTCATCCCCCAGTGAAGGGCACAAGCGTCATGGGTAAGGCAAAGGCGAAGGCCAAGCAGGTCAAGGGCAAGCTGAAGGAAACCGTCGGCGGTGCTACGGACAACAAGGGCATGCAGGCAGAGGGCCGCGGCGAGCAATTGACGGGCAAGGCCCAGGAGACCGCGGCAAAGGCGGCTGAGCGGCTGAAGAAGTCCGGACGGTAGGACCTGCATTGTGGGCCACGTACCCGGGGCGACCTCATCCGGGTTTCACGGCCGCCGGGGCGCGGCTTGGTGCTGGCCTCGCGGGCCGGCACCAGGCGTCAGGTTTCGCTGCTCGGTGAAAGTTCGCTGACGTTCGGCGGTTTCGGGCGATTGCATCGCCGGGTCGCCGAGGCTGATTGCCTCACCTGGTTTTCATCCTGCCTCCCATTGAGGAAAGTGCCGCCGTATCGACTCGGGGTTACCTCCTTGAGCCGAGTGGTGTCGTGACGCGCCCCACCGTGCGTTACCACCTTGCGGTGGTCGCTCAGAAGGCCATGACGATGCAGCAGTTGTGCCAGGGGCGGTTCCGGCTCCTCGGCTCCGACGAGAACCTCAACGAGCACGTGGTGGGCACGCAGGGACTTCTCCGCCCAGTCGAGGGAGGGCTGCTGATGGTCACCGTCGACCTGAATCAGGGCGATCTCCGTGAAGCCCGCCTCGGCGTAGGCACGCACCGCCTCGACAAAGATGCCGACGTCGTCACCGCACGGGATGGAATCCGCGATGTCGTCCGGCCGCACGAACTGGGAGGCTGCCCGCCCTGCGTGATCTCTGAAAGTCGGTCGCGACATTGAAGTTCCTCCAGCCTCCGGGTGTCTACGCGCCACAGGAAGACACAGCCATGCTGGTATCCGCTCTGCGGCGCGAACATCTGTCACCCGGAGCGGAGGTACTCGACGTGGGTACCGGTACCGGCGCAGTGGCGATCGCCGCCGCCCGCTACGGCGCCGCCCGCGTGACCGCCATCGACACGTCGGCCGCGGCGGTGTTCACGACACGACTTAACGCACTGCTGTCCGGGTATGCACGGGTGATCCGGACCAGCCGCGGCGACTTGACGGAGCCTGTGACCGGCTTGAGATTCGACCTGGTGCTGGCGAACCCGCCGTACGTACCGTCCGCGAACGCTCGCATGGCCCATCGCGGTATTGCTCGAGCCTGGGAGGCGGGGATCGACGGCCGGGCGGTGCTCGACCAGCTCTGTGCCAAGGTCCCCGCTCTACTGCGCCCCGGGGGCGTGCTGCTCGCGGTCCAGTCCGCGCTGAGCGGCCCGGCGATGACCGCAGCGCGGCTGGCTGAAGCCGGACTGGACGCCATCGTGACCGACCGCCGGTCAGTTCCGTTCGGGCCTGTCCTGCGTGAACGGGCCGGCTGGCTGGAGGCTCAGGGCCTGATCGAGCCCGGCCAGGACAAAGAGGAACTGGTGGTGATCCGTGCAGAACGGCCGCACTGAACCCGAATCGGCCCCTCGGGCACCTGCACGGCACGTCATGCAGGAGCCGGGCGGACCCATGCTCGTGGAGGGGCCCGTCGAAGTGGTCCAGAAGGACGGCACCCTTGTCCGCTCGGACCGTCCTGTCGTCGCACTGTGTACCTGCCGACGAAGCCTCATCTTCCCTTGGTGCGACACGAGCCACCGAGGCCGGAAGAAGCCGAAAACCCCACCGCCGACCTCAGAGCGGCACACGGAGTGAGGACTCGCCGCCTCGCCACGCGCCGAGCAACTGCTCCCCGAGCCGGCCTTCCAACCATCCGGTGGCCGCGATACCAAACGCGACGTCCGGTGCCAGATCCGGCTCCTCCTGGAGCAGGCCGGCGACGACCTCATGCCGTACCAGTTGCTCATGCACGGCGTCGGCCTCCACATGCTCCGCGTAGAAGTGGACCGCAGCAGGCCCGGCACCGGCCCGCTCCAACGCCTGAGCGAGGCGCCGCGACGCTGGTGGCGACGTGATCTCCACCGAGGCGAAGTGACCGACCAGCGCACCACGGTGTGAGCGGTGGAGTCCAAAGAGCGACATGAGGTTGACGGTCGCGAGCATCTGCCGCGATCCGGCGTCGAGGTAGTGCCCGTACGAGGTGTCCAGGTGGAGATCCGCCATCAGATCGGCGAACAGCTTCGAGTGGACCTGTTCCGCCCGTCCCGCTCCGAATTCGTCGTACTCCACAGCGGCCATTCCTGCCTTGGCCCGGCCCGTCAGGCGCGGAATCACCCACACGTGCGGATCGGCCTCCTTGAGGTGGTAAAGCGAGCGGTGTGCGGCGTACTCGCGCAGATGCCACAGCTCGCCCTCGTCCCGCAGAAAGTACGACGGGCCCTCGGCGTCCACCGGCTCCAGAACGAGTTCCTCCAGCGCGCTGCCGACATCCTCCGCCATCGGCACATCAGCGCGCAGAGCCGCCAGGAACCCACGCTCCAGCTCGGCACGCACCCTGAGCAGTTCCGGATCCCACTCCCAGGCGCCGTCCACACCGTCGAAGCCGCGGTAGTGCAACTCGTAGCAGAGGTACAGGGCGAGCTGCAGGTCATCGCCGTACGGGTCGCCGCCCGCTACCAGGGACGTGTCCGGCAGCCTGCGCCGACCCGGTTCCCGGCCGAGCGCCTCGATCAGGGCGGCAGACACCTCACCCCGGGTCTCCGGCAGCTTCATGGTCCTTCCTCTCCTCGGCCCGTCGGCTCGTTCCGTGGGGGCACCGCGAGGGAGAAGGAGTGCCCGGCGGGGTCGGCGCAAGCGAACGCCTCGCAGCGCACCGCCGGCCTTCGCCTCCATCGGCATCCCGAGACTCACCCCTTCTCGTTCCGCCTCGTCCGGATCACCGTGTGCGACGAGTATCCGAAGATGCGCCTGCCGGGCGTCATCCGGCCGCAGCCGGCCGGGAGGGTCGTAGCCGTGGTCCCGGCGGATTGCCAGGTGCACGCCTTGTGGCCGACAAGTTCCACAAAATCAGGATCGCTCACCACCTGGATTTCCGCATCGAGCAGTGACGCGTAGAACCCCGCCAGGGCTTCGGGCTCCGCGCAGTCCAGAACGAGGACACTTGTCTTTGTAACGGACATGTTCTTTCGGGTACCCGCCGAGGCTCGGAACACACTGGCGACGGCCAGTGCTTACGGGGACAGGCTCGCGTCGTCGAGAACCACCTGGCTTTAGCGAGCAGTAGTCCACTGGGAAGAGGACGACGAGGAGAAAGGAGACGAAGAAAAGGAGTGAGTGGAGGCACCGGTAGGCCCCACAGGCATGATGACATCCCGCCCGAGACTCCCGCAGCCACCAGAGTGGAACGGAGCCGACGCCTGTTTGGAAATCGGCCGCACATGGCAAACCGCTCATCATGCGGCTTTCAGCGGGGTATACGAAATTCGCGGTTCTCGCTCCAAGCATCGGCACGGTGAAAGTGGCGGCCGTCCGCACCGAGGACCTCTTTCTGAGGTCCCTCGACGCGCTGGGCCGCCTGAACCCGGATCCACCGGCATGACGCCTGTGGATCGTTCTTCCGGAAACGAAGAAGTGCCTTGTGCCCTGCGATGATGGGGTTTCTCTAGGGCCACATCAGGCACGATCGGCAAGGCACTTCCGAGATGCAATCTTCCCATGCCGCGACGGCTGTCTCATCCGCGTTCGATGACCCGAACCTGATCGCGTACGGCGGGCTGGAGCCGGTGATGCGGCTGGCCGAGCGGTGCGGTCTGCCAACTCTGGCCGACGAGCTCATCAGGCTGCCCGCATCGAAGGACGGCACCGGCGCCTTCCCAGCGGCGAAACTGATGTCACTGGTGGGCGGCATGGCCGCGGGCGCCGACAGCATCAATGACATGGACCGCCTGCGGCATGGCGCGATGGGCCGCCTGTTTGCCGGGGTCCGGGCCCCGTCCACGCTGGGATCGTTTCTACGCTCCTTCACACACGGGCATGTGAAGCAACTCCATGCCGTGGACCGACCGGGCGGGGTTCACGGCGGTTGCCCAGCAGGCCGCGTGGGAGCGGACTTCGGCCAGGACCTTGCCGCACAGGTTGGACCAGAGGGTACTGGTGGGCCGTCGGCGAGGTACCTGCTGTGCAGGCCCTTCTCCAACGGCCCCCAGCCCGAACGACGCATGCGACTTGTCACCGCACGTCGCTCTCCAGTGATTACTCCGTGAGTGCTGAGACAGGCTTCTTGCCGTGGATGCCCGCGTGACAACTTCCGCAGACCACAAGGGCTTTGCGGTGCCTCGCGGCCATGAGATCTGCCCACGGCGGCCGGGTTCCCGATCTTCCGAGGTCCGCGAGCCTGGCGACGTGGTGAACTTCCACCGCGTCGACGCGCCCGCATGACTCGCACCGCCCGGCGAGAAGCCGGGTGACCAGCTCCTTGCGTTTGATGTTGACCGGGGCCAGCCGACGGTCGGTGATGACCGTCTTCTTCTCCCGCCGCAGCGGGATCCCGCCGAACCGTCCAACCAGTGGCTTCCTGCCGACGCGTTCGACGCGTGCCTCGAAGCACTTGCGTAGCCCGTGCGGTGTCTCGATGGTCGCCGCGTACTTGCGGGCCATTTTCGACACCGACGAGCGGTGCTTGTTGGCGAGCGTCATCAGCATCGAGGTCTCCATGACCCATTGCAGCCGGGCGAGTCGAAAGACGTCGCCGGCCATCAGGTAGTACTGGACGATGCCGCGGTACTCCGACCCGTAGGTGCTGAGGATGACGTGGTCGTCTTGGTTCAGCAGTTCGGGCCGACGCGCGGGTTTACCGCGCTCCATGTACTGGGCCTGCTTGGCAGATACCACCGAACGAGGGACGCGCAATCTGATGACCCCATTGACGGAGCGCCGTCCGCCGGTGATCTTGCGGTCGTTGTGGTGCACGGTGATGTCGTAGCCGAGGAACCTCGCTGCCTCGGTGCGGGCATGCGTGATGAGCGTCTTCTCCGGCGACAATTCCAACTTGAGTTCGTCACGCAGGAATTGCGCCAGACGCTCCTTGATTTCCTCGGCTTCTACCTTCGGTCCGGCGAACCCGAGCAGGGTATCGTCGGCGTAGCGCACATATCGCAGCCTCCGGTAGCCGGGATCCTGAGTATCCTGGCTGGGAATACTGCGGAGTTGCTTGCGTAGATCCCGCACTTCGGTGCGGTCACCGCGCTTGCGGGCGCGCCGCATAGCGTTCCACACCTCGAAGAAGGCGCGGCTCGGCTTCCTGATCCTGCCCCGGGTGTATTTCGGGATCAGAACCTTCTCGACAAACTCGTCCAACTTGTGCAGGTAGATATTTGACAAGATCGGTGAAACAACTCCGCCTTGCGGGCTTCCGCTGTGCGTCGCGTTCCAGATCCAGTCCTCCATGTATCCGGCCTTGAGCATGTTGTGCACCAGGTGCATGAATCGGTTGTCGTGGATTCTCTCGCCCAGAATCCGGAGCATGACCGAATGGTCAAGCCGGTCGAAACACTGGGCGACGTCTCCCTCGATCAACCAGACTGTCCCCGTCCAGGTGTTGGCCACATCACGTAATGCGGTGTGGCAGCCCCTGCGGGGACGGAAACCGTGAGAGGAGTTAGAGAACGTCGGCTCGTAATACGCCTCAAGCAACAGACGGATCACCTCGCCGACGAGCTTGTCACTCCAGGGAGGCAGGCCGAGCGGACGCAGCTTCGTGCTGCCCCGACCCTTCGGGATGTAGACCCTGCGAGCTGGGCTCCATCGATAACGCTCGTGGCGCAGCGCGTCGATGACGTGCTCGATCTTACCCAGCGACATGCCGTCCACGGTCTCCCCGTTGACCCCAGGTGTCATTGATCCCTTGTTGGAATACAGACGCCCGTAGGCCAGCAGATACAACTGCGGATTGAAGAGCTGTCGATATAGTTCGTCGCACAGCAGGCCACGCCTGCCGCGTTCGCGGAGGACACTCAGCACCGTTTCGGCGCTCTGCATTACGCATACCTCCCGAGTCTTGAGTGCCCGATCACCTGGCCCCCTTCGCCCGATGCGGACGGCTTTCCCGTCCTCCTTGGCCGGTCGTGACTCCGGCGACTACTACGGGGCCTCCGTCGCCATAGGAAGATCTCTTCCATTAGGCGATCCCATGTTCGTCCTTGTCGTACGTTCTAGCGTGGTTTAGGTGCCCCACTCATCCCCTTGAATGCCCTCGCTGGGCATCGCTCCGCACTCCGGAGGTTGCGTCGACCATGGCATAAAGCCGTCGCAGGGTGCGGCGTCGGTGTCAGGCATCTTTCCGACGGATTCGACCTTCAATCTTCTGGGGATTAGGGTTCAGGCAATCCAGCTTTCACCTTGCCACGCGGGTCCCTCGACGCCCCGTCCCTAATGCCTGAGCCCAGCCGTCGATTTCCTGGCATGCTACGGTCCCATCACCGTTTCCGGATTAGGTAAGCCATCGGACCCAAGAATCTCCCTCCAAATTCATCCCGACTGAATCGGGGATAAGACAAGACGCCTCATGGCGCACTGCCACCGGTCGCTGACCTGCACCGCTTCGGGCAGAGCCTGGCGAATGGCCTCAGCGTAGGTGGCGGAGCCGTCCCGGCACACGTACTCGACCCCGGGATGCTCGCGCAGCCAGGTGACCAGGGTCGGGGCGGTGCGGTCGGGCAGGACGTCGATCCGCTCGCCGGTCTCGGCGTCGATGATCACGGTGGCGTAGCGGTGCCGGCGCTTGAGGGCGAAGTCGTCGACGCCGATCACCCGCGGCACACGTGGCGGTGGTGTCCGCAGGCGCGTGAGCAGGCGCAGAGCCGTCGAACGAGAGATGCCGCAGCCCCAGGCACGGGACAGGCGGGCACCCGCCCGGCCAGCTAACTCCTTGACTACGAAGCCGAGTTGGCGGACCAGGCGTGGGGTACGGCGCTGGTAGCGCTCCACCAGGCCCGGCACCTGTTCGCGGAAGGTCTGCCGCGGACATCCCAGCACCGGGCAGACCAGACGCCGAACCCGCACCGACACCACGACCCGCCGCCCGTCCACCGGCACGTCCACGAGCGTCCGGCCGTGCAGGCCGTGCACCTTGGCCGTCGGCGCCCCGCATGCCGGGCACGGCACCGGATCGTCCCGGGTCCGCGCAGACACCCGGATGACCTCGCCATCGTCCTGTACACCCTCGACAACGAGGGCTGACAGCCCCGAAAACACCACACTCACAAGCTCGTTGACATCACTCACACCAGAACAACGACGGCCGTCACCCTTCGTTACCACCGATTACGGGACAGAGCCGATTACGGGACAGAGCCGTTGACCGTACAGACCCCATCATCGGGTGCTGAGAAGGAGGCCGGACGGGGACGAAGGGTCTGACCTACGCCCCCGGACGCATGTGGATGCCCCACGGCTCCCGCCGTGGGGCATCCGGTGAGTTCCCAGACCGTGCCGAGCCGGGCGGTGGGCCTCTCCGCCGTCCCCGCGGAGAGCTCCGGACGGCCCGGGACGGCCGGCGTCCTCAGCCGCTGACGCTCTGCGCGTGCCCGAAGAAGTTCCCCGGGTCGTAGGAGCGTTTCACCTCGGCCAGCCGGGCATAGTTCTCGGCGTGGTAGGCCGTCTGCCAGTCGTCCACGTCGGGGTTGGGAAAGTTGAGGTAGGTCCCCCCGGTAGAGAGCGGGTCGATCACCTCGTAGGCGCGGGCCGGCCATACCTCCGCCGCCCGCACCTCCTCGGGGCTGGGAGACGGCGTGAACAGCAGAGAGGCACAGGCCACAAAGAATTCCGCGTCCCGGTGGACATACGCGGTGTCGCTGCGGCCCACTTGGTTGGCCACACCGCCGAGTGCCATGAAATAGAGGTTGCGGCCCTGCCCTTCCCGGAGGTCGGCGCCGAAGGCCTCCAGGAGTTCCTTGGCCGCGGCGGCGCCCGTCGGGTGTCCCAGCAGCCTGGTCCGCTCATGCATGAACGGCTGGCGCGGAAGCACCGCTTCGGGACTGGTGCCCTCCCGGTGGCACTCCTTGACGGTGATGGTCTCGCAGCCGTACACGTGCTTCATCGCCTGGTCGTAGGGGAGTTCCTCCACGGTCCGGAGCAGCGGAGCGACACCGACGACAGCGGCGAGTTCGTCCAGGGCCGTCCCGATTTCGGTCTCACTGCCGTGGTAGCCGCCGTTGATCTGTACCATCGGCTCGTCGTCGGCCGCCCCGTCGAGGACCAGGATGCTGAGGACCGACCCGAGGTCGACCGAACCGCGCGAGCACCATTCCTGCCACTCGGTCACCACTTCGAGGGCCTTCTCCCAAGGCCACATGGTGTTGAAGTAGACCATGGTGGGCGCGTCGATCGGAGCCACCTCGAACTCGACGACTATGCCGAAGACACCGCCGCCTCCACCCCGTATCGCCCAGTAAAGATCAGGGTGTTCGGTGGCGGAGACGCGTATCTCCCGGCCGTCGGCGAGCACCACCCGCGCCGCCACCACACGGTCGCTTCCGATTCCGAACTTCCTTGTCTGGAGGCCGATTCCACCTCCGGAGAGGTAGCCGCCCGCGCACACCGTCGGACAGGTGCCGGTAATGATCTGCTTGCCGTGCCGGGCCAGTTCGGTCAACGCGTCGATCGACTGCGCACCCGGTCCGATACGTATCGTCGAGTGGCCGACCTTTATCCCGTTCAGGCGGGACACATCGATGACGATGCCCTCGCCGGTGGACCAGCCGGCCAGGTTGTGACCGCCGCTGCGAGGCCGGACGGGGATGCCGTGCCGACCCGCGAAGCGGACGGTGGCGCTCACGTCCGCGGCCGACTCGCAGTAGACGATCGCCCGCGGGGATATGAAGTCGAAGTATTCGAGAATCCCCTGCTTGGCAAAGGCGTATCCCTCGTCGGAGGGCAGGACGACGGTCCCCCTGACCAGGCCGGTCAGCTCGTCCCAGCGGACCTTCCCGCCGACCCCCTGTCCGGTGGTCGCGAGGTCTCCATTGCGAAGACGCGATTCTTGGTTCACAACACTCCTCCAGGCTGTACTGCTGAACTCATCTGAAACATAGGAACGTTAGGCCCGGACCGCTGAGGGCCGACACCCTGGTACACCCCAGAGGATCAGCGGGGTGCGGGTCGCGAGCGGCTGAGTTCACCGGCTCTCGTCGCCGGGACTCTTCACCGGATCGTGCGAGCGGTGGTACCGGCGGCGGGGGCCACCGGTACCACCGCGCTCGGAACGGTCAGCCGGCGCGGTTGTCGGCGATGTCGCGCTGGAGCAGGGCCGCCGTCCCGTCGTCCGGCACGGCGGCCGGTGCCGGTACCGGTGCGGCCGGCTTGCGCAGCACGATGGCCGCCACCACCAGGCCCGCGACGACGATGCCCGAGGCCACGGCGAAGGCCAGGTGGTAGCCCGACACCAGGGAGGCCGCGGTGTCCTGACCGTCAGCCGCCGCACTACGCGTCCGGGAGGCCGCCAGGGTCGCCAGCACCGCCAGTCCGAGGGCCCCGCCCACCTGCTGCATCGTGTTGTTGATGCCGGAGGCCAGCCCGGAGTCCTCCGGCCGGGCGCCGGACATCGCGAGTTGGACGAGGGCCGGGAAGGCCAGACCGCCGCCAATACCCAGCAGAAGCAGCGCCGGCAGTACGTCGGAGACGTAGTGGCCGCCGACGGGTGCGCGACCGAGCAGAGCGAGACCGACCGCGATGCTGGCCAGGCTGGGGATTAGTACCGCCTTCATGCCGAAGCGCATGTTGAGCCGCGGCGAGACGATGAGTGAGAAGAGCCCGATCGCGACGGCCACCGGGAGGAAGGCGAGACCGATGTTCAGCGGGTTGTAATTCAGGACGTACTGGAGGTAGAGCGACCCGAGGAACAGGTAACCGAACATGCCCGCCAGCATCATGGCGAGCACCAGGTTCGCCCCCGCCAGGTTCGGGGTCTTGAGGATCGACAGGGGCAGGATCGGCGTCTTCGCCTTCGCTTGGCGTGCCACGAAGGCCGCCAGCAGCACGACGGTCACAGCACCGAAGCCCAGCGTGTGTTGATCTTCTCCAGTTCGGCCCTCGTGGGGCGGAGCGATACCCACTTGTAGCGCATTCCACGCTTCTCGGCCTCGTTCTCGTCCAGGCCGGGATCGAGCACCGCGCTCAGCAGCAGTCCGCCGGGCCGCAACGAATCGAGCGACCGGGGGCCGTAGGCTCCGCCCACCAAGTCGAACACCACGTTCACCGCGCGGGCGGCCTGCGTGAAGTCCGTTGTCGTGTAGTCGATGATCTCGTCGGCGCCGAGCTCATGCAAGAACTCGTGCTTGCCCGCGCGCGCTGTAGCGAGCACGAACGCCCCTTTCTCTTTAGCCAGTTGGACGGCGATGTGACCGACTCCACCCGCCGCCGCATGGATCAGGATGCGCTGCCCGGGCCCGCAGTCCGCCTCCTCGACCGCAGCGAGAGCGGTGAGGCCGGCCACCGGCAGCGCGGCGGCCCGGACGTGGTCGAGCTCGTCGGGTTTCGGAGCCAATCCGCCTTCCTGGACGGCGACGTACTCCGCGTAGGTGCCGATGAACTGGACGCCGTACACCTCGTCGCCGGGCTGGAAGCGAGTGGCTCCCCGGCCGACTGCCTCGACGGTTCCCGACAAGTCGGATCCCAGGGTGAACGGCAGCGGAGCGGCCTTCGCCACTCCGGTACGGAGCTTGGTCTCGCCGAAGTTCACCGAGGCCGCCCGCACCCGGACGAGCACCTCGCCGGGGCCTGGCTCGGGCCGGTCCGCCTCGATGCACAGGCGCAGCGAACGCTGCACGAGTCCTTCGGCGACCGGTTCGTACTCGGCCTCGGGATCAGCCACCCTTGGTTCGTGGAGAAGATCCGCGGACTGTCGTTCGGCCCGCGCGTGCCCACCATGCGCGACTACCTCGACCGGATGGACGCCACCCCGTTCGGCCCGCCCGGGGCGCCGAAGCAGCACCCGCGGGTGATCGGTGCCGTCGGCACCAAGATGCTCGGGCTGGCGGCCGAACGTACCTCCGGCGCCGTGCCTTTCGGCATGCCGGTCGAGCACACGGCGCGCGCCCGGGCCCGGATGGGCCCGGATGCGTTCCTGGGGGTGTTCCAGGCCGTGCTGCTCGGCCCCCAGGACCGGACGACGCGGGAGAAGGCCTGGTCCCACGTGGCGGAGTCGCTGCCCAACCGGGCGGACATGCTGAGCGGACTCGGCTACTCGGTCGACCTCGCGGGCCCTGACGCCGAGCGACTGGTCCGCTCTCTGGTCGTCCGGGGCGGCCGGGACGAGATCGCCACCCGGGTCAGGGAGCACCTGAACGCGGGTGCCGACCACGTCTCGCTGTCCGCGATCGGCACCCGGCCTGATGTGCTGCCGCACCACCAGTGGCGCGAACTGGCCGGCCTGCTCGACTGACAGGCCGGCCGCCGCCGGTCGATCATTGTGCCGGCAACCAGCGAAGGTACGAACCGGAGGCACGTGATGGGTAGGAGCTTCTGGTCTGTCATTCTCCGGGGGCTTCGGAAGGTCGTGCCGGACTGGGAAACGCTCGGCCTGAGTTGGGGGTCGCTCTCCGTCGGAGCCTGACCCTCCCACGATCCCCCCGGCGCCGACCCCGTAGCCCCGCCGTACGCGGGACGCGCGACGGCGGGAGCCGACGGGAAGGTGGTGCTGCTGTCCCGGTCCAAGGCCGCTTCGGCCCACTGGGTCCAGCACCGTGCCCGACCGTGGATTCCCAAGCCCGTCAAGCGCGTGTTGTGTGCCGGCGGTGCGGCGTCATGCGCGGGCCGGCTCTGCTGCACGGGCTGCACGGGCTGCGCGGGCTCCGGGACCGGGACGGTCTGCGCGGTCTGCGGCGCTGGGACCGGAACCGCGACCGGCTGCGCGGGTTGCGGGGTGTGCACGGGCTGCGGGGTATTCGTGTCACTGGCGTCGCTCACTCGCTCCAGGTTGGTGAGCGGCCTGTCGGCTCCGGGTCAGGGGGTCGCCGCGGAGACGACATACACGACAGGGTTCATCGGATCGGTCATGTTCACGGTGATGTCCTGATCCGGCCGCGGGTCCTTGTTGGTGTGCTTGGTTCCCGCCCACTGGATGTCCGGGGCGAAGCTCCAGCCCGTGATCTCCTGGTCGCGGGAGCCGATGCTGACCTTGCCCGTCGCCAGCTCGGCGCGGCCGCTGCCCATCCGGCTCAGGAACCGGTCGAGCCCGGCGGACGTGGTACGGAACTCCACGTACAGGCGGCTGGTCTTCCAGTTGTTGGTTTCGTAGTACTGCACGTCCAGCGCGTTGCCGGGCATCGGCAGCTCGAAGATCCGGCGCTGCACCCGGGACGGCCAGCCCTCCCGGAGCCCCTGCGCGGAGGCCTCGGCCTCCTTGTTCTGGCCGGAGCGGCGGCTCTGGCCCGCGGAGATCAGCAGGTAGCCGGCCGGGATGCCGATGAGCAGCACGATGATGGTCGCCGTGACGAGACGGCGGCGGATCATCCGGCGCCGGTCCTGCGGCGGCCTTGTGTCGTCGGGCGGCGAGGACGGGCGCGGCAGGACGGGGTGCTCGGCTGTGGTCATGTCTGTGGAGATCCCTAGGAGGTGCGAGTGTTGCGCGTGATACGGATGGTGCTCGCGGCCTGGTCGTAGATCTGCGCGTACCGCTCGTACCGCTCGACGCGACGACGGTTGGTGCGGCGGAATCTGCGGGCCACCAGCCGGGCCAGGTCGGCGGCGCCGACCATACCCGCCTCCGGGCCGAGCTGCGCCTTCGCGATCCGGGCCTCGGGGCGGTAGCCGCGGCCGGTGAGGTGACGCTTGAAGGCGTCCCTGGCGGGGCCGATCAGCAGGTCGTCGGCGGCGCTGACGCCGCCTCCGATGACGAAGCAGGAGGGGTCGAGCGCGGCGGCCAGATTGGCGATGCCGACGCCGAGCCACTGCCCGATGTCCTGGAGGAGCTCGACGCACATCGCGTCGCCCTCGCGGGCCAGTTCGGTGATGAGCGGCCCGGTGATGTCGGGGATGTTGCCGTTGACCCGCTCGATGATGCCGTGCGCCACCGGGGAGTCGGCCGCGGCCAGCTCCTTGGCCTCGCGGACGAGGGCGTTGCCGGAGCTGTACTGCTCCCAGCAGCCGCGGTTCCCGCACGGGCAGCGGTGCCCGCCGGGCACCACCTGCATGTGGCCGAACTCACCGGCGACTCCGTACTTGCCACGCTTGACCTGGCCGTCCTCCAGGATCGCGCCGCCGATGCCGGTACCGAGCGTGATCATGACGAGGTGGTCCTCGCCGCGGCCCGCTCCGAAGCGCCACTCCGCCCAGGCGGCGGTGTTGGCGTCGTTGTCGACCATGACGGGAACGACGAGGCGGGAGGCGAGGGCGTCGCGCAGCGGTTCGTCGCGCCAGGCGAGGTGCGGGGCGAACAGCACCTTGGAGCGGTCCGCGTCGACCCAGCCGGCCGCCCCGATGCCGACGGCGTGCACGTCGTGCCGGTCGGACAGGTCCAGGACCAGCTCGACGATGGTGTCCTCGACGACCTTGGGGCTCTTGGACTTGTCCGGCGTCTCGGTGCGCAACTGCTCCAGGATGTTGCCGTCGGCGTCGACGACGCCGGCCATCACCTTCGTACCCCCGATGTCGATGCCGACGGTGGGTACCCGCGGCGCCGTGAGGTGCGAGCGCCGCTCCCGGGTGCCCACGGTCCGCAGGACGGTGGCGCGGGCGGAGCCGCGGTGTGTGAGGTCGCGGTACGTGCTCATCGTCCCTGCGGGGTCTGGGGGGCCGGAGCGGAGCTCCCGGCGGCGGACGGCGCCCGTCGGGCTCGATTCTGCCACTGCCGGGGGCCGTGCGGTCGGCGGAACCTTCGGCCGGGTCGGTGCCGGTCCGGGCTACTGCGGGTCGTCGGTGACCGGGTGGCCGCCGAGATGGGTCGGTCCCGGGGCCCGCTCCAGCTCGTGGCCGAGCTCCTCCAGCTCGCTGCCGCCCGCCATCTGGCGGGTCAGTTCGTCCAGCGTGATGCTCGACCGGGTGTGGCTGCCGGCCATGGCGCCCCGCTTGAGCAGGACGAACCGGTCACCGACGAGATACGCATGGTGGGGGTTGTGCGTGATGAGGACCACGCCGAGACCGGCGTCGCGGGCGGCCGCGACGTACTTGAGGACGACCCCGGACTGCTTGACGCCGAGCGCGGCGGTCGGCTCGTCCAGGACGAGGACCTTCGCGCCGAAATACACGGCCCGCGCGATGGCGACGCACTGGCGCTCGCCGCCGGAGAGCGTGCCGATCGGCTGGTCGACATCGCGCAGGTCGATGCCCATGCGCAGCAGCTCGGAGCGGGTCGTCTCGCGCATCAGCCGTGCGTCGAGACGCTTGAAGGGGCCCGCGCCGGTGGTCGGCTCGGAGCCGAGGAAGAAGTTCCGCCAGACCGGCATCAGGGGAACGACTGCCAGGTCCTGGTAGACCGTGGCGATGCCGCGGTCCAGCGCGTCGCGCGGGTTGGCGAGGGTGGTTTCCTCGCCGGCGATGAGGAAGGTTCCCGCGTCGTGCCGGTGCAGCCCCGCGATGATCTTGATCAGGGTGGACTTGCCTGCGCCGTTGTCGCCGAGGACACAGGAGATCTCCCCCGCGTGGACCTCCAGCGAGACGTCCTGGAGCGCCTTGATGTTGCCGTAGAACTTGCTGACGTGGTCCAGCTCGACGAGCGCCCGGTGGGGCGTCTGCCCGTCGGCCGGTGCCTGGGGGGCCGTCATGTCGTCGCCTCCGCGCGCTTGCGTACCCATGCGTTGAGCAGGGTGGCCAGGAGCAGCATGGCTCCGAGGAAGAACTTGAACCAGTCCGCGTTCCACTCCGCGTACACGATGCCCTTGCTGGTCATGCCGAAGATGAAGGCACCGACCGCGGAGCCGATCGCGGAACCGTAGCCGCCGGTGATCAGGCAGCCGCCGATGACGGCCGCGATGATGTAGATCAGCTCGTTGCCGACGCCCTCGCCGGACTGCACCACGTCGTACGAGAACAGCAGATGCTGCCCGGAAACCCAGGCGGCGAAGGCGACCCCGAGGTAGAGCCCGATCTTGGTACGGATCACCGGGACGCCGACCGCGCGGGCCGCGTCGGCCTCGCCGCCGACCGCGAAGATCCAGTTGCCGAAGCGGGTGCGGAGCAGGATCCAGGTGGCGATCGCGACGAGCACGGCCCACCACAGGATGGTGACCTTGAACTCGACGCCGCCGATGGTCCACTGCGAGGCGAAGACCTGACGGGCCGATTCGAAGCCCTCCATGTCGCCGATGGACTTCGTCGACACCGTCCCGCTGATCAGCTTGGTGAAGCCCAGATTGAGGCCGGTCAGCATCAGGAACGTACCGAGCGTGATGATGAAGCTCGGCAGTTTGGTACGGGTCAGCATGAATCCGTTGAACGCCCCGATGGCCAGCGTGACCAGCAGCGACACCAGGACACCGACCCAGACGTTGGCCGTCATCTGGTAGCTGAACATCGACGAGATCAGCGCGGAACTGGTGACCAGGACACCGGCGGAGAGGTCGAACTCGCCACCGATCATCAGCAACGCCACCGGCGCGGCCATGATCCCGATGGTGGAGGCCGCGTACAGCACCGTGCCGAGGCTGGAGGCGCGCAGGAAGCTGTCGGCGACGATCGAGAAGAAGATGAAGACGGCCGCGGCGCCGACCACCGAGCCGAGCTCGGGGCGGCCGAGCAGTCTGCGCAGCGGTGAGGTGCGCAGCAGCCGCTCGTCGGCCGCGGCCGGGGCGGGTGGGCCGGTGACGGTGCTCATCGGGTCCCCCGCCGCGTGTATTCCGCCAGCTCGGCGGCGTCCTTCGAGGTGATGATCTGCGGTCCGGTGAGGACCGGGCGGCCGCCGCCGAGCACATTGCCGTTGAAGCGGTACAGCCAGAGCAGGTCGACGGCCTCGTACCCCTGGAGGTAGGGCTGCTGGTCGACCGCGAAGCCGAGGGTCTCGTCCTGGAGGGCGGCGGCGACCTTCGCGTTCAGGTCGAAGGTGTCGATCTCGGCCTTGCTGCCCGCGGTCTTCTTCGCCTTGACGGCGGCGTCCGCGAACGGCGCCCCGAGGGTGACGACCGCGTCGATGTTCTTGTCGGCCTGGAGCTTGGCCTCGATGGACGCCTGGACGTCGGGCATGTTGGTGCCCTCGACGTAGAGGTTCTGCATCTGCCCGTCGAACGTCTTCTTCGCTCCGGCGCAGCGCTGCTCGTGGCCGACGTTGCCCTGCTCGTGCAGGATGCACAGGGCCTTCTTGCGGCCCCGTGCGTTGAGCTCGTCGCCGACCGCCTCGCCCGCGATGGACTCGTCCTGGCCGATGTGGGTGAGCGCGCCGAACTGCTTGGACTCCGCGGAGCCCGAGTTCACCGTGATCACCGGGATGCCGGCCTTGGTCGCCTTGGCGACGACGTCCTTCATCGCGTCGGGCTTGGCGAGCGTGACGATCAGCCCGTCGACCTTCTGGTCGATGGCGGCCTGGACGAGCTGGGCCTGCTGCTGCGCCTCGTCGTTGTGCGAGTACAGGAACTTGATGTTGTCCTTGACGGCCGCCTGCTTCGCACCGCTCTGAACGATGTCCCAGAAGGTGTCGCCGTCGCCCGAGTGGGTGACCATGGCGAAGGTCCAGCGGGGCGTGGTCACCGCGGACCGGCCCTCGGCGGCAGCCCGGGCCGCGCGCTCCTCCGCCCGCTTGCCGCCGGTGCTGCTGCATCCCACGAGGGAAGCCGCCAGCACCGCCGCAAGCACGGCGCCCATCGCACGTACCCCTGTCCGAACCCTTGCCACGACGCCATGCCCTTCTTGTGCTGCTCGCTGTGCTCTTTGGTGTGGCCGGGGACGATTCACGCCCTGCCCGGCTGGCCAAGTATCCCCGAGCCGCCGACGGCGCCGCCCGGCAGGGGCGGGGCGGGTGCGCGGGCACCGGGTGTGCGCGGCGGTGCGCGGGAGGGGCATCGGGTGCCGCGCGCGGTGTGTTCGTCCGGCTCCGGTACGTCGTCGGCGGTGACGATCGCCGGGCCGGTGAGCACCGGCCTTCCGCCGCCGATGACGTTCTTCATCCGCGGGGTGGCGGCCGCGGCGATCAGGGTTGCCGCCTTGCGAGAGGTACGCATGGTGGGTCCGCCTTCTCTCCCGGCCGCCCGAGTGCGGCTGGATGAGTTCTAGCGCCGGCGGTACGAGACGTCAACGGGGCCGTGAGGCCGTCGTCACCGTACGAGCAGCTGGAATTCGAAAAAGTAGCGCGAGGCCCGGTAGACGTGGGAGCCGAACTCGACCGCGCGCCCGGTGTCGTCGAAGGTGGTGCGCTCCATCGTCAGTACGGCGGCCCCTTCCGTCTCGGCGAGTCCGGCCGCCTCCTCTGCGGTGGCGAGCCGGGCGCCGACGGTCTGGCGGGCGCTGTGCAGGGTGATGCCGGCGCCCCGCATCATCCGGTAGAGACCGGTGGTCTCCAGCCGTGCGGTGTCGAGGTCGACGATCCCGAGGGGTACGTGGTTGCGCAGGAGTGCCAGCGGCTCGTCGTGCGCGTACCGCAGCCGTTCGACGAGGTGTACGTCGGTCCCCGCCTCGATTCCGAGGGCGTCGGCGATGTCGGCTCCGGCGGGTTCGACGGTGTTGCGCAGGACGCGGGTCGTGGGGTGCCCGCCCGCCGCCTCCAGGTCGTCGTACAGACTGCTCAGTTCGAGCGGGCGGCGGACCCTGCTGTGCACGACCTGGGTGCCGACGCCGCGGCGGCGGACCATCAGGCCCTTGTCGACCAGTGACTGGATGGCCTGGCGGACGGTGGGCCGGGACAGGCCGAGCCGGGCCGCGAGCTCGATCTCGTTGCCGAGGAGGCTGCCGGGGGCGAGCCGGCCCTGCGCGATGGCCGCTTCCAGCTGCTGGGCCAGTTGGTAGTACAGCGGAACCGGGCTGGTGCGGTCCACGCCGAGTTCGAGCGCGGCAGGGTCGGCGGTGGGTTCGGGCACGCGTGGAGGGTAACCCCCGCATCAGAGCCTCGGGTAGTCAGGTCGTTCTGTTGTCCGGACAGCATGAACACCGAACAAGCCGCCTGTTGTCAGGACATATGGTTGACAGCGCAGTCCGAGGGCGTCACGTTGGGTCCATGCGCATCGGACTCATCGGCACCGGACGGATCGGTTCCTTCCACGCGGGCGTGCTGGCCCGCCATCCCGAGGTGGGCGCCCTGGTGGTGACGGACACCGACCGGGCGCGGGCGGCAAAGGTCGCGGACAGCGTCGGCGCGACGGCCGCGGACAGTGCCGCCGAGGTGTTCGGCGCGGGTGTGGACGCCGTGGTGATCGCCTCGGCCACGTCGGCGCACGCGGAGCTGATCGGGCAGGCCGCGCGGGCGGGGCTGCCCGCGTTCTGCGAGAAGCCGATCGCCCTGGACCTGCCGGGAACGTTGAACGCGCTGCGTGCGGTCGAACGGGCGGGAAGCGTCCTCCAGCTGGGCTTCATGCGCAGGTTCGACGCCGGGTACAGGGCGGCGCGCGCCGCCGTGCGGGCGGGATCCCTGGGCCGGCTGCACACCGTGCGGGCGATGACGATGGACCCCGCGCCGCCGCCCGCCGCGTATCTGCCGCTCTCCGGGGGGCTGTACCGGGACTGTCTGGTCCATGACTTCGACATGCTGCGGTGGGTGACGGGCCGTGAGGTGACCGAGGTGTACGCCACCGGATCGGACGCGGGGCCCGAGATGTTCCGGGCGGCCGGCGACGTCGACACGGCGGCGGCCCTGCTCACTCTCGACGACGGCACCCTCGTCACGGCGACGGCCACCCGCTGCAACGGCGCCGGTTACGACGTACGGATGGAACTGGCGGGCGAACTCGGCCAGATCACGGTCGGCCTGGACGACCGTACGCCGGTCACCTCGGCCGAACCGCGGGGCCCCGCCGCACCGCACAGCCCCTGGCCGGGCTTCCTGGAACGGTTCGGCGCGGCGTACGAGGCGGAACTGGACGCGTTCGTACGGGTGGTGCGGGGCGCGCTGCCCAATCCGTGCGACGGCCGGGAGGCGTGGTACGCGCTGCTGATCGCGGAGGCGTGCGAAGTGTCCCGCCGCGAGCGGCGCCCCGTGGAGATCGCGGAGATCGCGAAGATCGCCGGGGGCACCGCCGCCCGTCCGGCGGAGACGGCCCGGCCCTCCTCGTGACCCGGCGGCGGACCGGGCGGTTCAGGAGGACGACGTGGCGGACAGTACGGTGCCCTGCGCGACCGCGCAGAGCGTCCGCACTTCGTCCTCCCCCGCCGCGAACAGCTCACAGCGGACCACGGCCTGACGGCGGCCGGTGTGCACGACGTCGGCGTAGGCGATGAGAGTGCGGCCTGTGGCGGGCCGGATGTACTGGATGGAGAAACCGCCGGTCAGTACGGCCGGGCCGAGTGTCGTCCCGGCGGCGAAGGTGATCGAGTTGTCGGCGGCGTAGGCCAGGACCCCGCCGTGCAGAAAGCCGTTCTGCTGCTGGAGTTCCTGCCGGATGTCCACTTCGAGGGTGGCCGCGCCGTCCCCGAAGGCGGTGATCCGCGCCCCGACGAGCCCACTGAACGGCTGGCTGTCGAGAACCTTCTGCGCCATCTGCAAGTCAAGTCCGGTCATGACAAAGGCTATCAGGCCGGTCGGACCTGCCTCACCAGCGGACGGGCAACCGGCGCACCCCCCGGATCAGGAGCCCCGGGATCCAGTCGAACTCGCTCGCGTCCGCGTCCAGCACGAGGCCGGGGCACCGTTCCAGCAGTGTGCGGATCGCGATCCGGCCCTCCATCCGGGCCAGTGGGGCACCCATGCAGAAGTGGCTGCCGTGCCCGAAGGCCAGGTGCCCCTGGGCGTCGCGGCGGATGTCGAAGGTGTCCGCCCGCGCGTAGCGGCCGTGGTCGTGGTCGGCACCCGCCAGGGAGACGAGGACCGGCTCGCCCGCCGGAATGACCCGGCCGCCGATCTCGATCTGTTCGCGCGGGTAGCGGAACGTGGCGGTCTCCACCGGGCCCTCGTAGCGCAGCATCTCCTCGACCGCGCCGTCGATCAGGCCGGAGTCGGCGCGGAGGGCGGCCAGTTGGTCCGGGTGGTCGAGCAGTGCGCGTACCCCGTTGCTGATCAGGTTGACCGTGGTCTCGTGGCCGGCGACGAGCAGCAGGAACGCCATGCCCACGAGCTCGTCGGGGGAGAGCCCGTCCCCCTCCTCGTCGCGGGTCCGGACCAGCGCGCTCATCAGGTCGTCACCGGGTGAGCATCGTTTGTCCTCGATGAGTTCGGCGAGATACTCCCCCATGGCGGCCACCGTCTCGGCCGCCTCCTGCGGTGTGGCCGGATAGATGACGCCGTTCGACAGCCGGCGGAACAGCTCGCGGTCCAGGTCCGGCACTCCGATCAGTTCACAGATGACGGTCATGGGCAGGGGGAAGGCGAGCGCGTCGACGAGATCGGCGTGCCCCGACGGCACCATCGCGTCGAGGAGTTCGTCGGTGATCTGCTGGACGCGCGGGCGCAGGGCCTCGACCCGGCGGGCGGTGAACTCCCTGGCGACGAGTTTGCGCAGCCGGGTGTGGTGGGGTGCGTCGAGCTCCAGCATGTTGGCGAAGATCGGGGCGCTCTGGTCGGGTGCGCCGGGCAGCCCGCGCCAGTGCTTGCCGAGCCGCTGATCGGCGAGGGCCGCGCGGGCCTCGTCGTACCCCACCACGAGCCAGAACCGCTCGATGTCGTCGGTGCGGACGGTGTGCACGGGACCCGCCGCGCGCAGCTTCGCGTAGTACGGATACGGATTCGCGGTGAAGTCCTCGGCCCCGCGCAGATCGACATCGACACGGCCACTGGCATCGGACATGGGATCGCACCTCCCGGTCTGAACGACCCGATCGTCTCGGACCGACCGGTTCAGCCTATGCCGCCGGATTGCGCACCGCCGTCATCGAGCGGGCCGCGTCATGCGCCGACAGCGCTATCCGGCCACGGCTGTCGGCGTCGAGCCGTTGCGGCCCGTCGAGCCGCCCGAGCACCACGGCGGTCAGGGCTGCCACGGCAGCCAGGCCCGGATGCCGAAGCCGCCGTCCAGCTCGGGCCCGTGGTCGAGGCGGCCGCCGACGGCCCGTGCCACTTCGGCCGGGGCGCGTCGGGGCGGAATTCGAGGGCGCCGGCATGGACGCTGAGGAGGGTCAGCCGGTGGGCGAGGACATCGTGCACCTCCCGGGCGATGGCCTCGCGGGCCAGCCGCTGCGCCTGCTCGGCGCGGAGTCCGGCCTCGGCCTCGGCCCGCCGGGCCCGCTCGCGGAGCGTGACGACGAGTTGGCGCCTGGACCGTACGACCATGCCCCAGCTGAGCACCAGCAGGGGCAGCAGCACCCCGATGACCGTCGACCAGGGCAGCTTCGCCGTGGTCATTCTCCTGGTCCGGAACAGGCGCTTCCCTCTGGTGACCTCACTTCCGCGCGGAATTCATCGGCCCACCCGGCGGGGCCGCCGGACGGTGTCCCGGACCGGCGAGGGCTCCGGGGGACCGCAGCGCCGTTGTACCCGTCACCGCGGGCCGCGCGGGGCGAGTTCCGTCATCCGGGACCAACCCTCGCCCGGCACCTCGACGTTGATGATCTCCGGAGTCTCGGCGACGAGATCCGCCATCCGGTCCATCGCCGCCGCGAAGTGCTCCGACCTCACATGGGCCTCGCCCGCCTCCGGCGAGGCGAAGGCCTCCAGCAGGACGAACTGGTAAGGGTTCTCGACGCTGTACGACCACTCGAAGAAGAGATTGCCGGGCTCGTTCCGGGTAGCGAGGGTGAAGTCCTCGACGGCCGGGAGCCAGTTGTCGCGTTCGGCGCTGTGGACGGTGAATTTGACGGCGATGAAGATCATGACGACAGGGTCCCATATGCCATGAACACGGACAGACAGGGCACACCCGGAAGGCGCGGGACGGGCGCCAACCGCCGAGTTCCCGGTGGCGCGCGGCCAGTCGCGCGGCACCCTCCTCGGTCGGTGACCCGAACAGCCGCAGCCGGGAAATGCCGCCGTCGGGGTGCTGATTGACCCGCAGATGGGTGACGCACTGCTCGACCGGCCGCGTGTCCGCCGTCACCGGTGAAGCGGGCTGTCGCCGTCGTGGTCACTGATTCCTTTCGAGGAGGCGGCCGGTGGGTTCGCCGACGGTGCCGTCCGCCGCGATCCGCCGTCCGCGCAGCCACGTCGACCTCACGACGCCGTGCAGGGTCTTGCCGGCGTAGGCGGTGACCTGGTTGCGGTGGAAGAGCTCGGCGGGGTCGACGGTGAAGGTCGCATCGGTGGCGAGGACCGCGAAGTCGGCGTCGCGGCCGGCCTCGATGGCGCCCTTGCGGGGCAGCCCGGCCAGTTCGGCGGGGGCGGCGGACATCCAGCGGACGACGTCGTCGAGCGAGTGGCCGCGCTTGCGGGCCTCGGTCCAGATGGCGGGAAGGCCCAGCTGGAGGGAGGAGATGCCGCCCCACGCGGAGGCGAAGTCCGGCGTCTTGAGGTCGGCGGTGCACGGCGAGTGGTCCGAGACGATGCAGTCGATCGTCCCGGCGGCCAGCCCCTCCCACAGCGCGTCCTGGTTGGCGGCCTCGCGGATCGGCGGGCAGCACTTGAACTCGGTCGCGCCGTCCGGGACTTCCTCGGCAGTGAGGGTGAGGAAGTGCGGGCAGGACTCGACGGTGACCCGTACGCCCTCGCGCTTGGCGGCGGCGATCAACGGCAGCGCGTCACTGGAGGACAGGTGCAGCACATGGACCCGGGCGTTCATCCGCCCGGCGTGCGCGATGAGTCCCTCGATCGCGGTGTTCTCGGCGTCCCGGGGCCGGGAGGCGAGGAAGTCGGCGTACGCGGGCCCGCTGCGCTGCGCGGCGGAGGCCAGCCGGCGTGGGTCCTCGGCGTGCACGATCAGCAGCCCGCCGAAGCCGGAGATCTCGGCCATGGACCGGACCAGCTGCTCCTGGTCGAGCTCGGGGAACTCGTCGACGCCGGAGGGCGAGAGGAAGCACTTGAAACCGAAGACCCCGGCCTCGTGCAGCGGACGCAGGTCCTTGACGTTGGACGGGATCGCCCCGCCCCAGAATCCGGTGTCGATGTGCGCCTTGGGGGCTGCCACCCGCTGCTTGGTGCGCAGATGCGGGACGGTGGTGGTCGGCGGGAGGGAGTTGAGCGGCATGTCGAGCAGGGTCGTGATGCCGCCCGCCGCCGCGGCGCGGGTGGCGGTGTGGAAGCCCTCCCAGGCGGTGCGGCCGGGGTCGTTCACATGGACATGGGTGTCGACGAGTCCGGGCAGCAGGGCATCGTCGCCGAAGTCCTCCAGCCGGGCACCGGCCGGCACCTCGGTGTCGTACGGCAGGACGGCGTCGATTCTCCCCGCGGCGACGGCGACCACTGCGGGGCGCGTCCCGTCCGGAGTGACGACACGCGTCGAGCGCAGTACCAGTTTCACGTCCGCACCGGACACCCGTGCTCCTCACTTCGGACTTTCCACCACTGGCAAATTCAACGAACTGTTGAAGGAGTCTTCACTCGGGATTCGGGCCCGTCAAGACCCCACTTTCCTCGTCCGGCGGCAGGTGGGCCACCCGTAGTCGCTACTGGATGTTTCCATAAAGTAAAAGAGCAATTCCGGAGAGCGGAACGTAACATGGGACCAGTGCGGCACCGCAGAATGGCCCCGCTGACTGCAGACACCGGGACGAACGGGCTCTGACCGGCAAGGACGCCGCACCCGGAGCAGTGCGCCGATCGGGAACCGACCGGTAGTCTGCTGGGTGCCTCGCCCGGCGAGGCACCCGCTCTTCCGCCTCGAAAGGACCGTTGACGTGCCGTCGTCCCACGCCAGCACATCCGACTCCAAGCCCGCCGCTTCCAGCGGCGGCGTGCAGTCCCTTGAGCGCGCCTTCGATCTGCTGGAGCGGATGGCGGATGCCGGGGGCGAGGTCGGGCTGAGCGAACTCTCCGCGAGCAGCGGGCTTCCGCTGCCGACCATCCACCGCCTGATGCGCACGCTGGTGGTGTGCGGATACGTGCGCCAGCAGCCGAACCGGCGCTATGCGCTCGGCCCGCGTCTGATCCGGCTCGGCGAGTCCGCCTCCCGGCTGCTCGGCACCTGGGCCCGCCCGTACCTCGCGCGCCTGGTCGAGGAGACCGGCGAGACCTCGAACATGGCGCTGCTCGACGGCGACGAGATCGTGTACGTGGCGCAGGTGCCGTCCAAGCACTCGATGCGCATGTTCACCGAGGTGGGCCGCCGGGTGCTCCCCCACTCCACGGGCGTCGGCAAGGCGCTGCTGGCGCACACGCCCCCGGAGGAGGTACGGGCCCTGCTCGCCCGCACCGGAATGCCGGCCGCCACCGAGAAGACGATCACCACCCCGGACGATTTCCTCGACGCGCTGGAGCAGGTCCGCAGGGTCGGCTACGCGGTCGACGACAACGAGCAGGAGATCGGGGTGCGCTGCCTGGCGGTTTCCGTACCCAACTCCCCCACGTCGGCCGCGATTTCGATCTCGGGCCCGGCGGGCCGGGTGACGGAGGCCGCGACGGAGCGGATCGTGCCGATCCTGCAGCAGGCCGCGAAGGAGCTGTCCGACGCGCTCGCCAGTAACGGTTCCACCGGCTGAGTCACACCGCCGCGACCGGTTCCCGGCCGTCGTGTGCCAGGAGCGCGGCGGCCGCAAGAAGTACGACGGCGGGCGGGGGCGCGGCGGCCGTCAGGAGCGCGGCGGCTCACCGAAGAGGTCGACGGCGACGCGTACGTCCCTGAGCGCGGCGGCCAGTGCGCTGACCGAGCCGATCGCCCCCGCGATCAGCAGCAGCGAACGGCGCAGGCGGGGAATCTCCGGTGCGCCGCTGATCGCCATCGCGTCCAACGCGGCCAGCTCGTCCTCGGCGATCCCACGGTCCGGGAACTCCGCGGGATGCCCCGCCAGCCCGCGGCGGAGCCGGGAGACCGCCGTACGCAGCTCCGCCACCCTCGGATCCTCATCACTGCTGGTCACCGGCGTCTGCCCCACGCTTCGCAACAAAGCACTCCCCCTCGCACATCCTTGTGCCAGTTTTTCGACCGGACTCCGGACCGTGGTCAAGTGTCCGGAGATGCCCGCAAGTTAACGCCATGGCAGGTGTCGGGCGCCACTCCGCGGACGGAATTCAGGGGCTCCCATATGGGTGATACACACGTCGCTCCACGGACGGCTCGGCGTACGCCGCCGAGCCCGCTCCCTACGCTCCTCACCGCTCCCGCCGCTTCCCGGTTGCGCGGGCGGGGCATCTGCGGGGTATGCCAGTCCCCATGACTCGAACAACACAGGACCCGGCCGTCACCGGACGGCCCCGGACCCCGGTGGTCGCCGGGCTACTGCTCGCCGCGGGCGGCGGGCGGCGGCTCGGCGGGCGGCCCAAGGCACTGCTCGACCACCGCGGCCGGCCGCTGGTGGAGCACGCGGTACGCGTCCTGCGGGAGGGCGGCTGCGACCGCGTCCAGGTGGTCCTGGGCGCCGCGGCCGACGAGGTGCGGCGACGCGCCGACCTCACCGGCTGCCCCGTGACCGTCAACCCCGAGTGGGCCGAGGGCATGGGCTCGTCGCTGCGGGCGGGGCTCGGGGCGCTGGCCGGTACGGGGGCGGACGCGGCGCTCGTGCTCCTGGTGGACCAGCCGGACATCGGCGCGGAAGCGGTGGCGCGGGTGCGATCGGCGTACCGCACCCGAAGGAGCCTCGCGGCCGCCTCGTACGACGGGGAGCGTGGCCATCCGGTGCTGTTCGGGGCCGACCGGTGGGCGGACGTCACGGCCGCAGCGGTGGGCGATCAGGGCGCCCGGGAGTACCTGCGGGCCCACCGCGATGCGATCACGCTCGTCGAGTGTTCCGATGTGGCTCAGGCGTACGACATCGACACGGTGGAGGACCTGAAACACCTTGAGTGAGTGGACTGGCACGCTGCGCCAGCAACGCGCCACTTGTGTCGCCCCGGAGAATCTCGACATCAACAAATCATTGAACTTCCACCATGAGGAAACTAGTATCCACTGGTCAGAAGCCCTCTGCACCCCGGGCGGCGACCACGGCCGTACCTCGGAGCCTTGGCACGCCGTGCCCGTTCCAGGCGACCCGGCGGCCGTGAGACGCCGCCCGCACCGCCCGCTGAAGGAGTGACAGCTCATGTCCGCACCAGCGCCGTCCCCGCTGGCCATCGTCGATGCCGAGCCCCTGCCCCGGCAGGACGAGGTCCTTGACCACGCGGCTCTCGCGTTCGTGGCCGAGCTGCACCGGCGGTTCACACCCCGCCGCGACGAACTGCTCACCCGCCGGGGTGAGCGTCGCGCCGAGATCGCCCGTACCTCCACGCTGGACTTTCTGCCCGAGACGGCAGCGATCCGCGCGGACGACTCCTGGAAGGTCGCGCCGGCCCCGGCCGCGCTGAACGACCGCCGGGTGGAGATCACCGGTCCGACCGACCGCAAGATGACCATCAACGCCCTGAACTCGGGCGCCAGGGTCTGGCTCGCCGACTTCGAGGACGCGTCCGCCCCCACGTGGGAGAACGTCGTCCTCGGCCAGCTCAATCTGATCGATGCCTACACCCGTAACATCGACTTCACGGACCCCAGGTCCGGCAAGTCGTACTCCCTCAAGCCCGCCGACGAGCTCGCCACGGTCGTCACCCGCCCCCGCGGCTGGCACCTGGACGAGCGTCACCTCCAGCTCGACGGCACCCCGGTGCCAGGTGCGCTGGTCGACTTCGGCCTCTACTTCTTCCACAACGCCCAGCGCCTCATCGACCTCGGCAAGGGCCCGTACTTCTACCTCCCGAAGACGGAGTCGCATCTGGAGGCCCGCCTCTGGAACGACATCTTCGTCTTCGCCCAGGACTACCTCGGCATCCCGCAGGGCACGGTCCGCGCGACCGTCCTCATCGAGACGATCACCGCCGCGTACGAGATGGAGGAGATCCTGTACGAGCTCCGCGACCACGCCTCCGGGCTGAACGCGGGCCGTTGGGACTACCTCTTCTCCATCGTCAAGAACTTCCGTGACGGCGGCGCCAAGTTCGTCCTCCCGGACCGCAACGCGGTGACGATGACCGCCCCGTTCATGCGCGCGTACACGGAACTCCTCGTCCGCACCTGCCACAAGCGCGGCGCGCACGCCATCGGCGGCATGGCGGCCTTCATCCCGTCCCGCCGCGACGCCGAGGTCAACAAGGTCGCCTTCGAGAAGGTCAAGGCCGACAAGGACCGCGAGGCCCACGACGGATTCGACGGTTCCTGGGTCGCCCACCCCGACCTGGTTCCGATCGCCATGGCCTCCTTCGACGCGGTCCTCGGCGAGAAGCCGAACCAGAAGGAACGCCTGCGCGAGGACGTCTCGGTGGCTGCGGGCGACCTGATCGCCATCGACACCCTGGACGCCAAGCCCACGTACGAGGGCCTGCGCAACGCCGTCGCGGTCGGCATCCGCTACATCGAGGCCTGGCTGCGCGGCATGGGCGCGGTCGCCATCTTCAACCTGATGGAGGACGCGGCCACCGCGGAGATCTCGCGCTCGCAGATCTGGCAGTGGATCAACGCGGACGTCGTCTTCGAGAACGGCGAACACGCCACCGCGGACCTGGCCCGCAAGGTCGCAGCCGAGGAACTCGCCGCGATCCGCGCCGAGACCGGCGACGAGGCCTTCGCGTCCGGCAAGTGGCAGCAGGCCCACGACCTCCTGCTCCAGGTCTCCCTGGACCAGGACTACACGGACTTCCTGACCCTGCCGGCGTACGAGCAGCTGGGCTGACACCGCTCGCATGCAATTCTGACCGCCCTCGGTGCCGCACGGCGCCGGGGGCGGTTCCATGGCCGGACGAGCGCGACGTCAGGACGTCAGGAAGGGGGCAGGAAGACAAATCCGACCGTCTCTTTCAGGACGGCCCGTGCATCCACAAGGCGGGCGAACCTCGTGCGGGGCTGTACACGCCACAGAGCGTGACCGGCCAGGTTCAAAGAGGGGCGCGTCGGCCTCCCCGGGGGCGGTATGGATCCGGAGCGTTCCAAAGCTGCGCGCGAGCACGTAGGCGTGGGACTGCGGCCTCGCCTACCTGCATCGGCACCCTTCGGCCAGCGCCGTCGGGGCGAGTTCCCGTATGGCAGCCTGCTCGGCCTCCGAGATGCACGGCAGTTGACGTGCGAGTACGTCGAAGTGCTGGTGTCCGCGCCATGCGTCGTAGTCACCCACGACGAACAGCCGCCGCCGCGCGCGACTCACCGCGACGTTCAGCAGGTTCGGGGCAGAAGCCGCCCAGGCTCGCGGGCCTGCTTTGTCCCCGCCCGCGCCGAGGACCAGCAGCACTACGTCGGCTTCCTTCCCCTGGGTCGTATGCACGGTGCCCACCCTGTCGCGCGGGACAACGTGGCACAGGCTGCGACGGAGTCCGGCCACGACATCCCTGAACGGGCTGATGACGAAGAGCTCACGCTCAGGATCCAAGCCCTGGTCGACCAGCCGGTGCACGATGACGTTCGCGCAATCCCCCTCGTCCGGCGACCACTTGCCCTGCGATGCGCGCCCGCCACTCACCGGCCACCACACGCCGCGCCGGGCCACCGCATAATCGTCGTCCCGGTGCACCCCGTGCACCATGAGCCCGTCGTAGGCGATCTCGTTGCTGATCGTGAACATCGGGTCGTCGCAGCGCCGGTGCACGCGCAGAGGCGACCCCACCCAGACCCGGTCGTCCTCGGAACCCTGGGGTGCCGGGAGCCATGTGCCGTAGCTGTTCAGCCGGTCCGCGACGCGCTGCGCCGAGGTGCGGGACGGTTCCCACTCCTCAGCCACACCGAACGTACGGCGAAGTGCCTGCTGCCCCGTGTGCGGCAGCGTGACCACCGGCTCCAGCTGCAGCGGGTCACCCACGATGACGCCTCTGCGCGCCCGCCACAGCGCACCCACCGGCATCTGCGCGGTCGCCTGGCCGGCCTCGTCGATCAACATCCAGCCCAGCGACCGGGGCCCCAGCCCCGTGAACATCCGATCCAGCGAGGCGAAGGTAGTGGAGACGACCGGCAGAGCGAGGAAGAGGCTCTGCCAGGCCGCCAGAACCACTTCCGGCTTCAGGGTCTTGGGAGCGTCGCCGCAGAGGACGTCCATCGCGGCGTCGAGATTCTTGCGCATCCGGTCGGCCGCGCCTTCGATGAACGCACGGTGCAGATCCATCGCGGCGAGAAAGAGCCGGGTGCGGGCCCGGGTGTACTCCGGGTCGGACCAGGGCGAGGAGAGCTCCCTCGCATCCTCCTCTGTTCTCTCGCCGCGCTCTTCTTGGCCCGGAATGCAGGTGCCCCAGCGGTCAAGGGCTGCCCCCAGGGTTGCCAGGAGTTGGGCGTGGCGTCCTTCCGCTGCATCGAGCGCGCGCCCGGCTTCATCCAGGGCACCTCTGCCAGCCGCTTCGGCCCGGTCGTACGCGGCGGCCGCCTGTGTGTGTTCCTCGTACGCGGCCCGAGCTGTCCGCTCCGCTACGGCCAGCAGCTGGTCCTCCGTCTGCCAGTCGCGCTGCGCCGCGCCGAGTGTGAAGATGCCCGAGGTCAGGCCGGGACGGTGCCGACGGTGCTCCGCCCTCCGGCCCGCAGGGCCTGTAAGGTCCCTCTGCGCCCTGCCACGAGCCGCACGGGCCTCCGCGGCCGGTTGCCGAAGTGCTTCCAGGTCTTGCTCGGCGCTGAGAACCGCCTCCTGGGCGGTGGTGACGGCCGCATGCGAACCGTTGAAGTCCAGGAGTGCCTCGTACGCTCGCTGTCGCTCGTCCTGCAGGGTCTGCACCGTCAGCCGTGCGTCCCGGAAGCGAGCTACGAACTCCCGCCACGACATCAGGTCGCTGCCGCGCGAAGCAGCTGCCTTCAGGAGGTCCCGCATGCCTTCGCCACGCTCGGCCCGCTCCTCGCGCGGAGGGCCGAACCAGTACTTGTTGCGGAAATCCGAACGGTTCCCCTTGTTGCCGAGCTTCGCGGCGAGGGTTCCCCACGCCGGTACGCCGTCGAGGACAAGTCGTCCCTGTTCCGGGAAGAAGGACGCTTCCTCCCGCCACTCCGCAGCGACGGATTCGAGCGCGGGAATCTCGTTGGAGACGTTCTCGACGGCGCCGTTGTTGGCCGACGCGATCACCATCTCGTAACCCGTCAGCTCTGGTTTGAGCGCCGCGACGGACCGCTGGTAGGTGCCGGTGCTCCAGCGGTGCGCCTGGCCGGTGAACGCGTCTTCGGGTCGCCGTAGTTCGGACAGTCGCTCCGCCCTCATGACCAGGACGGCGGCGATGAGGTCCCGCAGCTGCGTGGTCTTACCCGTACCGGGCGGGCCGTTCACCGCGTACAAGCCATCGGTGTCGGCGAGCTGCTCCACGATCCGGTTGACTGCGAACTGCTGGCTCAGCACCAGCGGATGCTCCGTCTTCGCCGGCCATCGCCCGAGCGGGAAATGGGACGGCTGAACGCCGTCGAGTACCGCTCCGGGTTCGTGCTTGAGGTCGATGCGCGTACGGCCTCGCAGCGCGGTCGAGGCGGTCAGGTAGTCCCGTATCGCGGACCCCGGCTCGTCCTTGCTGAGGCTGCCCGCGACAAGGCCGAGGTCCGCCGCGATGAAGCTGTTGAGGAAGTCCGACCCGCCCGACCGGCCGGCCTTCCGCCGGGACACAGATCTGCACTGCACCCGAATCGTCTCCGGCCGCAGGTCGTCGGTGACACCGAACTGTTCTGCGACCCACCGGGTGACGGCCGAAAGATCCCGTACGGTCAGCGGCTTCTCGCCGAGCCGCGGCGGAGCATCGTCGCCGTCCGCCGTATCAGCTGCGTTGCCTTCGTCCAACGGGCTCTCGTCCAGCGACCCGTCGTCCTCGCGCCTGGCCGAGCGCCTTGCACCGCTGTCGGCCACCGCGTCGACGGCGCCGGAGAGGGCACCGACCGCCAGGTCACCGAGCACCGGTCCGAGTACGGCGTTCAAGGCACCGCCGACCGCGCCGACCGTGATCTCGCACAGCAACCCCGCGAAAGGCCGCTGCCGCTGCCCCGGCACCGTGTCCGCGATCGTCACCTTGCCGTCGCCGACGCCCAGCACAACGCCTTCGCACGCGTCGGATTCCGCCTCGAATCCGTCGAGCCAGCCCTGGGCCCCCGGGCCGGGCTTACGGCTGCGCCCCACCGCCCAGGCGCACGCGGAGAAGGTGATGGAGTCCTGTACCAACAGCCCTTCATCCGTGACCTCGAAGGCCAGCAGGGCACTGTCACCGTCCACGCGGCCGTCGTGGTCCTCCTCGCTGCCGCCGAAGACATCAAGCAGGACATCGCGGACGGACGCGACCGGGTACACGCCGCAGTAGACGGTGTGCTGCCTGACCATGTTCCGGCCCGGATTCCGTCGCCGTACGGGATGCCCCTCTTCCCACGGCATCGGACGCCCGGATTCCACGGGGTACATGCCTTTCGGTGGCGAGGTCTTCTCCACCTTCTGCGGACTGAACATCTCCACCGCGCGCCAGTAACGCACGATGTCCGCCCTGCGCCTTCGCTCACTGCTCGCCGCCATACGGCCCGCCCCCTCGTTCCGGTCCGCCAGGAACGATCACCCTAGCCAGCGCCTTCGACGGTACGCAGGCGGCCTTGGCGCATATACGCCCCGGGGTCAGTGTCCGGCCGGTCTAGGGCGACGGATGGGGGAGCCGTTCGTCGGTCAGGACGTGAGCCGGGTCAGGCAGTCTTTCCGGCTGCCCGGGGCGGGTCCGTGAGAGGACAACGCCGCCTGCATGGCTTGGATTGCGTCATCGTCGGCGGTGGAGTTGCCGGGGACGAGTGAGGTACTGCCCTGCCCCCGCGTGCACCTCCCCGACGCTTACGGGCTCGCACGTGCGGGGGAACCGCTGAATCATCCGGAAAAACACTCTGGCCCGCGGCTACCGTGACCGGGAGGATACGCCGACGGCTTCACGTTGTAGGCGTCAGCACGCGAGCTGTACGCGGCACCGGGCGTAACCGGCCCCGGTGGGTTGCGTTGGCCGATTCATGGGTGGAGACGGTTCGGGGCAAGCAGGGCTACGCGGGACGGTACCGGAGGCGTGGGGCATGGACGATCAGCGACAGCAGCCGCAGCACGAGTACGAAGCCGGGTCGGGCATCCTGCACGTGTTCGGTCAGCACTTGAAGCTGTTCCGGGTACGGGCCGGGCTGGAGCGGGGGGAGTTCGGGGCGATGACGGGGTACTCGGCGTCGAGCATCGCCTCGTTCGAGCAGGGGCGCCGCATCCCGCAACCGAGGTTCATCGACCAGGCGGATGAACTGCTGGACGCGGGCGGGGTGCTGAAGGCCAGCAAGGAGGAGGTCGCTCGGGCGCAGTATCCGGCGTTCTTCCGGGATGCTGCTCGGTTGGAGGCGGAGGCGGTTGAGCTGCACGTGTACGCCAACCACGGCGTGCCTGGGTTGCTGCAAACGGAAGAGTACGCGCGGGCGGTGTTCGAGATGTGGCGGCCGGTGCTGGAAGAGGAGATCGTGGATCAACGGGTGGCAGCACGCCTGGCCAGGCATGAGATCTATTCCGGTCGCCCCAGGCCGATCATCAGCTTCGTGATCGAGGAGTGCATGCTGCACCGCCCCCTGGGCGGGGACGGAGTGCTGCGTGGTCAGTTGGAGCAGATTCTCTTGATCGGCCAATACCGCAACGTCGAGATCCAGGTGATGCCGACCCGGTGCGAGGATCACGCTGGAATGGCTGGCGCCTTCACCTTGATCGAGACCAAGGAAGAGCGGAGGATCGCGTACGTTGAGGCGCACAAGGACAGCCGTCTCTACACGGAGCGAAGGCCGGTCCGGGAGTTCGAGGAGCAGTATGGCGTCCTCCGGGCCCAGGCACTCACTCCGCGCGAATCGCTGGCCCTCATCGAGAAATCTCTGGGAGAGACATGAACGCCGAAGCGCTTGTGGGGACGCCTGAGTCCGCGTGGTTCAAGAGCAGCTACAGCAGCGGAGCCGGCGGCGAGTGCGTCGAGGTAGCGACCCGCACGAGCACCGTCCACGTTCGCGACTCGAAGGACAAGACCGGGCCCATCCTGTCTGTCGCTGCTGGCGGCTGGGCGGCCTTCGTGGAGTTCGCCGCGCAGAGCTGACCCCGGACGAACGACGGCGCCCCGCCACCGAACTCCGGTAGTGGGGCGCCCTCTTGTACGAGCCGTACGCGAGGTTCAGTCGGCCTTCTTCGCCCGCCCGCGGGCCTTCTTCTTACGTATGCCTGGTACTCCTCGGCATGCTGATCGATCTGGAGTTGAACGAGACCTGACCCGGCCGACAGCCCGCCCCTTCGCTCGCACGTCAGTCACCATCGACGGGCAGCAGCCCCCCGTCCGTCTCCTGCAGCGCTCCCTGCGCGACGAGGTCGTCGATGTCGTCCGTGAGCGCGTCCCTGATGTCCGAGCCGAGTCGCGCCCACCCTGAAGAAGCGCGCCACCTCCCGCAGCAGCCGCGCTGCGGGCCTTCGGCGGCGCGGTCACCGGCTGCTTCGCAGTGGAGCACGCCTGCGCCTTTTGGCACCGGCCGGCTACCCAAGGCCCTGCGGGCGCAGCGACGGGATCTCTTCCTGCGCGCCCAGCACGGCGACACCCCGGGGTCCTTGAGCTCCTGGACGCGGGCGTCGACCTCCGGGTGCGGGACGGCGGGCGGCGCAGTCTGCTCCATGTGCTGCACCTCCTCGACCACGAGCTCCTGCTGCCCCGGCTCCTGGCAGCGGATCTCGACCTGGAGGCCCGGGACCACCTGGACCGCACCCCGCTCTGTGTGGCGGTCGGCAACGGCGGTTCGGCACAGCTCGTGACAGCGCTGGTCGAGGCCGGGGCAGATGCGCCGTGGTCTGTGTGCCGGGCACGCTGTGGATCCGGGAATCCTCCTGGTAGATGTCGTGCGAGGTGACGCCGACATCGTCCGCCGAGCCGCCCCAGGAGAGGTTCGCCGCCCGGCTGTCGTCCGCCGTGCCGCGCAGTCTCACCGGGCGGGTCGGCGGCTCGTGGTCGGCGGGGGGCGGGGCGGGTGTGGTGACGGTTGCGGCGGCGCTCGGCGCGGAGAGGTTCCCGGCGGCGTCACGGGCCCGGACGGTGAAGGTGTACGCGGTCGAGGCGGTCAGCCCGTCGACGTCGGTCATCACCCTGGTCGCCGGGACGGTTTTGACCTTCTCGCCCTGGCGGTAGACCTCGTAGCCGGTGACCGCCTCGTTGTCGGCGGCCCGCTCCCACATGACGTGCGCGGACGTGGCGCTGCTGGCCCGCGCCGTCACGTGTCCCGGGGTCGTGGGCTTTCGGGTGTCGGCCTCGGGGGCGGAATCGCAGGCGGTGAGCGAGGCGAGGAGCAGGGCGGCAGTGGAGCAGGCCAACGCGGCGGTTGCGTGGGGGCGTTGCACGGTCGTGCCTTCCATCCGGCAGCAATGGTCCAGACCTGGACCGCATGGCGCGAGGGTCGCCGACAAAGGGGTGGTGCGGAACGTTCCGCAATGTGCCGGTGTACGCAGATGGTCGTGGGTCGGTGATCCGTTGGCAGCGGTGCGGGATGTGACATACGGTCGGCCGATGTTGTGCATACGTGGGGTCGTGCTGCCGGAGCGCGAGGAGCGGGTGTTCTGGATCGACGGCGAGGTGCTTCGCGCGGGCGATCCCCCGGGCGGGCTCGCGGGCCGGGACGCGGAGACGATCGTCGATGGCGGCTGGTTGCTGCCCGGACTCGTCGACGTGCATACCCACCCCGGGGCGCTGGAGCCGGGCGTGCCCTTCGACGAGGAACTGCTGCGCAGACAGTTGGGCGAGCACCGGGACGCCGGAGTGCTCGCGGTGCGCACCCCGGGCACCGCGCAGCGGATGCCCGCCTGGGTGGAGAAGGACCCCGAACTCCCGCGCGTGACCTCGGCAGGGCGCTGGCTGGCCACGCCCGGGCGGTTCTTCCCCGGCGCCGGACGGGATGTGAGCGAGGCCGATTTGGTGCAGGCGGCCGTGGAGGAGGCGGCCGCTTCGTCCGGGTGGTGCAAGGTCATCGGCGACTGGGCCGCCGACGAACCCGCCGTACCGCTCGCGCTGCTGACCTCGGTGGTGGAGGCGGTACACGCGGCCGGGGGCAAGGTGGCGGTGCACTGCCAGACCGCCGAGGGCACCCGCAATGCCGTACTCGCGGGCGCCGACAGCCTGGAGCACGGTATGCATCTGGACCCGGCGCTGCTGGACCGGATGGCGGCGCAGGGCACGGCGTTCGTCCCGACGCTGAGCGCCTTCGGCGCGAACGTGGACGAGATGCGGGCCCGGGAGCCGGGCGTGCGCCGTGATCTGTGGCTGGCCGGCTGGGACACCATGCTCGGCAATGTGCGCGCGGCCCACGAGGCGGGTGTGACGGTGCTGGCGGGGACGGATTCCTTCCCGTGCGGAACCGTCGCGGGCGAGCTGACCTGGCTGCAGCGGGCCGGACTGTCGGCCGAGGCGGCGCTCGGCGCGGCGTCCTGGACGGCGCGGTCCTGGCTGGGGCTGCCCGGTCTGGTGGACGGCGCGCCCGCCGACCTCGTCGCGTACGACACCGACCCGACCCTGGACCCGGCCGCGCTGGATCATCCGAGCCGGATCGTGCTCCGGGGACGCGTCGTGCGCTGAGGAATGAGTTCCGGGCGCCGGAGCGGTCTACATTTTTATGGATACACGCGCGGAGACCACACCCACGATCGATCTGGAGCCCGCGGCCCGGCAGATCACCGCCCTGCTCGACGGGATCGGTGAACAGCAGCTGGCGGGCCCGACGCCCTGTCCCGACTACACGGTCCGGGAGCTTCTCGCCCATGTGGCCGGGCTGAGCACGGCCTTCCGCGACGCGGCGCACAAGGACTTCGGCCCGACGACCGACACCGCCCCGGACGCCGCGCTTCCGGTCCTCGCCGACGACTGGCGCGAGACGCTGCCGCCGCTGCTGGACGAGCTGGTGACGGCCTGGCGCGACCCCGCCGCCCGGCAGGGCATGACCAGGGCGGGCGGTGTCGACATGCCGGGCGAGGTGGCCGCGGTGGTCATACTGGACGAGCTGGTGATCCACGGCTGGGACCTGGCCCGTTCGACCGGCCAGAAGTACGAGGCGGACGAGGCGAGCCTGCGTGTCCCGCTGGCCATGCTGACGCCGAACGACGCCGTCCCCCGGTCCGAGACCATCTTCGGCCCGCCCGTTCCGGTCCCGGCCGACGCGCCCCTCGTCGACCCGGCCGTCGCCATGAGCGGCCGCCGCCCGGACTGGCAGCCGGGCACGTCGGCCGCGCTTCCGTAAAAGCGCGAGCGGTTGCCGTGCGGGTCCGGGCGCGGGCCGAAGGCCGTACCGTCGGTCCTTCAGCTGGTGCAGAACTCCGTGATCTGCTGGGCGACCTGGTCGGGGTGGACCTCATGCACCCGGTGGCCGCCCCCGATCGTGACCAGCCGGCAGTCCGGGATCAGCGAGGCCATGTCCTGCAGCCGCCCCTGGGGCATGGTGGACTCCGGGCCGCCGGCGATCAAGAGCGTCGGCGCGACGATCTCGCCGAGCCCGGCCGCCCACTCGGGGTCGGGGTCGGACACCTGGGCCCGGATGGGAGCCACCGCAGCCCAGTCGTAGTCCACCGGCCCCTCCGGCTCGGGGGCCGGTTTCGGCTCGCTCGGGAACGGCGGCGGGGTCTCCACCAGCACCAGCCGCTCCACCCGGTCCGCGTGCTCCTGGGCGAGCAGCTGCGCGACGACTCCGCCCATCGAGTGGCCGACCATGCCCACCCGGTCGAGCTCGCACTCGTCGAGGAAGCCGAGGACGTCGTCCCGCATCAGCTCGAAGGAGTACTCGTCGGGCCAGTCGCTCTCGCCGTGCCCGCGCAGATCGAGGGCGTACACCCGCCACTCCTCGCCGAGCAGGCTCCCCGCCGCCTCCCAGCTCGCGGCGGAACCGCCGAGGCCGTGCAGCAGGACCACCGGCGAGCCGAAGGGGTCGCCCCAGGTCCGGTACGCCAGCCGTACGTCGCCGACATCCACAACAGACTGATCTTCCATACCCCTGACGCTACAGCCGAATGGGCGAAGACCACTCCTCGCGACGTGACAGGGTGGAGGGGTGAAGATCGTTTCCCGTCGCCTGTCCACCGCCGTCGCGGCGGCCGTCATGGCCGTCTCCGTGCTCTCCGGATGCTCGGGATCCGGGTCGGGACCGCGTGCCGGATCGGCGCCCCGGTCCGTCGGGGAAGCACCGGAATCCGGGCTCGACGATCCGGCGAAGAAGGAGATCGCCATGCAACTGGTCTCCAGCGCGGAGAACTCCTCGCTCGACTGGAAGGCGCAGTACGAGTACATCGAGGACATCGACGACGGCCGCGGCTACACGGCGGGCATCATCGGCTTCTGTTCCGGCACCGGCGACATACTCGACCTCGTCGAGCTGTACACCCAGCGCAAGCCTGGCAACGTCCTCGCGCAGTATCTCCCCGCGCTGCGAAAGGTCGACGGCACCGACTCGCACAGCGGCCTCGACCCGAACTTCCAGAGGGACTGGGCGACCGCCGCGTCCGACTCGGCGTTCAAGCAGGCACAGAACGACGAGCGGGACCGGGTGTACTTCAACCCGGCGGTCGGCCAGGGCAAGGCCGACGGCATCGGCGCGCTGGGCCAGTTCGCGTACTACGACGCCATCGTCATGCACGGCGACGGCGGCGACGACAGCACCAGTTTCGGCTCCATCCGCAAGCGGGCCCTCGCCAAGGCGAAGCCGCCGTCCCAGGGCGGCAACGAGGTCTCGTACCTCAACGCCTTCCTCGACGCCCGGGTCTGGGCGATGCAGCAGGAGGAGGCCCACTCCGACACCAGCCGGGTGGACACCGCCCAGCGGGTCTTCCTGAAGAAGGGCAACCTCAACCTGGACCCGCCGCTCGACTGGAAGGTGTACGGCGACAGCTTCCACTTCGGCTGACGGCGATCCGGGCTCTTCGCGTCGTCCGCAAGAGCCCGGTCAAAACCCGCCCCAGACCGTCAACACCACCCCTCGGCCGTCCGGGACGACTGCACGGCCTCATCACACGGAAACTGATCGGCGCCCTGGCCCGCTCCCGCCCCACCAGCGGACTCGACGACCCCGCCTGCGCGGCCGGCTCCTGACCGGCGTCGGCGACACCCCCGACCGGCCCCGCTCCGAATCAGTCTTCGCCCACCTCTGCGGAGCCACTCCCGTCCCCGCCGACTCCGGCTGCGCCCACTGCCACCACCTCGACCGCGGCGGCGGCCGGGCAGCCAGGAAGGGACGCATCATCCGTCTTCGTCGAGGATCGGCTTCGGCAGCAGCCGGAATCCCTTGGTGACGGCACCGAGATAAATGCCGCCGAGCGCGAGCCAGCCGAGCCCGAGCAACTTGGCGGAGGTATCGATACTGACCCACAGAACGACGTTCACCGCGATGCCGATCGCCGGCATGACGAGGAAGCGCACAGCATCCGTCCCTGTGCGGCGCCGTTCGCGGAAGTAGTAGTGGTTGATGACCGAGAAGTTGACGAGCAGGAACCCAGTGATCGCGCCGAAGCTCGTCAGCGAGGCCGCACCGAGCAGGTTGTCGGAGAAGAACACGGCCGTGAGAGCGATGACCGAGGTGAACACGATGTTGTTCACCGGCGTCCCGAAGCGCGGGGAGAGGTGCCCGAAGAAGCGGACGGGGAGCAGACGGTCACGCCCCATGCCGTACAGGACACGTGACACCGCGGCGATCGCGGCCATGGCACACAAGATGCTCGCGGTCTGGTCGGTGACGAGGAACGCTGTCGACAAGCCTTCGCCGCCGATGCGGGGAAGGAGCTCGAAAACGCCGACGTCGGGATCCTTCATCGCCGATGGCGCACTCGGCCAGGCGATCTGCAGGAAGTACGAGATGACGGCGAAGCCCACGCCGGCGCCGACGCAGACGATCAGGATGCCGCGCGGCACGGTCTTTCGCGCGTCCTTCGTCTCCTCCGCGAGTGTGGACACCGCGTCGAAGCCGAGGAACGACACCGAAAGGATCGAAGCGGCCCACAGAATATTGCCCGGGTCGAGCCGTGCGACGTCCACGAGGGCCTGCGGGACGAGCAGGCTGCCGCTGCCGTCGCCGCCGAGCACGTAGGCGGTGATCAGGCCGATCAGGCTCAGGCAGAAGAGGATCTGGGCCGAGACCAGGACCACGTTGAGCCGCCCCGACACCTTCACGCCCAGGACGTTGACCAGCGCGCCGAGGAACGCACCCGCGATCACCCAGGCCGCCACCGGGACCGACGGCACGTACTCGTTCATGTAGATGCCGAAGAGCAGGTAGCAGACCATCGGCAGCAACAGGTAGTCGAGCAGCATGACCCAGCCGGTACCGAAGCCGAGCCAGGGGTTCACCGCCTTGCGCACATAGCTGTAGGCCGAGCCGGAGACGGGGAAGGCCCGCACCATCTGAGCGTACGAGTAGGCCGTGAAGAACATCGCGACGAGCGTCACCACGTAGGCGAGCGCCATCATGCCGTCGGTGAGGTCGGTGATGATGCCGTAGTAGTTGAAGACGACTGTGGGCGCGAGGTAGGCCAGCCCGAAGGCGACCAGATGCCTGAGCGTCAGGACGCGACGGAAGCCGGCCGTGGTTTTCCCTTCGGTGTTCGCCGCAGTCCCGAACTCCTCGCCTTCGGTCTTCGCCGCCGTCCCGGTCTCCTTTCCTTCGGTGCTCACCACTCGAACTTCCCGTCCTTCACGGTCAGCCTGCCGTCGCAGAAGATCAGATGGATGTTGGACGCGTCGGCGAGGACGTCGGCGGAGGTGGTGGGGTCTGCTCGGACAACGAGGAGGTCGGCCTGCTTGCCGACCTCGACAGTGCCGATCACATGGGACATCCCGACCGCCTCGGAGCTGACGACGGTCGCGGCGGTGATCGCCTGGCGTACGGTCATGCCCGCCTCGACAAGGGCCCGGAACTCCAGCGCACTGTACTCGCCGAAGGGGGTGAGCGGCTCGTAGACGGTGTCGGAGCCGAGGGCGATCTTCACTCCCGACTCGAGCGCCAGCTGGAAGCTACGGACCGCGGAGCCGGAGTAGTCGTCCGCGAAGGAGGCGTCCCGCCCCTGGTACAGGTCGCGGTACAGAAAGGCGTCCGGCCGCAGCGGCGGCCGTCGGTCGCCGTCCAGGGGCATGAAGTCGCGGTGCCAGTTGGCGATGAGCTGCAGAGTCGGGACGAGGATCGTGCCGGCGTCGGCCATCGTCTTCGCCAGGTCGGCGTCGAGATCCTCGCCGTGCTCGATGGTGTCGACCCCGGCCTCCACCGCCATCGCGATGGCTTCGCGACTCTCCGCATGGCACATCACGATCGTGCCGGTCTGCCGGTGCGCCTCTTCTACGGCGGCGGCGAGTTCGCGAGCCGAGTACTGGATGTCGCCATTGCGGTCGTGCGGCCAGTTGTCACCGCCGGACAAGAAGATCTTGATCGCGTCGGCCCCCTCACGCAGCAGGTAGCGGACGGCTTTGACGATCTCCTGCTCACCGTCGGCCACCAGGCCGAAGAC
Source organism: Streptomyces sp. NBC_00846 (assembly GCF_045207325.1). Lineage (NCBI taxonomy): Bacteria > Bacillati > Actinomycetota > Actinomycetes > Kitasatosporales > Streptomycetaceae > Streptomyces > Streptomyces sp. NBC_00846. The sequence continues at coordinate 6,418,342 of NZ_CP108846.1, read as the reverse complement.
GCCGTTTTCACGCACGTAGTCGGGCGTGAACTGGAAGAGGTCGCCGTGGCCGCCGGTGCGAGTGAGACCCGGCCCGCAGGCGATCACCTTCGGCCCGGGGAGCTTCTGCTCGAAGAAGACGCGCTTGAGGTACAGGCCGTTCCACGAGACATCGCGGACCGTGGTGAAGCCGTGCTTGAGCAGGGTCTGCGCCTCGCAGACGGCGCGGATGGCGCGCACGGTGCGGTTCTCGGCGATGACCCCGAGCTCCTGGTCGTCGATGCCGGCACGACCGCCCGCCAAGTGGACGTGCGCGTCGATCAGACCAGGCGTGACCCACATGCCCTGAAGCTGAAGCTCCTCGGTACCGGGCCTGGTCGTGTAGTGCGTGCGGGCGAGTATCTCGGCGATCCGCCCGTCCTCGATGACGAGCACGGCATCCCTGACCGGATCCCCGCCGCGGGCGTCGAGCACGTTCACCCCGATCAAAGCGGTGCGTTCCGGTCGGTGGATGGAGTAGAGCATCGCTGGCCTCCTAGTCACGCCCCAGTTGTTTGTCTTTCTGACAAACAACTGGGGGTTGGCAGTATGACAAACTTGGTACGGATCCGCACTAGGAGGTTTTTCATGCGCCCGAGCCTCGCCAGTCAGCGCAGTGCCGAGATGCTCGACGCCCTGGCCGACTGCGTCGCCGAGTACGGGGTGCAGGGCGTCACCGTCGACAAGATCGCCGCGCGCGCAGGCTGGACCCGCGGGCTCGTGCGGCACTACCTGGGCAACAAGGACGAGCAACTGCGGGCTCTGATCAGCGTGCTGTCGACGCGGTACGCCACCGAACTCATCGACGCCATCGCCGCGGCTCCGGTCGGACAGCGGCGCCGCGTCGTCATCGACGTCCTGTTCGGGGCCCGCTGGCAGCAGCGCGACCGCGATGACATCGTGCTCGACCAGCTCATCGCCTACGAGGCTCTGAAGCCCGCCAATGAGTCGTCCCTGCTGGTGATGTACCGCAGCGTCGCCGACACCATCGCGTCGGCGACGCTGTCGGAACGGCCGGACCTCGATGCGCAGGCCGCCGCCGAGCTGGGCTTCACCGTTGTGTCTCTCGCCTACGGCTCGGCAACCATGCTGGGGATCGGCTGGCCGGAGCAGACGCGCACGGCAGCGGCAGTGGCGCAGGAGCTGCTGTTCGCAGGAGAGGGCGAGGCCGGGCGGGCGTAGCTGCCCCGGCGGTTCCTCCGGTCGGGTACACGTCTGCGGCGACGTGGGTGTCAGGGAGGCGGTGCACGTGGGTGTCAGGGAGGCGGTGCACGTGGGACTTTGGCGCAGGCAGGGGGCAGGACGTACAGCTGGTGCGGCAGCTCGGGTCGCCGGTGCGGGGGCACGTACGCGGACGTACGCGCCCCCGCACCGTTGCCGTGGACCCCGCTCGGGTCCACGGCGGTCGGCCGAGGGCCGTCCCCCTCGGCCGACCGGTATCGGGGGCGCCCCGGAGTGTCAGGCTCCGGCGGCGATCCGTGCGAGGCGGCGGGCTTCGTCGCGGGTGGCGCGGGCGATGGTGTCCTCGTCCGCGGTGATCAGGTGGTTGCCCTCGACGACCGGCTTGCCGTTGACGAGGGAGAGGGTGACGGGGGCCGCGGCGCCGAAGACGAGCGCGGTCACCGGGTCGGCGATGGAGGCATGGGCGAGGGTGTCCAGCTTCCAGAGCACCAGGTCGGCGAGCTTGCCGGGTTCCAGAGAGCCGATCTGGCCGGCGCGGCCGAGGACCTGGGCGCCACCGTACGTTCCCAGGCGCAGGGCCTGACGGGCGTTCAGGGCCCTTTCGCGGTGGGCGCCGAGACGGTTGATGAGGAGCGCGTTGCGCAGCTCGGTGTGGAGTTCGCCGGACTCGTTGGACGCGGTGCCGTCGACGCCGAGGCCGACGGGAACACCCGCGGCGAGCATGTCGGGCACCCGGGCGATGCCGGCGGCGAGGCGGGCGTTGGACGAGGGGCAGTGCGCGACGCCCGTTCCGGTGCGGGCGAAGGCGGCGATGTCCGAGTCGTTCATGTGGACGCAGTGCGCCATCCACACGTCGTCGCCGAGCCAGCCGGTCGACTCGAAGTAGTCGGTCGGGCCCATCCCGAACAGCTCGTGGCAGAACTGCTCCTCCTCCACCGTCTCCGAACCGTGGGTATGCATGCGCACTCCCTTGCGGCGGGCCAACTCGGCTCCCTGTCGCAGCAGTTCCGTGGAGATGGAGAACGGGGAGCAGGGTGCGGCGGCGACCTGGGTCATCGAGTCGAAGGAGTCGTCGTGGTGCGCGTCGATGGTCGCCTCGGTGCCGGCGAGCGCACCGTCGAGCGTCTCGACGGCGAAGTCCGGCGGCAGTCCGCCGTCCTTCACGCTGCGGTCCATGGAACCCCGGGCGAGGGTGAACCGTACGCCCATGTCACGGGCGGCCCCGATGATGGCGCCGGAAAGATCCCCGGAGCCCTGCGGGTAGACGTAGTGGTGGTCCATGGCGGTGGTGACACCGCCGCGGGCCATCATGGCGAGCGAGCCCTGCGCGGCGGCGCGGACCATCGGCTCGTCGATGCGCGCCCAGGTCGGGTACAGCGCGACCAGCCAGTCGAACAGGTTGTGGTCGGTGGCGAGGCCGCGAGTGATCCACTGGTAGAAGTGGTGATGCGTGTTGATCAGGCCCGGGGTGACCAGATGTCCGGTGCCGTCGATGCGGCGCACGACGTTCTCCAGGCCTTCGCGTGCCCGGCCGGCGCCGACGGACTCGATGCGGTTGCCCGCGACGACGACATGGCCCGAGGCGTACTCGGTGTCGTCGGCGTCGACGGTCGCGATCGAACAGTTCTCGATGACGATGCGTTCCGCGTGCTCAGGAGCTGCCGATGCTGCCAATGTGCTTCCTTCTCTTTCCAGTGGTGTGGGCACGGCAGGACCCCAGGACGATTTGAGTGCCGCGGCCGGGCGGCCGTGGGTGCCGAAATGGTGGAAGAACAGGTGGAGCAGGACCGCGACAGGCGCTCCGGCGCCGATGCCGGAGCCCACCCTCCGGCCCGGCCCGGTCCCCGCGCTGCTGTGTGCGGACGGGGACCGGCTCGGCGCCACGTCAGAGGTTGGTCATGTCGACCGGGATCTGCGGCTCCGTCCCGTCCCGCAGCACGGTAGCCTCGATCAGGCCGTACGGGCGGTCCGCCGCGAAGTAGACAGCGCCGTCTTCGGTATCGTTCTTGAGCCCGAACGGTTCGAGGTCCACCAGGAAGTGGTGGTTGTTCGGGAGCGAGAAGCGGATCTCGTCGATCTCGCTCCGGCTGTTGATGACCCGCGAACCCATCTGGTACAGGGTCTGCTGCAGCGAGAGGGAGTACGTTTCGGCGAAGGCCTGCAGAATGTGCTTCCTGGCCTGCGCGTACGACTTCTCCCAGTTGGGCATCCGGTCGGCGTCGCTGGTCCAGTTGTAGCGCCAGGCGGTGGAGACGTCGGTGCACAGGATGCGGTCGTACGCTTCCTTGAGTGTCGTGTATTTGTCCTTGGCGTAGCCCCAGAACTCCGAGCTGGTGGAGTTCATGACCGTGAGGTCCTTGAGGCCGGAGATGATCTGCCACTTCTCACCGTCGAAGGTGATCTGCGCAGTGCGCAACTCCTGGCCCTTGCGGGCGAAGGAGTGGTTGACCTCGTCCGATCCGATGAACCGGGAGTTGTTGTCCGAGGTCGCGATGCGTTCCCAGGAGTGCTCCTGGATCCGGATGCGCGCGACCTTGATCGGCTCCTGCGACGTGACGAAGTGGCGCGCGAGGTGGATGCCGAACTGCTCGGCGGACTCGATGCCGTACTCCTTGGCGAAGGCGAACACCGTGTTCTTGGTGGTGTCCGTGGGCAGGACGTTCGCGTTGGAGCCGGAGTAGTGCACGTCCTCCATGTCGCCGGAGAGGGCGACCGAGACGTTCAGGTCCTTGATGTGATGGGTGTCGCCGTCCCGCGTGATCCTGACGACGCGGTTCTCTGCTTTGCCGTACTGGTTCTGGCCGAGGACCACAGGGCGGGGATGGTGGGAATTGACTGTCATGTCTGCTAGCTCCCTCGGTAAACGGAGTAGCCGAACGGGTTGAGCAGCAGCGGTACGTGATAGTGCTCGCCCGGCTCGACGGCGAAAGTGATCGCCACCTCCGGGAAGAACGCACCGCTGTCCCTTACGCGGGGGGCGTCCTGCTGCGCCTCGGCTTGCTTCTGGCTGGTGAAGTACGACTCGGTGTCGAATACGAGCCGCACGTGGGTGGTGCCTTCCGGCAGGGCCGGCAGGTCCTTGCAGCGCCCGTCCGCGTCGGTCGCGGATCCGCCGAGCGTCACGAACTGCGCGTCGCCGCCGCTGCGGGCGGCCAGGGAGACGGTGACGGCTGCGGCGGGGCGGCCGGTACTGGTGTCCAGGATGTGGGTGGAAACCGATGCGGTGGTGTCGGTGCTCAAGACCGTCACGCTCCTTGTTCCGAAAAGTCCTGCACGAGGCGGGTGAGCCGGATTCGGTTGATCTTGCCCAGTTCGGTGCGCACGATCCCGCGCTCCTGCTCGGGCGAGTTCCCGATCCGGGACTTCACCGCGTCGCGCATCTGCTCACCGGTGGCTCCGGTGGCGCAGATCAGGAAGACGTGTCCGAACCGTTCCTGGTAGGCCAGGTTCAGTTCGAGCATCTCGGCCTTGAGTTCCCCGGAGGCGCCGGCCATGCCCCGCTGTTCGCGGAAGGAGGTCGGGTCTCCGGGCTTCGGGCGGCCGATCGGCGGGTGACCGGCCATCGCGTCGGCCAGATCCTCCGTGGTCAGCGCTGCCGTGGCGGCATCACTGGCGGAGAGAAGGGCTTTTGCGGTGGTGTACGGGCGTCGGGAGAGGATCGCTCTTCCCCAGGCCGCACTGGCGCACACCTCGTGCAACGCGGTGGTGGCCTCGCCGTCCGCCAGGGTGTTGAACCGGGCCAGGCCCGGCGTGGAGTTCGAAGTCACGGGAACCTCCGTGGCTGATTTCGCTGTGCGTCGCTCGGCGTCGCGTCGGTCGGGCTGCGGATAGCTAACGCCCTCCACAACACCACGTCAACACTTTGTTGAAATTACGCACATACAAAAGGCCGACGCCCGGCACTCCGGACGACGGCCTGGTGCGGCCTTCCACGGCCTTCGCTCACCTACGGGCTCAACTACTCACCTTTGGCGGCACTTTCCCTGTTGAGGTAGTTGTAGACGGTGAAGCGACTGACCCCCAGCGCGCCCGCCACCGTCTCCACGCCGTGCCGTACGGAAAAGGCGCCACGTGCCTCCAGGGCCCGTACGACCGACTGCTTGGTCCTGCGGTCCAGCTCCGCGAGCGGCATGCCGTGCCGGCGCTCCATGGCGGCCAGGATGTGGTCGAGCGAGTCCGAGAGCTGGGGCAGCCGGACCGCTATGACGTCTTCGCCCTCCCAGGCCAGCACGACGTCGTCGGGTTGCGCCTGCTCGGGTCCGAGCAGCTCGGCGCCCATGGCGTCGACGAGCGGCTTGACCGCGGTGACGAGGGGGTGATCCGCCGCTTCGGTCACTTCGGGCCCTCCCCGATCACGTTGACCTGGAGCGATACGCGCGTGGCACCGGATGCCAGGGCGCGGCGCAGCAAGGAGTCCACCGCGGTGAGCACCTCGTCCGTGCCGCCCTCCGCGGTGTTGCCGAAGGGGCCGACGTCCACGGCGTCCAGATCGGCGTTCTGGATGACCTCGCGGGCGACGACCGCGTGGGCGGGCGCCTCGTCGAGATCGAAGGGTTCGGTGGTGAACTCCACCCTCAAGCGCACTGTGCCTCCCTGGTGCGTTCGCCGCGTCCCTGTGCGCCCGCGGCCCGGGGCCCGACCCTAACGGACGGGCGCCGGGGCCGTAGGGCGGCGGCTCACCCTCAATGCCGGGACGGCCCCGGCGCCCGGTACGGGAGCACGCAGACGGCCACCGGGGCGGGGAAGGCGTCGCCGGTACGGGTGAGTCCGCCTTTCTTCGCATCGACCCGGAAGACCGTCACCGTGCTCGACTTCTGGTTGGCGGCGAAGAGCAGCTTCCCGTCCGGCGAGAAGGCGATCTGGCGGGGGAAGTCGCCGCCGACCGGCACGGTGTCGAGCAGCCGCAGCGCGGCCCCGTCGTCCTCGACGGCGTAGCGCGTCAGGTTGTTGTGCCCCCGGTTGGCCAGGTAGGCGAAGCGCCCGTCGCCGGTGACCAGGAACTGCGCGGGGTAGTTGGTGCCGGCACCGGTCCCGGTGGACTGCGGGGCGCCCGGGGAGAGGGTGCCGGTGGCCGGGTCGTAGCCGCAGACGACGGCGGTGTTGTCGACCTCGCAGGCCAGGTAGGCGAAGCGGCCACCCGGGTGAAATGTGATGTGTCGCGGTCCGGCTCCGGGTCGCAGGGCCGCGTAGGAGACCTGTGCGAGGGTGCCGCGTACCTCGTCGAGCCGGTACGTGTACACGGCGTCGTTGCCGAGGTCCACGGCGAGGACGTGTCCGCCGTCCGGGGTGGTGATGACCTGGTGGGCGTGCGGCCCGTCCTGGCCGGGGCCGGGCGGCGGCGCGGTGTGCGTGACCAGGTCCGTGCGCTCCCCCAGCGAGCCGTCGTCCCGGATGGGATGCACCGCGACGCTGCCGGAGGTGTAGTTCGCGGTGAGCAGCCACCTTCCCGTGGGATGGACGGAGAGGTGGGTGGGTCCCGCCCCGCCCGTGCCGCGGGTTCCGAGCACCCGGGGGGCGCCGTCCGGTGGGAGCGCGACGGCCGTCACCCCGCCCCGCTCCTGCTCGTCGACCGCGTAGACGGTGGCGCCCGAGGGATGCATGGCCAGGTACGAGGGGTTGTCGACGCCGGTGATCACGGGGCCGGCGGAGATCGCCCCGGTGGGGGTGTACGAGGCCATGCCGATGCCCTTGCCGCCGCCCTCGGCCGAGGTGTACGTGCCGATCAGCAGTTGCCCGGTGGTGCGCGGGCGCGAACCCACCGCGGGCGCGGGGTCCGGCGCGGCCTCCGGGGACCGGAGCGAGCCGGGCGGCGCGGGGGCCACGGACAGGGCGGCACCGGCGAACAGGGCTCCGAGGACGGTGCGCCGGCTGGTGGCGTGGGTCATGCGAGGCACCTCGTGTGGGGTCGAGTGCGGGGGCGTACGGGCGGCGAGTGCCGGCGGGCGGCCGTGGGCGTCGCGTACGGGCTTCGGATGCGGGGCCGGGCGGCAGCTTCGGGACGGCTGCGCCGGGTGCACCAGCCACCCTGTCCCGGCCCGGGCCCCTTCGGCAACCGGCGCATTCCCGGCTTCCCCCCGCGCAACCGGCACGAAGGCGCCCGGCACGAATTCCCGGCACCCCCTTGACAGCCCTCCCAGCCCCGGGCAATCTTCCGTTACGTAGAAATCAACTTCCGCATTACGGAAGGAGCGCCGAACCCTCATGGGCTACCCGGACCAGCGCTTCGATGTGAACCTTTCGATCCTCTTCACGGAACTCCCGCTCCTGGAGCGTCCCGCGGCGGCCGCCGCGGCCGGCTTCACGGCGGTCGAGCTGTGGTGGCCCTGGATCGGGACCCCCACTCCGCCGCGGGCCGAGCTCGACGCCCTCAAGAAGGCGCTCGACGAAGCGGGCACGCAGTTGGTGGGGCTGAACTTCTACGCCGGACAGCTGCCCGGCCCCGACCGCGGCGCTCTCTCGGTGCCCGGCGCGGAGTCGGACCGCTTCCGCGCCAATATCGAGGTGGCGGCCGACTTCGCCGCCTCGGTCGGCTGCAAGGCGCTCAACGCGCTCTACGGCAACCGCGTCGACGGCGTGGACCCGGCGGCGCAGGACGAACTGGCCCTTCAGAACCTGGTCGTCGCCGCACGTGCTGCCGACCGGATCGGGGCGGTCCTGCTGATCGAGACCCTCAACCAGCCGGAATCGCCGCGCTACCCCCTGGTGAGCGCACCGGCCGGCATCGAGATCGTCGACAAGGTCAACGCGGCGACAGGGCTCGGGAACGCGAAGTTCCTGCTGGACCTGTACCACCTGTCGATGAACGGCGAGGACCTCGGCCAGGTCATCACGGCGTACGCCGAGAAGACCGGCCACGTCCAGATCGCCGACAGCCCGGGGCGCGGCGCACCCGGCACCGGCTCGCTCCCCCTGGAGCAGCTCCTCGACGAGCTGACGAAGGCCGGTTACGACGGCTGGGTCGGCCTGGAGTACAAACCGGGCGACCGCCCGAGCGCCGAGGCCTTCGAGTGGCTCCCGGCCACCGCGCGGGCCGCCCGCTGAGGACGGGCAACTCCCCCTCGTACACACGCTTATCGGAAGGCACCCTCATGAGCAACAACCTCCCCAAGGTTGCGTGGATCGGTCTCGGCATCATGGGCTCCCCCATGTCCGAGAACCTGATCGAGGCCGGGTACGACGTCACCGGTCACACCCTGGAACAGGACAAGATCGACCGGCTGGTCGCGGCCGGCGGCACGGGCGCGGGCTCGATCGCCGAGGCGGTCCGGGACGCCGATGTCGTCATCATGATGGTGCCCGCCTCCCCGCAGGTCGAGGCCATCGCGTACGGCCCCGACGGCATCCTGGAGAACGCGAAGCGCGGCGCGCTGCTGATCGACATGTCGTCGATCACCCCGCAGACCTCCGTGGACCTCGCGAAGAACGCCGTGGAGAAGGGCATCCGGGTATTGGACGCCCCGGTGTCCGGTGGTGAGGCCGGTGCGGTCGAGGCGGTGCTGTCCATCATGGTCGGCGGCGAGCAGGCCGACTTCGACGCCGCGAAGCCGATCCTCCAGGCACTCGGCAGGACCATCGTGCTGTGCGGTCCACACGGCTCCGGTCAGACGGTGAAGGCCGCGAACCAGCTGATCGTCGCGGTCAACATCCAGGCGTGCGCCGAGGCGGTCGTCTTCCTGGAGAAGTCCGGCGTCGACCTCGCCGCCGCACTGGACGTCCTGGGCGGCGGACTGGCCGGCTCGACGGTCCTGACCCGTAAGAAGGACAACTTCCTGAAGCGGGACTTCGCGCCGGGCTTCCGGATCGACCTGCACCACAAGGACATGGGCATCGTCGCGGACGCCGCCCGCAATGTCGGTGCCGCGCTGCCCGTCGGCGCCGTGGTCGCCCAGCTCGTCGCCTCGCTGCGCGCCCAGGGCGACGGCGGCCTGGACCACTCGGCACTGCTGCGCTCGGTCGAGCGGCTGTCGGGTCAGCCGGTCCATGCCTGACCCGCGGGGCCCCCGCCGGGCCCGGCAACCAGAGGCTTCCGGATGGCGTCGGCGCTGACACCTGTCCTGTCGCGCCCAGGCGTCGGCGCCATCCGGGACACCAGACTCCTAATTTCAACAAACTGTTGACGGCGAGTTCGGGGCGTACTTACGCTCCTGGAGCCCCGAGCCGTCACAGTTCAGCAGCTCCCGTACGGAAGGTCGCCCCGACACCATGACGCAGCGTGTACTTACGACCGAGTCAGGCGCCCCGGTCGCCGACAACCAGAATTCCGCCACCGCCGGCGTCGGTGGCCCGATCCTCCTCCAGGACCAGCACCTGCTGGAGAAGCTGGCCCGCTTCAACCGGGAGCGCATACCGGAGCGCGTGGTCCACGCCCGCGGCTCCGGCGCGTACGGCTACTTCGAAGTGACCGATGACATCACGGCGTTCACCCGCGCGGACTTCCTCTCCGAGGTCGGCAATCGCACCGGGACGTTCATCCGCTTCTCGACCGTCGCAGACTCACTGGGCGGCGCGGACGCCGTACGCGACCCGCGCGGCTTCGCCCTCAAGTTCTATACGGACGAGGGCAATTACGACCTGGTCGGCAACAACACCCCGGTGTTCTTCATCAAGGACCCGATCAAGTTCCCCGACTTCATCCACTCGCAGAAGCGCGACCCGTTCACAGGCCGTCAGGAGCCCGACAACGTATGGGACTTCTGGGCCCACGCGCCCGAGGCGACCCATCAGGTCACCTGGCTGATGGGCGACCGCGGCATCCCCGCCTCGTACCGTCACATGAACGGCTACGGCTCGCACACGTACCAGTGGACGAACGCCGAGGGCGAGGCCTTCTTCGTCAAGTACCACTTCAAGACGAACCAGGGCGTGCGCTCCCTCTCCAGCGAGCAGGCCGCCGAACTCGCGGGCAAGGACGGCAGCTCGCACCAGACGGACCTGCTCCAGGCCATCGAGCGCGGTGTGAACCCGTCCTGGACGCTGTACGTACAGGTCATGCCGGCCGCCGAGGCCGCGGACTACCGCTTCAACCCGTTCGACCTGACCAAGGTGTGGCCGCACGCGGACTACCCGCTGCGGCGGGTGGGCCGGCTGGTCCTGGACCGCAACCCGGACAACGTCTTCGCCGAGGTCGAGCAGGCCGCGTTCTCCCCGAACAACTTCGTGCCCGGCATCGGCCCGTCCCCGGACAAGATGCTCCAGGGCCGGCTCTTCGCCTACGCGGACGCGCACCGCTACCGGCTGGGTGTCAATCACACCCAGCTCCCGGTGAACGCGCCGCGCACCGCGGTCGTCGACAACTACGGCCGTGACGGGCTGCACGCCACGCGCAACGGCGCGCGCCACGACAAGAACTACGAGCCCAACTCGTACGCGGGCCCCGCCCAGACCGACGCGGCGCTCTCCGCCCCGCTCGCGATCCACGGCTGGACCGGCACCCACGCGGCGCCCGCCCACACCAGGGACGACGACTTCTTCCAGGCGGGCGAGCTGTACCGGCTGATGTCCGAGGACGAGAAGGGCCGCCTGGTCGCCAACATCGCCGGGGGCCTCTCCCAGGTGACCCGCGACGACGTGATCGAGAAGAACCTCGCCCACTTCCACGCCGCCGACGCCGACTACGGCAAGCGCGTGGAGGAGGCCGTCCGCACCCTGCGCGAGGACTGAGCCTCACAGCGTGGGAGGCCGTCCGCCCGTGCGCGGACCGAGCCTCCCACCCAGGAGGGTGCGCGGGCAGGACGAGGTCGCGGCGGTTGTGCGATGCCAGTGCGGTGGTGGGGGCAGGTGGGTCTGCTCGTCTCCTGACCTGAAGGGGACGAGGACTTCCGGCCCGATCGCCGCCGCCGCGCCCCCTGTTCCCTTTCTTTCCCCGTGCCAGGGCGCGGAGTACGGATACGGTCCCGTACTCCGCACCCTTCCTCGCATGCCGGGCCGCTCCCAGCGGTGCCGGCCGCCCCGTCGCAAGGGTTCCGCCCTCGGCCACCGGACGCGCCGGCCCCCCGACCGTGGCCCCCCCCCCCGGGACTCGGGGAACGGGGGCCACGGCCGGACCGGCAGGCCGTCAGGATGCCGTCAGCGGGCGGATCGCGGTCGGGGCGTGGGACGGGTCGGTCGCGATGTCCTCGAACTCGTTGACGGACGCGATGTCCGTACCGCTCATCGCGATGTTCGTCACGCGCTCCACAATGGCCTCGACGACCACCGGGACCCGGAACTCCGCGGCCAGCTTCTTCGCCTCCTCGAAGGCCGGCAGCAGCTGGTCCGGCTCGATGACGCGGATCGCCTTGCAGCCCAGGCCCTCGACGACCTTGACATGGTCGACGCCGTAGACGCCGAGCTCCGGCGAGTTGAGGTTCTCGAACTCCAGGTTGACCTGGAAGTCGATGTCGAAGTTGCGCTGCGCCTGGCGGATCAGCCCCAGGTAGGAGTTGTTCACCAGGACGTGGACGTACGGGATACGGTGCTGCGCGCCGACCGCCAGCTCCTCCAGCATGAACTGGAAGTCGTAGTCGCCGGAGAGGGCGACGACGGAGCCGTCCGGGTCGGCGGTGGCGACGCCCAGCGCGGCCGGGATGGTCCAGCCGAGCGGGCCCGCCTGGCCGCAGTTGATCCAGTGGCGCGGCCGGTGGACGTGCAGCATCTGCGCACCGGCGATCTGGGAGAGGCCGATCGTGGTGACGTACCGGGTCTCGGGGCCGAAGGCCCGGTTCATCTCCTCGTACACCCGCTGCGGCTTCAGCGGCACGTTGTCGAAGTGCGTACGGCGCTGCAGCGTGGCCCGGCGCTCCTGGGTGGACGCGGCCCACTCCGAGCGGTCCTTGAGCTTCCCGGCGGCCTTCAGCTCGCGCGCCACCTCGACGAACAGCTCCAGCGCCGCCTTGGCGTCGGAGGCGATGCCGAGGTCGGGGGCGAAGATCTTGCCGAGCTGGGTGGGCTCGATGTCCACGTGGACGAAGGTGCGGCCCCGGGTGTAGACGTCCAGCTTGCCGGTGTGGCGGTTGGCCCAGCGGTTGCCGATGCCGAGGACGAAGTCGGACTCCAGGAAGTTCGCGTTGCCGTAGCGGTGCGAGGTCTGCAGGCCGACCATGCCCGCGTTCAGCTCGTGGTCGTCGGCGATGATGCCCCAGCCCATCAGGGTGGGGACGACCGGAACGCCGGTCAACTCGGCGAATGCGACGAGCAGTTCGGACGCGTCGGCGTTGATGACGCCGCCGCCCGCGACGAGCAGCGGGCGCTCGGAGGCGTTCAGCAGCTCCAGGGCGCGCTCGATCTGCTTGCGGGTCGCGGCGGGCTTGTGCACCGGCAGCGGCTCGTACAGATCGGGGTCGAACTCGATCTCGGTGAGCTGGACGTCGATGGGCAGGTCGATGAGGACCGGGCCGGGGCGGCCGGTCCTCATCAGGTGGAAGGCCTGCTGGAAGACGCCCGGGACCTGGGCGGCTTCGAGGACGGTCGTGGCGGCTTTGGTGACGGGTGCCGCGATCAAGGCGATGTCGACCGCCTGGAAGTCCTCCTTGTGGAGCACGGCGGTCGGCGCCTGGCCGGTGATGCAGAGGATCGGGATCGAGTCGGCGGTCGCGGAGTAGAGGCCGGTGATCATGTCGGTGCCGGCCGGACCCGACGTGCCGATGCAGACACCGATGTTGCCCGGGCGCGCCCGGGTGTACCCCTCCGCCATGTGGGAGGCGCCCTCGACATGGCGGGCGAGCGTGTGATGAACCCCGCCGGAGGCCTTGAGGGCCGCGTAGAAGGGGTTGATCGCCGCGCCCGGCACACCGAACGCGTTGCTGACGCCTTCGCGCTTGAGGATCTCAACTGCCGCTCGGGCAGCGGTCATTCGTGGCATTGAGTGCTCCTGCTCGGGCCTGGTGGATTCGGGCTCCGTCGCGCCACCTGAGAGCACCGATTCCGCATTGATTCCACATAGATTCAAATTCCGCATTGTGGAACAATGATTCTGCTATGCGAAAGTTAATCTAAAGCGCGGCCGGGCGGCCGTCAAGAGAGTCCGCACGCGGCGGACCGATGCGCGCGCCCGGTCCGCGAAGTACGCCAAGTCGCCCCCCGGGACCTCGCTTCTGGTGGACCATGAGGGATACGGAGCGGAGCCGGCCCGCATCGGACGGCTCCGGCGCGTCGGGGCGCGCCGAGGCGGCGCCCGTCACCGGGGCGCGCGCCCGGGGCCGGAGGGAGAGCATGGTGGAGTCGGTGCCGGTACGCTGTCCGGCCTGCCGCCGCGACCACGCGTACAGCACGCCGGTCTATCCGTGTCCGTGCGGTGCGCCGACCACCCCTCCCGTGCTGCGCGGCGCCCCGGTCGTACCGATCACGCACCGCACCTGGAACGACGACTGGGTGACGGTGCGCTGCCGTGGCTGCGGGCGTCTCGACCAGTGGCCGCAGCCGGAGCTGTGCTGCCCGTGCGGGACGGTGCTGCGCATACCGGTCCGTCCGGTGACAACGCACGGCGCCACCGGCGCCACCGGCGCCACCGGCGCCACCGGCACCACCACCGAAGGCACCCGGCCCGCCCGGCCGTCCCACATCCCGCTGCCGCGCACCGCGCCGCCGCCCCGGCCGGCGTTCCGGCCGCGGCCGATCCGTACCGCGCGCGACGCGGTCACCGTCGCCGCCCTGTACTTGACGTGGCTCGGCTACCACGACGTCGTACAGCCCACGGAGCGCTCCCCCGCGCGGATCGACCTGCGGGCCACCGGACTGATCGCCCGGGTCGACGCCACCACCCGCCCGACCGCGCTGCGCGACGTCGAGTGCCTCTGGCTGCACGCACTGACCACGTCCGCCAGGAGCGTGCTCTTCTCACTCGCGGGCTACGCCGAGGACGCCGAGGAGCGCGCGGACGGGCTCGGCATCCCGCTCTTCACGACGGACCTCACGGGAACGCCGCAGCCGGTCAACGCCCCTGCGGACGAACTGATCGGCACCGGCGCCTGAGACCGGCCGTCCTGCGCGGGCGCCATACTGGCCGCATGCGTATCCGCACCGCCCGCCGCTCCGATCTTCCGCTGCTGCAGGACATCGAGCGCGCCGCCGGCGAACCGTTCCGCACGCTCGGCATGATCGCCGTCGCGGACGACGATCCGCCACCCCTCGACCTGCTGGACGGCTACCGCCGGGCCGGCCGCGCCTGGGTCGCCGTCGACGGCGACGACCGCCCGGCCGGCTATCTGATCGCCGACCCGGTCGACGGCGCCGCCCACATCGAGCAGGTCTCCGTCCATCCGTCCGTCGCGCGGCGCGGGCTGGGCAGCACCCTCATCGACCATCTCGCCGGGTGGGCGGCCGACGCCCGGCTGGACGCGCTCACGCTGACGACCTTCTCCCACGTCCCGTGGAACGCCCCGTACTACACCCGCCTCGGCTTCCGTGCGCTCGTGGAATCCGAACTCACCGACGGGCTGCGGAAGATCAGGGCGGAAGAGGCGGAACACGGCCTGGACCGCTGGCCGAGAGTCTGCATGCGCCGCGATGTCCCGCGCGCCGGGCACGACCCGCACCGCAGTGGAACCGGCCGGCAACAGTGAGTGCAATCGGTCACGTTCGAGCCAGGGGCCACAAATGTTCGGACCGTTGTCAGTGGCGGGCCTTAAGGTAGGGCCATGCTTTTAACTCCACGGCAGATCCCGCCCACCGACCCGCCGCGCACGACCCGACCGACGCACCCGTCCGCCGCCGAGGCGAACGAGGCGATACGGGCATTGGTCGACGCGCGAGCCGGCCAGGACTGGTCGTCCGTGGAATCCGCCGCCTACGAGGTGCTGCTGATCGAATGGGCGGCCGCGACCCGGGGCATGGCCGGGGACATCATCGAGGCCGCCTGACCACGCCCGGGGCAATCCGCTCCTACCGGCTGTAGCGCTCCCGCAGTTCGATCTTGCGGACCTTCCCGCTGACCGTCATCGGGAAGGCTTCCAGGATCTGCAGCCGCCGCGGCATCTTGTAGTGCGCCAACTGGTCGCGGCAGTAGCCCGAAACCTCGTCCAGGGTCGGCGGGTCCGCCGGGTCCCTCGGGATGACGCAGGCCAGGATCTCCTCGCCGTACATCTCGTCCGGTACGCCCACCACCTGCACGTCAGCGATCTTCGGGTGGCCGTGGAGGAACTCCTCGACCTCCCGCGGATAGACGTTCTCGCCGCCGCGGATGATCACGTCCTTGATCCGGCCGACGATCTGTACGTAGCCGTCCTCGCGCATCACCGCGAGGTCCCCGGTGTGCATCCAGCGGCCCGCGTCTATCGCCTCCGCGGTGCGCTCGGGCTGGTCCCAGTAACCGAGCATCACGCTGTAGCCCCGGGTGCAGAGTTCGCCCGCCGCGCCGCGCTCCAGGGTCACGCCGGTCACCGGGTCGACGACCTTGACCTCGATGTGCGGCATGACACGGCCGACCGTGCCGGTGCGGCGCTCCAGGTCGTCGTCGCGGCGGGTCTGGGTGGAGACCGGCGAGGTCTCCGTCATGCCGTAGCAGATGGACACCTCGTCCATGTGCATCTCGGCGACGACCCGCTTCATCACCTCGACCGGGCAGGGCGATCCGGCCATGATGCCGGTACGCAGCGAGGAGAGGTCGTACGAGGCGAAGTCGGGGAGGTTCAGCTCGGCGATGAACATGGTGGGAACGCCGTAGAGCGAGGTGCAGCGCTCCTGTTGCACGGCGGCCAGCACCGCGGCGGGCTCGAAGGAGGGCGTCGGGATCACGATGCAGGCGCCGTGCGAGGTGGCGCCGAGGTTGCCCATGACCATGCCGAAGCAGTGGTAGAAGGGGACGGGCAGACAGATCCGGTCCTGTTCGGTGTAGGCGACCAGCTCCCCTACGAAATAGCCGTTGTTGAGGATGTTGTGGTGGGAGAGGGTGGCACCCTTGGGGAAGCCGGTGGTACCGGAGGTGTACTGGATGTTGATCGGGTCGTCGCAGGACAACTCGGTCGCGCGGTCGGTGAGTTGCTTCTCCGTCACGGATGGCGCGGCGGCCAGCAGCTCGTCCCAGGACGGGTCGCCGATGTAGTGCACGGCGCGCAGTGCGGGACAGTCGCCGCGGACCTGGTCGACCAGGCCGCGGTAGTCGCTGGTGCGGTGCGCGAGCGAGGCGACCAGGAGCGAGATCCCGGCCTGCTTCAGTACGAACTCCAGCTCGTGCGCCCGGTAGGCCGGGTTGATGTTGACCATGATGGCGCCGATGCGGGCGGTGGCGTACTGCACGAGGACCCACTCGGGGCAGTTGACCGCCCAGATGCCGACCCGGTCGCCCTTGGCCACCCCCGATGCCATCAGCGCACGGCCCAGCTCGTCGACCGACGCGCCGAATTCGGCGTACGTCCAGCGTCGTCCCGACGCGACGTCGACGAGCGCCTCGCGTTCGCCGAAGGCCGCGACCGCGCGGCCGAGATTGCCTCCGATGGTGTCGCCGAGCAGCGCCGTGGTGCCGGTGCCGTGCGCGTAGGACAGCTCCTGGGCCCGAGCGTCCTCACCCGCCCCGACGACAACACCGGCACCGACGGCCCCGACTCCGGCCGCTTGCGTGTGGGAGAGCTCGCTCATCGCAGGTCCCCCTCGTCGTACTCGGTGCCGGTGCCCCGCGCCGTGCGCTCGCGCAGCTCGATGCGGCGGATCTTGCCGGAGATCGTCTTGGGCAGCTCGGCGAACTCCAGTCGGCGGACCCGCTTGTACGGGGCGAGGACCGCCCGGGAGTGCTCGAACAGGACCTTCGCCGTGTCCGGTCCGGGCTCCCAGCCCTCCGCGAGCACGACGTACGCCTTCGGCACGGCGAGCCGTACCGGGTCGGGGGCCGGGACGACGGCGGCCTCGGCGACCGCCTCGTGCTCCAGCAGCGCGCTCTCCAGCTCGAACGGCGAGATCTTGTAGTCGGATGCCTTGAAGACGTCGTCGGCGCGGCCGACGTAGGTGATGTAGCCGTCCTCGTCGCGGGAACCGATGTCACCGGTGCGGTAGTAGCCGCCGGCCATGGCCTCGGCGGTCCGGTCCGGATCGCCGTGGTAGCCGGTCATCAGGCCCACCGGGCGGTACGACAGATCGAGGGAGATCTCTCCCTCGACCGCGCCGGGCTCACCGGTGACCGGGTCGAGGAGCTCGACCTTGAAACCGGGGCAGGGCCGTCCCATCGAACCGGCCTTCAGCAGCTGCCCCGGAGTGTTGGCGACCTGGACGGCGGTCTCCGTCTGGCCGAAGCCGTCCCGGATGGTGACGCCCCAGGTGCGCCGCACCGTCTCGATGACCTCCGGGTTCAGCGGCTCACCGGCCGCGACCACCTCGCGCGGCGGAGTCTTCAGCTGCGAGAGGTCGGCCTGGATCAGCATCCGCCAGACGGTGGGCGGCGCGCAGAAGCTGGTGACGCCCGAGCGGTCCATCTCGGCCATCAGCCGGCCCGCGTCGAAGCGGGTGTAGTTGAAGATGAAGACGGTCGCCTCGGCGCTCCAGGGTGCGAAGAGGTTCGACCAGGCGTGCTTGGCCCAGCCGGGCGAGGAGATGTTGAGGTGGACGTCCCCCGGCTTGAGGCCGATCCAGTACATCGTCGACAAGTGGCCCACGGGGTAGGAGACATGGGTGTGCTCGACGAGCTTGGGGCTGGCGGTCGTCCCCGAGGTGAAGTAGAGCATCAGCGGTTCGTCGGCGTCGGTCTCCCGGTCCGCCTCGAAGGTGTCGGACTGCTCGTCGGCGCCGGTGTACGACAGCCAGCCGGGCACGTCCGCGCCGACCGAGATCCGGGTGTAGTCGCCGGGCACCTCGTCGAACTTGGCGGTGTCGGAATCCCGCACCAGGGCGTGCCGGACCCGGCCGCGCTCCACCCGGTCGCGCAGATCGACCGGGCCGAGGAGCGGGGTGGCGGGGATGAGGACGGCGCGCAGCTTCATCGCGGCGAGGGCCGTCTCCCACAGCTCGACCTGGTTGCCGAGCATGACGAGGATGCGGTCCCCGGCCCGTACGCCCTGCGAGCGCAGCCAGTTCGCGGCCTGGTTGGAGCGGGCGGACATCCGGGCGAAGGACACTTCGGTGCGGCCGCCGTCCTCCTCCACGATGTGCAGGGCGGTGCGGTCGTTGTTCTCCGCGATGGCGTCGAACCAGTCGAGCGCCCAGTTGAAATGTTCGGTCCGGGGCCAGTGGAAGCCCTCGTAGGCCGCGTGGTAGTCCTCGCGGTGCTGCAGCAGAAAGTCCCGGGCGGCCCGGAACGTCTCCGTCGCGCTGGTTGCCGACATGTGCCCTCCTCATTGCGGACCGGACCGGTCGTTTAACATCATGTAAACAGTGACCCAGGTCTCACCACCCCCGAACGGGGGTGGTGCGGCGCACGGGGGCCTGGAGCCTGGCGGGGTCGGGCAGGACCGGGCAGAGAGGCGGCAGCGTGCCGGAATCCGTCGACGCGGTGGAAATGCAGGCGGCGCTGCTGCGGCTGCGCCGGACCAGTGGGCTGCCCGTGGCCTTCGGGGGGCTGCTCTCGGATTCCCGTCACGCCCGGATAGCCGAGCTGAACGGCGCGCAGACCACCGCGCTGCGCGGGCTCGTCATCTCGGCGGGCAGCGGGCTCGGCGGCAAGTCGATCGCCCTGTCCCGGCCGTGCGCGGTGACCGACTACCGCTCCTCGCGCCACATCAGCCACGAGTACGACCTGGCGGTCGCGGCGGAGGGCCTGCGCTCGGTGGTCGCGGTGCCCGTCGTCGTACGGCGCAAGGTCCGTGGTGTGCTGTACGGGGCGCTGCGTGAGCCCGTCACGCTCGGGGACCGGACGTTCGACGCGGCGATGGCCGCGGCCCGCGATGTGGAGCAGGCCCTGGTCGTGCGGGACGAGGTGCAGCAGCTCCTGGCCGTGACCCGGGAACAGGTCACGGACCCGAGAGCGGCGCCGGAGGCCTGGGAGGACGTCCGCGAGGCCCATCGCGAACTGCGTGCCCTGGTCCCGAAGGTCGTCGACCCGGCGCTGCGCGACGATCTGCTCGCGGTGTGCGGGCTGCTCGCCTCGGCGGCCGGGACCCGCGCGCCGGAGCCCCTCGGGGTGCACCTGGCGCCGCGCGAGGTGGACGTGCTGGCCTGTGTGGCGGCGGGGACGACGAACGCGGTGGCGGCAGAGCGGCTGGGGCTGCGGCCGGAGACGGTGAAGGGGTACCTGCGTTCGGCGATGCGCAAGCTGGGGGCACACACCCGGCTGGAGGCGGTGGTGGCGGCGCGGCGTGCCGGGTTGCTGCCGTGATCCCGGCGCCGCCGGACGCGTGACGACCTCACCCGCGAAGAGGGCGGGTGAGGTCGTCACGCGAAGTCGCTCGTCACTCGAAGTCGATGAACGTGGCGAACCGGATGTCGTACGCCTTCGTGTCGTCGGCCGCTGTCGTCATGGTGGAGAGCATCCGTACGGCCTCATCCGTGACGGCGTCGCGATCCACGGGGCTCAGCCTGCCGAGCGGCTGCACGGTGAGGACCGCCTTCTCGGCTCCGGTGCCGAGCCGCCAGATCGCCGCGAGGAATCCGTCGACGAGCACCGTTCCGTATGCCTGGTTGCCGTTCCCGTTGCGCCCCCGGTGCTGCGACGGGATGACGCGCGTACGGTCCGCGTGGCCGAGCAGCACATTGTCGAACTCGGGCAGGAATCGCGGCGGGGCGGGGGTGTCCTCATCGGGGCGCGGGGCGTCGGGCAGGTCGAAGAGCTCGGTGCCGTTCTCGTCCTGGAAGGTGATGAGCCGCGGCCGCAGCCGTTCGAACACCTCCCGCAGCCGGGTCAGCCCGGCCCATGCCTGCATGTCCTGCACGGAGGCGGGCCCGAAGGCCCCGAGGTAGCGCAGCACGGTGGCATCGGGTGCGGGAACCGGCTCCGACGGGCTGCCGAGCCAGTGTTCGGCGGTGGTCAGCGCGACCTGGCCGCTCCTGCCCCATACCCCGCGCGGGGTGACCTGGACCAGCGGCAGCAGACAGCGGGCGGCCACGCCCAGCGACTGCGGGTCGGCGTCGGGCCATTCCACGAGCAGCGCCTCACGGATCTCCTTGGGGGTACGCGGCCGCTCCTCGACGAGTTCCCTCGCGAGCGCCCCGAGCCGGTCCGGCTCCACCCCGACGAGCCCCTTGCGGAAGATCCGCAGCTCCCGGTCGCGGGCCGCCTGGACGAGCGGGCGCAGGGTGAGCGCGTCGGCGGCGGTGTGCAGGTGGATGGTGGAGCGCATGGTGACGATACGGACCACCTCACGGGACTCCATCAGTTCCGCGAGCTCGGCGGGGGCGAAGCCGTCGAGGCGGGCGAAGAGCTGGTAGTACGGCGGCTTGGTGTTCTGCGCCTGGAGACCGACCAGATGCTCGACGGCGTCCTTCGCGGACATCGCGGTCCGCCGCAGCAGCAACTGCCGCTCCAGCGTGGCGCGGCCCAGTGCGCGCGCAGAGAGTACGACCGGTGCGACGGGGTTCTTCCTCGGAGTGGGGTTCGTCTTTACGGCGGTGCTCTTCTTCGGGGCCATGCACGGCACGTTACGCGTGCTTGCGGACAGGTTCCGTCCTCATCGGCTGCCTCGCTCCACTCCATACGCCTGCTCCGTACGCCTCGCCATGCCGCCACGCCGCCGCACCCGGGATCGTGGGCCCTGCGCCCGCATCATGGGTCGGTGATCAGCGTTCTGTTCGCCATCCTGACCGCGCTCAGCAACGGCGCGGCCTCCGTGCTCCAGCGCCGCGCCGCGCGCACCGCCCCCGACACCGAGGCGATGCATCTGTCGCTGATCAGTCATCTGCTGCGCCAGCGCTTGTGGCTCGCCGGTATCGGCCTGGTGATCGTCGCAGCCGTCTGCCAGGCCGTGGCGCTGGCCACCGGGCCGATCGCCGTGGTCCAGCCGATCTTTGTGATCGAACTGCCGGGCGCGCTGCTCATGGCCGGATTCGTGATGCGGGTCCGGCTGCCCCGGTCGACCTGGTACGCGGTGGCGGCCGTGACCGTGGGCCTGGCCCTGGGCATGGCCTCCGCGGCCCCGGGCGGCGGCAGCGCGTCCGTGCACGGAGCGGCCTGGGTGCCGACGCTGATCCTGACCGGTGTCTTCGAGGCCACACTGATCGGCGCGGCCCTGAGCAACCGCGGCAACCCCCGGGGCGCGCTGCTCGGCCTCGCCGCCGCATGTGGATACGCGCTCACGGCCGCGCTCATGAAGGACGCCATGGCGCAGCTCGAAGCGGACGGCGGCGGAGCCGTGGCGCTCCTGACGTCCTGGCAGCTGTACGCCACCGCCGCGGCCGGAGTGGGCGCGCTGTTCCTCCTCCAGAACGCGCTCCAGGCGGGCACGCTGGTCGCCGTCCAGCCACCGCTCACCCTCGGTGACGCGCTGATCAGCGTCCTGTACGGGGTGACATTGTTCGGCGAGCATCTGCGCACCGGCTGGTGGGTGCTGCCCGAGCTGATCGCGCTCGCCCTGATCACCGTGGGCTGCGTCGAGCTGGCCCGCTCCCCCCTGGCGTCCGGCACCGCGCCGCCGGCCCGCAGGGTCAGGTGACCTGGTCCGGCGATTCCCCGGACCGGGTCGCGCCGCCCGGACGTACAGGGCTATTCTCCGGTCGAGCCATGTGTGGCGACGGGCAAGGGGCCCGGTCAATTCTTGGGGGTCGGTGTGGTTTCTGGTCGCGTGGTGCGGTTCGACGGCGCACGGGGATACGGTTTCATCGCGCCCGATCACGGCGGTGAGGATGTTTTCCTCCACGTGAACGACATGTTGATCCCGGAGTCCTACGTACACACGGGTACGGCGGTCGAGTTCGAGATCGAGGACGGTGACCGGGGGCTGAAGGCGTCGTCCGTCCGGCTCGCCGAGGGGCCCGACGGGAAGCCGCTGACGCCTCCGAGGCCCGTCGCGGTCCATGGTTCCGGATCGGCGGACGACGACACCCTGTGCGATGTGCTCAGCGCGTCCGAGTACACCAAGGAGGTGACCGACCTCCTGCTGGAGTCGGCGCCGACGCTGACGGGGGCTCAGATCCTGCAGATCCGGAGCGGGTTGCTGCAGTTCGCCAAGAACCACGGCTGGACCGAGGGCTGACGGCCCCGCGCCCGGCCGTCCCGTTCCCGACGATGCGGTGAACGCCCCGGTGGCCGGCCCGGCCACGATCCGCCGGACCGGCCACGGAACGGGCCCGGTCCGGGGCCGTTCCGTGGCCGGTCCCGGAACGGGCCCGCGGGCGGTTCAGACCCTCGTTTCGCGCACCACCAGTGGGGTGCCGAGCACCTGGTGTCCGCCGGTGGCCAGCATGCGCACCTCTCCGCGGTCGCTGATCTCCGCACGCACGATTCCGGTCTCGTCCTCGTAGATCGGGTACCCGCCCGCGCCCGACTGCGCCGTACGCCGAACGGTCACCGTGTCGTCCTCCACGGCCGACGCCTGAAATACCAGCTCGTAGCTCTCCGGGTAGTCCATGGCGATTCTCCCGATACAGATGGGGCAGGGCATGGTGCCACGTGCCACTTCCATCGTCCCCCAGACCGGCCCCCGGCGCCCGGTCCGGCGGCCCACGGCTGCGGTCTCATGCCCAGGCAACCTATCCTGAACCCATACGGGCGGTTCGACGGCATCAGGGCGCATACCGCACACATACCGCATGTACGCCCCCTTTCCCCCGAGTCGCGTGTGCGCGATGCACGACCGGGATCCCCAAGACCGGGAAGGGACTGACCATGAAGGATGGCGACATGGGAGACGATGTCTACCAGCCCCAGGAACCGGAGGCCTCCGATCCCACCGAGCAGCTCGACATCGAGGACACCCTGGACGACCGGGGGCTGACCGACCTCCTCGACGAGGGCTACTCCCCGCCCGAGCGACCGTGGGCGGTGGAGGACCAGGGCACCACGGCCGCCGAACAGCACAGTGGCGAGCCGCTGGAGAGCCGTCTGGCCCGGGAAATTCCGGAGGTCACCGAGGCCGCGGGGGACGACGTGGGGGACCTGTCCGACGGTGACGGCGAGCCCTGGGACGCGGAGGTCGGTACGGTACGCGCCGGCCGTCTCACCCGGCAGCTGGACATCAACGAGCCGGACACACTGACGGCCGAGGACGTCGGGATCGACGGAGCGGCGGCATCGGCCGAGGAGGCCGCCATGCATGTCGTCCGGGACAGCCAGATCTGAGGAGGCGCCTGCTTCTTCCTCCTGCACCGCTGCCCTGCTGCACCGGCATTCCGCTGCGCCGAGTTCCCGTGGCACCGACTTCGTCCTGTACCGAACTCGTCCTGCACCGAATTCCTCATGCAACGGTGCCAGACAGCCCGTTCCTCTGCCCCGCCGCATGACCTCGGAGGTAATCGACGCCTTCCGCACCGTCGGACATCGTGTTCCTCACCAGCACACGGAGCCCGGTCCGGGGACCGGGACGCGAGGAGAGGACAGCACGATGACCGCACACGAGGACGCCGTTCAGCGCTACTTCGTCGCCTGGAACGCGGCCACTCCCGAGGATCTGGAGAAGGCCGTGGCGGCCGCCTTCACCGAGACCGCCACCTACACCGACCCGCTGGCCGATGTGCGCGGCCACGAGGAGCTCACGGCCACGATCAACGGGGCCCATGAGCAGTTCCCCGGGTTCGAGTTCCGACTGACCGGCACCCCGGACGGGCACCACGCCATCGTGCGCTTCAGCTGGGAGCTGGTCTCCACCACCGACGGCTCGGCACCCGTCGCAGGGTCGGACGTGCTCGAACTCGCCGACGACGGGCGCATCGCTTCGGTCAGCGGCTTCCTCGACCGGGTGCCCGGAGCCTGACCCCGGAGCCTGATCCGGCCCCGGAGCCGAGCCCGACCCCTCTGGCGTCCGGGTGGCCGAACCGGCCCCCGGACCGCCTCGTCGTCACGCGGCTCCGCGGTCCTGCCCGTCGAAGAACTTCCCGCCCTCCAGAAGGGTCTTGAGCGACGAGAGGATCATGATCCAGCCGCCGCTGACACCCTCCAGCATCTTGCTGTCCGGGCTGTCGAACCCGTCGTGGGTGATCGTCAGCTTGACGCCCATCTCCGCAACCTCGGCGGGCTCGATGTCGAAGGTGACCTTCGACCGTTCCCGGACGGCCTTCTCCCACGCCTCGTCCGAGGCGAAGCCGAACATCTCGCGGTGCATGGGCTGCAGGGTGTGCCAGGTGTACGAGAGCCGCTTGCCCGGCTCCGCCACCAGGACCCGCTGGCCGACCTCCTCGAACTCACCGTCCGGGGACATCTTCCAGCGGACCGGTGCACCGACCTCCCACGTCGAATCGGGGCCGTGACCACCCATGTAGACCTCGATGAACTCGGGGTCGGTCAGTGCCTGGTAGAGCTTCTCGGCGGTGGTCCGGATGTAGATGACGTAGACGAACTCGGGCTTGTCCATGGCCGTTCCTTCCAGCGTCTGCCTGAAGTGGGACAGTGCGCCCAGGCGGTGGCGCTCATACCGGCCGATCCAGCGATCGGCGACCTCCTGGACGGGCCCCGGGTCGAGGTAGTGCAGCTTCTCCCGGCCCCGGCGCACCGCGGTGACCAGCAGCGCCGCTTCGAGTACCGCGAGATGTTTGCTCACCGCCTGCCGGCTCATGCCCAGGCCCTCGCCCAACTCCCGCAGAGTCTGGCCACCCCGCGCGTCGAGCCGGTCGAGGAGCTTACGGCGGCTCGGATCGGCAAGCGCCTTGAATATCGCGTCCATCGTCATCGTGTCCATCGTCGCCATCGCGTCACCGTCATCTGCTGTCCCGAACCCTCACCATAGGCAACCCACTGGTTGCATGTCGAGCCGGGCGCACCGCCCAGCGCTTCCGGGGCGCCGGAGCGATTCCTGGAATTAACTTCTGATGTCTTGTCACGGCCGGGTCTACGCGCATAGCTTTTGCCCTCACCACACTTCGGGAGCAGCCCACCGTGCGCATATCCAGACCTCGTTCCGTTCTGCTGTCCGGCGCCGTCGCCGTGACACTGTCGGCCACCGCTCTGCCTGCCGCCTTCGCGACTCCGTCCTCGACCGCCGTCATCTCCGAGGTGTACGGCGGCGGGGGCAATTCGGGTGCGACGCTCACCCGCGACTTCATCGAGCTGGCCAACGCCGGCACCGCCGCGTACGACCTGTCCGGTTTCAGCGTGCAGTACCTGCCGGCCGCCCCGTCGGCCGGCTCGCTGTGGCAGGTCTCCGCCCTGACCGGGTCCGTCGCCCCCGGCGGCCGTTATCTCGTCGCCGAGGCCGCGGGCACCGGCGGCACGGTAGCCCTGCCGACGCCGGACACCACCGGCACGGTCGCGATGGCGGCCGGCGGCGGAACCGTCGCGCTCGTCTCCGGCACGACCCCGCTGACCTGCAAGACGGCCGCCGACTGTGCGGCCGACTCACGGATCGTGGACCTCGTCGGCTACGGCACCGCGGTCGTACGGGAGGGCAGCGGCCCCGCCACGGGAGCGTCGAACACCTCCTCGGTGGCGCGCGGCACGTCCCTCGCCGACACCGACGACAACGCCGCCGACTTCACCGCGGGCGCCCCGACACCGGTCAACTCGGCCGGTGAGACCCCCGGTGGTTCCGACCCGGGCGACCCCGGCGGCCCGACCGAGCCCGGCACCGTCCGGATCCACGACATCCAGGGCACCACCCGGGTGTCACCGCTGAACGGCCGGCAGGTGACCGGAGTCCCCGGCATCGTCACCGGCGTACGGACCACCGGTTCGCGCGGCTTCTGGATCCAGGACACCGAGCCGGACGCGGACGCCCGGACCAGCGAGGGCGTGTTCGTCTTCACCGGCTCCACCGCCCCGGAGGTCGCCGTGGGCGACTCGGTGCTGGTCAGCGGCAAGGTGGACGAGTACTACCCGTCGACGACCACCCAGTCGATCACCGAGATCAGCGCCCCGAAGACGACGGTCCTGTCCTCGGGCAACGCGCTGCCGGCCCCGGTCGTGCTCGACGCGGCCTCGGTGCCGGACGCGTACGCTCCGTCGGCGGACGGCGGTTCGATCGACTCGCTGGCCCTCGACCCGTCGGCGTACGCCCTCGACCTCTACGAATCGCTCGAAGGCACCCGGGTCCGGATCTCCGACACCCGGGTGACGGGTGCGACGACCGCGTACGACGAGATCTGGGTGACCGTCAAGCCGGACGAGAACCGGACCGGGCGGGGCGGCACGCTGTACTCCTCGTACAGCGACCAGAACACCGGCCGTATCAAGGTGATGTCGCTCGACCCGGCCGAGCCGGTCCCCGTCGCCGACGTCGGCGACGTGCTGTCCGGCACGACCACCGGTGTCATGGACTACGCGTCGTTCGGCGGCTACAACCTCCAGGCCACCGAACTCGGCACGCTCACCGACAACCACCTGCGGCGCGAGGTCACCCGGAAGCAGAAGGGCAAAGAGCTCGCGGTCGCCACGTACAACGTGGAGAACCTGGACCCGCTGGACGAGCAGGCCAAGTTCGACACCCTCGCCAAGGGCGTCGCGGTCAACCTCTCCTCCCCGGACATCGTGTCGCTGGAGGAGATCCAGGACGACAACGGTGCGGTGAACGACGGCACGGTCGGCTCCGAGGCGACGCTGAAGCGGTTCACCGACGCCATCGTGGCCGCGGGCGGTCCGCGATACGCGTGGCGGTACATCGCCCCCGAGAACAACAAGGACGGCGGCGAACCCGGCGGCAACATCCGTAACGTCTTCCTCTTCAATCCGAAGAGGGTCGACTTCGTGGACCGCGCGGGCGGCGACGCGACGACCGCCGTGACCGCGGTGAAGACGAAGAAGGGGGTGACGCTCTCGGCGTCGCCCGGCCGGATCACCCCGACCGACGCGGCGTGGGCCGACAGCCGCAAGCCGCTCGTCGGCGAGTTCAGCTTCCACGGGAAGCCGGTCTTCGTCATCGGCAACCACTTCACGTCCAAGGGCGGCGACCAGCCCCTGCACGGCCGCTACCAGGAGCCGAAGCGCAGCTCGGAGACCAAGCGGGTGAAGCAGGCGGCGGAGGTCAACACCTTCGTCAAGTCACTGCTGGCCGCGGATGATTCGGCCCGGGTCATCACGCTCGGCGACCTCAACGATTTCGCGTTCTCACCGACGATGGACGCACTGACCAACGGCGAGGTGCTCAAGCCACTGATCACCACCCTGCCCGCGAGCGAGCAGTACAGCTATGTGTACGAGGGCAACTCGCAGACGCTGGACCACATCCTGACCAGTCCCGGCATCCGCCGCTTCGACTACGACGTGGTACACATCAACGCGGAGTTCGCCGACCAGGCGAGCGACCACGACCCGCAGGTCGTGCGCGTGGACGTCAACGCGCAGGGCAACGGCGGGCACTGACCGCCGGGCCCGCGAAGGCCGCGGGCCGTTCGGTGTGGGTGGGGCCGGACCGCACCCACACCGGGGCTCCGGCCCACGGCCCGAGCCGCCCCTCACGCCCCCGGCACCGGGCTCGCGCCAGGGCCCTGCCCTGCGACCGCCTTCACGGTCGCCGGGCAGGGCCCTGACCTGCGCCTCAACCGCGTTGGAGTGAAAGGGAGTTCGACACACCGGCTCATAATTGTCATGGCCGAGACAGATCGATACTCTGAGCGGGCTTCGCGGCCCTCGGCCCACCCCACTCGGGCCCGGGGGCCGTTCTTTCTCCCCCACCGAGCAGGAGCAGGTATGCCCAGACGCGCCGCCCTCCACAGCAAGGCCCGCGCATCCGTTCTCGCGGCCCTCACCGCCACCGTCCTGGCCGCGACCGGCACCCCGGCCCTCGCCGCCCCGGACGACGGACACCCGATGAACCGGGCGTTCGCACGGGCGGCCGAGAGGTTCGACGTACCGCGTGATCTGCTCGCCGTCGTCGGGTACGGCGAGACCCGGCTCGACGGCCACTCCGGGCGCCCCAGCCAGGCGAACGGCTATGGCGTGATGCATCTGGTGAGCAACCCCGTGAACCGGACACTGGAGCAGGCGGCCGCCCTCACCGGCAAGCCCGTGGCCGACCTCCGCAGCGACACCGCGGCCAACATCCTGGGCGGCGCGGCGGTGCTGCGCAGCTACGCTGACAAACTGGGCCTCGATGCCCGGGACCGCGACGACATCGACGCCTGGTACCCGGCCGTCGCACGGTACAGCGGCACGGACGGGCCGACGGCCGCCTTCTACGCCGACACCGTCTACACCTTCCTGGCCGACGGCCTCGACGCCGTCACCCCCGGCGGTGAGCGGATCTCGGTGACGGGACGTCCGGTCTCGCCCGACAAGGGCTCGCTCACCGCGACCGACGTGCGCACCCAGAGTCCCGACTACCCGTACGCGCTGTGGGTTCCGGCCGCCGCGAACAATTTCACCGTCGGCCGCTCGGCGAAGATCGACAAGGTGATCGTGCATGTCACGCAGGGCTCCTACGCGGGCTCGATCAGCTGGTTCCAGAACCCGACGGCGGAGGTGAGCGCGCATTACGTGGTGCGCTCCTCCGACGGCCAGATCACCCAGATGGTGCGTGACAGCGACACCGCGTACCACGCCCGGAGCGCCAACGCCTCGGCGCTCGGCATCGAGCACGAGGGGTTCATCGACGACCCGTCGTGGTTCACGGACGCGATGTACCGGTCGTCGGCGGCCCTGACCAAGTACCTGTGCGACCGGTACGGGATTCCGAAGGACCGGGCACACATCATCGGGCACAGCGAGGCGCCCGGCAACGACCACACCGACCCCGGGCCGTACTGGGACTGGACGCGCTACATGCAGTTGCTCGGCGGGAACACCGGCGGCGGCAACACCGGCGACGGGCTGAGCTTCACCGCGTACGCGACCCAGCGGAGCGGCTCGACGGGCGCCCAGGTGACGGCCGTTCAGCAGCTGCTCGGCGAGCAGGGCTATCCGGCGGGCGCGGTGGACGGCAGCTTCGGCCCCGCCACGCAGGGCGCGGTGACGGCGTTCCAAGCGGCTCGTGGGCTGCACGCGGACGGCGTCGTGGGAGCCAGGACCTGGACAGCGCTGCTGTCGGCCGGCGCGACGGCGATGCTCAAGCAGGGCGACTCGGGCGACGGGGTGAAGCGGCTCCAGCGCTCGCTGACCGCGGCGCTCAGTTCGACGGTGGGCGTCGACGGGAGCTTCGGCCCGGCGACGGCGACAGCGGTGCGCAGCTACCAGACGAGCCGGGGGCTGACGGCCGACGGCATCGTGGGACCGGGAACCTGGGCAGCGCTCCAGGCAGGGCGCTGACGAGCCCTACGGAAAGAGAGACCGTGGCGCCGTCCGGCGTGAGGTGGACGGCGCCGGGTGCCCCGGGCCCCGGTGCGCGCACCGGGGCCCGTTGAACCACCGGGGCCCGTTGGACCACCGGGTGTCAGGCCCGCTTGGCCCTGCGGCGGGCCGCCACGACGAGGCCCGCACCTGCGGCGAGCACCGCGGCGCCGCCGATGACCAGCGGGACCGTGCCGCTGCTGCCCGTCGAGGCCGGGTCCCCACCGCCGGTCCCGGGCGTCGCGCTCTTTGACGGGCTCGACGTGGGCGGCGCGACGGGCTGGGACGCGTCACCGGACGGCGTGCCGCTCTCCGAGGACGGCGTCACTTACGCGGACGGTGTGCTGTCCACCGGCGGTGTGGTCCCGGGCGTGCCACTCGGCATCGGCGTGGCGGACGGTCGGCTGTGTTGCCGCCCCAGATCACCGGCACGCACGCGACGTTCCCGAAGTCCGCCAGGACCTCCTCCGGTGGGGGCACTGTCAGGATCGTCATCCCACGGCTCAAGCTCCCACCCATCGCCAGGAGTTGGCCGCATGCGCCACAACCTGGCCAGGGGCGGACCCGTGGAGACGACGAAAGGCCCCGCCTCTACGATGGACCGATGACGTCTATCAAGCAGATCCAAGTCACCTTCGACTGCGCAAATCCTGAGCGCGTCGCTCGTTTCTGGTGCGAGGTGTTGGGGTACGTCGTACCGCCGCCACCGGAGGGGTTTGCCACTTGGGACGATTTCGATCGCTCGCTGCCGCCTGAGCGTCAGGGTTCGGCATTCGCCTGTATTGATCCCTCAGGTGTGGGCCCGCGACTGTTCTTCCAGCGCGTTCCCGAAGGCAAGGCCGTCAAGAATCGACTGCATCTTGACGTGCGGGTCGGCACCGGGCTCGTGGGTGAAGAGCGCCTGGCCGCACTTGAGGCCGAATGCGCACGACTGATCGCGCTCGGCGCGGTACGCGAGCGACTGCTGCTTGCCGATGGCTACAACGAGTCGTGCCTCGTGATGCAGGACATCGAGGGCAACGAGTTCTGTCTCGACTGAGTGAGCGCGAACGCGGCACCTTCGCGAGTCGACTGGTGCAGGTCGCCCTCACGCGGCTCGCCAACGGTCCTGGTCCAGAACCAACCCTTCGGTGTCCACGAGCAGGGACCGGTGCGGGGTGGGCGCCGTTCCGCGTCTACCGCCACCAGTGGTTCGTACGCGCCCGCCGGTGCGAGGACGCTCCCATCCTGGGCAGGGAGCGGGTCGTCAGCGTCCTGCGTCGCTGACGACCCGTCGCCGGGCCTCACTCCTCGTCGGTGTCGTCCGGATCACGCAGCGGACGCAGGCCCCCGGGCAGGTCGGGGAGGAGACGGGCTGCTCCTACGGCGGTGTGCACCGCCCGCATCACGACGCCGGGTCACCTTCCGCCCCCGGGGCGGAGCCATGGAGCACCGAACCGCCCACCGCGTCTCGGCCCCGGGAGGCCAGGACCGAGGCGGCTGAGGAGCCGATCAAATCGTGTCCGCGACCTTGATGTAACCCCGCTGGATGACCCACTTCTGGTTTGTGTGATTGACGCACTGCCAGATGCGCATGCGGTCACCGTTGTTGCGGGTGTTGCCGGCGTCCAGGCACATCTCCTGACGCTTGCCCATCGTGTCGGCGAGCACAATCTGCGCGTTGCGGACGATCCACTTCTGGTTTGTGTGGTTGACGCACTGCCAGATGCGTACGCGGTCACCGTTGTTGCGGGTGTTGCCGGCGTCCAGGCACATCTTCTTGCCGGCGCCGATCGTGTCTTCAACCTTGATCTGCCCATTGGTGATCACGAACCGCTGGTTTGTGTGGTTGACGCACCGCCAGATACGTACGTGATCACCGTTGTTGCGGGTGTTGCCGGCGTCCAGGCACATCTCATTTGCAGCCCGGGACGCAGGAGCCGCCACAGAGGACGGCGCCCCCGCGCCGAGGGCGAGCATGAGCGCCGCGCCAGTGAGGGAGCCAAGGCAGCGAGGAGAAAGAAGCGAAGCCATGAACACAATCCCAATCGTTGAAGGGGAACCGAGAGCACCGCACGAGACCAGCAGTCGGTGCCCCCGCATCCTGGATGCCGCTGTCGGTCGCCGGTAGCGGATATCTGCAGGCACCCCCCGTTAGAGCGAAGCAAGATCACCCATCCGCAGGAGCCATAGGCACATCACGGTGACGCCTCCCGCAGAGCTGTGCGGGGCGTGATGCCTCGGCCACGGAGCCATTGGCGCAGGCGACGGTTGTCGTACGCCTGGTCTGCATGCGGCTTGGCGGGCCTGCGGCGGCGCGGTCCGCGGAGGGGCCGGATCGGCGGGATGCCGCCCCGGGAGAGCCACCGCCTGTCCGCCCTGGATCCGGCCACGGCGGCGACGACAGCGGCCGCGACGGCCGCGAAGCGGGCGCCTTCCGCGGCCTGACGGGGTGCCTGCACCGCCCAGGGGGCCGTCGGACGCCACCGGGACAGTGCACGTAGCATCAAGTCCCACGTCACGTTTGAGTAACCTGCCGGAAACCCTTGACGTGTCTCCTGACTCGTTCTTAACCTCATTGCATAGTTCGCATTCCTTGCAGTTCACGTGCTGCGGCGCTTTCCGCAGTGTTTTGACAGGCACAGACATAGACCACCTGTCGGTGGTTTCGTCATGCCTGTTTTTTTGTGCTCCCCGTGCCGCCGATGGGTCTTCCTCGAAGGCGGATTCATGGCACAACGTCCGAGCGTCAAAGGCGTCGCCGACGTCGTTGCGCTCATCGATGGGCTGGGAAAGATCACCGGCCGGGCGCAAGTCATCTGGTTTTTCGTGTTCGGCGGGCTGTTTCTCGACGCCTATTCGAACGCCGCGCTGAGCGCCGGTCTGGGACCGATGACGTCCCAGATGGAGCTCACCAGCACCCAGGTCTCGATCCTCACGGCCACCGCTCCGGCCCTGGCGATCATCTTCAACCCGGTCGGCGGCTGGCTCGCCACCCGGATCGGCCGCGTTCCCCCGCTGCTCATCGCCAAGGTGTTCGCCATCGCGGGCGCCCTGCTGGCCGCGTTCGCCGGGGACTTCACCGTCGTCTGGTTCGGCCGGGTCCTGGTGGGTGTCGCGTACGGCATCGACTTCGCCGTCGCCATGGCGCTGCTCGCCGAATACACGCCCGCGAAGCTGGGCGGCCGGCTGAACCTGTGGCAGGCGGTCTGGTACGTCGCCACCACCAGCAACCTCGCGCTCGCCCTGCTCTTCTTCAACCTCGACGTCGGCGCGGACATCTGGCGCTGGTCGGTCGGCTCGGCCGCGGTCGTCGCAGTCGCCCTGCTGCTGGGCCAGTGGCTGATGCTCCAGGAGAGCCCCACCTGGCTGGCGAGCAAGGGCCGGCTGGACGAGGCCGTCGTCAACCTGGACAAGATCTACCAAATCAAGGCCGTCGCCGGTAAGCCCGACGAGGCGACCCGCGCGGCCACCGAGGCGCCCGCCATCGGGTTCCGTCAGGCCGGACTGCTCTTCAAGGGCGAGTACCTGCCCCGAACGATCCTCTCCTCGGTCATCTCGCTCGGGCAGTCGATGCAGTACTTCGCCGTCGGCTGGTACCTCCCGCTGATCAGCCTGACCATCTTCGGCGAAAGCTTCGAGAAGGCCACCATGGGCTCGATGGTCTTCAACGCCTTCGGTATCGCGGGCGGCCTCCTCTCGGCGTACTTCGGCCGGCGGCTCGGGCTGCGGCTCAGCTCCGCGGCCGGTTTCGCCGGGGTCTTCGTCGCACTGCTCGCGATGGGCCTGACCTTCGAGAAGGTCCCCACCGCAGTGGCGTTCCTGCTGCCGGTGCTGTTCATCCTCTGCCACTCCGCGGGTCCCGGCGCCAACGGCAAGTCCATCGCCGCACTCTCGTACAGCAGTGATGTCCGCGCGCTCGGCACCGGTGTCACCGGGATGGTCGGCAGCTTCGGCAGTGTCGCCGGGCTGTACGTCTTCCCGCAGATCAAGGACTCACTGGGGCTCGCCGACACCTTCCTGGTGCTCTCCGTCGTGCCGCTGCTCGGCCTGATCACCTGCCTGGCGATCAAGTGGGACCCGATGAAGGCCGCGTCCCCCGACGAGGCCGCCGGCCAGGGCCGGGCCGCCGACGGCGCCCCGGCCGGCTCACCGGAAGACGCGCGGTCGACCGCGCGCTGACCCGGCCCCGGACCTGCCGCACCACACGATGGTCCCCTCCCCTCTCGTATCCCTCCGCACAGCTCGCGATGCTCGCGATGAAAGGGCTGCAATGACGCAGACGTTCCCCGGCGCCGCCGCACGGCGCGGTGTGCTGTCCATCGACGAGGGCACCACGGGCACCAGGGCCGGAGTCGTCCTCGACTCCGGCGCGGCCCACGAGGTGTTCTACCGGTCGATCAAGGTCAGCCATCCGGACGACCTCTCGGTCGAGCAGGACCCGATGGAGATCTGGAGCGCCACCGTCGAGGTGGCGCGCCAGGCCGTCGGCCGGGCCCGCGAGGAGGGCATCGAGATCACCGCGGTGGCGCTCTCCACCCAGCGGGCCACCGCGATGCTGTGGGACCGGGTCACCGGGCGGCCGCTGCTGCCCGCGGTGGTGTGGCAGGACCGGCGTTACGCGCACGAACTCACCGCGTACGAGGCAGAGTGGGACGCCACCCTGCTGGCCCGCCAGGGCCGGCCGGTCGGCGCCCGCGCCCCGTTCCTCTGGGCCGCGCGGCAGATCGCCGCGCACCCGGAGGTGGCCGCCGCGCACCGCGAGGGCCGGCTGCTCTTCGGCACCGTCGACACCTGGCTGATCTGGCGCCTCACCGGTGGTGCCGTACACGCCACCACCCCGACCAACGCCGCGTCCAGCGGTGGCTATCTGCTGGAGCGGCATGCCTGGGACGAGGAGTGGATCAGCCACCTCGGCTTCCCCCTCGACCTGCTGCCGGAACTCCGCTCCGACGACGCCGGATTCGGTACGACCGACCCGGCCGCCCTCGGGATCGCCGTCCCGCTGGCCGCCTCCATGGGCGACCAGCACGCCGCACTGATCGCGCTCGGCGGCCTCGCCGCCGGGCAGGGCATGTGCGTGTACGGGACCGGCGCCTTCGTCGACGCGGCGACCGGCACCACGCCCGCCCTGCCCCGGCCGGACATCTCCGGGGTGCTCGCCCAGCCCGGCCGGCGGCAGGGCGACACCAGCCACTACAGCCTGGAGGCGTACACCTCCACGGCGGGTTCGGCGCTGCGCTGGCTCTGCGACGACCTGGGGCTGTTCGCATCGCCGAAGGAACTCGGTGAGGAGGCGGGCCGGGTCCCCACCCGGCCGGGCCGCACCCCGCGTTTCGTCCCGGCGCTCGCCGGGGTCCGTACGCCGGTCTGGCACCCGGAGGCCACCGCCTCCCTCACCGGGCTCACCCTCGCCACCACCCGTGCCGACCTCGCCCGCGCCGTGCTCGACGGGATCGCGCACTCGGTGTGCGACCTGATCGACGGGGTCGCCGACACCATGGGCACACCGTTCACCCGGCTCCGGGTCGGCGGCGGGGTCTCCGGCAGCGATCCGCTCATGCGGATCCAGGCCGACCTGACCGGCCTCCCGCTGGAGCGGGTCTTCGACTCCGCCACCGCCAGCCTGCGCGGCACCGCCTACCTGGCCGGTGTCGCCCAGGGCCTGTGGTCCTCGCTCGAAGAGGTCGTCGAGGCCCAGCCGCACGGCCAGGTCTTCGAGCCGTCGATCACGGCGGCCGAGCGCGCCGAGCAGCGGGCCGCCTGGCGCGACCTGCTGATCGCCCACCTGAACGACCCCGCGCTGCTTCCCCTGACCAGCCCCGAACCCCGAACCCCCCACTGACGGCCCCCGACCGTCGCACTGGCGGCCCGTACCCGACCAAGCGGCCGCCGCACCGAAACACCAGGAGTTGATGTTGTGATCACCATGCCCGCCCGGAAACCGCGGCGCAGCGCCGCGGCGACCCGCCGAACGCCCCTGCTGCTCGACCGGGCAGCCCTCAAGCGCCGGCTGGCCGACGACACGTACGACGTCCTCGTCATCGGCGGCGGCATCACCGGGGCGTACGCCGTGCTCGACGCGGCCTCGCGCGGGCTGCGTGCGGCGCTGGTCGAGAAGGACGACTTCGCCTCCGGTACGTCGTCGAAGTCCTCGAAGATGGTGCACGGCGGCCTGCGGTACATCGAGCAGGGCAACGTCAACCTGGTCCGCCACTCGCTCCTGGAGCGCCACCGCTTCCGCAAGAACGCCCCGCATCTGGTGCACCGGCTGCCGTTCCTCTTCCCGATCCTGGAGAAGGAGGGCATCTTCGACGCCCGCCTCGCCAAGGGCTTCGAGGGTCTGCTGTGGACGTACGACCTGGTCGGCGGCTGGCGGATCGGCAAGCTCCACCAGCGGCTCACCGTTCCCGAGGTCCTCGCACAGGCGCCGACGCTGCGCGCGGAAAACCTCAAGGGCGGGCTGATGTACTTCGACGCCCGCACCGATGACGCCCGGCTCGTCCTGACCATCGTCCGGACCGCCGCCGCGCTCGGTGCGACGATCCTCAACGGTGCCAGGGCCGAGGGTCTGCTGATGCAGATGGGCAAGGTGGCCGGTGCCCGGGTCTCGACGGACGGCGACACGATCGACATCCGCTCCCGCGCCGTCGTCAACGCCACCGGGGTGTGGACCGACGAGCTCGACGCGAAGGCGGACGACGGTCACAAGCCGCAGGTACGGCCCGCCAAGGGCGTCCACATCGTGGTGCCTTGGGACAAGGTGCGGATCAACTGCACGGTCACCGTGCCGATCCCGGGCCGGGCCCGCCGCGCGACCTGCACCCGCTGGGGCAACAGTGTCGTGCTCGGCACCACGGACGAGGACTACCAGGGCTCCCCCGACGATGTGCACTGCACTCGCGAGGAGATGGACTTCCTGCTGGAGGGCGCCAACACCGCCTTCGAGGGGAAGCTCACCCCGGACGACGTGGTGGGCTCCATCGGGGGTCTGCGTCCGCTGGTCGGCGGCAAGGAGGGCGCCACGCTCGACATGCGCCGCGACCACCACATCACCGTCGGCCGCACCGGCATGGTGACGGTGACCGGCGGCAAGCTCACCACCAGCCGGCACATGGGCGAACTCGTCATCGACAAGGTGATGACGGTCCTCGGCCGCAGGGGGAAGAGCCGCACCACCGACCTCCCGCTGCTCGGCGGCGCCGGCTACGACGCCGAGGCCGTCGCGGCCTCCGGTGGCATCGCCGCGCACCTGGGCGAGCGCTTCGGCACCGAGGCCCGCTTCGTCGGCGACCTCATCCAGGACGATCCGACGCTGGCCGAGCCGATCGTCGCCGGACTCCCGTACACCAAGGCCGAGGTCGTGTACGCGGCCCGCGCCGAACTGGCCCGCTCGGTCGACGACGTGCTCTCCCGCCGGATGCGTGCCCGGCTGTTCGCGCGGGACGCCTCCGTCGACGCCGCCGGGGCCGTCGGCGCCATCCTCGGCCGGGAACTGAACCTCACGGAGGCCGAGGTGGACCGTTCGGTCTCCGAATACCTCGCAGCCGTCCGTCACGAAAAGTCCGTACTCCTCGAAGGGGCAGCAGCATGATCAGCCGTCAGACCATCACCCACCCGTTCAACCGGGGCAACTACACGATCGGCGCCCCCAGCTTCGCGAAGTGGGCGCAGAACACCCCGATCGGAGACGGCGAGGCCGCCCTCCAGGTGAACCCGGTCGAGGTCCCCGAGACCGTGATCGAGGCGCTGCGCGAGGCGGCGCACGCGGTGCACACCTCCCGCGACGAGGTCGTCACCCGGACCCGCGACTGGTGGGCCGGCTCGATGATCGGCGAGACCGAGGGCCGTCCGGCGACGCCGAACGCCGTGATCGTCGAGGCGGCCGACGCCGACCAGGTCGCGGCCGTGCTGCGGATCTGCCACGAGGCCGGCATCCCGGTCACCCCGTCCGCGGGCCGCTCCAACGTCACGGGCGCGGCGCTCCCCGTCTTCGGCGGCGTCGTCCTGGACGTCTGCGGGCTGAACCGGATCACCGGCTTCGACGCCGAGTCGAACGTGGTGGACGTCGAGGCCGGCATGTTCGGCGACCTCTTCGAGAAGCAGCTCCAGGAGGAGTACGGCGTCACCACCGGCCACTGGCCGTCCGCGTTCGCCGTGTCCACGGTCGGCGGCTGGATCGCCTGCCGGGGCGCCGGTCAGCTCTCCACCCGGTACGGCAAGATCGAGGACATGGTCGTCGGCATCGACGTCGTGCACGCGGACGGTACGCGGGCCACGTACGGCGACTACGCCCGTGCCGCGGTCGGTCCGGACCTGCGCCAGCTGTTCGTCGGCTCCGAGGGCACCCTCGGCGTCATCGTCTCGGCGCGGCTGCGGGTGCACCCGCTGCCGGAGTACGCGAACGCCGTGGCCTTCGGCTTCACGACCTTCGCGGAGGGTCTGGACGCCTGCCGCGAGATCATGCAGCGCGGTGCGACCCCGGCCGTCCTGCGCCTGTACGACACGCTGGAGTCGGGCACCCACTTCGGCCACCCGGAGACCAACCTCCTCCTCATCGCCGACGAGGGCGACCCGGCCATCGTCGACGCCTCCATCAAGGTGGCGACCGAGGTCTGCGAGGCGTACGGCCCCGAGCTGGACAGCAAGGCGGTCTTCGAGCGCTGGCTGGACGAGCGGATGCTGGTCGGCAAGTCCGCCGACGGCTTCAAGCCGGGGCCGGGCTTCGTCGCCGACACCCTGGAGATGGCCGCGTCCTGGACGGACCTCCCGGTGATCTACGACGAGGTGGTCGCCGCGATCCAGTCGGTGGACGGCACCCTGGCCGCATCGGCCCACCAGTCCCACGCGTACACCGACGGCGCCTGCGTCTACTTCTCGCTGCGCGGCGATGTGGCACCCGAGTCGCGCCGCGACTGGTACCGCTCGGTGTGGGACGCGGCCAACGCCGTGCTCATCAAGCACGCGGCGGCGCTCAGCCACCACCACGGCTGCGGCCTGCTGCGCGGTCCCTACCTGGAGGAATCACTCGGGGCGGGCTTCGCGACGTTCGTCGCCGTGAAGAAGGCCCTGGACCCGGCCGGGATTCTCAACCCTGGCAAACTGGGCCTTCCCAGCCGATTCGGTACGTCTCCGCTGAACTGATCTCAGCAGCCTCGAACCCTCCTTCTCCAGGCAGGCCCTTGCCATGACCCCTTCCCCGTCCCGGTCCAGCGCCGCAATCGATCCCCGGCTCACCGCGGCGTTCGCCGAGGTGCCGGTCGTCGCGTCGGTCGTCGGCACCCAGCCGTTGCGGCAGTTCCTGACCGCACCGGCCAAGGTGTGCATCCTCGCCTCGTTCGCGGTGGGGCAACTGCCCCAGGTCGTACCGGCGCTGGGCCGGGCGGGGAAGACCGTGTTCGTGAACGTGGACAGCAGCCCCGGTCTGGCCCAGGACCGGGGCGCGCTGGAGTTCATCAAGAACATGGGCGCGCACGGTGTGGTCAGCACCCGGCTCTCCCTCATAGAAAAGGGCCGCCCGCTCGGCCTGCTGACGATGATGAAGGTGTTCGTCACCGACCGGTCCAATCTGCGCCGCTCCACGGACGCGATCTCGCGCGGGGCGCCGGACCTGGTCGAGATCATGCCCGCCCCGATCATCGGCCGGATGAGCCCGCAGGCACAGCGCGCGATGTCCCCGTCGGTCGCCGCGGGTTTCGTGGAGACCCCCGCGGACGTGGCACTCGCGCTGGCCCTCGGGTCGGCCGCGGCTGCCACGTCCGACCCCCGCCTCTGGCACCTGCGCCGGGACCAGCTGCCGCCGGTCCCGCCCACCGCCCTGAAGAGGCCCCCCGCACCCCAGGAGTAAACCCCCATGACCTATGTAGTCGTCGCCCGCTACCGCACCAGGGCCGGCGAGGAGAACACCGTCCTCCCCCTGCTCGACACCATGGCAACCGCCTCCCGCCAGGAACCGGGCAATCTCGCCTACCGGGTCCATCAGGGCATCGAGGACCCGCGGGCGATCGTGCTGTACGAGGAGTACGTCTCCGAGGCCGACTTCACCGCGCACTGCGCCACCCCGCACTTCCAGGAGATCGTGCTCGGCAAGGTCGTCCCGCTGCTGGAGAGCCGCGACGTGCTGCGCTGTGCCCCGCGTCCGGAGGTGCGGGCGTGAAGACCCGTGCGGTGGTGCTGCGCGGGATATCGACGGCCCGTCCCTACTCCGGGACCCGCCCGGTCGAGGTGGAGGAGCTGGAGCTGGGCGCCCCGCGCGAGGGCGAGGTGCTGGTCCGTATCGCGGCCGCCTCGCTCTGTCATTCGGACCTCTCGGTGGTCAACGGCGACCGGGTCCGCCCGCTGCCGATGGCGCTGGGGCACGAGGCTGTGGGCGTCGTCCAGGACACCGGGCCGGGTGTCGGCCGGGTCTCCCCCGGTGACCATGTGGCGCTGGTCTTCGTGCCGAGCTGCGGCTTCTGCGCCGACTGCGCGGCGGGCCGGCCCGCCCTGTGCGCGCAGGCAGCGGCGGCGAACGGATCGGGCGCGCTGCTGCACGGCCCGTCGCTGCTGACCGACGCCGCCGGCAACCGGGTCCACCACCAGCTGGGCGTCTCCGCGTTCTCCGAACACGCGGTGCTGGCCCAGGAGTCGGTGGTCCCGATCCCCAAGGACATCCCGTTCACCGTGGCGTCGATGTTCGGCTGCGCGGTCCTGACGGGCGCGGGCGCGGTCATCAACACGGCGGCTCTGCGTCCCGGCCAGTCGACGGTGGTCTACGGCCTGGGCGGCGTGGGGCTCTCGGCGGTACTGGGCGCCCGGGCGGCGGGGGCGTACCCGATCATCGCGGTCGACCCGGTCCAGGAGAAGCGCGAGCTGGCCCTCCGGCTGGGTGCGACGCATGCGTACGCTCCCGATGACGCCTTGCGGCAGATCCGTGAACTCACCTCCGGTGGTGCCGAGCTGGCGGTGGAGGCGGTGGGCAGTCCGAAGGTCATGGCCGGGTGCCTGACGGCCGTGGCGCGGGGCGGCAAGGTCGTCTCGGTGGGCCTGCCCGCCCCCGACCGGGTGCTGGAGGTGCCGGCCCTGGCGTTCGCGGGCGAGGGCAAGTCCCTGCTCGGCTCGTACATGGGGGACGCGGTGCCGCGCCGCGACATCCCGAGGTTCCTGGACCTGTGGCGGGCGGGCCTGATGCCGGTGGAGAGGATGCATACGGGCACACTGCCGCTGGCCGACATCAACGCGGCGATGGAGGAGCTGGCTTCGGGCCGGGCGATCCGTCAGGTCATCGACACGTCGGGCATGTTGGACGCCTGACGCGATCCTCCCCGTGGCCCGGTTCCGCCGGCGGCGCCCCTGCTGGTTGCGGGGGCGCCATCGGCGTCGACGTACGACACCTGGCAGGGGACAGGTGGCATACGACATGCGATGCGGGCTACTCCTTCGCGGCCGGAGGCATCTGCCGCACGATGATCTTGCGACGGCTGATTCGCCAGCCCTGCTCACCGCGCACGATCACGTCGTCATAGGTCACGCTTCCGCACGTACCGTCCGCCTTGATACCGATCCCCTTGGAGCGGGCGCGCACCTGATCGTCACCGGCCTCGGTGAGGACGATGTTGGTGACGTGGTGACTGACGGGCCCACGCTCCGCCATCGCCAGCGCCGCGTCCCGGAAGGCCGCCAGCCCGTGCATCTCTCCATGTTCGAGGTTCGAGGTGTCGTAGACGATGTCGTCGGTGAACAGCTCGTCGAGGCGGTCGAGTTCGCCGTCGTCCACCAGATGCCCGTGCAGGGCGATCAGTTCGGTGATGGCCAGACGGTCCTCCGCTGCGAGTGTCATCGCCGGTCCTTTCGTCGGATCTCCTGACGGTACAGCCGCCTGTGGACGGTGCGGCATTTATACGGCGCGAACCGCCCGTACGGCCCGGTGGGGCAGCCGTCGCACCACGGCGGCGCGGCGCGGTCCTCTCCCGCCGAAGGCGTCGCGCCACAGGGCTGCGCAACGCCGGAACAGCCGACGCCCCAGTCTCACACCCGTCCTTCCCCGACGGCGGCAATTCGGACAGGGCACCGGAAGCCGGGGCACGCGCTTCTCGCCCTGATACGTTGGCACACATGTTCCCCTTCCGTGCGTAGGACCCCGTACTGACCGCGCCCCGTCCCACCGGGTGCGGTCCTCGGTGTCCCCGCATGCCCGCAGCGCCCTCTGGCGCGCTGCCCTCACGAGGAACGTCCTCATGCCTTCGCCCTCACCCGCGCCTTCGCGCGCCCCTTCGTACGCCACCGTCCTGCGTACCCGTCACGCCGCCCGCACCTTCGGTGCCGCTCTGTTGGGGCGGCTGTCGTACGGAATGGTCTCCCTCTCCCTGATGCTGGCGGTGAAGGACGCCACCGGCTCGTACTCCGTCGCGGGCGCCGTCATGGCCCTGTTCGGGGCGGCAAGTGTCTTCCTCTCCCCCGCCCGTGCCGCGCTGATCGACCGGCACGGGCCGCGTCGGGCGCTGCCGCCGATGGCCGGTGTCTACGCGACCCTGCTCACCGCACTGGCGTGCGCGACGTGGCGGCCCGGCGCCTCCTCGTTCCTTCTGGGGGTGCTCGCCGTGGCGGCGGGGGCCTGCACACCGCCGTTGGGACCGGTGATGCGGGCCCTGTGGAGCAGCCTCGTTCCGGAACGGGAGCTGTTGCGGCGCGCGTACAGCCTGGACGGCGTCGCCGAGGAACTGCTGTTCGTCACCGGACCGTTGCTGGTGGGCGTGGTGGTCACCTTCACCGTCCCCGCGGCGGGTGTCGCGATCAGTGGCGTGCTCGTGCTGGTGGGCGCCCTGGCGCTGGTGTCCTCGCCCGCGGTCCGCGGCATCGCCACGACACCGTCCGCCCAGGAGGCCGACACGCCCCAGGACGCGCCGCGCGAGCGGCGGCTGCTCGGCATCGTCGGGGTGCGGCACGCCGCGATCGTGGCGGCGGCCGTGGGACTCTGTCTGGGTGGGCTGGACCTGCTGGTGGTGGCGTTCACCGAACAGCGCCACCAGGGCGCCGCGGTGGCGTGGGTGCTGGCCGCCCTCTCGGCGGGAAGCGCGGTCGGCGGGCTCGGCTACGGCGCCGTCTCCTGGCGTGCGCCGAACCGGGTACGGCTGTCGGTGCCGGCCGCCGGCCTGGGGGTGGCGATGGCCGTGGCCGGGCTGTCGACCGATGTGTACGTGCTGGCCGCGGTGGTGGCGGCCGCCGGGATGTTCGTCGCACCGGCCTTGACGACCGCGTATCTCGTCGCGGACGAGTCCGTGAGCGCGGGGAGTCGCACGCAGGCGGGTGCGTGGGTCAACACCGCGGTCAATGCCGGGTCCTCGGCGGGCACCGCGGCGGTGGGTCTGCTGGTGGACCGCCTGCCGACGGCCGTGTGCTTCGCGGTCGCGGCGGTCCCCGCGCTGCTGGGCGCTGCCGCGGTGGCGCGCGGCGCGGTGGGCCGCTCCCGGATCAGCCGCTCCTGACCGTGAAAGGATGTCCCGTCCGGACATCCTTTCCGGCCCGAGGCCGTGCGGCGGGGTCGGCGGAGCTTGCTCGCCCCGCCGTCGGCCATCAGCGTCCGACCGGTGATGTACCGGGCGTCGTCGCTCGTCAGGAACGCGACGACCGGGGCGACATCCTTCTGCGGGTCGCCGAAGCGGCCCAGGGGGACCTCGGCGGCGCAGAGCGCGTACTGCTCGGGGTGCGCCTCGGCCCGGGCGGCGACGCCCGCGGTCCTCGCCATGGGCGACACGGCGTCGACGCGGATCCGGTCGGTGGCCCACTCGTTGGCGACGACCCGG
Source organism: Streptomyces sp. NBC_00846 (assembly GCF_045207325.1). Lineage (NCBI taxonomy): Bacteria > Bacillati > Actinomycetota > Actinomycetes > Kitasatosporales > Streptomycetaceae > Streptomyces > Streptomyces sp. NBC_00846. The sequence goes on along the minus strand of NZ_CP108846.1, from coordinate 6,375,208 downwards.
CTCGGCCCGCGGATCGCCTCCTTCGCGGCGGCGTACGACGCCTGGTTCGGCTGCCTGTGCGCGGACTTCTGCGCACGATACATTTTGTGTCTATGCCGCGTGTCAGCCGGTGACGAGCCAGTCCTCCCAGACCGTCGCCAGTTCCGCGTCGAGCGCCGGTGTCACCGTGTCCAGCAGCCGCACCTGCGCCCCCGGCCCCGCCAGCTCCATGCGGTACGGGTGGGGCGGGCCCCCGGGCCTCGTGCCGAGAGCGGTGACCGAGCCGATGATGCGGTTCGGGCCCAGGATGCCGGGGAGTTCGCGCAGTTCCGGGTCCGTGAGGTCCAGGTCCTCGACCAGCAGCTCGTGGCCGTCGTACGTGGCACGGGTCGTCGCCCGTACGCTGCCGCCCCGCTCGCCGGAGCGCCCGAGGACCAGGGTGTCGCGCCACAGCATCCGCGCACCGGCCGCCAGCGCGATGTCCATCGATCGCTCGACGCGCGCACCCGTCGAGATCACGAACGGCCGGGCGTTCCAGCGCAGTTCGCCGCCCTCCGCGATGTCGACCCTGGCCCGCCAGGTCGACGAGCCGCCGCGATGGTCGTACGCCACCAGGCCGGACGGTTCGACCAGTTCCAGCCGGGCACCCGGGCCGACCGAGATGTGCAGCCGCAGATCGTCGCCCGTGAGGAGTCCCGCGCGCGTGCCGACGAGGGCGATCCGGAGGCGGTCGGGGGACGGCAGCAGGGGGCGGGGGGCGAGAAAGGCGCCGGGGCGCAGTTCGCGGGCGAGATGGCGGCCCGAACCGTCGCGCTCCACGGAGACGACCGTGGGGTCGGCCGGCTCGGCGGGAGCGACCGTCCGCGCGGTCACGAGTCGTCTTGGCTGTGACTGTGGGGTGCCATCGGGCCCGGGTCGGTGGGGATGTGGGTCCCGGAGCGGTGGCGTACGAGCACCGCCCGCACCCAGTCGGCGAGTTCGGCGATCGAGTCCGGGTCGTTCTTGGAGAGCGCGAGGACCGGGAGGCCGCCGCGGGCGTTCTCGGCGTCGGCGACCATCGCGTCCACGTCGACCTCCACGTACGGCGCGAGGTCCGTCTTGTTGATGATCAGGAGGTCGGCGCCGGTGATGCCGGGGCCGCCCTTGCGGGCGACGTCACCGCCGCCCGCGACGTCGATGCAGAAGAGCTGCGCGTCGGCGAGGGCGGGGCTGAAGGTGGCGGTGAGGTTGTCGCCGCCGCTCTCGATGAGGACCAGGTCGAGCGGTCCGTACGCCTCCTCCAGGTCCTCGACCGCGTCGAGGTTGGCGCTGACGTCGTCGCGGATCGCGGTGTGCGGGCAGGCGCCGGTCTCGACGGCGCGGATGCGCTCGGTGGGCAGGACGCCGGCCGAGCGGAGGAAGCGGGCGTCCTCGTCGGTGTAGATGTCGTTGGTGACGACGGCCATGGAGAGTTCACCCGCGAGCTCGCGGCACAGCGTCGCGAGAATCGAGCTCTTTCCGGTGCCGACCGGACCGGCGACGCCGAGGCGCATGGCACGCGGCTGGTTGAGCGGCTGGTGGTAGTGCACGTTGGGGCCCTCGGCGGGCTGCTGGTCGTGCTGCTGGTCAGGCAAGGAAGAGTCTCCGTTCTCGTGGTGCGTGTTCGAGTGCCCACTGCTCGGTGAGCGGGGGTGTACGGGCGGGCAGACCGGTCGGAGTCCGTACCGCGAGGGCCTCGGCCACCGCGGTCGTGGCGTCCGGCTCCGCGGCGAGGATCCAGGCGACGGTGTCCAGGGGATCGCCGGGCAGCAGCTTGAGCGCGGCGGAGGCGATGGTCTGCAGTTCGTCGTAGACGACGCCGTGCGCCAGCTCGTCCTCCGACACCTTCATGACGGCTCCGAGGGCGCCCAGCGCGATCGGCCTCAGTGGGCGCGGGCGGATCGCCGACAGGGCGGTGACCGCGGGGTGGTCCGGAGCCAGCCGCCGCGCCAGGCGGCACACCCCGCGGCCGAGCGTCATCGATGCCTCGCGCAGGGGTGCGGCGGGGGTCCGGGCGGCGAGGGCCTGTTGTACGGGGCCGTAGTCCACCGGGTCCTGGCCTGCGGCCCGCAGGGCGAGTACGGCGGCGGCTGCCTCGGTGACGGCCGCGGTGTGCAGCCGGGCCCGCAGCAAGGCGGGGACGTGGTCGCGGGTGAGGCCTGCCGCGACGGCCGGTTCGAGCCCCGCGCTGTAGGTGTACGCGCCGACCGGGAGCCGGCCGTCTCCGAGCAGGAGGGGTGCGAGGCCCGCCATCAGAACATGGAGTACCGCTGGGCCAGCGGCAGTTCGGTGGCGGGGGCGGGCTCGACGAGCTCCCCGTCGATGCGGATGGCGAAGGTCTCCGGGTCGACGTCGATGTCCGGGAGCGCCGTGTTGTTCGGCAGGTCCGCCTTGGTGAGGTGGCGGGTGGGTCGTACGGCGACCAACTCGCGTACCAGGCCCAGACGTTCGGCAAGTCCGTCCTCCAGCGCGGCCGGGGCCACGAAGCTGACCGAGAGATGCGGGGCGGCTTCGGCCGCGGCGGTCGGGCGCAGCAGGACGGGCTGGGTGGTCGGGATCGCGGCGTTGGCGTCACCGAGCGGCGCGTACACCACCATGCCGCCCTTGATGACGGCGGCGGGGCGGATGCCGAAGAAGGCGGGATCCCACAGCACGAGGTCGGCGAGCTTGCCGGGTTCCACGGAGCCGACGACGTGGTCGATGCCGTGGGCGACGGCGGGGCAGATCGTGTACTTGGCGACGTAGCGGCGGGCGCGTTCGTTGTCGGCGGGGAGTTCGCTGCCGCGGTCGCCGAAGCGCTGCTTCATGACGTGGGCGACCTGCCAGGTACGGCAGATGACCTCGCCGATGCGGCCCATGGCCTGCGCGTCGGAAGAGGTGATGGAGAGGGCGCCGATGTCGTGCAGTACGTCTTCGGCTGCGATGGTGGTGGCGCGGATGCGGGACTCGGCGAAGGCGAGGTCCTCGGGGACGCGCGGGTTGAGGTGGTGACAGACCATCAGCATGTCGAGGTGCTCGGCGACGGTGTTGACGGTGTGCGGGAGCGTCGGATTGGTGGACGCGGGAAGGATGTTGGGGTGGGAGGCGACGGTGATGATGTCGGGGGCGTGACCGCCGCCCGCGCCTTCCGCGTGGAAGACATGGATGCCGCGCCCGGCGATGGCGTCGAGGGTTCCTTCGACGTAACCGGCCTCGTTGAGGCTGTCGGCGTGCAGAGCGACCTGGAGACCGTAGGCGTCGGCCGCCTTCAGCGCGGCGTCGATGGCGGCGGGGGTGGCGCCCCAGTCCTCGTGGACCTTGTAGCCGCCGGCGCCGCCGAGTGCCGCCTCGCGCAGGGCGTCCTCGCCGACGGTGGAGCCCTTGCCGAAGAGCATGATGTTGAGCGGGACACGGTCCAGGGACCGGTGCATCATCGCGAGGTTCCAGGCGCCCGGGGTGACCGTGGTGGCCTTGGACCCCTCGGTGGCGCCGGTGCCGCCGCCGATGACGGTCGTGGTGCCGGTGGCCAGGGCCTCGTGGAGGGTCTCCGGCATGAGGAAGTGGACGTGGGTGTCGATGGCTCCGGCGGTGAGGATGCGGCCCTCGCCGGAGACCACGTCGGTGCCGGGTCCGATCACCAGGTCGGGGTGGACGCCGTCGCTGATGTCGGGGTTGCCCGAGCGGCCGAGGGCGACGATCCGGCCCGCTCGGACGCCGATGTCGGTCTTGACGATGCCCCAGTGGTCGAGGACGACGACATTGGTGATGACGAGGTCGAGGGCGCCGTCGGCGCGCGAAGTGGTGGCCTGTCCCATGGACTCGCGGATGGACTTGCCGCCGCCGAACACGGCCTCGTCGCCACCGAAGCAGCGGTCCTCCTCGACCTCGATCCAGAGGTCGGTGTCGGCGAGGCGGACGCGGTCGCCGGTGGTGGGGCCGTAGAGCGACGCATAAGCGGCGCGGGTCATTTGTGCCATGTCACATGCCCTCCATTTGTGACGTGGGGGCGGATACCGGAGCGCGCGTGCCCTCGGGGCCGCCGAGGGGTGCGCCGGTCGACGCACGGACACCCGGCAGCACGAGCCCGGGCACCAGTCGCCGGCCGCCAAGCGCGACGAGGGTGACGTCGGCGCCGACTCCGGGCTCGAAGCGCAGCGACGTACCTGACGGAATATCAAGCCGGAATCCCTCGGCTGCGGCCCGATCGAAGGAAAGCGCCGGATTAGCGTCCGGGAAGTGCAGATGAGATCCGATCTGAATGGGCCGATCTCCGTCATTCACCACGGTGATTCGCAATGTGGCGAGATTTTCGTTGATTTTCAGCACGCCGGACCCGGTCCGGACCTCGCCCGGGATCACGGGATCGGCGAGGTGATCGTGACGAGCTTGCGCCCGTCCGGGAAGGTCGCCTCGACCTGGACGTCATGGAGCATCTCGGGGATGCCTTCGAGCACGTCAGCGCGGGTCAGAACGCTCCTCCCCTCGGTCATGAGGTCTCTGACCATGGCTCCCTCACGGGCTCGTTCCATGGCCCAGCAGGACAACAGGGCGACGGCCTCGGGATAGTTGAGGCGCACACCCCGCTCCCGCCGGTCGCGGGCAACCATTCCGGCAACACTCAGCAACAATTTCTCCGTGTCGGACGGAGTCAGAAACATGGGAAACCTCCGTGGCGGCCTCTCGGAATTCCCGGTATCGCCCCAGCCACATTCCTCTTATAAGCCTCTCCACCCGGTCGTGGCAACTTGCCACGCACCGCAAAAAGTCCCTTTCTAGGGTTACCACCCACTAAATACGGGCAAACTGGACAAATTTTGTTGATCGGAAAAGCATAAAAGTGGCTCCACACCCTGTCGGGGGGTGTGGAGCCACCTCGTTCGCAACCTCCTGCGTGCCTCCCGCCCGTCTTGCGAGCAACCTCAAGAGGAACTGTCAGCAGGTCACTTCAGCCGGACAGTCACTTCAGGCCGAACGCCCGGATGATTTCCTGATCGACGCCGAGCCCGTCCCCGGCCTCGGCGTGCGCCTTGATCGAGACGAAACCGCCGGCCTCCTTCGACGTCTTGAACCGGGCGGTCCAGGAACCGGCCGAATTCTCGCGCAGCTCCACGGCGCTCCAGCTCTTGCCGTCGTCGTAGCTGACCGACAGCGACGCCTTCTTCGCCTTCACCGCACCGTCCAGCCACTCCTGCGTACCGGAGCCGATACCGATCTCGGTCCACCGGCCGGCCTCGACGTCACCGGCGAGGTCGGTGTCGACCTTGTAGTCCAGCTGGAGCATCGGGATGTCGGTACGGTACGGACCGTTCTCATCCGTGGCGCCCGAGAGGAAGTTCCACTCGGTGTGCGTGCGGGTGGAGGTCTTCCACACATCGGCGTCCCGGGCTGAGTCGAGCACCACGCGGTACGGCAGCTTCTCGGGTGAGAGGTTATCGGCGGCTCCGGACTGGCTCGTGCCCTTCTTGATCAGGGTGTCACCCTGGTAGAAGGCGTTGGTGACGACGGTGTGCTCGTCCCTCGTCATGGAGCCCGAGTGGCCCGCGCCCGAGTCCGTCCACGGGGTGAGGTTGAACTGGATTTGGTTGCTGGGGGTACGGAACGGACCCCAGTAGGCGGTGCCCAGACGCGGGCGGGTGATCGGCCCGAACCACTTGGCGGGGTAGGTGCGGCCCGCCTTGTAGTTCATGTCGCCGCCGCGCATCTCCTGCGCGAAACTCGTCTGCGCTGCGTCGAAGATCGAGTGGTCCTCGTACCAGAACGATGCGCCGGGAAGCGGGTTGACCCACTCGGTACGGGTGCTGGGGAACTTCTCGTACTCGCGGAAGCCGAGGCCGGGCCCGTATTCCGGGATGTCGTAGCGGTAGCCGCCGCCGAGCGTGTCCTTGTGGCCGTAGAAGGTGTTCTCCACCTTCGCCAGTTGACGGGGCGAGGGGGCGAACTCCAGCGAGCGGTCCGGGATGACGCCGTCGTGACGGTCGACCAGGTCGTACATGTAGCTCGCGAAGCGGTGCTGATCAATCGTCAGCTTGACGCCACGCTGGGCGGACTTGATCAGGTTCTCGCCCGCCAGGCGCTGGACCGAGGCGACAGGAATGGTGCCCTCGGTTCCGCGGGGGGTGTAGCTCTCCATCAGGGCGCCGTCAGCGTCGTTGACGACGAACAGCGCCTCGGCGCCTGCGGCCACAGCATTGGCGAGCCGGTCGGCGGGAGCGACCGCGTCGCTGCGGCGGATCACGACGGCCTTGCCCTTGACATCCAGGCCCTTGTAGTCGGCCACGGCGCCGTTGCCCGCGAAGACACCGGCCAGCTGCTTCTTGCTGTCTTCGGCGATGGCCGCACCGGCCTGCGCGACAACCCGCACGTCACGTCCCTCGGCCGTGACGTCTATCTGCTTCTCGCCCTGCCGCCAGCGGGTCAGGAAGGAGAAGCTGCCCTGGGTGACCTTCTTGGTGGGGCTCGCCCAGAACTGGTCGTACTTCACAGGGAACTGGTACGCGTCGCGCTGGACGGTGCCGTCCGGTGCGGTACGTGCCATGTCGAATCGCAGCTGCCGGTTCTCGGTCTCCTTCGGCGTCCGCACGCTGACCTTGTGGGCCTTGGACGCGTCGAGGGTGACCGTGGTCGTCTTGTCGAGGATGGTCTCAGGGGCCGCGAGGAAGGCCAGGGCCTTCGAGTCGGCGCGGTCACCGGCGACTTCGGCGGTCGTCCAGGCGGTGTAGTTGCCCGGCTGCATCCGCAGCGTGGTCTCGCCCGACACCTGGACAATGGCCAGGTTCGGGTTGCCGAGCGCGCCGATGACGACCCGGCCGTTCATCGGCTTGCCGTCGCGGTCACGGAGCCTGAGTGTCAGGTCGTGCAGCTCCTGCTCCTTGTTCAGGGCGAAGCCGGTGTGCGCGACGACGGTGCCCGCCGCGTCCTTGGCGATGACCTGGCCGGAGAACTGGGTGTCGCTCGCGACCGTCGACGGGTCCAGCGAGAGCACGGCCTCGGCGGTGGACCCGGCCGGGACGGTCAGCTGCTTCGTCGACAGGGTGTAGGCGTCGGCGTCCGTGTCCGTGGCCAGGTCGAGGGTGACGTCCTTCGTACCGGTGTTGCGGTACGTGATGGTCCGCTGGGCGACCGGGTCGGACGCGGAGTGCGGCCAGCTGTAGGAGGCGACCTCGACGGAGCCGGTGGCCTCGATCGTGCTGTCGACCGCCGCCTTCACATCGAGCCGGCCGGTGCCCTGCTCGTAGGGGGTGTACGCGTCGAGCTTCTTCGACGAGCTCATCAGTGCGTCCTTGATCCGCTGGCCGGACCAGTCGGGGTGACGCTGCTTCAGGATGGCTGCGGCGCCCGCGACATGCGGGGTCGCCATCGATGTGCCGGACTTCGTCGAGTACATCCCGCTGACGCCCGGGACCGACTGCGAGGCGGCCGCGTTGATACCCACACCCGGTGCGGACAGGTCGGGCTTGAGGCCGAAGGAACCCACCAGCGGGCCCATCGAGGAGAAGTCCGCACGGTTGTCCCGCTTGTCGACGGCGGCGATGGTGAGCGCCTTCTCCGCCGAACCGGGCGAGCCGATGGTGCCCGCGCCGTAGGCGTTGCCCGCGGCGATCACGAACAGCGGCCCGCCGTCGGCGGAAAGAGCGTCGACGGCCTGCGACATCGGGTCGGAGCCGTCGTCCGGGATGCTGGAGCCGAGGCTCATGGAGACGACGTCGGCGCCTTCGGCCTTCGCCCACTCCATGGCTTCGATGATCCCGGAGTCCGCGCCGGAGCCCCCGTCGCTGAGCACCTTGCCGATGATCAGGCCGGCACCCGGTGCCACGCCCATGTTGACGCCCTCCGAAGCGGCGCCGGAGCCCGCGATGGTGGACGCGACATGCGTGCCGTGACCGTGCTTGTCGAGGACCTCCTCGCCCGGCACGAAGCTCTTGGTATCGAGAATGCGGTCCTTGACGTCCGGGTGGGTCGCGTCGATGCCGGTGTCGAGCACCGCGACCTTGGCACCCTTGCCGTCGTAGCCCTCGGCCCACGCCTGCGGGGCGTTGACCTGCGGCACGGAGTCCTTGAGCGCGGCCTCCACCCGGCCGTCGAGCCAGAGCTTCGCGATGCCGTTGTCCAGCGAACGGGCCTTAGGAGTAAGGACGATGTCGTTCCAGAAGGTCCGGGCGGTGTCCTTCTCGGCCTTCAGCGCGGCGCCGTGGATGCTCGCCAGGGTGCGGGTCTTCTTCGCGCCGCGAGGAGCGGCGGGCAGTGAGCGGCCCTGGCTCGCCGGGTAGGTCGCAATCAGCGGAATGCCGCCCGACTTCCTGTCGTCGTACCCCATCTTGGCCAAAGCCGTGACGTTGAACAGCCGACGGTCCAACTTGCCTGCTGCAATCAGGGAGTTGGCCTCGTCGGGCAGGACGTACAGATCGTCACCGGCCTGCTGGACATGCACGCCGCCGACCGCTCCGTCGGGGCGGTCCACGGTGACGGTGTCCTGCTTGCCGACACCGTCCGAGTAATGCACGACATCCCCCGTGAGCAGGGTGATGTCGTACTCCTTGACGGGGGCGGCGGCCTGGCGGTCGACGGGATCGGACTGAACTGCGGCGGCGGAAGCGGAGCCCGCTGCGGGCAACAGTGCGCCACTCACCAGGGCGACCGAAGTCGCTATGAGCAGAGCCCTGCGTCCCGCACGAGCGGATCTCGCCCGGCCGGAAGCGGAGGAGGATTTAAATGTCATGCCGCAGGTCTAGAGGCAAAACCGAGGCTACGGTCGGGTTCACGCCTGGCGTGAAGCCGCCGTGGCGGCAACCCGCCCACGGACAACCGTGTTCATGGAAAGGTTCAAGCCACGGAAGTGATCACTGCCGTCGACGCCCCGTCGCCTTCGTGATGGATCGGTGTGTGCGCCCCCTTGAGCGGTACTCCGCTGCCGCCGCGCCGGTCGGCGACGATCTCGGCGGCGATCGACAGCGCGGTCTCCTCGGGGGTACGGGCGCCGAGGTCGAGTCCGATCGGCGAGTGCAGCCTGGCCAGTTCCAGCTCCGTGAGGCCGACCTCGCGCAGCCGGTCGTTGCGCTCCAGGTGGGTGCGGCGCGAGCCCATCGCGCCGACGTACGCCACCGGCAGCCTCAACGCCAGTTCCAGCAGCGGGACATCGAACTTGGCGTCGTGGGTGAGGACGCACAGGACGGTGCGCGCGTCGACGTCGGTCGCCGCGAGATAGCGGTGTGGCCAGTCGACGACCAGTTCGTCGGCCTCCGGGAAACGGGCCTTCGTCGCGAAGACGGGGCGTGCGTCGCACAAGGTGACGTGGTACCCGAGAAATTTTCCGGCCCGGACCAGCGCGGACGCGAAGTCGATGGCCCCGAAGACGATCATCCGGGGCGGCGGGACGCTCGATTCGACGAGCAGGGTGAGCGGCTGCCCGCAGCGCGAGCCGTCGGCGCCGATGGTGACGGAGCCGGTACGGCCCGCGTCCAGCATCGCGCGGGCGTCGGCCGCCGCGGTGCGGTCCAGCTCCGGATGTCCACCGAGCCCGCCCTCGTACGAGCCGTCGGGGTGGACGAGCAGGGGCCGGCCGAGGAGCTCCGCGGGCCCGTCGGTGATCCTGGCGACGGCCGCCGCCGCCCCCCGAGCGGCGGCGGCCAGCGCGGCGGCGAACACCGTCCGTGCGGGATCGTCCGCACGGACCGGTGTGACCAGGATGTCGATGACTCCGCCGCAGGTCAGTCCGACCGCGAAGGCGTCCTCGTCGCTGTAGCCGAACCGCTCCCGGACGGTGCTGCCGTCGTCGAGGGCCTGCTCGCACAGCTCGTACACCGCGCCCTCCACACACCCGCCGGAGACCGAACCGATCGCCGTGCCGTCGCGGTCGACGGCGAGGGCGGCTCCCGGCTGCCGGGGTGCGCTCCCGCCGACCGCCACGACGGTGGCCACGGCGAAGTCGCGTCCCTGCTCGACCCACCGGTTGAGCTCTTCGGCGATGTCCAGCATGGCGTTTCTCCTTCTACGGGGGTGCGGAGGGACGGGCCGGTCCCGTTACGGACGGGCCTACTTGGCCCCGATCCAACTCTCGATCGGGCTGAGCGCGAAGTACACGACGAACACGCCGGTCAGTACCCACATGAACACGCCGACCTCACGGAATCTGCCCTGCGCCGCCTTGATCGCGACGAAGGAGATCACTCCGGCGCCGACACCGGCGGTGATGGAGTACGTGAACGGCATCAGGGCGACCGTCAGGAAGACCGGCACCGCGACGGAGCGGTCGCTCCAGTCGACATGGCGGGCATTCTGCATCATCATCGCGCCGATGACGACCAGTGCGGCGGCGGCGATCGGCCCCGGCACGATCTGGGCGAGCGGGGTGAAGAACAGTCCGGCGGCGAAGAGTACACCGGTGACGACGGAGGACAGACCCGTGCGGGCCCCCTCGCCGACGCCGGTCGCCGACTCGATGAAGACGGTCTGGCCGGAGGCTCCGGAGACGCCGCCGACCGCCCCGCCCACGCCGTCGATGAACAGCGCCTTGGACAGGCCGGGCATCCGGCCCCTGCTGTCGGTGAGCCCGGCCTCGGTACCGACGCCGATGATGGTCGCCATCGCGTCGAAGAAGCCGGCCAGCACCAGGGTGAAGACGATCATGCCTACGGTCATGACGCCGATGTCGCCCCAGCCGCCGAACTCGACATGGCCGAAGAGCCCGAAGTCGGGCATCGAGACGGCGCTGCCCTGCAGTTCGGGTGCGCTGCCGCCCCATGCCTTGGGGCTGATGTCACCGACGGCGTTGACGATGACGGCGAGGACGGTGCCGACGACGATACCGATCAGGATCGCGCCGGGCACGTTGCGGGCCTGCAGCATGAAGATGAGCAGCAGGGTGACGCAGAAGAGCAGTACGGGCCAGCCGGAGAGCTGTCCGCCCACGCCGAGCGTGACCGGGGCGCCCTTGCCGACGAAGCCGGCGTTGACCAGGCCGATCAGCGCGATGAACATGCCGATGCCGATGGTGATGCCGTGCTTCAGGGCCAGCGGTATCGCGTTCATGATGATCTGGCGCAGCCCGGTGACGACCAGCAGCACGATCACCGCGCCGTACATCACACACATGCCCATGGCCTGCGGCCACGTCATGTGGGGCGCCACCTGGGTGGCGAGCACGCCGGAGACGGAGAGTCCCGCGGCGAGAGCGAGGGGCACCTTTCCGATGAAGCCCATCAGCAGGGTCGAGACTGCGGCGGCGAGCGCGGTCGCAGTGATCAGCCCGGCGTGGCTGAGCCGGTGGCCCGCCACGTCCGGTCCGGACAGCAGGAGCGGGTTGAGCAGAAGGATGTAACACATCGCCATGAAGGTCGTGATGCCGCCGCGCACTTCGCGCGCGACGGTCGAGTCACGTTCGGAGATGTGGAAGTACCGGTCGAGCCAGGATCTTCCTGCGGGGATGCGCGAGCCGGAGCCCGCGTCCTCCGCAATGGTCCCGGGCTCCACTGACTGCTGGGTCATGATGCCTGACTCCCAAGGTTCACAGGGGCACCCGCGATGGAGAATCGGTATGCGGGATTTGGGATGACTGCGCTGGCGGCACGACCCGGGGGACGGCCCGAGGCGAACTGTGCATGCAGAGTGGAATGTGCTGGTACTACGGAAGTGCCTGACTGCGTCGTCACCGCTGAGCAGCTTTTCCGCGGGACTGCGCCACCGCGGGACTGCGTTGCCGCGGGACTGCGCCGTCACCGCTGAGCTGCTTTGCTGCGGGACTGCTCGTCGCGCCAACAGCCTTGAACGGTGCGGCACTTGAGTGCTCCGGGCGGTGCGGGCAACGGAAGTGTGACGTTCCTGGGTGGCACGCACCGCCCGGAGGGTTCGGGAGGAGCCGGAGACTCAGGTGCCCGTGAGGTGCTCGGGGCGTACCGGTGTCCTGTTGAGCTCCAGGCCCGTCGCGTTCCGGATCGCCGCGAGGACGGCCGGGGTCGACGACAGGGTGGGGGCCTCACCGATGCCACGGAGCCCGTACGGGGCGTGGTCGTCGGCGAGTTCGAGCACGTCGACCGGGATGGTCGGGGTGTCGAGGATGGTGGGGATCAGGTAGTCCGTGAAGGACGGGTTGCGCACCTTCGCGGTCTTCGGGTCGACCAGGATCTCCTCCATGACGGCGACGCCCAGGCCCTGAGTGGTGCCGCCCTGGATCTGGCCGACGACGGAGAGCGGGTTGAGCGCCTTGCCGACGTCCTGGGCGCAGGCCAGTTCGATGACCTTGACCAGGCCGAGTTCGGTGTCGACCTCGACGACCGCGCGGTGGGCGGCGAAGGAGTACTGGACGTGGCCGTTGCCCTGTCCGGTGCGGAGGTCGAACGCCTCGGTGGGCCGGTGGCGCCACTCCAGCTCGATGTCGACCGCTTCGTCCTCCAGTACGTCGACCAGATCGGCCAGCACCTCACCGCCGTCGGTGACGACCTTGCCGCCCTCCAGGAGCAGTTCGGCGGTGGCCCAGGCGGGGTGGTACGTACCGAACTTGCGGCGGCCCATCTCCAGGACCTTCTCGCGGACGGCCTCGCAGGAGTGCTTCACGGCGCCACCAGTGACATAGGTCTGCCGGGAGGCGGAGGTGGAGCCTGCGGAGCCGACCTGGGTGTCGGCCGGTTGGATGGTGACCTGGGTGACGCCGAGTTCGGTTCGGGCGATCTGGGCGTGGACGGTGACGCCGCCCTGTCCGACCTCGGCCATGGCGGTGTGCACGGTCGCGACGGGTTCGCCGGCGACGACCTCCATCCGCACCCGGGCGGTGGAGTAGTCGTCGAAGCCCTCGGAGAAGCCGACGTTCTTGAGGCCGACCGCGTAGCCGACGCCGCGTACGACGCCTTCGCCATGGGTGGTGTTGGAGAGTCCGCCGGGCAGGGCCCGTACGTCGGCCTGTTCGCCGGCCACCTCCCACTGGCGCTCGGGCGGCAGCGGCATGGCCTTGACCCGGCGCAGCAGCTCGGCGACCGGGGCGGGCGAGTCGACGACCTGTCCGGTCGGCAGGACGCTGCCCTGCTCCATGGCGTTGAGCTGCCTGAACTCGACCGGGTCCATGCCCAGTTCGGCGGCGAGCTTGTCCATCTGGGCCTCGTAGGCGAAGCAGGCCTGGACCGCGCCGAAGCCGCGCATGGCGCCGCACGGCGGGTTGTTGGTGTAGAGCGCGATGGCCTCGATGTCCACGTTGTCGACGACGTACGGACCGACACCGAGCGAGGAGGCGTTGCCGACGACGGCCGGTGAGGCGGAGGCGTAGGCTCCGCCGTCCAGCACGATGCGGCATTTCATATGGGTCAGCTTGCCGTCGCGGGTGGCGCCGTGCTCGTACCAGAGCTTGGCGGGGTGACGGTGCACATGCCCGAAGAAGGACTCGAACCGGTTGTAGACGATCTTGACCGGCTTGCCGGTGCGCAGGGCGAGCAGGCAGGCGTGGATCTGCATCGACAGGTCCTCGCGGCCGCCGAAGGCGCCACCCACTCCGGAGAGCGTCATGCGGACCTTGTCCTCGGGCAGGCCGAGGACGGGGGCGATCTGGCGCAGGTCGGAGTGGAGCCACTGGGTGGCGACGTACAGGTCGACGCCGCCGTCCTCGGCGGGCACGGCCAGACCGGACTCGGGGCCGAGGAAGGCCTGGTCCTGCATGCCGAAGACGTACTCACCGCTGACCACGACATCGGCGCGGGCCGCCGCCGCGTCCGCGTCGCCGCGGACGATGGGCTGGCGGTGGACGATGTTGGGGTGCGGTACGTGCCCGGCGTGGTGGTCGTCGCGGCCCTCGTGGATGAGGGGCGCGTCGGGGGCGGTGGCCGAGGCCTCGTCGGTGACGACGGGCAGCTCGCGGTACTCGATCCTGATCTTCGCGGCTGCGCGCCGGGCCGTCTCGGGGTGGTCGGCGGCGACGAGTGCCACCGGTTCGCCGTGGTGGCGGACCTTGCCGTGGGCGAGGACCGGGGTGTCCTGGATCTCCAGCCCGTAGTGCTTCACCGAGGTCGGCAGGTCGTCGTAGGTGAGTACGGCGTAGACGCCGGAGGTGGCGAGCGCTTCCGAGGTGTCGATGGAGACGATCTCGGCGTGCGCGACCGTGGACCGCAGCGTGTGACCCCAGAGCATGTCCTCGTGCCACATGTCGGAGGAGTACGCGAACTCGCCGGTGACCTTCAGGATGCCGTCGGGGCGGAGCGTGGACTCGCCGATGCCGCCCTTGGTACGGGTGCCCTGGTTGATGCTGGTGGGGTTGCCGGTAACGCCCATCGTCAGACCGTTTCTTCCGCGCGGGCGGCCGCGAGGCGGACCGCGTCGAGGATCTTCTCGTAGCCGGTGCAGCGGCAGAGGTTGCCGGAGAGCGCCTCACGGATGTCCGCGTCGGACGGTTCCGGGTTGCGTTCGAGCAGTTCGTCCGCGGCGACCAGCAGGCCGGGGGTGCAGAAACCGCACTGAACGGCGCCGGCGTCGATGAACGCCTGCTGGATCGGGGAGAGTTCACCGGTGTCCCGGCCATCCTCGCCGGCCGGCTTGGCTTCCCACTGGCGTGCCTTGTCGAGTGCGGTGCCGCAGGCGCCGGAGGCGCAGCCACTGCCCGGGTGTGCCTGGGAGCGGTGGGCGGCGAAGTCCGCGAGCCCCTCTACGGTGACGACCTCGCGGCCCTCCACCTGGCCTGCGGCGACCAGGCAGGAGCAGACCGGGACACCGTCCAGACGGACCGTGCACGATCCGCACTCGCCCTGCTCGCAGGCGTTCTTCGAGCCGGGCAGGCCCATCCGTTCACGCAGCACGTAGAGGAGCGACTCGCCCTCCCAGACGTCGTCCGCCTCGTGCCTGCGTCCGTTGACCGTGAAATTGACGCGCATGATCAGGCAGCTCCTTCGGTGCTGCGGCCGTTGCCGCGGTACGACTCCCAGGTCCAGCCGAGGGTGCGGCGGGCCATGATCCCGACCGCGTGCCTGCGATAACTCGCGGTGCCGCGCACATCATCGATCGGATTGCAGGCACCGGCGGCGAGCGCGGCGAACTGCGAGGCGATGGACGGGGTGATGATCGTGCGGCTGTCCCAGAACCCGCCTTCTTCGAGCGCGGCGTTCAGGAATTCCTCCGCCGCCTTCGCCCGGACGGGCGTGGGGGCGGCCGAGCCGATGCCGGTGCGGACCGTACGGGTCTCCGGGTGCAGGGCCAGGCCGAAGGCGCAGACCGCGATGACCATCGCGTTGCGGGTGCCGACCTTGGAGAACTGCTGCGGCCCGTCGGCCTTCTTGATGTGCACGGCCCGGATCAGCTCGTCCGGTTCGAGGGCGTTGCGCTTGACGCCGGTGTAGAAGGCGTCGATGGGGATCAGCCGCGTTCCGCGTACGGACTCGGCCTCGACCTCGGCGCCCGCGGCGAGCAGCGCCGGGTGGGCGTCTCCGGCGGGCGACGCGGTGCCCAGGTTGCCGCCGACACCACCGCGGTTGCGGATCTGCGGCGACGCGACGGTGTGCGAGGCGAGCGCCAGTCCGGGCAGCTCGGCGCGCAGGTGCTCCATGATGTGGCTGTACGGGACGGAGGCGCCGAGCCGTACGCTCTCCTGGCCCACCTCCCATTCGGACAGTTCTCCAATGCGGTTCAGGTCCAGGAGGTACTCGGGCCGCCGGTGGTCGAAGTTGATCTCGACCATCACATCGGTGCCACCCGCAATGGGCACAGCCGTAGGGTGCTCGGCCTTGGCGGCGAGCGCCTCCTCCCAGCTGGCGGGGCGAAGGAAGTCCATGAGTGGCTCTCTTCTTCTCAATCGGGTCGTTCGTCAGGACGTGCGTGCCAGGCATCGTGCGGCAGACGGCAGACCGACGACAGGCCCTCGGGCACGGCCGGCCCTCGACTGGTCGTTCATATGTGTTAACGCGGTGTGGGGCCAAGTACACAAGCCGTGCCCCACCTGGTGCAGTCACCGAAACCATGAAGGAGTTGGCTGGTCGATCTCCTCGTCTTGTAGATTCGAACGAATGGCGGGGATCAGTAACCTCACCGCAATAACCAGTTTTCACCCGCACCAACGAAAGAGACGGCGGCGACGAGATGCGGCTGCGCGCACTGCTGGAGACCGACGCGCTGGGCCTGCGGCTGCTCGGCGGCGAGGACGAGCTGGACAGGACCGTCCGTGGGGTGATGACCACCGACCTGCGGGATCCCAGCCGCTATCTGTCGGGCGGTGAGCTGGTCCTGTCGGGCCTGGCCTGGCGCCGGAACGCGACGGACTCGGAGCCGTTCGTACGGATCCTGGCGGGCGCCGGGGTCGCCGGGCTGGCGGCGGGCGAGGCGGAGCTCGGCAATGTTCCCGTCGATCTGGTGGAGGCGTGCGCGAAGCACCGGCTGCCGCTCTTCGCCGTCCATGAGACCGTCGCGTTCGCAACGATCACCGAGCATGTGGTGCGCCAGGTGTCCGGCGAGCGGGCGGGCGATCTGGCCGCGGTCGTGGACCGGCACCGCAGGCTGATGACCTCGGGTCCGGCGGGCGGCGGCCCGGAGGTGGTGCTCGATCTGCTCGGCTCCGACCTCGACCTGCATGCCTGGGTGCTCTCCCCCACCGGCCGGCTGATCGCGGGCGCCGGTGACGCGCCGCTGGCCGAACCGGTGGGCGCGGCGCTCGCCGGCCACCACCTGGCCGCCACCCGCACCGGCCGCCCGGCCCCGCACCGGACCACGGTCGGCGGCACCACGTATTCGCTCTTCCCGATCCGCAACACCGGGCGGGGCGCGCTCCCGGGTTCCCGGGATGTGCGCGAGTCGGTGCTCTCCGACTGGCTGCTCGCGGTCGAGGCGGACGCGAGCGACTGGCCGTCCGCCCGGCTGGATCTGCTCCACGGCGTCACCCAGCTGATCGCGGTCGAACGGGACCGGCGCGACTCCGCCCGTACGGTACGCCGCAGGCTCGCCCAGGAAGTCCTGGAGCTGGTCCAGACGGGCGCCCCGCCCGCCGAGATCGCCGCCCGGCTGCGGGTCGCCGCCCCGGTGCTGCTGCCGGGGTTCGGCGCCGCGCCGCACTGGCAGGTGGTGGTGGCGCGGGTCGAGTGGGGCGGCGCGGAGGGCTCCGCGGACCCGGGCGGGCCGTCCGGCTCCGTCGCGGGCACCCCGGCCGGGGGCCCCGGCTTCGCCGTCGCGGGCGGCCCGGTCGCCCAGGCGCTGCTGGAGGAGATCCTGGTCGACCCCGCGGTCACCGGCTCCGACTCCGCGGACCGGATCGCGGTCGCCCACACGGGCGACGAGGCGGTGGCCCTCGTACCGCTGCCCGCCGTCACCGCGCCCGCACCGGCCCACGACTCCGCCGCCGACGCGGCACCCGTCGAGGAGGACTGCGCGCTCCATGCCGACGTGCTGCTCGCCGCCGTCCGCGAACCGCTCTCCGCGGGCCTCGCCGACGACGACCGGCTGACACTGGGTGTCAGCGCGGCCGTGCATTCACCCGAAGGCCTGCGCGGCGCCCTGGAGGAGGCCCGGCACGCCCGTCGGGTGGCGGCGGCCCGTCCCGGCCGGGTCTGCGCGGCCGGCCATCACGAGCTGGCCTCGCACGTCCTGCTGCTGCCGTTCGTCCCGGACGACGTGCGCCGCGCGTTCACCGCACGGCTGCTCGACCCGCTGCGCGACTACGACCGGCGCCACCGCGCGGAGCTGATCCCGACGCTGGAGGCGTTCCTGGACTGCGACGGTTCCTGGACCCGCTGCGCGTCCCGGCTCCATCTGCACGTCAACACGCTGCGCTACCGGGTCGGGCGAATCGAGCAGTTGACGGGGCGTGATCTTTCGCGCCTGGAGGACAAGCTCGATTTCTTCCTCGCCCTGCGTATGAGCTGACATCGGGGACCTGCCGCGGCTCCCGGCAGGTCCCGCCGTTTGTGAAAACTTTCACCTGACATTGCCCCGACCCCTTGGCCCGGCGTGCCAATCCGTGCTGAGATGCGGCCAGACTCAACAGCTCGATGGCGCGCTCGGGGAGGGCAATGTGGCGCATACCGCCATGTCTGGTTCCGGAACGACAGCAGATGACGATCCGCCGCTCCAGACAGCGGTATGGCGGCTGCGGTCACGCGCCTGCTGGACGGACGCCGCCGCGCTGCTCGAACCCGACGCCGCCACCGATCCGGCGGCGGCACTCCAGCGGACGGCCCTGCTGACCGAACGGTGCCTGTATACCGGGCAGGGCTGGACCGACGCCGAGGACGCGCTGCGCACCGCCGAGGCGCTGGCCCACGACGACGCCGAACGGGGTGCGGCCGCCTGCGAGCGCGGTCATCTGGCGTACGCGTCGACGCTCCTCGGGGTACGGGACCGGGCCGACGAGGCCAGCGTCGCCCTGAGCCGGGCCGCCGCGCTGCTCACCCCGTCCGCGCCGAGCCGCCCGCTGCTGGACTTCCGCCGGGGCCTGATCGCGCAGAACATCGCCGACTCGCCGCAGGCCGCGCGCGCCGCGTACCGCAGGGCTCACGCCGGTGCGACCGCTCAGGGCGACGCCCTGCTGCTCTCCTCGACCTGGCGCCATCTCGCCCTGCTGGCCCTGCGCGAGGGCGAGCTCGCGGAGGCCCGGCACGGCTTCGCCGAGTCCCTGCGGATAAGGGAGGAGCTGGGCTATCTGATCGGTACGGCTCCGGCCCTCATCGCCCTCGCGGACTCGGAACCGGAGCCGGAGGCGGCGACCCGGCTGCGGGCCGAGGCGGGCCGGCTCTTCCGGCTGCTCGGGGGCGTACCGACCTGGCTGGCCCCGCATCTGGACCCGCCGCCGGAGACGGCCGAGGCGAACCAGGAGGGTTCTTTACGGCCCTGATCCGCCGGACAGATGCCGAGCCCCGGGGGCCGGCGTTCGGTCAGCTCTCGGCGCCGTTGAAGTGTTCCCGTACGAGCGACTGCACGACGGTCAGATCCTGGGCGATGAGGGCGTCGAGCAGGGCGGTGTGCTCGACGGCGTCGGCGAGCAGGTCGGCGCGGCGGGTGACGGGGTTGTTCCCCAGGGGCCACTGGGATCGGCGGTGCAGGTCGTCGGCGACCATCACCAGCTGCTCGTTGCCGCAGAGCGCGAGGACCGCGCCGTGGAAGGCCCGGTCGGACTCGGCGTAGCTCGCCCGGTCGCCCACGGCGGCGGCCGTCACCGTGGCGTCGGCCAGCGGGCGCAGGGCGCACCAGCGGGCCGGCGGTACGGTGCGGGCCAGTCGCAGCATGACGGGGCCCTCGATCAGCGCCCGTACCTCGGCCAGCTCGGCCAGCTCGTGCGGGCCGCGCTGGGACACCCGGAATCCGCGGTTCGGTACGACTTCGACGGCGCCCTCGATGGCAAGCTGCTGCATCGCCTCGCGCACCGGGGTCGCGGAGACCCCGAAGCGGGCGCCGAGAGCCGGTGCGGAGTAGACCTGCCCCGGGACCAGCTGACCGTCGACCAGGGCGGCGCGCAGGGCGTCGAGGATCTGGCCGCGCACGGAGTGCCGCTGCACCGCCACGCGCGGGGCGGGCGGCTCGCTGTGGGTGTGCTCGCCACGCGCCTGGTCCGTGCGTCCCTGTTCCCTGCGTGCTTGGTCCTCGCGCGGCTGTTCCCTGTCTGTCTCCGCACCACGCGCCTGCTCGCCGCGTGGCTGTTCGGGTACGCGTACGGCTGCCGGGGTGGTCGCGGACGCGACGGACGCGTACGTCGGTCGCGCCTGCCCTCGCGCGCTGCCCTGCTCCACTCGGACCTCCTCGGCCTGCCGCGGGCACGGCTCGCGTGCGCCATGCCCCTGTGCACGATAGGCGGAGCAGACCGCAGTTCAAACATCGACCCGTTCGGGTAAGGTAAGGCTTACCTGCAAACGATCGCGATTCGGTGGTCCTGCATGACACTCCCCGCCCTGCTCCCCGGCACCACCGCGTCCGCCGTGACGGGCGCGTACACGCGTCTGGCCGAGGTCTTCCCCGGCCTGCGCGCAGAGGTGCTGACGGACGATGACGCCGCGCCCCGCGGCGCCGGCTGGGTGGGCGCGGAGGAGCTCGCGGCCGGTGGTGCCGCGCTCGACGCCTTCCTGGCCTGGGACCACGCGCAGGTGGTGCGGGACCACGGACAGCAGGCCCGTCCCGATGTGGTCGCCGGCTTCGGGCTGCACCGGTACGCCTGGCCCGCCTGCCTGCTGGTGACGGTGCCGTGGTTCCTGTACCGGCGGGTGCCACGGATCGCCGTCGGCGATGTGGCATTCCAGCGCGCGCTGGGCCATCTGACCGTCCGCGTACGGGAGTTCGCCTGCCTTCCGGACGATCCCGCGGCCGGGCTGCCGGGCGCCCGGGTGGTCCTCGACGAGGCTGCGCTGCGGGCCGAGGTGCTCGCCGCGGTGGCCGACCACATCGGCCCGGTGCTGGACGGCTTCGGACCACGGATGCGGCGCGGCCGACGGGCGCTGTGGGGCATGGCGACGGACGAAATCGTCGAGGGCCTCTGGTACATCGCCCATCTCCTCGGCGAGGAGCGACGGGCGATGGCCGAGCTGGAGGCACTCCTGCCCGGCACCACGAAGCCGTTCGTCGGCTCGGCGGGCTTCCGCGAACTGGCCGGGCCGGACGGCGGGTCGTTGCCCACCCGCGACCGGACGAGCTGCTGCCTCTTCTACACGCTGCGCCCCGAGGACACCTGTGTCACGTGCCCCCGCACCTGTGACGCGGACCGGGTACGGAAACTGACGCCCACTCATTGATTCACACCACCTGCACGGGTAGTACTATTCGAACGCACATCATCGGCCGCGTACGGATATTCGATCAGATCCCGGCTATCCGTATGCCCTGCCACCCAATGGCGTTCTCTTGCCCCGAAACCCCCAGAGAGTGACGGGGTTTCGGCAATTATGGCGCCCGAAATGCCCTACGCGACGCAAGGGACCGCGCATGAGACTGACCGACATATCGCTGAATTGGCTGCTTCCGGGCGCCGTGCTGCTCGTGGGGGTCCTGGCGGCGGTCGCGGTGGTCGCACGCGGCAAGCGCGCCGCTGACAATTCCGCTGCCGAAGACAGCTGGGAACGCAGCGAGGAGCGTCGTAGACGCAAGGAGGCGCTGTACGCCACCGCCTCGTACATCCTGCTCTTCTGCTGTGCGGCGGTCGCCGCCGCGCTCTCCTTCCACGGGCTCGTCGGCTTCGGCGAGCAGAATCTCGGCCTCACCGGGGGCTGGGAATATCTCGTCCCGTTCGGCCTCGACGGGGCCGCGATGTTCTGTTCCGTACTCGCGGTGCGCGAGGCCAGCCACGGTGACGCGGCGCTGGGCTCACGGCTGCTCGTATGGATGTTCGCCGGCGCCGCGGCCTGGTTCAACTGGGTGCACGCGCCGCGCGGCATCGACCACGCGGGCGCCCCGCAGTTCTTCGCGGGGATGTCGCTCTCCGCGGCGGTGCTCTTCGACCGGGCACTGAAGCAGACCCGCCGGGCCGCGCTGCGCGAACAGGGCCTGGTGCCCCGTCCGCTGCCGCAGATCCGGATCGTACGGTGGCTGCGCGCCCCCCGGGAGACCTTCGGCGCCTGGTCGCTGATGCTGCTGGAGGGCGTACGCACCCTGGACGAAGCGGTCGAGGACGTACGTGAGGACCGGCGGGAGAAGGAGCAGAACCGTCTCCGCAGGAAGGACCAGGAGAAGCTGGACCGAGCCCACATCAAGGCGCTGAACCGGCAGAACCGCGCCTGGCGCCGGGTCGGCCGGAATGGCACCCAGGTGGACATCCAGGCGATCGCCCCGACGTCGGCCTCCGCGCAGTCCGCCGTGGAGACCGCCGGATCCGAGCCGGGGCAACTGCCCTTGCGGCCCCGGCCGTCCCTGCAAGCCGTGACGGGTCCGCACACCGGCACCCCTGAGCGGAACGCGCTCGATCCGGTCACCGTCGACCTCACCGCCGAGGACGACACCCAGGCACTGCCCCGGCTCGACTCGCTGGAGCGGAAGCTGAAGGATCTGGAGCAGCAGTTCGGCTGATCCACTGATCCACCTGTCCACATGGATGCGCTGATCCGCTGCAAGAGGCCCTGACGGCCCGGTCTTCTCCGGGCTCTCAGGGCCTCTCGCCGTGCAGTTCGAACCAGACGACCTTGCCCAGCGCGTGTGCGCCGACCCCCCAGGCGTCCGCGAGGCTCTGCACCAGGAACAGCCCCCGGCCGTGCGTACCGTCGTCGGCGTCCGATACGTACGACGGGGGCAGCCCGGACACGAAGTCCCTTACCTCCACCCGCAGTCCGGCGGGCGCCACGCTCACCGTGACGACCGCGCCGTGCCTCGTGTGGATCAGCGCGTTGGTCACCAGCTCGCTGAGCAGGAGCTCCGCCACCTCGGCCGACTCGTCCTGCCACCGGTAGCGCAGGAACTCCCGTAACGCACGCCGCGCTTCGCTTACGGCCGCCAGATCGGTACGGGCCAGTCGACGATGCAGCCGGACCGGCTGCCGCCCCTGCGCCCCGGGCTCGTGAGCCGGCCCGTCCGCCATGGAATCGGCCTCTTTCCGACGCTTCATCATTTCCCCCGACTGCACCGTGAATCGCCCCCTGTTCGCCGTATCGCCGAACGCCTTCGCGGAACATCTCCACGGGGATGCATGCCCCACAGACCGGCCGCCACGCTTGTCGACTCATCAATAAGTGAACAGGCGCGCAGAAACGGCCTGCCGATCCCGGACACATCGGCGTCACGTGTGCGCCCCTCCGGTCAACTTCCGATCGGCGAGGCGGTGAACGGCCCTGGCGGGTATTTCGCAAGCAACTTCGACGCGCTCGCGGACTGTCTCAGCGGCGGGATGGGCACACCGGACGACGACTTCGTCTTCGAGTGGCGGGACCACACGGTCTCCGCACAGGCCCTGGGTCATGCGGAGACGGCACGCTATCTGCGGCAGAGCCTGGACCGGGTGCACCCCACCAACAGACCGGCGGTCCGACGACGGCTGGACGACGCCCTGGCGGGGCGGGGGCCGACCCTGTTCGACCTGCTCGTGGAGACCCTGACGAACGGATTGGGGCCCGGCGGGCTGCGGCTGCTGTGAGCCGCCGAAGTACGGTACGGCCGGCCGACGGAGCGGGACCACCGCTCTGCCGGCCGGCCGTTGTCGTGTGACCGAAGGCACTCAGTACTGGTGCTCAGTACTTGGTGGAGACGGTCACGCCGCTGAAGTCTTCGACGCCGTGGAGGCTGATGTAGTTGTATCCGGCCACGGGGTGGTCGATGGTCAGCGTGTGCTCGTTGCCGGCACCGACGGCCCGCTCGGTGTAACTGCCGGTGTTCGCCCAGCCGTTCGCACCGTAGTAGAGGTCGGCGTCGCCCGTGCCACCCGAAGCGGTGATCTTCAGCTGCGCGGTGTCCGCCGGAATGTATATGTACAGGTAGGTGTAGTTGTCCCGGGTGTGGGCCAGCCCGCTGCGCTTGCAGTCCTGGCCCAGCTCCCTGGTGTCGCTCCCGGTGCACTCGGGCGCGGGATCGGTGGGCGGGTTGGTGCTGGTGCCGCAACCACCGGCCGCGCAGGCGGTCAGCCAGGTGTCCCAGTCGGTTTCGTAGCGGTCGCCGATGGTCGATGTGAGCAGAGTGCGGGCACCGTCCCAGTCACCCTTGCGGTAGAGGCCGAGGAGCGTGTCGATGTCCCCGCGGTGGGACTCCAGCATGTAACGGACGGCCAGATAGCCCCAGTTGTAGACTCGGGTCTGGTCGGCGTTCTCGTAGGTGGTGTCGTACAGGGTCCGCAGGGTGTAGGTGTGGTTCGCCGCCTGGGCAGCGGCGGCGTCGTAGTTGACCTTGCGGTACGAGTAGGAGACGTACTCCGCAAAGCCCTCGACCCACCAGACGGTCGGCGTGGTCAGTCCGTCCTCGAAGTCGCCGTGCATGTTGAAGCGGCCGTCGAGGTAGTGCGTGTACTCGTGGTTGAGGTTCCAGATCTGGAACTCGGGACGGACCCACTCGGCCTCGTACGCGATGAACCGGGGCTGATTGCCCTGCGCAGCGGGGTCGCCTTCCAGGTACATCCCGCCGTTGTTCGTGTTGATGCCGTAGATCGCGCCGGCGTAGGTCTGGTAGTCGGTGCTGGAGTCGAAGACCACGACTTCGATGGTGGTGTTGCGGTCACCGTCGACCGGTCCCTTGTCCCGGGCGACGTCGTGGAAGTAGGCGTCCTGGTTGCGCAGACTGGTGCAGCTCGCCTCGAGGTCCTCGGCGGACATCTGCTGCGCCAGGATGCGGATGCTGTCGCTGCATGTGTGGCTGACGGGGAGGACCGCGCTCTTCAGGCGCTGGGCGAGGTCACAGGTGCCGTAGTACGAGCAGTTCGCCTTGTCGTAGGCCTCGACCATCTGCGCCACGCCGACCCAGAGCGGGGCGGTGGGGCCGGTGATGGAGCTCTTGCCGAGCAGTCCGGCGGCCAACGGGCTCGCCTTGGGGCGCAGGGAGTCTTCCTTGAGGAAGCGGCCGAGCTCAAGTCCCGCGTTGGAGGCGAGGAACGACTGCTTGGTGCCCAGCAGGTCGAGATGGCGCGACGCGAAGTCGCTGAGGGCGTTCAGCGCGCTGGGGTCGGCCTCCACCGCGGCGATGAACTCCGGCACCTGGTGACCGCGGAAGAACACCGTGTACACGCTGTTCACGGCGTTGACCATGTACCAGGAGCTGTTGTACGAGGAGTCGTAGTTGGCCAGCAGCCGCTTGACGACAGACAGGTAGCGGGCGTTCTCCACAGCGCTGTCGATCAATATGACGGCCTCGGACAGGGTCTCCCCGTTGGCGTCGGTGACGTCGAAGGCGTGCGAAGAGGCGAAGAACGCGTCGAGCGCGCCCTGGATGGCCGTACGCAGTTCCGGCCCGTAGCTGCCCACCGTGTCGGGGTCGTAATACTGCACGTAGTACCCGGCTCGGAGATAGAGGACCAGCTGGGGCATGCCGGTACTGCTGTCGCCGGGGTAGGCGGCCGATCCCTCGCGCATGGCGTTGGCGACGGTGACCATCTGCGCCTCACGGAAGGCCAGACTGCCGTCGTTGCCCTTGACGCGGAACAGCGTGTTGACGCAGTCGGTCGTCGATGACTTGATCTGCTGGACCAGGTCACTTCCGGTGCGGCTGGTGAAGTCGCTGACGTTGCACGCGGCCGCGGTCCCGCCGGAGGGTGCGGTGAGACCGGCGGCCTTGGCCCGGGCTCGGGCCTTGGCCTTCATCGAGGGCGCCAGGTGGCTCGGAAGCGCGGTGCCGGGGTCGTCGTAGTCCCGCCGCAGTGCGTCCTTGGATGCGGACATCGGCGGGCGGTCGGCGGCCTTGAGCGCTTTACGGCCGACGTGTGCGGCGTCGCCGACGGGTGCGGTCGGCGCCTCGGCGGAGGGACCGCCCGGCTCTGCGGCGATTCCGTTGCCCGTACGCATCGAACCGGCGTCGGCGGTCCGGGAGTGACCGGGCGCCGCGGTCGACGCCGATGCGGTGGCGCGCCGCTCAACGGCCTGGCTCGGTGCGGAGAGCACGCCCACGCCCAGGCATGCTGCCAGGACCACAGTGGACAGTCCCATGAATCTCTGTCGAACCGTTCGGTTCTTCACGTGCCGCCTCCCAGCGGAGTGGTGACCGCGCAAACGCGCGGCTGTGGGGGAATGCGCGGGGGTGGGGCCGAACCGGATTGCGGTGCGCCCACGTTGTGGCATGGACACGGCCCCTCCCCTCTGCGCGCTGTACAATGGCACATGTCACATGTTCTTCGGAAGCCCTTTGGCGCACATTCATCTCCGCGCCAACTCATCGCCAGAGCAACGGATTCGAGCCGCAGACAGCGAGCGTCCGGGCCCCGAGCACCGACAGATCCATGAGGAGCAATGCCCGTGCCCCGTTCCCTCTCCGCACCCCGCACCAGCAGCCATGACCTGCCGGTGTCGCCCGCGCTGGACGCCTTCATGAGCACGGCGTGGGCGGACACCCCGCTCCCGGCGGACGTCCGCGTCCCCTCGTACGACGTCACGCCCGCCCGCCGCGCCCGACTCGCCGCCCGCTTTCCGGGGGAGCGCCTGGTCATCCCGGCAGGCGCGCTCGCGGTCCGCTCCAACGACACGGACCACCGGTTCCGTCCGCACACCGGCTACGCCTGGCTCACCGGTCTCACGGGAGAGGACCAGGCCGGCCATGTCCTCGTCCTGGAACCCGACGGTGACGAGCGGCACGAGGCCGTGCTGTATCTGCGGCCCCGGTCACCGCGCACCGGCCACGAGTTCTACCGCGACCGCAGATACGGGGAGTTCTGGGTCGGACGCAGGCCCGACCTGGCGGAAGCCACCCGGATGACCGGCATCCGCTGCGCGCACCTGGACGCCTGGGAGAAGCTGCTGACCGGGCCGCAGCCCCCGGTAAGGGTGCTGAGCGGCGTAGACCCGTCCGTGGACGAACTCCTGTCTTCCCGGCGCTCGTTCACGCCCGGCCGGTCGGTTCCGGCCGGTCCGGAAGCGGTGCTCAGCGAGCTCCGCCTCATCAAGGACCCCTGGGAGACCGGGCAGTTGCAGCAAGCCGTCGATGCCACGGTGGCCGGGTTCGAGGATGTGGTGCGCAGCCTGCCGCAGGCGCTGCGGCACCCACGGGGTGAGCGCTGGATCGAGGGCGTCTTCGATCTACGGGCCCGGCTGGAAGGAAACGGTCCGGGCTACTCCACGATCGCCGCGGCGGGGGCACACGCCTGCGTTCTGCACTGGATCCGCAACGACGGCCCGCTGGACCGCGACCGGTTGCTGCTCCTGGACGCCGGGGTGGAGACGGATTCGCTCTACACCGCCGACATCACCCGCACCCTGCCGCTTTCCGGCCGGTTCTCTCCCGTACAGCGCAACGTGTACGAGTTGGTACTCGCCGCGCAGGACGCCGGCATCGCGGCGCTGCGCCCCGGCGCGCGCTTCCGTGACTTCCATCTGGCGGCCATGCGGGTCATCGCCGAGGGACTGCACGACTGGGGCGTGCTGCGGATGTCCGCCGATGAGGCGCTCGACGCCGACAACGGCTTCTACCGCCGCTACACGCTCTGCAGCAGCGGCCACATGCTCGGTATGGACGTGCACGACTGCGCCCAGGCACGGGCCGACACGTATCTGGACGGGCGGCTGGAAGCCGGCCAGGTCCTGACGGTAGAGCCGGGGCTCTATCTCCAGCCCGACGACGAGACGCTGCCCCCGTCGCTGCGTGGAATCGGGGTGCGGATCGAGGACGACCTCGTGATCACGGCCGACGGCGCCCGACTCATGTCGTCCGCGCTGCCGCGCTCCGCCGACGGAGTCGAGGAGTGGATGGGCGCCCTGCTGGACAGTTGAGCCGCGAGTCGAGCCGAGGCCAGTGGTTCAGGCCTCGGCGGCCGGCAGCGTGACCCTTCTGATCCGCCTGTCTCCCATGCGGGCCTCCTCGGCAGCCTCCGCTGCCTCCTCCTCTGCCCAGAGCTTCCTGACATGTGACATGTGGATCAGCATGGCTCTCTCCGCGCCCCGTGCGTCACCGGCGATCACGAGGTCGAGCAGTTCAACATGCTCCTCGGCCGATCGTGCCAACAGGCCCCTGTCGGCAAGCCGGTTGAGCCCGAAGAGGCGCGATCGCTTGCGCAGGTTGCCGACCTCCTCGACCAGCCTGCGATTTCCGGCCAGTCCGAGCAGTTCGAGGTGGAAGCGACGGTCCGCCTCCAGATAGCCGATGATGTCGTGCTCGGCTGCCGCGTCGACGATCTCCACGGCGAGCGGGCGCAGCGCCCTCAGCTGCCTGGCCTTGCCCATGCGGGCGATGCGGCCGACCGTGGGTACCTCGATCATGGCGCGGAGTTCGGTGAAGTCGTCGAGGTCCTGTTCGGTCAGCTCCGTAACCCGGAAGCCCTTGTTGCGGACCGCTTCGACCAGGCCCTCGCGCGCCAGGTCGAGCATGGCCTCACGGACCGGGGTGGCGGACACCCCGAAGTCCGCTGCGAGCGCGGGAGCGGAGTAGATCACGCCCGGACGGAGGTCCCCGGCGATCAGGGCCGCCCTGAGTGCGTTCGCCACCCGGTCGCGCAAGTGCTCTTGCGCCGAGATGGTGTTGAGCGTCGTCAGGCGGGCCATATGTGTTCCTCCAGCGCCGTACGGGCCCTCAGAATACAATGGCGGGTTTCCGCTCGGGCCCGTCGTTCCAAGCCTGTGGACAACTCGCTCAGAGCGCCGAATCCCGGTACACCGCGGCGGCGATCGCAAGGTCTTCCCAGCCCATCCCGACGCTCTTGAAGAACCGGGGGCGCTCGCGGACAGCCGGCTTCCCACCGAGGTTCCGCCCGGCCACCAGGTCGGCGAGGGTGCCGGTGATGTCGTCGGTACCGAAAGCCCCTTCCGCCATTGGGATCAGCAGATCGCCCGCCTCCGACAGGGCCGCCGCCCTCGATTCGACGAACACGGCGGAGCGCGACACCAGGGCGGTGTCGACCTCCCGGGCCTCCGGGGTGTGCGAGCCGACCGCGACGACCACGGCCCCGTCCGGTACGAGGGTGCCGTCGAACAGCGGGGTCGCGGACGTGGTGCAGCAGATCACCAGATCGGCCGTGGCAACCTCCTGCGCCCCGTGCGCCTCACCCGCGCGGGCGTCCATGCCGAGCCCGCGGGCGTGCTCGACCAGTGCGGCGACCCGGTGCGGGGTACGGCCGATCACGGTGACCCGTTCGACGCGGCGTTCCGCGTGCACCGCGGCGAGGTGCCCGTACGCCTGCGGACCCGTTCCGAAGAGGACCAGGTGACGCAGGACGGGCCCGGTGAGGTGGCGGATCGCGAGTGCGGACACGGCCGGGGTGCGCAGTGTGGTAAGCGCGGCTCCGTCGAGCAGGGCCAGTGGCAGCAGGGTGGGACCGTCGAGCAGCAGATAAGGAAGAATTGTGCGGGTCGGTCTATCCGGGGTCGGCCAGGTCGGCGAGCCTGGACAGTTTCACGGGGCCGGGCAGCGGGCGCCGGTCGGGGCCCTCCGGCGCCTCAGCGGTGCCGCCTCCCGTGCGGTGCGCGCCGGCCCTTTCACGTACGGCGAATCCGCACGTCCGGCCCTGGCACCACCCCATTCCGGCCCGGGCGAGCAGTTTCACCGTCCTGGTATCGGCGGCGCCCAGCACAGCGCGCGGCCGGGGAGGCAGTCGGCTGACCCCGGCGTGAGGTGCGGCCGGACCCGGCGGGACGTCCGGCCGAACCCCGCGCCGGATTCCGCGCCGGATTCCGCGCCGGATTCCGCGCCGGTCTCCGGTCAGGGGCGGGGCACGTTCCGCAGATTGGAGCGGGCCATCTGGACCATCCGGCCCACTCCCCCGTCCAGCACCATCTTGCTGGCGGAGAGCGCGAATCCGGTCACCATCTCCGCGCTGATCTTCGGCGGGATGGAGAGCGCGTTGGGATCGGTGACGACATCGACGAGCGCCGGGCCCTTGTGCTTGAAGGCGTCCTTGAGGGCGCTCTCCAACTGCTTGGGCTTCTCGACCCGGACCCCGTACGCCCCGGCGGCCCGGGCGATCGCCGCGAAGTCCGGGTTCTTGTTGTCCGTGCCGAACGACGGGAGCCCGGCGACCAGCATCTCCAACTCGACCATACCGAGCGAGGAGTTGTTGAACAGTACGACCTTCACCGGCAGGTCGTACTGCACCAGGGTGAGGAAGTCGCCCATCAGCATGGTGAATCCGCCGTCGCCGGACATCGACACCACCTGTCGGTTCCGGTCGGTGAACTGGGCGCCGATGGCCTGCGGCAGCGCGTTCGCCATCGAGCCGTGGCTGAACGAACCGATGACGCGGCGCTTGCCGTTGGGCGAGAGGTAGCGGGCGGCCCAGACATTGCACATGCCGGTGTCGACGGTGAACACGGCATCGTCATCGGCGATTTCGTCCAGCACCGAGGCTACGTACTCCGGGTGGATCGGGATGTGTTTCTCGACCTTGCGGGTGTACGCCTTGACCACGCCCTCCAGCGCGTCGGCGTGCTTCTTCAGCATCCGGTCGAGGAACTTGCGGTCGGTCTTGACCTTCACCCGCGGAGTCAGACAGCGAAGCGTCTCGCGGACATCGCCCCAGACCGCCAGATCCAGCTTGGAACGGCGGCCCAGGTGCTCGGGCCGCACATCGACCTGGACGATCTTCACATCGTCGGGGAGGAAGGCGTTGTACGGGAAGTCGGTGCCGAGCAGGATGAGGAGATCGCACTCGTGGGTCGCCTCGTAGGCGGCGCCGTAGCCGAGCAGCCCGCTCATGCCGACGTCGTACGGGTTGTCGTACTGGATCCATTCCTTGCCGCGCAGCGCGTGCCCGACCGGGGACTTCACCCGCTCGGCGAACTCCATCACCTCGGCATGGCCGCCCGCCGTGCCGCTGCCGCAGAACAATGTCACACGTTTCGCCTCGTCGACCATGCGGCAGAGCTTCTCGATCTCCGCGTCACCGGGCCGTACCGTCGGCCGCGAGGTGACCAGGGCGTGCTCGATCGACTTCTCCGGAGCGGGCTGCGAGGCGATGTCGCCCGGCATCGCGACGACGCTGACCCCGCCTCGGCCGATCGCGTGCTGAATGGCCGTCTGGAGCAGCCGCGGCATCTGCTGCGGGTTGGAGATCATCTCGTTGTAGTGGCTGCACTCCTGGAAGAGCAGCTCCGGATGGGTCTCCTGGAAGTAGCCGAGACCGATCTCGCTCGACGGGATGTGCGAGGCGAGTGCGAGAACGGGCGCCATGGAGCGGTGCGCGTCGTAGAGGCCGTTGATGAGGTGCAGGTTTCCAGGGCCGCAGGATCCGGCGCAGGCCGCCAGGGAGCCGGTGATCTGGGCCTCGGCTCCGGCGGCGAACGCGGCCGTCTCCTCGTGCCTGACCTGGATCCAGTCGATGGCCGAGTTGCGGCGGATGGCGTCGACGACCGGGTTGAGGCTGTCGCCGACGACCCCGTACATGCGCTTGACCCCCGCCCGGACGAGGATGTCGACGAACTGCTCCGACACGTTCTGCTTGGCCATGGGTGCGTAACCTTTCCGCGCTTCGGCTTCCGGACTCCGCATCCATCAACCCATGAAGCGCGCGGTTACGCCTCCCAGACTCCGACACTCGTACGGTCGTCGGCGTACCCCTTCACCCTGAGCTGGGAGTCCGCGAGGAAGGCCGCGAGCCCGGGCGCGTGGTCGTCGGCCCAGCGTTCGGCCAGCTCCCGGGCCAGGGCGGGTTCGCCGCGCAGTGGTTCGGCGAGGCCGGTGCTGCACAGCAGCAGCGTGTCCCCCGGCCGGGCCACCGAAGCCCGGAACCGGAAGGGCTCGGCGGGCGGTGGTCCGGATTCGGCCGCGGCTTCGCCGCCGTCACCGGCGGGTTCCGGAACCTCCGGTTCGAGGTCCTGCCAGACGCCGTCGCGCAGCCGGAGGAGCCCGCCGGCGCCGGCGCCGAAGAAGATCCGCGTCCGGCAGTCGGGATCCGCCGGCAGCAGGAGGCAGCGCAGCCCCGCGGTGTACCGCTCCGGTTCGAGGCCCAGTTCTGCGGCGCGGGCGCGCAGCTTGCCGTAGGTACGGTCGGTGAGGCGGTGCAGGCCGGATTTGAGGTCGCCGCGGCGGCCGGCCCCTATGTCCTCGGAGAGCCTGGCGTGGCTGCGACCCACGGCACCGCCGATCCAGCGGCAGGCGTCGGCCGCCGCCAGGTGCCCCCGCTCGGTGGCGCGGGCCCCGGTGGCGACGGCGACCAGGACGAGCGCCCTCCGGTCGGTGCCGAACCGTACGGTGAGCAGCGCGTCGCGGCGGGGCTCGCCGCGGAACCGCGCGGAGTCCCCGCGCACGGAGGCGGCGCGCAGGGTGTACGTGCCGTACCGGGCGCCGTCGAGCACGGTGTCGGCGACGAGATCGTCGAGCTCCTGGGGGACGGTGGCGGGCAGCGCGGTGGGCTCGGCGTCGTAGGTGGGCGGCCGGTCACCCACATGGCCGATCACGGGGCGCCGGGCGGGAACGGATGAGGGCTCGGGAGCCTCTGCGGTGACGTCGGTGATGGGGCCCCGCGGGGCAACGCTCCTGTCGACGACCGGCCGCTTGGGCAGAGGCGGCACGGGCGGCACGGACGACACGGACGGCAGATCCGGTAACGATCGCGGGTCAGGGACGGCCGGTGGCACAGACACCGGAGCCGGACCCGCGACCGAAGCCCCAGCCCCACCCACGTCCTCGTCCCCGTCCCCGTCCCCCACACTCCCCCCACGCCCGCCCCCGCCTCGGCCAACCGCGTCCGACGCCGAGTCGAAGCGGTCGTCGAGGCTGTCGGCCGCGTTGGTCGCCCCGGTGTCCCTGGCGGTTTCGTCGTACAGCCTGCGCCACCAGTCGTTCTCGTGGGCGGCGGACCTGTCCCCCTGCTGACTCATGCCCTTATTGTCGACCGCCCGGGCCGTACGAAAACGGGTCATCCGGAAACAGTGGCCGGACAAAAGAGGTCCGCCGGGCGTCCCCACCCCCCACGGGAAGGACGCCCGGCGAACCGGTCGGGGCGTGATCAGCGCACGGCGTACGCGTCGTTCACGGTCTGGATGACGGAGTTGCCGTTGGCGTCCGTCAGTTCGGTCTTCAGGGCGACCGGCTTGCCGGCCGCGCCCGCGTGGTTCACGATCGCGGTCCACCGGTCACCCTGCTGTGCGGTGATGGCCCTGGTCCGGGTCTCGCCGCCGTCGTACAAGTAGGAGACCTCGGCGGCGACCAGCTTGCCGGGCGTGTAGCCCGCGTGGCCGGTGACGCTCAGGCCGATCGTCTGACCGTCCTTCGCCGGAAGGGTCTTGAGCCCGTCGGTCTCCAGGTCGTAGCCCGGGAAGAGCAGCGGGATCCCCTGCGAGTAGACGTTCTCGTCCCTCGCGTCGAGCTTCGCGACCGAGGAGCGGACGGCGGAGCCGTCGTTGCCGGTGACGGCCAGGACTGCGGCGGTGGCCGCTCCCAGCGCCGTACGCGATATCGGACGCATCGCTCTCCCCAAGTGAAACCGGAACACCTCTGAACAGACCATGTGATTGCGGAGGTTGTCGGTACTGCGGTGGCGCCACATTGGCAGAGCGACCAGCGATAAAGGGATGATGTACAGGGCGGGTTTACGCCGTGGCCGCTTTCCGCCACAGCCGACGCCCGAAGACAGCGCCATCGTGCGGAATCAATGCGTCCGGGAGGGGTCCAGGGATGCTGGGAGCCATAGGTCTCGACGAGATACAGGAGTCGGCGTACCGCGCGCTCGTGACGGTGGGAGCCGCGGAGGTCTCCGATCTCGCGCACCGGCT
The DNA here is from genome assembly GCF_045207325.1 of Streptomyces sp. NBC_00846. Taxonomy (NCBI): domain Bacteria; kingdom Bacillati; phylum Actinomycetota; class Actinomycetes; order Kitasatosporales; family Streptomycetaceae; genus Streptomyces; species Streptomyces sp. NBC_00846. Next base: position 6,342,053 of record NZ_CP108846.1, on the reverse strand, counting down.
GGCTCTTCCCGAGGCGGACACGGAGCGGGCGTTGCGCCGGCTGGAACAGCACGGGCTCGCCGCGCAGGCCTCGTCCCGCATGGACCGTTGGGTGGCCGCGCCGCCCGCGGTGGCGCTGGGAGCGCTGCTGACCCAGCAGCGCCATGAGCTGGAGCAGGCGGAGTTGACGGCGGCGCTGCTCGCCGAGGAGTACCGGGCGGAGGCCACCGAGCCGGCCGTGCACGATCTGGTCGAGGTGGTGACCGGCGCGAGCGCGGTGGCGCACCGCTTCCACCAGTTGCAGCTGGGGGCGACGAGCGAGGTGTGCGCCCTGGTCACCGGCAAGCCGATCGCGGTGAGCGGTATGGAGAACGAGGCCGAGGAGCAGGTCGCCACGCGCGGGGTGTCGTTCCGGGTCGTCATCGAACGCGAGGTGCTGTCGCTGCCGTCCGGGATTCTGGAACTGTCGGCCGCGCTGAGCCGTGACGAGCAGTGCCGGGTCGTCGACCGGGTGCCGACCAAGCTGGTCGTCGCCGACGGCGCCCTGGCGATGGTGCCGCTGACCCGACGGGGCGCCGAGCCGGCGGCGCTGGTGGTGCACGCCTCCGGGCTGCTGGAGTCGCTGATGGGGCTCTTCGAGGCGGTGTGGCGCGAGGCCATGCCGCTCAGGCTCGCCGAGAGCGGCCGGCTGGAGGAGGTGTCCACCGGGCCCGATCCGACGGATCTGGAGATCCTGTCGCTGCTGCTGGCCGGGCTGACGGACGCGAGCGTGGCGAAGCAGCTGGAGCTGGGGCTGCGGACCGTGCAGCGGCGGGTGAAGAAGCTGATGGAGCTGACCGGGGTGTCGACCCGGCTGCAATTGGGCTGGCACGCGTACGAACGGGGCTGGGTAGCCCGGGAGACGCGGACCTGAGCCGGCGCCCCTCCCGGCAGGCTTCGTCCCGTCCCGCCCTACCCCCGTCACGTCACGTCACGTCACGTCACGTCACGTCACGTCACCAGGCATCGTCGGCGCCCCGGCACGGTGTTCGCGCCGTGACGTTACGGCCCCGAGCTGCGTCGACGGCCTTTACCCGGGGCCGCGCTGACGGGCGGGACCGGCCGGACTCCGGCACGCTGGTCAGATGGGTGTGTGGCAACTCGTCGCCGTCGGCCTGGTCATGTTCCTCGGCCTGGTCGGTGTGCTGGTGCCGGGGGTTCCGGGGCAGGCGATCGTCTGGGCCGCCGTGCTGTGGTGGGCGCTGACCGACGTGACTCCGGCCGCCTGGGGCGTACTCATCGGGGCCACGGCACTTCTGCTGGTGAACCAGGCGCTGAAGCTGTGGCTGCCGCCGCGCCGCCCCCATGAGTCGGGGGCACCGCGCAAGACGCTGATGCTGGGCGGGATCGGCGGGATCGTGGGGTTCTTCGTGGTGCCGGTGGTGGGCGGGATCGTCGGATATGTGGGGGCGATCTACGGGGCGGAGCGGTTGCGGCTCGGCAGCAGCGGGGCGGGGTGGGCATCGGTCCGCTCGGTGATGCGGGCGACGGGCTACGCGGTGCTCGTCGAACTCTTCGCGTGTCTGCTGGTGACGGGGGCCTGGCTGACCACGGTGATCCGGAGCTGACCGCGCCTTCCTGGACAGCCAAGTGGATGCAGTCCAGATAGGCGGAAGTACATCGGATGTCTCCCTCGCTGTTGACGCAAGGATGCCCCGTGCCCACCTTCCCCGAAGGAATAGCTCGGATGAATTGTTGTGCCTGCATACGAGTCGCCAGGAGACGCCTTGCCCCCAGCACCGGGCCCCTACCGCCCGTCCCGCCACCGCAACGAAGCCCCGGCCCCTTCCCGTAGAAGCGTCCTCGCCACCGGCAGTGCGATCGGCGGCGCACTCGTGGTGGGCGGCGCGGCGACCGTCCCCGCCCGGGCGGCCACCCCCGGCGCCCCGGCGACCACCGCCCCGGCCCCCGTCACCGTCCACTCCCCCGACGACGCCTGGCGCACGGTCCTGGACGACGCCGACCTGCTCTGGCAGAAGCTCCCGAAGACCTGGTACGAGGGCCCGTACCTGGGCAACGGCCGCCTCGGCTCCGGCATCTACGCCGAGCCCGGCGCCACCACCACGGCCGTCCGCTTCAACGTCCAGCACTCCGAGGTCCAGGACCACCGCCCCGAGTTCGGCTCCCTCTTCGGCCTCGCCCAGTCGCTGCACGACATGGTGTGCCAGTCGTGGGGCGGCACGATCAGGGTCTTCCCGGCTCTGCCCGCCGCCTGGCGGGAGTTGACCGTCCACGACTTCCGCACCCAGGGCGCGTTCCTGCTGAGCGCGGTACGCGAAGAGGGCCGGACCCGCTGGGTACGGGTGACCAGCGAGGCGGGCGCGCCGTGCGTCGTACGCCATGGCATCGAGGGTGCAGTCGAGATCCGCGACCGGCACGGACGCCCGCTGGAGCACGAGGAGTTGGCCGACGGCACGGTCCGCATCCACCTGCGCACGGGCGACTCGGCGCTGATCACGGCCACGGGCGACCGCCCGGATCTCACCATCCGCCCGGTGACGGCGAACGAGCCCGCACCGCGCTGGGGCCTGCCCGCCTGAACCCCGTCAGCGACCTCACGGGCAATACACCTAGGGCAGGCCCAAGAGGCTCAGGTGGCGCGCGGCGTACGAACGCCACGGCCGCCACCGCTCCGACCCGGGCCTGCCCTCCGGGTCCACGTCGGGGTCGCCGAGCGCCCGCATCCTGATGAGTGCCGCCGCTGCCGGTTCGATCCCCGGCAGCCGCAGCAGTGCCCGCTCGGCCTCGTCGCGGTCGGCCCCGGCATCGAGTCGTACGTCCCCGTCGGCGAGCGCGGCCGCCAGCGCCCGGAGCGCCGGGTCGTCCACCGCACCGGCCAGCACCCCGGGCTCGGGGAACACATGCGTGAGCCCTCCGCAGGGGACGTCGGCAACCTTCCCGTACGCCTCCACGAGCCGCTCCGCCCCCAGCCTGCCCACCAGCGTCCGTACGGCGAACTCCTCCGGGTCGGCGGCGCCCGGCGAGCGCAGCCCCGGGCGGGCGGCGACGCCCGGTGCCAGGCGCGGGTCGGCGCCGAGCCGCTCGTCGACGGCGTACGGATCGGCGTCCAGGTCGAAGAGGCGCCGCAGCCGCTGCACGGCCGTCGTCAGATCCCGCAGGTCCGTGAGGTGGATCCGGGCGTCCAGCCAGGGCCCGGCGGACCGCTCGTCGACGGCCACGATGCCCGTCCCGTACGGCAGCCGCAGGGTGCGCCGGTAGGTGCGCGTGCCCGGCTCGCCGCTGACCTCCTCGATCCGGGCGACCGTCTCGCCGGCCAGCAGATCGAAGGCCTCGCGGGCCGCGTACGGCCCCCGGCGGGCGAGCCGCAGCGGGACCCCCGTGGTCCGCGCCTCCCGTACCGCCGCTCCCAGCCCCGTACCGGCCTCGGCCCGCAGGGCGCTGGGCGTACGGGCGTAGATCTGCCGGATCGTGTCGTTGAACTGGCGCACGCTGGCGAATCCGGACGCGAAGGCGATCTCCGTCACGGGCAGCGTGGTCGTCTGGAGCAGCACGCGCGCGGTGTGGGCCCGCTGGGCGCGGGCGAGCGCGACGGGCCCGGCACCCAGCTCGGCGTTGAGTTGCCGCTGCACCTGGCGTGAGCTGTAGCCGAGCCGGTGGGCGAGACCGGGCACGCCCTCCCGGTCGACGACACCGTCGCCGATCATCCGCATGGCACGGCCGACGACATCGGCCCGCACGTTCCAGTCGGCGGAGCCGGGCACGGCGTCCGGGCGGCAGCGCCTGCATGCCCGGAAGCCGTTGCCCTGCGCGGCGGCCGCGGTCGGGAAGAACCGGACGTTCTTCCGCTTGGGGGTGACGGCGGGGCAGCTCGGCCGGCAGTAGATGCCGGTCGTTTCGACGGCGAAGAAGAACTCCCCGTCGAATCGGGCATCGCGGCCGCTCACCGCCTCGTACCTGGTCTGTTCGTCCATCACAGCGTCCAGTGTGCGGCACCTCCCGGTACCGCACTCGCGGTTTTCGGACGTCTACCGAGTCCGGGGGACCCGTCGGCCGCGGCTACCGCAGCCGACCCCGCTTCGCGTCCATGGCCGCCCGGCCCTCGACCCCCTTGCGCTTCCATTCACGCAGCATTTCGGACCGCACCCGGGCATCGGTCTTGGCGACGATGCGCTGGTTCTCGCGGAGCAGCTTGCGGAAGCTGTCGAGGCGCCGTTCGGACAGGGAACCGTCCTCGACCGCGGCGAGCACCGCGCAGCCGGGCTCCGACAGGTGGGCGCAGTCGTGGAACCGGCACCGCTCGGCCAGCTCCTCGATCTCGGAGAAGACCTGGCCGACACCGGTCTCCGCGTCCCAGAGGCCGACCCCGCGCAGCCCGGGGGTATCGATCAGTACGCCCCCGGAGGGCAGGACCAGGAGATTGCGGGTCGTGGTGGTGTGCCGGCCCTTGCCGTCGACGTCCCGGGCGGCCTGCACCTCCATCACATCGCGGCCGAGCAGGGTGTTGGCGAGGGTCGACTTGCCCGCGCCGGACGCCCCGAGCAGCACACTCGTGCCGCCCGAGACGATGGCGGCGAACACATCGAGCCCCTCCCCCGTGGCGGAGCTGACGGTCAGCACCTGCACACCGGGCGCGATGGCCTCGATGTCCTGGACGAGGTACGCCAGCGTGGCGGTGTCCGGCACCAGATCGGCCTTGGTCAGCACCACGATCGGCTGGGCGGCGCCATCCGCGGCGGACGCCCCGTCGCGCAGCAGCGCGTCGCCGCCGGAGCTGGACATGGCGAGCGCGAGGAAACGCTCCACCCGCCCCAGGTCCAGCTCCACGGCGAGGGAGACACAGATGGCGATGTGGTCGACGTTGGTGGCGAGCACCTGCCCTTCGGAACGCTGCGACGACGTCGAGCGGACGAAGGCCGTACGCCGCGGGAGCAGCGTCCGTACGAATTGCGGATCTCCGCCGGGGTCGACGGCGACCCAGTCGCCCGTGCAGACGATCCGCATCGGATCGCGCGGGACGACGAAGGCGGTGTCGGCCCGCAGCGTGCCGTACGGGGTGACCACGTCGCACTGCCCGCGGTCCACCCGCACCACGCGTCCGGGCAGCAGTCCCTGCTCGGCGTACGGAGCGAATGCGGCGGCCCAGCCGTCGTCCCAGCCGTACGGGGACAGCGGATGCGCCACAAACGCGCCCTGAAGAGAAGAGGAAAGAGACGAGGAAGACGGGAAAGACAAGGGAAACCCTTCACAGGGTGGCCCCGGCAACGCGCCTACCAGCGCGAAAAGTTGAAGAAAGGTCAGCCGGCGACCACGTGGGTGGGGACGATGATCTTCTGGTTATGGGCAGCGCCCATCGCAACGACAGTCATCAATGTCCTCACCTCCTGGTTCAAGCACGGGCCCGACACCGGCGGTTTCCCCGCCGTCCGGAACACTGCACACGATAGCCCGCGGCCATCGGGCGCCGTCAACACATTTAGACCGACCGGCAAATGGGGGGGGGCGGCTTCGCGGCATCCGGGACAGCGCCGCGAACGCATGCGTCGGAGACATCCATGAATCTCCCTCGATCAGGTGATACACATGCACAACGACCGGTCTCAGCCCGTTAGGGTGCCGAGCATGACCTCACCCCAGACCGCCACCGGTACGTTCACCCAGGCCCAGTTGGGCACGATCACACTGATCGGATGGAGCGGCGAACACCCCGATGGCGGCTGCGATGTCGCCTTCCTCCTCGTCTACTCGCTCGGCGACGGGACGGACGGCCCGGCCGCCGGTGAGGCCGTGATGCGGGTGGCCCTGGACCGCAGCGGACTGCCGGTCGGCAGCGGCCCGGTGTACGCCGCCGAGACGCCGGGCCTCCCGGTGAAACTGCTCGTCCAGGCCGGTCAGGCCGTGCTGACGCTGCCTCACTTCACGGCGCAGTACCCCGCACCGCCCGAGTGGCTGGCAGCGGCAGAGCAGCGGGGCGAGGTGCACACGATGTTCGCCACCCGCCCTTGGCCCGAAGGCACGCCGGGCCGGCCGGTCAGCGAGGAACTGCTGCGGTCGTTCGCAGCCGACGCGGAGGTCATCATGACCTCCGCGCACTGTGTCCTTCCGGTACGCAGCCTGGGCTGAGCCGCCTCCGTACACCGGATGCCCACCGCCCCCCGTGGAACGGTGGGCATCGTCATGCGTGGAGCCCTGGGGTCTCGCCCCGGATACTTCTCGGCGGTGCCGTGCACCGGAATGTGGGCGATCGCGGGGGATTTACCGCGGTCGCCCGCATTCCCGTGGGTGTCAGCTGTTGCCGATGCCGGAGAGCGCCGGGATGCCGTCCACGAAGTGCGACAGCGCCTCGTCGCCCTTGGCCCGGGTGGAGTTCTCGGCGCACTGCTGGTTCTGCGGCGAGGCCGGCACGTTGACGTCCTGGACCGCGACCGGCACGAGTACGCCGACGAGCGAACCCGCGCCGGCCTTGAGCGGCAGGCCCACGCAGGCCTTGTTCAGCGCGCCCTGGACGAGCTGGACCTGCGGGCTGCCGTCGTCGGCGTCCGTTCCGCACTACCACTCACATGGGTTCGCTCCGGCGTGAGTTCTACGCACCTTCTCACCCGTCGAAGGCGTCGTCGGACGTGCGGGCGGCGGGCACGCGACTTCCCGCACAAGGCCGCTCCGGCGGGGCCGGGTCGGGTCCGCCGCGGGTCGCCTGCCATTCGGCGAGCAGCCGGTCGTAAATGGGTGTGGCGTCCTGTGCGTGCCGCTGCCGGCCGCAGGGGTGCTGGCTGTCGAACTGGTCCATGGGTGGCCCCTACCCGGTGCGACGGGTGACGCCCACCGTCACTACGGCAACCGGCCCAGTCCGCCCGCCCCTTCGCGGGACCCTCGCACACGACGTGGGCCGGCACATCAGAGCCGCCGACGATCGGCTGCCGCGTGGATGTACCAGCCCCACGGTGTTTCACGTACTGCGGACAGGCGGGCTCGAAGCCGCACGCGGTGAAGTCCTCGACAGGTCCGAGGAATCAGCGGCGAGCGGCCGGAGCCTTGCGGTTCTAGTGCCGCGACCGGCAATGTTCGCCGGGGCAAAGCTTGCCGGGAGGGGCACTAGTTGTTGCCGGTGCCGTTGCCGGACAGGACCGGGATGCCGCTCAGGATGTGCGACAGTGCCTCGTCGCCCTTGGCCTGGGTGGAGTTCTCGGTGCACTGCTGGTTCTGCGGCGAGGCCAGGACGTTGACGTCCTGGACCGAGACCGGGACGACGCCGAGGACCGAACCGGCGTTGGCCTTGGCCGGCAGGGCGATGCAGGGCTTGTTGAGCGAGCCCTGGATGAGCGCGAACTGCGGGCTCCAGTCACCGTAGGTGGCGGAGTTGCCGTACGACTGGACGGTGTCGTTTCCGTTGAACGACGTCGTGCCGCTGTCGTTGCCGACGGCCATGGCCTGCGGGGCGATCGCGGCGGAGACACCGACGATCGAAGCAGCGACGGCTGCCGAGGCCATAATCCTCTTGAGCATTGAATAGCCCTTCTGGGTTTTCTGTTGCTCGCCTGTCCGGAGCTCGCTGATCAACTCACGGCGACGTGGATGGTTGTGTCGATTCACTCGAACGGTGCTTCCGCTGCCCGGATGTTCGCCGCACGGACGGGGAAGAGCCGTGGCCTGGCCGGTCAGCCGCCGAGTGGCAGGCCGCCCATCAGCGGGGCCGCGCCCTTGGCCGCACCGGTGGCCTGGCCGGCCAGCTTGGTGACGGTGCCGTTCTTCTGCATCGAATCGGCGGCTCCGCCGACCGCGTCGGCAATCGGATCGACAGCCTGCGGTGCGCTTTCCACCACCTGGTTGACGCCGCCGTTGAGGCTGAAGTTGGGGGCCGTGGTGGTGGTAACGGCGAAGGCAGGAGCAGCCGTTCCCAGAGCAGCCACGGAACCGGCAACGAGCGCAGCGGTCTTCGCGTACTTCACTTTCGGGGGTTCCCTTCTGCAGCGGCATCCGTTTCGGCCGCGTATCCGCGCCGCACCAGCCTTCTTTAGCTGTGACTTCTGCCGCTTCTCACCTTGGGTAACGATGTGGTTGCGTTCGGGCAACTGGACAGGGTCGCTTTTCTCCGCACCCTTCGGTCGACTACCGGAAGCCGAAAATGGGGAAGGCCCCGGATCGCATCGAGTGCGTTCCGGGGCCTTCCCGTCACGAGCGTTCGGCCAGGCCGACCAGGGGTCAGTAGTTGGCGCAGGCGTTGCCGAAGGCGGGGTTGAGCAGACCGATCACGTTGACGCTGTTGCCGCACACGTTGAGCGGGACGTGGATCGGGATCTGGATGACATTGCCGGACGCGACGCCCGGGGAGTAGGCGGCGGTGCCATCGGCGCCGGAGTCGGCGAAGGCGGGGGCGGCGGCACCGACCGCCATCAGGGTTCCGGCGGCGATGGCGGCAACCTTGGCGTACTTCACGTTTGTCCCTTTCTTTGACGGAGTCCGGAGCGGTCACGTCTTTCGTGCCGCACGAGCGCGGTCCTGATCACTCGTAACTCCGCCGCTGCAATTCGTAACGATTTAGGACCGCAGTCGAAACTCTTCAAGAAAAAGAATCTCGAAAAACGGCCCGGATGGAGCAGTATCGTTCGCTCGACGTCACGGGTGGAATCACCGGACCATTCGGTGCGCCGATACCGGGAAGGGCAACAGCGGGCCCGGGCCGTGCGAAGGAGGAACGCCGGCGGCCGGGCCTGTCACTGTGCTGGATCAGCTGTTGCCGGTGCCGTTGCCGGAGAGCACCGGGATGCCGCTCAGGATGTGCGACAGCGGCTCGTCACCCTTGGCCTGGGTGGAGTTCTCGGTGCACTGCTGGTTCTGCGGCGAGGCCAGCACGTTGACGTCCTGGACCGCGACCGGGACAAGACCGACGAGCGAGCCGACGTTGGCCTTGGCGGGCAGACCGACGCAGGGCTTGTTCAGGCTGCCCTGGACCAGGCCGAACTGCGGGCTGCCGTCACCATGGGTCTCGGCATTGCCGAAGGACTGCGAGGCTCCGTTGCCGTTGACCGAAGTCGTACCGCCGTCGTCGCCGATCGCCATGGCCTGGGTCGCGCCCAGACCGAGGATGGAGGCGGCCACAGCGCCCGTAGCCAGAACCTTCTTGATCACGATTAACCCTTCTTGTACCGGATGCCCCATACCGGAGCTCTCTACCCAACTCGCGATCGGACGTTTAGTTCTCTCCGTTCACCCGAATGCCTGGGGGCGACGTCGTCACGAGCGCGCAAATTTAATTCGTTCGAGTGATCACGGGATTTCCACGGACTTTCGCGTTTCCTCGACAATCCCCCCTCGTTATGGATGTCACCAGGCGTGCGGCTCCGCGTTTCGGTGTTTCGACCTGCGGAAGAATCGCCGCTTGCCGACTCACGCAGGGAAGAACCGGGGGTCACATTCCCGGCAGAAGCTGCACCGCGTGATGAATGAACCGCGAGCATCGCGCTCGCACAAAGTGTCCTAGGAAAGGGCAATAAATGCGAAAAGCCTTGAGCAAGAGCGTGCTGGTGATGGCGGCGGCGTCGGGCATCCTGACCGCGGCCGGCGGATACGCGTTCGCGGACGCCTCCGCCGATGGTGCCGCCTTCGGTTCGCCGGGCGTCGGCTCGGGCAACGCCGTGCAGGTGCCGGTGCACGTTCCCGTCAACGTGTGCGGCAACACGGTCGATGTGATCGGTCTGCTCAACCCGGCGTTCGGCAACAAGTGCGCGAACGAGAGCGGTGGAAGCGGCAACGACGGCCACGGGGCAAGCGCCACGGGCACCGCAACCGACTCTCCCGGCGTGCTGTCCGGCAACGTCGTCCAGGTTCCTGTGGACGTTCCGGTCAACGCGTGCGGCAACAGCGTCGATGTCGTCGGTCTGCTGAACCCGGCGTTCGACAACGCGTGCGCGAACGAGAGCGGGCCGGGGGTCACCCCTCCCGTAGAGCCCCCTGTGGAGCCCCCCGTGGAGCCCCCCGTGGTCACGCCCCCGGTAGTCACGCCGCCGGTCACGCCCCCCGTAGTCACGCCGCCGGTCACGCCCCCGGTAGTCACGCCGCCGGTAGTCACGCCGCCGGTCACGCCGCCGGTAGTCACGCCGCCGGTGGTCACACCTCCCGTCACGCCCCGCACCGGTGAGCCGCAGACCGGCAATGTGCCCGAGGTCGCCTCCGGGAACCCGGTCTCCACCGCGCAGCTGGCGCACACGGGTGCCGACACCAACCTGGGTCTGGCCGGCGCGGCGAGCGCCGCGATGGTGCTCGGTGGAACCCTGCTGTACCGCCGCACGCGCGCGTCGAGGAAGTGACCGGCGCAGCCGGTAGGTAGCAGACAGAAGCACCGAGGTGCGTGGGTACGGCCGAGGCCGTACCCACGCACCTCGGTGCGTTCTTCGGAACCCGTCAGACCCGGGAGAGCCCCGCGCGGTCCAGACAGTCCGCGATCGTGGCGGTCTCCGCCGCGTCCAGCCGGCGCATCGGCGGGCTCACCAAGTTGGTGGTGATGATCCCGCGCAGCATGAGGGCCGACTTGAACGCGCCGAGACCGGCAGCGGTGGCGGACGCAGTGCCGGGACGGGCCGCGCGCACGATGTCGAACAGTGCGACGAGGCGGTCCTGTTCGGCGCGTGCGGTCGCCCAGTCGCCACGTACCGCGGCCTCGTGGAGGCGCACGTATCCGTGCGGGTCCACATTGCCGAGCCCGGGGACGGAACCGTCGGCGCCGCTCAGCATCATCGCGTCCACGACCAGTTCGTGCCCCGTGAGCACGGCGAACTCCGGCAGGTCGCGGGCGCCGATGGCCAGGCGGCGGAACGAGCCGTCGTCGCCGCTGGAGTCCTTCACCCCGGCCAGCACGCCGTCCGCGGCGAGCGGCAGCAGCAGTTCCGGGTCGAGTTTGCTGTGGACGCAGACCGGCACGTCGTACGCGAGGAGCGGCACGTCGACGGCGGCGGCGACGTCCCGGAAGTGGCGGTCGATCTCGGTGTCGTGCGTGCGAGTGTAGAAGGGGGCGGTGACGACGACGGCGTCGGCGCCGAGTGCCTGGGCGGCACGGGCCCGTTCGATGGCACGGTCGGTGGTGGTCTCGATCGCTCCGACGAGGACAGGGACCTGGCCGGCCGAGGCGGCCGTGATGACCTTGATGACCTCGTCCTGCCGGCGGGGCGTCAGATAGGCGGTCTCGCCGGAGCTGCCGAGGGCGAACAGGCCGCTGACACCGCCGTCGAGCAGATGCCCCACGACCCTCTCCAGGGAGGGCCGGTCGATCTCGCCGTCCGCGGTGAGCGGGGTGACTACGGGCGGGATCACGCCGGAGTAGCGGGGTGTTCGGGCGGTCATGTGGTGCTCCTTGCGGCCGGTACGGCGGACTGGTCCCCGCCGCGGGTGGCGGGGTTCTGGGGGTGGACGCAGTGCCAGCGGTGTTCCCCCGGTCCGGTGCTCTGCGCGGGAAAGACCGTGGCGCAGGCGTCGTCCGCCTTCCAGCAGCGGGTGCGGAAGGGGCAGCCGGACGGCGGGTTGGTGGCCGAGGGGACCGGGCCGGTGAGCACGATCCGTTCGGTGGTCTCCAGCAGGCTGGGGGTCGCCGAGAGCAGTGCCTCGGTGTACGGGTGCGCGGGGGCGCCCGCGACGTCGGATGCGCGCCCCTCCTCGACGATCCGGCCGAGGTAGAGGACGGCTATGCGGTCGGCGAGGTAGCGCACGGTCTGGATGTCGTGCGAGATGAACACCATGCCGAGGCCCAGGCGTTCGCGCAGGTCGACGAGAAGGTTGAGGACCTGGGCGCGGACGGAGACGTCGAGGGCGGAGGTCGGTTCGTCGGCGACGATCAGTTCCGGTTCGAGGGCCAGGGCGCGGGCGATGGCGACGCGCTGGCGCTGGCCGCCGGAGAGCTGTCCGGGAAGTGCGGCGAGGGTGTGGCCGGGCAGGCCGACCAAGTCGAGGAGCTCCTCGACGCGTGCCTCGCGTGCCTCCCGGGTGCCCCGCTTGTGCACGTCGAGCGGGTCACGGAGGATCTGACGGACCGTGAGCCGCGGGTTGAGTGCGGTGGACGGGTCCTGGAAAACGACGCCGACGGCGGAGCCGAAGTCGTCGCGGCGCTGCGCGGCGGACATCTCCCACAGGTCGCGGCCGTGGAAGCGGACCTCCCCCTCGGTGGGCTTCTGCAGGCCGGTCAGCACCCGGGCCAGGGTCGACTTGCCGCAGCCGGACTCGCCGACCAGGCCGACGATCTCGCCTCGCTCGATCTCCAGGGTGGCGTCGGTGAGGGCGTGCACGGCGTCCCGGCGGAACACTCCGCCGCTGCGTGCCTTGTGGCGTACGTGGACGCCGTCGAGCCTGATCACAGGGCGCTCCCTTCCAGCTGGGCGGCCTTCGCCGGGTGGTGGCAGGCGAAGCCGTGGTCGTTCGTGGCGCCCCGTGCGGTGAGTTCGGGTGCGGTGGTGCGGCACAGTTCGGTGGCTGCGGCGCAGCGTGAGGCGAACCGGCAGCCGGTACCGAAACCCTGGGGTGCGGGGACGATGCCGCGGATCTGGTGCAGCCGGTCGGCGCCCGCTTCCAGGGAGACGACGGAGCCGAGCATGCCTCGGCTGTAGTGGTGGGTGGGGGCGGTGAGTACGGAGCGGGTGGCGCCGATCTCCGCGAGGCGGCCCGCGTACATCACGGCGACGCGGTGCGAGAGGTCGCCGACGAGCGCGAGGTCGTGCGAGACGAGGACCATCGCGAAGCCGAGTTCGTCGCGCAGCTGGACGAGGAGTTCGACGACCTGGGCCTGGACGGTGACGTCGAGGGCGGTGGTCGGTTCGTCGGCGATGAGCAGGCGGGGGTTGCGGGAGAGTGCCATCGCGATCAGGACGCGCTGGCGCTGGCCGCCGGAGAGCTCGTGGGGGTAGCTGCGCAGGGTGCGTTCGGGTGCGAGGCCGACGAGTTCGAGGAGTTCGGCGGGGGTCTTCGTACCGCCGCGCGAGGTGAGCTGCTTCAGCTGGGTGCCGACGAGGACGGACGGGTTGAGGGAGGACAGCGCGTCCTGGTAGACCATCGCGATCTCCGGCCCCATCAGGGCGCGGCGTTCCTTCGGTGGGAGCTTCAGCAGGTCTCGGCCGCGGTACAGGATCTCGCCGCTGACCTCGGCGTTGCGGGCGAGCAGGCCCATGACGGCGAGGCTGGTGATGGATTTGCCGCAGCCGGACTCGCCGACCAGACCGAGTGTCTCGCCCTCGTGGACGGTGAAGTTCAGCGCGTCGACGACGGGGATCTCGCCGTACCGGTCGGGGAAGCGGATCGCCAGGTCCCGTACGACGAGGAGTTCGGCGGCGTCCTCCCGTACCGGCTTGATGGATGGTTCGGTGGCGTTGACGCGGTCCGCGAGCTTGGTGAGGGCGGCATCGACGTCCACGGTGGAGGTGGCCTCGACCGGGTCGGGTGCGGTGGCCGTGGCGGGGTCGACGGCGGGGCGGGCGCTCTTCGGGGCCGCGGAGGCGTCGGTGAGGCCCTCGGAGAGGATGTTGAGCGCGAGGACGGTGATCAGCAGCGCGAGGCCGGGGAAGAACGTCGCCCACCAGCCGCCGGCGAGGAGGATCTGCCGGCCGTAGGCGAGGACGCTGCCCCAGCTGGGGTCGGGGTCCTGCACTCCGGCGCCGATGAACGAGAGGCTGGCCTCGAAGATGATCGCCTCGGCGACCATGACGGTGGCGAACACCATGACCGGCGCCATGCAGTTGACGGCGACGTGGCGGAGCACGATGTAGCCGCGGCGGGCGCCGATGACCTTCTCGGCGGCGACGTAGTCCTCGCCGTACTGGGACAGCACATTGGCGCGGACCACGCGGGCCAGCGACGGGGTGTAGACGAAGGCGATGGTGAAGATGATCACCGGGATGCTGGTGCCGAAGACCGCGACGAGGACGGCGGCCAGCGCGATCGGCGGGAACGACATCACGACGTCCAGGGTGCGCATCACGGACTCGTCGCCGAGCTTGCGCGAAGTGGCGGCGAGGGAGCCGAGCAGTGCGCCGGCGACCAGTGCCAGGGCGGTCGCGCCGAGGCCGATGACCAGCGAGTAGCGCGAGCCGTGCACGACCCGGGCGAAGACGTCGCGGCCGGCCCGGTCGGTGCCGAACCAGTGGGCGCCGCTGGGGGCCTGGACCGGGGTGCCGGTGGTCAGCGGGTTCTGGGTGAACAGCGGGGCGAGCACGGCTCCGAGGATGACGACGACGAGCACGCCGAGGGCGATGCGGGAGGTGACCGGGAGGGCGCGGAACGCGATGCCGGGTCGGGACAGCTTGTTGGCCAGACGGCCGGTGGCGAACATGTCACACCGTCCTGATGCGCGGGTTGACCAGCAGGTAGAGCAGGTCGACGATGACGTTGACCACCAGGAACGCGATGGCGATGGTCAGTACGGTGCCCTGGACCAGGGCGACATCGCCGCCGGTGACACCTTCGAGGATGAGCTTGCCCATGCCGGGCAGGTCGAAGATCGCTTCGATGACGACGGCGCCGCTGAGCATGTACCCAACCTTGATGCCGAGCACGGTCAGCGGGGTGACGAGCGCGTTGCGCAGCACCGAGCGGATCACCAGCAGCGGCGGGAGGCCGTTGCCGCGGGCGGTGCGGACGTAGTCGCGGTCGAGTTCGGCGACCATCGAGGTCCGTACGAGACGGGCGAGGGAGGCCGAGACCGGGAGCGCCAGCGAAATGGCGGGCAGTGCCATGGTGGTGAGCCAGCCGCTGAAGGAGTCGGCCGGGTTGGTGTAGCCGCCGGTCGGGAAGATCCGGGTGTTCAGCGCGAACTGCTGGATGAGCAGCACGCCGAGCCAGAAGGACGGGATGGCGACCCCGGCCATGGACAGGACCCGGAACAGCTGGTCGGGCCAGCGGTCCCGGTACATCGCGCCGACCACACCGAACAGGACGGCCAGGATCACCGCGAGGATCAGCCCGAGGAGGGTCAGCTGAAGGGTGAGCGGAAAGGCCGCCGTGATCCGGTCCAGTACGGGCTGGCTCGGCGGGACGGTCATCCCGAGGTCGAAGTGGAGCAGCTGGCCCAGGAAGCGGAAGTACCGGACCGGGAGCGGGTCGTTGAGGCCGTTGGCCTCGGCGAAGGCCGCACGGGCCTCGGGGGTGGCGCTCTCCCCGAGCGCGTTGAAGGCCGGGTCGACCGGCGAGAACTGCAGCACCACGAAGACGAGCAGCGCGATACCGAGGATCATCACCGGCATCATCGCGACGCGGCGCAGCGCGAGCCGGAGAAAAGCAACCATCGTCGGGTTCCTTGTGGTTGGGCGGTCTGGGGTCTTTCGTTCGGATCAGGCCCCGCGAGCCCGGCCTGATCCGAACGAGAGGCCCTGGGGCCGGGACACCTGGATCGGGCGGGAGTCCCGGACCGGGCGATCGGGCGCTGGGCGCCGGGGGCCGGTCAGGTGCGGCTGACGTCCAGGAAGGACAGGCCCGTGGTGGGCAGCGGCTTGAAGCCGGGCAGGGCCTTGTCGTTCCAGGCCGTGGGCAGTTTGCGGTGCAGGATCGGGTAGAGCGCGGCCTCGTCGGCGACGAGGTCGGTGACCTCGCCCCACAGCTCCTTGCGCTTCGCCTCGTCCGCGGCCTGGGCGGCCTTGTCGAGGGTCTGCTTGACCTTCTTGTACGCGGCGGACTTACCCCAGCCGTAGCGGCTCTCGGGCCAGAAGCCGTAGTAGAACCAGCGCAGCAGGAGGTCCGCGTCGTTGCCGAAGACGGACGGGTCGCCGGGGGCGACCAGCACGTCGAAGTCGCCCTTGTCGATCTTGGCGTACTGGGCCGGGGACTGGGCGATGTCGAGGGTGACCTTGACGCCGGCCGCCTCCCAGCTCTCCTTCAGCAGCGGGGCGATGTCCTTGACCCAGCCGGTGTCGGTGGTGAGGACGGTGAAGGAGAGGTTCTTCGCGCCGGCTTCGGCGAGCAGCTGCTTCGCCTTGGCCACGTCGTGGGTGTAGACCGTGGCGGCCTTCTGGTAGTCGGGGTGGGTGGCGGGGACGTACCCGGTGGCCGGTGCGGCATTGCCGACCATCGCGGTGGAGATGATCTTCTCGGTGTCCAGGGCGTAGTGCAGGGCCTGGCGCACGCGCTTGTCGGCGAACCGCTTGTCGGCGGTGTTGAACATCAGGAAGAGCAGGCCGAAGGACTGGACGGACTCGGTCTTCGAGGAGCCGGAGAGGCGCTTGACGTCGATGTAGGGGACGTCCTCGATGGCCTGGACCCGGCCCGACTCCATGGCGCTGACGCGCGCCGACTGGTCGGACATCAGGCGCCAGATCATCTTCTTGGCCTTGGCCGGGTGCGCGCCGTTGTACTTGTCGTACGCCTCGAAGACGATCTTGTCCTCGCGGGTCGCTTCGACGAACTTGTACGGTCCGGAGCCGACCGGCTTGGCGTCGAAGGCCTTCGGGTCCGGCTCGACGATCTTCTTCGGGACGATCCGGGCCACGGCTATGCGGGACGGGAAGAGCGCGAAGGGGTACTTCAGCTTGAACTCGACCGTGCCGGCGTCGACGGCCTTCACCGTGTCGATGAAGGGCACGAACTGCGCCATCAGCGAGGCGTTCTTCGGGTCCAGGATGCGTTCGAAGCTGAACACCACGTCGTCGGCGGTGACGGCCGATCCGTCGTGGAAGGTCGCGCCCTTGCGGAGGGTGGCCCGGTAGGTTGTTGCATTGATCTTCTTCGGCATCTCGGTGGCAAGTGCGGGACGGGCCACGAGCGTTGCCGGATCGAGATCGACCAGGCCCTCGAAGATGTGCATATTGGCGGCGTACGGAGTCGCACCGGAGGTGATCATCGGGTCGAAACCGGTCGACAGGGGGTACGAGAGACCGGCCTCGATGAGGCCGTTGCCGTCGCCCTTGCCTGCCGTGCCGTCGGCGGTCGAGGACGGTCCACCGCAGGCGGAAAGGCTCGCCGTGATGGCGGCTGCCGCACCGACAGCACTGGTGTAACGCAGGAAGGTGCGGCGCTCGACACCGGCTGATCTCAGCTCGGGCACGGGTCCTCCAGGGACATCGAAGATGGAACGTAAGGGGCGGAAACAGACGGGGATCGCAGGATCGCAAGGATCAAGGAACCTCAGGCGTCAGACGTCAGATGTCTGATGCCTTGATAGCGTGGGAACGTAGCTTGACAATCGAGAGGGGTCAAGAGGTGGGGAGTTCACATATGTCCGGTACGAGGCCCGGCCGGCAGCTGCTTCGGCAGGAAGTCGTCGAGGGCATCAAGCGCTACATCCTCGAAAAACGCCTGCGCCCCGGGGACCCGCTACCCACCGAGCCGGCCCTGTGCGAGGCGCTGGGGGCCAGCCGTTCGAGCGTCCGCGAGGCCGTCAAGATCCTCAACGCGCTGGACATCGTCGAGGTGCGCCACGGGCACGGGACGTACGTGGGCAGGCTGAGCCTGTCCGCCCTGGTGGAGAGCCTGACCTTCCGCGGACTGCTCTCCCCCGACGACGACTTCCAGGTGATGGCCGACCTCGTCGACGTACGCGAGTTGTTCGAGCGCGGGATGGCCGACCGGATCGTCTCGCTGCTCACCCCGGACCAGCTCGACATCCTGGACGGCCTGGTCGCCACCATGCGCGAGACCGGCGTCCAGGACGGGCACGGTTTCGTGGAGGCGGACCGGGCGTTCCACGCGCTACTGGTGGCGCCGCTCGGCAACGAACTCATCGGCCAGCTCTCGATGGCCTTCTGGGACGTGTACACGATCGTCGCACCGCACCTCGACGGATTCACGCACGCCGACGAGATGGAGACGATCACGGCCCACCAGAACATCGTGGACGCCGCACGGGCCGGGGACAGCGCCGGTTTCATGAAGGCGCTGAGCGAGCACTACGCCCCGGTCAGGCGCCGGATCGCCGAGGCCCGCGCCCGCGACGGCGTCCGGGGCTGACCCCTCACGCCCGACCTCCTCACACCCTCCCGGGAGGACGGAGCCGGGCCCTGCCGGGACAGATTCCGGTCCGGTGGGGCCCTTGACGGCTGACAGCAGCGCTGCCTAGGGTCCGTGTGGCGCCGGGACATCTGACGTCTTCTGTCTTGATTCTCGGCGTTCAGCATCCCTGTTCCACCCCAGGAGGGCACCTCCATGCCGCTGACGGACCTCTCACTCGCGGACTGCCGCGCCTACCGGCCCGAACTGCCCGTTCCGGACGGTTTCGATGCCTTCTGGTCCAGCACCCTGAGCGAGGTGTCCGCCGACGGCCGAGGCTCGGCGGAGAAGCCGGTGTTCGCCCCCGTCGACACCGGACTCACCCAGGTCCGTACCTATGATGTGACGTTGCCCGGCTTCGCGGGACGGCCGGTCCGGGGCTGGCTGCATCTGCCGGCCGGGGCCACCGGACCGCTCGGCTGCATCGTCGAGTTCCTCGGATACGGACGTGGGCGCGGCCTCGCCCACGAGAACCTCCTCTGGGCGTCCGCCGGTTACGCGCACTTGATCATGGACACCCGTGGTCAGGGCTGGTCGGCCGCGACCGGCTCCACCGCCGATACGGACGCCGGTGCGGCCGGTACCGTGCCCGGTTTCCTCACCCGTGGCATCGAGAGCCCCGAAACGTACTACTACCGACGGGTGTTCACCGACGCCGTGCGCTGCGTCGAGGCGATGCGCGAGCACCCGGAGGTCGATCCCGGCCGGATCGTCGTCACCGGGGTCAGCCAGGGCGGCGGCATCGCCCTGGCCGTATCGGGGCTCGTGCCGGGGCTGGCCGGGGTGATGCCGGACGTGCCGTTCCTCTGCAACTTCCGGCGGGCGGCGGAGATTTCTGGCCGGCCGCCGTTCACCGAGATCGCCGAGTATCTGAAACTCCACCGCGACCGCACCTCGACGGCGTTCACCACCCTGTCGTACTTCGATGCCGCACTGTTCGCCACCCGCGCCACCGCTCCCGCGCTGTTCTCGATCGCGATGATGGACGAGATCTGCCCGCCCTCCACCTGCTTCACCGCCTACAACCACTACGCGGGCCCCAAGGACGTACGGGTCTACGAGTTCAACGGGCACGAGGGCGGCGCGGCGTATCAGCAGCGGGAGCAACTGACCTGGGTGCGTTCCCTGTTCGCCGGCCCGCCGTCGGGGCGGGCCGGCCACTCCTGACCGGAGGCACCCTCGGCTCGGGTACCGGCAATGACGAGAGCGACCCGAACATCGTCCAGGCCGACTACAGCTACTCGGACGACGACGGGCCGACCTGGACCCATCGCCGTATCACCAAACAGATCAAGAACCCCGCCCGGACGGGCATGTTCGCGGCCTCCGGCGAGGGCATCCGGCTGCGCCTGGGCGCGCACAAGGGCCGGCTGATCCAGCCATCCCGGCGCTCGACCCGGGCCAGGGTGCCGACATCAAGGTCCCGGTCACCGTGGCGGCCGGCGTCACGGGCAGCGCCGAGCTCACCGCCACCTGTCGGGCCAGTGGCAAGCAGGCCTCCGGCAGCACGACGGCGACCATGACCCCGTGACGGTGACGCCGCCGTGACCGCGTAGCCGTCCGGGACCTCCGGGAGGTGCCTCGCGTCCCCGTCCCGCACCGAACCGGGTGCGACGATGTGGGCGTTCAGCACCTCCCGGAGCGTGAGACCAGGTGGTGGCACGGTGGCAGTGACAGGATTGCGCATCGGGGTGGTCGGCGGCAGTGTCGCGCGCCTGGTCGAGCTGGGCCGCAGGCCGGGGCGCGAGCTGGTGGAGCACACGCCGGACCGGGCGGCGACGGGGCCCGCCGACGTGGACGCGTGGAGCCGTGCCGCGCTGAACGATGCGAGCGGCTACTTGTACGGCAGTGTCCAGCAGCGGTGACGGGCCCCGTCACCGGACGGGTTCAGCGGCCGGGCAGCGCGGGCGAGGACGCGGCGGCGGTCAGTGTCGCCATGTCCACGACCCGGTCGGCGGCCTCAGCCACGGCCGGGTCGTGCGTTGCCACGACGGTGACGCACTCGTCCTGGCGGGTGCGTTCAGCGAGGAGTCCGGCCAGCTCGGCCGCCTGTGAGCGGTCGACGGCCGCGGTCGGTTCGTCGACCAGGAGCAGTTTCGGGGAGAGAAAGAGGGCACGGGCCAGGGCGACGCGCTGGCGTTCGCCGCCGGAGAGCTGCTCGGGGCGGTGGCGCAGCCGGTGGCCGAGGCCGACCCCGGTCAGGGCGTCCTGGACGCGCGAGCGGTGCGTCCGGGGGCGTTCGCCGCTGATGTACGCGGCGGCCAGCAGCTGTTCGACGGCGGGCAGAGCGGAGAGCAGATTGCCGCTCTGGAACATGTAACCGATGCGTTCGCGGCGAACCTTGGCGCGCTGGGCGTCGGAGAGTCCGGCGAGGTCCTCGCCGTCGAGCAGGACCTGCCCGGAGGTGGGCCGCAGCAGGGCGCCCGCGATGGCGAGCAGAGTGGACTTGCCGGAGCCCGAGGGGCCGACTAGGGCGGTCATCCGGCCCGGTTCGAAGGTGACGTCGAGGCTGTCGAAGACGGTGGTACGGGTGTCGGCGCGGCCGAACGAGACGGTGACACCGGTCAGTTCGAGGCTCATCGGTTGGCTCCCAGCATGGTCAGCGGGTCGGCTCGGGTGACCCGGCGCAGGGTCAGGGCGGTGCCCGCGAGACCGACGGCCGCGACGGTGCACATGGTGATGGCGAGGGTGGAGGCGGGCAGGCTGAACGGCACCTGTTCACCGACCAGCAGCCCGACCGCCGCGGCGAGTACGGCGCCCGCCGCGGTCCCGAGGACGACGACCAGGGTCGCCTGGAGCACGGTGTGGGCGAGCAGCCGCCGGCGGGACGCGCCCAGCGCGCGCAGCAGGGCGAGTTCGGGCTGGCGCTGCACGGTCCAGACGGCGAAGAAGGCGCCGACAACCAGCGGGGCGATCAGGTAGAGGAAGATCTGGATCGAGTTCATGGTGACGCGTTCGCCGGTGTAGCCGGGGGCCGCCTCGTACGCCTTCTCCTTGGTGAGGGTGGTGGTGGAGTGGCGCTTGTCGAGGGCGGCGGCCGATGTCCTGACCGGGGAGCGCAGGGCCAGGGCGCTGAACTGGTCGGGGACGGTGGCGGTCGTGGCGGCCGGAGCGCCGGGGGTGCTGAAACGGATGCGCTGCCAGGTCTTCAACGGGACGTAGGCGGCGGGCACATGGCCGTAGCTGAGGCGCTCGGTCTGCCCGATGACCCGCAGCGAGATGCCGAGCCGGTCGATGACGAGGGTGTCGCCGACGCGCACACCCTCGTCGGCGAGCTTGGCGGAGATCACGACGCTGTCGGCCGCCGCGTCCGCGAGGCTCTTGCCCTGGGTGACGGAGGGGTTGAGGAAGGCGGTGGGATCGACTCCGAAGGCGGCGAGATCGACCTCGGCGCCGCGGTTCGTCGTACCGCGGGTGATGGAGACGCCCAGCGGGGTCGTTTCGGTGCCGGCGTCCTTGTGCCAGGCGGCGGCCGTCTTTTCGTCGAGGAGGCTGCGGGCGAACTGGTCGGACCGGGCGTCGGAGGAGAAGACCAGCTGCGCGGCCGGGAGGCGGCGCAGGGCGGAGATGGTGTCGTCGCCGAGACCGGTGGTGAAGCCGGAGACGATGCCGACGAGTGCGGCGACGAGCACCACGACGGACCCCATGAGCAGAAAGCGCCCTCGGGCGGCGCGCAGCTCCAGCAGAGCGAGGAACACAGCGGTTCCCTTCGATGGATCGATGTTAGGGACGGTGTGTCGCTAACATAGATGATGGCGACGCGGCGTCCCTAAGTGGGGGGTCGGGAGCGGCCGGAGCTTCTAGACTGGGCGGGTGCCCAGGATCAGAGCCGCCACGGTCGTCGAGCACCATGCCCAGCAGCGGCTGGCCCTGGTGCGGGCGGCGCGCGAACTGCTGGAGGGCGGCGACGCCGAGGCCGTGACCTTCACGGCGGTCGCCAGGGCCACCGGCCTCGCCCGCAACAGCGTGTACAAGTACTTTCCCGGCCGCCCCGAGCTGCTCGCCGCGGTCGTCGAGGACGCGATGCCGCGCTGGACGGACGCCATCCGGTCCCGCATGTCGGCGGCCGGTACGCCCGAGGAGAAGATCGCCGCGTATGTGTCGTCCCAGCTGGAGCTGGTCCGCGTCGGGGAGCACCGGATCGCCCAGGCCCTGGCGGGGGTCCGGGACGCGGCGGTGGTACGGGAGAGCGCGGTGCGCGCGCACCGGGAGCTGCTCACCCCGCTGATCGGCGCGCTCACCGAACTGGGCGAGGAGGACCCGCGGCGCACGGCGCTGCTGCTGCAGGGGATCGTCAATGCCGCCACGACGGCGATCGAGTCGGGCGACGACGACGTGGTCATGACGGAACGGGCGGTACGGATGGCGGTCGCGGCGGTCACGGGGGCAGCGGCGGGAAGGTGACCGGGGCGCGGACCCCCGGTGGCGCCTTCCTGTCGCGCCTTCCCTCAGCGCCTCGGCCGCCCGGCCACGAGACCGGTGGCGATCGCCGGGCCGGTTGCGGCCCCGAAGTGACGGCTGGGCCGGCCACCGCCCCGAGGCCGGTCACGGTCACTGGGCCGGTGACGGTTCGAGACGGGTGCGGATGCCGTCGAAGTGGGTACGCATGGCGCGTGCCGCGCGTTCGCCGTCGGCCGCCGCGACCGCGGCGACGATCTCGCGGTGCTGGGCGCAGGTGGCCACCGGATCCTGATGGCCGTCGTCGAGGTCCTCGCGCACCCGGTCCATGGCCGCCCAGAAGGCGTCCAGCACCTCACTGAGCAGGTGGTTGTCGAGTGAGGCGTAGAGCGCGAGGTGGAAGGCGCGGTCGGTGCCGCGCGCCACCCGGCCGTCATGGCCCGCCTCCGCCTCCATCGTCGCCACGAGGCCGCGCAGCACGTCGAGATCCTCGTCGGGGATACCGGCCGTGACGGCGCCGACCAGGCCCGTCTCCAACGCCTCCCGCACCTTCATCAGCTCGAAGAGGCCCGGCTCGCCCTGCCGGTGACGGACGGCTGCCCGAAAGGCGAGCCCCTCGGCGAAGGGCGACAGGGAGAGCGACCCGACGAAGGTGCCGAAGCCGCGGCGGATCTCCACGACATTGACGGCCTGGAGCGCCTTGAGGGCCTCGCGCACCGACACCCGCCCCACGCCGAAGAGATCCATCAGTTCGGTCTCGGTGGGCAGCGCGTCGCCGGGGCCGAGTCCGCGTTCCAGGATCAGCTCCTTGAGCCGACGCTCTATGTCCTGAGCCATGGTGGGGCGCGCCACTACGTCCTCCTGATTGAGGTGCGACTGCCCCTTGACCGGCCGCAGGGGCATCTGTTTAAGGTGAGGCCAGACATAGGACATCTTACGTCTCATGTCCAGCTCCGTGCAGCCGCTTCGGGCCACGGATCGGTGCATCAACCAAGCTGGAGCCCTCACCATGTCTCTGACCGCACCCCTGCACGGCGTCGTCCCGCCGGTCTGCACCCCGCTCGACCACCAGGGGGAGGTCGACACCGCGTCCCTCGCCCGGCTCGTCGAGCACCTCATCGGCGGTGGTGTGCACGGACTGTTCGCGCTCGGATCCACCAGCGAGGTCGCGTACCTCACTGATGAACAGCGCGCCACGACGCTGGAGACCGTGGTCAACGTGACCGACGGCC
Organism: Streptomyces sp. NBC_00846; assembly: GCF_045207325.1. Classification (NCBI taxonomy): domain Bacteria; kingdom Bacillati; phylum Actinomycetota; class Actinomycetes; order Kitasatosporales; family Streptomycetaceae; genus Streptomyces; species Streptomyces sp. NBC_00846. The sequence goes on along the minus strand of NZ_CP108846.1, from coordinate 6,318,501 downwards.
GGGTGCCGGTGCTGGCCGGTGTCATCGACACCACCACCGCACGCGTGATCGAGCACGCCAGGTCCGCCGCCGAGCTGGGTGCGAACGCCCTGGTCGCGACCGCGCCGTTCTACACCCGCACCCACGGCAAGGAGATCGCCCAGCACTTCCGGCGGCTGCGCGCGGCAGTCGACCTGCCGCTGTTCGCGTACGACATCCCGGTCGCGGTGCACAGCAAGCTCTCCGCCGCACTGGTCCGCGAACTCGCCGAGGACGGCACCCTGGCCGGTCTCAAGGACAGCAGCGGCGACGAGGGCGGGCTGCGCCGGCTGCTCGTCGAGCTGGGCGGCCGCGACGGCCGCAAGGAGGGCCCCGCGCCGCACTTCAGCGTACTCACTGGCTCCGAACTCACTGTGGACGCAGCCCTGTTGGCCGGGGTCGACGGTGTCGTACCGGGCATCGGCAACGTCGACCCGGCCGGGTACGTCCGGCTGTACGACGCCGCGCGGGACGGGAACTGGGCGCTCGCCACGAAGGAGCAGGAGCGGCTCGTCGAACTGTTCGGCATGGTCGACGTCGGGCCGGAGGCGGACATGGGCCGCAGTTCCTCGGCGCTCGGCTCGTTCAAGGCGGCGCTCCAGCTGCTCGGCATCATCCAGTGCGGTGACACCGCGTTCCCGCAGATCCAGCTGAGTGCCGAGTCGGTCGCCCTGGTCGCCCAGCGCCTGCGCGCCGCCGGTCTGCCGCCGGTCCGATGAACTCCGCCCCCCTGTACGCCGGCACCGGCGCCACCGTGATCGGCCTCGATCTCGGCGGTACGAAGATCGCCGCCGCGCTCTTCGGCGCGGACGGCGCGGTCCTGGCCAGGCACACCCGGCCCACCCCGGCCCGGGACGGCGCGCCGGCCGTGCTGGACGCGCTGGCCGAGGCCGCCGGCACCGTCGATCCGGGACGGCAGGCCACGGCGATCGGCGTCGCCGCCGCCGGGGTCGTCGATCCCCGTACCGGCATGGTCACCAGTGCCACCGATGCCATCCGCGACTGGGCGGGCACCGCGCTGGGCACCGGCCTCGCGGAGCGTACCGGGTCCCCGGTGGCCTGCGACAACGACGTACGGGCCACGGCCGGACCGGAACTGGCGGCGCTGAACGCCCCGGAGCCCGGTCGCGGGTCGACGGGACACGGCTCGTTGCTGTTCGCGGCCATCGGTACGGGGGTGGGCGGCGCCATCGCCGTCGACGGGCGGATGCTGCACGGCGCCGCCGGTATCGCCGGGCACCTCGGCCATCTGCCCAGCCCCGAGGCGGCCGGACTGCCCTGTACCTGCGGCGCCACCGGGCATCTGGAGGTCATCGCCTCCGGACCCGGCATCGCCGCCCACTACGAGCGGCTGACCGGCTCCCCCGTGGACCGGCTCGAAACCGTCGCCGCCCGTGCCGCGCGGGGCGACGCGGCCGCCGTCCGCGCCATCACCACCGGCGCGGCCGCCACCGGCCATGTGCTCGGCGGGCTCGCCAACGCCCTGGGACCGGACCGGGTCGTCGTCGGCGGCGGAGTGCCGCGGATCGGCCCGCTGTACGGGGACGCCCTGGCCGCGGCCTTCGTCGCGGAGCTGATGCCGCCGCTGCGCGGGCTCGTACCCGAGCCACCGCTGTTCGGCGCCGACGCGGCCGTACTGGGCGCCGCCGCCCTGACCACCACCCTTCCCCTCCACCACCCGGGAGCCCCTCGATGACCGCACAGGAACTGGCCGATTCCCTCCAGGGCAAGCTGATCGTGTCCTGTCAGGCACCTCCCGGCGACCCGATGCGGGAGACCGGCACCCTCGTCCGGCTCGCCCGGTCGGCCGTCGCCGGTGGCGGCGCCGCGATCCGCGCCAATGAGCCGGAGGTCGTCGCCGCGATCGTCGAGGCCGTGGATCTGCCGGTCATCGGTCTGTGGAAGGACGGCGACGTCGGCGTCTACATCACCCCGACCGTCCGGCACGCCCTGGCCGTCGCCGAGGCCGGTGCCGCCGTCGTCGCCGCGGACGCCACCGACCGGCCGCGCCCCGACGGCTCCACCTTCGCCGAGCTGGTCGTGGCGGTCCACGCGGCGGGCGCCCTGGTCATGGCCGATGTCTCCACGCTCGCCGAGGGCGTCACCGCGGCCGGGCAGGGCGCGGACTTCGTCTCCACCACCCTCTCCGGCTACGTGCCCGGCACACCGAAGCAGACCGGCCCCGATCTCGACCTCGTCGCCGCGCTCTCCACCGCGATCGATGTCCCCGTGGTCGCCGAAGGCCGTATCAACACCCCCGAGGACGCCGCCGAAGCCCTGGCCCGCGGCGCCCACAGCGTCGTCGTCGGCACGGCCATCACCGCCCCCACCGCCCTGACCACCCGCTTCGTCGCAGGCATGACCCGGCCCTGATCCCTCCCCACCGCGCGGGCCGGCCACTCAAAGGCGAGTGCCGTCCCGCATCCTGGAGTCACTGTGCACAGCACCACACCCCCCACGCTCCCCTGGTACCGCGAGGTGAGCGGTACCCAGTGGAAGTCGTTCCTGGCCGCCTGGATCGGCTATGTCCTCGACGGCTTCGACTTCGTGCTGATCACGCTCGTCCTCACCGAGATCAGTGACGACTTCGGCCTGAGCACGGTGCAGGCCGCCAGCCTGATCTCCGGTGCGTTCATCACCCGCTGGCTCGGCGGGGCGGTACTCGGCGCCCTCGGCGACCGGTACGGCCGCAAGTTCTCCATGATCCTGAGCATCCTGCTGTACTCCCTCGGCACCTTCGCCTGCGGATTCGCCTGGAACTACCAGAGCCTGTTCGCCGCGCGGCTCGCCATCGGCATGGGCATGGCCGGTGAGTACAGCGCCAGCGCCACGTACGTCATGGAGAGCTGGCCCGCGAAGCTCCGCAGCCGGGCCAGCGGCTTCCTGATCTCCGGTTTCTCGGTCGGCTCGGTGCTCGCGGCACAGGTCTACAACTGGGTGGTGCCGTCGCTCGGCTGGCGGTGGATGTTCTACATCGGCCTGATCCCGATCGCCATCGCACTGTGGATGCGGCGCGCGCTGCCGGAGGCCGAGGAGTGGACGGAGACGGTCGCGGACAAGGGAGCCGAGCCCAACCCGTTCCGGCCGCTGTTCGTGACGCACGGCAGGACCGTCGTCAACGCGGTCCTGGTCGTCCTCGCCACCGTCTCGCTCTTCCTGGTCTTCACGCCGGGCGGTGCCGGAATGGTTCCGGTCCTCTCGGTGGTCGCCGGACTCGCGCTCGTCGCGTTCGCGGTGCAGCTCGGCGGGAAGCGGAGCTGGGTGCTGTACCTGTCGATGATCGTGACGCTGTTCTTCGCGTTCCTGTACTCGTGGCCGATCCAGGCGCTGCTGCCCACGTATCTGAAGACCGAACTCGGCTACACCACCGGCCAGGTCACCGACGTCCTGTACTTCGCGGGCTTCGGCACCATGGCCGGCTGCTGGACCGCGGGATTCCTCGGTGACCGGATCGGCGCGAAGAAGGCGTACGCACTGACGCTGCTCGCCTCGTTGGCCTTCGTGTACCCGGTCTTCGCCGTGCACAACAATCTGCTGCTGCTCGGGATTCTGCTCTTCCTGCTGCAGGCGACCAGCTTCGGTATCTCCGGGCTGCTGCCCCGCTACATCGGCGGGCACTTCCCGACCGAGAGCCGTGGCGCCGCGCTGGGCTTCACGTACAACGTGGGAGCGCTCGGCGGCGCCGTGGCCCCGGTCCTGGGAGCGCATCTGGCGTCCGGGATGGACCTGGGCCGGGCATTGGCGGTGCTGACCTTCGCGGGCACGGTGATCGTGGTGCTGCTGGTCGGGTTCGACATACCGGCCAGGCTGAACCGGCTGACCGATCCGGACGCGGAACGGGACCACCTCGCGGTGCCACCGGCGACGGAACGGAGCGAGGCCGCACCCACGACGGCCGTCGGCTGACACAACGCGAGCGCGGGGCGGGGCGGCGAACACCGTCCTGCCCGCCCCGCGTTCCCGGCCGCCCTACGGGCCCACGCCCTCGACCCGGGCGCGTCTCACCGCACCGCGCCTCGGCTCAGGCCTCGATGCGCTCGAAGATCGCGGCGAGGCCCTGTCCACCACCGATGCACATGATCTCCAGGCCGTACCGGGCCTCGCGGCGGTGCAGCTCGGGACCGTACCCCCGCCGACCGCGGCCGAACTGCGGCTGCTGCGTGAGGACGTGGACCTGGACCACGTCTATCTTCACTGAGACGCATCACATGTCACACCCACCATGACCACGCACCCGATCACATGTCACACCCACCATGACCACGCACCCGATCACATGTCACACCCCGATCACTGGTCACACCCTGAGAGGACCGCAACTGCCATGCGTATCAGGATCGTCGGCGCCGGGGCCATGGGCCGCGGCATCGCCCAGTGGGCGGCGACCGCCGGACACACCGTCGAGCTGTGCGACGTACGTACGGAGGCGGTGACGGCCGCCGTGGACTTCGTACGATCCATGCTCGAACGGGCCGTGCAGAAGGGCCGGATGTCCGCCGAGGACCGTGCCGCCGCCCTGAAGCGGCTGATCCCGCTGGACGACCCGTGGGCACAGGGACCGGACGTCGAACTGGTCGTCGAGGCCGTGCGGGAGGACCTCGGCACCAAGACGGAGGTCTTCGGCCGGCTGGAGCAGGCGCTGCCCGCGACGGCCGTCTTCGCGACCAACACCTCGTCCTTGTCGGTCACCCGGATCGCGGCGGCACTGAAGGATCCGACGCGCCTGGCCGGGCTGCACTTCTTCAACCCGGTACCGCTGATGAAGATCGTCGAGATCGTGCCGGGCGCGGCCACCCGCCCGGAGATCCCGCCGGCCCTCACCGCACTCGTCGAAAGTTGCGGACACCGCGCGGTCACCGTCGCCGACACCCCCGGCTTCCTGGTCAATCACGCCGGGCGCGGCCTGGTGACCGAGGCCCTCGCCCTGCTGGAGGAGACGGTCGCCGACCCGGCGGACATCGACCGGATCGCCCGTGACGTCCTCGGCCTGCGGATGGGCCCGTTCGAGCTGATGGACCTCACCGGTCTGGATGTGACGGCCGCGGTGATCGACTCGATCTGGCAGGGCTTCCGGTACGCGGACCGGCTCCGTCCCTCCTACCTCACTCCGAACCGGGTCGCCGCCGGGCTGCACGGCCGCAAGACCGGGCAGGGCTGGTTCGCGTACGGCCCCGAGGCGCCCGCCCCGGTCCCGGAACCGCCGGTCACGGGTGACGCCGACCGCCCGGTGTTCGTCCACGGCGCCGCGCCGCAGGACCGGGACGCGACCGCGCTGCGCGAGGCGCTGGCCGCTGCGGGCGCCGCCGTCGAGACGGGCACGGAGCCGTCCGCCGAGGCCCTGGTCCTGGTTCCGGTCTGGGGCACCACGGTGGCCGCCGCGGTCGCCGCGCACCGGCTGCCCGCGGGGCGCACCCTCGGCATCGACCCGCTGCCGCCGGCCGGCCGGCGCCGGGTGCTGGCCGTGACCCCGGCGGTGGATCCGGCCGCCGCGCACGACGCCCGCGCGGTACTGGCCCGGGCGGCGGACGGCGACGAGCCGTACGCGGTCACGGTGGTACGGGACACGGCGGGCTCGGTCGCTCAGCGGCTGCTGGCCTCGATCGTGTCGGTCGCGGCGGGGATCGCGGAGCGCTCGATCGCCTCCCCCGCCGATATCGACCTGGCCGTCACGGCCGGGCTCGGCTACCCCGTCGGCCCATTGACCTGGGGCGACCGGATCGGCGCCGAGCGGATGCTGGACCTGCACCGGGCGCTGCACCGCACAACGGGCGACCCCCGCCACCGCCCGAGCCGCTGGGTCACCGAACGCGCCCAACTCGGCCTCGCGCTGACGGACCCGGGGACCTCACCCGCCGACTGCGCGACCGGTAGCGCGCTCTCGTAGCAGCCGGCCGGGACCTGCGGGGGGCCTGCCGGAGCCATGGCCCCCCGCAGGTCCGTGCAGGCCCCCCGCAGGTCCGTGGAGGCCCCCCGGCCACTCGCGGACCACCGCTCATGTCCGTTTCCTACAAGACCCGCAGAGACGACCGGCCTACGGTCGGAGCATGACTCCACGCATGGACGCGATCAGCATCATCACCGCGGACCTGGCCGCATCGCTCGCCTTCTACCGCCGACTCGGTCTCGACATCCCCGCCGGCGCGGATTCCGCACCCCACGTCGAAGTGACGCTCCCGGGCGGGCAGCGTCTGCTCTGGGACACCGAGGAGGTCATCCGGTCGTTCGACCCGCAATGGACCGCGCGGCCCGGCGGGGAACGCCTCGGGCTCGCCTTTCTCTGTGACAGCCCGGCGGAAGTGGACGCGGTGTACGAGGACCTGACGGGCGCCGGTTACCGGGGACATCTGAAGCCGTGGGACGCGGTGTGGGGGCAGCGTTACGCGACGGTCCTCGACCCGGACGGCTGTGCGGTGTCGTTGTTCGCGGGCAACGGCTGAGACCCGGGCCGGGCCGTCACCCGGACGCCAGGTAGGCGGTCAGGGTGGTCCCGGCCAGGTCGCGCATCTCCCGTGCGAGATGGGCCTGGTCGGTGCAGCCCGCTTCGACCGCCGCCTCGGCGTACGGCGTTCCGGACCGGGCGAGGGTGAGCGCGCGCTGGAGCCGCAGGACCCGGGCAAGCGTCTTGGGCCCGTAGCCGAATGCCGCGAGTGAACGGCGGTGCAGCTGACGCTCGCCGAGGCCGACCGTCCGCGCGGTGTCCGCGACGGACCGGCCGTGACCGAGATGCGCGGCGACGGACCGCATCACAGGGTCCGGCGGTGCGGTGCCGGCCGCCCGCCGCAGGGCGATGGTCTCCAGTGCGGCAGCGGGATCGGCGGCTTCGGCGATCCGCTCGGTGAGTACGCGGACCCGCGCGCCCGGCCACAGTTCCGCGAGGGCGACCCGGCGGTCGCGCAGTTCGTGCGCGGGTACGCCGAGGAGCGCGGGGGCCGTACCGGGCGCGAAACGAATCCCGGCGTACTGCCCGCCGGTCCCTGCCACCGGCGTCCCGGCACGGGTGTCGGGGCCCGCGACGAGCAGTCGTCCGTCGATCCAGAGCAGGTCCATGCAGCCGTCGGGCAGTACCGCGTGGACCGATCCTTCCGGCACGCGCAGGGTCCACAGGGTCGCGCCGTCGAACCGCGACGCCCGCTCTTCGTACGTGTCGCCCATGCCGCACACGCTAACCTCGTCCCCATCTCGTCGGAGAACTTCTCGTCGGAGAACGGAATCAGCTTCCCGGGGGCGGGCCATGACAGCACTGATGGAGTTCACCACCGACAGCGGTGCGACGGTGACGGTCGAGGTCGACCGTCATACACCGGGTGCGCACCTGGTCGCGTTGGGCGACGACAACACCCTGGCCAGGGCGGGGCGTACGTTCGACAGCGCACTCACGGGAATCCGTTCGGCCGCGGAGTCCGCGCTCGCCGTGTTCCGGGACGGCGCTCTCAAACCGGACGGTGTGGAGCTGGAGTTCGGCGTGAAGATCACGGCGGAGGCCGGGGCCGTGATCGCCAAGAGCGCGGTCGAGGGCCACTTGGTGGTCAAGCTGTCCTGGTCCCCCGGCGCGACACCGGCGACGCCGGCACCTCCGACGACTCCCGCGACGCCGACGGCCGCCGTCGTACCGCCGCCCACGACCCCACCCGCAGCGGCCCCTCCCGTGCCACCCGCCGGATAGCGGACGGCCGCTCTCAGCCCTCGGACGGGTTGTCCGGCTTATCCGGGTCCGGCCTGTCCGGGTCCGGCTTGTCCGACTCCTTGTCGCGGCTCGGCTGCAGCCTGGACTTCACGTCGTCCGGCGGCAGGAACCTCGACCACCGCTCCGGGAACTCGGACGGCATGTACGGGCTCTCGCCGAGATCGTCATCCTCGTCTTCGTCATCGTCGTCGTCATCGCCGTAGTCCCCGTTCGCAGCCCTCTCCCGGCTCTCCGCCTGCGCCCGCGCGACGAGCTCCGCGGCCTGGGCCGCCCGTACCCGCTCATTCGCCGCACGCGCCGCGGCCGTCGCCAGCGAGGGCCACACCCGGTCGATGGCGGCATTGACCGCCGCGCCCACGAGCACCGCGAACGCGGAGACGCCGATCCACAGCAGGACGGCGATCGGGGCCGCCAACGAGCCGTAGATCGTCGGCCCCTCGACCGTACTGGTCAGGTAGATCCGCAGCAGGAAGCTGCCGAGCACCCACATCGCGAGCGCCACCAGCGCACCGGGAACGTCCTCTATCCACGGCGAACGGACCGGTACGGACACGTGGTAGAGCGTCGTCAGGAACGCGATCGACAGCAGGATCACCAGCGGCCAGTACAGAACGCTTATGAGCTCGGTCCCCCACGGGATGAACTCCACGACCCGGTCCGGACCGACCACGAGCAGCGGCAGCACCACGGCGCCGAGCAGCAGCGCGATCACGTACAGCAGGAAGGAGAGCAGCCGCGTCTTGACGATGCCGCGGTGGCCGTCGAGGCCGTACATCACCGTGATCGTGTCGATGAAGACGTTGACCGCGCGGGAGCCCGACCAGAGCGCGATCGCGAAGCCGATGGAGATGACATCGGGCCGGGCGCCGGTGGTGACGTCCGCGAGGAGCGGCTTCGCGAAGTCGTTCACGCCCCGCTGGCTGAGCACCGTCTGGGAGGCGTTGAGGATGTTGCGCTCGATGGAGGCGACCGTGGTCGTGTCGGTCCACGCGTCGACGTATCCGAGCAGCCCGATCAGGCCGAGCAGCAACGGGGGCAGGGACAGCAGCGTGAAGAACGCCGCCTCGGCCGCGAGTCCCAGAATGCGGTACTCCATGCACGAATTGACGGTGTCCTTGAGCAACTGCCAGACCATCTGCCGCTTGGATACGTTGCGGTAGAGGACCCTGGCCCGGTGGAGCCGCCCCGGCGGCCACTCGGGTGTTTCATTTGCTGCCTGCACATCCTTACCGTATCGGCATGGCAGCCACCACCCACACCGTGTTCAACCAGGTACCGCCGCTGGCCGGCTACGACGTCTTCGGCGCCGACCTCGCGCTCACCGAGGCGGTACGACGTCACATGTCACCCGAACTGTTCGCCGAGGCCCAAGGCGGGCTCGGTGAGCTGGGCAGGGCCGCGGGCTCCGCGCAGGTACAGGCGTGGGGGGCGCAGGCGAACGAGAATCCGCCGGTACTGCGCACCCACGACCGGTACGGGAATCGCATCGACGAGGTGGAGTTCCACCCGGCCTGGCACCGGCTGCTGGGGCATGCGGTCGGTGCGGGTCTCACCGACGCCTGGGGCAGGCCCGGCGGTCATGTGAGGCGGGCGGCGGGCTTCCTGGTGTGGACGCAGGCCGAGGCGGGGCACGGCTGCCCGCTGTCGATGACGCACGCGGCGGTGCCCGCGCTGCGGACCGATCCGGCGCTGGCCGCCGAGTGGGAGCCGCTGCTGACCTCGACGGTGTACGAGCAGGGGCTGCGGCCCGCCGCGCAGAAAGCCGGCGTGCTCTTCGGGATGGGCATGACGGAGAAGCAGGGCGGCAGCGACGTACGGTCGAACACGACGCGGGCCGAGCCACTGGCCGCGGCAGGCGAGTATCTGCTCACCGGGCACAAGTGGTTCTGTTCGGCACCGATGTCCGACGCCTTCCTGGTGCTGGCGCAGGCGCCCGGCGGCCTGACGTGTCTTCTGCTGCCGCGGGTGCTGCCCGACGGCACCCGCAACGCGTTCGCGATCCAGCGGCTGAAGGACAAGCTGGGCAACCGGTCCAACGCGTCGAGCGAGGTCGAGTTCGACGGGACGTGGGCGCGCCGGGTCGGCGACGAGGGGCACGGGGTGCGCACCATCATCGAGATGGTGGCGGCGACGCGGCTGGACTGTGTGGTCGCTTCGGCGGCGCTGATGCGGCAGGCGGTGGCGCAGGCGATCCACCACTGCACCTACCGCAGCGCGTTCGGCGGGGTGCTGGTGGAGAAGCCGCTGATGCGCAATGTGCTGGCCGATCTGGCGCTGGAGTCGGAGGCGGCGACGGTGCTGGCGCTGCGGCTGGCCGCTGCGTACGACGCGGACACGGAGAGCGAGCGGGCCTTCCTGCGGATCGCGGTGCCGACGGCGAAGTACTGGGTGACGAAGCGGTGCGCGCCGCTGGTGGGCGAGGCGCTGGAGTGTCTCGGCGGCAACGGCTACGTCGAGGAGTCCGGGATGCCGCGGCTGCTGCGGGAGGCGCCGCTCAACTCGATCTGGGAGGGCTCGGGCAACGTACAGGCGCTGGATGTGCTGCGGGCGCTGCAGCGCGAGCCGATGGCGCTGAACGCGTTCCTCCAGGAGATCGGCAGAGCGCGCGGCGCCGATCACCGGCTGGACAGGGCGGTCAAGGACATGCTGACGGAATTCGCGGATCTGACCGGGCTCGAGGCGCGGGCCCGCAGGCTGGTCGAGCGGATGGCGCTCGTGCTGCAGGGTTCGCTGCTGGTGCGCTGGGCGCCGCCGGAGGTCGCTGACGCGTTCTGCGCGTCACGGCTGGGCGGGGACTGGGGCACGGCGTTCGGGACGCTGCCGCACAGCCTCGCTCTGGCATCGGTGGTCGAACGGGCGCGGCCCGTCGAACGCCAGGGCCGCCCGTAGAGCGGCGGGGATCACCCGGCCGATCTGCTGCCGCGTTCGACGGCTCCGGTGGTGATCGGGGCGCGTACGGCCTCGTAGGGCCTCGTAGAGCCTCCCTATCGCGGGCGTGTGGCCGGTGCCGTCGTCCGGGCCGTGGGACCGGCTTGGGTCCGGGCCGCACGGCATGGTTCCCTGGCAGTCATGAGCAACCCCGCGCGCACCGCCGACACCCCCGCCGAGGTGACCATCTGGTCCCTGGAACAGACCTCCCCCGACGATCTGCGCCCCGCCGCCGTCCCGGAGGGCGATGTACGGATCGTCCGGTCCGAGGTGCCGCTGCCCGAGTTCAGCCGGTTCCTGTACACCGCGGTCGGCGGCGACATCCAGTGGACCGACCGGCTCACGATGACGTACGCGCAGTGGCAGGAGGCGCTGGACCGGCCCGGGGCGGAGACCTGGGTGGCGTACGCGAACGGGACGCCGGCCGGATACATCGAGCTGGATCCGCAGGACGACGGCGTGGTCGAGGTCATGTACTTCGGACTGATACCCGCCTTCCGGGGGCGCCGGATCGGCGGCCATCTGCTCTCGTACGGGGTCGCCCGTGCCTGGGACCTGGCGGAGCGCCAGCCAGAGCGGACGCCGACGAAGCGGGTGTGGCTGCACACGTGCTCCAAGGACGGCCCGCACGCCATGGACAACTATCTGCGGCGGGGCTTCCGGCTCTTCGACACGAAGATCGAGCTGGAGCCGGAGGTGGCGACGCCCGGGCCGTGGCCGGGGGCGAAGCGGTAGCACGCGGGCAACGGGGCGGCAACTTCCGGCGACAGATGGGGTGATTGCGGCTATTACGGGCGGTCCGGCCCGCGCGGGTCGGGTGACGGGCACCACATCATCTCGCATGACGGGACACTCTCGTCCACATCATGGATCGTGGTGGACTGCCCGGAGATTCGCGTGACACGCTTCCGTCATGTCTGGAACTGGAATTGCCTTGGTGAGTCGACGCCACGTCGACCTCGGCCGCGTGTCCAGCGCCACCTGTCCGGCGAGCTGAGAGTCCCAGCACCGCCGCGATCCTTTTTTCTCCGCCCATCCTGCGCACCGCCGCGCCTCAGCGCGAGTGTGCAGTTCAGAGCCGCCCTCCTGCAGTCCCGAAGGACGTACCGTCATGGCCGCTACCCCGGAACAGCCTGCGCCCGTCACGCCCCGCCGCAAGGCCGGTCGCCACCGTGGCGAAGGCCAGTGGGCCGTGGGGCACCACACTCCGCTCAACGGCAATGAGCAGTTCAAGAAGGATGACGACGGTCTCAATGTGCGGACACGCATTGAGACGATCTATGCCAAGCGCGGTTTCGACTCGATCGACCCCAACGACCTTCGTGGGCGCATGCGTTGGTGGGGTCTGTACACCCAGCGCAAGCCCGGCATCGACGGCGGCAAGACCGCGGTCCTGGAGCCGGAGGAGCTCGACGACAAGTACTTCATGCTGCGGGTCCGGATCGACGGCGGCCGGCTGACCACCGCGCAGCTGCGGGTCATCGGCGAGATCTCGCAGGAGTACGCACGCGGCACCGCGGACATCACCGACCGGCAGAACATCCAGCTGCACTGGATCCGCATCGAGGACGTCCCGGCGATCTGGGAGAAGCTGGAGGCCGTCGGGCTCTCCACCACCGAAGCCTGCGGCGACTGCCCCCGCGTGATCATCGGCTCCCCCGTGGCGGGGATAGCCGCCGATGAGATCATCGACGGCACACCCGCCGTCGACGAGATCCACGACCGCTACATCGGCAACAGGGAATTCTCCAACCTGCCGCGCAAGTTCAAGACCGCGATCTCGGGTTCGCCGGTGCAGGACGTGGTGCACGAGATCAACGACATCGCGTTCGTCGGTGTGGTCCACCCCGAGCACGGTCCGGGTTTCGACGTCTGGGTCGGTGGCGGGCTCTCCACCAATCCGCGGCTCGCCGAGCGCCTCGGCGCCTGGGTGCCGCTCGACGAGGTTCCGGACGTCTGGGCCGCAGTCGTCGGCATCTTCCGCGACTACGGGTACCGGCGGCTGCGCACCCGCGCCCGGCTGAAGTTCCTGATGGCCGACTGGGGCCCCGCCAAGTTCCGCCAGGTACTGGAGGACGAGTACCTGAAGCGTCCGCTGATCGACGGGCCCGCGCCCGGGCAGCCCAGCAGCCGCTGGCGCGACCACGTGGGTGTGCACCAGCAGCAGGACGGCCGTTTCTACGTCGGTTTCGCCCCCAGGGTCGGCCGCGTGGACGGCTCCACACTCGCCAAGATCGCCGCGCTGGCCGCCGCGCACGGCTCGGACCGGCTGCGTACCACCGTCGAGCAGAAGATGCTCATCCTCGACGTGGCGTCGGACCAGGTGGACTCCCTGGTCGCCGGACTGGAGGCGCTCGACTTCCAGGTGCGGCCGTCACCGTTCCGCCGCGGCACGATGGCCTGCACCGGCATCGAGTTCTGCAAGCTGGCGATCGTCGAGACGAAGGCGCGCGGCGCCTCGCTCATCGACGAACTGGAGCGCCGGCTGCCGGACTTCGACGAACCGCTCACCATCAACCTCAACGGCTGCCCCAACGCCTGCGCCCGCATCCAGACCGCCGACATCGGCCTCAAGGGCCAGCTCGTGCTGGACGACGACGGCAATCAGGTCGAGGGCTACCAGGTCCACCTGGGCGGCGCCCTGGGTCTTGAGGCCGGGTTCGGCCGCAAGGTCCGTGGCCTGAAGGTCACTTCGACCGAGCTGCCCGACTACGTCGAGCGGGTCCTGGGCCGCTTCCAGGAGGAGCGCGAGGACGGCGAGCGGTTCGCGACGTGGGCGGCGCGGGCCAGTGCGGAGTCGCTGTCATGAGCGAGCGCGCCGCACCGTTCCACTGCCCCTACTGCGGCGACGAGGACCTGCGCCCGCACGAGACCGGCCACGGCGCCTGGGAATGTGCTTCCTGCAACCGCGCGTTCCAGCTCAAGTTCCTGGGTCTGCTGACCCGAGGACTGCAGCGCAACGACGTTGAACGGGAGGGGATATGACGGATACCCAGCAGCCCGATGACCTCAAGAGCCTGGCCGAACGCGCGGGCCGGGAGCTGGAGAACGCCTCCCCGCTGGACATCCTGAAGTGGGCCTCCGACACCTTCGGCAAGCGGTTCTGCGTCACCTCGTCCATGGAGGACGCGGTCGTCGCCCACCTCGCCTCGCGCGCCTTTCCCGGCGTCGACGTGGTCTTCCTCGACACCGGATACCACTTCCCCGAGACGATCGGGACCCGCGACGCGGTCGAAGCCGTGATGGACGTCCACGTCATCACGCTCACCCCGCGGCAGACCGTGGCCGAGCAGGACGCCGCGTACGGGCCGAAACTGCACGACCGCGACCCCGACCTGTGCTGCAAGCTGCGGAAGGTCAAGCCCCTTGAGGAGGGCCTGACTTCGTACGCGGCCTGGGCGACCGGGCTGCGCCGCGACGAGTCCCCGACCCGGGCGAACACCCCGGTCGTCGGCTGGGACGAGAAGCGGCAGAAGGTCAAGGTCTCGCCGATCGCCCGCTGGACCCAGGACGACGTCGATGCGTACGTCGCGGAGCACGGCGTCCTCACCAACCCGCTGCTGATGGACGGATACGCCTCCGTCGGCTGCGCGCCCTGTACCCGACGCGTGCTGGAGGGCGAGGACGCACGCGCCGGACGCTGGGCCGGCCGGGGCAAGACCGAGTGCGGGCTGCACGACTGATGACGACTGATCAGGAGACTTCGATGAGCGTGACGGAGACGGGTGCCACCATCTGGCTGACCGGTCTGCCGAGCGCGGGCAAGACCACCATCGCGTACGAACTCGCCGGGCGGCTGCGCGGCGAGGGCCACCGCGTGGAGGTCCTCGACGGCGACGAGATCCGGGAGTTCCTCTCCGCGGGTCTGGGCTTCTCCCGCGAGGACCGCCACACCAACGTCCAGCGGATCGGCTTCGTCGCCGAGCTGCTGGCGGCCAACGGCGTGAAGGTGCTGGTCCCCGTCATCGCCCCGTACGCGGACAGCCGCGACGCGGTGCGGGGGCGGCACCAGGCCGAGGGGACCGCGTATCTGGAGGTGCACGTCGCGACCCCGGTCGAGGTGTGCTCCGTACGCGATGTGAAGGGGCTCTACGCCAAGCAGGCGGCGGGCGAGATCAGCGGGCTCACCGGGGTCGACGACCCGTACGAGGCGCCCGAGTCGCCGGATCTGCGGATCGAGTCGCACCGACAGACCGTGCAGGAGTCCGCGGCGGAGCTGTACGCGCTGCTGAGCGAGAGGGGTGCGGCGTGACGACCGTCGCGACTGTGTCGGAAGGCACCGGCAATCCGTACGCACTCAGCCACCTGGCCTCCCTGGAGTCCGAGGCCGTGCACATCTTCCGTGAGGTGGCGGGTGAGTTCGAGCGGCCGGTGATCCTGTTCTCCGGCGGCAAGGACTCGATCGTGATGCTGCACCTGGCGCTCAAGGCGTTCGCGCCCGCGCCGGTGCCGTTCGCACTGCTGCACGTCGACACCGGGCACAACTTCCCCGAGGTGCTGGAGTACCGCGACCGCACGGTGGCCCGGCACGGGCTGCGGCTCCATGTCGCCTCCGTGCAGGAGTACATCGATGCCGGGAAGCTCCGCGAGCGCCCGGACGGCACCCGCAACCCGCTCCAGACCGTGCCGCTGACCGAGACGATCCAGCAGCACCGCTTCGACGCCGTGTTCGGCGGCGGGCGCCGCGACGAGGAGAAGGCGCGCGCCAAGGAGCGGGTCTTCTCGCTGCGCGACGAGTTCTCCCAGTGGGACCCGCGCCGCCAGCGCCCCGAGCTGTGGCAGCTCTACAACGGCCGGCACGCCCCCGGTGAGCACGTCCGGGTCTTCCCGATCTCCAACTGGACCGAGCTGGACGTCTGGCAGTACATCGACCGCGAGGGCATCGAGCTCCCGGAGATCTACTTCGCCCATGAGCGCGAGGTCTTCAACCGCTCCGGCATGTGGCTGACCGCGGGCGACTGGGGCGGCCCCAAGGAGGGCGAGCGGGTCGAGACCCGGCAGGTCCGCTACCGCACGGTCGGTGACATGTCGTGCACCGGCGCCGTCGACTCGGACGCGACGACGCTGGACGCCGTGATCGACGAGATCGCCGCCTCCCGGCTCACCGAGCGGGGCGCGACGCGTGCCGACGACAAGATGTCCGAGGCCGCGATGGAAGACCGCAAGCGCGAGGGGTACTTCTAGGATGACCACACTCACCCAGCACGCAGAGCAGTTGTCGACCACCACCCTGCTGCGGTTCGCCACCGCGGGGTCCGTCGACGACGGCAAGTCCACCCTCGTGGGACGTCTGCTGCACGACTCCAAGTCGGTCCTCACCGACCAGCTGGAGGCCGTCGAGCGCGCCTCGCGCAGCCGGGGCCAGGAGGCGCCCGATCTGGCGCTGCTGACCGACGGGCTGCGGGCCGAACGTGAGCAGGGCATCACCATCGATGTCGCCTACCGCTACTTCGCGACGCCGCGCCGCCGGTTCATCCTGGCCGACACCCCGGGGCATGTGCAGTACACCCGGAACATGGTGACGGGCGCCTCGACGGCCGAGCTGGCCGTCGTCCTGGTCGACGCCCGCAACGGTGTCGTCGAGCAGACCCGCCGCCATGCCGCGGTCGCCGCACTGCTGCGGGTGCCGCACGTGGTGCTGGCCGTCAACAAGATGGACCTGGTCGACTACGCGGAGCCCGTCTTCGCCGCCATCGCCGAGGAGTTCACCGCGTACGCGGCGTCCCTGGGTGTCCCCGGCTGGAGGTCTGGGGGCGACCCCCAGGAAAACTGGTGTACCGCGATCCCGATCTCCGCGCTGGCCGGTGACAACGTCGTGGAGCCGTCCGCCAACATGGACTGGTACGGCGGCCCGACGGTCCTGGAACACCTGGAGACGGTACCGGTCAGCCATGACCTCACCGCCTGCCACGCCCGCTTCCCCGTCCAGTACGTCATCCGGCCGCAGACCGCCGAGCACCCGGACTACCGCGGCTACGCGGGCCAGATCGCGGCCGGCGCGTTCCGCGTCGGTGAGACCGTCACCGTCCTGCCCTCGGGCCGCACCTCGACGGTCACCGCGATCGACGCGCTCGGCGAGAGCGTGGACATCGCCTGGGCGCCCCAGTCGGTGACGATCCGGCTGGCCGACGACATCGACATCTCGCGCGGCGACCTGATCGCGCCGGCCGACGACGCGCCCGCTGTCACCCAGGACGTCGAGGCGACCGTATGCCACGTCTCCGACCAGCCACTCACCATCGGCCAGCGGGTGCTGCTCAAGCACACCACCCGCACGGTCAAGGCGATCGTCAAGGACATCCCCTCGCGCCTCACGCTGGACGACCTCTCCCAGCACCCGGCCCCCGGCCGGCTCGTCGCCAATGACATCGGCCGGGTCGTCGTCCGCACCGCGGAGCCGCTCGCCCTCGACGCGTACGCGGACTCCCGGCGCACCGGCTCCTTCCTGCTGATCGACCCGGCGGACGGCACCACGCTGACGGCGGGCATGGCGGGCGCCTCGTTCGCCGCCGTGACCGAGACCGCGGCCGACACGGCCGACGACGCCGAGTGGGACTTCTGATGACCATCGACATCTACTCCACGTTCGCGAAGGAGGGCGGCCGCGTCGGCAGCGGCGTCCTCGGCAGCGGCCAGGGCGGAGTCGCGCGATGTGCGCGATGACGTACGCGCACTGCCTGCGCGCCCACCCGTACCACCCGCAACGCCCGTTCAGACGAAGACCTGCCGAATTCCCGGCCGCGTCCCCGTAAGTTCCGAGGGACGCGAGCACCGGGCCGACGAGAGGAAAGCCTCCCGTGCCTGCCCCCCGTACCACGCTGCGCCGCGGCCTCGCCGCTGCCGCCGCCCTGCCGCTGCTCGCCGTCGCGCTCACCGCCTGCGGCTACGGCTCCGAGGCGAAGGACGACGACGCCAAGAAGGCGAACGTCGCCGCCGACGCGAAGAAGCTCTCCGCGGACACCGTACGGATCGGGTACTTCCCGAACCTCACGCACGCCACCGCCCTGGTCGGTGACCAGGAGGGCCTCTTCCAGAAGGAGCTCGGCGGCACGCAGCTGAAGACCTCGCAGTTCAACGCGGGGCCGTCAGAGATCGAGGCGCTGAACGCCGACTCGATCGACATCGGCTTCATCGGCCCGTCGCCCTCCATCAACGGCTACACGAAGTCCAAGGGCAAAAACCTGCGGATCATCGGCGGTTCGGCCTCCGGCGGTGTGAAGCTGGTCGTCGACCCGAAGAAGATCAAGACCCTCGACGACCTCAAGGGCAAGAAGATCGCCACCCCGCAGCTCGGCAACACCCAGGACGTGGCCTTCCTCAACTGGATCTCCGAGAAGGGCTGGAAGGTCGACGCCCAGAGCGGCAAGGGCGACGTCTCCGTGGTCCGTACGGACAACAAGGTGACGCCGGACGCCTACAAGTCCGGCTCCATCGACGGCGCCTGGGTCCCCGAGCCCACCGCGTCCAAGCTGGTCGCCGAGGGGGCCGAGGAACTGCTCGACGAGTCGACGCTGTGGCCGGGCGACAAGTTCGTGATCACGAACATCATCGTGTCGCAGAAGTTCCTCAAGGAACACCCGGACGTCGTCGAGGCGGTGCTGCGGGGCTCGGTGAAGACCAACGCGTGGATCAACGCCGACCCGGACAAGGCGAAGGCCTCCGCCAATGCGGCACTGAAGAAGCTGACCGGCAAGGCGCTGCCCGCCGAGATCATCGACCCGGCGTGGAAGTCGATCCAGATCACCGACGACCCGCTGGCGGCCACGCTCGACGCGCAGGCCCAGCACGCGGTGAAGGCGGGCCTTCTGGAGAAGCCGGACCTCAACGGCATCTACGACCTGAAGCCGCTGAACAAGATCCTCAAGGCCGCGGGCAGGCCCGAGGTGGCCGACGCCGGTCTCGGCGTCAAGTAAGCACCCGCTCACAGACTCCCAGGAGGTGACGACCATGGCGACCACTCTCACCGAGGCCGGGGACCGTGTCTCGGTCGGGCACGCCGCTCGTATCGCACATGTCTCCAAGTCCTTCGGCGGACCGACGGGGCAGCAGCTCGTCCTGGACGACATCACGCTCGATGTCGCACCAGGCGAGTTCGTCACCCTCCTGGGAGCCTCCGGGTGCGGAAAGTCGACGCTGCTGAACCTGGTGGCCGGGCTCGACCGCCCGACCGCGGGATCCATCGAGACCCCCGGCGGGCGCCCGGCCCTGATGTTCCAGGAGCACGCCCTGTTCCCGTGGCTGACCGCGGGCAAGAACATCGAACTCGCGCTGCGGCTGCGCGGCGTACCCAAGTCGGAGCGCCGCACGGAGGCGGAGCGGCTGCTGGAACTCGTACGGCTGGGCGGGTCGTACGGGAAACGGGTGCATGAGCTCTCGGGCGGCATGCGGCAGCGGGTGGCCATGGCCCGGGCGCTCGCCCAGGACAGTCAACTGCTGCTGATGGACGAGCCGTTCGCCGCGCTCGATGCCATCACCCGGGACGTGCTGCATGACGAGCTGACCCGGATCTGGCGCGAGACGAAGGTCTCGGTCCTCTTCGTCACGCACAACGTGCGCGAGGCGGTACGGCTCGCCGGGCGCGTCGTCCTGCTGTCGTCCCGGCCCGGCCGGATCGCCCGCCAGTGGCCGGTCGACATCGATCAGCCGCGCCGTATCGAGGACACCGCTGTGGCGGAACTGTCCCTTGAGATCACCGAACAACTGCGTGGGGAGATCCGCCGTCATGGCCGGCACTGACACCAAGCCCGACGATCTGGCCGGGCTGGAGGCCGGGCTCGACGCGCTGGACGCCGTGCAGGTGCGCCGCACCCCGGTGCGCGAGGTGCTGCTCCGCAAGGTGCTGCCGCCGGTGCTCGCCGTGGCGCTGGTGGTCGTCGTCTGGCAGTTGCTCGTCGAGGCCAGGGTCACCGACGACTACAAGCTGCCCTCACCGGGTGCGGTGTGGAACAGCGTGGCCGACATGTGGCTGCAGGGGACGCTCCTGGGCGTCGTCTGGACCAGCATCTCGCGCGGTCTGCTCGGCTTCCTGCTGGCCGTGGCCATCGGTACGCCGCTGGGTCTGCTGGTCGCCCGGGTGAAATTCGTACGGGCGGCGATCGGCCCGATCCTGTCCGGGCTGCAGTCCCTGCCGTCGGTGGCCTGGGTGGCGCCCGCCGTGATCTGGCTCGGGCTGAACGACAAGATGATGTACGCGGTGATCCTGCTGGGCGCCGTCCCCTCGGTCGCCAACGGGCTGGTATCCGGCGTCGACCAGGTGCCGCCGCTGTTCCTCAGGGCGGGCCGCACGCTCGGTGCGACCGGGCTGCGCGGAACCTGGCACATCGTGCTGCCGGCCGCGTTGCCCGGCTATCTGGCCGGTCTGAAGCAGGGCTGGGCGTTCTCCTGGCGCTCGCTGATGGCCGCCGAGATCATCGCGTCCTCCCCCGACCTCGGGCTCGGGCTCGGGCAGTTGCTGGAGAACGGCCGCAACAACGCCGACATGCCCGGCATCTTCCTGGCCATCATCCTGATCCTGTTCGTCGGCATCGCGATCGACCTGCTGATCTTCAGTCCGCTGGAGCGGTGGGTGCTGCGCAGCCGCGGTCTCCTCGTCAAGAACTGAGCCACGCCATGTCCGCCCCGGTCCTCCTCGTCATCGCCCACGGCAGCCGCGACCCGCGGCACGCGGCGACCGTGCACGCGCTCACCGCGCGGGTGCGGTCGCTGCGGCCGGGGCTGCGCGTGGAGACCGGCTTCCTGGACTTCAACGCACCGTCGGTGCCGAGGGTGTTGGAGCGGCTGGCCGCACAGGGGGCGGGGGCCGTCATCGCGCTCCCCCTCCTGCTCACCCGGGCCTTCCACGCCAAGTCCGACATCCCGACGGTGCTGCACGAGGCCCGGACCAGGCTGCCTCGGATGCGCATCCGGCAGGCCGAGGTGCTCGGCCCGTCACCCCTGCTGAACTCGGCACTGGAACGACGGCTGCACGAAGCCGGGATCCGTCCCGGTGACCGCGGCTCGACCGGGCTCGTCCTGGCCTCGGCGGGCTCCACAGACCCGGAGGCGATCGCAGTGATCGCTGAAATCGCGCGGGAGCTGCGGCACACCGGTTGGTGCGCCGTGCGGCCTGCGTTCGCCTCCGCATCCCTCCCCCGCACCGAGGAAGCCGTACGGACCCTACGTGCCGAGGGCGTACGGCGGGTGGCGGTGGCTCCCTATGTCATCGCACCCGGCCGGCTCCCGGACCGCATCGCCGCGGGCGCGGCCGGGGCGGACGTGCTGGCCGATGTCCTCGGCGCGTCACCGGAGCTGGCACGGCTGCTGCTGACCCGGTACGACGAGGCCCGCGTCCCGCGCGCCCGGGCGGTCACGCTCACCGCGTAGCCCGGCGCCCGTCCGCCGGACCGCTTCCGGGCCGCTTCCGCGCCGAGGACCAACTGGGGACGAACCGCTCTCAGGCCGCGGTCCAGTGCGGGTCGCGTCCGCTGTGGGCCAGCGCCCGTTGGAGCAGCGACGCCGATCCGGGCACCGTCACCTCGTCGGCGAAGCCGTCGTACTGCCGGTAGAGCGCGGCGTTGCCGTCGACGGCATCGAGGACATAGGCGGCCGCGGCGTCGGAGAGCCGGAGCTCCTCGCCGACGGCGCGGGCCACGTCCCAGGTGTGCAGGGCCATCTCCTCGATGAGCATCGCGGCTGTCTCGGCAGCGGGCGTCGTGGAATTCCCGAGGTCGACCTCGCCCTCCCAGACCACCGGGTCCGACCAGGCGGCGAGGGCCCGGTCCAGTTGTGCCGCGTACTGCTGCGCCCAGTCGGCGTCGGCGGTGAAGTCGCGGGTGGTGAGCTCGTCGGGGAGATCCTTGTCCAGGGCGCGGTGCTCCAGGCCGTGGGAGGTGTAGAGCACCCAGTGGTTGATGAGTTCACGCAGGTCCCAGTCGCCACAGGGAGTGGGCAGTCCGAGCTGATCGGTGGTGATGGAACGCGCGATGCGGACCGCCTCGCCGGCGACTTCGGTCATGTGAGCATGCTCGATCTTCATGCGTCCCAGACTAGGACGGGCCACTGACAACGGCATTGAAGAAAGGCGACGACGGCCGGGCCCGCCGCTTCAGGTGGCGGCGTCGACGAAGGCGACCAGTTCGGCCACGGGCATCGAGCCGGGCTCCCGGCGCTCGCGCGCGAACGTGTTCGCGGTGCGGCGAAGTACGTCGTTGACCGGCGTGGGTACGCCGTGGAGGCGGCCGAGCAGCACGATCTCGCCGTTGAGGTAGTCGGCCTCGATCGTGCCTGTGCCCCGGCTGAGGCTCTGCCAGGACGAGCCGCCGCGAGGGGAGCCGTCGAACGGTTCGAGGCGGAGACCGGCCCGCGCCGCGGCCTGGTCCTCCCGGCTGACCGGATCGATGCCGGCGGCCGCGAGCACGGCCCGCCCCTCGGCGAGTGCCCGCTCCAGCAGCGCGGACGCGTCCTGTCCGGTGAGCGGGCCAGTGACGGCCTCGATCGCGTTGGCGAGGTTGGAGAGCAGCTTGCCGTACTTCCAGCGCATCACGTCATGCACGACCGGGGCCAGCAGCTTCGACTTCTCCAGGTCGGCGGCGATCAGGCGGGCCGTCTCGTCGGTCCCCGCCGGGTAGCGGCCCAGGTGCAGAACGCCGGTCAGGGGCGTTCCGGCGGCCAAGACCTCGCCGGGTTCGACGAAGGTGGCGGGCAGCCAGACGCACATGCCGTACACGCGCCGGAAGCGCCGCAGTGCGAGGCGTTCGCTCTCCACCCCGTTCTGCGCGCAGATCAGCGGCAGCCGCTCGCCCGCCGTGGAGCCGCCCGCGACGGGCCGGACGCTCCAGGCATCGAGGGCGGCCGTGCTGTCCTGCGTCTTCACGGCGAGCACGAGAACGTCGTCCGCGGTCAGTTCGAGCGCCTCGGGGCGGTCGATGACGGGGATCGGACGGGTGGACGACCCATCGGGCGTGACGAGCCGCAGCCCGCCGGCGCGCAACGCCTCGTACTGCGCACCGCGTGCGACGAGCACGACGTCGTGGCCGGCCTCGGACAGCCGTCCCCCGAGGACGCCGCCGACGGCGCCCGCCCCGATGATGATGTAGCGCATCCCCACTCCCGTCCACGGCCGCACAGGTCGGCACAACGGTCCCCCGAAGGGCCGACGACACCTCAGCATAGGACGGAAGATCGGATCATCGAGGGGGACTAGTGTTCCCATCATGTCTTCCACGTCACAGCCGCACGGCGATGTGTTCCTGCTCGGTGGCGAGCTGCCCGTACGCCGTCTCGGATACGGCACCGCCCAGCTGACCGGCCCCGGATACTTCGCAGGATCATGCGGCGGGGCACCCCTGACCGTCGTCAAGCAGTACATCGAAAACCAGCAGCGCCCCGTCTGACCGTCACCCCGGAGACGAAGAGCACTCCGGCACTCCGCGCCTCCGAGCCAAAGATGGCCTTCACCCCCGACCTGAAGGGCGGAGCACTGGCCAAGATCAGAGGTAGAGCAACCAGCCCACGCCGTTCAGCCGCCACAGCGAACTGCGGTGGGCGAAGAGCCCCTTCACCTCGGTGTCGTAGGTGACGTGGACGAGTTGGCCGTCCAGCTGGACTCCGCGCATCCGGGACGCGGTGAGCGGGCCGGGGTGCGGGGCGTCGTCCCCGGTGAGCGAGGCGATCATCATGTCGCGGTCCCAGACCCGGCCGGTGGAGTCGATCTCGCGGTACTCGGGGTGCAGTACCCGGGAGAGGAGTTCGGCGGAGGCTCGTACCGCCGGGTCCAGGAGGCGGAGCTCGCCCTCGACGGCCGCGGCCACCGCGGGGGACGGTTCGCTCATGTGCGGGCTCCGTCGTGTGCGGTCATTTCCACGAGCTTGACCACGGTGTTCCAGTTGCGCGAGGTGGCCGTGAGGCCCTTGGTTAGGGCGGGCCGGGACAGTGCGTCGGCGAGTTTGGAGCGGCCCAGTCCCTCGGGGGCGTAGAGGTAGAGCGCGCGGTCGCCGAGCCGGAACTCCTCGGGGAGGTAGGCCGCCGGATCGATCCGGGCGAAGCGTTCGGCGTCGACGGGCTGTCCGAAGTAGGTGATGTGCAGTTGTCTGCCTTCGAGTTCGGCGGCCGGGAAGGGGCAGGCCGCCGCAACTGCCGCGAGGTAGGCGCCGTCCCGGACCAGGCAGGGGACGGGGAAGCCGAACCGTTTCTCGATGGCCCGTTCCAGTTCGGCGGCGAGTGCGTTCTCGTCGTCCGACGGACTGCTGAACACGGCGTTGCCGCTCTGCAGGTGGGTGCGGACGTCGCGGTGGCCCAGTTCGGTGAGCAGTGTGCGGAGTTCGGCCATCGGAACCTTCTTGTGGCCGCTCACGTTGATTCCGCGCAGCAGCGCCGCGTACATCGTCATGGGCACACCATAGGACGATCGCTTCGCGCGGTGCGGCCGCCGCGCCCCGTGGGGGAGGGCGCGGCGGCCGCCGATTCCGTCGCGCCGGGCGTTTGCTGCCCGGTCACGGCTGCGGGGGCGGTTACTCGACGACCCTCAGCAGCTTGTTCGGTGTGCCC
This sequence comes from Streptomyces sp. NBC_00846, assembly GCF_045207325.1. Classification (NCBI taxonomy): domain Bacteria; kingdom Bacillati; phylum Actinomycetota; class Actinomycetes; order Kitasatosporales; family Streptomycetaceae; genus Streptomyces; species Streptomyces sp. NBC_00846. The sequence continues at coordinate 6,294,347 of NZ_CP108846.1, read as the reverse complement.
TCGGTCGCGTGGGAGATCGCGTCGGGGGTGGCACCGTCGGTCAGGGCCGTGGCGACCTCTTCCGGGGTGGCGTCCGGGTGGCCGGAGAGGTAGACGGCGGCGGCACCGACGACGTGCGGGGTCGCCATGGACGTACCGGAGATGGTGTTGGAGCCGTCGTCGCTGTCGTTCCAGGACGAGGTGATGCCCGATCCGGGGGCGTAGATGTCCACGATCGAGCCGTAGTTGGAGAACGACGACTGCTCGTCGTCCACTGTGGACGAGGCGACCGTGATGGCCTCCGGGACGCGGGCCGGGGAGCTGTCGCTCGCGTCGGCGGAGTCGTTTCCGGCGGCCACCGCGAAGGTGACTCCGGAGGCGATGGACTTCTGGACCGCGGCGTCGAGCGCCTCGTCCGCGCTGCCGCCGAGGCTCATGTTGGCGACGGAGGGTCCCTCGTGGTGCTCGGTGACCCAGTCGATGCCGGCGACGACCTGCTCGGTGGTGCCCGAGCCGGAGTCGTCGAGGACCCGGACCGCGACGATCTTCGCCTTCTTGGCGACCCCGTAGGTCGCACCGGCGATGGTGCCCGCCACATGCGTGCCGTGGCCGTTGCCGTCGTCGGCGCTGTCGTCGTCGTCGACGGCGTCGTAACCCGAGCCGGCCCGGCCCTCGAACTCGTTGTGCGTGGTGCGGACACCGGTGTCGATGACGTACGCGGTGACGCCCTCGCCCGCGCTGTCCGGGTAGGTGTACGCGTCGTCGCCGGCCGTCTCGGTCTGGTCGATCCGGTCCAGCCCCCAGGACGGCGGGTTCTGCTGGGTGGCGTCGATGTGGAACTTCTTGTTCTGGACGACCTTGGAGACGGCCGGGTCGGCGGCCAGGCGCTCGGCCTCGGTCAGCGTGAGGCCGCTGGCGGAGAAGCCGTTGATGGCGGAGCTGTAGTTCCGCTCGAGCTTGCCGCCGTACTCCTTGGCGAGCTTCGCCTTATCGGCCTTGTGGTCCAGCATCACGATGTAGCTGCCCGATACGGCGTTCGCCGCGTCCGCACCGTAGACGATGCCCGTCGCGGGAGCCGGAGCGGCTCCGGCGAGGGAGCTGCCCATCAGGGTGACTCCGACGGCCGCGGCCACGGCGGTTATCGCCGCGGTCAGCTTGATCCGGCGTGCGCGCTTGTGAATTGCCATGAAGAGGGGTCTCCTCGTCATTCTTTGTGGGGGGATTGACCCCCGGTCGGAATATCTCCGGGGGTTGGCTCGAAACCCTCGCCGATTGACGCGCTCAGATCAAGACCCTCACGCGGCTGTGACTTATTCAACAAGGCTTCGTAATAAGAAACCGGCCAGCCTCGCCCACGTCGGACACGACCGTCGCAACACCCGTCCCGGGTAAGGAGCTTGCCGCTCCCGCGTCGACGACCGGCACTCTTCGCAGGCGGGAAGAGGCAACGGGGCGGCGCCCCCGGGCGGGCGCGGACTCGGCTTGATTCCACCCCCGCCCGTCACCCGCACGGTTCGGCCCCGGGTGGCGGGCGGTGCTCGCCCTTCGGGGCCGTCTCAGCGCTGATAGCGGGCCAGCACCCGGTTCCCGTCGTCCACCAGACGCTTCCTCAGCTCCGCCGCCCCGATCGCCCCGCTGTAGTACTCCTGGAGGGCGGGCGTGGCGACCTTGTCCTTCCATTCCGGGTAGCCGCGGACCGCCTGGGCGGGCGCCGGCCGGAGTCCCTTCGCGACCTCGACACCGGTCGACCAGCCGTCCTTGTCGGTGTGCAGGGCCGGGTCCGCCAGGGCCGCCGTGCCGGTCGGGAGCATCCAGTCCCCCTTGGCGAGGCGCACCATGTTCGGCGGTCGCAGCAGGAAGTCGATGAACTGCGCGGCCTCCTTCTTGTGCGGGCTGGCCTCCGAGACGGAGAGGGTCTGCGGGCTCACCCCCTGGGCGAGTCCCCCGCTGCCGACGGGGGCGGGCAGCACCGTCCACTCGAAGCCCTCGGGGGCCTGCTCGACGACCTGCTGGCGGTACGAGAAGCCGAGCGGAACCATCGCGTACTTGCCGCCGAAGAATCCCGGCAGGGTGTCGGAGCCGCCCATGCCGAGCGTGGTGCGTGCGGCGCTGTGGTCGGTGTTCACCTGGTCGTGAATGGTGCCGGGGACGACCTGGTCGCCCTCGTCCGCGCGGATGGTCACCTTGCCGTCGGCGTCGCGGTGGAAGAGCCGGCCGCCGGCGGAGAGCCCGAGGTTGAGGGTGACGGAGACCGGCTCCTTCAGCGGCCAGGCGACGCCGTATCTCCCCTTGCCGGTCAGCTCCTTGGTGACCTCCCGGAATTCGGTCCAGCTCCAAGGGGTGGCAGGGGTGGGGATACGGACCCCCGACTCCTTGAGGATCCTGGTGTTGGCGATCAGTACGCGGGGTTCCTGGAGGAACGGCACTCCGTAGACGCCGTCGCCGAAGGTGGTGGTCTGCCAGCTCTGCTGCGGGATGTCGGCGGTCAGCCGGTCCGGGAGGAGCGTGCGCAGATCCGCGAGGTAGCCGCCGTACGCGAAGTCGGCGAGGTCGTCGGAGGCGTCATGGATGACGTCCGGGGCCTCGTCGCCCTCGAAGGAGGTGAGCAGCTGGTCGTGGACGGTGTCCCAGCTGCCCTGGACGTAGGTGACGTGGATGTCGGGGTGGGTCGCGTTCCACTCCTTCACCAGTTGCTTGTTGGCGTCGACGGACTCCTTCTGCCAGGCCAGTGACTGGAAGCTGAGCTCGGTCCGCCCGTCGTCGCCCCTGCCGTCGCCCGTCCCAGCGCAGCCGGTGAGCAGCAGAGCCAGCGCGGTGGCCGCGGCGGCGGCGGTCGTCCGTACCCGTGCGCGCATCAGCTCTTCACCGCCCCGGCCAGCATGGAACCGGTGATCCGCCGCTGGATGAGCGCGAAGACGACCAGCGAGGGAAGGGTCGCGAGGAACGCGGCGGCGGCGAGCGGCCCGAGATCGGCCGCGCCCTCCGCGCCGAGGAAGTGGGTCAGTACGACCGGCAAGGTCTGCTTCTCCGGTGTCTTGAGCAGGACGAGCGCGAAGAAGAACTCGTTCCACGCGGTGATGAACGCGAAGAGCGCCGTGGCGACGATGCCGGGGGCCAGCAGCGGCGCGGTGACCGAGACGAGCGTACGCAGCCGGCCCGCGCCGTCGACCGCGGCGGCCTCTTCGAGCTCGGCGGGCACGGCCCGTACGTATCCGGTCAGCATCCACAGCGCGAACGGCAGCGCCCAGACCACGTACACCATGGCCAGCCCCCACAGGGTGTTGATCAGATGGAGGTTCTTCAGGACCAGGAAGAGTGGAATGATCAGCAGGACGAACGGGAACGCCTGGCTGACCACGACCCAGCCCGTGGTGGCCGTCGAGAGCCTGGAGCGGTGGCGGGCCGTCACATACGCCATGGGCGTGGCGACGAGGACCGCGACGACGGCGGCGCAGAGGGCGACGGTCAGCGAATTGGTGGCGGCCTGGAGCAGCGGCTGCTCGTCGAACGCCGCGCGGAAGTTGTCGAGCGTCGGATGTTCGGGGATCCAGGTCGGGTGCAGGGAGCCCAGTTCGCGCGCCGGTTTGAAGGCGGTGGAGATCAGCCACAGGAACGGGAACGCCAGGAAGACGAGATAGCCGAGCAGTGCGACGTACTGTCCGGCACGTGCGGATCTGCGGGTACGCGCGCTCACCGGTCCTCGCCTCCCCTGAGCCGGCCGACGAGATACCCGGCGAGGATCACGGAGATCACCGCGACCATCACGCAGCCCATCGCCGCGGCGTAGCCGAACTGTCCGTAGCGGAATGCCTCTTCGTAGGCGAAGAGCATCGGCAGCCGGGTACGGCCGCCGGGTCCGCCGCTGGTCAGTACGTAGACCAGGGCGAAGGAGTTGAAGTTCCAGATGAAGTTGAGCGCGGTGATGGAGAGCGCGACGGGTCTGAGCGCGGGCCAGGTGACGGTACGGAAGCGGCGCCAGGCGCCCGCCCCGTCCAGCGCGGCGGCCTCGTGGAGTTCGTGCGGGGTGTTCTGCAGCCCGGCCAGCAGGGCGACGGTGGTCTGCGGCATGCCGGCCCAGACGCCCACGACGATCACGGCGGGCAGGGCGGTGGCGAGTCCGGTGAGCCAGGCCCGGCCGTCGCCGAGGCCGAGATCGCGGATGGTCTCGTTGAGCACCCCCGCGTCCGGGTTGTAGACGAGCCGCCACATGATGCCGACGACCACCTCGGGCATCGCCCACGGAATGATCGCCAGCGCCCGGGCCAGCCAGCGCATCCGCAGATTCTGGTTGAGCAGCAGGGCGAGGCCGAGCGCCAGCACGAACTGCGGGACCGTGACGCCGACCGCCCACAGGAGACCGATCCGGAAGGACTCCCAGAAGAGGGTGTCGTGGAGCAGGTCCTGGAAGTTCAGCCCGCCCACCCACTGGGTGGAGCGGGTGCGGCCGGACTGCGCGTCGGTGAAAGCCAGCGCGATGCCGTAGAGGAGCGGGCCGACGCTGAGGATGAGGATCGGGATCAGCGTGGGCAGCACCAGGAACCAGGAGCCGGCGCTCCGGTTGACCGGCCGGTGCTGCCTGTCGTGTGGACTGCCGGGCGGGCCGTGTGTCCCGGATTTTACGGTCGCACTCGCTAATGTCACGAATTTGCCCCCTTGCGTCATTCGATAGGCTTCATACCGTTCTGGCCGCTCAGGTGGTTCTCGTCATCGTGCTGACGGGCCATCGGTTCGTCAAGCGGGCCTGCACGGATGCGAAAATCGGAGCCATGAACGAGAAGTGTGCGCGCGAAGTGCTGACCGCTGCCGGGCTGTCCGGCGGTGCGGAGCTGCTCGCGCTGGGTGAGAACGCGGTGTTCGCCGCGGGCGACCTGGTGGTCAAGGTCGGCCGGGACGCCGTGCGGAACCCGGAACTGCGGGACCGGGCCGAGCGCGAGGTGGCCGTCGCCGAGTGGCTGGCCGCCTCGGGGGTCCCCGCCGTGCGGGCCGCCGAGCCCCGGGCGCGGCTGGTGGAGGGCCACCCGGTGACGCTCTGGCACCGGCTGCCCGACGCCGTGCGCCCGGCGGAGCCGCAGGATCTGGCGCGGCTGCTCACCCTGGTCCACGCACTGCCCGCGCCGGACGGGTTCGCCCTTCCGCGCCGTGAGCTGCTGGGCGGGGTCGAGCGCTGGCTACGGCTCGCGGGCGATGCGATCGACCCGGCCGACGCCGAGTATCTGCGTGAGCGCCGCGACGGCTTCGCGACGGCCGCGGCCGCACTGGTCCCGCATCTGCCGCCCGGTCCGATCCATGGCGATGCCCTCCCCCGTAATGTCCACGTCGGCCCGGACGGGCCGGTGCTGGTCGATCTGGAGACCTTCTCCGCCGATCTGCGCGAGCACGATCTGGTGGTGCTCGCGCTGTCCCGGGACCGGTACGGGCTGGCGGCCGAGGCGTACGACGCCTTCACCACCACGTACGGCTGGGACGTCCGCGAATGGGACGGCTGTGCGGTGCTGCGCGGGGCGCGGGAGACGGCCAGCTGCGCGTGGGTGTCCCAGCACGCGCCGGCCAACCCGAAGGCACTCGAAGAGTTCCGCCGCCGGGTGGCATCACTGCGCGACGGCGACGCGACGGTGCGGTGGTATCCGTTCTAGGACGCGGGCACCCAGGTCCGAAGCGCGAGTGACCGGGGCCGTCCGCCGACCGCCCGCACCGCCCGCAAGCACGGACCGGCTCGGGGCCGCTGCGTCCTCAGCCGGTCACCGGGGCCGGCTCGCGCAGGGGCCAGCGGCCGTCGATCACCGCGTCCGCCGTGCCCTTGCGGCGCAGGAACTGCTGGAAGTCGGCCGCCCATTGCGCGTACCACTCCACTTGGCGCTCATGGAGCTCGGCGGCGGTCAGCTCGGCCACCGAGCCGTGCCGCTCGGCTATCGCGTACGCCACCCGGACCGCGGCCAGCGCATCCGCCCCCGCGTCATGGGCGCCGCCGTGCACCACGCCGTACTCGACGCAGACCGCTTCGAGGGTGCGCTTGCCCTTGCGGTAGCGGTCGACGGCCCGGTCGATGGTGTACGGGTCGATGACCGGCCCGATCCCGGCCCCGTCGAGCCGGTCGCTCAGCGACGGCAGCCCGTGCCGCCGCAACTCCGCCGTCAGCAGCGTCAGATCGAAGGCCGCGTTGTACGCGACGACCGGCACCCCCTGGCGCCAGTAGCCGGTGAGTGTCTCGGCGATCTCGTCGGCCACCTCGCGCACCGGCCGGCCCTCCGCCGCCGCCCGCTCACTGCTGATGCCGTGGATCGCCGAGGCCTGTGCCGGAATCCGGATGCCCGGATCCGCCAGCCAGGTGTCCTGCCGCACCGGCTCCCCGTCCCTGCCGCCGACGCCGACGACCGCGGCTGTCACGATCCTGGCCTCCAGCGGTTCCGTGCCCGTCGTCTCCAGGTCGAAGCCGACCAGCGCCTCCCGGTGCCAGCTCATCCCGTACCTCCTTCGTGGTGCTCTCCCCCAGGTGATGACCACCCTCGCATGCACCACTGACAACGGACGGACAGCCCCTCAGGAACAGCGCCAAGGAGCAACGGCCGAGGAACGACTCCGCAGGAAACGACCCCTCAAGAGACCGGCCGGGAGTCCGCCCACACGGACTCGAACTCCTCGCGGTACGTCTCGAACAGCCCGTGCTCGTTCTCCTGTCCCGCCCGGACCACCGCGCGCCCACCGCCGCGCAGCACCAGCACGGGCGCCTCCATGCCGCGTGCGTGCCGCAGATACGTCTGGACGACCCCGACCGCGTCCGTGCCGTCGCCGTCCACCAGATAGGCCGTGAAGCGCGGCGTCTCGTCGAAGACATGGATCTCGAAGGCGCCCGGATCACGGAGCTTGGAGCGGACCCGGCGCATATGGAGGATGTTCATCTCCACCGACCGGCTCAGCTCGCCCTTCTTCAGGCCCAGCTCCCGCTCACGGCGCTTGACGGCGCTGCTCGCCGGGTTGATGAAGAGGAGCCTGACCCGGCAGCCCGACTCGGCGAGCCGGATCAGCCGGCGGCCGGAGAAGTTCTGCACCAGCAGATTGAGTCCGATGCCGATCGCGTCGAGGCGGCGCGAACCGCCGAAGAGGTCCTCGGCGGGCAGCTGGCGCTGGAGCCGCACCCGGTCGGAGTGGACGGAGACCACATCCGCGTACCGGTCACCGACCAGCTCCTCGACGGCGTCGACCGGGAGCCGGTCGGACGAGGGGACCGCCGCCCCGCTGCCCAAAATCTCCAGGAGCCGGGCCGAGGCGCGCTCGGCTTGGGCGAGGACCGCCTCGTTCAGAGCCCGGTTGCGGGAGACCACATTGCGGGCGACCTCCAGCTCGTCGAACGCCAGCTCGACCTCGCGCCGGTCGTCGAAGTACGGCTCGAAACACGGCCAGTGCTGGACCATCAGCTCGCGCAGCTGCGGCAGCGTGAGGAAGCTCAGCACGTTGTCGTCGGCCGGGTCCAGCAGATAGCCCTTGCGGCGGGAGACCTCGCGTACGGCGACGGCGCGCTGCACCCACTCCTGCCCGGCGGGCCCGGCGGCGGCCACCACCCAGTCCTCGCCGTGGACCGGCTCGTAGATGGGCCGGAGCACCGCGGCGACCACGGCGCGCAGCCGCTGCTCCACGAGATTCAGCCAGATGTAGGCACGTCCTGCCCGCTGGGCGCGCGTACGCACCTCGCTCCAGGCGTCCGCGCCCCAGTCCAGTTCCGCGCCGATCTCCATGGGCCGCGCAAGTGAGACCGCCCCGGGCGGGGCATCGGTGGATTCCCCCTCGTGACCTGCGTCACCTGGAGGCAGCTCGAACCCTCCCGAGCTCACCCGCGCACCGCCTTCCACTCCCCCACCAACGATCAAGGAAGGGTACTCCGCGAGCGGGATCCGGTGCAGCAGGATGCGCAGGCTGCTTCGTCAACTCCCCTGTGACATAGGCACGTTCTCGGGTGCGAGATCTGCCGTAGTGAGCGGATTCATAGTGATTGGGCACCCCGTCCGGGGCTCCGCACCCGGCCCACGCCCGGCTCAGCACCCCGGATTCCCGTTCCGGGCGACACGGAGAGGCCCGATGTTGACCGGACCGCGCGACGTCCTAGGCAGCCGCACCACTTTCGGGGAAGATCTGGCACAAGCAGCCCGAAAGCCCCAGACACCCGGATCAGAAGTGGAAGAGTCGAACCTATGCAGGTCTGGCCGGGACAGGCGTATCCGCTCGGTGCCACGTACGACGGCGCCGGGACCAACTTCGCGGTCTTCTCGGAGGCCTCCCACCGAATCGAGTTGTGCCTGCTGCACGACGACGGTTCCGAGACGGCGGTGGAACTCAGGGAGACCGACGCATTTGTCCGCCATGCCTATCTGCCCGGGGTGATGCCCGGTCAGCGGTACGGATTCAGGGTCCATGGCCCGTACGAACCGGAGCGCGGCGTCCGCTGCAATTCGGCCAAACTGCTGCTCGACCCGTATGCCAGGGCCGTCGCGGGGCAGATCCGGTGGGGCGAGGCGGTGTACGGCTATCCGTTCGGCCGGCCCGACGCGCGCAACGATCTCGACTCGGCGCCCCACACCATGACCTCGGTCGTGGTCAACCCGTACTTCGACTGGGGCGACGACCGGCGGCCCCGTACGGACTACCACCGCACCGTGATCTACGAGGCCCATGTGAAGGGCCTGACGATGCTCCATCCGGCGCTGCCGAAGGAGCTGCGCGGTACGTACGCGGGGCTGGCCCATCCGGAGGTGATCGCCCACCTGACGGAACTGGGTGTCACGGCGATCGAATTGATGCCGGTGCACCAGTTCGTCCAGGACCACCGGCTGGCGGACGCGGGGCTGGCCAATTACTGGGGTTACAACACCATCGGCTTCTTCGCCCCGCACAACGCGTACGCCTCCTGGGGCGACCGCGGTGAGCAGGTGCTGGAGTTCAAGCAGGCCGTACGGGCGCTGCATCAGGCGGGCATCGAAGTGATCCTCGACGTGGTCTACAACCACACCGCGGAGGGCAACCACCTGGGTCCGACGCTCTCCTTCCGGGGCCTGGACAACGCCTCGTACTACCGGCTCGCGGACGACCAGCGGTACTACATGGACACCACGGGGACCGGGAACTCCCTGCTGATGCGGTCGCCGCACGTGCTCCAGCTGATCATGGACTCCTTGCGGTACTGGGTCACGGACATGCACGTGGACGGGTTCCGCTTCGATCTGGCGGCCACCCTGGCCCGGCAGTTCCACGAGGTGGACCGGCTGTCGTCGTTCTTCGATCTGGTGCAGCAGGACCCGGTGGTCAGCCAGGTGAAACTGATCGCCGAACCGTGGGACGTGGGCGAGGGCGGCTATCAGGTGGGGAACTTCCCGCCGCTGTGGACGGAGTGGAACGGCAAATACCGGGACACCGTGCGGGACCTGTGGCGGGGCGAGCCAAGGACCCTCGCCGAGTTCGCCGGGCGGCTGACCGGGTCGTCGGACCTCTACCAGGACGACGGGCGGCGGCCGCTCGCCTCGATCAACTTCACCACCTGCCACGACGGGTTCACCCTGCACGACCTGGTCTCGTACAACGACAAGCACAACGAGGCGAACGGCGAGGGCAACCGGGACGGCGAGAACCACAACCGGTCGTGGAACTGCGGCGCGGAGGGCGATACGGACCAGCCGGAGGTGCTGGAGCTGCGGATGCGGCAGATGCGGAACTTCATCGCCACGCTGATGCTGTCGCAGGGCGTGCCGATGCTGAGCCACGGCGACGAGTTCGCGCGCACGCAGCGGGGCAACAACAACGCGTACTGCCAGGACAACGAGTTGTCGTGGGTGCACTGGCCCGACCCGGCCGAGGCCGCGGCTGACGACACGGACGACGCGGACGGGGATGCTTCCGCCGAGGGGGACGGCCTGGGCAGCAGCCTGCTGGAGTTCACCCGGGCGATGGTCTGGCTCCGCCGCGACCATCCGGTCTTCCGGCGCCGCCGGTTCTTCCACGGGCGGCCGGTCGAGGGCACGCACGACGAGCTCTCGGACATCGCGTGGTTCACGCCCGAGGGCCGCGAGATGACGCAGCGGGACTGGCAGGCCGCGCACGCCAAGGCGCTGACGGTCTTTCTCAACGGCCACGCGATCTCGGAACCGGGCCCGCGCGGCGAACGGATCTCCGACGACTCGTTCCTGCTGATGTTCAACGCGAGCGCCGAGACGCTGGACTTCTCCGTTCCGGTGAATCACGGCCGGCAGTGGCTGGTGGTGGTCGACACGGCACGTCCCGCGGGGGTTCTTCCCCGCTCGGGGCCGAAGGTGGCGGCGGGCGAACGGGTGACGCTGGCCGGGCGGAGCCTGGCGGTGCTGCAGCGGCCCGCGTAGGTCCCGGCCGGCGGCCGGCGACACCGCCGGTCGAGCCCTTTGCCGCGTTCCGTGACACAGAAGGCCGCAGTCTGGGTACGTAACGGCGCATGACGCCCACCGCCACCTACCGGCTCCAGCTCCAGCCGGACTTCCCGTTCTCGGCCGCCGGACAGGCCGTGCCGTATCTCGCCGCGCTCGGCGTCTCCCATCTGCATCTGTCCCCGGTCCTCGAAGCCGTGCCCGGCTCCAGACACGGGTACGACGTCGTCGACCACGGCCGGGTGCGCGCCGAACTCGGCGGGGAGGAGGGGCTGCGGGAGCTGGCCCGTACGGCGCGTGAGCACGGGCTCGGGCTGATCGTGGACCTCGTGCCGAACCACATGGCCGCCATGCCCCGCCTCAACCACGCGCTGTGGGAGGTGCTGCGCGAGGGCGCCGCGTCCCCGTACGCCCGCTGGTTCGACATCGACTGGGCGGCGGGCGGTGGCAAGGTGCTGCTGCCGGTGCTCGCCGGGCCGATCGGCGTCGAGCTCGACAGGCTCCAGGTCGACGGGGAGGTGCTGCGCCACGGCGAGCAGGCGTTCCCGCTCCGGACCGGCACCGCCCGGCTGCCGATGTCCGAACTGCTGGATGCCCAGCACTACCGGCTCGGCTGGTGGCGGCTGGCCCGTACGGAGCTGAACTACCGCCGGTTCTTCACCATCTCGGACCTCATCGGAGTGCGGGTGGAGGATCCCGAGGTCTTCGCCGCCACCCACGGCAAGATCCTCGAACTGGTCCGGGACGGGGTCGTCGACGGTCTGCGCATCGACCACCCCGACGGGCTCGCCGATCCCGCGGCCTACCTGGAGCGGCTCTCGGAGGCGACCGGCGGGCGGTGGACGGTGGTGGAGAAGATCCTCACGGGGGCCGAACCGCTGCCCGCGGACTGGGCGGTCGCCGGGACGACGGGGTACGACGCGCTGCACCGGATCGACGGCCTCTTCGTCGATCCGATGGGTGCGGCGGAACTGATCGGCCGCTACCGGGAGTACTCGGGACCGGCCGGGGACCGCGGCGGTCACTGGACGGCGACCGTGCGGCGGGCCGCGTACCGGGTGGTGACCCATGAACTGGCCGCCGAGACCGCACTGCTGACCCGGCTCGCGGTACGCGTCTGCGCCGAGGACCCCGCGCTGCGGGACCATGCCCCGTGGGCGCTGCACACCGCCGTGCGCGAACTGCTCGTACGCGTACCCGTCTACCGCCCCTACGTGACGGCCGGTGGCCCCTGCACGGAGACGGCCCGGGCGACGCTCCCGGACGGGGTCGTGGCGGACGCGAAGGCGGTGTTCTCCGTTCCCGAGGAGGCTTCGGCCGTCGATGTGGTGCGGGAGCTGGCGCTGGGGCGGCTGGGCGAGGGGCCCGACCGGGCCGCATTCTGCGCCCGGTTCGCCCAGACCGCTTCGGCGCTCCGCGCGAAGTCGGTCGAGGACACGGCGTTCTACCGGTACGTGCCGCTGATCTCGGCGAACGAGGTGGGCGGCGATCCCGGGCATCCGGCGGTGACGCCGGAGGAGTTCCACGCGTTCTGCGCCCGGCTGGCGCGCGACTGGCCGACCACGGGCACGGCGCTGACCACCCACGACACCAAGCGGAGCGCCGATGTACGGGCTCGACTCGCGGTGCTGACGGAGTGCCCTGAACAGTGGTCCTGGCTGCTGGTGGAGCTGGGCCGGGTGACTCCCGCGGCCGCGCCCGACGCACAACTGGCCTGGCAGGCCTGGCAGACGGCGTACGGCTGCGCGAAGCTGCCGGCCCGCGAGATGGCGGGGCGGCTGGAGCCCGCACTGCTGAAGGCGGTCCGTGAGGCCGGGCTCTTCACCAGTTGGACGGAGCCGGATCCGGCGTACGAGCGGGCGGTGACGGACTTCGTGGCGGCGGGGCCGGCCGCGGGCAACGGTCCGGTGCGGGAGGCGCTGGAGCGGTTCACGGACACGCTCGACGCGTACGTACGGGCCAATGTGCTCGGCGCGGCGCTGGTGCAGCTGACGATGCCGGGTGTGCCGGACCTGTATCAGGGCACGGAACGGGAGTACGTGGCGCTGGTCGACCCGGACAACCGGCGGCCGTTCCGCCACCCGCCCGAGGGCGGGCCGTCCGGCGAGAAGGGCGAGCTCACGGCGGTCGCGCTGCGGCTGCGGCGCGAACGGCCTGAGCTGTTCGGCGAGTCGGGAACGTACACCCCGCTGAGCGCGCGGGGTCCGGCGGCCGCACACTGTCTGGCCTTCTGCCGTTCGGGCGAGGTGGTCACGGCGGTGACCAGGCTGTCGTTGCGGCTGGCGGAGTCGGGCGGCTGGCGCGGGACGGAGCTGACGCTGCCGGACGACGGGCCGTGGACCGATCTGCTGGCAGCGGGCCGGAAGTTCACCGGGGCCACGGTCGCGGCGGCCGACCTGTTCGCCGAACGGCCGGTGGCGCTGCTCAGCCGGGTCGGACGAGAAGGACCCGCGGGCCGCGGGTGAGCAGCCCGGTGCCGGCCGGGCGGAAGCCGTCCGGCCGGCGGAGCCGGGGCATCGCGCCCGGCAGGGCGCGCACTCCCTGCCGGGCCTGGAGCCGGCCGAGCACCACGGCGGGGCAGCCGGGCGGTCCGGTGAGGGAACGGCCCTGGTCACGGCGGAAGGGGTCGAAGAGGTCGGCGGCGGCCCGGTTCCTCAGCAGGGGAGCACCGCCGGCGGCGTCGCGCATTCGGTGTACGGCCGTCCTGGTGATGGCGGCGCGCCCGGACGGGCCGTAACTCAGTCTGCGGGCGACCGGAGGCAGAACGGCCCGGAGGCGCCGAGCAGCTCCGTGAACGCGGCGGCGGCACCGGTGAGCTCGACTCGGGAGAAGACCGCCAGTCGACGTCGCCACGGCGGGTCGACGGCGAGCACCGCGCAGTCCTCGCCGACCGCTCCGCCGACCACGTGTACGGGGGCCGCGGTGACTCCGACTCCGGCCGCGGCCATCCGTACCGCTGTCGAGGTGTGTTCGGTGCGCACCGCCGTACGGGGCGTGAAGCCGGCCCGGCCGCAGGCCCAGTCCAGGAATGCCCGGCCCTGCACTACGGGCTCCATCGCGCAGCGCACCCAAGGACGGTCGGCCAGCTCCTGGAGGCGGACCGACGTGCGTCCGGCGAGCCGGTCGTCGAACGGAACGACCAGGACGATCTCCTCCTCGCCGACCGGGACGACGGGTCCCGGCCAATGCGCGGGCGGCGGGCCGACGGCCAGGTCGGCGGTGCCGCGTTCGATCTGTTCCTCAAGGGCCTCCGTGGTGGCGTACTCGTGGAGCACGAGAGCGACCCCGGGGTGCGCCCGGCGCCAGCGGGCGAAGACGTCCGGGAGGATGCCGACGGCCACCGCGTGCACCGTCGCGATGTGCAGTTCGCCGCCCTCCGCCCCCGCCGCCGCCCTGGCCGCGCGCCGGGCCTGCGCGGCGCTGCGTACGGAGCGCTCGGCGTGCGGCAGAAAGGCACGGCCCATCGGCGTCAGCCGCACGCCCCGCGGCAGCCGTTCCAGCAGGGCACCGCCGACGGTCTTCTCCAGGGCCTTGATCTGGTGGGAGAGCGCGGGCTGGGTGACATGGAGGAGTTCGGCGGCCCGGGTGAACGACGCCGCCTCGACGACCGTGAGGAAGTACTCCATCTGTCGCAGGCTCACCGCGCGCTCCCCGTCTTCCTGGTGGACCGTGTCCGGCGGCCCGTACCCGTACCTCGACCCATAAAGGCTGTGCATCGGGTCCAAAGAAACATTGTCTTGGACTCATGGCAAGGCGCAGGCAGAGGCTGTGGCCATGACTCGGGCCAGGGAATTGAATGAGAACGAGACCGACGTGTTGGTGATCGGCGGTGGCACCGGCGGGTACTCCACCGCCCTGCGGGCCGCTTCCCTGGGTCTGAAGGTGGTGCTCGCGGAGCGGGACAAGGTCGGCGGCACCTGCCTGCATCGCGGCTGCATCCCCAGCAAGGCGATGCTGCACGCCGCCGAACTCGTGGACGGCATCGCGGAGGCCCGGGAGCGTTGGGGTGTGAGGGCGGCCGTGGAATCGGTGGACTGGCCCGCGCTGGCCGCGGCGAGGGACGACATCGTGGCGCGCAATCACCGCGGCGTGGCGGGCCACCTCGCGCACGCCTCAGTCGAAGTGGCTTACGGGAGCGCAGAGTTGATCGGCCCTCGCAGTGCGCGGATCAACGGTTACGGGGAGGTTGTCGCACGCCGTGGCATCGTTCTCGCGACCGGATCCCGGCCGCGCATGCTGCCGGGTCTGACCGCCGACGGGCGCCGCGTGGTCACCAGTGACGACGCGTTGTTCGCGCCGGGGCTGCCGCGGTCCGTCCTGGTGCTGGGCGGCGGGGCTATCGGGGTCGAGTACGCCTCGTTCCACCGGTCGATGGGCGCGGACGTCACCCTGGTCGAGGCCGCCGACCGGCTCGTACCGCTGGAGGATGTCGATGTGTCGCGCCATCTGACCCGCGGCCTGAAGAGGCGAGGCATCGATGTGCTGGCCGGAGCAAGGCTGTTGGACGCGGTCGTGGGGGACGACGAGGTCGTGGCGACCGTACGCACCTCGCGCGGCGAAACCCGCACGGTGCGGGCCGAGCGGCTGCTCGTCGCGGTGGGGCGTGCCCCGGTGACGGACGGACTCGGTCTTGCGGCGGCTGGTCTGGCCGCCGACGACCGCGGTCATGTGGTGCCCGCCGACTGGTCCCGTCTCGAAACGTCCGTGCCGGGCCTGCACGTGGTGGGCGATCTACTGCCGCCGCCGTCCCCGGGGCTGGCTCACGCGTCCTTCGCCGAGGGGCTGCTGGCCGCCGAGACGCTGGCCGGTCTGCGCTCACCGGCGGTGGACTACGCAGCCGTCCCCCGGGTCACGTACTCGTCCCCGCAGACCGCGTCGGTGGGCCTGACCGAGGATCAGGCCCGTGACGCCGGGCACGATGTCGCGGTCAACACCATGCCGCTCACCGCCGTGGCCAAGGGCATGGTCCACGGGCAGGGCGGCATGGTGAAGGCCGTCGCCGGGCGGAATGGCCGGGTGCTCGGGGTGCATCTCGTCGGCCCGCATGTCTCCGAGATGATCGCCGAGAGCCAGCTGATCGTCGGATGGGACGCCGAACCCGCCGATGTGGCGCTTCACATCCACGCCCACCCGACGCTCTCCGAGGCGGTCGGCGAGGCCTTCCTCACGCTCGCCGGGCGCGGTCTCCACCAGCAGTCCTGATCCGGACGAAGGGCCCTGGGGCCCGGTCGGCTATCGGGGAGGGGGTCCGAGGACGGGCGCGGAGAGCCGGAAGCTCATGCGGCCGAAGCTCACCTGGTCCCCCTCACGGACCGGGACCGTGCCGGTGACCCGTTGCCCGTTGACACAGGTGCCGTTGGTCGAGCCGAGGTCGCGCAGCAGCCAACGGCCGCCCTGCACGGTGAGTTCCGCGTGGAGCCGGGAGACGGTCTCGTGGTTGAGCCGCAGGCCGTTGCCCGGGTCGCGGCCGATCAGCAGGGGGTAGGGGCTGGGGGCGGGGAGCAGGAGCTTCGGGAGCCGTTCGGTCTGCCAGACCCGGCGTACCCGGCCGGGAAAGCCGGACACTCCGCTCACGATCCGGAGTACCCGCCGTGACCAGCGGCCTTCGCTCTCCAGGTCGGCGGTGAGCGCCGCCAGCTCCTCCGAGCGCCGGGCGGCGAGGGCCAGTTCCATGCGCCGCATGAAGGTGTCGTGGGACAGCTTGCCCTGTGCCGCGCCGTCTCTGAGCACGCCGAGAACACGGTCGCGCTGGGCATCGGACAGCCGCGCGGGGTACGTGTGGAACTCGAAGGGGGACGTCACGCGGTCAATTGTCGGCCGACCGCCCCGGAGTGTCCAGAAGAACCCAGGCTTTCCGCCCTCCTGACCTGCGCGGAACACCGGCACGGAAATTCCGGGGCGGCTGCCGGGCAGGCGTTGTACTCTCTGCGCCGCCGGCCGCCCGGCGATCGCCACACGGCCTTTACGCATTTCAGGGAGATCATGTGACCTCTGCACCGGGGGAATTGACTGTCCGACCGCTCGCCGGTCCGCAGGAGCTCGGGCTCTTTTGCCAACTCTCGTACGTTCTCGATCACGAGCTCGCGGAGGATCTGGAGAGCGGGCGTCGCCAGCCCGAGTGGATGTGGATGGCGCTGCGCGGCGAACGGGTGGTGGCACGGATCGCTTGGTGGAGCCGGGACGGTGACGTGCCGCTGCTGCTCGACGTCTTCGACCTCGACGACACCCTGCCCGAGCCCGAACGCGGCGAGGCGGGCCTGCGGCTGCTGGAGGCGGCGACGGCGGCGGTCGTACCGGCCGGTGCCCCGCGGCCCGAGTACGGTCGCTACGTCCCGCCGGACTGGCGCGAGGACCCGGTGGCACGCGATGCCGTCGAAGCCCGGATCCGGGTCATGGAGCGTTCCGGTGCGCGGATGCTGGTCGAGCGGCTGCGCCTGGAGTGGCGCGCCGGTACGCCGGTTCCCGCCGACAGCGGCCGGCTACGGTTCCGCCCGGTCGACGGACGGGAGGATCTTCTCGCGCTGATGACACCGGTGATGGAGGGCACCCTCGACGCGCACGGACGGGCCGACCTGGAGTCCGGGCTCAGCGCTCGCGAGGCGGCCGAGAAGCACTACGACGAGGAGCTGGTCGCGTACCCGACACCACGGGAGTGGTGGCGCATCGCCGAACTGCCGGACGGTGAGCCGGTCGGGTTCGTCATTCCGGCGCGCAACAGCTACAACCCGATCATCGCGTACATCGGTGTGCTGCCCGCCCGGCGTGGCCACGGGTACATCGACGACATCCTCGCCGAGGGGACCAGGGTGCTGGGGGCGCAGGACGGCGTGGAACGGATCCGGGCCTCGACCGATCTCGGCAACGTACCGATGGCGAGGTCCTTCGAACGCCTCGGGTACATGAACTTCGAGCGCGCCTTCGACATGGTCTGGGACGAGAAGTCCTGAGCGGCGGATCTGCCTGCGTTGCGCGCTCGTCAGTGTGCTTCACGGTCGGCCGGCGAGGAAGCTCCGCAGGTGGGCGGTGAGGACGGCGGGCTGGTCCTCGGGGATCAGCGTGTAGCTGTCGGCGATCTCGACGAGCTCGGCCTGCGGCAGCAGTTCGGCCAGGCGGCGGCCATGGGAGAGGGGCATCACGCGGTCCTCGGTGGCCCAGGCGACAAGGGTGGGGCGGTCGAAGGTGCGAAGCGCCTCGGACCAGGCGAGCAACTCGGCCTTCGGCGGGGTGCTGAGGACGTACTTGCGCAGGTCGCGGCGCACCCCGGCGGAGCTGACCACGGGCCGGAACCAGGCATCCATGATCTCTGGCGGCACGGGCCGCTTGGTCATCCAGCCCCAGGTCACCGGAAGCCGGCGCATGGGCTTCAGGCGGAGCAGGTTGAAGGCCAGGGCCAGGCCGCCGGGCAACCTGGCGGAGGTGACCAGGTTGCTGCCGGGCAGGCCGGGCGGGTAGTTGTCGAAGGCCTCGCAGGAGGTGATGACGAGCCGGCCGATGCGGGTCGCGCGGCCGTCGGCGACCAGGCTCTGTGCGCCGCCCCAGTCGTTGAGCACCAGCGTGACATCGCTCAGGTCGAGCCGTTCGAGGAACTCGTCCACCAGCCGGGCGACGCCGAGGATCGACAGGTCCGCGTCCGGGTGCATCGGCCGGCGGTGGCCGCCGAGCGGGAGCGTGGGGACGACGCAGCGGAAGTCGTCCTGGAGCCCGGCGACGACGTGGCGCCAGAGCGAACCGTCCATGGCGACGCCGTGCAGCAGGACGACCACGGGGCCGTCACCGCCGGAGTCCTGGTAGTCGATGGTTCCCGCCGAGAGTTCCAACTCGGGCATGAGGGCCCCTCCTACGCTCGTGACGATGGATCGGCCGCGCCAAGCGTGTGGTGCTGGAGTGTTGAGTGATGCCCAACACCCCAGCAACATAACGCACCTGATCTATCGGTCGGGTCCGTTGCAGATTCACGTCCCCGTCAAGGAGTGGGGGCAGTACCGGGAGCCGGCAGCGTCCCTGAGGTCAGGAAGAAGGTATCTGCGTAGGTGAAGCGTCCGGCGCGGACTGCTTGGTCGAACTGGACCACGAATCTGTCGGCGTCGGCAGCGCCGAGGTATCCGCGGGCGGCAGCGGTGTGCGCCCAGCTCCGCAGCCCCATCACGTTGTCCACGGCCGTCGGGTCGCGGACTACAAGGGTTCGGGCTTCCACCGCGACGTCTTCGAGCGCGCGGGCGGCCGGCATGCCGGGGTGCCGATGTGCCAGCGTGCCATTGCGGAGAGCGGCGTCGGCGCGGAAGCGCAGAACCTGAGCGGCGAGGTTCTGGTCCTCGATGTCGAGGACCTGGGTGGCGTAGTCCGGGTCGGCCAGTACGATCCGGCCGCCGGGGCGGACTACGCGGAACATTTCGTCGAGCACCCGTTCCGGGTCTTCCACATGCTGCAGTACGCGGTCCGCCCATGCGCCGTCGAAGCACGAGTCCTGGAACGGCAGACACCGCCCGTCCGCGACAGTGATGTGCGCGAGGCCCGCGCCTTTCATCGCGGCAGCCATCGTCAGGGAGTTGTCCGCGCCCACTACCCGCGCTCCGCATTCGGCGGTCAGAGCCAGTGCGCCGTCCCCCGATCCGGCACCCACGTCGAGGAAGCGTCCGCCCGGACGGGCCTGGAGGAGGTCTCACAGCCGCTGTTTGTATGCACCATAGAACGGCTCGGCGGCCAGGCACTTCAGGACTTCGACGAGTTCGGTCGGCTGCGGCTGGGTGTCGACCGCTGTGAAGGCGTGGGGCACATGACGTCGGCTCATGGGTGAAACGTAGGCGCTTCGGCTGATCCCGAACGGCGTTCGGGAAGGTCACCTTCGCGCTAGCGGCAGAAGCACTGGTAGTGGAGGTCTTGAGTGCCGAGGGCCATGTCAGGACGTGTGACGCACAGCATTGATCACGCGGGGGGCGGTCAGCGGGCTCCGGGCCTCTCCGGGGCACCGTGCCGGACCACGGAGGACTTCTGTGTGCGGATCAGTTCCCGGTACCAGGCGTACGAGTCCGGGCTGTGCGGCGAAGGCGTCCCAGCCGGAGGGGCCCTTGCCGTCGGTCTCGGACGCGCCTTCGGTCTGGAACGCGGAGGCGGAGGCCCCCCAGAGGAAACCGGGCGGGAACGACGGCACAGTCATCTCGGCCTCCACAGCCGTAAGAGGGAGCGCGTATTGAGCAGAACCTGACGGGGCAATGATCAGAGCCAGACCTTAATCGCCAGTAACGGGCTCGATCCAGTGTCGTGAGTCAGCCGTCGCGGCTGCTGCCGGCCATGGAGCACGGGGGCGAGGAGACGAGGAGCGTTACATGCTGTTCGAGGTATGGGCACCGGATGCGGACTCGGTGGAACTGCGACTGGCGGGGTCGCCGCGCGCGATGGGGCGTGATCCCCTGCGGGACGGCTGGTGGACGGTCGAGGCGGAGGCGGCGGACGGGGACCGCTACGGCTTCGTGCTGAACGCGGGCGAGGCCGGCGGGGGCGGCGAAGGCGGCAGCGCGGACGGCGAAGGCGCGGGCGGCGCGACCGTGCTGCCCGATCCGCGTTCGCGCCGTCAGCCGGACGGGCCGGACGGCGAGAGCGCCGTCGTCGACCACTCGGCGTACGCCTGGCGCAACGACTGGGCGGGCCGGGGGCTGCCGGGCGCCGTCCTGTACGAGCTGCACATCGGTACGTACACGGACGAGGGCACCTTCGACGCCGCGGCGGCCCGGCTCGGCCATCTCGCCGAACTGGGCATCACCCATGTGTCGCTGATGCCGGTCTGTCCCTTCCCCGGCACTCACGGCTGGGGGTACGAGGGGGTGTCGCTCTGGGCCGTGCACGAACCGTACGGCGGCCCGGAAGGACTGAAGCGCTTTGTCGACACGGCGCACGGCCTCGGGGTCGCGGTCGTGCTGGACGTGGTCCACAACCATCTCGGCCCGTCCGGCAACCACCTCCCGGCCTTCGGCCCGTACTTCACCGACACCCACCACACGCCGTGGGGTGCGGCGGTCAACCTCGACGCGCCCGGTTCGGACGAGGTGCGGGCGTATCTGCTGGGCAGCGCGCTCGCCTGGCTGCGGGACTACCGGCTCGACGGGCTGCGGCTGGACGCCGTCCACGCCCTGGCCGACGACCGGGCACTGACGTTCCTGGAGGAGCTGGCCGCGGCGACCGACGCGCTCGCCGCCGAACTCGGCCGTCCGCTCTCGCTGATCGCCGAGTCCGACCGGTGTGATCCGCGGACCACGACGCCGCGCGAATCGGGCGGCATCGGTCTGCACGCCCAGTGGAACGACGACTTCCACCACGCCCTGCACACCGCACTGACCGGCGAGTCCCAGGGCTATTACGCGGACTTCGCCACGGCCCCGCTGGCCGCCGTCGCCAAGACCGTGACGAACGCGTTCTTCCACAACGGTACGTACTCCAGCTTCCGCGGCCGTACCCACGGCCGCCCCGTCGACATCGCCCGCACCCCGGCCCACAGCTTCGTCGGCTATGCCCAGACCCATGACCAGATCGGCAACCGGGCCCGGGGCGACCGGCTCTCCGCCACCCTCTCCCCCGGACTGCTGGCCTGCGCCGCGGCCCTCGTGCTGACCGGGCCGTTCACCCCGATGCTGTTCATGGGCGAGGAGTGGGGTGCCCGTACGCCCTGGCAGTTCTTCACCGACCACACCGACCCGGCGCTCGCCGAGGCCGTACGCAGCGGCAGACGGCGGGAGTTCGCGGCGCACGGCTGGGCGGCGGACGACGTTCCGGACCCGCAGGACCCGGCCACCCGCGACCGCTCCTGCCTGGACTGGAGCGAACCGGCCCGGGAGCCGCACGCCCGTCTGCACGCCTGGTACCGCGAGCTGATCGCGCTGCGCCGCGCCCTGCCCGACCTCTGCGACCCGGACCTGGCGTCGGTGCGCACCGCCCACGACGAACAGGCGCGCTGGCTGGCGTACCGGAGGGGCGATCTGCGGATCGCCGTCAACCTCGACGAGAAACCGGCCACGATCCCCCTGGGCGGCGGCCGGCGCCGGGGCGGCGCGGGCCGGGTGGTGGCCGCGTGGGAGCCGGTGGAGACCCCGGGCGGCGACGGGCTGCTGCATCTGCCGCCGGAGTCCTGCGTGGTGCTGGCCGACGACTGATCCGCGACGCCGCGTCCGGCTACCCGGCTACCCGGCTACCCGGCTACCCGGCTACTCGGTTACTCGGTTACTCGGTTACTCGACGATCGCCAGTTCGCGCGCGGTGCTGTTGAGGCGACGGCCGCCGTCCTCGGTCACGGTCACGATGTCCTCGATCCGGACACCGAACCGGCCCGGCAGATAGATGCCCGGCTCCACGGAGAAGCACATCCCGGGCACCAGTGGTTGTTCCTCGCCCTCGATCATGTACGGCGGTTCGTGGGTGGTGACGCCGATGCCGTGGCCCGTGCGGTGGATGAAGCGCTCGCCGTAACCGAACTCGGTGATGACGGCGCGGGCCGCCCGGTCGATCTCCTGGCAGGCGACGCCGGGCCGGACCGCGTCGCAGCCCGCCTCCTGCGCTACGCGCACGATGTCGTGGACCCGCTGCTCCTCGGCGGTTGGCTCGCCGACATGGACCGTACGGGAGGTGTCGGAGCCGTAGCCGTGCTTGAGGCCGCCGAAGTCGAGCACGACCATGTCGCCCCGCTCGATGGTGCGGTCGCCCGCCTCGTGGTGCGGATTGGCGCCGTTCGGGCCGGAGCCGACGACGGTGAAGTCGACCTGGGAGTGCCCGAACTGCTTGAGCAGACCGGCCAGATCGGCGGCGATGTCGGTCTCCTTGCGCCCGGCGAAACGCACCTTGAGGATCTCGCCGTACGTGGCGTCCGCAGCGGCCCCGGCGGCCGCGATCCGCTCCAGCTCATGGGCGTCCTTCACCGCGCGCAGCATCGGCAGCGCCTCGGTGAGGGCGACGTACGAGGTGCCCGGGAGCGTTCGCTGCAGCGCGAGCAGATGCATCGCCCACGCGTTGTCGCTGACCCCGAAGCGGCCCCGGTCGTCGAGCAGCGGAGCGGTGACGGCGTACGGGTCCTTGCCGTCGGTCCAGTCCCGCAGGGTCAAGGCCGGTGCGCCGACGGCCTTCTCGGCGTCCGGGGCCTCCAGGGTCGGGACGACGAGGACCGGGTCCTGGCCGGCGGTGAGGACGAGGACGGTGAGGCGTTCGGTGTTCACGGGCTGATAGCCGGTGAGGTACACCAGGTCCGGTCCGGGGGCGACCAGCACGCCCGCGAGCCCGGCCTCGGCAGCGGTTTCGGCGGCGCGCGCCATCCGGGCCCGGTAGTCGTCGGCGGTGAACGGTACGGGCTGGTTCGGGCTGGACATGCGGGACCTCCTGGCGACGCGACACGGCATACAGCATCCTGCCCGTGCGCTCCGTTCCGCGCGAGCGGGAATCAGTTTTCCGGGTGCGGTCGTACGACGAGGTCGGCGCGGGAACGACCCCGCTCGACCAGGCGCGCGTTGGATTCGTCGGACTCGGCCACCCAACGCTCCGCGTATGGCCGCGGCCTGCCGAAGCGCACATGCCGGTCGACGAGCCGCTGCACCCGCAGGGCCGGTTCGAGATCCAGGAACCACGCCTCGTCCAGCAGCCCGCGCACGGGCGCCCAGCCCCCTTCGTCGTGCAGGAGGTAATTGCCCTCGGTGACAACGAGCGGGACATCCGGGGGTACGGGGACGGCCCCGGCGATCGGCTCCTCCAGGGCACGGTCGAAGGCGGGGGCGTACACGGTGGTTTCCGGTTCCGGGTGGCGCAGGCGCCGGAGCAGGGCCGTGTACCCGGCGGCATCGAAGGTGTCGGGGGCGCCCTTGCGCCCGGCACGGCCGAGCCGTTCCAACTCGGCCTGGGCGAGGTGGAAGCCGTCCATGGGAACGAGGACGGCGAGACCGTCGAGCGCGTCGACGAGCCG
This sequence comes from Streptomyces sp. NBC_00846, assembly GCF_045207325.1. Taxonomy (NCBI): domain Bacteria; kingdom Bacillati; phylum Actinomycetota; class Actinomycetes; order Kitasatosporales; family Streptomycetaceae; genus Streptomyces; species Streptomyces sp. NBC_00846. Next base: position 6,271,058 of record NZ_CP108846.1, on the reverse strand, counting down.
TGCGGCCAGGGTGGACTTTCCAGCTCCGGGCGGTCCCGCGATGCCGAGAATGCGGCGGTGGCCGGAGACGGCGAGGCGCAGGCCGCGGGCCGTCGGCTCCGTGAGGTCACTGATGTCCATGCGGGGCATTGTCCTGCCGCGCGCCGGACGAGTGTCATGGCGGGTGTCATGGCGGGTGTCATGGCGGGTGCGGTCGACACGGCGCCCGCAGGGGCGGGTAAATCGGGTGCGGTCGACACGGCGCCCGCAGGGGCGGGTAAATAACGAATGGGCTCACGACACCCTTGCCCGCCCCTGTCCGAGGAGTCTCATGCCGCACATCGCCCTGGTCACCCTGGTCGTCCGCGACTACGACGAGGCCCGCGACTTCTACACCGGGTGTGAGTAGTTGAGGTACAGGGAATCCCGGTGAGATTGATCTTGCTGGGGTGCGCCTACTTCGCGGGTGCTTCGAGCTGGTGGGGGACCGCGACGCCGGCCCCGCGGAGCAGAGCAGCGAGGTCGTCCGGGATGGCCATCGGGGTGGTGAGCCCAGCCCGGGTGCGGCCGGTGTTGCCGTCCGGATATTTCCCGGCCGCCGAACCGGGAGCAGCGACGGCCAGGCGCACCAGCTGGCCGACGATCTCGCGCACGTCGCGGTCACGCAGGGCGAGGCGGAGCATCACCCCATGGGTTCGGGTGTGAGGCCAGGGCCAGGGCTGGGACAGGATGTGAGCCCGCTCGGCGGCGCGCCACCGTTGCGCCGCCGGTCCCGGAGTGCGGGCCGCGGTCATCTCGGCGGTGAACGCCTCCAGCAGGGCGGGCGGCATGGGAGAGGGGCGAGGCACGGCAACCTCCAATAGTTCAGGATTTCTTGGATTCAAGCATCCGTGTATCGTCCTGTCCATGTTGACCCGCGCCACCGACCTCGACGCCCTGACCCGCTTCGGCCGGGCGCTGGCCGATCCGATCCGCTGCCGCCTGCTGCTCGCGCTGCGCGAGGCCCCGGCCTACCCCTCCGACCTTGCCGACACGCTGGGGATCTCCCGCACCCGGCTGTCGAACCACCTGGCGTGCCTGCGCGACTGCGGCCTGGTCGTCACCGTCCCCGACGGCCGCCGTACTCGCTACGAACTGGCCGACCCCCGCCTCGGCCACGCGCTGGACGACCTGCGAAATGCGGTGGTGGCCGTCGCCACCGACCGCACGTGCGTGGACGCCGACGACAAGGGGTGCTGCTGATGACCGCGATATCGCTCGGGCCCAGCCCGGCCCGTCGCGACATCCTCGCCCGCCGAATACGGCTGCTGGTCGCGGCGACCATCACCTACAACGTCATCGAGGCGATCGTCGCCATCACCGCCGGCACCCTTGCCTCCTCCACCGCGCTGATCGGCTTCGGGCTGGACTCGGTCATCGAGGTCTCCTCGGCCGCCGCGGTCGCCTGGCAGTTCTCCGCCCGTGACCACGCCGTACGCGAGGCCCGCGAGCAGCGCACCCTGCGGATCATCGCGGTCTCCTTCCTCGCGCTTGCCGCGTACGTCTCCTTCGACGCCGTCCGGGCGCTCACCGGCACCGGGGAGGCAGAGCGGTCGATCCCGGGCATCGTCATCGCCGCCCTGTCGTTGGCGATCATGCCGTTCCTGTCCGCCGCCCAGCGCCGCGCCGGGCGGGAACTGGGCTCCGCCTCCGCGGTCGCGGACTCCAAACAGACGCTTTTGTGTACGTACCTGTCCGCCGTGCTGCTGCTCGGCCTGATCCTGAACGCCACCCTCGGCTGGTCCTGGGCCGACCCGATCGCCGCCCTGGTCATCGCCGCCATCGCCGTCAAGGAAGGCCGCGAGGCGTGGCAGGGCAAGGGATGCTGCGCCCCCACCGCCCCACTCGTGCTGTCCGCCGGCGACGAGGCGGATGCGTGCGGCTGCCGCCCCGGCTGCGACTGCTGCAACTGACCACCAACCGCTCCCGCTCCGAGGCCCGCCGGGCGGGGCTGATCAGCCGGTTCGCCATCAGCACCACGAACAGGCCCAGCGCGTCATCGACCGCCTGCGCCTCCAGTTGGCGCACCACCGCCGTCAACAGCGCGGTCCGCCGGGGCTCCGGCGCGCGCTCGATCGTCTGCGCCTTGCTCAGCTGCCCGTACCGGGCGAGCGTGGACAGCCTGTTCACCGGCACCCGTGACAGGTTCACCCGGCCCAGCGCGAACGCGGAGATCTCCTCCACCCGCTCCATGGCCCGCACCATCGCGGTGCCCGTCGACGTCACCGGCGGTGTGCGCAGGCGCTCCAGCTCCGAGACCCGCTTGCCCTCCGGCACCGCCAGCAGCGCGGCCAGCGCCGGCGCGAGCGAGGGGTCGGCCCGGTGTGCCGCGCGGGCCACCGCCGCGTACACGCGCCGCTCGGCCACCGTGCGGGCCTCCGACACCTGCCGGCGGCCGGGGTGCGGTTCCTGGAGGAGCCGCGGCACGAAGCGTACGGATCGGTGGCGGTCTTCGAGGACCTGTACGGCAACCGCTGGGATCTGCTCCAGCCCGAGTGAGGAAACGGCCGCGACTCGCTCAGCGCGTGCCCTTGCCCTCCAGGTACGCCAGCACCGCAAGCACCCGCCGGTGCACCGTGCCGTCGTCCGGCTCCAGGCCGAGCTTGGCGAAGATCGAGCCGATGTGCTTGCTCACGGCCCGTTCGGTCACCACCAGTTCGGCTGCGATGGTGGCGTTCGCCTTGCCCTGTGCCATCTGCTCCAGGACTTCCCGCTCGCGCGGAGTGAGGCTCCGCAGGGGTTCGGCCGACGACTTGCGGGTCAGCAGCTGGGTCACGACCTCGGGGTCGAGCGCTGTGCCGCCGGCCGCCACCCGGTCGAGCGCCTGGAGGAACTGGTCGACCCGGCCCACCCGGTCCTTCAGCAGGTAGCCGATGCCCTCGGCGCCCCGGGCGAGCAGCTCGGCGGCGTACGTCTCCTCGACGTACTGCGAAAGGACCAGGATCGGCAGGTCGGGCATCTCCGCGCGGGCGGCAAGTGCGGCGCGCAGCCCCTCGTCGCGGAAGGTGGGTGGGAGCCGTACGTCGAGCACGGCGGCGTCCGGGCGGTGTTCCAGCAGCGCGGGGAGCACCTCGGGACCGACCGCCGCGTCGGCCACCACCTCGTGGCCCGAGCCGGTGAGGAGCAGGATGAGCCCCTCCCTCAGCAAGGCGTTGTCCTCGGCGATCACGATCCGCACGGCAGCTCCACTTCGATTTCCGTCGGCCCCCCGGTGGGGCTGCTCATGCGGGTGGTGCCGTCGAGGGCGGCGATCCGACGCCTGATTCCGACCAGTCCGCTCCCGGCGCGTTCGTCCGCACCGCCGTGCCCATTGTCGCCGATGACCACCCGAAGGATGCCGGGGCCGCGGTCGATGCCTATCCTCGCGGCAGTCGCGCCGCTGTGTTTGCTGATGTTGGTGAGGGCCTCGGCGATCACGAAGTAGGCGGCGGCCTCGATCGCGGCCGGCAGCCGGCGCCCGTCCTCCACCCCGTCGAGCTCTGCGGCGACGGGCACGCCGACATCGGCGGCCAACGCCCGTACCGCTCCGGCCAGCCCGCGGTCCGTCAGGACGGGCGGATGGATGCCGCGCACCACGTGCCGCAGTTCCGCGAGGGCCGCCTCCGCACCGTCCTGCGCCTCGTCGAGGCGGATGCGCGCGGCGGCCGGGTCACGGTCCAGGAGCTGTTTGGCGAGGCCGATCCGCATGGACAGCGCGACGATCCTGGCCTGGGCGCCGTCGTGCAGATCCCGTTCGATCCGCCGTAGTTCGGCGCCGTGCGCCTCGACCGCTCCGGCCCGGCTCTCGGTCAGCTGGGCGATCCGCTCGGCGAGTGCGGTGGACGGCGAGACGGTGAGCAGGGAACGGGTCCAGCTCGCCGACAGATCGGCGAGGACGGAATGCCAGCGCAGCACCAGTCCTTGTCGCACGGGCGGCGGCGTCCCGTACTCGTCGGTGGTGCGTCTGTCCAGCAGGTGCACCACGGGCAGGACGACCCCGTCGACGAGGAGGCCGACCGGCCACAGCACCATCGCGAAGTAGCCGATGACGTTGCCCATGAGCGCCTGGAGCGGTAGCCAGAGCGCGTCGCGCCAGACCGTCGGATCGGTGAGGACGCGCCGTACCCGCTCGGAGAGTTCACCACCGTCCAGCGGCGGATACGGCGTCGGCGTGAACGGGACGCCGAGCCGCGCGGCCGCCCTGCGCCGCTCGAACTCCGCGAAGCGGCGCAGCACTTTGGCGGCCTCGGGCAGTGCGGGCAGCCCGACGACCACGACGGCGAACATCAGGACCGCCACCACCAGAAAGGTGCTCAGATACGCGATCAGCCCCATCCCGACGCCGACGAACAGATAGCGCGAGGCGTCCCACGAACGCCGGATGGCGACCGTCAGCGGGGCGGGAGTGATGCTCATGCGCATCACGTTACGGGGGTTCACCCGCCGCCGGAGTGGAGACCTCCCCCGGGTCCTGGTGGAGTCGGCTACACCCCCGGTCCGGGAGCGCGCACTCTCGTCCGGCCACCCCCTCGCTCATAGCGTCTACCCAGGTCAGAAGGGACGAGGCCGAGCATGAAGCAGGACAGGGAACGGGTGGAGTCGACGGTGGACACGATCACGGCGATGCGGGCGACCGCACTGAGTCTGGAGTCGGTGAGCCGACGTTACGGGCGCCGCGGCGACCGGGAGACGGTCGCGCTCGACGCGGTGAGCTGCGCGGTCCAGGCCGGAAGCTTCACCGCGGTGGTGGGCCCCTCGGGATCGGGGAAGAGCACGTTCCTGCAATGCGCGGCGGGCCTGGACCGTCCGACCTCGGGGACGGTACGGGTCGGGGGCACGGATCTCGACACGCTGTCCGAGGCCGCGCTGACCCGGCTGCGCCGGGACCGCATCGGTTTCGTCTTCCAGTCGCACGCCCTGAATCTGGTGCCTTCGCTGAACATCGAGGAGAACGTCGTGCTGCCGCTGGTACTGGCGGGCGCCGATCCGGCGGCCGAGCGGGTGCTGGCCCGCGGCCGGGACCTGCTGGCCCGGGTCGGCCTGGCGGGGCGCGGCGCGCAGGGCCCCGCGACGCTCTCGGGCGGCCAGCAGCAGCGGGTCGCGGTGGCGCGGGCGCTGGTGACCGAGCCCGATGTGATCTTCGCTGACGAGCCGACGGCGTCCCTGGACCCGGAGTCGGCGACGCTGGTGCTCGGGCTGCTGCGGGACGCGGTACGGATCGACGGCCGTACGGTCGTCATGGTCACCCATGATCCGGTGGCGGCGAGCTGGGCGGACGCCGTGCTGACGATGGACGGCGGCCGACTGCGATGAGCAAGCGTACGGATACGTCCACGGGTACGGGCACAGGCACGGGTACGGGCACAGGCACGGGCACAGGCACGGGCACGGGCACGGGCACGCGTAGGCCGCGCACCGATGTGCGGCACGGGGTGCGGCGGGCGTCGGCATTCCTCGCCCGGCGTTCGCTGAAGACCCATCGCCTGGCGTGGGCGGCGGTGTTCGCGGCGACGACGGCCGCCGCCGCGCTGATCGGCGCGTTCGCCTTCGTCCTGGGTTCGCTGCTGCCGGCGCAGCCGCCGGTGGAGCGCTATGCGGGGGCCGACGCGGTGGTGGCGGCCGATCAGAAGGTGACGTACACGGCGAAGCCGTGGGGCAGTGAGCCGAAGACCGCCACGACGTATCTGCCCGAACGGGTCCGCCTCGACCGCTCGGTGGTGCGGAAGGCGGCCGCCGCCGACGGGGTCGCGAAGGCGGTCGTGGACGACTCGGTGCCGGTGACCGTGAGCGGCGGGAGCACCGGGCCCGGCGCACCCGGCGGGGCGGGCGCGGCTTCGGCTGTCGGACGGTCCTGGGAGTCCGCCGTGCTCACTCCGTACCGGCTGACGGACGGACACGCGCCGACGACGTCCTCCGAGGTGGTCATCGACCGCGCGCTGGCGGCAGCGGCCGGAAGCAAGCCCGGCAGTCATGTGACATTGCAGTTGGACGGGGCACCCCGCGTCTACACCGTGAGCGGCGTCGCCGACACCGCGCACCGGGGCGCCGCCCCCGCCGTTTTCTTCACCGAGCAGCGGCTGACGGCCCTGGCCGGACACCCCGGCACGGTCGACGCCATCGGCATCGTCGCCGAGAAGGGCGTCCCGGCCGGCACGCTGCTGGCGTCACTGGCAGCGGCGCTGCCCGACCGCGCGCACGGCGACCGCGGGATCCGGATCCTCACCGGCTCGGAGCGCGGGCAGGCCGAGTACGTCGGCGCGCTCGGCGCCCGCGGCGATCTGCTGCCCCTGCTCGCCTCCATCGCCGGGACCGTCCTCATGGTGGCGCTCCTGGTGATCGCGACCACCCTGTCCCAGGCGGTCCACCAGCGCTCCGGCGAACTGGCGTTGCTGCGCGCGGTCGGGGCGACGCCCCGGCAGCTCAGGTCGGCCGTCGGACGTGAGGTGAGCCGGGTGACCGGCGTCGCGGCGGTGCTGGGCGGAATCGGCGGCGTGCCGCTGGGTCTGCTGATGCGGTCGCTGCTGACCACGGACCCGCTGCCGCTGCCCGTGCCGGTGTGGCTGCCGTTCGCCGCGGGGGCCACGGCCACGGTGCTCGTCGCGCTCGCGGCGCGTCCGGTGTCGATGCTCGCCGCCAGGTCCATCACCCGGCTGCGGCCCGCCGCGGCACTGGACGCGGCCCGTGCGCCCGAGCCGGGCGAGCCGGGCCGGGTGCGTACGGTCTTTGGAGTGGTGCTGGCCGTGGCGGGGGCCGGTTCGGCGGGCGCGGCTACGGCGCAGGGCGGACAGGCCGCCGCGGTGGCCGCCTCGGGTGCGGCGACCTCGCTGATCATCGCGGTGGCGCTGCTCGGTCCCCGGATCGCCCGGGTGGCGATGCGGGTACTCGGTACGCCGGTACGGCGTTTGGGCGGGGTCTCCGGCTTCCTGGCCGCCAGGTCCGCCACCGCGCACCACCGGCGGCTCGGTGCGGCGATCACCCCGATCGTGCTGGTCGTCGCGTTCGTCTGCGTACAGCTGACGGCCGGTTCGACGCTGGAGCAGGCCGCCGACCGGCAGGCCGCTGCCGCGCTCCGGGCGGATCTGGTGGCGACGGGCCCGGTCGCCGGGCTGCCGGCCGCTGCGGCGCGGGCGGTGTGCGCGTGCGGACCATCCCGCCCGGGCCATCGGGCCGGGGCCTCCGGGCCGCGCGTGCTGGGTCACCGGTCAGTGACCGGCCGCGAGTTCGCCGCTGAGCCTGCCGTCGCGGTCTTCGAGGACCTGCACGACAACCGCTCGGACCCGCTCCGGGTCGGCGTGAGGTGCGCTGCCGGACGAACTCCCACTCTTCCCAACGGCGCCGGGAATTGTCATGATCCGCCCATGACCACAGACAAAATGTCTCCGGTGTACGAGGTGCGGTACGGCTGGGACGGCAAGACACTGGGCGTCGTTGCCACATCGGCTGTCTTCACCGTGATCCTGCTGGTGGCGGACGCTTCGCCCGTCCTGCGGGGACTGGGCCTCGCGCTGTTCGGCGGCGGCGGACTCTTCATGGCCTTCACCGCCATGAGCCGCAAGCCGGCGTTCCGCGTCGACGAGACCGGGGTGCTCCTCGGCGGATCCCCCGCACGCTACCGGGCGACCACGGCGCACGTGCCCTGGCAGGACATCACCGCGATAGTTCTCTGGCGGCAGCAGTCCGCAGCGAACATACCCTGGGTCGGTGTCGCCCGCCGCCCCGGAGCAGCCCCGCTGCCCGGGCCCGGGCAGGGGCGGTTCGCGCAAGCCACAGCGCAAGCATTCGTGCCGGGCGTCCCCGCGGACGTGGTCCTGGCCTCGCGGACGGTCGCGGGCTGGCGTCTCGACCGGACCCGACTGGCTGCGGCCGTCGACCGCTTCGCCCCAGGAGTCCCGGTGGTCGACGCCGGATAGCGCACCGGCTGTCGTCAGCCCGCCCCATTGCCCTCCAGCTACCCCAGCACCGCAAGCACGCGCCGGTGCACCGTGCCGTCGTCCGGTTGAAGGCCGAGTTCGGCGGAGATCGAGCCGATGCGCTTGCTCACCGCCCGTTCCGTGACGACCAGTTCGGTACCCGTCCGGCGATTGAGGACAACACCCGCCGCAGGGCGAGCGCGCCAGGACTGCGGACATCCCCCGGGCGGGTGTCACGGCGTAGCCGGCAGCGGCAGCGCCGTCTCCCGTGCCGCCGCCGCGGCCAGCGCGTCGAGCACCGGCGCGATCAGCGGATGCCCCTCCGCGCCGTGCCGCACCACGGCGAAGACCCGGCGGGTCGGCGCGCTGCCCTCCACCGGCCGGACCACCACCTCCGTGAGGTCCATTCCGCGCAGCGCGGACCGCGGCACCAGCGCCACCCCGGCGCCCGCACCCGCCAGCGCGACCACCGCGCGGAAGTCGTCCGAGGAGTGCTCCAGCCTCGGCTGGAACCCGGCGAACTCGCAGGCCAGGACCACCACGTCATGGCAGGGGTTGCCGGGGTACGGGCCGATCCACGGGTCCTTCTCCAGGTCGGCGATCGCCACCTGTTCCTGGCCGGCCAGCCGATGCCCGACCGGCAGCACCGCGTCGAACGGCTCCGAGTACAACGGCACCCGGGTCAGCCGCCGGTCGTCCTCGCCCGGCGCGCCCCGGTACTCCACGGCGACCGCGACATCCACCTGCCGGTCCAGCACCATCGGCACACTCGCGTCGCCCTCCGCGTCCTGGACGCGGACCCGGATGCCGGGCGCGGTGAGGGTCAGCTCGGCGATCGCGGGGGCGAGGACCAGGCCGATGCCGGTGGCGAACGCGGCGACCGTGACCGTACCGGCGTCCCCCGCGCCGTACGCGGCGAGCTCCGCCTCGGCCCGTTCCAGCTGGGCCAGGACGGCATTGGCGTGGGTGAGCAGGATCTCCCCGGCGGCGGTGAGCCGGGCGCCGCGCGCGTTGCGTTCGACCAGCCGGTGTCCGGTCTCCTGCTCCAGCGCGGCGAGCTGCTGGGAGACCGCGGAGGGCGTGAGATACAGCGCGGCGGCTGCGGCAGTCACCGTACGGTGGTCCGCCACCGCACGAAGAATGCGCAGCCGCCGTGCATCGATCATGTGCCCATTGTCCCAGGTCACGGAGGCAACCCCGGCGCCCGGGTGGCGGATCCGGGCGCTACTGCCCCAGCGCGGCCCGCGCGTCGACGAACGCGTCCACGACCCGGTTCACGTCCGCAGTGGAGTGCGCGGCGGAGAGCTGGACGCGGATGCGGGCCGCGCCCTGCGGGACGACCGGGTACGAGAACCCGATCACATACACACCACGCTCCAGGAGCAGCTCCGCCATCCGGCCTGCCTTCGCCGCGTCCCCGATCATGACGGGGGCGATGGCGTGGTCGCCGGGCAGGATGTCGAAGCCTTCCTCGGTCATCCGGCTACGGAAGAGCGTGGTGTTGGCATTGAGCCGCTCGCGCAGGTCGCCGGCCGCCTCCAACAGGTCCAGGACCTTGAGCGAGGCCGCCGCGATGACCGGGGCGAGGGTGTTGGAGAAGAGGTACGGGCGGGAGCGCTGGCGCAGCAGCGCGACGATCTCGGCGCGGGCCGCGACGTAGCCGCCGGACGCGCCGCCGAGCGCCTTGCCGAGGGTGCCGGTGATGATGTCGACGCGGTCCATCACGTCGTGCAGCTCGGGCGTGCCGCGGCCGCCGGGACCGACGAAGCCGACGGCGTGCGAGTCGTCGACCATGACCATCGCGTCGTAGCGCTCGGCCAGGTCGCAGATCTCGCGCAGCGGGGCGACGTATCCGTCCATGGAGAAGACGCCGTCGGTGACGACGAGCCGGCGCCGGGCCCCGGACGCCTCCTTGAGCTGCGTCTCCAGGTCGGCCATGTCGCGGTTGGCGTAGCGGAAGCGCTTGGCCTTGGAGAGGCGGATGCCGTCGATGATGGAGGCGTGGTTGAGGGCGTCGGAGATGACCGCGTCGTCCGGGCCGAGGACGGTTTCGAAGACGCCGCCGTTGGCGTCGAAGCAGGAGGAGTAGAGGATCGTGTCCTCCTGGCCGAGGAAGGTGGAGAGCCGCTGCTCCAGCTCCTTGTGGACCTCCTGGGTGCCGCAGATGAAGCGGACCGAGGCCATGCCGTAGCCCCAGCGGTCGAGCGCCTCGTGGGCGGCGGCGATCACCTCGGGGTGGTCGGCGAGGCCCAGGTAGTTGTTGGCGCAGAAGTTGAGCACCTCGCCGGGGCGGCCGCCCGCGGTGACGGCGACGGTCGCGGACTGCGGGGTGCCGATCACGCGCTCGGGCTTGTGCAGTCCGGCGGCCCGGATCTCGTCGAGGGTGGTACGCATGTCGTCGCGTACGGAGTCGAACATGAGGGGTGTCTCCCAGCTGTCTACGGTGGCGTCGTCTACGAAGGCGTCGGGTCAGGAGGTCCAGTCGAGGATGACCTTGCCGCCGCGGCCGCTCGCCGCGTCGTCGAAGGCCGCCTCGAAGTCGCGGTAGCCGTACCGGCCGGTGATCACAGGGGCGAGATCGAGGCCGCCCTCCAGCAGTACGGACATGGCGTACCAGGTCTCGTACATCTCGCGACCGTAGATGCCCTTGATGGTGATCATCGAGGTGACGATGCGGGACCAGTCGACGGGGAACTCCTCGGACGGGAGCCCGAGCATGGCGATCCGGCCGCCGTGCGTCATGTTCTCGATCATGTGGCGCATCGCCTCGGGCCGTCCGGACATCTCCAGGCCGATGTCGAAGCCCTCGCGCAGTCCGAGGCGCTTCTGCCCGTCGAAGATGGTCTCCTCGCTGACGTTGAGAGCGAGGCTGACGCCGATCTTCCGGGCCAGTTCCAGCCGGGCCTCGCTGACGTCGGTGATGACGACGTTGCGGGCCCCGGCGTGCCGGGCGACCGCCGCGGCCATGATGCCGATCGGTCCGGCGCCGGTGATCAGTACGTCCTCGCCGACCAGCGGGAACGACAGCGCGGTGTGCACGGCGTTGCCGAACGGGTCGAAGATCGCGGCGACGTCGAGGTCGACGGGGGTCCGGTGGACCCACACGTTGGACGCGGGCAGGGCGACGTACTCGGCGAACGCCCCGTCCCGGCCGACGCCGAGCCCGAGCGTGGAGCGGCACAGGTGACGGCGTCCGGCCAGGCAGTTGCGGCACTTCCCGCAGACCAGGTGGCCCTCGCCGCTGACCAGGTCGCCGACGTTGATGTCGACGACATCGGCGCCGGTCTCCGCGACCTCGCCGACGAACTCGTGTCCGAGGACGAGCGGGGTGCGTACGGCCTGCTGGGCCCAGCCGTCGTAGTTCCGGATGTGCAGATCGGTGCCGCAGATGCCGGTGCGGAGCACCTTGATCAGTACGTCCGAGGGGCCGATCTCCGGCTCGGGCACGTCCATCAGCCAGAGTCCCGGCTCGGCCTTCTGCTTCACGAGTGCCTTCACGGCTGCGGCTCCCTGCGCTGTACGGCGTTGAGTACCCCGGACCGGGGCAGCATGGGGGAAGCCTGCGGCCCGGGGAAGAATGAGAGGGACGGCATGGCAGCGCGCGTCGACCGGCTGCCGCGCTCCATCCTCTGCCGTCACGGAGAAATCTGCCGCACCCCGCGCCACAGGTCCATCGAGGATTTCTTAAGCGTGCCCGCAGCTCCGCTTCATGCCCCGCACCGCACGGCCCGGCGGCCGACCACCCCCCGAACAGGGAAAACGGGCGGCCGGCCCCCGCGAACGTGCCGTGATCAGTCGGCGAGCTCCTGCGGCGGGTTGTCGCGGCCCGGCACCTCGTTGGGTGCGAGGACGCGGCTGTCGCCCGGGTACGGCTTGGTCCATCCGGTGGACGCGTCCCACTGCGCGGCGACCTCCCGCAGCTGCTCGGTCACCTGCGGGCGCTGTGCCCTGAACCCCAGCGCGAACAGGAACGGCGCGACGAGGCAGCCCGGACAAACACGGCACGGACATCACGGGGCGAGGGCAGCTACCGGGAAACTCACGACGCGCGCCAGCCGCTCCAGCGCAGAACCGAAACCCTGACCACCGGTCCGCCGGGCGGCCGGTCGGCGTACTGCTCGTATTTCGCCCTCAGCAGGCTGATGCCGCGGGCTGCCTCGGAGGACCGGTCCGGCGGCGGGAGCACGCGGGCTTCACCGTCGGCCCTGGCCCACCACAGTCGGCCCCACTCCTCCTCGTAGTGATCGGTGAGCAGGCAGACCGACGGGTTGGCGGCGATGTTGGCCAGGCGCTTCAGCCGCGTCGTCCGCTTCGGTTTGTCGTCCACGGCCAGCAGCACCGTGTCGCCGTCCACGGCGAACACCACCGGAACCAGGTGCGGGCGGGCCGCCTCGTCGGCCGTCGCAAGGTGGGCGATGCGCGCCGCGGCGAACCGCTCCCGTGCCTCAGCACTCGTCAGGGCGGGCATCGCCCTCCTTTCCCGGTAATGCGCCAACTACCCGCGATTCAGTGCCACTTGGTGCAGGCCCAGTCTCCGCCGACACCGTCGTAGTGCTCTACGCACGCCCGGTACCGGTAGCTCGACCACACCATGGGGGTATACATGACACGGGTGAACGAAGCGGACTCCACGTACGTCACACCCTTGTGGACCTGGAGCTTGAACCGGAACCCGTCGAAGCCCTTGGGGACGTACGCCCAGGCGGCACTGCACTTGGACGACACCCGCAGCTGGACCACGGGACCACCACCGGCCGACTTGACCCGGTCGAGGGTCTTCGCTCCCTGGTCGCACTTCGTGGAGTGCGGGTTCTTCCCCGTGCAGGACGACCCCTTGCATCCGGCGGCAGCCAACGACTGCGCCTGGGCCGGAACTTCGGTCTTGGACCGCGGCGCCGCGTGGGCCTGCACGGACGGCACCACCAGAGCCCCCACCGCCGCCATCGCAGTTACCGCAGTCGTGATGCGCACACGTACCATTTGTCGCTCTCCTGATGGATCATGGAATTGGTCAGGAGATTTGTACGGTGCGCGCGGATCGACCGCCACCGAATCGGACACCTTGCCCTTCCGACGGGTGAAAAGTCGGATCGCGTCACGACCGGGCGGAGCAGTGAGCAGGGCACGGCTCCCGGCGTACGGGGTCAGGCTCCGGTGCCGGCGGCTTCCAGAAGGGCCTGGCGGAGCTGACCGACACCGGGCGCTCCGGCCGGGCCTCCAGGGGTGCGGTAGATTCGGCAGGAGAGCGACGGCGTGGCGCCGGGCTCGGCGAACGGGTCGCGGCCGTCGATGAGGACCGTCGGAGAGCCGGTGAAGCCGGACCGCTCGGCCTCGGCCTGGTCGGCGACGACCCGGGTGACGACGGTCGTCGTGGACGGCCCGGCCCCGTCCAGCGCCTGCCGCAGCCGCGTCTCGGCGAGCAGCTGCGGTACGGGATGCCCCAGTCGTGCAGCACGTGCAATGCCAGATGACGGGCGAGACGGCAGCGCCGCCGCTCCGTCTCATCAGCCCCGGCGCGCACTCGGCACACGCGCAGGCGTTCACGGGCCTGGTAGCGGCGCCCTCCTGACCTGAGGGGTTCAGGCGGAGTCGGCCTCGATATGGAAGGGGACGGTGACGATGTTGGAGGCGACGCCCATCAGGCTCAGGTCCTTGGCATCGATCTTCCCATCGCCATTGAGGTCCTTCACGACGCTGGGTGCGTCGTTGTAGTTGCCGTCGTGGTCCAGGTCGTCGACTACGGCCACAGTCAGGGTGGTGTCGACATTCTGGCCCGCGATGGGAGCGCCGACGATCCAGGTGTCCCACAGTTCGGTCTTGTGCGGGGTGCGGTTGGTGACGCCGGAGAGGTTGAACAGGTTGGCCAGGTTGGTGCCGGGCCCGGAGAAGCCGGGGAGGGTGCTGTTGGTGGTGGAGTCCAGCACGACCAGTCCAGGGATCTTGTCGTCCTGGCCGGTGGAGAACGTGCCGGGGAAGGGGGCGATATTGTTGTGCGCGGCCGGGCCGGTGAGCTGGAGCCCGTTGAAGCCGGTCTGGGCCAGGGTCTTGCCCCGGAAGGAGAGCTTCAGGTCCACGATCCAGCCCTTGCCCTCCACGCCCGCGTTGTCCCCGCGCTTGGGTGCCAAGACCTCCACCTTGACCGGGTGCGTTGCGGTGGAGGCGGACGTGTCCGGGCTCGAGGCGTTCGCGCTGGACAGCCCGGAGGCCGCGGCGCCCAGGCCGAGGACCATGGCCGAACCCGCGCCGAGGGCCCAGCCGAGCTTCTTCTTCCTCATGACTTGTTCTCCTGAGTGTTGAGAGGCTTGCAGCCATGTGTACGACCACCTGCACCACTCGGTTCAGCCCGCAGGCCGATCAGTAATGCCTTGTTGGGTGGCGCGCGCCGGGGCTGGTAACGGTCGCGTCCCGGTGGTTCCTTGTCCGTGTGACGCCGGACGGTCCCGCAGGGCGCCCCGGGCGATGCCGTCCAGCGCGCCCGTGGTCTCCATGCCGGCCCTTTGTCGGCGCTCCTGTGCACACCCCTGCTACTTGGGGCCCCGACGGGCCTTCGCTCCAACGGACGGCGAGAACCCGAATTCGTCCGCTGCCTGCGGGTGAACTCAAACCGCCGGCTCGTCGTATACGTAGCCGCAAGGGCACACGATCAGTGCCTCAGGACGTAAGAGACCGCATGTCGCAGCCGCCCTCGAAGACAACGCCGGCCGGTGCGGTCAGGTATGGAAGTGAGTCGGATGGATCGGATCTGGTACCGCGCCTCCCCAGGGCGCGGACTGTCCACCGCCTGCAGCCCGGTCCCGGCGATGCTCCAAGCGACCCCAGCCTGCGAGACGAGGACATCGAGCGTGACGCCGGACGAGCAGTTGATGACTGCGTTGTACACCGAGCACCACGATGTGCTGCTCTCCTTCGTGCGTAGGTACGTGCACAGTTCTGAGCAGGCGGAGGACGTCGTGCAGGAGACGCTGTTGCGGGCGTGGCGCAGCATCAACAAAATCGAGCCACGCCACGCCACCATCCGCTCCTATCTCTTCACGATCGCCCGCAACGTGCTCACCGACGGCTGGCGCGCTGAGCAGCGGCGTCCGGAACTGCTCCACGACAACGAGGCACTCGCGGCTGTACCTTCTGCCGACGATGTGGAGGCGGCGCTGGAGGGGCACGTGATTACCGCAGCGTTGGAACGCTTGTCCGGCGAGCATCGTGACGTGATCCAGGCGCTGTACTTCGAGGGGCTGACTGTCGCCGAGTCCGCGTCACGGCTCACGATCCCGGAGGGAACGGTCAAGTCCCGCGCCTACTATGCCGTACGCAACCTGCGCGCAGCCTTTGAAGAAATGGGAGTTCTGCGGTGAGCACCGACCACGATGGCGTGCGCATGCTGATCGGCGCGTATGTGCTGGGCGGTCTCAGCGAGACCGACCGCCGCGTCCTGGAATCCCACCTGCCCACGTGCCAGGAATGCCGTGACGAGCTCGCACACTCGGCCCCGCTGGCGGGACTCCTCCGCCGTGCCCCGGGCATGTCCGCGCCCCGTCCCCAGGCCACGCGCGAGGCCGACACCGATGCGGCGCCCCCGGCTTCGTCGGCCTGGCTCGACCGTCTGCTGGAGCAGGTCCGCGCCGCCGATGTCGCACGCAGGCGCCGGGCTCGTCGGCAGTGGCTGGCATTGGCTGCGGCCCTGATCGTGGTTGCCGGGCTCGGACTGGGGTCGATGCTGCCGTTCCGGCACTCGACCGGCCCGGCCACGGCCTTCACCTCGGCCGCCGGGTACTCCGTGTCCGGCCGTGCCACGCTCACGGCCAAGCCCTGGGGCACGGCGGTGAGCGTCACCCTGGCCGACCTGCCCGCAGGAGCACCAGGACCCTTCGTCCTCCAGGTCTCCTCGGTGGACGGCCGCAAGGAACAGGCGGCCACCTGGGCGATCACCCCCAACGGCAGCGCCGCCGTGACGGGGGCGAGTGCCCTGCGCCTTCCCGACATCCGATCCATCTCCGTGATGGACCACGCGGGACGCCTGGTCGCCACGACCCGACCACTCTGACCTGCCTCGACCACCATCCTGCGGACCGCTCCACTGCCGGGCCCACGGGATGGTCCCGCCTGCCCTGATGCAGGACCACACGCCACTGAGCTGACGTCGTTGCCCCTGCGAAGCGTTTGCCCCAGCACGTGCGACTCGGGGCAACCGGGCGTGGCGCCGCACCCAAGCCACCTCACCGCAATTCCTACTTCCTACCAAAAGGGGTTACCCCGATGAAGATTCACACCCGCGTCGCATCTGCCGCGGCCATCACGCTCGCCGTCGCCGCCCTGGCGACCGCCTGCTCCTCCGGCGGCGGCAGCACAACCACCGCAGCATCCGCACCGGCTTCGTCGGATGCCGCCGGCGCTGCCGGGGCGGTGAGCACGTCGTCGTCGCCGACGCTGGGCACCATCATCGTCAACGAGGCGGGCCATACCCTGTACGCGTTCGAGAAGGACACCACAAGTCCTCCGGTGTCGAACTGCTACGCGGACTGTGCCGCCAAGTGGCCGGTGGTCCCGGCCACTACCAACGTCAAGGGCATCGACTCCAGCCTGCTCGGCTCGGTCACGCGCAAGGACGGCACCAAGCAGCTCACCATCAAGGATCACCCGGTCTACCTCTTCGCAGGCGACCAGGCGGCCGGTGACACCAACGGCCAGGCACTGAAGGGTGTCTGGCACGCCCTCACCCCCCAGGGAGCCGAGATCAAGACGCCGAAGGCTTGATCGTCAATCTCGGCGCGCAACTGGTGAGAGGCCGTCCGCCGCGTGAACCCCGGCGCACGCGGGCGGCCTTGTGATTGATCTTCTCCGGGATCACGTGCTGGATGCCTCGATGTCGCAGACAGGTCCCGATCTTGCTGGGCGATGCCCGCCGCGGCGAACCGCTCCCGTGCCTCAGTACTCGTCAGAGCAGGCATCGCACGTCTTCCCAACAGTCACGGCGGGTTCGGGATTTCGGATCGGTCCCACTGCCGAGGCGCAGCGGTCTCGGGCACCTCAGCGGTACCGGGCAGCGACTTCGGCCAGTCGGTCCAGGTACTCCAACGTCTCCCGTTCCGGCATCGTCGGTACGTAGAACAGCAGCCGCTCGACCCCCAGACCGGCATAGCCCTCGACCTGCTCGGGGTCGTCGGGAGCCGCGTACACCGTCACCGGCACCTCGCGGTCGGCGAGGGCGCGCAGCCGCTCGATCTGCGGACCGAGTTCCTGCGGCGACGTGCTGTTGGCCAGCCACGCGTCTCCGAGCTGCGCCACCCGTCGGAACGCGCCCTCGCCACCGCCGACGTAGATCGGCGGATGGGGGCGCTGCACGGGCTTGGGCCAGGCGTAGACCGGATCGAAGTTCACGAACTCGCCGTGGAACTCGGCCTTCTCCTCGGTCCACAGCTCCCGCATGGCGCGCAGCCGCTCGTCGGTGAGCCGGCCTCGGGTGGAGGGGTCGGTGCCGTGGTTCCTCATCTCCTCACGGTTCCAGCCGACACCGATGCCGAGAATCACGCGGCCACCGGAGACCAGGTCGAGCGAGGCCACCTCCTTCGCCGTGATGATCGGGTCGCGCTGCGGGATCAGCGCGATGCCGGTCCCCAGCAGCAGCCGCTCGGTCACCACACCGATCGCGGTCAGAGCGACGAAGGGGTCGAGGGTGCGGTAGTAGATCTCCGGCAGCTCACCACCGCCGGGATAGGGCGTCTCGCGGCTCGCCGGGACATGGCTGTGCTCGGCGATGAACAACGAGTCGAAGGCGCGCTCCTCAAGGGCGGTTCCGAGCGAGGTCGGGCTGATGCCCTGGTCGGTGATGAAGGTCGAGACCCCGAATTTCACGACGGCTCCTCGAAGGGTCGGGTACGGGACTGCACAGGTGGCACAGATCCCTGACTACCCGCCCCGGGTGATCCCGCCCCCATGACCACCCGGGAGAACCATCACGGCGCGCTGCGCCCGTCCAGCGTTCCCCTCGTCTGTGTCGCCTCGATGGTCGAGGCGTTCTTGGATTTGAACGCTCGGCTTCGCACCCCGCCGTTACCAGCGACGCACGTGAGCGCGGGGACGGACCTGGACACCAGCCCGAAGTCCGGCCTCCCTACCGCTCCACCACCGCGCAAGCTGCGGAAAACCTTCCTCGACCCGTTGACCCCCCTGCGACCTGCACTTAGCATCGTCAGTACACCAATGATTGGTGTACTGACTACTTGCTGGCCGGCTTGCAGACACCGTCCCGCGTTCCGCTCGCCGCCCATCCCCCGTCTCAACGAGGAGGCCGTATGCCGTCGTCCTTTACATCCCCGCAACTCGCCGTGGTCGGCGGAGGCATCGGCGGGCTGGCCGCCGCCCTGGCTGCCGCCCGCGCGGGGAGGCAGGTGACGCTCGTGGAACGAGCGGCCGAGTTCGGCGAGATCGGAGCCGGCCTGCAGCTGGCCCCCAACGCCTCCCTGGCACTGGAAGAGCTCGGCGTCCTGGCCGAGGTGCGGCAGACGGCCGTCGTGCCGCCCCGGCTGGTCATGATGGACGCCCTCAACGGTGACCGGATCACCGAACTCGACCTGCGCAGCGATGCGTTCCGCGAACGCTTTCGCCACCCGTACCTGGTCACCCACCGCACGGACCTGCATACGGCCCTGCTGACCGCTTGCCGGACACATCCCGCCATCACCCTCCGCACCGGGCGCACCGTCGCCCGCGTCGAGCAGGACGGCTCCGGCGTCCGCCTGCACTTTGCGGAGACCACAGAGGTCCTGGAGGCCGACGCAGTGGTGGCTGCCGACGGGCTGCGCTCCGTGTTGCGCCAGGCACTGGTCGGCGACGGTGATCCGGTCTGCTCCCGCTACGTCGCCTTCCGCGGCGCGCTGCCCACCGTCCGGATGACGGGCCGTATGTCGGAGATTGCCGCCTCGGAGGCGGTGATGGTGTGGGCCGGCCCCCGTATGCACCTCGTGCAGTACCCCGTGCGCCGTGGCGAGCTGTACAACCAGGTCGCGGTCTTCGAAAGCGACCACTACCGGCCCGAGTCGGACGACTGGGGCACGGAGGCCGAACTCGAGGAGCGGTTCGCCGGCGCGTGCCCGGCCGTGCGTGCCGCATTGCCGCTGGTCTCCCGCGACCGTCGCTGGCCGTTGTTCGACCGCGCACCGGTCGACACCTGGGTATACGGACGCATCGCCCTGCTCGGCGACGCGGCACACCCCATGCTCCAGTACCTGGCCCAGGGCGCCTGCCAGGCCCTGGAGGACGCCGTAGCCCTCGGCCGTGCGCTGGTCGAGTCCGCAGACGCGGCCGACGCCTTCGCCTCCTATGCCAAACGGCGCCAGGGACGGGCGGCCCTGATCCAGACCACGGCCCGCAGCTTCGGGGAACTGTGCCACCTGGAGGGCATGGGAGCCGCCGTCCGCAACGCCCTGCTCGCCACCCGTTCCTCGCACGACTTCGACGACATCTCCTGGGTGTGGACACCGGCCCCCGACACCGATTCCGCAGTCTGACCGACCGTACGGAGGACCACCATGACCGACGACGCCGCCTACAAGGCCCTGGAGAACCTGGGCGCCGCCCCGCTGTGGCGCTTCTACGGCAACCTCTTCCCCGCCGAGCCCCGCAGCCGAGCGGTCCCCCATCGCTGGAGCTGGCAGGACCTGCGCCCTCACCTGCTGCACTTCTCGCGGACACTGTCCCTCCACGAGGCCGAGCGCCGGGTACTGATGCTGGTCAATCCCGGTCTCATCGACCCGCCGGCCACCGTCAATACCCTGTACGCCGGGCTGCAGATCATCCTCCCCGGCGAGACCGCCCAGGCCCACCGGCACACCTCCAACGCGTTCCGTTTCATCCTGGAGGGCACCGGCGCCTGGACCACCGTCAACGGGGAACGCGTCCACATGGCCCCCGGCGACCTGCTGCTGACCCCCGGCTGGCACTGGCACGACCACACCCACCAGGGTGACGCGCCCATGATCTGGCTGGACGCCCTGGACTACCCCCTGGTCAACGCACTGGAGGCGGGCTTCTACGAGAAGTACCCGCAGCGTCTGCAGCCGGTCACCCGACCCGACGACGCGGGCAGTCGGCAGTTTCTGCACGGCCGTCTCACGCCGGCCTGGCTGACCCCCGACGGGCCCAACTCACCCATCACCCGCTACACCTGGGAGGAGACCGCACGCGCCCTCGACGCCGTCGCGGACACCGCCGAGGGCAGCGACATCGACGGCATCGTGCTGGAGTACACCAACCCCTGGACCGGTGGCCCGGTGATGCCGACGATCGGCTGCCGGGTGCAGCGTCTACGCCCCGGGTTCCAGGGAACGGGCCGCCGGCACACAGCGTCCACGATCTTCAACGTGGTCCGCGGCGAAGGTGCCACCGTGGTCGACGGCGTACGGCTGGACTGGTCCGAACACGACACCTTCGCAGTCCCCGGCTGGGCCTCGTACCGGCACCTCAACGCGTCCGCCTCTCAGGACGCCGTCCTCTTCTCCTACAGTGACGAACCGGTGATGCGCTCGCTCGGCCTGTACCGCACCGAGGCATCTGACCCCGGCGCCTGACATCCCGGACGTCCAACCGCTCACCACAGCAAGGAACATGACATGCGTCTGACTCTCTTCAACCAGGGCCGGCTCGGGCTCGTCGACGGCAGCGACATCATCGACGTGACCGAACAGCTCGCCGGCTCCGGCCCCTACGGGCCCGAAGGCGCGCTGCACCGCCACATCGAGCGCCTGGCCGACGGCCACACCGGCCCGCTGGACCTCACCGGCGTCCCCCACACCCCCCTGGCCGGGGCAACACTCGAAGCGCCCCTTCCCCGCCCGGGGAAGATCATCGGCGCTCCCGTCAACTACCTCGACCACAAGGCCGAGATGGAGTACACCACCTCGGTCGCCGACCTCGGCGTCTTCCTCAAGGCGAACTCCTCCGTGATCGGGCCGGGTCAGGACATCCTCCTGCCCTACACCGACAAGCGGACCGACCAGGAGGGCGAGCTGGGCGTCGTCATCGGACGCACCGCCTCCCACGTCTCACGTGACGACGCTCTCGATTACGTCTTCGGATACACCTGCGTCCTGGACATCACCGTCCGCTCCGGCGAAGACCGTTCCACCCGCAAGTCCTTCGACACGTTCACTCCCATCGGCCCCTGGATCGTGACCGCGGACGAGATCCCGGATCCGGACACGCTGGACCTTCGCTGTGACGTCGCCGGGACCACACGGCAGCGGACCAATACGGCAGATCTCATTTTCGGCGTGCGAGAGCTCATCGCTTACACAAGTTCCGTCATGACACTGCACCCCGGTGACGTGATCGCAACCGGAACCCCAGCGGGTGTCGGCCCGCTCAGCCACGGCGATCGCGTGGTGCTGGAGATCGAGCGCGTCGGACGCCTCGAAGTCGGCGTGGACGGGTCGGGGGCCACTGCCTACGCGCAACGTCCCGGGCACCACTCCCGCTGACGGGACAGCGCACACCGAGGCAATGCCGCTCGCTCGTAGACTCCCGGATGGGCCTGCCGTCCGGGAGGAGGGCACCACCTCAGCGGAAGAAAGATGGAGCACCGTGGCACGCGCACTGAACCTGGAGAACTACATCGGGCATCTGATCCGCCGCGCGGAGCAAGTGCATACCGCAATGTGGGCTGCTCAGGTTTCCCAAGAGGTCACCTCTCAGCAATTCGCCGTTCTCAACGCTCTGCGGCAGCAGCCCGGTATCGATCAACGCACTCTCGCCTCCGTCATCTCGCTGGACCGCTCCACCGTCAATCTCATTGTCCGCCGCTTCACCGATCAGCAGTACGTCACTCAGGTGCGGGACGCGGCAGACCGCAGACGCACTCTGCTGAGTCTGACCGACGATGGCGACCGCGTTCTGAGCTCCCTCATCCCGCCCGCGCAACGCGTCAACGAACAGCTTCTGTCGGCTCTGCCCGCCAGTGAACGCGCTTCGGCCGTGAGTGTCCTGCGCACCATCGCCGACATGGAAGTCACGTCGCCAATAGGCAGTTGACAGCCTCCTGCACCGCGGCTCATCCACCGGCCGGATCAGGACGACTTGTAAACTCTCTATCTGTCCGAGGAGTCATCCATTGCTGCAAGACCACTCTCGCGCAACCGGGGACGACGGACCGGAACACAGCCCAAAAGCACAGGCCAAAGGCGCCTCCGGTACGGGACCTGTGATCAGCCGCGCCCTACAGATCCTCGACGCCTTCAGCGCCCAGTCCCCTCACCTGTCACTCAGCGAGCTGGCGCGAAAAGCGCAACTGCCCGTTTCGACCGTCCACAGGATGCTGGGGGAACTACTTGCCTGGGGAGCACTGGAGCGTGACGCCCAGGGACGCTATCGCATCGGGCTGCGCCTGTGGGAGCTCGGCTCGCTGGCACCACGCGGTCAGGGGTTGCGCGAGCGAGCCTTGCCCTACCTCGAGGATCTCTCGCTGGTCACCCGCGAAAATGTGCAGCTAGCCGTGCGCGAAGGCACGGAGGCAGTGTTCGTCGAGCGGATCGGGGGAAGCTGCGCAGTCCCGACACTCACGCGTGTAGGCGGCCGACTCGCCATCACCGCGACAGGCGCGGGGCTGGCCCTGCTCGCCCACGCACCGGCCTCCGTCCAGAACGACGTGCTGGAACAGCCCATCGTACGTAACACGCCTTATACGATCACCGATGCCAACCGGCTACGAGGGCTGCTGGCACAGGTTCGTGCACGCGGCTACGCGGTGAGCGACCGGCAGTTGTCGCTCGACACGCTTTCGGTGGCCGCGCCGGTGCGGTCCCCGCAAGGAGAGGTCGTCGCAGCCGTTTCACTTGTCGTGCATTGCGGCTCTGCCACCCCGGCTGCCCTGGCCGACCTCGTCCTCACCAGCGCCCGTGCCATCAACCGCGCACTTCACGTGCCCGTTTCCTGACCGGCTCTCTCGCAAAGTAAATGGTTTCCCGGCATACGGAAAAGCGGCTGGTTACAGCCGCGCCGGATTCGGACCATGTGTGCGCCGACTGCAGGAGCGAGCCGCTGGATGTGAGCTGGTTCAAAGGCGTCGGCCCTATCGCAGTCGACAACGGAGTGCTCCCATGTTCATGCGTTTCGAGTTCCATGCCACCCAGCGAGTCGTCCGGTGAGCGCGCCCCTGCGCGAGGCCCTGGATAACGGGCCCATGACCCGTTTTCAGTGGACTGCGATCGGTATTTGTGTCCTGCTGAATACGCTCGACGGGTTCGACGTCCTGGTCATGGCCTTCACCGGGAAGACCATCTCCAGTGAATGGAATCTGAATTCCGGCACACTGGGGCTCCTCCTCAGCTGCGGCCTCATCGGTATGGCCGTGGGAGCACTGCTCGTGGCACCCTGGGCGGACCGGATCGGACGAAAGCCCGTCATACTCGGCGGTCTGGCGCTGGCGGCTGCGGGCATGCTGCTGTCCGCGACGAGTCAGAACTGGCAGCAGCTGGGATTGCTGCGCATTGTCACGGGCATCGGCATCGGCGCTGTCCTTGCGTCCAGTAACGTCATCGCCGGCGAGTTCGCCTCCCGCCGCTGGCGCGGTCTGGCCGTCAGCCTGAACTCCACCGGCTACGCGGTGGGCGCGACAGTCGGCGGCCTCGCGTCCGTCACCCTCATCGACCACTTCGGATGGCACTCGGTCTTCCTCGCCGGCGGCATAGCCACCGTGGTCGCCATTCCCCTGGTGATGTTCCTGCTGCCCGAGTCTCTCGACTTCCTCATCACGCAGAGGCCGCCAGGGGCTCTCTCCAAAATCAACAACCTTGCCCGGCGCATGGGACACGCGGAACTCGACTCGCTTCCCCCCGCTGCCGCTGCTCACCGGCTGAGTGCTGGATTCCGTCTCCTGCTGGCACCGGGCCTGCGCCGCGTCACGCTCGTGCTGTGGTCTGCGTTCTTCCTGGTGATGGCCGCTTTCTACTTCGTGACCAGTTGGACGCCGACCCTGCTCGTCGAAGCCGGCCTGTCCTCCACCCAGAGTCTCACCGGCGGCACCCTGCTCAATCTCGGCGGAATGTTCGGCACCGCGCTCCTTGGCGTACTGGCTGCCCGCTACGCACTGGTGAAGGTGAACCGTGGCTATCTGTTCGCCTCCGGTCTGCTCGTGGTGGCGTTCGCGGCCTCGACCGAGAATCTTGCCCTGGCCTTCAGTTTCGGTGCAGTCGTCGGTGTCGCCGTCAACGGGTGCATCGCGGGTCTCTACGCACTGACCCCAGCCATCTACGACACCCGTCTGCGCGCTACAGGAGTCGGTGCTGCCATCAGTGTCGGCCGCGTCGGCGCCATCGTCGCGCCCACTGCCGCTGGGTGGCTGCTGGATGCCGGCTGGACACCGCACGCCCTCTACATCGCCGTCGGCGTGATCTTCGCGGCTGCCGGCGTGCTGTTGTTCTTCATGCAGCCCGGCGGTAGGCCCGCTGTCACAACTGCCGACCAGGCCGCCGCTACGATTTAGGCCGACCGGCAAATGGATCACGTGAGGCGTCGGGTGGTGGGACGGCCGTCCCAGCGACAGCGGCTCGTCGAGCGCCGGATGAGCATGCGGCGCGTGACGAAAGCGGCGGTCCCACTGGCGACGACGCCATCACCATCTCTTCCTGCGACACACAGGTGGGCGAGCCGTCACCTTGGAGCTCATCGACCATGTACTTGACCTGTCTCAGCTGCGAAACATCGAGATCCAGGTAATGCCGCAGGTACGCGAACGCCA
Source organism: Streptomyces sp. NBC_00846 (assembly GCF_045207325.1). Lineage (NCBI taxonomy): Bacteria > Bacillati > Actinomycetota > Actinomycetes > Kitasatosporales > Streptomycetaceae > Streptomyces > Streptomyces sp. NBC_00846. Next base: position 6,246,425 of record NZ_CP108846.1, on the reverse strand, counting down.
TGCGGGACTGCACGGCCCCATGCAACTGCTGGAAACACCGGAAAACAAGTGGTTCGGCTACGGCGAAGGGCAGGAGCATGGCCACTTCATGTCCGACCCAAAGGTCGTCAGCACGCTCCAGATGCGGTATGCCAGGATGCGTTCACAGGCTCACTCCCTCGAATACTCCGTGGGCCTGTTGCAGCGGATGCGAGGAGCGGTATGAGCACCACAGACCTGGCCTGGTTCAAGAGCAGCTACAGCAGCCCCTCAGGCGACTCCTGCGTAGAAGTCGCCCTCTCCTGGCACAAGTCCACCTACAGCGGAGGCGATGGCGACTCCTGCGTAGAGGTCGCCACCTGCCCCACTACCGTCCACGTCCGGGACTCGAAGGTCGAGCAGGGTCCGCAGCTCGCGCTCTCCCCCGCCGCCTGGACCGGCTTCGTCGCCTACACCGTGAGCGGCTGACCGGACGCGGATGGACACGGCACTGTGCCGCGCACCGGATCAACTCCGGTGCGCGGCAACGGCGGGTATCACGCGTCACGTGTCAGGCGTCAGGACAGCGCCAGCTCGGTGACGTTGTCGGCCTCCAGGACCACTTCGACGGCCGTCTCACCCCCACCGACCACTGACAACACCAACAACCAAGATCAGCTTTCAACTTGACACACCCAAGCCACGGGGTTCTTCGCGAGAATCCGCTGAACACCTCCGTCGAGGTCGCCCGCGTGACCTTCCGGCAGCGTGCGTGCGGGGGGGGCGCGCCTTGATAGCGTCGCTCCCGCGATTGCGGACTGCTCCCCGCCGGGGTCGTCGCTGCGCCCGGACGGCCGGCCCTCGACGGGCGGCCGTCGGAGCGAGCGTGCTGACGTTACGGGGACGTTCGCGGCAAGGACGAAAAGGGCCTACGCATGAGCCTCGCGCAGTTGCATTACACCTCTGCTTCTGCGGAGGACGACGGGGACGGCCACGAGGGCGGTGCTCGGTTCACCGCGGTCAGCGCGGGCATACCCACGCCGGTACTGGCCGAGGCCGAGCAGCTCCTGGGCTACGAGCCACCGGCTGCCGCCCCGTACCACCCGACCGTTGATGAACTCCGCTCGTTTCCCGAGGCGTTGAGCTTCAGCGCACTGTCCGACGGCAGCCATCTGCTGAGCCGTACGGTGGCGCTCGGCGGCCCCGGCGCGGGCCGTTTCCACGCGCACGCGGTGCATCTTCCGGCCGGTACCCGGCTGCCGGGCGACGCGCTGCCGGTCACGGCCTGGCGGTCGCCGAACTGGGCGTCCACGCCGCCGGACGGCGGGGTGCCCGGCCGCATGACCCACCTGCCCGCCTCCGCCGCCTCCGGGCCGCAGGCGCTCAACGACTTCGCGGTCTCCCGGAGCCCCTGGCTGGCGGCGGTCTTCGCCGATCTGCGCAGGGTGAGCGAGGAACCGTCGTCGGCGCGCGTGGTGCTCGTGGAACGGCAGAGCGCCGATGTGGCCCGCTGGATCGCCCTGGCCGCTGCCGTGCTCCCGCCGGAGACCGCGCAACGGCTGACCTTCACGACATACACCCGCCGCCCGGCGCAGTCCCCGCACCAGGTCGTCGGGGTGCTGCCGGACGACGCGCCCGCAACGGCCGGCCCCGACAGCGGGCTGCGGGTGCACGACTGCACCGGTCCGCGCCCGGAGGGGCCGGTGGCCGACGCCTGGGCCGAGACCTGCGCCCGGATCTGGCGGCACCGGTCTCCGGAACTGTTCCGGATGGCGGCGGAGCTGCCCGGCGAGCCCTTCGCCGCAGGACCGCTCGCCGTGACGGCCCTGTGCACGGGCGTCGAGCTCGGCCCCGACGGGCGGGCCGCGGCAGCGGCCTGGGCCGCCGAGCGGCCGTACGCGCTGGACGAGGAACGGACACGGCGGCTGACCGATGCTCTGACCGCCCCCGGCATCGACCGTACGACCACTGAACTCGCCTGCGTGTCACGGTTGTTGACGGCTCTCGACGGCCGGTCCCCGGCCGCCACGACCACGTCGCTCGCGGCTCTGCTGGTGACGGAGGCGGTGCATGGCGGTGATGTCGCACTCGAACCACCCGCGCGCTCGTCCTTCGCCGGGCCGGCCGGGGAGCGGGCCGCCGCCGCGCTCGTCGCGGCTCTGGGCGACGACCTGCGTACCGAACTCGCCACCGGTGCGGCCACCGCGTCCGCGTCGTCGGCCGCACCCGGCCGGGGTGTGGCGCGCACTGTGCAACTGCTGCGGATCGCGCGGCTGCTGGACCTGGACTGCGCGGACCTGATTCCCGACGTCGTACGCCGGGTGGCCCGGTCACTGCTGGACGAAGGGGCGGCCGGCTGCGCGCCGGTACTGCTCGACCTCCTGGACGAACAGTTCGATGTCCGTACGGCGTTGCTGGGCGAGCTGGACCGGATCGCCCCGCACGATCCGGCGGGTACGAAGCGGCTGCTGGCCGGGGTCGCCCTGCCGTTCACCGGAGCGCAGGCGCTGCCGCATCTGCGGATGTGCGCGGCGGCGCCGGACGCCAGGGCGGGCGCCGGGGACCGGATGAAGGTGCTGCACACGGTGCTCCGCGCCGGTGGCATGTCACCTTTCACCGAGCCGCTGGTACTGCGGACCGGGGTGGGTCTGGTGTGGGGCGAGGATCTGCTCACGCCGGGCGAGGCCCGGCTGCTGCTGAGCGAGACCACCTCCGACGCGCACCGTACGGCCGGTACGTGGTCCGTTCTCGTCGCGGCGGCGCTCGGCGCCCCCGCGGACGACGAGGAGGCCCCCGAACTCGCCCATGACCTGTTGCGCGGCTTCCCGCAGGACATCGATGCGCGGGCGCGCGGCGCCCTGCTGCTCCTGGAGTTCGCGCGGGAGCTGCGGTCGGGGACCGCGGAGCCCGGCTGGGCGGCACGGGCCCGGAAGCTGTACGCCGGGGCGGAACCGGTGGAGCCGGGCGTACGCGACCAGGCGTTCGGCGCCCTGGCCCGGCAACTGCTCGCCCCGGACCGGCCCGAGGCGGAGCTGTACGCGTTCGTCCACAGCGACGACGCGGACCTCATCGCGGCCTACGGCAGGGCCGCCCGGCATGACACCGTCCACGCCCGGCTGCGTTCCGAACCGGCTTATGTGGCCGACTGCTTCACCGTCTGGAGCTCACATCCGCATGCGGGCCGCGCCTGGGGGGAGACGCGGGCGGCGCTGCTGGAGGAGGTGCTGCGGCCCGTGGTGCGCGGCCTGTCCGCCGACGCGGTGGCGGCCGTGGAGGAGGCCGCCGAGCGTACGGGCAGCAGCCGCACGGCGGAGGCGTTCCGGGCGTGGAACCGGCCGGGTGGCTTCGGCAGACGGCTCGGCAGCAGGCTGGCAGCACGGGTGCGGCGATCGTAGCCAAGCTCATCACATCAAGAGGCCGCGAGTCCTCGGGCAACCCGCGGGCGTCAGTTGTGCCGGACCGTGCTTCCCTGAGTCCGTGATCAGGCAGAAGTTACCTATAAGTATGTAGTGACTTTGCACGCAACCGACAGTAGAACCTGTTTCACTCTGTCGAGAGTGAAGGACGCCACATGAGTGACACCACCATGCATGATGCTGGATCCAAGAGTGTCTCGCGTCGAAGGTTCATCGCAGGAACCAGTTCTGTTCTGGGAGCCATGGCTCTCATCGGCCACGCCACCTCGGTTCAGGCGAAAGCTGTCTCCACTGCGGCTCCGGTCAAGTCCGGGACCCATGTCCCGGTCCTGGTGATCGGCACCGGATACGGGGGCTCCGTCGCCGCCCTGCGTCTCGCCCAGGCCGGCGTCGACGTACACATGATCGAGATGGGCATGGCCTGGGACACGCCCGGCCCGGACGGCAAGATCTTCGCCAACACGACCCAGCCGGACAACCGGTCCTACTGGCTCCGTACCAAAACCAAACAGCCCCTCAGCAACTTCCTCGGCTTCCCCATCGACAAGGCCATCTCCCGCTACACCGGGATCCTGGACGCCGAGGAATTCGGCGGCATCACGGTCTATCAGGGGCGCGGTGTCGGAGGCGGTTCGTTGGTCAACGGCGGCATGGCGGTCACCCCCAAGCGCGAGAACTTCGGCGCCATCCTCCCGTCGGTGAACGCCGACGAGATGTACGGGATCTACTACCCGCGTGCCAACGCCGGGCTCGGGGTCGGCACCATCGACCCGGCCTGGTTCGAGACCGCCGAGTGCTACCAGTACGCCCGGGTCGGCCGTAAGCAAGCCCAGCGTTCCGGCTTCCCGTTCGTCTTCGTTCCCGCCGTGTACGACTGGGACTACATGAAGCAGGAGGCGGCCGGTACCGTCCCCAGATCGGCGCTGGACGGCGAGATCCTCTACGGCAACAACTACGGTAAGAAGTCGCTGCCGAAGACCTACATCGCCCAGATCAAGGCCACCGGCAAGGTCACCATCTCTCCACTGCACAAAGTCACCTCGGTCTCCCCGGCGGCCGGTGGCGGCTACACCGTCGTCATCGACCAGATCGACACCAACGGGGACACCACGGCCACCAAGTCCGTGACCGCGGACAAGGTGTTCTTCGCGGCAGGCAGCGTCGGCACCAGCAAGCTGCTGGTCACGCTGAAGGCCACCGGAGCGCTGCCTCACCTGAACGACGAAATCGGCAAGGGCTGGGGCGACAACGGCAACGTCATGTGCGGCCGCGCCAACCACCTGTGGGACCCGACCGGCAGCGTCCAGGCGTCCATACCCACGGGCGGCATCGACAACTGGGCCACCGGTGGCGCGTTCGCCGAGGTCGCGCCGCTGCCCACCGGGATCGAGACGTACGCCTCGTTCTATCTGGCGATCACCAAGAACCCGAACCGAGCCGAGTTCTCCTGGAACGCCGCGACGAGCAAGGTCGATCTGAGCTGGCAGACCTCCTGGAAGCAGCCGTCCATCGACGCGGCCAAGACGATCTTCGACAAGATCAACAAGACCGAAGGGACGATCTACCGCACCGACCTCTTCGGCACCTACAAGATCTGGGGCGATCACCTCACGTACCACCCGCTCGGAGGCGCGGTGCTGAACAAGGCCACCGACAACTACGGCCGCCTCCACGGCTACTCCGGCCTGTACGTCATCGACGGCTCGCTGATCCCCGGCAACACCAGTGTCAACCCGTTCGTCACCATCACCGCGCTCGCCGAACGGAACATCGAAGAGATCATCGCCGCCGACCTGTAACGGTGAGATCGAAGTCCGGGGCCGGGCGGGCACACCGAGCGGCCCCGGACCCTTCAGCGCCCGGGCAGGGCGCACACGGTGTCGAGGCCCAGCACATGGTTGAGCCGGCCGAACGCCAGCCACGAGCCGATACTCATGCTCAGTTCCACGATCTCGGGCTGGCTGTAGTGCGCGGTCATCCGGGTCCAGAACTCGTCATCGAGGCCGTGGTGATCCAGGGCGTACCGCTCGGCGTACTCGGCGGCCAACCGGGTCCGGTCGTCGAAGACGTCGGTGGTCCGCCAGTGGGCCACCGCGTCGGCGAACTCCTCCTCGACCTTCGCTCCGTCCCGTTCGGTCCGCCAATCGAGGCAGTAGATGCACCCGTTGATCTGTGCGATCCGCAACCGCGCGGCCTCGAACTCGCGTAGTCCGAGGGTCGTGTGGGCATACACCGACATCGAGAAATTCGCGGCGGCGATCCCGATCCCGGGGATCATCTCCCCCCACACGTACTCGATCGCATCCTTGCCTTCGGGGATATCGATGTTCATCGTTGTCTCCTTCCGAGCCTGCCAACCGCGGGGCGCAGTGGGACGTCGAGCGCGTCGTAAAGTCCGGGTTCCGCGCCCACAAGCCAGTCGATGGCGCTCACGAGCCTGCCGACCGCGGTGGCGTTCCCGCCCGCGGACCGGTTCTCGCCCTCGTCGGTGGCCTCGACCGTGACCTCTATGCGCGGGCGGCCCTCGATGACCACCCGGTGTGCGCCGTCGCCGTCGGGCGGCGTCGGCCAGTCCGGTGCGCAGGCCGGATGGATGCGCGTGATGTGCTCGATGACGATGCGGGGTTCGCCCTCAACGATGCCCTGCACCTCGAACCGGACAGCGCCCTGGGTGCCCGCCTCGAACTCGCCCATCGTCCTGGTACTCACCATGGTCTCAAGAGGGCGCCGGTCCAACGTCTCACGGATGTCGTCGAGTTCGACGCCGAGGGCCTTGGCCATCAGCCGCACTTGGCCGCCCCAGACCATCGTGGGGACCGTCGGCGCAAGCATCGGCGGCTCATAGTCCATCGGCTGTCCCATGCCGACCAAGTACCGGACGGATTCCTCCTGGTCGTAGGTGGAGTAGTCGAAGATCTCCTGACAGCGGATCACGTCCACAGTGGTGCCGAGTCCGCTGATCAGCAGCGGCAGCACGTCGTTGCCCCAGCCGGGGTCGACACCGGAGACGAACAGCGAGCCGCCGCCCTCAGCGATGGCGGCCAGCACCGGATCCCGCAACTCCGGCGGGGCGCCCAGTTGGTCGTAGAGCGCGTACACCGCAGGGGTGACGACTACGGCTCCGCCCCGGATCGCCCTGATGATGTCGGTGAGGGCCTCGTCGGGGCGGATGTCGCCGGACGCCGCGTACACCACCGCCTGGGGACCGGCGGCCAGCACACTGTCGATGTCGTCGGTCGCGGCAACCCCCAGACCGCGGTCGAGCCCTCCGAGGTCGCCCGCGTCGCGGCCGACCTTGTCGGGGTTGTGGACGAGCACGGCAGTGAGCGTCAGCGCCGGATGGGCATCGACGGCACGGATCGCCGCGCGGCCGACGTTGCCAGTACCCCAGACAACCGTGGAAATCATGCGCGGAGGGTAGCGAGAGGGCGCATCAGTTCATAGTGGCGTGACTGGAAAGAATTCTCGGGGCGGGTTCGGGTGTCGGCGGTGAGGGTGCGGCGCACCGGCGGATCGTCGCGCTCGCTGATCGGGATCGTGTCCCGCACGGCTTACTGGGTGAAGTGGCGGCGGCGCTTCGGCCCCGCATCAAGTCGGTGCGGGCCGGAGCGAGCCGTCGCGCCGGCCGTGATGGTGGCGGCGGGGCCGGCGCCGCTCTCCAACCCTGCGGCAGCCGGCACCGCTGCGCGGATCGCCGAGGCCATTCCCTCCGGGGACGGTGCGGATCTCGCGGATCGGCCTGCAGACGCTCGCTCCCGAACCGTCCCCGTCCTGAGCTTCCGGACCCGGCCGGCCATACGTCACGGCTCCCTCGGAGCGACGGGTACCGTAGAAGGCACAATCTCGTGGGCCTTCTGACGGGCTGCGTGAACCGCCAGAGGAACAGATGAGGAAGCCATGACGACGAACCGCGGACGCAAGGACGTCATCCGGGACCGGATGGCCGCGACCGGCGAGTCGTACAACGTCGCTGCCCGCAATCTGAAGGCGATGAAGGACATGGGCGCCACGCGTGAGGCCGTCCTCACCCAGCGCTGGCGTCCCGCCGAATCGCTCGACGTGCCGTGCCCCTGCGGTGGTACGTGCGAGCCGGGCGAGCGATGCGAGCGCTGCCACGCGCTGCACCGGCATGTGGCGCGCTACCCCGGCAGTGTCACGGACGTGGGGACCTGGGCGGACCGCTACGACTGCACGGGCTGCGCTTCCTCGTACATCCTGACGGTCGTGCTGCCCGGCCGGCGGTGGGGTGTCGCCGAGACGGTCATCCAGGGCGGGTCCGCGCAGCCGGTCGTGCGGGCCAGGGTCTTCCCGGGTGTCGCCCACCCGCTGCTGCGGCCGGAGAACCCCGAGGGCGAGGACGAGGGCTGACGCCCGGCGTCAGCCCTCGCTCAGGTCCTCACCGTCACGTCCTGGCCATCAGGCCGTAGCCGTCAGCCGTCGTCGGGCGTCAGCCGTCGTCGGGCGTCAGCCGCAGCGAGATCGAGTTGATGCAGTACCGCTGGTCCGTCGGGGTCGGGTAGCCCTCGCCCTCGAACACATGACCGAGGTGCGATCCGCAGCGGGCGCAGCGGACCTCGGTGCGGACCATACCGTGGCTGCGGTCCTGGATCAGTTCGACCGCGTCCGTGTCCTTCGGGTCGTAGAAGGACGGCCAGCCGCAGTGCGACTCGAATTTGGTGTCGGAGCGGAACAGCTCCGCACCGCAGGCGCGGCAGGAGTAGACGCCCGTGGTCTTGGTGTCGGTGTATTCGCCGACGAAGGCGGGTTCCGTGCCGGCCTGGCGCAGGACCGCGTACTCGGCGGGGGTCAGCTCCGCCCGCCACTGCTCGTCCGGCTTCTCGATGTCGTACGACACGTCGCTCCCTCAGCTCGACAGGTGGTCCAGGATCTGCGGGCCGAGGTCCGTGACGTCGCCCGCGCCCATGGTGAGAACGAGGTCGCCGGGCTTCGCCATTCCCGCGATGGTCCGGGGGACCGCCGCCTTGTCGTGGACGGCGGTGACGTCGGCGCCCGCGGTCCTGGCGGCGCCGATGATCAGGTCGCTGGTGATGCCGGGGATCGGGTCCTCGCGGGCCGGGTAGATGTCCAGGACCACGGAGGCGTCGGCCAGCGCGAGGGCCTGGCCCATCTCGGTGCCGAGCTCCTGGGTGCGGGAGAAGAGATGGGGCTGGAAGACGACCAGGAGGCGGGCGTCGGACGCGGCGCCGCGCATCGCTTCGAGGTCCGCGGTCATCTCGGTGGGATGGTGCGCGTACGAGTCGATGACCTGCACGCCCGCCGCCTCGCCCTTGAGCTGGAGGCGGCGCTTGACCCCGGTGTACTTGCCGAGGGCCGAGGCGAGGTTGTGGGCCGGGATGCCGAGGGCGACACCGGCGGCGAGGGCGGCGACCGCGTTGTGGGCGTAGTGGCGGCCGGGCACGGAGACGGTGAAGGTGAGGTACTTCCCGTTCAGGATGACCGTGACCTCGCTGGTCAGGCCGCGCGGGGTGACCTTGTGGACGCGTACGTCGGCGGTCTCGGACTCGCCGTAGGTGACCACCTTCACCGACGAGAGCGCACGCACCCGCTCGGTCAGCTCGACGGCGCCGGGCTGGTCGGCGGCGATCACCAGGGTGCCACCGGGGACGATCTTGCCGGCGAACGTCTCGAAGGATTCGTAGATCTCGTCCATCGAGGCGTAGTTCGCGTGGTGGTCCAGCTCGACGTTGAGGACGATCGCGACCTCGGGGTCGTACTTCTGGAAGCTGCGGTCGCTCTCGTCCGCCTCGGCGACGAAGATCGCGCCCTCGCCGTGCGCGGCGTTGGTGCCGGGGCCCGCGAGGTCGCCGCCGATGGCGTACGAGGGGGCGAGGTTCAGTTCGGACAGGGCGACGGCCAGCATCGACGTGGTGGTCGTCTTGCCGTGCGTACCGGCCACCGCGATCGCGCGCGCGCCCTCCATCAGGGAGGCCAGCGCGTCGGAGCGGTGGACGACGGGGATCGCCAGCTCGGCGGCGCGCGCCAGCTCCGGGTTGTCGGGGCGGATGGCGCTGGAGACGACCACGCACGAGGCGTCGTCCGCCAGATGGGCGGCGGCGTGTCCGATGTGGACGGTCGCCCCCAGCGCCCGCAGTGCCTCGGCCGTACCCGACTCCTTGGCGTCACTGCCCGCGACCTTCGCGCCGCGCTGGGTGAGGATCTTCGCGATGCCCGACATTCCGGCGCCGCCGATGCCGATGAAGTGCGGCCGTTCCATGGCGGCAGGAATACCGGGTGCCATGCGTGTGTCTCCCCAAAAGTTGAAACGATTCCCGCACAGCCTATTCGCTGTGCGCGAAGAGCTTGAGCACCGGGACGCCGACCTTGTGCCGGGCCCTGGACGCCCAGTCCCGGTGGAAGAACTCCTCCACGTAGTGCGGCGCGGTCAGCACGATGACCTCGTCCGCCTCCGCCTCGTCGATCACGGTCTTCAGCTTGTCCAGCGGGTGCTCCTCAATCACCTGCCCGACGGCTTCGGAGCCTGCCTGCCGCAGCGCTTCGAGTGACACTTCGAGCGCCAGTTCGGCGGATTGCCGGGCGTCCTTGCCCTCCGGCTCCTCGGTCTCGCGGGCGGCTTCCTTCAGTTCGCCCATCGCCAGGTCGTCGATGGCCCGCAACAGCACATCGGCCTGGTCACCGCGCGGCTGCATGAGCACGACGAAGGAGGTCCGCTCCTCCCCGTGCAGGGTGGTGACGAACTCGACGTCCTCGGAAGTGAGGGCCTTCTCGATCATCAAAACGCTGGTGAACACCACGGGCGCCCTTCTGCTTCAGTGGCCGTCACCGGCCTCTGCTGAAACCATCCTTCCCCGTGCTCGCACGGGGTCTGCGAGAGTAATTGTGCCCACCGGAAGCTAACCGGAACGGTAGATTCCGCCGATTGTCAGATTCGACGGTATCGGGTGAAGAGGAACCCGGCCTCTTCCAGCAGCGACGCCAGGCCGAACCGTTCCGGCACGGCCACCGAGGGCCCCCCGGCGATCCGCTGCGCGTCGCCGGCGGTCAGCATCGGCGAGACGGTCAGACAGAGCTCGTCCAGCACCCCGGCCGCCACGAACTGGCCCAGCATTCTGGGCCCGCCCTCGGTCAGCAGCCGCTTGAACCCGCGCTCCGCCAGCTCCCGTACGGCCCTGGCGGGGTCCACCCGGGAGCCCTCCCCCGCGATCACCACCTCGGCGCCCGCCTGCCGCGCCGCCACGATCCGGTCGGGGGGTGCACCGGCGCCGGTCAGCACGAGGGTCGGGACGAGCGGCGAGACGAAGAGCGGCAACGAGAAGTCCAGGTCCAGGCTGCCGCTCACCACGGCGATCGCCGGCGCGGGCCCCTGCCCGGCCGCGGCCCGGCGGGCGGCGAAGGCCTCGCGCGCCCTGGCGGGACGGTAGCCCTCCAGCCGTACCGTCTCTGCCCCCACCACCACCGCGTCGGCCAGCCCGCGCAGGGTGCCGAAGATCCTCATGTCGCTCGCGCAGGAGATCGGCTGCGAGCGGCCGTCGTGCTGGGCGGCGCCGTCGAGCGTCGACACCATGTTGGCGCGCAGCCACGGGCCGGCCTGCTCGGGGTACGCGTAGGCCTCGGCCAGATCGTCCAGGCTCCACTCCCCCTCGTCGTCAGCCGGTGTCAGGTCGGTCACAGGGAACAGGCGTCGCATGTTCTGCAGTCTGGCACGGCGCTTAGGATTGATGGTTGTGTCGTCCACCATCGCCGTGCCTGGGCAGAGCCCCATAGCCGAAACGGCCCCCCTGTCCCTGTGCGCCCTTGAGCCGCACGTCCCCGCCGACCGGCTGGTCGCCGAGATGGTGCCGCCGCCGCGCTTCGACTCCGTGCGCTTCGGTACGTACGTCCCGGACCCCCACCAGCCCAGCCAGACCGAGGCGGTCGAGGTCCTGAGCGGATTCGCGGCCGGGCTCGGCGGGGCGCACGCCAGCGGCTCGGGCAAGCGCAAGTGGTTCAGCAGGAAGCCGGCGGCGCCCGCGGGCCCCCTCGGGGTCTACCTCGACGGCGGCTACGGCGTCGGCAAGACGCACCTGCTGGCCTCTCTCTGGCACGCCACGCCCGCCGCGTCCTCGCTGAAGGCGTTCGGCACCTTCGTCGAGCTGACGAACCTGGTCGGCGCGCTGGGCTTCCAGCAGACCGTGCGGACGCTGAGCGGGCACCGGCTCCTGTGCATCGACGAGTTCGAGCTGGACGACCCGGGCGACACGGTCCTGGTGTCGTCGCTGCTCAGCAGGCTGGTCGAGGCGGGCGTCGCGCTCGCCGCCACCTCGAACACGCTGCCCGGCAAGCTGGGCGAGGGCCGGTTCGCCGCCGCCGACTTCCTGCGGGAGATCCAGGGGCTGTCCGCGCACTTCCGTCCGCTGCGGATCGACGGCGAGGACTACCGACACCGCGGGCTGCCCGAGGCCCCCGCGCCGTACTCGGACGAGCAGGTCACCAAGGCCGCGTACGCCGCCGGGGGCGCGAGCCTGGACGACTTCCCCTCGCTCCTCGACCACCTCGCCCGCGTCCATCCGAGCCGCTACGGCGCGCTGACGGACGGTCTGCGGGCGGTCTGCCTCACCGACGTGCAGCCGGTGCCGGACCAGTCGACCGCGCTGCGGCTCGTCGTCCTCGCCGACCGGCTGTACGACCGGGAGGTACCGGTGCTCGCCTCCGGGGTGCCGTTCGACAGGCTGTTCAGCGACGAGATGCTGAACGGCGGGTACCGGAAGAAGTACTTCCGGGCAATCTCCCGGCTGACGGCGCTGGCGCGCGACGCGAAGGGTCTGGTGGCGCAGTAGGTTCGGGGACGTACCACCCCCTCGGGGGCGTACCACCCGAGGTGCCCCGCGGCGCCTCGTTTCTCCCGTATCAACCGCGCACACCGTTTGAAGGGATCCAGCATGGCTACCACGCGTCAGGCGCACACGGTCTGGGAAGGCAATCTGATCGAGGGCAAGGGCGTCGTCACCTTCGACTCCTCCGGCATCGGCGACTACGACGTCTCCTGGCCGTCCCGCTCGGAGAAGGCGAACGGCAAGACCAGTCCCGAGGAGCTCATCGCGGCGGCCCACTCCAGTTGCTTCTCGATGGCGCTGTCCAACGGCCTGGCCACCGCCGGTACCCCGCCGACCCGACTGAACACCCAGGCCGACGTGACCTTCCAGCCCGGCACCGGCATCACCGGTATTCACCTCACCGTCCAGGGCGAGGTGCCGGGCCTCGACGAGGCGGGCTTCCTCAAGGCCGCCGAGGACGCCAAGGCGAACTGCCCGGTCAGCCAGGCGCTCACGGGCACGACGATCACGCTCACCGCGTCCCTGGCCTGACTCCGACGGGGCTCTCACAGGGCCCTCACCGGTACCTCCCGGTCCCCTGCGGGCCCGTGGTACGCATGAGGTTCAGTGACTCGCATGGTTTCCGCGCGACAATGCGCGTGGTAGACACATGCGGGTCACTTCTCCTGTCCGCCAGCAGGGAGTTGCCTCATGTCATCAGCACTGTCACGACAACACGCAACACGACGACAGGTTCTGGCCGGCAGCGGCGCGGCCGTTGCCTCGATCGCCTTCGCCGGGGCGTTCTCCGAACTCTTCGCGGGTACCGCCGACGCCCGGGGACACAGCGGCTACGGCCCGCTCGTGCCCGACCCCGACGGTCTGCTCGACCTCCCGAAGGGCTTCCGCTACCGGGTCCTGTCCCGGGAGGGCGATCCGCTCCGCTCCGGCGAGGGCCAGGTCCCCGGCAACCATGACGGCATGGCCGCCTTCGCGGGCCGGCACGGCCACGTCCGGCTCGTCCGCAACCACGAGAACCGTGTCACCGCCAGGATTCCGGTGCCGGTCGTCGAGGGCCTCACCTACGACCCCATGGGCAAGGGCGGCTGTACGGCTCTTGAGCTGGACGGCCGCAACAACGTCCTCGGCGAACGCGTCGCCATCGCCGGTACGGCGGTGAACTGCGCAGGAGGCCGCACTCCTTGGAACACCTGGCTGACCTGCGAGGAGACCGAGGACAAGGCCGGCACCAACGGCTACACCAAGGACCACGGCTTCATCTTCGAAGTGGACGGCGCCGATCCGCACCGCACCGGGGCCGTGCCGCTCACCGCGATGGGCCGCTTCCAGCACGAGGCGATCGCGATCGACCCGAAGAACGGGATCGTCTACGAGACGGAGGACGCCTTCGACAAGCCGTTCGGACTCTTCTACCGCTTCCTGCCGAACAAGCCGCTCGGCGGTACGGGCTCGCTGCGGGCCGGCGGTCATCTGGAGGCCATGCGGGTGCCGGGCGTCCCCGACCTCTCCGTGGTCCAGGAGACCGGCGCGAGCTTCGAGGGCGTCGAGTGGGTCCCCGTACCGGATCCACTGGCCGCCGGGACCCCGATCAGGTTCCAGGACTTCGGCCCGAAGGGCATCACCCACGCGCAGAAGCTGGAGGGCTGCTACTGGGGCGGGTCGTCGGTCTACTTCGTCTCCAGCTTCGCGCACAGCTCGCAGGGTTCGGCGGCCGATCACTACGGCCAGGTATGGCGGTACGAGCCGAAGCGGCGCCGCCTCACGCTGGTGATCGTCTTCGGCCCCGGTACGGACGTCCAACTGCCCGGCGAGTCCCCCGACAACATCTGCCTGGCCTCCGACGGGGGGCTGATGGTGTGCGAGGACGGCGACGGCGCGCAGCATGTGTTCGGCCTGACCCGGGGCGGCGAGGTCTACGCGATGGCGCGGGGCCGGCAGAACATCGGGACGCCCGAGGAGCCCTCGTGGGGCGAGTTCGCCGGGGTCACGTTCGCCCCGGACGGCAGGACGATGTTCGTCAACTGCTATACGCCGGGGACGACTTTCGCGGTGACGGGTCCGTGGCACTGAGGCACTGACGCACGGACGGAGTCGTTGCGCCGGGGGGCGGCGAGCCGGTCGGGGGTACCGGTATGTTTATCCACCTCCGGCCGGAGCGCCACCACCCCCCACCACCTGGGCGATCGACTACATTCCGCAAGTGACCATCTCTGTACGAAGATTTACGGTAACTGCGGCACTGAGTGTCGTACTGGGCACTGTTCTGACCGGTTGTGGCATGCACAACGCTGCGACAGCGCACGGCAGGCCGGACGCCGGAGCCCACGCGACCGAGCACTCACCTGCACCGGCCTCGCCCACCCCGCCCGTGAAGGCGGCTCCCGCCTCGTCGGAGCCGCCCGTCATGCCCCCCGGGCAGGGCGGGCGGACGCCCGTGTTCGAGCGGGGTCCGAAGAACAGCACCGACAAGGTCGTCGCCCTCACCTTCGACGCCGACATGACGGCCGCCGAGGGGCCGCGCGCGGCGGCGGGGGAGCATTTCGACAATCCCGAACTGATCACGCTGCTACGCCGGTTGAAGGTTCCCGCGACGGTGTTCATGACGGGACGGTGGGCCGAGGAGTACCCGGCGCAGGCCCGGTCCATGGGCGCCGACCCGCTCTTCGAGATCGCCAACCACTCGTACAGCCACTACGCCTTCACTACCCCCTGCTACGGGCTGCCGACCGTGGCGAAGGGCGGGATGCGCGCCGAGGTGGAGCGTGCCTTCGCCGCGTTCCGGAAGGCCGGTGTGCGCCACGTGGTGCCGTACTTCCGCTTCCCCGGTGGCTGCTACGACGGTGCGACGCTGCGCGCGCTGGCGCCCGAGCGGGTGACGGCGGTGCAGTGGGACGTGGTCAGCGGCGACGCGTTCGCCACGGATGCGGACGCGGTGGCGCGGCAGGTGCTGGACGGGGTGAAGCCGGGCTCGGTGGTCGTCATGCACTGCACCCGCAGCGCGGCGCCCGTCACGGACGAGGCGGTACGCAAGGTGGTACCGGAGCTGCGCGGCCGCGGGTACCGCTTCGTGAAGGTCTCCGATCTCATGGGCACCCGCACACCCTCCTAGGTCGACCCCGCGCAGCACCCAGGGTCCGCCGAGGCCGTGCCGGCGGCCCACCCGCGCAGGATCAGTTGGCCGACGCCTTCTCGGGCTTGAGCTCGCTGGGCCGTACGATCACGAATCCTTCCCCGTCCAGCCGCAGTTGGACGGCTTCTCCGGACCCGCCGCGAATCATCGAGCCGAAGCTCTGCGAGCGGTGCAGCGACGTGTTCAGTTCGGCGCTCCATCCGACCACCGCGTCCGTGTCGACGCACACCGGCTGATGGGGCGTGACGGGTATCACAACCGCTCTTCATGCGGTGCATCCTCACCCGGAGCGATTCATTCCGCCAAGAAGGGTTTCCGGGGCGGCTGGCAGACTGGGACGGGTGAGCGAAAACGACACCCCCGTATCCCCGTCCGGACATCCGGCGACGTCCAGCGCCCCCGCGACGGACGGCCCGTTCAGGTCCGGGCGCACGAGCCGCGACGAGGCGCCGCAGTACGTGCTGCCGCTGGTCGTGCACATCGAGAAGGCTGCTCCCCCGGCCCGTACCGACGCGCTGCGGACCGCCGCCCGTGCGGTGCTCGTGATGCTCTCCGACGAGCGCTCGGCCGGCGAGGGCGAGTGGGCCCGGGCGATGCGGGACTGGCAGGACGCCCGGATCCGCAAGGTGGTGCGCCGGGCGCGTGGCGCGGAGTGGCGCAAGGCGTGCGCGCTGCCCGGCATCACGGTCACGGGCGAGAGCGCCGAGGTGCGGGTCTTCCCGCCGGTGCCGCTGGACGGCTGGCCGAAGGAGCTGGCGAAGCTCCAGGTCTCGGGGACGGATCTGGACGACCCCGAGCCGCCGGCCGCGCCCGATCTCGCCGGCCCGGTGCTGTGGCTGAACCCGGAACTGGACATGTCGGCGGGCAAGGCGATGGCGCAGGCCGGGCACGGTGCGCAGCTCGCCTGGTGGGACCTCTCGGACACGGAGCGCAAGGCGTGGCGCGAGGCGGGCTTCCCGCTTTCCGTCACCGCTCCGGAGGCGGGCCGCTGGCAGGAACTCACGGTGAGCGGGCTTCCGGTGGTGCGTGACGCCGGGTTCACCGAGATCGCGCCGGGGTCCTGCACGGTGGTCGCCGACCATCCCGCGCTGCGCGGCTGAGCGATGAGCGGGGGCCGGGCGGCCGACGGCGGCGCTCCGGATTCCCCGTACCGGGAACCTCAGATCAACCTCTGAACATCTCCGTCTTCGGGTTGACCACCACTCGCCGGGGCCATGAGCCCTGCACAGCACGGACCGGAGCGGAGCAGGGGGCGGAATGAAGCTGGGGATCGGTATCGGCTGGCGGCCGGAGATCGCGGACGCCGTCGAGGCGCTGCCGGGGATCGACTGGGTGGAGGTGGTCGCGGAGAACCTCTGTGCCGGCCATCTGCCCGATTCGCTGGTGCGGCTCAGGGAGCGCGGTGTCACCGTCGTCCCGCACGGCGTCGCGCTCGGTCTCGGTGGGGCCGAGCGCCCCGACGCGGGTCGGCTCGCGGATCTCGCGGCCCGCGCCGAGCTGCTCGCCGCCCCGCTGGTCACCGAGCACATCGCGTTCGTACGGGCCGGGGGGCCGCGTACCGCTTCGCCGGGGCTGGAGGCGGGTCATCTGCTGCCCGTACCCCGCACGTGGGACGCGCTGGACGTGCTGTGCGAGAACGTACGGATCGCACAGGACGCACTGCCGGTGCCGCTGGCGCTGGAGAACATCGCGGCGCTGATCTCCTGGCCCGACGAGGAGCTGACCGAGGGCCAGTTCCTCGCGGAGCTCGTCGCACGCACGGGGGTCCGGCTGCTGATCGATGTCGCCAATCTGCACACCAATCACGTCAACCGGGGCGAGGACCCGGCCACCGCGCTCGACGAGCTGCCGGTCGAGGCCATCGCCTACGTGCATGTGGCGGGCGGCGTCGAGAAGGACGGTGTCTGGCACGACACCCATGCCCACCCGGTCACCGAGCCCGTGCTCGACGTCCTCGCCGAACTCCGCTCCCGGGTCGACCCTCCCGGCATCCTCCTGGAACGGGACGACGACTTCCCGCCGGCCGGGGAACTGGCGGGCGAACTGACCACGATCCGCGCCACGCTGGACCGGGCGGCCGCCCTGGGCGCGGGCGCGCGGGCGCCGGCCGCCCGGCCCGTCCCGGGCGCCGGCTCGTCCGTGCCCGGCGCGAAGCCCGCCCCGCACCCCCGGCCGGTGCCGAGCCCCTCCTCGCCAGGCTCCGTGCGCGACCGGGTCGCCGTCGCCCAGACGGCGCTGCTCTCCGCCCTCGTCGCGGGCGCCCCCACTCCGCACGGCTTCGACCACCGTCGGCTCGGGATCCAGAGCCGTGCCCTGGCGGCCAAACGGGCCGGGGTCGTCGCCAAGGTGGCGCCGGAACTGCCGGAGATCCTCGGCGCCGGCTACCGGGACGCCTTCCTCGCGTACGCCAGGAACCACCCCATGTCCGCCGGATACCGGCGCGACGCGCTGGACTTCGCCGAGGGGTTGCTGATCGCCGGCCAACCCGCCGACGACGCGGCGCGGCGCCGGCTGACCCACTGGTGGCAGGACCGGGCGGCAACCCGGCCGCCGCGCCGCTCCACCCGGCTGGTACGAGCGGCCCGCGTGGCCCTGATCGGAAGGTGACCGGACGATGCACGGCATGAACACCCTCGCGATGCTGGTGGATCTCGGCGTCGTGGTCTCCTCGGTCCTCCTGGTCGTGGGGCTCGTGCGCTCCCGCCGCGGCACTGCGGGCTCCGTCCACGACCTCTTCGAGGCCGCCTTCCTGAACGGCGGTCCGGGCAGGGTGGTGGACACCGCGCTCACCGCGATGCAGACGGATGGGCGGCTCGCCATCGGCGGTCCCGGCATCGTCGCCATTCAGCACGCGGACGCCCGTGACCCGGTGGAACGCGCGGTGCTCCAGGAACACGCCATGGCCCCCAGCGGCGCGCTGCACAGCTTGCGTGAGGCGGTGATGCGGCATCCCGCGGTGCAGGAGATCGGCGACGGGCTCGCGGCCCGTGGCCTGCTGGGCTCACCGGCCACGAGCCGTGTGTGGCGGCGTTGGAGCATCATTCAGGGCCTGGGCTGCCTGCTGGCCGTTCCGGTCTCCGCCGTGGTGACGGTGATTCAGGTCATGGCCGACGACTCGGCCGACCTGTTCTCCTCGGTACCGTTCGCTCTCCAGGTCCTCCCGGCCCTGGTGATCGGCTTCCTGACCGGCTTCATCTGCGGTGGTGTGGCCCGGGGGCGCGTCACCAGGGCGGGGCGGAAGGCGGCCGAGGCATGCCGCACCGCGAACGCGTACGACCCGCGGCCTGCCCATCTGGTGGCGACGCACGGACTGCGGGCCCTGCCCGATCCCGCACTGCGGGCGCAGTTGATCGCGGCGGCCCGGATGCGTCCGGCCGGGCGCACATCGAGCCGGTTCTCCGGCTCTTCCCCGGACTCCGCCGCCCTGCTCCTCGCACCGGCGTTGTGGTGCGCCGGTACGGGCCCCGGCAGCGGCAGTTGGGGAAGTTCCCATGACGGCGGCAGCAGTGGCGGAGGGGGCGGCGGCGGATGCAGCTCGGGGGCGAGCTGCGGCTCGGGCTCCAGTTGCGGCTCGGGGTCCGGCTGCGGTGGGTCGAGCGGCTCCAGTTGCTCCAGCAGCAGCGGCTCCAGTTGCGGGGGCGGGTCCAGTTGCGGCAGCAGCAGTTCCTGAGCGACGGCGGCGTCCCGCGCCTCGGCCCGGGCCGCCGAACCGTCCACATGGTGAACAGGCCATGGCGTCACCCGGCCCGCCCCGCATAGGAATCCGTCATGCTCTGGGTTCTGTTGCTGCTGGTCGCATGGGGTGCGGCGGCCGTCTCGTGCGTCCGGCTCTGTCTCGTCACGGCCCGTGCGGGGCTACTGTCCGAGGCGTCCTCGGATGCCGTACAAAGGATGCCGGACGGTCATGAACTGACCCTGTACGAGACCGCTTTCCTGTCCGGCGGCCCGCACCGGGTGGTCGATCTGGCGCTGGTCACCATGCATCTGCGGCGGCGCCTGCTGCTCGCGCACACCGGGTGGGCGACGGTCGTGGACCCGGAGGGCCGGGACGAGATGGAGCGCACGGTGATACATGCGATCGGTCCGCAGGGCCAGTCCCCGATTCCGCCGGTACGGGCGGCCGCGGCCGCCGCCGATCCGGTGCGCGCCCTCGCCGACCGGCTCGTCACCGCGGGCCTCGCCGTCCCCGGCGGCGGGGACGGGGTGGCCGCCGCGGTCCGCACAGTGCGCGGCGCGGCCCTGCTGGTGGCCGGGACGGGTGCCGCGACGCTGCTGATACCCGGTCAGGAAAGCGGCCCCGGCGCGGTGCCGTCCCTGCTGGTCTGGTTCGGGCTGCCGCTCGCGCTGACCCTGGGCTGTCTGGCCATAGCCCGGATGGAGGTCCATCCGTACAGCGGTGCCTGGGCCTCACCGGCCGGACAGCGGCTGCTCGCCGCGCGCGAGGTCCCGACGGCGGACGCGGACCACGACATCCTGGCGGCGATCGCCGTACGGGGGGTGCGCGCCGTGACCGACCCGGCGCTGCGGGCCGCGCTCAGGGGCAGGCCGGGAGGCGCGGGCCGGTAGCACTCCCCGTCCGCTTGTCCTGGGGGAATGCGTACCGAAAAAAACACCGGTGCGGCGCGCGCAGGGCACGCCGCACCGGGAGCCGAACCCGGTGTCGCTGGAACGACGGGCAGCGCGAGATAGCGCCGGGTGCCCGCCGTCTGATCTTCCGGGTTGGGGTGGTCGGAGCCCGCTCGCTACGCGAGCCCGGCCACCAGGTCCGCGAGCGACTTCCTGCGCCCCGTGTAGAACGGGACCTCCTCGCGGACGTGCATCCGCGCCTCGGAGGCCCGCAGGTGGCGCATCAGGTCGACGATGCGGTGGAGCTCGTCGGCCTCGAAGGCGAGGATCCACTCGTAGTCGCCGAGCGAGAAGGAGGCGACGGTGTTGGCCCGGACGTCGGGGTAGCCGCGGGCCATCTTGCCGTGGTCCGCGAGCATGCGGCGGCGGTCCTCGTCCGGCAGCAGGTACCAGTCGTAGGAGCGCACGAAGGGGTAGACGCTGATGTAGTTGCGCGGCGTCTCGTCGGCCAGGAACGCCGGGATGTGCGACTTGTTGAACTCGGCGGGGCGGTGCAGCGCCATGTTCGACCAGACGGGCTCCAGTGCCAGGCCCAGCTTGGTACGCCGGAAGAGGTTGTACGCCTCCTGCAGCTCGTCCGCGGTCTCGGCGTGCCACCAGATCATGATGTCGGCGTCGGCACGCAGGCCGGACAGGTCGTAGGTGCCGCGAACGGTGATGTCCTTCGCCGCGAGCTGGTCGAACAGCTCCTGGACCTCGTCGGCGTAACCGGCACGGTCCACGGGCAGGACATCGCGCAGCTTGAAGACGGACCACAGCGTGTAGCGCATGACCTCATTGAGGTCCTTGGCCTTCTTACCCGCGTTGGGGCCCTTGCTTGATTTCACAGTCTCAGGCGCACTCATACGGCTATTGTCCCGCCTCGCTCCGTGTGCCCTGAACCAGGGTCGACGTGGCGATGATCTCTTCCCCGGACGCGCCCGTGAGGTCGCGGGCGATCTCGTCCGCGGCCCGGTGGGCGCTCGCGACGCACGCCGGGATTCCGACGCCGTCGTAGACCGCTCCGCAGACCCGCAGGCCGGGCAGCTTGGCGACCTCGTCGCGGATCCGGGCGACCCGGGCAATGTGTCCCACGGGGTACTGGGGCAGTCCGCCGATCCACCGGGTGACTTCGGTGTCCACGGGCCTGGCCGCGAGTCCGGTCGCCGTCGCGAGGTCGCGCAGCGATACGTCGACCAGCTCGGTGTCCTCGCGGTGCAGGTGGTCCTCCTCGCCGTACCGGCCGACGGAGGTGCGCAGGAAGAACAGGTCGGGGGCGGAGTCGGCGACCCAGTTCCACTTGTGGGTGGAGAAGGTGGAGGCCTTGATGGTGCGGCCGTCCACCGGCGGTACGAGGAAGCCGGAGCGCCCCTGGAGTGCCCTGGTCGCGGCCACGTCGGAGCGGCGGAACGCCATGGTGACGAGGGCCATCGACGCGTACTCGACACCGGAGAGCTCGGCGGAGGCGGCCGGGGACTCGGCGGCGAGCAGGGTGGCGGCGGACCAGGCGGGGGCGGCCAGCACGATGCCGTCGGCGGTGATCACCCGGGCGTCGGTGCGGACGTCCCAGCCGTCGGTGGTACGGGTCAGGCCCAGCACGGGGGTGGCGGTCAGGATCTCCCCGCCCGCCGCGCGCACGGCGTCGGCGACCGCGTACGGGAGGGTGCCGATGCCGCCGTCGATGCCCTGGAAGACCGGTCCGGTCTGCTGCCGGGCCGCGGCTTGCTCCTGGATGCGCCGGACACCGTCGAGCAGCGAGCCGCCCTCGCGCACCACCTCGAAGAGCTGCGGTACGGCGGCGCGCATCGAGATCCGGTAGGCGTCGCCCGCGTACACGCCGCCGAGCAGCGGTTCCACGAGCCGGTCGACGACCTCGCGGCCCAGCCGGTCGGCGACGTACGCGCCGACCGCGACATCGTCGCCGACGGCGGTCGGGGTGAGGTCGCGCTCCTGCGCGATGCGGGCGAGTCCCTCCGGGGAGAGCACTCCGCTGAGCGCCGCCGGGTCGCCCGGCACGCCCATCACATGGCCCTTGGGCATGGGGCGCAGGGCGTCGCGCGTCCAGACCGACGCGGTGGCGGTGGCGGGTGGCTGGAGGCGGTCGCCGAGTCCGACGGCGCGTGCCAGGGCGACCGCTTCGGGGCGCCGGGCGAGCATCGACTCGGCGCCGAGATCGACCCGGGTGCCGGCGATCTCACCGGTCATGAGCTTGCCGCCGAGCCGCTCGGTGGCCTCCAGGAGGGTCACCCGCAGCCCGGCCTCGAGGAGCCGGTGGGCGGCGGCGAGACCGGCGATGCCACCGCCGATGACGACGACGTGACCCGGGCCTGTGTCTGCGCGGTTGAGTGAACGCTGCATGCCCCCACTCTCTCAAACCTCATCCGAGTCCCGAACGTGACCGCTTCGAAACCGGTATCGGGCAACCCGTTCCCCTGCCCCGTACGTCGAACCTGCACCATCAACCACCCGCCTCGGGAGAGCAGTTATGCAGACCAACCGGCATCTCGGCCGTTCATCCGTCCGTCGTTCGCGCACGGTCCTGGCCGCCGGAGTCGTGGCCGGCCTCCTCGCGCTGAGCGGCTGCGGCGCCTCCGGCGGCGCGAGCGACTCGAGCACGAAGAGCGACAAGGCGGTCTCGGCGGACGAGCGGAGCGCCGTGGACTCCGGGGCCGCCAAGGCGGCGCAGGGGCCGCAGGAGGCGGGCGGCTCGACGGCAGACCCGAAGAAGTCCGGCACCCTGCCCGCGGGCACCCATGTCATCCGTACCGCCACGCTCTCCGTGGAGGTGAAGAGCGTGCCGAGGGCCGCCTCGGCCGCCCGCTCGGCCGCGGAGAGCGCGGGTGGCCTGGTGGCCGGCGAGGAGACCGAGCGGGTCGACGACACGCATGAAATGTCACATATCGTGTTGCGCGTTCCGCAAGCCGAGTACGACGCGGTGCTGCGGAAGCTCGCGGGCGCCGGGAAGCTGCAGTCGCGCACGTCGTCCGCGAAGGACGTCACCGGCCAAGTGGTCGACGTGGAGAGCCGGATCGCCACCCAGCGGGCGAGTGTGGCGCGGGTGCGCAAGCTGATGGACCAGGCCGAGAAACTCGCCGACGTGGTCACGCTGGAAGGCGAACTGAGCAGCCGTCAGGCGTCGTTGGAGTCACTGCTCGCCCAGCAGGCGTCGCTGAAGGACCGCACCACGCTGGCCACGATCACCCTCGACCTCTTCGAGCCGGAGGCGACGGCGAAGCAGGACGGTGACGACGGCCCCGGATTCCTGGACGCGCTGGGCGGCGGCTGGCACGCGTTCGTCACGGTGCTGCGGTGGCTCGCGATGGCGGTGGGCGCGGCGGCCCCGTTCCTGGCCGCGGTCGCCGTGCTTCTGCTGCTGGGGCGGCTGCTGCGGGGCCGGCTGCGCGGACGCCGTACGCCGCAGGCGTCGCCGTCGCCCGAGCCGTCGAGCTCCTCGTCCACGCCTCCGGCGTCGTAGCGTGGTCCCTTCGGACTCGGTGTCGAAGGGACCAGGCATGACGGCGGAGCGACTGGTGGTCATCGGTGGTGACGCGGCAGGCATGTCCGCCGCGTCCCAGGCCCGCAGGCTCAAGGGCCCCGACGAGCTGAGCATCGTCGCCTTCGAGCGGGGCCATTTCACCTCGTACTCCGCCTGCGGCATCCCGTACTGGGTCGGCGGCGACGTCGCGGAGCGGGACGATCTCATCGCCCGTACGCCGAAGGAGCACCGGGCCCGCGACATCGAGCTGCGGATGCGCACCGAGGTCACCGAGGTCGATGTCGCCGGGCAGCGGGTGCGGGCCCTGGACCGGGAGACCGGTGAGATGTACTGGACGGGCTTCGACAAGCTGGTGATCGCCACGGGGGCCCGGCCGGTACGACCGGCGCTGCCCGGCATGGACGCGCCAGGGGTGCACGGGGTGCAGACGCTGGACGACGGGCAGGCCCTGCTGGATTCGCTGGACCGGGTGGCGCCGGGACACCGGCGGGCGGTCGTCGTCGGGGCGGGCTACATCGGCGTCGAGATGGCGGAGGCGATGCTCAAGCACGGTTTCGAGGTGACCGTGCTCAACCGCGGCGAGCAGCCGATGGCGACCCTCGACCCCGACATGGGGCGGCTGGTCCACAACGCGATGGACGGCCTGGGCATCACCACGGTCAACCGGGCCGAGGTCACCGCGATCCGCACCGGCCCGGACGGCCGGGTCCGCGCGGTCACCACGGGCGACACCTCCTACCCGGCGGACGTGGTGGTGCTCGGCATCGGTGTGGAACCCGAGACGACACTGGCGCGGGCCGTCGGCCTTCCGCTGGGCCCGCACGGCGGGCTGCTCACCGATCTGTCGATGCGGGTCGTCGGGCACGACACCATCTGGGCGGGCGGCGACTGCGTCGAGGTCCTCGACCTGGTGGCGGGCCGCACCCGTCACATCGCGCTGGGTACCCATGCCAACAAGCACGGCCAGGTCATCGGGTCCAACGTGGCGGGCGGCTACGGGACGTTCCCGGGGGTGGTCGGCACGGCGGTGAGCAAGGTGTGCGATCTGGAGATCGCCCGCACCGGGCTGCGCGAGAAGGACGCCCGCGCGGTGGGCCTGCGGTTCGTCACGGCGACGATCGAGTCGACGGGCCGGGCGGGCTACTACCCGGGGGCGCATCCCATGACGGTGAAGATGCTCGCGGAGTACCGCACGGGGCGGCTGCTCGGCGTGCAGATCGTGGGCCGGGAGGGGGCGGCCAAGCGCGTGGACATCGCGGCCGTGGCGCTCACGGCCGGGATGACCGCGGACCAGATGACCGCCCTGGACCTCGGCTACGCGCCGCCGTTCTCACCGGTGTGGGACCCGGTCCTGGTGGCGGCCCGCAAGACGGTGACGGCACTGCGGCGGGCGGGCACCGCCTGAGTGCGCGGTGCCCGGTCCCCTCGGCTCAGTGCTCGGTCCGCTCGTGCACGTACTCCACGAGCCGCGTCAGGGCGTCCGGGTCCATCGACGGCATCACGCCGTGGCCCAGGTTGAAGATGTGCCCCTCCAGGCCGGCGGCCGCGTCCAGCACCTCCTGGGCCTTCTCCTCGACCACCGTCGTCGGCGCGAACAGCACCGCGGGGTCGAGGTTGCCCTGGAGTGCCTTGCCGGGGCCGACCCGCCGCGCGGCCTCGTCCAGCGGAACCCGCCAGTCGACGCCGACGATGTCCGCGCCCGCCTCGCCCATCGGGCCGAGGAGTTCGCCCGTGCCGACACCGAAGTGGATGCGCGGGACCCCGTACGGGGCGACGGCCTCGAAGACCTTCGCCGAGGCGGGCAGCACCGAACGCCGATAGTCGGCGGGGGCCAGCGCGCCCACCCAGGAGTCGAAGAGCTGGACGGCCGAGGCGCCGGCCTCGATCTGGACCTTGAGGAAGGCACCGGTGATCTCGGCGAGCCGGTCGAGCAGGTCGGCCCAGAGCTGCGGGTCGCCGTACATCAGGGCCTTGGTGTGCTCGTGGTTGCGGGACGGGCCGCCCTCCACGAGGTAGCTCGCGAGGGTGAAGGGCGCGCCCGCGAACCCGATGAGGGGGGTGGCGCCCAGTTCGGCGGTGAGCAGGCCGATGGCCTCGGTGACGTAGTGGACGTCCTCGGGCGTGAGGTCGCGCAGCCGGGCCAGATCGGCGCGGGTGCGGATCGGGTCGGCGATGACGGGGCCGACGCCGGGCTTGATGTCGAGATCGATCCCGATGGCCTTGAGCGGGACGACGATGTCGCTGAAGTAGATCGCGGCGTCCACCTTGTGGCGCCGTACGGGCTGCATCGTGATCTCGGCGACCAGCTCCGGCATCATGCAGGAGTCGAGCATCGGGATGCCTTCGCGGACCTTCAGGTACTCGGGCAGCGAACGCCCTGCCTGGCGCATGAACCAGACCGGCGTGTGCGGCACGGGCTCGCGGCGGCATGCCTTCAGGAACGCCGACTCATGGGTGGCGAAGGTCTTTGTCTGCTGGCCCGTGGGGCGGTCGTTGGCACTCACACACAGAATCTTCGCACGAAGCCGCAAGCAGCCGGGGCCGCCCCGGGTGTCCCTCCCTGCACGAGGCTCCGGTTCCGCCTACTCTTCCCCGCATGGCTCCGGCTCAGGGACAGTTCTCCGATCAATCCGATGGCGCTGACAGCAAGGACAGCGCGGAGGGTGATTCCGTCCCGCCCGCGTTCCGGTCGGCGGTGGACGCGTTGCACGCGGCGCGGCTGCGCCCCGAGCTGGAGGTGGAGTCGACACGGCCGCCCAAGCGGCTCGCTCCGTACGCGTACGCGCTGGAAGCGGCGGTCGTCCAGGGCGAGGAGGATCTCGCCGACGGCCGTCTGGTGCTGCTCCATGATCCGGCCGGGCACGAGGCCTGGCAGGGGACCTTCCGCCTGGTGACGCTGGTGCGGGCCGAGCTGGAGCCGGAGATGGCTTCCGATCCGCTGTTGCCGGAGGTGTGCTGGTCGTGGCTGACCGGTGCGCTGGAGGCGCGCGGTCTGTCGTACGGCGAGGCGGGCGGCACGGTGACCCGGGCGGGCTCGCACTACTTCGGTGCGCTGGCCACGCGCCGCCCGGCGACGCAGATCGAGATCCGGGCGTCATGGACGCCGCGCGAGGGCCGTGGCGGGGTACCGGACACGGCGGCGCACCTGACGGCGTGGGGCGATCTGCTGTGCCAGATCGCCGGCCTGCCGCCGTCGGACCCCGCCGACGCGGCGGTGGTGACGCTCCCTCAGCGGCGCGGCCCCCAGGCCCCCTGACACCCTTCGCCCCCTCTTCCCCGACGAAGCCCTCCCCCTGCCGGTAACACTGCGTCACAAATGTCGCAGTATTACCGGCATTTTTTTCGTACAATCGATCGCATGTCTGATTTGCCCGAATTGTTACTCACTAAATCGTGATCTTCCTCTAAAGGAGGACGGGTCTGCTGCCGAAGAGGTCAATGACCCTTCAAGCACGGTTCGCCCCGGCTTCATCCCCGAGCCGGCCCGTCCCGCCACTTCCCAGGAGGCCTGGTGTCCGTTCTCCTAGAGCAGCCCGCAAGCCTGGTCGCCTACCGCCCGAACAAGCCGACGGCCATGGTCGTCGTGGCCGACCCGCGCGTCCGTTCCACCGTCACCCGCCATCTGTGGGCACTCGGAGTACGTGACGTCATCGAGGCGTCGTCCATCGCGGAGGCCCGTCCCCGCGTCGGCAATCCACGCGACATCTGCGTAGCCGACGTCCACCTGCCCGACGGTTCCGGGCTGACCCTGTTGTCCGAGACCCGAGCCGCCGGCTGGCCGAACGGCCTCGCCCTTTCCGCCGCCGATGACATCGGCGCCGTACGCAACGCCCTCGCGGGCGGCGTGAAGGGTTACGTCGTCACCGGCACCCGAACCAATATCGGCCACCCCACCCGTCCCGGCGTCGCCCCCATCGGCGCCAATGCCGCCCGTATGCACCGCCGGCCCCCCGGCACCCCGAGCCACCCGGGCGGCTACCGCGAACTGTCCGGCCGCGAGGTCGAGGTCCTCCGGCTGGTCGCCGAAGGCCAGTCCAACAAGGCCATCGGCGTCTCGATGGGCCTGTCCGCCCTGACCGTCAAGAGCCATCTCGCCCGAATCGCCCGCAAGCTCGGCACCGGCGACCGCGCAGGAATGGTCGCCGTCGCCCTGCGCACGGGCATCATTCACTGACCCCGTACCCCGGCAGGTCCTCGCAGCGATACGGACCGGCTGGTTTACATTCATCGGCGCCCGTCGACGGAACGTTCCGTCGACGGGCGCCGTACATACACAGATACCCTTGACACGTGACCGACGCCCAAGAGACCGCAGCAGACACTTCACTGCGAACCACCGGGGGCGCTCCCCCGGACGACGTCGCCCCGGCGCCGACCCCCTTGCTCGAACCTCGCGAGGGAATTCCCCCGGTGGTGGCATCCGACGACGCCCTCGCCCGGGTGGTCGCCGCCTTCGCCTCGGGCTCCGGCCCGGTCGCCGTGGACGCCGAGCGCGCCTCCGGCTACCGCTACGGCCAGCGCGCCTACCTCGTGCAGCTGCGCCGCGACGGCGCGGGCAGCGCGCTGATCGACCCGGTCGGCTGCCCCGACCTGTCGGGACTCGGGGACGCGCTGCACGGCAGCGAGTGGATCCTGCACGCCGCCACTCAGGACCTGCCCTGTCTGCGCGAAATAGGGATGACTCCCACCGGGCTCTTCGACACGGAGCTGGCCGGACGGCTGGCCGGCTTCCCGCGGGTCGGCCTCGGCGCCATGGTCGAGAGCGTGCTCGGATACTCGCTGGAGAAGGGCCACTCCGCCGTCGACTGGTCCACCCGCCCGCTGCCCGACCCCTGGCTGCGCTACGCGGCGCTCGACGTCGAGCTGCTGATCGATCTGCGCAACGCCCTGGAGGACGAGCTCGACCGGCAGGGCAAGCTGGAGTGGGCACGGGAGGAGTTCGACGCGATCGCCTCCGCGCCGCCCGCTCCCCCGCGCAAGGACCCGTGGCGCCGCACCTCCGGCATGCACAAGGTCCGCCGCCGCCGTCAGATGGCGGTGGTACGTGAGCTGTGGGCCGTCCGTGACCAGGTGGCCCAACGCCGGGACATCTCACCCGGCAAGGTGCTGGGCGATGCCGCGATCGTCGAGGCCGCGCTCGCCCTCCCGCCGAACGCGCACGCGTTGACCGCCCTGCCCGGCTTCGGCCACCGCATGGGGCGACGGCAGCTGGAGCAGTGGCAGGCGGCCATCGACCGGGCCAAGGCGCTGCCCGACTCGGAGCTGCCGCAGCCCGGCCAGACCCTCGCCGGTCCGCCGCCGCCCCGCGCCTGGGCGGACAAGGACCCGGCGGCGGCGGCCCGGCTCGTAGCCGCCCGCGCCGCGGTCTCGGAGCTCGCCGAGCGGCTGCACATGCCGCAGGAGAACCTGATCACGCCGGACACCGTGCGCCGGATCTGCTGGGAGCCGCCCAAGAATCCGACCCCGGACGCGATCGAGTCCGCGCTCGTCGGGTACGGGGCACGGCGCTGGCAGATCGAACAGGTGGCCCCGCTCCTGGTCCGTTCGCTGAAGTCCGCGGCCTGAGAGGGTTCTCGGCGGAGCTCGGCCGAGGGTCGTATTCACGCCAGGTTGTGCGAGCCCCGGGTCGCACCGCGTCCTCGATCGCCGGACAGGCAGTTTTCTCCGCCCCGTCCGGCGATCCGGCGTTTGAGGACGAAACAGTCCTCGCGGCCGGGCCCGTCCGCGTGTGACCTTCGCCGCTCCCGGCGCAAGGGGTGGGCAGTCTGGTTACCCACAAGTAGCATGAGGGGAGCGGCGCGCCTGTGGGCGTGCCCCGCAGCAGTGCCATCCCGCACCCTGGAGGAGAGCCACCGTGCCTCGTACCATCCGGGACGTCGTCTTCGTCGACGGCGTCCGCACCCCGTTCGGCAAAGCGGGCCCCAAGGGCATCTACCACGAGACCCGCGCCGACGATCTCGTCGTGAAGGCCATCCGGGAGCTGCTGCGCCGCAACCCGGACCTCGACCCCGCCAAGATCGACGAGGTCGCCATCGCCGCGACCACGCAGATCGGCGACCAGGGTCTGACGCTGGGCCGTACCGCCGGAATTCTGGCCGGGCTGCCGCAGTCCGTGCCCGGTTACTCCATCGACCGCATGTGTGCGGGCGCCCTGACCGCCGTCACGTCGACGGCCGGCTCCATCGCCTTCGGCGCGTACGACGTCGTCGTCGCCGGCGGTGTCGAGCACATGGGCCGCCACCCGATGGGCGAAGGCGTGGACCCGAACCCGCGCTTCGTGTCGGAGAAGCTGGTCGACGAGTCCGCCCTGTTCATGGGCATGACCGCGGAGAACCTGCACGACCGTTACCCGCAGATCACCAAGGACCGAGCCGACGCGTACGCGGTCCGCTCGCAGGAGAAGGCCGCCAAGGCGTACGCCGACGGCAGGATCCAGCAGGACCTGGTACCGATCTCGGTGCGTCGCACCAACTCCGAGGGCGGTGAGACCGGTTGGGGCCTGGTCACCGCCGACGAGCCGATGCGTCCGGGCACCACCCTGGAGTCCCTCGCGGGTCTGAAGACCCCGTTCCGCCCGCACGGCCGGGTCACCGCCGGTAACGCCGCAGGGCTCAACGACGGCGCCACCGCCTCGCTGCTCGCCGCCGAGGACGTCGCCCGCGAGCTGGGCCTGCCGGTCAAGATGCGCCTCGTGTCGTACGCCTTCGCGGGTGTCGAGCCCGAGGTGATGGGCTACGGCCCGATCCCGGCGACCGAGAAGGCCCTCGCCAAGGCCGGGCTGACCATCGACGACATCGGCCTGTTCGAGATCAACGAGGCGTTCGCCGTGCAGGTGCTCGCCTTCCTCGAGCACTACGGCATCGCCGACGACGACGCCCGCGTCAACCAGTACGGCGGCGCGATCGCCTACGGCCACCCGCTCGCCTCCTCCGGTGTGCGTCTGATGACGCAGCTGGCCCGCCAGTTCGAGGAGCAGCCGGAGGTCCGCTACGGCCTGACCACCATGTGCGTCGGCTTCGGCATGGGCGCGACGGTCGTCTGGGAGAACCCGCACTTCGACACGGCAGACGGAGACGACAAGTGAGCGAGCGCAGCGAGCGAACAGACAAGAGGTGCAGCCTGAGCGAATGCTGGGCCGAGCGAAGCGAGGGTCAGGCATGAGCTCCACGACTGAACTTTTGAAGGGTGCGGCCGAGCTGTTCCCCGGCGAGGTCGTCACCCGGGCGCACGTACGCCACCTCGACCTTCCTGCGGCTGCGGGGCGCTTCGCCCTCATCACGCTGGACAACGGCCTGGACCACACCAAGCCGACCACCTTCGGACCGCAGTCGCTGGCGAACCTGGACGCCGCGATCGACCAGGTCGAGAAGGAGGCCGCCGAGGGCGCGATCGTCGGTGTCGGCATCACCGGCAAGCCGTTCATCTTCGCGGTCGGCGCCGACCTCAAGGGCGTCGAGCTGCTGAAGGAACACAAGGACGCGCTGGCCATCGGCAAGGGCGGTCACGACGTCTTCCGGCGTCTGTCCGGCCTCGCCGTCCCGACGTTCGCGTACTACAACGGCGCGGCGATGGGCGGCGGTGTCGAGGTCGGTCTGCACTGCTCGTACCGCACCGTCTCCAAGGCGCTGCCCGCGTTCTCGCTGCCCGAGGTCTTCCTCGGTCTGGTTCCGGGGTGGGGCGGCTGCGCCCTGCTGCCGAACCTGATCGGCGCCGACCGCGCGGTCTCCGTGATCATCGAGAACTCGCTGAACCAGAACCGCCAGCTCAAGGGCAAGCAGGTCTTCGAGCTCGGGATCGCCGACGCCCTCTTCGAAGGCGCCGACTTCCTGGAGCAGTCGCTGATCTGGACCGCTTCCGTGCTGAACGGCACGATCACGGTGGAGCGCCCGGACGTCGACCGCGGTGACGCCTGGGACCAGGCCGTCGCCCGTGGCAGGGCCATCGCCGACTCCAAGGTGCACGGTGCGGCCCCGGCCGCGTACCGCGCGCTGGACATCATCGCCGCGGCGAAGAACGGCGACCTGGGCGCCGGCTTCGACGCCGAGGACCAGGCCCTCGCGGACCTGATCATGGGCGGCGAGCTGCGTTCCGGGATCTACGCCTTCAACCTGGTCCAGAAGCGCGCCAAGCGCCCGGCCGGCGCTCCGGACAAGGCTCTGGCCCGCCCGGTCACCAAGGTCGGCGTCGTCGGTGCCGGGCTGATGGCCTCGCAGCTGGCGCTGCTGTTCCTGCGCCGTCTGGAGGTGCCGGTCGTGCTGACCGACATCGACCAGGAGCGCGTCGACAAGGGTGTGGGCTATGTCCACGCCGAGATCGAGAAGCTGCTCGGCAAGGGCCGCATCAACCAGGACAAGGCCAACCGCCTCAAGGCCCTGGTCTCCGGTGTGCTGGACAAGGCGGAGGGCTTCTTCGACGCCGACTTCATCATCGAGGCGGTCTTCGAGGAGATCGGCGTCAAGCAGCAGGTGTTCGCGGAGGTCGAGGCGGTCGCCCCGGCGCACGCGATCCTCGCCACCAACACCTCGTCCCTCTCAGTCACCGAGATGGCGTCGAAGCTGCAGCACCCCGAGCGGGTCGTCGGCTTCCACTTCTTCAACCCGGTCGCGGTCCTCCCGCTGCTGGAGATCGTCCGTGGCGAGCGGACCGACGACGCCTCGCTGGCCACCGCGTTCGGTGTGGCGAAGAAGCTGAAGAAGACCGCGGTGCTGGTGAAGGACGCCCCGGCGTTCGTCGTCAACCGCATCCTCACCCGCTTCATGGGCGAGATCCAGAACGTCATCGACGAGGGCACCCCGGTCGAGACCGCCGAGAAGGCCATCGAGCCGCTCGGGCTGCCGATGTCCCCGCTGGTGCTGCTGGAGCTGGTCGGCCCGGCGATCGGTCTGCATGTGTCGGAGACCCTGAACCGCGCCTTCCCGGACCGGTTCACCGTCTCCGAGAACCTGGCCGCGGTCGTCAAGGCCGGCAAGCGCGGCTTCTACGTCTACGACTCCGGCAGGCCGGAGCTCGACCCGGAGGTCGCCGCGCTCCTCGAGCAGGGCGATGCCGTCCTGTCCGAGGAGCAGGTCCGCGACCGGGTCCTGGACGCGGTGGCGCAGGAGATCGGTCTGATGCTGGACGAGGGCGTCGTCGCCGAGGCCCAGGACATCGACCTCTGCCTGATCACCGGCGCGGGCTGGCCCTTCCACCTGGGCGGCATCACGCCGTACCTGGACCGTGAGGGCGTCTCGGAGCGGGTGAACGGAAGGAAGTTCCTCGCGCAGGGCGTGGCGAGCGTTCCGGCGTAACGGATTCGCTCCGTCCTAGATGTCCGAAGGGCGTGGGGCGGCTGCCGACCGGCTGTGTCCGGTCGCGCAGCCGCCCCACGCCCCTTTCGGGCGTGCCGTGCGGCTGGTCGCCCACACGGCACGGACGGGGCGCCGCCGAGCGCCGGCTCGGACGCCCGTGGTCACCGCCGACCGTGAACTACGGCGCAGGGTGGAGGAAGCGGGTGCCAGGTACGGGGGCCCGAGTCGACACGGCCGAGGACCGTGTACGCGTGACGGCCCCCGCACCGCGTCACCAGGCGGGCAGGGCCGGATAGTGCTCGCAGCCCGGGCCGCAGGGCAGGCGCGCGGACATCGATGTGTGCAGCCAGCTGTCCTCGGGAACGCCGTGCACCTTCACCTCCAGACGCGTCGGAGGTGAGTGGATGGCGCTGAACACCGCGACGAACTCCACCGTGTAGGTGCCCGGTCGCCAGTCGTGGGGGTGCGTGACCCGCCAGCTTCCGTCGTCCCGCACCGGGGCCTCGGCTATCAGCCGGCCCTGCTCCAGCACCATGACCTTCTGGACGCCGCGCCCGGCCTTGCCCGAGAAACGGGGGCGGGGTCCGCTCCACGCCCCCCTGCGCGGCCCGATCGTCTCGGGCGCCTCCAGCCGGTCGAGAACCTCGAACGTGGTCTCCGCCGCCGTGGACACCGCGTTGCCCGCGAGGGCGATCGCGGTCACCTTGTGCCGGCCGGCGGGCCACTGCACGGCGCGCCGCCACTGCCATGTCCCGTCCTCGGCGGTGCGGGTCCCACCGAGGTAATCGCCCTCCTCGAAGAAGATCACGTATTCGGCGCCCTCGGGAGCTGTTCCCGTCAGCTTGCGTCCGGCACCGACCAGTTCGGCGTAGGCCGGCGACGTGATGGCCGGGGCGACGGCCACCTCGGGCTGCGCAGTCAGTGCGAGCTGCGGCTGCTGCACGGTGAACTCGGTCTGCACCGGCGGCATCTGTCCCGGCACCAGCCGCTGGATGTCCACCAACCCGGGCGGCAGTCCCGGCATGCCGGCCAGACCGCTCGCCACCAGCCGCGCCGCTTCCCGGGCCCCGGCGTCGTTGAAATGGGAGGCGTCGACGATGCCTTGCGGATGCGCCGGGTGCTCTCCCGGGTCCAGCCACCGGAAGAGGCCCCGGGCCCGCGTGGGACTCAGTTCGGCGAGGAGCTGGGTGGTGGAAGCGGTCATGTCGATGACCGGACAGCCGAGTTCCGCAGCGGCCTCCAGAGTCAGCCTCGGGTATCCGTCGTGGGTGTCCACCGGACGCCCCGAGATGTCGAAGACACAGCGGGCCGCCGGGGTCACGAGGACCGGCACGGCGCCCTCGGCCCGGAGCGCCTCGACGTACAGCCGCAGATACTCCTTGTACTCCCGCGGGCCGTGGTACCGGTTGAGCTGGTTGACACGCTGCTCGACATGGCCGAAGGCGATGAGCACGAGGTCACCGTGACCGACGAGCGTGAGCAGCGCCGCGAACCGCTCGGTGTAGTAGTCCCGCAGCGTCATGGCGTCGCGCGCGTAGTTGCGTACGTCGCAGTCGGGTCCCAGGAACTCCTTGAGGTACTGACCCCAGCCCGCGAGTGGCGCCTCCTCCGCGGTGCGGGAGGCGGCAACCGAGTTGCCGATGACGCAGATCCTTCGCATGTCTTCTTCTCGTCTCCGTTGTCACGTGGCCCAGGTCGGGGGTCAGCACGCCTGCCAGGGGCCGAAGGCGACGCCCGGCCGGGATTCTTCCTGCCGGGCCCAGTGCAGCCGGCCGTCCGTACCGAGCACCGCGACGACCGCACGGCCGTGTGCGTCGGCGGCGATCGCCGGTGCCCCGGCCATCTGGATCTCGTGGCGCTCCCAGTCGGGCCGCGCCGAGATGTGGTCGTCCGCGGACAGCGTGGTCACCGCGGGCCTGCTCCGCTCGTCCCTGCGGGCGACAACCAGAAGATCATGGTCCGGGGCGAGCAGCCGGACCGCGGCGACCGCCCCGGTGCCACCGTCGTCGCTGAGCCGCTCCACCCGTTGCTCCCACGTACCGTTGGGGCGCTGCTGGTGGCGCATCACCGCTCCGGAGTCCTCCTCCCTGTAGAACAACGCCATGCGGTTGCGGCCGACCTGCACGGGAGTGAGGCCGGAGGCGGGCCGCCAGCTCTCCGGCACGCCGGTCACCAGCTGGTCCTCCAGCTTGAACGGTCCGTATACGGCCTCCTGCCGCCACCGCACCCCGCCGGTGCGGTTCGTGGCGTACATGTCGATACGGCCCGTGGAGCGCAGCACAGTGGTCAGGGCGTCCTGCATCCAGCGCCCGCCGAGCGCCTCCCAGCCGGTGAGCCCCTCCGGCGTCTCGCGTCGCAGGCTGACACCCACCGAGAAGTTCCGTGCGAAGACGTGGAGGTGGCCGGCCGGGTCCACCACTGCCGCGGGCACACCGACCTCGCGGCAGCGCCGCCAGTCGCGGGTGGCCTCGTCGGGGTTGCCGAGGGACTCCCAGGGCAGCACGGAGCCGGTGTGCGCCTGGCGCCACATGCGCACCACTTCGACATCGACCCGGCCCTCGGCGCCCGGGACGCGGCGCAGTCCCACCAGGTGGACGCCGCCGGTGCGGTCGGGGGCGACAGCGAGGCACGGCAGGAGGTCGCCGCCGGGCAGCAGGAGCGGCCCCTCGAAGCGTCCGGCACCGGCTTCGGTCTCCGTCCACACCGCGGCCTGGTCGCCAAGGACCGCGTAGGCGGCGAGCCGGCCGTCGGTCTGCCGGTGCAGCCACTGTGTGCCCTGCGGGTAGCGGCTTCGGGTGCTCCAACCGTAACGGCGGATGTCGGCTCCGTCACCGAGTTGGAGGTCACCGCAGTAGCGGTGCGCACAAGCGTGGCCGTCGGCCCCCGCGTACACATCGACCAGGGACTTCTTCAGCGCGTGGGAGCGCTCGCTCAGATTGTTCGGCCAGTTCTTGTTGCCGTAGCCCGTGAAGTGCTCGGTCAGCGGCGGACGGCCTCCGGCCCGCAGGTGACGGCGGAGCGCCTCGCGGGCGAACTGGGCTGTGGCGGTGTGGTCGGCGTGGTCGCTGGAGGTGATGCCGCGTGCCTCGTCGTACGACTCGTGCAGCGGGTCCGGGTCCATGGTCCACAACAGCGTGGGCTGCGTGTAGGAGAGCAGTTGCGCGAGGGCGGCGACGACGTCCTCGCGGCCGAGGGCCTGCGGCCGGCGCAGCTCGGACTCGGCGGCGACGAGGGTGGGCTGACGGGCGGCACGCCCGTCCCACAGGCTCGTCAGCCGGACCGGCGGCTGGTCTGCGGGGAAGCCGTGTGCGGCGTCCGCCATCCGCAGGCCCAGGAAGAAGAGCTGCACGTGCGGCGCCTCCGACAGGTAGCACCGCTCCGCGGCCACGCCCGGCAGGAGTTCGACCGGCTCCCGGACCCAGGGGGCTTCCCTCTTGCCGAGGACCATGGTGGCGTAGGCGGAGCGCAGTCCGTTCTGGCGTGCCTCCATGTAGCCGGCGAAGTCGACCGGGGCCTGTTCGCGCAGCGGGTCACGGGTGTCCACGTTGCGCCCGTCGGCCTCGCCGGCCGTGAGGTAGACGCTGGTGACACGGTGGCCTGCGGCCAGCAGCCGGTACAGATCGGGATTGGCGAAGTAGAGATCGTCGTCGGCGTGGGCGAACACCTGGAACAACGAGGTGGAGTTCGCCTCGGCGGGCTGGGTCATGGTCGGTGGACGCTCCGATCGGGCGCGGCTGACGAACGGCAGGCGGTGCGGGACACGCTCACAGCGGCCACCCCGGCAGATGCCCGGCGTGGAAGCGCTGATTGCGCGGTGAACCTGCCTCGAACTGGCTGGCCACCGGGAAGTACGACGGCAGGAATGCCGCCAGGACGGCATCCTGTTCGTCCTCGGTGACATCACCGTCGTGGTAGTCGTTCAGGCAGAAGACATCGTGCGGACGGTTGAGCTGGAGGCGGGAGAGCCGCTGCTTGTGCTCGCTCAGACCCACGTTGACGAAGCCGCAGTTGATGCTGCCCGGTGCCGAACGCTGTGTGTGGAAGCCGAAGTAGTGGTGCAGCGACGACGCGATCGCAAGGTCTGAGTGACTGCGGAAGCGGCTGGCTGCGGTCGCCGCGACGGCGTCCGGGTAGGAGCGCTCGATGTCCGCGAGGACGCTGCGGCGCAGCGGGTGCGGCGCGTGCAGGAACGAGTGGGCGAGAACCTGACCGAAGGTGCCTGCTATCAGGCCGCGGTTGTTCTTGGCCGCGCTCATGTTGAACTCGTCGCCGGTCATGGTCGGCCCCATGGGCACAGTCGTCGGAGACATGAAGTGCTTGGCGACGCCGTTGCTGTGGAAGAACATGCCCGGCTGGAGGACACGGCCGATGAACACGTCGTCGTTGAAGTAGAGGAAGTGCTCGGACAGCCCGTCTATGCGGTGCAACTGGCTTTCGATGGCATGCGAGTTGTACGTCGGCAGCACCGAGGGGTCAGCGAACATCTCCTTGTGGTCGACCACGCGGACCCGCGGATGGTCCAGGTCGAGCCATTCCGGCACCTGCTGGTCGGTGACCAGGTAGATGGTGCGGATCCACGGAGCGTACATGTCGATGGAGCGCAGCGAGTAGCGCAGTTCGTCCCGGTTGCGGAAGCGGGCGGCGCTGCTCGCGGAGTCCTCGGTCTGCATGCCGAGGGCGCGCATCACCGCGTTCTTCCGCTCCAGCCAGGAGACGTCGCCTCCATTGACCCATGTGTACACGGCGTCGACGGGGAAGTCGACGTCCCCGTGGACGGCATGGGCGTACGGCTCGATGGTGGGATAGGTGCGCCCGCCGAGCACGGTCTCGGTCAGGCTCATGGTCTGTGTGTGCACCCTGTCGCCCACCACGGTGCGGACCGGGGAGACCATCATGTACGGGTCCTCCGGGTCCTCCTCCCAGAAGTTGACGGTGCAGCCGTAGACCCCGGCGAGACGGAGGGTGCGGGCGGGTGTGACGGCGTTCTGGTAGACACGCACGGCCGAGCAGAGGGTCTGGGCGTACTGCTCGGCGAAGGCTGCGAGGACTGTGGCGGTCGGGCTCTGGCGTTCGTTGAGCAGCGCCACGTAGACCGCGCTGCCGCCGTGCGCGGCGGTGAGCGCCTTGAGCACGAGTTCCCGGTTGGAGGCGTGGACGGCGACCGCGTGCCGGACGTTGGTGTCCCGAGTGACGAAGTACGGGATCTTCGCTTGTTCCAGGGCCGTGGCGACCAAGGCCAGATTGTGCTGGACCACATCCCAGGGGGATTCGCTCCCCATCCGGCGGCACAGCTGTCCGCCGTCGCGCACGAGGCCTCGGTCGGAACGGAGCAGCCGTTCCTCCAGGGCCCGCTGCTCCTTGGTGTCGATGGTGGTGGCGGGGGCCGGGGCGGCCGGACGG
Organism: Streptomyces sp. NBC_00846; assembly: GCF_045207325.1. Lineage (NCBI taxonomy): Bacteria > Bacillati > Actinomycetota > Actinomycetes > Kitasatosporales > Streptomycetaceae > Streptomyces > Streptomyces sp. NBC_00846. The sequence continues at coordinate 6,208,341 of NZ_CP108846.1, read as the reverse complement.
AGGATCCCTTCCTGGCCGCTCATCAAGGAGTGCAGGGCCTGCCGCTCCGCCTTGCGGGCCTCACGTTCCCCGGATGCCCGCTCGGCTTCCAACTCGGCGAAGATGTTCTCCCACATCGCGGTCACCACGGGGGGAGCGAGCCGGGCGACCGAATCGGCGGCCGCGTGTCCCATGCCATGGCGCAGAGGGGCGTCCTCGATGAGCCGGATGAGCGCCTGGGCGGCGGCATCGGTGTCGCCCGCAGGCACGAGGATGCCGGTCCGCCCGTCCAGGACGACTTCGCGCGGGCCGTTGGGGCAGTCGTAGGAGACCACGGGGACACCGGCGGCCTGGGCCTCGGTCAGTACCAGCGGGAAGGCCTCGTTGCGGGAAGTCATGAGAGCGATGCTGGCCTTGGCCCACTCCTCGGCCAGGTGGGGGGAGTTGCCGTTGAGCTGGACGCTGTCCTGCAGGCCGAGCACGTCGATCTGTCGCCGCAGGGCACCGGCGAGCGGGCCGTCGCCGAAGATCCGCAGCGTCCAGGTGGGATGGTGGCGGGCCACGGTGTCCCAGATGGTGATGGCGTGGTCGATCTGCTTCTCGCCGACCAGACGGCCCGCGATGACGACGGTCCGGGTCTCCAGGGTGGAGCGTGGCCGGAACCCGCGCGGCAGGGCGTTGGGGACGACATCGATGCGCGGCGCGCTGTGGCCCAGGGTCTCGGCGAACCAGTTGCGCGTGCGGTTGCTGAGCACGGCGAGCGCGTCCAGGCGGGAGGCGTAGCGCAGCAGCGGTTCGGCGCTGGGGCCCCGCAGTTCGGAGACACGGTGCTCCTGATGGAGCGTCATCACGTGCGGGGGCGCCAGCTGCACCGCGAGCGCCATGAGCGCCGGTGTGGTGGTGATCAGCAGATCGGTGTCGGTGTGCTGGAGTGCGTACTCCAGTTCCAGGTCGGTCAGCCTGCTGAACGCCGCTTCCCAGGCGGGGTCCACCAGGGTGCTCGGCCGGTCGGCCACCTGCGCCCATGCCTCGGCGGCCAGGCCGGTGGGGCGGATCGGGACCGGAGCGGGCCCGGTCCGGTCGATCAGATAGTCGACACGGATGCGCTCGTCGATCGGGAAGAACAACTGCGGCTGGGTCTTGAGGATGCTCAGCACGCGGACGTCGTGGTTGCCCACGAGTTCGGCGGCCTGGTTGAACACTGCTCGTTCGGTGCCCCCGACGGCGTCCGCGGTGAGCAGGAGGAAGGTGATCTTCATTGGGTGCGGTTACGCGGCTTCCGTCATCGGGCTGCACTGGATGCGGAAGTTACCCGCGGGTGTGTAGCGGGGCAGTACGAGCATGGGGTACCCGCCGACGGGCGTCACCGCGGCCTGCCGGAAGGCGAAGACCCGCCCGGGGTTGCGAACGTCGTGCAGACGTCGCCCCAGGCGCATGTCGCGCAGGTTGTCCGAGCACAGGACCAGGTCCCACTGCTCGGCGTGGTCGCGGCGCGGCGCCATGAGGTGCAGCGGTACGGACACCTGCCACAGCCCTCCGCCGAGCCGGTCGACGTCGACCTTCAGACGGCGCCCGGAGGCGACGAACTCGGCCCAAGAGCCTTCGGGTTCACCTCCGGCCACGCGGAAAGCGACCTCGACCTGGCTGTGGGTCACGTGGACCCGCACGACCTCCGCCGAGGGCTGGGAGGGGCTGAACGTCACCCGGGCGCTCCCGGTGACACTGCGGCCCAGCCGGTAACGGGCCCCGGTCGCCGCGGACGCCTCCATGGGCCGCGTCGGGCCGCCGTACGGCACGGGAAGGTCGACGAGGAGCAGCGGAAGCGTGCGGCGGCGCAGCCCCTGTGACAGGCGCAGCCGGATCTTCCAGCGGCCGGGGGTCAGGGGCAGGCCGCTCACGTCCTGCCCGAGCAGGATCGCGGCATCCATCGCGACGCCTCCGTCGTGGTCGGTGTAGACCTTGGCGGCTGTGGCGAGCCGACGGCCCCGGCGCCTCAGTTCGATCCGGGCGCCCTCGTCCGGCCGGACCCAGTGCGGCATCCGGGCGTGCAGGTTGACGGTCTGCCCGTCGAGCACGGCGGCATAGCGGAGTACGGCCGCCCGACTCCTGCGCCGGGGCAGGAAGAACCGGCGCAGCAGGACCGACCGGACGCGAGTGGTCTGGCGGCGCATCCGGCGGCGCAGTGCGCGCAGGGGTCGTGGGCGCTTCATCGGGCGACTCCGTCGGCGAGGTCCTGGTGGGTGGGAACCGTGTCCAGACTCGGACGCACGGTCTGGCGGTCGGTGAGCCGGGTGGGGCCGGTGGTCCCGTCGGGCAGCTCGTATCGGCTGGGGACGGGAAAGTAGCTCTCGAGGAACGACCGGACCATACGGTCCTGTGCCTCGGGGTCGGGGTGCACGACCGTGTCGTTGAGGCAGAACGTGTCGAAGTCGCGGCGAGCGAGCAGCGAGTTCAGGCGGCGCCGGGCCTGGTCGGCGGCGAGGTCCACATAGACGTAGCGCAGGTTGCCGACGGTCGCGCGGCTGGTGTGGAAGCCGTAGTAGTGGTGCAGGGACGAAGCGATCGGGACGTCCTGGGGCGAGCGGAAGCGTGAGTGCTGGGTGCGGCGGTGCTCCTCGCCGTACACCAGCTCGATGTCGGCGAGGACGCTGCGGCGCAGCGCGTGCGGGGTGTGTTTCATCTTCTGCGCGATCCGGGTACCGAAGGACCGCTCGATCAGAGCCCTGCTGTTCTTGCCCGCGGCGTTCACCGGCAGGTCGTCGTCGTCCGGGGAGCCGGTCGGCACGAGCGCCTTGGACTGGAAGAACTTGCTCAGCCCGTTGGCGTGGAAGAAGTATCCGGGGGTGAGTGGACGGCCGAAGAACACGTCGTCGTTGAGGTACAGGAAGTGTTCGGACAGCCCCTCTATGCGGTGCAGCTGACTCTCGATGGCGTGCGAGTTGAAGGTCGGCAGAGCGGTGGGGTCGGAGAAGATCTCGCGGTGGTCGACGACCTGCAGGCCCGGCACGTCGCTGTCGAGCCACGCGGGCACCTGCCCTGCGGTGACCAGGTAGACGTTGCGCACCCAGGGTGCGTACTGGTGCAGGGAGCGCAGCGAGTAGCGCAGCTCGTCGCGGCTGGTGAAGCGGGCGTCGTTGGCGGCCTGGGCGTGCAGACTCGGGGCGGGGGCGCCGGCGCGCCCCGCGCGGGCGGCGTCCCGTTCCGCCGCCCACACCGGGTCGGAGTCGTCGACCCAGGTGTAGACGACGTCGATGGGGAAGAGGTGGTCGTCCGGCAGCGGCTGGGTGAACTCCGGCAGGGTACGCGTGACGCCGGTGGTGTACGCGCCGGGCACGAGGGCGAACAGGGCCTGCGGAGCGGCCGGTCGCGGCGTGTCCGCGGGGACCAGATCGACCACGCGATTGGGGCGAGGGGACTCGTACCGGCCGTCCCGTTCCGTCCAGAACTCGAGGTCGCACCCCTGGTCGGTGCCGAAGACGAGGTGCTGCGTGGGATCGGTGACGTACCAGGCGATCCGGAGGGCGTCGTGCTTGCGCAGTTGGCGCCAGGACTTCTCGTCGTCGCCGGGCCGCATGTCCGACTCCGATGCGGTGGCCACGCCCACATAGCCCGGGGATTGCTCGAAGGCGATCTGGAGCATCTCCTCCGCCGCCCCGCGCAGCGCTACGGGCACCGCGACCGTCGGGACGTCCTTCGTGGCACCGCGGACACAGAAGTATTCGATGTCCCCGGCCTCCAGCGCGGAGATGAGAATGTGCAGATTGCGGGCCCGGGCCGCCCACGCCGTGGCGCCCTCCACGAGCAGGGCATGCATGTGGCGGCCTTTGACGCGCACCACCCGGCGCGTGGAGGCCACACTGTGCCGGGGCACCTTGCGGCGGCCGCCCATCGCCCAGACGACCGTCGCCGACCGAATGGCGTCGACGGAGGTGAACGAGGACTTGACGGCGGAGCGCAGCGGGGCCGGCACCTTGCGGACGATGCCCCTTCGCGCGCCCACCGGCACCACGGACCGATAAGCCGAGACCAGCGATCCTGACTCCGGATTACCGGAACCGACCACGAGGCATCCACCACCCACGCCACTGCGGTCCAGCGCCTGCCGCGGCCAGGCACCACCTCGTGCCCGGACAGCGGACGGTATGAGACCGAAACCTGTCATCAACCATGCAGACCGTCCCATCGGACGATCAGACCCGCCTCTTCCACGAGCAAGTCACAGAACTTTCACATAAAGAACCGATCAACGTCCAACCAAAAAAACAGACATACATGACATATGACCGTGAGGAATTTCACCGAGAACTCATACAACCTTTTACAACTTCACGAGAACATCACGTGACACCGAGGGGACGCACCGGTGTCGCCCGGTACTCCCGAAGGCGCCGCCGGGTCACAGCCGCTGCCAGTGCGACGAAAGCGTGAGCCCGGGCCCCGCTTCCTGCCGGGCGACGGACACGCCCCCGTCCCGCCCGCGCATCGCCACGACGACGCGACCATGCCCGTCGAGGGCGAGTGCGGGGTCACCGACGCACTCCACGGTGGTGTCCGACCACCAGACGCCGTGCTGCTCCCCCTCGGTACCGCAGACCCCGATCAGCAGAGTGCCGCCCGCCCCGCGCTGCGCGAGAACCGTGCAGTCGTAGCCGTCGAGCGGGGCACGCAATGCCACGACGGCGCCGTCCCCGGGGTACCCGCCCACCGGCACGGGCCAGGCGCCCGCCCGGTAGGCGACGACCCCTGCCGTGTTCGCATCGGTCCAGTAGTAGGTGAGGCGGCCCGGTGCCGTCTCCAGCGCTGCCGCGGAACCCGCCAGCGCGTAGAGCTGCAAGGGCTGGGCGATCCGCAGCGGACCGTCGGGATCATCCTGGCGCCACTGCTGCACCCCGCGATCACTGGGCGCGAAGACCTCCACGAGCCCGCTCGAGGTCACCGACGGCACGATTTCGCCGGCGAGCCCGACCCCCTTGAGATCCTGCCAGGCTCCCCACTTGCCCCCCTTCCCCTCGCGGCGCACCTGCAGTCCACGACCCGCGTTGCGCACGAAGACGAAGACCGTCCCCTGCGCGTCGACGGCCCCGGCCGGCGCACCGGCCTTCCGGCCCGCCTCCCGGTCACGGTAGAAGTTGCCGAGAGAGCGCCATTCGGTGACGGGACGACCGGTCTGGTACTGGACCGCGTGTACGAAGTCCACGCTCGGCCCGTCGGGACCACGGCGCTCTCGCCGCCCGAGGAAGTGCACGTAGGAGTCGACACCCTGAACGACGGTCAAGTCGGTCAGGTCCGCGATCGGCACGAACTCCGGGCCGTCCCACCGGTCCCCGCCCGGACTCCGTTGCGTCCAGCGCAACAGACCGCCGTCCGTGCGGGCGTAGAGCGTGAGCCTGCCGTCCTTACCGAGGGGCATCCAGCGGCCGCGCGGCGTTCCGCAGACCTGGTGGTGCCCGGACGACGGGGCGAGGGGGCGGGCACTGCTCGCGGAGTCCGATCCTCTTCTCCGCATGACCCGCAACCCCCTCTCCGCTTCACCGGCTCTTCATCTCGCCCGCACGAGGCCGACACATCATATGCTCAGCGTCGACCCGCCCCGGCGGGTCGTCGACACTCCGTTCAGCGCCGCGCCTGCGGCATCCGCAAGCACCACCCGGCCCATGCCGAAGCGACCATGGAACGCGCGTCGTGCTGCGCGTGCCAGCCCAGCTCGGCGCGGATGTGGTCAGCGGCGGCCACGACGCGGGCGGGGTCACCGGCACGGCGCGGGGCACTCACGGGTGTGGCGGCGGCCCCGTAGCCCGTCACCTCACCGATCAGTTCGATCATCTCGCGCACCGAAACACCCTCGCCCCGGCCGATGTTGACGGTCAGGTCGGTGCCCGGCTCCCGGCCGAGGAGCGCCCGCGCCGCGGCGAGGTGCGCCGACGCGATGTCGTCGACATGGATGAAGTCGCGTACGCAGGTGCCGTCCGCGGTGTCGTAGTCGTCGCCGAAGACCACCGGGGCCGCCCCCTGGGTCAGCTTCTCGAAGACCATGGGCACCAGGTTGAAGACGCCCGTGTCGGCGAGGGCCGGTGTGGCCGCGCCGGCGACGTTGAAGTACCGCATCGAGGCGGTGGCGATGCCGTGTGCCTTCCCCGCGGCGCGCACCATCCACTCGCCCGCCAGCTTGGTCTCGCCGTAGGGGTTGATCGGGGCGCACGGAGTCGTCTCCGTCACCACCCGTACGTCGGGCATTCCGTAGACCGCCGCCGACGAGGAGAAGAGGAACGCCCGCACCTCGCTGCCGGCCACGGCCTCCAGCAGGGTCTGCAGGCCCTGCACGTTCTCCCTGTAGTAGAACAGCGGGCGCTCGACGGACTCCGCCACCTGCTTCTTCGCGGCGAGATGGACCACGCCCCGCACCGGCAGCTCCGCCAGGGTGCTGCGCAGCAGGGCCGCGTCGAGCGTCGATCCCTGGATGAACGGGACATCCGCGGGCACGCGCGAGCGGTCGCCCGTCGAGAGATCGTCGTACACGACGACCGACTCACCGGCCTCGCGCATAGCGCGGACGACATGCGCCCCGATGAAGCCCGCCCCACCCGTGATCAACCAAGTCATGAGCGAATAGTAGTTCGAGCAGCGCAGATCATGATTCCAGGGACCAAAACACCCATTCGCACGACCCTCTGTTCTATAGTGCTCGGTCAGTCATGCATTCACGGACCGGTCACACCCCCCACCCGAGTCCCACGCACTCCACCACCCTCCCCGGGCAATGAGATTGAGGACTCGACCACTATGAGCCACGACGCCATGACACCGGGCCCGCCCGATGGTCGTTCGGCCTCTCATGACGGCGCACGGAAGCAGAAAGGAGCCCCTCGCAAGCGCCACCGCGGCCTCAAGATCACCCTCGGTGTCCTGCTCGTCCTCCTCCTCGCCGGTGGCGGAACCGTCTACTGGCTGTACAGCCGGCTCGACGGGAACATCACGGGCGTCGACATCGACAAGGCCCTCGGCGACGACCGTCCCGAGAAGCTCCCCACCAGCGGCCAGAACCTCCTGGTCCTCGGTTCGGACTCGCGGGCCGGTGCGGAGAACAAGGAACTGGGCGGCGGCGGCAACGTCAGTGGCGCGCGCTCCGACACCGCGATGGTGATCCACATACCCGAGGGCCGGACGAAGGCCGTCGCGGTGTCCATACCCCGTGACACTCTCGTCACCCGACCCGAGTGCACCAAGGCCGACGGCTCGACGTTGCCCTCCAAGAAGCGGGCGATGTTCAACGGCGTCTACTCACTGGCCGGTCCGGCCTGTGTGGTCAAGACTGTGGAGAAGATGTCCGGGGTCCGGATCGACCACTACATGGAGATCAACTTCGCCGGGTTCAAGGACCTGGTCGACGCGATCGGCGGCGTCACCGTCGACATACCGCAGGACATCCACGACAAGTCGTCCGGGCTGAACCTCACGGCCGGCCCGCACAGGCTCGACGGCACCGAGTCCCTCGCCTACGTCCGCACCCGCCACGGCATCGGCGACGGCAGCGACCTCGGCCGCATCGGGCTCCAGCAGCAGTTCATCCTGGCCCTGCTGAGCGAGGTGAAGTCCCAGGATCTGCTGGGCAATCCGGCGAACTCGTTCAAGATCGCCAACTCGATCACCAAGTCGCTGACCACCGACTCCGGGCTCGCCTCGCTGACGTCCCTGGCCGAGTTCGGCCGGTCGATGAACGGCGTCGACCCGGGCTCGATGGAAACGATCATGCTGCCCGTGGCGTACGACAAGCAGGACCCCAACCGGGTCGTGGCGGCGGAGCCGCAGGCCGGTGAGCTGTGGAAGGCGATCCGGAAGGACGTCACCATTCCCGAATCCGCCAAGAAGTCGCCCGCCACCGGCGGCTGATGCCCCGTTCCGCCGGCATGCGATGCGGCGATGCCCCGGGGTGGAAGCACCCCGGGGCATCGCCGCATCAGCCGTTCCGGGCCGCTCTCAGCGGCGCGCCTCGGGGTGGTACAGGCACCAGCCCTCCCAGGCCGACGCGACCATCTCGCGCACGTCATGCCGGGCCGTCCAGCCCAGTTCCTCCCGCATACGGTCGGCCGAGGCCACGACCCGGGCCGGGTCACCCGGGCGCCGGGGGGACACGGTCGGTTCCGCCGCCGGCCCATACCCCGTGACCTCGCCGATCAGCGAGATCATCTCGCGCACCGAAACCCCTTCACCCAGGCCGATGTTGACCGTCAGGTCGGTCCCGTCTCCGCGTTCGCCCAGGGCACGCGCCACGGTGACGTGGGCGCAGGCCAGGTCCTCGACGTGGATGAAGTCGCGGACGCAGGTACCGTCCGACGTCGCGTAGTCGTCGCCGAAGATCATCGGGGCGCGGCCCTCGGTGAGCTTCTCGAACACCATTGGGATCAGGTTGAAGGCGCCCGTGTCGGCGAGCTGCGGTCCGGCCGAGCCCGCGACGTTGAAGTAACGGAGCGAAGCGGTCGCCATGCCGTGGGCGGCACCCGCCGCGCGCACCATCCACTCACCGACGAGCTTGGTCTCGCCGTACGGATTGACCGGAGCGCACGGAGCGTCCTCGCCGACCAGGTCGACGTCGGGGAGGCCGTACACGGCGGCGGACGAGGAGAAGAGGAAGCGGCGCGCGCCGGCCGCCGTGACGGCTTCGAGGAGGTTCTGCAGCCCGTGCACGTTCTCCCGGTAGTAGTGGAGCGGGCGGGCCACGGACTCGGCGACCTGTTTCTTCGCGGCGAGGTGGACGACTCCGCCGATGCCGAACTCGGCGAGGGTCCGGTCCAGGGCGGCACGGTCGAGCGTAGAACCCTTGACGAAGGGCACACCCCCGGGCACCCGGTTCGAGTCACCCGTGGACAAGTCGTCGTACACGACGACCTGTTCGCCCGCGTCGAGCATCGCTCTTACGACATGCGCCCCGATGAAACCCGCACCACCCGTGATCAGCCACGTCATACGGTCATAATATCCGTGATACGGGGTATGTCGGACACGCTGCTACCGGGCATCGCCACGCGCCAGCCTGCTGTGACTGCGCCCGTACGCGAAGTAGATGATCACGCCGATGATCATCCAGATGGCGAAACGAAGCCAGGTCTCGGCCGGCAGATTGAGCATCAGCCATACCGAGGCGGCCACCGACAGGATCGGAACCAGCGGCACCCACGGGGTGCGGAACGCGCGGTGCAGATCGGGGCGGGTGCGGCGCAGCACCATGACGCCGAGGGCGACGACGACGAACGCGAAGAGCGTGCCGATGTTCACCAGCGTCGCCAGTTCGTTGATGCTCGTGAACCCGGCGACGATCGCGATGATCACGCCGAGCAGGATGGTCGGGCGGTACGGGGTGCGGTAGCGCGGGTGCGTCACGGAGAAGAACCGCGGGAGCAGTCCGTCGCGGCTCATCGCGAAGAACACCCGGGTCTGTCCGAGCAGCAGGATCAGACAGACCGTGGTGAGACCGATCGCGGCGCCGAAGCTGATGAAACCGGCGTAGACGGGATGGCCGACGGCCTTGAAGGCATCGGCCAGCGGGGCTTCGACGGACAGTTCGGTGTAGTGCTGCATGCCCGTGACCACCAGCGAAACGCCGACATAGAGCAGGGTGCAGATGAACAGCGAGGCGAGGATGCCACGTGGCATGTCACGTTGCGGAACCTTCGTCTCCTCGGCGGCGGTGGCCACCACGTCGAAGCCGATGAAGGCGAAGAAGACGACGGAGGCGGCGGTGAAGATGCCCATGACGCCGAAGTTCGTGGGCGCGTAACCGAACATCAGCTGGACCAGCGGCGCGGTCAGTCCGGAACCGGAGGGCTGTGGCCGGGCCTCGGGGATGAAGGGCGAGTAGTTGGCGGCCTTGATGAAGAACAGTCCGGCAATGATCACGACAAGCACCACGGCGACCTTGATGGCGACGACAACCGTCGTGACCCGGGCCGAGAGCTTCATGCCGAGCACCAGGACGACGGTCAGGACGAGCACCAGCACGAAGGCCAGGATGTCGAACCCGAATCCTTTCGCCGCATCGGTTCCGGAGAGCACGTCGGGCATGGTCCAGCCGAAGTTGTCCAGCAGCGAGCGGACGTAGCCGGACCAGCCGACCGCCACCACCGCCGTGCCCAGCGCGAATTCCAGCACCAGGTCCCAGCCGATGATCCAGGCGACGAGTTCACCGAGCGAGGCGTAGGAGAAGGTGTACGCGGAACCGGCGACGGGAACGGTCGAGGCGAACTCGGCGTAGCAGAGCGCGGCCAGGGCGCAGACGACGGCCGCGACGACGAAGGCGAGCGCGGTAGCGGGGCCGGCGGTCTCCTTGGCGACCTTGCCGGTGAGCACGAAGATGCCGGTGCCGATGATGACGCCCACTCCGAAGACCGTGAGGTCGAGCGCGGAGAGGGACTTCTTGAGCGCGTGCTCCGGCTCCTCGGTGTCGCGGATGGACTGTTCGACCGTCTTGGTCCGGAACAGTCCGTCGCTGCTGGGTGGTGTGTCCTGCTGGGCAGTCACCGGCGTACCTCCACGCACTCGTCGTGTACGCCATGATTGGGACCGTATCTGCCGCGGAGGACTCCGGACCGGACGATTTCACACGAATGGGCCGGTCGGACCACCCGTACAGGGTGCTCCGACCGGCCCGTCGGCCGTATCGCGGTTCGCTCGTACGGCCCCGTGGCACCGCGGTCCGGAGGCCGCTCGTGCGGGGGGGGCGCGGCTCAGTCGCGGACGGGCTCCACGACGACGGAGACGTCGTCCGCGCCCGTCTCGTAGCGGCCGCCCAGCCTGGCGACCAGGCCGGTGACCTGGCGGGCGATGTCCGGGGCGGTCAGCCCGATCTCGGCCATGACCTCCTTGCGGGAGGCGTGGTCGAGGAAGCGCGGCGGGATACCGAAGTCGCGCAGCGGTACGTCGACCCCGGCGTCGCGCAGCGCCTGGGCGACGGCGGAGCCGACGCCGCCGGCCCTGCTGTTGTCCTCGACGGTGACGACGGCCCGGTGCCGCTCGGCCAGCGGGGCCATGGCCTCGTCGACCGGCTTGACCCAGCGCGGGTCGACGACCGTCGTCGTGATGCCCTGGGCGTCCAGCAGATCGGCGATCTCCAGGCACATCGGGGCGAGCGCGCCGACGGAGACGAGCAGGACGTCCGGCCGGGTGGTGCCGGGCTCGCGCAGGACGTCCATGCCGCCGACCCGGCCGACGGCCTTGACCGCCGGGCCGACCGCGCCCTTGGAGAACCGGACCACGGTCGGCGCGTCGTCGACCTCGACGGCCTCGCGCAGTTGGGCGCGGACCTGGTCGGCGTCGCGCGGGGCGGCGATCCGGAGCGTGGGCACGCACTGCAGGATCGACATGTCCCACATGCCGTTGTGCGAGGCGCCGTCGGTTCCGGTGACGCCGGCCCGGTCCAGGACGAAGGTCACACCGCACTTGTGCAGCGCGACATCCATCAGGACCTGGTCGAAGGCGCGGTTGAGGAAGGTGGCGTACACCGCGAAGACGGGGTGCAGTCCGCCGGTGGCGAGGCCGGCCGCGGAGACCGCGCCGTGCTGCTCGGCGATGCCGACGTCGTAGATCCGGTCCGGGAACGCCTTCTCGAACTTGGTCAGGCCGACCGGCTGGAGCATGGCCGCGGTGATCGCGACGATGTCCTTGCGCTCCTTGCCGAGCTTGACCATCTCCTCGCCGAAGACGGAGGTCCAGTCGAGGCCCGAGGTGGCGATGGGGAGGCCGGTGTCGGGATGGATCTTGCCGACGGCGTGGAAGCGGTCGGCCTCGTCGAGCAGGGCGGGGGTGTAGCCGCGGCCCTTCTCGGTGAGGCAGTGCACGATGACCGGCCCGCCGAAGCGCTTGGCGCGCTGGAGCGCGGACTCCAGGGCCTCGATGTCGTGGCCGTCGATCGGGCCTACGTACTTCAGGCCGAGGTCCTCGAACATGCCCTGCGGGGCGATGAAGTCCTTCAGCCCCTTCTTGGCGCCGTGCAGCGTCTCGTACAGCGGCTTCCCGACGACGGGGGTGCGCTCCAGGATGTCCTTGCCGCGGGCCAGGAAGCGCTCGTAGCCGTCGGTGGTGCGCAGCGTGGCGAGGTGGTTGGCGAGGCCGCCGATGGTCGGGGCGTAGGAGCGCTCGTTGTCGTTGACGACGATGACGAGCGGGCGGTCCTTGGCGGCGGCGATGTTGTTCAGCGCCTCCCAGGCCATACCGCCGGTGAGCGCGCCGTCACCGATGACCGCCACGACGTGGTCGCCCTTGCCCAGCACCTCGTTGGCCTTGGCGAGGCCGTCGGCCCAGCCGAGCACGGTGGAGGCGTGCGAGTTCTCGATGACGTCGTGCTCGGACTCCGCGCGCGAGGGGTAGCCGGAGAGGCCGCCCTTGCTCTTGAGCTTCGAGAAGTCCTGGCGACCGGTGAGGAGCTTGTGCACATAGCTCTGGTGACCGGTGTCGAACAGCACCTTGTCCTTCGGCGAATCGAAGACCCGGTGCAGGGCGATGGTCAGCTCGACCACGCCCAGGTTGGGGCCGAGGTGTCCGCCGGTCTTCGAAACGGCGTCGACGAGGAAGGTCCGGATCTCTTCGGCGAGCTGGTCCAGCTGCTCGGGAGTCAGCCGGTCCAGGTCGCGCGGTCCACCGATGCGGGTCAGCAGAGCCACCCGTTCCTCCTTGCGTTGAGCTGATCGAGCATGCCGATCCGATGAGTCTAGTGTTCCGCCTGTCGCGGCAGGCATCGGGCAGGGGTGTACTGCCCCACCCCTGTCCGCAGCCGACCGTGCCCGGCGCCCCGATCGGGGCGCCGGGCACCGGTTGGGGTGACCGCTGTATCAGGCGCGACCTGCGGTCTTCTGGGTACGGCGGGAGACCGAGTCGATGACCACGGCGGCCAGCAGAACGGCGCCGGTGATCATGTACTGAATGGCGTTGGCCATACCGATCATGTTCAGGCCCTGCTGGATCGACTGGATCACGATCATGCCGAGCAGCGCGGACCAGACTTTGCCCCGGCCGCCGAAGAGGCTGGTGCCACCGATGACGGCGGCGGCGATGACCAGCATCAGCGTGTTGCCGCCGCCGACGCTCTTCGTGGCGCCGCCGGAGAGGCTGGCGATGAAGAGGCCGCCGAAGGCGCCCAGCGTGCCGGACAGGGCGAAGACGATGATCCGGACGCGGTCGACGTTGATACCGGCCCGGCGCGCGGCCTCCGGGTTGCCGCCGACCGCGAAGACCTGACGGCCGAAACTCGTGCGCCGGGCGACGAAGTCCGCGACGATCAGGACGGCGAGGAAGAGCACCAGGGCGAGCGGCAGGCCACGGGCGCCCGCGGGCTCGTTCAGGACGTACGCGACGACGAAGCACAGGATCGCGACGACCGCTGTGCGCAGCACGACCTCGCCGGTCGGGCGGGCGGGCAGACCCGCCGCCTTACGGCGCCTGCTGTCCACCAGGAGCGAGGCCCCGTACGCGAGGACGGCGACCAGGGCGAGTCCGTAGCCGGCGGCCTTGTCCTCGAAGAAGTAGTTGGTCAGGTTCTCGACGGCACTGCCGGACGGCGTGTTGATCGACCCTTCCCCGCCCATCATCCAGTCCTGCAGACCGCTCCAGCCGAGGAAGCCCGCCAGGGTGACGACGAACGCCGGTACGCCGATCTTGGCGAAGAAGAAGCCGTGCAGCGCGCCGAGGGCCATTCCGGAGAGAACGGCGACGATGATCGCGAGCCACTCGTTCCAGCCGTTGTTGACGTTGAGCACGGCCCAGACGGCCGCGCCGACCCCCGCGACGGAGCCGACCGAGAGGTCGATCTCGCCGAGCAGCAGCACGAACACGATGCCGACCGCCATGATGCCGATGCCGGAACTGTAGACGGCGATGTTGGCGACGGAGCTCGCGGAGAGGAAATTGCTGTTCTGGAACTGGAAGACGACCGCGATGACGATCAGGCCGACGAAGACGGGCAGCGAGCCGAGCTCACCGCCGCGCACCTTGCGGGTGAACTCCGACCAGTAGCCCTTGAAGCCCTCCTCGCGGATGAGCAGACGCGGGTCGACGGCGGGTACGGGGGCTGCCGACTGCTCGGCGGCCGGTGGTTGCGGGGCGGGCTTCTCGGTGGAGGTCCCGGGGGTCTTGGCGAGGTCGCTCACTTCGCGTCCTCCTTCGTGGCCGAGCGTGCTTGGCGACGCGTGACGGCGTTGTCCGTGGCGCCGGTGATCGCGGCGATGATCTCTTCGTGGGAGGTGCCCGCCACATCGAAGACACCGTTGTTGCGGCCCAGGCGGAGCACCGCCACGCGGTCCGCGACGGCGCGCACGTCGGCCATGTTGTGGCTGATGAGGATGACGCCGTGGCCCCGCTCGCGCAGCCGCTCGACCAGGTCGAGGACCTGGGCGGTCTGCTCGACGCCGAGTGCCGCGGTCGGTTCGTCCAGGATGACGATCTTGGGGTCACCGATCAACGCGCGTGCGATGGCCACGACTTGACGCTGACCGCCCGAGAGCGCGGCGACCGGGATGCGGACGCTGGGGATCCGGATGGAGAGAGTGTCCAGCAATTCCTTGGCGCGCTTCTCCATCGCGATCTCGTCCAGGACGGAGGCCTTGCGCAGTTCGCTGCCGAGGAAGAGGTTGGCGACGACATCGAGGTTGTCGCAGAGCGCCAAGTCCTGGTAGACGGTGGCGATTCCGAGATCCTGGGCGTTGTTCGGCCGGTTGATCCGGACCGCCTCGCCCTCCCACTCGATGACGCCTTCATCGATCGGGTGGACACCCGAAATGGTCTTGACGAGCGTCGACTTGCCGGCGCCGTTGTCGCCGACCAGGGCGACGACCTCGCCGGGGTGAATCTCCAGGTCCACATCGGTGAGCGCCTGGACGGCGCCGAACCGCTTGGAGATTCCGCGCAACGCCAGCACGGGCGTAGCGGACACGTGAATCATCTCCTTCGCCGCCTGACCGGCGGGGATGGTGGTGCTGAGCACAGGGGTGTGCGAGAGAAGTCCGGCGCCCGCCCCCGCCTGCGGGGCGTTGACGGAGCGGGCGCCGGACCGGCGAGGAGGCCCGGAGGCACGGCCCGAGGGCGCTACTTGATACCGACTGCTTCGCAAGCCGCCTTGTACTCGGGCGTGCAGATCTCCGAGGCCTTGTAGACCTTGTCGGCGATGATCGTGTCGGCGACGTTCTCCTTGGTCACGACCTGCGCGTCGTACAGCTTGGCCGGGATGCCCTTGATCGCGCCGGAGACGCTGTCGACCTTGGTCGGGGTCAGGTCGTCGAACTTCTCGCCCTTGAGGAGCCTGACCGCGATCTCGGCGGTGGTCTCCGCCTCAGGCTTGATCTGCTTGTAGATCGTGAAGGCCTGGTCGCCCTTGAGGATGCGCTGCAGCCCGGCGAGCTCGGAGTCCTGACCGCCGACCGGGACCTTGATGCCCTGCTTGTTCAGGGCCGTGATGATGCCGCCGGCCATGCCGTCGTTGGCGGAGTAGACGCCCTGGAAGCCGTCCTTGCCCAGGGAGTCGATGGCCGCGCCCATCTTCTTGTTGGCCTCGTCGGGCGACCAGTCAGGGATGTCCTGCTCGTAGACGACCTTCTTGACCTGGGTGTCCAGGACGCTGTGGGCACCCTTCTTGAAGAACGGGGCGTTCGGGTCGAGCGGCGAGCCGTTGATCATGACAACGTTGCTCTCCTTGGCCTTGGCGCCGAGCGCCTTGACCATGGCCTCCCCCTGAAGGCGGCCGATCTTCTCGTTGTCGTACGACACGTACGCGGAGACCGGGCCCTCGGCGAGGCGGTCGTACGCGACGACCTTGACGCCCTTCTTGGCCGCCTGCTCCACCCAGGACTTGGTGGCCTCGTAGTTGACGGAGTCCACGATGATGACCTTCACACCCTGGGTGATGAGCGCGTCGAACTGCTTCTTCTGGGTATCGCTCTCCCCCGCGGCGTTGCTGTACTTGACCTTGCAGTCGCCGCACAGCTGCGTGATCTTCGCCTCGATGATGGGGCGGTCGAAGGTCTCGTAACGAGTGGTCTTGTTCTCCGGCAGCAGCAGGCCGATGGCCTTGCTGTCGCCGCCGCCGCCACCCTTGTTGTCGTCGCCCGCCTTGCCGCAGGCGGCGAGGGAGACGGCCATGGAAACAGCGGCCGTGCCGATGACAATGCGTCGCGTCGTTGCGTTCATGTGGGGTTGCCTCCCTGACGAGGCCGCGACGGTGCGGCCGAGGTGGCAGGAAGTCAACTCGGCTGTGACGTCAGCGTCAAGGAGTAAATCCTTAACGAGATGACAACGGTGCCATTCGTCATCTAAGTGAAGGCTGGGCGGTTGACGGCAGGGTGCTTTCCAAAAGGGTTGAATCCCCCATCTCGCTCAGCACCAGGGCCAGCGCACCCAGCACTTCGGCCCGGCCGCCGAGCGCCCCCGGCAGCACCGAGAGCTGCCGGGCGGCGCTGGGAATGGCGTAGCGGGAGACCGAGTCGCGGATCGGTGCGAGCACCAGCTCGCCGGCCTCGGCGAGCGAACCGCCGAGCACCACCCGGCTGGGGTTGAGCAGATTGCAGAGGTTGGCCACCCCGCTGCCGATGTGGCGCCCGACGTCCCCGATCACCCGTCGGCAGCCCGGATCGCCCTCGCGGGCCAGCTGGACCACCCGCTCCATGGTGAGATCGGGCCCGTGACTGGGCTGGAGCAGCGGCAGGACGTAGCGCGCGGCGGTGAACGTCTCCAGGCATCCGCGGTTGCCGCAGCGGCAGACCGGGCCCGATTCGTCGAGCGTGATGTGCCCGATCTCGCCGGCCGTGCCGCCCGGCCCCCGGTAGATGTTCCCGTCGATCACCAGACCGGCACCGACACCGCTGGCGACCTTGATGTACGCGAGGTCCTTGACCCCGCGCCCGCTCCCCCAGACCAGCTCGCCGAGCGCGCCGAGGTTGGCGTCGTTGTCGACGTACACCGGCACGCCGAGCCGGCCCGCGAGCTCCTCGCTGGGGTTGATGCCCGTCCAGCCCGGCAGGATCGACGTGGAGCCCAGGGTGCCGGACTCGACGTCGATCGGGCCGGGAACACCGAGGCCCACCCCGATCACCTTGTCCGGGCTGATCCCGGTCGCCTCGATGAGCCGTTTGACCAGGCGTTCCGCCCGTCCGAACCCCTCCGCGGCCGAGGCGTCGACATCCATCGGCTCGGACTCCTCGGCGAGCACCTGGTGGGCGAGGTTGCCGATCGCCACCCGCAGATGCGTATGACCGAAGTCGACGCCGATCACAATGCCGGCGTCACCGCTGAGCGAGACGCTGCGGGCCCGCCGGCCGCCCGCCGAGGTGGGCGTCACCTCGACCGTGCCGCCGTCCTTCAGTTCGCGAACGATGTTGGAGACGGTGGCCGCTGACAGGCCGGTGCTCCGTGCGATCTCCGCCTGGGTGAGCGAGCCCGCCATGCGTACCGCGCGCACCACCCGCTCAAGGTTGGCGCGATGCAGAGATGTCTGCGAACCCGGAGTCTCCATCGACTCTCTCACTCCTACTGATTTCTCCAACATGTGAACTCTAAGCTGAGCGTTTTGAGGTACTCCCCGTCAAGACCTTGAGCATACGAAGCCTCGGATGAGCACCGCGCCCGCGCCCGGGGCACCCGTCCCGCACACGCGAACCGCCCGCCGGCGCATGGCCGACGGGCGGTTCGTGTGTGTACGGACGGTACGAGTGCTACTTCACCGCACCCGCGGTGAGCCCGGCGACGACCTGGCGCTGGAAGATGATGTAGGCCGCGAGGACCGGCAGCATCGCCATCACCAGACCGGCGAAGAGGCCGGACCAGTCACCCTTGTACCCCTGGCTGTTGGCCAGTTCCACCAGGCCCTGGGAGAGCACCCTGTGGTTCGGATCGGTATTGAGCACCGTCGGCAGCATGTACTGGTTCCACTGCCCGAGGAAGTTGAAGATACCGACGCTGATCAGGCCGGGCTTCGCCATCGGCAGCATCACCTGGAAGAAGGTCCGGGTGTGCGAGGCCCCGTCGATCATCGCCGCTTCCGCCACCGAGCTCGGCAGTGACCGGAAGAACGAGGTGAGGAAGAAGACGGTGAACGGCAGCGAATACGCGATGTAGACCATGATCAGTCCGTGCCGCGTGTTCAGCAGGCCCATGTTGTTCATGACGAAGAACAGCGGGACCAGCGCCAGGATGATCGGGAAACTCATCCCGCCGATGAACAGGTAGTAGAGGAAGCGGTTGCCCGGGAAGTCGAACCGCGCCAGTACGTACGCCGCCATCGACCCGAGCAGCAGGGTTCCGACGAGCGAGCAGCCCACCACCACGACGGTGTTGAAGAAGTAGTCGCTCATGTGCGCCTGGCTCCAGGCGCGCGACCAGTTCTCGAAGTGCAGCTTGTCGGGCAGCGACCACGGCGTCGACAGGATCGAGTCGTCCGTCTTGAAGGACGCCATCACCGCCCAGAGCAGCGGCAGGACGACCAGGATCGCCCAGATGATCAGCACACCGTGCGAGAAGACATTGAGGACCTGGCCCTCGCCGCTCTTCTCCTTGACGGCGGGCGCGGGCGCCTTGGCCACGGGTGCCGGGCCGGCCGCCGGTGCCGCGGGTGGGGTGTCAGTCGTCTTCACGTGTACTCACCTCGTACTGTCGAGCCGGACACGGAGGCCGACCTGTGGTGCCTGCTGGGGGTCCGGGGGCCGTCCCCCGTGAATCGCAGCATCAGAACTCCAGCCGCTCGCGCCGGCCCAGTCGCATCACCACGGCGGCGAAGGCCATGGTGACGATGAGCAGTCCGACACCGATCGTCGTCGCGTATCCGGCCTGCCCGTCGCGGAAGGCCGTCTGGTACACGTACAGCGGAAGGACCGTGGTCGAGTAGTCGGGACCACCGGGGCCCACGGTCATGACCTGTACGGCGGTGAACGCCTCCACGCCGAGGGCCAGGATTCCCATGTAGACCCAGCCCGACTGCACCGTGTCCCAGAGCAGCGGAAGCGTGATCCGGAAGAACGTGGTGAAGCGGTTGGCGCCGTCGAGGAGCGCCGCCTCGTAGAAGTCCTTCGGGATGGACGCCATGCCGGCCGAGAAGAGGACGACGAAGAATCCGACCGTCGACCAGACCAGCACCGACATGACGCAGACCAGCGCGAGACTCGGATCGCCCAGCCAGTCCGGCTGGATGGAGCCCAGACCGATTCCCTTCAGTGTCGAATTCAGCATCCCGCTGACGGGGTTGAAAGCGAACTGGAAGAGCAGGGCGACGATGACGATCGAGAGCACCTGCGGGAAGAAATAGGCGATCTTGTAGAAGGACGAGCCCCGCACGCCGGAGACCGCGGCGTTCTTACGCCGTCGGCCTCCGACATTGAGCATGAAGGCGAAGAACAGCGCCAGGCCCAGCGTCACCAGCGGCAGCAGCAGCACGAGCAACACGCTGTGCTGCAACGACTTCCAGAAGACGTCGTCCTTCAGCATCTTCGTGTAGTTGTCGAACCCGACCATCTTGAAGTCCGGGCTCAGGCCGGTCCAGTCCGTGAACGAGTAGTAGATGGACTGGATGAACGGCCAAATGACGAAGACCGCGTACAACGCCAGTGGGACTACCAAGAACCCCACGATGAAACGGTACTTGCCGTGCTGCATCGTTTACCGACCCCGATCTTTCCGCGGGTGCCGCCGCTGGTGACGGTTGCTCACTGGTGCTTGTAGTGCTTGATGGACTGGTCCTTGGCCGCCGCGTCCGCGAAGGCCTGGATCTTCTTGAGGGTCTCGGCCGGGGTCGCGCGGCCGGCCATCATCTCGCCGATGCCGGCGACGCCGATCTGCTCCTTCTGGAGCTTCACGTACCAGTCCTGCAGACGCGGGTTCACCACGTTGTCGCCGGCCTTCTTCAGCGAGTCGACACCGGCCTGCATGGCGGTCGACAGGGTCAGACCGTCGGTGCCACCGTTGAAGGCGCTGAGCGACTTGACCTGCTTGGTGAAGTTCTTCGACGACTCCTCGGAGAGCATGATGCGCAGCTGCTCCATGCCGCCCTCGGGGTTCTTCGCCTTGGCCGGAACGATGAACGGCTCGCCGCCGGACGCCCAGATGGTGCCGAACGGCATCTTGTCGGACGAGTCCAGGCCGGACGGCGGCGCGACCATCATCTTGAAGTCCTTGGGCGTGGTCGGCGCCGCCTCGTTCTCCACCCACGAGCCGTTCGGGATGAACAGCGCCTTGCCCTTGGTCCACTCGGTCTGCGACTGGATGTGGGTCAGGCCGGGGGTGCCCTTGAGGATGTAGCCCTTCTGGTAGAGCTCGTAGTACGCCTCGAACGCCGCCTTCACCGCGGGGTCCATCCAGGCGTTCGGCTCCAGGTTGTCGATCTTGTCGAGAACCTCCCGGCCACCGATCTTGGCGATGAACGGGTAGAGCGAGAACGGCAGGTAGTACGGGTACTTGCCGGGGTACGTCCAGCCGGCGATGCCCTTCTTCTTCGCCTTCGCGCAGAGGGCGAGCATGTCGTCCCAGTTCTCGGGGTACTGCGCGTCGAGGTTTTCGAGCGCGGTCTGCGAGTACCAGACGCCGTACACGGTGTACGCGTAGTACATGATCCAGACGGGGTCGCCGTCGAACTGCCCCATCTCCAGGACACCCGGGCGCAGCGTGTCGCGGACCTTCTTGCTGGGGTCGTCGATGGACGGGGCGTCCATCAGCGGCGTGAGGTCGAGCAGCTGCTTCTTGCCGACCAGGACACCCATGTCCATCTGCTCGGCGCCGGAGTTGTCGATCAGGTCCGGCGGGGTGCCGCCGTTGAAGCGCGGCTGCAGCTGCGACTGGATCTTCTGGGTCGCGGCGTGCTTGACCTTCGGAGCCTTCGGGAACGCGGCGTTGTACTTCTTCTCCGCGTCGAGGGCGTACTGCTGGCCGAAACCACCGTCGAAGATGACTACCTCTAGGGGAGCCGTCTCGTTGACGCCGAGCGGGTTCGTCTTGCTGGTCTTGCCCTTCTCGACCTTCTTGTCGCTGCTGCTGTCACTGCTCGCACACGCCGACAGGAAGCTCATCGTCGGCACGGTGATCAGGCCGAGTGCGGCAGATCGCTTGATCACATCGCGACGGCCAAGGCCCTCACTCTTGTGGGCGGAGGTGGATCCCATGCTCAAGTCCTCGCCTTCTCCAGGACTCAGGCGGTGTGTACCGGTCGCCCGTCGATATTCGCCAGACAGGCGAAGGGCCCCGCCACCGCGGTCAGTTGCGCTTGGGTAGTGCTGATCTCAGGCTAGCCATGTGCAGTGGGGGGTGAGGGAGTTCGGACATCGGATCGCACCTGTTGTGCCGTCCTCGGCCGTTCCCCCGTGTCCCCCTGCCCGCGTCGCCGGAAACGGCGGTGCAGACGCCGACAGGTATAGTCCACTTGCGACCAACTGAGCAAGATCGAATGCAGGTTTGGGCAGCAGTCTTTCCCGAGTTGAGACCTCGCGGATATCTGGACCCCGTGCGTCCCGATCCGGGTGTAACGATTTCCGCATTACGGTTGATTCCGTCAGCGGTTCACACCCAACACCCTTGACACATCCCGCCACTTGGCTCCCTACTGGATCCTGTGCAACTCGGTGACAACGTTGTCCAAGCGCACTTCCTCGGGAGGAATGCTCGGCATGCAGCCCCGACATGGTTCTCGTAAGAGACAAAGCCGTACGGCCGCGCTGATCGCGGCTTCACTGGTTCTGGTCGCGACAGCCCCCACCGCGGCCGCCGCGCAGTCGGCACGGACGGGAGACAAGGGCCAAAACGCCCTGGGGGAACGGATGTTCAGTTCTTCCTTCGAATCGGATGAAAAGCAGCCGGACTGGCGCAACACCGTCGAAGAAGGCCCGGACGGAAAGAAGCGGTCATCGGGTGTCGATGGCGGCTTCTCCGCCGGAATACCGGGCAATGTGACCGACAAGGTGACGGACGTCCGCGCCAGCGGCGAGAACACCGGCGGCGGGGAGGTGAAGGAGAACCTGATCGACGGCGAGCCCGGCACCAAGTGGCTGGCCTTCGAGCCCACCGGCTGGGTCGAGTTCGACCTCGTCGAACCGGTCAAGGTCGTCACGTACGCGCTGACGTCGGCCAATGACCACGACGAGCGCGACCCGAAGGACTGGACCCTGCAGGGCTCCACCGACGGCAAGACGTGGAAGGACCTGGACTCCCGGACCGGCCAGGCCTTCACCGAGCGGTTCCGGACAAAGTCGTACGACGTCACATTCGACACGGCACACCAGCACTACCGCCTGCAGATCACGAAGAACAACGGCGCCTCCGACGCGACCCAGCTCGCGGACGTCCAGTTCTCCGACGGCGACACCTCGGCCCCGGCCCCCGACTCGATGCGCAGCCAGGCCGACCGCGGCCCGTCCGGCTCCCCCACCGCCAAGGCGGGCGCGGGTTTCACCGGCAAGAAGGCCCTGCGGTACGCCGGTACGCACAAGGCGGACGGCCGGGCCTACTCGTACAACAAGATCTTCGATGTAAACACGGCTGTCACCCGTGACACCTCACTGTCATATGTGATCTATCCCCAGATGGGCGAAACCGACCTCTCCTACCCGGCGACGCACGTCTCGGTGGACCTGGCGTTCACGGACGGCACGTACCTGAGTGATCTGCGGGCGACCGACAGCAACGGCGGCCCGCTGACCCCGCAGGGCCAGGCCGATGCCAAGCGGCTGTACGTCAACCAGTGGAACAAGGTCGACTCGGTGATCGGCACCGTCGCGGCGGGCAAGACCGTCGACCGGATCCTGGTGGCGTACGACTCCCCCGAGGGCCCGGCGAAGTTCCAGGGCTGGATCGACGACATCAAGATCGCGCCGAAGGCACCCGAGAAGCGCCGCCCGCACCTGTCCGACTACGCGTCGACGGTCCGTGGCACCAACTCCAGCGGTGGTTTCTCGCGCGGCAACAACTTCCCCGCCACCGCGGTCCCGAACGGCTTCAACTTCTGGACGCCGGTCACCAACGCCGGGTCGACCAGTTGGCTGTACGACTACGCGCGCGGCAACAACGACGACAACCTGCCCACGCTCCAGGCGTTCAGCGCCAGCCATGAGCCGAGCCCCTGGATGGGCGACCGGCAGACCTTCCAGCTGATGCCGTCGGCGGTCGCCGGCACTCCGGACGCCTCGCGCACGGCGCGTGCGCTGCCGTTCCACCACGAGAACGAGACGGCGAAGCCGCACTACTACGGTGTGACCTTCGACGACGGCCTCAAGGCCGAGATGACACCGACCGACCACGCGGCCCGGATGCGGTTCACCTATCCCGGCGACGATGCGAGCGTCGTCTTCGACAACGTCTCCAACGACGGCGGCCTCACCCTCGATCCGGACACCAGCTCCTTCACCGGCTTCTCCGACGTGAAGAGCGGCGGCTCGACCGGCGCGACCCGGCTCTTCGTCTACGGCGTCTTCGACGCGCCGGTCACCGCGAGCGGCAAGCTGTCCGGCGGTGGCGGTGACGATGTCACCGGGTACCTCCGCTTCGACGCGGGCAAGGACCGCACGGTCGGCCTGCGCCTGGCGACCTCGCTCATCGGCATCGACCAGGCCAAGCAGAACCTCGCCGCCGAGATCCCCGCCGCCCGCTCCTTCGGCGCGGTCGAGGACCGGGCGCAGCGGGCCTGGGACGGCATCCTGGGCAAGGTGGAGGTCGAGGGCGCCACGGCCGACCAGCTGACCACCCTGTACTCCAGCCTGTACCGGCTGTACCTGTACCCGAACTCGGGCTTCGAGAAGGTCGGCGGCAAGGACAAGTACGCCAGCCCCTTCTCCCCGCGGGTCGGATCCGACACCCCGACCCGCACGGGCGCGAAGATCGTCGACGGCAAGGTGTACGTCAACAACGGCTTCTGGGACACCTACCGGACGACCTGGCCGGCGTACTCCCTCCTCACGCCGGACAAGGCCGGTGAGATGGTGGACGGCTTCGTCCAGCAGTACAAGGACGGCGGCTGGATCTCCCGCTGGTCCTCCCCCGGTTACGCCGACCTGATGACCGGCACCTCCTCGGACGTCGCGTTCGCCGACGCGTACGTCAAGGGCGTGAAGTTCGATGCCGAGGCGGCGTACGACGCGGCGCTGAAGAACGCCACCGTGGTCCCGCCGTCCTCGGGCGTCGGCCGCAAGGGCATGGCGACGTCCCCCTTCGTGGGCTACGCGAACACCTCGACGCACGAGGGTCTGTCATGGTCGCTGGAGGGTTACCTCAACGACTACGGCATCGCGCAGATGGGCCAGGCACTTTACGAGAAGACGAAGAAGGAGCGGTACAAGGAGGAGTCCGAGTACTTCCTTGACCGCGCCCGCAACTACGTCGAGCTCTTCGACAACAAGGTGGGCTTCTTCCAGGGCAAGGACGCGAAGGGCGCCTGGCGGCTCACGCCGGACACGTACGACCCGCGGGTCTGGGGCTACGACTACACGGAGACGAACGGCTGGGGCTTCGCCTTCACGGCCCCGCAGGACAGCCGGGGCCTGGCTAACCTGTACGGCGGGCGCGCCGGCCTGGCCAAGAAGCTCGACACGTACTTCACCACGCCGGAGACGGCCGGCCCCGAGTTCGCCGGCTCGTACGGTGGCGTCATCCACGAGATGACGGAGGCGCGTGACGTACGGATGGGCATGTACGGCCACAGCAACCAGCCCGCGCACCACGTCACCTACATGTACGACGCGGCCTCGCAGCCCTGGAAGACGCAGGAGAAGGTCCGCGAGGTCCTGAGCCGCCTCTACACCGGCAGCGAGATCGGCCAGGGCTACCACGGCGACGAGGACAACGGCGAGCAGTCGGCCTGGTATCTCTTCTCCTCGCTCGGCTTCTACCCGCTCGTCATGGGCAGCGGGGAGTACGCGATCGGCTCCCCGCTCTTCACGAAGACCACGGTCCACCTGGAGAACGGCCACGACCTGGTCGTCAAGGCGCCGAAGAACAGCGCGAAGAACATCTACGTCCAGGGCCTGAAGGTCAACGGCAGGAAGTGGACCTCGACTTCGCTGCCGCACGACCTGCTGGCCAAGGGCGGTGTGCTGGACTTCGACATGGGTGCCGAGCCGTCGTCGTGGGGCACGGGCAAGGACGCGGCGCCGACCTCGATCACCACGGACGACAACGTGGCGACGCCGAAGGCGGACGTGCTGAAGGGCGAGGGCGCCCTGTTCGACAACACGTCGGCCACGTCGGCGACGGTCACCTCGGTGGACCTGCCGGTGGCCTCGGCCACGGACGCGGCCCAGTACACGCTGACATCGAGCGCGGCGGACCGGGCCCCGACGGGCTGGGTCCTCCAGGGCTCGTCGGACGGCACGACGTGGAAGGACCTCGACAAGCGGTCGGGCCAGTCGTTCGCCTGGGACCGGCAGACGAGGGTGTTCTCGGTGGCCACGCCGGGCTCGTACGCGCACTACCGCCTGGTGTTCGCCGGTGAAGGGACGCTCGCGGAGGTGGAGTTGCTCTCCTGACCGGGTGTTCTGCCCGCGTCACGGCCGACGGCCGGTACCTCACCCCGGGGTACCGGCCGTCGGCCCGTCGGTGGGGCAGCCGCGCGGCGGCACGGCTGGGCTCCCGCTCAGTCCTGCTCCGGGCTCTCCAGAACGGCCCGGGTGAACAGGCTCTCGGGCAGGGTCACATTCCACGCCGTCAGAACCGGCTTGCCGTGCTCGGTGCCGAGCCGCGAGACCGCCCCCGTGGCGAGCTGGAACAGTGTGCCCTCGGCCGGGGTCAGGCCGAGATAGCGGGCGGTGAGTACGCGCAGGAAGTGGGAGTGGGCGACGAGCGCGATGTCCTCCTGCGTATCGCGGCCCGCGGCCCGCACGACCTCCGCCAGCACCCGGTCGGCACGCGCACCGACCTCGGCGGGCGTCTCGCCGGGATGCGCCTCGGGGCCGGGGGCGACCCCGTCGGTCCACAGATTCCACTCGGGGCGGGTGAGGCGGATCTCCTCGGTGGTCACCCCTTCGTAGCCGCCGTAGTCCCACTCGCGCAGCTCGGGTGTGATGCGGGGCGCGGTGAGCCCGGCGAGCTCCGCGGTGCGCCGGGCGCGTACGGCGGGACTGACCAGGGTGAGCGCGATCTGCCGGTCGGCGAGCAGCGGGGCCAGGGCGCGGGCCTGCCGTTCGCCGAAGGGGGTCAGGGGCAGATCGGTGTGGCTCGTGTGCTGCCCGGACCGCGACCACTCGGTCTCGCCGTGCCGGATCAGGATCAACTCGCCCATGGTGATTCCGCTCCCTGTGTGCCGATGACGCTGTCGCGGGTGTGAACCCGCGGGCCCACGATCGCATTCCGTCGGGTCGGCGGCGGGCGCGGCTCGCCCCCGGGCGTCCGCGCGGAAAGGGCCGCACCCCGGGAGACCCGGGATGCGGCCCTTCGGCTCTGCTGCCTACTTGCGGATCAGGCTGCGGAGCACGTACTGCATGATGCCGCCGTTGCGGTAGTAGTCCGCCTCACCGGGGGTGTCGATGCGGACGACCGCGTCGAACTCCACACCGGTGTCGGTGGTGACCTTGACGGTGCGCGGCGTGGTGCCGTTGTTGAGCTCGGTCACGCCGGTGAAGGAGAAGGTCTCCTCGCCGGTCAGGCCGAGGGCCTCGGCGCTCGCGCCCTCCGGGAACTGGAGCGGGAGGACGCCCATGCCGATGAGGTTCGAGCGGTGGATGCGCTCGTAGGACTCGGCGATGACGGCCTTGACGCCGAGGAGCGCGGTGCCCTTGGCGGCCCAGTCGCGGGACGAGCCGGAGCCGTACTCCTTGCCCGCCAGGATGACGAGCGGGACGCCCGCGGCCTGGTAGTTCTGCGAGGCGTCGTAGATGAACGACACGGGGGCATCGCCCGCAGACGCAGCCTGGGTGAAGTCGCGGGTGAAGCCGCCTTCGGTGCCCGGGGCGATCTGGTTGCGCAGGCGGATGTTCGCGAAGGTGCCGCGAATCATGACCTCGTGGTTACCACGGCGCGAGCCGTAGGAGTTGAAGTCACGGCGCTCGACGCCGTGCTCCGTGAGGTACTTGCCGGCCGGGGTGTCGGCCTTGATCGCACCGGCCGGGGAGATGTGGTCGGTGGTGACCGAGTCGCCGAGCTTGGCGAGCACCCGGGCGCCGGAGATGTTCTCGACCGGGGTCGTCTCCATCGTCATGCCCTCGAAGTACGGGGGCTTGCGCACGTAGGTGGACTGCGGGTCCCACTCGAAGGTGTTGCCGGTCGGGATCGACAGCGCCTGCCACTGGGCGTCGCCGGCGAAGACGTCCTGGTAGGACTTGTTGAACATGTCCTCGCCGATGGAGTTGGCGACGACGTCGTTCACCTCGGCCTCCGACGGCCAGATGTCCGCGAGGTAGACCGGCTTGCCGTCCTGGTCGATGCCCAGGGCGTCCTTGGTGATGTCCACCTTCATCGAACCGGCGATGGCGTACGCGACGACCAGCGGCGGGGACGCCAGGTAGTTCATCTTGACGTCGGGGTTGATCCGGCCCTCGAAGTTACGGTTGCCGGAGAGCACCGAGGTCACGGCCAGGTCGTGCTCGTTGACCGCCTTGGAGACCTCCTCCGGCAGCGGGCCGGAGTTGCCGATGCAGGTGGTGCAGCCGTAGCCGACGAGGTTGAAGCCGACCTTGTCGAGGTACGGGGTCAGGCCCGCCTTGTCGAAGTAGTCGGTGACGACCTTCGAGCCCGGGGCGAGGGTGGTCTTGACCCACGGCTTGCGGGTCAGGCCCTTCTCGACCGCCTTCTTCGCCACGAGCGCCGCGGCGACCATGACGTACGGGTTCGAGGTGTTGGTGCAGGAGGTGATCGCGGCGACGGTGACGGCGCCGTGGTCGATCTCGTACGTCGTGCCGTCGGGGGCCGTGACCGTGGTCGGACGCGACGGAACGCCGTTGGAGGAGGCCGGCGAGTCGGAGGCCGGGAAGGACTCCTTGCCCGACTCCTCGTCCTCGGAGACGTAGTTGCGCACGTCCTGGGCGAACTGCTCCTTGGCGTTCGCGAGGACGATGCGGTCCTGCGGGCGCTTCGGGCCGGCGATCGACGGGACGACCGTCGACAGGTCCAGCTCCAGCTTCTCGGAGAAGTCCGGCTCGGCGGCCGGGTCGAGCCAGAGACCCTGCTCCTTGGCGTACGCCTCGACGAGCGCGACCTGCTGCTCGTCACGGCCGGTCAGACGCAGGTACTTCAGCGTCTCGTCGTCGATCGGGAAGATCGCGGCGGTGGAGCCGAACTCCGGCGACATGTTGCCGATGGTGGCGCGGTTCGCGAGGGAGGTGGCGGCGACGCCCTCACCGTAGAACTCGACGAACTTGCCGACGACACCGTGCTTGCGGAGCATCTCGGTGATGGTCAGCACGAGGTCGGTGGCGGTGGTTCCGGCCGGGAGCTCGCCGGTCAGCTTGAAGCCGACGACGCGCGGGATGAGCATGGAGACCGGCTGGCCGAGCATCGCGGCCTCGGCCTCGATGCCGCCGACGCCCCAGCCCAGCACGCCCAGGCCGTTGACCATGGTGGTGTGCGAGTCGGTGCCGACGAGGGTGTCGGGGTACGCCTGGCCGCCCCGGACCATGACCGTACGGGCCAGGTGCTCGATGTTGACCTGGTGGACGATGCCGGTGCCCGGAGGGACGACCTTGAACTCGTCGAAGGCGGTCTGGCCCCAGCGCAGGAACTGGTAGCGCTCCTTGTTGCGGCCGTACTCCAGCTCGACGTTCTGCGCGAACGCGTCGTTGGTGCCGAACTTGTCGGCGATGACGGAGTGGTCGATGACCAGCTCGGCCGGGGCGAGGGGGTTGATCTTGGCCGGGTCACCACCCAGCTCCTTGACGGCCTCACGCATGGTGGCGAGGTCCACGACACACGGCACACCGGTGAAGTCCTGCATGATCACGCGGGCCGGCGTGAACTGGATCTCCTGGCTGGGCTGTGCCTGGGAGTCCCAGCCGCCGAGCGCCCGGATGTGGTCGGCGGTGATGTTCGCGCCGTCCTCGGTGCGGAGCAGGTTCTCCAGCAGCACCTTCAGGCTGTAAGGGAGGCGCGCGGAGCCCTCGACCTTGTCCAGCTTGAAGATCTCGTACGACTCGTCGCCCACGCGCAGCGTGCTGCGGGCGTCGAAGCTGTTCGCCGACACGACAGTCTCCTTCATCAATGTGCGCGTACTCCGCGCCGCGCCTCATTACGGCGGGCGCCGCGTGGTGCCGCCTACGACCCCTCGACCATCCGCTAAGGTAAGGCTCAGTTAGGCAACCCTTACCCGATGGGGCGATCTACGGTGCGCCTTCGGCATATATCTCGATGTCGAGATAACTCTAGTACATCACCGTAGCGCGGTCATGTGCGGGCGCCCTGTGTCCGCTGTCATCCAATCGAGGCGTTTGACAGCGAACCCAGTCGTTTCGGCTTCCTCGGTTCGAGGACGTGGCCGCAGTACGGCCGTTTCGCTGGTCGCGTGGTGAGCGTCACTTCTCGGGCTGGTACTGGGCGGCGACAACCGGTCGGCACGTCGGTTTCGAGTCGTGGCTGGAGCGGGACCGGCTTGTGCTGATGGATTTCGATCCCGGAATGGTGGGGATCGCCTCGCAGCCGTTCTGGCTGCACTGGCACGACGGCGAGCGTGAGCGTCGGCATGCTCCGGACTACCTCGTGCGCCGCGCGGACGGCTCTGCGGTGGTCGTGGATGTCCGCGCTGATGAGCGGGTCGGGCCGAGGGACGCGGAGGCGTTCGAGGTGACCCGTCTGGCCTGCTGTCAGGCGGGATGGGGTTTCGAGCGGGTCGGGGTTCCGGAGGAGGTGCTGCTGGCGAACGTGCGGTGGCTGTCGCGCTACCGGCATCCCCGGTGCCGGCGCGGGCAGGTTGCGGACCGTTTGCGGGAGGTCTTCGCGGCGCCGGTCCCCTTGATGGCCGGAGCGGATGCGGCCGGTGACCGGCTTGAGATGCTCCCCGTGCTGTTCCATCTCCTCTGGTTCCGCGAGTTGGCCGCCGAGGGGCTCGCGGTCGGGTTGCTGGGGCCGTCCACCATCGTGCGCCTGGCGGACGGAAGCGTTCTGTGACGGGGGCTGGGAAAGAACGGCGGGTGCCCCCGTCGGCCAGGATCGCGGAGTTCCCGCAGACCGCTGCGGAACAGGCCCGTTGGTGGGAGAGGCACATTCTGGAGGTGCTGGACGGCTTGCCGCCGGATGCTCCTGCGGGGACGGTGCCGCGGCCGGAGTTCGACCCGGAACGGAACTCGCTTGCTCAGCGGGAGAGGGCCAAGGCTGCCGAGCTGACGGCGGCCGGGCACGCGATGACGGCCAGCGGGGTCAAGCAGCGGCGCCAGCGCTATCAGCGCGACGGGCTGGTCGGCCTGGCCGACGGCCGGTCGGCGAAGCAAATGCCGTCCTTCGGCCGGGTGGCCCCGGCGGTGGTCGAGGCGATGAGGCAGGCGATCGGCGAGACGGCCGAGGCGTCGTCGAAGACGATCGGCTTCGTGGTCTGGCGGGCGACGCAGATCCTGGCCGCCCGTGAGGATGTCAAGGCATCGAGGTGCCCTCACAGCGCACGCTCTACCGGCTGTTCGACAAGCTGGCCGCCGGCACTCACACGACGGGCTCGGCGACCACGCGCCGTTCGGTGAACGCGCGTCCGGCCGGGCCGTTCGGGGAGGTGCCGGCCTGCGCGCCGGGCGAGTGGATGCAGATCGACTCCACACCGCTGGATGTCCTGGTCCGGCTGGACAAGGGCATTGCCGAAAAGGTCGAGTTGACCGCCATGATCGACCTGGCGACCAGATCACTGGCCGCTGCGGTCCTGCGGCCGACGACGAAGGCGGCCGACGCCTCCGCGCTGCTGGCCCGGAGCATCACCCCTGAGATGATGCGTCCTGGCTGGTCAGAAGCTCTTCGGATGTCGAGATCAGTGTTGCCGCACCGACGGCTGATGGCCTTGGACGAGCGGCTGGAGCCCGCGGCCGGGAGGCCGGTGATCGTGCCGGACACGATCGTCTGCGACCACGGCAAGGTCTTCATCTCGAACAACTTCCGTGCGTCCTGCCGCTACTTGGGCATCAGCCTCCAGCCGACACACAAGGCGTCGCCTTTCGAGAAGGGTGCGATCGAGAAGACGCTGGGGTCGGTGGCCACCTTGTTCGCGCAGTTCGTCGCGGGTTACACCGGCCGGTCGGCGGACCGCCGGGGCCGGGGCCTGGAGAACGGACCACTGTGGTCCCTGCCCGAGCTCCAGGGCCTGCTGGACGAGTGGATCGTCATCTGGCAGAACCGTCCGCACGATGCGCTGCGGGACCCGGACTCGCCGAAGCGCGCGTTCACCCCGAACGAGAAGTACGCAACGCTGTTGGAGTCGTGCGGCTACGTTCCG
Source organism: Streptomyces sp. NBC_00846 (assembly GCF_045207325.1). NCBI lineage: Bacteria > Bacillati > Actinomycetota > Actinomycetes > Kitasatosporales > Streptomycetaceae > Streptomyces > Streptomyces sp. NBC_00846. Next base: position 6,177,032 of record NZ_CP108846.1, on the reverse strand, counting down.
GCCCCGTTCAGCGGCGAGGACTACGTCGAGCTGCTGCCCGAGCGCTGGCAGGCGATCAACTCATACGGCATCCGGATCAACCACCGCACCTACGACGACGCCGAGCTGACCCCCGTTGCGCCGTCAGCACTCCGGAGTGACGGAGAAGAAGGGGCTGTGGGAGATCCACTACGACCCCTACGACGTCTCCCGTGTCTGGGTACGCGACCGCCGCAGCGAGCCAGCCCGGTGGATCACGGTGTTCTGGAAACATCTGCACCGTGTCGGCGTCCCGTTCGGCGAGATGGCCTGGGATCACGCCCGCGAACAGGTCCCGGGCGGGACCGAGGAACAGATCGCCGATGCCGCCGCTGACCTGCTGCGGCGGACGCACGACGGGCCAGCCCAGCGGAAGGGACGTGCGGCAAAACGGTCCCGGCGCATCGCCGCGCAGACCCGGGCCACCGCCTCCGACCGGCCAATCCCCGATCCGCCCACCGCTGAAGCAGTTCAGGACGACCAGGCAGACACCGAGTCGGCGGAAGTCATCCCGCTGGGCCTGTTCGACCCGCTCGCCAACCATTGGAGGCGTCCGTGACCATCTCCGAGCCAGCGACTGGACGCACATCGCTGCAAGAAGCCGATGCCGAAGCCAACCGGCAGCTGACCACCCTGGAGGGATGGCGAAGGTTCACCGCGGGCCCTCCCAAGTCCACCCATCCTGCTGACCCCGGCTGGGCTGGACAGGCTGTCTCCGGTCGAGCGCGCGCTCTGTGACGAGGACCGGCTCGACCATCACGCCCGCATGCTCGTGGTCGCCACCTCTTTCGTCGAGAAGACGGTGGTCTGCGGCCGGCGGCTGGTCCTGCTCAACCGGCACGCGATCAGCGCCCGCCGCGGCCTGATGGTCTCCGGACTGCCCGGCACGGGCAAGACCAGCGCCCTCACCCAGCTCGGGCTCACCCACGAACTCCTCGACCGGGCCCGCCACCCGAACGTCGCCGACCACATCCCGGTGCTCTACATCACCGTCCCGCCCGCGGCGACCGCACGCATGATCGCGGCCGAGTTCGCACGCTTCCTGGGCCTGCCGGTCCGGGCCAGGTCAAACATGACCGACCATCATCGAAGCGGCGGTCGGCGTCTGCACGGACACCCGCACCGGCCTGGTCCTGGTCGACGAAATCCACAACGTCTCGCAGGTCACACCGGCTGGTGCCGAGGTCTCCGACACCCTGAAGTACTTCTCAGAACGCCTCCCCGCGACATTCGTCTACGCGGGCATCAACCTCGAAACCAGCGAACTCCTGGCCGACACCCGGGGCGCCCAGATCGCGAGCCGCTTCACCCTCGTCCCCACCCGTCCCTTCCCCTACGGCGCCGAATGGAAGGGCCTGGTCGCGACCATGGAGCAGACCCTTCTCCTGCACGACCATCCACCAGGCAGTCTGGTCAAGCTGGACCGCTACCTCCACAAACGAACCGACGGCATGATCGGCGCGCTCTCCCACGCGATCCGAGGCGCCGCGATCGACGCGATCCTCAACGGGACAGAACGCGTGACGAAGGACGGCCTCGACGCAATCCCCCTGGACCACGCCGCGGAAGCCCCGAAGAAGAGCCCTCTGAAGTGACTCCCCCAGCGCCCGAGCTACCCAGCCCGCTGGCTCCACTGCCCGTTCGACTACGCCCTCACGCCGGCGAGATCACCGACTCCTACGTCCGCCGCCTGGCACGCGCGAACCATCTCAAGCCGAGCTACCTGCACTGCTTCCTCAACGGACCACCGTTCTGGTTCGGCAAGCCCCAACTCGACCGCCTGACTGCTGTTTCCGGACGCTCCGAGGAATCACTGGACCGGGCCCTCGCTGACGCAAGCTCCCCTCGCGGCCGCATCAAACCCAACCCGCGCACAACACGAACCGAGCTGTTCGCCGACGATCCCAATCTTTCCCTGCTCATCTACATCGACGCCCGCAGAGGCCACACCATCCAGGACCTGGCTCTGCGGCACCAAGTCCCCCGGCGTCTCGTCCGCCTCGCCCTGGACACCATGCAACCGCCTCCCCGAGGAGTCGACCGAAGCTATGGCGACTTCGACAGCGACCTCATCAAGGACATCCGAACCATGGCGAATGAGGGCCTCGGGCCGAAACAGATATGGCTGAGACTCATGGACGAATACGAGGCCTCCGTGTCCTACACGATGCTCCGCCGCTTCGTCCGTCAGTACTGCCCTCGACGGCACAATGCCGCAGAAGGAAGCCCCCGCTCCCCGCAGGGTCACTTTCAGTAATTTACTGAATCGAGCCGAGATGTCCCTTCTCAGTCGATCTGTTCACGTTGGTGCTGTGTCGGTGGGGCGGCAAGCGATCGTCTCTGTCACGGCCTCCGATGGGGGCGACATCACTTCGTCGACTCCAGAATGCGGTCGAGTGTCTGGCGCCCCATTCTGCTCATCGTCGGATTACTCTCGACGTAGTACCAGACAAGACCCATCGCCTGTGCGAAGGCCCATGCTTTGCCGCGCTCCCACTCCAGATCATCACAGGCCAGTGTCCGCCGGAGCACTTCCCGTGGGCCCGGTTGCAACAGGTGCCAGGCGCTGACCAGATCCAGCGCGGGGTCGGCCGGCCCGAAGCCGCCGGTGTCGAGTACGCCGCTGAGCCGGTCTCCCGTGACCAGTACGTTGCCGGGAATCAAGTCACCATGGCTCATCACGTCGGGAGCCGTGCGTGGCAACTCCCGGAGGTGGCTCCACACCTGGCGCAGCCGGGGCACGTCGAGCAGCCTCCTGCTCTCCTCGAAGCACTTCGCCATCCAGTCGTCGTGGTGAGCGAGAACGCCGCCACGATTTTCGCCGCTGAAACGCCGCCCCCGCGTCTCGGCGTCCCGCAGGGCTGCGATGAAGGCCGCAAGATCCCGGGCAAAAGCGTCCGACCCACTCGGATCGGCATCGAAGGCGACCGTTCCCGGCAGCCATGTCTGGACGGACCATGGCATGGGATAACCCACTCCAGGCTTTCCCAGGGCGACGGGTTCCGGAACGGGGAACCGAGACACCTGTGCCAGCTCCGCGCTCGCCTGGGCTTCCTGTTCCAGAACCGCCAGCGCCTCGGCAGCATCGGTCAGACGCAGCGGGAAACGCGCGGAGAGGTCGTCCCCGATGCGGAAGATGGCGTGGACCGTCCCGGTCGACGACAGGAGTTGGATCGCCTTGCCGCTCCACTGAGGGAACTGTTCTTGGATCAAGGTCGCAACGATGTCGGTGGTCACGTCCACTTGGTCATTGTGCATGGTCAATCTCGCAGGCCCTTCCACTAATCCAGTTCGAAACGACGGAAGCAGTCCAGATCAACTGAGACGACAGCCAGTATTCGGGTAAGCAATAGTCCCCGAGTTCCGCGTTCGTCCGTAGCTCCCTGGCGCCGCTGAGAGTGCCAGGACCTGGGCCTGGTACCTCGTCCGGGTGACCGCAGGCCGTTCTGACCCAACCTCGTCCGTAGTGCGCAACCCTCATCCCTGTCGGGATTCCTTCAGTCTGGGTGAAGTCGTGGAGGCGTGGGTTGGCTCTGGCCGTAGTACGCGATCTGCGCGAGTACCGGGCGCCGGTGAGCGAGGAGGAGCTCGCCGAGTTCGAGACCGATGTGCTGGCGGGGTTCGTGCTCGCGCGGGCATCGGCCGGTCTGGTCGACAGCACCATTCGCAACGATACCAACCATCTGGAGCTGATCCGCGACTGGTTCGGCCGTCCGCTGTGGGAGATGAAGCCAGCCGACGCCGACGTTTACTTCGGCAAGGTGCTTCGCGACGCCAAACCATCGACCCGCACCGGCAGGGCTGGCGCGCTGGCCGTGTTCTTCCACTTCCTTGAGCTGCGGCACAAGGTCGAGCTGCACAACCTCACCGGCCGCGTTGTCGAGTGCCCGCTGGACGAGATGAACCGGCCCCGGGCCTCGGTGGAACCGCAACTGCGGATCCCTCCCAGCGAAGCAGAGATCGAGGAACTGTTCGCCGGATGGCGCGAGGAGCTGGTGACCTGCCGCAAATTCGGCCCGGCCGCCCGCAATTACGCGGTGGCCCGGCTGGCGGCGGACGTGGGACTGCGGATCAACGAGGCACGAATGCTCGACCTGGACGACGTCCGGTGGGAGCTGGGGCGGTCGGCAAGCTCAACGTCCGGCACGGAAAGGGATCCCGGAGGCGTGGGCCGAAGCCGCGGCTGGTGCCGCTGATCAACGGCGCCGACCGCAACCTGCGGTGGTTCATCGAGGACGTGTGGGGCCACTTCGACGCCGACCACACCCGGCCTGGCGCCCCGCTGTTCCCCTCCGAGCGCAAGAACCGGGACGGTTCCTGCTCCCGGGCGACCGCAGATGTCTTCCGCCGGTCGCTGGCCGAGGCCGCCGTCCAGCACCTGCCGACCTGGGCCGGGAAGCTCACCCCGCACGTGCTGCGCCACTTCTGCGCCTCCCAGCTCTATCTCGACGGCATGACCTTGTTCGCGATGCAGGAGCTACTCGGACATACCTGGACCGGCACCACGGCCCGGTATATCCACGTCCACGGCACCCACGTCGAAGACGCCTGGGTCACCGGACAACAGCGCGCAACCGGCCGATGGAAAGGACTGGCCCAGTGAAGTGGAACCTTCGTCTGGCGGCTGCCAACCGCGGCATCTGGAAGGCCAGCGAACTCCAGCGGATGCTCGCCGAGCGTGGCGTTGTGATCAGCGCGGGGAAGATGTCGGGGCTGTGGTCCGGTCAGCCGAACACCGTCAGGCTCGATGAGCTGGACGTCATCTGCGCGGTGCTCGGCTGCGGCGTCGAGGAACTGCTGCTGCCCGAGCCGGAGCGGGTGCCAGTGCCGATGCCGATGCCGGCGACCGACTCGCAGGCCACTGCGGTGGGCCAGCCGCGCGCCGTCGCCCCGCGTCCTCGCACAGGCAGGTCTCTGCCACCGCGATGAACTGTGTGCACTGCGGCAAGCTGCTGCCCGAGGGCTCGCGGCGGGACCGGGCGTACTGCGACAACAAGTGCCGGGGGTTGGCCTCCTACTACCGGCGCAAGGCGGGCGTCCCGCCCCTGCCGCGCTGGCAGCACCCCGCCTTGACCTCGGACAACCTCGCGCTGCGGTCGGCTGCGGCCTGCGCCAAGCAGCTCGGCGAGGCCAACGGATGGTCGCCGTCGCTCGTGCGGTGCGCGATGGACGGCCTGACGGCGGTGCTGGAGCACCGCTCGCCCGGCAAGCCCGTGAAGCTCACCGAAATCCGCACGCGAATACCTCGACACGCTTCCAGTTTTCGGGTCGCCGAGGTCCTCGCCGACCTGGACCTTCTGGAAGATGACAGCGCCTTGGCGATCCGCTCCTGGATCGACGACCGCACCGGCGAACTGCCCGCCGGCTTCGCCAGCGACGTCCGCGCCTGGCTGCTGGTCCTCCTCGACGGCGACAGCCGTGCCAAGCCACGGTCCCGCACCTGTCTCTACGTCTACTTCGGCTGCGTCCGGCCCCTGCTGGAGAACTGGGCGACGACCCGCGGGCACCTGCGCGAGATCACCGTCGCCGACGTCACGACCGCGCTGTCACCCCTGCGTGGATGGCAGCGTCGCAACGCCATCACGGCACTGCGCTCACTGTTCCGCTTCGCCAAGAAGCACGGCCTGATCTTCGCCAACCCCACCATCCGACTCAAGGCAGAAGACATCCCACGCAGCCTGCTGCCGATGACCGACGCCGAAGTGCTCGCCGTCCAACGGATCGCCGTCACCCCCGCGCAACGGCTGATCGTCGCCCTGGCTGCCGTCCACGCCGCCCGCGCCACTGCTATCCGCCGTCTCACCCGGGACGACCTCGACCTGCCCAACCGCCGGATCAACATCGCTGGACACGCCCAACGGCTCGGCGAACTGCCCTACCAGACCCTGCTGGCCTGGCTCGGCCAGCGTCGGGCCGCGTGGCCAAAGACCCCCAACCGGCACGTCCTGATCAACCCGAAGACAGCCCTGGGAACCGGGCCCGTCAGCCCCGAATACCTCAAGCGGCACCTGCTGCACCAGGGCGTCTACCTCGAACGCATCCGCGGCGACCGGGTACTGCACGAAGCTCTGACCGCCGGCGCCGACCCACTGCATCTCGCCCTGGTCTTCAACTTGTCCCACACCACCGCGAGCCGCTATGCGGCCATCGCCCAGAGCTTGCTGGACGACCAGATTGAGCGGGGCGCCGGGAACGAATGAATATCCTGCCCATCAGGCGCTCGGGGGCGATCAGTTGCCATCGATCGGTCTCACAGCTGCGGTGGGACCGGCCGGCCGAGAAACGCGGCAAGCCGATCGATGGCCGGAGCGGTCGCCTCGACGGGTTGCGGCTCGGCGAATCGTCCCGTTCGGGACTGAGCGGAGAATTGGACCTGAACGAACGCCAGGCTCTGCTCGGCAAGGTCTTCGGGCAGCAGGGCAGGGATTCCGGTGGCCTGGGCGAGGTCCCATCCGTGAGCGAGCAGGTCGTACAGGCGGATCTGCAAGCGCTCGGCGCCCGTGGCGCTCCCCAAGGGTCCGCGATAACTCCGCTCAAGCACCCCGGGACGGGAGAAAGCGGCCAGCAATGAAGCGCTGGAGGACCGGTAGGCTCCGACCGGGTCGTCACCGAGGGGGTCTGCTCCGCGCTCGGGCATCGGGCCACCCTCGATCATGGCTGCGAACACCAGGTCCATGCCGACCAGGTGGGCCACCACCTCGCGCACGTTCCATTCCGTGCACGGCGTCGGCTCCTTCCACTGCTCGGGGCGGACCTCGACGAGCAGGTCGCCGACAGATTTGCATGCACGCGCGAGATCTTCGACGGAAACGGTAGTCATCCGGGGAGACTACGGCGTCAACTGTCAGGCTGCCCACGGGATTTGCATCGGTGCGAAGAAGCCCTGCCGAATCGGCGACCGCGCGATCGCTGAGCGTCGATGAGTGGCAGCTGTCGCAGGTACCTGCCCCGCTCACTAAACTCAGCGACGACGAACCCACCGCACTTCCGAGCGCACGTGCAGAAAACGCCGTGGGTTCCCGGTGAAAGCCCCTCAGTCACGCTGAACTCACTGCCGTCGTGCCGGTAAGAACGCTGTCACCGATCCTGCTGGCTTATTCCGTGCCCGGTGTGGTTTTGTCGGTGGAACCTGACACCACTTGTCGCTCAGCCCCCGCGACCGACCCGAAGGTCTTCTCCAGGAGGGTGAACGACTTGGGTGCACCGCCCGGCTGCGGCTTGCCTGCCTTGTGGCCGACGACCCGGTAGCCGGCGTTCAGGTAGTAGGCATTCAGGCGTGTGTTGCCGGCCAGGCAGTCCAGACGCACGAACGCCCGCCCCGCCGCGGCAACGCGGCGCTCCGCAGCACGCAGCAGAAACCGCCCCGTCCCCGGCTGGGCGCTGCTGCGGTCCACCATCAGCCGATGCACATAGCCGGCCACCGGCGGCTGCGGTCCCCAGGCGTCCTCGTCTTCCCACCACAGCTCCCATGCCCCGGCCACGCGGCCATCGGCCTCGGCGAGCCAGACCTCACCACTCACCATGGTCTTGCGGAAGTGGTCCTCGTCCAGCTGGCCGGGCTGCCACTGGCCGGTGATGCCCTGGGCGAGCATCCAGCGGGCAGCGTCGTCACGCAGACGAACGAGAGTGGCGAGGTCGGTGTCTTCGGCGAGGCGGAAGTGCAGATCGTTCACGTCGCGATCCTCGCACGGCTCGCACGAGCGCTCGATGCTGTCCCTCCAGTCACAGCCGAGCGCCAGCGTTGTCAGTTCTCGTCGACATTTTCGAACTACCCGACCGCTAAGTGCTGCCCGAAACCGTGGACAAACGTTGCTCGCTCTCGCTTACGAAACCACCGGTGGGACTGACGGCTCGTTGTCCCGTAGAACAGCGGCCGTCTTGGCGTTCCCGGTCGCGGGTGGGGTGTGGGATGTCGATGCAGCCGAGGCCGTGGCCGCAAGTGCCGGAGCTGACCGCGCAGGTAGCCCGGTCGGTAGCGGCGCAGGGGCCGTATCCCCTGGCGATGCGGGTCCGTGACGAGCTGGGTGAGCTGTTTGCGGATGCCGAGTTCGCCGAGACGTTCGGGGCGCGGGGGCGGCCTGGCTGGTCACCGGGCCGGCTGGCGCTGGTGACGGTCCTACAGTTCGCCGAGAACCTCACCGACCGGGCGGCAGCGCATCGGGTGCGGTACGGCATGGACTTCAAATACGCGCTCGGTCTGGATCTGGACGATCCGGGGTTCGATGCTTCGGTGCTGTCGGAGTTCCGCGCGCGATTGGTTGAGCACGGGTTGGAGGAGAAGGCGCTCGACCTGCTGCTGACCGCGCTCAAGGACCGGGGCCTGGTGAAGGCCGGCGGCAAGCAGCGCACCGACTCCACCCGCGTGCTGGCGGCGGTACGGGACCTGAACCGGCTGGAGCTGGCCGGGGAGACGCTGCGGGCCTCACTGGAGACACTGGCCTGCGCGGCACCGGACTGGCTGGCCAAGGCGGTGCCCGTGCGGGAATGGGCCGAACGCTACGGTCCACGGACCAACTCCTGGCACCCACCCGCTTCCAAGGCCAAGCGCCAGGAGATCGCCCTGGTCTACGGCCAAGACGGGTTCACCCTGCTGGAGGCCGTGCATGCCCCTCACACGCCGGTCTGGCTGCGGGAGCTCCCGGCACTGCGGGTCCTGCGCTCGGTGTGGCTACAGAACTATCACCGCACCGTGACCGAGGCCGGGCCGGAGGTAACGCGGCGGGAGAGCGGAGACCTCCCGCCGGGCAGACTCCGGCTGGCCTCCCCTTACGACACGGACGCGCGCTACGGTCTCAAACAGGGTTCCTGGTGGACCGGCTACAAGGTCCACATCAGCGAGACCTGCGACGAAACCGACCACCAGGCCGCAGCCGTCGACTACTGGGCGGTCCGCGGCCCCGACGGACCACCGCCGCGCATCATCACCAACATCGCGACCACCGACGCCACGGTGACCGACGCGGAGATGACCGAGCCGATCCACCACATGCTCGCCACCCGTGACCTGCTGCCCGCCGAGCACTACCTCGATTCCGGCTACCCCTGCGCCGAGCTGATCGTGGGAGTGAAGAAGCGCTTCGGCGTCGCCCTGATCACCCCGGTCCTGCTGAACAGCTCGCCCCAAGCACGCGCCGGCGCCGGATTCGACCGCACCGCCTTCACCATTGACTGGGACAAGCGGCAGGCCACCTGCCCACGCGGCAACACCAGCACCTGGTGGAGCCCCGCCAGCCAGCGCGGCACCAAGGCCATCGTGGTGAAGTTCGACAAGGAGACCTGCCGCCCCTGCCTGGTACGTGACCAGTGCACTCGCTCCAAAACAGGAGGCCGCACCCTCTCGCTGAAGCCCCGAGACCGGCAAGAGGCTCTCGACCACGCCCGCGCCCAGCAGACCGACGAGCAGTGGCGCGCCAAGTACGCGGCCCGCGCTGGAGTCGAGGGAACCATCCACCAGGCCGTCGCGGTCACCGGCATGAGACGCGCCCGCTACCGCGGTCTGCCAAAGACCCACCTTGAGCACGTCTTCGCCGCTGTCGCACTCAACCTCATACGCCTCGACGCCTGGTGGAACGGGCATCCTTTGGACCGCACCCGGGTCAGCCATCTCGCCCGGCTCGACCTCTCCCTCGCCGTATGACCCCGAATAAGCCAGCAGGATCGGTGACAGCGTTCTTACCGGCACGACGGCAGTGAGTTCAGCGTGACTGAGGGGCTTTCACCGGGAACCCACGGCGTTTTCCGCTGGCGGGCACGAAAGTGCGGTGGGTATCGGCAGGATACTGAACTTGAATTCGTGATGCCGGTCTGACCGGGGCGGGTGTGGTTGCCGGTATCCGACGGTGCAGGCGGTCGACCAGCGAGGCATCCACCCACCAGACTGAGCGGGTGACGACACGACCATCCTCTCCTGAAGATCTCCGTGCTGTTCTCTTCGATTCAGGCGGCGTGCTGATGCAGCCGATCGGTGGCCGGTGGAACCCACGAGCGGACTTCGAGCAGACCGTCCTCGCTTACGACCCCTCGATCACGCCGGAACAGTTCGCGGCAGCCATCGCCGCAGGCGACCATTTCTTCGCCACCTCGTCGTCGACGCCCGCCTACGACGACTACCACCGGGTGATGCTTCACAACCTCGGTGTGGACCCGACCTCGCAACTCCTCGCTGACTTGCGCCGCGAAGTCCCCCCGGCCACGGTCCTGGAGACGTACCCAGAGGTCGTTGGAACCCTGAAAGAGCTGAGCCGGCGAGGCGTGCGGATGGCGGTGGTGCCGTGGAATCCGGAACCGGTCTGCAGCCCCCAGGCCCATGCACGGTTCCTGACGCTGGTGGCCGACGCGGTGGAGGCGGCGCAGGGCCGGTAGCACGCGCCGGAACCGTCGCACCGCCCGGCACGTCCGACGGGCAAGCAGCAAGGACCGAGGGTGGACAGGGGTGGGGCATGAACAGAGGCAGGGTGGGCGGAACGGTCGCGGTGATCCTCGTGACCGCGCTGACGGCGTCGGCGTGCGGCGGGGGTGCCTCCGAGGATCTCGTGACCGAGGGGAGCCCCCCGGCCGCGCCCTACAGCGGCCCGCTCGACGTACCGCATCCGAACGTCGAAGCCGACACCCCACAGGCGATGAAGACGAAATCGGGGGCCGCCGGCCGCGCTCTGGAGTGCGCGGGGGACATCTACTCCGGCAGCGGCAGTGAAACCTGGAGCAAGGGCGACGGCGGGGCGACGCCCGAGGAAGGGCTGAAGCTGCACTTCGAGATCGAGCAGCCCGATCTGCCGCAGTACGGCTATCGCGTGGAACGCGAGGAGGCGGACCGGGTCCTGTACTCGTTCGACGTGGACCGCAGGACGAAGATCGCCGTCGTCGTCGCCAAGGACCAAAAGGGGCGTCCGGGCTGGGGTCCGGAGACCGCCGCCTCGTGCGACCCGGCGGAGCTGCCGTCGAGCTATACGGACAAGCGGCCGTACCGGGTCTGGACCGACAAGGACGGCCACCGGGTGCCGGTGTCCGAGCTGAACAGCTCGGCGGGCGAGGCGCACTGCGACTGGCAGGAGGCGGACTTCCTTGAATGGGGCGCGGGTTCGGGAGGGGAGGGTTCGGCCGGCCGGAAGGTCTATGCGCGTGACCCGGAGGGCGTACTCCCGTCCGGCATGCTCACCTCGGCGTACGACGGGGACGGGACGATGCCCGCCGGTGCGCGGTCCACGGGCTACCACCTGGACGACTGGGAACTGTGGCTGACCGACGACATGTCCAGGGTCTATGTCCGCACCCCGGACGGGGTGGAGGCGTGGCCCGCCGTGAAGCAGCACATGGGATGCCAGTGACCTGTCGGGCGTGGCGGGCCCCATGAGGTCTCCGAGGGGCCGCCATCAAGCGCCGGACGGGACCGGTACGGCGCCCAGGACCTGTGTGACACATGCTGATGGGCCCGACGCGTCTACGCGGCAGCAGATGTGTGGGCCCCGAGCGCGTCGGTGGTTGTTACTGTCGACGCCTTGACCGGCGGGAGGGCGGCGGCAGGGCATGCGGGTGACGATGACGAGCACTGCGGCGCGGACTGGCCACGTGAACGAGGACTTCACTGGCGCCGTACCGACGGCAGCGGTGCTGATCGACGGCGCCGGCATCTCCGGCACCGAATCGATCTGCCGGCACGGCGTGGCCTGGTACGCCAGCCGACTGGGAGGCAGCCTCCTCGGTCTCTTGTCACTCGTGCGGGACCGCAGCCTTTCGGCGCTGCTCGCCGAGGCCATCGAGCAGGTGACGGACGATCACCGGGACACCTGCGACGTCGCCGACCCCATCAGTCCGTCGGCGACCATAGCCATCCTGCGTCTGTCCGACGGCCTCATCGAGCACCTGGTGCTCGGTGACTCGGTCCTCGTGCTCGACAGAGCAGACAGTGCGCCGCTCGTCGTGTCCGATCCCCGGGAGGTGATCATCAGTGGGTCGTACCGGTCCGCGCTAGAGGCCGCCGCGGAGAGTAGCGAAGAATACCACCGAGTCCTCCGAGACCTGCGCGCCAACCGGAACCAGCCGGGCGGCTTCTGGGTGGCCAAGGACGACCCGCGGGCGGCAGACGAGGCGATCACCGGAAGCTGTCCGACCTCCGGGCTGACCGGTGCCGTCCTGCTCAGCAACGGAGCCAGCCGCATCGTGGACCTGTTCCGGCTCGCCGACTGGCCAGAGGTCATGCTCGTTGACCCGCAGCCCCACGTCGGCCGCCAGCCGGGCAACGGCATAGTTGCGTGCGGCCGGGCCGAACTTGCGGCAGGAGATGAGTTCCTCGCGCCATCCGGCGAACAGCTTCTCGATCTCGGCTTCGCTGGGCGGGATGCGCAGCTGCGGTTCCACCGAGGCCCGTGGTCGGTTCATCTCGTCCAGCGGGCACTCGATGACACGGCCGGTGAGGTTGTGCAGTTCGACCTTGTGCCGCAGTTCAAGGAACTGGAAGAACACCGCCAATGCCCCCGCCCGGCCGGTCCGGGTTGAGGGCTTGGCGTCGCGGAGCACCTTGCCGAAGTAGACGTCGGCGTCAGGCGGCTGCATCTCCCATAGCGGGCGGCCGAACCAGTCCCGGATCAGCTCCAGGTGGTTGGTGTCGTTGCGGATGGTGCTGTCGACCAGTCCGGCCGAAGCCCGGGCGAGTACGAACCCGGCCAGCACGTCGGTCTCGAACTGGGCGAGTTCTTCCTCGCTCACCGGGGCCCGGTACTCGCGCAGGTCGCGTACGACGGCCAGAGCCAACCCACGCCTCCTCGACTTCACCCAGACTGAAGGAATACCGACAGCAATGAGGCTCGCGTACTCAGGGCGAGGTTGGGTCAGAACGGGCTCCGGTCACCCGGACGAGGTAACAGGTCCTGGTACAGGCACTCTCAAGAACGCCGGTCGGTCGTGGACGAGGCCGGGAACTCAGCGACTATTGCTCACCCTATTCAGACGCCAGGTTCCAGATCAACTGAGATTTTTTCGGCCACCCAGGTGTCTCAACCGTTCTGGTCGCCCCACGCCACAGCCGCGACTTCGGACCAGATCGCTTGAGACGGAACACGAGAGGCACCCACCGAGAGCGATCGTTTGCCATCGAACCTAGTCGCCCAAGGTCAGGGCATCGCACCGGACTAACTTCGCTGTCAACGGACACCCTGGCCGACCGCCTTTCGCGGCGGCGCGCCGGCCACCGGGTCACCTGCCGAGCCACGCGAGGGCGGCGACCGTCAGCGCACCGACACCGGTGTTCAGGGTCGGCTGGACGACCGGGGCGAAGGCGGGGCTGTGGTTCACCGGGATGTCCTGGGCGACGGTCCCGTTCCTGGCGGCCTCGGCATACAGGCCGGGGTCGATGCCCCCGATGCCCCAGTAGGTGAATGGCGCTCCGAACGCCTTGGGGATCTCGCTCATGTCCTCGCTGGCGGTCTGCAGGTCGATGGTGTGCGCGGCGTCGCCGAAGTGGGCGGCGAACGCCTCGGCGACGCGCCGGGTCGGCGCCTCGTCATTGACCGTGGGCGGGAAGGTGACGGTCTTCTCGATCTCGGGTGGCCTCGGCGATCGGGATGCCTGGCTCTCGGCCTCGACGATCCGCTCGATCGCGTTCAGGACGTGCGTGCGCGAGGCGTCGTCGTACGTACGGACGTTGAGCTGGATGACCGCGCGGTCGGGGATGACGTTGGGGCCGGTGCCGGCATGGATGCTGCCCACGGTGACGACGGCCGGGGTGCTGGCGGCCAGTTCCCGGGAGACAATGGTCTGCAGGCGTACAACGATCATCGCGGCCATCACCACGGGGTCGATCGCGGCCTGGGGCATGGAGCCGTGCGCGCCCCGGCCGTACACGGTGATGCGCAGGCTGTCGGCGGCCGACAGGAACGACCCGGAGCGAGTGCCGACATAGCCGGCCGGATAGGGCAGGACGTGTTGGGCGAGTACCACATCGGGTCGGGGGGCCTTCGACGTCAAACCGTCGTCGATCATGGCTTCGGCGCCGTCGCCGTTCTCCTCCGAGGGCTGGAAGAGGGCCACGAAGGTGCCTCGCCAGGCGTCCTTGGCCCGGGCCATCAGCCGTGCGCAGCCGATCAGACAGGTCACGTGCACATCGTGTCCGCAGGCGTGCATCACGGGCTGCTCGGTGCCGTCATCGCCGGTCACCGTGGCCGTGGAGGCGTAGGGCAGGCCGGTCTGTTCGCGTACCGGGAGGGCGTCCATGTCGGCGCGGGCCATGACGACCGGGCCCTCGCCGTTGACCAGGGTGCCGATCACCCCGGTTCCGCCGATGCTTTCGGTGACTTCGTAGCCGAAGTTCCGCAGGGCGTCGGCCGCCTTCTTGGCCGTGCGGTGCTCCCGCAAGCCGAGTTCGGGGTGTCTGTGCAGGTCCTTGTAGATGCCCTCCAGATCGGAGCCGACGCCGTCGAGGCCTGCCAGCACGGTGTGGGCACGGTCGGTCATGGAGGCTCCTTGTGCAAGTGGGACTCCCCCGCGGCAGTTCGGTAGTCTCGCCGCCGCACTCCTCCCATCGTCCGCCGGACACACAGCGGTTGCACCGTGGACGCGGGGAACGCGCCGCCTGCGGTGGGTCGGGTGCCCGGACGAAGGAGGAACATGAACGACGCCACCAAGTTCAAGGACATCCCGCCGACCACCCTCGCCGATCTCCTGGGCCGCGAACAGGTCATGGACATCGGCATCCGGCCTCTGTGGCCGTCGGTCCCACGAGTCGCCGGACCGGCCTTCACCGTGCGCTGTCCTCCGGGCGACAACCTGATGCTGCACGCGGCCATCCACCGCGCGGAACCCGGCTCGGTCATCGTCGTGGAGGCGGGGGACGTGGACTACGCGCTCGCCGGAGGAAACGTCTGTGCCGTCGCCCAGCGCCGCGGGATCGCGGCGTTCGTGACCGACGGAGTGATCCGCGACCTCGCCGAGGTGCGCGAGATGGGTTTCCCCGTCTTCGCCAGGGGAGTCATCCCCATCCCGGGCACCAAGAAGGCCGTCGGGCCGCTCAATGCCCCGGTGCGGTGCGGTGGGGTGGCCGTCGCCCCCGGCGACATCGTGGTGGCCGACGAAGAGGGCGTCGTGGTCACACCCCGCGCCCGCCGGGAGGACGTACTGCGCGATGCCCGGAAGAAGTTGGCCAAGGAGGCCGGGGAAACCCTTGACGCTTGGGAGAAGGCCCATCGCGAGCGCATCGACGCGATCCTGGCCGAGGACGGCTTCGAGGACTGACCTGCGGGCCGGGCCGAGGCCGGTGTACGTCCACCCCGGACGGACGTACACCGCGCGCCTTCCCGACGAGCCCGGTGCACCATGGAACGCACGGCGCATCCGTGACCCGCACCGCTCGTCACGCGATCGCGGCCGGACAACAGCCGTGCCTGCACACGGCCGTCACCCGAACGGAGCACCCACCCCAGGGCTCATCTCATATCTGAGATAGCCTTTCGTCATGTCAGACGACTACCTCGTACGCATCGGCAAGCTCATCCGTGACGCACGTCAGCATCGTGGCTGGACACAGAGCCAGCTCGCCGAGGCGCTCGCCACCAGTCAGAGCGCCGTCAATCGCATCGAGCGCGGTAACCAGAACATCAGCCTTGAGATGATCGCGCGCATCGGTGAAGCACTCGACAGCGAGATCGTTTCGCTCGGCTACGCCGGGCCGATGCACCTGCGGGTGGTCGGTGGGCGCCGGCTCTCGGGCTCCATCGACGTCAAGACGAGCAAGAACGCGTGCGTGGCGCTGCTCTGCGCCTCACTGCTCAACAGGGGCCGTACGGTGCTGCGCCGCGTGGCCCGCATCGAGGAGGTCTACCGCCTCCTGGAGGTGCTGAACTCCATCGGCGTGCGGACCCGGTGGATCAACGAGGGGATCGATCTGGAGATCGTCCCGCCCGCCCGGCTCGACATGGACGCCATCGACGCGGACGCCGCCCGCCGGACCCGTTCCATCATCATGTTCCTCGGCCCGCTGCTGCACCGGATGGACGCGTTCAAACTTCCGTACGCGGGCGGCTGCGACCTCGGCACGCGGACCATCGAGCCGCACATGATCGCGCTGCGCCGGTTCGGGCTGGAGATCGCCGCGACCGAGGGGCTCTACCACGCGCAAATAGACCACTCGGTCACGCCCGACCGTCCCATCGTGCTCACCGAGCGCGGTGACACCGTGACCGAGAACGCACTGCTGGCCGCCGCCCGGCACGACGGCACGACCGTCATCCGTAACGCCTCCTCCAACTACATGGTCCAGGACCTCTGCTTCTTCCTGGAGGCACTGGGCATACGCGTGGACGGCATCGGCACGACGACACTGACCGTGCACGGCGCTCCGCACATAGATGTGGACGTCGACTACTCCCCCTCCGAAGACCCGGTCGAGGCGATGAGTCTGCTCGCCGCCGCCGTGGTGACGGAGTCCGAGCTGACGATCCGCCGGGTGCCGATCGAGTTCCTGGAGATCGAGCTCGCGGTACTCGAAGAGATGGGCGTCGACTGCGACCGTACGACGGAGTACGCCGCCGACAACGGCCGTACCAGGCTGGTCGACCTCACGGTCCGCCCCTCCAAACTGGAGGCGCCGATCGACAAGGTCCACCCCATGCCGTTCCCCGGGCTCAACATCGACAATGTGCCCTTCTTCGCGGCCATCGCCGCCTCGGCCCAGGGCCAGACCCTCATCCACGACTGGGTCTACGACAACCGGGCCATCTACCTCACCGACCTGAACCGCCTCGGCGGCAGGCTGCAGCTCCTGGACCCGCACCGGGTACTCGTCGAGGGCCCGACCCGCTGGCGCGCCGCCGAGATGATGTGCCCGCCCGCGCTGCGGCCCGCCGTGGTGGTGCTGCTCGCCATGATGGCGGCGGAGGGCACGTCCGTACTGCGCAACGTGTACGTCATCAACCGCGGTTACGAGGAGCTGGCGGAGCGGCTCAACTCCGTGGGCGCGCAGATCGAGATCTTCCGGGACATCTGACCGGCGCGGTGTTGCGCCCCTTGGGGGCAAGGGGCGCGACACCTCAACATGCCAGCTGACCTGCGGATACCTACCTTCACAGCCCTCCACTGATCACTGTTGTTTTTCAGCACCTTGTGCAACGCACGTGCAAGATGATCTCGAATGGGTGACGGTACGTCAGAGAAGCCTGAATAACCGTCAGTCTTCACGGAGGGTTGTCGCCGAAGTGGCCTCGCAACGTCCGATGTCGGTCGTGTCACGCCGACCGCGTCTGGTCGACGAGGTGAACCGCCATCTGCCCGACGTCTCCGGCCTCGCGACGCAGCCTGGGGTCCGGCCGCGCATCCGAGTCCTCCGGCTGACCACCTCGCCACGCAGAAGAGGACCCGCACCACGCGGGCGCGGGTCCTCTGTCGTAGACGGGCGCCGTGACGGGCTGAGCCTGCGCCCACCTCGCGGGAGCACCCACGTTGGCGGCATACATCCACCGGAGGTATACGTCGTAGCGGTGGGAACTCCAGCCACTCTCGCGCCAGATCCGCTTGATGATCGCCTCGGACCGCTCATCCCGGATCCACCGGCTTGATTGTGGTGTGATCGGTTCGGGGTCGTGCAGGACGTGTCGGGGCTGAGTTGCGAATTCGGGCGTAGGGTGGCCGCTGGTCTGCCCAGCCTTTCCACTTTTCCGCAGGTCTCGGGCCCTTTCGGGCAGGTCGGTCAGGGAGTGTCATAGGGCTGGTGGTGCGTGCACGAGGCTGAAGAGCTGGGTGAAGTCCGTGCTCCAGGGCCAGCGTTCGGGCAGGTGCAGGGTGAGGCGGCGGGCCGAGCGGGCCAGGCGGGCGGGCACGTTGATCAGGTGGTCACGGATGGTGGCGGTGGTCGCTCTGGCATGGAACGTTCCGGCCAGGGCGCCGGCGGCGCGGGTCAGGTTGTGCGCCAGGGCTGCCAGGGCGAGCCATGCGGCATTGGCCTGGAAATGCCCGGACGGCGCGTGGGCGAAGGCGCTGTTCTTGACATCCGCGATCACCTGCTCGACGACAGCGTGCCGTCGGTGATCACGCTCGGCATCGTTCAAGGAGAGCGGGGAGTCGGTGAACGCGGCGTGGTAGCGCCAGGTGTCGAACAGCGTGCCCTGTCCGGCGGGGACGGCATCGGTGGTCAGGCGTTTGACGCGGCGCACGATCAGACGGGAGGTGACCTGCTGCTTCTTCGGCTTGGAAGTGAAGGCGGTGTAGCCGGTCTCGGCTATCTCGGCGTCGGAGATCCAGCACTGGCCCTCCTCGTCCCAGACCGCCTTGAGGTACTGGATCGGCGTCCAGGCGTCCTCATCGATGCGGCCGATGGCGGCCTTGACGGAGGCGTTCATCCGCACGGTGATGGAGAACCGCGCGCCGAGCGCCCGGCAGGAGCTGACGACGTCGGCGCCGTAGAACGCTGAGTCCGCGCGCATCACCATGAGGCCACTGGCGCCGCAGGCGCGGGCGGTGCGGATGGTCTCGGCGACGAACGCTGCCGCCCCGCGCGCGGAGTTCGATGGTCCTTTGCGCAGCCTGGTGGCGGCGATCACCGGGGCGGCCAGGGGTGTGGAGACGATGCCGAGCAGCGCGTTCAGGCCCTTGACCTTGCTGTATCCATAACCGGCGCCCTGCTTGGCGTAGCCGTAGGTGCGGCGGATGGTGTCATCGATGTCCACGTAGGAGACCTGGTCCGCGCCGGGCAGCAGCGGGGTATGACGGGCCAGCGCGGGCAGGAACCGGCGGGCCACAGCGTGCAGTTGCTTCACATGCCCGTGCGTGAAGGAACGCAGAAACGACCCCAGCGTGGACGGGGCCCGCACACCGGAGAACAGGCGGCCCATCGCGCCGTGCCGCAGCCGGTCCATGTCATCGATGCTGTCGGCGCCCGCGACCATGCCGCCCACCAGCGACATCACTTTTGCGGCGGGGAAGGCGCCGGTGCCGTCCTTCGAGGCCGGCAGTCGGATGTGCTCCCCGACCAGCGCGGGCAGACCGCACCGCTCGGCCAACCGCACCACCGGCTCCAGGCCGCAGTACGCGATCAGGTTCGGGTCGTCGAACGCGGATGAGACCGCCACTGCGGCATGGGAAGATTGCATCTCGGAAGTGCCTTGCTGATCGTGCCTGATGTGGTCCTAGAGAAACCCCATCATCGCAGGTCACAAGGCACTTCTTCGTTCCCCGAGAAACTGCCCACAGACATCAAGCCGGTGGATCCGGGCTCAAGAAGACTCACTCCCGTTACAGCTCCATGTCGGTTTCACAGAGGACGGCTGCGTCGAGGGCGAAGGGCAAAACATATGTCAACTCACGTGCCGCCCTCTCACACCGTCATCCGCCACGATCTACAGCCGGATCGAAGAATCAAGCGCCCTTACCACATGACCACCTGCAGGCCCTCCATTACATTTCCAAACTGCAGTCTCACGGAAATAATCCACGTGCAGACCGAAGGAGTGGCGGCCACAGACGGGCCAGACCGTGACATAATAATCCATAACAAATTCCTGCACCCCTTCCGCCACGACACCAAGGACTTCCGCCCAATCCGGTGTCGAGACTTCTGCGGACTTGAAGCGAACCACGCCGACCGGCCCAAATTCCGGGTCGCGAAAATAGTTGACGTAGCTGAACTCCTCCCCGACAACCCTTTTCCCTGTTTCGTCGAGTACGGACTTCTGGATCACTTCGAAGGCCGATCTCGCCATGGAAAAGGTTCGCGTGGTCCAGAGTTCACAGAATTCTTCTCCGGAAATTTCTCCGAATTCATCATGCACCTCGGACATCCACGCCAGCACCTCCTCCGGCATGGACTCCCCCTGCCGCCAGACTGCTTGCAGCATCCTGTCCCGCCAGTCCAGAAAATTCGACACCCTCGCCAGCCTTCCGATTGGATTCACCTGCTGAAAGTTCGCCCCACAAAACAGCATATCGCCGGAAGGATCCCTTCCGGCGATATGCTGTTTCACGTGTTCACCTGGATCGATCCGGAGATCCTCAGGTAAACAGGGCCCAAACGCTCAGCCTCGGGTTTCTCACGCAAATGTTCTGGACAGTGACGGTGCCAGACCATTCAACATTGTCCGTCCAGTCGAACCATCTCGTGAACCCGAGGACGCTGTACTTTCCTCGCTCGGACTCCGATCTGCCTCTCCCGTTCGGAACCCCCCAGGAGGCGTGGAAGAAGTAATCCCCTGCCTCCGCGTGACCGTAGCTCTGATTCGACACAATCCGCTTCCCCGGAATGGTGATGCTGAACACCAGTTTCACGGAGCCGTACTTCTTCCATATACTCTTCAGCTTCAGGCGCCAGGTGAGACTGCACTTGGAATGCCCGGTGCAGGATCGCCCGAGATACAGCGTGTAGTTCTTTGTCGCCTTTTGCTGATCGCGATAGTTCAGTCGGCTCCCGCTGGTGTCCAGCTGCGTGACCGGATCGGCGGGGTAAACGTAGGCGTTGGCGTTGCCGCCGTAGACCGGGTCGGCCTGGAGGAAGCGGCCGGTGGTCGGGTCGTAGACGCGGACACCCATCAGGGTGTATCCGGCCAGGCCGTCGGTGGCGCGCTGGTAGGAGCCCAGGGATCCGTACTCCGCTGCGGCGGCAGTGGCGTCCAGCGGGGTGCCGTACTCGTCGTAACGCTGGACTCCGGCGGTGGCGGTCTCCAGATCCAGCTGGACGGAGATGTCACCGTGCAGGTTGGACAGTTGGAGGACCGCGTCGCCGGTGGCGCTGGTGGTGACGGCCAGGCCGCCGAAGAGGTCGGAGACGTTGCGCTTGACGGGGGACGGACTTTCCCTCTCCGTCAGCACCGTGCCCCCACGCTTGATCGCGCAGCGGCGCAGGCGGGTGAGCACCTCAATCCGTACCGCACCGATTCCCTCCTGATCCCGGACCAGTTGCAGAGGCCGGACCCTCGGCGCACCGAGAGACACGCAGCGCCTCTCGCGCACACCCAGCACTGCCGCGTCAGGGTCAGGACCCGCAGGGAGACAGCACCCACACTGCCCGGCGGCACGACCGGAGGCGGCTCGACACGGCCAGGGTCGAGGTCGCCGCCTTCAGCGAGCGCATCGAGACGGCCACGGGTCGCGCACCGGACCCCCTGGGCACTGGAGAGACCACGGTGGAGAAGGACACCCCCGGCCGGCACCCGCACCGAGCAGGAGGCACATCTTCCAGCGAACCTGTTCACCGACCACCCGATCCGGCATAGGCCCATGGGGCAGATCAGGAATCCGTACGCTGAGTCAGCGTACGAGTGCGGAGAGTGGACCGCGTCCAGGGTGAAGCGTGACCATGGGTGGGTCGGCGGGACGGTACGTGGAGGTGGGTGGGTTGGACGAAGCAGTGGTGGGTTCGGGTGGAGCTTGCGGGGGTACGGCGGGCAACGGCGGGGCGGAACCGGAGAGTTCGGACAGCCTCAAGGCGTTCGGGGAGGTCGTGAAGGCGTTCCGGAAGCGGGCGCGGCTGACGCAGGAGCAGTTCGCGCCCCGGGTGCGGTACTCGGTGCCGACCGTCGCCTCGATCGAGCAGGGGCGACGCTTTCCGCCGACGGACTTCGTGCACCGGGCGGAGGAGGTGCTGGACGCGTTCGGGGCGCTGCGGGGTGCGGCGCGGCATCTGTCGCGGCGGCCGGGGCTGGCTAGTTGGTTCCGGCAGTGGGCCCAGTTGGAAGCGGAGGCCGTCGCCCTCTATACATACGAGTGCCGGTTGATTCCAGGGCTTTTACAAACGGAGGCGTACGCGCGAAGCCTGTTCTCGGAGCGACTTCCGCCGCTGGGGGACGACCAGATCGAAGCCCGGCTGTCAGCGCGTACGGATCGGCAGCGGATACTTACTGAGCGCCCCAACACGGCCTACAGCTTCATCGTCGAGGAGCACGTATTCCTGCGAGGGACGGGTGGGCCGGAGGCCTCGGCTGAGCTCATCGACCACGTCCTCAAACTTGCGAGGTTCCGGAACATCGAGGTCCAGGTCATGCCGCAGGCGCGCGGCAGCCACGCGGGGATCGACGGCCCCATGCAGCTGTTGGCCGGACAACAGATGGTTCGGCTACTGCGAGGGGCAGGAAAGCGGCCAGTTCATCTCCGACCTCAAAGTGGTCAGCATGCTCCAGATGCGGTATGCCAGGATGCGATCACAGGCTCTCTCGTTGGAGGACTCCCTGAGCCTGTTGCGGCAGATCCGAGGAGCAACATGAACAACACAGAACTGGTCTGGTTCAAAAGCAGTTACAGCGGCAGTTCGGGCGACAGCTGTGTCGAGGTGGCGACGGCCCCCGTGACGGTCCACGTCCGGGACTCGAAGGTCGAGCAGGGGCCTCAGCTCGCCCTCTCGCCCGCGTCGTGGGCGAGCTTCGTCTCGTACGCCGGCCAGGCCTGATCGAGCGCCCCGTGCCAGTTCCAGTCCGGCTCCGGGGCGCTCCTCTCAGACATCCTTCGTCCGTTGGGTGAAGTAGGCGTGCGCGGCACGCATCTCAGCTTCACGGTTTCCGTGCCGACGCCGTTCAGCGGCTGTGATCCGAGGTGCGAAAGAATGTGCCGGTGCACCCTCTGCTCGATGCGCTCGATCGTGGACGGGTTCCCGCTCCGGACTACGGTGAACGCGAACTGCGCGGCGCCGAAGCTCTCGATCCGGCAGCCGGTGTTGCGGCCGCGATCGGTTTGATCACGGCCGGGTTCAGCAACAGATTCATCTGATAACTTGAGCCAAAATCGCAGGCCCGAACGGAGGTACGAGGGGCAGGTCCAGCCCTGACCCGGTCAAGGGCACCCCTCAGATCACGATGTTGCAACTGCATAAGCTGGAGCGCTACAAGGACGATCAAGGAAACGAGATCGTCTACGACGGCGAGGTCCTTGAGACCAAGATCGATATCCGGTTCAAGGGGTCGAACAACAGACTCGTCATCAGCCCCAAGGCAGACATCAAGGACCTGCTCGTCACCTTCTCGGGAGACAACGGTCAGATCGAGATCGAGCAGACCACGAAGAAGCGCGCAGGTCTCCGCTTCGAACTGCGCTGCGGGCACGAGTCCCGGATCCGGATCGGCGAGAACGTGGGCTGCGCCGGCCGCGCCTTCATCTCCGCCGTCGAAGGCGTGTCGGTGACGATCGGCGCCGACGTGATGTTCGCCAAGAACATCGAGGTGCGCGGCGACGACACCCACCCGATCTTCGACGTGCGCACCGAGAAGCGCGTGAACCCGTCCCAGTCGATCGTCGTGGGCGAGCACGTCTGGATCGCGAAGCACGCGGTCGTGATGGGCGGCGTCACCATCGGCAACGGCTCGGTGATCGGCTTCCGCAGCATCGTCACGTCGAACATTCCCAACAACTGCATCGCGGTGGGAGCACCGGCGCGGGTGGTGCGGCGGAACATCGCCTGGGAGCGTCCCGAGGTCGTTCCTCGCCGCCCGAATGAGCTGTATCCGCGCAAGGGCGAGAAATCCCCGCAGTACTGGAATCCCACCGAGGACAACGCGGCTTCGGAGAAACCGGTGGTGCGGCAGCAGCAGCGGCGGGGCCGGTTCCTTCCGGCCTCGGTGCGGCGGCTGGCCAGGAAGCTCCGATCCTCCTGAAGCGCCCACGTTCGGCGATTCAGTGACATCACGCACATTGCCTCGGGCGCGGACTTTCGTCCGCGCCCGAGGCAATGTGCGTCCTGGCGATTTCCGTAGATCCGTGTCGGTGGCGCGCCGACGCGGGATTCGCTAAACGCCCGGGGCGTTCGACTCCAGATGGGTCACCATGCGGTTCAGCCCGGTCGGCAGATCGACCACCGGGCTCCAGCCGAGTGCTGCAAGCCGGGCGCTGTCCAGACCCTGCTTCTTCGTCAGGCTGTAGGAGCGCGCGTCGGACTCATTGGTGAACCGGAGCTGCTGCCCGCGCTCCGGGCGCACCTCGGTGAACAGCTCCGCCAGCCGCCGGATCGAGACCAGACCGGACGGGTCCGCGACGTTGTAGGCCACCTGGTCACCGCAGAGCAGCGCATAGAACAGCCCCGCGATGGCGTCGGCCACGTAAGTGTAGGTCCGTACGCCGGAACCGTCGCTGTTGAGCACGATGTCCTTGCCGGCCACCACGTTCGCCGCGAAGTCGGCCTGCACCCGGCCGTCGTCGAGCGCCATCCCCGGCCCGTAGACGTGACCGAACCTGACGACGCGGCTGTCGATGCCGTACTGCGCCTGGTAGGTCGCGCAGATCGTCTCCGCGGCGCGCTTTCCCTCGGCGTAGCAGGCCCGCGGGTTGAGGATGTCGAAGCCGCCATAACTCTGCTCGTCGATGAGCTCGGTCTCCGGGGGCTGGGCACCGTAGACCTCCGCCGAGGACATCAGCAGGAACCCGCGGCTGGCCTTCGCCACACAGAGGTCGAGCAGATTGAAGGTGCCCAGCAGGTTCGCCTTGATCGTCATGACCGGCTGGCTGCCGTGCAGGGCGGGCCGTGCGGCGCTCGCCCCGTGGATCACGTAGTCGACGGGGCCGGACAGTTCGAGCGGAGTCGCCACGTCCTGGACGACGAGGTGGAAGTCCGGGCGGTCGATCACGTCCGCGAGCAGCCGTCTGGCCTTCTCCTCGTTCCGCACCAGACCGTGCACGGTGATGCCCGCGCCGTGCCGGTCGTTCAGTGCGAGCAGGGTGTAGACGACGTACGACGGCAACATGCCGCTCGCGCCGGTGACCAGTACGGTGCGGCCGGAAAGCTCACTCCACGGCAGGTCACGGTCAAGGATCTCATCGAGGTCGTGCGCCACGACCGGGCTGGAGACAGTGGTCACTGGAATCACGTACCTACGATCTGCTGGTTCTCACGGATCTCGAAGAACGTCCGGCACAGGTAGAAGTCCTCGGCCGTCGTGATCTTGATGTTCGAGCGGGGGCCGACCACGCGGTAGAGCTTGCGACCGTACCGGTGCATGAGGGAGCACGAGTCGATGGTGTCGTGCTCGTCCTCCGCGACCGCCCGGTCGTACAGCGAGAGGATCTCGCCGAGCCGGAAGCTCTGCGGGGCCTGGGCAGCGTATATGTGGTCGCGCGGGATCACGTCGTCGATGTGCTCGTACTCACTCGACACCACGGTCTCGTTGAACTTGGTGCAGGTGATGGCCGAGCCGTGCTCCAGGACCGACTCGATGTTGGCGCTGATCAACTTGGCGTCGATCAACGGCCGCACGCCGTCGTGGATCAGCACGACGGTGTCATCGGGGCAGTCCGCGGCGACCGTCTCGAGGGCTTTGTGCCGCGACTCCTGACCGGTCCGGCCGCCGTCGATGATCCACTTGACTTTCTGGATCTCGTATCGCTTCAGCAGCTTCACCATGTGCTCGCGGTACTCGGCGAGTATCGCGATGGCGATGCTGTCTATCTCGGGATGCGCCTCGAAGTGCTCAAGGGTGTGGATGATGATCGGCTTGCCCTGGACCTCCAGGAACTGCTTCGGGAGGGCGCGGGTGTTCATCCTCGACCCGATGCCGCCGGCGAAAAGCAACGCAACGTTCATAATTTATTCCTCTGACTGGTCGCTGAGCGGCTGGTCGCCCACCGTCGTGTCATCCGGGACGGGACCGAGCCACTGGTGCCGGCCGCCCGTATCCCTGCCACCGTGATCTCCGACCACCAGCCAGTCGATCACGCGGTCCGCCGAGTTGGTGTCGACGTAGTCGAAGTTCTCCCGCCGGAACTCCTCGACCTTCGAGATGTCGAAGTCCTCGTCCTGCAGAGCCTTGAGCAGCTCGTCGAAGGTCACGCAGATCTTGCCGGGGGCGACAGTGTCGTAATCGCGGTGGAATCCGCGGATCACCGAATACGTGTCCTTGTCGTACGCGTAGAACAGGATCGGCTTGTCGAGCAGCGTGTACTCGTAGATGATCGACGAGTAGTCGGTGACGAGCACGTCGGTCACATGCAGCAGATCGTTGGTGTCGGGGAACGACGCGAAGTTCATCAGCCGGTCCGCGTACTCGGCGGGGATCGGCGGGGGCTCCGCGATGAAGTGGTGCATCCGGAAGAGCACGACGTACTTGTCGCCGCAGACCTCGTGGAGCTTCCCGAAGTCGATGCGGTCGTAGTCGTAGTGCGCGTCTCCTATGCTCTTCCCGCGGAAGGTCGGCGCGAACAGCACGATCTTCTTGCCCTGGAGTTGCGGGTACGAGGCAAAGAAGTCGTCAGTGACCTTCTGGGAACGCTCCTTGTCGAGGAACGTATCGATGCGGGGCAGGCCGGTCGGTACGACCGCCGACTCCTCGATGCCGAACGCCTCGGCGTACACCGGCACAAGATGCTTGGACCCGGTGATGACGTGGGTGTACTTGCGGTGGGCGTTGGACAGCTTCGGCGAACCGTACTTTCCGAACCGGCTGTAGCCGACCGCCTTGAAGCCGCTTCCGGCGTGCCAGAGCTGGATGATCTTGGTCTCGGGCGAAATGCTCAGGTTTCCGAGAAGCCCGAAGTAGTCGTCCATCAGCACGGTGTCCGACGTCGCGAGCAGGTAGATGAGACGAAGCGTGCTCCACTTGTTCGCCGTGGCGGGTACCCGGAACGAGCGGCGGAACGTGTACTTCTTGTCGAGGCCTCGCTCGATCATCCGGTCGTGGACACGCGCCAGGTTGCCGCCGAGGCCGGTGCGCATTTCGGAGGCGAACAGAATCCGGTTACCGCGCGGCGGATTCAGGCGGCGCGCGGCCCAGTAGAAGCGGTTGGCCATCTTGCGGCGCCGGGCCCGCGGCAGCACCTTCAGTGATATTCGCTTGCCGAGCGGCTTCTTCACCGCGTTCTTGCTCGGCCCCGCGCCGCGGAACAACTGGTACGTCCGCATGAGGAACTCGGGGTTCTCGTCGTCGTCCGAGATCCCGAACGCGATCACGTAAACGGAGCGGTTGCGGTCGTAGAGGAAGGAGCGGGAGTCGACGTCGAGCCGGTCCGCGTCCTTGAGGTCGAAGGTGGCGGCGGGCAGTCGCTCATCACCGGCCACCGGGACGATCCGCCACGTGCCGTTGGGCACCTGGCGCCGGTCCTGAAAGTTGGTGACGTTGATCTCCAAGCGGTGCTGTCCGGCGTCGATCTGCCGAGAGTTCACCGGGAATTCGCGCTCGTTGTCAACAATCAGGAACCGGAGAGTACTAGGATCTCCAGTGAAGTCCGAAACCGTCACAACAAGAGCAAGGTGCACACGCTCCCAGGAAATCGCCGCTATTGAGCAACCCGCCATCGTCGTCCTTCCGTTTGTGAACCGTCGTGCCTTCTATGAGGCTTGCGCGACGGCTACGGAGCCTGCCAGCGCCAGGTGGGACGGTGATCGGATCATAGCGTACCGAGCCAGTCCGGCCCTCCTTGCCCGGCCGTGGAGAGCTGTTGATCTGCCTGGACGACGCCGTCCGTGATTTCACACAGCAGCGGCCCGAATACTCTTCGCAGTGCACATTCATCCCGCACCCCGCTGTGAAGTTCGCCAGAAGGCGGACCCGGACGGCTTTTGATAGAGCCGAGGAAGGGCACCTGCCCGGCCACCGGCTCCCGGTCCACGCGGATCAGGTCGCTCTCGGGGTCCTTCGACAAGCCATATCGTCCCATTTCAAAGGCATTTCGCATCCCTGTCCAAGATCCGGACGCCACTTGACCGAAACACCGAGGCCAGGAGACGCCGCCACCCGGCGGGAAGACGTCGGACCGCGCGACGAAGAGGGTGCCCACCAGGAAGGCGAGCGCCGCCCCGGTCTACCCCCACGGCGGCGCAGGTCCCAGCAGGCGCAGCACGAGGGCCGCCGAACTCGTCGCCGTCAGGGCGGCGTTGCGTATCAGGTGCGTCATGAACGGCTCTTCGTCCGGTTCGCCGAAACAACGCGCAGGGCACGCTCAGGTCGCGGCGTACGACGCCTCCGACGTTGAAGGTGAGGACCAGGCCCGGGACACCGTGATCACGGCGCCGGGCAGGACGAGCGGCCGGCACAGCAGCAGCCCCGCCACCGAACGGACGACTTCCGGCGCCGGCCGGGGTCCGGGGCGCCGGTGCGGCATGGGTGGGGTTCGGGTACGGCAGATCGCGGCAGACCCGGTTCACGGCTGCGCCCAGGCCGAGGTCGACGCCGTGGAGTCAGCAGGAGAGTCTCACCGCACCCCAGCACCATCCCAGCACGGGAACAAGCCAAGCGCCCGACTCCGAGGAGTCGGGCCCTTCCCGACCTGCGCATTTGACAAAAGCGACGCTGTGATATATTAACCGCCGCTTTATATTAAAGGTGGTCCTGGACCACCCGCTCTGCACCTTTTTCTTGAATTTCAGAGCATGATGAGCAGACGCGTCTTCGGCTTGAGCTTTCTATTCACCGAACGGCTCTGCACGTACACCTCCAACTTGGGATTGTTCCCGGCTTTCACGGAGACGGTCCCCTGGATGCCCGTACCGAACAGAAGGCTGCGCGCCGCATCGCCCGTATAGGCGCGGTCGGTGTCCTTCTCGACCACAATGACTTCTTTATCGGGCTGAACCTGCACCCGGGTGCCCAACTGGTAGTAACAAGAACCGCGTTCGTACGTCACGCCCGGATGCGAATCGACGAAGGATCGAATTTCGACCTCCTTGTCGACCTTCAGGAGTCGATACCTGTCCGCCGAGATCGGTTCGAGGTTCGCTCGCACCTCGTCGACCGATATGTCCTGGCCGACGGCGAACAGGTTCTTCGTACCGCGCACGCCCTGCTCGCGGCCCCGGAGGAAGCTGGTGGCGGCGGCGCGCACGGTGCCGATCGCCTCCTCGACACCCTCTTTGGAATCCGCGTCCCAGATGGCGATGTTTCCGGCCGGGAAGCCGTAGTTCTGGGCGGTTCGCTTCGCCAGGGAGTTCGGAACGAGGATCGCGGAAGTCCAGTGGCCCGGAAGCGCGCCCATCTTCGCCGCGATCTTGTCGAGCCAGGGGCCGAGGATGGCCATGTCGCCGTCGTGTCGCCTGTCGCCGCCGGAGGCGTTCTCCTCGCCGTCCGTCACCACGATCTGAAGGAAACTGTGCTCGCCGTACTCCTCCCAGATATGGTCCAGGTCGTCCAGTGATTTCAGCGAGGCCTCGATGAGCGCCGTAGCACCATTGTTGACCTTGTACAGACCCCGCATGGACGGCAGATGCTTCACGTCCATGTCCCAGACCAGGTTCTCCACTTTGTGGTCGAAGGAGTAGAGGCTGATCCGGGTCTCATGGCCGAGGCTGTCCGACTCGGTTTTCAGACCTGCCACGAACTCGTCCACGACGCGGATGAGTTGATGCTGGTGCGGATGCATGGAACCCGAACAGTCCACTACCAGCGCGACGTGATTCACCTTGTGCTGGATCTTGTTGGTGGACACGCTTCCACTCCCTTTCCGAGGCTCCCCGAGTGATGGTTTCACCCTAGGGGGAGGCACTGACAGTGGAGTCCGACGGCCGATCGTCCGCCTGTTCCGTGGCAGAATCCGGCCAACTCGCGACAATCGCGGCCACCTTGCACGTCTGCGCAAAGGGAATGCCGGTGTCGATGACCCATATCGGGCGTCGCCCCAGCGGTCAGAGGCCGGCGAGGAGGTCGTCGAGTGGGGCGGGTACGCGGTCGGGGTCGAGTGCCTCGACGAGAAGGCGGCCGTAGCGGATCTTGCGCCCCTTCTTCGTGCCGAGGAAGCGCCGCAACTGCTGCTGCGAGGTGCGGCCCCGCTGTGCGGGCTGGTGCAGGAAGGTCTGCAGGGCGCGCAGGTCGCCCTCCGCCCGGACGACCTCCTCCACCCGTGTCACGCCCAGCGCGCGGATGAGCTCGTCCTCCAGGTCCGCCGCGCAGACGAAGAACCCGTGCGGTGCCGCACCGGCCCGCTCCCAGCCGCGGGCGTAGTAGCCAAGCTCCGCCTCGTCGCACAGTCCCGTGAGGCGGAGGTCCAGGCCGGGTGGGCCGAGGAGTTGGGCGAAGCGCCCGACGCTCATCGCACCGCCCATCGGCAGGACGCATACGCCTTCGTCCGCCAGGCTCCGCCCGCGGCTCGCGGCCAGCGCGCCGACCGCCGCGACATCGCTCGGGCCTTCCAGCAGGACGGCCTTCCGGACGGACAGCCGCGCGGCCAGCTCACGCGCCGGTTCGCCGGGGCCGCCGGCCGCCCACGCGGTGACCGCCTCCAGGAACAACCGCATGTCAGCCATGAGGCCGAGTCTCCGCCCTTCCCGGCCACCACGCCAGAGAATTTCCGGCGGCGCGTCGATCGGCGGTGAGCAATCGATCGGCGGTGAGCAGGTGAGCAGTCGGGGCGACGGTCGAACGCGGTCGCGCAGCGTGGGGAGCACACAGAACAGGGCACCGGCCGCTCCTCGTCATGAGAGCGGACCGGTCAGCGGAATCGTGGACTGGTTGACGTCACCCCGATCACGCGGGCGATCCGTGCCGAGGTCGAGATCTCGCGGCAGTAGTGCCGGCCGGATCCGTCCGGCGCACGGCGTTGGACGCCCGGCCCGAAGTCTCGCCACTCCAGGACGACTTCACAACATCTCTTTCGAAACAACTGTTGCAGGTCTAGCCTCGGCGCATGGTCGCTTCCTCTGCTGCCCCCGTCGAGTCCGCTGCTGCACCCGTCGAGTCCGCGGAGCGGGACATCGAGCTCGACACCGCTGCCCTGCGCGTACTTGCTCACCCGTTGCGCCTGAGCGTGCTCGGCCTGCTGCGCGACCGTGGTCCGTCCACCGCCACCCGGGTCGCCGACGAGTTCGGCATCAATCCGGGTGCGGCCAGCTACCATCTGCGTCGCCTCGCGTCCGGTGGGCTCATCGTGGAGGAGCCGGACCGTGGCACCGGCCGCGAACGGTGGTGGAAGTCCGCCCATCGCCAGTCGGTCCACGATCCTGCGACCGGGTCCGCGGAGCAGCGCGAGGCCGGACGCGGGTACACCCACGCAGTGGCCCTTGCCGCCGCGGATCGGCTGCGCAGGTCCGCGCAGGAGGTGGCCCTGCTTCCGCGGGAGTGGCTCGACGTCGCCACCTACAGCGACTTCCTCCTGCATCTGACTCCGGGCGACGTGGACCGGATGCGGGCGGAGATCTTCGAGGTGATCTCGCGATATCGCCAGAGTGCGAGTGAGGCGCCCGAGGGCTCCTCTCCGGTGACGCTGCAAGTGCAGGCGTTTCCGGTGCCCGGGACGGCCGTGCCGCCGGCCGGTGACGCGTGAGCGCGCACGACGTGGCCGCGTCCACGCGGCCTGCCTACCGGGACGTCAATGTCCTGCGCTGGCTGAGCGCCTATACGGCTTCGGTCACTGGCGACGTCGTGTACTTCCTTGCCCTGTCCTGGGCCGCCACTCGCGCCGGCGGTCCCTCGCAGGTGGGCCTGGTGGTCGCGGCCGGGGCGCTTCCCCGGGCGGTGCTCATGCTCGGCGGGGGCGTGGTGGCCGACCGGTTCGGGCCACGCCGCGTCGCTGTCGCCGGCGACGCGGTTCGCTGTGCGGTGATCCTCGCCGCCGCCGCTGCCATGATGTTCGCGTCCCCGCGGGTATGGCTGCTGGCCGCGGTCGCGTTGGTCTTCGGCGCGGTGGACGCGGTGTTCATGCCGGCGGTGGGCGCGCTCCCGCCGCACATCACGACGCCCGATCAACTCGCCCGGGTCCAGGGAATGCGAGGACTGTCGATCCGGCTGAGCAATGCCGTCGGCCCCGTCATCGCGGGAGCCGTCCTGGTGATCGGCGGCGC
Source organism: Streptomyces sp. NBC_00846 (assembly GCF_045207325.1). Taxonomy (NCBI): domain Bacteria; kingdom Bacillati; phylum Actinomycetota; class Actinomycetes; order Kitasatosporales; family Streptomycetaceae; genus Streptomyces; species Streptomyces sp. NBC_00846. Next base: position 6,145,363 of record NZ_CP108846.1, on the reverse strand, counting down.
GGCGGGCGCGTTCACAGCCGCAGGCGTTCTCTTCGCCCTCTCGCTGGCCACCCTGCTCACCGTACGGATCGCTCCTTCGGTAAGAACCCCTCAGCACGCCTCCGCCTGGAGTGAGTTGGGTGACGGCTTGCGGTACGTCCGCCGCCGCCGGATGCTCGCACCACTGGTCACGGTGATCGGGCTGAGTGAGATGTGCTTCAGCGGTCCGGTCGCCACCGGCCTGGTGCTCCTGGCGGACGAACGCGGCTGGGGCGCCTCGGGCATGGGATGGATCGCAAGCGCGTTCAGCGTCGGAGCCGCAGCCTCGGCGTTGCTGCTCACCGTGTCGGCCCGGATACCGCGTCCGGGGCCTGCGATGTCCGGCGCGTTGCTCGTCACCGCTGCGGGAGCCGTCGGCCTGGGTCATGCGCCCGCACTTCCCGCCGCCGTGATGTTCGGGGCCTTGATCGGCCTGACCAGCGGCTTCACCACGACCGTGACCGGTGCCCTGATCCAGACGGAGACCGACCCGCGATACCTCGGCCGGGTCACCTCGGTCACGACCCTGTGCACGCTGGGCCTCGCGCCCGCGCTCTTCCCGGCCGCCGCCATCACGGTAGCCCTCTGGGGAGCGGACGTGTTCTTCGCCGGATGCGGCGTGATCTGCCTGCTCGCCGCGCTGCTCGGCTTCGCTGCCCCCGCGATACGGAACGCCGAGCTCCGATCCCCCAAGTCCGCGTAGCCGCTGGGCTGTTGACCTGCCTCCGGTCTCACACCGTGATATCGACGTCCAGGTTCGCCCGGAGGCCGGGTCCGGGTGATGTACCGGACGCGGCACCCACCCTTCTCCGATGGCTCGACATCCAACACAACTAAACGTCTAGACCAAACAGGATCGCACGGAAGCCCTTGACGGTCCGGCCCGGTTGCGGGATTCTCCTGAGCGCTTCGCTGGTTTAGACCACTTGGAGAATCTGTGAGACGTCGCAATGTGACATCGGTCGCCTGCCTGCTGGCCGCGGCGACCGCCGCACTGTGCCTGGCATCACCCTCCAGCTCCGCCCGCGCGGCCGGCCCGGGCGGCTCTGCCGCCCTCCCGCCGGTCTCACCCAACCCGCAGTCCATCAGCCGCTCCGGCTCCGACGCCGTCGTCACGGGCCGTGTGCTCGTCGTGGCCGACGAGCGGACCGACGCCGCGGCCCTCGGCCGCCTGGTCGAGGAACTCAAGGCGCACGGCGCCGGGCGGGTGGACGTCGTCGCACCCGGCAACGTGCCCCCGGCCGCCGCCGGTCTGCTCACCGTGCGGCTCGGGCCCGCCGCCCGCCCGGACGTCGCCCGCGAACTCGGCACCACGACCGCTCCCGACCACGCCGAGGGTTACGCCCTGCGGGTTTCGGCGCACAGGCCCGGATCGGCGATCGCCCTCGGCGGCACGGACGCCACCGGACAGTTCTACGCCGTGCAGACACTGCGCCAGCTGTTCGTACGCGCCGGTGACGACTGGAAGGTGGCCGGCGCGCAGGCCACCGACTTCCCCTCGATGCCGCTGCGCGGCACCATCGAGGGCTTCTACGGACAGCCGTGGACACACGCCGAACGGCTGGACCAGATGGACTTCTACGGCGATGTGAAGGCCAACACCTACGTCTACGCCCCCAAGGACGACCCGTACCACCGCAGCAAGTGGCGCGACCCCTACCCGGCCGACAAGCTCGCCCAACTGGGCGAGTTGGTTCGGCGCGCCACCGCCAACCACGTCCGCTTCACCTTCGCGGTCTCCCCGGGCGAGTCGATCTGCTACTCCGACCCGGCCCATCGCAAGGACCTCGCCGCCAAGCTCCAGGCGATGTACGACCTGGGCACGCGGGCGTTCTCCATCCCGCTGGACGACATCAGCTACACCCGATGGAACTGCGCCGGCGACAAGGCGGCGTTCGGCGAGCCGGGCCGTCAGGCAGCCGCGACGGCACAGGCCGACCTCCTCAACGACGTACAGCACTCCTTCATCGCCACCCACCCGGGCGCGCAGCCGCTGCAGATGGTGCCGACCGAGTACGGCGACCTGACCGACACCGCCTACAAGCAGACCCTGCGCACCACGCTGGACCCCGCGATCGAAGTGATGTGGACCGGTACCGACGTCGTGCCGCCCAGCATCACCGACCAGCAGGCCGAAGGGGCGGCGAAGCTGTTCGGGCGCAAGGTGTTCGTGTGGGACAACTATCCCGTCAACGACTACGGGAACACCAGTGGACGGCTGCTCCTCGCGCCGTACGACAAGCGTGAGGCAGGACTGTCGGCGCACCTCACCGGCATCGTGGCCAACCCCATGAACCAGCCGTACGCAAGCAAGGTCGCCGTCTTCGGCGCGGCCGACTTCACCTGGAACGACACGGCGTACGACGCACGCGCCAACTGGCGCCGCGCCATGGCCTACCTCGCGGGCGGCGACCGGGCGGCGACCGACGCCCTGCTGGTGTTCGGCGACCTGGAGCACCTGGCGCCCACCTTCGGCGCCACGCCCTGGCAGCCGCAGGCTCCCGAACTCGCCCGCCGGACAGCGGATTTCTGGGCCTCCTGGGACACCGGCGACCGGGACGACGCCGTGCGCGAACTGCGCACGTACGCCACCGCGATCCGCAACGCGCCCGCGGTCATCCGCGAGGGCTCCGTCCAGCCCGGATTCGTCACCGACGCCGGGCCCTGGCTCGACGCCACCGGGCTGTGGGGCGACGCGACCGTGACGATGCTGGACGCACTCGACGCCTGGAGCGCGGGCGACAAGGACACGGCCACTCAACAGCTCGCCGCATCACAACGTCTGCGGGAACAGGCACGCGCCGTGCGCGTCGACCCGCCGCGCAACACCTGGGGCAGCGTCCAGCCCAAGGTCGGCGACGGCGTGCTCGACACCTTCCTCACGCAGGCGGAGACCCGCATGCGATAGGCCCCGGCCCCGCGCACGGATGAACCGCACCATGAGCACACCAGCGAAAGGGCGTTCATGACGAAGCATTCCCACCGGCTGCGCGGCCGCCCGCGCGTCGCACGACGGCGGCCTGGCGACCGGTCTCGTGTACGGATTCCACGAGGGCGACACCTGGTACCGCGGGCACTACACGCCGACCGCCGCCGGCAGCACCGTCAAGGTCACGGTGAAGACCGGCACGGCCGGTCACGCTCTCATCTGGCTGAACGGTCACTATCTCGGCGCCCAGGGCGACGGCAGCGCCACCCACCTCGTCCCCGAGGGACTGGTGGAGCCGGGCAAGCCCGCCGTACTGGCCGTACTCGTACGGAACATGGGCCAGTACGAGGACTGGAGTTCCGACGGCCGGTCCAAGGGCCGACGGGCCTCGCCGACGTGGACATCGCCGGCGCGGGCAGGGTCGGCTGGCGGATTCAGGGCGCTCTCGGCGGGCCGAAGCCCGTCGACACCGCTCGCGGGCTCTGCAACAACGGAGGCCTGTACGGGGAGCGCATGGGCTGGCATCTGCCGGGCGCACCGGACTCGTCGTGGCCGCGGACGAACTCCTTGAAGAGCGAGCGCCCGGGTGCGCGGTGGTACCGGACCACGGCCCGGCTCGACCAGCCCCAGGGTACGGACGCGGCGGTCGGCCTGCGGATCAACGACGCCGAGGCAGCACAGGCAAGTACCGCGTCCAGGTCTTCGTCAACGGCTGGAACACCGGCCAGTACATCAACGATGTCGGTCCCCAGAAGGAGTTCGTCATCCCGTCCGGCTTCCTGAAGCCGCACGGCGACAACTCCATCACACTGGCGCTCACCGCCGAGCAGAGCGGCGTCGGACCCGACTCGGTCGAGCTGGTGAACCAGGGCACCGTGCTCGGAGGCGTACCCGGCAAGCAGAACGCCTCGCCCGGCTACGAAGCGCTGTTCGGCACGGGCACGGCACGAAGGAACTGACCTGCCGACCGAGCCGTGCCCGCCCCGATCGCGCAAAGCGCTGGGGCGGGCACGGCTCCGGGCACGGCTCCGGACGTGGTCCTGCGCTTGGTCCTGCGCTTGGTCCCGGCCATCGGTATGCCGGCCGGCCGGGGTGCCGAGACCGCCGGTCGCGGCTGTTCACCCGGGTGTCGGCCGGTCCGGGCGGTGCTGGTGGCCGACGTCGCGGACGAGGTCCAGGCCGAGGACGCGGTCGAGATGGGCGAAGGTCTCGAATTTGGCGCCGGGCGGCACGTCGGACCGTCCCGCCACATCCGCCAGCAGATCGAGAACGGCGGTGACGTCGAGATCCTCGACGAGCGCCGCGTGCGACTCCCGCAGCAGATCGGCGGGGATCGGCCGGGACGGCTCCTGCGCCCAGTCCGCGACCTGCCGGCGCCACTGCCGCAGTGTCCCCCGGGCCTCGGCCAGCGCCGCACCGGTGACCGTGACCGGCATGGCGTACGGGCGGTGGAGCAGCAGCAGCCGCACGGCCAGGGGATCGGCGGTCTCGGGCACGCGTACATCGGGCCTGTCCGGGGAGAGGAGGTGACCGGGGTCGGGCACGCCCTCCTCCAGCAGGACCGTGCTGACCCGGCCCACCTCGATCCGGCCCCCGCCCGTGGCGTCGCCGGTGTCGGTGCCCTGGGCGACCACGTGCACGTCGGCGGGGCCGCCGAGTGCCGCGTCCGGGTGGTGGGCTCCGACGACAGCGGGTGGATGGATGCCGAGCACCGCCATGACGCGGTCGAGCGCCCGGGCTTGATCGGGCGTCAGTTCCGGGGTGGTGAGGGCGGTGACGACCTGGAGGCCGTTCAGCTCCGCGGTGCGCGCCAGTACGTCACCGACCAGCGGCACCCGCAGGTGTACCGGGCCGATCCCGGTGCCGGTGACGAGGGCCGGCAGATGGACACAGCTGCGCAGCAGGTGGCGCGGCGCGGCGGGGACTTCCACGAGGTGGCCGGTGCGGGTGTCGGTGATACGCAGCATGATGCGGAGGCTAGTCCCGGACGCCGCCCGCGCGTGGGAGAACGGGGCGGGGAGTCCGCCCGTCGTCCCCGGCGCGGCCCCGGTCTCAGTGCTTCTCGGTCAACTGCTCGTCCAGTTCGTCGAGGAGCAGCTCCCTGTGGTCGATCTGGCCGGTCCGGTAGGCGGATCGCGCCACCAGGTGGGCGGCGACCGGACTGGTCATCAGCTGGAAGAAGCCGATCAGCGCCAGGGTGGCGAGATCCATGCCGCTGCGCAGCCGCAGGGCCACCCCGGCGAGGACCAGGAGCATGCCGAGGGTCTGCGGTTTCGTGGCGGCGTGGCTGCGGGACAGCACGTCCGGCAGCCGCAGCATTCCGATCACACCGAGCAGGGAGATCGCCGCACCGATGAACACCAGCAGCGCGCCGGCCGTGTCGAGGATCTGGAACCAGACGTTCACCGTGTTTCCCCCTCGGTCCCGCCCGTACCCTCGCGTCCCTCGCGTCCCTCGCGTCCGTTGCGTCCCTCGCGTCCGGTGCGTCCCTCGCCACCGGTTCCGCCCGCTTCCCGTCGCGGTACCGGCCGGTCGCGCGTGGCGATGAAGCGGGCGATTCCGACCGACCCCGTGAACCCGAGGAAGGCCAGCACCAGCATGATCGGGAAGTAGAACGGCTCGCGCGCGAAGGCGCACTTGGCGCCCAGGCCCGCGATGATGAGGGCGGCACACACATCGAGTGAGAGGGCCCGGTCCAGCATGGAGGGGCCCAGCCAGATCCGGGTGAGGAGCCCCGCCCCGGCGATGACGATCACGACGACAGCCGCGGTGAGCAGCGCCTGGTCGACGTTCTCCGGCCCACTCATGCGCTGTCCCCCCTGCCGTGCCCGGTCGGCGACGGCGGTTCGGCGACGCGGGCGATCTCGTCGGGTGTGCCGAAGGCCCGTACGGTCAGCTCCTCCATACGCCAGACGGAGCGTCGCGCCGCATCGAGTACGGCGGGTCTGTCCGCGTCGAGGACGTGCACGAAGACGGTGGCCGTGGCGCGGCGTACCTCGACGACCGATCCGCCGGGCACGTTCGACACGGCGACGGCGGTGGCCGCGAGCATCAGGTCGGAGCGGCAGCGCAGCGGTACGGCGATGACGGCGGCCCGGTGCGGGTGGTCGACGAAGATCTGCCGGGTGACCCGTACGCCCGAGGTGTACATGTCGTAGAGCAGATAGCCGGCGAGCATCAGGATGCCCCAGGGGTGCAGGCGGAGCCCGAGGTCGACCCGGGGCAGCGGGAAGGCCAGGCAGACGGCGACCGCGACGACCGCGCCGATCAGTACGTTGGCCCAGTTCAGGCTGGACCAGAGCAGCACCCAGATGAAGGTGAGCCAGGCGATCAGCGGGAGGTCGAGCACGCGTCCCCGCCCGCCGAACTCGCAGCTGAAGGGGGGCAGGTCCTTGTTCCGGAAGGACAGCTTGACGATGCGTTTCACCGGCCGAGCACCGCCTCCGTATAGGGGGTGCGTGCGAGGAGTTCGGCGGCCGCGCGGTCGGTGTAGGAGGTCAGCGGTCCGGCGAACACGGTGAAGGCGAGCCCGAGGACGACGGCTGCCGCGGTGGCCGCGGTCATCGGCAGCGGCAGTTTCGTGGTGGTGGTGACGGCGTGTCCGTGCAGGGTGGCCGCGACCGCGAGCCCGGCGGGCTCGTGGCGGGGGCGGACCGGTTCGTCGCCGCTGCCGGGGATGTGGTCGGGGCCCTCGTCGATGTCGTCGTCCTCTTCGGAGTCGGACTCCAGGACGGCGCCGGCCGCGGCCTGCCCCGGGGGCGCGGCCCGCCAGAACGCCAGGTTCCAGACCTTGGCCATCACGTACAGCGTGAAGAGGCTGGTCACCGCCGATCCGGTGACCAGGAGCCAGGCCCAGACGCTGCCGTCGGCGACGCCGGCCCGCATCAGTCCGAGCTTGCCGATGAAGCCGGACAGCGGCGGGATGCCGGCCAGGTTCATGGCGGGTACGAAGAACAGGACGGCGAGCAGGGGGGATGCCTTGGCCAGTCCGCCGATCCGGGTGAGTTCGTTGGTGCCGCCCCGGCGTTCGATGAGCCCCGCCACCAGGAAGAGCGTGGTCTGGACGGTGATGTGGTGGGCGACGTAGACGATCGCGCCGCCGTACGCGTCCCGGGTGGCGAGGCCGATACCGAAGACCATGTAGCCGATGTGGCTGATGAGTGTGAAGGACAGCAGCCGCTTCAGGTCGGTCTGGGCGACGGCTCCGAGGATGCCGACGACCATCGAGGCGAGCGCGGCGGCCATCAGCAGGTCGCCGAGCCGGTTGCCGGGGAAGAGCAGCGTCTCCGTGCGCAGCATGGAGTACACACCGACCTTGGTGAGCAGACCGGCGAAGACCGCGGTGACGGGGGCGGGCGCGGTCGGATACGAGTCGGGGAGCCAGGCGGCGAGCGGGAAGACGGCGGCCTTGATGGCGAAGACGGTGAGCAGCATCGCCTGGATCAGGGTCTGCACCCCGAGCGGGAGCGCGGCGAGCCGGCCGGCCAGTTGCGCGAAGTTGGCGGTGCCGGTCGCCGCGTAGGTCATGGCGATGGCGGTGAGGAACAGCATCGACGAGAACAGCGAGATGATCACGTACGTGGAGCCCGCGCGGATGCGGGGTCCGGTGCCGCCGAGGGTGAGCAGGACGAAGCTGGCGACGAGCATGATCTCGAAGCCGACATAGAGGTTGACGAGGTCACCGGCGAGGAAGGTGCAGGAGACGCCGGCGACCAGGATCAGATAGGCGGGGTGGAAGACCGCGACGGGTGTTTCCTCGTCCCGGTCGGCCATGCCCTGGCCCAGGGAGTAGACGAGCACGCAGAGCGTGATGGCGGAGGAGACGGTCAGCATCAGTCCGGACAGCCGGTCGGCGACCAGGGTGATGCCGAGCGGCGGCGCGAAGTCGCCGAGGTTGACGGAGAGCGGGCCGCGGGTGTCGGCGACGATCATCAGCGTGAGGGAGAGCCCGAGCACGGCGGTGAGCACGGCGACGCTGACGAGGCGCTGGATCTGCTTGAGCCGGGTGCCGACGGCGAGGCTCAGGCCGGTGGCGCAGAGCGGCAGCAGCACCGGCAGGGGGACGAGTGCGTTCATCCGGTGTCTCCCGGGTCGGCGTGGGGGTGGGGCCGTTTCTGGGGGTCGTCCTCGGGGGCGGTGTCGGGACGGGGCCGTTTTTGGGCGTAGTCCTCGGGGTCCGCGCCCAGTACGTCGTGCCAGAGGTCCCCGGTGGCGTACCGGCCCCGGGCCTGGAGGGCGCGGTCGGCGCGCAGTCTGGCCCGCAGGCGGCGTCGTTCCTCGCGGTACCGGGCGCGTTCCTTCTCCGTGACGTCCGGGGCGGCCCGGTAGCGTTCGCGCAGTTCGTCCCGCTTCCCCAGCACCTCGGTGCGCAGTGCGATGCGCCGGTCCTCGTCGTCGTCGTGGACCTCGTCGGTGCCGGTCAGCTGGTGGCCGCGGTAGGCCATGGCGAGGAGGAACGCCGTGGTGGCGAGGGTGATGACGATCGCGGTGAGCGCGATGGCCTGCGGCAGGGGGTCGGTGACCTCCCGCAGCGGGACGCCGTACAGGAGCGCTTCCCGGCCGGCCGTTCCGGTCGCGGCGAGGATGAGCAGATTGATGCCGTTGCCCGCGATCACCGCGCCGAGCAGGATGCGGGTGAGGGGCCGGGTGAGCATGAGGATGCCGCCGACCGCGCACAGCACGGCGGCGGTCGCCAGGAGCGAGAAGCTCACCGTCATCCGGTGGGGCCTCCTGTCCCGGGTGCGGCTCCCGGTGGGGTGCCGGTGCGCGCGGCGGCGGCCCTTTCGAACGCCGCGCGCTCGATCTGCCGGTCGATCTTGGCGCCGAGCGCGCGCACGATGTCCAGCACCACGCCCAGGACCAGCAGATAGACCCCGAAGTCGAAGAGGACCGGGGTGCCCAGGTGGTAGGCGCCGATCAGGGGCAGTCGGCCGTGGTGGGTCCAGGCGTCCAGGACCGTTCCCTCGGTGAAGCCGAGCAGGGCGACGCTCGTGGAGATGAACAGCCCCAGACCGGTGAAGAGTCCGGGTTGCAGGGGTGCGGCCTCGGCGAGTTCGAAGCGGCCGCCCGCCAGGTAGCGGGTGATCAGGGCGAGCCCGCCGACGAGCCCGCCGACGAAGCCGCCGCCCGGCATGTTCTCGGCGCAGAACAGCAGGTACAGCGAGAGCACCAGAACGGGGTGGAACAGCAGCCGGGCCACGACCTCGAAGACGATCGAGCGGTGCTCGGGGGCGAGCGTGGACCCGGCCGCGAGCCAGCCGCGCTCCGGTGCCCCTTCGTCTCCGTGCGGAAGCCCCGTCATCTCGGGGGCCGTCAGTGACCAGGCGGTACGTCCCCGCGTCTCTTCCCGCAGCGACGGGTCCTCGGCGCGACGGTGCAGATAGATCAGGCTCGTCACGCCGATCGCCGCCGCGGCGAGCACGGCGGACTCCCCCATGGTGTCCCAGGCGCGCAGGTCCACCAGGATGGTGGCCACGACGTCCTTGAGCCCGTGGCGGGCGGTCTCCTCCACCATGGCCGCGCCCGCCGGGTTCGCCGTACGCGCAGCCGCCGCGACCCACACCACCACGCCGAGCGTCGCCGCCGCGGCCAGCGCGACCGGAATGCGTACGGCACGCCGCCAGCTGCCGACCGACTCCTGGAAGTGCACCGGCATCCGCCGCAGCACCAGCACGAACACGATCATCGACACGGTCTCGACGCAGAACTGGGTGAGCGCCAGGTCCGGGCCGCCCTGGACGACGAAGAGCAGTGCGGCGCCGTATCCGGTCAGTCCGGCCAGGACCACGGCCTTCATCCGCCGGCTGACGGTGAGACAGAGCAGGGCGGCCGCGCAGGTCAGCACGGCGACGGCGCCCTGCAGCGGGAAGTCCCAGATCTTCGGGGCGGCCGCCCCGTGCCAGGGTCTGTCCACGCCGAGGACGGTGAGCTGGCCGGCCAGCATCACGAGCAGGGTGGTAGCGAGGTACATGGAGAGCGAGCCGCGCTGGACGAAGCCGGTGAGCTGGAGGGAGAGCCGTTCCAGGCCGAGCAGCAGATGTCCGAAGACGCTGTCGGCGGTGGGCCAGGCGATCCGCCGGGACAGCCGGGTGACGGTGGTGCGGGCGGCGAAGAGCAGCACGCCGCCCGCCAGAGCGGCGGCCGAGAGCAGCAGGGCGGTCCCGAATCCGTGCCAGAGCGCGAGGTGGTAGGGATGCGCGGACGGGGGGAACGCGTCCGCGTACGCGCCGAGCAGCCGGTCCGTCCAGCCGACGCCGGGTCCGAGCACCAGCCCGCAGACCGCGAGCACGGCGGGCGGCGCGAGGAACCACGCGCCGACCCGGTGGACCGGGGTGTCCTCGACCTCGGGCTTACGGGCGAAGGCGCCCCAGACGAACCGCACGGTGTACGCGACGGTCAGCGCCGAGCCCGCCACCGTGACGCCCAGTGCCCAGCGGTCGGCGGTGTCACCGTGCAGCAGCGCCTCGAACGCGGCCTCCTTCGCGGCGAAGCCGAGCAGCGGGGGCAGGGCCGCCATGGACGCGGCGGCGAGAACCGCGACCGCGCAGACGTGCGGCAGCGCCCGTCCGACGCCGGAGAGTCCGCGCAGATCACGGGTGCCGGCCGCGTGGTCGACGATGCCGGTGACGAGGAACAGCGGCGCCTTGAACAGGGCGTGGCCCAGGATCATGACGGCGGCGGCCAGCGCCGTGTCCCGGTTGCCGACCCCGGCGAGCAGGGTGAGGAAGCCGAGCTGGCTGACGGTGCCGTAGGCGAGGACGAGCTTCAGGTCGTTCAGGCGCAGCGCCCGCCAGCCGCCGAGCAGCATGGTCGCGGCCCCGAGGACGATCACGACGGGCCGCCAGACCGGCACGTCGGCGAAACCGGGGGCGAGCCGGGCAACCAGGTAGACACCGGCCTTCACCATCGCGGCGGCGTGCAGATAGGCGCTGACGGGGGTGGGTGCGGCCATGGCGTTCGGCAGCCAGAGGCTGAACGGCCAGATCGCCGACTTCGACAGCGCCCCGCACAGGATCAGCACCACGGCGACCGAGACGGCGAGGCTCGTCGGGGGCGGGTCGGCGAGGATGGCGGAGATCCGGTACGTGCCCGCCGACTGACCGATCATCAGGAAGCCGACGAACATCGCGAGGCCACCGAGTGTGGTCACGGTGAGCGCCTGGAGCGCGCAGCGACGGCTGTGTTTCCGCTCGCTGTCGTACCCGATCAGCAGGTACGAGAAGACCGTGGTCAGCTCCCAGAACACATAGAGCGAGATCAGGTCGTCGGCGAGGACCAGGGCGAGCATGGCACCCGCGAACGCGAGGAGGTTCCCGGCGAAGCCGGCCAGTTGTGGGGTTCCGTCGGTGAAGTACGAGGCGCAGTAGAGCAGGACGAGCGTGCCGATTCCGGCCGCGAGCAGCACCATGAGCTCAGCGAGCGCGTCGAGCCTCAGATCGACGGTGACGTCGTACGCCGGCATCCACCGCCACGACCAGCTGACCGAGCCGCCGGAGGCGGCGGTGTTCCACTGCGTGGCCGCCCACACGGTGGCGGCGGCCGGTGGCAGCGCCAGCACGACGAAGGCGCGCGTGCCCAGCGCTCGTACCAGCGGTCGCGCGCAGGCGGCCAGGACGAAGTGGCAGACGATGAGCGCGGTCATACGGCCCCGAGGGGCGTCCCGTGCCCGCGGGGAGCGGGGGTCCGGGGCCCGGATGAGGCATTACAGGCAAAGGGCACTAAATACAGATATATCCCTGATCGCGCTTCACCCGTACGGCGCGCCGCGCTCCGCCCGGCGTGCTGCGTTCACCTGTGCTCGCCGCAGACCCGCGCCGCCGTTCACCCGTGCTCGCCGCAGACCCCGCTGTGATCGCGGTACGGCGTGATTCCGGTGCGCCCGCAGCCGCACGGCATCACCCGGGTCCGCGGGTCACTGGGGGCTGATCGGAGGCCACCGGTGACCTTTCCGGGTCGGTTCATGACTCCGTACGGACCCCCAACATCCCCCGTGATCACCGGCCCGCTGCTCGAACCGGCCCGTCCCGGTCCCGATCAGGCACTCCGGACCGCCGTGGCGGAGTTGTGTGTGATCAGCGATGCACTTGTGAGCCCGCTTTCTCTTCTTTTTTGCAGTGTGACTAATATCGATCTGTCGAAGTTCTCAACGGATTTGACCAGTCGTGAGGCTGGCATCATCGTCAAGGAGCACGCCCTGCGCACGCGCGCCTCACGGCGGACCCAATCGACCACCATGTCGTTGCGGACAGCCCTGCTCGTACTGGCCATCGTCCCCGGCGTAGCCCTGGCCGCCCTCTGGGCCGTCACCAGCGGCCAGACCCTGCTGGACTTCCAACGCCAGGCAGCCCAGGGACAGTTGGCCCAGAAGGCGGGCCAGCCGTCCAACATCGTCTATTACAACCTGCAGGAGGAGCGCCGGCTCAGCGCCGAGGCGCTCGCCCGGCACAAGGGCTCGACCGATGCGCTGGAGCAGCAGCGCAAGAAGACCGACGAGGCGATCAAGAGCTTTCAGTCGCTCTCCGACGTGGCGACCGGCGACGCCCCCGCCGAGGTCCGCGACGCGGTCGGCACGGCCCGTGAGGCGATCAACCGACTGCCCGCCCAGCGCACCCTCGTGGACGAGGGCGGCGCCGATCAGCAGAAAGTCGTGTACGGCTACTACACGGACCTGATCGCGGTCGACCTCGAACTCTTCACCGCGCTCAGCCATGTCGACAACGGCCGGATCACCACGCTCTCGCAGCCGCTCGTCGACCTGTTCTGGACCAAGGAGATGATCTCCCGTTCGGACGCGCTGCTGGCACGCGGCTGGTCCGCGGGGAAGCTGAGCAGCGAGGACCTGCGACAGGTCCGGGAGGCCGTGTCCGGACAGCCGCTCCAGTACTCCACCAAGGTCGTCCCCTACCTGCCGTCGGACGAGAGGGCCATGTGGGAGGAGATCACCCGCAGTCCGGCCTGGAAGACCAAGACGCGGGTGGAGAACGAGGTGCTGCGGCCGGCCGATGCCGACGTCGCGGGCTTCGTCGCGGTCGGCGCCGACGAGAAGACCTGGCGCGGCGCGATGGACGAGCTCTCTCCGCAGATCGAGAAGCTGCTGGAGCACCGCACCGCTCTCGTGGTCGAGGAGGGCAAAGGCAGTGTGCTGTCACTGCTGTTCAAGATGGTGCTGACCACGGTGGTCGGTCTGGTGGCCGTGATCGCGGTCATCTGGACCACCTGGCGCCTCACCCGTAACCTCCGCCGCCGCATCGGCAGGCTGCAGGAGCGGGCCGAGGAGCTGGAAAAGGCGCTGCCCGACGTTGTCGAGCGGCTGGGCAAGGGCGAGCGCATCGATGTCGAGGCCGAGGCCCGCGCCATCGAGCGCGACGACAAGGGCGACAAGGGCGACGAGCTGACCCAGCTCGGCGACGCGCTCAACCTGGCACGCACCAGTGCGCTGGCAGCGGCCGTCAAACAGGCCGATCAGCACCGCGGATTCGAGCGGCTGCTCCAGCGCATCGCGCGCCGCACCCAGCAGTTGATCGGCCAGCAGCTGAAGAAGCTGGACGAGCTGGAGCGCAAGCACGAGGACCCCGAGGTGCTGGACGGCCTCTTCGACCTCGACCACCTCACCGCCCGGCTGCGGCGGTACGAGGAGAACCTGGTGATCCTCGCGGGCGGCTCCCCGCACCGGCGCTGGCGCAAGCCGGTTCCGCTGCTGGACGTGATGCGTTCCGCCCAGGGCGAGGTGCAGGACTACCGGCGTGTGGTGCTGGACCTGGACGGCAGCCCCTGGCTGTCGGAGCGGGCCGTCGGACCGGTCTCGCACGTGCTGGCCGAGCTCATGGAGAACGCGCTCAGCTTCTCCCGGCCGCCCTCCCCGGTCGAGGTCAGAGCCGCCAAGGTGAGGCGCGGTCTGGCCATCGAGGTCGAGGACCGGGGCCTGGGGATGGAGGAGGACCAGCTGGCCGCGGCCAACGAGCTGATGGTCCGGCCGCCCCGGATGGACGTGCTCGCCCACTCCGACGACATCCGGCTCGGTCTGTACGTGATCGCACGGCTCGCGGACCAGCACGGCCTGCGGGTGGAGTTCCGTTCCTCGCCGTACGGCGGTACGCGGGTGGTCGTGCTCGTCCCCGACGAGCTCATCGTCTCCGAGCCGCAGTCCGGCCCGGTCGGCGTGCCCTCCTCCGCTCCCGTACCCGCCGCCCCTGCGGCGGCCCAAGTACCGGGTGACGCGCTGCCGACCCGCGTCCAGGGACAGGCACTGGCCGGAGTCACCGCGCTGAACGCGGCGGGAGCGCCCTACGCCACCCCGGAGCAGCCGTACGCGGCGCCGGAGAACCCGGTCCCGGCTCAGGACGAGCCGTACGGGACGCCCACCGACCCGTACAACGCACCGCCCGCACCTGCGGCGCCCACCGCGCACCGCACGGCACACGAGACCCCGTACAACGCGGCCGAACAGCCGTACATGACGGCGGCCGGCCAGTACCCCGTGGACCAGCCGCCGTACCCGATGCCGCAGGAGACGTACGCGATGCCCGAGGAGCCGTACCCGGCTCCCCAGCAGCCGCACGCCGCTCCGTACCCCTCGGGCGCCGGGACGGACCGTCCCCGCCTCCCGATCCCCGGGCCCCGGCAGTCCGGGCCGGACGTCGCCCGCCCCGCGCAGCTGCCGGTGTCCGTGCCCGACCATCCGGCGCCGCCGGAACCGGACGCCCTGCGCCCGGAGAGCGGGTCCGGCCGGCCCGCCCTTCCCGCGCCCGGTGCGGAGCCACCGCTGCCGCGCCGGGTACGACAGGCCAGCCTGGTGGACGAGCTGCGGATCGACCCGGCCGCCCGGCCCGCCGCGGCCACGCCGCCGGGCCCGTCCGAGAACCCACAGCCGCGACCGGCCCCGCGCCGGGCCGGAGCGGCGATCGGAGCGTTCCAGCGCCGCTCCCGCGCGGCCCGCGCGACCGACGGGACGACGACGCAGCCCGCTCCACCCGCCACCCCCCTCCCTACGAGAGAAGAACGGTCATGACACGCACAACCGCCACTCACCAGGATCTCGACTGGCTGCTCGACGGTCTGGTGGACTCGGTGGCCGAGACCCGGAACGCCGTGCTGCTCTCCGACGACGGTCTGGTGGTGAGCCACTCGCGCACCATCGACCGTGCCGACGCCGAGCGGCTGGCCGCCATCTGCACCGGTCAGCAGAGCCTGGCCCGCGGCGTCGGGCAGCTCTTCGACGGCGGCGGCGTCCACCAGGTGATCGTCGAACTCGCCGACCTCTGGCTCTTCATCATCTCGGCCGCCCAGGGCACCCACCTGGCCGTGATCGCCTCCCAGGAGGTGGACGCCGAGATCATGTCACTCGCCATGCACAACCTCGTCCAGCAGGTCGGCCAGAAGCTCGGCACCCCGGCCCGTGGTGAGTTCGACGCCTTCGGATCCGGCAACGGGCCACGCGCGTGACCCCGCACTGGGAGGAGGAGGCCGAGGAGGACGGGGCGGGCTCGATGGTGCGCCCGTACACCATCACCCGGGGCCGGACCGCTCCCGAGCGGGACGACTTGACCCTCATCACGGTACTGACGACCGCGCAGGACCCGCGGGACGAGCACGGTACGCCGATCCTGCCGGGAAGGCTCCAGCCGGAGCACCGGCTGATCCTTGCGCGCTGCCGCCGCCCGTCCGCGGTCGCCGAGGTCGCGTCCGGCCTCGGCCTCCCGGTGTCGGTGACCAAGATCCTGCTGGCCGACCTCGTCGCCCAGGGCCTCCTGCTGGCCCGTGCCCCGCTCTCGGTGGCGCGGGCGGCCGGCGGGGCCCGGATGGGCCTGCTGGCCACCGTTCGTGACGGACTCCGGAGACTCTGAACCAACATGACAAGCAGTCAGGCGGCCCCCGCCGCCGTCAAGATCCTCGTCGCCGGCGGTTTCGGCGTCGGCAAGACCACCCTGGTGGGAGCAGTCAGCGAAGTCGCCCCGCTGCGCACCGAGGAGTACCTGACCAAGGCCAGCATCGGTGTCGACGACCTGGCCGGGGTCGGCGGGAAGGACACGACCACCGTGGCCCTGGACTTCGGGCGGATCACGGTCAGTTCCGAGGTGGTGGTCTACCTCTTCGGCACCCCCGGCCAGGAACGCTTCTGGTTCATGTGGAACGACCTGGTCAACGGGGCGCTCGGCGGTGTCGTGATCGCCGACACCCGCAGGCTGGAGACCAGTTTCGCATCGATCGACTTCTATGAGAGCCGGGACATCCCGTTCGTGGTCGCGATCAACTGCTTCCACGGTCACAACACCCGTACACCGGACGAGATCAGAGCAGCTCTCGACCTCGATCCGCAGGTCCCGATGCTGATCGGCGACGTGCGCGAGCGGCCGTTCGGCCGGGACGTGCTGCTGGCCCTGGTGGACCACCTGATGAGCGTGCCCGTCGCGGCCGGCTGACCGTGCGCTCCTCTCACTCCCCCTACCTTCTTGCACCTTTCTCGCTCTGGAGAGATCTGAGATGGCATCACCCCTGCGCGTCCTGGTTCACGGCGGCGGCATCGGCGGGCTCACCCTCGCCACCGCGCTGGCCCGGCGCGGCCACACCGTCGAGGTCGCCGAGCTCCGCGACGAGCTGGAAGCGCTCGGCGTCGGCATCATCCAGCCGTCCAACGCCCTTCACGTCATGCGGGAGATCGGGGTGCTCGACGACTGCCTCAAGGCGGGCTTCGAGTGGGAGATCCTGACCATCGCCGACCCGGCCGGCAACACGCTCGCCGAGATTCCGCAGCCGAGGATGGACGACGTCCCCTCGAACAACGGCATCCCGCGCCCCGCCCTCGCTCAGATACTGAACGCCGCCGCCGTGGCCGCCGGGGCCGTGATCCGCTTCGGCACGACCATCACGGAGCTGGCCGACGACGGCTCCGGCGTGGACGTCACCCTCTCCGACGGCTCCACCGGGCGCTGGGACCTGGTGGTCGGCTTCGACGGCATCGGTTCGCCGCTGCGCACCCGGCTGTACGGGGACCGTTACGTCCCCGAGTACACCGGATTCGCCAACTGGCGGGTGACGGTGGACCGTCAGCCCCGGGTGCGGGGTGTGGTGATGGGCACCGCGGGCCGGGCCGCGAAGGCACTGCTCACCCCGATCACCGAGGAACTGATGTACCTGGGCGCGGTGTTCGCCGAGTCCGAGGACTTCCGGCCGGACCCGGAGCGGGCCCACGAGCAGCTCACGGAGCGGCTGGCGATGTTCTCCGGGCCGGTCGCCGAGGCGCTCGCCACCGTCACCGACCCGTCCGCGGTGGTGTACTCGCGGATCTCCCAGGTGACGGTCGACGAGCCGTGGCACGTCGGCCGGGTGGTGCTGGCGGGTGACGCCGCACACGCCTCCACCCCGCACATCGCGCAGGGTGCGGCGATGGCCGTCGAGGACGCGCTGGTGCTCGCCGAGTCGCTGGACGCCGAGGCCGATGTGGCAGCGGCCCTCGAAGCGTGGGAGGCGCGCCGCCGCCCCCGGGCCATGTGGGTGCAGGCCATGTCGCGTGCGGTGCTCAAGCAGGAGACCGGCCGCGAGACCACGCCCGAGGAGGACGAGCTGCTGAAGATCGGCATTCCGGGCGCGGCGCATGTGCTGGTGAAGCCGTACTGATCCGCGCCGATCCGCGCGTCGCCGGGCGGGCCGGGCACACGGTGCCCGGCCCGCCCGGCGCGTTCACGGCAGCACCGCCACCCCGTCGATCTCGACCAGTGCCTGCTCGTCCCAGAGCCTCGCCACCCCGATGACCGCCATGGCCGGATAGTCGCGGCCCGCCAACTGCCGCCAGATCCGGCCCAGTTCCCCGGCATGAGTGCGGTAGTCGGCCACATCGGTGGCGTACACGGTGACCCGGGCCAGGTCCGCCGGGGCGCCGCCCGCCGCGCGCAGCGCGGTGAGCAGATTGGTGAGCGCCGTCGCGAACTGCTCGGGCAGGCCCGCGCCGACGACCTTGCCGTCCTGGTCGAGGGCGGTCTGCCCGGCCAGGAAGACCAGTTGGCCGCCGATGGCGGTGACGGCGTGCGAGAAGCCGGTGGGCGGCGACAGCTCGGCGGGGTTGATCCGGTGGAGCGGACTCATGCGGACGCCTCCCGGTTCGCGTACAGCTCCTTGGCGATGATCGTGCGCTGGACCTCGCTGGCGCCCTCGTAGATCCGTGGGGCGCGGACCTCTCTGTACAGGTGTTCGAGGAGGTGGCCGCGGCGCAGGGCGCGGGCGCCGTGCAGTTGGACGGCGGTGTCGACGACGTACTGCGCGGTCTCGGTGGCGTACAGCTTCGCCATGGCCGCGCGGCGCGGTACGCCGGGCTCGCCCGCGTCGTACGCGGCGGCGGCCGCGTACACCAGCAGCCGGGCGGCTTCGGTACGGGTGGCCATCTCGGCGACCTGGTGGGAGACGGCCTGAAGGTCCTTCAGCGGGCCGCCGAAGGCGGTGCGTCCGGCGGTGTGCGCCACCGTGGCGTCGAGGGCGGCGCGGGCCATGCCGACGGCGAACGCGCCGACGCTGGGGCGGAACAGGTTGAGGGTGTCCATGGCGACCCGGAAGCCGCGGTCCGGTTCGCCGAGCACATCGTCGGCGGTGACCGGGACACCGTCGAAGACCAGGGCCCCGATGGGGTGCGGCGAGAGCATGTCGAGGGCGGTGCCGGTCAGTCCGGGGCGGTCGGCGGGGACCAGGAACGCGGTGACGCCACGGGATCCGGCGCCCTGGGTCGTACGCGCGAAGACGGTGTAGAAGTCGGCCTCGGGTGCGTTGGAGATCCAGCACTTCTCGCCGGTCAGGCGCCAGCCGTCGGGGGCGCGTTCGGCGTTCAGGGCGAGGGCCGCCGCGTCGGAGCCCGCGCCCGGTTCGCTGAGTGCGAAGGCGGCGACGGCGCGGCCGGCGCGCACTTCGGGGAGCCAGCGCTCGCGGAGGGCCGGGGTTCCCGCCCGGATCACGGGGTGGGTGCCGAGGCCCTGGAGGGCCAGTGCGGTCTCGGCCTCCGTGCAGCCGCGGGCCAGGGACTCGCGGAGCAGGCAGAGGTCGAGGGCGCCGGAGTTCAGCAGCCGGTCGAGGAGACCCGACTCGCCGAGTGCGGTGATCAGGGGGCGGTTGACGTGGCCCGGGTCGCCCTTTTCGGCGAGGGGGCGCAATTGCTGCTCGGCAAGGACTCTCAGCTCCTCGCACCAGGCGGTTTGTGCCGGATCGAGCGAGAATACCGTCATACCGGCGCCTCTCTTGTCGGTGTCCGAGGCACCCGGCGGGCGCATCTCGTTTTTCTCGTCTTATCGCGGACCGTTGACTACCGTCACCCAAACGATACGCTCCGGAGGCGACAAGGGGGCGATCCGTGATGGACCCGAAGACCTCAGCGCACCTCGACAGCTTCGCCAGGGAGCACCTGCCACCTCCGGACCAGTGGCCGGAACTGCTCTTCGACCTGCCCGAACTGAACTACCCGGCCCGCCTCAACTGCGCGGCGGAGCTGCTGGACCGTACGGCCGAGCGCTTCGGCCCCGACCGCCCCGCCTTCCGTACTGCGGACGGCGGAGTGTGGAGCTACGGGGAACTGCGGGACCGGGTGGACCGGATCGCCCATGTCCTCACGTCGGATCTGGGGGTCGTCCCCGGCAACCGCGTCCTGTTGCGCGGCCCCACCACGCCCCAGCTGGCCGCCTGCTGGCTCGCGGTGCTGAAGGCGGGCGCGATCGCCGTCACGGTGCTGGCCCAGCAGCGGTCCGCCGAGCTCGCCACCATCTGCTCGATCGCCCGGGTGAGCCATGCGCTGTGCGACATCCGGGCGACCGACGATCTGGTGAAGGCTCAGGTGCCGGGACTGCGGATCACGGCGTACGGGGGTGAAGCCCCGGACGATCTGCTGCGGCTGACCGAGGCCGAGCGGGGGCCGTACCTGCCGGTGGACACGGCGGCGGACGATGTCGCACTGATCGCGTTCACCTCGGGCACGACCGGGCGGCCGAAGGGCTGTATGCACTTCCACCGGGACGTGCTCGCCATCGCCGACACGTTCTCGCGCCATGTCCTGCGCCCGACGCCCGACGACGTGTTCGCGGGCAGTCCACCGCTCGGCTTCACCTTCGGGCTCGGCGGTCTGGTGGTCTTCCCGCTGCGGGCCGGTGCCAGTTCCCTGCTGCTCGAACAGTCCGGCCCGGTGCAGCTGTTGCCCGCGCTCGCCGCCCACCGGGTGTCGGTGCTGTTCACGGCGCCGACCGCGTACCGCGTGATGCTCGACCGCGTCGACGAGCACGATCTGACCGCGCTGCGGCGCTGTGTCTCGGCCGGCGAGAACCTCCCGGTGGCCACCTGGCGGTCCTGGTACGAGCGGACGGGTCTGCGCATCATCAACGGCATCGGCGCCACCGAACTGCTGCACATCTTCATCTCCGCCGCCGACGACGCGATCCGCCCCGGCACCACCGGAGTTCCGGTGCCCGGCTGGCAGGCCCGGGTGGTGGACGGCGAGGGCCGGCAGATGCCGGACGGGGAGCCCGGACTCCTCGCCGTACGCGGTCCGATCGGCTGCCGCTATCTCGCCGACGAACGCCAGCGTGACTACGTGGCGCACGGCTGGAACATCACCGGTGACACGTATGTGCGCGATCCGGACGGCTACTTCCGTTACGTCGCCCGCGCCGACGACATGATCATCTCCTCCGGCTACAACATCGCGGGCCCCGAGGTCGAGGACGCCGTGTTGCGTCACCCCGCGGTGGCCGAGGCCGCGGTGGTGGGGCGGGCCGACGAGCTGCGCGGCCGGATCGTGGTGGCGTACGTGGTGCTGCGTGAAGGCGCGGAACTGTCGGCCGACGAGCTGCGTACGTACATGAAGGGCGAGCTGGCCCCGCACAAGTGCCCGCGCGTCGTCGAGTTCCTGCCCGCACTGCCCCGGACCGCCACCGGGAAGCTGCAGCGCTTCCGGCTGCGGGACGAGTGACCGGAAATGCGGGTGCTTCGCGCCATCCGCACCCGGCAGGATGAGGCATGACCTGGACCTTCACCGATGACGTCAACGCCTTCCTCGACGCGGCCGGCGCCTCGCTGGCCGCCCGGCCCGCCGAGAACACCCTGGTTCTGACCGTGACCGCGACCCTGCGCAGCAGCGGCCCGCACGCCTACGGAGACGCCGCCCCGCTGCTGGGCTGGTGGCGCGGGGCGGACGGAGAGGTCGCGGGGACGCTGGTGCAGACCCCGCCGTATCCGGCGCTGCTGGGAACCGTCGCGCCGGAGGCGGTCGCCCCGCTGGCCGCCGCGCTCCCCCTGACCGGGATCAACGCGGACCGGGCCACCGCCCAGGCGCTGGCCGCCAACTGGCCTGGCCACCGGGTCGACCAGGAGCAGCGGCTCTACCGGCTGGGGACGCTGATCCCGCCCTCCCCCGCCCCTTCGGGCCGGCCCAGGGCCGCCACCACTGCCGACCGGGAACTGCTGGTGCGCTGGCATCTCGCCTTCGCCGATCAGGTCGGCCAGCCCGGCACCCATGCCGAACGGATCCTGGACGAGCGGACGGCGTCCGGCAGGCTGACCCTCTGGGAGGTCGACGGCGTGCCGGTGTCAATGGCCGGCGTCTCACCGCAGATCGCGGGCACGGTGCGGGTCGCGGCGGTCTACACACCTCCCGAGCACCGCGGCCGGGGGTACGCGGCCGCGGTGACCGCGGAGATCAGCCGGGCGGCGCGGGAGGCGGGCGCGCAGGAGGTGCTGCTCTTCACCGACCTCGCGAACCCGACCAGCAACGGCGTGTACCGGCGCATCGGCTTCCGGGCGGTCTCGGACCGGCTGCTGATCAGCGTGGCGGAGGAGCCCGTCACCCCAGGGTGAGCCGGGGCTTCGGTGCGTCCGTGCGGCCCGTCGGCGGGGTGCGGCTGCCCGCGCGGTACGGGAGCGGCCAGGGCGCGCCCGGACCGCTGTAGCCCTGGTCGGCCGCCGCGTGCAGCGTCCAGTGCGGGTCGTAGAGATGGGGGCGGGCCAGGGCGCAGAGGTCGGCCCGGCCCGCGAGCAGCAGTGAATTGACGTCGTCCCAGGACGAGATCGCGCCGACCGCGATGACCGGCACGCACAGCGTGTTGCGGATCCGGTCCGCGTACGGGGTCTGGTACGAGCGGCCGTACTCGGGGCGCTCGTCGGGGACGACCTGGCCGGTGGAGACGTCGATGGCATCGGCGCCGTGGGCGACGAAGGCACGGGCGATCTCGACGGCGTCCTCGGCGGTCGTGCCGCCCTCGGCCCAGTCCGTGGCGGAGATGCGGACGGTCATGGGCCGGTCGTCGGGCCAGTCGGCGCGGACCGCGTCGAAGACTTCCAGGGGGAAGCGGAGCCGGTTGTCCAGCGATCCGCCGTACCGGTCGGTGCGGCGGTTGGTGAGCGGCGAGAGGAAGCCGGACAGCAGGTAGCCATGGGCGCAGTGGAGTTCCAGCAGGTCGAAGCCGCAGTGATCGGCACGGCGGGCCGCCACCGCGAACTGTTCGCGTACGGCGTCGAGTCCGGCCCGGTCCAGGGCGTGCGGGACCTGGTTGACGCCGTCCGCGTACGGGATCGGGGAGGCGGCGGTGAGCGGCCAGTTGCCGTGGTCGAGGGGCTGGTCGATGCCCTCCCACATGAGTTTGGTGGATCCCTTGCGTCCGGAGTGGCCGAGCTGGACGCCGATGGCCGTTCCGGGCGCGCTCGCGTGGACGAAGTCGGTGATCCGGGTCCAGGCCGCGGCCTGTTCGGGGCTGTAGAGCCCGGTGCAGCCGGGGGTGATGCGGCCCTCGGCGCTGACGCACACCATCTCCGTCATGACGAGCCCGGCGCCACCGAGTGCGCGTGCGCCCAGGTGGACGAGGTGGAAGTCGCCGGGGACGCCGTCGATGGCCGCGTACATGTCCATGGGTGAGACGACGACGCGGTTGCGGAGTTCGAGGCCGCGCAACCGCAGCGGGGTGAACATCGGCGGGGTGTCCGGGGCGCAGCCGAACTCCTCCTCGACGGCGGCGGTGAAGGAGGCGTCGCGCAGCCGCAGGTTGTCGTGGGTGACGCGGCGGCTGCGGGTGAGGAGGTTGAAGGCGAACTGGCGGGGCGGCTGGTCGACGTAGGTGCCGAGCTCCTCGAACCAGCGCAGGCTGGCCGCGGCGGCTCGCTGGGTCGATTCGACGACCGGCCGGCGCTCGGTCTCGTACGCGGACAGCGCGGCGGGCAGGTCGGGCTGTTCCTCGATGCAGGCGGCGAGCGCGAGGGCGTCCTCGACGGCGAGTTTGGTGCCGGAGCCGATGGAGAAGTGCGCGGTGTGGGCGGCGTCGCCGATGAGGACCGTGTTGCCGTGCGACCAGCGGGCGTTGACGACGGTGCGGAAGGTGAGCCAGGAGGAGTTGTTGGAGCGCAGCGGCCGGCCACCGAGCGCCTCGGTGAAGATCTTGGCGCAGCGTACGGTCGAGTGCTCCACGTCGCAGGTGTCGAATCCGGCGGCCCGCCAGACCTCTTCGCGCATCTCGACGATGACGGTGGAGGCGTCGGCCGAGAAGGGATAGCCGTGCAGCTGCATCACCCCGTACGCGGTCTCGGCGATCTCGAAGCGGAAGGCGTCGAGGGCGAAGTCGGCGGCGAGCCAGATGTAGCGGCAGCGGTGGTCGGTGAGGCGGGGGCCGAAGGTGTCGGCGTGCGCGGCGCGGGTGAGGCTGTGCACTCCGTCGGCGGCGATCACCAGGTCGTGGGCGGCGGCCAGCTCGGCGGCCGGCGGGGCCACGGTGCGGAAGCGGAGGCGTACGCCGAGGGACTCGCAGCGGTCGTGCAGGATCTCCAGGAGCCTGCGCCGGCCCAGCGCCGCGAAGCCGTGGCCGCCGGAGGTCTGGGTCACGCCTCGGTGGACGATGTCGATGTCGTCCCACCGTACGAATTCGTCCTGGAGCGCCCGGTACACGACGGGGTCGGCGTGCTCGATGCCGCCGAGGGTCTCGTCGGAGAGGACGACGCCGAAGCCGAAGGTGTCGTCGGGTGCGTTGCGCTCCCAGACGGTGATGTCGCGTTCCGGATCGAGCCGCTTGAGCAGGGCCGCGGCGTAGAGCCCACCGGGTCCGCCGCCGATGACCGCGATCCGTTTCACACCGGTCGGCTTCGTGGCGGAGGGACGCGCGCCGGGCACCGTCGCGGCGGGCGGGATCGCGCCGGGCGCCGTAACCGTCAGGGCGGATGGAATCGCGCCGGGCGCCGTCGCGGCGGACGGTCCCGAGCCGGCGGCGCTGGTGTCGGGCGGCATCGCGCTACCGGCCTTGCCACTTCGGTGGCCGCTTCTCGGTGAAGGCGGCATGGAATTCGGCGTAGTCGTCGCCGTGCATCAGCAGGGCCTGGGTCGCGGCGTCCATCTCGACCGCGGCGGCGAGCGGCATGTCGAGTTCGGCGGTGAGCAGTGCCTTGGTCTGGGCGAGGGCGAGGGCCGGTCCGTCGGCGAGGCGGCGGGCGAGCGCCGCCGCGCGCACATCCGCCTGGCCTTCCTCGGTCAGCTCGCTGATCAGTCCGATGCGTTCCGCTTCGGGCGCGCGGACCGGTTCGCCGAGCATCAGCAGCCGGGTGGCGTGACCGAGGCCGACGACGCGCGGAAGCAGGTAGGCGGCGCCCATGTCGCCGCCGGAGAGACCGACCTTGGTGAAGAGGAAGGCGAAGCGGGCGGACGGGTCCGCGATCCGGAAATCGGCGGCCAGTGCGAGAACCGCGCCGGCACCTGCGGCCACGCCGTGTACGGCGGCGATGACGGGGAAGGGGGTTTCACGAAGGGCCCGCACCACCTGCCCGGTCATGCGGTTGAAATCGAGGAGCTGGGCGGTGTCCATGGCGAGTGTCGCGCCGATGATGTCGTCGACATCTCCGCCCGAGCAGAATCCGCGGCCCTCCCCCGCGAGCACCAGCGCGCGCACGGTGCGTTCGCGGGACAGTTCGGCAAGCAGGTCGCGCAGGTCGGCATAGGCACCGAAGGTGAGCGCGTTGAGTTTCTCGGGGCGGGCGAGGGTGACGGTGGCGACTCCGTCGTCCGTCGTCAGCCGCAGATGACGCCAGTCATCCGTACGGGGGGCGGAGCTGGGAAACGGACTCATGGAGGGGGCTCTCCTTCAGCCGTCGGACCGCTGCCTGCGATACCTGCAACCGAACTTATCACTCGTACGTGACTCCCGTCACGGGCACGCGATATGCGGAGCGTGAGAATGCAGTGCCGAACGTCCCCTTCATGCCGGTCGGCAGACCCTGGTCCGAACTCATTGCACTTCGTAAAGGTTGAACCGAAGACGTGTTGACGTCCAGAAAGCCCTCCGACCGACCCCGGAAACTCCACCGACGCCTGGAAACTCGACCGACTACGGAACGGAAACCCTGCCGTGCTCCCCGATGCCCCCGTCCCTGCCTCCTGGCGGATCGCCCTGCCGCACTCGACGGTGGCCGTACCGGTCGCCCGCGCCCTGATCCGTACGGCGCTGGCGGAGATCGACGCTCCGGCCGATTCGGACACCGCCGAGCTCCTCACCGCCGAGCTGGTCACCAATGCGGTGGAGCACACCGGCGGGGCGGAGCCGATCGAGCTGGTGGTGGAGCTGCTGCCGACCGGCTGCCAGGTGGAGGTGCACGACCGCGACCCCGCCCCGCCGGGTGATCTCTCCCATCCGAGGCCCGGCAGCGAGCCGGACCCGTGGCAGGAGCACGGCCGGGGGCTGCTGCTGATCCGTACGCTCAGCTCGTCCTGCGGTCACCGCACGACGGAGCACGGCAAGGCGGTCTGGTTCACCCTGCCGTCCCGTACGCCGCGGAACTTACCCGCCGACCCCGCGCCGCCCCGGTCCCCCTGATCACCCCGCGTCGGCAGCGGCCAGCCGGGAGCGGCTGCGGCCGTAGAAGGCGTAGACCGCCGCGCCGACGAGCAGGAAGACGGCGAACTGCACCCAGGTCGCCCAGCCCGTCCCGTACATCAGATACAGGCAGAATCCGACGCCCAGGACCGGGCTCAGCGGGTAGAGCGGCACCCGGAACGAGCCCCTGACCTCGGGGTTGCGGCGGCGCAGCACGATCACCGCGATGTTCACCGCGACCATGGTGGCCAGTGCGCCGATGGTCGTCAGATTCACCACCACATCGAGCGAGGAGAAGGCTGCCGGTACCGCGAAGACGACCGCCACGATCCAGGTGTTGGCGACCGGCGTCGCCGTCCGCGGCGAGACTCGCTCGAAGACCCGGGGGATCAGGCCGTCGCGGGACATCGACATCAGGATGCGGGTCTGCCCGTACATCACCGCGAGCACGACGGACGCGATCGCGACGACCGCGCCGAAGGCGATGATCCCGCCTCCGATGTTCGAGTCGGTGACCTGGTCGACGACGATCGAGAGCGCGGCCGGCCGGTGGGCAACGGCCTCCGGGCCGAGGGCTCCGATGGCGGCGAGCGCGACGGCGCAGTAGAGCAGCGTGACCAGGCCGATGCAGATCATGATCGCGATCGGGATGTTCCGCCGCGGGTTCCTGACCTCTTCGCCCGCGGTGGTGATGGCGTCGAAGCCGATGTACGAGAAGAACGCCAGCGACGCACCGGCGGTGACCCCGCCCGCTCCGTGAGCGACGAACGGCGTGAGGTTCCCGTGCTGGAAGGCCGTGAAGGCGATGACGCAGAACATGATCAGGACGGTGATCTTGAGGACCGCCATCGCGGTGGTGGCTCCCGCGCTCTCCCGGACGCCGCGCACCAGCAGGGTGGCGGCCATCAGGATCACCAGGACGGCGGGCAGATTGATCACTCCGCCGTCGCCGGGCCCCGCCGAGAGAGCGGCGGGCAGCTGCAGACCGAACAGGCTGCTCAGCAGCTCGTTGACGTACTGGCTCCAGCCGACGGCGACCGCGGAGACCGAGACGCCGTACTCCAGCAGCAGACACCAGCCGACGAGGAACGCGATGCGCTCGCCGAGCGTCGCGTAGGCGAAGGAGTACGAGCTGCCGGAGACCGGGATCGCGCTGCCCAGCTCGGCGAAGGAGAACGCGGTGAAGATGCAGGTGATCGCCGCGAGCACGAAGGACAGCACGACGGCGGGGCCGGCCTCGGCGACGCTGTCGGAGAGACCGACGAAGATACCGGTGCCGACAACGGCGCCGACACCGAAGCACACCAGCTGGAAGAGGCCCATGGAGCGTCTGAGGCCGTGCCCCTCCAGGTCCGCGCCGGACTCGGCGATCAGCTGGTGCGGGTTCTTGATGCGTGGCCCGGACGGACGCGTGGGGCTCGGTGGGCGCAGCGGACTCACGGGGATGTTCTCTTCTCTGGTGGAGCATGTGGGGGATGTGCGCCCCGGGGCCTGTGGGGGGCTCCGGCTCCGGGCTCCGGGCTCAGAACTCGGGGCCCAGGGCTCGGGCGCGTGGGGCGGCACGAAAATGGGGTTCGAGCGTGCGAGCTCGAACCCCACCAAGAGGCAACATAATAGTCACCTTCGCGCATGTTCACCCAATTGGATGCATGTTCATGCAGTACTCAGCGCGTGGCCGCCAGGGTCGCCACCAGAACGGCCTTGATCGTGTGCATCCGGTTCTCGGCCTCGTCGAATACGACCGAGTGCGCGGACTCGAAGACCTCGTCGGTGACTTCCAGCTCCGTCAGCCCGTGGGTGGCCTCGATCTCCCGTCCGACCTTGGTGCCGAGGTCGTGGTAGGCCGGGAGGCAGTGCAGGAACTTCACGTCGGCGTTGCCGGTGGCGCGCAGGACGTCCATGGTCACGGCATACGGCCCGAGAGCCTCGATGCGCTCGGCCCAGACTTCCTTGGGCTCACCCATGGAGACCCAGACATCGGTGGCGACGAAGTCCGCGCCCCCGACACCCGCGGTGACGTCCTCGGTGAGAGTGACCGTCGCGCCGCTCGCCGCGGCCAGCGCGCGGGCCTCGGCGACGATCTCCGGGGCCGGCCAGTACGACTTCGGCGCGACGATCCGCACGTCCATGCCCAGCAGCGCGCCGGTGACGAGGTAGGAGTTGCCCATGTTGAAGCGGGCGTCGCCGAGGTAGGCGAAGGCGATGCGCTCCAGCGGCTTCGCGCTGTGCTCGGTCATGGTGAGGACGTCGGCGAGCATCTGGGTCGGGTGCCAGTCGTCGGTGAGTCCGTTGAAGACCGGAACGCCGCCATGGGTGGCCAGCTCCTCGACGGCCGCCTGACTGTCACCCCGGTACTCGATACCGTCGAACATCCGACCGAGGACGCGGGCCGTGTCCTTCACCGACTCCTTGTGCCCGATCTGCGAGCCGGAGGGGTCGAGATACGTCGTGGACGCGCCCTGGTCGGCGGCGGCCACCTCGAAGGCACAGCGGGTGCGGGTCGAGGTCTTCTCGAAGATGAGCGCGATGTTCTTGCCACGCAGCCGCTGCACTTCGGTCCCCGACTTCTTGGCGGACTTGAGCTCCGCCGCAAGGTCGATCAGGCCGCGGAACTCCTCGGCCGTGAAGTCCAGCTCCTTGAGGAAGTGGCGGCCTGCGAGGTCTATGGCCATGGGACTGCTCCTGGGTAGGGCGAGGGTCGCACTTGCACTGACTCTGGAAGTCTATACGACACCATGCATTGCTATACGGCGCCTCTTCTCGGGTCCGGGCCGCGCGCCACTACACCGGGTCGCGCACCACGGGGCAGCTCATGCAGCGGGGGCCGCCCCGGCCCCGGCCCAGTTCGCTGCCGCGGATCTCTATGACCTCGATGCCCTCCTTGCGCAGGTAGGTGTTGGTGGTGGCGTTGCGCTCGTACGCGACGACGACACCCGGCTCGACGGCCAGCACATTGCAGCCGTCGTCCCACTGCTCGCGCTGCGCGGCGTGCACATCCTGGGTGGCCGTGAGAACCCGGATCGAGTCCAGGCCCAGGGCGTGCGCGATCGCGTCGTGCATGTGCTCGGGCGGATGGTCGGTGACCTTCAGATCCCTCGGCCCGTCACCGGGCTCGATGGTGTAGGAGCGGAGCATGCCCAGTCCCGCGTACTTGGTGAAGGTGTCGCCGTCGATCATCGTCATGACCGTGTCGAGGTGCATGAACTCCCGGCGCTTGGGCATCTCGAGGGCCACGATCGTGTGCGCCGAACCGGCGTCGAACAGCCCGCGGGCCAGCATCTCCACCGCCTGCGGGGTGGTCCGCTCGCTCATCCCGATGAGTACGGCGCCGTGGCCGATGACCAGTACGTCGCCGCCCTCGATGGTGGACGGGTAGTCGTCCTGCCCCTGCGACCAGTGGTGGAAGGTGCCCGCCTCGGGGCCGGTGAAGAGCGGGTGGTGGCGGTAGATCGCCTCGAAGTGGACGGTCTCGCGCTGCCGGGCCGGCCAACGCATCGCGTTGATGGACACGCCGTCGTATATCCACGCCGAGGTGTCCCGGGTGAAGAGATGGTTGGGCAGCGGGCCGAGCAGAAAGTCGTCCAGGTCCATGACGTGGAAGCGGACGGAGGTCGGCTCGCTGTGCCGGTCCAGGAACTCCCGCTTGGTCATCCCGCCGACCAGCGCCTGGGCCAGGTCGGCGCTGGACAACTCCTCGAAGGCGGCCCGCAGATGCTCGGTGGCGAGCGGGCCGTACTCCTTCTCCTCGAAGACCCGGTCCAGGACGAGGCGCCTGGCCACCGGAATGTCCAGCGCCTCACGGAGCAGATCACCGAAGAGGTGCACCTCCACCCCGCGGTCGCGCAGCACGTCCGCGAAGCCGTCGTGCTCCTGGCGGGCGCGGCGCACCCAGAGCACGTCGTCGAACAGGAGCGCGTCCTTGTTGCTGGGGGTGAGCCTCTTCAGTTCAAGATCGGGGCGGTGCAGGATGACGCGGCGCAGCCGCCCGGCCTCGGAGTCGACGTGGAATCCCATATCTCCATCCTCGCCGTGCAAAGCGCCGTTCACCCGGTGAATCGCCAGCGGATTTCTCGTGGATCCCACTGTCTGTCTCTCCCTGGATCCCGCGGTCTGTCTCTCCGTGGATCCCGCGGTCTGCCTCTCTGTGGATCCCACCGTTGGACTCTGCGTCGATCCCACCGTTGAGCCCACGGACGATCCGCTGCCACCCCCTCCTACAGCCTCGGGTCGACCGGTTCCGACTCCAGGGCCAGCACCGCGAACACCGCTTCGTGCACCCGCCACAGCGGCTCCCCGCCGGCCAGCCGGTCCAGCGCTTCGAGCCCCAACGCGTACTCCCGGAGCGCCAACGACCGCTTGTGGCCGAGGAACCGGCCGCGCAGCCGCTCCAGGTTCTCCGGGCGGGTGTACTCGGGGCCGTAGATGATCCGGAGGTACTCCCGGCCGCGCACCTTGATGCCCGGCTGGACCAGCCTGCCCTTGTCGTCCCGTACGAGCGCGGCGAGCGGCTTGACGACCATGCCTTCGCCGCCGCGTCCGGTCATCTCCAGCCACCAGTCGATTCCGGAGCGCACCGACGCCTCGTCACCGGTGTCGACGACGAGCCGGCGGGTGACCTGGAGCAGTCCTGTCGGGTCGTGCTCGACCAGCCGGTCGAGCCAGGCCAGCTGCTCGTCGTGCGGTACGACGGCCAGCGAGCGGCCCTGCACGGCAAGGATCTGGAACGGGGCGAGCCGCACTCCGTCCAGGCCCTGGGTGCTCCAGCAGTAGCGGCGGTACGCCTCGGTGAACGCTGCCGCGTCCTCGGCCCGTCCCCGCTGGCGGTCCGCGAGCATGCTCACGTCCACCCCACGGGCCGCCGCTGCCGCGAGGGCCGCCTCGGCCTCCGGAAGGACGGCTCCGGATGCGGCGCCGACCGCGGCGTACTGCGTGCGCAGCAGCCCGGCCGCCTTGAGGGACCACGGCTTCAGCTCGGCGTCGAGCAGCACCCAGTCGGTGTCCCACTCCTCCCACAGTCCGGCGGCGGTGACGGCGGTGCGCAGCCTGCCGAGGATCACCTCGGTGAGGGCGACGTCGTCGAGGAACGGCCGCCCCGTGCGGGTGTACAGCGCCCCTGTCGGGCCCCCCTCGCTGTCGGGGGCGTCGGAGGCGCGGAGGGCATCGGAGGCGCGGGGGGCACCGCCCACGCCGAACCGCTCACGGGCGGCGTTCGCGTCCCGGCAGACCAGTGCCACCGCACGCGAGCCCATGTGCTTCTCCTCGCACACGACCCGCGCGACACCGTCCGCGCGGTACTGGGCGAAGGCCTCGGCCGGGTGCTCCAGATAGCCGTCCTCGTGCGAGGTGGCGGTGGGCGCCATGGTCGGCGGGAGGTAGCCCAGCAGCCGGGGGTCGACGGCGAACCGGCTCATGACCTCGAGCGCCGCCGCGGCGTTCTCCTCCCGGACCGAGATGCGCCCCATGTGCCGGGTCTCCACGATCCGGCGCCCCTGCACATCGGCGAGGTCCAGTGGCCGGCCCTCCCGGCCTCCGGGTGCCTCGGTGGTCAGCGGTTTGACCGGCTCGTACCAGACCTTCTCGGCCGGTACGTCGACGAGCTCGCGCTCCGGCCAGCGCAGCGCGGTCATCTTGCCGCCGAAGACCGCGCCGGTGTCCAGGCAGATGGTGTTGTTGATCCAGGAGGTGTTGGGCACGGGGGTGTGGCCGTAGACCACGGCGGCCCGGCCCCGGTATTCCTCCGCCCAGGGATAGCGCACGGGCAGACCGAACTCGTCGGTCTCGCCGGTGGTGTCCCCGTACAGCGCGTGCGAACGGACCCGGCCGGAGGTGCGCCCGTGGTACTTCTCGGGCAGTCCGGCGTGGCAGACGACCAGCTTGCCGCCGTCGAGCACGTAGTGGCTGACGAGCCCGTCGATGAACTCCCGCACCTGCTCGCGGAAGGCCGGGTCCTTCTCGTCCTCCCGGTCCAACTGCTCAATGGTCTCGGCGAGTCCATGGGTGTGCTGGACCTTGCGGCCCTTGAGGTAGCGGCCCAGCTTGTTCTCGTGGTTGCCGGGTACGCACAGGGCGTTGCCCGCCGACACCATGGACATGACGCGGCGCAGCACCCCGGGGCTGTCGGGGCCGCGGTCCACGAGGTCGCCGACGAAGACCGCCGTGCGCCCCTCGGAATGCACGCCATCGACGTAGCCGAGTTTGCCGAGCAGGGCGTCCAACTCGGAACGGCAGCCGTGGATGTCGCCGATGATGTCGAAGGGGCCGGTGAGGTGGCGCAGGTCGTTGTAGCGGCGCTCCAGCACCACCTCGGCGTGCTCCACCTCCTCCTCGGTGCGCAGGATGTGCACCTTGCGGAAGCCCTCGCGCTCCAGACCGCGCAGCGAGCGGCGCAGTTCCCGGCGGTGGCGCTGGATGACGTGGCGCGGCATGTCGGCGCGGTCGGGGCGGGTCGCGTTGCGCGCGACGCAGATCTCTTCGGGCAGGTCGAGGACGATCGCGATGGGCAGCACGTCGTGACTCCTGGCCAGTTGGACCAGCTGCCTGCGGCTCTCGGACTGGACGTTGGTGGCGTCCACGACGGTCAGCCGCCCGGCTGCCAGCCGCTTGCCCGCGATGTAGTGCAGGACGTCGAAGGCGTCACGGCTGGCGCTCTGGTCGTTCTCGTCGTCGGCGACCAGGCCGCGGCAGAAGTCCGAGGAGATGATCTCCGTGGGCTCGAAGTGCTTACGGGCGAAGGTGGACTTGCCGGAACCGCTGGCTCCGACGAGGACCACGAGGGAGAGGTCGGTCACCGGCAGGGTGCGCGGGGTACTGGTCATGCGGCTTTCGCCTCCTTCACGGTCTCGTTCCTGTTCCGCTTCGCGATCTCATCGGCTGCGGTCATGGTGAACACGGCCATCTGTGTGGGTGGCCCGACCTCGGGGTCGTCGGGCCCCACGGGGACGAAGCCGACCTCGTATCCGTGCCGCTGTGCCACGTCACCGGCCCAGGCCCGGAACTCGGCCCTGGTCCATTCGAACCGGTGGTCGCCGTGGCGCACATGCCCGGCCGGGAGGGTCTCCCAGCGGACGTTGTACTCGACGTTCGGCGTCGTCACGAGCACCGTCCGCGGACGGGCCGAACCGAACACGGCGTACTCCAGCGCGGGCAGCCTCGGCAGGTCGAGGTGCTCGATGACCTCGCTGAGCACGGCCGCGTCATACCCTTTGAGCTGCTTGTCCGTGTACGTGAGCGAGCCCTGGCGAAGCGTGACGCGTCCGGCCTGCCGCTCTCCCATCCGGTCCAGCTTCAGCCGCCGCGAGGCGATGGTGAGGGCGCGCATGGAGACATCGACGCCGACGATCTCCGTGAAGCCCACGTCCTTGAGCAGCGCCTGCACCAACTGGCCCTGCCCGCAGCCGAGGTCGAGGACCCGGCTCGCCCCGGCGGCGCGCAGCGCGTCGGTGATCGCGGTGCGCCGCTGCTCGGCGAGCGGCACCGGCTTCTCCTCGGTGTCGGTCGTCTCGTCCACCGCGTTGTCGATGCTCTCGACATCGAGGTCGTCCGACTCGGCGAGCCGCACCAGTTCGAGCCGCTGCATCGCCTCCCGGGTCAGCCCCCAACGCCGGGACAGATAGCGGCTGGTGATCAGCTTCTGCTCGGGGTGGGCGGCCAGCCAGCCCTCGCCGGCCCGCAACAGCTTGTCCACCTCGTCCGGCGCGACCCAGTAGTGCTTGGCGTCGTCGAGCACCGGCAACAGGACATACAGCTGTCGCAACGCGTCCACCAAGCGCAACTCGCCCTCCAGCACCAGCCGGACGTACCGCGAGTCGCCCCACTCCGGGAACTGTTCGTCCAGAGGTACGGACACCGCGTCCACGCTCGTCCAGCCGAGCGGCCCGAAGAGCTTGCGCACCAGGTCCGCGCCGCCACGCGCCGGCAGTGCGGGTACCTCGACGCGCAGAGGAAGCGGGGCTTGCACCCGGTCGGGCAGTGCGCGGCACACCCCGTTCAGCGCGGACTTGAAGACGGTGCTCATCGCGACGGAAAGCAGCGAGGACGCCGCGTACGGGCGGTCGTTGACATATTGCGCGAGCGCCGCGTCGGGTGCACCGCCCCGGCCCTTGCCCCTGCCGCGACGCACCAGCGCCACGGGATCCACCTCCAGCAGGAGCGCCGCGGTGCAGAGCTCGGCGGATGCCTCGGGATAGAAGACATGCGCGGTGCCGTGGGCGGTGGAGAACGTCTGCGCCTTCTCGGGGTGCTTGTGCAGCAGGAAGCCGAGGTCGGTAGCAGGACGTTCCGGATTGCCGGTCGTGCTGATTGTCAGGAACACACATCCGATTATGGTCCGGCTCGCACGCGTCCCACCAGCGTATTTCCTTGTGTCCGGACACCGTTGTCCCGCCTTCCCTTCACAGCCGTTCGCCTCCTTCGTCCGCGGTCGTCCCGCCGAGCAGCCCGGCCAGCTCCGCGATGGTGTCCGGGCCGACCCGGCAGCAACCGCCCACCAGCCGGGCGCCGGCCTCCTGCCAGACCCGCACTCTCCCCGGATCGAACGTGGCGTCACCGGCCCAGGCCCGGCCCCCGGCGTCCCACTGCTCGCCGCTGTTCGGATAGACGACGACCGGTTTGCGGGCCACGTCCGCCGCCATCCTCACCGCCCGGTCCGCGTCCGCCGGGTCACAGCAGTTCACCCCGACGGCCAGGACACGGTCGTTTTCCGAGGCGAGGGCGAAGGCCGCCTCCAGCGGCTGCCCCGCCCTCGTCCGGTCCCCCGCCACGCTGTACGAGAGCCAGACGGGGAGCCCGCATCCCTCGGCCGCCCGCAGCAACGCCTCGGCCTCGTCGATGTCCGGCACCGTCTCCAGCGCCAGCACGTCGGGCCCGGCGGCGGCCAGCGCCTCGACCCGGGGACGGTGGAACCGCTCCAGCTCCCGGACGGAGAGCCCGTAGCGGCCCCGGTACTCGCTGCCGTCCGCCAGCATCGCCCCGTACGGCCCGACGGAGCCGGCGACCCAGACCTCCCGCGCCACCCCACCCGCGGCCCGCCGCGCCAGCCGCACACTGCGGGCGAAGAGCTCCGCCGCCCGGGCCCGGCCGATCCCCCGTCGCGCGAATCCCTCGAACGTCGCCTGGTAACTGGCCGTGATGAGCACCTGCGCGCCCGCCCGCACATAGGTCGTGTGCGCCGCCTCGATCTGCCCCGGCCCGTCGGCCAGCAGCCGGGCCGACCACAGCGCGTCGGACAGGTCACAGCCCTGCGCCTCCAACTGGTTGGAGAGACCGCCGTCGAGCAGGAGCGCCCCTTCCAAGAGGGCCTGCCCGAGGGCGCGGGCGGGCGGGCCATCGGCTGACCGGACGGGTTGCACAGGTGACTCCCTCATGTGCCGGGCCATGACCCGGCTCGGTGAGCGGGGACCGGACTCCGGCTCAGGCGAGCTGGGTCCGGACCTGGGAGGAGATCAGCTCCAGGTGGTCCAGGTCGTCCAGATCCAGGACCTGGAGGTAGATCCGGGACGACCCGATCGCAGCGTATTGGCCGATCTTGTCGACCACCTCGGCGGGCGAGCCCGCGAGCCCGTTCGCCTTCAGCTCCGCCACGTCGCGGCCGATGACGGAGGCGCGGCGCGCCACCTCCGCGTCGTTCTTGCCGACGCAGACCACCAAGGCGTTGGAGTACGCCAGGTCGTCCGGTCCGCGGCCGGCCGCCTTTGCCGCTTCCCTGACCCGGCCGAACTGCTTCTCGCTGTCCTGCAGCGACGCGAAGGGGATATTGAACTCGTCGGCGTACTGGGCGGCCAGCCGCGGTGTACGCGTCGCACCGTGACCGCCGATCAGGACCGGGATCCTGGCCTGCGCCGGCTTGGGCAGCGCAGGCGAATCCGTCAGCTGGTAGTACCTGCCGTCGAAGCTGAACGTCTTGCCGATCTCGGTCGCCCACAGCCCGGTGACAATGGCCAGCTGCTCCTCCAGCCGGCCGAACTTCTCCTTGGGGAACGGAATGCCGTAGGCCTTGTGCTCCTCCTCGAACCAGCCCGCGCCGAGGCCGAGCTCGACGCGTCCGCCGGACATCTGGTCGACCTGCGCGACCTGGATGGCGAGCACGCCGGGAAGCCGGAAGGTACCCGCGGTCATGAGCGTGCCGAGACGGATCCGCTTGGTCTCGCGCGCCAGCCCGGCCAGGGTGATCCAGGCGTCGGTCGGGCCGGGCAGCCCGTCGCCCGGCCCCATGCGGAGGTAGTGGTCGGAGCGGTAGAAGGCGTCGAAGCCGAGGTCCTCGGCCGCCTTGGCGACCGTGAGCAGGGTGTCGTAGTCGGCCCCTTGCTGGGGCTCGGTGAAGATTCGAAGATCCATGCACCCATCCTGCACCTCCGGACGCCGGTCATCGCTCCTCTCCTCCCTGTCCTCCTCTCTCGCTTCCTCTCTCCTTTCCTGTCTCCCTCCCTGTCTCCTTTCCTCTCTCCGCGGCACCACCTCTTCTCTCCTCGGCACCACCGCCGCCACTGGTCACCGTCGAAGTGCCGTGCGGTCACGACTGGCCCGCCGCCGAGCCCGCCGGTCCGGGGACCGGGCCGTACGGGCCGTCCCGCTCCCGGCCGCGCTCCACATCCCGTTGCCGCTCCCGCTCCTGCTCGTCGAGACGCCGGAGCATTCCGTGCACCCGGTCCAAGGACTCGTCGGCAGCGTCGATCGCCTCCATGCACTGCCAGTAGAGCCCCTGCTCGTCGGTCTCGCAGGCCACCCCGACCAGGGCCATCCCCACCTCCCCGAGCAGCATGCCCAGACCCGTCAGCGTCGCCCGCGGTTCGGCGAGCTCGGAGAGCTGCGCGGCCCGCGCCACTCCGGCCCGCGCCGCCGGATGGTCCAGCGACCCACTGCTTCTCCCGCCGATCTCGCTGAGCCCGCGGGCCTCGCCCCGTAACTCCTTGGGCCCGTCCGCCGCCAGTCGGCTGCCGATCGCCTGGGCGAGCGCCTGGGCCTGCCATGCCTCGGCGATGATGTCCGGCGTGCCCCGGCTCTGCGCCAGCGCACGTCGGCCGACTCCTACAAGCCGCTCCGCTTCCATGCGATACCCCCGTCCGTACGAAAAGCCGCTCAACTCATCCATTACCCACAGTGAGGGCGTCGGCACCGAAAAGCCAGAGGAATTCGGAAATCTGTGGACACGAAGCCGACTATGCATAAGTCGATCACTCCGAAGAGTGACGATCCCGGGGTTCGGAGGTGTCCGGGGTCTCCGGTACCGGGAACCGGGCCTCGTTCCGGTCGATCTTCTCCGCCAGCGCCGACAGCACGTCGATCCCCAACACCTCGCAGAACTGCAGCAGATACGCGAGGACATCCGCGACCTCGTCCGCCACCCGGTGCGCCGTCTCGGGCCTCTCCATCACCCGCGCCGACTGCTCCGGCGTCAACCACTGGAAGATCTCGACCAGTTCGGACGCCTCGACGCTCAGTGCCGTCGCCAGGTTCTTCGGGGTGTGGTACTGCTCCCAGTCCCGTGCGGCCGCGAACGCGGCGAGCCGCTGCTGCAGGGCCCGTACATCAAGTTCTGTCACGACTCCAGGTCTACCACCGTCACGCCGGGCGTCTCCCGGGCCCGCACCGCACCCGATTCCGTGACCGTGCCCACCAGCCTGAGATGGCCGGCCGCCCCGATCGCCACCGCCAGATCCACCAGTTCGCGCAACTGCCGTCCGTCCAGGTCCCGGTCGAGCCCGTCGGCCAGCACGGTCAGCGTCTGCATGGCCGACGGCACCTCGCCCGCCGCATCCACCGCCAGCACCCCGGGCCCGGTGAGCAGCACCAGGGCGAGCGCGAGGTACCTCAACTCGCCGTCGCCGAGCCGGCCGACCGGTGAGAAACGTCCCCCGCCGCGCCCGACCACCGCGCGCGTCAAACCGTCCGTCGACCGCTCCACGCCGAGTTCCGTCACCGGCCCCGCACATCCTGCGTGAGCGGCCGCGACCAGCCGGGCATGCCGTTGGCCGCACTGCGTGTACATACGCTCCAGTACGGCCGCGAGGTTGTCGCAGCCCCGGCGCAGCCGGCCGTCGCCCGTCGGCACCGGGGCGCGCATCCGCGAGGGCTGCGGTTCGCAGGCGAAGACCGACCGCAGAGCCACCACCACCTGTTCGGCGGCCGCCAGGACCCGTAACTGCCCCTCGGTCGTGCCCGCCACCCGCAGCGGCAGCAGCGCCGTTCCGAGCCGGTCGTCCGGCAGCGGCGCACGCGTCACCGGGACCGCGCCCGCGGTGTACCAGGCCGCCTGGACCGAAGAGCGCCCCGGGTCGCGCAACGCGGTGGTGAGCAGGGTCTCGCCGCCGCCGGTGAGCCGTTCACCGACGATGCGGAGGGTGGGTTCCGTCTGGACGGCGACGTCGAGTCGCACCGGGCCCGCCGGGCCGTCCGTCGTGCAGCCGATCCGGAATCCCCGGCGGCCCTGCGCATCGGCCGCGGCCCCTTCCGGCACACAGCCCTCCGGGTCGGGGAACACCTCTTCGAGTGGGTCACCGCTGCCCAGCCGCGCCAGCGCCTCGTACGCCCGCAGGGCAGTCGATTTGCCGCTGCCGCCGGGGCCCGCGAAGAGCGTGACGGGACCGATGGGGAAGGTGACGCCCCGGTGCGAGGCGAAGGCGGACAGCCGCAGTTCGGTGACGACGGGGCCGGCGCAGCGGACAGGACCACCGGAGCGCGACACGGCTTCCCGGCGAGTGGACGGAACCGCGGCGCCGCGGGGGGCGTCGGGCACGGACGTCGCGTACGTACCGGTAGCCGCGTGGACACCATCGGGCACGGACGTACCGGCGGGTGGCGAAGGGGTGGTGGTTTCCGGGGGGAGTGCAGTCATGGGCGGACCGTAAGCAGGCTTCAGGGCGGAGAATCGTTCCGCCTTAACGACCTTCCTACGATCGGGCTACGCCCGCCGTGGCAACCCCGACCGGACGGCATTCCACGAACGGGTAGGCCCATCGACACACCACCCACCGGCACACCACCCCGGCCACCGCTCTTCCCGCGGCCCTCCTACGAACCGGGTACGCCCGCTCTACGAACCGGGTACGCCCGCCGCAGCGACCCCCTCGACCTCCATGCCGACCGGGGACAGCAGGAAGACGTTCCGGTCGACCCGGTGCATTCCGCTGCCGAGCCCGAAGACGACTCCGCTGGTGAAGTCCAGGATGCGCTTGGCCACATCCGTCTCCGCGCCCGTCAGGTCGAGCAGCACCGGGACCTGCGCGACCAGGTACTCCGCCACCTCCCGCGCGTCCGCGAAGACCTGGACCCGCAGTACGACGAGGCGCCGCTGTTCGGCCTTCGCGCTCTCGTCGGGGACCGTCCGGTGATCCACCCGGGACGGCCATTCGTTGCGGCTGCGCAGAGGCACGACCTGGGCAAGCCCCTCCCACTGCTCGTCCGTGACGTCGTACCTGTCGTACCTGCTCACCGGACCACCCCGTCTGTGCTTCGGTCGGCGTTGCGCCGGCTGCGCTCGCTGTTCATCGGGCAATTCTCTCGCCCCTCACCCGTTCGGCGTACCACCGACACGGTTCACGGGCTGATCGACACCGCCGACGGCCCGTCCGACGCGCTCCCGGCGGCTTCACGCCGGTCCGCTTCCGCGGTCATGCCGACGGGGGTGAAACGTACCGGAAGCCGGACCAGGGCGCGGTGGAAGGGTCCCTGCCGCCACCTCAGTCCGCTGATCGGAATGTCCAGTTCCGCGTCGCACAGCTGACTGGTCAGCTGCTCGATCGCGGTCATCGCGATGAGCAGCGCCGGCTGCTTCGCCGGGCACCGGTGCGGACCGGCCGACCAGGCCAGATGGGCACTGCCCCCGGAGCGGATGCCGGGGTCCGAAAGACCGGGCGGGGACTGGGTGTTGGCCGCGGCGTAGGAAACCAGGAGCAACTGTCCGGCGCGCAGCCGGACGCCGTGGAACTCCGTGTCGTGGCGCGGGTAGTGGGCCGAGAGATTGGCCAGCGGCGGGTCCTGCCAGAGGACCTCGTCGATCGCCTCGTGTGCCGTCATCGCGCCGCCGTGCAGCGAGCCGGCGTAGCGCGCGTCGGTGAGCATGTGCAGCAGCGCGTTGCCGATCAGATTGGTCGTCGGATCGTGGCCCGCGCTCATGATCAGGGTGATCTGACGCACAGTCTCGTCGTTGTCGAGATCGGCGGGATGGGCGAGGAGGTACGAGGTGAGGTCTCGGCGCGGCCGGGCACGCCGGTCGGCGACCAGTTCGGTGACGACCTCGACGAGATCGGCGTACGCGGTGGCGGCGTCCTCGGCGGAGTTGAACATGCCGGCGATGCCGTTGACGATGCGTTCGCCGTCGCCCGGCGGGACGCCGAACCAGGTGACGAAGACGTGCAGCGGGAGCCGTCGGGCGTACTGGGCGATCAGATCGCCGCTGCCGGTGACGGCGAATTCCCCGATGAGCCGCTGGGCGACCCGGGCGACCTCGGCCCGCAGGACGTGCGGCTCGATCAGGGCGAGGCCGTCGTTGATGGCATCGCGGTAGCGGGCGTGCACGTCGCCGTCGCTGAAGAGCGCGGTGGGCCGGTAGCCGAGCATCGGCAGGACCGGCGAGTCGTCGGGCACGGTGGCCTGCCAGGCGCGCGGGTCCTTCGTGAAGGTATGGGTGTCGCGCAGCAGGTCGACGGCGGCCTGGTAGTCGGTGACCAGCAGGGCATCGATGCCCGGGGCGAGCCGGACGGGGGCGAGGGGGCCATGTCCGCGCAGGCTCCGGTAGTGGCTCTGCGGGTCGGCGGCGAAGTCCGGGCCGTACAGCGCGAGGGGCTGCGGCGGTTGTACGGGCGGTGTCATGAGGGGTCCTCGGGCCGGGGCATTCGGGTCAGCACGTGCTCGGCCAGCGCGATCAGCGCGTCGATGCTGCCGC
Organism: Streptomyces sp. NBC_00846; assembly: GCF_045207325.1. Classification (NCBI taxonomy): domain Bacteria; kingdom Bacillati; phylum Actinomycetota; class Actinomycetes; order Kitasatosporales; family Streptomycetaceae; genus Streptomyces; species Streptomyces sp. NBC_00846. The sequence goes on along the minus strand of NZ_CP108846.1, from coordinate 6,104,736 downwards.
GGCGTTCCCGGGCGTCGCACTGCACCAGCGGGGTCTCGGGAGCGAGGTCAAGGTGTTTGCGCAGGACCTCGTCGGTGTGGGCGGGGGCGTCGGGGAAACGGTTGACGGCGACGGCGTACGGCAGGCCTTGCTCCTCGACCATGTCCATGACCGCGAAGGAGTCGGCGAGTCTGCGGGTGTCGACCAGGACGAGTGCGCCGAGCGCGCCGCGCGCAATGTCGTCCCAGAGCGGGAGGAACCGCTGCTGGCCCGGAGTGCCGAACATATAGAGCACCAGATCGTCGAGGACGGTGAGTCGGCCGAAGTCGATCGCGACGGTGGTCGTGGTCTTGTCCGGCAGTCCCGCGGTGTCGTCGAACCGGGTGCTGGACTGGGTCATCGCCTCTTCGGTGTGGAGCGTGGCGATCTCCGACAGCGTACGAATCAGGGTGGTCTTGCCCACGCCGAAGGGCCCCGTGACGACGAGCTTCATCAGGGTCCGGGCGGCGGGCGGCAGGTAGCCGATGCCGGCCGGGTCAGTGAAGGGAGCGGAGTCCAACGAGCAGCCTCTCGACGAGCGACCGGTCGATCTCCCCGGCGCTGGGGATGGGCGGTCGGGTGTGCAGGTGTCCGCCGACCGCGAGGTCCGTGGCCAGGAAGACCGTGGCGCTGACCGGCAGGTCCAGGTGGGCCGCGCATTCGACGACGGTGAGCGCCCCCGGTTCCAGCAGCTCGCACAGCCTGCGCTGTTCCGAGCCGGTGTCCGGGGGCAGGTCCGTGTCGGTGCGTACGAGCACGGCGAGCCGGTCGAGCTCGGGACCGGTGGGCCGGGTCCGGCCGCCGGTGACCAGGTAGGCGGGGATCAGACGGCGTCCGGGGCCGGAGGTCATGGCCGGGCGGGGGCATCCGGTTGGCGGGCGGGTGCGTTCATCGCCCGGGTCAGGGCGGTGACCTGCACCTGCATCTGGTAGGCGATGTCGCCGAGTTTGGCGCCGGGTTCCGCGAACAGGGCGAGCGTGGTGTTGTTCCCGGCCGGTACGACGATGGCGAAGCCCTGGTCCGACTCGACGACCGTCTGCGCCAGGCTCGGGGCGTCGACGTCGGTGAAAGCGGTGGTGAACGCGCGGGCCGCGGCGTGCAGCGTGGCGGTCATCGCGGCCACTCGCTCGCCGGACGCCCGGTCCAGGCCGGGCGAGGCGCCCTCGACGAGGCCGTCGCCGGTGGCGACCACGGCGTGCTGGACTCCGGGCAGCTCCAGCAGCGGGGTCAGCACCCATGCGAGGTCACCGGTGGTGGGGGTGGGGGTGCTCACGTCTCGTCGTCTCCTCGGTCGTTCCGGTCGCTGCGGTCGCTGCGGTGTTCGTGGTCGGCCTCGTGGTCGGCCGGTGCCGGTGCGGTCGGTCGTCCGGCGACGCCTCTGCCGTTGAGGGTGCCTTGCTGGAGTGCCGCCCAGGAAGCCTCGGCCTGTTCGGGTGTACGGGACACCTCTTTGTGGTCCCGGGTGGCGGCGGACGCGGACCGGGCCGGGGTCGGCCGGGGTGAGCGTCGGCGTCGGCTGGGCAGCTCGGCAAAGTGCCCGCCCGCGGTTTGCGGTGCGGCGGCGGGCTCCGGAGTGCCGGGGGCGGAGGCGGGCGAAGAGGCGTGCGCCTGCACCGGTTTCGGGGCGAGGGCGGACAGGCTGCGGTCCTCCTCCAGCACGGTCAGGAGGTGGGCGGGGACGCGCAGGATCGTACGCATTCCGCCGAACGGCGAAGCCTCGATGTGGCAGTCGAAGCCGTACTGCACGACGAGCCGGCCGACGACGGCGAAGCCGGTCTGCGGCGGGTCGCCCAGCTCGGTCAGGAGCACTTCGGACGGCCCCGCCAGCAGCGCGCGGGCCCGGTCGAGCGCATCGTCGTCCATGCCGATGCCCGCGTCGTCGACGACCAGGAACGCGCCACGGCCACCGCTCTGCTGGACGGTCACCTGGACATCGGTGTCGGGGTGCGAGTAGGCGGTGGCGTTGGCCAGCAGTTCGGCGAGCGCGATGGCGAGGGGTTCGGCGGCGCGGGCGACGAGCGCGAGCCGTTCCTCGCGCAGGTGGTTGGCGACCTTGATCCGTTCGTAGCCGGCGACCCGGGACTGGGCGCCGAGCACGATCTCGACGAGCGGCGAGTTCTGGCGGGCGAGCCCCGGCCAGGCGTCGCAGAGCACGGCGGTGGACTGGGTGCGCCGCAGTGCCAGTTCGTTACGGAAGTCCAGTTGCAGGATCCGTGGGTCGTCGTACTCGTGCTGGAGCTCGTGCAGCAACTGCTGGGACTGGTTGAGCAGGGACTGGATCTTGGCGGAGGTGCCGCGCATCGCCGCGCGAGCGGCGGCGTCGACGCGCCCGCGCTCCTCGACGACCGCCGTGCGGGCGGCCTCTACGGCCTCGGTGAGGAGCCGGGCGGCCTCGCCGTCGACCTCGGCCGCCTCCCGCAGTCCGGGGACCCGGGCGGTCGGGTGGGAGAGGGCGAGCGCGGTGGCGGGTATCCGCCTGCGGGCCAGCTGCCGGATCTCGTCGGTGAGGGCGGCGGTACGGGCCTCTGCGGCCTTCGACTGCCGTTCGGCCAGCTCGGCGCGGGCCAGGGCCAGGTGCTCCGAGCGGGCCGCGTTCTGCGCGCGGACCGACGCTGCCACGGCAGCGGCGACGGCGATCACCGCCACGATCCATCCCATGCCGTCACCGCGTTTCTGTTGTCGGATCGGTCTTCCGGCCGAAGCGGCGGCGAAAGGTCCGGTTGCTTCTCCGCAGGGCCCGTCGGCTCACGGGACCGCTCCGGCTACTTCTCCGCGGGGGCTGCGGGGCCCGCGGGCTCACCGGACTGCTCCAGTTCCTGGGCGACCACGGCGACGTCGGTCATCACCTGGAGCACTCCGGGCAGTTCGGAGCCGTCGAGCTGCCGGTACTCGCTGCCGATGGTCACCACCAGCCGCTCGGGAAGACCGAGTTCCGGATAGCGCCCCTCGCCGATGACCCGGCGGGCAGCCTCAAGGGCCGGGACCCCGGCGGCGTGGAAGGCGTGGGCGCGCTCACGCACGTACTCCAGGTACACGATGTGATCGCGCACCCCGGCCCGGTCGAGGACCGGTCCGTGTCCGGGGACGACGGTCTCGGCGCCGGTGGCCAGCACCCGTTCGCAGGCCGCGATCACATTGCTGAGGGGACCCGCCCAGTGCACCGGGTGATCGCCGGGCTGAGCAGGTGTGGACGAGAAGATGACGTCTCCGCTGAACACCGCACGCTGCGCGGGCAGATGGACGATCAGGTCGCCGGTGGTGTGCGCGGACGGCAGGGCGGAGATCTGGACCGGGTACTCCCCCAGGGTCAGTTCGAGCTCCCCGGTGAAGTACGTGGTCGGCTGCACGGGCTCGGTGTGGGACCACTCGAAGGGGCCGAAGTGACGTCCGAGGTAGGCCCCGAGCGGGGTGGCCGGATCGCCGGTGGCGACCAGCGCGTGCTGCTGTTTCGGCGTGGGCTCGTAATGGATATGTTCCCGGGCCTCGCGGGTCGCGATGATCTCCGCGTCCGGCAGCACGCCCGCACCCCAGAAGTGGTCCCCGTTCGCATGGGTGACGATCACCCGGTCGATGGAGACGCCGTCGGGCAGCCGCTTCGTGGACTCGGCCAGGAACTGGCCGGCCAGCACGGTGTCGTACGGAGTGTCGATCCAGAGCGCGCCGCGGGGCGAGACGAGGAGTCCGCAGTTGGCCAGCCCCCAGCCCCGCTTCGGCGGGAGCCATGCGTACAGGCCCCGCCCCAGTTCAACGACGTCCCCACCCATGATCGACATGGACGCGATTATGCCGACCACGATCCGGCCACGCGTTCAAACTCGGCCATCACGACCTTCTAATGGCGCGAAATCGTCGGCCACACCCCTCGGTGGCGGCAGCTCGGTGACCGTACGAGACCGGCGTCCCGCATCCCCGTACGGCACCGTCCATATGATTTCGGTCAATTCACCTGGAACCATCACCCCGCGCGGCGGACAACCATCGAGCGGACATCAAACCGGAATGAGCCGATTACCCACCGAGCATGGCTGAAAACAGCTGCCCCGATACCTCCCGGTGACGGTGCCGGACGCACGGTCACCAGGAGGTCGCCGAGAGGTCGCCGAACGGCCTCCGAAACGTTGCGCGCCGGTCGCGCCGGTCGCGCCGGTTTCCTAGCGGACCTGACCGCGCTCGAAGTACGCGGTGAGCTCAGGATCGAGGGCCGGTACGTCGTACGGTGCGCCACCCTCACGGAGCGAACGGGTGGCGAGCACACCGGCGGCGACGCTCATCCGCGCGGCGACCGGCGAGGTGTCGGTGACACCCCCGTCGCGCACGAAGCGGCAGAACTCCTCCATGATCCGGGTGTCGCCGCCACCGTGTGAACCACCGGCGTCCGGCACCCGGTAGGTGATGTCGGCGTCGCCGCGGTACCCGCTCGGGCCGGTGTTCCAGACCTTGACCTCGTCACCGGGGCCGTCACCGAAGTTCTCCAGACGGCCCTCGGTGCCGATGACGGTGTAGTTCCGCCAGTAGTCCGGGGTGAAGTGACACTGCTGGTAGGCGGCCACGACGCCGTTGTCGAGCTGCATGTTCATGACCGAGACGTCCTCGACGTCCACGATGTGGTGCAGGTCCTTGCGGGCGGTCGGCGGCCAGTCGAACTCGCGCAGCCAGTTCGCCGGGCGCGGGGTGTCCGGCTCACGGCGCGGCAGGTCGCCGTAGACGAGGAGGTCACCGAGCGCGTTGACCCGCCGGGTGTAGCCGCCGGCCAGCCAGTGCAGGACGTCGATGTCGTGGGCGGCCTTCTGGAGCAGCAGACCGGTGGTACGGGTCCGGTCGGCGTGCCAGTCCTTGAAGTAGTAGTCACCGCCGTAGCCCACGAAGTGCCGCACCCACACGGTCTTGGGCTCGCCGATGTCGCCGCGGGCGATGATGTCGCGCATCAGCCGCACGACACCCATGTGCCGCATGTTGTGTCCGACGTACAGCCGGGTCCCGGTCTCGTACGCGGCACGCAGGACGTTGTCGCAGCTCTCGACGGTGATACCGAGCGGCTTCTCGACGAAGACGGCCTTGCCGGCCCGGAGCGCGTCGATGGCGATCGGCTCATGGGTGTCGTCCGGGGTGGCGACGACGACCGCGTCGAGGTCGTCCCGGTCGAGGAGCAGCTTGTAGTCCTCGACCGCGACATCGGTGCCGAACCGCTCGGCCTCACGCTGCCGCACCTCGGGGTCGAGGTCGCAGACGGCGGTGATCGCCGAACCCTGTCCGGGGTGGTGGGCGGACATCGCGATGGATCGGCGCAGGCCGAGCCCGATGACGCCGAGTCGCAGGTCTGACACGGTGGTCCCTTCTGTCTGTACTGGTGGTGCGGACGCTCCTCTGCGGCGGCAGGCACATAGTTCACGAAGGCGCATCCGGATGGCAAGAGTTGTTCATTTTGCCGAGGTAGCAAACATTTATTAGCACCACACTAGCGCTTTGGTGACAGTAGACAGGTCACGGCCGGTTTCGCCGACGTATCCACACAGCCTCACGCCCACGCACCAACGCACTCGCGTGCCCACGCGCCCACGAAAACGGCGGGCGCCACTTCGATCGGTGGCAACCCGCCGTTTCGTGCGAGCGGTTCAGACGGCGATGACGGTGACGCCGGCCTCCGTGAAGCGGGCGGTCGCCTCGGGCGTGATGCCCTTGTCGGTGACCAGGAAGTCGACCTGACCGAGGTCGCAGACCCTGGCGAAGGCCCGCTTGCCGATCTTCGAGGAGTCGGCCGCCACGACCACCCGTTGCGCCTGCTGGGCGAGCAGCCGGTTGATGCTGGCCTCGCCCTCGTGATGGACGTACGCACCGCGTTCGGTGTCGATCGCATTGACGCCCAGCACGGCGACATCCAGCGTGATTTCGCCCAGCACTCCACTGGCCAGCGGCCCCGTCAGCTCGTACGACTGCGGCCTGGCCACCCCACCGGTCACCACGATCTTGATCTGCGGCCGGATCACCAACTCGTTGGCGATGTTGAGAGCATTGGTGACAACGGTCAGGGTCGGCTGACCGCCCATTCCCGCTGAGGCGTCACCGACGACATCCGAGCGCACCGCCAGTGAACGGGCCACCTCGGTCAGCGTCGTACCGCCGGTCAGCCCCACCACTTCACCCACCGCCACCAATTCGGAGACGGCCCGGCCGATGGCCTGCTTCTCGGGGGCGTGGCGGCCGGTCTTGTAGCGCAGGGCCAGTTCGTAACTGACACCGTGCGCGACCGCGCCACCGCGGGTGCGCGTGAGCAGCTGCTGCTCGGCGAGCTGGTCCAGGTCGCGGCGGATGGTCGCGGCCGAGACGTCCAACTTGGCGGCGGCGTCCTCGACCTCCACCCGGCCGTTCTTACCGACAAGCTCCAGCAGCGCGTTCCACCGGGCATCCCTGGACAAGAGAACTCTCCTTCACGAGCCCGGGCTTCAGGCACGCATCCCCTTGGGTACGGTCTCCGGACACGCGCAAGCGTGGCACAAGGCTCCGCCCAGTCAAGCATCCTGTATGCAGGATGCTTGATAATGCTCACAGGTCCCATATAGCGTGCACAAACGAGCATCTCACTACGAGTACGGAGTGCAAAAGTGTCATTTGTCGAGATCGAGACGGCCAGTCAGCCGGAGTGCTGGCGCCGCGCCGCCGAGCTGGCCCGGACCCAGGCCTCCGCTCTGCCCGCCGCCGGTGAGCGCATCGCGGTCGTCGGCTGCGGCACCTCGTTCTACATGGCCCAGGCGTACGCCGCGCTCCGTGAGGAGTCCGGACAGGGCGAGTCCGATGCCTTCGCCGCCTCGGAGTTCCCCTTCGGCCGCAGCTACGACCGGGTCGTCGCCCTCACCCGTTCGGGCACCACGACCGAGGTGCTGGCGCTGCTCGACCGGCTGCGTGGTGTCACCCGCACGGTGGCCATCACCGCCGACCCCAAGACCCCGGTCATGACGTCCGCCGACGAGGTCGTCGTACTCGACTTCGCCGACGAGCAGTCCGTCGTGCAGACCCGGTTCGCGACCACTCTGCTCACCCTGCTCCGCGCCCACCTCGGTCTGCACACCGACGACGTGGTCCGCGACGCCGAGACCGCGCTGGCCGAGCCGCTGCCCGAAGGCCTGGTCGAGTGCACCCAGTTCACCTTCCTCGGCCGCGGCTGGACGGCGGGGCTCGCCAACGAGGCGGCGCTGAAGATGAAGGAGGCGTCGCTGTCCTGGACGGAGTCGTACCCGGCGATGGAGTACCGGCACGGCCCCATCAGCATCGCCACCACCGGCACCGCGACCTGGATGTTCGGCACCGCCCCCGAGGGGCTCGCGGAACAGGTGCTCTCGACCGGTGCCCGTTGGGTGGAGAGCGACCTGGACCCGCTGGCCGAGCTGGTCCGCGTCCAGCGGCTGGCGATCGCCCGCGCCGCCGCCCGCGGTCTGGACCCGGACAGCCCGCGCCACCTGACCCGCTCCGTGGTCCTCGCGGACGCCTGACGGGCCGCGGCATACGTACGAGGGCTTGCGGGCGAGAGCCGGGCTCCCGCCTTCATGCGCTTCCCGTACGGGGGTACGCCGGGCCCTGGCACCGGGGCCCGGCGTGGCCCGGCCGGGCGGCCGTGAGGGGGCCGACGTCCTTTACGACCTCACCCGCGATAGAGAGCGGGTGAGGTCGTTGCAGCCGCCGGACCGGCCTCTCGGACGGCACCGCCGTGGTCAGGACTCCTCGAAGTAGACGTCGAGGACCGCGTCGAGGTCCTCCGCCCACTTCTTGAGATCGCTCCTGGCCGGCGCCTCGACCTCGGCGTTGAACCATCGACGGGCCGACATGTGGACCGTGACGGTGAACCGGCGGCCGAACCGAGGGGTCTTCACCTCGACCGCGCCGACCTCGTCCCAGCTGAACTCGGCCTCCTGGTCGTCCAGCCGGAACCGGACGCCGTCGTGGTCCGCGGTGATCGAGCCGCGACGGTCGCTCACCTCGAATACGGGGCCGTCCACCGCCTCCTTGTCATCAGCCACCGCCGCACCCTCGGACGCCGTCTCCGCGGGGGCATCGTCGAGGGCTGCGGCACCGGGTTCCCGCTCGTCCGCCTGTTCCTGGTCCGCCTGCTCCTGACCCGTCCGTTCCTGGGACGTCTGCTCCTCGTCCGTCTTTTCCTGGTCTCTGTGCTCCCGGCTCGTATGCGGCTTCCCGGCAGGCGCAGGGGCCGTGAGACCAGGGATGTACGCCGGGTCTGTCCCTGCGGCGTACCCGGGCTGAGTGTTCGGATCTATGCGCTGCTCCACGGCGGGCAGTATGGCCGACGAACCTGTACGAGACCAGTGACCACCACGCCGGGCGCCTTTCTTCCCGTTCTCCGGCCGGGCTCGCCGTACTACTCACCGTCCCCGCGAGTACGTCACCGCTCCCGTACCGTCAGCAGTTCCGTCACCCGGTCCAGCGGGAGCGCCGGGACGTGGTGGCCCGCGCGGCCGGTCATCGACTGCGCACCGGTGAGCACGTTCAGCACCGCCTCCTCCACCGACTCGACCACCGCACCGTAGAAGGGATCAATCCGGCCCCACGGCACGAAGCGCATCGACTCGTACGGCGCACTGCCGTCGTCCTCGGGGAACGTACTGGTCAGCGCGGACGGGTTGGCCGTGGAGAAAGCCAGGAAGAGATCCCCGGAGAAGTGACTGCCGGTGGTGCCGGTGCGGGCCAGACCCAGCGTCACCCGACGGGCCAACGCCTTGCACTGCCCCGGCAACAACGGTGCGTCGGTCGCCACGACCACGATCACCGAACCCGCGCCGGGCGGCACCGGGCGCTCCCCGTCGGCAGTCGGTTCGGGGTCCGGTGTCCCGACCGGACCGGACAGCTCACGCCCCACCGGCACACCGGCCACCACCAGTTCGCGCCGTGCACCGAAATTGGCCTGCACGAAGGCGCCGACGGTGTAGCGGTCCTCGCCGTACTCGACCACCCGGGACGCCGTCCCCGAGCCACCCTTGAAGCCGTAGCAGCGCATGCCCGTTCCGCCGCCGACGCATCCCTCCTCGACCGGACCGGACCCGGCCGCCTCGATCGCGGCCGCCGCGTGACGGGACTGCACGGCCGGACCGTGGATGTCGTTGAGGTGGCCGTCCCAGGTCTCCGTGACCACCGGCAGCAGCCACTCCGGTGCCATGCCGCGGCAGTGGGACCGCACCCACTCGACGACGCCCCGGTGCACCGGGCCGACCGCGTACGTGTTGGTGATGACCACCGGAACGGCGAGTGATCCGCTCTCCTCGATCCAGGCCGTTCCGGTCATCTCACCGTTGCCGTTGAACGAATGCCAGCCGGCCGCGCAGGGCGTTCCGACTCCGTCCCGGCCACGGGGCAGGAGCGCCGTCACTCCGGTGCGTACGTCGTCGCCCTCGACAAGGGTGACGTACCCGACCTCGACACCGGGCACGTCTGTGATCGCGTTCCACGGCCCCGGCTCCCCCATCAGGGGGATGCCCAACTCACGTGCACGCATACGGTTTTCACTCATGCGGTCAGAGAGTACGGGTGGACCCGCACGCCGGACGAGGTGCGGGCGCCTCCGCTCGTCGTTCACGGCTGCCCCGCACTGCCCGGCGGGCGTGTCCTCGGCTCGTCGCGCCGTCCGGATGGGCGTGTCCGGCTCGTCGGCGCTACCGGGTGGGCGTGTCCGGCTCGCTCTCGACGGCGATCGCGGTCGCCACGAGACCGTCCGCGACCAGCCACCGGCCACGGAAGCCTGTCGGGGTCGACGTCGCCCCGCCGGGCAAAGCCGGGTCCGGGTCCATGGCGGGGATCAGCAGATCGGCCGTGAACGTGCCGTTGGAGTGGAGGACGATATCGGCCTGTTCGAAGCCGAGCCACCGGTGGGTGAGCGGGAACCACACCTTGTAGACGCTCTCCTTCGCGCTGAACAGCAGCCGGTCCCAACGGATCTCCGGGGCCGTCCTGCGCAACTCGCGCTCGCGCTGCTGTTCCGCCGGCAGGGCTATGGTCTCGTGCACCCCATCGGGCAGCGGCTCGTGCGGTTCGGCGTCTATACCGACGGAGAGCAGGTCCGCCCAGCGGGCGACCGCGGCGGCTCGGTAGCCGGCGCAGTGCGTCATGCTTCCGACGACGCCTTCCGGCCATATCGGCGCTCCGCGTTCGCCCTTCAGGATGGGGACGGGCGCGAAACCGAGCACGCCGAGCGCGCGACGGGCGCACCAGCGGGCGGTGGTGAACTCCTTGCGCCGGGACTCCACCGAGTTACGGATCAGTTCTTCCTCACCGGGGAAAAGAGCCGCGTCGACCGGGTCGGAGAGTGCCTCCACCACGGCCACCTGGGGCGGCAGAATCTTCTCGATCATGTTCTCCCTCGTACCGGTTGGTTGATCCATCCTCCGCATCGTTTCCGAAGCCTGCCCAAAGAATGCGGGATTCCGACAGTGCCCGGCTGTGCTTCGGAAGACGTTCTCATGACCGGAAACGGTCCGTACCGGCCCAGTTCATGACGGGCCGGACCGGTATGGTAACGGTCACGTCAGGAACGAGGGGACGCGCCCTTGTGGCCGAACCGGCGCGACAACGGCCCTCGGACGCGGCGTCAGCGCACCGTGCGCCTCACGAGCCCAGGAAGAATGCGGCCGGCGGGCGTGGGCGCCGTAACGCGTCAACAAGGCGATCGCACCGAACGCCTGCCACAACTCGCACAACGCCGACCGTACATCCGCAGACTGTCGGTCCATCAGCTTTCCCGAACGTCGTGCTCCCGGATGAACGTCGCGACGATGCGACCCGACGGGAGCAGACCGAGTGCGTGACCGACCGTCCCCGACGGCGACGGAATCCCCCGGCCCGCGAAGCCCCGCCACCCGCCGCTCACCGCCGGCCCCTTGCTGCAGGACCGGGCATGGTGCGTCTCGCGCGCACCCCCGCCGCCCGCCGGGTTCAGCGAGTGCCGTCGAAGTCGTCGCCGACGGTCAACGTCACCGAGCCCGGAGCGGCCGTGGCGTCCTCGGTCGCCCGCGCTCCCGGCACCCGGGAGGCCAGTGCCTTCGCCTGCTGGTCGAGTCCCTGCGGGAATGTGACCGCCGTCGTTGGTGTGTCGCTGGGGGCGTTGCCCGTGCCGACGATGGTGTATCCCGCCATACGCAGGGCGTCCGCGACCTTTGCCGCCTGCCCCGGCTTTCCCGTCCCGTTGAGTACGCGCACACGGATGGTGGCGGCGTACACGGGGTTCTTGCTGCGGGCCTCCAGTGACTTCTTGTCGACTTCCTTGTCCGCGGCCAACGAAGCGAAGAGGTCCGCCGCCTGGGGGTATTGCCACACCACATTGGCCTTGTCGGTGGGCACATCCGCCTCACGCCCGTAATTCGGCACGGTCAGGAAGGTCAGTCGGTCACTCGGGATTTCCTTGAGTTCGGAGGCGAGCTCGGTGAGCGGCGTAATCCCTGCCATTTCCTTGTCCGTCGTCAGTGATTTGGTCGCCGAGTCGAGGAATCCGTACAAGGCGGCCGGGCTGGTGAGTTTCTCCTGCGCCTTGGCCGCCAGTGCCTCCATGAATTCCTGCTGCCGCCCTATTCTACCCAGGTCGGAGCCGTCTCCCACGCTGTAGCGGGTCCTGACATAGCCGAGGGCCTTCTCGTCCCTGACCGTCTGACACCCCGCCTCCAGATCGAGATGGGCCTTCTTGTCGTGGATCGCCGTCTCGGGACAGACTTCTATGCCGTCCAGGGCATTCACCATGCCCTTGAATCCCTGGAAGTCGATCGACATGAAGTGATCGATGCGCAGGCCGGTGTTCTGTTCGACGGTCCGGATGGTGCAGGCTGCGGCCCCTGCGACCTCACCGCTCGTTCCGCCGACGGCAAAGGCTTCATTGATCTTGAAGTGATGCGGGGTGGACCGGGTGCCATCTCCCCGGTCGCAGGCCGGGATTCCCACCCACGAATCGCGCGGAAGGGACACGACGGTGCTCCACTTCCGGTTGGCTGCCACGTGCATGACCATCAAGGTGTCCGACTGCATCGTGGTCAGACCCTTGCCGTATTTCCCGTTGTCGCCGTCGCGCGAGTCCGAACCCACCACCAGGATGTTCTTGGAACCGGGGCTCATGTTGGCCGGCCGGTCGCCGCCGAGCTTGTCGTCGATGTCGGCGGATTGGATGTTCCCGTCGAGGTTCTGATAGGCCCACACGCCGACGCCGCCCGTCGCCAGAAGCAGCACGGCCAGCACGGCCCCGCCGCGGGCGAACAGCTTGCCCCGTCTCGTGAGTCGCTCTCCTGGCTTCTTGCCGGCCCTTCGCCCCGCACCGCCTCGCGGCTTCCTGCGTTCCTTGCTCACGCTGGCCCTCCCCCGCCCGGCCCTTCAGCCGCTCGCCCCGTTCTTCGCACCCGCACCTTGCGGTGGACGAACCCTACATACCTGCGGAGAACAGCCGCTCAGACGATGTCGACGCCTTAGCAGACGCGGTCGCCGGCCGGACCGGGGGCCTGACTCTGCCCGATTCCACGGACCTTCCCCACGCCGGCTCTGCGGTACAGGGCATCGAAGATCATCGCCGGGCACAAGGGTCAAGTCGAGGAGGCTTCCTCCGATGATCACCGGTTCTATGATTCCTGCATGACGTCCACGCTCCGCCTGGAGAAGATCACCGTCGACAACTTCGACGTTGCGATCGGCCTGAAGGTGCGCACCGACCAGGAGCACTTGGTCGCGCCGGTCGTGAAATCGCTCGCTGAGGCGTACCTGTACCCCGGGACAGCCTGGCCTCGCCTCATCTTCGACGGCGACCGGCCCGTCGGCTTCCTCATGGCGTTCTTCGACATCGACTTCGCCGGCGACGGCAAGAACACCGACATCCGCTCGGGTCTGTGGCGTCTCAATATCGCGGCGGGTGAGCAGGGCCGCGGGTACGGCCGTTTCGCGGTCGAGTCCGTGGCCGCCGAAATCCGCCGCCGTGACGGCACCCGGCTCACCGTCTCCTGGCACCCGGGCGAGGACGGCCCCGGGGGCTTCTATCTGGGGCTCGGGTTTCGGCCGACCGGAGAGACGAGCGGGGATCAAACGGTGGGTGAACTGGAACTGGGCCAGGCCCTGACCGAAGTTCCAGGGGCACTTCACCGGTAAGGGGCAGGGACGCTTCGGCGGAGGCCGCGGAACTGACCGCGTGCGACCGCCCGTTCGTTGCGGAGCCTTTCGTTTTCTCTCGTTCGGTTTCCGGTGCGGGTCAGGCGTGGGCGGGCGTCCTGGATCCCGATACGACCCGCTGGGCCTCGGCCGCCAGTGAGCGACGGTCGCCGCGGGTCAGCGGACGGTGCGTGGTGACCCGCGGAGGCTGCCGAGGGAGGGCCGGGCTGAACGCGTCCGGATCGGGGCCGCATCCACGGCCCCGCGCCCGCGTCCTGCACCTCGACGACCGGCACGGCCACCTCTTCGGCCTGGCCGGGACAAGCCCGGCGCGACCGCGGCGGCGCACACGGCAGAAAGTCCAGCCACCATTGCAGCGGCTCCTCGACGGCCCCACCGCCACTCCGGCCATCGTCGTGAGCCGTCGCATGGACATCCTTGCGTGGAATGCGCTCACCGCCATTCCGGTCACCGGTTTCGGCAAAATTCCGGAAAAGCAGCGCACCTACATCCGGCTGGTCTTCACCGACCCCGCCATGAGGACGCTGCACGCGGACCGCGAGACCGTCGCGCAGGCGCCACCGAGCCCGGCAACGCCGGCCCGGGCTTGAGTCAACGAACGACACGCCGCTTCCGGAGTGAATAAATCCCCAGAAGGCACCCGAACGGGCGAACGGCACATCAATTCACCCACATACAAGGCTATTGACGGTACGTCACGTTGCACCCGAATGGCATACGGGTGACTGCCGCCCCAGCCGTTGCTCAGGCACCGGCCTTTCGGTATGCCCCGAAATGACAGCTATGGAGTCCCTACGTACGTTCAATTACGGGTCCGCTGCTCTGCCGACCTCACTCCGAGACAGGAGAAACGACATGACCACACGTTCCACCGTCCTCACTGCCGCCATCGCCGCCGCTGCGGCCCTGACCGCAACCGGTAGCACCTTCACCTCGGCCGCCACGAACGAGCCACCCCAGGTCGCTCCGGTCGTCCAGCGAGCGGTCGCCGCTCCAGCCCCGGCACCAGCACCCGCTGTGGCCCCCAAGGACAAAGGTGACACCGGAAAGAGCGACGAAGGCCGAGGCAATGACGAGGGCCGAGGCGGCAACGGCGAAGGCCGAGGCAACGACGAAGGCCGAGGCAACGACGAGGGCCGCGGCGGCAACGGCGAAGGCCGAGGCGGCGACGAAGGCAGGGGCGGCGACGAGCGCGGAGGCGACCAGGACCGGGGTCACGGAGGCCGGGGCTACGGGGGCCGGGACTACGACGAAGGCAGGATTCACTTCAACGAGCGCACGTACTCCGCCTCCCCCGGCGGCTGCGTCAGCGTGGCCAGCGGCCTGGGCTCCACCAGCTTCAACATCTTCAACGAAAGCCGGCGAACCGTCGAGGTCTTCAGCGGGGCGACCTGCGACAACGGCGCCCCCGTCGCCGTCGTCGGCCCCCACGGCGCCACTCAAGGCGTGTTCCCGAACCGCGTCGAAGGGGGTGTGTTCGTCAGCAATGGAGTAGGGGGCAGTTTCCGAGTGATCGGAAACGACTACGACTACTGACCGTTCGCCCGCGCGACGTGACGTGGTACGCCGGCCCGCCGGAATCGGGCCGGCGTACCACGTGCCCACCGTCCCCCGCGTCCTCCGTCCCGGCCTCCCGCCCCGGCGTCAGCGACCACCAGATGGGCCGGCCGGCGGGACCACGGCGGCGTGACGGCAGGAGGCAGGGACCTCGCGTGCAGGTATCAGGGACTCAGGTGACCGAGTAGCCGTGGTGGTGTGCCCACTCGGTGACCTGGCGGGTGAAGGCGCGGGAGGCCGCGCTTCGGTACGCACTCTCCCGGCGGAGCAGTGTGACGGTGCGGGAGGGAAAGGCCGGTTCGAGGGGAATCGGGCGCAGGCGCGGGTGGTCGCGAGTGATGGGGTCGGGCACGACGGTGGCCAGCGGGGTGCGCTGGACGATCTCGATGAGTGCGTTGATCGAGTCGGCCTCCACCGCGATCCGCGGGCTCCCCCGGTGCTTGCCGAGGTGTTCGTCGATCTGCCGCCTGGTCGCGAAATCACGGCTGAGCAGGGCAAGTTGGTGATCGTGCAGGTCGTGGATGGTCATGGGGCCGGGATGGCCGATGCCGGGGTGGTGGGGGCCGACGACGAGGCTGAGGGCCTCGGTGAACAGCGCCGTGGCCTCGATGCCCGGCAGGTGGGTGCCCGCGAAGGCGATGCCGAGGTCGAGCCGGTCGTCCAGGAGATCGGCTTCGATGCGGTCCTGGGTGACCTCCCGTACGTCCAGGGTGATCCCGGGGTGACGGTCGTGGAAACCGGCGACGAGCGGGCCGGTGAGGTAGGCGGTGAAGGTGGGCGTGACCGCGAGCCGGAGGCGGCCGCGCGCGAGGTCCTGCACGTCGAGCACCGCCCGTTCCCCCGCCGCCAGGTCCCGTAGCGCGCGCCGGGCGAAGTGGACGTACGTCGCCCCGGCGTCGGTCAGGCGCACGGTGCGGCCGGTCCGGTCCAGCAGCTGGACCCCGAGGGACTTCTCCAGTTGTCTGATCTGCTGGGACAGGGTGGGCTGGGAGATGCGCAGCTCTTCGGCGGCGCGGGTGAAGTTGGCATGCTCGGCGACCGCGAGCAGGTAGCGCAGGTGACGCAGTTCCGGCCTCATGAATTCGACTATAGATGGCAGCGATGGCGGCTAGTTCTTTTGCGCCTTGGGAACTATAGGCACAGGTCATGCGGCGTGATTGGCGTCGGCAACCCATGCCTCACGGCCGAGGACCGGTACTCCTCGCCACGACCGTGGGGCACCAGGCATCGGTGGCCGGGACGGCGATCCTGTAGCCGAGTGCGATCACCGCACCGCGGCGTCGTCCACGGGTTCCCGGGGCGCTGAGGTGAATCTCCCTCAGTCGTTTGGAATGCTTTTCCGACACCCGTAGCGAGTGAATGAGCCCCTACTGGTCACGCAGGACGGCCAGGTATGCGATGGCCTGGCCGCCCTCGGCGTGGATCACGGCCGGGTGACCGTCGTGAACGGCAGCACGAGCCGGGAGGGATGCGCGGCGTCGCGGTAGATCTTGTGGGTGACGGGGCGGCCCACCGGCAGGTGGAAGGCATCCGGTGGCAGCAGCGCGTTGTGCGCGTCGACCAGCGGCTCGTTGTTCGACAACTCCACCGCCAGACGGTGCCCCGGCTGGAAGGTGGCCGCGAATGGATAGAGCCGCAGCACGTACTCCTCCACCTTCCCGGGCTCCACCGGCACCGCGCGGGTGTGCGGGTGGTAGGGGTCGCCCTCGGTGGTGCGCTCCTCGTCGAGCTCGCGGTGGGAGGCCTTGAGGTATCCGCTGGTGACCAGCTGCCGGCCGCCGCCGGGAGCCTCGTCCCACAGGCGCAGGATGAAGTTGGTGTCGTCCTGGTCGATCTCCGCGAACAGGTGTGCCGCGCCGGTGCCGATCAGCTCGCTGGGCTCCAGAAACGGCTCGGTGCTCCACTTCAGCACCTCCACCGTGTCGGTGACGGTGAGCGGTGCCTGGTAGAAGCCGTCGGGGGCGGCGTATTCGGCACCCATGAACTCGGGTTCGAAGGAGAGCTTGTGCCGCGGGCGCAGGTAGAGCGGCTTGTGCTCGGTCTCCTTCGGTGGCCACTGCGCCGCGGTGACCACCTCGCGCGCGCCCTCCACGAAGACGCTCACGGCCGGTTCGTCCATGATGCCGTTGTCGATGCCCTTGAGCCAGTACTCGTACCAGCGGAACATCTTGTCGTGCTCTTCGATCCAGGGTCGCGACTGCATCGGCGGGTAGGAGCCGATGTCCAGCTTCTTGGGCCCCTTAAGGACGTTGAACAGCTCGATGTGGCCGTCCAGGGTCCAGCCGCGCCCCTGGTCGATCTGCAGGTAGACCGGAATGTCGATGTTCTCGGCCAGATTGATCGGGTTGCGCTCCTCGTACCAGTCGCCGTCGAGGTGGTTCATCACGATGTCGAACCAGAACTCGCGGTTCTTCGGGTACTTGAGCACGTGCACGAGGTTCGGCCAGGCTGCCACGTCGGGATCCTGCAGCCGCTTCTCGACGAGCTTCTTCAGCTCCTCGGGGGAATGGACCTCCTGCATACGGGACTTGACGTCGGTGTGCGCGATGCCGGAGTCGCCGCCGCGTCCCTCGCGGGCAGCACGCGGCATGAACCACATGATGCCGCCGTGGTAGGTGGTCTCGTAGAAGTCGTAGTGGCCACCGCTGACGAAGATCGCTTTGAGGTGCGGTGGCCGCTCGGCGGCGGCGAGCACCTGCATGGAGCCGAAGTAGGAGATGCCGATCATGCCGACGTTGCCGTCGCACCACGGCTGCGCGGCGACCCATTCGACGAGGTCGTACAGGTCCTGCCCCTGGGAAACGCCGCCGAAGTTGTAGTTGCCGATCATGACGCCGTCGGAATCACCGGTTCCCCGCATGTCACCGATGACGTGGACATAGTCCTCCCTGACGACGCGCGCGATGTCACCGGCCTCGATGCAGCCGTCCCACATCGGGCTGGGCCGGCGCTGCGGCGGCGTGGTGAGGGCGAGCGCCTGCAACTCCTTGCCATAGGCGCTCATCGCGATCAGAGCAGGGCGCGGCTTGTCGTCCTGGCCGTGGTAGGCGTCCACGGCGAGTTCGACGCCGTCCCGCATCGGCACCCGGAGGTCTTTGCGGACGGCGATCGTCTGCTCTCCCGCCCGGATCGTCTGGAAGTCAGTCATGAGTGCGAGCTCCTGTGTCATGCGTTCTGGGCGGGATGCGTGCGGTAGCCGTGCATGGATGTGAAGAACGGCGACGGCTCCAGCGCGGGGTCGCCGGTGTAGCCGAGCTCCTCGGCAACGCGGGCGAACGGGGAGTACGGCGAATCCGTCTCCTGCAGGCCGGCTTGCAGGCAGCCGCAGGCGGCCGCGGTGACACGGCCCTCGATCGCGAGGCTGTGGGCGATGGCCTCCTGGGCCTGCGCGGCGTCGAGCTCGACGCCGTACGGCGTGCCGTCGGCGCGGCGGTACGGGTGTCCCAGGTACAGGTGCTGCGGACGGAGCTCGTCCCGCACGTACTCCAGGCTGGTGCGGTAGGCGGTCGGGTCCAGGTAGCCGGGGAAGCCGTTGGCGGCCCCGTGGACCTGCACGGCATCGCCGACGAACACCGAGCGTTGGCCGTCGATGGCGTAGGCGACCGATCCGGGCGTGTGGCCCGGGATCGAGTGCACCGAGACGGTCCAAGGCGGGAACGGCGTTCTTGTCGAATCTGAACGGCGCGGACCTGCCGGCGGACCACCTGGGAGCCGCGCGCGGGATCGCCGCGGAGGGAGGACCGATCGCCGTGAACAGCCTGCCACCCGGCGCTCCGGGATCGGCAGCGCACGACCTCGCCCTCGACGCGCTGGGCAGCGGCTTCAGCAACGCCTTCCTCATCTGCGGCATCGCCGCCGCCCTGGCCGCGGTCCTTACCGCCGTCGGCATGTTCGGCGTCCGCCCTCACCGCTCCCCCGCCCAGTCCCCGGCCGAACCCTCCATCACCGAACAGGGCGGCGCCCCGGAACCCGCCGCGAAGTAACAAGCCCGGCGAAGAGAAGGACAACGCCGTCCACCGCTTCGGAGCGGCGCCCGCCAAGGCCGGACACCCGGCAGCGCCGCTCTCACGCGTGCGCCGGTGCTCAGCGAGCACCGGCGATCACCACGTCCTCCTTGCCGTCCTCCGGTGGGACCGGGCGGCGGGCCTGCTGCCTCCTCTGCTCGGCGCTTGATGCCGGCGACGGCAGCCACCGCACCGATCAGGCGGAGGACTCCGGTCACGGTGACGGCGGAGTGCAGACCGTTGACGAAGAGCGGGTCGCCGGGGACCGGAGGGGTGGTGGTTGCTGGTCGCATCACGGCCGCACGCGGTTCGCTTCAACGGTTCACCGCCATAGGATTCGCCGGTACCCCCGGCGGAAGAGTTCAACGGTCTCTCTCTCGTCACCACCCGGTCCACAGCAGGTGGTTGACGAGCAGGGCGACGACGGCCTGTGCGGTCAGACAGCCGCGCCGGGTGCCGGTCGGCAGCAGGGCGGCGGCGGGCAGCAGCCAGAGGATGAAGGGCTGCCAGATGCGCTCCGTCTCCGCCTTGCTCATCCCGGACAGGTCGGCGGCCAGGAGCGCCAGGAGCGCCATCAGAGTGAGCAGAATCAGCCGTTGGGTGGCACAGGTGGTGCCGGTGCGCAAGGCGCGTACGGCTCCGGGGGCGCCGGCCGCGGCTCGACGGAGTCCGGCGACCGTGGCGAGGCCCGCGGCGATCGTGGTGCAGGCGAGATTCGCCCAGACCCAGTAGGAGTACGGGCGGGAGCCGCCGGCCCCTTGGTAGTAGCGCTCGACCAGCAGCCGGTAGCCCTCCCACCAGTTGTAGCCCGCCAGGGTGAAGAGGACCGGGACGACCAGGGCTCCGGCGAGGAAGAGGGGGACGGGGCGGGCGGTACGGGCTAGGACGAGGACGGCCAGGAGCAGGAACGCGATCAGCGTCAGACCGTAACTGAGGTAGCAGGTCAGCCCGAACAGCAGACCGGAGGCGAATGCGGCGGCCATGGGGAGGCGGACCGAACGGGTCGCGGCCAGGGCGAGGAGGGCCACGGACCAGGCGGCGACGGCGGCGAAGTAGGCGTCCGCCGAGGTGCCGGTCCACACCGCGACCGGTGCGAGGACCAGGAACGGGGCGGCGCGGCGTGCGAGGCGCTCGTCGGCCAGGACCCGGAGCGCGATCAGCGCGGCCGGGACGGCGGAGGCGCCGACCACGATGCACCAGACCCCGGCCCAGGCGCCGCCTCCGAGCCCGATGCGGTCGAGCAGGACGAAGGTGAGCGTGGCGCCCGGTGGGTGCCCGGCGACATGGGTGGGCCAGTTGTCCGGGGAGCCGAGCAGGATGTGGCCGTTGAAGCCGCGCAGAGCCGTACCGATATTCTGGAAACGTTCGATGGCCTGCAGATATTCATGCTTGTTGGTGAGCCGTTCGGCGATGCCCCGGCCCCAGCCGTCGATCAGCGCCAGCGAGAAGACCCAGGCGAGCGACGCCGCCCAGGCGGCCGGGAGCAGCGCCCGCCGGCGAATACGGTCGGCCATCGGGGGCCCGTACGCGACGACGGCCGCTGCCACGACGACGGCGGCCGGGGTGCCGGGGCCGGTGTGCGGGTACCAGGACGCCAGCAGGGGAGGCCAGTGGACGTAGAGGCTTCCGTCGGCGTCCTGGATCGACCGGCCGACAAGCACGGCGGCGGTGACGAGCAGAACGCCCGCGGCGGCGGCGATCAAGTCGCTGCGGCGGCCGGTGCGGTGACCGGTTTCGTTCATGGTGGGGTGTTCTGTGCGGTCCTCGGTTTTCACGCAGGCACGCTATGCACAGCAGGACGGTTACGCGTGATGCCACGGGATCGTGTCACCGAACCGTCAGATCTTGCTCCGGCTGCCCGCACGGGGGTGTGACGTCAGAGATTCGTCAGGGGTCGTACGCCCTGCGGTCAGGCGTCCCGGGCATAGCTTCGGGACATGGGTGACAGACGTTTCGGAAAAGGCTCCCCCTTCTCATTTCCAGGCTCGGCATCCGGTCGTGGACAGGCCTTCGCCGGGCGGCTTCCCTCCGCGCCCGGGTTCTGGCGTAGCCCGGTGCGCGGTGTCCGGTTCACGGCGGTGCTCGGGCTGGTCCTGCTCGCCGGGCTCACCCTGCTGTTCGTGACCGGTCTGCTGTCGTACGCCGCGTACAACCCGGACCTCGCGCCCGTCAACGACAAGACGCCGGGCAAGGGCCTGCTGGGGTTCTATCTCTTCGCCTGGCCGACCGGTCCGCACTGGCTGTACCGGCTGACGCAGGGGCTGCATGTCACGGTGGGCATCGCCCTGGTCCCCGTAGTGCTGGCGAAGCTCTGGTCGGTGATCCCGAAGCTCTTCGCGCTGCCCCCGGTCCGCTCCGTGGGGCATGCGCTGGAGCGGGTGTCGCTGCTGCTGCTCGTCGGCGGGGCACTGTTCGAGTTCATCACCGGACTGCTCAACATCCAGCTGGAGTACGTGTTCCCGGGGTCGTTCTATCCGCTGCACTTCTACGGGGCGTGGGTGTTCTTCGCCGCGTTCCTCGCCCACACCGGGCTGAAGCTGCCGCGGGCCGTCCGGGTGCTGCGGGGCGGCCGGCTGGAGGGCTCCGCGCCGGGCGAGACGGATGAGCTGGCCGCCCCCGACCCCGCTCCGCCGACCGTCTCCCGGCGCGGTGCGCTCGCCATGGCGGGCGGCGGGTCGCTGCTGCTGCTGATCACCTCGGCCGGCCGGAGCTTCGACGGACCGCCGCGGCAGATCGCCCTCCTCACCCCGCACGGCGCGGCCGAACCAGGTCCGGGGCCGAACGGCTTCCAGATCAACAAGACGGCCGCGGCCGTCGGAGTGACCGCGGCCGATACGGGGAAGGCCTGGCGGCTCACCGTCAGCGGGCCCGCCAGGAAGATCCGGCTCAGCCGGGAACAACTGCTGGCCATGGACCAGTACAGCGTGGCGCTGCCGATCGCGTGCGTGGAGGGCTGGGCGACCTCGGACCAGTGGTGGCGCGGAGTGCGGCTGCGGGACCTGGCGGCACTCGTGGGGTATCCGGACCGGCCACCGGGGGTGATGGTGGAGTCCGTCCAGCGCAGCGGGGCGTTCCGGAAGGTGGCGCTCCGCGACAACCAGGTGCGCGACCCGCGCGCGCTGCTGGCATTGCAGGTCAACGGCGAGAACCTCTCGCTCGATCACGGATATCCGGCGCGGATCATCGTCCCGGCGGCCCCCGGCGTGCTCAACACCAAATGGGTGGCCCGGCTGGCGTTCGAGGCGCTGTGAGCGGGAAGGCGGGAAACCGGGTGAATCCTCGAGTGGTTCTCAGGCGCTGGTACGGGGAAGGGCCGCTGCATCTCCTCCTGCTGGTCGCGACATTCGCCCTCGCGGGCTATGCGGGTGTGCGGCTGCTGGCGGGCGACACGTTCGCGATCGTGGTGTGGTTCATCGGCTCCGCGCTCCTGCACGATCTGGTGTTGCTGCCGCTGTACGCGTCGGCGGACCTGGCCCTGCACCGGGCGCTCGGGCCCCGTACCGGGCTGGTCAACTACGTCCGCGTACCGGCATTCCTCTCCGGCTTGCTCCTGCTGATGTGGTGGCCGCTGATCACCCGGCACGCGGTGCGGTACGAGCCCTACAGCGGGCTGTCCCTCGATGTGTTCCTGGGGAACTGGCTGCTGATCACGGGGTTGCTGTTCGCGGGCTCGGCGCTGTTGCTCGCCGTCCGTACCGCCCGGTTGCGGCGCAGGGACACGAAGGGGCGGCCGTCCGCCTCCCACTGATCGACGGGCTGCCATCTGTACGCCTGCGCGTACCGCAGCAGGGCCGGTGTGCCGAGCCGGGCCCAGGGGAACGGTGAGGCGGTCGCGGAGCCGCAGGCGCCAGTGTCGGCGGCCGCTGTGCCGCGTCCGTCGTCCAGCCGGACCTGGAGTCTCTCGTCGATGTCCTGTGGTGTCGTCTCGGCGATGAGCAGACCACCCGGGGCGAGCAGGTTGGCCGTGCGGTGCAGGAGGAGAGGTGGGTTCCCGCCGATGCCGATGTTGCCGTCGAGGAGCAGGGCGGTGCCCCAGCGGCCCTCGCCCGGCAGCGGGTCGAAGACGGAGCGGTGCAGCGCCGCTCCGCCGAGTCGAAGTGTGCGGGCGACGGCGGTCTCGCTGATGTCGATGCCGAGTGCGCGATGGCCGCGGAAGGCGAGCTCGGCGACCAGCCGGCCGGGCCCGCAGCCGATGTCCAGAACGGGGCCTTCGCAGCGGCCCAGTGCCGACAGGTCGGCGGCGTCGACTTTCGCGCACCAGCGTTCGATGTCCAGGGGCAACAGCCAGCCGTCGGTACGGCGGAGGAAGAGCGGTCCGTGACCTTTGCGCAGCGCCTCAGCGTACGGATCGGTGCCCCAGGACGTGGTGCCGCGGTCGGGGGACGGGGGTGCCGTGACCAGCCTGCTGCGGTGAGGGACCGGGTTCATTGGGCCTCCGCCGGGGTCAGCAGGGCGAGCGTCGCGGCGAACCGGCCGTGCGGCGCCGCGGCGGCAACGGCGACGGCGTCCTGTGCGGTGTCCACATCACGCAACTGCGGAAGGTCGCGCACGGTCAGCCCGGCGTCGACCAGGCGTCGGCGCTGGACCGCGCCGGTCTCGGGTACGGACATGGGGACGCCGAGCAGGAGTTCCGGGGCGGGGACGGCCAGGCCCAGCGCCCAGAAGCCGCCGTCGTCGGCCGGTCCGAACCAGGCGTCGCAGCCGTCCCAGGCGGCGGGACGGAGCGCGGCGGCCAGGTGGGCGGCAGTGATCTGGGGGGTGTCCATGCCGATGAGGAGAGTCGGGCCGGTACAGCAGGCGAAGGCCGCGGCAAGCCGTTCGTCGAGGCGGCCGGTGCCCTGCGGCAACACCTCGATGCCGGGCGGCAGCCACGGGCCCGGCCGTCCGTCGAGGACGATGGCACGGCGCCGGGCGGGCAGGGTGCATACGGTCCGCAGAGTGTCACCGAGCGCCGCCTCGGCGAGCCGGGCGGCCTGGGCGGGTGTGAACGGCGGGGTGAGCCGGGTCTTGACCCGGCCCTGCAGCGGTTCCTTGGCGATGACCAGCACGGTCGTCGGGCCGGACAAGCCCTCGACCGCACCGGAGCCGGCCGGGGCGCTCACCGGCGCACCCCGGAGCGCACGGTCCCCGGAGCCGTCCCGGCCGGTGGCTGAAGCAGCACCGCGCGCATGTCGCGCACCGCCTGCCAGGTCCCCCGCCAGGTGCCGGTGACCTTCGACTTCCCGCTGCGAGGGAGGTACGGGACGTCTGTCTCCGTGACCCGCAGCCCGGCGTCGGCCGCGCGGACCACCATCTGCAGCGGGTAGCCGCTGCGCCGGTCGGTGAGACCGAGCGCCAGCAAATCCGCCCGGCGCCCTGCCCGCATCGGGCCGAGGTCGTGCAGCCGCAAGCCGGTGCGGCGGCGCAGCATCCGGGCCAGCGCGACATTGCCGGCGCGGGCGTGCAGCGGCCAAGCACCGCGGCCCTCGGGGCAGCGGCGGCCGAGCAGCAGGTCGGTCTCGCCGTCGGCGATGCGGCGTACGAAGGCGGGGAGCAGGCCGGGGTCGAGGGAGCCGTCGCAGTCGCAGAAGCAGACGAACTCCGCCTCGGCCGCGAGCAGTCCGGCATGGCAGGCGGCGCCGAAGCCGCGTCGCGGCTCGTGCACGACGGTGGCGCCGAGCGAGCGGGCCAGTTCAGCCGATCCGTCGGTGGAGCCGTTGTCGACGACGATCGCGCGCCAGCCGCTGGGGACGGCGTCCAGCACCCGGGGCAGTGCCGCGGCCTCGTCCAGACAGGGCAGGACGACGTCGGCACTCGGCGTAGGGATATGGGCGGACGGAGGGCCCGTCAGGGAGGAATCGGTCACGCCACTCACCCTACGGAGCAGAAACCGACATTCCGGGCTCCATTTTCTTACGAAAAATGGACGTCGGCCTGGTAGCAGCAGACGAGCCCCGCGCGTGCCGCACATGCATGCCGGGGTGGCGAGATGGAGAACATCCCGGACGGTTCAGGCCCAGGCACGCACTCCTGCCGGGCACCGAACGCGGCCACGTTCTGGTCGTCGACGACGATCCGACGGTCGCCGAGGTCGTCGTCAGCTACCTGGTCCGGGCGGGGTACGACGGCGAGCTGGCGGACGACGGTCCGACGGCGCTGGGGTGCTTCGCCGGACGCCGGCCGGATCTGGTCGTCCTCCACAAGCCGGCTCGGCCCTATCTGCCACAGACCAACGGCAAGTTGACGCCTCAACCACACACTGCAATGTGTGTCAGAGCCTTCCGGTGTTTGGGCGCATCCCCCGCAACGGGGCCGTCGCAAACTCCGCCATTCCCTTGGCGAACCCTTCCTGCGGCTTCCAGCCCAGCTCGTCTCGCAGTCGTCGTGAGTCCGCAGTGACATGGCGTACATCACCGAGCCGGTATTCGCCGGTGACCTTCGGAGCAGGGCCACCATGTGCCGAAGCCAGTGCCGAGGCCATCTCGCCGATGGTGCGGGGGTCCCCACTCCCCGTGTTGTAAAAAGCAAAACTGCCCGGCCCGTGTCCTTCGACGGCTTCCAGTGCCAATGCGTTCGCGGCCGCCACATCCCGTACGTGGACGAAATCCCTCCGCTGGCAGCCGTCCTCAAAGACCCGGGGGGCCTCGCCACGAGCCAGAGCCGACCGAAAGAAAGAGGCGACACCGGCGTACGGTGTGTCGCGCGGCATCCCCGGTCCGTACACATTGTGGTAGCGCAGCGACACCGCGGACCCGCCCGTCGCGCGCGCCCAGGCCGCGGTGAGATGTTCCTGGGCGAGCTTGGTGGCCGCGTACACATTGCGCGGGTCCGTGGGCGCATCCTCGGTGACCAGACCAGGTGCCAACTCCGCACCACAGCACGGACAGCGCGGCTCGAACCGGCCCGCGTCCAGGTCGGCCACCGTCCTCGGTCCCGGCCGGACCGTGCCGTGGCGGGGACAGTCGTAACGTCCCTCGCCGTAGACCACCATCGAACCGGCCAGGACCAGGCTTCGCACACCCGCCTCGGCCATCGCCGCAAGCAGCACCGCCGTCCCGAGATCATTGCACCCGACGTACTCGGGCGCGTCCGCGAAGTCATTAGCCAAGCCGACCATCGCTGCCTGATGACACACGGCGTCGATGCCCCGTAGGGCCCTGTCCACCGCCTCCCGATCGCGAACGTCCGCGATGATTCGCTCGGCATCGCTGTCCGCGGGTTCTACTGCCGCACCATGCACCGAAGACAGCAATGCATCGAATACGACTGTCTGATGCCCGGCCGATGTGAGGGTATGGACGATCTCCGACCCAATAAATCCGGCTCCACCGGTAACCAGTACGCGCATGGCGCCCACGCTAGGCCGCTGGCGAGTCACATGGCCGGTTCCAGCGCGGCGCGTCAAGGAATCGTAAGAGATGTCCTACGGACGCCTACAGACGAAACGAACACCAACTCGGGGACGTGAAACTCGACTCACAGCGTTGAACTTCGATTGCAGGACGTGCCCGAACGCGAGAGGGGCTGATTGCCACCTTCCAGATGTTCTGGACGGAGCTGCGACGGCATGCGAACGGCCAGGAGCGGCTGCCCAAGGACAAGTTCGTCGCGGCTGTGCACAGCGTGACGGTGGACACCAGTCGGTTCAACATGGTCGAAGGCGTGCCTCACGCCATTTTCGACGTCATCGACACCGACGACGACGGCCAGATCTCCCACAGCGAGTGGCAGCAGCTCGCCACCGTGCTTGAGATCTCCGCTCCCGAAGTAAAGGAGCGCTTCGTCGCCCTCGACACCGACGGCGACGGGTCCATCAGCCGCCAGGAACTCATCCGTTCCTGGCGGGAGTTCTTCTACCGCGAGGACTCGTACACGACCGGCGGCCTGATCCGGGGCGTCCTGTAGTCGCACCACCCGCAACGCGCCCACACCGGAACGCCGTGGCCGGCCGAGCCGCCACGGCGCTTCGCCGTCAGCCGACAGCGGCATCAGCGTGGAGGGCGCGAGCGGCGACAACAAGATGCAGGCCCGGTACTGAGAAATCGGCACCGGGCCTGATGCGTTGGCTGCGCGTGCACGCAGAAGGTCGTTGAGGATCCGTTCCGGCGAGGTGGGGCACATCGCCAGGCGGGCGTCGAGGGCCGCCTCCCACTGCTTGGTCAGACCGAGCACGAGGCGCCGGCGCATGCCGGGGGTGACGTGCGCGTAGCGGGCCGAGACGGAGCCGTCGATGTGGCCCATGCGCAATGGGCGGCCCGCCGGACGATCCGCCCGTCACCGTCCGCGACGCCGGGCGGTGTTCACTCGTTCGGCTGGTCGACGGATACGGCACCGGTGCTTCGTGGCGTCGGCCGGGAGAATCCCGCGTGGAGCGTTCTCGCCGCGTGGTGTCTTCCTTCTCCACGGAACCTGCCCGGTGCGGACGGCTCCTGCATGCCTGGCGGGTGGTGTCGTGGCGGAGGGCTTCTTCGATGGTGCGGGTGAGCGACGGTTCGGCGGTACGCGGGGCGTGCAGCCCCTGGTGGCCCACGGCCGAGCGGGCGGCGGTGGCGTGGGCACGCCGGTGGGGGCTGGCGGTGGAGGACTCCGAGGTACGGCGGCTGGCACGTATGGGGCACGGCCGGATGGCTGGTCGCGTAGCTCCGGGAGCCTCTCCCGGGGAGCTGGAACTGCTGGCTTGCTGGGGGGCGTTCATCACGCTCGTCGACGACGGCTTCGACCTGCCCGGTGGTGTCTCGTCGGCCTCGGAGACCCGGTCCGTACTCGATCCCCTGGTCGCGGTGGTCACCGGCGCGGGGACAGATGCGCGGACGCCGGCGGTCGCGGCTCTGCGGGACCTGTGGCAGCGGACGACGGTGGGGACCGAGCCGGCCTGGTGCGCACGCTTCGCCGCGGCGTACGCGTCGTTCGCGGAAGCGACCTTCCAGGAGCTGCGGTGGCGGGAGGAGGGCCACGTGCCCTCCTCGGAGGAGTACGTCCGCCTGCGCCGTCTCACGATCACCGTGGAGCCCCTGCTGCTGGTGGCCGAGCGCTCCTCGTGGACGCCGGCGGGCGCGAAGGACACCGAGGCGCTGTACGCGGCCTGTGCCGATGTCGTCGCCTGGACCAACGACCTGTTCGACGCCGGATCGGAGCGTCCGGGACAGGTCGGGCTGGTCGACGTGCTGGCCCGGGAGCGGGGCGTCGGCCGCGGCGAGGCGGCAGTGGCCGCCCGCGCGATGCTGGAGGAGAGGCTGGACGAGTTCGAGACGGCCGCCGCGCGGGTGCCGGCCGCCGGCTCCCGGTCGCGAGCCGGACTGATCCGCACTTTCCTGGACGGCACGGTCGCCTGGCAGTACGAGACACAGCGCTACCGCGCCACGCTGCCTTCCCAGCGCGGGGGACGAGAGCCCCGGGCGGACCGGGTCGAAGCGGCCGTAGGTGCGCTGGAGCGGCGGCTGGTCCTGGCAGTCGCGCCCGGCGGGGACCTGCCGGACCGGTGCGCGAGCCGTGTCCTGGAAACCTCCCTGTTCCTGGCCCTCCTCCGGGCCCGCGGCAGCCATGGGCACGAGCAGCGGCAGCTGACCCGCTATCTCGAAGAGCGCCGCCTGGACGCCGATCC
Source organism: Streptomyces sp. NBC_00846 (assembly GCF_045207325.1). NCBI lineage: Bacteria > Bacillati > Actinomycetota > Actinomycetes > Kitasatosporales > Streptomycetaceae > Streptomyces > Streptomyces sp. NBC_00846. The sequence continues at coordinate 6,076,446 of NZ_CP108846.1, read as the reverse complement.
GCTCGACGCCTTGCTGATCGACGCCTGCCTGCGTCCACACACCCTGCCCACCGACGCCGCCGACGCCACACGCCCCCTGGCCGGTGGTCTTTCGCGGACAACAGGAAGCCGCGGCCGGTTCAAGCGCAGTGTGCTGCACGCCGTGCTCCATCTGCTGGGGGGCCTGCGCCTGGACGCCGCCGACGCCCCGCCCCAGGCCGCCACCCCCGCACCGTCCACCTTCACTCTGGTGAACCAGCTGGCCGTACGAGCCGTCTATGCCCAGGCCACCGGCTACCCGCACGCGCTCTCCACCCGTGAGCGCTTCCAGTTGTCCGACCTGCTGGCCGACGCCGGGGGAAGACTGCTGTGGGAGGCCAGCGCCAGCACCCACTTGCTCGGGCTCAACACCCTGCAGTCCTTCCGCCCCGGCCACCCGCTGATCGACGACGCCGTGACCGGTCTGCTGTTTGCGCGTGCCGCCGACGGTGGGGTGCCGTTCCTCGACAGCCAGGACATCTGGAACACAGCCTTGGGCGGCCCGGTGTTCCTCAGCCGTCCCGCGCTACGGCCGTACACGGCGCGGATCAGCGCGTTCGTCGCCGCCCACCAGGCGTCCGACGGCGGATGGCCCTTCGCGAGCGGAGTACGCCAGACCGATGTCGACACCACCTGCCGTGCCATGGAGTTCCTCCAGGCCATGGACCCGCACCTCTACCGCCACCACCTGCAACGGGGTGCCGCCTACCTCGCCGCGATGGCCGGTCCCGACGGCGGCTTCCCCACCTGGATGGAGAGCGACCGTGCCGATCTGGACATGACCGCGGGCGCCGTCCTCGCCCTCGCCCCGCACGGTCCGGACCACCACCGCCTCGTCACCGCCGCCACCCGCTTCATCCTCGACGCCCAGCACCCCGACGGCACCTTCACGCCTGGTTGGACCGTAAGCGAGTCGAGCGTCATCCTGCGCGCCGTCGACGCGCTCGACGCGGCACGCGCCGTCCCGGCCGCCGACCTCGCAGGGATCGAAGCCGCGACCGCCCGGGCCGCAGCCCGCCTGATCGCCACTCAGCAGCCCGACGGGGGCTGGGGCCATACGCCGGACAGCGCCAGCGACGCCCTCTCCACCGCACAGGCTCTCCCTGTCGTCGTCCGGTATGGTCCGCCCCACGCCACAACCGCCGCCACCGCCTACCTCCTCGCCGGCCAGAGCGAAGACGGTTCCTTCCCCTCCCCGCCCGACCAGGTCGGCCCCCGCCCCCTTCCCTTCGACTACCCGGTCATCTCGGATCTGTTCGCACTCGCCGCCCTCGACCGGATCTCTCGTCTCCGCAGGACCGGCCCAGACCTGTACGACGCCCCAGGCCCTGTACAGCCCGCGCCGGTAGAACCTCCCCGGCCGCGTCCCTCGACCCGGGTCGTGCCCAGTGGGACGTCGGCAAGGTGACCGCTGCGGGCGACCGGGGATACAGAACTGCCTCTCGCCGGGAGCCATCTGGGAGCCAACCTGCTCCCCAAGCCCTCTCCACACCACCCGAACCCACCGCACACCAACGCTGTGACCAGGAGAAACGGCAAACCGGCCGGTGGAAATCCGGACCGAACCTCATTCGGGACGAAGAGATCGTGGGTTCGAATCCCGCCACCCCGACAGGGGAAAACCCAGCCCGGCGATACTGTCGATCGGGCGGTCAACTGAAGTTGTGTACTGGCACAGCGTCCTCGTACTCCGGGATGTGGCTCTACGTCATCGACGAGGCGGGGAACTTCGTCCATCAGCAGGAGAGCGAAGAACCCCGAGGGCAGAACGGACTGTGCGCCACCGCGGGTGACGATCTCATGTCAGGCCGCAACCCGAACTCCGTTCCCGGAGCGGACCGCCCCATGACCAGGGCCGAGGTATCGGCCGTCACGGGGCTTGCATTCCGCAGCGTCGGTGGCCTGAACGTCATCGTCAGCGACATGCTGCGCTGGGGCCCAGGAGCGCGTGCAATCTTGGGAGCGTGGCCGCAGAAGGGGATAGGTCATTACTTCAACATCGCCAATATCGACGGCAAGGTGGTCTTCCTCGACTTTCGGTCCGGCAAGGCCAATCCGGCCGCAAACAGATACCGCAACTACTACCTCATGAGGACCAACTGACATGCTTGACAGGGAACAGGCCGAGCGCAGGGCTGCAGAGTTCCTCGCTGACGAAAGCAAGTCCTGGGGTCCGTCCTCCCTTGTCCGGATCATCCCCGAGTACTGCTTCACCGACGGAGGACAGTTCATCGCTCCTTACGACCATGTCGACTACCTCGACCACGGACGCGAGGACATGCAACTCGGCGGAAACCTGCCGGTCGCGGTTGACCTGACAACTGGATCCTGCCGCTTCATCGACTGGGAGGAGACGGAGGAGTTCATGGAACGCGACCTGCTCTGAGCAAACGTCATCCCGAGCACGTAGCGGGTCTCGTCGGCATCGTAGCCGAAGGTCATCTCGGGGCGTGATGGTCGGCGCCGGAGCACTGTGGCTCTACCGCAGCACCGGCAAGGCCGCTGCCCCCTTCGCGACCCGCACCAAAATCGGCAGCGGCTGGAACACCTACAACACCCTGAGCTGACCTCGCGACGGATGGCGCCGTCTCCAGCTCCTTCATGGAGCCGCGACACAACACGACTGTTGGCCTTCACACCCCCGTGTGAAGGCCCACGGTCAGTAAGGCCACCGACCATGAATGGGGCGTGGTAACCGGTGTCGGCGCACCCATGAACGTGGTTCTGGCAAGATTCTCGTAGCCGGAGAGCATCTCGTCGATGTGACGACGACGCACCTGGGCTGCCCCGCGTGAGCCGACCGGCAGCGCCCGCAACACGGAGCCTCGTCCAAACGCTTTCGCCTTCGCCCCGTCCTTGGAGGACAGGGCGAAGGCGATTTCAGAAGGCGATGGTGAGCGGGCTTCCATGCGTTCCCATACGCCGAGCACAGCCTTGTGGGGGAGGTTCCCCTCGTAGCGTGGAGTCCGTGACAGCAGGGGTTGTTGGTTGACCGCTTCCCCTTATCGTCGGCCGAGCAACGCGGCCCCGCGTCAGTCCCCGAATCGAGCGTCATCCGAGCGTCAAAATTCGTGAACGATGCTTCGTCAACATCACCCGTACGATCCTCGCCGCACCCTGAACCCGCAAGTCAGACCAGTCTGGGCGGGCGGGGTGTCCAGTCGAACCGCTCCGCGCCCGGAAACAGGTCGAGCAGCTCACCCAACCACAAAACCGCAGGTCAGGAGCCCTTCGCGGCCGGTTCGAGGATGGCGACACACTCCACGTGGTGGGTCATCGGGAAGATGTCGACCTGCGCGCATCACAGAAAAGCCCAGGTCAGACACCATTTGTCAGCTCGTCGCCCTGCGTGTGGGTACCTGGAGCGTCAAACGAGCGTCACAGCCTCCCGCGCATTCCAGGTCACTGCGTGCGTGCCGCCCCTGGAGATGTGCGAAACGAGGGGCAGTCTTCGTCGAGGCGGGGGAAGGTCAGCCTGCAGCCGCTGCGGTCGGCTCGCTGAACGTGCACGAGAGTGTGGATACCGTCCGCGCCCAGAAGGGTTGCCTCGGTGAGGCTCCCGGTGGAGCGCCACCGAGGCCGTGGCCGACAGGGTGCGCTCCGGCTCGCTGATGTTCACGCCGGCACCACGACCAAATGTAACAGAGCGCGACTAATGATCACTGAATCGTCATATCCTGCTGTCCAGGGCGGCCAATGGCGCCGCGCGTCATCATTCGGAGAGCAGATGGAACCCGCGGTCATCGGGGCGCGCCTCGCGTCCAGCGTTGTGAGCCCGCTGATCAGGAAGCTCTTTCTGAACGGGGTGCCCGGGGCAGAACTTGTCGACAGGCCGGTCCGCGTGTCCCGGCTCGTCTCTTTCCGCGGCGAGCAGCGGACCCTGTCCGACAAGGAGATGCACAGGATAGCGGAGGAGTTGGTAGCGCGCGCCGCGCAGGCCACAGGCGAGGAGAAGTTACCCAGTCACGAGGTTAGAGCCGTCACCAACGCGGTCGCCTCTTCTCTGCGCGTCATGGGCACCCTCGATATGGATGACGTACAGGCGGTACACCTCGGACACATGGGGCTGGCGCGGCATTTAAGGTCGATGAGTCCCACAGCCGTGCTGGGACTGTCAGCCGATGCCGTCGAACTCCACGCAAGCGTGCTGAACACCGCATGCCTGCACATTCTGAACTTCTTCACCCAGCGATCGGCGTTCGTGCCGCGCACCCTCGTGGAACAGAGCCGGAGCCTAGAGGAACTGACGCACAAGATTGACTCCCTCATTACCAGGGCCCCGTCCCCCGCCGACGGCCCTTTCGAGAAGCGATACTCGCACTACATCACCGACAAGTACGGCAAGTTGAGCATCTTCGGCCTCGACTTGTCCCAAGGGCCAGAGAACTGGCTGCTGGACGTCGCATATCTCAGTCTCGACGCCGTGGGCGACGCCACCGGAGTACTTCCCACCAGGCTCTCTGCCGACCAGGTACTGGCCGCGCACAACCGGGTCCTGCTGCGCGGCGTGGCTGGCTCGGGCAAGACCACTCTCGTACAATGGCTGGCAGTCTCCACGACCCGACCGAACCAGCTGGACCTCTTCGGTCTAGTGCCCTTCGTGCTGCCGCTGCGCACGCTCACTAGGGGCGGGGCCAAACTTCCGGCCCCCGACGAGTTTCTGTCCGCGGTGGACTGTCTCATCGCCGCGCTGCAGCCGGCGGGCTGGTTCGACCGTGTACTGAGAGCGGGCCGCGGGCTGATCCTCATTGATGGAATCGACGAGATTCCGGAGGACGACCGCAACGACGCCCGTCGCTGGCTCCAGGAACTGATCAGCACCTATCCGGGAAATCGCTGGCTCGTCACGTCCCGGCCTTCCGCCGTACGGGAACACTGGCTGAGTGGAGACGGCTTCGTCGAGGCGGATCTCGCGCCCATGAGTAGGGACAACATCGCCGATTTCGTGATCCGCTGGCACCAGGCAGCCGGTATCAGCGACCAGTACGCCCATGAGCTATTACGTGCGGTGCGCGTCAAGCAGGACCTCGGCAGACTCGCCACCAATCCTCTGATGTGTGGCCTGATCTGCGCACTTCATCAGGACCGCCACGGCTATCTACCCGAAGGTCGCAAGGAGATCTACGACGCGGCGCTGTCCATGCTTCTCTTCCGACGCGACCGCGAACGCGGTGTGTACAAGCCGGGATCGATCCGCATCGGCGAGGCGCACCACATTCAGCTGATCCAGAAGCTGGCCTACTGGATGATCCGCAACGGCCGCTCCGAGATGGACCGTGCCGACGCGGTGAACCTCCTTGCCCAGGCACTGCCCACGATGCCGAAGGTGGCGGAGCAGGGCACGGCCGAGGAGATCTACCGACACCTCCTAATCCGTAGTGGCCTGCTGCGTGAACCGAGCGTTCAATCGATGGACTTCATCCACCGGACCTTCCAGGACTACCTCGGGGCCAAGGCGGCGGTGGAGGGGCTCGACTTCGACTTCCTCATCGCCAATGCGCACCTGGACCAGTGGGAGGATGTCATCAGGATGGCCGTCGCCCACTCCCGCCTGACCGAACGCACCCGGCTTCTGACCGGCATCATCCGGCGGGACAACGTCACGGCGCACGGGATGAACCGACTGCACCTCTTGGCGGCGGCGTGTCTGGAACACGCCACAGAACTCGACCCCGAGGTCCGGGCGGAAGTGCAGCAGCGCGCAAGCGCCCTGATCCCGCCCCGCACAGCGGATCAGGCCCGAGCGCTGATCGAGGTCGGCCCGGTGGTACTGGACCTGCTTCCGTATCCGCCGGAGGCTCCACCGGTGGAGAAGTGGCCTGCCGACGAGAGGGCCGTCGACGAACGGTCGGACGAGGAGAAAGCCGCAGAGCAGCGGGCTGCTGACGAGGCGTACTTCACGGTCTTCGCTGCCACCCGTATCGCGACCGATGCGGCGATCGACGTGCTCGCCCGCTATCGCGGCTACCACGACCTACGGGTGCGCAATGAACTCGTACGAGCCTGGAGCAGCTTCGACACCATCATCTACGGCCAGGAGGTCATCGCCCACCTCGGCCAGGAGCGCCTCTACTTCCCGGTCTCCAACCCGGCCGAGCTGCAAGCGATCAGCAGTTTCGGCGGGCGGGCCTGGATCAAGATCGTCGGTGATTTCACCGCCGTCGACTTCCTCAACGGCTGCCGCCAAGCGCAGCTCACTCATCTGTGGCTAACCTCGGACATCGGTGACTCCTGGAGGTGGCTGCGTGAATTTCCGCACCTTCGCTCCCTGACCATCGAGACCTCACTGCCCCACCTGGACGTGGCACCGCTGGCGTTGGTGCTGCCTCTTCGTACGATTACGCTGTCGAGGGGAGTTGTGGTCTCTGGTATGGATTCTCTGCCCTCGTACATGGAGGTTGTTCGTATGCGGCACGACGCGGAGTGATCGCCCGACCGCTTACCCGGCGGGTTCGTTCGGCATCCGGCACAACGGCAGTTGGTACGGGAACATGAACGCGAAGCGAAGGGGTTGGACAGCAAGACAGAGAAGGCCCCGCGCCTCGGGCGGAGAGGCAGCTCGCGCCCCACATGGCGCAGCACCCAGTCTGATGCTCCGGTCGTCCTGAGCAACGAGCCCGCTTTGTTCGCCCGGGGTTTACTGGCCAAGCGTCACCCACCATTGTCCAGCAAGTGCGAGACGCCTTCCCGTACGACTGGCGCCAACACGAGGCCCTCGATGCCCTGCTGAACGGGATCACCAACAGCGTTGTCGAACCTCCCTGCCCTCTTTCGGCCGTTGACTCCGCGCATTGGGATGCCGACCATCCGCAAGAAACGGCTCCAGCCCGGCCCACCGCCCGGAACCTTCTCGATACGCTTGCCCGCCAGCTCCAGGCCGCGCCGTTTCGCGTAGTCGACGACGCGCCGCCACTCCACGGGCGAGGGCTGTGGCGCCGCCCAGGTCCCCAGGTACCGTCACAGGCATGTCGCCGGCCCGTGTTCCTTGTGGGCCGGCCCGGCCACGGCCATGGGATGATCAGTCCCATGGAGGGCACCGGCCTGCGGAGGACAGCATGAGTGACGGCACCGGGCATCTGTCCAAGCTCGTCTGGTCGGTGGCCGACCTGCTGCGCGGCGACTTCAAGTCTTCCGAGTACGGGCGGGTGATCCTGCCGTTCACGGTGCTGCGCCGGCTGGACTGCCTGCTGGCCCCGAGCCGGCAGGCAGTGCTCGACGAGGCCGACCGCACCGACGGCGAGAAGCGGGAGCAGCGCCTGACGGCCGCCTCGGGTTGGCCCTTCTATAACTCCAGCCGGTTTTCCATGGAGAGCGTGCTCAGCGATCCGGAGAACGTCGACCGGTTGCTCCTGGCCCATGTCGACGGGTACTCCCAGAACGTCAGGGAACTGCTGGACGGCTTCGAGTTCGAGCGGACCGTCACCCGCCTGCGCCAGGCCGGACTCCTCTACCGCGTCGTCGCGCAGTTCGTCTCGATCGACCTGGGGCAGATGATCACCGACGACCACATGGAGAGTCTCTTCGAGGAGCTCGTCCGGCGGTTCGCAGAGAGCGGCAACGAGGCGAGCGGGGAGCACTACACCCCCCGGGACGTGGCCCACCTGATGGCCAGCTTCCTCGTCTCCGCCGACTCGGACCTCCTGACGTCGCCACACGCCGCCCGCACCATCCTGGATCCGGCCTGCGGGACGGCCGGCCTGCTCACCGAGGCGGCCTCGTACATCGCGTTGATGAACCCCCAGGCGGACGTCACGCTGTACGGCCAGGAGATCAACCGGGAGTCATGGGCGATCTCCCGTGCGACCATGATGACCAGTGGCCGCCGGGCCTCGACGATCGCCTTCGGGAACGTCTTCGCCGAGGACGGGCACCAGGGGGCCGCCTTCGACTACCTTCTCGCCAATCCGCCGTTCGGCGTCGACTGGAAGAAGAGCGAGTACGCCGTCCGGTCGGAGCACGAGCAGCTCGGCTTCGCGGGCCGCTTCGGAGCTGGCCTTCCCCGGATCAACGACGGCTCACTGCTTTTCCTGCAGCACATGCTGGCAAAGATGAAGCCGGTGAGCGCCTCAGGCGAGGGCGGCAGCCGAATAGCGGTCATCTTCAACGGCTCCCCGATGTACTTCGGGGGTGCGGGGTCCGGCGAATCGGACATCCGGCGGTGGATCGTGGAGAACGACTGGCTCGAGGCCGTGGTCGCGCTGCCCGATCTCCTCTTCCCCAATACCGGCATCAGCACCTACCTGTGGGTCCTCAGCAACCGCAAGCCGGCACAGCGCAGGGGCCAGGTGCTGCTGCTGAACGCTCAGGAGCAGTGGCAGCGGATGCGTCGCTCCGTCGGCTCGAAGCGCAAATACATCACGTCGGACCAGATCGCCGAGATCACCGGGCTCTACCTGGACGCCTTGTCCGCTGACCCCGCCCAACAGCCGGACGACCGGGTCCGCGTGGTCTCCACCCACGAACTGATGTACCAGCGCGTCACGGTCGATCAACCGCTGCGGCTCCGGTACGAGCTGTCCGAGGAGGTCCTGACTCGGCTCGCCGAATCGCGCGTGATCCAGAAGTCCCGGGATCCCGCTGCCCTGGTGGCCGCCCTGCGTCCGCTGGTCGGCTCAATGTGGACGAGAGGCCAGGAGGCCGTCACGGCGCTGCGCCGGGCGGTTGCCTCGGCCGGCGTGAGCTGGCCGCGCGGGAAGGTCTTCGAGGCGGCGGTCCGCAAGGCCGTCGGCGTGCGCGATCGCGACGGAGAGCCGCAGCGGATCGGCGAGGCGTACGAGCCAGATCCCGAACTGCGCGAGTTCGTCCACCTGCCGCTGCAGGTGGATCCGAGCGACCACCTCCGACGCGAAGTACACCCGACCGCTCCGGACGCCTGGATCGACGACAGCAGGACGCGGGTGGGTTGCGAGATCCCACCCGCGCTCTTCTACCGGCCGGAACTCGACGGCGAATTCGAATTGCTGCGCAACCTTGCTCGGTTGGAGACCACCCGGGTTCACCCGCCGCAGCGCGGCGAGGAGCAGGAGGACGGCAGCGACCGGCCCAAGCACCTGCGCGCCCAAGATCTCCACGAGGCGGACTCGGCCGTTGAGCTCCCTGACGCGCCGGAGGATGGGCTGACGCTGACCCTGTGCTCGGGCGGCATGCTCGTCGGGCGGCCGGGGAACTGGCGCCTGCTACCGCAGGGATTCGGCGAGGCGGCGACCTCACTTTTCGTGCTGCAGCCGCTCCGCGACAGCGGCCAGGCGCTCTGCGAGTGGTTGAACTCCCGCAAGGACAACGGTCTGTACCCCAGCGCTCGCGATCTGCTGGACACGCACGTCCCCGTCGACCTGGTGACTGACAGCGAGGTGGAGAGTCTCCTGGAGACCGTGCAGGACGGACGGCGCGCACTGCGGACCACGATGTCGGGAATCCTGCCCAACGTCTTCGGCAGCGGCGAACGGGACGTCCAGGGGGTTCGGAACGAGATCAGGGCCGCTGCCCACGAGGCTGGCCTGATCGGCGAACTCGTGCGGCCGCTGGACGACCCGATCTCGCGCGCCGAGTGGAGCTTTCCTTACCACGCCGCCGCGCTGTCCCGTCGGTACCGGGTCAGCACGCATCCGGCGGAGCGGAAGGACGGACTGCTCAAGCTGGGCGAGGGTCTGGCCCGGGTGCTGGGCGTGCTGGCGCTCACCGAGCTAGCCGCCTCGAACGGCTTCTCCCGGAACCTGCGCAAGCAGTTCCGGACCGGCGCCACCTTCGGCACCTGGCTCTGGATCCTCGATCGGCTGGAGGCGGAGGGAATCGCGCCCCGCATCCAGCAGCTCGCCACCGTGCGCGACCGGGGCAACGCGCGCGCTCTCCTAGGCCACATCAAGGACTTCAGGAACACCTCGCACCACGCTCACGGCGTCCGCGCCAGCCACCAATTGGCGGAAGACGTCGAGCGGTTGGAACCGCATGTCGTGCGGGCGATCAGTGCGGTCAGCTGGCTCTCTGGGACTCACTGGGACTGGGTGGAGCGGTGCGAGTACCTCGACGAGGGCTCGTACCGGATAGTCGGGCTCCGGCTGAGGGGCAGCCATCCGAGCTGGGAGCCGTTCGAGCGGTCGAGTACCCAGCCGCTGCGGCCCGACCGTATCTACGTGGACAGTGCCCCGTACGGGGCTCCGGTGGACCTCTGGCCGTTCGCTGTCGTCAGCCTGTGCGAGGAGTGTCGGACCCGGGAGCTCTTCCTGCTCAATGAGGTCCGGGACGACCAACTGACCTTCCGCAGCCTGGAGGAGCATTCGCTGGGGATGACGTACGGCCCGCCCGAGTAGCGGCGGGGGCGAGGCTGAGCAACCTGGCGTGGCTGCGTCGGGTGCGGGACCGGGCCTACGGATCGCAGAGGCACAGAAGGCTGGGGCCGGGGATGGCAGCCGAGCGCTCCTGGAACTGCTCGCTGAACCACGGCCGTTGCTCTCACAGCCAGCCTTCTCCCGGCTCAACACCCACTTCACCCGCTTCGGAAGTTGCCGAGACGCCCTGTCGCACGTCGCGGACGATGTACGTCGTCCAGAACGGTAAGCGGAAATCGCATACGCCGTGCGGGCACATCGTCTCGTCGACCGCCCCAGCCAGGACCTCGATGTCGCCACCGAACCCCCGGCACCCATGACCGACATCGCAGCCACCATCCGCACCGGCTTGGAAGCCCGCGGCTGGTCAGTACGGTCATTGAAGACCGCCCCGTGGTCCGCCCGATTCACCGTGACCGACCCGGCCACGGCCAGAAGTGCGAGGTCGACATCCTCAAGAGAATCTTCTGGCGGCCCGTCGCCCGGAGTCCGTACGGGCCTGTCCCCGCGGAGGAGGACGTGATCGAGATCAAGGTCCGCGCCCTCGACGACCGCAGCCCCGCGACCTGATTGACGTGTTCGCAACCTCCCGCCGCTGGTCCAATGCCGGGCTCGAAGAGTCCGATGATTCCGGACCTCGGCTGAGAACCGCACCAGGCTGCCATTACACCGACTGCAGTTGGCGGTAGGCGGGATCGCCGTGAGGCACTCGTACGAGCGACCCATGGGGTTCGGCAGCGGACGGCCCGTTCTACGTTGGCCACCTTGCCACCCGTCGAGCGGAGTCGGAGCCATGAAGTACGCAGTGTCCGCGCCACAGGACGCCTTGCTCCGCGAGATCGCGGCGACTTCCGAGGCGATGCGGATCCCGCCGGCTCGTACCCAGACGGCTTGGGCGCTGGAACAGCGCGGACTGGTCAAGAGGACCTGGGGTGGCAGCGGTCAGGTCGCCGTGGTGACGGCGGACGGCCGCTACTACCTCAAGCACGGCGTGCACCCCCGACAGGTGCAGGAAGAGAAGGATCGATTGGGGGGTGATGCGGCCCAAGCCGCGCTGGCCCCGGCCGGCGGAGCCGAGCTGGTCTCCCGGCTGCTGTCCTCCTCAGGAAAGATCACAGTCGCTGATCCCGCGCCTCGGACCCGAGGCCGCTGGCGAGCCGCCTACTACAACGCGCTTCATCACGGTCACGTACCCGAAGGCCACAAGTTGCGGTGGAACGGTCGCCAGCGCGGCGACTGCATCTTCACTCTGACCGACGAGGCGGCCGAGAAGGCTGCTCAGCCTCCTCCGGTGCCGGCGATCGAGCTGCCAGAGGTTCTGGAGCGTCCGCATTCATTGGTCCGCGCGACGCGCAAGGCGATGGGCCGCTCTCAAGGCACGGTCGATACGCGGGGCATGGCCGAGGTCATCCCGCTGCATGTGTCGCGTCCGCTCGCCGACCGCGGTCTACGGATCATGCATGCGTTTCTGACCGAAGCCGAAAGCCGCGGGTACTCCGCCGAGGCCCAGACCGACCTGGAACGCGGTGAGGCCGTACACACCCTGGCCGTCGTGATCCGGGGTCGCGCCTTTCCCCTGGCCCTCACCGAGAGGACGACCAAAGTCCCGCATGAGCCGACCCCGAAGGAGCTCCGTCAGCAAGAGCGCAATCCGTGGATCCGACTACCCAAGTACGACGAGGAGTTCAACGGCCGCCTTGCTCTGGGTGCACCCGCCAAGAGCTGGTACTCCTACTCGTACAGCGACGGAGCACGATGGACCCTGGAGTCCCGGCTAGGGCTCCTTCTGCAGGATCTCGAACACCGCGCTGCGGAAGCGGAACGCCGAGACCGGGAGCAGGAACTCCTCGAAGCCGAGCGGCGGCGCCGGTGGTACGCGGCCATCAAACAAGCCCGTGAGTGGCAGATCGAGCAGCACCGGGCCGAGTTCCTCAACGCACAGGTCGGAGCCTGGCATCGGGCCGCCGAGATCCGCGCCTTCTGCCAGGCCGCCCGCGCCAGAACCGAGAGCGCCCTGGCTCCGGCCGAGGAAACGGCCTGGCTGGAGTGGGCTGAGTCGTACGCTGCACAACTCGATCCGCTGCGACGCCGGCTGAACGCTCCGCCGGACCCGCCGGCGACGCGGGAGGCGCTCCGCGAAATGGCCAAGGTGGATGGCTACGCCTATCCGTGGCCGTTCGATGCCGACGGCCATTGGACCCTGCCGCAGGACCAGCAGGCCGACGAAGCCCCGTAACCCGCGCCCACTTCGTCCGCAAACAGCTTCGCCCCGTCCACAGGGAACGGGGCGAAGGATCGTTTATGCAGCGATGGTGAGCGGCACTTCCATACGCTCCCACGCGCCGAGCACGGCCTTGTGCGCGTCCGGCTGCAGGTGGGCGTAGCGCTGGGTGGTCTGGAAGCTCTCGTGGCCGAGGAGGTGCTGGACCTCGTAGAGGGAGACCCCTTTCTGGACCAACCATGAGGCGCAGGTGTGGCGCATGGAGTGGGGCGGGTAGTGCGGGACGAGTTGCTGCTCGCCGTCGCCATCGAAGTAGTGAGCCCTTTCGATGGCTGGCCACCAGGTCTGTCGGCGCCAGTTACCGTCATCGAGGAGCCGTCCGGACCGGCCCTTGGTGACGGTAGTGAACACCACGGCATCCCGGTCGAGCCGGTATATGTGACGTTCAAGTGCTTCCAGGACATGGGCCGGGAGCGGGACCTCCCGGCGGCTCCTGGAGCTCTTGGGATACTCCTTGATGCCCCTCTTGGTGTTGACCTCGACCACGAAGAGGCGCGAGCGGCGCTGGTCGATGCGGTGACGGTGAAGGCCGGAGAGTTCGCCCCAGCGCAGTCCGGTGTAGACGCCAAGTAGGCACATCGTCTTCCAGGGGGCGGAAAGCTCGTCGAGGATGCTCTGCGCCTGGTCGGTCGTAAACCACTGCGGCGGCTTGATGGCGATCTGGGGCAGGTCGATGCGGCGGCACGGGCTCAACGCGATCACATCGTCATCCACGGCCGCGCGCATGATGGACGACGTCAGGTTGTACGCCCGCTTGATCGCGGCAGCGCCCACGCCCTTCTCCACCAGGGAGCGGATCCAGCTTTGGACGTCCATGCGAGTAACGGCCCGCATCTCCCAGTCCGCCCAGTGGGGCATGACGTGGTTTTTGATGGTGGAGGCGTCGCCGCGAAGGGTGCGGGGCTCAACGATGCGGGCGTCCCACCACCTGTCGTGCCACTCACGGAACGTGATTTCGCCGGCTCTCGGGTCGCGCATGCTTCCGCGGGCGGACTGTGTCTCCATCTCGGTGCCCCAGGCGCGGGCCTGCGCCTTGAGGGGGAACGACTCGCTGTACCGGTCTCCTGCCCGGTTGCGTACGGTCGCCTGCCAGTTGCCGGACTTCAACTTGCGGAGGTACAGGTTCTACTCCTTGTTCGACGACGGGGCCGCCATGATCGGGGTCAGCGGCGAGTTGTCGGCATGACAACGGCGCGACGGCTGAGGAACTCGTCAAGGCTGGCCGCGGGGACCCGCACACGGGAGCGGCCTGGCCCTGTGCGGAGGTCGACGACAGACAGGTCGCCGGCTGCGATGAAGCGATAGACGGTTCGACGGTCGACGTCCAGGGCGGCGGCGACGGTGGGTATGGACAGCAGGCGTGCGGACATAGCGGGGCCTCGAAGTACTGGGGAAGGACTGGGCGCCCGGCGAGACGGCCATCAGAGCGTCGGCCGGTGTAAGGGGCGGTCAAGTAACCCTGTCGGGGGGTGAAACGCGTGGGGAGAGCCTCGGCCGAACGGAGGTTGATCACACGGCGGCTTCATCGCGCTCAGGAGTTCATACCAAGAGGGCGGTTGTGCCCCACGCGCCCCGCGCTCTGGACCTCAGCCAGAGCGCGGGGCGAAATTCACGACTTCAGTGACTCTTGAAGGCCCATGACGTCCGCCAGGCGGTCCCAGCCGATCTCGGTGTCTTCCACACGGAAGCAGTGCGGGTAACGCAGGGCCAGCCAACTCGGAGTCACACCGGCCAACTCAGCAACCGCGAAGGGTGAGATGCCCATCCCGAGCCACTTCACCAGGCAGGACTCCCGGAGAATGGAGATGGGCTCCCCCAGGCGCCACGAATACCGCTCATCCCGTGGCAGAACGGCCTCTTGGGCCTGCTCCCATACCTGCTGGTATACGGGAGTCGAGGCTGAACGTCCGCGCAGGTCGGGAAACAGGAGATCGTCCTCCCGCAGACCGGCCTCGCTTATCCATGCCCGCAGAAACTCGACGGACTGCGAGCGGAGGGGAACCTCCCTCGCTTTCTCCCTGTAGCTGACGGTCAGCTTGCCCAGGCCACGCTCCGGGAGCACCACGTCGCTCACTCGCAGCTCACGGGCTTCGCCCGGGCGCAGAGCCTGCTCGGCCACAACACGCATGAAGGGGTACACCGAACGTTCAACACCCTCCCGTCCACGCACCCACTCAAGCAGCGCTCGAACCTGCTCCTCGGAATACAGCCACTCTTCTTCCATGACTTCGACCGACATAGTTTTGAACTCCTTGCGGGAACGATGGAACACACCCGGCAGATCAGCGGGTAGTTCAATGGTCTGGAGAAACGCCGGTTTGGCTAACCGGCGATCGTCGGCTATGTTGCGCCCGACTCGATACTCCCGACGCCCTGGCGCACACACGTGAAAGCAGCGCGTAGTCGCGCTGCTGCGGACTGTTCTAGGTTTGCTTGCTTCGGCGCGTCATTCCAGTCAATTGCGCCCTCAACGTGTCTGCCGTCGGCGAATCAGCACAATCAAGCACCGCGTTGAGGCACTGCCAGCTGCACCAGCGCCGGGCAGTGAGGAGCCAGGGACAGAGCAGGTGCCTTCTAAGCGCTTGGCCGCAGGTTCGAGTCCTGCCGGGGGCGCCACTGACTTCCCGTCAGGATGGCGATGTTTTCGCAGGTCAGACTGCGTTCATTCGGTTTTCCAGATAGATCGGAATCTCTCACCCCACCAGGGGTGGAGTCCGGCTGACACCGGTCAAAACCGGGCTTCTACGGGCGTCCGTCCCACATGCGTCCCACAAAATCGGGACGTCCGGGACCCCCTTTCAACCCCTCTCAGTAGACAGCAGAGCGGCCTCGGGCCCCGTCTTCGTGGGGTTCCGAGGCCGCTCTTCACGCCGCCACCCGCGGGAGATCTTGCAGGCTTTCAACGCGTCTCAGATAGTCATCCCGCTGGCCGACTATGCAGCGTGCGTATATAGCCAGCAGGACCGTCACGCTGTTCCCTGCCCATTCGGCAACTTCAGCTTGCGGGATGCCGCCGTTCAGCCAGGTCGTGAGGCATGTATGACGCAGGTCATACACGCGCTTGCCGGTCGGCGACTTGAACTCGTGCTCCGACAGGATCTCCTCGCGCGCCTTGGCCCAGACTCGCCGGAAGACCGACCCTGCCAGCATGCCGCCCTTCTCTCCCGGAAAAAGGAGGTCGGCTGGCTTGAGGCCGTACTCCTTGATCATCTCGCGGAGGATCGCGACGAGCGAGGGGTGGATGGGGACGAGGCGCGTGTCGCCTTCACCCCGACCCTTGAGGTCCCGTTCCTCGTGGACGTCGCCGGTGTCGGTCCACTGGCTGCCGACTTCGGGCTGGGCTTCATGGACGAGGAACTCGCCCCACCCTGTCTCCGGCAGCGTGGCATCGCCCACACGGAGGGCCACGGCCTCCTCTGGACGGAGCCCCGCGTAATAGAGGGCGGCGAAGAAGGCCCGGTAGAGGCGTCCGCGACGCGGACGCCTGCCTATCCAGTCCAGCATCTTCGCGACCAGGTCGCGGTTCAGCAGGCAGCGTTTGTCGATGGCCGGCGCCACCCTCGGCGGGGTGCGCTCTCCCTTGCCCTTCGGGAGCGGGTTGACCTTCAGGTAGTTGTGCCTGATCGCGTAGCCCATGACCAGGTTCATGATCCGGTCGTTGCGCGTGATCGAGCTGGCAGCTGCCGCGGTGCCGTCCAGGAGGGTGCCGAGAGCCGTGACGACCTTGTCTACATTCTCGGTCTTCTCCCAGGCGCTCATCGAGAGGGCGTTCCGCTGGACCCAGTCGAGGATTGTCTGCACCTCGGCCGGCACCGGCTTCTCGGGGTCAGTGCGCCGGTTGACGTTGAAGGCGTACTCCCGCAGAGCCCTGCGGACCTGTACCGGATCGAAGTGTTTCGGCGGCGACGTGCGCAGCAGGGCGATCGTCGCGGTCGTAAGCGCCTTTGCCATGTTCTTCCGGGTGTTCCCGGACGCACGAGGCCACTTCCAGTTGACATACTCGACAGCGAAGTCGAACCAGTTGACCTCGGCGGCCTTGGAAATCCAGGAAATCGGACGACCCGTTTCGATGTCGAATGGCTCGCGCTTCCTGTGCGCAGACATCAGCTTCGAGCGCTCGTCATCGGCGACCGCGATCTTCTTATAGGTCTTACTGTGCTTCTTGTGGGCGACTTTCCAACGGATGGTGTAAGTCTTTCCTTTGGCCCGCTTATTCGTCTCCACAGGGTAGAAACGAACATCCAACGAACTGGTGTCCATCAGGAAGCGTCCTCGCAATCCATAAGCCAGTTCTCAAAGTCTCCGCGCCGTATGCGCAGTGATCCATTGGGCAGCCGAATACAGCGCGGCCCCCGCCCTTTCTGCCGCCAGTCGTAGAAGGTCGATCGCGCGATCTGCAGCTCGATGCAAACCTCGTCCACCGTCAGCTTCTGCCCCTGTCTGACCGCTATCGCCATGACGTCACCGCCCCCTCTTGTGAAGGCGTGGCATCGGCCGACTGGCCAACGGGAGTAACTGGCCGATATTGGAAAAGGGCAGGGGGTATCGCGGATCGGCGCATGAAATGGAATTCCTTACTCAGAGACGAGGGGCGACAGGGCGTGTGACAGCACGGCACCACGCGAAGTGAGCGCAGGACACGCGCCTGTCGACAGGCGTGAGCTGTCCGTGCCAGAGGCACAGTTCAGGGCCTCGCTTTGTATTGCCTCGACACGCAGCGCTGCCCTGCGTCCGTTACGACTCCACCGCCAAGCGCAGTCGAATGCGAACACCCTCAATGGTCGCGACGATCGCCGGTTTGGCTAACCGGCGATCGTGGTCTATGTTGCGCTCTCTCCCGGACAGCAGCAGAGCAGGTTTCCAGTCATGACAGCAGCCGATAGGGCCTCAAGTCCCCGATGCCTGCCTGCTCCGCGACCAACAGTTCCGCCTCGCAGAAGTGCAGGAGTCTCGCGGCAACAACACATTCTGTTCTGCCAACCCGCGCTGCGATCACACGACTTGCCGACCCGGGGTTCCTAGCCACGTAGGCGAGGATGCGCCGATCCAGGCGATACCCCCGCTGCACCAGGCCCTCACCGAGAAGACCGGTCGTGCGGACGCACAAACAAATGCCGGACGAGAGCGCCCCGTAGTTGGATTGAGCGCGTTGGCCTCCAGAGCAAAGAGGAAGGAGCGGTCACTCGAACAGATCGGAGAGCGCGCATCGACAGAAGAGACTCCTCATCAGATCACCCGGCGGGCCGCTTACCGGCCCTGTACTTCCGGGGTGTTGTACGTTGACATAGCCCCGGAGGGTGTTCCAGTCTTTTGGGAGCCTTTCGCGTCTGCCGTGGGCGAATGCGTGACGGAGAAGGACCAGGAACCAAGATTCGCGGATTCTTCAATCCCCGCTGGTGGTGCGTTCCAGCAGCGTGGTGAGGAACGCCTCCAGTGCCACTGGCAGGCCCAGCGCGTTCACGGGGGCGGTGATCCGGCTGCGTCACCAGGATGGATGCATGCCGGCCGTATCGCCGTACGCGATGGATGTGACGAACGGCCAACGAGCGGGCCATCCTGAGCGGCATGGACTTTCAGCCGGTTGAGCGTGCCTCGGAGGCGTTCCAGCAGTCACTGACCGCGGAGGAGATCGAGAAGGTCTGCCGACGGGCCTTCGGGGGCGCTGCCACGCCAGTGTCCGCCGTCGAACTGGGCACGAGTATGTACAACCACGTCTACCGCGTGACCCTGGCCGGGCGGGATCGGCCGGTGGTCCTGCGGGTCGCGCCGGAGGAGGGGCGCCAGTTCCGCAGCGAGCGCCACCTGATGCGGAACGAGTACGCGAGCCAGCCCTGGCTGGCGGTCATCGCGCCGTTGATGCCGCAGATGATCGCTGCGGACTGGTCGCACGAGGTGATCGGCCGGGACTGGATGATCCAGACCCACCTGGACGGCATCCCCGCTCCTGAGCACCTGGGGGCGTATCCACGCACGGCGTGGCCGACGTTCTTCCAGCAGATGGGAGCCATCACCCGCTCTGTGCACGACGTGCGCGGCCCGCACTTCGGGCCTGTCAATGGTCCGGGGCACGGCATGTGGAGCGAGGCGGTGATCGCGTCGCTGGAGGAGATCGCCGCCGACCTGGCCAGTGTCGGCCTGGACGCGGCCGACCTGCGGAAGGTCGCTGCGGTGGCCGCGCACGACTGCGCGGTGCTCGACGAGGTCACCGAACCGAGGCTGCTGACTGGGGACCTGTGGACCGTTCATTAGGCAAGTCAGTTGTCGGGAAGGAGGTTGTCGGGTTCCCATGGTCTGCATAACGCCTACGTGTCCCGCGGTCCTCGGAGTTTGCGCAGCTCTCTTCCCGCTTCTTCTCGGACGAGTTCAGTAAGGGCGACGTCTTGAGCCAGGGCATTGAGCAAGTCGACTCCCCGAGGATCTTGCTGGTCGCCTAGGTGCGCGGCTGCCTGCAGCCGGAGCATCCCTTCGAGGGTGGCGTCCTGGGCGATCGCATTGAGAGCATCGGTGGCGTGTGAGTCTCCAGCAGAGCTCAGGGCATAAGCCGCCTGTGCCCGGGCTAGGCCCTCAACGTTCTCGTCATATACAAGAGTGTTGAGCAGGTCGGCCCCGGGTTTGCCTCCGCGTTCGGCTAGCTCTGTGGCTGCCTGTATCCGTACGAAGGTGTTTAGAGCGGTGTCGTAGGCCAGGCTGCGAAGCAGGTCGGTTACGTGCGGTTCGCGGACTGCTGTTGCGAGTTCACTCACAACGTACTCCCGGCTCCCCGCACCGAGCGTAGTGTCGTAGGCAAGGGCGGTGAGAGCTGCAGCGGCGTGAGGACTTTCCAGGCGGACGAGGTCATGGGCCGCTTGTATCCGGTCGAATGTGTGCAGACTGCTGTCGCGTGCCAAGGCATCGAGGAGGTAGACGCCGCGGTCGTCTGTCATTCCGGCTAGGTCGCACGCTGCCTCTCTGCGGAGGCGGATGTTGAGAGCAGTGTCGTTAGCGATCCTATCGAGCACCTGAACGCTGCGACTATCGCGGAGCATGGCCAGGAGATGGGCTGCCTCGTATTGGCTATCGGAGTTGATGTCGGGATTGCGAGCGAGGTCATCAAGCAGATCGGCTCCCAGGGGATACTTGTCGTCTGCCAGCCAGCCAGCTGCCCGAACTCGAGTGTCAGCGTCAAGAGAAGGATCGCGAGCGAGGGCGGCGAGCAGACCCTTACCGCGGGTATCTCCGGCCAAGTCGAGTTGCCCGGCTGCCGTCAACCGAAGCTGACCGCCGAGGGCGACATCGCGAGTCATAGTATCGAGCAGATCCCTGCTACGGGTATCGCCGACCCTGGCCAGTTCTCTAATTGCATCCGCCCGGGAAGCGGGGCTGAGGGTGGCATCGCGGGCCATGTAGTCGAGCGCCGCCTCGGCCGCATGCACCACCGATTGAGGAAGGCCAGTCCCCACCTGCACTTGCGCTGTGATGAAGCGACAACCGCGTAGCCCGCCATAGGTTGCGAGACGTTCAAGGACTTCCACGGCGTCGGGCGAGGGCACGTCTCCGGAATCAAAGAGGAATCCGACAAAGGAGAGCGTTGCAGTGAGCATATGCTGACCGTTGAGCCCAAGGACCGGAATGCCGCTGCGGTCTCTTGTATCGATGCCGTCGGACTGCCACCACGGCGAGCTGTCGAACTGCCACCACCTTGAGATGTCGTCATCGCTCATGAGTACGTTGAGGACGACCTCAAGCAGCTTCTTATGGGCATCGGCATCTCGGGTGACATGGACTGCGGCAAGGTATTCTAGGAGAGTCTGGTGCAGGAAGCCGAAATCTCCTGCACGAAGTGTTAGCAGGCCGCTGCGGCGTAGGCACGCTTCCAGGAACGACTTCCATATATTGTCGGGAACCCCTGGGGGGCCTTGGGCAAGGGACTGCTCAGCCAGGAAACTCAGTGCTGATTGGTCGTCGGCGGTAGACCGCTTGACTGCGAGTTGGCCGAGCAGGTCCGGCAGGCGGTCAAGGACGTCGTGGGCCCGGGCAACGGCACCTTCCCCATAGCGTTCCAGAGCGGCGCGCGTCTGATGGCGGATACCTGTAAGGCCAGCAGTGTGCTGCCGTTCGTGGAGCAATTCGACAAACTTGCGATAGAGCTGACCCCGACTTCCGGGCAGAGGTTCGTCGGGGCGAGCGGCATAGAGCTGACAGAGCATGGTCGCCACCAGAGGCATGCGGGCCAGATCTGAGATTCCGGCGCGCTCCAGGGATCGAATGAAACGCCTAGTAACCTCGTCGACTTCGGGCAGGCGAAGGGCCTGGAACCAGCTGCGGGCGAACGCCGGCAAGTCGCCAGCGTCAAAAGGCTGTAGTTCATAGCGGGGAACCTGCTCTCCCAACAGATCAAGTTCGCTCTGCGGGAGAGGGCGGGAGGCGACGATGAACCGATACGTTGACTGGTGGTCGCCGGCGGAGATGGCAGCCAGACTGCGCAAGACCTGGCACCTCGTGTTTGGGTCAGTGATCTCATCGAGGCCGTCCACGAGCACCAGCCACGGGATACCTGGGTGCGGCTTAGTGGCGAAAAAGTCCGCTGGCACCTCGTGGAGCAACCCAAATGAGCTCAACTCGGCGGTGATGGCACGTGCGAGGGCCTCGGGCAGCGGACGCCCCGGCAATGCAGCCGCCGGGACCAGAACTGGCACGGCAGCTGCAGTCCCTCCCTGCCGCCATTGGACAGCTAGAGCGGTGAGTTGGGTTCGCAACAGGCTGGACTTACCGCTCCCCGGCGCACCCAATATCGCACAGGTATAGTGCTGGCCAAGGATCCGATCAGCGGGCAGCAATTGCGAGCGCCGCGACCTTGTTCTGTCATGTTGAGTCGGCTCGACCTCGAGTGAACGAATG
This sequence comes from Streptomyces sp. NBC_00846, assembly GCF_045207325.1. Classification (NCBI taxonomy): domain Bacteria; kingdom Bacillati; phylum Actinomycetota; class Actinomycetes; order Kitasatosporales; family Streptomycetaceae; genus Streptomyces; species Streptomyces sp. NBC_00846. The sequence continues at coordinate 6,054,945 of NZ_CP108846.1, read as the reverse complement.
GCTGTTTGGCGGAGATAGACAGCGGTCAGCGGCGGAGACGTACCTGGCACAACCCCCGGATAAGGGTGCTCTCGAGCAGCATGCGCGGCCGCCACAAGGTAGTCCTTCAGCCCAGCAACACGTGCACTGGCCCCGATGTTGACGGTATCTGCATGCAGGAACGCGATGCCGCCGTTAGCGGCCTGAACAACGGGGCCACCAGTCCGGGATGAGCATGGCTCGGAGTGGAGTGGGCTTGCAGTGGCCGGTCCGGTCAGCCCTGGGTCGGATCCGGCGTGGGAGGGCGGCCAATGTGCGCGCCTCCGTGGATGACGCCAGCCGCGATCGAGCCGCCCTCGGCGCGGATGTTCACGTTACCGTTGGCAGCCAGTCCACCTTGACCGGCTGAGGCCCCGCTTTGGTCGGTGTGCTGGGCCAGCAGAGCGCGCAGTTCCTCAGCGGCCTGGGCACGCTCGAGGTCGTCAAGGCTTTCCAGTAGGGCCTCGATACGCGCCTGCCACGCCGCCTCCTGACGGATGCGCACCCGCTCCGCCACGGCCGCCTCTGCAGTCTCCAACTCGCCCGCGGTCTGCTCCAAGCGCTCCAGTTCCGCCCGCTCGCGTTGTGCGTCTCCCCGGCCGAACCAGCGTGCCACCGCCTGCCTCAACCCGCTCCACACGTCCGTCCCCGCAGCCTGTACGACCGCGGTCCCGCCCGCTGCGGCCAGCGCCGTTAGCGCTTGTTCCAGCATCCTCGTTCTTCCCTCCCAGAGACGATCTCACCAGCAAGGTAGCGCCACATTGGATGCCGTGCAGCGTCATGGCGGAAAACGTGTCGCGTACGTCGCCGGCTGCTGCCACCGCGCGCTTCGGCCTGCTCCGCCATGTTTCTGTCAGTCCTCGCCGCCGTCGTGCATCATCCAGGCGTACACAGGCCCGGCGCCGGCGGTGTAGGGTCCGCGGCTTCGTGAGCAGCGTGTCCTGCGGAAACGCCGGAATCCGAGGTTAGTTAGCACTGACTCAGCCAGTCGATCGTGAGCAGTGCCGCACGGCGGAACCTGATCCCGCAGCCGCCCCGACTGGCGAACACGCAGGTTGCGCGATCCATTGCTAACCGAACGCGGATTTGCTAATTCACTGCTAACGAAGGTGCGGACCCTATACCCGCAGTACCTGAGCCCGCGTTCAGCCAACGGCGGCGAGGATCTGCGCCATCGCCTCGTAGCTGTTCGCGTCAGCCAGCCGTTCCCTCTCCGAGGCAGTGCAGGCCGGCGCACTCAAGTCCTCGCCGAGTGTGTCGATCCCAGGGTAAGGACGCTGGCGCCGGCGAATGTGCGGCGAATAAACCCAGTGAGTGATCTGGCATCGCCCCCGCATATCCGGGCCGTGGATGGTAGCCAGTCATCCCGCGGCCTGTCGGCCGCACCCCGGGGCCGGGAAAATGGGGCGGGGTGCCCGTCCGGAGGACGTCGTTGCAGCTTGGTGCGAGTGAGCCCGATAGCCAGTCGGACGCGGGGGCCGTGTGCAGGAATCCAATGTTGTTGCCATGAGCACGCAAGAGAGCGTCTTTGAATCCTGTGGCTCCGGAAGGACGGGTGCCCGTCTGAATCGACTCGCTGGGAGGGGCAGGATTCGTGGACGTGGTGGAAGAGCGGTGTGCGGGCATCGACTTGAGCAAGGCGGACGCCAAGGTATGCATCCGGCTGCCGGGCTCGGGGAAGCGGGCGCGGCGTGAGGTGCGGACGTTCTCCACGATGAGTGACGGCCTGTTGGAACTGCGGGACTGGCTGGTGGAGAACCAGATCACCCGGGTGGGCATGGAGGCGACCGCGTCGTACTGGAAGCCCCTGTTCTACCTGCTGGAGGCCACCGAGGGGATCGAGCCGTGGCTGCTGAACGCCCAGCACATCAAGACGGTGCCGGGCCGGAAGACCGACGTGAAGGACTGCGAGTGGATCTGCCGCCTGGTCGAGTACGGCCTGGTCCGGCCCAGCTTCGTGCCCCCGCGTGACATCCGGCAGCTGCGTGACCTGACCCGGTACCGCACCGAGACCACCCGCGACCGGGTCCGCGACGTCAACCGGCTCGCGATGTTCCTGGAAGACGCCGGGATCAAGCTCAGCTCGGTCGTCAGCGACATCACCGGCCGCTCCGCCCGCGCCATGCTGGACGCCCTGGTCGCGGGCGAGCGCGACCCGCGGGTGCTGGCGGATCTCGCGCTGGGCAGCCTGCAGGGCAAGGTGCCCCTGCTGACCCGGGCGCTGACCGGCAGTTTCAGCGAGCACCACGCGTTCATGGTCGCCTCGATGCTCCGCGCGATCGACGAGGCCGACGCACGGATCACCCGCCTGAGTGAGGAGATCAACCGGCAGCTGCTGCCACTGCGTGCGCAGGTCGAGCTGCTGATCACCATCCCTGGGATCAGCATGACCCTGGCCCAGATCCTGATCGCCGAGGTCGGCGTGGACATGGGCCGCTTCGCCACCGCCGGACACCTTGCGTCCTGGGCCGGGATGTGCCCGGGCAACAAGGAGTCGGCCGGCAAGCGGCTGTCCGGCCGCACCCGCCACGGCGACACCTGGCTCAAGACCGCCCTGTTCCTGGCCGGCGCCACCGCCGCCCGCAGCAAGGGCACCTACCTCGGCGCCCAGTACCGACGACTCGTCCCCCACCGCGGCGCCAAGCGCGCCACCGTCGCGGTCGGCCACTCCATCCTGGTCGCCGCCTGGCACATCCTGCACGACCTCGTCCCCTACCAGGACCTCGGCCCCGACCACTTCACCAACCGACTGGGCAAGGAACGCCACACCCGCCGCCTGATCGCCCAACTCGCCGCCCTCGGCCTCGACGTCACCGTCACCCCGCGCGAAGAGACCGGGTGACCTGCACCAACGCGCGCAGGCTCAGCTCATTTTCAAGAGAGTCTGCTTTTACCGTCCCGGAACGCACCGTCCAACTCGCCGCGGACAGCGTCGCAGACGTGATTTCCGGCTGCATACGGCCCAGCTGGGCCAACCAGTTCTTCGCCGCACTACACAGACACGTACCTCGTGCCGTGGGCCGCGGTCAGGTCCGGCCAGATCGGCTCAGGGCTCCATCGCCAAGGTACGCACCTCGTCAGCGCAGCCCCATGACAGGGTGACGCCGGCGCCCCCGTGCCCATAGTTGTGTACGACCACGATGCCGTCCTCCCGATACTCCGCCTCCACGCGGACTGCGGAGCGGGTCGGCCGGGCGCCGATCCGCTGTTCGAGGACACGGGCCTGGGCGAGGCGGGGCTCGATCTCGGCGCAGCGGGCGAGGATGCCGACCGCAGCCTTGTCGTCTGGGGCCAGGTCTCCCTCGCCGTCGATGGCCGTGCCGCCAAGAACGACAGCGTCGCCGTGGGGGTAGAAGCACAGCAGGTCCGGCGAGGAGCCGGTGTCCTCGGAGAAGAACTCGGTCAGGCCCGGGTTGGTGACGACGACGTGCTGGCCGCGGATCGGCCGGAGGTCGGGGTCCGGGACCAGGTCGTGGGAGCCGAGGCCGGTGCAGTTGACGATCACCGAGGCGGGCCCAGCGTCGGCGAGCGTGGCGAGGCGCTGTTGCTCGACCGTCCCCCCGGCGGCGCGGAGGCGGCGCAGGAGGTAGTCGAGGTAGACGGGCACGTCGATCAGCGGCACGGTGAACCGGTACCCCGCCGTGAATCCGGCCGGAAGCTCCTTCGGCTCGCAGGGACGGAAGCCCGGCAGGGTGGTGGCCCAGTCCGGTGCGGCTTCAGCCGTGCGGGATGCCTCGATGCCGCTCGTAAGCCGGACGCCTGTAGCCGGGTCCTCGGCCAGTCCCCGGAAGACCTCCAGGGACCGCTGGCCCCACTGGTCGACCTTGTCCTTCGGCTCGACCAGGTACGGGCCCCACATCGCCCCCGCCGCAAGCGACGTGACGCCGGGCACCTGCTCGGCGATCACGTGCACCGATGCCCCGGTCTCGGCGAGAACGACGGCGGTGGTGAGCCCTGCCACCCCAGCCCCGACAACGACAACGCGCTCCCCTGCGGTCATGATCCTGACCCTAACGGCCGGGTGGCGTCGATGGGGCGTGTCGGGCGAGTGCGTCTTCCAGGACCGGCAGGAAGCTGCGTACGTGAGGGTTCCGCTGGCGGCGGCGGAGGTCGGCGGCGAGCTGATGGAGCAGGGCCGCACTACGGGGTGAGCGCACGGCGTCGAGGCGGTCGGCAGCGATCCGGCCGATGTCGCAGGCCGCCTCCAGGTCTCCGTGGGCACTGTGGCCGAGTGCCAGCCAGGCGCCCTCGAACATGGCTCTGCGCTGGCTGGGATCTCCGCGCGGAACGTCGTACGCCCCGGACCGGAGCATCTCGCTCCCCTGGGCGAGGAAGTGGCGGCTCTTGGCTCCGCTGCCCGCCTTCTGCTGCGCGCGGCCCATCTGGACGAGACCGTAGCCGGCCTGGCAGTCCAGGTGGTTGTCGGTGAGGAAGTACATCCAGCGGGGCTCCTCTTGGCCGCCGTCCCGGATCGCAATCAGTTCTCGGGCGGAGCCGCGGGTGTGAGCGAAGTCGTTGTCACGGCCCGCTGCGGCGTACGCGTAGGCGAGTCGTGACAGGACGGATGCCCGGACAGCGGGCGGGGCAGCGTCGCTTGCGCGGCGGGCGGCCTCGCCGAGCGCGATGGCGTCTGCGGGATGTCCCCGGCTCGCTGCCTGGAAGGAGAGGTCGCCGAGGATGTGCGCGCACAGCGGCAGATCGTTGACCTGATGTGCGGCCCGCAGCGCGGTGGCGAAGTAGCGCTGCGCCAGACCGTGATCGGCCGCGTCGAAGGCCATCCAGCCAGCGAGCTGGCCGATCTCGGCGAGCGCGCGGATCAGACGGATCGCCACGGCGGGCGAGTGCCCGCCTTCGTGGATCAGCAGCCCCACCGCGCGGAACTGCGCGCCCACGTAGGGCAGATGCCGTGCTCCTCCGTGTTCGTCATCGAGCATCTGGAGCATGGGCAGGTGTTGCTCCACCTGGTCCACGAGCGGATCGGCGCCGATCGACGGCGTCATCCGGGGCGCGTACTGGCCGCGCCCCGCGGTGCCGTCGAGGTACTGGGCGACGACTGCGAGAAGCCCCGCGCCCGAGATCGCGAGGAATCGCCGTCGGTCGACGAGCCCTCCCATCACCCAGTCCTGCACGATCGCCTCCATCCCCTGCACGGTCCAGGGCCGTGCGAGATCGGTGTCCGCCGGGACGAGCGCCGAGGAGTCGCCAGCGCGGCCCTGCCACAGTTCGGCCACCGAGATGGCTCTGCCCAGTTCCTGGGACAATACATAGGCAGCCATCATCGGTAACGGCGAGCGCGGCAGTGAGCCGGCGTCCCTCCAGTGGTACGGCGCCGATTCGGCCACCGTCCCCGCGCCGAACACCCTGTTGAGCTTTCGAGCGAGCGCCTTCGGGCTCCATCCGAGTTCGTTGAGGCACCCCGCCAGTACCGCGTTGGGTTCCCCTGCCTGTAGTGCCACGTGCGACCACCTCATGCCCCAGCGGTTCGTCGATCCACTCGCGCCCCCATGGTGATGCCCACAGTCGACTGAATCACCTGCATCGCAAGGAAGTTGACCGAGTTGACCCACTGATGGGGTCCTGCGGGACCGCCTTTCTCCGGTGTTCTTGGTTCCCGGCAGAAGGCGCCGCCTTCGACGCCGACGGAGAAAGGGGGTGGGCCTTGGAAAACAGAATGAGTACCTTCCGAGACCGTCCGGGCAGTGTCCTGGAGCGCGATAGCGGGCGACCGGCCTCCGTACCGCACCGGCATGTTGATGGCGGCGGCACGACCACGCTGATCACTGATCTCCCCTACGGCCCGAGGGCGGCCGAGATCGCTCGGGAGGCCGTCGCGGTGGCGCTCCACGGAGCCACGCAGGCAGACCTGCTCGATGACGCTCGCCTGATCGGATCCGAACTCGCAACGAACGCGTTCACGTCGGGCAGCCCGCCCCTGGTCCTGTGCGTCGACCGCAGGAGCCCGACCGCCGGCGGCCTGGAGGTCGAGATCACCGTCACCGACGGCGGCTGCTCGCTCCCTGGTTCTCCTTCCCCGCCGGTGCCCGAGGAGGAGGCCGAATCGGGACGGGGACTGGTCATTGTCGAGGCCCTGGCCGACGCCTGGTCACTGACTACCGGTACCCACGGCACCCGCGCCTGGTGCCGTCTCACACACAGGGCCCTCACTTCACCCGCCGACACCAATTGATCCCGCCCACGAGATCCCGTTTTTGAAGGAGGCACCACACGGTGCGCATCCACCATGCGACCCCGCCGCCCCCGCCCACGGACGTGCCGGAAGCCACTCGCCAGCCCCGAGTCGTCGTCGCCCTCCACGAGGGCTTCTACGGCGCCGAGTCAGGCACCGGCTTCAGCAACCGCGCCTTCCTCACGGTACTCGCCCGCCTGCTGCCGACGGGCCGCCTGTCAGTGATCACCCCGCACGTTCCGGAGACAGCGGGAGCATACGATCCGCGATGGGCGGACGAGGTCCAGCAGATGCTGCGGCAGGCCGGGGCCGAGGTCATCACGATTCCCGAGGTCCACGCGCCGACGGACTCGGTCCACGGCTCCGTGCAACTGTGCGACCTGGCGGGCGAGGCAGCCATGCGCATCGCAGATCGCGCCAGCCGCTGCCTTCTCATCGGCCTCGATGTCCCCTTCCTCGGGCTCGCCCCCTACACGTCCCCGACCATGGACCTGCTGCTCGTCCCCCGCTCCACGGCGGCGCTGGCACGGCCTAAGGACCTGTCCCGAGTCAGCTGGGAGCGCGACGCCCTGCGGGCGGCGACCGCCCGGGGCGGTCGGATCGGCGCCATCTCGACCCACATGCGAGGCCACCTCGTCACGAGCTGCGCCGTCCCGCGGGCGAGCATCGTCAGTATCCCGAACGGGCTGATCCAGGAGGAGATGACCAGGCCGGCGAGCATGCCGCCCCTGCCCTTCAGCGGCCGAGCCGGATTCCTTCTGGCCATGGGACGCGCCGTGCCCACCAAGGGATTCGAAGACCTCCTGGAGGCCCTGCACGTTCTGAAGGTACGAGGGGTCCGCGTTCCGCACCTGCTGCTGGCGGCCGTGACCTCGGACGATCACGAACACCCCACTCCGTACCAGGAGGACCTGGCCGCACGCATCCTCGCATGCGGCCTGGACGCAACGCTGATCACCCGCTTCACCCCTGCGGTCCGCGCCTGGCTGCACAGCCCGGCCCTGCGTGCGGTCGTCGTTCCCTCACGTGAGGAGCCCTTCGGGCGGATACCCCTGGAGGCGTTCGCGGCAGGCGCGAGCCCGGTCGTCGCGACCACGGCGGGCGGACTGGCCCAGACCGTCATCGAAGGCGAGACTGGATTCACCGCCGCTCCGGGGAATCCCAGGTCCCTGGCCTCCGCCATTCACCGTGCCCTGACCGCCCTGCCCCGAGAGCGCGACCGCCTCCGGCACGCCGGGACGGCCCTGGTGCACTCGCGCCACGACTACGAGGCCAGCATCGCCTCCGTCATCGGTCGCATCACCCCGTGGGCTCTGGTGCCTTCGCTCACCGCAGAAAGCAGGGCTCGATGAACCGGCCGGTGGTGCTCATCAGCCTGGAGTCCCCGCACTCCTTCTGGCGGCTGTCCGCCGAGCACGAGCATTTTCTGCATGCCGCCTTCCCTGACGTCGAGTTCCGCACCGCAACCGAGGAGGACGTGCCGCACCGGCTGGCCGACGCCCACGTCTACTTCGGCTGGAGGTTCGAGCCGTCGTGGCTGGCCGGCGCGCCCCATCTGAAGTGGATCGCCTCCCCGGCCGCCGGCACCGACCATCTGCCCGCCGCCGAGGCCCACTCCGCCGGCGTGGCTCTGACCCGCTCGTACGGGTTCCACGGCCGGCCCATGGCCGAGCACGCCATGGGGCTGATCCTGGGCTTCTCCCGCGGGCTGTTCACGAGCCAGCGCGTCCAGGCAAACCGGACCTGGTGGAAGGACGACCTGGCCGAGGAGTTCTTCGACCTGGCCGGGGCGACGATGACCATCGTCGGCTGCGGCAGCATCGGAGGACACCTCGCCCGTGCCGCCCGAGCCTTCGGCATGGACGTGATCGGAGTACGCCGGACACCGCCCGCAGCTTCTGGGGACGGGATCACGTGGATGCACACCTCAGCGGTGCACCAAGCGGTCGCCGTGGCCGACGTGGTGGTAGATCTGCTGCCCGCCACCCGGGCCACGGACCACTTCTTCGACCACGACCTCTTCGCGGCCTGCAAGCCCGGCTCTCTCTTCCTCAACCTCGGCCGCGCGGCAACCGTCGACCAGCTGGCCCTCCTGGCCGCCCTCAACGCCGGTCACCTCCGAGGTGCCGCCTTGGACGTCTTCGACCCGAGACCCCTGCCCGCCCACCATCCACTGCGGCTCCACCCCCGGGTCGCGCTCACACCGAAGAGCTCGATGCTCTGCCGCACTTACATGGACGAGGCGGTCGCGTTCTTCACCAACAACCTGCACCACTACCTCGCCGGCCAGCCGCTCAACGGCCTGGCCGAGATCCCCGATGCCCGCTTTCCCCTCGCAGGAGGCTGACCCGATGCACACCGCATACCACCGCGACCTCGTCGCCGCCTTCGCAGCGACCGGCCGCAACCACCCCTACCTGGCCTTCACCCTGAACTCCCTGTGCAACCTCGACTGCGTGTTCTGCAAGCCCCGCTGCATGCCGGACTACGGACACAAGGACCGCCCCCTGACCGCCTCCGACTACGCGGCCATCGCCGCCGAGGCCGGAGCCTGGAAGATCAGGAAGGCACACTGCTCCGGCGGCGAACCGACCCTGCGGGCAGACATCCTCGACGTGATCGCGGGCCTCGCGGACGGCCTCGGGCCCGACTCCGCGATCGGCATGACCAGCCACGGCAACCTGCGCCGCGGGCTGAGCGTCGAGAAACTCCACCGCGCCGGCCTGACGTACCTCAACCTCAGCCTCCACAGCCTCGACCCGACACGGTCCGCCGCGATCATGGGCGGCGGCGACCCCCGCACCACCCGGCGCACACTCGACACCGCTCTCTCCCTCGGCCTGCGAGTGAAGGTTAACTGCGTTCTCCAGCGCACCTACCTGGACGACGCCTTCGCCGTGGCGGAGCTCGCCCGCGACCTGCCCATCGCCGTCCGCCTCATCGAACTCCAGAACATCGGCCCCGCACAGGCCCTGTTCGACACCGAGTTCATCAGTGAGGCGGACGTCCGCAGCCGTCTCCACGAGTGGTTCGCGAACGCCGGCGAGGTCCCCCGGGACCAGCTCGGCGTCCGCAGCCCCGGCCGCTACCTGAGCCCCAAAGGCTGGGCCGGCTCGATCGGCTTCATCTCCAACTCCAGCTGCGCCACCTGCTCCGACGCCAACCGGATCAAGATCACCCCCACGGGTGTGGCCCGCCCCTGCATCCTCCACAACCGCGACATCCCGCTGAAGCCCCATCTCGCCGACGGCACCCTCGGCGACGCCTTCGCCCACCTCTTCCAAGCCATGCTCGAACGCAACACAAACGACGCCTGGCAGGGCTTCCACTACGTCGACTACGACCTGCGCTGGGACCGCATGGAACGCCCCGAAGGCGCCCCGGTCCTGCCCATGCTCCCCATCCTCGCCACGGACACGGCCCGGTCCTCCTGCGCCCGCGCCTCCACCGGGGAGCGGTGATGGTCGTGGTTGAGGCGCCGCCCCTCTACTCGGGGCTCGAAGCGCTGTACGAGCGTGAGCTGGAGGCCCACGGCGTCGGTGCGGTGATGCTCACCCACAAGTGGCAGTCGGCCGACCTCCTGGCTCCCCACTCCGACGTCGACGTACGTGTTCTCCTTCCCGAGGCCCCCGCGGATTGGGAGGAGTGGAATCAGCGCCTGGTCGCCGCGCACGCCGCCGCGGTCGCCCAGGAGGTCTCCCACAGGCGTCTGCTGGAGCATCCGCCCGGCTTCGTGTTCACCCTGGCCGAGGCGGACGGCCGGCTCGTCTCGGCGCCCGAGCTCGCGACCTGGTCGCTGATCAGCGGGAGCGCCCGGGACTTCCAGCGCTGGAAGTCCCAGGCCCAGATGGCGTCCTGGTGCGAGGTCGACGAGCGGTTCTACCGAGGAATCCTCCAGGCCCGCTTGGGCGGCCGGTACCAGCTTGCGGCGGACAGCACGGACAACGTGGTCGCGGACATCACCGCATACCGGCGCCACTGCGTGGCCTGGCACTACCTCGCCCCGTGTTGGTTCGCCGCCGCCGCGCTCGCGACACGGACCCGCTGCCCCGGCAAGACGGCCGCCCTCACCCAGTGGCGCCCGGATGGACTGGACCGGTATGCCGAGCTGTTCCTCCGGCACTCCGAGGACGCACCCGACGCGCGTCCCCGGAGTCCGCGCCACCTGCTCCGCTCTGCCCATGTCGCCCTGGAGGCGGCCATGCGCCGCGTTCCCGACGTGGAGCGGCCCGCCGACAAGCGAGAGGAGTCCACCTGTACCGACTGGGTGATGACCGCCGGAATGCTCCGCGTACGCGTCGCCCGATGGCTGTACTACCTCGATCCGCCGCCCGGCGTCGCGACCGAGTACCTGATCCGGAGGGAGGCGAAGGAACTCCGATCCGCCGCGCGGACCCTGAACGCGCTCGCGGAGGACGAGGCCACTCCCGTCCAACGGCTGGCCGCCCGGATGGCCGGGCTGATCCCCACCGGACCGACGACCGCCGACACCCTACGCGCGACCCTCGCTCGCTGGCACCGACAGAAGTCCACGGTGCAGGACTTCCTCAGCCTCGCGCCCAGTGACCTCCACCCCTGACACAAGGAGCCTCGCCATGCCCTCGCGTGCATCCCTCCCACGCGCCCTCAAGACGGCAAAGATCAAGATCACGACGAAGTGCAACCGGTCCTGCGACTTCTGCATCTTCGCCGACGGCGCCCAGGGCGAGAACATGTCCCTGGAGCTCTTCTCCACCATCCTCACCCGGCTGGAGACCATCCCCTTCCAGCAGCTGCACATCAACGGCGGTGAGCCCACCGTTCACCGGGACTTCCCAGCGCTCAGCGAAGCGGCACGCACCCACCTGCCGGACAAGGTCATGGTCCTGGGCACGAACGCCATCACCCTGGCCCGTAACAAGCGGATCATGGAGGCCGCGCTCCGCTCGTACGACCAGATCCTCATCGGCTGCGACGACGAGCACGAGAACTACGCCGAGGTGCACGCCGTCGTCCCCCGCCTTCGCGCAGCCGGGAAGACCGTGGTCGTCAACAGCGTCCTGGAAGGCATCAGTTCCTCCAAGCTCGTGGCGCTTGCACAGCTGTGCGACAGGTACGGCGCGATCCACGTCACCAACCACGTGCACCACGTCGACGTCGGCCAGTCGGCAAACGATCTGCGCGGCATCTGCGACCGCTACCTCGACCAGCACCTGATGATCGAGATGGACGGGTCCTGCTACCGCTGCTTCAACGCCATGGCCAAGGACGACAGCGAATTCAGCATCTGGGACGAGGACTTCGCGGCCAAGGTGTTCGCGCCCCGAGGCCACCACTTCCGGTTCTGCTCGCGCTGCCACGAGTACACCGACTCCGGCGCCGCCCTCCTCCCCGCCCCCGCCCTCACCATCTGAGTCCCAGACCGGAGGTACACGACCATGCCCGCAGTCCTCGGACTGAACTTCCACCACGACACCGCCGCCGCCTTAGTCGTTGACGGCCGTCTCTACGCCGCCGAAGAGGAACGCTGGAGCGGCGTCAAGCACAACCACCCCACCCGCAAGGGCACACTCACCGCCCCCACCCGTGCGCTCCAGTGGTGCCTGGCCGCAGCTGGCATCGAACCGCAGGACGTGGACGCCGTGTGGGCGGCCTCCATGCGCCCCAACCCCGCCGCCGGTTGGTGGCTGGCCGAGGAGCGGGACGAACTCGCCGCCCTCCTGCCCGCCCCGCTCGGCGAACAGCTCCGCCTCCTCTCCCACCACACGGCCCATGTCCTCTCCGGCTACCTGCTCTCCGGACACGACCACGCAGCCGGGCTGGTCATCGACGCAGGCGGCTCCTCCCTCGGCTCCGACTTCGGGCCGGGCCGCGAGCGCATCACGGGCTACGACCTGCGGCCCGACCGCATCGACCGCCTCCACCAGGGCATGCCGACCGTGGTCCCCGGCCCCGCCGGGCCACGGCGCGTCCACTCCTCCCTCGGACACTTCTACCGAAACCTCGCCCGGCGGGTGATCCCGCCCGGGGACGAGCCCGAAGGCAGCATGATGGCGCTCGCGGCCTTCGGTGACCCCCAGCGTTACGGAGCGCAGGTCCGCGAGCTCATCCGGCTCGGCGACGATGGCGAGATCCGCATCGACCACCCTTGGGGCTCGGCGGACAGCGGCACACCGCTGCTGCTCGGCGGCCGGGCCTGGACCGCCGACAATGTCGCGGAGCAGCCCGAACGCGAACGGGCCGACCTGGCAGCCGCCGTCCAGGAGGTCTTCGCCGAATCGGTCGTCCACATCGCCCGCCACCTGCAACGGCTCACCGGAACCTCCGCGTTGGTGTTTTCGGGCGGATGCGCCCTGAACTCCCACCTCAACGGCCGGCTAGCCGCCGACAGCGGCTTCGACACCCTCTTCGTAGCACCGGCGCCGCACGACGCGGGCACTGCCGTCGGTGCCGCGCTGTACGGCTGGCACTACCAGCTTGGGCAGGATCGCCTTCCGGCGCAGACCGACGCGGCCTGGGGCCCCTACCCGGGCACCTTGCCGGCGGGGGCGATGCCGTCCGGCTACCGCGCCCTGACCAGCCTCGGGGCGAGTCTGGTGCCCACAGTGGCCGCGCTGCTCGCAGAGCACCACATCGTCGGCTGGGTACAGGGGCAGCTCGAATTCGGGCCACGGGCCCTCGGGCACCGCTCAATCCTCGCCCACCCCGGCCACGCCTCCACGCGCGACCGCCTCAACGCGATCAAGAAGCGAGCCGAATACCGCCCCTTCGCCCCGGCGGTCCTCACCGAGCACGCCACGGACTGGTTCATGTCGGCAGGCGACCCCTTCATGAACCGCGTCGCCCGTGTCCGGAGATGCCGAGCCGACCGCATCGCCGCAGTCACCCACCATGACGGCACCGCCCGCGCCCAGACCGTCGCCGCCGACCACCAGGGGCTCCGCGAACTCCTGGAGCACTTCCACCAGCACACTGGCCTGCCGCTCCTGCTCAACACCTCCTTCAATAGGAAGGGCACCCCCATCCTGCGCACCGCCGAGCAAGCCGTCCCCGCCGCGGTCGACCTTGGGCTCGACGCGCTCGCCGTCGGCGACACGCTGTTGCTCGCCGACCACGTCCCCAATCCCCGTGCGCAGACCCAGCCGTCGGTACGAGAAGGGTGACGGTGATGGTCGCCATCGATCTGGCCCACGTCCTGTCCTCGCTCGGGACCACCGCATGGTCCGGCGAGGACCGTTCTCGCGCCCGCGTGGCCGTCGGCCTGGCCCTTACGATCTACGCCGGACACACCCGGGACCAGGGCACCCCCTACATCCAGCACCCGCTCGCTGTCGTCACGATCCTGCGCTCCGAGCTCGGCGTCACGCAGCCCGAGACGCTCCTTCTCGGACTCCTGCACGACGCCCTGGAGGTCGATCCGGGCTCGGAGGCTCTCGTCACCCACCAGTTGGGCGGAGCCTTCGCCGCGCGCCTGCGCGCGATGACGCCTGACCACCGGGTCGAACGCCGCCTGAAGGCGCCCGGCGACGAGACTCGCTGGCGCATGAAGACGGCCGCACTTCCTGCGGAGGAGCTCCTCGTACGACTCGCCGACCGCATCCACAACCTGCGCGACCTGGCCGCCTCTCCGAACCGTGAGCGTCGGCAAAAGTTCGTACGGAACCTGACCGAGTTCCACCTCCCGCTCGCCGAGGCCGCTCGTCCCCTCAGCCCTGAGCTGGGAGCCGCACACGCTCTGCTCCACGCCGAGTACGTCCGACACCAACAGGAGGTACGTTCGTGAAACGGGTCATCTACTCGATGGAACCGGTCGGCCGGACCGGCGGCCGTGTCTACCTGAGGATGCTCCACGACGCTACGGCCGACGACGTGGAATGGCGCACGGTCCCGGACCACAAGCGCACCTACCGTGTCCGCCGCTGGCGCAAGCTCCGCCACCTCGCCCGCCTGGCCCCGACCATACGGGCCATGGACAGCGCAACCGGCTCCTTCGTCTGGGACGACCTGAGCTTGCTGCTCTTCACACCCGCGATGAGGGCCCGCACGGTGTTCCTCCTGCACCACTATGAGCCGTTGCAGCACGACTCCACTCCCGTCGAGGCCATGCTCTGGGAGCGGCTGTTCCAGGTCCTGCCGCAGTGCGCCGCCGTGGTGTGCGTCGCCCCGTACTGGGCCGACTTCCTCCGCGCCCGAGGCGTGCACAACGTACAGGTCATCTACAACGCCTTCGACATGGCCGAGGTCGAGCGGGCACGTGGCTACGACCGGGCCGAGTGCCGTGCCGAGTTCGGACTGCCCTCGGGCGTGATCGGCGTCTACGCGGGCAAGGCCGTGCACTGGAAGGGCACCGAGGAGGTCGCGGCAGCACTGGCGGACGCTTCCGGGCTGCGGGTGATCACCAGCGGCAGCAACACCATCGGCTTCGACGGCGCCCACTACGACGTGGAGCGCGAGCGGTACCTGCGGCTGCTGTGCGCCTGCGACGTCGGCGTCTTCCTCCCCCGGATGCGGGAGGGCTGGAGCCGCTGCGCGGCCGAGGCCCTGTTGCTCGGCCTGCCCTGCCTGATCCGTCCGGTGGCCGGGCTCGGCGACCTCGCCGCGCTGACCGGCCAGCCGGCCCCCGACCTCGGCCGCCTGCGGGCGCAGGTCCTGGAACGCGCGGCGATGCCCCAGGCCGAGGCCAAGACCGCGTACGAGACCCTGGCCCGGTTTGACCTGAACTACTTCGGCAGCGCCTGGGGCGACCTCCTCACGAAGGTCGCCTGACCGGCTACGCCTATGCGGCCAGCTTCTTGGCCGCGGCGTCCAGACGGGCCAGCACACGGTCCCGGCCGAGCAGCTCCATGGACTCGAACAGCGGGAGTCCGATCGTTCGGCCGGTGACCGCGACCCGGACGGGTGCCTGGGCCTTGCCCAACTTCAGCCCGTGCTTCTCACCGACGGTGAGCAGGACGGCCTTCAGGTCGTCCGCCTTCCAGTCTGTGACGGTGGCCAGTTCGGCACGGGCGTCACGCAGGACGTCGCTGGCGCCCGCCTTCATCGCCTTGTTCCACGACGCCTCGTCCTCGACCGGCTCGTCGAGGAACAGGAAGTCCACGTAGCTGGTGATCTCCGACAGCAGCGCAAGCCGCGTCTGGGCCAACGGCGCCACCGTCTCGAAGACGGCCCCGTCGAATGCCTCCGGCTGCCACGGCGCGTACGGGGCGACGAGCCACGGCGCGCACGCCGCGGCGAACTGCTCCGGCGCCAAGGCGCGGATGTAGTCGCCGTTGAACGCCGTCAGCTTCTTCACGTCGAAGAACGCCGGGGCGGTGTTGACGTCCTCGATCCGGAAAATCTGCTCCAGCTCCTCGTACGGCATGATCTCCCGGTCGCCGCCCGGGCCCCAGCCGAGCAGCATGAGGTAGTTCACCATCGCCTCGGGCAGGAACCCCTCACCGAGGTAGTCCTCCAGCGCCACCTTGTCGCGGCGCTTGGACAGCTTCTGCCGCTTCTCGTTCACGATCACCGGCAGGTGCGCCCACACCGGCGGTTTGGCGCCGAGCGCCTCCCACAGCAGCTGCTGCTTCGGCGTGTTCGACAGGTGCTCCTCGCCCCGGATGACCTGTGTAATGCCCTCGTCCAGGTCGTCGACCACGTTCGCGATCAGGAAGACCGGAGACCCGTCACCGCGGGCGATCACGAAGTCCTCGATCGCGCTGTTCGGGAACGCCGGTTCCCCGCGGACCAGGTCGACCACGACGGTCTCGCCCTCGTCCGGTGTCCGGAACCGCAGCGCACGGCCTTCCTCGAAGGCCAGCCCCCGGTCCCGGCAGAACCCGTCGTACCCGAGGTGCTCCGACCCCGTGCGCTCCTTCAGCTGCTCCCGGGTGCAGTCGCAGTAGTACGCCCGGCCGGCCGCGAAGAGCTGCTGAGCGGCCTCGCTGTGTCGGTCGGCGTTGTGCGACTGGAAGTACGGCCCCTCGAACGCGGAGTCCTCGCTGTGGATGCCGATCGCGGCCAGAGCGCTGATGATGCCGTCGATCCACTCCGGCTTGTTCCGGGCCGCGTCGGTGTCCTCGATCCGCAGGACGAACGTGCCGCCGGACTGTCGTGCGACCGCCCAGTTGTAGAGAGCGGACCGTGCACCACCGACATGGAACATGCCGGTCGGGGACGGGGCGAAACGAACGCGAACTGGGGCAGTAGACATGCGCTCCAGGGTACCGATGCCGGACACCCACCCCGGCCACTCCACCCACTCCGGAGCCGTCGTTTTCCGGCCGTCTGCGGCTCCTACTCGTACGTCTCCTTCCATCGAGCCCGATGCTGGCGGTCGCCTTGCCCCGAACCGTTCACCACACCGAGCGACTGCAACGAGGCGCCGCTGTTCCACAGACCGAGGTGATCACGGTGGACGGCGAGGGTGTTGTTCTCCGTGGCGAACCTCTCAGCCGGCCCACTGAAGTACGTCGTGGCCACAAAGATCGCCGCGTCGACCTTGAAGTGCACCTTCGCCCCGAGAAGGTCACGGACCTCCCGGCTGGGGATCTTGCTCTTCGGCGTGTAGCGCGCGGAGTGGATCATCATGCTCCGACCATCAGGAAGTCGCCCCAGCACGTCCGCGCCGTTGTCGTGGGAGCCGCCGACTCTCCGCACGTCGCTGCATCCGTCCCGCCGGCAGAGGCCCACCACGAAGTCCTCGAACTCCGTACCCGTCATCGCATCGACCTCGGTGAGCGTCCGGTGCCCGGCCTTTACTGCCTCGTCCTGCCGCCACCGCCGTCGCCGCCCTTGATCAGCCGATCCGTCCGCCACATCCACCACCCGCCGACAACAGCGCCGCCGAAAACGAGCGCGCCCACGAGATACGGCCAGATCACCGCCCAGAACACCACCAGCAAGGCGACGATCACGCCCCACCGACGGCGCTGGCCTTGAGCTGTCGCTGGCGCCCCTTCCGCGCGGCCGATCCTCGCCGCTTCCGTGCTGCTGCCATGGCCCTTCTCTTGTCCAGCGCAGCAGTTTCGGGAAGCTCGAAGGAGCTGGGAACGGCGCCGTTCAGCCAATGGCCGATGTCATCCCGCCCACGCTGAGTCGGAAGAGAGGACAAACAACACGGGGGCCAGCACGTGCGTCGAATCCTGCGCCCGAGAGGACCTGACGTCCGGCATCGATATCACCCCCGACGGCTTCGAGGAGTACCTGCGTGTAGAACTCGGACTCCAGGCGCAGGCCATGCCGCCCTTCCAGCGCGTCCGCTACGACGTCCAGTGCGAGTCGATGCGTACCGGCCACGTCTACGGCATCTTCTTCGACCGCTGCTCCCTCCTGACGGCACCCGAGGTGCTGCTCTCGCAGTGTGAGCTGGAATACAGACGCTCGCGCAGCGTGTTGGACCACGACGCGGACGAGGTGCTGCGCGAGATGGAGCGCATCGATGACTGGCTCCGCAGCTAGCTCGCCGCCCGCGGATGGGCCCAGCAGCACACCTTCTACTCCAAGCGCAGCTTCCTGCGCGACGCCATCACCGCCAGACCGGAACTGGCCCTGCCGGTCACCGCCCCCGCGCCCCGCAGTGCGGACAGGGAAGGTGGCCGGTCATGACGGAGACCGCGAACAAGCTGTACGCCGCCGCCCTTGACGTACTCCGTGAACCGGCGCTCAGGTCCTCACCGAGAGCCCTCTCGCCCAGTGGTGGGCTTCGCTGCTCTCGCGGACCCTCGCATCGAGGCACTGACGGATCCCGAAGCGGCCGTCGCGGTCAAGTACGTCGCGACGTACCGCCGCAAGATGCGCCCCGGGTGATGGCCAAGATCGAGGAGTTCGCCGCTGGCCGAGCCGACATGGTGCTGCTGGCCAACCGGCGGCAGACGCGCCGCTGGCTCCGGAAGGTCACCGCCGAGCAATCCTGAGCGCCCCGCTCCCCTTTTCGGCCAACCCGATTCACTCGGAGATGGCCTCAAGTCCTGGATGATCCCTCCACCACCCCAATCGAACAGCAGCTGCTCGGCATGCCAGACCGCAACAAGGCCAGCGCCCGCCCGCCGACAGGTCGGCACGCTGACCAGCCGCCGACCCTGCTACTTCACGAACGACTCTGGCCATAATGGGGGTCTGGAGTGCGGCGTGGTCACGATCACCTCGCATCGAGTGCGTGGATGGCCGCGAGGATAGCCTCAGCATCATTGAGGTCTGTCAGTACCTTGTCCGCACCAGCAAGCGACAGTTGGTCAGCAGTTGTGGTGCCTGACGCCACAGCAATGATGCGAGCGCCACCCTGCCGACCAGTTCTGACGTCTTCGAGCGAGTCGCCGATGATCACCGTATTGTCACGGGTGAACTCGTGCCCGTACTTGCCTCTCGCCCGCGCTTGGGCTACGCCGACCAGTGCAGGACGGTACTGGTCATCCGAGCTGTAGCCGCCCACCTCCATGTCGACGTAGTTATGGAGACCGAAGGTACGGAGCTTGGTCTCCGCGCTGCCCCGCAAGTTGCCCGTGACGACGGTCGGCACGAGCCCTGCCGTTTCAGACACAGCGGACAGGGCTTCAACTGCACCTGGCATGAGAACGCCTTCACTCCTGAGTTCATCGGCGTGATCGGCCAGGCGTTCCGGCAGGAGCTGAACGATGCGCCGTGTGTGCTCATCAACCACGGCGTCGGCTACGCCGTTATCTGTCAGCAGTTGCCGCACGGCGAGCGGCATGGTCACGCCCGTCCCTCGGGCAGGTAGTACCTGAGCCCTCCTACCGACAACCTCTTCGAAGACCTTTTGGTAGACGAGCCGGTCGACACCGCCGACATACAGCAGTGTCCGATCGATGTCCCACAGGACCAATATCACGGGCTGGGCACTCCTCGCACTGTCCGGCCCCGCTCCAGGAGATCGCGGGCGTAAGGGGTGTTGGCCATGGGACGGACTTCGTCGAGCATGGTGCTGATGTGGTCGGTCAGGCGTGCCGAGTCGACGCGCTCGGCCATGTCAAGTGCCCTATGACCGGCTGCGCACCCTGCCTCTGGGTCACCCGTCCGCATGTGCGCAGTGGCCTCGCGGGCTAGGAACTGTGCGCACGTACGTGTCTCGTCGGGATTCATGGCACAGCGAGCGCCCGCGAACGACCGGGTCGCGCCTTGGAAGTCGCCGAGGTCCAAGAGGCAACTCCCGCGTTGGCCGTGGATCTCACCAGGGTTGATCCAGTACAGCCAGTGTGGGTCGTCTTCACCCGCCCCAAGTGCGCACAACTCCTCCGCCCGGTCTAGGACGTTTCGCGCTTGCCGATCCTCGCCGATCTTTGCGTGGCCGCGAGCCTGACGTGTGCACAGCATTGCTTCCAGGGCGGGCGCATTGAGCCCCCGCAGCTTCTGCCGCGCAGCTTGCGCTGCTCCGACCGCTTCTCTCGGGGAACCGGTTGAGTAGCCGTGAATGGCGATGTACGAGAGCGCGCCGGCCCCTAGCCGGACATCTTGAGCCGTGCGCGCTGCGCGGAGCGCGGCCAAAAAGTAAGCCTGCGCCTGGTCGTGCGCACCCGCGTCGAAGTGGAACCAGCCGGCCTGGATGCTCGTATCAGCGATGACCGCCGCAAGGTTCCGTCCTGTGGCGTCGCTGTAACTGCTGGACCTTCCGATACCTCGCATAAAGTCGAGATGTGCCTTCGCGGTCTGCGCCAGGCCGCCGCTGCCGTCTTTAGCGTCTGTCATTCGCAGAGCGTCAGTTGTGGACTGTACGGCACTCAGCAGAGCGGTCCCGATCCTGGCACCCGGCTCAGGCAGCTCGACGTCTTCCTCGGGTTCCGGCTCCGTGGTACTCCACTGAAAGACATGCCCCATCAGCTCGGCACCGCTGAGTGCCAGAAAGCCTCGCCGGTTCACCGCCCCACCTCCTGCCGCAACGTCCAGTGCGGCCACCATACGGTCCGCCGTCCAGGGCAACATCGGGTCGAGATCGACGTAAGGTACACATTCCGAACGATTCTGACCGATCAAGGGCGCAATAAGGTCAACAGCGAGGTCGTCCGGCATGGACAGACCCGACAAGAAGTCAACGATGGCCTCACGGGCAGAGAGCGAGTACGTGCCCCTCTCAAGCTGCGAGACGTAGGGCTGACTTAACCCCGTCAGCAGGGCGATGTGTCGTTGCTTCAGCGATGTCGCTTCCCTGATGAGCTTGCTGATGGCGCCGAAGTCCCATGTCTGCAGCGCCCTACGTACGCGCTGGTCCCGCCACGCGTGGTCGGGCACCTGCGGGTACGACATCCGAGCACACGGGGCGCAGACACTCGTGGGGTTGTACTGGCTCACCTGACTGCCGCACTGCAGGCATCTACGGACTTCTCTCTGCACTTCGATCCCCCTTTCGACAGCGTCCGAACGTCCAACTCTGCCTGCAGCACACCTTATTGGGATCCCAATATTGGTAACCCAATATTCGCCATAGCCGGAACAGCTCAGACTGTCCGTGTGACCGACGGCGATGCCCTTCATTGGTTGCCGCATTGAGCCTGCTTGCGCACGGTCACACCCTTAGACCGCCACCAGGGTCACAAGTCCCGCCCCGCACGCCGCACCCCCGTCGGCTACGGTCCGGCACTCCGACACTGGTGGCTCCCGCTTCAGTACCTCGCCCCGGGGATTCCCATGCATCGCCGTTCACACCGAATGTCTGCCGAGCACCGACGCGGCCTGAACCACGAACAGGTCCTTCGATCCAGGCTGATTCGCCTGGCGGTACTGCCCGCGCTGGCTGTGGGCATCATCCTCGGCGCCATATGGGCAACCCGCGTCCTGACTGATTCAGCCACGGCGTGGATATTGGCCGGGGCGGGGCTGGTGTGCGCCGGCGTAGGTTTCGGGGCTCGCCGTTCAGCACACGCTGTCGCTGTCGAGATACTCCGACTTCAGGCGGATGAGCGGGCGAAGGCCCACCAGTGGCTGATGCGGTACAAGGAAGATGTCCAGGAGATCCGCAAGGGCGTAGGGCAGTTGCTTGGCCAGGCTGACCAAGCGGAGGACTCCCACGCCCAAACGTTCGTTTTGATGTCTGAAGAGGCAGCCGACTCCTTCGCCGGTCTCGCTCACCTGCTGAGCCACACAAGGGCTGCCGCAGCGCAGGCGGTGACCGGTCTAGCAGCGGAGCGGTCAGCCACACGCGATCCGCAGGCGGAAGCCGATGCCTTCGTGCACATTGCCCGGCGCCTTCACGCGCTGGTCAGCAGGACCCTTGTCGCATTGTCCGACCTGGAAGCCGGCGTCGAGGACCCCGACCTTATGCACGCGCTCTTTGTCATCGATCACCTGGTCACCCGGAGTCGGCGCGCTACGGAGAGCATCGCTGTCCTGGGCGGGCACGTCCCCCGAACGGCTGACAAGCCGCTGTCGCTCGTGGCCGTGACACGCCAGGCCGTGCAAGAGATCGAGCAGTATCCCCGCGTCCGACTGCATCCGCCGACACCGGACGTCGCCCATCTGTCCCTTCCCGGGTACGCCGGACCTGACGTAGTCCACCTGCTCGCTGAACTGGTGGAAAACGCCGCTAAGTTCTCTCCCCCGACCACTCAAGTGCTGATACGAGTTGACCAGGCACCTGCGGGGCTGGCCATCGAGATCGAGGACCGTGGTCTGCCAATGTCTTCGGACCGGCTGAAGCAGATGAACCAGTTGCTCACCTTCCCAGAGGAGATCGACCTCGCCGAGCGGCTGAGACAGGGGTGCATCGGGCTGCTCGTCGCTGCCAGGCTCGCGCGGCGGCACCACATCAAGATTGCGCTGGGCCCGAGCCTGCTCGGCGGCACCAAGGCAGTCGTTGTCATACCCAGCGCGCTGCTTGTCCGCACGGCAGCCAGGCCACAGCCGCAGGCCGAGATGGCTCCTCCCTCAGCCCCCCAACCCCTCAAGGCACGCGCGACGGAAGCTCTGGCACACCAGCAGCCTGCCCCCGCGACAGGAGCAGCTCCCCCGCCTCAACGCCGGAGCAGCTCCGTGCCAGGGCACTCGGCATCGAGGGATAGACCGGCCCTCCCCCGGCGCAGCGATGCGCAGCGCCCGATGGGCGCGGACACGGATGTCAGTCGCCGGGAGGCGCCGTCCGGTGGGGCAAGCGTCGGCTTGATGGCCAGCTATACAGCTGGTATCCAGCGCGCGATGCCGCCTGGCAACGGGGCCGCGAAGACCTGAGTACCTCACCAGTCCACCGCAGGTCAGTTGCGCCCGTCCCCGAGGGGCTGGGCACTCACCGTATGGAGTATCCGATGAAGCAGGAAATGACTGTGCAACAGCCGGTTTCGCTGGACTGGCTGCTCGACGATTTCACGGGACGCGTACCGGGGGTTTGGAGTGCTGTACTCGCCTCCAACGACGGCATCCGATTGTCCCACTCGCAGATGGCAGATATCACCGCTGAGTCCGTGGCCGCCCGAATGACTGGGCTCTATTCCCTGGGGAACGGTCTCGGCAGTGTTGTTGGCGAGCCGGAGAGCAAAGGCGGGGTGAAGCAGGTCGTCATTGAGCACGATGCAACCTCGCTCTTCGTAATGAGTGCCGGCAGAGGGTTGCCTGCCGGGGCGATGCGACCGGGAACTGATCCGGACACCGTGGGGACGCTACTGGGCGTGCTGGCGAAGCCTGACGCCGATATGGGCCTGATCGGGTACGAGATGGGTCTCCTGATCAATTCGGTCGCCCAACACCTCGTCATCCCGACCCGGCGAGGCGATGCCTCCGTCATCGGCCACTGACATGGCTGGTCTGGACGGAGATCCGTGGGCCACCGAGGCCGACTCGGACGTGCGCCCCTACGCGATCACAGGAGGCCGGACCCGACCCCGTCACAACCTGCGGTTGGTCACCCTGTTGCTGGCCGGAGTCGCCTCGCCTCCCCGTGGCCTCATGCCCGAAGCAGAGCGAACCTTCACGCTGTGCTGCAGCGAGCCGCGTTCGGTCGCGGAAATCGCTGGCACGTTGCGACAGCCCGTACAGGTCGCCAAGGTCCTCGTGTCCGACCTCATCGAAATCGGCGCCCTCACCATAGCTGCGTCCGACACGTCCCCTGACCCGGACATGCAACTGCTTTGGAAGCTCCGTGACGCTCTGCACAGGAAGTGGCCCGATGCTGCCTGACCGCGCCGCGGCCCCCGTGCTGTTGAAGATCGTCATCGCCGGCGGGTTCGGAGTCGGGAAGACCACCATGGTCGGCGCCGTCAGCGACATCCCGCCTCTGGCAACGGAGGAGGTGCTGACCAAAGCCAGCAGTGCAACCGACAGCCTGGCAGGAGTGGAGTCCAAGACCACCACGACCGTATCCATGGATTTTGGCCGCATCACCTTTCCCGAGCCCGACCCGCTGATCCTCTACATCTTCGGCACCCCGGGCCAGGACCGTTTTCTCTTCACCTGGGCCGAACTGGCCCAAGGAGCGATCGGCGCCGTGGTCCTGGCCGACACCCGCCGACTCGCTGACAGCTTCACGGCAATCAGTTACTTCGAGCAGCGCCGCATGCCATTCCTCGTTGCAGTCAACGAGTTCGACGGTGCACATCGGTATACGGAGGACGAGGTGCGTGACGCCCTTGACCTATCCGACGAGGCACCAGTCCTCAGCTGCAACGCACGTGACCCCCAGTCTGCAGCCGCCGTACTCAAGCACCTCGTGGACTACGCCCTGTCTCTTGCCAAGCCCCGCCTCCCCTCTGCTCCAGGAGCCTTCTTGTGACCTTCGATCACGATTCCGGCCTCAGTACGCTTGCCCCGGACATCGAACTCCCCGCACGCGTGGGGCTTCTGCACCGCCTCGGCCTCGGCGAGCCCGATCCGGAGTTCGACGCCTTCGCGGCCGACCTCGCCCACGCCGCCGGTGTGCCGTACGCCATGGTCAACCTCGTCACCAACGAGCAGAGCTTCGTCGGATTGCACAGCCCGAGCGATGGAGACATCCCCGCCGTCGGCCGGACCATGGCCCGCAATCACGGCTACTGCCCCGAAGTCGTCAGCAGGCGGCTGCCTTTGGTGCTGCCCGACGTGACCGCCTACCCGCGCTTCGCCGGCAATGAGGTGGTCGACCTCATCGGTATCCGTACCTATGCGGGCGCCCCACTCATCCACGAGCCCACCGGGATCGTCCTGGGCACCGTGTGCTTCGTGGGCCCGGAGGAACGTCCGCTCTCGACCGGCCAGGCGTCGCTCGACCTCATCAAAAACCGACGCAACCAACTCATGGACGTCATCTACCGCCGCAGCAATCAGTAGCCGACCAGCCCAGCCGCACATGCCGTTGCTCACCTAGAAGGAGAGGAAGAGGATGCCGATGTGGCCACTGACGGAGGATCACGAGCGGCTGCGTCTGCTCGTGCGGGAGTTCGCTAAGGCCGAAGTCGCGCCGCGCGTCGCAGAGATGGAGGCAACGCAGGCCGTCGAGCGTGAGGTCTCCGCGCTGATCGCGAAACAGGGCTGGATCGGAGCGACGATCGACACGCAGTACGGCGGAATGGGTGCCGGCCACCTCGCCAAAACCCTGATCATCGAGGAACTTTCGTGCGTTAGCCCGGCTATGGGGGCCGTGATCCAAGCGTCCCAGCTCGGCGCAGCGAAGATCATTCGATACGGGAACAACTGGCAGAGGCGTGAATGGCTTCCCCGCATCGCTGATGGGTCCTGCCTGCCCACTATCGCCGTGACCGAACCGGGATCCGGCGGGCACGTCCTCGGCATGCAGGCCACTGCCAAGCGAGAGGGCTCCGAATACGTTCTGAACGGCCGGAAATGCTACGTCGGCAACGCACACATCGGTGACGTCCACGGGGTCGTTGTCCGCACTGGATCCGGATCGAAAGGTCTGTCGGCGTTCCTCGTCGAGGAGGACCGGGATGGCCTGTCTCTCCTTCCGCATGAGCCCGCCATGGGGCTGAGAGGGTTCAGCTGCGGCGAGCTTGTCCTGGAGGAGTGCCGAATACCGGCATCCAATCGCATCGGACGTGAGGGAGATGGTCTCGCAATCGCCTACTCCTCCAGCGTGCTCTACGGCCGCCCCAATTTAACTGCAGTATCGCTCGGCATCCACCAGGCCCTCGTGGATGAAACTGTTCGCTTCGCTCAGGACCGCCAGCGCTACGGCGGACCGTTGTCGGATCTGCCTACCATCCGGGGCAAACTCGGACAGATGCAGTCCAGACTTATGAACGCCCGGATGCTCGCCTATCACGCCGTGCACCTCCTGGACCAAGGCACGGCGTGCGATGCGGATCTCATCAACGCCAAGTACATCGGCGTCGAGACAGCGCTCGACTCGGCCCGAACCGCAATGGAGATCCATGCAGCAGCCGGGCTCCAGACCAACCGGCCCATCGAACGGCTCGTGCGCGACGCCTTCCATACCTACGCACCTGCCGGAACCGGGGACATTCAGCTGCTGCGACTGGCCGAAACCGCCCTCGGAAAGACACACAGCGACTGGTCCGCCCCCACCAACTGAGACCGAAAGGCATAACGCCCCACCAGCCGAACGGCCCCCATTGAATACGCCCGCGCCGCCGCCACTCACCACGGACGAGCCGGACAATCAGTGCCGATCTGCGCGCGCAGACAGCCACGGGCACTTCGCGGACTCTGACGTCACAGTGCCCCAGAAGCCGCATTTCAATGGCAAACGACGTCGGCGAGGACGGCGCCAGCATCGTTCTGCATAGCGAGGCTACTCCAGAGCACCTGGTGCACGTCATAGAAGCGGCGGCCCGCGGAGACGACTGTGTGACCCCCGACCTGCCGGGAGCCTGCATGACCGAAATCGACGCCTAGGTCACGACAACGCGCACGAGGCGACGTCCTCTCAGGCTCTGTTCGTGGCCCTGCTGAACCAACCGATCCCCGCGCACTCACGCCTGAGCATCCAGAAGGGAAACCCATGGCGCCCAGTACATCCCTGGACCTGTTCGACGACGCCCACCTTCGCGACCCCTACCCCGCTTACGCCGCGCTGCGCGAAATGGGTCCGGCCGTACGGCTCATCAAGCAGGACGTGTGGGCGATCCCCCGCTACGCCCACGTACACGCCGTCCTGCATGACAGCAAGCACTTCGTCTCGGAGAACGGGGTAGCCCTCACCGACCTGGCCAACCGAGAGATTCTCGCCGGGACGGTCCTGGCCTCCGACGGCGACCAGCATGTCCGTCTGCGCCGGGTGCTGTCCAAGCAGCTCTCCCTCCGATCCATCAAACACCTGGAACAACAGACCCGCGCCCGGGCCGACCAGCTCGTCGACGAGCACACCCGGACCGGTACGCCCGATGCGGCGGCACTGGCCCGGCACATGGTGAGCGACACCGTGATGGGACTCATGGGACTGCCCGAAGAAGTCAGGCCCCGGCTCATCGGGAGTGCAGCCGCAACGTTCGACGTCTTCGGCCCCGAGGGCCACCGCTACCAGCAGGCCCTCCCCGCAGCGTCCGCGATGGTGGCCTTCCTCCACGAGAACGTCACCCGCGACACCGTCGCCGAGGACTCGTGGATGGGCGCCGTCTTCCGCGCGGTCGACGCCGGCGACATCCAGGAATCCGACGCGATCCCCCTCGCCTCCGCCTACACCGCCGCCGCGATCGACACCACGATCCTCGGCCTCACCGAGACCATCAGGCAGCTCGCACAGCACCCAAAGCAGTGGGCCATGCTCCGCCAGGACCCCACGCTCGCCCTAGCCGAGAACGCCTTCCACGAGGCCCTGCGCCGCGAGGCCCCGATACAGGGATTCGGACGCCTTACCGCCGAGAGAATTCAGCTGGGCGGTACATGGATCGAGGCCGGCGAACAGGTATGGCTCCTGTACGGGTCGACCGGCCGCGACACCGACAAGTGGGGGGTCGCAGCCGATACGTTCAACATCCGCCGCCCCAACGCCTCCCAGCACCTGGCCTTCGGCTCGGGCAGACATCTGTGCGCAGGCATCCCCCTGGCCCTGATGCAGGCCCGCGCACTGCTCGGAGCCCTCGCCTCCCGCTGCACGCACCTCGGACCGGCCGGCGAGCCAAACCGGGTACTGAACAACCTTCTGCGGGGCTGGTGGCGGGTTCCCATCACCGCGCAGGTGACCGAGCCAAGCCCCCGCTCCGGGCAGGCCCACCCCGCCGCCGCCACCTCACGACCAGAGCAGCCATCGTAATCCTCCAGAGCGGACGGGCTCCCCATGGTCAGCCAGGCGTACGCCATCGACGCTGGGACAGCCGCCGAACCGGCCCACGAAGACGATCGTCGAAGGCATCGAGCTGGTCTGGGTTCCTGAGCCGCAAGCACGCCAGGTAGTACGCAGACTCGACATCCTGCCAATCGACCCCGTGGGTTCCGTCATCGCCGCTGGTGGCCGCTGGGGCTCTTCGTCCCGGAAGAGTCCGCCGATCCGCTCTGGCCGACGCCCACCGAATACCTGCCCACAGGATCGACGGTGACCCTGCCGCCGCGCAACTGGCCCCACCACTGCCCAAGTTGCGGTCCGGGATGGGTCCGTCTGCGCGACAGCCGCCCTCTTAAGCAACGCAGACCGGCGCCCGCTTGGCCCAAGGAGTTCATAACCAACGACCGCCGGTTCGAAGAACCATCCGCCACCGCCACTGCCCGCCCTCCCTTTTCGTCGCGTCGCTCAGAAAGGAGCGCCTGTGCCCGCTTCCGCCGCATTACGCCCACTCAACGGGGCAGTCGGACCTCGGACCCGGCAGCCGGAGCCGCCAGCTGGAAGAGGCCGCGCTACCCGCGCCGCTGAAATGGCGGTGCTCTACGAGTCCGGCGGGTACTCACTGGCCCGCCTGGCGGACCTGTACCAGATTCCTGCCCCGAGGGTCAGTTCCACTCTCCGCAACCAGGGCGTGGAGATACGCGCCGCCTCTGCAAGGCACTCGCCAAACCCTGTCGTAGTCACCATGGCGCTCCTGTATGCGCTGGACCTCAGCATCGCCCGCGTCGGCTGGCTCTGCGGATACAAGTACGCGAAGGCACGGAAGATGCTGCTCGACGCAGGCGTGACCCTGCGAGGCCGCGGCATCCCGTTGGCCAAGGAAGCGGATGTTCCCCGTCTGGTCAGGCTGTACGACAGCAGACTGAGCATCGAGGAGGCCGGCGAACGGTGCGGACTCTCCTACGGCACGGCACGCAGCCGACTCCTCGACGCAGGCGTGACCCTGCGACCACCGTGCGTCAATCTGCACCACAAGGGCCCCGAGCTCGTCCGACCCTCAACTCCCCTGCCTGCCAGCGTCGTCGCGGCACTGCATCGGCAGGGTTTCAAGAATCACCACATCGGGCAGCTCACGGGCCGGTCCCACAACTTTGTCCATCGCCAGCTCACGCAAGAGGGCCTGCCGGCACGCGTGAGGCCGGACTCGCTGGGTGTCGACCCTACGGCGCTGATCGCTGTCTACCGAAGCGTGGCCTCCAGCAACGTCACAGCAGAGGTGCTGCACCTGAGTGCGGAGGCCGTCCTTGCCCGGCTTCGGGAGGCCGGTGAGGATCTCCTCGACGCGCCGGACCCCGAGGCCGCCCCCATACACATCCCAGAGCAGACGCCATGGAAGCAACGGGATCAGGAAATCCTCGCGCGGGCCACCCGGGGCCAGAGCACCGCCCAGATCGCAGCCGCTTTGCACGTTTCGGTCACCGAAGTGACCGACGTCATACGCGTCTACCAGCACAGAGACCGCACCACTGCTGAGATCCTCCGCCGCCGTCGTCAGGGCGAGAGCCCGGGTGTCATCGCTGTCCGGATGGGGCTGCGTCTCAACCGTGTCAATGACGTGCTCGCCAAATACTTCACCAGACGTCACCAGCGCCCCTCGGTAAGCCATGCCGCCTTTGACCTTGCCCACGCCGCATCTGACACAGCAGAGGAAGCCCCATGCCCTACACCGCCGCCACTGTGCGTTGCCCGGATGTGTCGAACCGCAGGTCTCAGGCCGGCCGCATCGAGGATTACGCACTCATCGGAGATATGCAGACCGCTGCCCTGGTCCGCCGGAACGGCGCAGTGGAGTGGTTGTGCCTGCCCCGCTTCGATTCGCACGCCGTTTTCGCGGGACTGCTGGGTACCGAGGAGCACGGCTTCTGGCGCCTGGGCCCCGCGCGGCCGGAAGGAGTGGTGCCGCCGTCCGCGGACCGCCGCCGCTACCGCGGCGATTCCCTCGTCCTGGAATCGGAGTGGGACACATCGCACGGAACAGCGGTAGTAAGCGATTTCATGCCATCACATCACGGACCGCCACGTCTGATCCGAGTCGTCGAGGGCGTCAAGGGCCGGGTGCTGATGCGTTCATCGCTGCGGCCCCGGTTCGGATACGGCCGGATCAAACCCTCAGTGGTGCATGACGGTCCACGCATCGTCGCCACTGCAGGACCCGACGCCCTCTGGCTGGACACCCTCACCGATCCCCCCACCACCACCCGTGCTCAAGACGGCACCATCGTCACCGACTTCACGATCGAGGCTGGCCAACAAGCAGCTTTCACCCTCAGTTGGGGAGTCTCCTACGCGGCACCACCGCCGCTTCCGGAACCGGAGGCCGCCCTGGAGACCACCAAGCGGTTCTGGCGTGGCTGGACGGCGAAGACCACCTACACCGGGCCGTACGAGGCCGCCGTGCGACGCTCCCTGATCACGCTCAAGGGCCTCACCTACGCCCCGACCGGCGGAATCGTGGCTGCGGCAACGACGTCGCTGCCGGAAGAGATCGGCGGCCCCCGCAACTGGGACTACCGCTTCACATGGCTGCGTGACGCCGCGTTCACCCTTTCGTCTCTGCTGCGGACCGGGCACTTGGACGAGGCACACGCTTGGCGGGAGTGGCTGCTGCGCGCCGTTGCCGGTGATCCGGAAAACCTGCAGATCATGTATGGCGTTGCGGGCGAACGGCAGCTCCCCGAGACGGAACTGGACTGGCTGCCCGGCTACGAGAACTCCAGGCCCGTACAGGTGGGCAACGGCGCTGCGGGCCAGTTCCAGCTCGACGTGTACGGCGAGGTTGCCGAGATGCTGTACATAGCGGACCTCGCGGGTCTCAGCCCTGATGACCGCACCCTGGACCTGCTGCTGGCCATGGCCCGGCAGGTCTGCCGGCTCTGGAAGAAGCCGGACGAAGGCATCTGGGAGATCCGTGGGGAGCCCCGCCACTTCGTCCACTCCAAGGTGATGGCCTGGGTCGCCCTTGACCGCATCGTCAAGATGCTGCGGCGCAGCAACCGGCGCAGCGAGGAAAGGGTCCTGGCAGCACTGCAGAAGCAGTGCGACATCATCCACGAGGATGTGTGCGCCCGGGGCTACGACCAGGAACGCAATACCTTCATCCAGTCCTACGGCTCGCACGAACTCGACGCGTCCCTCCTCCACCTGCTTCTGAGCGGATTCCTGTCGCCGGACGACAAGAGGGCCATCGGCACCGTCGAGAGCGTGCAAAGGGAACTCGCCACGCCAGACGGGTTCCTGCGCCGCTACCACACCGCCGGTGCCGATGTCGGCATGGACGGGCTGCCCGGCGACGAGGGTGCCTTCTTGATCTGCTCGTACTGGCTGGTCGAGGCGCTCGCGGTGATCGGCCGGCGCGGCGAGGCAAGGACGCTTTTCGAGCGGCTCCTCAGATTGGCCAATGACGTGGGCCTTCTCGCGGAGGAGTACGACCCCATCGGTGAGCGTCTGCTTGGAAACTTCCCGCAGGCATTCAGCCACATCGGACTGGTCCACGCCGCGCTCGCCCTGGATCCGCCCCCAAATCACAACCAGCTGATATCCCACAGTCACACGGACTGATGAGCCCATGTGCCTCACACAACAAGGACCAGATCAGAACCGGAGATAACGCCGGAGAACACCGCATCGCTGGAGACGTGGACCATGCGGCAGCCCTGTTGGGCGACGGTCATCGCCACGCGAATCGCGCCCTCGGCGGTGACCGCCCAGTCGGCCAGACCGCTGGAAGCATTGATGACGGCACAGGGCGTCACGTCCGCGATCACCTGAGCCACCTGCTCGGACTCCCGGACATCAAGGCGGTACCACCGGGCAGCCGTGGCGGCGCCAGCCCGGGTGGCAAACGTCGCGGCCGTCTCCAGCCCCGCCGCCGCAGCCTGGCGTACCAGCTCGCTGCCCAAGAAGCCGCTGCCGCCGATGATCAGGCCCTCATGGCATGCCACCGTAGGGGACGCGGACACCATCTGGCCCCACCTTCACAGCATGGTTCGCCGGACAGAACCTAGTAGGGCTGCTCCGGGTGGATCACCGGCCGAGATCGCCACGTCGCAGTAAGCCTGGACGGCGGACGCCAGTAGCACCCGCCGCTCTTCTGCCTCCCGCCTCTCAAGGGCCAGGGCATCACCGCGCCCGAGGCCATGGCCCTCACCGCCCGATTGTCCACGGGTAGATCGAAGGGATAGGCAAGCGGAAGGTGTGCTCACGTGCTCGTCCTGAACGCGCACCGCCTACGCGTCAAGATCGAAAAATGTCGTAATAGATGTGACGAAATGTCAGCTTATGAGGCATATGATAGACAGTCTTGCTATGCACATACCTCAGGCAGGCATGGTCGATATCGGGGACATACCGAGACTTGCTGAGCAGCTTTACGCTCAGCCATCGGATGACGACCTGGTCCGCGAGCCGATACCGCTTGCGCCTCAGCCGCCCGACTCTTCGGGGCAGCGGAGGAGCCGGCCTCTTCACGCGGTGTTGAGCGCCCTGACCGGGGCGATAGGCCAGCCCACGTTCTACGGCGGTAGCGCCGGAGGGCCCAGCGTCCGCTGGCGGTCTGAGGGGCAGACCCTGCTGTTGGACAGCGGGCAGGACGGGCTGCGGCTCTCGGTGCGCCGCACCGCAGAACTGGAGCGGCACGAGATGGCCGTCTTCGAGCGCGGAGTGGGCGACGATCCTGGGCAGGTTCCCCGCTACGCCGACCTTCCGTACCTGTGGCAGTTGCGTACCTCCGACCAGGGAACACCCGTCCCGCCCCCGGTCGTAGCACGCGCAGCTTCCGAATGGGTGCAGTTGGAGGAGTCTCTGCGGACCATGCTGGAAGCGTGGTCGATACAGATGCCTGAACAGCTCGGCATGGGCGACGACTGGATGGCGGCGTTCGACATCGTCAACCATGCAGACGAGGACCGCCGCCTGGTCGTACTGTTCAGCATGGAGGACGAGCTGTCCCTTCTCATTCACGACCAGGACGGCCCTGAGGTCGATGGACAAGAGGACGCGATGATGGATCGGGGATGGCGGAACTGGCTCCCCGTCCTCAGGTGGTGGCAGACGTGGTTCATGCCTGGCCCGCAGGGCGCCGCGGAGGCAGCCCGGTTGGTCGTGGAAGAGTTGCGTTTCCGCGGTGCGGACAGCCCTCGCGACCTGAGCATCACCGGTCTCAGTGGCGGCTCTCGGGGCCTGGCCCTGCCCGGCCTGAGCATCGGTCGCTGAGCGACACGCCCACAACTCCCCCACCGTGGCGCTCCAGCGCGAAGGCATTGCCATGAGCGCCTCCGCTGCACGCAACCGACGTGCAGGCGCGGCGCGGCAGAGGCGCACACCTGGGCGGGACACCTCAAAGCGCCTCATTCGCAAGGCCGTTGATGCGCTTACACAGGAGCGGTTTGCCCACAGTCGATTTGATGGGGTGTCATCAATCGTAAAGCCGAGGAGAGTTACTTCGAATTCCCGGTCTCCTTGACGCGAGAGGTAAACCCTTCTCGAAGCGGTGGCGTCAGGGGGTGAAGGATTCAGAGGCTCGGGAGAATTCCAGATCTTTTGTACTCCGGAGTCGGAGGCGACCGTTTCGACATAGGACCGGGCTCGCACGTTCTGTGGCCACTGCTCCGAATGCAGGCGTAGCTGGGCGGCTATTGGCATGACCCAGTCACTCTCCCGGTTGATTAGCTAGACTCGCACCCACTCCACCACATTGAAGCCGATATCCCAACGGGGGTCGCACAGGGCAGGCCACCATTGGCTTTCAGCGAATGCGATGACGGAACGCGGGAGCGACCCAGCGGCCATGAGGGGCTTCACGCCGTCGCGGTCCACCGTCCAGGAGCCGCTCGCCGAGCACTGGGCGATCTCCCACTCCACGTCCCGTCTTCCCAGCTCAAGCCCTTGATACCAGAGCGTGGATCCGACCTGCCGAGCAGTTGAGCAACGCCGCGCTGCGTGAGCCCTGGCCGGGATCTCGCGCCGGAGCGGGCGGTGAGGACCAGAATTCACGCCGGGTCGATCCATGCGCGGGCTGCCCCGCAATACGCTGGCGATCACCAAGGGCTTGACGTCGTTTCTAGTCACAGTCACATTACAAGATTCATGGGGCCTTGATCACATCCTGTTGGCTTCAACGTGTGCACTGAGTCGAGCTTTCCACGGGCTGGCAGGGAGATTTGCCCCATCTCGGTACGGAAGTTCCAGGACTCGGATCGATCGAGTCGCCTGCGCGGCCAGTTATGCACCGCAAGAGAGACTCTCAATTCCTTCCATCCGATTAGAGGGGGATTTTCTACCGGGCGGTAGGCGTGGGAACCTCTTGCTCTGGTTGTTGTGATGCACTGCATTGTGGGAGGACGAGGATGGGGTGGCTGGAAGCGCTGCGCTCGGGTATCGAGGCGCGCAGGCTGCATAAGGTGTGCGAGGAGAAATTGGCACACTTGCCGCTTCCCACTCCGTTCTCCGTGCCGGGCCTGGTGTCCGCGATGGAGACGGTCGGCGGGCGCGCGATTCGACTGATTCCCGTCGATGACCGGGCTGCCGATCTTCGCACCGCTTGCGGTCTGCGCCTGAAGGGGCGGAGCACCACTTACGTGCTCTACCGGCGCAGGCCCACGCCGAACCAGACCGAACACACGATCCTGCACGAGCTGGCGCACGAGTGGCTCGACCACGGCACATCGATGCCTCCGGCGCAGGTGGCGCGCTCGCTACCCGTCGGCGCACATCGGGAGCTGGCCGAGGCTCTCGGCACGGACACGGTTGTCCAGGCGCGCGCTCGGTACGACACCGCGGAGGAACGGGAGGCTGAGCTGTCAGCGTCGCTGATCAAGAGCCTGGCCCGCCATCGACGGCCTGCGGGCGAGGACCTGGTCAGCCTGCTGGAGTTGAGCCTGTCCCACCCCGTTGCCGCACCGCGGCAGTCGATCCGGCAGAAGTAGGAGTACGTGCTGTGCTGGGTGGGCTGACCTATGCGATAGCCGCCGCGATGACCGTCGTCGCCCTGTGGCGGCTGCCGGCCGCTTTTCGCTTCCGGGATCCCCTCCGTCGCGCTCTGTGGGGATGCAGCGCCGGGTTCGCCGTGGCGATGTGGTGCCGTGTTCCTGAACTGAAGTACGCGCTGGACCGGTCACCCGTCACGGACCTGTCCGCGCTGCTCAAGTACCTGTCATCCATGATCGCGATCCTTGCGGCACTGAGGTACATCACTGCGATCTACGGGAAGCCCCGACCGGGGCAGACTCCGCGCCACATCGCCGTTTCGCAGCGGGTAAGCCGGGTGGCGCACGCCTCGGCCTTCGGCGCCGTGGCGACCATGGTCGTCCTGTTCTTCACCGCGGTGGACCGAAGCCGGCCCAGTGTCGACTTCGCCACCGACCACGCCGGCCAGTGGGGCGCTGCCACGTTCATCTCGATCGACTACGTCTATCTGAGCGCGGCTTCGGCGACCTGCGCCTATCAGTGGTTCAAGGCCGGCCGACGGGCTGAAGTACAGACACTGCGCATCGGTTTGACCCTTATGGCCATTTCGGCGGCTATTTACGCCATCTATCCAGCGGTGCGGATCTTCACCGTATGGGCACCGACGGGGGCCAGTGCGGCGACGATGCGGTCCATCTCCGATTCGGTCAACATCGCAGTGGCCTGCCTCTGGGCGGCAGGGGCCAGCATCCCCACGACCAATGCCGTCGTCACGCGCTGGACATCGTGGCGGACGCTGAACACTCTCTATCCGCTCTGGCGTGAGTTGGTGGGTCAGTTCCCGCACCTCGCCTTTCAGCCTCCGGTCTCGCGCTTCAGGGAGCTGACCCGCACGTCACCGCCCCTTGATGTCCGCCTCGACCGCTGGACACAGGAAATCGCCGACGCGGTGGAGCAACTGCGCCACCATGCCACCCCGAAGCTGTTGATCTGCGCCAACGCCGCCACGAAGACGCTGGCTGATCCTGAGCCGGCCGCAGAGGCGTATTGGATCAAAGCTGCCCTGCAGAACGCACGGTCGGGGCTACGGGCCGAACTGCCGGCGGAAGGACTTCGCGACAAGCCCCTCTCCGACAGTCAGGCGGAAGGCTTCTGGCTCGCACGCGTCCAGGACACCTATCGGACCATTACGCCCCAGCAAGTACGTCAGCTGCTCGACGAGGCAGGGGTGCCCGGCGCATCGGACGCATCACCCGTTCATCAGGCCCTCCAGGCAAGCGCCTGCATTTCAGGTACCTAGCGACCGGCCGGTTACGCGGAGCGCTCTCCGGGCGTCTGGCGACC
Organism: Streptomyces sp. NBC_00846; assembly: GCF_045207325.1. Lineage (NCBI taxonomy): Bacteria > Bacillati > Actinomycetota > Actinomycetes > Kitasatosporales > Streptomycetaceae > Streptomyces > Streptomyces sp. NBC_00846. The sequence continues at coordinate 6,019,327 of NZ_CP108846.1, read as the reverse complement.
GTCGTGTTCGCGGAATTCGTCGGCGACCAGCCTGCTGAGGACGGCCACAACGTCGTCGGACAGACCCCCCTCGCCGCCACGCGCGGCGAGCGCGATCTGGTGCTGTTCGGCGAGGTACCGGATGTCGTCCAGAACTCGCCGCTCCATGACCCTGTCGTCCTCGAAATGCAGCGGCGAGATGTTGAAGTACAGGCCGAGCGCCTCGAAGGCCATTGCCCGTGCGACATCGGTGAAGATCTCCTCCGATGGCACGCCGGCACGGAGAGCCTCCACCTCCGCGGAGTTGATGGCGTCGCTGCCGACCCTCAAGTTGACGGCTGCGGCGACATCCGCGCTGGAGGGGGCGCCCTCAGGGAAGGCGGCTTGGAGGAGTTCAGTGAGCTTTTCGGCCAGCGTCCTGGGGCGCGAGGGCTCGACCGGGACGAGTTCGCCGAATGAACGCTTCTGGGCGGCCAGCAGCTCATCGACGCTGACCTGGTACAGCTCCGCCAGGGGCCGCACCGCTATCTCATCGAGTCGGCGCTCCCCACGCTCCGCAGCCCCCAGCCGGTAGCTGCTCACTTCATCGACAAGGTCCGCCGCCCTGCCCTGCGTGAAGCCTGCGTCGCATCTGACGTCGACCAGGTCCGGATCACCGTCCCGCGGGAAGAGTCGGTCAAGATCCTGGCCCAGCGCCCTCGCGATCCCCGGCAGCTTCTCGGCCGGCGGAAAGGTCTCCCCCTTCTCCCATTTCGCCACTTGCACATGAGAACCCAGTCCGATCGCGTGCGCCAGTACGCGCTGGTGCATCTCGGCTGCGCGACGAAGCTCTCTGAGGCGTACACGGTCGAATCGGCGTGGAGGCACACACGCTCCTGAATCTGCTGGTCAACGGCGCGGGGTGGACTACACCAACCCCTTGCAACGATTTCTTACATCACGTAGTTTTCCATTGAGCTCGTTCGGTCGCAACCCGCCCGGCGTTGTTCTTCCATGCGGTCAGCCACCGCGTTCACACTACCGAGGCAGGAGGACACCTCATGCTCTCCACCCGCCCCGGCGGAATCGCGCACAGGTTACCGACTCCATGTCCGGATGGCGTCCGAGCACGGCGAGGTACCAAAACAGCGTCCGTACGGGACGGGGCCATGCCGAGCGTCTGCCAGACCGCCTCGTCGCTCACACTCTGCAACTAGTACAGAGGTTAAGAACCAACTCTGGATCTTGAGACGGTCCGTGCGTATGTTCGTCGTCCCCCGGGCACACCGCCCGGCGCTACGAACGTGAGGAGCGCGGCAGGCACCGACCAGACCGTGTAGGTCCGCATACAGCGACGACGCCCGAGAGGTACGAACTCACGGACGCCGAACGCTTAACGGCATAACCCGCCCCGGCAAGGGCGGAGATTGCCCACCATCACCACGCTGATCCCTTCCACGGGGCGCTTCAGCGTGGCAACACTGCAAAGGGGATTCTTGCATGCCTCCTACCCTGCGCAAAAGGCCAAACCGCCTGGCCTGCGCGGCAGCCACCTCCGCCTCGGCACCTTCCCGCTCCGGGCCGAAGCACACCACCCCGGTCTCAGCGGGCCGTCGGCCCCGCCCCGTCAACGGGAGCGGCCGATGAGCAGCGATGCCCGCGAGTGGGTCTGGGAGCACAGCGCCGGCCGAGGAACCGCGCGCCTGGTCATGCTGTCGATCGCCGACCGGGCGGCCGACGAGCAGTGCGTCTCCTGGGCCTCGCTCTCCAGCCTGGCCAAGCGCACACGCGCCTCCGTATCCACGGTGCGCGAAGCCATCGACCGTCTCCTCAAAGCCGGTGAGCTGGAGCAGCTCGACGACCTCACCGGCCCCCAACGCAGCACCGTCTACCGCCTGCCCCTCGCCGCCAACGCCATCGCGCAGGCCCGTCGAGAGCAGCAGGAGGACAGCGCCGACGCGTCGCCCGACGAGCCCGAGGCTCCCCTCGCACTCCGGATCTCGGCTCTTCGGCGGTACGGAATCCGCCCGCGAGAGGTACCGGAATCCCCCGCGAAGGATCGGAAACCGGCAGTACCGGAAACCGGCACCTCCCGACGGAAACCGGCACTCCGGCGTACCGGAAACCGGCACAGCGATGTACCGGAAACCGGCACACAGAACCGTAGTGAACCGGATTTGAACCGGAGGTACAGCAGTGGTGGTGCCGCCGTCACCTCGGCTGCCGAGTGGCAGATCGACCCAGCCACCCACGCCTGGACCCGCCAGCAGGGACACCTCGACCGCCTCGGCGAGGAGGGCCTGCAGGCAGCCGACGCGAAGTGGCGCGCCCACCGTGCCGACTTCAAGCCGCGGCCGGCGGGGGCATGGGCTGCCGACTGGCGCTCCTGGGTCGCCCGGGAGCACGCCCCGGGGCGCCCGAACCTCTATGCCGTGCCCGGCAAGGGCCCCGCTCAGCCGGGCGGCATGACGCGGGCCGAGGCCCACACCGCCGCCCTCCTCGCCGCCCTCGAAGAGCCGACCGGAACGGAGTAGCCACACCGTGGACCGCCGCGAAATCGCCGCCCTGCTGGCCTACATCGGCCGACTCGACCCCCGCACCATCCGCACCGACCAGAGCGAGGCCCGCGACCAGCTCGCCCAGTGGCACGAGCTACTCGGCGACATGCCGATGGCCACGCCGCACGGCTGGGACGCCCGCGTCGCTGCCCGGCAGCACATCCGAATCTCGCCGTACCAGATCCTGCCCGCCGACGTCGCCCGACCGTGGGAGAGCTACCGGCGAGACCGTCTGGTTCGGCACACCGACCCCACGCCATCCGTCGACCCGGACGACCAAGCCGCCTGGACCGCCGAGCTCGTCGGCACCCGCCGCGCGGTCGCCGCCGGCACCACGCAGCCCGCGCAGGCTCAAGCGATCACCAGCGGTCGCGACCGGATCGACCCGGCGCTGGAAGCACGGCTGCGGGAGGTCGGCTCCTGCATACCGCCCGCCGCCCGAGCCGCCCTCGCGCCCTACCGGCCCGCCCGAGCAGCGCGCGAGGCAGCGATCGCCCAGGGCCAGCCCGACTCCCTGAGTGTCCGCTGCGGGTGGTGCCTGGCCCAGGCCGGTGAGCCGTGCCGCCGCCGAAGGATCGGCCCCGATGGCGGAGCGCGCGGAACCGCCCCGCGCGCCACTCCGCACCCCGGCCGCCTCGACCTCGCCGCCGCCCAGCAGGCCCAGCAGCCCGCAATGGCCTGATCGCCGCGCAACGCGGCGCACCCCGTCCGGTGCACCGCCCACACCACCGTCCCGCCTCGGCTGCGGCACGCCCTTGCGCCGCAGCCGGCACCCGACGCCGCGTCCTTCCGACGCCGGTCCCGACCGGCCGACGCGGCAGCACATCGGAGACCACCATGCGCCACATCACCACCCACGACGCGCCGGCCACCGGCCTGCGCGGCATCGGCGACACCAGCTGGCACACCCGCGGTGTGTGCCACGGCATGGACCCCGAGGACGCCGACGCCGTGTTCTTCCCGCTGCCCCGCGACCACGAGGCCATCGCCGAGGCGAAGGAACTGTGCGGCCTGTGCCTGGTAAGCCGCGACTGCCTGAACTACGCCCTGGAGAACATCCTCAAGGAGGGCGTCTGGGGCGGGCTCACTGAAGCCGAGCGGCGCCCGTGGCACGACGGACTACCCCAGCGCCTCGACTACCGGCGCGTGAGCGCCTTCTTCCGGGGACGCGACGTGCACCTGACCGAGGCCGAGCGCCAGGTCGTCATCGACCACGCCTACGTCCGGGGATGGCGGCCCGACCGGCTCGCTGCCGCCCTGCAGATCAGCCACAAGCACGCCCGGGACCTGCTCCGGCAGGCCGCCAACAAGGTCTTCGACCGCGACCGCACCTACGGCGTGCCACGGCCCAAGAAGAAGCGGAAGAAGGCCGCCCCGATCACAGGCGGCCCCGCGCCCACCAAGCCCGGCACACGGCAGCCGGTGTCCCGCCCGGTGGCGTCGACCTCTGCGCACGCCCCTCTCGGAAAGGCCGCATGACCCACCCCGTCCTGTCCCTCGGTGCCGCTCCGGACCTACCACTCCTCCTCGCGATCGGCGTGCCCGCCGCCCTCACCCTGGTGCTGACCACCTGGGCAATCCGGCGCCGGGACACGCGTCCGCAGAAACGTCTCCGCAGCCCGGCGGTCAAGGTAGCCGCGCTCGCCGCGCTCGGCTGCACCGCCTACAGCGCGGACACGAGCTGGCGCTTCGCCGCCGACTACCTCAACATGGCCGGCACCGCCGAACGCGCCGGTATGTTCGCCGCTGCCGAACTCGCGCTCTTCGCGACCGCGCTGATGGCCCGACAGAACCTGGCAACTCAGGGCGCGCCCGGCCTGCCGGGCACGCTGGTCTGGTTGATCACCACCGTGCAGGTGATCCCCGCCTACGCAGAGAGCGGTCCCGTCGGCGGCACCGTCCGCGCCTTCGTCGGACCGGTCATGGCGGCGATGCTGTGGCACCTCGCCATGGGCATCGAGCTGCGCCTGCGCACTCCCGGCGCCGCCTCCCACGGATTGATCGCCACCCTGGGACGGGAGGCGCGAGAGCGGCTGCTGTCCCGCCTCGGCATCGCCGCGCGAGACCGCGACGCCGCGCAGATCACCCGCGACCGAGCGACCACCCACGCGGTCGACCTGGCCGCCCGACTCGCCGAGCGCACGCCCGAGCAACAGCGGAGCTGGCGCGGCCGACGGCTCACCCGGCGGCTGTCGAAGGTGGTCGGTAGGGCCTCGGTCGGCACCGATCCCTCGCAGCGCGCGCAGCTGCTCGACCAGCTCGCCGCCCGCCGACACGCACTCGCGCTCGCCACGGTCCCGCTCCCTTCTCCCTGGTCCCCGCCGCACGGCAGTACCACTGCTACCCCGGTCCCCACGGTCGGTCCCCACGGTCCCGCCGAACTGCTCGGGGACCGGGGACCGCGCGAGGAGGGGGAACCGGTCACCGGGACCGGGGAGCACGACTCGGGGACCGGCGCGGGGACCGAGCCCACCGGGGACCGGGGACCGGGGACCGACGTTGACACGGGGACCGGCGCGGGGACCGGCGCGGGGACCGACTTCCCAGCGGTCGAAGTGCCTGCTCAGGCCCACATATGGCAACGGGGACCGAAGGGCGCTGAGTCGGGGACCGAGCCCACCGGGGACCGGGGACCGACCGACACCGACACGGGGACCGAGCCCACCAGGGACCGGGGACACAAGGTCCCCCTCCGGCGGAAGCCGACCACGAAGGCCAAGGGCAAGGGGAAGCGAAGCGGCCGGTCCCGCAGCCCGCAGACGCAGCGCCCGCCGCGCGAGCCGGAGCAGTCCGTGGACCAGCTCGTCCAGCAGATCCGCCCCCACGTCCCCGCCCTGCTCGAACGGGACGGCAACGAGTCCGTCACCCGGGTCCAACTGCGGGAGATCCTCCGCCGCGAGGGCCTCAAGGGCGGCCGGAACGACCGGCTGGGCCTCGTCCTCCAGGAACTGCGGAGCGACGACACCACAACGACAAGGAGCACCGCCCGATGAAGACCTGCCACCAGTTCAACACCGTCCGTGCGGAGTACGAGCGAGAGATCGGCTTCATGCTCGCCCACTCCAAGCGGCACGCGGGCAGGCCGGCAGCGAAGTCCAGCGCGAAGCAGGCCGCGTCGACGAAGGCACGGATGGCCCGTGCGCTCAACAGCCACGTCGGGCGCTGCCCCGAGTGCGGCTGAACCGGCAAAGCCCCAGCTCAACGCTCGTATCCGTTAATGGTGGCCCAGCTCCACGCCCGGCCACCGCCCCTCCAGGAGACACGCCGTGATCCCGCGTCCCCCTCGCTCCTCCGAGCCCACAACCGCCGAGGCCAGCGCCTGGGCGGACGTCCTGGTCCGCCGACGCCTCCTGCACGCCGCAGTCCCCACCCCGACCGGCCAGTGGCTCGTCCAGTTCCAGCCCGACGGGCCCGTCTGCGTCCTCACGGGACCGGCCGACGTCGTCGAACTGGCCGCCACCACCCAGCACCACATCCGCTCCACGAGGTCCGAATCCCGATGACGAACCCGCCCCAGAACGGCAACACCCCGGAACCTGCTCTCGACTCCAACTCGGTCTCGGGGCGAGCAAGTTATCCCGTTAGTAATACTCCCGTTGGGAGTATTACTAACGGGCCTCCCGCCCCGGGGGTGGCGGGAGCAGACCAGCACCGGGGGGCGCAGGTCCGACGGGATGCGACCGAGGGCGGCTCGCATCCCGAGGAGGAGACGCACCCCTGCCACAACCCGCATTGCGCACACAGTGCGCCGTCACACCCACCCACTCGAAACCGAGCACGAAAAGTCGCCGACCAGAAGCGCGAGCACCTCATCGCCAGCCGCTTCAACGGCCCTGAGAAAGCAGACCTGGTCGCTGCCGCGCGAGCCTGCGCGATGACTCCCTCCGGTTTCCTTGCCCACGCCGCCCTGCGAGCAGCACGCGATCTCACCCGAACCGCTGCCGAAGTCGCCGGCGAACGCGAAGTCATTGACGAGCTGTTCGCGCTGCGCCGTCATCTCAACCAAATCGGCAACAACCTCAATCAAGTCGCCAAGGCCGCCAACTCCGGTGCCGAGGTCCCCTACGCCACGGCCGTGCTGGAGTCCGTACACCGTGCCGCACGGCGCGTGGACACCTTCACCCAGATCTACCTCGCCACCGAAACGCGAGCCGGATGATCCCCCGCGTCCACAAGCGCGGCGCGCGCACGATCGGCTTGCTCAAGTACCTGTACGGTCCGGGCACCCACGAAGAGCACGTCGACCCGCATCTCGTGGCAGCCTGGGACAGCTTCGCTCCCGACCCCGGCCGCGATCCGCAGGCCACGCATGGACAGCTGCAGCAGCTCCTGGACCAGCCCGTCCAGGCGGTGGCGGAAACCCGTCGACCGGCCAAGCACGTATGGCATCTTTCGGTTCGTGCCGCGCCAGACGATCCGGTCCTTTCCGATGAGCAATGGGGCGAGATCGCCCGGCGCATGGTCGCTGCCACCGGCATCGCGCCGGCCAGCGATGACTCGGGTTGCCGATGGGCTGCCGTACGCCACGCCGACGATCACATCCACATCATCGCCACGCTCGTCCGCGAGGACGGCCGCAAACCTCGGCTGAACAACGATGCAAAGCGCTCCCAGACGGAAGCCCGACTGATCGAAGCCGAGTACGGACTCAAGCAGCTCAACACGGGCGACGGCACAGCTGCCCAGCGCCCGACCAGCGCGGAGCGCCACAAGGCCCAGCGCCAGGGCCGCGAGCGCACCGCCCGCGAGGAACTGCGCGAGACCGTACGCCGGGCGGTGACTGGTGCCAAGAGTGAGGAGGAGTTCTTCGGCCGACTGGCCGCCGCCGGCCTCCTGATCCGCAAACGTGCCGCCCCGTCCGGCGATCTGCTCGGCTACAAGGTGGCGCTGCCCGACGACCGTAATAAGGACGGCGAGCCCGTGTTTTACCCCGGCGCCCGCCTCGCCCCGGACCTGTCCCTGCCCCGGATCCGGGAGCGCTGGTCCGGCGACGCCCAGAACGATCCGGCTCCCCGGCAGGATGATTCCATGCGTACGGGGCCGGGCGCTCCGGCCTGTGCCCGCCGGAAGACGGCATCGGCCGCCTGGCAGGCCGTGCTATTTGTCCAGCAGGGCGACGACGCGGTCGCCGCCGCCCACATCGCCGCAGCTGGCGAGGTCCTGGACGCGCTCGCGGCGACCTCTGCCGCCCACACCCGCCGCGAACTGCGGGACGCGGCAGCGGCCTTCGAGCGGGCGTCGCGCTCCCACGTCCGCGCCGCACGCGGGCACGACCGCGCGCTGCGGCAGGCCGCCCGCGAACTCGTCCACGGAGGTCCCGCCCTCGGCCGGGGCGAGGACGGTGCCACCACCGCGATGGCGATCGACATGCTTTTCTTCCTCATCACCGCCGCCGCGCACTGGCACGCGAAGAAGGGCCACGCCCAGCAGGCCGAAGCCGCCGCGCGGGCCGCCGAGCACCTGCGCACCGCCTACCAAGCCGCCGCCGCCCAGCCCCTCGGCGTGCTCTACCAGCGAGGCCGGCGTCTGAGCCGGCCGGTGCTCCAGCGGCAGACGGTACTGCTGCGCGAGGCACTGCCGGGGCTGGCCGATCAGATCCTCGCCGAGCCTGGCTGGTACGCCCTGGCCGCCACCATCACGGACGCCGAAGCCGCCGGCCACGACCCAGCGGCGCTCCTGTCCCACGCGGTGGAGCGCCGTGAACTCGACACCGCGGACTCGGTCAGCGACGTCCTGGTGTGGCGCCTGCGACGGCTGGCCGATCTGCCAGCCGACGCTACCGAGATGCCGGAGAAGAGCACGGCAAAGAGTCCGACGACCGCGCGCCCGGCGGCGTCCCGCACCACCGCCGCTGGCCGCCGTTTCGGTGAAGAGGCGCCGGGCAATACACGATGAGCCCTGCCACAGGTGCGACTGCGCCTGCATGTCAGAGGAACTCGTGGACGCCTCGCAATCTGGTGCGCAGCTTGACCTGGGTTGCGCGGCTGTCGAGCCGGACGTCGAGTGCGCCGGGAAGTGCGCTGGCTACCCGAAGGCCCTCCGGCAGACGGGAAGCGTCGAGCCCGTCGCGCTGGGCAATGAGAACACCAAGGCCGTGACGACTCACGGCGTCGGGACCTGCAAGGTGGTGGACGCCGCGCGCATCGGTGGAGGCCAGCTCCAGCAGGGCGGCGGCTAGGTCACTCACATGCACAGGACAGCGGATGTCATCGGTGAACAAAGATCCGGGTCGGGAGCCGGTCGCGAGGTCGTGTACAAGGCGTACATGCTCGGACTGGTTGCCGCCGATGATCAGTGAGGTACGGGCGATGGCGGCGTCCGGGGCCAGAAGCCGGATGCCGGTCTCCGCCGCGGCCTTCGCTGCACCGTACGGGGTGACGGGATCGGGGAGGCAGGACTCGTCGTAGTGGACGCGGGTGCCGGAGAACACGGCGTCACTGCTTACGTGAACGAGGCGGCAGTTATGCTCCGCCGCCTTCATCGCCAGGCGGACGGGGCCTTCGGCCGTGACTGCCCAGTCGGCGCTGCCGCTGCTCGCGTTGATGACCAGGCAGGGGGCGAGCGAGGCGACGACCTCGTCGACACGGTCGCCGTCCCGCAGGTCCAGGTCGTACCAAGTGGCCTCCGGACTGCTGCCCGGCCTGGTCGCGAAGGTCGCGGCGGTGTGGTGCCCAGCGGCGGATGCCTGGCGGACCAACTCGGTGCCCAGGAACCCGCTGCCGCCGACGATGAGGACAGTCATGGCATGCCACGGTAGACGGTCCTCGCGTCGCTGGAAGCGCCTTGCCAGAGTTGATCCCCGGCCCCAGGAGGCGAGGAAACGCCTTATGACCTGCCCGAAGGTGACTGTGGACTTTGTGAATTGAAACCCCCGGGAGCGTGGGGCACGATCATGAAGCGAGCAGAACGAGGCAATGGAGGACGTCAGGGTGTTTCACCGAATACGCCGCCGGGCCAAGGAGCCCAGCGAGGCGCACCGCCAGTTCGCCGAGCTGTCGGCGCGGCTGCAGAACCAGATCCCACCCGGGTTCGGCGTGCCGCCGGCTGAGGCGGGGCACACCGAGCCGACCACCGTGGTGGACGACTTCCTTCCGCCGGAGCTGCGGGTGCCCAGCCACGATCAGCTCGACGGCAGGATGATGCCATGGCAGCAGCCGCTCGTCCTCGACGGTGAGATGGTCGCCTGCTCCGAATGCGGCGCGTACCGGGACTGGCTCGTCCTCTCCACCCGCGACCAGATCTGGTTGCGGTGCCGGGTCGGCCACCAGCAGCAGGAGACCAGGCTCGACACCGCCTGGTTCAACCGGAACTTCGGGCCGGCGGACGCGACGCACGCCACTTTCGAGGACTGCCTGCGCCACCTCGGGCACTGACCCCCACTCCTACGACCCACCGGGCCCGCGGGCCCGCACTGACCACCCGTCGCCTAGCTCCAAGGGGTCAGTTCCGTCATGCGCGTTCGCGTCGCCACCACCGCCCTCGGCATCGCTGCCGCTTTCCTCGCCGTGCCCGCCTGCTCCGCCGGCACCACCAACACCAAGCCTGATACCGCCCCCTCCGCCCGAACCGGGAAGCCGGCCGACTCAGCCCAGAAGGCTGCCGTGCTCTCGTCGGCCGCGCTGGAGGCGCGCCTGCTCGACCAGAGCGACCTCGGCAGCGGCTACCTGCGCAAGGAGGAACGCCCCGCTCAGCACGACGACGTCACCGTCATCGGCTGCCCTGCCCTGAGCGAGCTGGGCGGCGACGCGGCGACCGGCGCCACGCTCGCCTTCCCGAGCAAGGCGAAGGCCGCCTTCACCTACGGCGGCAGCGGCAGCAGCTCCGAGGTCGACGAAGAGCTGTACAGCGACAGGGCGGAGAAGCTGTCCGGCGGCATCGACCGGATCTTCGACGCCATGACGGGGTGCCCGACCTATCAGGTCGTCGCGGGCGGCACCCCGATCGACATGGCCTCTCAGAAGCTGCCCGCGCCCCACGGCCTCGGTGACGAGCAGTGGAGCCAGCTCCTGACGTTCTCCACCGGAGGACGGAGCACCGTGGTCAAGCAGACCGCGATCCGCGATGGCAGTCTGCTGCTGATCGTCTCCGGCTCCCCGGCCCTTGTCGATCGCCACCTCGATAAGGCCCTCACCAAGGCCACGTCAGCCAGCTGACCGGCCCCCGACGCACTGCTGCCGCCGACCAAGAGATGGTCGGCGGCAGCAGTGCTGTGCGGCTCGCCTCGCTTTGCGGTCCGGCCGGTTCCTAATGCGATGTGAACCATGCTGCGAGTCCACTCCCTGGCTTTATCGAGCAGTAGTGACGTCACTTGTCGATGGGTTTGGGAGGCGCCCCGAACCACGGTCGGGTGATGTTGATGAGTTTGGGAGGCACGAGGGCTCTTGCCAGGGCAGCATCGGGATGCTCTTGGTGAAAGGTGCTGGTCATGCCGCAGATGTCGAAAGTCGAGCTGTACGCGGCGATCTGGCGTGACCATCGCGGCGGCATGTCGATGCGGGAACTGGAGCGCAAGCACGGCGTGACGTGGCGGATGGTGGAACCATCACCTACCCACCGGCGCGGGCCACGAGCAGCGGCTGGAAGAAGCCAGTCTCCTGCGGCATCCGCCACTCGGGGTCGACAAACCCGGCCTCGGCCGCGAGGCCGGCCAGCCGGTCCTGGCCGAGTGCCCAGTAGGTGGTCCGGCGGACCTGGACGCGCCATTCTCCGCCTGCCGGAAGGAGTTGGAAGTGCTCCAGGTCGTAGTGCTCGCCGTCGTCGTGCCAGTGCCAGAGCTGGAAAGTGACGGTTCGTTCTTCACCGTCGGCGCCGTCGGCGGTCCGGTGGACTTGTGGAGGCGTCGAAGCCGGGCGGTCGCGCAGCAGGTCGTCGTAGGGACGTGTGCTGACCAGTAGCAGGCCGGCGGGACGCAGCACGCGGCGCATCTCGGCCAGGGCGGCGTGCACATCCTGCTCAGTCAGCAGGTGAGGCAGCGAGTTGTCGGCGCAGACGACGGTGTCGAACCGGCCGTCAGGAATCGGGAGGCGTCGCATGTCGGCGACGGCCGTGCGCAGGCTCAGGCTCCGGCGGGCGGCCTCACGGGCAGCGCGGGCGGCGGCGCGGGGGCTGAGGTCGGTCCCGGTGACGCGGTGCCCGCGCAGCGCCAGGCCGATGGCCTGCGTGCCGATGCCGCAGGAACAGTCGAGGACCGCCGCACGATCTTGGCCGATCAGGGCGTCCAGGGCGCCCCCCTGCCGACGGACGCTCGCGTCCCAGTCTGAATAGATCAGGTGGTAGTCGTCGGCCAGTTCGTCGTAGAAGTGCGCCACCGATATCTCGGGCATGGCTCGAGATTACCGTGCCTGCTTCCCCGGAGGTGCCGGCCATCCCCGTGATCGACGCGAACGCTCTCACTGACGGCAGCACCGTCATTTCCCGTGAACATCTGCGAGCGCGTTGATCGCCAACTGCTGTTGAAACTCATCGACAAACGCTGCTGCTGAACGCGAACGAAGCCAACTCCCCATCGTCGTAACGAAGGCTGTGACGACAGCCGCCACCAGCCAGGGCGAGACGCGTTGAACGATGACGTGCACTCCACCGCAACGGAGTTCAAGGGCTGGTTGCTGCTTCTCTTTGGTTCGGGGCATACGGCTATTCAGCCTCACAGGAACGTGGCACCACTACGCCATAACGTGGCCACCTTGCCCCACGTCAATGGGCCACCGATTACCACATGCTGAGCGGCACCGCTACGCCAAAGCGTGGCCACCTTGCCCCGCTTGCGCTGGCACGCCACGTGCCGAATTCCCACCGCTACATCGGGCCGACCCCACTTCACCCCCTCCCCTGCCTTGGGGCAGAAGGGGGTCAACGATGCCGGGCAGGGCCGGCACCTTGTGCTCGTCACCGGAGTTGCCCCTCCGAGTTCATGGCCAGCCCGAGACACGGAGGGAAATGTCAGAAGCCCGGACTCCATTCGGGAGGACCGGGCTCTGTCGGGTTGATGGGTGCCGTCGACCGCTAGGCCGGCGCGCGCAGCAGTCGCTCCCGAGTCGCCTCGGGCACCACCCGGCGCAGGACCGGTGCGGTCGAGCTGAGGGAGGCGGCGAAGGCGGCCACGAGGTCGTGCGGGACGCTGGCCCCGAAGGAGGCCGCCCACAGACAGGGTGCGCCGAGCGCGGGCTCGGCCCATGCCTGCCATCCGGCCGACCCCGCCTCGTCGGCCTCGGTCGTCAGGGCGCGCAGGTCAGCGTCCTGGATGAGGGGCGGAACCTCGCCGAGGCTGATGTGCGAGGTGAACGTCGGGTCCGTCGCCGCCGCGTGGGGCTGGTCGATGTCGCGGAGCCAGCCGTGTGCGGCGACGGCGTCGAGGACCAGCTCGGGGCCGGCGAGCGGCACGGCGGGCTGGTCGCGGGCGTCGAGTGCGACGAGGAAGTCAGCCACAGCCTCGCCAGGGACGTCGGTGGTGAAGTAGGACGACCACGACGCAAGCGGGCTGGTCGTGTCTGATCGGGCGGAGATCTGCCAGGCGATCGGCAGGTCTCCTAGGTGGAACGGTTCGTCCGCCAGGTTCCACTGCGCCCAGCGGAGAGTGTCGGGGCTGATGTGCAGGACGGTGCTGCGCAGGACCTGGCGGTCCTGCGGTGCCTCGTCCGGCTCATGACGTCCGCGGACGATCGTCAGGCTCGTCCAGCCCAGGCCGGAAAGGGTGTCGGCGACACCGTCGTAGAGGCGCCTGTCGTCACCGGCCAGATGCCGGGGACCTACCCAGAAGGCGGGCTGGCCCCCGGGCGGAGTGGACGGGTCGAGCGAGAAGTCGGGGTACAGGGGCGCCTCCAAGGGCTCGGTGCGGGTCTAGTTGCCGCCGGCAGTGCGGCGGGGGCGGCGTGGGGGTGCTTGGACGGGACCCTGCCAGGTCAGGGCGACGGCGACCTCGGGCGGCAGATGGCCTAGTTGTGCGTCCTCGTCCCGCCCTTCGGCGAGGTAGACGACAGTCTGGCCGGTCTCGTCCACGGACTGCACGACCTGCGCCAAGCGGTGTGCCATCGGGTAGAAGGGGTTCATGGCCTGGCGGACCGGAGCACTCCGGTCGCAGGCGGACAGCAGGTCGATGAGATCGCCGACGGTCATCTCCGGGGACGTCACGAACAGCCTCCTGGGGTGAGGGGAAACGGGGAGCGAAGCAACGGGCCGGCGGCCGGCAGTGAGCCGGCCTTCCGAGTGAGAGCCACCGGTGAGCTCTGCACGGTCATACGCGACGCGAGGTCTCAAGCACGCGTGCCACGGCAGCGGCGACGATGTCGGCCGGCGCCTCGGTGTCGAACGACAGGTGGTAGCCGGGCACCTTGGCCGTGCCGGTGACGGCAATCCTCCATCCCTCGCCGTCGGTGCCGGGGCGACCGAGCGGGAACCAGCCGAGGTAGAAACGGCCGTCCTTCGAGCTAACGTGCACGTCCGCACGGTCGTCCACAATCAGGTGGAAGTCCTCTGCGGAGAACTGGTCCAGGACGAGCGTGGGCTGACCGGGGCCAAGATGCCATTCGCGCAGCCGTAGGGCTTCGACGGTGGTGGAGAAACCGGGGGCGACGGGCGCTACGGTCACAGGCAATCACCTCTCTGACCTGGTGTTTCTTGCAAGGTCGTCTACGTTGACATGCTCTCGCCCGCGTTGGCCAGTCTTTCCGCGGTCTTTCCTGTCTGCCCCCGGCGAACTGCTGTCCTCTGTCATCCAATCGAGGCGTTTGACAGCGAACTCAGTCGTTTCGGCCTCCTTGCCAGTGAACCTAGTCGTGTGAGGTGAACACGCTGGGGGTGCTGCGTAGCCGTGCCGGCTGGAGTGCTGGGCGAGCCGCCCCATTCAGCTGATCGGCTGTCACAAGATCCGGCAGACTTCCGGCATGAACTCAGCATGGCCTGCGGTGATCGGATCGATATCAGGCGGAGTGCTCGTGGGCATTCCAGCCCTCATCGGCGCCTACTGGACAAAGCAGAGCCACAAGGCGCAACTCGGAGCGCAAGTCGAGCAGATCAGGCTCCAGATCAGAGCCCAGGGTTTGGAACAACGACGTGAGCCGCGCAGCCGCCACTACGCCGAGTTCGTCAACGGCATCGACGTGCTGCTGGAGTATCTCCACGATCACTGGCTCGGGACCCGCATGCCAGCGGACGCCGACGAACTGGCAGAAGTGCGCGAAGAAGTCCGGCGCCAAGAACGCGAGCTTCACCGAACGTGGTCCAGAGTCGCAGTGGAAGGCACCATCAGCGTCGCCAATGCAGGGGTGGAGGCGTTGGACGCCATCGGGGAGATCACCAAGTGTCTTGGACGCGACCTGCGTGGACGACGTGCTGACCCTCCAGAGGATGTGACACCGCGTCTGACCCGCCGAGAGTTGTGGGACGCAGTGGATGAGGCGCATGCCACCTTCACCACCGCAGCCCGACGCAGTCTTCAGGATGACGGAGTCCGCAGAATCCGTCGGACCGTACCGAACGCCAGTCCGATCAGGGCAGAAGACGCTCACGACGACCCCACGTGATCGCTTGCCATCCAATGCAGTCGACGCAGGTCAACGCAATCCGAGCGACTAGCTTCGCTGACAAAGGACAACTGCTATTCCAAGTCACTTCGCGTCGAACTCGCGAAGTCACCCCGAGGGAAACGGGTGGCCGACCGAGGGCCTGTAGGTGCATGCTGGCCCGTTTCCTATCGTGAGGAGAGGTACATGGAGATCCGGCCGCTTGAGGAATTGCGCGCCGCGGACGATCTGTCGCTGGCGTTCAACCCCTATGGGCTCGGCGGCCGTATGAAGCCCGAGGACGCTGCGGAGTTCCAGCAGCGCCAGATCGCCGACTGCGACCTGGCGGAGAGTGTCACGGCTGGAACACGCGACTCCTTCGAGCGGCTGCGCACCGTCTTCGCCTATGGCGTGCTGTGTTACGACGTGTACACCATGGTCGGCGACCAGGCGCTCCTCATCTACGAGCAGGCGTTGCGCGACCGCTTCATGGAGTGGTGCGCCGGCACCATCACCTTCCGCCTCACCCAGGCCCCGGACGTCTCCTACACCGTCACGTCGTACGACGACGTCAAGAAGTGCGCGGACAGGATGGCGCGACAACGCGCGAAGCTGGTCGTAGCCACCCACGCCATCGACTTCAACGGGATGCTGCACGGGCTCCGTCTGTGGGCGCGTGCGGCGGGTCTGCTTCGCGGGCGGCGCAGTCGCGCGGTCGAGGACGCGCTCGCCAAGCTGCGTAACTACGTTGCCCATCCCTCCGGCCACCATGTCGACACCCCTGTCGGGGCGGCCCGAACGGTGCGGGATCTGGCGGAGCTGATCAACCAGTTGTGGGGGCAGGCCACTCCCAATGGGCGCCTGTATCCGGCCCCTCTGCGTCGGGAGATCGTCGTGCTGAGCTGGAACGGTTCCGGGCGGGCGCGGATGGAGCCCGCCGGCGCGCTCGCTGTCCCCGATCCCATGGAAGGTCAGGAGGGCGATGAGTACCAGCACGTCGTGGTGCGGGCCATCCCGTTCGTACCGGGCAGTCGCTGGGATGACGCTCACTGGGCGGAGTTCGACACCCGCTACGAGACCACACGGTTCCCGACGGATTACCTGTGGGGGCCGGGCACTCGAGAGGATGCCCGAGTGTGGCTGGAGCAGGAGCGCCCCGAAGGGGATAGCGTCGACTTCACCGACCGGGTGTTCCTCGTCCAGGACCACGGACGCCTGCTGCCGCCGATGCGGCCGGCGGTAGCGGCTGGGCTACCCGACGACGAACGCGTCGGGGTCTGGCATGCCGTTCGGGCCGACTTTCCCGACGACGCCTTCGCGCACGTCCGAGGCTCCGGGGATCGCAGCGCCGGCCATGCCCGCCGCCCCGGTGACTGTTCTGCCTGTTCTGCTGAGGTCCTTGGCTTCGGCTCCTACGACGAAGCCCTTCGCGCTGCAGCAGCCGCTCTCGGACCGATCCAGGCGGTACAGCTGCCCTCCGTCCGGCTGCCTTCGTCGATTTTCTGGCCCGCCCGACCGTGAGTGGCGCAACGCGGTGAGGCGGATGGCAGGCCGACAACACCCGTCGCCATCGGACATGGCCGCGACTGCGCCATGGAGACGGGAGTCAAGCAGATCGGCGGCCCGCTGCCCGGCGTCCGGAAGGGTCCAGACCCGTGCCAGAGTGATCCTCATGATCCCCGCACACATCGTCGACGAGCCGCCGCTCACGTACGCCGACAGCTTCGACGTACCGGTCCTGTTCCGTAACGGACCCGCGAACAAGCCCAAGAGGCAGTGGCGTACGGCGAAGCATGAGGCGTGGAGCGCGTCGGACGGGTTCCCGGCAACTGACGGCTGGTACGCCCCGACCACCACGTGGCGGGAGATCATCAAGGCTGCCACCGAGGTCGGCCGCGACGTCACCCCGCACCTGCAGAACCAGCCCCTGTACGCGCATGGGGAACTCGTCGCCCGGGTCTCCCCGCTGTACGCCTACCTTGGCGCCCACCCCGTCACGCCCCGGCACCCCGTACCGGGCGCAAGGGGTCAGCGCCTGACCCTGAATCCGGTGTATGAGCACGGCACCGAGCGCACCGCACAGAACGCCGCCGCCTACCGGCTGGGCATGACGATGACCGAGTGGGCCTGCCGCTCCCTGCTGGGCCTCGGCCAGACCCACCACCTCGAACTCGGCGGCCCCATCCCCGCCCTGAGCAAGACGTTCAAGGACCCGAAGAGGACGCTGCCCGACCTGTGGGGACGGCATGAGGCGGAAGAGATGTACTGGCTGATCGAGGCCAAGGGCGGCAGTGTCGGCGTCGGCACGCTCCGTAAAGGGTGGGCACAACTGGAGGCCGGCAGCAAGGTCCTCGGCTCCTACAAGCACCGCATCGTCCTGGTCGGGGCGTCCGTGCGGCCCGGAGACGACCTCTTCCTCACGATCGACCACGACCTGCACTCCGGCGAGCCGCCGCTTCCCCCGGCCGGATCCGGCGCTGACGACGCAGCGGTCGGCCCCGGCAACCTCGAAGACCACCTCGGGGACAGCGACGACGCGCTCATCGGCGCGGCCCGTGCCCAGATGCTCGCTTACCTGGCTCTGCGCTCCGCTCCCGCCTCTCAGTTGCGCACGGTGCCGGTGCCGGCCGACCGCGCTTCCCGCCACCGGCGTTCCGGGCTGACCACCCCCTTGGAAAACGACGACCTCACCCTCGCCATGCGGGCGGACGCCCGCGGAGCGGCGCTCCACATCGAGTCACACACCCTGCGCGCCCAGATGCGCTCCTGGGGGCTCGACGACTTTCTCACCTGCCGCATCCCTGGAACCGAGGTCCACCTCGGCATGTCCAGAAAGCTGTTCGCCGCCTGCGCCCGCCTCCACGAAGAAGATCTGGCCATCGCCCAGCGCACCCCGGGACTGCGCGCCGAGGATCAGCCAGCCCTCGACCAGGGACTCAGCGACGAAGCCCAGGAAGCACAACGGCTCACCCAGCGACGGATCTTCCGCGAGCAGCAGGAGGAAGCACGCCCACGGCTGCGCCCCCTACTCCGCGACGCCTACGAGCGGGGAACGACGAGCGACTGGAGCGACCTGCTCCGCCGTCCCCAGGAGCCGAAGCTCGACCTGGAGGGCGACGAGGGTCTCCTCGAAGCGGCCACGCCGGAAACGTACCTGGCCGTCAGCCGCTACGATCTGCCTCCCTCACGCGCCTAGTCCGGCCCGGGCGGCTTCCGGGGTGAGCGCCAGGCCATGGAGACGTGACTGAGCGACCCTCACGGGTACGGCGGCGGGTTCCATGGTTGGAACCAGCGGTGGGTGATCAAGCTGGTGCATCTGTGGGTGGTCTGCCGTGTGGACGGGCACCGGCCGTGGCGCACCAGCGTGGACGTGCTCCCCGACCAGGATGTCCTCGACACCATCGGGTAGGGGGCCGGCTCGGACGATGGCGACTGCTTGGCAGCGCAGCATTACCCGGCCGGCCCGTGGTCTAGCAGGCTTCGGCAGTTCCGCCCTCGGGCCTGAAGAAGGCAACGACGGCCCTGCGCAGCTGCGTAGCCAACTTGCGGGCGTCGCGTAGGTGACTGCGTGCCGCTTCGGCTTCCTTGTACGTCTTAGTCACCCCGCGCAGCGTTCTCGTCACCTTCTCGCTGAACTGGGCGAGACGCTCGAGAAGCTCGATGCATGAGGACACGATGGAGGGGCGGGGTTCTGTAGCCATGCGATCAGTCTTATCGCCCGGTGGGCGTCTTGTCCGGGCATTGCGCTCAGCGCAGACCGTCATGTCCGGCGCTGCGGGTCGGGCGCGAGCGTAATGGCCATCCAAGGTGCCGCCTCCGCGCGGTAGCTGTGTCCGACCGGGGCCAGTTCAGCGCTGCGGGAGAGACTGAAGATCGCAACCATGATCATGTCCGAGCCGTCCGCGACGGAGGTGAGCTGGGTGCGGCAGCGCTGACAGGACCCTCGATGAAGCGTCGGCCAGGTGGAGAAGTACGTCGGCTCACCTGCCGGGCCCGTCCACTTCAGAGCGTCCCTGTGGAATCCGACCCACGCCATCGCCGGCGCACCGGACAGTCGCGTGCAGTGCTCGCACGAGCACAAGTGGGGGTCGTTCGGAATACCGGACGCCTCGTACGCGTGGTCGCCACACTGGCAGTGCCCGGTCCATAGGTCGGGGACGACGATCGACTCGGCCATGGGTGGCTCCTCTGGTGCGAGAACTCTGATTTCCCGCGGCAGCTTGCCGCACCTCTGCACGCTCGCGCTGGCGTTCGGTCTTGCCCGACATAAAAGAGGCGGCAAGTCCACCCCTGACGGTGAACGCGCGTACGACCCTTCACGGTTCGGTGATGCGCAAGAGCCACGCATGGGCGGCGGGTGAATCGACCACATCGCACACCGCCTCCGCTCGCATCGGACACGCATCCACGACAGAGCCCCCGGAATCGAATGATTTCGGGGGCTCTGAGTCATGCCGTGAGTCGGGTCAGCTCTCGCTGGAGCCGTCGTCGGTGGAGTTGTCCGTGCGTCGGCGGCGAGCCGCAATGAGGGCGCCTCCGCCAGCAGCGATCAGAACTCCGGCACTGCCGATCAGCCACGGGGTGGCGTCGGCGCCTGTGTGCGCGAGCGAGCCCGCAGGGGCGGGCGCCGCGGTGCTCGACGCGGTCTTCTCGGCGGTCGGGGTACCCGAGGCGGATGGCACCGAGACGTCCTCGTCCTTACCGGGCTTGCTCGGAGAGGGCTTGTCGCTCGGCTTGACGGTGGGCTTATCGGCCGGCTTGACGGTGGGCTTATCGGTCGGTTTCTGCGTGGGCGGCGGGGCGGTCGCGGTCTTGGCGTTGGTGACGGTCACGGTCACCGGGGCGCCGGGGCCCGCGCTGAACGTCTTGGACGGCTTGTAGAGGTCGTAGCCGGCGGGAGCCTTGATCTCCTTGACCCAGAACTGGGTCTTCCGGCTCGACACCGGCAGCTCTCCAGAGGCGGTGCCCTTGGAGCCGGTGGTCAGAGTGAGCAGCGTCGAGTCGCCGGTTCCGATGTTCACGGTCGCGCCGGGCAGGAGCTTGCCGGACTTGTCGTCCTTGGCCTGCAGGAGGACCTTGGCGGCCTTGAACGGGTCGGTGATCGACAGCCGTGTGGTCGCGCCTGGGGTGACGATGACGTCCTGGTCGGCGACGACCTCGTGGAGCGGGCTACCGGAAGCCGTCTCCTTGAGCCGGTAGACGCCCGGCGCAAGGTCGGGGAAGGTCAGCTTCCCCCGTGCGTCGGTCTTCCCGCGTCCGGCTTCCTGGCCGGTGGAGTCGAGCAGCAGGAACGTGGCGCCGGGGAGGACGTCCCCGGCCGTGTCCTTCGCGGTGATCTCGACGCTGCCCGCGTCCGGGGCCGGTGTCTCGGCGGGGGCGGCAGAGGCCGAGGGGGTTGGTTCGGAGGGCTGGGCGCTCGCGGCCAGCGCCAAGGTGAGGGTGGCGGTCACCGCGACAGCGACGGCGGCGGCGGATCGGACGAGACGTGCGTGCACGAGGAAGAGGACTCCTTGGTCAGTAGGGGAAGGTCAGCGAGTGCGGCCAACGGCGTGCGTCGGGGGCGGCAGAGCGGGCGTCGGATAGCTGGGCGGCTGCTTGGCCGCAGCTGGTGCGGCGACGAAGAGGTGACGGCGAGTGTGGAAAGGGACCTCTTTGACGGCCCGCTGCAGGGGCTCGGTGGAGATCAGGCAGACCTTCCTCCCTCCGGAGGGCCTGGGCAGCGTGCGCCACCGATATGGCCGAGACCGGCAAGGTGACCCGGGAGAACCGTCACGGTCTGGGCAGGGTCGAGGTCCTTGAAGGGGTCGGTGAGCGGTTGGGGCAACACAAGGAGAGGCTCCGGCCGGGAAGGCTGCGCGGAACTGAGCTGCGCGAGGATCGGTACGAGGACTCAGCGGGTGCGGGCCCCGGCGGGGGCGGCCGGCGGGACGGGAGTGCTGCGCGGGGTACGGCCGGCCGTGCGCCTGGGCGTGGATGCGGTCCAAGCACCGGGGAACCAGACGGCCGTGTACTGCTCGATGGCGTCACGCAGCCCGGTGGTGACGGCCCCGTCCCACGGGGGTCGGCCGGGGCGGTGGTACTTGTCGAAGGTGCCGTACTGCTTGGTGTTCGGGCGGGTGTTGGTGGCTTCGTCGCGGCGGTGGAAGGTGCCGTGGTCCACGAAGCTGAGCGCCACCGCGTCGATCTCGCCGCGGTCCGGATGGACGACCGTCACACGCAGCCCGCCGTAGGTGTCCGCATGGATGGTGCCGGTGAAATCGATCCTCAGCCGCAGCGGTACGCCGGGAAGGGGGGCGGCGAAGTAGGTGTTGCCCACGACGGCGTGGTCGTGGAAGGGGAGGCACAGCTCGGCGAAGAACTCGGGGGCCTGCAGGGGCAAGAGGGGTCTCCGGAAAGGGTCGGGCTGGTCCTACCGGCGTGGGCCGCCGGGCAGGGCTGGTCGGCTGGTGGTGCTCCAGCGCGGGACGCTGGCCGCGGGGAGCGCGGCCGGGCGTCGGGACGCGACGGCCCGCTGCACGTCGAGGGGTGTGGGCGCCGGCGGTCCGGGCGGAAGGATCGGAGTGAGCTGAGCCATGCCCTTGATGTAGCTGAAGGTCTCCTGACGCCACCGGGGCAGCGGAGCCGGATCCGCGACGCACTCGGTGACGGCAGTGAGCAGGGCAACGGGGGTGTCGGTGCTAGCCGTGGCGTACCAGACGGGCCGCTCGATGGACTTGCCCGCCCACAACTGCCAGCGGGCGTCGCGCGTCGTCAGCTCTGCCTCCGGATCGAGGTCGCCGGTGGTGAACTCCATGCCGGCGAGCCCGTCGGGGGCCTGGACGGCGAAGACGCCCCAGCGCGGGCGGTCGATCTCCCAGCCCTGTTTCAGGAGCGGGACGACGGCGAGGAAGGGATCATGCGCGTCGGTCCCGGAGACCGGCCGGGCGAGGTAGGCGTCCGGCCCCTTTTCGTACGCCGTGGCGAGGACGGTGGTGAACGACTGAACAAATTCGGTGGGGACGCGGTCGTTGAAGCAGACGCCCCACGCCGGTGGCCCGAACGAGTCGTTGTATGCGTTGATGCGCCAGAGCCCGTCGTCCTCGCCTTCGGGCAGGTAGCCCAGGCGCACGCGCCGGTCGGGAGCGCTCACGTACACGTTGGAGACCTCGTCGTACCGGAGGTCCCAGCCGAGGTCGAGCAGCGGCGCGAGGGCGGGGTCACCGGTCCCGGTGGTGGACGCGAGATGGCGCGGGGAAACGTAGACATCGCCGTCGATGTCGCGGCACGGATCGGACTGGTGGCTCATCGGTCCGCCCTCGTGGCGACGGTGATCTCGTCGGCAGCGGTGTCGAGCCGCTCGGAGACCTCAGCCGTGCTGCCGCCGGTGACGATGTAGAACCCGGCCCGGGCGGTGAACAGGTCGCCGTCGGGCGGCAGGAGGAGCTGCTCTCCGACTTCGCGGATCCACTGCACCTGCCGCAGCCACGGAGTGTGGGCGGCGAACGGCTGGTTGATGTGCCGTGCGGTGAGGGTGCCGGAGGCGTCCGGGTAGAGCATGCGGATTCCCGCGGCCCGGCTGAGGGTCGGGGTGAGGTCCGGCGCTCGGCCGCAGGCGAGGTCGGCGGCGGCCTTGGGTAGGTCGATGCCGGTGGCGAGGCGGACGAGATGGCCGATCATGTCGCCGCCGATGCGTGCGTTGACCTCGATCAGCCGGGGCTGGCCGTCCACGAGACGCAGTTCGACATGCTGCACGCCGTCGGTGATCCCCAGGGCCTTGACCGCAGCAGCGGCTGCCGGGGCGACCTGGGCCAGGAGCGGGTCGGTGGCATCGACGGTGTGGCCGGTCTCGTCGAAGTACGGTGCGGGCCCCAGATGCTTGCGGGTAATGGCGACCGCCGTGGTCGCGCCGCGGTGGGTGACGCATTCGACGGAGACTTCCGACCCGTCGAGGTACTCCTCGACCAGGACGGAGGTGTCCTCGCGGCTGCGGTTCGCGCCGGCCGAGGCGAACGCGAACGCGGCGGGCAGTTCTTCGGGGCGGTCGACGCGGATCACTCCGATGCTGCCGGCGAACGCGGCGGGCTTGATGACAGCGGGGTAGCCCAGCGTCATCGTCGCAAGGCTGGCCTCCAGCAGGGTCCGCGCCTTCATCGAGGCGGCCGACGGCACCCCGTGGCGGGCGAACAGGGCGCGGGCGGTGGCCTTGTTGCGGCAGGCCCGCATCACCTCGACGGACGTCGAGGACAGACCGAGCGCACGGGCGAGGCGGGCGGTGGGGACGAGGTTCCACTCGTCCCAGGTGACCACACCGGCAAGGGTGTGGCGCTTGGCCAGAGCCCGGCCGCCGGCGAGCAGCGCTGCGGGGTCGCTCAGGTCGACGACGGCGTGGTCGACGATGAACGGCTTCTCCCACGACGGCTCGATGCCGGTGAGCAGGATGACGTCGTACGCAGCGGCCACCTGCTCAAGGCAGTAGCCGCGATAGGTCTCATCGCCGGGAGAGATAACGAGCACGAAGGGTCGAGCGGACAAGAAGGGGTTCTCCGTATCGGTGGACGGCAGGACGAGAGAAGAGAGAAGGGGTGTCTCAGGCGGCACGACGGCGGCGCAGCTCGAACGCCCCGGCCCAGTGGGGGTGCTCGTCGATCAACTTGCGGACGTACAGGGCGGTGTAGTTGTTGTTCAGCCCGGCGACGCCGTACGGGAGTTGGCGGCGCAGGTCTTCGAAGAGGTCCTTCAAGCTGACCCGTGTGGCGCCGGAGGCCAGTCGGCGGGCGGCCATGCGTTCCAGAGCGCGGTAGACGTGCGGGTTGTGCGCGTCGAAGGCGTGGAACTGTTCGGTGATGGTGCGACCGCTCGCGCGGTTCGTCCCGAGGACGGCGGTGGGCATGAGGTTCTCCACAGGCTGTAGGCGCAGCAGGGTCAGGTGTGCAGGGTGGGATCGGTGCGCAGGCGGGCGAAGGCGCAGAACAGGCCGAGTGCCTGCAGGGCGGCGCACGCGGTGATGACGTGGCTCAGCGCGTCGGGCGGGGTGAGCGCGGTGAGCACGCCGGCGACGGGGAAGGGCAGCAGGAGGATGAGGATGGTCGCCGACAGGGTGCTGCCGAACTTCTCCGGGGGAATCAGGCGGGAGCGCAGGGTGCGCAGGACGACCGTCATGCCGCCTTCGGCCGCCATGAGGACCGCGACCAGGACAAGGTAGGACAGGTAGTCGGGGGCCTGGGCGGCGGCGAGGCAGGCGAGCGAGGCGAGGGCGGCGCAGGCGGCGCCGACCGGCCACAGGCCCAGGCGGTCGAGCGCGAACCGGCAGATGGTGACGGCCAAGAGGGTGGCCGCCGCGGCGGCGGACCAGACCAGGCCGACGGCAGTGGTGGACTGCCCGAAGTGCTGGACGACGATCACGGGACCGGCCGCTTGGAGAAGCCCGGTGGCCAGGTTGGACAGGGTCAGCCCGGTCACGAGCCAGCCGAGCGCGGGAAGCGAGCGGATGATGCGCCACCCGGTGAGGAGTCCGGCGCCGGTCTGCCCCTTCGGCGCGCGGGCCGGGGCGACGGGCGAGGGGGGTGTGCGCAGGGCGAGCAGCGCGGCAAGAAACGAGAGCACGGTGATCACCGCGAGCATCGGCGGCGGCCCGACGAGCAAAAGCACTCCGGCGAGGGCCGGGCCGGCCAGGGTCGCGGTCTGGTCGATGCCGAGCAGGACGGCTTGGACGCGGTGGGCCCGCGCACCTGCTCGGCGGCTGGCGGCGGTGCCCGCGGTCTCGGCCGCGATGTAACTGAACTCGGTGAGCATGCCGGTCGTCGCCGCGAGCACCATCACGGTGGCGCTCGCCACGGTGCCGGACGGGTGGAGGTGGAGCAGGACCGCGCCTGCGGCAAGGGCCAGCGCGCGTCCCAGGGAGGCGAGGTGGAAGACGACGGCCGCCCCGCGCCGGTCGACGATCGATCCGGCCCACCCGAACGCCGCCAGACGCGGAATCCACTCCAGGGCGAACGCGGCTCCCGTCAGCGCGGCGGAGCGCGTGGTCGCCAGGACCAGCAGCGGGATTCCGTAGGTGGACATCGCGAACGCGAGGGCGTCCGCCGTGCGCGGCAGGTAGATGCTGCGCATCAGCCCGGCGGTGTGGCGTGCATGCCGGGGTGTGACCGCTGCGCTCACGCGACCGGCTCGGGCTCGGACACCCGGGTGACTTGGGGGTTGCCGGCCAGCCACTGGATCAGGAGAGCGCGGGGACGGGCAAGGTCCGCCTCGGCCTCGTCGCTGGGCAGGCGCGCGGCGGACGGCCGCGAGAGCCCGTTGGCGCGCTCAGTCATAAGCGAGGGCGCAAGGAGGTCGAGGACGTGGCGGATTCGACTGCTGAACTCGCAGACCGGTGCCGGGTAAGCGTGGCGTCGGGCCCAGCGCGCAGCCGCGTCGTACAGGTCGGCCAACCCCGCTCCCGAATCGGTGAGTTCCAGACCCGAGCCGGGTGCGGTCCGGACGAGACCGTGGCCGCGGGCCGCTTCGGCAGCGCGGCGCAGCTGGTGCAAGGAGAGGTCGGGGAGGGTACCGGCCAGCCGCCGCGGCGGTATCGCCCCGTTGTCGTCGATCTCGGTGACCAAGCGGATCAAGGAGCGCGAGGCCAGCAGCTCGACAGCGTGGCGTACTTCGGCAGGGGGGAAGAGGGTGGTCATCGGCGCGGACCTCCCGCCGGGATGGCCGCCTTCAGGCGGGCGGTCGTGGCGTGGGAGAAGAGATCGCGGTTGTGCCACGCCGGAGAGGACTCACCCGTCCGGGCCCGCGGGAGGGCGGCGGGGGCCGGCCGGGACTGGCTGCTGACCCACGGCCTCGGCGCGGGCCTCGCCTGCGGGTGCCCCCAGACCGGGTGCTGGGCTGCCTGGTTGAGGGGCTGTCCAGCGGACCATGCGGACAGGGCGCCTAGAACGGGGCTCAGGCCGTCGCCCGCCGCGGACAGCCGGTAAGGCCGGCCCATGCCCTCGGTGTCGACTAGGCCGTCAGCGACGAGCTGCCGCAGCGGCGGGTAGATGTTGGTCCAGTCGCTGCTGGGCATCACGATCCGGGCCAGGGCCCGCCCGCTGACCTCCTGGCGGGACTTGAGCACCCACAGGAGGGCGGCGGCGTGCCGCCGGGTGAGCAGGGTGAGGCTGTCCTCGATCTGCTCGATCGCGGGCAGCGGGCGGTCCGCGGTCTCCAGGTGCTCCTCGGCCCAGGTGACGATCATCGGCAGGACCGGCAGCAGGGCGGCACCACGCTCGGTGTGGCCGTAGGTCACATGCCGTGCGGTGTGTTCGGTGCGCTCGACGAGGCCGGCGTCGCACAGCGCTTTGAGCTTGGGGTGGAGCTGGCCGTTCTGCAGCCAGGACACCTTGGCCGCCAGCTCGCTGTAACGCAGCGGCGGGCCGGAGAGTGCCAGCAGGATCCTCACGTTCCAGCGTGGGGTGATCATGGCGAGGGCCTCGGTGACCCGGGCGATGTCGGCGTCGGTGTCGGGAGGCAGAGCGGTGATGGCCAAGGGAGGAACTCCTGGGTGAGTAAGGGAAATCGCCTGCGGATCAGCGGCTAGGTGCCGTGCTCTGGGCTGGAAGGGGCGGAGCCGGAACGGGCGGCGAGGGAGTCGGCGGGGACGGAGCTGGGGCCGGGACGCGGGCCAGGCTCTGCAGAACGGCGGCGACCGACTTGGCCTGGACGTCGCGGACTGCGACTGCATCGGCGAGCCGGCGGGAGCCGTCGAGGAGATGGGAGACCTCGTGCCGGCCGATCTGCCGCTCGGGGTGGATGAGCCGGGCGAGGTGGTCGCGGTGGAAGTCGATGCTGCGCTCGGCGAGGGCGAGGTCGTCGTGCATGCCGAGCAGGGCGGAGAGCATGCCGGGCGGCTTGTCCTGGGCGTGGGCTTCGAGGTCGGCGAGCGGCGCGCCGTACAGGTCCTCGATCCGTCCGGCTATCTCGGTGGACGTGAGGTGGGGCAAGCGGGGGCTTTCACGGTCGGGGGGCCCGGGCTGCCCCGGCACGCTGGGGTGCCGGGGCGGCGGACGGGGGCAGGGTTGCGGTGGCCCTGAGTTGTGCCGTGCGGACGGGTCGGGCCGGCTGGTCGGGCGGGGGCATGGTGCGTAGCAGCTCGCCGAGGGCTGCGCGGTAGCCGTCGCGGGCGTCGAGCGCCGCCTCCAGCCACTGCGCGTCGACGCGGAGCTTGTCTGCCGACAGCTCGCCGATGTCGCGGTCCGGATCCATGTCCGCGTGCACGCGGTCGCGGACGCGGGCGACCTGCTCCTCGGTCAGAGCCAGGAAGGAGCGCAGTTCCAGGGCACGGGCGAGGGCGGGCGAGGCATCGTGGCCGGCAGCTGCCTCGTACAGCTCGGGGACCGGGTTCCCGAAGACCTTCTGCAAGTCGCCGTCCATGGTGCTGGTCTTGACCCGGCTCATCGGGCGGGCCTTCCCGCTCGCCACGCCGACGCCGACGCGGGTGTGCCCGGGGGTCGTTGGGGAGCGCTGGTCTGCACCGCCGGCCCGGTTCGGGGGCGGAGGCGGGCGAGCCGTTCGGCGGCGAGGTCCTTCTTGCCCGGAGCGTCCGGGTCGAGTAGCCACCGCACGACCACGGCCCGGCCGTCGCGTGCCGTGACGGCCGCGTTGACGCGGTGGGCGAGGCCCATCGTCGGGTCGTCGACCTCGCTGGGCTGGGCTTCCAGCGCTGCGAGCAGGTTGTCCTCGGCGCGGTCGAGCACGGACTGAGCCTGGACGAGGAGGCCGTGCCACTTGACGACGTCGGTGGCGTCAGGATTCGCGGTCGGCTCGGCGCCGACCGCAGCCTTGAGCTGGTCCATGTCCATGGCGAAGCGCGCTTCGATCCGTTCGGTGAGCACGCCCACGACATCCTCAGCGTCATCGGATATGCCGTCGGACAAAGGAACTCCTGTTCTGGAAAGGCCGATGCCTGGGGGAATGTGAGGGGCGGCCGTATCCGGCAGCTCAGCCGATTACTGGCATCTGCTGAATTCCTGTCAGTCCAGGCACATACGGACGTCGCGGTAGACGTACGTGCCGGACACCCAGCCCTTGACGCCGGTCGACTTGTCCGTGATGTAGAGCCAGTTGCCGCTCTTCTTGGACACGCTGAACTTGTGGCTCTTGTAGAGCACGCCGAGCGCGGTGGACTTCGAGCTGGCCTTGGACCGGATGGTGACGGCCTTGGTGTGCACCTCGTACGGCAGCGGCGGCAGGGACGAGCAGCTGCTCGCGGGGGTCGCGGATACGGCGGCGGGGGCCGCGCTGGCGGTGGTGGCGGACAGCATCGGTAGCGCGAGTGCGCCGAGCATCGCCGCGGAGATGGCAATTCGGGTGGAGCGCATGCGGAAGAAACCTCCGTGAAGGCATAGGGATTGCGTGGAGTGGCGCCGCAGGGTTGTCCCGGCGGCTGTATAAGAGTCCGGAGAATCGCCGGTTTGGCTAACCGGCGATCGTCGGCTATGTTTCGCCGCCCGCGTCGGCCTTGGCGCTCAGCGCGAACGGCCGGGCGGGCGCGGAGCAGGGGTCTTCGCCACACCGGCCGGGCGGCTGGCGGCGGCTGCCGGGCGGACCGGCGGGAGAGGACCGGCCTCGCCGCCGAGCCGGTCATCGCACCACTGCAGGGCCTCGCCCACCGTGTCGAAGCCGCCCTCGCGCAGGGTGTGCGTCCACGCGTCGGTGTCGACCTCCTCGACCACGACGCGGAACGGGCTGGGGGCCCGCTCGTCCAGGGCGCGGAGTGCGACGACGGTGACCATTTCGTCCGGGTCGTCGGCGGTGCAGGAGTAGCCCATGGCGTAGTGGTCGCCGTCGCCCGCGAGGCGTCGCTCCAGCGCACGAGTCGCCTCGTCCGCCGGCGGTGGCCCCAGCTCGGGGTCGAGGCCGATGGCATCGTGCGGGCAGCCGCGGTGAATGAGCCAGGACTGTGCCATCGCGGGCAGTGGCAGAAGGGCGTGCTCGAAGCTGAACGTCCGCTCTTCGTGGTCCCGTTGCAGATGTACGGCAAGCACTTGCGGCGCACCGGGGTGCCCCCAGGTGGCGGTGCGGTCGAACAGGACGTAGTAGCTGTGCGCGCCGTCGTGGTGTTCGGCGAGGGGAACGAGCATGTCCTCGTGGACGGCGACCTTGCGATAAAAGTCGAGGTACCGCTCTTCGTCGGCTTCGAAATCGTCCAGCTCAAAGTCAACTTGGGGGATGGACTTCCGAGCCGGTGCCGGTTCGGTGGGAGACAACAAGGGCCTTTCTGTGGAGTTCAGCGCCGCTGCGCCGGGGTGGACGGCGATGCGCCGGGGCGAGCCGGGACCTTCGGCGCCTGCGTCGTGGGCGTTCGTCGGGCGGCGAACAGGGCGGCCCGTCCGGCGTCGGTGAGGGCGACCGGCTGGCCGGCGTGCACGGGGTGGGCGGTGTCCCGGACGACTAGGCGGGCGTCCTCTAGCCGCTGCAGCTTGGCGTGAGGGATGCGGGTGCCGGAGGCGGCTGTGACGGACATCCGGCCGGTCAGCAGGTGTTCGTAGAGCTTGGCGCCGCCGGCGATAGCGAGCAGCGCCGCCTGGTCGTCCGTCGAGAGCGGCTTCGCGTCGGGCGCGGAGGCCGCCGCGGCGGCCTCGATGGGCTCCAGGGCGGCGAGCACCTTCCGGGCAGCGGCGTTCCGCGCGTTGGTGGCCTCCTCCAGCTGGTCCACGGTGCGGTCGATACGCGTGAACAGGGCGTCATCGACGTCGAACTCGCCGCTGGACAGGCGGTTGAGGAGTCGGAGGTAGAAGGTGACGCCGGTCTGGGTCTTGGACAACTCGCGATGCTGGTCGACCAGGTGGGCATGTGGCTCGTCGAGGACACCGCGGTCTCGGTAGGACCACAGAGTGTCGATGTCGTGGCCAGTGACGGCTTCGAGGCGGTGGTCGAGCGGGGAGACCGCACGCCGGGCTGGTGTCGGCGTGGGCTCAGGGGGCATAGGCGACACTCCGTGCTTTCAGCGGGTGTGATGGTGCGCAGGGTTGTGTGCGGGACGGGGCAGACCCGGCAGCGCGGTGGGCGGTGGGCCGGGCCGGGGCGCGGGACCGCGGGTGGCCAGCTGCGGGGAGCGGGAGCGTGCTGCGTGGGTTCGGGCGCTCAGCGGCCGGCGGGTCATCCCCAGGCGGCGGCCGACCTCGTCGTAGACGTCGTTGTCCGCACGCGGCCGGACCGCGACGACGTGGATCTCCTTGTGGTGCGCAGACTCTGCGGGTGCCGGGCGGACCCCGTAGACGACGCGCCAGTCCTTGCGCGAGTCCACGAACAGCTTGCGGTAGCCCTCCAGGTCACCGTCGAGGCGTAGCCCGAAGCGCTGAGCGTTCACGACTTCCTGCAGGTAGGCGAGGGTGAGGTCGCGGATGTCGCTGGGGGCCTGGAGGAGGTCGGTCAGCGCGCGGGGATCGAAGCTCAGTCCGAAGGCGGGCTGCCCCTGTCCCGCGGTCATGACGTCGGCTCGTCCGGCTCGGTGGGCGCGGCGGCTTCCGCCGTGGCCGCTGTCTCCGTACGGACGGACGGCGGCGGGCCGGGCAGAAGACGGTGCGCGGGCCGCTCGGGAGAGGTCATGCAGGCCGACAGCGGCCCACCCGGTGCACGGATCGCAGCAACGGCGTGGGTGAGGAAGTCCCGGTGCCACACGAACAGGCCGCTCAATCCGGCTTCGGGGTCCTTGTGCTGCTGGTACGCCAGCCACAGGGCGTGGAGCCAGGCCACGACATCGTCGTGCTCCTGCCACTGCAGGCACCAAGGCGCCGCGGTGGTGACCTCCGACCCGTAGACCGGGAGGAAGAAGTCGTCGACCCAGTCCGACAAGCCGTCGAGTTCGTCCTCCCTTTCCTCACCGTCGAGTTCCAGGATCGGGCGGGGCTCCGGCGGAGCGGCGGCAGGCGGCCCGCCGAGCCCCGGCATGCCGAACGCGGCGAATGGCGATCCACTTGGCTCCGGGGCGGACGCGAGGTGGTCGAGTTGCTGCGCCTGTTTCGCCGACTGCTCCATGAGCCGTCGGACGCTCGCCTCGATTCCCTCTAGCTGCGGATCGGGAATACGTACCGGCTCCAACTCCCCATCTTCAGGGGGCTTTATGGCTTCGGGCATGAAAAAGTTGGGCCTCCTACGAGAAGCGGAATGAGAGAAGGGCGAAAGCGGCGACGCGCGGAGCGGCCAGCGAGTTGCAAGTGCGCTTCGTCGGATTGGCGACTAGGACGCCGGTCGCTTTTACGGGAGGCGGCGCTCGCGGCTCAGACCGTGAGAGTCACGTGGTCTTGCGTGAGGGTCTCGCGGATCGTTTCGGTGAGCCGGTCGGCCGCGATCGATGCGTAGTGCTCGGTCTTCTCCACGCCGATGAAGTCCCTGCCTTCCAGTAGGGCGGCGACACCGGTGGAGCCGGAGCCGGCACAGAAGTCGAGCACCGTGCCGCCCTCGGGGTTGATCTTGACCAGCTCGCGCATCACCTCGACGGGCTTCTGCGTGATGTGCTGGCGCTTCGCCCCCGAGGGCTGCGAAGCCGAGTACAAGCCGGGCAGATAGACCGGGTTCCGGGAGCCGTCGATGGCCCCCTTGCTGGCCCAGACGATGAATTCACAGTTCTGGGTGAACCTGCCCTTTTGCGGCCTGGCCTGCGGCTTGTGCCAGGCCAGCACACCGCGCCACAGCCATCCGGCCGCCTGGATCGCGTCCGTCGTGGTGGGAAGCTGACGCCAGTCGGTGAACAGCAGCGCGGTCCCGCCGGTCTTCGTGAGGCGGTGGGCTTCGGTCATGATCTGCGTCAGCCAGAACGAGTAAGACCTCTGGTCCATGTTCTCGCCGGTGAAGTCGGCGAGGTCGTTCTTGGAATCGGCGGAGGTGTACTTCTGCTTCGCGGAGCGGGTCGTGCGCTCCTTCGCAGTCCTACCGCCGGAGTTGTACGGCGGATCGGTGATGACGGAGTCGACGCAGCCGTCCGGAAGGCCGGAGAGAACACTGAGGGCGTCGCCCTGGTGAAGGGAAAAAGGCAAAGAGGAACCCCTAATCGGGTGTGGATCGCGGAGGGAACTACCGCCTCGCACAGGAGTCCTCGCGGGCCAGAAGTGGGCATGCAAAAGCCCAGGGCCGCAGACCGAGGAGGGCGAGGGGGAGTCCAAAAAGTGTAGAGGCGAATCCGCCGACGACCAAGAAGTGCGTTGCTGAGGTGCCGGATTCCGATACCTCACGCCCACTTTTTGGTCAACCGCCGATCCGCGCCTACTGTTTTTGAACCGCCCGGCGCACACCGCCGCTGGCTACTTCCCGCCACGCCCCACGGAGGCACTCCCTTGCCCCGGCACACCTAGCTCACGGCCCGGCCACGCGGAGCGAGCGGCAACTCGCCCGCGCCGGCCCGTCCCGATCGCCCGCCCCGGCCGCCGCGCCCTTCCAACACGCCTCGCGCACGCGGCCCGCCGGACACCGCACCCCGAAGGACACGCTCATGACGTCTCGCTACCCACCCATGCCCGAAACCGCTGACCGGCGAGCGGCCCGCTCCGGTTGAAGGCGCTCGCCGCCGGCATCGGCGTCGTCTTCCTCTCCCCGATCCTCATCGCCAGCACCGGCATGATGATGGCCTCCTCCGCCGACGCCGTGCAGAGCAGCGGTTCCTTCAGCAGCTGCCTGACCGACATCGACACGGACAAGGTCGCCGAACAGGTCACCAAGATCCTCGACGGAGCGTCCGGCAAGAACGTCCACATCAAGGGCCTTGATCTGCCCGCCGAGCAGGTCCCCAACGCCCAGACGATCGTGGCCGCCGGCCTCTCGCTCGACGTCCCCAAGAAGGGACAGATCGTCGCGCTCGCCACGGCAATGCAGGAGAGCCGACTGCGCAACCTCAACTACGGCGACAGGGATTCCCTCGGCCTGTTCCAGCAGCGTCCCTCTCAGGGCTGGGGCAGCGCCCAGCAGATCCGCGACCCGGTCTACGCGAGCGAGCAGTTCTACAAGCACTTGCTCAAGGTGAGCGGCTGGCAGCAGATGACCGTCACCCAGGCCGCCCAAGCCGTGCAGAAGTCCGGCCTGCCGGACGCCTACGCGCAGTGGGAGAACCTGGCCACCGCGCTGCAGGTCGCCATCGCCAAGACCTTCCCCGGCGGCGGCAAGGACGCGGACCAGGGCAAGCAACCGTCGACCAGTACGACCGGCTGCACACCGGGCCAGGACGGCTCCGGCTTCGGCCGCATCCCTGAGGGAAGCGTCCCCAAGGGCTACGCGATCCCCAAGAACGCCGACCCCAAGGCACGCAAGGCCATCGAGTGGGCGATGCACCAGCTCGGCACGCTCTACCAGTGGGGCGGCTCCTGCACGAACTCGCACGGCCCCGACCCCATGGGCCGCTGCGACTGCTCCAGCCTGATGCAGCAGGCGTACGCCCATGTCGGCGTCACACTCACCCGCACCACGTACACGCAGGTCAATGAGGGCAAGGCGGTCTCGCCCGCCCAACTAAAGCCCGGTGACCTGATCTTCAGCCGCGGCAGCGCCGCCCGGCCTGAGCACGTCGGCATGTACATGGGCAAGGGCCTCGTCATCGAGGCGCCTCGCACCACCAAGCCGGTCCGGATCACCCCGCTCAAGGACTGGACGATTCTCGCTGCCCGCCGCGTCCTCTGACGCCGCCCTCGCCCGGCACCGCTCCGGGCGGGCCGCCGCCGCGGCCACTTCCGCGCCCCGAGCGCACCTCCCCCTCCGCATCCCCCTTCCCGCCGGCCCTCGCCTGGCCCGCGTATGCAAGGAGCCCCGCCACACCTATGTCCGTCCCTCTCGCAGACCGCGTCATCCAGCTCGCCTACGACCCAGGAATCTCGCCCAAGGGCGGCGGATTGCCCGGCCTCGCCGTGCTGAAGAACGTCGTCAACAGCATCAACATGTTCGGGATCATCGCCGTCGTCGGCGCCCTCGCCGTCTCGCTCGGCGTATGGGCCTGGGGTCACCACACCGGTGGTCACCAGGCCGAGGCAAACGGGAAGAAGGGCGCCGTCGTGGCCGCGGGCGCCGCCCTCGGTTTGGGTGCCGCGAACGGTATCGTCGCGTTCTTCTCGGCCCTCGGGTCTCAGGTCCACTGATGCCGAAACGATTCCCCTCCTTTTCGCTGTGCTCGTACGGCGCGGGCTGGTCGGCCAACCGGCGCATCGCGATTGTCGCCTCTGCCGTCGCCGTCCTGCTCGCCATCGCCGGGATCGTCGCCCTGCTGTCCGGCGGCGGCAACGGCCACCGGGCCCCGGACACTGCCGCGCCGGCCCCGACTGGCAGCCCGTCCTCCTCCGAGTCCGCCCCCATGCCTTCCTCCGGATCCGGGTCGGTGCCCCAGCCTCCGCAGATCGCCGAGCCGGTCGCCTACGCCAAGGCGGCGGCCCAGATGCTGTGGTCCTACGACACCCGTAACACCAGCCGCGACCAGCAGCTCGCCGGCATGCGCGCCTGGATGACGACCGAGACCGAGTACGCCGACTGGGCCTCGGTCTCCGGCCAGGTGCCCGATCCGGTGCTGTGGTCACGGATGGCCGACCAGGACCAGCACGCCACCGCCACCGTCACCGAGGGCCACTACCCCTCGGCGTTCAAGGCGGCCCTGGCCGACGACCCGTCGGCGATCACCGAGGCGTACATCTATGTCGTCACCGTCAACGGCAAGCAGACGCTCAGCTGGAAAAAGGGCGGCGGTGGAGCCGAGGAACGTGCCGTGACCCTCGCCGTGCAGTGCCGCCCGAACCACGACTGCACCCTGGCCGCCATCGCGCCGAGCGTCACGCAGTGACCCGCGCCTGAGACAAGAAAGGAGGAGTAACTCCTCGTGGGTTTCTGTGATTTTCCCCTGGCAGACAAGCTGTGCGCCGTCGGCAACGCGGTGGATTTCGCCTCGGACCCCGGCAAGGCCATCGGTGACTGGATGGCGAAGTCCGCCGGTGAACTGGCAGCCGCAGCAGCCGATCTGGCCGCCGAGGCAGTCGACACCACCACGAAGGTGGATCTCAACGCGTCGTGGTTCGTCGACAACTACGAGATGTTGCTGCCACTGGGCCTGGTCCTGCTGGTCGCCACATTCTGCGCACAGCTGGTGCGGGCCGCCATCCGGCGCGACGGACAAGCACTGACACAAGCGTTCACCGGCACCATGAGCGGCGTCCTGTTCGCCTTCTGCGCCATCGCCTTCACCACGGTCGCCGTCGAAGTAGTCGACGCCGTCAGCGACGGCCTGTTCAAGACCGCGCACCTGAACATCGAGTCTGCCGTACGACGCATCGTGAAGGTCAACCAGATCGGGGCGCTGTCCGGCCTGGGCTGGCTCGTGCCAGTCGTCGCCGGCCTCGGCGCCGCCATCGGCGCCTTCCTCTACTGGTGCGTGATGATGGTCCGCAAGGTCGGCATCCTCGTCATGGTCACGCTGGCCGTCTTCGCGTCCGCCGGCGGCGGCTGGGAGGTCGCCCGGCGCTGGCGCAAGGGCTGGATCGAGGCCACCGCCACCCTTGTGGTCTCCAAGCTCCTGATGACCGTGATCTTCGTGCTCGGCATCGCCGCCATGGGCAAGACCGAGGCCAAGGACGGGATCGCCGCTCTGGCCGACGTCATGTCCGGCATCGTGATCATGATCTTGGTGTTGCTCTGCCCGTACGCCGTCTTCAAGTTCGTCCACTGGGCAGCCGATGGCACCGACGGCGAGTCCATCCACCGTGCCGGCGGCGCCGGAGCGCAGATCGCCAAGGCGCATGCCGAGAAGGCCGCCCGCAAGGCAGCCGCGGCGGCGGCCACCGCTGGAACCGGTGGTGCTGCAGCCGGAGCGGGCGCCGCACCGCAGGGCCCGGACGCCGGTGGCGGGGGCGGCTTCCCCGGCGACGTCGCCGCCAACCCGACCGGCGGAGGCGGAGAGGGCAAGGAAGGTTCGCAGAGCGGCGGAAAGGGCGTCTCGCCCGGTGGCGATGCCGTCAAGTCCGGTCTGGAGAAGGCCGTCCAGCCCGCGCCAACGAGTGTGTCCGACGACACCAGCGGCCAGGTGGGCGGCAGCCCGGGGCCGGGCGGATCCGGCGCGAATGCCGCGTCCGGCCAGGGCGGCGGATGGCAGTCCGCTCCGCCGACCACGCCCCCGCAGGGCGCACCCCCGTCCTCCGGCTCGCAGAACGCCACGTCGAGCGGGTCGGCCTCACCGCCGCCGCCACCGACCGGCCTCTGATCCCCTGCCCGACTCCTGGGGGCGGGACGTGTATGCCACCTCCCGCCCCCGGGTTCCACCCGCGTCTCCAGGACCCGCCCCTTGATTGATCTCTCCGTCGCCCCGGTCACGGTGAAGTTCCCGCACAGGAGCCGCCGCGGCATCCTCCTCGGCCTCTCCCTGCCCCAACTCACTCTCGTTTCGTGCACGTTAGCGCTGCTGCTGATGACGGTGGTATCCACCGGACTGCTCGGCGCCGTCGCCCTGGTCCCGCTGTGGGCGGCATCCGGTGCGCTCGTCGCGATCCGCCGGCACGGCCGCTCCCTGATCGACTGGGCGCCGATCGTCGCCCGCTACGCCCATCGCCGCCGTACCGGTCAGGCCCTCTGGCTCGCCCGGCCCGTCACCCGTCCCCGGCAGGACGGCGTCCTGCACCTGCCCGGCACCGCCGCCTCCCTCAAGGTGGTCACCCCCGGCGACTCCGCCAACGGCGCCGCGGCCGTGCACGACCCGCATGAGCAGACCCTGACCGCCATCGCCCGCGTCAGCAGCCGTGCTTTCGTCCTTCTCGACCCCGCGACCCAGAATCACCATGTGAGCAGTTGGGGACGTGCGCTGGCGGGCATCGCTCGCACCGGGCACGTCGCCACGGTGCAGGTGCTGGAGCGCACCGTTCCCGACAGCGGCGATGCTCTCACCCGCCATTGGACCCAGAACGGGCAGCCCCAGACACCGGTCGCCGGGCAGATCTACTCCGAACTGGTCGCCTCGGCCGGGCCCGCTGCCGCACCGCACGAGACGTACCTCGCCATATCCCTAGACCTCAAGGCCGCTCGGCGCCTGATAAGCCAGGCCGGCGGAGGGCTGCCCGG
The DNA here is from genome assembly GCF_045207325.1 of Streptomyces sp. NBC_00846. Classification (NCBI taxonomy): domain Bacteria; kingdom Bacillati; phylum Actinomycetota; class Actinomycetes; order Kitasatosporales; family Streptomycetaceae; genus Streptomyces; species Streptomyces sp. NBC_00846. The sequence goes on along the minus strand of NZ_CP108846.1, from coordinate 5,982,300 downwards.
GGCGTTCACCGTCATGGAACAGACCACGGCCAGCATCGCGCAGGCCGCCCGCAACGCCGGACTCCAGGTCACCGGATGGCTGACCTCGCGGGAGATCGCCGCCGTCATCCGCACCGCCTACGACCCGAAGGCGCTTGCCGCACTCCAGCAGTGGTCCGAGACCGGCCGCGCCGAGGCCGACCCCGCAGCCGCCGGGCCAGTCGTCCAGTTCGAGGAGTACGACCGCCTCGCCACCGACAGCGCACGGCACGCGACGTACTGGGTGGAGAACTGGCCGCGCACCGAAATGGGGGCCGGGTTCCTGCACGGGATCATGTTCACGGCCGGCGTGCGGCGCAGCCTCTCCCTTATATACGTGCCGCAGGGACTCGAGTCCGCGCTGCGAGACGTCCAGCGGAAGAAGGCGGCGATCATCGCCGACGCCAACGAACGCGCCCGCCGCGGACAGGTCGATTCCGAAGAGGACTCCGTCGAGTACGCCGACGTCAAAACACGCGAACGCCAGCTCATCGCTGGGCACGCCGACGTGGCCCTGACCGGCCTGGTCACCGTCACCGCCGAGACCGACGCCCTCCTGGACGCCGCCTGCGCACAGATCGAGACCCACGCCGTCACCTCCGGCGTCGACCTGCGGCGGCTGAACTATCAGCAGCCGGACGCCTTCGCCCTCACCGCGCTCCCGCTCGCCCGAACCGCCCTGTGAGCCGGGCCCATCCCTGCCGACCAGCGCCCTGGCCCGCTGCTCTTCGATCACCCGCGAGGGACCCCCCGTCACCGCCCCTGCCTCCCGGCAGGAAGGACCACCACCTTTGACCTCTCCCACGCGTCCGGACGACGCGCACCCCTACCTCCGCGCCGCCAGCGCCGGAGTCCGCCACCACACCCGGGCACTGGCACCATCGGCCGCGGCTCCGCCCCGACCGACGGACCGCCTGCACCTTGACGTGCTGCACGCGCACCTCACCGCCCTGCACCAGCTCCTGGACCGGCTCGCCGAAAACACCCGGCCACCGCACCCCGCCGCCGGCCGCCACCTCGCCACCGCGCACACCCACCTCTGGCAGGCCACCAGCGAGGTCCACTCCGCCTTCCACCTGCTGCCCAACAGCACCGCAGCAGAAGCCGAGGCGAGCGCATGCCATCCAGAGCAGTTGCCCGAGGGGCCGCCCGTGCCGACGATCTGCCAGCGCCACCTGGCCGCCGGGCACGTCATCCGCCGCAAGACCACCCCCACCGACCTCCGCCCGCACACCACGGCCTGCGTGCGATGAGCACCACCCGCAGAAACGAGGGCCCCCGATGAGCCACCGGCCCGCCCGCCGCGCCCGCCGCGCCTCCGCCAGCCCGCTCTTCACCCCCCACGGCACCGACCGCGCCAGCCGCAAGGCCGCCCGTCGCCAGCTCGCCGAGGCCACCGCGAAGGTCCGCGCGGAAGCCAGCGCCCACCAGGCCGAAAGCACGTCCACCGAGCACGAGATGCCCACCGCGCTCTACCCACCGAGCGGACGTCCCGGGCCCGCGTCCGCGCGTAAGAACCGGCTGAAGCTGACCGCCCACCGCATGACGACGGCTGTGGCCGCCGGCGCATACCCCTTCCTGGCCGAAGGGGGACTCGGCGCCGAGGGCATCTACATCGGGCGCGACGTCCACGCGGAAGCCAGCTTCGTCTTCGATCCGTTCGCGCTGTACGGCAAGGTCGAGGGATTCACCAACCCGAACCTCTTGCTCGCCGGAGTGATCGGCCAGGGCAAGAGCGCGCTCGCCAAGAGCTTCGCCCTGCGTTCGGTGGCCTTCGGATACCGCGTCTACGTGCCGTGCGACCCGAAGGGCGAGTGGACGCCGGTGGCGGAAGCCCTCGGCGGCCGGTCCGTCGCTCTCGGCCCTGGTCTGCCCGGACGGCTGAACCCCCTGGACGCGGCCCCGCGCCCGGAGAGCGTGTCCGAGGCCGACTGGGTCGGCGAGATCCGCAAACGGCGCCTGCTCCTGCTCGGTTCCCTGGCCCGGACGGTCCTGGGCCGGGACCTGATGCCCATGGAGCACACCGCCCTGGACGTCGCCCTGGACGCCGTCGTCACCCGCGCCGCCGACACGCACCGCACACCGCTCCTAGGCGACGTCGCCGCCACGCTCAACAACCCGAGTGCGCTCGACGAGGCCGCCGGGATGATGTCGGGCCAACTCGGCGACGCCGCACGCGACCTGGCCCACGCCATGCGCCGCCTCGTCCACGGTGACCTGGCCGGCATGTTCGACGCCCCCTCCACCGTCGCCTTCGACCCGACCGCGCCGATGCTCACCATCGACCTCTCCCGGCTCGGCGGCTCCGGCGACGACTCCGCCCTCGTCCTGGCGATGACCTGCGCCTCCGCCTGGATGGAGTCAGCCCTCTCCGACCCGTCCGGCGGCCGGCGCTGGATCGTGTACGACGAGGCGTGGCGGTTGATGCGGCACGTCGGCCTGCTGCAGCGCATGCAGGCCCAGTGGAAGCTCTCCCGCGGTCTCGGCATCGCCAACCTGATGGTGATCCACCGGCTCAGCGACTTGCTCACCGCCGGCGACGCCGGATCACAGGGCCGGGCTCTGGCCGAGGGCCTCCTCGCGGACTGCTCCACCCGAATCATCTACCGCCAGGAGACCGACCAGCTCCACGCCGCGGCCTCCCTGCTCGGCCTGACCTCCGTCGAGATGGACGCCATCGCGCACCTCAACCGAGGGCGTGGCCTGTGGAAAGTCGCCGGACGATCTTTCATCGTGCAGCACCTCCTACACAGCCACGAACTGGCGCTCTTCGACACCGACGCCCGCATGCACTGAAGAGCAAGAGGCCCGTGAAACCAGACATCCAGCGCGAACTGATACTGCGCGACGACACCGTCCACCTTATCGGCGCGCTCAACGCGATGAAGGACAAACTACTCGATGCCGCCCAACAGTGGGAGCTGCTGGGCGAGAGCAGGCACGTCCCGGCCGCGCCCTCCTGCACCGCGCTGCTCCAGCACGCCGCCGACGCACAGGACCTCTCCCGCGGCGTCCTCCGGCTGACTGCTGACTTCGCCCGGAGCCCTCACAGCACGACCCGCGCCGGCAGCGCCGTACTCGCCCATCTCGCCACGGCGACCACCATGTCGAGCCACGCAGCACCGCACTTCACCGAGACCGCGGAGAGTGCCCTGTCCCTGCCACGGTCCTCCAACCCGACCGACCGGCACTACCTCAAGAACCGCATGGTCATCGACCACGCGTCGGCGCGCGCCTTCCTGGTGCGGACGTCGGAATCTCTCCACGACGCGGCCAAGGAACTCGACGACCACCTCGACTTCCACCGCTTCCTCTCGACGCTCACCCCTCGGGAAAGCCCGGCGCCCCCGCCGCCCAGGCCGAGCGGTCGCCACCGCTAGCCCGCCTCGAAGAACCGACGTCACCACCTCAAGGAGTCCCCTGAACCGCCCCGCTCATTTCAGCGACGCCGACTGGGCCGAGTACCAGCAGTGCCAGGCCGAGCACGATGACCTCATGGCACAGGTCGCCGAACGCGAAGCCCAGATGGAACACGACCTGATCGCCACCTACGACGAGTACGAATTCGACTTCACCCCGGTTCCGGAGCCGAGCCCCGCCCGCCGGACACCACCGCTGCACCGCACGCCCGCCTCCCGCAGGAGGAGCCGTGGGCGCTGACGACGAAAACACCCGTGCCGGCGACAGCGCGGCTCCGCTCGCGCCGCTTCCCGACCATCGCAATGTGGCCACCCCGTGGTGGCAGGAGCTGTGGCGCCGCCACGCGCACATCACCACGCCACTGCGGCAGCGTGGGCTGGAGTGCGACATCGAGTTCGGCCTCAGCGCGTACATCGTGCGCGTATCGCTCCCCGATGACAGTTACTTGATCATCGGTCCACCGCAGGAGCCCTCCTCCGACCGCCCACTGGGATATCCGGAGGGCTGGATCGCGACGCGTGAGCACCCGGACGACCAGACGCTGTTCGAGGTCGTCTACGACTCGGCTCCCTCCGCCGACCCTGGTGCCCCCCAGCGGCCCGAGGCTCGGCACGGCGGCAGCGTGCAGCCCCTGATCGAGGCGATCGACTATCGCCTCACCCAGCTCGGGCTGTTGCCGAATCCCGTCTCATCGACCGGAGACCGGAGCGCGCTCCCGGCTACGCCGACGCTCCACGCGCCCGAGGCCCCGGACGTCCCCAACCCCGCCGGCCGCGCCTCCGTCTACGTCTACGGCGACGCGCTCCGCGCTCTGACCGACCGGCTCAACGGGGCCGAGTCGCATGCGGACGCCGCTGCCCTGCTGCACCAGATCCTGGAGCCCAGCGACGGCCTGCTGGCGCAGCTCGGCGAGTTCTTCGAAGCGGCCGGGGAGAAGGCCAAGGAAGCCGAGGAGGACAACGGCTTCGACCTGTCCTACGACCTCGCCGACGCCGCCGCCGAGATCCGCAACCTCGGAGAGGTGCTGCACGTGGCCGAGGATCGGATGCGGGCACTCACCCCGCTCGTGCCGGCCCCGCGGCTCACGTCCGCCCCGGCCCGTCCGCCGTCCCTTCCCCCGCGAGCCCTTCCGGCGGCACAGCCGCAGCACACGCGCTGACGCCGGACCACCGCCCCTCTCCAGGAACACATGACCCCGCACCGCGCCCTCGACCGGGACGGGTACGCGACGGCCGTCGCCGCGAACGGCAACAAGCAGCTGGCAGCCGGCGCCGACCTGCTGCGCACAGGCGTGATCGACAACTTCGCCACCGGAGGAACGAACACCGGGACGAAGGTCTTCGCGCCGACCAAGGCGAGCAAGCAGCAGATCGAGGTCCACGACAAGACCGGAACCCGCTACGGGAACCAGGGCACCACCGTCTTCGCCGGCGCCGCCAACCGCTACAAGGACGCCTACGCCCTCAAGACCACCGACGGCGGCGCGTTGATCCTCTTCTCCCACACGCACACCCAGACCGACGCCGTCGCGCACTCCGGCCTGCAGATCAACCCCGGCAAGGACGACCGGGCCTGGCTCCACGACGTGCCCCGCACCTCCATCACGTACACGTTCGTATGCAACGACGCCGCCACCGTCCCCGCGAAGGCCGAGCCGTCCCGCCTGATCGGCTACACCTGCGCGCGCACCGATGCCTCCGGCCCCCCGGTCGCCTCCTGGTCGGATCGCGCGTAGACGCGTCCCCTCCCACGCGCCACACACCACCTTGATGGCCGCCGAACGTCCCCAGCCCCTTGCACGATCCGGAGAAGTCCCTGTCCACACGTTCCTTCATCGCCCGCCCCACCGACGGCACTGGGTACAGCGGCATCCACGTCCAGCTCGACGGCGTACCCAGCCACCACCTGCCCCTGCTCCTGACCGCCTACCAGCACAAGTTCGGACGCGACGTGGAGGCCATATCCCGTCACCTCATCGACGATGTCGCCGTCGGCTGGCACGAGCTGGGCACCGACCTCCTCGACGGCGCCCCGTCCACGCTCGTGGCCGCGCTGACCGGCGGCGAGCACTGGCCCAGCCGCACGCTCGACCACCTGATCACCCCCGACGGCTCCCCACCGGTACGCATGACGGTCACCGACGAGACCGCCGACGAGCAGGACATGCAGTGGGGCTACGTCCTGCACCAGCAGGGCATCGAGGTGATCAGCCTCCTCCACGAGGACATCGGCCCGCTTGTCGACTGGGCCACCGACCCGCGCACCGCCTTCAACGACCACCCGGGAGCCTGGTCCTCCCTCGCCCCCGCGCCGGCCATCCGGGCAACACACAGCACGCCGCCCCAGAGCGCTCCCGCCGTACCCCCAGCGAAGGCCGGCGCTCCGCGCCCCGCCACGCGCCGCTAGTCCCCCTCGTCTTCCCGGAGCCTTCCCTGCCCCCGCACACCACTCCCCTGATCACCGTCGTCATCGCAAGCCGCCTGCGCGAAGAACGGCTCGACTACCTGACCGCCATGCACGCCAGCCTCACCCGGCAGTCCGTTGCGTGGGAGGCCATAATTGCGCTCGACGGTGCCTCACCCGATCGTCTGCCTGCCCCGCTCGCGCAGGACCCCCGCGTCCGCACCCTTGCTCTACCCCGCCCGGTCGGCGCCGCCTGCGCCAGGAATCTGGCTCTCACCCACGTTCGAACCCGGTATACGAACTGGGCGGACGACGATGACGAGTTCACCGACGACGCCATGTCCGTACGGCTGAACACCCTGGAATCGACCGGGGTGGGCTGGTGTGCGGGCTGGAGCGAGGACCAGTACCAAGACGGCTCGACCACCTTGTGGCGCTGCCCCACCCCGCCCGGCCGCCACGAGGCCAGCGACGTGTGGACCTACTGGAAGTCGCCGGCGGACACCATCCCCATCGGGCCGACCACGATCCTCGCCCGCACCGACCTCGTGCGCGCCGCACCGATGGGCGGGCTCGTCCAGGGCGAGGACTACTGCGCGGCCCTCGGCGTGACCGCTCTCGCGTCCGGAATCCTGCTGCCGACCCCTGTGTACAAATATCGCAAATGGGGCGGGCAGATGACGGCCCAGGCGGCATACGACCAGCTGGAAGCGGCGGCCAGAGAGCATGCCTGGCAGTACGGCCGCAGCCTGCGCGCCGTCCTGCACCGCAGCGAGGACCTGGTCCATGGCTGAGGCGCAGATCATCCTGTCGCACAGCCGGGATTCGGGCATCGTCGCCATCGCCTCGGGCGAGCAGTACCCGTGGGCGCACACCGCCCTCGCGGAGAGCAGCTTTCGACGGGACGACGACGGCGTCTACCACCTGCCCGCGGACGGCAACCAGACCACCGTGGTCGACCTGGTCAAGTGCGCGAAACGGCACCGCACCAGCGTGCACACGAGCAGTCGGCGCTTCATCGGCGACGCCGCCCGCGACCTCGCCCGCCAACTGCCCGGCCAGTGGAACACGTCGGTCGAGATCTACTCCCACCCCGCCTGGCAGGAAGATCTCGTGCCCTGGATCTGGGACAGCGGCGAACTCGGCCGCGCCCTCCAGAGCGAGCGGATCCCCTACGCCGCCACGCTCACCGACACGGTGAACGGCACCACGCTGCTGTTCGTCGAACGCCCCGGCCGCCAACTCGACTACCTGGTAGGTGCCTTCGCGCCGGAAGGGCTCGAAGAGGGCTACGGCGATCCGCACGCGCCGCGCAGCATCGTCCTGCCGCCGTTCGCCGGACGGGCGGCCCAGGCCGTCGCCGACCGGTACCTGCCCTCCTACGAGCAGGCCGTCCACGCCCGCCGGACCTCGGTCATCGCCGCCGTGCTCGAGGGTATCCGCTCCGAACACGACACCTGGCAGGCCATGGTCGCCTCCGGCCGCTACAGCGACGCCACCCCGCTGAGCGCCGCCGCCCTCGGCACCGCGACCGAGGAATTCCTCGACCACTCATGGCGCCGCTTCCTCACCGTCGTCGACCACGCCCCGACGCTGATCGACCGGTGCCGTCCCGCCAGCAGCCCGTGGCCCGACGACGCCGCGACGCTGTCCCGCCTGGCCGACGCCGTGGCCAATGCCGAGACCCTGCTCGACGAGGTGATCCACGACGGTCCTGTGCCGTCGCAGGAGCGCAATGCCCGCACGTGGCCGGCCATCGAGACCTGGCTCACCGACGGCGAGATCTTCCTGCGCCAGGCCCGCGTGAGCGCACCCCACCGCCGCCGCCCAGCCCTCCCCGTCTCCGCGCCGGCACGCCCCCTTACCGCGCCCCGTCCCACGCACCGCAGCCACTGACCGCTCCACCCCGACAACGTGAGGAGAACCCCGTCCCCTTGCAACCCGGCACCCACTTCGCCTTCGGCGACCACGAGGAACACGGCTTCGTCGCCTCCTTCACCTCCTCCCTGCCCGCGCACCTCGCCCACTGGTACCTGGAGCGCGAGCAATTCGAGCCCGTCCCCGATGAACCCGGGCTGTACTGGCTCAGCGAGCCCGAGCGCGACGGTCCCCGCCGGACCCGCCAGGCGGTCCACGATCTTCGCCGCCAGGGCTACACCGTGCAGGCCGACATTCGCCTCGACCCGGCCGTCTCCGCCAGCCCACCCCGCCCGGTCCGGCCGAACGGACTCCAGGAACGCCGCAGCCGTCTCGCCCAGGCCGCCGCCGGCCGAACGACTCAGCGTCGCGCCACACCACCCACCACTTCCGCGCCGGCCGCCCGGCCGATTCCACCGAAACCCACCTACGCACCGACCGTCCACCTGACGGCCTCGGGCGGCGGGCGGTCCCGATGGCGCCCGCCAGCACCCCGGCCCCCGACGGCCCCCTGCCGGTGACACCCGAACTCGCCAACGCTGCACGCGTCTTCCGGCTGCGAATGGCGGTGATCGACCGTGAGACCGAAACCGCGCTCGACATGACACGCGACCACTATGGCCGCACCGTCCACGCAGCCGCGGCAGCCGCACGAGCCCAGCGCGACAAGTCGGCGCTGGAGGCGTACACCACGCACCTCGCCCCGCACGCCGACGCTCTGCTTGATGCCGCCCGCCGTGCGCTCGACGAGCTGCCGCCCGCCCGGCACCTGGCCGGGTGGCGGGCCGTGCTGGACGGCCTGGCCGGCTCCGCCGCCGAGATCCGCCGGGCCCTCGACCGGCCGGCCGCCCCCGGCTCCCCGGCCGAACACGCGCAGCACGCCGCCCTGTGGCCGCACCTCACCGCCTGGGCGGATCACAGTGTCATCGCCAGCAACCTCGCCGACCAGCGCGATGGCCAGCACCACAAGGCCCCGCTGACCGAAGAGGAACAGCGGATGTGGACCGAGCTAGCTCAGGCCGCGCACAGGCGAGGCGAGCTGGAGCTGACCGAGTCGTGGTACGCCGCCGACGGGCAGCCAATCACCCTCGCCCACCTGATCGAAGACGACGACTCGACGCTGGTCGCGCTGCGAGGCGACCCGGACGCACCGGGCTGGCAGGTGATCGGGCACTACGCCCACGAGTACGAGGCAGGGAAGGTACTCCCTGCCCCGGTCCCGCCCGGTGTGCTGCGCGCTGACGTCTCCAGGTTCAACCGACCCGAGCCCGCCCCTGAGATCTCGCTGCAGGAACTCACCCGGGACATCGTCGAGGCCCAGACCGCCGGTGACGCGTCCAACGCGCTCCTCAGTGCCACCCAGCGCGGTTACGGCGCAGGGCCGATGGTCCGTCTCCAAGAACTCCTGGAAACGAGCGGCCAGTTCGCCAGCGCACTAGAGACCGTGCAAGGCCGCCAGATCGCCGCCCGCCTCTCGGCGCTGGGCCGGCAGATCGAGTTCCTCACCCGCGAAGTCGAAGAAGCAGCCGAGGACCTCGGCGCGACCGTCGCCGTCCTGCCGCCACACCGCACCCCCGTGCTGCGCGTCCGCCCGCGCCCCGCCGTGGACACCGCACCACCCACGCCGCCGCCCCGCGCGAGCACGCCCGCCCGCCACCGCTAAGCACCGAGAAAGCACCCTTGTCCCTGACCGCACCCCCGGCCCCGGCACCGCGCATCACCTACGGCGCGGTGCTGGGCAGCCCGTATGTCGCCCGCCTCCTCGGCGGCACCCTCACCGGCCGACTCCCCAACGGCATGGCGCCCGTCGCCATCCTGCTGTGGGCCACCGCGAGCGGCAGCAGTATCGCCTTCGGCGGGCTGCTCAGCGCCCTGTACGGGCTGTCGTCCGCGCTGGCCCAGCCGGTCAAGGGACGCCTCATGGACCGCCACGGTCAGAGCGCGGTGCACCTTCCGGCCGCCCTGCTCAACTCGGCTCTCCTGGTGGCCCTGCCCCTGTCCGGACCGTACGGCGGACCGGGCCTCGCCACGGCCATCGTCGTCGACGGCGGTCTGACCACGCCGCCCTTGGAGGCTGGGCTGCGGGCGCTGTGGCCGAGTGTGCTGCCCGACCCCCGGCTGCGGCACGCCGCGCTCGCGCTCGACGCCGGCACGCAGGGCCTGCTGTACATCGTCGGCCCCCTGCTCGTGGCCGCGCTCGCCTCCGCGTACAACCCCGCCGTCGCGCTCGCCGTCACCGCCGCCCTCGGCCTGGCCGGCACCGCCGCGGTCGCCCTCACGCCGCCATCGCGGCGCTGGCATCCCGAACGGTTCGAAGGCCAAGACGCCAACCAGGCACGACAGTTGGCCACTCCCGCCGTGTTTCTGCTTTTCGTCTCCCTCACCGGCATCGGGTTCGCGATCGGAGCCGTGAACGTGTGGTCCATCGCCATGGCCGAGCACCACCACCAGGACATGCTCTCGGGCATCATCCCTGCCGCGTTCTCGACCGGCAGCTTCCTCGGCGGCCTCATCTACGGAAGCCGCACCTGGTCGGGCACCACCACCAGGCGACTGATCATCGCCACAGCCGCGTTCCTGGCCGGGTGGCTCCCGCTCTTTGCCCTTCCAGGCCCGTATGCGGCCATCGCCGCGGTCACCGTGCCCGGTGCGTTCCTGACCATCGTCGTCGCCTGCGCCTACGTCACCACCGACGCCCTCACTCCGGCGGGTCGCACCAGCGAGGCGTACGCGTGGCTGATCCTCGCGATCGGCGCCGGGCAGTCCGCTGGCACCGCCCTCGCCGGACGCCTCGCCGAGCAGGCTCTCGCCAGCGCTGCGCTCCCCGCTGCCGGCGCGGCCTTCGCTCTCACCGTCCTTCTCGCCGCGCGCCGACGTCTCGGCCCCACCGGACGCATGCAGCGCGGCCGACGCCGCCGCCCGATCCGAGGCCGGCACAAGACGCCCTGATCAGGGCGTACCCCCTACTTTCCAACCCTTTTGAGGAGATCCATTTATGGCCGTCCGTACGCAGTGGACAGTGGAGCACGCATGCTCCCACCAGGTGGTTCATGACCTGTCCGACCGCCCTGCCGACCAGCGGGCCGGGTTCGCCCGCTGGCTCGCGGCGAAGGACTGCACCGACTGCTGGAAGGCGGCGCGCGACGCCGACACCGAGTCCAAGGAGGAGTGGCTCGCGGCCAAGCGCGCCGCCGAGCAGGAGGCGGCCGTCGCGTGGGCGAAGCAGTTCGACATGCCGCAGTTGGAAGGCCCGGAGAAGGCCCTGGACTGGGGCGAGCGTTCCCGTCACCAGCTGATGACGGCGGCGCACACCGCGCTCGTTGTAGAGGGGAGTTGGGACGAGGCGGACTGGGCGGAGCTGGAAGAAAAGGCCCGCGCCATCACCCGCGCCGGATGGTGGATCGACCAGCGCGATGCAGAGGGCACCGACGTGCTCGAACTCCTCGACGCAGCCACCGAGGCGGACCGCGGGACGGAGAACCCGTTCCGCTGATCGCGGCGGAACATAGCCGGGAAACGCCGGTTAGCCAAACCGGCGTTCCTCCGGACCATTGTTCCTCCCACCCCGCCACCGATCGCGTGGAAGGAACCCATGTCCCAGCCCCTGCCCACGTCGGCCTTCGCGCCGACACCCGACCCGCTCACCCCCGACCGGGACATCACGCACCAGCACTTCCAGGCCGGGGACACCGTCGTCGTCCTCAAAGGGGCCGCAGGCGGGGAACTGTGGGGAGACGCGATGCGCGTCGTCGCCCCTTCCTGGCACACCCCGACCGACGAGGACGGATGGCGGCTGCGTGACGCGACCGGCGGAGCCCAGTCCTACGTCACCGCCCACCCCCGCTACCTCGTGCACCTCTCGCGCCGCTGCCCCGACTGCCTGATCTACCTGCGAGCCATGGAGGACGCACTCCTGCCGCGGTACGCCGACCGCAACGAGCTGATCGACTGCGGCTGGTATACCACCACCGCCCTCAACCAGCTCGTGCACATCGCCGACATCCGGGGCGGCCGGTGATTCCCCGCCTCCATGAGCGTACCCACGCTCCGCACGACTCGCTGGCCGAGGCGCTGGGGCGCCCGGTCTCGCCGAACGAGGGCCTGACGGAGTACACGGTCGTCGCCCACTGGCCGGGCCTGGATTACTTCACCCTGGACGACGAGCAGAAGATCTGGACATCCCTCCAGTGGGCCGAGCACCTCGAAGACCCCTATCTGGAGCATCCGTTCGCCGCCAGCCCGGATGATGACCGGCGGGCGATCCTCCACCTCGCCGTCCGGCTTCACCCGGACGACCGGGAGCTGACCGGCCCCGAGTGGGCCGAAGTCGCCCACCGGCTCGCGCGGGCCGCCGGTATCGAGATTCCCGGCAAGGAGCACGGCTGCCGGTGGATTGCCGTTCAGGCACAGCCCGGACGCATCGATGTGATCGCCAACCTGATCCACCTCGACGGCGCGTGGCACGCCCCGCCCGCGGACATCCTGCGGCGTCTCTCGGACGAGGCGCGCCGCATCGAGCAGGACCTCCACCTGATCCCCGTCCGCACCGGCCCCACGGCTCGACCCGCCATCCGCCCGGCGCCCACGGCATCGGCCCAGCTCGCGAGCGTCCTTACACAGCTCGCCGACGAGCAGGCCGGTCCGCTGGCCACGGTCCGCGGACTGGTCGAGCACACAGCGCACCGGATCGCCCGCCAGCCCGGCGCCGCCGGCTCCGACACGGCGCACCGCCTGGAGCTGATCGCCCGCCGCCTCCACGCCATCCAGCAGGACCTGGACAGCACAGCAGCCCACCTGGTCCAGCCCCGGGTCGCCACGGTGCCGCCCGCCGCCCGGCACACCGCCCACCGATCGCCGTAGGAGAAACGTCTCGTTGCCCCGTACCGACCGCTTCCTGGACATCCGCCGCGACCCGCACTCCAACGAACTCCTCGCCCGCAGAGGGAAGTCCGAGGCACACAGCGTCCTGCAGCGCGCAGGTATCATCGCCGTCGTCCGCGTCCACGAGACCTACCACCGCGCCCCCACCGGCCTCACCGAGGACGACGAGTCCCGTCTCGCCACCGACGCCGTCGCCCGCCTCCGGGTCGCCGGGTATCACGTCGACTGCGAAGAGGACCTCGACACCGGCTCCCGTCCGGCCAGTTACCTGCCGCTGGGCTCCTCCGTCGCCCATATCGCCGAGCGGATCCACGAGGCCACCACCACGGAAGAGGCGGCCGACGCCCTGATCGAGCTGACCGCCGCCCACGACGGCATCCTCGCCGCGCTGGACGAAGTCCTCACCGCCACCGCCGACTTCCACGACGGGCTCGGCCAGGCGACCGCCCCCTACATCGCACGGCGGTTGCGCTACCTCGCCGACGAGCATCTTCGCGTCATCCGCACCGACCTCGCCGACACCCGCAACACGCTCGCCGACCGGCACGCCCCGCACCCCGGCCGCAGCACCTGCAGCGGGGAGGTCCCCGCCACCGAACGCGAGCGCTCCGCCGTGTGCGCCTGCCCGCCTCCGCCGCGCACGCTCCCGGCTCCACCGCCCCCGGTGGCCGCCGGCCTGCGCCGCTGACTCCCACCTCGCCCAAGGACACCATGCACGACCACGACACCTCCGAGCGCCTTGCCTCGTACTCCGACGTCCTCGCCGGTGAACTCCCCGACAGCTGGTCCAGCTCCCACCTCCCGCCGGACGCCAAGGACGATCTCGCCGAACTCGCCGACCGCATCTGGGATCTGGACCTGGTCGCCGCTTCCCTCGCCGAGCACCCGCCCCAGCAGGCCGCCGTCCTGAGCCGCCCGGACGGCGCCCAGCTCGTCGTCCTTAACCGGCATGACGAACGCGACGGATTCCTCATCGCCGCCGTCGCCCCCCGCGCCCTGCCCGACGAGGCGTACCGCGCCGTCCCCGAGCCCAATGGCATCGCCCTGGCGGACGACCCGTTCCTGAGCGCCGAGCAGGTCGCTGGCGACCTGCTCGCCCGCTACGACAGCGCGCTCGCCCAGGTCCGGCACAACGCCCTGGGCGGCATCCAGCCCTCCCAGCCGGACCGGGTCGTCCTGACCTGGCAGCCGGACGGCAGCGTCGCCACCGCCCCCGCCGACGACCGTGCCAGCGCCGTCCTCGTGGCCCACGGCTTCGCCCAGGAGCCGCAGAGCGGCATCTACCGCATCAACGGCGACGACACCCAGGCCCAGGCCCGCGCCCTGCGCGAGATCGGCCCGCAACTCGACGCGCTCGGCATCGGCACCGCCCTCCAGCACCCCGCAGGCCGGACCGCACCTACCTCCGCCCTAGCTTCCATGCCGCCGGTACCGGCCAGCAGCCGTACGCCGGCCACCAGGTCTCGGTGAAGCAGTCGGAGCCCGACTTCTGGGTGCTGGAGTACGTCACCATCACCAAGGACCCCCGCACCGACCTGGTCGTCGCCATCGGCGGCACCGAGGAGGTGGCGGACATCCTCCAGCGGACCGGTGGCTTCCGCTCCGCTGCCGGGCCTCGCGGGGACTACCACGGGCTTCCGCACGGCCTGCCGGTCGAGCAGCAGCGACTGAAGGCGACCACCGCTTCGCACGCCCTGCTCGCCGCCGGTCACAGCGTCCACCTCGACCCCGCCCTGAACATGCTGGCCACGCCGGACGGCGAACGTGATGCAGCCCTGCGCTACCCCGCCCGGCTCGCCGAGCGGGTCGCTGCCGCCGAGACCAGCAATGAGGTGGCCGAGGTCCTGACCGAGGTCGCTGCCCCAGTCCACGGGCTGCTTTCCCTCACCAGGGAAGTGGTCGTCCGTGCCTGGATCGCCGCCAGTGACCTCCAAGGGACCGCACCCGGCGAGGAACCCGAGCCCATCGCACGGCTCGGGGACAGCGTCAGCTCCATGAGCGAGGCCGCCCGCGTCATCCTCCGCGCCCGCAACCACGCCGCACGCTCTACGCAGCGGCCGGCCACTGCACCGCCGCCGAGCCGAGCCCAGTCCTCGGTATCCCGCCGCCGTTGAACCCGGAGAGAAATACATGGCCAACCTGGCCGACGAATACGGCACGGACGTCGAGACCTACATCAAGGCCCTGACCACCACCATCCACGCCGACACCCCAACCGGTGCCCCCGCCAAGCTCCACGACCTGCTGGAACAGCTCGGCCTGGAACGCCACGAATACCCCACGGGCGGGCCGCTCTACATCTGGCACACCGTGCCCGAACACCTCGATGCCGACGAGCAGAAGCGCCTGGCGACCCGCTCCATCCCCGCCCTGCTCCTGGCCGGGTACGAGGTCAACTGCACGCCCGACGTCTTCGACGAAGCCGCCTACCGGCAGGCCGTGCACGACCTCCGCGCCCGTGCGGCCGCCCTGCCGCGCAGCATCCGGCATCGGCCAGCTCCCCCTCGCGCCCCGCACCGGCCCGCCGCACCCCGTAAGCGCCCGGGCGGCCCCGGCACCACGCCGGGGCCGCCCACCGCACCGCTCGATCCCCGGAGAAACCCGTAGCAGCCCGCACACCCCCACCGATCAGCAACCGGCTCAAACCCCGACTCGCGACAGCCCTGTTCCGCCGCTACCTGCGCGCCTGCATCCCGACCGGCCCCGACCGCGTCTCCCCGCTGGCTGGCGCCCACCCGGAGGCGGTCCTCGCCGAGACGCAGCGCGTCGGCCGCCGCCACCACCACTGACCGTCCACCGACCCGGAGGAGCATGTCCCACCCCGCCCCCTACTCGGTGCGACTGGCCGACGAAATCACCCGCCAGCTCGGCCAGCTCGCCGACCACCTCTCGCAGCTTCCCCCGCCCCAGGCCGCGCAGGTCATCGCCCGCGTTCTGGACCCGGATGCCGGAGTCCTCGGCGGCGTCACCCACCTCGTCACCACCGGCAGCGTGTTCGCCAAAGACCAGGCAGAGCGAGGCGCCCTCCCGCCGGAGGTGTGGCTCGCTCTGGGCCGCGCCTCGAACGAACTGCACGACATCAGCCTCGACCTGGACGAACACCAAGACATCCTGAAGCACGTCGGCAGCCAGCCCGCCACCACTGCGGCGAAGTCTCCGGCACCCGCACCGCTCGTCGTCCGGCGGCGCCGGTGAAGAAGAAGCAGTGGCAGGGCTGGGGGCCGGGCGAGCAGGCCGAGCAGCACTACCTCGTCCAGCCCCGTGCCCTGGCCGGCGGCGGCGACGTCCGGCACGTCTCGGAGTTCCTGCGCGCCTCGGGATGGCGGGACAAGTCCAAATCGGGCGGCCCTTTGTTCATGGAGAGCCCGGACCGCACCGTCCGTGTCGCCTACGACCCCTACGTCCTTCCCGGCAGGTGGACCATCCACGGCAGAGCGGACAGCCCTAACGGCGAGTGGTCAGCGCACCTGGGCCGGCAGACCCCGGTGGAGATCATCGCCGGTCTGACCGACGCCCTCACCCGCCCCCGCTCCGCCCACGCCCCCAACGTCTGGGCGCCGTTGCAGGAGCAGAACTGGCACACGCGTTTCGAGGGCGAGCACTACATGGCAACCAGCCCCGACGGCACCACGTGGATGCAGTACCACCAGGGCGCCGACGGCTCGGCAATGTGGTGGACCGGAGCGAAGGACAAGCAGGGTAACGGCTGGACGGCCAACTTCACGCCGAACACGCCGATGCACCTGGTGCAAGCCTTCTCGACTGAACTCGCCAGCCCCGATCCCGTGATGCGCCCGCGCGGACGCGTTCCGCACAGCGCGCAGATCCGTACCTGGTCGGTTTCCGTCAAGCCCTCCGAGCTCAGTGCGTGGCAGCAGGCCCGGATCACGGCCGCCCGCGCCGCCACCTGGGCCCGCAACAGTGCCCGAAGCGCCCGGCCGCGCACCAGCGCCCGTCCCTACACCCCGGCCGGCGGCGCCCGGACCCGCCGCTGACCGCCGCCCCGTTCCAAGGAGCCCGATGCCCGCACTCACCCCGGACACCATCCGCACACTGACCGAAACGCTGTCGGACCTCACCGACTACCTGCGCGAGAACCCCGACCCCGTGGAGGCCCTCGCCCTCGTCGAGCCGCTCCTTGACGAGTACACCGGCATCCCGGTCCAGGTCGCCGACGTCCTGCGCGCCCTGGCCCGCGCGGTACAGAACCACCCCGACACCCCGCGCGCCGCCGAGACCGCCCTCCTGGTCGCAGAGCTGCGGACCGCCGCCTGGGAGCAGTCCGACCAGCACACCCTCCACTACATCGTCGACGACCTGCGCACCCTGACCGCGGCGTACGCCAGCGAGCAGGGGTGCAGCTGTGCCGGTGAGTGAGCGGCAGCTCGCCGCCTTCGCGCACAAGCACGCCACCCAACTTCCGTTCGACACCAGTCCGCGTCACCTGGCCGGCCCCGGGGACGCCCGCCACGTCACCCACGGCCTCGCCGCCGCCGGATGGACCTGCACGTCCGACCCGCTCAGCCCCGAGATCGTGCTGCGCAGCCCGGATGGCCGCTACAGCATGCAGTTCGACCCGCAGTCCGCCACCTCCGCATGGTGGCGGCTGGAGGCCGAACCCACCGCCAATGAGCGGGGCTGGTACGCCGAGTTCGGCGAACTCGTACCCGTCGAGATCCTGGGCCGTCTCACCGACGCTCTCATCGCCCCGACGCCCACGGAGCACGTCGACCCGTTCCAGGTTCTGGAGTCGGCAGGATGGGTCCTCGAATCAGCGACCACGGTCCACTCCCCCGACGGAATGTGCCACGTACATCGGCCAACGGACGAAGGCGTATGGAGATCGTCCTGGCGCGTCGAGACCTGCGAGCCGGGATACGGCACGCCGATGGGCCCCCGGATCTGGAACGCCTTCGTAGACGAGGCCATCCCCGAACACCTCGTTGGCGCCTTCGCCGCCGCACTCGCGGACCCCTCCCCGCTCCAGCGCGCCATGTACGACCGGACCGCCCACTACAGCGCTGTGCAGAGCCGGAGCCCGCTCACACCCGAGGATGTCGTCGCAGCCCACAGCACCCGGCTCGACGCCATCCGCGCGCAGACCCGCGCCGCCCGCCGCCAGCAACGGGCCCAGCCTGCAGTCACCCCGGCCAAGGCCCGTGCCGTCCGCCCGGCCGTTCGCCGCTGATCCCGACAGGACCCTCACCATCTCCGCCGATCACACCGCACACCGTAAGTTCCTCCGTCACCTCGACCGCTACCTGAGCGACAGCAAGAAGATCCTCGACGCCTGGGACGCCTACTCCGACGAACACACCGACCTCGACGGCTGGCCCTACGACGACCACGCCTACGGAATGCGCGCCAGCCAGCGCGACGCCGACACCGCCGAAGCATTCGAGAACATCCGATCCGGCGCCCGCCACCTGCTGGCCACGGCCGACGTGCAGCTCGGAAACCTCCCCACCGCCGCGGTGCAAAACCGATGGGTCTACCAGCTGGGCGTCCTGCAGGCCGCTCTCGACCAGCTCGACGAGCTGCACGAGCAGTGGCTGGAAACTCACGACAGCCTCCCCGCCAACGCCCAGCCCGGGACCCCGGCGTTCGATGACGCACTCGCCGAGCATCACGCCGAATCGTGGAGCTACCTCGACGACTGGGCCTCCCACGGCCAGGCCCTCCGCGAGATCAACTCCGCCGCCCGGAACACCCCCTCGCCCCTGGCCCCACCGCCGACCACGGCCCCCGCACCCGGCCGGCGAACCCCAGTACGGAAGTGAGCGTGCCCCCGAGACCGTCGAGGTCGACTTCATCACCCCGCGCCACCTCGCCGGCGGCGGCGACCCCGCCTGGATCACCGTTCCCCTCCACCGCGCCTGCGGCTGGAGCTATGGCCACGATCCCCTGATGCCTCGCGTCCTTCTCTCCAGCCCCGACCAGAAGGCCCTCCCGCGCCTGGAGCCCGACCCCGGCGGACAGTGGTGGACTTGAACCACGCTGCGGAGCCGGACAGACCCGCCTGGTACGCGAGCTTCGGCGCCCGCACACCTGCCGAACTCATAGCCGCCGCCACCGATGACCTCACCGACCCGGCCCCGTCGGCGGACGCACCCTCCGATCCGTTCGAGCCGCTCCAACAGATCGGCTGGACGCCCGCCTCCGCGGACAACGGCCTCGCGTCGCCCGACGGCACCGCGTACCTCCAGCGGCTGGGCAGCGCGGAAGAACCGGGCGCCTGGTTCGTCACCGCCACGATCGCCCCGGACCGGCCGGTGTGGCAGGCCCGCTTCGGCGCGCACACTCCCGCCCGCCTGGTCGCCGCGTTCACCGCTGCGCTCGCCGATCCGAGGCCCGTGGCGCGCACCGGCAGCTTGCGCAGTCTCCCGACCCGCGACCCGAGCGTCGTCAGCCGTAGGACCACGGACGTGCTCGCCGTACACGTCGCCGGCGCGTTGGAAGAACGCGTCCACTCCCTCGCCGCCCGGGTCACGGCCCCTCCGACGAGTCCGGTCCCCTCGCGACAACCGCCGGTCAAGAACGGCCGCTGCCGCTGAAACCCCGTCCCCGCCCGGAAGCACGTACCCCTTGCCCTCCTCCTCCAACAACAACACCGACGGGTACGACCTCGTTCTGCGCCTCCTCCTCGGCGTGCTCGCCGTCGTCCTCCCCCTGTCCCACCTCGCCTGGCTGTCCGGCAACATCACCGCCTACCTCACCGGCGCCGCCTGGGCCCCCTACCAGCCGACCAACGCCCTGCTCCACCCCGAGCAGGTCTGGCCCGACGCAGGAGAAACGTCCCTCCTGATCGGTACCCGCATCGTCCCCGTTGTCCTGCTCCTGGCCCTCGGTGTGGGCGCGGGCACCCTGTGGGCCCGGCACAAGAACCGAAGCGGTGGTCGGAAGAAGATCACCGACATGGCCAAGGCCCGGGACATCGAACCGCTGATGACCAAGGCGATCACCGACAAAGCCCGTTCCTTGAGGCCGAGCCTGAAGGACGCCAAGCGCATCGACGCGAAGGACACTGGCATCCTCCTCGGCAACCTGCAGGGCAGCCGCCACGAGGTACGGATGGGGTTCGAGGACGTCGCCGTCGCGATCATGGCGCCCCGGTCCGGCAAGACCACCTCGCTCGCCATCCCCTCCATACTCAGCGCGCCCGGCCCGGTCCTGCTCACATCGAACAAGGCCGCCGGAGACGCCTTCACCACTGCTTACGAGGCCCGGGCCAAGGCGGGGGCGGTGTGGACCATGGACCCGCAGCAGATCGCCCACGCCGCACGCGAGATGTGGTGGAACCCCCTCGCCAGCGCAACCACCCTGGACGGAGCGAACCGGCTCGCCGGGCACTTCCTCGCAGCCTCAGTGGACGCCTCCCAACAGGGCGACTTCTGGTCGAAGGCCGGCAGCAACATCCTGTCCCAGTTGCTGCTGGCCGCGGCGCTCGACCAGCGACCGATCACCGACATCATGCAGTGGCTCGCCTTCCCGGCCGACCGCACTCCGCTCGATATTCTCCGCGACCATGATTTCGCCGCCGTCGCCGCTCAGCTAAAAGGAACCGTCGAGGGGCCTCCGGAAACGCGCGATGGAATCTACGAAACAGCCCGGCAGTACGCCTCCGCGCTCCTGAATGCGGAAATAGCCGCCTGGGTAACACCGCAGAAAGGTGTCCGGGAATTTCGACCGGAGCAATTCGTCACCTCCACTGACACGCTTTTCCTGCTCAGCAAGGACGGCGGAGGCGGAGCTTCGGCGTTGATCGCCGCCTGCGCGGACTCCGTGATGCGTGCAGCAACCGCGCAGGCCGAACGCGCAGGCGGACGCCTTGACCCGCCGATGCTCGCGATACTCGACGAGGCCGCCAACGTGTGCAAGATTTCAGACCTCCCGGATTTGTACTCGCACCTCGGAAGTCGCGGGATCATCCCCATCACCATTTTGCAGTCCTACCGCCAGGGCCAAAAGGTTTGGGGGGACGCCGGCATGGATGCCATGTGGTCTGCCTCGACGGTAAAGGTCATCGGCAGCGGCATCGACGATCCCGATTTCGCAGACAAGTTGAGCCGTTTGATCGGCGACCACGACGTGGAGACCACGTCCACCTCGCACTCGGAGTCCGGCAAATCGACGTCGGTCAGCATGCGGCAGGAGCGGATCCTGCCCGCCGACGCGATCCGCGCCCTCCCCAAGGGCACCGCGCTCTGCTTCGCCACCGGCATGAGGGCCGCCATGCTCGACCTGCGTCCGTGGTACCTGGAGCCCGGAGCAGAGGAGTTGTCCGCGGCGTCCGCCCGCGCGTCGAAGGCGATCACCGCCCGCGCCGTGGCGAAGCACGCGCTGACACAGTCCGACTTCGGGAAGGCCGTGTGAGCGACGTCCGGCTGCACCTGGTACCGGTCCGCTCACGTGAGGCCAAGGACTTCGTGCGCACCTGGCACCGCCACCACCCGCCGCCCGCCGCCCGCCGGACAGATCTTCGCCGTCGGAGCCGCCGACGAGACCGGCACACTGCGCGCCGTGTCCATTTGTCGGTCGGCCGACTGCCCGTCACCTCGACGATCGTCAGCTTCAGCGTTCGCCGGCAGGCGGCAGGCGGCAGGCGGCAGGCGGCAGGCGGCAGGCGGCAGGCGGCAGGCGGCAGGCGAGTCAACCACCGCTCGCGAGGCGGAACCAGCACGGTCTTCCCCCAAGCACTGCGCGCTCACCTCTTCGGCCTCCCCGCAGACTCAACCCCCCACCGGCCGTACGCCACCGCTGATCCCGGCGACAGGACTACCGCCGAGAAAGGCACCACCCTGACCACCCACGACGCCCTCCACACTCTTCTCACCCAACCCGCATGCTCACTAGCCGCGTTCGTCCCCGCAGGCATGCACACGGCAGCCGCGGAACGCCGTCACCTCGAGGCACTCGCCCGCGCCGGGTGCGCACTGTTCGAGATCGGGCTGGCACACCACACCGCCGTCCTCGACGGCCCCGTCATCCAGAGCGCGTACTGCCGCGCCCTGATGCGCGGCAGCGTCCTCGACCGCACCCTCCGCGCGGTCGAACATGCCGCCGACCTCCGGCCGACCGTCGTCATGACCTACTGGGAACCCGTCAGCCGCCACGGTCCCGAACACCTGGCACGCCTGTTCGCCGAGGCCGGCGCGACCGGAGTGATGGTCGTCGACCTGCCCACCCACCAGGCGGCCCGCTGGCAGGCCGCCGCGCAGAGCACGGGCCTTCGCACCCCACGCCTCGTCCCGCGTCACACCACCGACACGGACCTCGCCCACGTGGTGACCGGGGCATCGGGGTGGCTCTACGCGCCCGCCAGCAGCGCTCCCACCGGCTACCAGGGCCCGCTGGACATCCCGGCCCTCTCCGGCTTCACCCACCGTCTGCGCGCCGCGAGCCCGCTGCCCGTGGTCTCCGGGGTGGGGATCTCCACCCCCGCCCTCGCAGCGCGCGTCGCCCCGCTGGTGGACGCCGTCGTCATCGGCACCCCCATCGTTCGCGCCCTGGCCACCGCCCCCGACCAAGCCCCCGTCCTGGCCGCCGAGTTCGCCCAGGCCCTGCGCCCGACCACCCCCACGGAGGACCGTGCCTGATCGTCCCACGCCGGTCGAGACCCTCGACCGGATCACCGCCGACGCGCTGACCCTGCACACGGCCCTACGCACCAACGCCACCAACCACGCGCACGCTCTGACTGAGCGGATCGCCGAGGCCCAAGCCCTCGCAGGAACCGCCCTGCAGCTGTTCCGCGACCTCGCACAGCTCACGCCGCAGACCGCATCGGCTGATCTTCAAATCCTCGACCGAGTCGCGCAGATCACCAAGGCCGCCCAAGACGCGGGCGCCGAACTGACCGCCGCTCTCGCCCGCGCCCTGGAGAACCAGCTCCGCCGAGACGATGTCTCGTCAGGACCGGTCGTACTAATCGGCCCCTCACCCCAGCAGTTCATCGAGTCGGCCACCGACCTCCTCGACCGCATCCCCACCCTCTACCGCCGCATATACCGCGACCAGGTGGCTTTCCCGGATACCCGCATGTGCTGCTCGCCCCGGGTGTGCCACAGGGGTACCGACGCGCTGGCGCAGGACGACCTTGGGCTGGCCACGTGATACTCGATCTCTTCGCGGGGCCGGGCGGCTGGAGCAGGGCACTGGGCGTCCTCGGCGTCCGCGACATCGGTCTGGAATGGGACGAGTGGGCCTGCAGGACCCGTTCTGTCGCCGGGCAGTTGACGGTACGGACCGACGTGGCGATGTATCCGACGTGGCCCTTCCTCGGTCGTACCCGCGGGCTGATCGCCTCCCCTCCGTGCCAGGCGTGGAGCATGGCCGGTAAACGCCTCGGCCTAGTGGACCAGCCGCTCGTGCACACCGCGGTCGAGGACTTGGCCGCCGGTCGCGACACCCGCGAGCGGCTGCTTGCCGCCTGCCAGGACGAGCGCTCTCTCCTCGCGGCCGAGCCCATGCGCTACCTCCACGCCCTGAACTCGGTCGGCGAGCCCGACTGGGTCGCCATGGAGGAAGTGCCAGACGTTTTGCCGTTGTGGAAGCAGTACGCAGCCGTCCTGCGGTCCTGGGGGTTCTCGGTCTGGTACGGAATCATCAACGCCGCCGACTTCGGTGTTCCGCAGACGCGACGGCGGGCGATCCTCCTGGCTTCCCGGGTCCGTACGGCACGGCCTCCCGCACCGACCCACGCCCAGGTCGACGAGCCTGACTCGCTGTTCGGCCCGGGCCGTGCCCGCTGGGTGAGCATGGCCGAGGCCCTGGGATGGGGCGCGACCGACCGGCCCGTCCCCACCGTCTGCGCCGGCGGCGGACCCGGCGGCGGGCCCGAACCGTTCCCTTCGGGCTCCCGCAAAACGCTGTCCGACGCCCGAGAGCGCGGCACCTGGATGCCCCGGCCGGACGGAGTGGTCCTGCAATCCCGCCGGGAAGGAGCTGGATGGGCCTCCCGGCACGGAACCCGTGAGAACCGTGCTACCAACGCTCCGGCGCCGACGTTCACCGCCGAGGCCCACCGCTGGTCATGGTCCCTGCGCAGCAACAACCAGGCCAACGCCACCATCCGGTCCATCCAGGAGCCGGCGGGCACCCTGTTCTTCGGGCACCGCGCGAACGAGTGCACCTGGGTCGCCGAACCGGCCCCCGCACAGACGGATTCCAAGGATGCACTGGCAGCGCCGGAGCCGATCCGGATCACCGCCCGCGAGGCCGGCCTCCTGCAGACCTTCCCCGCCGACTACCCCTGGGCCGGCAACAAGGGCCAGCAGTTCTCGCAGATCGGCAACGCCGTACCCCCGCTGCTCGCCGGCCACCTTCTCGCCCCACACCTCGGCGTCACCCTCGACCCCGACGACTTCACTCTCGCCGCCTGATGCCCCACGCCCCCGAACCCGACGAAGACGACCTTGACGCCATTGCACCGCCGCAGCCGGTGTTCCACGTCGAGCAGGCCCTCCTCGGTGCCCTCCTCCTCGATCCCCACCGTCTCGGCGACGTGACCGGCATCGCCGACGACTCCTTCTCAACTGCCGCGCACGCCGCCCTGTTCGCCGCAATCAGCACCCTGCCGCCGCCCGACCCCGCCGAGCACGCGAAGAACACCAAATGGCTCGACCGCGTGCTCGCCACGGGACGTGGGCAGGCGCGCGGACTGACCGCCTCGTACCT
This sequence comes from Streptomyces sp. NBC_00846, assembly GCF_045207325.1. Lineage (NCBI taxonomy): Bacteria > Bacillati > Actinomycetota > Actinomycetes > Kitasatosporales > Streptomycetaceae > Streptomyces > Streptomyces sp. NBC_00846. Next base: position 5,957,985 of record NZ_CP108846.1, on the reverse strand, counting down.
GCACACCCTCGTCCAGGTCTGCCCCTGGCCCCGCCACGCACCGGCCTACGCACGGATGGTCGAGGCCGAACACGCCCGCCGCCGTCTGCTGACGGCCGCCGAACGCCTCGTCCAGACCGTCCACGATGCCTCCCTCCCGCACCCCGTCCAGACGGTGCTCGCCGAGGCCGACGTACTCGCCGCGGTCGTGGACGACATCGCGAGCCGCTTCCCTCCGCGCGCCGGCGTCCTGCCCCGCACCCCGGCACCGCCGCCAGCCATCGCGCCCGACCACACCGAGGCGATCGAGGAGGAACAGTTGCTGCTCGCGACCGCCACCGCCCACCCCGCCGACATCCACTCCATCCGGTGGCTGCTCCCCGATGACCTCACCCTGCCGCTACACGCCGGCCTGTGGCAGTGCCTGACCACCCTCACCCGCCGCCGCGAGCCCATCGACCCCGTCACCGTCCTGTGGGAGGCCCAGCAACGCGGTCTGCTGGACGACGGAAGCGAACCGCGCGATGTGCTCCGCCTGCTGGCCGAACCGGCTGGTTCCGTAGAGCACTGGGGCGAGCGCGCCCTGCAGCGTTCCCTCCTGGCCACCGCCGACCACACCGGCCGCCGCATCGAGGCGTACGCCGGCGACCCAGCGAACACCCCGTTCCAACTCGTCGTCGGCGCCCGCCGATCCCTCGCCGACATCGGCGCCGTTCGCACCCGCTGGCAGCACGCCACCGGAACGGTCCCGCCGCAGCGACCGCGCCCGGCGCCTACCACCCGCGCTGGCCCTCCGACCACCACGGCCGCGCACACCGCCCGCGCTGCGCGAGCAACCCGATAGCACCCTGCATACGCCGGTGGCCGGCCCAGAAGGTCCGCCACCGGCAGAAGAGTGGAACACCCCAACGTGACTCCCCCCATCGACGCCCACGTCCGCCTCGACACCCACCCCACTCACCCCAGCGCCGTGACCGCCGTCCTCACCGGCACCCAGGCCCGCATCGCTCTCATGGGTCTGGAGGCAGCCGGCTGGACCGTCAGCGCCGAGAACGTCCTGGTCCGCATCGACCATGAGGAGCCCTACTGGGCCCAGGACGCAGCCGAACATCTGTCCGCCGAAGGCATAACCGTCGAGATCACCCCTCGACTCCGGGAGGCTATGGACGAGGAATGGACCTGGGCCAACTACCCGATGCACTGGTGCACCCGCAGCGAAATCCGCGAGGTCTCCAACGAGGCCCAGAAGATTCATGACGACATCCGCCACGGCCAGCTCCTCATCCACGCCCACGCCCGCGACGGCCACACCACCGTCGCGGTCGGGACCTACCTCGGCCGCAACGGCAAGTCCGTCTACCTCCACGGCGAAGACCACCTGCGCCAGGTCGCCGACACCTTCGACTCACCCGCGCAGGCCCTGCTCGCCTTCGAAAAGGTCCACGCCGCCGACATGCGCCCCGGCGCGGCGCCCCTGACCGACAACGAACGCGCCGCCGCCGAAGCCCGCGCCACCTTCGAACTCACCGCAGCCAAGCCCGAATTGTCCGGCCCGGAGTCGGAGACCGTTCCGGCCTATCTGGCCGATGCCGGCGACCACGACGCCCTGCTCGACGCCTTCCTGGATGCACACGGCGATTGGGAGAAGTGGCGGACCTGGTCGGACGAGACAACCCACGCCATCCACGAGTCCCAGACCCTGCGCATCGAGCGCGTCCATGAAACCCCGGCCCACGAGACCGCGTGGACCGTGGCCGCCTACGAGACCCCTGTCTCCGACCGTATGTGGGTCCTCACCGCGACCGGTGCCACCCCCGCCCCGGTGCTGCAGGAGCTGCTGGACCACCTCGCCGACGGCGACGGCTGGGACACGGCCATCGGCGCCCCGGTGGACGAGAAGATGGTCACCGCGGCCACGCAGCCCCTCTCCGAGGCCGGATGGAAGCACACCGTGGACGGGCGATGGATCCGCTGGACATCCCCTGCTGAGGACGCCGGGGTCCAGTTCGATACCTTCGCCGCCCAGAACACGAACAGCACTCTGGCGACCTGGACCGTCTGGGCCGGCCCCAGCATCCACCACCCGACCTGGACCCTCACCGCATCCCCGACACTCCCAGCTCGCTGCTGGCCAACCTCTCCGAGAACCTCGCCAATGGAACCGGCAGTCGCCAAATCCAGCCGGATGCACACAGGCACAAAGCCAGCCTCGGGACCACACCGCCAACCATCCCAGCGGCCAAGGCTGCCCTCACCGCCAGCCTCACACGCTGAGCGCCGGTTTCCTGTGACACCGTAGGTTGAACGGGTGCCATTGAAGGCTGGGCCCCCGCAGCGGACTGGGGTAACTCCTATAGCGCGAAGGGTGGTTCATGTTTACGGTTGGGCGGGCTCGGCGATCTGCATCGATACGAAGATCGCTACGGAGTACCCGGCGATCACCAAGACGGTAATCCCGCTGACCGAGCCCGCAAGGCGGTACAACACGCGGGTCGGAGCTGTGCACAGTGACCAGCGAGGACTGCCTGCGCCCGCGCCCCCAATGCTTCTCGCAGACCTCCTCCGTACACCCCGGCTTTCGTCAGTCAGCGTCGACAGGGAGCAGCTCGAACAGCTCCTCGGCTGGCACGGGGTACTTGCTCTTCATCACGTCGGAATAGGAGCGCAGCGCCCTGCTGATCTGAGCCTTGGAGCGCGGCGCAAGGTGAACAAGAAGAAGATCATAAAGAAGCTGAGTGTTCCCGCTGGCCATCTTCCCCTTCGTCTTCGTACCCTCGGGCGTCTCGATCCACATGGAGGAGAACGGCGCTGAGGTCATCTTCCAGTCAAGCGCCGCCAGTCGCTTCATGACTTCGGGCCACGTCAAGGCCCCCTGTTCCAGAACGTGCCGCATGGCCCGAGCCACCTGGACCTGGATGGCAGGGCGCATGAACGGATGTCCGGCACCGTCTCGGCCCTTCGGGGCACGAAGGTCCTTAGGTGACACAGAAGCGAGGTAGCGCTGCCGCAGGTTCCCGCAAGCGTCAAGTAGTTCCAGAATGCGGGTCGTGAGGATCTCGAAGCTCTGGTCGAGCAGTTCGTCGGTGACCCGCTGCGTCGACTGCTCGCCGGTACAAGGGAGGTCGTAACCGATCTCCTTGGTGATGTCGTACAGCACGCCGATGGTGCTCCACGCGGGACTCGTCGCAGTGATGGAGCGCTGCGCGAGGACTAGTTCGCCATCTTGACCCACCTTGCTGAACACGAGAACGGTCTTCTCGCGGCTCAGGAACGGGTCATCGTCAAGCAGCCGGCGAGTAAGGATAGCGAAGCTGTCGTCCTCGTCGAGGGCGATGTTTTCCTGAGAGTTGGTGCTCTTGGCGTTCCGGTTGATGTTGGTGAAGAGCCGTCGGGTTCGCCGCCGTCCGTCCGGGGTGTCGAAGTGTGGTACGACGATGACGTTGATGTCCTCGCTACCCAGCTCCGGGTTTTGCTTGATCGCGTCCTTGATTGCTTTGAGCCGATGCTGTCCGTCAAGGGCGAAGAACTGCTGGGTGCCGTCGAAGGTGAGGACGCCGAAGTTGCGGTCAAGCCCCTGGAGGACGGCTTGGTTTTCAGAGTCCATCTCTACCGAAAGGTAGTTGGGATCGCCACCCCACACCGCAATGATGATGGCTCCGAGGAAGCGGTTCTCGTTGGTGAGAAGGTAGTCGGTGATCTTCTCCGTGCGGGTTCCGACACCACGCTGAATCATGGTGCCAAGATCGCGGTTCCCCCCGAGTTCGTGCGCAAAGTTAATTTCGCGGGCTACCTGGGCGTAGCTCATAAGGCAGGAGTAGTAAGTCCAGTTTCCCACCTTGGCCTCGAAGGCGGGAACGAATGTCTTGGACGGCATGAGGTACCTCGATATCAGGAAGCGGGTTCAAGCTAGGAGCGGAGCGCCGGTTTTTGAATGCTGCTGAGCCGAGCGCGCAACTTGGGACCGCCTTGGATGTTGATTGGCGGGTTGTACAGGTGAATCAGGCGGTCTTCCAGGTTTTTGATCACCGATCGCTCGTCGACGGTGGCGAACCAGAACTCAAGTGGGTGCAAGGCCAGGTAGTGAGTCAGCCGGCCTGCCCGGGTAGTCGGCGGTTCCCTGGTCCAGAGGTCCTCGGGATTTCCGCGCAGGTGCTTCCTGTAGTCCTTGAACCTGTTTCTGAGAGTGTTGCCGAGTTCCCCGGCTCCGCCCGCATGGCCGATGTAGAGCACTTGATGGAAGCCGCCCTCGGTCAGATCCGCCATGGCAAGCCTGATCGCCGGTCGCCAGACGAACATGTAGAGACCGGGCTCGTCAGGGATCGAACCGGTGATGCTCTCAACCGCGGTGAGTCTCTCCCACGGCGAGGCGTAGCGCTTCAGGTCGTCCTGCAGAAGGTGGTGCGCAGGCACATCCAGCATCGGGGTGATACCGAGCTGTATCTCCAGAGCAGGACTGGCGTCCAGGCGGTGCCGGATGACCGCACGCGCAACGGTTTCTGGTGTCGCCATTCCTGATGCGCTCCGGCTGGGTGACGGTGTGTGATGAGTCCACACATCCTTACACGCAGCACTGACAGCGAGTGCGATGAGACGAAAAAGAGCCCGATTGGTGACGGTACGTCACCAATCGGGCTCTTTTTCGAGTGAGCTGATCACTCAGAGGTGGCAGACTGAACAGCCAGCCTCGTCATCGTCAGCGTCGAGCGCGTCCGAAAGGACCTCCAGAAGCGGCCTGTTGGGCTTGATCCGCTTGGCCGCCCGTTCCAGGTTCGCCTCGTGCTTGGCCTCGATCTCGTCCCGGCGTTCTATCAGCTGGTGCAGGGATTCCCCCTGAGACCAGGTGTAGTCGCGCCCCTGCATGGCAGTGTCCTGGTGCCGGATCTTCTCCTCGTAGGCCACGGCCTTGTCGAAGAGTTCGGGATGGCGGTCCTTGAGTCCGACCCATTCGTGCTTGCGCTGGAAGAAGCAGAAGTAGCAGCCTGATCGGGTGCGCCACTCGTAGTAACCCGGCAGACCGGTGCCGGCCTCATCGAGGATGCGGCCGACACCCTCACGGTCGATGCCATCTTCACGGAAGGGGAAAACCGCAGTGATGTTCGGCTTAGTGCTTACGTAGCCAAGCCGGTTTTCGTCAGCGCGGATAGCCACATAGGAGATGACCTCATCGTCGCCGACCCACTCTTCAAGTGGCTTGATTTTCAGGTTTTTGGTGCACCAGCGCATCTGGGGGCTCGGCAGGGTGCCCTGGTAGACCTCGAGCCAGTGGTCGAAGTCTCGGTCGGTGTTCAGCCTGGTGATCGGCTTCCCCACGGCGGCCTCAAGCTTGTTGAGGTACTCGTAGGTTTCCGGCAGTTCTGCGCCCGTATCACAGAAGAAGTATTCCATCTCCGGCACGCGGTCACGCATATAGATGGCGAGGGCGGAAGAATCCTTCCCGCCGGACAGGCCCAGGACGTGCCGGACCTTCTTCGCTGGGGCGGTTGCGTCGGTCATGGTCACTCCGTCCTCTCAACTGCAGTAGGGGTAACGGGCTCAGACACTCGCTGTGCGAGGGCGGCCAGCAGGATGCGGGCGCCGTCGGGGCCGAGCATCTTCTCAGCCTGCACTACGACACTGACAGCGAGGCTTTCGGCCTCCTGCCGGGATTGTTCGGGCAGGTAGATCAGCGTGCGCTGCTCGGCGCCGTCCTTGTCGGTCAAGGTGAGCAGGCGGGCTTCGAGATCTTCGTCGGCTCGGCCGGACGGCTCGCCGTTCTTGTACAGGTGGCTGACCCGGTCGAGAGCGGCAGCCATTTCCTTAACACGCAAAGCGAAGAGGGAAACGTCCTTGTCGGTCCAGTCTCCGAGTGCGGAGTGAGACAGCCGCACGATCATCGGGTCGAGCCAGTCTGAATCCGACAGACCCTCGTTCAGCGCTATGGCGACGAACCCGCGCAGCTCCAGGCTGAGGGAAACGTTGGCGAACCCCTGGAGGCGGGCCGCGAGCGCTCGTCGCATTTCTGGCACCGAGGAGGGCAGTCGGAACTCCCGGCTGATGGTTTCGACGACCTCGGCGCGCAGGGCCCGCTCGGCGCCAGAGATCTCCTCGACTGCGGCACCGAGTCGCTCAGCGTAGCCCTTGTTGCTGTTGGTGCTCTTACGAGCCTCCGGGCTGATCGGGTCCAGTCCGAGTGCCTGCGGGAGTGCGTGGAAGAGAAGCTCGTCGGGGTCTTGCGCGGTGAACAACGCTGAGCGAACTGCAACGGCATCCTTGCTGATCCGTTGCGTGCGGCGGGCATACGGCGTCAGCACCATGACCCGCTCGATCAGAGCGCGGGTGACAGCGAGGAGGGCCGGGTTACGCAGCGCCTGTGAACGGGGCGGCTCGACGTCGAGCGCCAAGGAGAGCTTCTTTACGACGCTCTGTCGCAGGCCGTCGCCGAGGGGCGTCGCCTTCACGGAGAAACGCCCTGGGGCTTTGACCATCCGCTCGACCACGTCGGCCGTCAGGCGGGGCAGGTAGGAGCCTTCTTCGAAAAGAGCGACGTCCTGGCTGCGCAGAATGAGCGCTGTGACTACGAGGAGCGGCACTACGCCGGCCTTGACGCCGTAAGGCGGCACCATGATGGCGCGGTGGATCTTGTCGAGGTCGGTGCGCTTGTGGGCATCCGAGAGTGCTGCTTCCAGGGCGTCCCAGACCGCCAGCGCGTGAGGGTGTGAGGGGCCCGGCCGTGAGAAGCCGTAGGGCAGCAGAGAGGTTGCGGAGTCGTCCGCTTCGACGCTGTTCGCTCGGTGTAGGCCCATGTACTCCAGGGCCCCGCTGTACATGGCACGTTCGGCCGGGTACTTGTCGATGCCCAGGTGCCGTTCGCCGGACTTGGTCAGCATGGCGGTCAGCAGCTCGCGGCGTGATTTGGCGCCCTGGCTGGTCAGCTCGTGGCGGCCGAGCATCTCGTTGCGGATGTGCGGGGTTGCGGGGAAGACCCGGTCGCAGGCAATGGACGCGAGGCCGCTGAGACTGCGGCTCTCAATCACCTCGCCGTCGCCGGCGTCTGCGGTGATACCTGATCGCCAGAGGCGCCAAGTGGCCCGCTGCGTTAGGGGGAAGAACGCCGCGCTGAGCAGCTCAAGCAGGTCACGCTTGGCCGCCGACGTGCGCTCGGAGATCTCTCGCTGAGCCACAGGGTCCAGGGACTTGTCGCGCTGCAGTTCTTCCAGCGCCACGAGATGGAATGCGGCGCGCAGGACGAGGTCGGGTTCCTCCGTTACGCCAAGTACGACGGGCAACGACGAATCGACGAGAGGCCGGTCCTGGATGGTGCCGAGGTGGAAGACGAGCAGACCGTCGGCCTGATCGTTGAGCTCGTCAGGGCCTTCGACCGACTTTGTCTGCGCGCCGGTGATTTTGACGAAGAGGGCGCGGAGCATGCCCGTGATCTGGCTGTGTCGGCCAGCTGCGACAGCCAGCGGGAGGTAGTCGCCGAGTCGTTGGAGGACGGCTGCTTCATCGAGATGGCCGAGTGTCTCCTTGAGGCGTGTATCGATGTCGAAGTTACTACCGCGCCAGACTCGGTACTCGCCGTTGAAGGCGCGATACACCAGGAAGCCGCGGTCCACGAGGCCGTTGAGCTGCTCCTCCAGAGCGGCGAAAGTCTCAGGGCTGGAGCCGTCGGCTGGTTCGTGCAGTGCGAAATGGATCATTGCTGCGGTTGCTCGCAGCGCGCCATCGGAGTCGATCAGATTGAGCATGCCGACCGTGCGCAGCAGGTTCTGTTCGGCAGCGGACAGGCCGTTGGCTTCGGTGACGCGGGATTCGATCTCAATCCAGCGACTGGCGTTGCTCGACGCGAGAAGCGAGGTCCGGCCGGAGTCGAGGAAGAAGTCGTACAGCTGGGGAAGCTGGATGGTCGTGGCCCGGCGCGGCTTGGCAGTGGAGAAGGACGCGAGCGAGCGGCGGACTGTATGAGGCTCGTCGTTGTTGAGGAACCCAGACAGGCTCCGATCGTGCTGGCCGATCTGCGCCGCGAGGAACGGGGCCGCTACCGCGGTCAGCGGATGCAGCGGGTATAGGTCTGCGAAGTCCTGCGTCTTGAGGTCCACGACGTCGTTGAGGCCGTGATGATGCCAAGCCTGGGCAGCTGCCTCGGCATGGGTCTGGATCAGCTTGCGACCGGGCCCTGTCACGGCTGACTGGTCAAGCCGACGGCGCATCAGCTGGACTGCGTCGCCCAAGTGGGGAGCAAAGGTGATGTCTTCGAAGCGCCCTTGGATCTTTGCCCATTCGCGGGTCTGAAGCTCGCTGGATTGAGCGGCGTAGTCCATGAATGAGAGGTGCTGCAACGTCATCATGAAGAGCGGCAGGCCACGGTCCCCGGCGCTCTTCTCTGCGAGGTCCTGCAGCAGGAACAGATCCGCCTTGGCGCTGGAGAACTCACTGTGTCCGGCGAGGTGTTCAAGGGTTTTGCCGAACTCATCAATGATCAGCAGCAGGGGCTGCTGTGCGCACAGCGCGGTGACGGCGGCGACGACGTCTTCGGGCTCGGCAGTAGAAGGGTCGGCGCAACGTGCCAGCGCGGTGGAGACCGCCTTGGGCGTCCTGTTCGGCCAGCGGCGCCGAGCCGCTGTATGCAGAGCTCGGGACAGGGTGGTGACGAGGGGCTCGCGGTGGGCCATCGCGACTGCGCCCAGGAAGCCCGTCGGCGCCATCTGGTCACGGGAGGCAGTAAGGCGCGCAGTTAGGCCAGGGCTGACCTCTGCCAGCACGGCCTCGGCCTCAATGCGGCGACTCTTGTCGTGCCCAAGAATCGCGTCGATGAGGTTGGCCAGGGTGGACTTGCCAGAGCCGTAAGGGCCAGTAAACGACCACGAACGAGGGCGACGCTGGTCACCGAGAGCATTGGCTACGCGGTCGAACACGTCGACGGCTCGCGCGCCGATGTAGGGAGAGTGCAGTTCGTCCAGCACGTCGCGCTCCACATTGGTGGAGCGCATACGGGAGCCGATCAGCTCAACGCCAGCAGGAAACTGAGGTCCACCGGAGGCTTTGCGGGCGGCGCTGGGCCGCATGGTCTCGGTGGTCACTGGGTCTCCTCGATCAGGGTGAGCTGCTGCTCTACGGCATCCTGAAGCTTGAATTCGCGCGCTTCAGCTTCGGCGAGTTTGGGGTAGGCGAGTGCCCATTCCTCCCGCGTGGGGAAGTCCGGACGCTTACGGACGTTGTCGTACTGAGCGTCCAGGACGTCCCAGGCCAGCTCGAAGGGATCGGAAGTGAAAGCCAGACTGCGCTGGCCAACAGCCTCGACTACCTGCAGCCCCGGGGTGGTAGCAGCGACTCTTTCCAGGGCTGCGGCGACGTCCGGCTCCCGCACACGGAAGGCCCGCCCAGGAGCACCGTGCTCGTTGGCCAGCCGGGCAAGGGAAATCGAGCCAGCACCACGGGTCGTACGGGCGGCGTAGTCAAGGCACGCGTATGCCACTACCCGATCCGGCAGAGAGATGCGTGAGCCGGTCGTGAATTCCCACTCCGAGCGCCCCGACGCGGGGTGGTCCACTGCCTCCATGAGGCCCAGCTCACGGAACGGACACGCCAGCAGGTCCTCGAACGCGCCGGGAGCACCGCCCTTTGCACGTTTCGCGGGAACATACATTTTAGTGATGCAGTCAACGTCCTTGGCGATCGAGGCCCCGACCGGCGCTTCGGTGTAGGACAGGTTCACGTGCCGCACGATCAATTGGGTGAGATCCGATGCCGTGAAGCGGGCGAACGGAGCGAGCTGGAAGGCGACGTACCAGGACGGCGCCCAGCTCTTGGCTCCGGGCCGCGAGCACAGCAGCCACCAGTGCAGGAGCCACAGACTGCCATGCTCTTCGAGATACGGGTCAGCCCCGTCCTCGTCGAGCAGCCACCGCGCCTCCCACGTGGGATAGGAGAACATCGCTCGGGAGTTGCCGTCGTCGCCGTAGAACTCGCGGGTCAGCTTGAAGGCCCGCGACCAGTAGCGCATCGAGTTGGCCATGTTCTTGCCCACCCCGAGGAGAACGGGGGCGTCGTCCGCGAGGAATGTATCCGGACGCTCCTTGACCTGCATGTACGCCTTATGAAGCCACCCGAACCGCGGCGCAAACGTCTCATGGCGCGCGAAGGAGGAATGGGCGGCTTCTGCGAGCCGGCTATCTGACATGCGAGGCTTTCTCCGTGTCCGTCAATGCGTGGATGATCTTCAGGCCGAGGGGCGTACTACAGCGGAACCGCGAGAGCGGTCCGTACCTGCCGGACGGCTCGGACCGCTGATGCAACGGCCCGGTCGATATCGTGGGGGGTCGTGGCGTACCCAAGGGAGAAGCGGACCGTAGAGTCGGCCTCTTCCCTGCTACGCCCCATCGCCAGAAGCACATGGCTAGGGCTAGGTGCGCCGGAGGAGCACGCACTGCCCTCGGACGCGGCCACGTCCGGCATTGCAGCAAGCACCGCATCCGCCGGAGCCCCGTGGAAGGTAATGCTGGTGACTCCGGGCAGTCGCTGGCTGAGCGCGCCGTTGATCCGGCAGTCGCCAGCCTGCTCAACGAGCGATGCCTCCAGCGCATCGCGCAGTTGTGCGATGTGCGACGCCTCGGCAGTCAGTGCTTTCCGAGCCGCCTCGGCGGCGGCGCCTGCTCCTGCAATACCTGCCACGTTCAGGGTCCCTGCCCGCCACCCCCGCTCCTGACCGCCCCCGAAGAGCAATGGGCGGTAGGGCAATGAGATGCCTCGGCGCACAAACAGTGCGCCTACTCCTTGCGGACCACCGAATTTATGCGCCGAGAGGGAGAGGAGGTCCACGTCCGTCTCGGCGAGATCGATCGGGAGGCGGCCAACGAGCTGCGTCGCGTCTGTGTGGACGAGCGCGCCCAGCTCGTGAGCAGCCTCAACGATGGGGGCGAGATCTGTGAGTACACCGGTCTCATTGTTGGCAGCCATCAGGGACACGATCGCGACTTCGTTCGTCGCCAGAGCCGCATGAAAAGCCTCTATGTCGACCAGGCCGTCTTCGTCGACAGGCAGCAGCATCAGAGAGCCGGAGTTCTCAGCGGTGAGCGCCTTGGCGGTCTCAAGCACAGCCGGGTGTTCGGCCCTGCCCGTTACGAGCTTGCCCCCAGCGGCGAACGCCGCCCGAAGGGCAAGGTTGTTGGCCTCTGTCGCGCCGGAGGTGAAGACGATCTCGCCGTGAGAGCAATTCAGAAGGCCGGCGATCTGTTGGCGCGCCAAATCGACGCGACTAGAAGCATCCCGCCCGGAACGGTGTGTGCTGGAAGCGTTACCAACCGTTCGCATCGCAGACAAGGTGGCTTCGAGCGCTTCAGGGCGAGTCGGCGCCGTGGCGTTGTAATCGAGGTAGGCCAGACCTACATCATGTGACTGGTGTGTCACGTTCCACCCTGTTTCGCTCCGGTCTCCTTCGACAACTGGCGGCGAATCTCCTACACCGCGAGATCATTCACCAGTAGTACGTGGAGATCCTAACCGGAGCTAGGGCGGAACCGGAGCGGCGGCATGAACTTTGAAGCCCTCCGGGACCTCTCAACAGCCAGATTAGAACATTTGTTCCCCTATGTTAAAGAGCCATGCAGAGCTGAACTGCTGGGTGTGAGGCACGAGTTCAGCGTTGGCGTCGCTGGCTCCCCTGGGACGTGGAAGGCGGAGGAGCAGCGGTTCCGGTAGACCGGTCCCAGCGGCGGGCGGGCGCAGCTAGGGTTTGATCACGAGGCCCGGTGCGAGCTGGATGTGCGCCGCGGCTCTATCCGGCGGACAAAGGATCAGGGGCTGAGGGTGGGAGTCGAAGACTCTGAAGGTGTTGGTGTCCCGAGGCGGACAGGCCGGACCACCCCATGACCGGATCCCCTGGCATCGCCTTTGCAGCCATCCTGAACGGCGCGCCGCTCTCCTACGTGCGCGAACTTCTCGGCGAGCACGCCTGTGACCTGCTGGAACTGCTACACCAAGGAGAAGGGTCGGATGAGGCGCTGCGCAAGGTAGCAGCCTCAGCTGTCTCGCCCGAGCGGCTCGTCAGCGACCCGCTGGAGCGGGCACGGCTCCTGGACCTCATGCCCCAGGATAAGCGCACAGAGCTGGCTGACCGCCTTGGCTGTGTAGGTCATACGCGTCCTGACGAATTCCTCGCGACGCTGCCCTGGTCGCTCGAACAACGCCGTACGCTTCTCGGCTTCCTCGGCCTCGTCGTAGACAGGGCCCCCGAGGTGCCAGTCACGTCCCGCACTTTCGCCGTGCCGCAGTATGGGATGTTTCCCCACCAGCGACGCACTGCCGACCGTGCACAGCGCATGCTCTACTCCGGAGAGCGCCGGGTCGTGCTGCACCTGCCTACCGGCGTCGGCAAGACCCGAACGGCCATGAACATCATCTGTGACCACCTTCGTCGCCATGAGCCGAGTGTGGTGGTGTGGCTGGCCAGGGGCCGGGAGCTGCTAGAGCAGGCGGCGGCAGAGTTCGAGCAGGCGTGGACCATGCTCGGCAACCGGGAAGTGGCAGTGGCGCGGATGTGGGGCGATGCGCCGGCGGACCTCGATGGCATCGAGGACGGAATCGTGATCCTCGGCCTCGACAAGGCCAGCGCCGCCGCAAACGCCGATCCGACCTTCCTCGACCGCCTCGGGCTGCACACCACCCTCACCACCTTCGACGAAGCCCATCAGGCTATCGCTCCGACCTATCGCAGGGTCGTTGAGGCACTCACGCTTCGCAGCGACTCGAGTCTCTTGGGTCTGACCGCGACCCCCGGTCGAACATGGGCCGACATCGCTGAGGACGAGAAGCTGTCGGACTTCTTCGCCCGCCAGAAGGTGATGTTGGAAATTGATGGGTACGACAACCCTGTCACGGCCTTGATCGAACAGGGTTACCTGGCGCGCCCCGATTTCAGCACCGTGGCCGCTAACTCCGGCACGCTTCTGAGCGCTCGGGACCAGCAGGCCCTTGCCGCTTCCTTCGATATCCCAGACGCGTTGATGGCACGGCTCGCGGACAACGTGCAGTGGAATCTGCAGGTCGTGCGCACTGTGCTTGACCTCAGCGAGCGCCACCGCCGGATCCTGCTCTTCGCTGCCTCGGTAGAGCACAGCCGCCTGCTCGTCGCGATCCTCTCAGCACTCGGCCTCGACGCGGACCAGGTGACGGCCGAGTCCCCCACGCGTCACCGTGATCGAGCCATCGCCCGCTTCAAGGGGCCAGGTGTCCGGCCCATGATCCTTTCGAACTTTGGCGTTCTGACCACTGGCTTCGACGCCCCAGCGGCAAGCGCCGCTGTCATCGCCCGCCCCACCCGTTCCCTGGTGCTCTACAGCCAGATGGTCGGACGGGTCATCCGCGGGCCGAAGGCCGGCGGAACCCCCACCTGCGACATCGTCACCGTCATCGACCCTGAACTCCCAGGCTTTGGGGACGTAGCGGAAGCATTCACCAACTGGGAGGACGTGTGGAAGGCCCAATGACATCCAAGTACTCGATCGTCACCTCCGACTTGACAGTCAAAGCCCTACAGGACAGCGGCTACAAGTCGACAGCGCATGCCATCGCGGAACTCATCGACAACGGCCTCGAAGCCAACGCCGACCTTGTCGAACTCTTCGTCGTTGAGTCGACCGATCGCCCTACCCACCGTGCCCGTTACCGTGTCGAAAAGATCGCCGTCCTGGACAACGGAGACGGCATGGGGCCCGAAACCCTTCGACAGTCGCTGCGCTTCGGTGCTGGCACCCGACAGGAACGCAAAGGCATAGGGCGCTTCGGTGTTGGTCTTCCCAACTCCAGCATTTCTCAGTGCGACCGTGTCGACGTCTGGTCCTGGACAGAAGGCCCAGACAACGCCCTGCACACATACCTTGATCTGAGCGAGATCGCCAGAGGGCTCGAAGAGGTACCTGAGCCCAAGCACGATGCGCTGCCGACTGAATGGCAGGCGCTCGCCGAAGGGCTGGGCAGCTCAGGCACCCTGGTGCAGTGGAGCCGGCTTGAACGCGTGCAGTGGCGTGGAGCCGAGACCACGATCACGAACACCGAGCACCTGATCGGGCGTGTTTACCGGCGCCTCATCACCAACGGAAAGCGGATCAAGCTTGTACCGTTGCGCGGCTGGGCAGAGCTGAAGGGGGCCCGGGACACCCGCCCCAACGACCCCCTTTACCTCATGGCGCCAAGTTCCACCCCGCCCCCCTTCGATACCAGGCCCATGTTCCGTGCCCACGGGGCTGGCAACACCGGCCAAATCGGAGTTGAGAGATTCCTGGTCAAGGGCGTGGACGGTAACGAACACCCGGTCTTCGTTCGGTCTTCGATCGCGGTTGAGGCCGCCCGCCGCACAGACATGCCGGGCGAGCCGTGGCCCAGGAACGTGTCGCCCAGTCTGAAACCTGGCGAAACTCCGTGGGGAAAGCACGCATCCAAGAACCTGGGAATCTCCCTCATCCGCTCGGACCGCGAGCTCGATCTCGACACCGGATGGACGAACACCTACGAACCGCAAGAACGGTGGTGGGGGGTGGAAATCGACTTCCCCCCGGCTCTCGACGAGGTCTTCGGCGTCACGAATAACAAACAGTCCGCATTGATTTTCTCTGAACTGGCCAACTTTAACTGGCGCGAGGAAGCCGCAGGGCTGTCGTACGAAGAATTTAGAGAAACCCTTCGCGAGGAGGGCGACCGGCGCCTGCCACTCATCGAAATCGTCTACCACATCCGCGAGAAGTTGCTCGGAAAGCTGCGTTCTGATCTGGCAGACCAGACTCAGGGAACGGGGACGAGCCGTAAGCGGCACGAGGTCGCCGAGGTACAGGCCGAGGAAGCAGTCAAGCGTCGCCGCACGGAAGCCCCGCCCAGCCTGACCGACAAACTCGCTGAGGAATCCACGGAGGAGGAGAGCAAGCAGCTCCAGTACGAGAGCCTGGTCGAAACGCACCGTTACAGTCCTGCAGATGCCCAGCGCATCATTGAAGAGACCATGTCTCAGGGCAAGCACATCCGGCTGCTGACCAGTCGCAACCCTGACTCCCCAGCCTTCTTCAACGTCGAGTACATCCCCGGCATGCTCCAAGTTGCCCTCAACATGGACCACCCGGTCTACAGCGACTTGGTCGCGGTGCTTGACCAGGACATCGACGGAGCCAGCCGCGAAGAGCTCGCGGAACGGCTGGCATCCGCCGCTAAAGCCTTCAAACTCCTACTCATTTCCTGGGCGCGATTCGAGGACGAGCAACCAGAGAAGCCGCGCGAACGCGCCAAGCGAATGCGCCAGGACTGGGGACGCTTCGCCAGCGAATTCCTCGGAGCCAGCGACGCTGACGACGAGGACGACGAGTGACGACCGACCACGTTTGGCGTCAAATCGAACAGCTCCTCGCCACAGCGACGCACCGCGTAATCCTGATCGCCCCCTTCATCAAGAAAGAGGTTTTCCAGGCGGCGCTCGACGTCATCCCGGCCGGCGTCGAACAGATCACCTGTGTAACCCGGTGGTCCGTGCCGGAAGTGGCCGCAGGCGTCTCTGACCCGGAGATCGCCGAGCTGGCAGCGGGGGACGGCCGCGCCTCCGTCATGCTCTGTCACAACCTGCACGCCAAGCTGTACGCAGCCGACGGCCGCTACCTCGTGGGATCAGCCAACCTGACGGGCAAAGCGACGGGCCGTGTTCCCGCAGCGAACATCGAGCTCTTGGTCGAATTGGGCGCCGCCCATCCCGAAGTGCAGCGCGTACTCACGGCCATCAACGCCGGCTCCGTGCCAGGGACACTCGAACTGGCCCAGCAGATGCGCGAGCAGGCAAACCTCATGCTGGCAGACGAGGACAGCCCCCGAGTCGTCGTACCCGGCCAGGACGAGCAGCCCGAGCGATGGCTTCCGGAGACCCGGAATCCAGAACGCCTCTACCGCGTCTACAACGGGCACCACCAGCACATTGGCAGCGACGTACTCGCCGGCGTGCTCCGCGATCTCGCGCACCTCGACGTAGGCCCCGGACTTGCCGAGCAAGCTTTCGGAAGGGCTGTCCTGGCCCGGCTGCACACCATGCCCGAACTGCAGGCGCTGACCGAAGCGGGCCGCATAAACCTGGCCGACGCACAGGCGGAACTTGTGGCCGCGGAGGGATGCACAGTCGAGCAGGCGAAGCGGACAGTCGAGACCATCGCAGCATGGCTGAGCTACTTCGACGAGGTCCATCTCGTACCCGTCGGCCCCTGGGAGATTCGCCAGGGTAAAGAACTCACGTAGTACGACCCAGCGCGCATGCGTTCCACCAGGCAGCACGCGAACCTTCAGCGCTCCGCGTGCTGCCCCGGATCGCATAATGCACGAGCCGTAGTCCAACACGGATGGGACCCGCGCGATACCTTTGATCCGCCCTGCAGACGGCCAGGGCCTCATCGTGTCGAGTGAAGCGAAAAAGGTACCGGGACATGGCAGCGGCACGGACCCCATACCTGCTGGGACATGCCGAAATCGCCGACCTGTTCGGCGTCGCACGCCAAACCTCGCAAAAGTGGCGCGTCGACGGCACACTAGCCAAACCTGACGTGATTGCTTCCGGTAACCCCTACTGGCTGCTCGACACTGTTCTCCGCCTCGACGGCCACGCGGGCCGACAAGCCACCGCACAGCGCCTCGATCAGTACCGGGCGAGCATCCATGATGGGTACCACGTCGACGACCCTAAGGTGCTTCCCATCATCGTAGGAATCAAGGAAGTCGCACAGCTCCTCGACGTCGACCAGCAGACCGTATCTCGTTGGCGAAACCGCAAACAGATCGTCGAGGCCGATCTCGTTCTCTCCAGGTCTCCTCTCTGGCTGCTCGACACGATCGAGGCAGACGCTCTAGAACGGGACCGCGCCATCGCACCAGATGAACTTGAGCGGCTCCGGTCCGGCGAGCAGGCTCCCCAAAAGCCTAGAGGCCGCAAACCAGCCGCCCCCCGGTCAGCGAAGAAGGTCGTCCCGCCAGCCCGGAGTTTCTCAAGTTCGGAGCGCGACGAAGCCATCAGTTTCATCTCGCAGGTGCTCTCCGAGGGGCACAGCGTGATCATCCGCCCGACTCGGTAGGCCCCTGCCCAACAAGCGACTGCGCCCAACCCCGCATCTGCACGCCTTCCAGTGAGAGAAACAGTTGATAGAGCCTCGCATAGTGCATAGAGTCTCTCACGTCAGGTTCCGACTGTCACACAGGAGGCTCTTATGCCCCGCCACACCCGCACTGCCGCGTGGCCGGCCCACACTGGCGGACGGACGCCCCTGCGCGAGCAGGGGACCCACTCGTGAAGGTCATCTCCTACGGCGGTGGAGTTCAGTCCACCGCGCTTCTCGTGCTGGCCGCTCGCCGAGAGATCGACTTCCGCACCTTCCTCTTCGCCAATGTCGGCGACGACAGCGAGCACCCAGCAACGCTCGCCTACATTCGCGAGGTTGCCGTCCCGTACGCCACCCGTGCGGGACTGGAAATCCACGAACTCAAGCGACATCGTCGCGACGGAGCCACCGAAACGCTCATGCAGCGGCTGAACCGACCCGACACCCGATCGATCCCCATCCCGGTTCGCATGGCGAACGGCGCTCCGGGCCGCCGCAATTGCACGGCCGACTTCAAGATCAAGGTCATAGGGCGGTGGCTCCGCGAACACGGCGCCAGCGCGCAGCACCCCGCAGGGGTGGGGATCGGCATTTCTCTCGACGAGATCCATCGGGCCAACCGCCGACGGAAAGAGGCCCACGAGGAGATCGAATACCCCCTTCTCGACCTCGGACTTCGCAGGGACGACTGCGAACGCATCATCACTAACGCCGGCCTGCCCGTGCCGCCAAAGAGTGCATGTTTCTTCTGCCCCTTCCGCACGGTCGGCGCGTGGCGCCATCAGCGCCGACATGAGCCTGAACTGTTCGCCCTGTCAGTCCGGCTGGAGGAGACGATTAATCAATGTCGTGCCGGGCTCGGGCGGGATGCGGTGTACTTGACGAGGTACGGCATCCCGCTCCCGATAGCCATCCCCGAGGAGGCGGAGCCGACTGCCATCGAGGCCAATGATGATGAGGGAACTTGTGACTCCGGCTGGTGCATGACCTGACACGATCGTGGCAGGGCATTAGCGGGGAACGGGCCGCGCTGGTGCGCCTACGGCGGCCAGAGCAAGAGAGGGAGCAAGTGAACGCTAACGGCAAGTTGGTCAGGGATCGTGTCCCTGAAATCATCCAGGCTGATGGGGCCCAGCCGACCACATACATCGCTGGACCCGAGGAATACCGCAGAAGGCTACGGGAAAAGCTGAACGAGGAAGTCACTGAGTTCCTCTCTGCGGAAGAGTCGGCGGCTCTGGAGGAGCTCGCTGATGTGCTGGAAGTCGTGCACGCACTCGCTGCGGACCTGGGCATGGACTCAACAGGACTGGAAAATATTCGCCAGGCCAAAGCGCGGGACCGGGGCGGTTTCGCCCACCGGATCGTTTGGACGGGCAACCGCTAATCTGCCGGAGCAACGCTGGTCAGCCCACGACTCGTCATGAGAATGAGTCACGGACAGCAGCGTGACCGGCCTCCGTCGGGCGCCATCCCTCAGCGGCGGCCGCAAGCGAAGGAAATCAGGCTCTATCGACACAGAAGCCGTCGACCGATGTCCTGGACGCACTTATCTGGGCCGGCGACGCAGGGGCGTGAGCGTTACATGTGGCCTGACATCTGAGTACGACGGCGGCGTTGTGCCAATCTTCATCGCAAGGACGGCGCAGGTTGCTACGGTCCCTTCATGACGCTGCCTGGGCCCCATTCTGTTGACCTGCGCCGGCAGTCGGTCGATGCGGTGCTGGACCATGTGGAGCGGTCATTGCAGGTCCGTCTGGACCGGAAAACCGCGGTACGCAAGCGTCGTTCCCTCGGGGCGCGGACGGACCGTGACACATGGGTGCGTGTCGAGAGGCGCGGGTTCAACCGGATCGGCGCCCAGGGCTGGAACGGCCCGGAAGCCTCTGCGGTCCTGAGCGGCGTCACTATGCCCCGGTGGTACGCGGCGTGTGCCTGGCGGGAGCCGGAGGAGCCGGTGATGTGGAGGGCCGATGAGATGGAACTGGTCACTGCCTCACCAGTCGGGCACGCCGCTCTCGTGGTCAACGATCCCGCACTGCCGGAAGGGTGGTGGACGGCCTTGAACGCTTCTCTGGATGCGCTCGCCGCGCACAGCACCCCCCGGGTAGCCACACCAGATACTGAGACCATCACCCAAGAGCTGGTGACCGCCACCATCCGCGAAGTCTTCCCAGAGGTGCCCACCACCAAGGTGGACACTTGGTGTCCCGCTCATGCCGATCTTAGCTTGGCGTTTAACCTCGCTGACGCAGTGGCCTGCTGAAATGCGATGTTTCCGTGACAGCAGGGGCGGCCGCCCCTCACGCTTTGAGATGTCGAGTAACAGAGCGCGAGAGAACGGCCGCTGTGATGAGTCTTCCGGTTCAGGTCTCCGACGTCGAGCCGTTGTCCGTGTTGTCCCGTTTCCGGATCGAGTTCTACGACTGCCTCTACACCCGCGCGGACGCGCTCTTCGAGCTGACCGACGCGGTGCTGTGCGCGGACGGCCCGGTGAAGTCGCTGGTCGAGCTGACGCTCGCGGCCGAGCACCGGCGCGGGCACGGCGCGATGTACGACGCGCTGAACTCCGGCTGGCTGGAGCCACGCCGTCTGCGCCGCGTCCTGGACAGCCTGCCGATCCCGCGTACATCGGAGGGGCGTATCGCGCTGGCCGTGGACGTCTCCAATTGGCTGCGCCCCGACGCCCCTACCAGCCCTGACCGGCTGTTCTGCCACGTCTACGGGCGTGGCCGCAGTGCGGATCAGCGCATCCCGGGCTGGCCCTACTCCTTTGTCGCCGCCCTGGAGCCGGGCCGCACCTCGTGGACGCGGGTCCTGGACGCCGTCCGGCTCGGACCGGCCGACGACGCGACCGCGGTCACCGCCGCCCAGCTCCGTGAAGTCGTGGGGCGGCTGGTCCGCGCCGGGCACTGGAAGCCCGGCGATCCGCACATCCTGATCGTCATGGACTCCGGCTACGACGTCACCCGCCTCGCCTATGTCCTGGCCGACCTACCCGTTGAGGTGGCCGGGCGCCTGCGCTCGGACCGCGTCATGCTCCGCGACGCCGGCGAGCGCCGCTCCGGTCCACGGGGCGGACAGCCCCGCAAGCACGGCGGGGTCTTCACCCTGAAGAAGCCCGACAGCTGGCACGAGCCGGAGACCACCACCACGACCGACACCACCCGTTACGGGAAGACCGAGGCCACCGCCTGGAACCGGATGCATCCCCGCCTCACCCACCGTGGCCCCTGGCTCGACCACGACGGTGAACTCCCCCTCGTTCACGGCACGTTGATCCGCCTGAAGGTCGAGTACCTGCCCGGCGACCGCGACCCCAAGCCCGTCTGGCTGTGGTCCTCGGCCCCCGGCGTCGACGGTGCCCACCTGGACCGGATCTGGCGGACCTTCCTCCGCAGATTCGATCTTGAACACACCTTCCGGCTCATGAAGCAAACGCTCGGCTGGACCAGGCCGAAGGTCCGCAGCCCCGAGACCGCCGACCTGTGGACCTGGCTGATCATCGCCGCCTACACCCAGATCCACCTCGCCCGCGCGCTCGCCGAGGACCTCCGAAGGCCCTGGGAGCGACCGGCCCCACCCCGCCGCCTCACTCCCGCCCGAGTCCGGCGAGGGTTCCGCAACATCCGCGCGACCACGACCCGCCCCGCCAGTGTTCCGCAACCCTCCCGACCCGGCCCCGGGCGTCCCTCCGGATCGAAGAACCGCAAGGTCGCACCCCATCACGACGTCGGCAAGACCGTGAAACGCGCCGAGAGCCTCACCGCACATCGAACCGCCGCAGGTTAAACGGAAAGCTTAGAAGCCGTATCTCAACCGATCATGGAACGTGTGGATCGAACAGGGTTCCTGGTCGGGTGTTTTCCGGCGGTACGCGCATGAAGGCAGGGCCCCTCGGTAGCTCGGGGATGCGAATCTAACCGAGCAGTGCCGGGAGGCCCTGGTGTCGTTGTTGTACGCGTCCGCGCCCGCTGACTTCAACTCGGGCACCCCACCGTGTGATTGTCTCGCGCACGTGTACGGCAACGCGGCCGATCATCCCGAGCGGGAGCCGCGGTATCCGTCGGACATGTCGGACGAGGAGTGGGCGGTGGTGCGGCCCTTGCTGCCCACGCCGTCCTGGCTGGAGGGCCGGGGCGGGCAGCCCGAGGGCTACTGCCATCGCCAGATGCTGGACCAATGCCACGAAGTTAAAGCTCAGTTGACATTGTCAAGCCGAGCGCCGCATGAGGCGGGCCTCTGCTATCCAGGGGATCGACCAAGATCTTCCTGAGAGAACAGAGGCCCTGTGACACAGTCTGTCACGTACGGAATCGATGACGTGTTCGCACCTGGGCACGTCGGTGAATTGACGCAGGTCATCCCGACCGAGCTGGTGGATGCGGTGTTGGACGAGACCGGGACTCGCGAGCGCCGGCTACGCAGTCTCCCCTCACGCGTCGGGGTGTACTTCGTTCTCGCGCTCGGGTTGTTCGAGCACCTCGGCGCCGGGCTGGTGTGGGGCAAGCTCGTGGCCGGACTGACCGCTGCGGTGCCGCAGACCTCGGAGAAGGCCCTTCGCGATCTGCGACGGAGGATCGGCGTTGCCCCGCTCCAGCGGCTGTTCGACGTGCTGGCGGGCCCGTTGGCACAGCCATCCACCCCCGGAGTGCGCTACCGCCTCTGGCGGACGGTCGCCTTCGACGGCTGCGGGAGCCTGAACGTCCCCGACCACGAGCGCAACCGGTCCTGGCTCGGCCGTACGGAGCGCCGCCACGGCCCTTCCGGTTACCCCCGGCTGATGCTGATGACCTTGTGCGAAACTGGCACCCGCGGCCTGATCGCCGCCGTCTTCGGCCCCGCCTCGAAGGGCGAAACCGACTACGCACACGACCTGGTCAACCACTTGACCCCGGACATGCTCCTGCTGGCGGATCGCGCCTTCGACAGCAACAGACTGCTCGCAGACATCGTGGCCCAGGGAGCACAGTTCCTGATCCGTGCCACCAGCACCCGGCGCCCGCCGGTGCTGACGCTGCTGCCCGACGGCTCTTACCTCACCCGGATCGGCAGCGTTCGGCTGCGGGTGATCGAGGCCGAGGTCCGCTCCCGTACCGCCGACGGCGACGACTTCGGCGGAACTTACCGCCTGCTCACCACGCTGTGCGACCACCGCACCGACCCGGCAGACCGCCTGGTCGGTCTTTACCACGAACGCTGGGAGATCGAGACCGCCTACCTGGCACTGCGTCATACCCTGCTCAAGGGCCGCGTTCTACGGTCGAAGGACCCGGTGGGCCTCACTCAGGAGATGTGGGGACTCCTGGCCATCTACCAGGCCCTGCGCTCGATGATGGTGACCGCGGTGGAGACAGTGCCCGGCTGCAATCCCGACCGGGCCGGCTTCACCGTGGCCCTGGAGGCCGCGCGCGACACGGTCGTCAGCGTCGCCGGGACGACCGCAGCCGCCGCTCCGAGCGGACGCCCCGACCTGGTAGGCCATATCGGCGCCCGTGTCCTGCGGGCGTTGCTGCCCAAGCGCCGGATGCGGCTGTCCGCGCGCATCGTCAAGTGCGGAACGTCCCGCTACAACATCTGGAACCGCGATGGGCGGCCTCGCGACAGTACGCCGATCACCAGCATCGTGATCACCGTGCATCCACCGGCTCTCCCCACCGTGCACGCCGCAGACCGGGCCGCCTCCGGCCGCTGGGGGCAGGTCTGCCGGATCCTGGCGGAGAACTTCAACCAGGCCATGCACGCCCGCGACATCGCAGGACACCTTGGCCTCACCGTCACCGGACGTGTGCTCAGCGGCTTCAACGCGCAGCTCTGCTACTGGGCACGCAACGGCCGACTCATCCGCACGGCACCGAGTACCTACCAGATCCCTTTTCCGGGGGGCTTGACAATGTCAACTGAGCTTTAACTTCGTGGCATTGGATGCTGGACGCGATCCGCTACCTGGTCGCGGGCGGGATCTCCTGGCGGTCGATGCCCGCAGACTTCCCCTGCTGGCCGCGGGTCTATGCGTTCTTCCGCCGCTGGCGGCAGCACGGGCTGATCGCCGAGTTCCATGACCGGCTGCGCGGGAAGGTGCGGGAGCGTGAGGGACGCGAGGCGGAGCCGACAGCGGGGGTCATTGACGCGCAGTCGGTGAAAGCCGCCGCCTCGGTGCCCTCCGCCTCACGCGGCTACGACGGCGGCAAGTTGATCAACGGGAGGAAGCGGCACATCGTGACCGACTGCCTGGGCCTGCTGCTGGTCGTGGCCGTGACCGCCGCGAACGTGGGCGACCGCGAAGCGGCTACCGGCCTGCTGACCCGGCTGCGCGAGCTGCACCGGGACATCCTTCTGGTCTGGGCCGACGGCGGCTACACCGGAGCTCTCATCGACTGGGCCCGCGAGAAACTCGCCCTGACCGTGGAAGTCGTCAAACGGACCGACGACACGAAGGGATTCGTGGTGTTGCCGAGGCGGTGGGTAGTCGAGCGCACCCTGAGCTGGCTGATGCACTCGAGGCGTCTGTGCCGGGACTACGAGACGCTGCCCGCGACCAGCGAGGCGATGATCCTGTTCTCGATGATCACGCGGATGGGCCGCCGCCTGGCGAGGCCACACGCCTGCGGCCGGCGCTGAACGCGCCCGACGTCTCCTGGAGCAACCAGCCCCGCTCGGCCAGGCGTTTCGCCTTCGAGCGCACTCCCTCGACCTTCGCCGCCACCGCCGTGTCGATGCCCATCACGGTCGCAATGTCCTTGGCCCGCAAGGGTTCCAGACCCGGCCGGTCCTGCAGCACATTCAAGATCCGCTGATTGTCCGGCGAGAGCACCGACACCTCCAGCCCTTCCCGCCAGGGCGGCACCACCGCCCCCGGAACCGACGCAGACGCAGGCGCGGGAACGGGGGTGGGCACCGTTCCTCCCTCGCCCTCGGCTTCCGTCGCGGCAGTGATCTCGGCGGCGGACGCGGCCAGGGCGTCGACGAGCTCCTCGCGTGCGATCACCCGCCGGTCCAGCTCAATCTCGCCGGCTTCCAAGGCCGCAGCCGCACGGGCCGCCTCCTCCCGCAGGGCCTCCACCCGCTCGCGGGCAGACGCTTCCCGCGCTTCCAGCAACCCCAGCATCGACGCCATCGCGCACCCCTCGAGGAACAAGCGGAAGCAGAACGCCGGATGTCTCCCTCACCCCGACCGAGACCATGCCTGACCAGCACGAATCAAGCGATCATGTTCGGTTGAGATACGGCTTCTTACGTGGGCGAACGTGACGGGCCCGGAGTTCTGCATGATTGATTGGGAGGACTGGGGCCTGGCGCCCCGCGGGCTGGACGCTGCGACGTTGTGGGGAAACTCCCTTGCCGTCCCGGCCCTGGCGGACCGGGTGTGGAGCGAGCGTCGGCCGGACCTGACGACCAAGTCCGGCCAGCTGATGGCGTTGTTCTTCTGCGCGAAAGTCACCGGTCCGCGTGCTCATCCAGAGGATCCGCGGCTGGAGCCGGCTAGGAGGGAAGCCGCACGACTCGTCGCAGAGCTTCAAACCGCCTGACAGCATGCCCGCATCAGCAAGGTCGATCAGTGGTGACAGCGGCCACTGAAACCCTTCCGGAAGCCGACCGAGGACGCGGCCACGGGCGTCCGGCTCACAACGGCATCGATGTGTTTTCGACAGGGTGATTGAGAGCCACTCGGGCAACGACTTCGGGAGCCACTTGTGTCTTTGTGAATGCGGATCTAGTCGCCTTGACGGCCGAATCGGCACGAGCAGACCTCGTCACCTGATCGAGCGAGCCGACCCGCCAAAGAGGGGGCCGCGATCCGGATGAGAACCAGCCCACCTAATTTGACCGGCCAGCCGCAGGTCCGTCGCTGGCCACCTAGTCTCAGTGGAGGAGGCCGGGAGCAACCGATGAGTCGCTGCAAGCGCGGTCGAAGGCTGCATCCGGATTCCTCGACAGGGGGAGGGATAAATGCAGGCGCTGGAGAAAGCGGACCCGCGTCAGATCGGGGAGTTCGTCCTACTTGGACGGCTGGGGGCGGGCGGCATGGGCCGGGTCTTCCAGGGGCGCTCGCCCGGCGGTCGGCTGGTGGCGGTGAAGGTTGTCCACGACAGCCTGGCTCACGATCCCCAGTTCCGGCGGCGCTTCGCTCAGGAGGTCGCCGCGATGCGCCGGGTCGGTGGCTTCTGGACAGCCACGGTCGTCGACGCGGACCCTCACGCCCCGGTGCCATGGCTGGCCACCGAGTACGTGGTCGGCCCCTCGCTCGAGCAGGCTGTCCGGGACCACGGGCCCCTCACCGCGACCGACGCGCACGGGCTGGCCGCAGGGCTGGCCGAGGCACTGACCGCCATTCACGTCACGGGCCTGATCCACCGCGACCTCAAGCCTTCCAACATCCTGCTCACCGCCGACGGTCCCCGTGTCATCGACTTCGGCATCGCCCGCGCTCTGGACGACACCGCTCTCACCGGCACCGGCCACGTCGTGGGTTCCGCAGGCTTCCTTCCCCCCGAACTGGCCATGGGCGGTGCCGTCGGCCCAGCTGGCGACATCTTCTGTCTCGGCCTGATTCTCGTCTACGCCACCACTGGCACCCACGCCTACGGCACTGGCCTCCCTCTGGAAGTCCTCTACCGGGTCGTCCACGAAACTCCGAACCTCAGCGGCGTTCCCGACAGCCTGCGTCCCCTGCTCCTGCGCTGCCTGGCCAAAGACCCTGCTGGGCGGCCCACGGCGGGGCAACTCCTCACCGAACTCAACACCCCCGAACGACTCCCCGCTCTGAGCCACAGCCGGCTTCCCCCGCCCCTCACCCGGCTCGTTCAGCATCAGGTCCGTAGCACTGAGGCCACCACTGCCCTTGTCCGCCCAGCTGGTCGCTCCGCGCCCCAAGCGGGTCCCGGAGCCGGTCCCTTGCCGCCGGAAACCCTCCAGGAACCCCTCCGGGGCTGGCGCCGTCTGCGCGGGAAGATCACGGAGACCGGTTTCCGCCAGCAGCCCCAAGCACGCGCAAACCAAACCGCCCCCGGCACGCCACGATGGAGGTTCCCCATATTCGGGGCGACACTACTGGGGGTGGCCGATGGGATGGTCTACGTCGGCGCCGGCCACGACATCACGGCCCGTATCGAGGCCGACCCCGAGACTGCTGAAGCCCTCAGGCGGTCCTGTGGGATCCTTGCGCTGGACGCAGCCACTGGCGAACAACGATGGACGCTCCCCACGGACCACAACACGGTGAGCTCACTGGCGGCGGTCGACGGGACGGTCTACGTCAGCGGCGTCAACGGCGTCAACGGCGTCGACGGCGTGCTGGCCGTGGATGCCGCCACTGGCACGCCGCAACGAACGCTCCCCATCCTGACGGGCACCCTGGCCGTCGCCAACGCGATGGTTTATGCCGCACTCGGGGCAAAGGTCTACGCGGCACGCGCCAGCGGCGACTTACGTTGGATGCACTCCACCAAATCCGTCGTGGACCACGCGCTGTATCTGGCAGTGGCCGACGGAACGCTCTATGTCGGCAGCGAGAACCGTCTCGAGAGCGGCGCACTGTCCGCGATAGATGCGGCTGACGGAACGCCTCGATGGACACTCCTCACCCCCAAGGGCTCCCAGATGAACGCGCTGACGATAGCCGACGGAACGGTCTATACCACTAGCAACACCGTCGACGAAAGCGGCAACGACGAAGTCGAAGAAGCCGGCGAGGTGCTCGCGGTCGACGCGGCCAGCGGCACAAGGCGATGGACACTCTCCGCCGAGCGTGCCATCCACACGCTGGTGGTGGCCGACGGAACACTCCATGCCAGCACCTTCAGCGGCCTGTTCGCAGTGGACGCGGCCACCGGCACACCACGATGGACGCTCCCCACCCCCACCTGGTGGATCAACACCCTGGCGGTGCTGGACGGAACGGTCTATGCCTGCGGCGGTACATCCGGACCCACCGATAGCGAACGCCATGGTCACGTATCAGCGTTCGACGCGGCCACCGGCACACCACGATGGACGCTCCCCATCAACTCTGTCGTGAGAGGGCTGGCAGTGGCCAATGGAACCATCTACGCCAGCACTCGCGCCGCCATAGTCGCTATCTGGGCATAAGGCAGAACGGCTGGAAGCCACCGGGGAGCAACAAATGTCGGCAGTCGGGCGACGCCGAAACGAAAAGGCACGCAGCCCGACACGGCTCGCTCAGGGTTGCTCAACTTCGTTACGGCCACGCAGCGTAACGTCAGCGAAGTCGGAATAGCGGCTGGGGCGGCTCTCGAAGCAGCAGCTCGACGACGAAGGAGTGACTCCCGAAGTCGTTGCCCGAGTGGCTCTCAATCACCCTGTCGAAAACAATCGATGCGTCCGAACAGCCGAGGCTCCGCCTGACAGGCACACCACGCTGCCCGGCTTCCGTCCCTGCGAACTGGCTGAGCTCCCAGCTGGCACACAAACAGCCTCGGCCCCTTTCGTCCTTCGGCTCAACGGACCTCACATCGCGCCTGCCGTTAGTGATGTGACGCCGGGTACCAATTCGGCGATCACGTGCACAGACAATCCGGCCACGGAGGAAAGGACAGCGGCGACCAATCCCAACTGCGGCCCCTGACGACAACAACGCACTCGCTCGGGACCACGAGCCAGCCCCCCTTTGAGATGGGATTAGTCAGACAGGCAGAGCCGTGTCGAGAAATTCCTGCACTGGCTCGAACAGCCCATACGGCACGTACCGCGGGATCTCGCCATGGGCGACCCAAGCGAGCTCGGCCAGCTCCTCGGTGTCCGCGACATGGGCGGTGCCGCCCATCACCTCGCAGGCCGTGTACGACATCAGCCGGCCCGTCTTCGGGTGGATCCGCTCACCGAGCAGTCTCACGGCGGCCACCTCCAGCCCGGTCTCCTCCTGAGTCTCTCGTACGGCGGCGTCTTCGCGGGCCTCGCCCGGCTCGACTTCACCGGCCGGGAACTGCCACGAGAGCTGGCCTTCGCTGACCCGGCGCCGAACCATGAGTACGCGCCTCTCGTGGACAACGATGGCCGCGGCGATGCCCGGTCGCTCCTCCGCGTTCTGCTGCGTCACGTCTGCTCCTCCAGGACGGCCAGGATGGGTGGGAAGATCGTATCGACGGGGATGAAACGGGGCACCGAGTTTCTTGGGACCCACATGACGTCGATGTTCTCGACCGCGTCGGCGTTGCTGGCTTCGCCCGCCAGGTACTCACAAAGGAAGTACTCGCACAGCACTCCGGTCACGGAGTGAAGCCGGTTTCCGAGGTGCTGCCGGACCGCGCAGTGGACACCCGTCTCGTCCAAGGTCTCCCGCACGGTAGCGGTCTCCGCCTTGCCTCCCGGCTTGATGACACCGGCCGGGAACTGCCAGGTGATCCCGGCAGCGTCGTCGTCGCGCTGGCACACCAGCAGGACATCGCTGTCGCGGATGACCACCGCGATGGCTACACGCAGTGCCTGCGCGCCTGACGATGTCGAGTCCGCCGGGGCCCGCTCCTTCGCCAGCAGGAGCGCGAAGCGCTGTCGCGCAGCCGCGGGACCCTGTTCGTGGGCCGTGTCGAGGAGCTGCTGCATCTCCCTGCGAGGCACAACTGACGCGTCGGAGTGCCAAGTGGCCACGGTCCTCACGGCGATACCCAGGTGCGCGGCGAACTGTTCGCTGCCGAGGCGTAGGGCGGACTGCAGCAGGCAGGCGTACTGGCCACTCCAACGCGCGACCACGTCGACGCTGAGCCATTCGTCGAGCGGGCCATGTCGCTCAGCGCATCGCGTGGCCATGGGGCCGGCGCGGACATAGCGCGGGATCGTCGTGTTAGCCAAACCGGCGATCCCGCGCATCCTTGTTAGTCCACCGCCACTACCTGCCCATACGTCGAAAGGCACCACCCAGACGACCACAAACCAAGCGCGAAACGCTCACGGCCAAGGTGCCGTCAAGCGATCACGCTGCTGCGTAGCTCGCACGGAACAGATCCTGGGCACGCTCCACGTCCCTCATGGTGCGCAGCTGCACCTCCAGGTCGCCCGTCCCGTGGTGGCCGAGCCCCGTCACGTCCCGGGTAAAGCCGGGAACGAGATCGACCTCCTTCGGGTCGGCCTTGAGATAGATGAGGAGCTTGCTCCGCTGAGGCGGGCAGACGCAGGCGAAGTTCCTCAACCGCTGATACGCCCGGTACTGCTTGCGCTGGACGCGGTTCACGCCGTCGCCGAGACCGAGCAGCGCGTCGTCGACCGCGCGCCCCAGCGCGACCAACGACGTACTCTGACCGCTGGCTGCCGCCCGCTCGGCCGCCTGTATGCGTGCCCGCCGGGCTACCGGTGTCCCGCCGCTGACGGATGCCACGGTCTCAAGGCCAAGCAAGTCGTTGCCAAAGAGTCGGTAGCAAACCAGGTCAATGCTGCGCCGGTGCTCACGTACGGCGTGCACGTCGTAGCGCGTGAAGTCGCCGGCAATGCAGACCAGTCGGGGCGCGGTCCACAGCACTTGGGAAGCGGGTGTGGCCCCGAGCCGGTCGCGGACCAGGCGCTCGAACTCGGCCCGGTGGTCCATCAGCCACGAGAGGTAGAACAGGCCCTGGTTGATGACGCCGGCGTCGACACCGCGCTTGTACTCGATATTACCGACCGCAGGAGCTCGGATACCGGCTCTGAACTGCAACGATGCATAGACTACATGTCCGCGACGCGGGGTTGGGGCCGTTGGTGTCCCCGTCCGAGTGATCTCGCGCCGGAGCCCCGGCCGCCTGGTGGCCGGGCTCCGTTGGTCGTGGCGGGTGCGACTGCGTTGGTCAGGATGGTGACCTGGCGGCCAGCCGGGATCGACAGCAGTTCCCTCGTTGTCGATGACGAGGATGAAGCCGTCCACGAAAGCCCGGCGAGCGGTGCCGTCGTCCTCGTCCTCGACCTCGACGGTGCCGACGAGCACGGTGGTGTCGAGGTACTGGATCGGCCGGGCCATGCCGCGGACGCCCCAGGACTTGCCGCCGGGGTTGGGAGCTCCGATCAGGGTCCGGCACCAGGGACCTACGTGTCGGCCCCGTAGGTCCCGAACTCCGGAAGCCCCGTCGATTCGAAGATGTGCACCGACAGGCCGCCTGCTGTCGTCTGATGGCTGACGAGCCGCAGGCCAGCCGGTGCGCCGCCGTCCGGGAACAGGCGTCGGCCCTGGCCCACCACGACCGGGGCGATCACGAGCCGCAGCGTGTCGATCAGCTCGGCTGCCAGTAGGGACTGGGCCAGCTGGGCGCTGCCGTGGATCTGCAGTTCCCGACCGGGCTGCCGCTTCAGTTCGGCGACCTGGGCGGGGATATCGCCGGACAGGATCGTGGTCGGGTTCCACTCGGCCTTGGTCAGGCTGTGGGAGGCCACGTACTTCGGCAGGCCGTTCAAGATGCCGGCGGAGGGATGGTCGGTCATCTTCGGCCAGTCCCGCGCAAAGTTCTGGTAGGTACGGCGGCCGAACAGGAACGCGTCCGCCTCGCCGAGCCAGGTGCCGGCCAGCCGGTCGAACTCCTCGTCCAGGTGCGGCACGAACCAGCCACCCCGCTTGAACCCGTCGCTGGTGTCCTCGTCCGGGGACCCCGGGCCCTGGGAGACACCGTCGAGCGTCAGGAACTCCTGCACAACCAGCTTCATCGCGCACCACTCTCTCTTCGACCTCGATGGCCGATTCAGCCTATTCGGCGGGGAGAAGCGACCGTCCCCACCGCTTAGACGCCGTGGGGCGCAGAAACTCATCGGTCCGAACGCTGCTGACCGTGGCGGCCTGCGCGAGCCCGCGTGGCTCCGTCGACAAACGTGCAGGTCGGATGACCGGCGAGGAGCGCGTGGCCATCTATCGCTGGACGTCACAAGTCCCTGCGAAAGACCCGCACCCATCGGAGATGCGGGCTTCGAGGTCGGCGACGCGGCGGTCTTGGAAGCGGAGATTGGAGCGGGCGGCCTTGAGTCGTTCGTCGAGGGTGCGGTTGTCGGTGGTGAGCTGGCGGACTCGCTGCTTGAGGGTGGTGTTCTCGGTGGTGATCCGTTGGATGGCTTCCTCGGTCCACTCGGCCTGCAAGTCGCGGATCTGGCCGAGGAGTTCGCCGATGCGGGTGCGCTGGGCGAGGATCTCAGCGTGGGCGGTGTTGAGGGCGTCCTCGGCGTTCAGTGCGCGTTCGCGCCAGGTCGCCTCGCGCTTGTCGTCCTGCTGGGCGATTAGCCGCGACCGGTGTTCGCCGGCCTCGGCCATCGCGGTAGCGACCACGGCTCTGGCTTCAGGGTTGTCGTAAAGGAAGGTGCGCGAGACGTCCGCGCGGCGGGCGACTGCAGCGACGCTGACCTGGGTCTTCTCGCGTCGGATGATGGCGATCGCCTCGTGGACCCGCTGGAGAGCGGTCTCGGTCTTGCGGCGGCGGACCGCCAGGGCAGCAGCCGTGCGGGGCCCGGGGACGGAGGCGGTGTTCATGCGGTGTCCTGTTCGGGGTCGTTGCCGTCGGCTGTGCATGTATCGCTGTATTCGCCCTCCTGGTCGCTGCCCGCGTGGGCGAGGTCTGCGGCGCGGAAGGCGGTGGACCACACCCGGTGGAAGTAGTCCTGCGGTTTGCGCAGGTCCAAGGCGAGGGCGTCGTCGAGAAGACCGAGGCCGGCCAGGGCCTTCTCCAGGCCGTCGATGGCGCGGGCGGTGGGCTCGAAGTAGCGGTGGAGGTAGTCGGCGGTGGCATCGTCCGGGGCGCCTTCGGCCAGCAGCCGCCACTGTTCCCGTTTGCGGCGCCAATAGAGGAGGTCGGCGCCGGACAGGACGAACTTGTCGCAGTTGTGGCAGTCGAGGTTGAAGGGGCAGGCCCCGCCGTTCACGACGGGCTGGAAGGTGCAGAAGCCGCCCTCGGCGGGGGTGCTGCGGCGGGAGAGGTCGATGGCCAGGGCCTGGGCCTGCTCGTGGGTGAGCGGGGTGGTGTCGCTGGTGAGGGGTTCGCCGGGGTAGGCGGTGCCGGGGCCGGCGACCCACACGTGCTGGAGGACGTTGTCCAGGTCCGACTGGGTCAGGTGGACGTAGTGCTCGGCCATGCGGTCGGAGACCTGGCCGAGGTAGCGGCGGATGTGGGTCAGGGTCGCGCCGTGCCGCAGCAGCCGGGTGGCCAGCGTGTGGCGGGCCTGGTGGGCGACGTAGTGACCGCCAAGGTCGAGGTCGGCGAGCCAGCTGCGGAATCCGGTGTGGAACCAGGTGTAGGACAGGGCGCGGCGGCCGTCGGGGTTGAGGATGTCGGTGGGGAACAGGGCCAGATGGGCGCGCTCGGCGGGAGTGGGCGGGCGGCCGGCGTGCCGGTCGGCGTAGTGGGTCAGGGTCTTGCGGCGGCGTTCTTCGAGCCGGTCCAGAAGCGGGTCGGGGATACGGACGGCCGCGTTCAGGTTGCCGACCTTGGTCTGGTCGTGCCAGAGCAGGGGCAGTCCGCCGTAGCGACCGATGCAGTCCAGGCGGAGCTGGATGACCTCGCTGGCGCGTCGGCCGGTGACGATGATGGTCTCCCACATGTCCCTCAGTCCCCGGTCGTGCGGGTCGTAGCCGTCGGCGAGTTGCTGCAGGTTGGCCTCGTCCGCAAGCGCCCGGGCGACTTCGTCTGGGAAGGGGTTTCGGCTCCGGGGCGTGCCCGGGCCGCCGACCGGCATAGCGGCGATGAAGGCGCGGTCCAGGCCGATCTGCTCGGCGCTGCCGCTGTCCAGCGCGCCGCGCAGCAGGGCCCGACCGTAGTTGAACACCATCCGGCGCGAATTTTCGGTGACCTTCGCCCTTTTGCCGTCCAGGCGGGCCTGCCCGCGGAAGGCCAGTCCGAGGCGTTCGCGGTTGCGCAGGTCCGCAACGAAGCGGTGGACGTGCTCGCCGCGCAGCACGGACGGGTCGTGGCCGCCGCCCGGCGTCTCCGCCTCCAAAAACGCGGACAGTTCGGCGCCGGCGCGGCGCACGAAGTCCACCGGCTGGGCGCTGCGCGGGCAGGTGGGTGAGCGCAGCACGTCGGCAATGTGATCCCACAACAGGTCGCGCAGCCACCGCTGGGTGATGCAGGTCAGGTCGACGTAGCTGGAGCGGCCTGGGAAGCAGACACCGAAGTGCTCGGTCTCGACGTAGCCGGCGTCCCGGGTGTCGGAGGGGGTGAAGTAGATCTTCCGCAGGGCCTGTTGCATCTCCTGGACCATGCGCTGGTGGTAGGCGCGGCGGAAGACGGACGCTTCCAGGCCGGCCAGGGAGTCCACGTCGCGGCGCTGGCATTCGTCCGCGAGCGACTGCATCCACGTCAGGTGCCACACGGCGACGGGTTGCAGGCCGTGGACATGCATGCCCCACTGGAACTCGGCCCTCAGCAGGGGCCGCAGCCCGCGCAGGTTGACAGTTCCGGTGCGGTGCACCGGCAGCTGGGAGCGGCACCAGGCACGGAAGGCGACTTCGTCCTCGCAGGTCACCGGGACAGGTCGATCACGACGCTCGTAGGTGGCGAAGAAGTTCTTCGGCGGCTTCGCCCCTCCCGGGCGCCCGGCCCGGATGTAGCCGCGCTCGTGCGCGCCGCACAACCCCAGCGGCGAGGCGGCCAGTTCGTCGCACACGTCCGCTCGGCACTCACCGTAGCCCGGCAGCGACGGCTGGTCGGCCAGCCAGCGTTCGAACTCCGCCTCGCCCCCGCTGGGGTGCCGTTTCAGGTGGCTCAGCCACCGGTTGCGGTGGCGGAAGCACAGCACCAGCTGCAGGCTGAACGCCGGCCGCTGCGGGCAGATCCGGCACATCATCGCCTCCGGCATCTCCGTGGCCGGCAGCGGCTCCGCGGTCCGCAGGAACTGAGCCCGGTTCATGCCGCGCGCCTCCGCTTCCTGCCACTGCTCGGCGTGCACCGAGCACATCGCGTAGCGTCGCCAGCAGGGCCGCGCGCAGTCGACGACTGTGCAGCTCCACGGATAGACCGGGTGCGTCGGCGGGATCTTCAGCACTCCGCCGCGCAGCACCGGGTCGAACTCGGGCCCGTTGATCAGCGCGGTGAGTACCTCCAGCCGGTCCCGTCGCGTGCGGGCATCCTGCTGCGGCAGCAGTGACGGCGCCGTCACTTCGTCTCACCCCAGACCGTGCACAGGGCGGCGTCGAAGACCGGGTCGTGGACATCGACGTGTCCGTAGACCTCATCCACCATCGCTGCCGACGCCCAGCCGCCGGCGTCCCGGGCGATGAGCAGGTTGCCGTCGGCGGCGTCGAGAACCGCGGACGTGAACGAGTGCCGGAAGGCGTGGGGTTTCACCAGCCCGAGCCCGGCGCGCTTCCCGGCCCGGCCGAGCATCCGCCGGGCCCCGACCGGCGCCCACGGTTGTCCGGTATCGGCGCCGTGCAGCTGGACCAGGAGCATGCCGTGCCCGGCGCCGCGAGGGTACTCGGTGGTGATGTACTCGAAGTAGGTGTGCACCATCGCCGGGCTGACCCGCTTGATCAGACCGCCGGTAACGATGCCGTGCTCGACCCGCCAGGGGTGCTTGCTCTTGGCCTCAGCCCGGTTCGGGTTACCGGGGCGGTGGCAGACGTGCAGGTGAGGGGCGCGGCACTCGCCGCAGGCCGCGTTCTCCCGCAGGTGCAGGTCGACCAGGTATAGCCCGCACAGCTCACCGATCCTCAAGCCCCCGTCGGCGAGCCAGGTGACAACCAGCCGGTCCCGGGCAGCGTTCACCGTCTCCAACAGCCTCTCCCGAGCGCCGTCCGGAAGCATCTTCGGATGCCGGCGGTGCGGCCCCTTCGGCGCCAGCGGATTGGTGGGCAGCGACGACTTCACATGCCCGAGGAACGAACGGCGCCGGTCCACCCGCGACGGCAGCCGCGACTTATCGAGCCTCCTGCCGAGTTCGCCGTTCACACCTAGGGCGGACTGATGCAGGTAGAAGCCCTTCAGACAAGCCGCCGCGGTCGACAACGCGGAGCGGCCATAGGGGCGCTTGCCGACCCGCCACGGCTCGCCGAGCGGCATGCGGACCTCGGCACCGAGGATACCCATGTACCGTTCCAAGTCCCGCAGTTGGACCTTGGCGAAGGCCAGGCACTCTCGCTCCAGCCACCGCAGATGGTCCACCAGCAGGTACGCGTACGTCCTCTGCGTCCCCGAACCATCATGCAGACGCAGGAACCGGTCCGCCTCCGTGTGTACCGTCCCCTCGGGCCACACGATCGTCCACGACCGCCGCCCGTCCTTATGCTCGATCTGCTGGACTCTCAGGTCCCCGACCACCACGTGCCGTGCCACTCGTCCTCCGTACCGACTCCAGAACATGACAGACGCCCCGGACACGGTCGGTAAACAAGCCCGGGACGACCTGGTCACAGTCACAGACGGACATCACGGGCAGGACTACCTGCGGTCGGTAAACTCGACGATGACCGGCGATCCGTTCTCGTCCAGCCCCAGCGAATCGATCCTGCCCGCGTGCACCGGCCCCGTGCCGTACTCGCTCGCCAGAAACCGGACCCCCAGCAGCGTCTCCATATGCGCTTCGACGAGGCCCTGCACATCTGCCTCGACCTCAGCAAGACGCGACGTGACCTCGGTCACGCCGCTGTTCGTCGTGTTCGTACGGAACAACTTCAGGCCCGACACCTTCCCCTCCTCGGCTCGAAGATCGATAACGCCGAGGAGGGGAGGGATTGTTTCCGCGAGAGGCTCCGAGGCTGTGAAGATGGCGTGAGAAGCTACGTCCGGGCCACCGCGAGGCGCCAGCATCCCACGGTTCCCAGGGATCACCAGATCCCACATACGTCCCACAGGATCCTGGGACGAGCGCCCGGAAGACTGCGTTTTCGCAGGTCAGCCCCCGTAGCTCAGTGGATAGAGCAGGCGCCTTCTAAGCGCTTACTCCTTCGTTGATACTGAGGTTGAACTCGTGGAGCCGTAGGGGCTGACGGCTCGTTGCCCGTGCGGTATCACCGAAGCGGCGGGTATCACAAGGAGGCGGCCTGACCGCCGAACGGCAGCGTTTCCGCGAGGAGTTACGACTCCAGGCGGCCGAGAGATTTGACCGGAACGCAGCAGACGCCCCTCGCTGGACTACGGAGGTAGAGCAAGAGGCACAGGGAACGCAATCAGCACCGGACAGGATGGGGCGTCGATGCTTCCAAGCCCGAACCTGAACAGAGAACTGACCTATCCCCAAGCGGCGAACTCAGGGCCTAGCGAACGCGCGTGCGGGATTTGACGGCGGACGAGCGGCTACAGAAGGAGGAGAGCTGACTGCGGACAGGTGTCGCCTGGGAGTGGGTGCGGTTTGCTGTCCACCGCCGGCGACGGTTGTGAGCGTGAGGCCGAACAGAAGCCTGTTCATCTCCTCGCTTGTCAGCCCCAGTTCCGCGGCTACGGCGGAAGGCTTCACACCCTTTGTGCGCAGCGCCGCGAATACCTTGGTCAGCACTTGCGATGTCTCCCGCTCTCCCATGCTCTCGGGTTCGGCGGAGCGATATCCCAACCGGCTCAGTTCCGCGCAAGTCGACCTGTACTGCCAGTCCGTGAGCAGGCTCAAATCGTGCAGGCGGTACGTCAGGGCCATGGCGGAGACCTTCCAGATCTGCTTGCCGCGGATGATCTGGTCGACGTGGGCACCCGACGGCATGTGGCCCAGGACGCTTGCCCTGGGCATGAGGAACGCGGATGCGAAGGCGTTCGCCTGGCGTTCGGCTTCGGGACCCGAGCAGGCGTGCTCGCTCCCATGCATCACGAGGTGCCCGAGTTCGTGAGCGGCGTCGAAGCGGCCTCGTTCGGCCGATTTCAGGGTGTTGAGGAATACGAAGGGCACGCCTTCACGCCAGACGGCGAACGCGTCGACCTCGGCGTGATCGGGGTCCAGGGAGAACACGCGCACTCCATGGGCTTCCAGGAGGTGCACCATATTGGGTGCCGGCGCTTCCCCAAGTTCCCAGCGGGTGCGGACCATTGCGGCGGCCGTTTCCGGATCCGGCCTGCCCAGGGATGGCACGTCCACCGCTGGAAGGCGGAAGCTCTCAGCGATCCAGGCGTAAAGCGTCGCACCGAGCGTTCCTGCGGCTCGGGCGGCATCCAGCACTCGTGGTGAGGTCTTGCTGCGTGCCCGCCACGAGATTCCGTCGGCGGGGAGTTCCTCCAGTGGCGGCCCTTGGAAGAAGGCTGCGGGGAAGTCCAGGGCGGAAGCCAGCTTGTTCAGGGTGGTGGAGCGCGGAACGGTTCGCCCCGTTTCGTAGTTCGACAGGCTTTGCAGCGAGATGCCAGACCGGTCCGACAACTGGGCGAGGGTCATCCCTCTGCGCTTGCGTGCCAGTGCGATGCGGGACGGGGTCACCATGTGGGGGCTGCCTCAGCTATCGGTGGTGCCTGGTGGGGGCGGCGGACTCCGCCGCCCCCACCATCGGACTCAGCGGAAATCGACAGGGATGTCGATCTCCCCAGGTCCATCATCGTTCAAAGGTTCGATTCCGTCCATCGTCAGCGCGGGAAGCAGAATCCGACTTCCCCATTCGACCACGAATCCGTCCACGAACCTCTTAGGCCGCGACAGCTCGCAGTCGACGCTTACCGCGTCCCCAGCCTTCGTGCGGTACGACAGAAGAAACCACGTCTTCAGCGCGGCTGCTTCCTCCTCGCTGAGCGCCACGCCGCTGGGCCCTCCGCCCGCCATGAACAGAGCGGTCTGGACGTGTGCCGCCCCCTCGCCCTCGTTGGCTTGAGTGACCTGTCCGGTGGCGGTCCCCCGGCGGCGCCCATTCTTCGGGAACAGGCTTGCCTGGCCGGTGGCGGCGTCACCGACCATGACGCCCATCGCCATCGACCGATCGGCGTTGCAGACCAGCTCCAAGCGCCCGTGCACGAGCCGCGCCCAACCCTCGCGCTCGATATGCAGCTCCCGAATCGTGCGCACATGGGCCTCGTAGGCCCTCCGCCCCCCGGTCCCCATCGGGTCGTTGGGGACTGCTGTTCGCCGCGCCGCCTCGCCCGCGCGCAGAACTTCGTGCAGGTACTCCAGCCTTGTCCCCATTCCGCCAAGTTGAGCCCGAACGTCGTCGGGCTCCAAGGGGGACATCGATAGGGAGAACGGCAAGAGGACCTCCGATACACGGCAGTTGACTGATGGAGACCCTACCTCAAACAAGGGCCCATCTTTATAAGATTCTGCAGCTTCGTCGTTACGGACTGCGTCACTGGTTGCGAGCGAAGTGACCAGCCGCGACCTGCCTTCCGCGAACCTGTGCCCTCCCCGCCACGGCGGAGGGCAGCGGTGCCCATGCGCCCGAGATAGAGGTGTCGTCGTCGGACGAGGAAGACCCGATCACGCCTCCGGCGACTACCTGACGTCGGACACCCGATGGGTTCTGAACCGCTCCTTCTGCCGTTCAGCTGACTCGCGCACGCCTTCCTCGGAGATCGCGTGCCGGGTCCCTCCGCCCCATTGGACGAGGTTATTTCCCTTCCCACCTGAGACGTTGTTGATGTGAGAGATGAACAGGCAGCCACCCGCGAACTCTCCGAACTCGGGCCCCAGCTCATCGCCTTCTCTTGGGTCTCGTCCGGCAGCGAGCCGTTTGCCGTCCTCGTCGTAGATGACGCGCTCTTCCTCGGAGGCAGCCGTCCGTACGCAGGTCCCCCCGTGATCAGTCGCAGGCCGCTCGTCCAGCCCCCAACCCGGCTGCCTCCCGGCGGACATTCGCAGCCGTTCACGAAGCGCTCCCTCACGCCCCGAACTGGGCGTGGAACGGCAGAGACGATCTCCGCACACCGGGAGGGACGGCGGGGCAGATGCGGTCAGTGCTCGGTGAGGTCCCGGATGTCCCAGCCAGCGCCGGTCATCGCGTCCGCGTACTTTTTGCTGCGGTCGCGATGGGCGGCGAGCACCAGCAGGTGAGTGGGGCGTGTCGCGCCGACGAAGACGAGCTGCACGGCGGCCTGGACGCTCTTCAGCTCCCGCAGCGGGTCGCTCCTTTCGGCGATCATGCGCAGCGCCTCGGTCACGTCGAACTTCCTGCCTGTCTTCTCCAGGCACTCCAGGATCAGTGTTGCCGCGTGGGTCTCGCCCTTCGCGCTCTGGATGGTCCCGGGTACGGCCCGCGCCGCCGGTACTGCGGCGATGGCCGCGGGAGCCGACCCGAGAGCCGCGCCTGCCGCAGCAGCCGTGGTGAATTCCATTTCAGACTGGCGCAGTTGGCAGCCGTCGAGGAGCTTCAGCTGGACGGCCAGCTGCTCGGTGGCCTCTCCCCAGCTCGCTGCGTCGAACTCGTTCGCGTTGACGAGGAGTTCACGCAGCAGGATCCGAACCCTCCCTCCGGCCGTCGCCATTGACCTCTCCAGGCGGCCGAGGGCCGGGAGCCCGTCGCCGGTCGGTGACGAGACGGACGCGCGCACGGCGTTCCACAACTCCGTGGCCGCTTCGTGGCTGTCCGGGCCTGATTTCCACCGGGCGCTTGCAGCGCGGGCCGCACCGATCAGGGTGCGGTAAGCCGTCG
Organism: Streptomyces sp. NBC_00846; assembly: GCF_045207325.1. Taxonomy (NCBI): domain Bacteria; kingdom Bacillati; phylum Actinomycetota; class Actinomycetes; order Kitasatosporales; family Streptomycetaceae; genus Streptomyces; species Streptomyces sp. NBC_00846. Next base: position 5,918,478 of record NZ_CP108846.1, on the reverse strand, counting down.
GGCGGCTGGTCGGGGTGTATTCGGGCAGGTAGCAGGAGATCGACTGCGGGTAGACCGGTGAGGTTTTCGGGCTCTGTCGCGCACCCAGTACACGCGGTGGACGCCGCACCAGGACGTCCTCGGGGACGGTCACAGCAGCCATGCGCTCGAAGGTCGGTACGACGTCGGACACCGTGGTCTCGTCGAACAGAAGAACCGCCACCTGGCCGTCGGGGCCGGCTCCGCGGACCTGCTGGGGCCGCCGGACAGCCAGGCAGCTTGCCACGGCCGCGATCTGCGGCCCGAAGCGGCGGCTGACCGGCAGCTCCGGGGCCCCCGGCAGCGGGAACAGGGAGGCGGGCCCGCCTACGGAGGCCGCGTCGCTGTAGATGCCCTGGTTGGTATCGCCCACCCGCTGCACGACGGTGGATGAGGAAGCGAACACGAGGGCCAACAGTTCGTGCTGGGAGGCGCTGGTGTCCTGCGTTTCGTCGACGAGAACGAACGGGAAGCGCGTGGTGACCGCCGCGGGGATACCCGGGTGCCGGGCGAGATACTCCTCGGCGATGGCGTACATGTCCTGGAAGCGGAAGATGCCTCGGCGCGCGAGAGTCCGTTTGAGGTCGGCCAGTTGCTTTCCGCTGGGAGACTGGCCGCCGAAGGGCAGATCCCTGGCCGGTCCGGTGACCGCGAGTTCGCCGTCCCGGTAGTTGAACGTCGCCCCGGTGACGATGGAGGTGCCCTCGTGCTGGCGCCCCACATAGCTGCGCAGGGTGGAGTATTCGGGGCGCTGCAGGAGCCGGAGCGCTGCGGTCTCGAAGGCCGCGTCGTCGACGGACCGGACCTCCACTTTCCTGGCCCGCACGGCCGGCAGCCCGAGAAAGGTGTGCACGAAGGACTGGATGGTGCCGATGAAGTGCGGATAGCGCAGCAGGCTGCGTCCTGCGGCGAGAAGGCCCACCCGGTCGGCGATCTCGTTCTTGGCCGTGTTGGTGTGCGACAGCACGCACACCCCTCGCGTCGGGGAGGTCCACGCGTCTGCCATCAGCGCGAGCTTGAGCCCGATCAAGGTCGTCTTGCCCGACCCCGGGGCGGCCTGAAGGTCCTGCGTGCTCTCGCTCTGCAGGAAGTCCCACTGCTCGGCATCGAGCGGGTCCAACCCCAGAAGCTTCACCATGGCCTCCACCTTGTCCCTGGCGAAGGCATCGGACAGGTAGGTGCGGGTCACGGGGCCACCTCGCCGCACAGGTACGAGAAAGCATCGAGCAGGTAAGGCGGGACGTCGCTGCGAACCAGCGGCGTCGAGGCGAGCAACTGGGCGGCAAACTGTGCGGTGATCGGCTTGCTGACGTTATCCAGCTTGAGCGGCCGGTAGATCTTCAGGGCGGCCTCTTCCAGGGAAAGGCCCTGCCCTATCCACGTGTCGACAACCCGGTCGGCCCGTGCGATGGCCTTCTCCGTCTTGTCGGCGTCCGGCCAGGACCGTGCTGCGACGGATGCCAACTTGACCGCGCGGTACATCAGCCTGGCCATGGTCCAGGACGTGACCGCGAGGTCGTACTCCAGCGTCCACCAGTCAGACACGAACGTCTTCACCGGCCCGTCGTCGCCGGCGGTGAGGCTCGTGACGTACGCGGAGATCTCCTCCTCCGTCATATCGGTCCAGCGCACGAGCTTGCCCCTCATGACCTCGGGAGTGCCGGCGGGCACGAGATCGCGGTCGCGGATACAGGCCACGCGGACCGGGATCTGCTCACCGTCGCGCTGGAAGACCCGGCCGTAGCGGAACAGGCCGACGTGGCCGACGTTGACCACGCTAATCCCGTGTTCGCTGAAGGGCATGCCCAGGGCATCAGCGAGCGCGGGCAGGAAGATCGCCTCGGCGTCTCCCTCGACCATCGCCAGCCCCCGGGCGAAGAACATGTTCGCCTTAGTGACGTCCAGGAACCGGGTCAAAAACGCGTAGTCCCCCTCGGTCAGGCGCGTCATACCGCGCCGCAGCGGAAACGTACGTCCCCGCGCGACGAGGGTCAGACACTCGACCGGCGTCGACGAGGCGAGGTTGGGGCTGTGGGTGGTGAGGATGACCTGCACAGGTGACCTGTCACCATCCTGCGACCCCTGCGCCTTGTCCCGCAGCAGGTCCATGATCCGAGTCTGCAGCTGGGGGTGGAGATGCGCCTCGGGCTCCTCGATCAGCAGCAGAGGAGCCAGTTCGTTCTTACCCAGCAGGAGCAGCTCCGCAGCCATGAACAGGGCGTTGTTGTAACCGAGTCCGCGTCGCGTCCACTCGTCGGATGCTGTGAAGAGGTTCAGTTCCAGCCGCTCCAGCGCGCGGACCAGCGTCGCGTCTGTGGCAACGCTGATCTTGGCGCGCAAGACGTCGTCACCGATCGCGAACCGCTGCAGGTAGGCCGAGTTGATGTCCTCACTCACCTCCGCGACAGCCTTGTTGTCGCGGATATCGCACTCAGCCCGCCGCAGGATACCCCGCAGGGTCGACGGGGGTTCATCACCGGTCGGGTCGAAGTCGTCGACGTCCTGGTCCTTCATCGCCGGATAGCCGGCGAGGATCTGAGACAGCCGTGACCCGCGGCCCGAGCGCAGTTCCGCCTCCGCATCGCGAAGGGGGCGCAGATAGGTGGCGCGCAGGAGTTCGCGAGCAGCGCCGTCCAGGGCGGGGCCGTTGCCGTCCGGCCCGGTCCGGGTGGTGACCGAGACCCGGTTGCGCAGCGGATCCATCCGCTGAGCCTTGAACGTGACCCACAACCAGGCGGTGCCGTCGCGGTCGTGGGTGAGCAGTTCCAGGAAGACAGCCTGCTCCTCGGTCGACAGGTCGGTGAAGGCGCACCCGATGGTGAAGGTCTCCGCCCTCCCGTCCTTCCCGAGGTGGAAGTCGTCCTGGGAGACCCGGTAGTAATCCGATGCCGCGGACTGCAGGCACAGCCGGATCGCGTCGACGATCGCCGTCTTCCCGCTGTCGTTCTCCCCCACGAGCACATTCGTCCCGGCCGTGAACGACAGGCTCAGCGCATCATTCCGCTCGCCCTCGCCCTGCGCTGCGGGTCCGAAGACCCGGAAGTTCTCGACCCGCAGATGCGCCAAGTACACACAGTCCCCCGCCGACAGAGGCCGCGACACCCTCTTCTCCTGGAAGGAGCCCCCGGGCGGCACGGCCCTTGATCGATAATTCCGGAATCCTACGCTCTTCGTGGTCCCCGCCCGGGGAGAATCCGGCAGACCGGTGGGCGCCAACACCGCGAGGGCAACTCCCCCGGCGACGGCAACGGAGCACTAGGCGCAGGTTGTAGACCGCACGGCGCGGAGCGGTGCGTCACAAACAGACGGGGTCTCAGGGGCTGCTGTTCGCGATCTCTGCGTCAGCCGCGAGGCCGTGTGGGTGCCACGGCGTCGACCGCCGATCGTGGCCGCTCCCGTATCGCTGTCAGCCCGGTAGCGGGTGACATCCCGGACACTCTGCATCACCCTCGGGCCACACGGCTTACGCCCACTCGCACCTGGAACACAACGCGACCTGGACGTAGTTGCAGGGACATGTTGTCGGTGCACGACGACTGGCCAGGGCAGACGTACGGCTTCCGCGCAGGCGCCGGACGTGGCAGTCGCTCCGCTGGAGGCAGGGTCTCCAGGTAGGCGATGTAGTCCGGACGCTCCCGTGCCGGGCACCCCTCCGGGCAGGGGCCCGAGATCCACGGATCGTGCCCGGGGATCGGGTCGTCCTCCTCGCAGCGGGAAGCCACCCACGGGTCCCAGACGGGACGGTTGTACGGGCGGCGTAGGGCCTTAGCGGCTTCGGTGTGCGACTCTCCGGTGGTCGCCTGGCGGCGGCGTACGGGGCCCTTACGAGCGTGGACAGCAGACATGGCAGCTCCAGGGCATCCAGAGGTGGTCTGAATGCGCTGGCGCCGAGCACCTTGTCCAAGCGCGTCAGCGGAGCCGACCACGCGGGCCTGCGCACGGCCCACCCCGCCAACTCGCAGGGCCCACCGAGCTCAGCAGCCCCGAGCGCCCGGAAGGGCGCCACCACACGTACGAGGGACAGGGTGGCGGGCCAGCCCGTCCCTCAGCCACGATGCCCGGATGCAGGATGACGAACCGCTGGAGGAGTGGGCTCGCCGACGCGACGCGGCCCAAGATCTCACCCACGCAGCGTAAACATTCGCTGTCCATGATCGTGGGGGAACTTCAGGAGCGACCTACGGCGCAGAGCAGACGGCATGACGAGTCGGCTCTCGTCGTCTTTGAGCGCGGTCACAATCGGACGGAGGTTCCCCAGCCGTGAGGGAACGGGAACTGGATCTCCGCCTTCCTTCGGCCGTTGACTCCGCGCGTTGGGATGCGGGCCATCCGCAAGGAACAGCTCCAGCCCCGGCCCACCGTACGGAACCTTTTCAATGCGCTTGCCCGCTGGTTCCAGGCCGTGCCGTTTCGCATAGTTGACGACGCGCCGCCACTCCGCGACCTCGTCGTCATCAGGGCCGGTGATCCGAACGCGGACCTCGGCGACGAGCCGTTCGATCAGCTTATGAGCCTTCGCCCGCCGGTCCCGCGCGACGGGCCTCTCGCTGTAGGGCGTCCGAGGGCTGGCGGACGTTGCTGGCTCACCGCCACCAGCGACCGCAGAGTCGTCGTCGATCATCAGACCCCACCATCCCGCAAGGCATCGGCCGAGCGCCAGTCACTCGACATCCAGGCTCCACCACCTTCGCTGGAAACGAGGCCGTTCGACGGCCCATACGCCCGTACAGAGCGGAAAGACACCCGTCAGCAGTGGGAGTCCCCTGGGACTTTTCTGGGACTTTCGGCCCCATCAAGCGGCACGAGCGTGAAACAGCCGAAAGGTCATTCGCGCAGGTCATCGACCACAAGTCACTCATCGCGGCAGGTCACCGCGTTCCCTGGTCTCTTCCGCGACATCTGATCAGTGGCGCTGCGCTCCAGCGCCACCTGGCCTTGACGCGCCCTCGACATTTACCACCTCGACAGTGCGGCTGACGCCCCATCAGAACGAGCGTCAAATGAGCGTCACGAGCGTCATTTCAGCGTCAAGATATCGCCCGTAACGCCCACACCGCACATAATGCGCAGGCGCAAAACCGCAGGTCAGACGCCCTTTGCGACAGGCTCAAGGATCGCGACACACTCCACATGGTGCGTCATCGGAAACAGATCGAACGCCCGCAGCGTCCGCACCCTGTACCCGCCGTCGCGGAAGTACGCCAGGTCGCGGGCGAGGGCTGCCGGGTCGCAGGCGACGTAGGCGATACGGCGGGCGCCGAGGCCGGTCAGATGCTTGACCGTCTGCTTGCCGGCGCCTGCGCGCGGGGGGTCGAGGACGATCAGGTCGGTCTCGGTGATGCCGGTGCGCGGCAGGACCTGGTCGACCTTGCCGTGCTCGATGCGGACCCGCTCCAGGTCCTTCAGGTTGTGGCGGGCGTCCTCGACGGCGCGCTTGCCGGACTCGATGCCCAGGATCGCGCCCTTCTCGCCGATGCGCTGGCCGAGAGCGCCCGCGAACAGGCCGACGCCGCAGTAGAGGTCGAGCGCGGTGTCACCCTTGCGGGGCAGGAGGCCCTGCATGACGGCGCGGACGAGGGTGTTGGCGGCCTGCGGGTGGACCTGCCAGAAGCCGCCCGAGCCGACGCGGTAGGTGCGGTCGTCGGCGCGCTCGCGGACGAATGCGCGGCCGTGCACCCGGTGGACGCCGCCGTCACGCTCGTCGACGCGCATCACCGAGACGGGCTTGTCGAGTTCGACGAGGGGCAGCCGGCCGCCGGGCTTCGGCGTCAGGATGACCTGGCGGTCGTGGGAGCCGGTGGCGGCGATGGCTTCCACCGAGGCCATGCCGGGCCATTCCCGCTTCTCGATGCCGAGCTCGGTGACGCCGGGGGCCGCGATCAGGCAGCGCTCGATGGGCTCCACGTCGTGCGAGCGGTGCTTGCGCAGGCCGACGCGGCCGTCCTCGTCGATGGCGTACTGGACCCGCGTGCGCCAGGCCGGGACCTCGCCCGCGGGGAGCTTGTCGCCCTCGGCCGGCATGACGGTGCCGTCCCAGCCCGCCTCCTCGGGGGTGAGGCCCGCGAGGCGCTGGAGCTGTTCGGCGATCACTTCGCCCTTGAGCCTGCGCTGGGCGCCGGGCTTGGCGTGCTGCCAGTCGCAGCCGCCGCACTTGCCGGGACCCGCGTACGGGCAGGGCGCCTCGACACGGTCCTTGGACGCCTCGATGATCCGTACCGCGTCGGCCCGCAGGAAGCGGGAGTCGCTCTCGCCCTCCGTGACCTTGGCGACGATCTTCTCGCCGGGGAGCGTGTGCCGTACGAAGAGGACCCGGCCCTCCGAGGTGCGGGCGATGCAGTGGCCGCCGTGTGCGACCGGCCCGACCTCGACCTCGTACTCCTCCCCGACCAGCGACGACGTGGGTTCGTTCTGCATGAGGGGGTGGCTCCAGAGATCAAGGGAAAAACGGCCGGACAACAACCCACGAGTCTACGTGGGTGTCGTCCGGCCGTTTACCACGAGCGGGCGGGCCCGGTCAGCCCGTATGGCGGGCCGGCACCGGCCGCGACGGGCGCGGTCAGCCCTTGTTCGCGGGTTCCTTGGGCCTGCGTTCCACGGGGCCTCGGCGCACCGAGCCCGGTGCGCTCCACTCGGCGCGCTTCCTGGCGCGCTTCTTCGCCGCCTCGGAGGACTCCAACTGGTACGGGACGGAGGTCACCATCACGCCCGGGGTGAACAGCAGCCGCCCCTTCAGGCGCAGGGCGCTCTGGTTGTGGAGGAGATGCTCGTACCAGTGGCCGACCACGTACTCCGGGATGTACACGCTCACGACGTCGCGCGGGCTTTCCCGGCGCAGGCCCTTCACATAGTCGATGACGGGACGGGTCACCTCGCGGTACGGGGAGTCGAGGATCTTCAGCGGGATGTCGATGCCGCGCCGCTCCCAGTCCTCCTTGAGCGCCTTGGTCTCGGCCGCGTCGACGCTGATGGAGAGCGCCTCCAGGCGGTCGGAGCGGATCAGTTTGGCGTAGGCGAGGGCGCGCAGCGTGGGCCGGTGGAGCTTGGAGACCAGGACGATCGAGTGGACCCTGGAGGGCCGCATCGTCTCGTCGAGCGGGGTCTCCTCCGCCGCGATCTCCTCGGAGACCCGGTCGTAGTGCCGGCGGATCGCGGTCATCGTCCCGTAGAAGATCACCATGCCGAGCAGTGCGACCCAGGCACCGTGGGTGAACTTGGTGGCGAGCACGACGACGAGCACCAGGCCGGTGAAGAAGGCGCCGAAGGTGTTGATGGCGCGCGAGCGCATCATGTGGCGGCGCTTGGCCGGGTCCTTCTCCGTCGCCAGGTGGCGGTTCCAGTGCCTGACCATGCCGATCTGGCTGAGGGTGAAGGAGACGAAGACACCGACGATGTAGAGCTGGATGAGCCGGGTCGAGTCCGCTCCGTAGATCCAGACGAGCAGGATCGCGGCTCCCGCCAGCAGCACGATGCCGTTGGAGAAAGCGAGCCGGTCACCGCGGGTGTGGAGCTGGCGCGGCAGGTAGCGGTCCTGGGCGAGGATCGAGCCGAGCAGCGGGAAGCCGTTGTACGCGGTGTTGGCGGCCAGGAAGAGAACGAGTGCGGTGGCCCCGGCGAGGACAACGAAGAAGAAGGTGCGTTCGCCGAAGACGGCGGCCGCGACCTGGGAGATCACCGGGTCCTGGACAAAACTTGAGCCGACCGGGACACCGTTGTTGAGCAGGTCCTTGGCCGGGTTCTCCGCCATCTTCACGTTGGTGGCCATGGCCAGGCCGATGATGCCGCAGAACATGGTGACGGCCAGCAGGCCCATCATCGCGAGGGTGGTCGCGGCGTTCTTGCTCTTCGGCTTACGGAAGGCGGGCACGCCGTTGCTGATCGCCTCGACGCCGGTGAGGGCCGCACAGCCGGAGGAGAAGGCCCGCAGCAGCAGGAAGACCAGTGCGAAACCGCCCAGTCCCTGGTGCTCGGCCTTGATCTCGTAACCCGAGGTCGGGGCGTGCATGGTGTCACCGAGGACCAGCCCCCGGAACGCGCCCCAGATGATCATGATGAAGACGCCGGCCACGAAGAGGTACGTGGGAATGGCGAAGAGCTTGCCGGATTCCTTGACGCCACGCAGATTCATCAGCGTCAGCAGCACGATGGCCGCGATCGCGCACGCCGTCTTGTGTTCGACGACGAACGGGATCGCGGACCCGAGGTTCTCCACCCCGGAGGCGATCGACACGGCGACGGTCAGCACGTAGTCGACCAGCAGCGCACTGGCCACGGTGAGACCGGCCTTGGGCCCGAGGTTGGTGGTGGCGACCTCGTAGTCACCACCACCGCTCGGATACGCGTGCACGTTCTGCCGGTACGAGGCGACGACCGTGAACATCAGCACCACGACGGCGAGCGCGATCCAGGGACTGAAGTGGTAGGCCGACACGCCCGCGACGGAGAGCACCAGGAGAACTTCTCCGGGGGCGTACGCCACCGATGACAGCGGGTCGGATGCGAAGACGGGAAGTGCGATGCGCTTGGGGAGGAGCGTCTCTCCCAGCTTGTCGCTGCGCAGCGCCCGTCCGATCAGGATCCGTTTGGGCAGGTCGGTCAGTTTGGACACGCAGAGGATCGTAAGCGTTCCGTATGGAAGCCGCAGACCCGCTAACCGCGTGGCCCCGCAATCTCCTGCGCTCGGCCGAGAAAGCCACGGAATCCTTAACGAAATCCTTGCACTCAGGCGTCGCGAACAGGGCGCTGTAACCGTTGAGCGCGAGCCGCCCACCGAGATAGATGGGCGTATAGAACGGAGAATCGCGGGCGATCTCGCCGCGCGCCACGAGGTCGACCGTTTCGGCCATCGGCTTCCCCTCGTACACGGGGTCGGCGACCATGCCCACCGTACGGGCGGCGAGCCACATCCCGTCGAGGGTGGTGTCGTCGGGGATGCCGTACGTGCCCGCGTGATGGCGCTCGTCCAGCTCAGTGACGACCTCGGCGAGCTCACGGCGCACCCCGATGAGCCGTGCGGTGCCGGCCGCGGTCCGGACGATCGCTCCGGGTACGGGCGGGTTCGGCGGACGCGTCGGTGCCCGGCACGCGCCGACGCCGGGGCGCCCGCCTGGTGTACGGTTTGCCGCCGCTCTCCGTCCGCATCCCGTCCGCAGCACGGGCGCGGCGAAAGCGCACGTGGATGAGGCCTCGCACTCCCGGCCGCATAAGCTCATCCTGGGCAACGGGACAGACCGTTGCCCCGTTGTTTGCCCGGCAAGCTGAGAAAGAAGTGTGAGCAGGGTGTTTTCGCAGGTCAGCCGGACGACCAGGACTGCGAGGTAGGCGCAAGGTGCACATCGTCATCATGGGCTGCGGGCGAGTCGGAGCCGCTCTCGCGCAGACCCTGGAACAGCAGGGGCACACGGTCGCCGTCGTCGATCAGGACCCGACGGCGTTCCGGCGCCTGGGATCCGGATTCGGTGGGCGGCGCGTCACCGGTGTCGGCTTCGACCAGGACACCCTTCGCGAGGCGGGGATCGAAGAGGCCGGTGCGTTCGCCGCGGTGAGCAGCGGCGACAACTCGAACATCATCGCCGCCCGGGTCGCCCGCGAGATGTTCGGCATCGAGAATGTCGCGGCGCGGATCTACGACCCCCGGCGCGCCGAGGTCTACCAGCGTCTCGGTATCCCCACCGTCGCCACCGTGCGCTGGACCGCGGACCAGATGCTGCGGCGGCTGCTGCCTTCGGGCGCCGAGCCGCTGTGGCGGGATCCCAGCGGTGGTGTGCAGCTCGCGGAGGTGCACACCACCCCGTCCTGGATCGGCCACAAGATCAGCACGCTGCAGGAGGAGACGGGCGTCCGCGTGGCGTTCCTCACCCGGCTGGGCGAAGCCATACTGCCCAGCTCGCAGACAGTGCTGCAGGAGGGCGACCTGGTCCACGTGATGATGCGTACGGACGAGATCGCGAAGGTCGAGGCGGCCTTTGCCGAAGGTCCTGAGGAGGGCGGTCACTGATGCGTGTCGCGATTGCCGGGGCCGGTGCGGTGGGCCGCTCCATCGCGGGCGAGCTGCTGGAGAACGGGCACGAGGTGCTGCTCGTCGACAAGGCGCCGACGGCCATTTCGGTGGAGCGGGTACCGATGGCCGAGTGGCTGCTGGCGGACGCCTGCGAGATCACCTCGCTCGACGAGGCGGCGCTGCAACGCTGCAGCGTCGTGATCGCCGCGACCGGCGACGACAAGGTGAATCTGGTCGTCTCGCTGCTCGCGAAGACCGAGTACGGCGTACCGAGGGTCGTCGCCCGGGTCAACAACCCGAAGAACGAGTGGCTGTTCAACGAGGCCTGGGGCGTCGACGTGGCGGTCTCCACGCCGCGCCTGATGTCGGCCCTGGTCGAGGAGGCGGTGAGCGTCGGCGACCTGGTCCGGCTGCTGCGCTTCAGCCACGGCGACGCCAACCTGGTCGAGCTGACGCTGCCCCCGGAGTCGGCGCTGGCCGGCACCCAGGTCGGCGAAGTGGCCTGGCCGGAGGACACCTCGCTGGTCACCATCATCCGCGGGCAGCGCGTTCTGACGCCGGGCACCGACGAGACGCTGGAGGCCGGTGACGAGCTGCTGTTCGTGGCCGCGCAGGCACGCGAGGAACAGCTGGAAGACCTGCTGTCGGTGCGCCGGGGCGACTCGGACGAGTGACCGGCTGACCGACTGACCGGCACTGGACGGTAGACAGACGTAAGGGGCCCGGAGCCGTTTCGCACGGTTCCGGGCCCCTTACGTCTGTCTACCGTCCAGTGCCGGTCAGAGGTTCTGGGCGATTCAGTACTCCTGGTGTGGTGCCGCGGCGGCGGCCGCTTCCCCTTCCGCCTTGCGGGCCTTCTCAGCCTGCTCCTCCGCCTCCATCTCGGCGAACACATCGATGGGCGGCGGCGCCTTGGCGAGGAAGACCCAGGTCAAATAGACCGCGAGCAGGAACGGGGGGATCTTCAGCGCGACGAGGATCCAGCCGAGCTGGGTGGTGTCGGCCCACCAGTACAGCGGGAAGAGGATCGCGCACTTGGCGAGCAGGATCAGCCCCCAGGCGTAGCTGGACTTGGCGTACGCCTTCTTGCGGCCGGGGTTCCTGGTGCGCCAGGAGAGGTTCTCCTTGAACACCGGCCCCAGGATCAGACCGATCAGGGGCACCCCGGCGAGGGTGGTGATCAGGTAGGCGAGGGCCAGACCGAGCGTGTAGAGCATGCCCGGCAGATAGAAGTCCTTGGCATTGCCGGTCATCGTCGCGAAGACCACACCGAAGGCCACGCCGAAGACACCGCTGAAGGCGTGCTTGACGGTGTCCCTGCGGATCAGCCGTACGGCGACGAGGACCAGGGACACCACCAGGGCCGCGATGGCCGAGATGTGCAGATCCTTTTTGATCGTAAAAATCGTGACAAAGAGCAGCCCCGGAAGGACTGTCTCCACCATTCCCCGGACACCGCCGAACGCCTCGAAGAGCGCTGCCTCGGTGACCGCCTTCGCGTCGGCCTCCTGCTGGTCGGTGCGGGTCGTGCGGTCCGTGTCGGACGTCGGCTTGTCGAGAGACGTCACCGGCTACTCCTTGCCGAGTGGTCGGAGTTCGTATTTGGGGTTGAACAGCACCCGGCGTCCATGATTCATGGCGATGCGGCCCGAGGCGATGAGCTTGCGGCCCGGTTCTATGCCCGCGATGGAGCGCCGGCCCAGCCAGACCACGTCCAGCGGCGCGGTGCCGTCGAAAAGCTCCGCCTCCAGGGCGGGCACTCCGGCGCGCGGCCGCAGGGTGACGGTCCGCAACGTACCAGTGACCTTCACGATCTGCCGGTCGGTGCATTCGGAGATCCGCGTACACCCGGAGGCCTGCGAGTCCTCCTGCAGCTCCTCGGACTCCAGGTCCTCCTGGGAGCTGGACAGCCGGTCGAGCATCCGCCGGAAGCGACCGGACGGCTTCGCCGCCTTGCCGGGCTTCTCGAATCGAGGAACAGCACTCATACCCGAAGGGTACCGGTCCCCTGCGCTCCGAGCGGGTGTCCCGGGTCTCACTCGAACGGGTTACTCATGGGGTTCCCGAGCGGGCCGGTCACCGGGGTCGCGGAGCGCCGACCGTACGGCCTCCAGGGGTCGCGGAGCGCCGACCGTGCGGCCTCCCGGCCTCCCCGTTCAGCCGCGCTCGAAGCGGTATCCCATCCCCGGCTCGGTGACGAAGTGCCGTGGGTGCGAGGGGTCGGCCTCCAGCTTGCGCCTCAACTGCGCCATGTAGACCCGGAGATAGTTGGTCTCGGTGCCGTACGAGGGCCCCCATACCTCCTGGAGCAGGTGCTTCTGGCTGACGAGGCGGCCGCCGTTGCGGACCAGGACCTCCAGCAGGTGCCACTCGGTGGGGGTGAGCCGTACGTCGCGGCCCTCGCGGTGGACCTTCTTCGCCGCGAGGTCGACGGTGAACCCCTCGGTCTCGACGATCACCGTGTCGTCGGAGCCGTTCTGGCCGACCGGTTCGGCGCGGCGGACCGAGGCGCGCAGCCGGGCCAGCAGTTCGTCCATGCCGAACGGCTTGGTGACGTAGTCGTCGGCGCCGGCGTCCAGGGCCTCTACCTTCTCATCGGAGGTGTGGCGGGCGGAGAGCACCAGGATCGGCACCCGGGTCCAGCCGCGCAGCCCCTTGATCACCTCGACGCCGTCCATGTCGGGCAGTCCGAGGTCGAGGACGACGACATCGGGGTGGCGGGCGGCAGCGAGCTGAAGGGCGGTCGCGCCGTCGGGCGCGGCGTCCACCTCGTACTTGCGTGCCTTCAGGTTGATCACGAGGGCACGTACGATCTGCGGCTCGTCGTCGACCACAAGCACCCGGGTCATGGGGGCCCTGCCTTTCTGCTGTACGGCGATCTCCCGGGACGCTGCGGAGATCATGAAGTGGCCTGCGAGGTCATGAGATGACCTGCTCGGACAGGTCGGGGCTGACCGGAACGTATCCCGATGCTGCCTTGAGCGTCAGCACCATGGTGAGGCCGCCGCCGGGGGTGTCCTCGGCGTCCAGCGTGCCGCCCATGGACTCCACGAAGCCGCGGGCGACGGCGAGGCCCAGTCCGACGCCCGCGCCGCGCGGGGCGTCGCCGTAGCGCTGGAAGGGCTCGAAGATGTGCTCCTTGGCGTCGTCGGGGACGCCGGGGCCGCGGTCGGCCACCCGGAGCTCGACGCGGGTGCCGAGCGCGCTGGCGGCCACGTTGACGCGTTCGCCGTAGGGGCTGTACTTGACCGCGTTCTCGACGATGTTGGCGACGGCCCTCTCCAGCAGCCCGGGGTCGACGGCGACCATCGGCAGGGTCTCGGGGATGTCCAGGTCCACGCTGCCCTCGGGGACACCACCGAGCGCCATCGGGACCACCTCGTCGAGGTCGATCTCGCGGATCAGCGGGGTGACGGTGCCGGTCTGCAGCCTGGACATGTCCAGGAGATTGCCCACCAGGTGGTCGAGGCGGTCGGCGCCGTTCTCGATGCCCTCCAGGAGTTCCGCCTCGTCCTCGTCGGACCAGGCGACGTCGTCGGAGCGCAGGGAGCTGACGGCGGCCTTGATGGCGGCGAGCGGGGTACGCAGGTCGTGGCTGACGGCGGCGAGGAGCGCGGTCCTGATCCGGTTCCCCTCGGCGAGCCGCCGGGCCTGCTCCGCCTGGCCGACCAGGCGCTGGCGGTCCAGTACGACGGCGGCCTGGGCGGCGAACGCGCCGAGCACCCGGCGGTCCTCGGCAGGCAGCACCCGGCCGGAGAGCGCGAGCGCCATGTGGTCACCGACGGGCATGTCCACGTCGGCGTCGTCCGGCCGGGCCACCGGGGCCGGCCCGACGCTCCCGGCGCAGGTCCACGGATCGACGTCGCTCAGCCGCTCCAGCAGGGCGACGGACTCCATGCCGAAGGTCTCGCGGACCCGGTCCAGGAGCGCGTCCAGGGTGGTCTCGCCGCGCAGCACACTGCCCGCCAGGAAGGAGAGGATCTCCGATTCGGCGCGCAGCCGGGCCGCCTGGTGGGTACGGCGAGCGGCCAGATCGACGACCGAGGCGACCGAGACAGCCACCGCGAAGAAGATCACGATGGCGACGAAGTTCTCCGGGTCCTGGACGGTCAGCGTATGGGTGGGCGGGGTGAACCAGTAGTTCAGCAGCAGCGAGCCCACGGCGGCCGAGGCGAGGGCCGGCAGCAGCCCGCCGATCAGGGCCGCCGCCACGGTCATGAAGAGAAACAGCAGGACGTCGTTGGCGAGCCCGGGGCCGCTGTCCAGGCCGATCAGGAGCAGCGTGAGAAGGGCCGGGCCGCCCACCCCGACCAGCCAGCCCCAGATGATCCGGGCCCGGCCCAGCCGGGCGCTGCGGGCGATGGGCAGCCCGCGGCCCTTGGCGACCTCTTCGTGGGTGACGATGTGGACGTCGAGGTCGGGGCCGGACTCGCGGGCGACCGTGGCTCCCACGCCCGGTCCGTAGATGTACTGCCAGGCCTTGCGGCGGCTGGAGCCGAGGACGATCTGCGTGGCGTTCACCCCACGGGCGAATTCGAGGAGCGCCGACGGGATGTCGTCGCCGATGACGTGGTGGAACGTGCCGCCGAGGCCCTCCACCAGGGTGCGCTGGACAGCGAGCTCCTTCGGCGAGGCGGAGGTCAGTCCGTCACTGCGGGCGATGTAGACGGCGAGGATCTCGCTGCCGGAGCCCTTGGCCGCCATTCGGGACGCGCGGCGGATGAGTGTACGGCCCTCGGGGCCGCCGGTGAGGCCGACGACGATGCGTTCGCGGGCCTGCCAGGTGGTGCGGATGTTGTGCTCGCCGCGGTACTGCTGAAGGTATTCGTCGACCCGGTCGGCGACCCAGAGGAGGGCCAGCTCGCGCAGGGCGGTCAGGTTGCCCGGGCGGAAGTAGTTGGACAGGGACGCGTCGATCCGGTCCGGCTTGTAGATGTTGCCGTGGGCCATCCGGCGGCGCAGCGCCTGGGGCGACATGTCGACGAGTTCGAGCTGGTCGGCCCTGCGGACGACCTCGTCGGGGACGGTCTCGCGCTGGCGTACGCCGGTTATCGCCTCGACGACGTCGCCGAGCGACTCCAGGTGCTGGATGTTGACGGTCGAGATCACGTCGATGCCGGCCTGGAGGAGCTCTTCCACGTCCTGCCATCGCTTGGCGTTGCGGGAGCCCGGCACGTTGGTGTGTGCCAGTTCGTCCACCAGGGCGACGGCCGGGGCGCGTTCCAGTACCGCGTCGACATCCATCTCGGTGAAGACGGCGGAGCGGTATTCGATCTCGCGCCGCCGGATCTGCTCCAGGCCGTGCAACATCACCTCGGTGCGCGGGCGGTCGTGGTGTTCCACGAAGCCGACGACGCAGTCGGTGCCCCGCTCCACGCGCCGGTGGGCCTCGGAGAGCATCGCGTACGTCTTGCCGACGCCGGGTGCCGCACCCAGGTAGATCCGAAGCTTGCCGCGTGCCATGGCCCCATTGTCTTCTCGAAACCGGCTGCCGCCGACGCGACAGCCACTTCGAAGCTACCCCGAGCATTCCCGGCAAATAGGACCGGGGGTGGGGTCGGGGGCCGAATTGACAGGATTCTGATGCCGTCGTCGGGGGAACGAGGCCGGTTTTCCGCCCCCCGCTTCCCCCGGCGGTGTGTCACGGGTACGCCTCCGCCCCCGGACCGGACTCCGGCCGCCTTCCGCCCGTTCTCCGTCCGCGCCGCCGGCTTGCGTCCCGCGTCGGCGTCCGTGCGCGGTCCGTCCGGGCTACCTGGGCAGCCTGGGCAGGACCGCCGGGTAGCTCGTACGAGGGGGTCGCGACGCCACCGCCGGGGCGACGTCGCGGCCCCCTGCTCCGTCAGGCCGCGTTCGCCAACTGCCTGAGCGCGATGTTGAGCCGGAGCACGTTGACCCTCGGTTCTCCGACGAAGCCGAGGATCCGCCCGTCGGTGTGCTGCTCGACGAGCTTCTCCACCTGGGCGACGGCGAGGTGGTTGCGCTCGGCGACGCGGCGCACCTGGAGCTGCGCGTACGCCGGGGAGATGGCGGGGTCGAGGCCGGAGCCCGAGGAGGTGACGGCGTCGGCCGGCACATCGGTGGGGCTGACGGGGTGGCCGGGGACGGAGTTGTCCCTGATGACGGCGGCCTTGGCGGCGGTGACCCAGTCGATGAGCTCCTTGTTGTCACCGGAGCGGTTGGTCGCGCCGGAGATGGTCAGCTTGTACTGGGTGTTGACGCTGTTGGTTCCGAGGCCGTTGGACGGGCGCGGCTGGAACCACCTGAGGTCCGGGGCCGCGGTCTGCTGCCCCTTCTTCAGCGGCAGGTCGTAGCGCTGCCCGATGAGTTCGGAGCCGACGACCTTGCCGTTCACGGTGATCTCGGAGCCGTGGGCCTTGCCGGGGAAGATGCCCTGGGCGACACCGGTGACGGCGAGCGGGTAGAGCACGCCGCAGACGACGGTGAGGACGAGCAGGGCACGCAGCCCGGCCCAGAGCAACCGGGCGGTGTTTGCTACGGAGTTGTTCATGGCAGGTCAGCCGATTCCTAAATTCAGTTCAGCCCGGGAATGAGGGAGATGATCAGGTCGATGATCTTGATGCCGATGAACGGGGCGACCAGTCCGCCGAGTCCGTAGATCCCGAGGTTGCGCCGGAGCATCGAGTCGGCGCTGCTGGGCCGGTAGCGCACGCCCTTCAGGGCGAGCGGGACCAGCGCGATGATGACCAGCGCGTTGAAGACGACGGCGGACAGGATCGCGGACTGGGGCGAGGACAACTGCATGATGTTGAGCTTGTCCAGGCCCGGGTGGACCACAGCGAACATCGCCGGGATGATCGCGAAGTACTTCGCGACGTCGTTGGCGATCGAGAACGTCGTCAGTGCGCCACGGGTGATGAGCAGTTGCTTGCCGATCTCGACGATCTCGATCAGCTTGGTCGGGTTGGAGTCCAGATCCACCATGTTCCCGGCCTCCTTGGCGGCCGAGGTGCCGGTGTTCATGGCCACGCCGACGTCCGCCTGGGCCAGCGCGGGCGCGTCGTTCGTACCGTCGCCCGTCATCGCGACCAGCTTGCCGCCCGCCTGCTCCCGCTTGATGAGGGCCATCTTGTCCTCGGGCGTGGCCTCGGCGAGGAAGTCGTCGACCCCCGCCTCCTCGGCGATGGCCTTCGCGGTCAGTGGGTTGTCGCCCGTGATCATGACTGTCCTGATGCCCATCCGGCGCAGCTCGTCGAACCGCTCCCGCATGCCTTCCTTGACGACGTCCTTGAGGTGGATGACGCCCAGGACACGGGCGCCCTGCTCGTCCTCCAGGGCCACCAGCAGCGGCGTGCCGCCTGCCTCGGAGATCCGGTCGGTGAGCGCCTGCGCGTCCGGCGGGACACTGCCGCCCCGCCCCTTGACCCAGTCGACGACCGACCCGGTCGCGCCCTTGCGGACCCTGCGTCCGTCGACGTCCACGCCCGACATCCGCGTCTGGGCGGTGAAGGCAACCCACTCGGCCTTCCGCAGCTCGCCCTGATGGCGTTCACGCAGCCCGTACCTCTCCTTGGCGAGCACGACGATCGAGCGGCCCTCGGGCGTCTCGTCGGCCAGGGAGGACAGCTGGGCCGCGTCCGCCAGTTCAGCCTCGGTCGTGCCCTTGACGGGGACGAATTCGGCGGCCTGCCGGTTGCCGAGCGTGATGGTGCCGGTCTTGTCGAGCAGCAGGGTGGAGACGTCTCCGGCGGCCTCGACGGCACGCCCCGACATCGCGAGCACATTGCGCTGGACGAGGCGGTCCATGCCGGCGATGCCGATCGCGGAGAGCAGGGCGCCGATGGTCGTCGGGATCAGGCAGACCAGCAGGGCGGTCAGCACGATCACCGACTGCCTCTGGCCGGCGTGGATCGCGAAAGGCTGGAGGGTGACGACGGCGAGCAGGAAGACGACGGTGAGGGACGCGAGCAGGATGTTCAGCGCGATCTCGTTGGGCGTCTTCTGCCGGGCGGCGCCCTCGACGAGGGCGATCATCCGGTCGATGAAGGTCGCGCCGGGCTTGGTGGTGATCTTGATGACGATCCGGTCGGAGAGCACCTTCGTGCCGCCGGTGACGGCGCTGCGGTCGCCGCCGGACTCCCGGATGACCGGCGCCGACTCCCCCGTGATCGCGGACTCGTCCACACTCGCGACACCTTCGACGACGTCTCCGTCGCCGGGAATGATGTCGCCGGCCTCACAGACCACCAGATCACCGACGCGCAGCTCGGTGCCCGGCACCCGCTCCTCGTTCCTGCCGGTGATCCGCCGGGCCACGGTGCCGGTCCTGGCCTTGCGCAGGGTGTCGGCCTGCGCCTTGCCGCGGCCCTCGGCGACCGCCTCCGCCAGGTTGGCGAAGATCGTGGTCAGCCACAGCCAGGCAGCGATCGCCCAGCCGAACCAGTCGCCCGGGTCCAGGCAGGCCAGCACGGTGGTGAACACCGAACCGATCAGCACCACGAACATCACCGGGGACTTGACCATCACCCGGGGGTCGAGCTTGCGTACGGCGTCGGGGAAGGATTTCAGCAGTTGCCTGGGGTCGAACAGGCCCCCTCCGACGCGTCCTTCGCTCTGGTGACCCGTGGGCGTGTCCTGGTGCGGTGCCCGGGTGGGGGTGACAGTGGACATCGAGTCCTCTTGCTTCGTACGGGTGGTCATGACGCCAGCCCTTCGGCCAACGGCCCCAGCGCCAGGGCCGGGAAGTAGGTCAGCCCGGTGATGATCAGGATCGTGCCGACCAGCAGCCCGCTGAAGAGCGGCTTGTGCGTGCCCAGGGTTCCCACGGTCGCCGGTACGGGCTTCTGTTCGGCGAGCGAGCCGGCCAGAGCCAGTACGAAGACCATCGGCAGGAACCGGCCCAGCAGCATCGCGAGACCGATCGTCGTGTTGAACCACTGTGTGTCCGCGTTCAGCCCGGCGAACGCCGAACCGTTGTTGTTCGCGCCCGAGGTGTACGCGTACAGCACCTCGGAGAATCCGTGCGCACCGGAATTCAGCATCGAGTGGGGCGGGGTGGGCAGGGCCATCGCCGCGGCGGTGAAGCAGAGCACCAGCGCCGGGGTGATCAGGATGTAGCAGGCCGCGAGCTTGATCTCGCGGGTGCCGATCTTCTTGCCGAGGTACTCGGGCGTACGGCCGACCATCAGACCCGCGATGAACACCGCGATGATCGCCATGATCAGCATGCCGTAGAGGCCGGAGCCGACACCGCCGGGCGCGATCTCGCCGAGCTGCATGCCCAGCATCGTGATCCCGCCGCCGAATCCCGTGTACGAGGAGTGGAACGAGTTCACCGCACCGGTCGAGGTGAGCGTGGTGGCCACGGCGAAGAGCGACGAACCGGCGATCCCGAACCGGGTCTCCTTGCCCTCCATCGCCCCGCCCGCGATGTCGAAGGCGGGTCCGTGGTGAGCAAACTCGGTCCACATCATCAGGGCGGTGAAGCCCAGCCAGATGCCGCCCATCGCCGCCAGGATCGCGTAACCCTGCTTGAGCGAGCCGACCATCCGGCCGAACGTCCGCGTCAGCGCGAACGGAATGACCAGGATGAGGAAGATCTCGAACAGGTTGGACAGCCCGTTGGGGTTCTCGAACGGATGGGCCGAGTTGGCGTTGAAGTAGCCGCCGCCGTTCGTACCCAGCTCCTTGATGACCTCCTGGGAGGCCACGGCGCCGCCGTTCCACTGCTGCGAGCCGCCCATGAACTGGCCGACCTCATGGATGCCGGCGAAGTTCTGGATGGCACCGCAGGCGACCAGCACCAACGCGCCGACCAGGGAGATCGGCACCAGGACGCGTACGGTGCCGCGCACCAGGTCGGCCCAGAAATTGCCGAGTTCACCGGTACGGGACCTGGCGAAGCCCCGTACCAGCGCGACCGCGACGGCGATGCCGACGGCGGCCGAGACGAAGTTCTGCACCGCGAGGCCGCCGGTCTGGACGACATGGCCCATGGCCTGCTCGCCCGCGTACGACTGCCAGTTGGTGTTCGCGACGAACGACGCAGCCGTGTTGAACGCCTGGTCCGGGTCGATCGAGGAGAAGCCCGGCGAACCGGGCAGAGCGCCCTGGAGCCGCTGGAGCAGGTAGAGGAAGAGAACACTCACCGCGGAGAAGGCGAGCACACCACGCAGATACGCGGTCCAGCGCATCTCCGTGTCGGGGTTGGCGCCGATGGCCTTGTATATCCACTTCTCGACCCGGAGGTGCTTCTTCGAGGAGTAGACGCCGGCCATGTGATCGCCGAGAGGTCGGTACGCCAGCCCCAGCGCCGCAATGAGCGCGAGGACCTGAAGCATGCCGGCAAGGACGGGGCTCATATCGGGCTCAGAACCTCTCCGGGTACAGGAGGGCGAGGACGAGATAGCCCAGCAGGGCCACGGCCACGACGAGGCCGACGACGTTTTCGACGGTCACAGCTTGGCCACCCCCTTGGCGATGAGAGCCACCAACGCGAACACCGCGATCGTGGTGACGACGAAGGCCACGTCGGCCATCGTGTGCTCCTAGATGAGGTACGGATTCTCGGACCTCATGAGCAAAGCTTGTGGCCAAGGCGTCGCGGCCTGCGTTGATGGCTTCCTTACGGGGAACGCCGAGCCCTTGACGGCCCGCATACGTGCCCCATACGCGCCCCATACGTGCCCCTTTTGTGCGCCCTCCGGAGCCGGCCCGGGACGTGGAAAGGCCGGTGGGCCGTACCCCCTCGAAAGGGGGTACGGCCCACCGGCCGAAGCTGTACCGGACGGCTGTCCGGCTCGGCTCAGCGCACCTCGGTGATCTCGGGTCCGCGCTGGAGCTGGCCCATGCCTCCGGAGAACTTCGAGTTCTCCTGGTTCTCCTGCTGGACGCCTTCGGGCACCATCTGGGCGTCGTCGGGAAGCTTGAGGACGATGGGGTCGCGCGGCGCCATCGGGCCCTCGCCGCGGACGACCACGGTGTCCCGGAAGACCGTCTCCAGCAGCCCCGCCGCCTCCGGCTGCACGGCACCCTGGCCGGAGATCACTCCGCGCAGGAACCAGCGCGGTCCGTCGACGCCGACGAAGCGCACCAGCTGCACGCCGTTCGTCCCGTCCGGGAGCTGTACGGGGACCTGGGCTCGCAGCTCCCAGCCCAGCGGGCCCTCGACCTCGTCGATGATCCCGCCCTGCTGGGTGATGCCCGAGGCGATCTCCTCACGGACCTCGCCCCAGATGCCCTCCTTCTTGGGGGCGGCGAAGGCCTGCAGCTGGATGGCGCTGTCGCGCAGCACCACGGTCGCCGCGACGATGGCGTCACCGGCCACCTCGACGCGCAGCTCCATGCCCTCGACGCCGGGCACGAAGACGCCGCCCAGGTCGACCCGGCCCTCGCCGGGCTGGGAGACCTCGGTGATGTCCCACGGTCCGTCCGGCCGCGGCGCCGGCGGGAGATTCACCCGACGCGAGCCGCTGTCGGCCCCATCGGCGTCATCGAGCTCGTCGACGACCTGCTCGGCCTCGCGCGCTTCGTCCGCCACGTCCTCGGCGGAACCACTCTTCTTGCGACGTCCGAACACGTCACTGTCCTTCCCGGTCGGGTACGACCGAAGCGTAGCTGTTCCCGCCCTGGGTATTCCCGCCCCTGACGCCATCAACATCACCGGAAGCGTGACCTCCGGTGGAACCGAAGCCTCCCTCGCCGCGAGCCGAGCCGGGTAGCTCCGCCACCTCGTGGAAGCGCACCTTCTCGACCTGCTGAACGACCAGCTGGGCAATCCGGTCGAACCGCTCGAACCGCACGGGCTCGCGCGGGTCGAGATTGATGACGATCACCTTGATCTCTCCACGGTACCCGGCATCAACCGTCCCCGGGGCATTCACGAGGGCGACTCCGCAGCGTGCGGCGAGGCCGGACCGCGGGTGCACGAACGCGGCGTACCCGTCGGGCAGCGCGATCGACACCCCGGTGGGAAGCACGGCCCGCTCGCCCGGGGCGAGTTCGGCTGCCTCGGTGGTCACCAGATCGACCCCGGCGTCGCCCGGGTGCCCGTAGGCCGGAATCGGCACCTCCGGGTCGACACGGCGGATCAGTACGTCCACGGGACGGCGCATCAGGGGTTCACCTCGAACGCGCGAGCGCGCTTGACCTGGTCCGGGTCGGCCATCGCCGCCCGGATCTCGGCCGGGCGGCCGTTCTCGATGAAGTGGTCGACCTTGACCTCGATGAAGAGGGCCTCGGCACGGACGGCCACGGGTCCGACCGGCCCGCCGATCCGGCCGGTCGCCCGGGAGTAGATCTTCCGGCCGTGCACGGCGGTGATCTCCGCGTCGAGATGCAGCACGGTGTCCACCGGAACCGGCAGGACGAAGTCGGTCTCCAGCCGCCCGGTCACCGCGATCACCCGCAGCAGCCAGTTCAGCGAGCCGAGCGTCTCGTCCAGCGCGGTGGCCAGAATGCCCCCGTGTGCCAGGCCCGGGGCGCCCTGGTGGGCGGCCTGCACGGTGAACTCGGCGGTGACACCGACCCCCTCGCCGGCCCGCGCCTGGAGGTGCAGCCCGTGACGCTGTCCGTCGCCGCAGCCGAAACAGTGTTCGTAGTGCGCGCCGAGGAGTTCACCGGGGGCCGGGGCTTCGGGGTGTCGGACCGGTTTCACCGCGCCGACCGGGGGCTTCAGAGCCGCAGATGTTCCACTCACAGGCGCAGACCTTACCCGCGCGGCCACCCGGGGGTCGCGCCGTGCCAAGCTTGGGTTCATGCAGCCTTCCACCCCGCCCTTCGACGAACGACTGACCGCGCCCCGTTCGTGGTGGCTCATCGCTTTCCTGGTCGGCATCGCCTGTGCCCTGATGCTGCTCCCGCTCGGCACCCTGCCGCTGCTGGCCGGCCTGGCGGGCGGCACGGCCCTGTCGGCGGCCGCGGTGAGTTCGTACGGCTCGGCAAGGATCCGCGTGGTCGCGGGCGCCCTGGTGGCCGGTGACGCGCGGATCCCGGTGACGGCGCTCGGCGAGGCCGAGGTGCTGGACGCGGAGGAGGCCCGCGCGTGGCGCTCGTACAAGGCGGACACCCACGCGTTCATGCTGCTGCGCAGCTACATCCCGACGGCGGTCCGCGTGGAGGTCACCGACCCGCAGGACCCGACGCCGTACGTCTATCTGTCGACCCGCGAGCCGCAGGCCCTGGTCGCGGCGCTGAGTGCGGTTCGGGCCTAAGGGTCCGCCGGACAAGCCCTGGATCCCAGGGGATCCGGCTCGCCCGGCAGTTCCTTGCGCCGGAGGCCCGGCCGCTCCGGCAACGGCTGTGGCGGGAGCCGGTCCCAGGGGA
Organism: Streptomyces sp. NBC_00846; assembly: GCF_045207325.1. Lineage (NCBI taxonomy): Bacteria > Bacillati > Actinomycetota > Actinomycetes > Kitasatosporales > Streptomycetaceae > Streptomyces > Streptomyces sp. NBC_00846. The sequence goes on along the minus strand of NZ_CP108846.1, from coordinate 5,895,179 downwards.
TCTGGCGCTTGCGCAGGTCCTTCCTGATCCGTTCGGCAAGCTTTCTGGTGTCGCGCCGGTTCGCCATCGCGCCGACGGCGGCGCCGACCAGGAACGGGACGAGATTCGGCAGATCGCGCACCATGCGCCTCGCGATCTTCTGGCGCAGCTCACGCTTCATCCGGCCGCCCAGCGCCGCGTCGACCGTCGACGGAATGGTGACGTCGATGCCGCGCTCCTCCGTCCAGGACGTGAGGTAGGCGCCGGAACGCCGGGTGATGCCGCCCGGTGGGCGCAGCCCGTAGACCTCGTGCAGCTCGGCGATGAGCTTCATCTCGATCGCGGCCACACCGCTGATCTCCGCCGCCAGCTCGGCGAGCATGGCGGGCGGTACGGGCATCATGGCCGCCGCGCCGATACCGGCGCCGACGGCTGCGGTGGATTTGCTCGCCCCTGCGATGAGCTTGTCGGCGAGCTCTTCGGGCCCGAGGCCCGGGAACTGCCTGCGCAGGGTGGCGAGATCACGCACAGGGATGCGGGGAGCGTTCTGGATGATCAGATCGGCGATATGACCGATCGCGGCCCTGGCACTCTCCCCGCCCTTGCGTGCTCCCCGTTTCACTGAACTCAGACGGCCTGCCCCGGTCACAGGCTCCGTCCTGTCGACCTGTCCGGCCCCATCGGCCGTGTCGACTTCTGCTGTTTCTTCGGCTCCGGCTGTTTCTTCGACTGCCGTGACTGCTTCGAGCGAGGCCCACCGGCCCCGCTCGTCGTCCCGCTCACCCGGGGAGGGTGGCAGGGCGGACCGCCCAGCAGGCGCTGCTACGCCTTCTGCCGGGCCTGTGCCGCCCTGATTCGCCTCCGACGACCTTTTGCGCCGCAAGCGTCGCTTCCGGAACGGTGTGTCGCCTGCCACGGTCGGCTCGACCTAGTCGCAGTCGCGGCAGATCGGCTGGCCGTTCTTCTCGCGTGCCAACTGGCTCCTGTGGTGCACGAGGAAGCAGCTCATGCACGTGAACTCGTCGGCTTGCTTGGGCAGGACCCTTACGGCCAGTTCTTCGTTGGACAGGTCTGCGCCGGGCAGCTCCAGTCCTTCGGCCGCGTCGAACTCGTCGACGTCGACGGCGGACGCCGTCTTGTCGCTCCGGCGTGCCTTGAGCTCTTCAAGGCTGTCCTGGTCGACGTCGTCATCGGTCTTGCGTGGGGTGTCGTAATCCGTTGCCATGTCGCTCTCCCCCTCTGGGTGTCTGCGGTGTCTCAGCGCACGTAACGCGTGAGAGGCCGGACTTGTGCCCGACCCGAGGCGGAGATTTTGCCTCACATCAAGGTCTGTTACTCAATCGACACCCAAAAGGACCGCTCGTGAGCGATCCACTTAGGTGGCGATGGGGACCGTACACGGTCCCGGTATCGCGCTTCACGGGCGCCACCCCGTGTACTTCCCGTGATATTGGGCCCCGAAAACCCCGACTTTTGCGGGTTTTCCGGCGAAGGCCCTGATCACGGAGTGTTGACGTGTCTGAATTCGCTCCTGTGATCGATCACACACGTCCACTCCGGGCGCAGGTCCCGAAAATTCCGCTCAAAGCGAACAAAGTATTTCGTGTGCGGATCGATCCGCCCGGCCCGTCAGACCGGAAGTGAGACACGCATCACAAGACCACCCCCTTCGCGGGGTTCCGCGAGGATACGGCCGCCGTGAGCGCGCGCCACGGACCGCGCGATCGACAGACCGAGCCCCACCCCCTTGTCGCTGCCCGTCCGCTCCGTACGGAGCCGTCTGAAGGGCTCGAAGAGGTTGTCGATCTCGTAGGCGGGCACCACGGGTCCCGTGTTCGAGACCACCAGCAGGGCCTGGCCGGACTGCAGCTCGGTGGTGACCTCCACCCAGCCCTCCTCCGGGACGTTGTAGCGCACGGCGTTCTGTACGAGGTTCAGCGCGATCCGCTCCAACAGGACGCCGTTGCCCTGGACGACGGCGGGGGCCCGCTCGCCGCGGATCTCCACGCCGCGCTCCTCGGCCTCGCCGCGCGTCTGGTCGATCGCGCGCGAGGCCACCTCGGCGAGATCGACGGGTTTGCGCTCGACGATCTGGTTGTCACTGCGGGCGAGCAACAGCAGGCCCTCGACCAGCTGCTCGCTGCGCTCGTTGGTGGCCAGCAGGGTCTTGCCCAGTTGCTTCAGCTCCGGCGAGGCCTGGGGATCGGAGAGATGGACCTCCAGGAGCGTGCGGTTGATGGCGAGCGGGGTGCGCAGTTCGTGCGACGCGTTCCCGACGAATCTCTGCTGGGCCGTGAAGGCCCGCTCCAGGCGGTCGAGCATCTCGTCGAAGGTGTCGGCGAGCTCCTTCAGCTCGTCGTCCGGGCCGTCCAGCTCGATCCGGCGGGACAGATCGGTTCCGGCCACCCGGCGGGCGGTGCGGGTGATCCGGCCCAGCGGGGAGAGCACCCGGCCCGCCATGGCGTAGCCGAAGGCGAAGGCGATGACGCTGAGACCGACCAGGGCCAGCAGCGACCGGTTCAGGAGGGTGTCCAGCGCCTGCTGGCGCTGGTGGTTGACGCAGGAGTTCATCGCCGCGTTGAAGGCGTCCGGCGATGCCTTCTCGGGCAGGTTGCAGACATCACTCCTCACCTGACCGTTGACGATCTCGAACGGCAGCTCGCTGCCCACATGGAGGGCCTGGGCGGCCAGCATGTAGATGATCGAGAGCAGCAGGATGCCGGCGATCAGGAACATGCCCCCGTACAGCAGCGTGAGCCGTATGCGGATGGTCGGGCGCAGCCAGTAGGGCGGCTCCTGATGTTTGGGCTCCCAGGTGGGCTTCGGAGGTGCCGTCGGCGGCGCGGGGACGGTGGGCATCGGCTATCAGATCCGGTAGCCGGAGCCGGGCACGGTGACGATCACGGGCGGCTCGCCGAGTTTGCGGCGCAGCGTCATGACGGTCACGCGCACGACATTGGTGAACGGGTCGGTGTTCTCGTCCCAGGCCTTCTCCAGCAGCTGCTCGGCGGAGACGACGGCGCCCTCGCTGCGCATCAGGACCTCCAGCACGGCGAACTCCTTCGGCGCGAGCTGGATCTCGGTCTCGCCCCGGAAGACCTCGCGGCGGTTGGGGTCGAGCTTGATCCCGGCACGCTCCAGGACGGGCGGCAACGCCACCGTCGTCCGCCGGCCCAGCGCCCGTACCCGCGCGGTGAGCTCGCTGAAGGCGAACGGCTTGGGCAGATAGTCGTCGGCGCCGAGCTCCAGCCCCTCCACCCGGTCGCTGACGTCCCCGGACGCGGTGAGCATGAGCACCCGGGTGGGCATGCCCAGCTCGACGATCCGCCGGCAGACGTCGTCGCCGTGCACCAGGGGGAGGTCCCGGTCCAGCACCACGACGTCGTAGTCGTTGACCTCGATGCGCTCCAGGGCCGCAGCACCGTCGTACACGACATCGACGGCCATGGCCTCACGGCGCAATCCGGTGGCCACCGCATCGGCGAGCAGCTGCTCGTCCTCCACGACGAGTACGCGCACGGCGCTGTCCTTCCTTAGAAACTTCAGTACGTAGGTGACTTCAGAACGTCTCGATGTGCCCACGGTCCGTGATGCGGGCCGCTCATCAACATCGGTCTGTGCTGCTCCATCCTGCCCGCAAGGCGCATAAACCGGCGGTAAGGCGGCGCTCGTCCGCCGGGGCCCCGGGGAATCCACAGGATTTCCGGGCCAGTTGAGGTTTCTCTGAGCTTGGTGCCGGGGAGGACGCATGCACACCCGCGATCACGCCTCGAATGTGGCGTGCCACAGGCCACTCCGTCCCCGGAGAGCGCGTGATCACCCGCCCTACCGCCTCCGTGCGGAGGGAAACCCGGGCACACCCCCGTGCCACCGACCCACGATGAGGGGGCGCATTATGGACGCTTTCACTGCCGGTCTGCTGCAACGCATCAAGACCACCGAGTCCGACCTCACGAAAGCTCGGGAGACGGGCGACGACTTCCTCGCGGATGTCGAGCAGGGCGAGCTGGACGACCTGCATCGCCTCGCCGCCGAACACGGCGTCAAAATCGGCGCCACCAGCGCCTGAGCGCGCGAGAGGGGCCCCTGATGCCGGATACGGCGTCAGGGGCCCCTCTCGCGCGCCGGGAGGACCCGGACGACCGGTTCTAGTCGTGCCAGGCGCCGAGCTCCTCCAGCAGGGCCTGCAGCGGCTCGAAGACACCAGGCGTCGCGGCGACCGTCAGGTCTCCGTCGGCGGGCCGCCCGGGACGACCGCCGGTGTACGCCCCCGCCTCGCGGGCGATGAGGTCGCCGGCCGCCAGGTCCCAGGGGTGGAGCCCGCGCTCGTAGTAGCCGTCGAGGCGCCCCGCGGCCACATCGCAGAGGTCCACCGCGGCGGAACCGCTGCGCCGGATGTCCCGCAGCCGCGGAATGAGCTGCTGGGCGACGTCCGCCTGGTGCGCACGGACGTGACCGACGTAGTTGAAGCCGGTCGAGACGAGCGCCTGGTCGAGCGGCGGCGCGGACCGGCAGCGCAGCGCGGTGCCCCCGCCGTACACGCCACCCCTCGCGTGGGCGCCGCCGCCGAGCACCGCCTGGTACGTCTCACGGCGCATCGGGGCCTCCACGACGCCCACGACCCGCTCGCCGTCCCGTTCGGCGGCGATGGAGACTGCCCACGTGGGCAGTCCGTACAGGTAGTTCACGGTGCCGTCGAGTGGGTCGATGACCCAGCGGACACCGCTGCTGCCCTCCGCGCTGGCCCCCTCCTCGCCGAGGAAGCCGTCCTGGGGGCGGCGCTCGGTCAGGAAGCCGGTGATCAGCTTCTCGGCGGCGATGTCCATCTCGGTGACGACGTCGATCGGGCTGGACTTGGTCGCGGCCACCCCCAGGTCGGCGGGGCGGCCATCGCGCAGCAGCGCACCGGCGCGGCGGGCGGCCTCCAGGGCGAGATCGAGCAGTTCGGACAGGTTCGGGTCGGTCACAGCGCTCCAGAGTCTCCAGGCATACGGCAGGGGCTACGCGTACGGGCTGTCGGCGCCCGCGGCCGCGGGCTTGAGGGCCCGGGCCGGGCAGCAGCCGACCGGGCAGAGGTCGTGGCTCGGGCCGAGCGCCCCCAGCGCGCACCGCTGCGCGCCACGCCCCTGTTCGGTGGCGGCACGCTCCAGGACCAGGTCGCGCACGGCCGCGGCGAACCGCGGATCGGCGCCCACGGTCGCGGACCTGCGCACCGGAAGCCCGAGCTCGGCGGCCTTCGCGGTGGCCTCCGTGTCGAGGTCGTACAGCACTTCCATGTGGTCCGAGACGAAACCGATGGGGGCCATCACCACTGCGGGCACGCCGTCTCCGTGCAGCGTCTCCAGGTGGTCGCAGATGTCGGGCTCCAGCCACGGGATGTGCGGGGCGCCGCTGCGCGACTGGTAGACGAGCTGCCAGGGGTGCTCGACGCCGGTCTCCTCGCGCACCGCATCGACGATCAGGCGGGCGACATCCAGGTGCTCGGCGACATAGGCGCCGCCGTCGCCGTGCTCCGCGACGGGGCCGGAGGTGTCGGCGGCGGAGGTGGGGATGGAGTGCGTGGTGAACGCGAGGTGCGCCCCGGCCCGTACGTCCTCGGGGAGATCGGCCAGGGAGGCGAGGACACCGTCCACCATGGGCCGTACGAAACCGGGATGGTTGAAGTAGTGCCGGAGCTTGTCGACCCGGGGCACGGGCAGGCCCTCGGCCTGCAGCGCGGCCAGTGACTCGGCGAGGTTCTCGCGGTACTGCCGGCAGCCCGAGTACGAGGCGTAGGCGCTGGTGGCGAGGACCGCGACGCGGCGGCGCCCGTCCTTGATCATCTCGCGCAGGGTGTCGGTGAGGTACGGCGCCCAGTTGCGGTTGCCCCAGTACACCGGCAGATCGAGTCCGTGCTCCGCGAAGTCCTTGCGCAGGGCGTCCAGCAGGGCTCTGTTCTGGGCGTTGATCGGGCTGACGCCGCCGAACAGGAAGTAGTGCTTGCCGACCTCCTTCAGCCGCTCCTCGGGGATGCCGCGGCCACGGGTCACGTTCGCCAGGAACGGGACCACGTCGTCCGGGCCTTCGGGGCCGCCGAAGGAAAGCAGCAGCAGGGCGTCGTAGGGAGCGGGGTCGCGCAGATCGGACATGACAGCGATCCTGCCACTCGCCTCGGACAGCGCTCCCACCGACATCGGTCCTCCGGCCGACCCCCGTGTCGGACCGGCCACCCCGACCGTAAGCTGTACCGGCCACATTCACGCATTACAGGCGCGTGCGATCACGCTGTTCCGGAGCCTTACTTGCCCAGTCCCTACCGCGCGATTTTCGCCGCCCCCGGCACCAAGGGGTTCTCGGCGGCCGGATTCCTCGGCCGGATGCCGCTGTCCATGATGGGCATCGGCGTGGTGACCATGGTTTCGCAGCTCACCGGCCGTTACGGGCTCGCCGGTGCGCTCTCCGCGACGCTGGCGATGTCGGCGGCGGTGATCGGGCCGCAGATCTCCCGGCTCGTCGACCGGCACGGGCAGCGCCGGGTCCTGCGTCCCGCCACCTTCGTCGCGCTGGCGGCGGTGGCCGGTCTGCTGATCTGCGCGCAGCAGCGGCTGCCGGACTGGTCGCTCTTCGTCTTCGCGGCGGGCGCGGGCTGCGTCCCCAGCGTGGGTTCGATGATCCGGGCGCGCTGGGCCGAGATCTACCGGGGTTCGCCGCAGCAGCTGCACGCCGCGTACTCGTGGGAGTCGATCGTCGACGAGGTGTGCTTCATCTTCGGGCCGATTATCTCGATCGGCCTGTCCACCGCCTGGTTCCCCGAGGCGGGGCCGCTCATAGCGGCCGGGTTCCTGCTGGTCGGCGTCTTCTGGCTGACCGCGCAGCGCACCACCGAGCCGGTGCCGCATCCGCGCGAGCAGCACACCGGCGGCACCGCGCTGCGCGCCCGGGGCCTCCAGGTGCTCGTGGTGACGTTCGTGGCGACCGGTGCGATCTTCGGGGCGGTCGACGTGGTGACGGTGGCGTTCGCCGAGGAACGGGGCCACAAGGCCGCGGCGAGCCTCGTGCTGGCCGTGTACGCGCTCGGTTCCTGCCTGGCCGGCGCCGTCTTCGGCCTGCTGCGTCTCAAGGGGAAGGCGTCCACCCGGTGGCTGGTGGGCGTGTGTGCGATGGCCGTGAGTATGATCCCCCTCCAACTGGCCGGGAGCCTCCCGTTTCTGGCCGTGGCGCTCTTTGTCGCGGGCCTCGCCATCGCACCGACGATGGTCACCACCATGGCCCTCGTCGAGCAGCACGTACCGCGCACGAAACTGACCGAGGGCATGACCTGGACCAGCACCGGGCTCGCCGTCGGTGTGGCGCTCGGCTCCTCGGCCGCCGGCTGGGTGGTCGACGCCTCCGGAGCCGAGGCGGGGTACGCGGTGCCCGTCGTGGCGGGAGCGCTCGCGGCCGCGGTGGCGTTCCTGGGTTATCGCCGGCTCAGTGGGCCGGTTTCTACGGAAGGGCGCGCGGAAGATGACCGACACCGACGCACGGACGACGACGAACGCGTGGCGTAACTGGGCGGGGAATGTCAGCTCCCGCCCGGTACGGTCCGTGTCCCCCGCCTCCGTGGCGGAGCTCGCCGAAGTGCTGCGCCGGGCGTCCGAGGACGGCCTGCGGGTGAAGCCGGTCGGCACCGGACACTCCTTCACCGCGACGGCGGCCACCGACGGCGTGCTGGTCCGCCCCGACCTCCTCACCGGCATCCGGGAGATCGACCGCGAGGCGATGACCGTGACCGTCGAGGCCGGTACTCCGCTGAAGCGGCTGAACACCGCCCTGGCACGGGAGGGCCTGTCGCTCACCAACATGGGCGACATCATGGAGCAGACGGTCGCCGGAGCCACCTCGACCGGCACCCACGGCACGGGCCGTGACTCGGCGTCCATATCCGCGCAGATCCGCGCCCTCGAACTGGTCACGGCCGACGGCACGGTGCTGACCTGTTCGGACAAGGAGAACGCCGACATCTTCGCCGTCGCGAGGATCGGGCTCGGCGCCCTGGGTGTCGTCACGGCGATCACCTTCGCCGTGGAACCGGTCTTCCTGCTGACGGCCCGTGAGGAACCGATGAGCTTCGACCGGGTCACGGCCGGCTTCGACGAGCTGGTCGCCGACAACGAGCACTTCGAGTTCTACTGGTTCCCGCACACCGGCAACTGCAACACCAAGCGCAACAACCGCAGCGCGGGCCCCGCCGCCCCGCCCGGGAAGGTCAGCGGCTGGATCGAGGACGAGCTCCTCTCCAACGGGATCTTCCAGGTGGCGTGTTCGCTGGGCCGGGCGGTCCCCGCCACCATTCCGTCGATCGCCAAGCTCTCCAGTCGCGCCCTGTCCGCCCGTACGTACACCGACATCCCGTACAAGGTCTTCACGAGTCCGCGCCGGGTCCGTTTCGTGGAGATGGAGTACGCGCTGCCGCGCGAGGCCGCTGTGGAGGCGCTGCGCGAGGTCAAGGCGATGGTGGAGCGTTCGCCGCTGCGGATCAGCTTCCCGGTGGAGGTGCGTACCGCCCCCGCGGACGACATCGCGCTCTCCACGGCCTCGGGCCGGGAGAGCGCCTACATCGCCGTCCATCTGTACAAGGGCACGCCTTACCAGGCGTACTTCACGGCCGTCGAACGGATCATGACCGCCCACGCCGGCCGCCCGCACTGGGGCAAGGTCAACACCCGCGACGCCGAGTACCTCGCCGGGGTGTACCCGCGGTTCGGCGAGTTCACCGCCGTACGCGACCGGCTCGACCCGGACCGGCTGTTCGGCAACGACTATCTGCGCCGGGTGCTGGGCGACTGAGCGGCGCGGCCGTTCACTGTCCCGTGCCCGTGCCCGTGCCCGTGCCCGTGGTGGCGCGGTCGCCCTGCGCCGGGGCGTCGCCCGCACCCGTGGGGTCCGGGGCGGCGCTGCCGCCGTCGCCGGGCACCGCCGGGGACGGCGTGGCCGCCGGGGACGGGTTCGTCTGTCCGGTGTTGCCGGACGGCGTGGGGCTGGGCGTCGGATCGGCGGAGGAACGGTCGCCCCGACCGGAGTCCGGGTTCCGGCTCTGCCTTCCCTGCGAGTCCGTACCGGGTGTCGCGCCGCTCTCCTGGTCCGGGCTCCGCTCCTGGCCGGGGTCGGTGCCGGTCGACGGTGCCGGGTCGTTCGATCCGGCGCCCCGCTCCCCGCGTACGACGGAGCCGACGGTGGTTCCCCGACCGCCGCTCAGGTCGTTGCCGGAGACCAGCTCGAACGTGGTGATCCCGGCCATCGTCACGGCGAAGACGACGGCCGCCCCGAGTGCCGACCGCTTCCAGCCGCGGATACGGGTGCCGTGGGTGGTGGCTTCGGAGAACTCCTCGTCCGGCTCCGGACGGACCGGGTCGAGCGACCGCGTCCCGTCGAGCGGCCTCAGCAGCCGCGTACGGTCCGGATCGTCCGCCACGTTGCGCAGTACGGTCGTGGCGTCCGTCCCACCGCGCATGGTCGCGGCGTCCACAGCGCGCATCACCGTGGTCGCGTCCATGGCTCCGTCGGGCATTCCGGCCGGCGGTCGTCGCACCCCGTACACCGCATGCGGGTCGCTCGTCCCACGCGTGCGCACGGTCACCTCACGGCCCGGCTGCTTGGCCTGGACCGTCACCTCGCGGATCTGTTCCCCGGTACGGCGGAAAAAGTGCTGGAAGAGCGAACCGCCGCAGGTGGCGACGACGCTCATGACTCCAGCGCCGAGGATCGTTCCGTACACGCCCAGCTGAGAGGCCGCCACCGCTGCCGCAACCGCCGCCACGGCGCTGCCCGCCACCTGAGGCAGACTCAGATCTATACGCCTTTCCTTGGGTTCTATGTCATTTTCCGGCTTCTGCACCATTTCCAGCCCTTGATTGACATCTCTCCCACCATGCAACAGGAAGGGACATGTGAGCGAAGTGAATAGTTCCGCTTCGGGAGATTCTGTGAAGCAGGACACGCGCGAAGGGCGCTGCACGCCCTGCCGGGCGACTCGGCTCCCACGCCTCACGAGAAGTTCGGCGGCGCGGCGGTCCACCCACATGGCCCGAATGGAGTACTGTGGCGAGCCCTGGGGCCGGACTCCCACGTGGGTGTCCGGAATCTTCGGGAGGGGGCCGAAGGAGGCACTCGATCCGGCGGCGCCACGTCATTGCACGGGGACTGGCTACACGAGGTGACCATCGGTCACTTCGTGTTGCACAATAGGTCACCGTGTCATACCGGCGATCAAGGGCTCACGCCCGACACGCCGGGCAACACGGCAATGTTGTGGCAGGCTGCACCCGGGCAGGCCACACTCGACTAGCGGAAGCAGCGACGCACGTGACGTCGGCAGGCACCACCCGGGAGGTCCCCATGCCCGAACTGCGTGTCGTGGCCGTCTCCAACGACGGCACACGACTGGTGCTCAAGGCTGCGGACAGCACGGAGTACACGCTTCCGATCGACGAGCGGCTGCGAGCCGCCGTGCGCAACGACCGCGCGCGGCTCGGCCAGATCGAGATCGAGGTGGAGAGCCATCTCCGCCCCCGCGACATCCAGGCTCGGATACGAGCCGGTGCCTCCGCGGAGGAGGTCGCCCAGTTCGCCGGGATTCCGGTCGACCGTGTCCGCCGCTTCGAGGGCCCCGTGCTCGCGGAGCGCGCCTTCATGGCCGAGCGGGCCCGGAAGACTCCCGTGCGCCGTCCCGGCGAGAACACCGGCCCCCAGCTCGGCGAGGCGGTGCAGGAGCGGCTGCTGCTGCGCGGCGCCGACAAGGAGACCGTCCAGTGGGATTCGTGGCGCCGTGACGACGGCACCTGGGAGGTCCTGCTCGTCTACCGGGTCGCGGGCGAGCCGCACTCGGCGAGCTGGACGTACGACGCACCGCGTCGGCTGGTCCAGGCCGTGGACGACGAGGCCCGGTCGCTGATCGGCGAGACCGACGACGTCGCCGCGCCCGAACCGAGCTTCCCGTTCGTGCCCCGGATCGCCCGGCTGCCCCGCGACCGGCCGCTGGACCGCGCCCTGGACCGCCAGATGGAGCGCCCCACGGCCCCGGTGCCCGAGCCGGACGAGCACATCGGCGGCATCTCGGCCAGTGAGCGCGATTCGCTGACCAGCCTGTTGGAGGCGGTGCCCAGCTTCCGCGGCGACATGGTGGTGCCGGAGCGTCCCACGCAGCCCGAGCCGCCCGCCATCGAGCCCGCCGCGCAGGAACCGGAGGCCGACGAGCCGCCGGCCGCGGCGGCCTCCGCCGGTGCCGGTTCCGCCTATGCGGACGTGCTCATGCCGCGGGCGGTGGCCGGTCATCGCGACCGGCTGACCGGGACGACGGACCGCCAGGCCGAGGCGGACGGTGTCCGGCCGGGCCGCCGGGCCGCCGTACCGAGCTGGGACGAGATCGTCTTCGGTACGCGCCGGAAGAAGCAGGACTGAGGCGGGGTGACCGCAGCATGACGAGGGCCCGTACGCCGTTGCGTACGGGCCCTCGTGCCGTCTGCGTCAGGTGCGCCGGGGGCGCCGCGTGCGCCCCGTGCGACCGGATCCCGTTTCGGCGGTTCCGGTCGCGGTGGCCGGTGCCGGCTCCGTTACTGCGGGTCGGGGCCCTTGGCCACCGGGCGGGACTCGTCGGCGGACCACTCGGACCAGGAGCCCGCGTACAGCGCCGCGGGGATCCCCGCGACGGCCAGGGCCAGCACCTCGTGGGCGCCGGAGACACCGGAGCCGCAGTAGACGCCGACCTCCGGCGCCCGGTCCGCGCCGAGGCCCTCGAAACGGGCCGCCAACGACGGCGCGGACAGGAACCGGCCGTCGTCCCCCGTGTTCTCGGAGGTCGGCGCCGACACGGCGCCCGGGATATGGCCGCCCACCCGGTCGATCGGCTCCACATCGCCCCGGTAGCGCTCCGCGGCCCGCGCGTCGAGCAGCAGACCGGAGCGGGCCAGCGCCGCCGCCCCGTCCGCGTCCAGCAACGGCAGCGCACCGGGGACCGGCCGGAAGTCGCCCTCGGCCGGCGTCGGGACGTCCGTTTCGAGGTCCCCCTGCCAGGCCGCGAGACCGCCGTCCAGGACCCGGACGTCCGTGTGCCCCGTCCAGCGCAACAGCCACCACGCGCGGGCCGCCGCCCAGCCCTGGCCACCGTCGTACACGACCACCGGAATGCCCCGGGAGACACCGGCCCGGCGCATCACCGCACCGAATTCCTCCGGGTCGGGCAGCGGGTGACGGCCGCCGCTGCCTGCCGGACCGGCGAGTTCCGCGTCCAGGTCGACAAAGACCGCACCGGGGATGTGCCCGGCCTCGTAGTCGGGGCGGCCGTGCGGGCCGCCCAGCTGCCAACGTACGTCCAGGAGCACCGGCGGACGTGGCCCCGCCGACTCGCTCACGCATTCGGATGCGGTGATGATGGGCTTCATGGGTGCCATCCTCGCGCAGGAGCCTCCCCACCCGTAACAGCACCCAGGCGGACGTTCCCCACCAAATCGGTCCACCGCCGTCGAGATCCCGGAAGGTACGGCGCGGCCGGAGCGCCTCGCGCGCCGGGTGGTGCAAACATCTCCACGGGGCGTTCACATCCTGTACCGCATAGCGGCACACCGGCCCCGTTCCCCCCGTACGGCCACCACGATGGTCCGAGGAGAGAGTGACGATGACGGAGGCTGCAGCCCGACGCATGCCCGGAACACCTTGCTGGGTGAGTCTGCTCGTGCACGGCCTGAGCACGACCCAGGACTTCTACGCCCGGCTGTTCGGGTGGGAGTTCGCGCCCGGACCGGATCAGCTGGGTCCGTACGTACGCGCGCTGATCGACGGGAAAGTGGTCGCGGGCATCGGGCAGTCGCCGCCCGATCGCCATCTGCCGGTCGCCTGGACGACCTATCTGGCCACCGACGACGCCGACGCCACGGCAGAAGTGATCCGTTCCTGCGGTGGCACGGTCGCCGTCGGGCCGCTCGACTCGGGTGATGCGGGTGAGGCGGGCCGGCTCGCCATCGCTTCCGACCCCAGCGGCGCGGTCTTCGGAATCTGGCAGGCCGCCGCGCACGTCGGTACGGCGTTCGCGGGCACCCATGGCACACCGGTCTGGAACGAGTTGGTGACCCGCGAGACGTCGACGGTCTGCAAGTTCTACCAGACGGTTTTCGGCTACGAGGCGGAGGCAATCGTCTCGGCCGACTTCGACTACCAGACCCTTCGTCTGCACGGCCGTCCGGTGGCCTCGCTGCAGGGTGTCGGCCGCGCCCTGCCGCGCGACCGCGGCCCGCACTGGATGACGTACTTCGAGGTCGACGACACCGACGAGGCAGCGCATCGTGTGGTGGATTTCGGCGGATACGTCCTGCAACCGCCCCGGGAGGGGGCGAACGGCCGGGTGGCGACCGTGGCGGACCCGGAGGGCGCGGTGTTCACGATCGTACGGTCGACCGCTCGCTGAGCCACCGGGCCGCGGGGCGGGTCAGCCGGTCCGGAACCGTTCCACGTGCTGGTGGGCGGGGCCGGCCAGCCGGGTGTGCAGCTCGTCGAAGAGCTCGGACGCCTCGGTTCCGCTCCACTCGGCCGGTAGCAGTTCACGCGGGACACCGGGGTCGAGGTAGACGAGCCGGCGCCAGTCCGTGAGGACCCTGATGTACGTCGTGAACGCCTCGCGGTCCGTCACCGGGCTGCCACCGGCGATCCGCTCGGCCGCCGGACGGTGTGCCGCGAGGAATGCCACGTACAGCCGCTGCAGTCGGACGGTGTCCCACCAGGAGCGCACCTTCGCGGGCAGGTCCCCGTCCCCGCTCCCGGCCACGGAGAGATAGTCGGCCCGGAAGAGGTCGGCGTACGAGCGCAGCCCGTGCCGGGCCAGCATGTCCTCCGCCTCGCCGTGCACATGTCCCGGCGCGATCCACACACCGGCGGACACGGAACCGAAACCGAGCCGGGTCAGCTGGGTGCGCAGGGTGTGCCGCTTGGCGCGTTCGGACTCGGGTACGGAGAAGACGACCAGCACCCAGCCCTCGTCCACGGTGGCCCTTCGGGCCGCGAAGATGCGCGGATCGCCGTCGCGCAGAATGCGCTCGGTCTCGGGCGAGATCCGGTACCCGGCCGCTCCGGACACCGATTCGGCTTCGAGCAGTCCGGCGCGCTTCAGCCGCGAGACCGAGGACCGTACGGTCGGCGCCTCGACGCCGAGGTCGGCGAGCAGCTGGATCAGCGCGGCCACGGACATCCAGCCGCCGGTGTCGCGCGCGTACAGCCCGTAGACCGTCACGATCAGCTGCCGCGGCTGCACCTTGCCCAGTGGGCCCGGTTCGGACTCGGCCTCTGTCCCGCTCACCGTGTTCACAGCGTCATCCTAAGCATCCGTACCGGACGCCCGGAGGGACGGGTTCAGGCGGAGGTGACGGGCAGCACGTCCGGCGAGAGGGAGCCTGCGCGGGCGCTCGCGCTGGTCGTCCTGCGCTGATGGTGACGTCGGCAGAGCACCTCGTAACCAACCTCGTCCGCCTGCTGGTTGACGTCCCCGACCACCACCTGGGCGCCTTCGACGACCATCTCGCCGCCGGCCGTACGGGCGTTGTGCGTGGCCCGTGCACCGCACCAGCAGAGGGCTTCGACCTGGAGGGCCTCGACCCGGTCGGCCAGTTCGATCAGCCGCTGGGATCCGGGGAACAGCTTGGTCCGGAAGTCGGTGGTGATACCGAACGCGAAGACGTCCATGCCCAGGTCGTCGACGACCCGGGCGAGCTGGTCGATCTGGACGGGAGCCAGGAACTGCGCCTCGTCCACGATCACGTAGTCCGCCCGGCCGCCCCGGCTTATGTGGTCGACGAGGTGCGCGTACAGATCCATGCCCTCGTCGGCCTCGACGGCCTCGGTGACCAGCCCCAGACGTGAGGAGAGCTTGCCCTCCCCCGCCCGGTCGTCACGGGTGAAGATCACGCCCTGCAAGCCACGAGCTGAACGGTTGTGTCCGATTTGTAGCGCCAAAGTACTCTTCCCGCAGTCCATAGTTCCGGAGAAGAACACAAGCTCGGGCATGAGGGGCTGAGCACCTTTCGGGCGGGGCGAAGCAGTACAAGGGCGACTGTGGCGGGAAAACGCGGCTACGAGCGTACTTCGAGCAGGGGGACGAGCTGCTCGACGGGGGTCATCGAGCCATGCATGCCCACCATCGCGGACTCGTGCGGCTCATTGACCGAGGCGGTGATCACCACGTCGTCGTGGGCGGCGGCGACGACATCGCCGATCCTGCCGTGTACGCGTTCGTCGATCTTCGGGCCGAACCAGCCAGCCGCGATCGCTTCGTCCCGGCTCGCCACCCAGAACTGCTCGCCGAGCACTTCCCGCCAGACGGTCAGCACATCGCTCTCGGCGCCCGGGACCGCGTACGCATGACGGGCCCGGCCCTCGCCGCCGAGCAGGGCGACGCCCGCGCGCAGCTCCCAGTCCTCGTCGAAGTCGATCCGGGACTGCTCGTCGAAGGGGATGTCGATCATGCCGTGATCGGCGGTGATGTACAGCGCCGAGCGGGGCGGGAGCTGCTCGGCCAGGCGCCGGGCCAGGCCGTCCACATACATCAGCTGCCCGCGCCAGGCGTCGGAGTCGACACCGAAGCGGTGGCCCTTCCCGTCGACCTCGCTGTAGTACGTGTAGACGAGCGACCGGTCACCCGCGGCAAGCCGCTCGGCGGCGACGTCCATCCGCTCCTCTCCGGAGAACCGGCCGAGGAACGAGCCCCCGCTGAGCGCGACCTTGGTGAGCGGGGTCTGCTCGAAGGCAGGGGCGGAGACCTGGGCGGTGCGCACCCCCGCGGCGTCGGCGAGCGTGAAGACGGTGGGGTACGGCTGCCAGGCCTTCGGCGGCGTCCAGGGCTGCCAGCGCAGCTGGTTCATCAGCTCGCCGGTCTCCGGATTGCGCGCGGTGTAACCGGGAAGGCCGTGCTCCCCCGGCGGAAGTCCGGTACCGACCGAGGCGAGTGACGTCGCGGTGGTGGCCGGGAAGCCCGCCGTGATCGGGCGGCCGGTGCCGCCGCGCGAGGTGGGGAGCAGGGAGTGCAGAAACGGTGCCTCGTCCGGGTGGGCCTTGATCTGCTCCCAGCCGAGGCCGTCGATCAGGAACACGCAGTTCCGGTCGGCGGGGGTGAGTTCGGGGATCGCCGCGGTGAAGCCGGGCACGCCCTGTCCAGCGGCGAGCGTGGGCAGCAGATCGGCGAGCGAGCCGCTGCCGTACTCGGGAACGGGTGCGGTGTCGACGGGGAGCAGGACGGGGTCCTGCCAGGCCGGCTGGGCCATCAGCGGCCGGACGCCGCGGCCACGGCCGTGGCCTCGGAGAGGGACTGCGCGAAGGCGAGGGTCTGGCGCACGGTGTCCGGGCCGTCACCGGCCTCACTGACCCGCAGGCTCAGGTCGTCGGCGGTGGAACTGCCGGTGTAGCCGTGGTCGGCCTCGCAGTTGGGGTCGCCGCAGGCGGCCGGCTCCAGATCGATACGGGAGACCGCGCCCCAGCCGATGGTGAGGACGACCTCGCGGGGCAGCGTGCCCGGTACGTACTTCTCCGGGTTGGCAACGACGCGGCTTACCACGACCGACGAGATCCGGTCGAGCTTGACCGACTCCGTGGAGGTGGTGGCGTACGGCGTCGGGGAGCTGGTGTCCGCGTTCTGCTCGTCGGTGTGGCTGACGATGAAGCGGGTGTCGGTCAGGACCAGGACCGTGACGTGGCGGCGCACCTCGTTGGAGTCGAAGGTGGTCTCCTGGTGCACCAGGTACGAAGCGACCGGCTCACCGCCCACGGCGGCCTCCACCGCCTCGGCCACGAGGGCCGGGTAGTAGCCACTGCGCTCGATCGCCGCGCGCAGCCCCTGGGTCGTCGTACCGGTCTTAGCCATGAGGACCATCCTACGGGGGGCGGATGACTGCCGGGAACGATGTCCGGCAGGGCGACCGGGGCTCGCGCGCAGGAGGGACCGGTGCTTTCGAGCTCGTCCGACGGCCAGGGACGAATCGGTGCCGTCCGGTCGGTGGCCGGTCAGTAGTTGGGGAGGCGGCGGGGGCCGAGGTCGGTGCGGGCCGGGGGCGGCGAGAGCCGGACGCTCGCGCCGAGAACGGTCAGCCCCTGCGGGGCGACCACGACCGGTTCCAGGGCGATGGAGACCACCTCGGGGTGGTCGTCGACCAGCCGGGACACCCGCAGCAGCAGCTCTTCGAGCGCCGCGGTGTCCACGGGCGCCGCGCCCCGCCAGCCGAACAGCACCGGGGCCGCCCGGATGGACCGGATCAGCTCCGCGGCGTCGCGATCGGTGGCCGGAACGAGGCGGTGGGCGGTGTCACCGAGGAGTTCGGAGGGCGCGCCCGCGAGCCCGAAGGAGAGGACGGCGCCCGCCGCCGGGTCGATCGTGGCCCGCACGACGGTGTCGACGCCGCGCGGCGCCATGGCCTGGACGACCGGCCGGAGTTCGGCGGGCTTGCCGAGCAGATCGGTCAGTTCGCCGTAGGCCCGGCGCAGCGCGCTCTCGTTGGCGAGGTCCAGCCGCACACCGCCGAGATCGGCGCGGTGGCGCAGATGGGGTGCGGTGGTCTTGAGCGCCACGGGGTAGCCGAGCCGTGCCGCCGCGGCGACGGCGGCTTCGGGGTCGGGGGCCGCAAGCGTCGGTCGTACGGTGATGCCGTAGCGGCCCAGGAGCTCGCGCGCCTCGTCGTGCGCGAGCGGCCTGCCCCTCGGGTCGGGGTCCGGGCCGAGCAGGGTGTCGATCAGGTCGGCGGTGCCCTGTTCGTCGATGGTGTCGTCGAGGAACTCTGGCACCTTGCCGGGCGCGGCGGCCTGTCGTCGCCACTGCGCGTACCGGACCGCTTCGGCCAGGGCGCGCACGGCCCGCTCGGCGGCGGGGTAGGCGGGGATCCGGCCGGTACGGGGGCGGGAGCCGGGGGCGGGTTCGGCGCGGTCCTTGCTGTCCGTGCCCGTGGTTGCGGTGACCGCGCCGCTGCCGGGGGTGGAAGCGGTGTGCGCCGGCGCGGGGCCGGGCACTGAGGAGGTGTGCGCCGGTGCGGAGCCGGTCGCGGTGGCGGCGGCTCCGGCGCGCGGGGACGTCGCGGCCGCGGAGGGCTGCTTCGAAGGGCGCGGCTGCGCGACCGTGCTGGTGGCCGCGGCGAGAGCCTCGGCCAGGCCGCCGATCTCCACGTGCACGACGGCCACCGGCTTGGCTGGACCGGCGGTCGCGGCCGCGTGCAGGGCGGTCGCCAGTACCTCTCCGTCGCCCGGTTCCGCCTCTCCGTCCTCGCCCACCCACGGGATCGCCGTCACGATCACGGAGTCGCAGCCGTCATCGGCGAGGGCCTCGGCCAGGGCGTCCCGGAAGTCCTGCGGGGTCGCGGCGGTGGTGAGGTCGAGGGGCCGGCGCGGGCGGAGCCCCTCGGCCAGGCAGGCGTCGTACGTGAGCAGACCGAGCGACTCGGAGTTGCCGAGGATCGCGACCCGCGGGCCCGCGGGGAGCGGTTGGTCGGCGAGGAGGAGGCCCGCGTCGACCATCTCCGTCACCGTGTCGACGCGGATCACGCCCGCCTGCCGCATGAGCGCCGAGACCGTCGCGTCCGGGATCCGGCTGACCGGCACCGCATGGCCGGGCGGCGTGGAGCCGCTGTGCCGGGCGCCCTTCACGACGACCACGGGCTTCACGGCCGCGGTGCGCCGGGCGAGGCGGGTGAACTTGCGGGGGTTGCCGAGCGATTCGAGGTACAGCAGGGCGACATCCGTGTCCGGGTCCTCGTACCAGTACTGCAGGAAGTCATTGCCCGAGATGTCTGCGCGGTTGCCCGCGGAGATGAAGGTGGAGAGGCCGGCGCCGCGCCGGTAGAGCCCGGAGAGCAGTGCGATGCCGATCGCTCCGGACTGGGTGAAGAGGCCGATGCGTCCGGGAGCGGGCGGCTCGGGGGCGAGGGAGGCGTTCAGCCGGACGGCCTCGGAGTTGTTGATGACGCCGAAGGCGTTCGGTCCGATGATCCGCATTCCGTACGAGCGGGCCTGGCGGACAAGTTCACGCTGCCGCTCCCTGCCCTCGGCACCCCATTCGGCATATCCGGCGGAGAGGACGACCAGCCCCTGGACACCGTGCTCGCCGCAGTCGGCGACGGCCTCGGGAACGCGGTCGGCGGGGACGGCGACGACCGCGAGGTCGACCGGTTCGTCGATCTCGCCGATCGAACGGTGGGCGGGGACCCCGTCGATCGTGCCCAGGTCGACGGCGAAGGAGCGGTTCACGGCGTACGTACGACCGGTGAAACCGGCCCCGAGGACATTGCGCAGAACCGTGCGGCCGACCCCTCCGGGAGTGCGGCCGGCGCCGATGACGGCGACGGAACCGGGCGCGAGCAGCCGTTGCACGGAACGCGCCTCGGCCCGCTGCTCACGCGCGCGCTGGACGGCGAGGGACTCGGCGGTGGGTTCGAGGTCCAGGGTGAGGTGGACGGAGCCCTCTTCGAAGCTGCGCTGCTGGGTGTATCCGGCATCCCGGAACACCTTGATCATCTTGGTGTTGGCGGGCAGCACCTCGGCCGCGAAACGGCGGATGCCGCGCTCGCGGGCGACGGCGGCGATGTGTTCGAGGAGCGTCGAGGCCACCCCCCGGCCCTGGTGCGCGTCCTGGACGAGGAAGGCGACCTCGGCCTCGTCGGCGGGCGCGGAGGCGGGCCTGCCCCGCTCGTCGATCCGGTCGTAGCGGACGGTCGCGATGAACTCGCCGCCGACCGTGACCGCGAGCCCCACCCGGTCGACGTAGTCGTGATGGGTGAAGCGGTGCACGTCCCGGTCGGACAGACGGGGGTACGGAGCGAAGAAGCGGTAGTACTTCGACTCGTCGGAGACCTGCTCGTAAAAGCTGACCAGCCGTTCGGCGTCGTCCGTGGTGATGGGCCGGATCCGCGCGGTTCCGCCGTCGCGGAGGACCACGTCCGCTTCCCAGTGGTCGGGGTACGCGTGCTGCGGACTCTGCTGCGACGAGGGCTGCATGGGCAAAGACTACGGCTCCGTCAGCGGTCGCGTAGGTCCCGGGGCCGGGGCAGTCTGAGGGGGCCGAACGGCGGTAGAGCACGGGCTGCGGGCCGGCCGCGGGTCGGCCGCGGGTCGGCCTGGAGCATCGCGCACCGCGTGAGAGGCTGGTCTAGACAACCGTTGATTCCTGAAGGGCAGAACCATGGCTGAGCGCCGCGTCAACGTCGGATGGGCCGAGGGCCTGCACGCCCGCCCCGCTTCCATCTTCGTCCGTGCCGCCACGGCCTCCGGCGTCCCCGTGACGATCGCCAAGGCGGATGGCAACCCGGTGAACGCCGCCTCGATGCTCGCGGTGCTCGGTCTCGGCGCGCACGGCGGCGAGGAGATCGTGCTCGCATCCGAGGCCGACGATTCGGAAGCCGCCCTGGACCGTCTGGCGAAGCTGGTCGCCGAGGGGCTCGATGAGCTACCGGAGACCGTCTGACCCGTTTCCTACGAAAGAGCCGCGACCGCTTGACCGGGTCCGCGGCTCTTTCGCTTTCTCGGGCGAAACTTCGTGAAAATGAAGAGCGAAGATAATTCGGACAGCCCGAAGGAAGCCGCACGGAATGACAACTCTTTGTATACGGCGTAATTACTAATGCCGGATGCCCGTGGTGTTTACGGGATGTTACGAAGGCCTTACCCGGCCGGTGCGTGAGGCCGGGGGCCGGCGGTCCGGCCGGTGCGCGGGACCGTGGGCCGGCGGTCCGGCCGGTCGACGCGGCGCAGCCGGTGCGCGGCCGCGGCCCGTTCGGCGTGCTGGGCGGTCAGCGCCCTGGCCCGTTCCGCGTCACCGCGCGCCACCGCGTCCACGACGGCTCCGTGCTCGGCCCAGGAATCCGCCGGGCAGGCCGGCTGCTCGACCGCGTACATCCAGGCGATCTTGTGCCGGAGCTGGGTGAGCAGCGCGATCAGGCCGGGACTGCCGGAGGCCTGCACCAACGTCTCGTGGAACCAGCCGCCCAACGGGCACAGATCCTCCCCCTCGCCCCGCCTGGCCCGCTCCTGGCCGAGCCGGACCAGACCGCGCAGCACCTTGAGATGCGCCTCGGTGCGGCGCTGCGCGGCGCGCGCGGCGGCCAGCGGCTCCAGCAGCATCCGGACCTCCAGCAGGTCGGCGGCCTCCTGTCGGGTGGGCTCGGCCACGCAGGCGCCCGCGTGCCGCCGGGTGGCCACGAAACCCTCGGACTCCAGGGTGCGCAGCGCTTCCCGTACCGGGACGCGGGAGACCCCGTATCGACGCGCCAGCAACTCCTCTGTGAGCCGGCCACCGCGTTCGAAGAAACCGGAGACGATGTCGTCACGGATTGCCGTGCATACCGAATGCGCGGGAATGCGCATGTCCGAACCTCCGCCTTAATCCCCGCGAAACGCGGCCGACCGACGCCTGTTCTGCGACCCTATTGCAGTGCGGCCGAATTCCGATGCCGGGTGGAAAATCATGAATATCTCTTGGCCACGGAGCGACTCGGCGGGCAGGTACCGCAGACGGGCACCACGGGCAGACACGGAGGCCGGGCACGGCGAAATTCGGGCACAGCGGAGGCCGGGCACAGCGAAGGCCCCGGTGTGTGCCGGGGCCTTCGAAGAGGTGCTGCAGGTGGGACGGGCGGCTTCGGTCAGACGTTGACGCCGTGGGCGCGCAGGTAGGCGACGGGGTCCATGTCGGAGCCGTACGACGGCGTCGTCCGGGCCTCGAAGTGGAGGTGCGGGCCCGTGGAGTTTCCGGTCGAGCCGGAGAGGCCGATCCGCTGGCCCGCGCCGACGCTCTGGCCGACGGAGACGCCGATCGAGGAGAGGTGGCCGTACTGCGTGTACGTGCCGTCCGACATCCGGAGCACGATGTTGTTGCCGTACGCGCCGCCCCAGCCGGCCTCGACGACCGTACCGGCACCGACGGCGACGACGGAACTGCCGGACGCGGCGTGGAAGTCGATGCCCGAGTGGCTGCCGGACGACCAGAGCGAGCCACTGGACTTGTAGCCGGTGGTGACGTACGAAGCTGCGACCGGGAGCCGGAAGGCGCCCAGGCGGGTGCGCTCGGCGGACCGGGCGGCACGCACCTTCTCCGCGCGCGCCTCGGCCGCGCGCTTCGCTTCGGCCTCGGCCTCCGCCTTCTTCTTGGCTTCGGCCCGCTTCTTGGCCTCGGCCTTCCGCTGGGCCTCCGCCTTCTCCTTCGCCGCGGCATCGGCCTGGTGCTGCTGTGCGGCGGCCTGGGCCTCTATCTGGTCGGCGAGGGCGCTGTCGATGCCAATGACCTGGTTCAGGCCGGTCTCGCCGACGGAGGTGACCCCGGTGTCCGCTGCGAGGGCCGGAGAGGCCGCGCCGCCGATGACGCCGGTGGTGGCCAGGGCCGCGACGCCGGCGATCTTCGCGCTCCTGCGCGTCAGTCGACTCGGGGCACGATGCTTCCCAGTGGCACGGGTGAACGCCATGAAGTGGCTGGTCCTTTCCTTCCTTCTCGCCTACCGGGTTAGCTGACGGGTTCGGAGCAGGAAGGTCTCCTACGGATTACTCGGCCTCGGTGAGGCTCAGGCATCCGATTCACCCCAGGGACTTCGTGGGTCCCCGGCTCCCCAGGCTCGCGCCTGACGGGGACTCGGCGATGACTGTCCGGTACGTCGCGGATGCGGCATACGAGTGACGGACAGCCCGGCCGACGCTAAGCGGGGTCACTTTCATTCACCAAACGGACAGGTCGTTTTGTAGCGCATCCCACAAGACAGACAGACAACCTCTCCACCAGAACGGGCAAAAAGGAAGACCCCGGCGAGATCTCGCTCACAGGGGTCTTCCTCTTGTCCCGGTATGTGGACATGCGACGGGTTGGTGGACCGGGCGACCAGTGGGCTGTCACAGGTGACCCGTCACAAGCGAACTGTCGCGGCCTGGCGGGCCGGCCGGACCGTCAGGCCGCCTCCCGCGTCCGCGACAGGTACGCCCGTCAGCCGGTGACCACCGACACCTCTCCGATGTCCAGTGCCCGGACCGGCTCCTCGATCTGCGCCGCGTCACCGACAAGGACCGTGACCAGCCGGTCGCCCGGGAAGGCGTTGACCACCGCCGCGGTCGCCTCGACCGTGCCGGTCTCCGCAAGCCGGGCGTACAGGTGTGCCTGGTAGTCGTCCGGGAGGTGCTGCTCGACCTGGTCGGCGAGGGTGCCGGCGACGGAGGCCGCCGTCTCGAACTTCAGCGGTGCGACACCGACGAGGTTCTGCACGGCCGTCTCGCGCTCCTCGTCGGTCAGCCCCTCGGCGGCCAGGGTCCGCAGGACCGTCCACAGGTCCTTCAGGGCCGGTCCGGTGGACTCCGTGTCGACGGATCCGCTGATGGCGAGCATCGCGGCACCCGTCGCCCCCGAGGCGGAATCCGGGGCCGACGAGCGCAGCACCTGGGCGAAGGCCCGCACGCCGTACGTGTAGCCCTTCTCCTCGCGCAGCACCCGGTCCAGCCGGGACGTGAGCGTGCCGCCCAGGCAGTACGTGCCGAGCACCTGGGCCGGCCATACGCTGTCGTGCCGGTCGGGGCCGATCCGGCCGATCAGCAGCTGCGTCTGCACCGCGCCCGGACGGTCCACGATCACCACCCGACCGCTGTCGTCCGCGGTGATCGGCGGGGCGGGGCGGGGCTCGGCGGTGTCGCCCGCCCAGTCGCCGAGGGTGTCGGCGAGCAGGGCGTCCAGGTCGATGCCGGTGAGGTCACCGACGACCACGGCGGTTGCCGTGGACGGCCTGACGTGGGCGTCGAAGAAGGCACGCACGGCCGACGAGTCGATCCGCTCCACCGTCTCCTCGGTGCCCTGGCGTGGGCGCGACATGCGCGCCGTGGCCGGGAAGAGCTCCTTGGAGAGCTGCTTGGCGGCGCGGCGGGCCGGGTTGGCCTGCTCGTGCGGGATCTCGTCGAGCCGGTTGCGTACCAGCCGCTCGACCTCGCTGTCGGCGAAGGCGGGCGCCCGCAGCGCCTCGGCGACCAGCGCGAGCGCCTTGGCCAGCCGGGAGGCCGGGACCTCCAGGGAGACCCGGATGCCGGGGTGGTCGGCGTGCGCGTCGAGGGTGGCGCCGCAGCGCTCCAGCTCGGCGGCGAACTCCTCGGCCGTGTGCTTGTCGGTGCCCTCGGAGAGCGCCCGCGCCATGATCGTGGCCACGCCGTCGAGTCCCTCGGGCTCGGCGTCCAACGGGGCGTCCAGGACGATCTCGACCGCCACGACCTGCTGGCCGGGACGGTGGCAGCGCAGCACCGTGAGGCCGTTGGGCAGGGCGCCTCGCTCCGGTGCGGGGAAGGCCCACGGGCGGGCGACGCCGGGGGCCGGCTGCGGGTGGAACTGCATCGAAACTCCAGTCGCGGCAGCGTCGGTCACTTGTCCGCTCCTTCGTGCGCGTCGGTATCGTCGGCTTCGGTCTCATCGGTGTCCGGTGATTCCGCGGGCTCGGCCGATTCGACCGGTTCGTAGACCAGCACCGCCCGGTTGTCGGGACGCAGTTGGGCCTTGGCGACCGCCTGGACCTCTTCAGCGGTGACATCGAGCACCCGCTGTACGGCGGTCAGGGCGAGCTGCGGGTCGTCAAACAGCACGGCGAACCGACAGAGTTCGTCGGCGCGGCCCGCCACTGTACCGAGCCGGTCCAGCCACTCGCGCTCCAACTGGGCCTGCGCACGCTCCATTTCCTCGGGCGTGGGGCCTTCGGCGGCGAACCGGGCGAGCTCCTCGTCGACAGCGGCCTCGATCTGCGGCACCTCGACGCCGCCGGACGTCTTGACGTCCAGCCAGCCGAGGGAGGGCGCACCGGCCAGCCGGAGCAGCCCGAACCCGGCCGCCACGGCCGTACGGTCACGGCGGACCAGACGGTTGTGGAGCCGCGACGACTCGCCGCCGCCGAGCACGGTGAGCGCGAGGTCCGCCGCGTCGCACTCGCGGGCGCCGTCGTGCGGCAGCCGGTAGGCGGCCATCAGCGCCCGTGCCGGGACCTCCTCGTGCACCTCTTCACGCAGCTGCTCGCCGATGATCTCGGGGAGCGTGCCGTCCCGAGGCGGCTGCTTGCCGTCGTGGGACGGGATGGAGCCGAAGTACTTCTCGATCCAGGCGAGCGTCTGCTCGGGGTCGATGTCACCGACGACCGAGAGCACCGCGTTGTTGGGCGCGTAATACGTACGGAAGAAGGTGCGCGCGTCTTCCAGGGTCGCGGCGTCCAGGTCCGCCATCGAGCCGATCGGCGTGTGGTGGTACGGGTGGCCCTCTGGGTAGGCCAGGGCCGTCAGCTTCTCGAACGCCGTGCCGTAGGGGACGTTGTCGTAGCGCTGGCGGCGCTCGTTCTTGACGACATCGCGCTGGTTCTCCATGGACTCCTCGTCAAGCGCGGCGAGCAGCGAGCCCATCCGGTCCGCCTCGAGCCAGAGGGCCAGCTCCAACTGGTGCGTGGGCATCGTCTCGAAGTAGTTGGTGCGTTCGAAGCTGGTGGTCCCGTTGAGCGAACCGCCGGCCCCCTGCACCAGCTCGAAGTGTCCGTTCCCCTTGACCTGGCCGGAGCCCTGGAACATCAGGTGCTCGAAGAGGTGAGCCAGACCGGTGCGTCCCTTGACCTCGTGGCGAGAACCGACGTCGTACCAGAGGCAGACCGCGGCGACCGGGGTCAGATGGTCCTCGGAGAGCACCACGCGCAGGCCGTTGGCCAGACGGTGCTCGGTCGCTGTCAAGCCGCCGGAGCCGGCCTGGGCTGTGGCCGTGTGACCCTTAGGCATGTACGTCCCTTCGATCGCGATACTGGTTTTCCTGCGAGACCTGCCACTGTAAGCAAGCGCACAGACACCTCGCGAAGTTCCCATATCGCGGAAGTTCGCGTGAAAGAGGGGCCCGTCCCCCGCGGGACGGGTCGTGAAACCACCTCGACAGGGGTCGGGAACGGCTCTTGGGACGGGTCGAGGTCAGCGATGTCAGTGCGGCGGTCCACAATGGTCGGCGTCAGAACCTGAGGTTGCCCGAACAGAATCCGTGAAGGAGTCGCAGCAGCGATGGCCCGCCGCAGCACGAAGACCCCGCCGCCGGACGACTTCGAGGAGAAGATCCTCGACATCGACGTCGTCGACGAAATGCAGGGCTCCTTCCTTGAGTACGCGTACTCGGTGATCTACTCACGGGCCCTGCCGGACGCCCGTGACGGCATGAAGCCGGTGCACCGCCGCATCGTGTACCAGATGAACGAGATGGGCCTGCGCCCGGAGCGCGGCTATGTGAAGTGCGCCCGCGTGGTCGGCGAGGTCATGGGCAAGCTTCACCCGCACGGTGACACGTCGATCTACGACGCGCTGGTGCGGATGGCACAGCCGTTCTCCATGCGGCTCCCCCTCGTCGACGGACACGGCAACTTCGGCTCGCTCGGCAACGACGACCCGCCGGCCGCCATGCGGTACACCGAGTGCCGGATGGCCGACGCGACGTCACTGATGACGGAGTCGATCGACGAGGACACCGTCGCTTTCCAGTCGAATTACGACGGCCAGGAGCAGGAGCCGGTCGTCCTCCCCTCCGCCTATCCGAACCTCCTGGTCAATGGCACGACCGGGATCGCGGTCGGCATGGCGACCAATATGCCGCCGCACAACCTGGGCGAGGTCATCGCCGCCGCCCGCCATCTCATCAAGCATCCGGGCGCGGACCTGGAGACCCTGATGCGATTCGTCCCGGGTCCCGACATGCCGACCGGTGGCCGGATCGTGGGCCTCGGCGGCATCAAGGACGCCTACGCGGCCGGCCGCGGAACGTTCAAGATCCGCGCCACCGTCACCGTGGAGAACGTCACAGCACGCCGCAAGGGCCTGGTCGTCACCGAACTGCCCTTCAGCGTCGGCCCGGAGAAGGTGATCGCCAAGATCAAGGACCTGGTCTCGGCGAAGAAGCTCCAGGGCATCGCGGACGTCAAGGACCTCACCGACCGCTCGCACGGACTGCGCCTGGTCATCGAGGTGAAGAACGGCTTCGTTCCGGAGGCCGTGCTGGAGCAGCTCTACAAGCTGACGCCTATGGAGGAGTCCTTCGGCATCAACAATGTGGCGCTGGTCGACGGTCAGCCGCTCACCCTGGGCCTCAAGGAGCTGCTGGAGGTCTATCTCGACCACCGCTTCGAGGTCGTGCGCCGGCGCAGCGAGTTCCGCCGGACCAAGCGCCGCAACCGGCTGCACCTGGTCGAGGGACTCCTCGTCGCGCTGATCGACATCGACGAGGTCATCCGGCTCATCCGGTCCAGCGACGACTCGGCGCAGGCGAAGGAGCGGCTCATCGAGCACTTCTCGCTGAGCGAGATCCAGACGCAGTACATCCTGGAGACCCCGCTGCGCCGGCTGACCCGGTTCGACCGGATCGAGCTGGAGAGCGAGCGGGACCGGCTCAACGCCGAGATCGACGAGCTGACCGCCATCCTCGAATCGGACACCGAGCTGCGCAAGCTCGTCTCCTCCGAACTGGCCGCGGTCGCCAAGAAGTTCGGTACCGACCGGCGTACGGTGCTGCTGGAATCGGCCGGTTCGCAGGTCGCCTCGGTGCCGCTGGAGGTCGCGGACGACCCGTGCCGGGTGCTGCTGTCGTCGACCGGCCTGCTGGCCCGTACCGCCCATGACGATCCGATCGTCTTCGCCGAGGACGCCAAGCGTGCCAAGCACGATGTGATCGTGTCGGCCGTGCCGGCGACGGCCCGCGGCGATGTGGGGGTGGTGACGTCGGCGGGGCGGCTGCTGCGGCTCGCGGTGATCGATCTGCCGCAGTTGCCGGACACCCACGCGGCGCCCAATCTGTCGGGCGGGGCGATGGTCTCGGAGTTCCTCACGCTGGAGAGCGACGAGGAGGTCATCTGCCTCACCACGCTCGACGAGGCCTCGCCCGGCCTGGCGATCGGCACCCTGCAGGGGGTCGTCAAGCGAGTGGTGCCGGACTATCCGGCCAACAAGGACGAGCTGGAGGTCATCACCCTCAAGGACAGTGACCGCATCGTCGGCGCGGCCGAACTGCGTACGGGTGAGGAGGACCTGGTCTTCGTCACGTCCGACGCGCAGTTGCTGCGCTACCCGGCGGCGCAGGTACGGCCGCAGGGCAGACCCGCGGGAGGCATGACGGGCATCAAGCTCGCGGCGGACGCCGAGGTGATCTCGTTCACCGCGGTGGATCCGGCGGTGGACGCGGTGGTGTTCACGGTGGCGGGCTCGCACGGCACGCTGGACGACTCGGTGCTGACCTGCAAGCTCACCCCGTTCGACCAGTATCCGCGCAAGGGCCGGGCCACCAGCGGGGTGCGCTGTCAGCGGTTCCTCAAGGGCGAGGACGTTCTGGTCTTCGGCTGGGCGGGCGCGACGCCTGCCCGGGCCGCACAGAAGAACGGCACGCCGACCGAGCTGCCGGAGGCGGACCCGAGGCGCGACGGTTCGGGGACACCGCTGGCCAAGCCGGTCGCGGTGGTCGCCGGCCCCGTCTAGCCGGCCCGGCCGGGCAGCGGTGCAGAAAGCCGGGCGGGCGAAGGGGCCCGCCGCTATGCGTCGTCGTCGGGCTGTTGTACGTACCGCAGGACGCCCCACATGCTTCGCTCATGTGCGGCGTCCTGTGTCGTGTGCGGTGCCGGAGCGGTGGTCTCGCGGCAGTCGGCCAGCTCCTTGTGCAGCTGCTCCGGATCGATGCCCGAGCCGATCAGTACCAGCTGGGTGAGGCGCGGTTCGTCGCGTGCCCACGGCCGCGGGCCGAACCGCAGGAATCTGCCGACCGCGTGCAGGACGTATTCGTTGCCGCGGTCCCCCGCGCCGAAGTCGACGAACCCTTTGATCCGGTAGAGGCCCTGCGGCCCGGAGTCGAGAAACTCCATCAATCGGCGGGGATTCATCGGTACGTCCGAGGTGAAGGAGACGCTCTCGTACGCGGCATGCAGATGGTGCTCGTGCCCGGCACCGGCCTCTTCCTCGGCCCGCTCCGCCCGGAGCAGATCCTCGAAGGTGAGCTGGCGCGCCTTCTCCTCAGCATCCGGCCGCAGCGCCGGGTCGAAGAGCAGCTCGGGATCGATGCGTCCGTATGCGGCGCAGATGACGGCGGCCGCGTTGCCGCCCGCCGCCGCGCCGCCCGCCGCCGCGCCGCCGGTCGCGGCGATGACGGCCCGGATTCGGGCCTGCTCCTCGCTCCCGACCCGGTCGGTCTTGTTCAGCACGACCAGATCGGCGACGGCGAGATGGCGGTCGATCTCCGGATGGCGACTTCGGGTGGCGTCGAACTCGGCGGCGTCGACGACCTCCACCAGGCCCCCGTACACGATGTGCGGATTGGCGCTGGCCAGGAGCATGCGCACCAGCTCCTGCGGCTCCGCCAGTCCGCTGGCCTCGATGACGATCACATCGAGGCCGACGGCGGGCCGGGTCAGCGTCTCCAGGAAGGTGTCGAGCTCGCTCGCGTCGACCACGCAGCACAGGCATCCGTTGCCCAACGAGACCGTCGAGCCGACCTGCCCCGAGACCGTCATGGCATCGATCTCGATGGAGCCGAAGTCGTTGACGATCACGCCGATCCGGTTGCCCGCACGGTTACGGAGGAGGTGGTTGAGCAGTGTCGTTTTACCTGATCCCAGGAACCCCGCGAGGACGATGACCGGGATCTGCTGCTTGCGGGGTGGGAACGACGGGTTCAACGAGGACCTTCTTCGGTGGACGTCAGGGCGCCGGGACCGGCTGCGGCGGGGGCGGACCGACGTAACGGGCCGCCGGGCGGATGATCTTCGAGTCCGCCGCCTGCTCCAGGATATTGGCGCTCCAGCCGACCACCCGTGCCGCGCAGAATGTCGGGGTGAACATCTCGCGCGGCAGTCCGCACAGTTCCATGACGACTCCGGCGTAGAACTCGACGTTGGTGTGCAGCTCACGGCCCGGCTTGAGCTCGGCGAGGATCGCCTCGACCTGCCTTTCGACCTCGACGGCGAAGTCGACGAGCGGGCCGCCGAAGCCCTGGGCGATGCCCCGCAGCATGCGTGAGCGGGGGTCCTCGGTGCGGTAGACGGGGTGGCCGAAGCCCATGATCCGCTCGCCCGCGAGCACCCGTTCGCGGATCCAGCCGTCGATGCGGTCGGGGGTGCCTATGGCGTCCAGGGTGTCGA
The DNA here is from genome assembly GCF_045207325.1 of Streptomyces sp. NBC_00846. Classification (NCBI taxonomy): domain Bacteria; kingdom Bacillati; phylum Actinomycetota; class Actinomycetes; order Kitasatosporales; family Streptomycetaceae; genus Streptomyces; species Streptomyces sp. NBC_00846. The sequence goes on along the minus strand of NZ_CP108846.1, from coordinate 5,865,099 downwards.
GGGCACGGCTGGGCGCTCCGCCGTGCAGCGGTCCGGAGAGTGCGCCGACCAGCGGCCACCAGGCAGGCCGCGACATCGGCGCCGGTCGAGGCGACGACCCGGCCGGTGAAGGTCGAGGCGTTGAAGCCGTGGTCGATGGTGGAGATCAGGTACTGCTCCACGGCCCTGACCCGCGCGGCGTCCGGTACCGAACCGGTGAGCATGTACAGGTAGTTGGCCGCGTGGGGCAGATCTTCGCGCGGCTCGACCGGTTCAAGGCCCAGGCCGAGGCGGTGCAACGCGGTGAGCACGGTGGGGACGGCGGCACAGGCGGCCAGGGCGTCGCTCTTGCGCCGGTCGGCGTCGATGTCGTACACCGGCCGGAAGCCGGCCGAGGCGCCGAGGAGCGAGGGGGCGGTGCGGAGGCCGGCCAGGGGCCCGGAAACCGATCCCGCGCGCCAGGCGGTACGGCTACGAGAAAGTTGCCGAATGGCTCTGGACCGGCGACCTGCGACCCGGCATCCGCTTCACCGCACCTGATGAGGCGCTGGCCGCGGCGCGCCGAGCGGTCGACGCGCTGCCCGCGCACAGCGGCTCCACGGACCGGCTGCGGGTGGCCGTGATCGCCGCGGCGACCGCCGAACCGCTGCGCTTCGATCTGTCGCGCGAGGCGGTGCTCGCCAGTGCGCGGACCCTGATCCCGACCCTTGTCGAGTCGCTGCCCCTGGCCGGCGGCAGGTCGTCGACGAGCGATGTGGCCGCCGGAAACGGGGCCGAACTGGCCCGGCGACTGTGGCCGAAGCTGACCGCCCGACCCGCCGACGAGCCGTCAATCGCCGCGCTGGACACCGCCCTCGCCCTCCTGATCGACCACGATCTCGCGGCGTCGACGCTGGCCGCCAGGGTCGCCGCGTCCGCCCACGCCCATCCGTACGCGGTGGTCTCCGCGGGCCTCGGAGTCCTGGAGGGCCCCCTGCACGGGGCAGCGAGCGGGCTGGCACACCGGATGCTGACCGAGGTCCTGGAGCGGGGCAGCGCGGTCCCGGTGGTCGCGGACCATCGCCGTACCGGACGCAGGGTGCCGGGGCTCGGCCATCGCCTCTACGACGCCAAGGACCCGCGGGCGCGGACGCTGTTCGACCTCCTCGCGGACATTCCGCAGGCGGCTGGGGCGCTTGCCGCGGCACGCGACGTCGTCACCACGGCCGCCCGCCACGCGCCACTGCATGCCAATGTCGACCTGGCGCTCGCCGTGCTCTCGGTCTTCTCCGGCATGGCCGCGGAGGCGGGCGAGACGGTGTTCGCGGTGTCCCGTACCGCCGGCTGGATCGCTCATGCGTTGGAGCGGGGAAAGGCCGCTGCGCATGCGCCCCACCGGTCATTACGGAGGCCCCCGACCCCCTCAGCCGCTACCGACGGTCAAGGGAGAACCACTGCGATAGACGGTCCGCACCGCGCGCCGAGGCCGGCCAACCCGCTGCACACCCTCCTGGGGCTGCTGGAGTGGGACATGCACGAGGACGCCATGGAGTGCGTCACCGAGGTCGTCGGCGTCCATCGGGCGACGGCCGAGCAGGCCACCGAGAAGGTGCGTGACCCGTTGGCGGCCGCGCTCCTGGTCGGCAAGGCCACGGTCACGGCGGAGCGCGGCGTCGCCCTGCGCGTGGCGCCCGGGACCCTGCTGCCGGACCGGCTCGTGGACCCTTGCGGGCTGGTCACCATCGTCGGCGATCTCGTGGACGACGCGATGGACGCGGCGGCCGGAACGGACGGCGCCCGGGCCGAGGTGGGCCTCCACACCGAGGGCCGCACGGTGGTGCTGCGGGTCCGTGACAGCTGCCCGGGGGTTCCGGCCGCGCAACGCGCATTGATCTTGACGGAGGGCTGGTCGACGAAGGAACTCCCGACCCACCGCAGGCGCGGCCTGGGACTTGCACTGGTGCGGCGGCTGACGGAACGGCAGCGTGACGGTCGACGGGGCCGCGGACGGCGGCACCGAGTTCACCGTCGTACTGCCGGAGGCCCTCGTCGATCCGGACATGACGGACCCGGCATCGACCGAACCGGAAGCTACAGAACCGAACACCGGCATCGCGGCAGACATTCAGTGATCGAGGTCCGGGTCGTGGACGACGACATCCGGATCGCGAAGGTCAACGCGGCCTATGTCTCCAGGGCGCGGGCGCGGCCGGTACCGCGCCAAAGTGCGGCTACACCGCCCCCGCCCCCGTCAGCGCACGGACCTCGGTCTCCGCGTGCTTGGCGGCGTCGGGCGGTTCGGTGGAGGTGACCGTGCCGACCCAGCCGGCCAGGAAGCCCAGCGGAATGGAGACCAGGCCGGGGTTCTCCAGGGGGAAGAGCTGGAAGTCGGCGCCGGAGAAGAGCGAGTTCGGGCTGCCGGAGACCACCGGGGAGAGCAGTACGAGCAGCACGGCGGGGATCAGCCCGCCGTAGACGGACCAGACCGCTCCGCGGGTGGTGAAGTTACGCCAGAACAGGGAATACAGCAGCACCGGGAGGTTGGCCGAAGCGGCGACGGCGAAGGCGAGCCCCACCAGGAACGCCACGTTGAGGTCCTGGGCGACCAGGCCGAGCCCGATGGCGGCCACCCCGATCCCGGCGGCGGCGACCCGGGCCACGGCGACCTCGCTGTACTGCTTGGAGCCCGGGCGCCTGAGCGAGGCGTAGAGGTCATGGGCCACGGAGGCGGACGAGGCGAGGGTGATCCCCGCGACGACGGCGAGGATGGTCGCGAAGGCGACAGCGGCGACCACGGCGAACAGGATCGTCCCCCCGGCGGCCCCTTCACCACCACCGAGCTCCAGAGCCAGCAGCGGAACCGCGGTGTTTCCCGCAGAATTCGACGCCCGCACCTCGGCCGAACCGACCAGCGCCGCCGCCCCGAATCCGAGCGCGATCGTCATCAGGTAGAAGCTGCCGATGAGCCCGATGGACCAGACGACCGAACGGCGGGCCGCGCGGGCTGTGGGCACGGTGTAGAACCGCGACAGGATGTGCGGCAGCCCCGCCGTACCGAGCACCAGGGCCAGGCCCAGGCTGATGAAGTCGATGCGAGCCGTCCAGGTTCCGCCGTACCGGAGCCCGGGCGAGAGGAACCGGCTTCCGTGCCCGCTCCGTTCGGCGGCGGAGTTGAGCAGGGCGTTGAAGTCGCCGTGGAAGCGGACCAGGACGAGCACGGTGAGCACAACCGCCCCCACCATCAGCAGAACGGCCTTGACGATCTGGATCCAGGTCGTGGCGCGCATCCCGCCGAGCGACACATAGATCACCATGAGAGCCCCGACACCGATGACGGTCCAGGAACGGGCGGCACCGCTCGTACCGCCGAGGAGCAGCGCGACCAGGCTGCCCGCGCCGACCATCTGTGCCACCAGATAGAGCACGGAGACGGTGACGGACGAGGCACCGGCGGCGATCCGGACCGGGCGCTGGGCCATCCGCGCCGCAACCACGTCGGCGAGCGTGAACCGACCGCAGTTGCGGACCAGTTCGGCGACCAGCAGCAGCACGACCAGCCACGCGACGAGGAACCCGACCGAGTAGAGCATGCCGTCGTAGCCGAAGAGGGCGATCAGCCCCGAGATGCCGAGGAAGGACGCGGCCGACATGTAGTCCCCGGCGATGGCGAAACCGTTCTCCATGGGCGAGAACAGTCGACCCCCCGCGTAGAACTCCTCGGCCGTGCCGTGCCGGTTGCGGCTCACCCAGGTGGTGATGGCGAGCGTCACTGCGGCGAAGGCGCTGAACAGCAGGAGCGCCAGCGTCTGGTGGTTCCCGTTCAACGCCCGACCCCCCGCGTCATCTCCTGCGTCTCCCAGCGCAGATCGAGCGCGGCCCGGTCCCTGCGCAGCCGCGCGTGCCGGGCGTACGCCCCGGTGAGAAGGAACGTTGTGAGGAACTGCCCGAGCCCCGCGACCATCGCGACATTGACCGCTCCGGCCACCGGGCGGGCCATCAGTCCGGGTGCGGTGATCGCGACGACGACGTAAGCGAGGTACCAGACGAGGAAGGCAAGTGTGGCCGGGACGACGAACCGCCGGTACCGACGCCGCACTTCCTGGAAGGCCTCGCTGCGCTGCACCTCCAGATAGATCCCGGCCGCGCTGTAGCCGCGCTGCGGGTCCACCGGCCCCGGAGGCCCGGCGGGAGCGAAGCTCCCCGCACCATCCAGCTCGCCCCAGCCGGAGGCCGGCGCGTCGTCCCACGGGTCGTCGAGCCGCACCGCTGCGGCCTCACGCCCTGCTTCCTTCTCCACCGAACAACTCCCCTTGTCCACGAACCACTTCGGCCGCGTACCCAAGAATGGGCAGATCGGGAAGATCCCGGGCACTTCATTCGCCCGTCTTCACCTCTTCAGGTGAAGGCCGATCCGGGCGACTGTGCGAGGCCCCGAACGTACGCATAACGAACGGCCTGCGCCCGGTCGCGTACTCCGGCCTTGGCGGAGAGGTTGTTGATGTGGCTTTTCACGGTGGCCTGCGAAATGTGCAGTCTGCGAGCAATCTCCAGATTGGACAGTCCCTCCGCAATCAGGACCAGCGCCTCCACCTCACGTGGTGTCAGACCGTCGGGCAACTGCGGCCCGGGGCCCGGGCCGAGCGGCGGAGGCTGTGTGGTGACGCGCTCCAGCTGACGACGCTGCACGGAAGGCGAGAGCCCGGCCTCGCCCGACAGCACGGCCTGGATGGCCCGCACGACATCGACGACCACGACCCGCGCGTTCACGCGGGTACCCGCAGAGTCACCACGAAACCCTCCTCACCGGGGCCGGCCTCCAGCGTCCCGCCCAGGAGTTCGGCCCGCTCCCTCATCCCCAGCAGACCGTATCCGGAGCCGCTGACAGCGAGCTCGTCCTCGGGTCCGCGTCCACCCGAGTACGTGACCTCCGGGGCGACCTCATCCGGCAGATACTCCAGCCGTACGAGGACCCTGGCCCCCGCGCGTGCTTGCGCACATTGGTCACGGCCTCCTGCGCCACCCTCCGGACCGTCTGCGATGCCTCCGCGGTCGGCGTCCGCTGTTCCCCCGTCACGCTGACCCCGGCGGGCTTCGCGGCCACCAACTGCCGGTCCGGAAGAACGCCCAGGCGGCAACGGCACAGCCCGCGACGCCCACCAGTCCGAGCGCCACCTCCCAGGGCCCGAACCGTCCGCTGGTGAAGACACCCCAGAGCATGACGGTGAGCAGAACAACCCTGACGGACCAGGCGATCAACGCCCGCGGGCGGGTGCGATTCCCCGCGGAGAGAGCTTCCCGGGACGGCCGGCTCGTCCAGGCCGCGCCAGTCACACGAGATCCTTCCACGCCGGCCGCGACGCCATCCCGTCGGCGAAGCCGCCGTATGCCGGACGCATCTGCCCGGCCCGCCACATCAGCACACCGCTACGCACCGCCAACATCACTGCGAGAGCCGACTTCAGTGCCGCGCTGCCTTGATGTATGCCCATCAGTGCGGCAGCCCCGAAAAGAGCCGCACGCAGCGCCAGTCCCCCTGCCCGGACAGAGACGGTTGCTTTGGTTCCCTTGGTCCGCAGCGAACCGTCCGCCTCGCGCCACAGCTGCGAAGTCCAGCCCCAGCCGGCCCCGGTGACCAGGCCCACCGCCGGCTCCGTGCCCAGGACGGCCACCGACAGCGCCTCGTGACGCGGATCGACGAGCCCATGCTCGCGCAGCGACACGACGAGGAGAACGCCCGGCAGGATCCAGCAGCGCTTGCCGTCGGAGATCCGTCGTGCCATGGCGGACCACGACAACAGCGATGACGGCGACGATCACCAGGACATTGACGAGCCCGGAGATGGCTGCCTCCGAGACGCGGGAAGGCTGAACGCCTTCGGCGCTACGGAATCGACCGGGTCAGGAGATCGGCTCAGGGGTTGATCACGGGTGGCGTTGCCGTCTCCACCCACGGGTGGAGACGGCAACGCTCAGACGTCGATGCGCGAGCGGTCCAGAGTGGCGGCCGAGCTGGCGATGAACTCCTTGCGCGGTGCCACGTCATTGCCCATCAGTAGATCGAAGACCTGCTCCGACGATTCCAGATCACCAATGTTGATCCGCCGCAGGGTGCGGTGCCGAGGGTCCATCGTGGTCTCCGCCAGCTGGTCGGCGTCCATTTCGCCCAGACCCTTGTAACGCTGGATCGAGTCCTTGTACCGGACGTTCTTCCGCTGCAGCTCCAACAGCCGTTGGCGCAGCTCATTGTCGGAGTACGTGTAGATGTACTTGTCCTGGCCCTTCTTGGGCTGGACCAGCTCGATCCGGTGCAGCGGGGGCACGGCGGCGAAGACCCGGCCGGCCTCCACCATGGGCCGCATGTAGCGCTGGAACAGGGTCAGGAGCAGACAGCGGATGTGCGCACCGTCGACATCGGCGTCCACGAGCAGGACGATCTTCCCGTAGCGGGCGGCGTCGATGTCGAAGGTTCGCCCCGACCCGGCCCCTATGACCTGGATGATCGCACCGCACTCGGCGTTCTTCAGCATGTCCGAGACGGACGACTTCTGGACATTGAGGATCTTGCCCCGGATCGGCAGCAGCGCCTGGAACTCGCTGTTCCGCGCAAGCTTGGCCGTACCGAGCGCGGAGTCGCCCTCGACGATGAAGAGCTCGCTGCGGTCCACGTCATCGCTGCGGCAGTCGGCGAGCTTCGCCGGCAGGGAGGAGGACTCCAGCGCTGTCTTGCGGCGCTGTGCGTCCTTGTGCTGACGAGCGGCGATGCGCGTGCGCGCTGCCGCCACGGCCTTGTCCAGGACCGCCCTGGCCTGGGCCTTGGCATCACGCTTCGTCGAAGTCAGGAACGCTTTGAGTTCCTTGGAAACGACGCCGGCAACGATCCGGTTGGCCGCCGAGGTGCCGAGCACCTCCTTGGTCTGGCCCTCGAACTGCGGCTCCGCCAGCCGTACGGTGACGACCGCGGTGAGGCCCTCCAGCGCGTCGTCCTTGACGACGTCGTCCTCGGCGACGCGGAGAAGCTTGGCCGACCGCAGCGCCTCATTGACCGTCTTGGTCACGGAGCGTTCGAATCCCGTCACATGGGTGCCGCCCTTCGGGGTGGCGATGATGTTGACGAAGGACTTGAGATTGGTGTCGTAGCCGGTGCCCCAGCGCATGGCGATGTCGACGACGAGTTCACGGGTGACCTCGGTCGCCGTCATGTGACCACGCTCGTCCAGGACTGGGACGGTCTCCTTGAATGTGCCCTGGCCGGTCAGCCGCAGGACATCACAGACCGCCTTGTCCTGGGCGAGGTACTCGCAGAATTCACTGATTCCACCGTCGAAGCGGAAGGTCTCCTCGGTCTTGCCCTGGTCGTCGAGACCACGCTCGTCGCGAACGACGATCGTGAGACCGGGGACGAGGAAGGCCGTCTGCCGCGCCCGCTGGTGGAGCGTCTCCAGGTTGAGCTTGGCATCCTTGAGGAAGATCTGCCGGTCCGCCCAGTAACGCACCCTGGTTCCGGTGCGCGCCTTCGGTACCCGCTTGCCCTTGAGCAGGCCGTTGGCCGGGTCGAAGGGGCTGTCCGGCCCCTGCTCGGTAAAGATGCCGGGGACTCCGCGGCGGAAGCTGATCGAGTGGGTCGCGCTGTTGCGGTCGACCTCGACGTCGAGCCGGGCGGAGAGCGCGTTGACCACGGAGGCGCCCACGCCGTGCAGACCGCCGGACGCGGCGTACGAGCCGCCACCGAACTTTCCCCCGGCGTGCAGCTTGGTCATCACGACCTCGACGCCGGACAGGCCCGTCTTGGGCTCGACATCGACCGGGATACCACGCCCGTTGTCCCGGACCTCCACGGAATTGTCGTCGTGGAGGATGACCTCGATGTGATCGCAGTAGCCGCCCAGAGCCTCGTCGACGGAGTTGTCGATGATCTCCCAGAGGCAGTGCATGAGGCCGCGGCTGTCGGTGGACCCGATGTACATCCCGGGACGCTTGCGAACCGCTTCGAGCCCCTCAAGTACGAGCAGGTGCCGCGCGGTGTAGTTGGAACCGTCTCGGTCTGCTCCGGTCAGCAGCGCAGTGGACGGCACGGACGTATCGGCGGTCACGCGGTTCGCTCCTCGCTGAATTTCATTTGAGGCCCAAGTGGGTAACGGGCTCGGCTTCGGTCGCCGCTGAGAGGGTACCGAGGCCTGGTAGAGCGGTTGTAACGCCACCCTCCGAGAACCCCCACACTAGTCCAGCCTCGCATACACGTTCGATCCCTCGCAGGAGTGACGCGCACATCACGTTCCCTTCCAGGCATGAACCATTTAGGCTCCGGGCACGTCCTCATGAACAAACCGGCAAGCCGGCCGGGAGGATCCACACAAGACAAGCAACGCGAAACCGTAGCGCTACGCAATACGGCACATTCGCCGCCAACCGGCAACAGACAGTCATCTCGAGAAGAAGTTTCGAAGAAATGCCACGAGCGGGAACGTTTTCGGCCTGGTTGGATGTTGACCCTGGTACGACAGCTCGTCGAGCTAGAGAAGAGGCGACGTGACTACTGTTCTGACCCCCGCGAGCCCGCTGACCGCAGCAGACCGCTGTGACCGTTGCGGCGCCCAGGCATATCTGCGCGTCGTCCTGATCAGCGGCGGTGAGCTGCTCTTCTGCGCCCACCACGGTCGCAAGTTCGAGCCGGAACTCAAGAAGATCGCCGCGGAAATACAGGATGAGACGGACCGGCTGACGGCCGTACAGGCCCAAGCCGCCGAAGAGGAACAACACTGACACCTCGCATCCACGACGAGCCAGGGCCAGGTTCCGGACCGGCCGATGGGCGGCTTCCCGAGAGGAAGCCGCCCATTCTCGTGCCTACGCGGTGTCGTCGTTCAATTAACGGCCGGCATCCAGTCGATGGCGGCAGAGATACGGGTGTACACGCCGGGGCTTCCCGCCCTGCCACAACCGTTCCCCCAGGACACCAACCCAATGAGCCGCCCACTGGCCACCAGTGGCCCTCCGCTGTCGCCTTGGCAGGAGTCGTGCCCGCCCTGCAGTTCGCCCGCACAGAGCATCGCTGAGGCGTCGTACGTGCCATTCCTGCCGCCCGGGTAAGCCTGCGCGCACAAGCTGTCCGGCAGGACGCTCACTTTGGCTGCGCGGAGCGACGACGCGTAGTCGCTGTTACCGGTCGTGTCACCCCACCCGTAGACGACGGCACCCATACCCGGCGCGTATGCCGCGTCACCGGATTCGGCCATCGGGATCACGCTCGTCGCGGGCAGCGCATCGGCCAGAGTGAGCACCGCAAGGTCCCCCGCGTTCGTGAGCGGGTCGAATCGCGGATTGCTCCATGCGGCCTGGACCGGTACCTCCTTCCCGTCGGTCCCGGGCAGGGCATCCCGGCCCGAGATGATCCGTAGATCGCGTACATTGCCGATGTCGGCTCCGAGCGCCTCCCTGCCCAGGCAGTGCGCAGCGGTCAGCACCTTCTTCGGTGCGACCACGACGCCGCCGCAGAACTGACCAGCGCGCGTATCGCCGAAACGGTCCCGACTGGACAGCGCGACGACCCAGGGGCTGTCCTTGACGTGTGCGGGCTGACCACCGATGACGATGCTGTCCGCAACAGCCGGAGCGGAGGATCCGGGCGGTACCGCGGCCGTGGCGGCCACCAGGGCGAGCACCCCGCTCATGGCGCGGAAGACGTTACGGGACATGCGCACTCCTGACTCTGTGATGAACCATTTCCCACCCAGAGTCATCCGACCTGCCATGGACCGCACCCGCAGATAGGCCGAGGACCCGGATCCCCTGCGGGATCCGGGTCCTCGGCCTGTGTTCTTTTCTCCTGGTCCGTGTACTCCTACGACCTAGTCGAGGTAGTCGCGCAGCACCTGCGAACGCGACGGGTGGCGCAGCTTCGACATGGTCTTCGACTCGATCTGACGGATGCGCTCTCGCGTCACGCCGTAGACCTTGCCGATCTCGTCCAGCGTCTTCGGCTGGCCGTCGGTGAGACCGAAGCGCATCGAGACCACGCCGGCCTCACGCTCGGAGAGCGTGTCGAGCACCGAGTGCAGCTGCTCCTGGAGAAGCGTGAAGCTGACCGCGTCGGCCGGGACGACCGCCTCGGAGTCCTCGATCAGGTCACCGAACTCGCTATCCCCGTCCTCACCCAGTGGGGTGTGGAGGGAGATCGGCTCGCGTCCGTACTTCTGGACCTCGATGACCTTCTCGGGGGTCATGTCGAGTTCCTTGGCCAGCTCCTCCGGCGTGGGCTCGCGGCCCAGGTCCTGGAGCATCTGGCGCTGCACACGGGCGAGCTTGTTGATGACCTCCACCATGTGCACCGGGATACGGATGGTGCGGGCCTGGTCGGCCATGGCGCGGGTGATTGCCTGACGGATCCACCAGGTGGCGTACGTGGAGAACTTGTAGCCCTTGGTGTAGTCGAACTTCTCGACCGCGCGGATCAGACCGAGGTTGCCTTCCTGGATCAGGTCCAGGAAGAGCATGCCGCGGCCGGTGTAGCGCTTGGCCAGCGAAACCACGAGACGGAGGTTGGCCTCCAGCAGGTGGTTCTTGGCGCGGCGGCCGTCCTCGGCGATGATTTCCAGCTCGCGCTTGAGCTTCGGCGCAAGTTTGTCGGAGTTCGCCAGCTTGTCCTCAGCGAACAGACCCGCCTCGATGCGCTTGGCGAGCTCGACCTCCTGTTCGGCGTTGAGGAGGGGAACCTTGCCGATCTGCTTCAGGTAGTCCTTGACCGGGTCGGCGGTGGCGCCGGCGACGGCGACCTGCTGCGCAGGTGCGTCGTCCTCGTCGTCGTCGGAGAGGACGAAGCCCTTGTTCTCGCCCTCGCCCTCCTCTTCGTCGCCCTTGCCGGCCTTTACTTCCTCGGCCGTCTCGTCGCCGTCGAGGAGCTCGTCGTCCTGCTTTCCGGACTTCTTCGTTGTTGCCTTCTTGGCCGCCGTTTTCTTCACGGCGGTCTTCTTGGCAGCCGTCTTCTTGACTGCTGCCTTCTTCGCAGGGCCGGCCGCGGCAGCGTCGTCAGCCACCACGTCCACGGTCTCTGCCGACGGGGCGGCAGTGGCCGCGACCGTCCTGGTCACGGTCGTCTTGGCCGCGACGGTCTTGGTGGCGGTGCGCTTGACCGGGCTCTTTGCTGCGACGCTCTTGCGGGCACGTTTGGACGGCTCCGCGGCACTGACCATCAGCGTCACACCCTCTTCCTCGAGGATCTGGTTGAGGCTGCGCAGAACATTCTTCCACTGGGTTGGCGGAATCTGGTCAGCCTCGAAGGCCCGACGCACGTCATCGCCGGCGATCTGCCCATCAGCCTTTCCCCGCTCGATGAGCGCCATCACAGACTCGGACTCGGCGATCTCCGGCGGGAGCGTACGGGATGTGCTGGCCGACACGAACAACCTCTCGGAACGATGGAAACGGCTTCCGGTCCGGCCCTGGAGAGGGCTGGATCCGACGACCGCCGGGCTGGGAATGTACCGACGGCGCGGGTTTGGCCTCAGAACTGCACAGCGCACTGAATGGCTGCTGTATTCCTTCCGCGGCGGTCACCTCTTAAGTCATCGCACTGTTTCGAGGAGTGTTACGCCCAATCCGCGTGGCCCGAGTCACACCTCATTTGCGACGAACGTGACCATGGGTGACATCCCACCACAATTGTGCCGCCGGACCGTGGGGGCCCGGCGACACGTGGTTCGTAACCCTGGCCGTGCTGCGCTCAGTGCTCGCGGGGGGCGGGTACCACCCGTTCCACCTCGGGGTGGACGACGAGCAGTTGACGCATGGCCGCCTCGGCACCGGTCGAGTCGCCGGATGCGAGGGCGTCGACGATGCGTGCATGGTGACCTAGGGACGCCTCGGTGGGACGGTCACAGCCCGTGACAGGACCACCCGAGACCTGCAACGCCGCGGAAACGATGCCGGAGAGGTGCTCGAGCATGCGATTGCCCGCTGCCTGGATGAGCAGGGAGTGGAATTCCGCGTCGGCCCGGGAACAGGTGATCCCGTCCCCCTGCCCGAGCGCGTGCCCCATGATCTCCACCATGTCGCCGAGTCGCTGCTGGATGTCCTCACGACCATGACCTGCGGCGAGACGGGCCGCGAGCGGTTCGATCGTCCACCGGAGCTCGCCGAGCTCGCGACGCTGGTCCTCACGCTGAGGGCCGAAGGCACGCCATTCGATGATGTCGGGGTCCAGTAGGTTCCAGTCACTGACAGGGCGGACCCGGGTACCGACATTGGGCCGGGCGCTGACCAGGCCTTTGGCCTCAAGAACGCGCAGCGATTCGCGTACGACGGTGCGGGAGACCTCGAAACGCTGACCGATCTCTTCCGGCACGAGGGGCCGGTCGGCACCCAGATCACCGGAGACAATCATCTGGCCCAGCTGCTGAACGAGTTGGCCGTGGAGGCCGCGGCCCCGACTGGCTGAGCCCCGTCGGCCCGCCCGGCCGAGGTCGGCATCGGGACCGTCCCAGGAGCGAAGAGGGGCGCGCTCGCCGGCCGGCGCCTCCGCATACGGGTAGCGGTCGAGTTCACCCGGGCCGGCGAGGCCGGAGTCGGCGGAGCGGGCGGCGGTCATCATGGTGTGCGCAAGGGTACTCACGCATCCTTTGTCGGCGCCGCTCACTCGGCCCTTGAGGTCTTTGGTGAAAAGCACACGAAAGGGTGATCGGCACCCGCCCCCCAATTGACGCCTTATTGGCAGAAATCGGGCAACCTCAAGGAAGTTGCCAGGCTCGAAGCGGCCCGACGCAACTCTGTGATCACCAACGAACCCTGCCGCGAAGGCTGGTGAACAGATACGCACAGATCAGGGCCGACAACGACAATGACAGCGCGGTGCCCACGGGATGTGCCAGCACGCGCACGAAAGCCGCCACCCATCGATCCGTCTCGTACGGCCAGCGTGGCCACACCAACTCGCGAAGCCTGCCCGGAAGTCCGGCGACCGGACGGGCGGCCGACCCCGCCAGCGCATGCTGAACAAACGGAACGACGAGTACAGGAACGGCCAGTACAGCGGCGACTCCGGCCGTCGTCACCCTGAACACTCCGGCGGCCAAGAGGCCTGCCCAGGCGTAGCCGACGGTCAGTCCCGCCCAACCCGCGCCCAGGAATGCCGAATTCGGTGGCATCTTAATCAAATCGTCGCCATATACCAGGCGAATGGCTTCGGCGGACGCCCACACGACAAGCACGGCGAGAACCAGGGCGACGCCTGCTGACACCGCCAGCTTGGCGAGAAGCAATCCCAGACGACGGGGTACGGTGCCTCGGCCCGCCGCGAGCGCGGGATAGCGGAACTCGTCGCCGAAGGACAGGGCACCGATCAGTCCGGCCCCGACTGCCGCGGGTGGCAGCGGCAGCAGCGACGGCCAGCCCGCCAGCACCTTCGGCAGCTGAGCATGGCCGGAGCGGGCGAGGAGAAGGGAGAGCCCGGCCGAAGCGACAAGAACGGCGGCCATGACCAAGGTTGTTGTTCTGACACCGAAGAGGCGGCGCAGTTCGTAGCGCAGCGGGTGAAGCGGACCGCGGGCCGAGCGGCAGCGGATCGGCGGGAGCAGCTCCGAGCCGGATGCCTGCGCGGCCGGTCGGGGCTCGGTCTCCCTTTCCCCGAGGTCCGCTGGATCCGTGGGCTCTGCGGGATATGCGGGACCGGCGTCGGCGACCTCGTCGGCGAGTAGGTGCACGGGGAGCCCGTGCCGGAATGCCGCGTCGCCGATTTCCGCGCAGGTGGAACCGTAGACGGAGAGACGGCCGCTTGCTTCGGTAACCACCTCGACCGAGCGCCTGGCCACTCGGGCCTCACGGGCCAGGACGGCGGCGAGGCGCGCTGCATGCGGGGTCCGGATCGCGACCCGGGGGCGGAGACGGGTCCGCGAGAAGTCGCCGGCGCTCTGGTCCGCGACAAGACGTCCGCCGTCGATGGTGACCACGTGGTCGGCGGCCCGCGCGGCTTCTTTGGGGTCGGTCGTGGTGTAGAGAACGGTGCCGCCTTGGGTGGCGTGCGCCTGGAGCAGGCCGTGCAGCCAGCACTCCTCACGCGAAGAGAGCCCTTCCGCGGGATCGTCGAGGATGAGGGTGTGCGGGTCGCCGAGCAGTGCCGAAGCCAGGGCGAGCAGGCGGTCCATACCGGGTGAGAGTGTGCCGAGGCGCTGATCCCGGAGTCCGGCGAGACCTACGGCCTCAAGCAGTTCGTCGGCCCGGGATGCCGGTACACCCGCGGCGGCGCAGAGCATACGGAGCTGACCGCGGACGGTGCGGGCGGGATGACCCGGTACGTCCCCGAGGAGCACGCCGACCTCTCGCGCCGGGTGCGGAATACGGTGCAGCGGTCTGCCCCTGAAGTGGGTGACCCCTCGTCCCGGGTCGAGTTCGAGCATCAGACGGAGGGTGGAGGTCTTACCCGAGCCGGGGGCACCCAAAAGCGCGGTGACGTGGCCTGCTCGGGCCTCGAAGGTGAGGTCGTGCACGGCGGCCGGTAGGCCGCGGCGGGGGGCGCTGGTGAGTCCGATGGCCTGGAGCATCGCTTCTCTCGCGGAAGGTGAGACCGCTCGGCGGCAGGGCGGTACCACAGCAAGATAACGCGACATATCCGACTTTTGGTGCAGCATCAACGTTGCGGGCGTTCCGCAGGGTCAGATTTCCGGCCTCAACATCGGCGGGTTGAGTACCGTGGCCGCACCGGCTCGGAATAGCTGGGCAGGGCGACCGCCCTGCCGAGTGGTCGTTCCGCCGGCAGGCACCAGGAAGCCTGGCGTACCTGTCACCTTGCGGTGAAAGTTCCGCGGGTCGAGAACCACTCCCCACACTGCCTCGTACACCCTCCGAAGCTCGCCGACCGTGAACGCCGGCGGGCAGAAAGCGGTCGCCAGGGAGGAGTACTCGATCTTGGAGCGCGCCCGTTCCACCCCGTCGGCAAGGATCTGCGCGTGATCGAAGGCGAGCGGGGTCAAGTCCTCGCCCTCATGACCGAGCCCGCCCTCCGGCCCCAGTAGATCCTCGACCGGCGCCCAACGCGCACTATTCGCATCGCCGCCGGCCCGCGGCGCCGGCAGATCGGGGGCCAGGGCGAGGTGAGCGACGCTGACGACCCTCATCCGGGGGTCACGCCCGGGGTCGCCGTAGGTGGCGAGCTGTTCAAGATGGGCGCCGTTGCCGACCGCCGGGGCTACAGGATCCTGGGCGCACAGTCCGGTCTCCTCGACGAGTTCGCGCGCTGCTGCGGCTCCGAGGTCCTCATCGGCTTTGACGAACCCGCCGGGCAGCGCCCATCGCCCCTGGAATGGCGGCTCGCCCCGGCGCACCACCAGCGCACACAGCGCATGACGGCGCACCGTGAGCACAACCAGGTCGACGGTGACAGCGAAGGGCGGGAAGGTCGACGGGTCGTAGGACGACATGCGGTGATCATAGTCGTCTGCCTGACGATAAACACTCCCTTCGCCATGCTCGTAGGCCTGACTACTTTTGCCGCGCACTTCGGCACGACTACTGCGACCCAACTACTCCGGCCTGATCACTCCACTCGCCGCCCGGGAACCTCCGAGGCGCCGACCACCGTCCCCCCGTAGATCACCGAGTCCCGCACACCCTCGATTCCTCTTACACCCTCCGGGCCTGCGCTCCCCGCACGGTGAGGAGCGATGATCTCGGTACCGGACCACCGAGGAGAGGTGTCACAAAGCGACGAGGGATGGCAGTCATCGACCGCTCCTGGACCCTCGACGGCTCGGGGAGACTCGCCCGGACCGGCGTCGGGAAATGGCCGCTTCGGGGCGAGCGGAGCCCGAAGGGGTCTTCCTTCGCCGAGTGGCGGTCGGGCGTACGCTGCGGGGCCGCGTCCGGTCCGGGCGTGGGCGCCGACCCGCCCGGGCATTGCGCTCACCCCGGAGGCAGCGGCGCAGCGTCTCCGGGTCGAGACCCTGGTTGCACGCCTCGTGCAGGAGTTGAGCGAAGGTGTACCCAGGGTCCACCCGCAGAGCAAGGCCCAGTGCGACCCGTGCACCCGGTTCATCACCTGTCGACCAGGAGACCCACCCGGCCAGGGTCAGCGGCGCCGCGGCGTGCTCCTCATACGGGGCGACACAGCGACGGGACAGCGCCCGCCAGAGCCGCAACGCGGAATCGGCTTCGGGCCCTTCCATCCATTCCGCGGCCTTGTCGCGGGTTTCCCGGTCCTGCAGTCCAAGGATCACCGCGGCGGCCTCGTCATGGCTGATCAACCGGTCGTCATTGATGTCCGACGCGGAGGGCGCCGCCACCGGCGCCTCCCTGATGCGTTTCATGAGCCTTCGGGCGAGTCCCAAGGTCTCCCGGGCCACGTCCTTGCGTCCCGCCTCGTCGAGGATCTTCGGCACCAGCTCGGCACCGGCCGAGTCGAGTGCCCGTTGCTGGTCTGCCGCCGCCCCGGTATTCAGCGGTTCGAGCCTGGCCTCCATCTCCCGCAGTGTTCCGCGCACTTGAATGCCCGCGTACGCAGCGGCGGCCGCCATCACAGAGGTACCGGGCAGAGCCATCTGGTTCCCTTCAGTCGGACAGCAGCGGCTGTCCGGGCAGCAGTACGACCAGTACCGGCCGCCAGAGATGCAGAGTGCTTCGAGTACGGGTACGTCGAGGGCACCGCAGGCCGTACGCAGCCGCTGGGCAAGGGGCCGCAGCCGCTCCATCGTCTGACTGCCGCTCTCGCCCCGGGCCGGATCCTGGCAGAGGAAAATGACGATCGCGTCAGGGCGCTCGCCACGCCGCTCGCTTCCCTTGATCAGACACTCGGCAAGCTGCTCGGCGACGGAGGCCCATTCCTGGGGTGACTGAGGGATGCCGAGCCTGAGCCGCCCGCCGAAGCGGCCCCGGCCGCCGTGCAGGGCGACCATGACCACGCTGTCGTTCGGGTGGAACCCCATGAGATACGGGAGGGCGTCGGCAAGCTCGGCAGGCCCCCGCAGGGTGATCTGCTGCTCGCCGACCGGACCGCTGGATTCGTGGTGCTGGTTCATGGCACGACCGTCCCGCGGGCGGCCAAATTCCGCGACCCCTGTGGATAACTTTATCCACAGGGGTGCGGGGTCGTTCGCGGTTTGTCGTAGTCATCGGGTTGCATGGGGGCATGACCAACGCAGACCGCACAGTACTCAGGGCTTCGGCCGATTCCGTACTTGCCCGACTTGTCGGGGACACCTCAGGTGCTGCACGGCTGCGGGAGGACCAGTGGCGGGCCATCGAGGCACTCGTCGCCGACAAGCGCAGGGCCTTGGTCGTCCAGCGAACCGGCTGGGGCAAGTCCGCCGTGTACTTCGTCGCGACATCGCTGCTCCGGGCGCGGGGCGGCGGGCCGACCGTGATCGTCTCACCGCTGCTGGCGTTGATGCGCAACCAGGTCGCGGCGGCGGCCCGGGCAGGAATCAGCGCCCGGACGATCAATTCGTCCAACACGGAGGAGTGGGACACCGTCCAGGCCGAGGTTGCGGCCGGGGATGTGGATGTGTTGCTGGTCAGCCCCGAGCGGCTCAACAATCCCGATTTCCGGGACCAGGTCCTGCCCCGGCTTGCCGCTGCGACCGGGCTCCTCGTGGTCGACGAGGCGCACTGCATTTCCGACTGGGGCCATGACTTCCGGCCCGACTACCGACGTCTGCGGACCATGCTGGCCGATCTGCCCGCCGGCGTACCCGTGCTGGCAACCACGGCCACCGCCAACGCGCGAGTGACCGCGGATGTCGCGGAGCAGCTGGGCACCGGTGCGGGTACGGATGCTCTCGTACTGCGTGGCCCGCTGGACCGGGAGAGCCTCAGCCTCGGCGTCCTTCAACTGCCCAATGCCGCACACCGGCTGGCCTGGCTGGGCGATCACCTCAAGGAACTCCCCGGCTCGGGGATCATCTACACGCTGACGGTTGCGGCCGCCGAGGAGATCACCACGTATCTGCGCCAGTGCGGGCACACGGTGGCGTCCTACACCGGCCGCACCGAGAACGCCGACCGCCAGCAGGCTGAGGACGACCTCCTTGCCAATCGCGTCAAGGCCCTGGTGGCAACGTCCGCGCTGGGCATGGGATTCGACAAGCCCGACCTGGGTTTCGTCGTTCATCTCGGCTCCCCCGCCTCCCCCATCGCCTACTACCAACAGGTGGGGCGCGCGGGCCGCGGCGTCGACCATGCGGAGGTGCTGCTGCTCCCGGGCAAGGAGGACGAGGCGATCTGGCAGTACTTCGCATCGGTTGCCTTCCCTCCGGAGGAGCAGGTCCGGCGGACGATCGAGGCTCTCACCCAGGCGGGCCGTCCGCTTTCGCTGCCGGCTCTGGAGCCCTTGGTCGACCTGAGACGCACCCGGCTGGAGACCATGCTCAAGGTGCTCGACGTCGATGGCGCCGTCAGGCGGGTGAAGGGCGGCTGGATCGCCACGGGTGAGCCCTGGGTGTACGACTCCGAGCGCTATGCCTGGGTTGCCCGCCAACGGGCCTCCGAGCAGCAGGCGATGCGCGAATACGCAACGACGACCGACTGCCGGATGGAGTTCCTCCGCCGCCAGCTGGACGACGAGAATGCAGCCGCATGCGGACGTTGTGACAACTGCGCGGGTGCCCGCTTCGACGACCACGTGTCGGGTGCGGCACTGGACGGGGCCCGGGGCGAGCTCGCCAGGCCCGGCGTGGAGGTGGAGCCCCGCAAGATGTGGCCGACCGGTCTCGCCGCTGTGGGTGTCGACCTCAAGGGCCGTATTCCCGCGGGAGAGCTGTCGTTCCCCGGCCGTGCGCTGGGTCGGCTCTCCGACATCGGCTGGGGCAACCGGCTGCGTCCGATGCTGGCGGCGCAGACGGCAGATGCCCCCGTGCCGGACGACGTGACGAACGCGGTTGTGCGTGTGCTGGCCGACTGGGCCAAGGGTCCCGGGGGCTGGGCCTCTCGGGGTGAGGACGCCGCACCCCGACCGGTCGGAGTGGTCACTATCGCCTCACACAGCAAGCCGCGGCTCATCCAGTCGCTCGGCAGAGGCATCGCCGAGGCCGGCCGGATGCCCCTGCTGGGCAGTGTCACCTATGCACCGGAGGCCGATGGTGTGCGGGTCTCGCAGACCAACAGCGCACAGCGGGTTCGGGCTCTGCACGAAGCGCTGGTCGTGGAACCCGAGCTGGCCGACGCCTTGGCCACGGTGGACGGTCCCGTACTACTCGTGGACGATCTCTCGGACACCGGCTGGACACTGGCCGTGGCGGCGCGACTGCTGCGCCGGGCCGGGGCACAGGGGGTGTTTCCGCTGGTCCTCGCTGTTCAGGCGTGACGGGAGGCGTCATCCGGGCACGGCATGGGCAGGGATATCAGAGTCATTCCGGCTGATTCCCGTCAGCTGCGCCAATTGCTCGTTGCCGCCCGCCGATACGCCAGGAAGAATTGGACTCGCTCCCCGCACGGCCCTTTCGCGGCCCGGAAGGGCTGTGCCGCGGTGCGCCCTCACTCGACCCCGCCCGCACCGTGGGCGCGTATGCGAAGGGAGGACCGTGACCTTCGGATTCGCTCCGTCCGCAGCCACTTCGATATCGGCGTCTTCGGCATCCGTCGACTCCGCCAACCGCCTTGCCAGGATGCTCGAACCGGCCGAGTGGGCAGAAGCGGGCATACCGTTGCTGCGCAACCCTCGCGAGGTGGTCAGCGGCCTGCACGCCAGGCACCGGCCCACACCGGAAACCGCTGTCGTCGCCGTACTCGACCATGAGGAACGCCTCGCGGCCAGCGCCTCGTTTGCCCGCCACTCCATAACCGCGGACGGCTGGGAGTTCCGCAACGCTCTACTGGCGCACATGCGCCGGGTGATTCCGCACGACCTTCGTCGCCGCACGCCTGCCCGCACCGCCGTACTGCTCTACTGCCGTGAGGGCGACGAGCGTTGGACGGAGGAGGACGGGGCGTGGATGTGGGGCCTGCGGGACGCGTGCACATTGCACGGCCTGCGGTGCGGTGCGTACATCACGCTGACCCTCGGCGGCTGGCAGGTGTTGGGCGAGGGCCGGGGCGGGCGTCGGCCCAACTCCACATCCCGCCCGTCCGCGCTCGCCGAAACGTCGCTGGACCCCGATCCGGTTCCGCTGCGCACCGGCGGGGGTGCGGCTCAGGCACTGCGGCGCACCGCAGCACGCTGATCCGTCGTCGCGGGCCCGGCCGCCCTCTCGGGCAGCCGGGTCACCACAGTCCTTCGTCCCCTACGGATCAGACGCCGGCGCCGAGCTCTGCGTTGATCAGTTGCGGGTCTCCGCACACGATCAGCAGGGCACCTGCTCGTTCACGAGCACCGGACAACACACGGGCAACGGCGTCACCACCGTCACCGTTGACAGCGACGACCACTACGGGCCGGATCTTGAGCCGGTCCATGGCTGTGGCACCGGCGAAGAAGACATCGTCGCCGGCTTCGTGCTGCGCCCAGTAGGCGGCCTCACCGAAGGTGAGTTCGTGCACAGCCCACGGGTGCTGTTCTCCTGTGGTGAGCACCAGGATGTCGCCCGGTGCGCGTCCGGAGTCGAGGAGCAGATCCACCGCTTCGTCGGCGGCGTCGAGCGCACCGGCGGCCGAGGCGGGGATCAGCTGGATCTGCGGTGCAAAACGATTCTCCGACCGTGCCGCCTGCGGCTGGCCGGAGGTGGAGTGCGGGCGCTGCGCCGGGGGCGCGGGCCTCGCGGGGCCGGGGCCCGGGCGACCCGGGCGCGGCATGGCCGCTGAACGCGGACCGGGTACAGGACGGGGGGTCGACGCGGTGCGGCCTGTGGCCGGAGTGACGCGGGGACCCTGGGCGCTCTCGTGAATCTGAGGCTCCTCGGGGGTGAGAGGCATGGGTGGTTGTCTATCAAACGCCGACGCGCAAGGCATCAGCGGGTGGGTACACGTGCGCGATCAGAAGTCGAAGCCGAGTTGGCCCCCGTTTTCCAGTGCAGCCGCCTCGGCGGAGAAGCGGACCTTCTTGAGGTGCTGCCACCTGGGCAGCGCGTCGAGGTAGGACCACGAAAGGCGGTGCAGGGGTGTGGGCCCCCACTCCTCCAGCGCGGCCCGGTGCACGGGCGACGGGTAGCCGGCGTTGGCGTCGAAGGCGAAGGCGGCGTACTCGCCGGAAGCCGCGCCCAGTTCGGCCATCATCGTGTCCCGTCGAACCTTCGCGATCACCGAAGCTGCCGCGACCGCGATACAGGACTGGTCGCCCTTGATCACAGTGCGGACCTGCCAGGGCTCTCCCAGGTAGTTGTGTTTGCCGTCGAGTATCACCGCGTCGGGTCGGACTGGCATGGCTTCGAGGGCGCGCACGGCTGCGAGGCGAAGTGCAGCTGTCATGCCCAGGTCGTCGATCTCCTGCGGAGAAGCGTCTCCCAGAGCGAACGCGGTGACCCAGCGCTCCAGCAACGGGGCCAGCTCAGCGCGGCGCTTGGGACTGATCAGTTTGGAGTCGGTGAGTCCGGCGGGAGGTCTGCGAAGGCCGGTGACGGCCGCACACACAGTGACCGGTCCCGCCCACGCTCCGCGTCCGACCTCGTCGACACCGGCGACGGTCTTGGCACCAGTGGTCGCGCGCAGTGAGCGCTCGACGGTGTGCGTGGGTGGTTCGTACGGCATGGCGCCTGTCAGGGTACGCCGATGGGTACGCCGACAACACCCCGGGGCGGGCGTCGGCCGCCCCGGCCGCACGCCGCGCCGCGGAACGGTTTGCGGCACGGTCGTGGTCCTCGTTCTTCAGTTTGCTGCGGTACACGCGCCGGTCGAGCCTGTATGTACGCACTCGGCGGTCGCGAACAGTTGTGCCGAAGCCGGGAGAAATCCACTGAGGATCACGGACTGGAGGTGCTGCCCGGCGCCTGCGTCACATTCGTGAAGCATGGAACGCGGCACGGAACGGTGCGCTGCTCGTACCAGTCGGGCCAGACCCGTCCGGCCAGACCCACATCAGTACGGGTCGTAGGGGTCGTACTGATCGTCTTCGTCACCGCCGCGGTCGCTGCCACCGCCGCTCGTACGGGAAGCGTCGCAGCTCTGTGCCAGGTCGTTCGGGCCCCGCTTTCTCAGAATGCCCCGGGCCCGCGCCTCGCCCCAGCTCTTGGCGTACCACGGGGTGTCCGAGGATCTCAGCGACCGTTGGATGTCCTTGAGGGCGCAGGAGCGCAGTGGCTCGGGCAGCGTGTCCAGGGCCGGTACGGCGTCGGCCGAGAGGCCCTGGAGGTAGTCGATGTCTATCGAGTGGTCGTTGCGGTACCGCTGGACGTTCTGTTCCGCGATCAGCCCATCGGGCGAGACCAGTCCGAACGCGAGCACGGCGGCGGCTGCGCTGGCGGCAACGGCGCGCGGCAGCAGGCGGGCACCGAACACGCCAGCCGCCATGATCAGGACGAGAACCACGCCGAGCCAGAGTTCCATCGCAGCCACGGATATACGCAGCCGTGTCAGACCGTACGCATCGACGTACAGGTCCATACGCCTCAGCGCGGACGCCACGACTATGAGGGTGAGCAGGCACAGCGTGCCGAGCACGCTCCGTACGAGAGTGCGGTCGTTCCCCCGTCCGCGAGGAGCCCGGCGCAGGGCGATCGCGATCACCAGCAGCGTGAGGAGCGTGGCCCAGAGAAGCTGCCAGAAACCCTGACGGGCGTATTGGGAGTAGCTCAGATCGGTTTCGGCCATCACCTTGTCGTATCCGCCGAGCAGCACGGCGAGCTGGATGGCGATGAAGACGGCGAACAGCAGATTCAGCACGATGAGCGGAAGGGCCCATTCCAGCCGTCCGCTCGCCTTCCCCGGTCGAACGGTGATGCCGTCCCACCGCACCGGTGCGGCTGCGCTGTACGCGGCGGCGAACGCACCGACCAGGCCGATCACAAAGAGGAACAACCGCCAGGGGCTGTCGCCCACCGACACATCCGGGATCAGGTTGCCGAGCACGTCGGCGAAGGCGGCATCGGCGCTTGCGAACAGTGCCCCGAACACGATGAGCAGGACGACCGCCACACCAGTGGTGCGGAATACGACTCCGAGCCGGCCCCGGGAGCCTGCCATCCGTTCACGCACGCCTCGCCCGCCCCAGGCCAGGCCATCGGTGATGGAACTGAACAGGCCCAGTGAACCGAGAAACACCCCGAGCCAGCTGCGACTGCCGTGCAGGGCGAGTGAGCCCAGCGCGACAGCCGATACGACCGCCAGGAAGGTGGGCCATCCGGCGTCCCGAAGGGCCGGGACGGCGAGGAGCGCAAGGCCACCGACCGCCCAGACACCTGTCCATGGGCGGAGTCGGCGACCGGCTGCCTGTGCGGCGAAGTATGCCGCGAGCGCTGCGGGAACCGCGACGATCAGAAGGTTCGGGCCGAGGCCGTCACCCAGCAGGAGGGCGCTCAGTATCGCGGTGGCCAGGACGGAACAGAGTGTCGCGGTCCGGATGGCGGGGGGATTGGCCGGGCGAAGTCGTGAGACCGCCGAGGCCTGGGGTCTGCCCTGCTGCCTGGGGTTGGGCGGGCGCTGTGGTCCATCCTGTTGCCCGGAGACCGGCACCTTCGGCGGCTCGGCGGCTGCGCCGCGGGGTTCCGGCATCGCGGCCTTCGACATCGCGGCCGTCCCGGGCCTCCCGGCCCGTTCCGACATCTCCGACAGTTCGGACCCCTCAGACCGCTGGGACCCCTCGGGGGCATCTTCCGGCCGAGGTGTTTCTGACGTGTGATCGGACATGGGACCCCTCCCTCACCGGGGTCTGCACGCACCGCCGCTGGGCAGCGCGGGGGCACCCCGGCGTCTCATTTCGGTGCGCGCCCGTCAGGATGATCACCGTGGGCGGCGTGGCCGAAAGGGTAACTTCCCCTTACGGTTACCGGCCGTGCGAGGCAGGGCTGTGGCAGTACCGTGACAGTCGCGCCGTCCGATCGACGCCGCGCGCCATCGTCATCGACATCGCCGTTGTCGCGCTTCGCCCTACCGCAGGAGCCAGTCCGGCAGCTCCTCCGTCTGTGCCGACCAGTCGGCAGGCGGTGCGCCCGACTTGCCCGCCGCGACGATCCCGCCGACGATCGCACAGGTCGTGTCGACATCGCCGCCCGCTTGGGCCGTCACCCAGAAGGCCTGCTCGAAATCGCCGAGACTTCGCGCCGCCGACCAGAGGGCGAACGGAACGGTGTCATGTGCACTGGTGCGCCGGCCGTTACCGAGGACCGCAGCGACCGTCCCGGCATCGTCGTAGTCGAGCATGTCGCGTGCCCGGCGCAGCCCGGCGCCGACCGCGCTGCGCGGTACGAGCCCGATCACACCGTCGAGAAGTTCTGTCGGGGTGGGCGGTCCCGCGGACGCCGCCGCCAGCGAGGCAGCGGCCGCAACAGCCATCGCGCCCACGACCGCCTCGCGATGCTGATGCGTGGTGTACGAGGAGATCTCGGCCTGGTGCGTGGCCTGCTCCGGGTCGTCCGCGTACCAGGCACCGAGCGGCGCGATGCGCATCGATGAACCGTTGCCCCAGGAGCCCTGTCCGTTGAACAGCGCGGACGCCAGCTCCCGCCAGTCGCTGCCTTCCCGCACGAGCCGGAGCAGCCGGTTCACGGCGGGGCCGTATCCGCGGTCGAAGTCGTGGTGGTCTGCGAAGGAATGAGCGAGCGCGTCCTGATCGATTCGCTCGTGCCTCACCAGCACGGCCAGCACCGAAGAGGCCATCTCGGTGTCGTCCGTCCACTGCCAGGGGCCGGGTGGAAGTCCGCGCTGCTTCAGCAGCGGATAGTTGGCCGGCACAAAAAATTGGGAACCCAGCGCGTCTCCCACAGCCAGTCCACGCAGGCTGGCCAAGGCGCGCTCAAGACGTTGCTCGGAGACAGAGTCAGCGGTTGTCATCGCCCTTCCACTCTATCCGGTGATGCCGTAGGGCTCAGGGGTGCGCCAGCGTTCGAACGGCCGGTCAAGGGTGTAGCGCCCGTCCGCTCCGAGTATCAGTGCCCTGGTCTCGCCGTTGCCCGGATTGGACAGCGATTCGAACTCGGCCACCGACCAGTGGAACCAGCGCATGCAGAACAAACGCATGGTCAGCCCGTGTGTGACCAACAGAACGTTCGGCGGGTGGTCAGGGGCTTCGAAGCTCCGGTACAGACTCTCCAGGAAGGCCCCGACCCTGTCGTACACATCGGCCCCGGACTCGCCTTGCGCGAAGCGGTAGAAGAAGTGCCCGTAGGCATCCCGGTACGCCTTCTGCAGCCTCACATCCTCCCGGTCCTGCCAGTTCCCCCAGTCCTGCTCCCGCAGCCGCGGCTCCTCCCTCACCCGCACCCGCTCCAGGTCCAGCCCGAAGGACCGGAAGGTCTCGTGCGTGCGGCGGTAGGGCGAGACGTACACGCTGACCCGTTCGCCGTCGAACAGCTCGCGCAGCCGCACGCCCGTCTCCCTGGCCTGCCGGAGACCTGTCGCGGTGAGCCTCAGCGCATGGTCGGGCTCACGCTCGTACACCGTGTCATCGGCGTTGCCCTCGGACTCCCCGTGCCGGACGAGGACAATGCGTTGCGGTCGTGCCATGTACCGACCCTAGATCGGCTGCGGCTCATTCGAGCAGTTGTCCGGACTCCATCCGACGGATGTCGCCCGTGAAGCGGCGGCGCAGCGCCCTGTCGTGGGAGACCACCACCATCGCGCCCTGCCAGTGCGCCAGCGCCTCTTCCAGCTCCTGCACCAGTCCGAGGGCCAGGTGATTCGCGGGCTCGTCGAGCAGCAGCAGGTCCGCGGGTCTGGCCAGCAGACGGGCGAGGGCGAGACGTCTGCGCTGCCCCGCGGACAGCGATCCGACCGGCAACTGGAGATCCCGGGACCGGAACAGTCCGTACGAGAGCAGCAGTTCCTCCTGTTCGTCGTCGGTGAGTGGCAGTCCCCGGCCGAATGTCGCGAGCACCCGCTCCGCAGGTCGGTGCGTCGGTATCTCCTGCGCAAGGTATCCGATTCCGCCCCGCCGGACCACGCGGCCCGCGTCCGGTCCGAGCACGCCCGCCATGACGCGGAGCAGAGTCGACTTCCCCGCTCCGTTACCGCCGTGAATCAGTAGTCTCTCGCCCGCCGCTACGGAGAGCCGGTCGACTGCGAGCCGATCGCCCACCCGTATACCCGTCAGGGACACCAGCTCCCCTTCGGTCGCACCTGCCCTGGGCCGGGCTGTGAAGCGCAGCGGGTCCGGGGGCCTGGGGACGGGCTCCTCCCTCAGTCGCTCCAGACGCTTGCGGGCCTTGCGGATCCGCCCGGACACCGAGGCCTGGACCCGGCCCGCGGCCCGGTCGTACGCCATCTTGTTGTTGTCCTTGATGTTACGGCCGGCCGCGACATCGTGGGCTGTGGTCGATGTGTACTCCTCCAGGTGGGCCGTCTCCTCGCACCACTGCGCATAGGACTGTTCCCAGCGTCGCCGTGCGGCGGTCTGCTCGGTCCGGAATCCCTCGTATCCACCGCCGTAGCGCACAACGGTCCGGCGGTCGGAGTCGACCTCCAGCACCGCTGTGGTCACGCGCTCAAGGAAGATCCGGTCATGGGACACAGCGATCACCGTGCCGCGGTAGGACAGCAGTGCGCCCTCCAGCCAGTCGAGAGCGGCTCCGTCCAGGTGATTGGTGGGTTCGTCGAGCAGCATCACCTCGGGGGACGCCGCGATCAGGCAGGCGATGCCGAGCCGTGCCTGCTCGCCGCCGGAGAGACTGCCGAGCCGCCGGGCCGGCCCGATGCGGGCCAGACCGAGGCCGTGCATCGCCTTGTCGACACGCGCGTCCGCTCCGTATCCCCCGCGTAGTTCGAACGCCGTGAGCAGGTCTCCGTAGGCGGCGAGGGCGGCGTGACCGGCCGTACCGAGTGCTGCTTCGGCCTCCCGTAACTTCTGCTCCATGGTACGCAGTTCCGCAAGGGCATCGTCGATCACGTCCTGGACCGCGCTGTCCGGCGGCAGCCTTGGCGTCTGCGCCAGCAGCCCCGTGCTGCCGTCGGACGCCGTGAACGCCTCACCGGAATCCGGCCGTTCCAGGCCGGCGAGCAGGCCGAGCAAGGTTGTCTTGCCCGCGCCGTTCTCTCCCACGATGCCGATCCGCTCACCTGGGCGCACTGTCAGTGAGACTTCGTCGAGCAGCAGCCTTTCGCCGCGGGTCACGGTGATATCGCGCAGCGAGATCTGTGTAGGCACGGGCACCTCCGAACTCGGACAGCCACAGCAACGGAAGCAGCAGCGACCAGCGGGGAGCTGCCGGGAATGGTCCCAGGCCGCCCACCGACTCCCATCAAACGCAACCACTGTTGCATTAAGCATGAGCGTGGCACACTGGAACGCACTAACGCAACAGGAGTAGCAATTGACCGAACGAAGAGCCGCCCCGGAGACCGCCGTTCCGGCAGCCCCGCTCGCCCCTGGTAGCCACCGCCCCGGAGGTCGCACCGCTCGCACCCGCGCGGCGGTCCGGAATGCCGTCCTCACCGGGCTCGTCGAGCATGGCTACCCGGGCCTCTCCGTCGAATACGTCGCCGAGCATTCCGGCATCCACAAGACGACCCTCTACCGCCGCTGGGGAAACCTCGAAGGACTGGTCGTGGATGCCCTGGATCTGGCCGGGGAGGACAGCTGGACACCGCCCGACACCGGAACCCTGGAGGGAGATCTGCGCGCCCTCGCACACACGACGGCCGCCGCCTTCACCGACCCCGACACAGCGGCCGCGCCGACTGCGTTCGTCGCCGCGGCCTTCCAGTCCCGGCGCGCAGCCGAGGCGCTGCGCGGCTTCTACGCCGAACGGTTCGCCCGTTGCGAGGTCATCGTCGCGCGCGCTGTCGCGCGCAACGAACTGGACCGGCGCACGGACGCAGGAGCGCTGGTCAGGGCAGTGACCTCCCCCTTGTTCTTCAGGCTGTTCATCACCCGTGAACCCATCGACGAGAGGCTGGCCGACCAGTCCGCGGACGCGGCGCTGGCAGCTGCCCGAGCGGGCGTCTTCAGCACCCCGCCCACCTCGGCCCCGCCCACCCGGGCCTCGGCCGAACCCGCCTGATCAGCGACCCAATCGCCCACGTGCACAACCTCGACCGCGCCAGTCATCCGACCGAACCCGGCTCGGCCGCCCGCCCGCCCCGCACCGTCCGTCCGTCCGTCCGTCCGTCAGATCACACCGTCCAGGACGGTTCGAGCTGCACCACGTCTCCTGCCACAGCCGCCACATCGTCCTCGGTCTGCGCCCGTTGCGTCAGCCGCTCGATGCTCCCCGCCCGGTACTTGCCACGCTCGGCGCTCGACTGCCACATGGACAACACAAGGAACTCGTGCCCCGGCGCCTCGCCGAACACCCCCCGCAGCATCCCCGGAGAGCCGGCCATCGCCGGGTTCCACACCCTCTCCTGCATCAGTGCGAAATGCTCGACCCGGTCCTCGTGCACCTTGCTGTGCGCCACCCTGACGACATCCGCGTCGGTGAAGCGCGGCTCAAAGCCGGTCTTCACATCGAAGCGGTACTCGAACAGCTTGACCTGGATGCTGCTGTACGTGCCGGACTGCGCGGCGGCCAACCCGTCGTGGGCACGCGCCATGAACGAGTCGTAGAAGACGCGGTTCTCCCAGAAGGCGAAGACATGCGCCACTTCCGGACGCCCTCGGCTCCACCCGCCGCCCTGACCCCTGAATCCCGGCTCACCCAGCAGCCCCGCCCACTTTCGCTGCCCCCGTTCAAAACCTCGACGGTCCACCACGGTGCAACGAATCCACTTGACCAGCACCGCGCCATCGTACGGTGCGGAACCCGGCGCGGGTCACCCTCTGATGGAGTACGAACCGATCGCCGAGAAACGCAGAATGATCTCCAGGGCCTCGATGCACACCAACCCCCTGTTCTCCCGCCTCGAATCCGCCCAACGCGTCCTCGTCACGGGGGTCGGGGGCGGGTTCGACATCTATGCGGACTCCCGACCGCGCGCCCGGCACCTCGAACGCGACCTGGACACCGTCATCGCCGGCCTCTCACAACCTTGGAACTCCGGGGTCGTCGAAGATCATGTCAACCGGATCAAGATGCTGAAACGCCAAATGTTCGGTCGCGCAGGATTCGAACTCCTACGCAAACGCGTCCTGCCCTACTCCTGAAGAGACCGGTCAGGATGCATCCTCAAGAAGCCCGAATCCTTCCGGGAACCCTGCCAGGAACTCGCGCCGAGCCGGGTGGGACTCGACTTCGGCCATCTCCCCGAGCAGATCGATCAACTCCTGCCGCTGATCGCTCGACAGCTTGGTGACCAGGTGGGCGATGCCCTCCAGCACCTTCACGGCGTCGTCCTGATCCGTCTGATTCTCTTCACTGCCGTCGATGAACCACAGGACATCGACCAACGCCTCGGCCAGGGCGCGAGTCAGAGACGGGTACACGGGCATCACGGTGGTCTCCCAGCAGGTCAACGGCAGAGTCCGGCCATCCCACCACCCGCCACTGACATCACTTTCCGTGAGCCTCCACGGAAACCAGAGCCACTACTGCTCGATAAAGCCACTCGCGAAGGCGCCCTCTTCGTCGACGCGGTGGCGCACGCGCACCACCACACCCCCGACCACCCCAGCAGCGTCAACGGGTCGATTGCCGCAGCCGTCCAAGGAGCCTTCGGGGACGTACAGTTCACCTCGCGCACCCGTGGCAGCGAACTCTTCATCAACCCTCTGATGACACTCTGCTTCGCCTTCGAACTGGACGCGGTGGCCCGCAACTGCCTCTATCTCGACCGCATCGAGGACGCCCATCTCATCCGTCAGGTCAGCAGCGCCATCGAAACCTTCCGCGAAGAGGTCCGGCAGCAACCGCCCCGCCACATTCCGCACTGAACCAGCGAACCGGCAAACCGGCGAATCGGCAATCCGGCGAACGCCGAACCGTCGATCGACGCAGTGGCCCGATTCCGCCCCTGGCTGCCAAGCCGGTTGGATCCACGGTCCGTTACGGACATGATCGGGTGGTATCAACGGCCCGACGACCCAGCGGCGAACCAAGGAGGGAAGTCCGATGAGCACGCCCAACAAGGACATCGAGAAGGTCGAAGTCAGGCTCAAATGGGATCCCAGTCCTCCGGGTGCCCCGGCCCATGACCTCGACATCATCGCGGCGACCTACCTCACGAATGCGCCCTACGGCAGTCCGGCGTACCTCGTGCACTTCGACAGCCGCTCGCCGGACGGCACCATCACTCTCAACCGCGACAGCAGGACCGGCCAGGGCTTCGGTTTCGACGAGGTGATGACGCTCGAACTGGGCCGGTTGTCGACCGCGTACACCCGGGTCGTCGTCGGAGTCGCCATTCAGCAGCGCGACGGCCACAAGACATTCGCCGAGATAGCGAATACCGGTGTACAGGTCCGGGAGGGCTACACGAATCTGGCGGAGGACGACTTCTCCGCGGTCGGCGCCGCCACCGCGGCAACCGTCGTGGAGTTCGTCCGCAGCGCCTCCGGTGTCTGGGAGTTCCACGCCACGGTCCGGGGCTTCGACGGTGACCCCGATTCGTTCGCCGCAACGATGGGAGGCCGTACACCCGGAGCCTGACGCCTCGCGGGACACGGTCAGCACGGCAACCGGCCGAAGGCCCCGGTCCCGGCCGCTGCTGCACGACGGAGGGGACCGGGCTCGCGATCAGCCGCGTTCGAAACAGTGCGAGTGGCCGATGGCGGAGAGGCCGCGGCGCTCATACCAGTGGCGCGGCCAGTCCGCCGCATCGGCGGTCAGGAACCGGGTACCGCAGTCCGCGTCGGCGGCCAGGCGCAGGGCGGTGGTCAGGACGGCGTCGGCGTAGCCGCGCCTGAGATGGGCCTCCGAAGTGATCAGGTCCTCGATCTGGGCCGTGCCGGTTGCCGGGTCCAGATAGAGGTCGGCCCATGAAGCGACCTCGCCCTCCTCCGCGCGGGCACCGATGAAGTGAACGATGTCGGCTCCGCGTCGGCGAGCCTCGCGTCGGTCGACGAGATGGCGTACGACCTCGTCGTCGACATCCGGAAGGAGGCCCCGCCATCGCCGGGCGAGCGGGGTACGTATCGCGTCGAGGTCCATCTCCTCCGCAGGTCCGCCGGCCGGCACCGGGCCTGCGTGCAGCATGACCAGATAGGTGGAGTGGGTGTATCCGGCCCGGATCAGCGGCTCTGCGCACGCCGTTCCTGCTTCGTCGTCAAGGACGGAGATCATTCGGTGTGGCAGATGCCCCAGTGCCTCCTCCGCGATGGCCGGCAGCGCCTCGGGGTCGACGGCCGTGTCGACGACGACCTGGTTGTTCGCGCGGGAATGGGCGAAGGCGTCGTCATATACGGCGAACCCGCCAGGGAGGTCCACGGTGTGCGCGGCTTGGCGGCGAGCGAAGGCGGACAGGAAGCTGTTGATCCGCTGACGTTCTGAGCTTGGCATGTGGGGAGCCTATGCAGCCGTGCACCATGGCCGCCTTCGAATTGCCCCACGGGGGTCCGCTTCCCGGGGCCCCTCAATGCCTCTTCGCTCTCGAGGTCCTCCTGGCCGCCGAGCCACGGAACGTGGGGTTTCGGCACTGAATGTGGCGTTTCGGGGCGAGGCGCCGGCTGTCGGACGGCGCAGGAAACCGTGGAGGCGAAGCCAGTGGGTAGTGCCGGAGTCCAGCCCGGGCGGCCGAGACCGCTATGGGCCGCCCAGCCGTCCGGCATCGCCTCGAACACGCCTGGAGTCGCGTCGAGACGCACGACCCCGGAGGCCGGCACCCAGGAAGCAGAACCTGATAGATCAGCGGCTCTCGTCACTGGGCATGGAACGCGACGTCGACGGATCGCTTGTGCGACGTCCCTCGTCTCCGCAGATCCAAGACGCGCGAGAGGGTGCCGACCGGTGGTCGGCACCCTCTCTCAAGTGGAGCTCAGCGCCCTCAGCAGCAAATACTCACTGTTGCATCAGACGCAGTTGCGCTCATTGTCAGCTGCAACCGCTGGTCGAGCCGCAGCCCTCGCAGATGTAGCAGGACCCGGCGCGCTGCATCTTCGTACCGCAGGAGAAGCAGAGCGGTGCGTCCGCACTGATGCCCAGCTGCATCTCGACGAGCTCCGCCGAAGTGTGCGCCGTCATCGGCGCCGGCTTCTCGGCCTCCTGCACAGGAGCCACCGCCTTCAGGGGCTCCGTCCGCACCGGGGCGGACTGGGCCAGGGCTTCGACGTCCAGCTCGTCGTCCTCCAGGGAGGGCTCGTACGAACCGGTGTCGAGGTGACGCTGACGCTCTTCGGCCGAGTGGATGCCGAGTGCCGAGCGGGTCTCGAAGGGCAGGAAGTCCAGCGCGAGGCGGCGGAAGATGTAGTCGACGATCGACTGCGCCATCCGCACGTCCGGGTCGTCCGTCATACCGGCCGGCTCGAAGCGCATGTTGGTGAACTTCGAGACGTACGTTTCCAGCGGGACGCCGTACTGCAGACCGACCGAGACTGCGATGGAGAAGGCGTCCATCATGCCCGCGAGGGTGGAGCCCTGCTTGGACATCTTCAGGAAGACCTCGCCGAGACCGTCGTCCGGGTAGGAGTTGGCGGTCATGTAGCCCTCGGCGCCGCCCACCGTGAAGGAGGTGGTGATGCCTGGACGGCCCTTGGGGAGACGCTTGCGGACCGGGCGGTACTCGACGACCTTCTCGACCGCGCTGCGGATGGCGTCCTCGGCCTTGGCCGTGACTGCATCCGTTGCGGGCTTTCCCTTCTCCTTGGTCTTCGCGGAGAGCGGCTGGCCGACCTTGCAGTTGTCGCGGTAGATCGCGAGCGCCTTGACGCCCATCTTCCACGCCTCGAAGTAGACCTCTTCGACGTCCTCGACAGTGGCCGTCTCCGGCAGGTTGACCGTCTTGGAGAGCGCGCCGGAGATCCACGGCTGGATAGCGGCCATCATGCGCACGTGGCCCATCGCGGAGATGGAACGCTCGCCCATCGCGCAGTCGAAGACCTCGTAGTGCTCGGTCTTGAGACCGGGGGCGTCGATCACATTGCCGTGCTCGGCAATGTGGGCGACGATCGCCTCGATCTGCTCCTCCTGGTAGCCCAGGCGGCGCAGGGCCTGCGGGACGGTGCCGTTGACGATCTGCATCGAGCCGCCGCCGACCAGCTTCTTGAACTTGACCAGGGCGAGGTCGGGCTCGAGGCCGGTGGTGTCGCAGGACATCGCGAGACCGATGGTGCCGGTGGGTGCGATGACCGAGGCCTGCGCGTTGCGGAAACCGTTCTTCGCGCCGAGGCGGATGACGTCCTGCCAGGCCTCCGTCGCGGCGGCCCAGATCGAGTTGTCCAGGTCGTCCATGTGGACGGCCGCGGCGTTCGCATCGGCGTGCTGCTTCATGACGCGCTGGTGCGGCTCGGCGTTGCGGGCGTAGCCGTCGTACGGGCCGACGACCGCCGCGAGCTCCGCGGAGCGCTTGTACGAGGTGCCGGTCATCAGCGAGGTGATGGCACCGGCGAGGGCGCGGCCGCCGTCGCTGTCGTACGCGTGGCCGGTCGCCATCAGCAGGGCGCCAAGGTTGGCGTAACCGATGCCCAGCTGGCGGAAGGCGCGGGTGTTCTCGCCGATCTTCTGCGTCGGGAAGTCGGCGAAGCAGATGGAGATGTCCATCGCGGTGATGACCAGCTCGACGACCTTGGCGAAGCGCTCGGACTCGAAGGACTGGTTGCCCTTGCCGTCGTCCTTGAGGAACTTCATCAGGTTCAGCGAGGCCAGGTTGCACGAGGTGTTGTCCAGGTGCATGTACTCGCTGCACGGGTTCGAGCCGTTGATCCGGCCGGACTCCGGGCAGGTGTGCCACTGGTTGATCGTGTCGTCGTACTGGATGCCCGGGTCGGCGCAGGCCCAGGCGGCCTCGGCCATCTTACGGAAGAGGGACTTCGCCTCGACCTCTTCGATGACGTCACCGGTCATCCGAGCACGCAGCCCGAACTTGCCGCCGGACTCGACGGCCTTCATGAACTCATCGTTCACGCGGACGGAGTTGTTGGCGTTCTGGTACTGGACGGACGTGATGTCGTCGCCGCCCAGGTCCATGTCGAAGCCCGCGTCGCGCAGGGCGCGGATCTTCTCCTCTTCCTTCACCTTGGTCTCGATGAAGTTCTCGATGTCGGGGTGGTCGACATCGAGAATGACCATCTTGGCCGCGCGTCGGGTGGCGCCACCGGACTTGATCGTTCCGGCGGAGGCGTCGGCGCCTCGCATGAAGGAGACCGGTCCGGAGGCGTTGCCGCCGGAGGACAGCAGTTCCTTGGAGGAGCGGATACGGGAGAGGTTCAGGCCGGCGCCGGAGCCGCCCTTGAAGATCATGCCCTCTTCCTTGTACCAGTCGAGGATCGACTCCATGGAGTCGTCGACGGCCAGGATGAAGCAGGCCGAGACCTGCTGCGGCTGGGGCGTACCGACGTTGAACCAGACCGGCGAGTTGAAGCTGAAGATCTGGTGCAGGAGGGCGTACGCCAGCTCGTGCTCGAAGATCTCGGCGTCCGCGGGAGAGGCGAAGTAGCCGTGGTCCTCGCCGGCCTTGCGGTACGTCTTCACGATCCGGTCGATGAGCTGTCGCAGACCGGTCTCGCGCTGCGGGGTGCCGACAGCCCCGCGGAAGTACTTGCTGGTGACGATGTTGACCGCGTTCACCGACCAGAAGTCGGGGAACTCGACGCCACGCTGTTCGAAGTTGATCGAACCGTCGCGCCAGTTGGTCATGACGACGTCACGGCGCTCCCACGTCACCTCGTCGTACGGATGCACGCCGGGGGTGGTGTGGATGCGCTCGATACGCAGACCCTTGCTCGACTTGGATCCCTTGGCTCGGGAACCTCGTGCCGGGCCGCTCGCCGTCTCTGTCATGCCGCCTCCCATATGTGGGCAAAAACGCCCTGAAGTGCCCAGAACTTCCCGGGGCACAGTCTGTCTCTGATACTCCGTGTGCCGCGCACAGCACCCGGAGCAGGTCTATACAGCCGCCTGCCGCCGATCCACGGACCCGTGTCGATCGGCCGGTGTCGTTCAGTCGACGGCGACGGCGGGCACGGGGACCTCAAGGGTCTCGCCGGTCCCGCGTTCCTCCACGGGAGACCGCCGCTCGCGGAGCTCCGCGATGGCGGCCTCGAAGTCCTCAAGTGTGTCGAACGCCCGGTACACGGACGCGAAACGCAGGTACGCGACGAGGTCGAGTTCCTGCAGGGGGCCGAGGATGGCCAGACCCACGTCATGGGTGGTCAGCTCGGCGCTGCCGGTGGCGCGCACCGCCTCCTCGACCCGCTGGCCGAGCTTGGCGAGGGCGTCCTCGGTGACCGGCCGCCCCTGGCATGCCTTGCGCACGCCGGAGATGACCTTGATACGACTGAAGGGTTCGGTCACACCGCTGCGCTTGACCACCATCAGCGAGCAGGTCTCCACCGTCGTGAAGCGGCGGGAGCAGTCGGGGCACTGACGGCGACGGCGGATCGACGTGCCGTCATCGGTGGTGCGACTGTCGACGACCCGGCTGTCGGGGTGCCTGCAGAAGGGGCAGTGCATAGCTCCCAACCCTCCTTCACAGCACGACTGAATGGCCTCTTCAGGGCCCGCCAGGGCCCCTCGAAAGCAGTCTCAAGCATAGGCGATGGCCGCACTCCCGGCGGACCGGGGACCACAACTTCTGGGCGGCTGGAGCAATCCAACCACTAGATCTTGGGTTTGGTCGCACATTCGGCCCCGGCGCGTTTCGCGCGTCGCGGGCGGCCAGCAGGCAGCGTACGACCGACCACGAGGTTACGGGAACCGCGCGACTGCCAGGATTGCGGGGCCCCACCTGTCGGACTCCGACAACCCCCCACCGGAACCGGACCGCACCCTTCTCGACCCCCCGGGCGTCGACCGGAAGGAGACCCCGCGTGGCGTCGACGCACCGGCGGACGCTAGCGTAATGAGCCGAATCGCCACCCGGGCCGACCACCCGAGCCAACCGGTCGGTCCGACCGGCCGGCCCTAAACGGGGCCCCGGCCGCCTTCGCATCGCGCATACACCCAGCAGTGAACACACGACAGACTTTTATTAGTTTTTCACTCGAACGTGTGTTTGGCGCAACCTTTCGAAAGCTACTACCGTTGTCCAGCTAGGGAGACCATTCGAGAGGGGCCGACGTGACCACCACCGCAGACAGTGCCACCATCACTGCCCAGGACCGCTCCCAGAGCCGACTCGAGCCGGTGCATGCCATGAATGACTCAGTCACGAACACGGAGGGGCCGGAACCCGTGCGCCCAGCGCGCTCGCTACCCGGCCGACCTCCAGGAATCCGGGCGGACAGCTCGGGGCTCACGGACCGGCAGCGGCGCGTGATCGAGGTGATCCGGGATTCCGTGCAGCGGCGCGGGTACCCGCCGTCGATGCGGGAGATCGGCCAGGCAGTGGGCCTGTCCAGCACGTCCTCCGTCGCCCATCAGCTGATGGCCCTGGAGCGCAAGGGCTTCCTTCGTCGCGATCCCCATCGCCCCCGGGCGTACGAGGTCCGTGGCTCGGACCAGCCCAGCTCGCAGCCCACCGATACGACCGGGAAGCCCGCGGCGTCGTACGTGCCGCTCGTCGGCCGGATCGCAGCGGGTGGCCCGATCCTCGCCGAGGAATCGGTCGAGGACGTCTTCCCGCTGCCCCGCCAGCTGGTCGGTGACGGTGAGCTGTTCGTCCTCAAGGTCGTCGGTGACTCGATGATCGAGGCGGCGATCTGCGACGGCGACTGGGTCACCGTGCGCCGCCAGCCCGTCGCGGAGAACGGCGACATCGTGGCAGCCATGCTGGACGGCGAGGCCACGGTCAAGCGCTTCAAGCGGGAGGACGGCCATGTGTGGCTGCTCCCCCACAACTCCGCGTACCAGCCGATCCCTGGCGACGAGGCGACGATCCTCGGCAAGGTGGTGGCGGTGTTGCGGCGGGTGTGATGGCTCGTCGGCTCCGACCGGGCCCCGGGATCCACTGCGCCGATCCCGGGGCCCTTCCTGTGCCATCGTCCGCCCCGGGCCCACGGACATCGGGCACCGGGGCAAACAGGCTACTGGCCGTTGGCCTTGGCCGCCGCGTCGATGGCGGCGAGTGAGCGGCGCGCCTGGTTGCGGTCGGTGGTGTACCAGAAGTCGGGCAGCGAGGCTCGCAGATAGCTGCCGTACCGGGCGTTGGCCAGCCGCGGATCGAGCACCGCGACGACTCCCTTGTCGCCCGTGGCCCGTACCAGTCGGCCGGCGCCCTGAGCCATCAGCAGCGCGGCGTGCGTCGCCGCGACGGCCATGAACCCATTGCCACCGGCCTCCTCGACCGCCTTCTGGCGTGCGCTCATCAGCGGGTCGTCGGGGCGTGGGAACGGGATCCGGTCCATGACCACCAGCTGGCAGCCGGCACCGGGCACATCGACGCCCTGCCAGAGCGACAGCGTGCCGAAGAGGCAGGTCTCGGGATCGGCCGCGAAGTTCTTGATCAGCTCTCCGAGGGTCTCCTCGCCCTGCAGCAGGATCGGCTTGTCGAGCCGACCGCGCAGTTCCTCGGCGGCGGCCTGGGCCGCCCGCATGGACGAGAACAGCCCCAGGGTGCGCCCGCCCGCCGCTTCCACCAGCTCGGCGAGCTCGTCCAGCATGTCGGTACGGGAACCCTCACGACCGGGCGTGGCCAGATGCCTGGCGACGTACAGGATGCCCTGCTTCGGGTAGTCGAAGGGCGACCCTACGTCGAGCCCCTTCCACTGCGGAATGTCGTCGCCCGTGGTGCCTTCGGGGGCGAGTCCGAGCGACGCCCCCACTCCGTTGAAATCCCCGCCGAGCTTGAGCGTGGCCGAGGTGAGGACGACGGACCGTTCAGTGAAGAGCTTCTCGCGCAGCAGTCCGGAGACGGAGAGCGGGGCGACCCGCACGGAGGCGCCGAAACGGTCGTGCCGCTCGTACCAGACGACGTCGTACTCCGAGCCCTGGGTGATGCGCTCGGCGACGCCATGAATCGTCTCCACGGCCGCCAGGGCCTGCTTGCGGACGGCGTCCTCGTCCTGGACGGACTTGTCGCGGGAGGCGCCGATGGCCGAGATCACCGTACGCGCGGCGTCGCGAAGCGCCAGCAGCGCGTAGCCGAGGTCCTCGGGGACCTCCTCCAGACGACCGGGCAGCGCCAGCTCCATCACCCGCTCGAAGCCCTCCGACGCGGTCTGCAGGGCGTCGGCGGCCTTCTCGTTGACCAGCTTGGCCGCGCGGCGCACGGCGCGGTTGACCTGGCCGGGGGTGAGCTCGCCGGTGGCGACTCCGGTGACCCTGGAGACCAGCTCGTGCGCCTCGTCGACGATCAGAACCTCGTGCTGCGGGAGCACCGGAGCGCCTTCGATGGCGTCGATGGCGAGGAGGGCGTGATTGGTGACGACGACGTCGGCGAGCTTGGCACGCTCGCGGGCCAGCTCCGCGAAGCACTCCGCGCCGTACGCGCACTTGCTTGCGCCCAGGCATTCGCGGGAGGACACCGAGATCTGCGCCCAGGCACGGTCGGAGACGCCCGGGGTGAGGTCGTCACGGTCGCCGTTCTCGGTCTCGTCCGACCAGTCCCGCAGGCGCAGGAGATCCTGACCGAGCTTGCTCGACGGGGCCGCGGCCTCGAACTGGTCGAAGAGCCCCTCCTCCTCGTCCTGCGGCGCACCTTCATGGAGTCGGTGAAGGCAGAGGTAGTTCGACCGGCCCTTGAGCATGGCGAACTGGGGGCGTCTGCGCAGCAGCGGATGCAGGGCGTCGACCGTACGCGGAAGGTCGCGCTCCACGAGCTGGCGTTGCAACGCGAGGGTCGCCGTGGCCACCACGACGCGCTCCCCGTGCGCCAGCGCGGGCACCAGGTAGCCGAGGGACTTGCCCGTGCCGGTACCGGCCTGGACGAGCAGATGGGCGTTGTCGTCGACAGCCTCGGCAACGGCCGTGGCCATGGCGGCCTGGCCAGGCCGTTCCGTACCGCCGACGGCGGTCACGGCGGCGTGCAGGAGATCGGGGAGGGATGGCTTCGTCATAGCCCGACCACCCTACGGGGCACCACTGACAACGGCGATCACTCCCGGACTCAGACGGAGGGGTGGAGCGGATTCGGCACAGTCCCGTGGATCGCCGCGTGCGGGCGACGGGGGCGGTCCCGGTAGCCGTCCACATGCAGACGGTTGCGGTTCAGACAGAGACGTTCGATGCGGGGCGTCAGCATGTCGAACAACTCGAACCTCTCCTTGAGCTCGGGAAAACGGGCGTGATGCCGCAGGATCTCGGCCCGCACGAGTGACCAGAAATCGACCTCCGGGACTCCGAGCTGTTCCTCGCACAGCGGGGAGAGGAACCGGAAGACACCGATGAACAGTCCGGCGTGAATGAACTGGGTGAGGAAGGAGGGCTCCTCCATGAGGAGGATGTCGCGTACGTCCTGCGGCATCGACTCGTGCTCCGGCAGCGGCTGGGAGCTGATGTTCACATCGTCCACGAAGTCCTTGATCGCCAGGCGCACCGGTACGTCCTGTTCGTCGAAGACGACGATGGCGTTCTCGCCGTGCGGGGAGAACACGGTGCCGTAGCGGTAGAGGAAGTGCAGCAGCGGCGGGAGCAGCGCCGCGAAGAGCCGGGTCAGCCAGGCGGTGGGAGTCAGTCCGGAACGGGCGACGAGCTCGGCCGTGAAGGTGCGGCCCCGGGGGTCGGTGTGGAGCAGCGAGGCGAGCGTCCGGGCCCGTTCGCCCGGCGCGAGCCTGGGCTGGAGGGGCTCTCGCCAGATCGCGCCGAGGATCTCCTTGAACTGGTACGGCGTCTCGGGGAGGCGGTCGTAGAGCGGATGTTCGACGGCCACGGAGGCGACCTCGCCGAGCAGGATGACGCCGCAGGTCTCGCGCAGAAAGGTGTCCCCGTCGCGCAGGCCCTGGACCCAGGTGGTGACTGCGGGGGCCGCGAGGGTGCGTTCGGTCGGAAGGCCCCGCCAGACCAGCGTGTTGAGGATCGACAGGGGCAGTTTGACGGTGTGCCGGTCGGGGCGGGTCACATTGGCGAAGGTGCGGATGGACTGTTGCGGCAGCCGGAGGTCCGCGTCGGCATGGAGCGGAACGATGTCGCCTGCGGCGATGGCCGGGGCGAAGACCGGAACGATCCATTCATCCCATTGCCAGGGGTGCACGGGAAGACAGAGGTAGCCGTCGGGGTCGAGGTTGCGGGCGCGGAGCACGGCGGCGAAGGAGTCGCGGACCGACGGGTCGAGTTCCTGTGCGTACAACTGCTCGGGAGCCGCCAGGCCGGGCACTCCGCGGTAGGCGGCGATCCGGGTGGAGACAGCGATCCACGGCAGCCCGACCGGCCTGCGGGCCTCGGGCGTGTAGCGGGCCGCGTCGGTGGCGGAGAAACCGAGGCGCCCTTTGTTGGCGACGAGCCAGGGGTGGCCCGTCTGGTGCCCTTCCAGCTCGGCGTAGTCGAGGTCGGCCAGCCGGGCGGCGGAGAGCGCGGTGTGGTCCAGCCGGGCGTCGGCGGCGAGGGTGGTGGTGATCTCGCGGATGAGGTGGCCGAGGGTGGCTCCGTCGATCCGGAGGAGGTGGCGAGCGCGGGCGAGGAACTGCAGCGGATCCCGGAAGGGGACGGCGCCGCCGTTCCGGTCCTGCAGCGGATCGCGGATGAGGACAGGCACGCCGTTCCGGTCCAGCGGCGGATCGGCGGGGCCGCCGCGGCCGCTGTCACGCGGCCGTTCTACGGGCGCGCCCCGGTCGCTGTCACGCGGCCGTTCCGCCGGTGCGTCCCCGTCGCTGTCACGCGGCCGTTCCGCCGGCGCGTCCCCGTCGCTCGTGCCTGCCGCTCCGGCTTGTGCCTCCAGGACGCCCCCGGACGTCTCCAGGATCGACTCGGGGGCGATGTGCCAACCGCCGTACACACCCCTCCGGGCGCTGAAAGACAGCGTTCCACCGTCGTCGAGCGTGAGGGTGTACGTATCGCCGCCGTCGGCCTGCCCGAGCGGTTCGGTGGCTTCCCGTTCGATGGCTTCCGGCTCGATGACTTCCTCGTAGGCGAATTGACCGAGCATCTTCGCGAGTAGTCGGGCGGCGGCTCTGTCCCAGACCGCCCGATTCAGTTCTGGCGTGCTGAGCAGCGCGTCGGACTCCGATGAATCATGGCTCGCAGGATATTTCGGCACGGGTACTCCTCCGGGTGGAACCGATGGGGTTCGAGCGGTGTACGCGTTGCAGCGGTTCGTTCAGTGCGTTCGGTTCTTTCACAGCTGGGCACGGTGGGTTCGGTCGCGGATCATCAGGGCAGCTCGTTTGTCAGGGAGTTCGACTTCCGCGAAGAAGCGGAAGCCGGCACTCAGGAAGGCGGAGACGGACGGGGTGTTACGTAGATCGGGCTCCGCGACAACCCGTGCGCACAGGGGGCGGTTGTCGAGTACGAGGTCGGCGACGGCCCGGAGGAGGGTCGTACCGACACCGCGTCCACGGTCGTTCACGCCACCGATGAGAAGGTGGATTCCGGTGTCGTGCGGGCGAGCGGGGTAGTGGCGCGCCAGCGGATCGAGATCCGCGCGGTAGATCTCCCAATAGCTCATGGGGACGCCGGCCAGCACGCCGAGGCATGGGACGCTGCGTCCGTCACCGTCGAGCTGAGGACGCAGATGAGCGACTGTGACGGCTTCGGATCCGGCGAGTTCCCAGAACGCCGAGACCGCCGCGTCGTTCATCCAGCGGCTGATCACGGCGAGATCGCGCTCCAGCCGCACGGGGACGAGTTGGAACACACCGGCCGGGGTGGCCACCGGTCCCCAGTCTGCGGGGTGGTCGAGCAGAGCGGAGGAGGCCGCTCTGCTCACGGTCGCCCGCGCGCCCGCGGCCGGGCCCGCGCCATCCGGTGCGGATGACGCGGGCCCGATCGGCGGCAGCGGTTGTACGGCGGTGGCCGGTGTGTCCTCCCCGAACACGGCGAGGAGTTCTTCGGAGAGCGGCAGGTCCAGGGTGTCGTCGGTGCCCGTGTCGGTCTGTGGGGCAGGTCCGGGACCGGCGTCGGTGTGCGCATCGGCGGGAGCCACGGTGTTGCTCTCCTCTCGGCGGTTCAGGCGGTGGTCATCGTCCTTCAGACATACAAGGGGTTGGCAATGGTGACGTACACGGACTGGGTGTCGACAGGCCCGACGAGCTCGTCGAGGCCGTGCAACCGGGTCAGCAGGTTG
This sequence comes from Streptomyces sp. NBC_00846, assembly GCF_045207325.1. Lineage (NCBI taxonomy): Bacteria > Bacillati > Actinomycetota > Actinomycetes > Kitasatosporales > Streptomycetaceae > Streptomyces > Streptomyces sp. NBC_00846. The sequence continues at coordinate 5,823,024 of NZ_CP108846.1, read as the reverse complement.
GCCTTGCACCGCAGTTGGGGGCTGTCCAGCAGGTGTGCGGGCAGCGGCGAGCCGAGTGCGGTGGCCGAGCCGAGGAACCGACGGAACGCGGCGATGAGCACGTGCTCGTCGGCGAGGCGCTGGGCGCCGAAGGCTCCGATCAGGCCGAACACATTGTTGATGCCGAGGTAGTAGGCGAACCGTTCGTCGGTGACCGCGTCGGAGACGAAGGTGTCGCTGACCGATCCGATGCCGGGGAGCCGGTGCTCCAGTGCTGCGCGGTGGGACTCCCGGAAGTAGTAGCCCTGGTTGTCGCGGTACCGGCCGCCGACGGGCCAGCCGTGCGGGTCGAGCAGCACCAGGGTGTTCTGCTGGTGGGCTTCGAGCGCCACACCCGCGTGGGCGTCGAGCCAGAGCACGGGGCGTACGACGCGGTCGAGGTAGCGCAGGAACCACTCGGTGGCGACGGCTCCCACAGCTCTTCCGGTGGCGGCGGCCAGGGAGAGAACGATCTCGGCGAGGCGGGAACACATGCCGACCCGGCCGGGCCAGGGGCGCGGGGCAGTGAGCGCGGCGATGCAGACGGCGTCGTCGTACAGGCCGAACGGGTTGTGGCGCAGCATCACGTCGAGGCCCGCGACGGGCTCTCCGTCCGGGCCGTCGACGGCGAGCCAGGCGGGGTCGCGGACGATGTCGAAGCCCGGGTGGACGGCGTGCCACTGCGCAGCGAGTCCGCTGCGGAGCAGCCGGTGGACCTCTACTCCGCGGTGGAGTTCCTTGCGGAGGTTCTCACGACGGGAGTTGGTGATGCGGACACCGAGGGAGAGCTTGAGCATGACCTCGGCACCTGGCTGATGCACGGTACGGACGGAAGAGGTGGCGTGCCAGTGCTTCCCGTGCGGTCCCAGGTCGTGAAGGAGTCCGGCGTCGAGCAGGGCGACCACTTCAGGCCGGTGGCCGAGTTCGCGGGCCTGCCAGGGGTGGAGCGGAATCGGTGCGGTGTTGTCGGGGAGCCGCACTCCTCCGGCGTGGGAGGCGGCCAGCTCCGTGGCCGGCACGGGACGCCCTCCGTCGGTCCAGGCGGAGTCGGTGGCCAGCACGGACCGGTCGACGGCCATCCAGTGCAGCGGAAAGGAGCCGTGCAACTCGGGTGAGTAGCGGCGGGATTCGGAGTCGGAAAGGCCCTCGCGGCTCTTGGGGGTGGGGTGGAGCGGGTGCCCCAGGAGAAGTGACTGCTCGGCGGTGAGGAAGAAGTCCGCTTCCGGCGGAGCGTCCGGAGTGCGGCGCCGTTCGACGATGAAGCCGGCGGTCCGCCGTACCGAGTCGGCGACCCGGGCCACCAGGTCGGCGCCTTCGTGGTGGTCGGCCTCGCGCCCCAGGAGAGCGGCGACCGTGACGGCGTCGGCCGTCGGCGCTCCTTCGGGCGCCCCCTCCAGGACAGGCGTGCCGAAGCGGTGCCAGCCCGTCGCGGACCAGTAGACGACGGGGACGAGCAGTGCGGTTCCGCTTGCGGGGAGGGGGATCCGGAGGGTGTCCCCGGCCGGCCGGGAGAGGTCGCTCTCCCGGACCCAGCAGCGGAGCAGGTTCTCGGCACCCGCCGTGTCGGCGGCACGCAGCGGATCCGGATGGTCGAGGAGATCGGCGGGTGCCGCGCCGGTGTTCGGGCACTTCGGGGCGTACCGCTCGTCGTGCGGTGCCGCCTTCTGGCGCGGCACGGTGGTGTGCTCGACGACGAGGTTGCCGGTGTATGCGTCCTGTCCTCGCTGCTGGGTGGGGGGAGGGCCGTCGGCCTGGGGCGCGGGGGTGGGGTTCACGGCGGTCTTCCTTGTGATGGTGTCCGGGGTCAGCGGATCGACCCGGTCGTGTTCCTGCGGTGCGGCAGGCGCTCGGCAGCTGCCAGGGCGTCGGCGAGGCGGTCCACGACCGCTGTTGCCTGTTCGTCGGTGAGAGTGAGGGGCGGCAGGAGCCGCACGACGGTCGAGTGGCGTCCGCCGAGTTCGACGATGAGGCCGCGGCGCAGACATTCCTGTTGGACGGCGGCGGCGAGGGCCGGGGCGGGCGGCGGCTCGGGGCTGCCGCCCTGCGGGGCGGCCTCGGGGTCGACGAGTTCCACTCCGATCATCAGGCCCCGTCCGCGGACGTCTCCGATGGACGGGTGGTCCGTGGCCAGTGCCTGGAGGCGTGCGATCATCCGGGCGCCGAGCATCGCGGCGCGCTCGGCGAGCTGGTTCTCCCGCACGAAGGAAAGGGTGGCCGTGCCGGCCGCCATCGCGAGTTGGTTGCCCCGGAAGGTGCCGGCGTGGGCGCCCGGTTGCCAGGTGTCGAGCTCGGAACGGTAGACGATCACCGCGAGCGGGAGGGAACCGCCGATGGCCTTGGAGAGCACCATCACATCGGGCACGATCCCGCTGTGTTCGACCGCCCAGAAGGCACCGGTGCGGCCGACGCCCGTCTGGACCTCGTCGGCGATCAGGGGGATGGACCGGGTCTCGGTGATCTCACGCATCCGGCGCATCCAGTCGTCGGGGGCGGGGTTCACGCCGCCCTCTCCCTGCACCGGTTCGAGGATCATGCCGGCCGGCGCGGGTGCGCCTCCCTTGGGATCGTCCAGGAGGCTCTCGGTCCACCGGGCGGCCGTCTCCGCGCCGCGATCGCCGCCGATACCGAAGGGGCAGCGGTAGTTCTGCGGGAAAGGCAGCCTCGTCACCCGTACGTCCTCGGCGCCGCCCGAAGCGGCCAGGGCTCCCGCCGTCATCCCGTGGTAGGCGCCGGTGAAGGCGAGAAGTCCGCTGCGTCCGGTCGCGGCACGGACCAGCTTGAAGCCCGCCTCCACGGCGTCCGTACCGGCAGGTCCGCAGAACTGGATCCGGGCGTTGTCGGCGAACTGCCGCGGCAGGGTGGCGAACAGCTCCGTGGTGAAGGCGTCCTTGACCGGGGTCGCGAGGTCGAGCACATGCAGCGGTGCACCCGAGTCGATCACTCTCCTGATCGCCTCCAGGACCACCGGGTGGTTGTGCCCGAGCGCCAGGGTGCCTGCCCCGGAGAGACAGTCGAGGTATCGCCGCCCGTCCGCACCCTCGATCGTCATCCCACGGGCCCGTACCGGCACGATCGGCAGTGAGCGCGCGTAGGTACGGGCGGCGGATTCGCGCAGCGATTGGCGGCGCAGGATCCCCTCGTGCACCGCCGGTACTGCCACCGGAGCTGGTTCGGTCACGGCCACGGCTGTTGATCCTCCTGCTGTAACAGTTGCGTTGCACGTCAGTACGTCGGCGTACGGACGGACTACGGGGATGAACGCTGTCCTCGAGTCCCTCGCACGTACCAACGACGCCGGTCGCGGTGGATCACGGGTATATCCGAAGATCCTTGCGGGGGCGGAACCGTGGCCCTGCTGCGTACCGTCCCCATCGGCACCGGCATAGTGGGGGCCGCACGGAAGGCTCGGGCAGTTTTTCGGATGTCCGCCGGACGTTCGGAGCAGGTGGCTCGGAGCATTGCCGAAGTGCAGTAAAGAAGTCTTGAGTTACGAAGTCCCAGGGGGATCACCACATGCGACTCATTCGACCAGTTCCCGCCAGCCGTCGGGGGAGCGCAGGCCGCACGCGTTCCTCGGCGCTCGCCGTGGCCGCGGTCGCCGCGGTCCTCGCACTCACCGCCACCGCCTGCGGGCCCGACGAGGACAATGCCGGCAACAAGCCGAGCACTCCGGCCGACCAGTCCTCGAACGGCAAGATCACCATTCCGGACGATCTGAAGGACCGGCTCAAGGAACACGGGATCGACCTCGACCAGTGGAAGAACGGCGAGTGGAAGAACTGGGACAGGGACAAGTGGCTTCGTGAGGCCAAGGACTTCGTCAATCCGATCATCGAGGGCCTCTGGGACCCGGACCGGATGCGGGAGGCCGACAAGTCGCCGGAGAAGCCGGTCGACAACGACATCTCGGGCGATGCGGGCGTGACGGACCCGACGCCCGCACCGGTCCAGGCCGCCGGCGTACGGACGCCGTACCACGCCAATGCCGCGGAGTCCGGGAAGCTGCTGTTCGACAGCCCCGAGGGTTCCATGGTCTGCTCCGCGACCGTGGTGAAGGACCCGGCGCACCCCGGGAAGTCCAACCTGGTGTGGACCGCCGGACACTGTGTGCACGCCGGCAAGAAGGGCGGCTGGTACCGCAACATCGCCTTCGTGCCCTCGTACAACAACAGCGGTCTGTCGACCGCCGAGCTGGAGAAGGCGAGCAAGCAGGAGATCGCGCCCTACGGCGTGTGGTGGGGTCAGTGGGCGCAGACGTCCGACCAGTGGATCTCGCAGGGCTCCTCGGTCGGCGGGCAGGGCGCCCCGTACGACTTCGCGGTGCTGCACGTCACGCCGGAGAAGGGCTCGACGGGCAAGTCCCTGGAGGAGACGGTCGGCTCCGCGCTGCCCGTCGACTTCAACGCCCCGGCCGTGCCGGAGATCGCCGGCATGACGGCCACCGGCTTCCCTGCCGCTCCTCCGTACGACGGTCAGAAGGCGTTCCAGTGCGCCGACAAGCCGGGCCGGCTCTCGCTGGCCGCGCAGGACCCCACGATGTACCGCATCGGCTGCACCATGACCGGCGGTGCCTCCGGTGGTGGCTGGGTCGCGGCGGGCCGGGACGGCAAGCCCGCACTGGTCTCGAACACCTCCATCGGCCCGGTGACGGCAGGCTGGCTGGCCGGGCCGCGCTTCGGCAAGGAAGCCAAGGGCGTCTACGAATCGGTCAGCAAGAAGTACGCGGGACAGTGACGACGGACCGTCACCCGGACCGGTCCGGTTGACGGTGACGGTCCATCGGAGCCCCTTGCGCGACAGTTGCCCGCCGGGGGCCAGAAGGCCGAACGACCGATGGCCCGCTCCCGACGAGGGGAGCGGGCCATCGGTCCGTACGGAGCTGTACCGCGCTTGCCGTCAGTGCGCCACGGGGACGAACGAGGAGAGCTCAGCCGCCAGTTCCTCATGGACCCGGGCGTTGAGCAGGGTGCCCTCCGACGTGTGTTCCTCGGAGATCACCTCGCCCTCGGCGTGCACCCGGGAGACGAGTCCACCCTGGGTGTACGGCACGAGCGCCTCGATCTCGACCGAGGGCCGGGGCAGCTCCGCATCGATGAGGGCGAGCAGCTCGTCGATACCGGCTCCGGTACGCGCCGAGACGGCGATCGCGTGCTTCTCGATGCGCAGCAGCCGCTGCAGCACCAGCGGATCGGCCGCATCCGCCTTGTTGATCACCACGACCTCGGGCACGTCCACCGCGCCCACGTCGCGGATCACCTCGCGCACCGCGGCGAGCTGCTCCTCCGGCACCGGGTGCGAGCCGTCCACCACGTGCAGGATCAGATCGGATTCACCGACCTCCTCCATGGTGGAGCGGAACGCCTCGACGAGGTGGTGCGGCAGATGCCGTACGAACCCGACGGTGTCGGCCAGGGTGTAGATCCGGCCGCTCGGCGTCTCGGCCCGGCGCACGGTCGGGTCCAGGGTGGCGAACAGGGCGTTCTCCACGAGGACGCCCGCACCGGTCAGCCGGTTGAGCAGCGAGGACTTGCCCGCGTTGGTGTAGCCGGCGATGGCGACCGACGGCACCCTGTTGCGCTTGCGTTCCTGGCGCTTGATGTCGCGGCCGGTCTTCATCTCCGCGATCTCCCGGCGCATCTTCGCCATCTTCTCGCGGATCCGACGCCGGTCCGTTTCGATCTTGGTCTCACCGGGACCACGGGTGGCCATTCCGCCACCGCCGCTGGAACCGCCGCCGCCCATCTGACGGGAGAGCGACTGACCCCAGCCGCGCAGCCGCGGCAGCATGTACTGCATCTGTGCCAGCGAGACCTGTGCCTTGCCCTCCCGGGACTTGGCGTGCTGGGCGAAGATGTCGAGGATCAGGGCGGTCCGGTCGACCACCTTGACCTTGACCACGTCTTCCAGGTGGATCAGCTGGCCGGGGCTGAGCTCACCGTCGCACACGACGGTGTCGGCCCCTGATTCGAGGACGATGTCGCGCAGCTCCAGGGCCTTGCCCGAGCCAATGTAGGTGGCCGGGTCGGGCTTGTCGCGGCGCTGGAACACGGCGTCGAGCACCAGGGCGCCCGCCGTCTCCGCGAGTGCCGCCAGCTCCGCGAGGGAATTCTCCGCGTCCTGCGCGGTCCCCGAGGTCCAGACGCCGACCAGCACCACACGCTCCAGGCGCAGCTGCCGGTACTCGACCTCGGTAACGTCCTCGAGCTCGGTGGAGAGTCCCGCCACACGCCGCAGCGCGGCGCGCTCCGAACGGTCGAACTGCTCGCCGTCCCGCTCTCCGTCGATCTCGTGGCTCCAGGCGACGTCCTCTTCCATCAGGGCGTCGGCCCGAAGGCTCTCGGTGAGGCTCTCGGTGACATTCTCCGTAGCGCTCTGCGCTTCCTGCGCGTCCTGGGGAAGGGAAGAAGAGGAGGTCATTGGATCCTTACGTCGATGGGAGTCCGTTACATCAGTCACAACGCGTGACCTTTCCCGATGATTCCCGCTGTCGGAAATTCACGGTGGGGCCGCCGCGGCGACCCGACGATAGTGGCATGGTCCGCGGGGCCCGTCACTCGGGTTTACCGCTGTCCGGCGGGTTTGGCGCTGTGCCAGTCCGGATGCCCCGGCATCGGCGGGGTCTTCGCGCCGTACAGCCAGCCGTCGAAGAACGTGGTCAGGTCGCGGCCCGCGGTCTGTGACGCCAGCCGGACGAAGTCCGCGGTGGCGGCGTTCGAGTCGCGGTGCTTCTTCACCCACGTCCGCTCCAGGCGGTCGAACGCGCTCTCGCCGATCTCCTGGCGCAGCGCGTAAAGGACCAGTGCGCTGCCGTCGTACACCACCGGCCGGAACAAGCTGAGCTTCTGTCCGGGCGCCGGAATGTCGGGGCGGGCCGGCGGTCCGCCCGCGGCGCGCCAGCCGTCGGACTTGGTGTACGCCTCGCGCATGCGGCCTTCCAGTGCCTTGCCGGAGTGCTCCTCGGCGTAGCGGGCCTCGTACCAGGTGGCGTGTCCCTCGTTGAGCCACAGGTCGGACCAGGATTGCGGGGAGACGCTGTCGCCGAACCATTGGTGGGCGAGCTCGTGCACCATGATCGACTCGACGTACCACTTGGGGTAGGCGGTCTGGGTGAACAGGGACCGTTCGAAGAGCGAGAGGGTCTGGGTCTCCAGCTCGAAGCCCGTGTCGGTGGCGGCGACCAGCAGTCCGTACGTCTCGAAGGGGTAGCGGCCGACCTGCTGTTCCAGCCATTCCAGCTGAGCGGGCGTCTTGGCCAGCCAGGGTTCCAGCTGCTTGCGGTCGGCGCTCGGCACCACGTCACGCACCGGCAGTCCGTTCGGCCCGGTGCGTCGCAGGACGGTGGAACGGCCGATGGTGACCTGGGCCAGTTCGGTGGCCATGGGGTGTTCGGTCCGGTAGGTCCAGGTGGTGTCGGCACCGTGCCGGACCGTGCCCGCGGGCAGGCCGTTGGCGACCACCGTGAGGTCCTTGGGCGCGGTGATCCGGAAGGTGAAGAATGCCTTGTCGGCGGGGTGGTCATTGCTCGGGAAGACCCGGTGCGCGGCGTCGGCCTGATTGGCCATGGCCAGTCCGTCGGCGGTGCGCAGCCAGCCGCCGGTGTCCAGGTCGCCGCGCGGGTCGCTGGTGTGCCGGACGGTGATGTGCAGCGGCACTCCGGCCGGGAGCCGGGCGGGCGGCTTGATGACCAGGTCCTCGTCCGCCACGGCGAAGTCGGCGCGCAGACCGTTGATTTCGACCGTACGGACCGTGCCCCGGGTGAAGTCGAGGTTGATCCGGTCCAGCGGTTCGGTGGTCCGCGCGTCGATCGTCGTGACGGCGTCCAGCGGCTTGCTGTTGCTGCCGTGGTAGGTCAGTCCGATGTCGTACGAGAGGACGTCGTACCCGGGATTGCCGAGGTGCGGGAAGAGTGGATCGCCGATGCCGAGCGGCACGGGTGAGGGGAGGGCGGCGGCAACGAGGGTGGCCGATGCGGTGGCCAGCAGAGCGGCCCGCAGACGGCGGGAGATGAACGGCATGAACTACCGCTACCAGCGACTCCCACCCGGGCAGGTGCGGCGCGCGCCGCGCCACTCGAACGAGATCACCGCGGCAGATGGCGCTGCGCGGCGGAGCCGGACGGGGAGTCAGACGGTGGCTGTCGGGTGCTTGACGCGGCTCACGTCGTACACCCCGGGTACCTCACGCATCGCGCGCATCAGCGCCGGCAGCCCTGCGGCGTCGGGGAGCTGCAAGGTGTAGGTGTGCCGCACGCGCTGTTCGCTGGGTGGTTCGACGGTGGCGGAGATGATCGCCGCGTCCGCCGCCGCGATCGCCTCGGTGAGGTCGGCGAGCAGCCGGGGCCGTCCGAAGGACTCGGCGACCAGGGTGACCCGGCATCCGGCCGCGTCGCCCCAGGTCACCGGGACCGGCACCCGGCCGACGGACTGCATCCGGGAGACGGAGGGGCATTCCAGCCGGTGGACGGTGACGGCGCCGCCGCGCACGACGAAACCGGTGACGGCGTCGGGGGGTACGGGGGTGCAGCAGCCCGCGAGACGTACGGTGGCGTCCAGCCGGTCCACCATGGCGTTCGCGGCGCGGACCCCGGGCCTGTCGCCGCCGGGACCGGCGGTTGCCCGGGGCTGTGGTCCGGGCGGCCTGGGCGCCGCGGGCCTGTTGCCGTGCGGACTCGGGTCGTCCTCGGGATGGGCGTCGAACCAGCCCGTGATGGCGATGCGGGCGGCGGGGGTGCGGGCGTGGTCGAGCCAGTCGGGCGAGGGGCCGGAACCGATGTCCTCGGTGAGCAGCAGTTGCACGGTGTCGCCGTCGCTCAGGACGGTGCCGAGGGTGGCGAGCCGGCCGTTGACCCGGGCACCGATGCAGCTGTGTGCCTCGTCCCCGTACTGCGCGTAGGCGGCATCGACACAGCTGGCTCCGGCGGGCAGGCCGAGCGTGCCGCCGTCGGTGTGGAACACCGTGATCTCCCGGTCCTGGGCGAGGTCGGCGCGGAGTGTGGTCCAGAAGGTGTCGGAGTCCGGGGCGGACTGCTGCCACGAGAGGAGCCTGGAAAGCCAGCCGGGGCGGGTCGGGTCGGCGCGCTCTCCGTCCGCGGGTTCGGCGGTCTGGGGCCCGGAGCCGCCGTCCGCGGCGTACGGATTGCCGAGGGCGATGACGCCGGCCTCGGCGACCTTGTGCATCCGGTGCGTACGGATGAGGACTTCGGCGACCGCCCCGTCGGGGCCCACGACCGCGGTGTGCAGTGACTGGTACAGGTTGAATTTGGGGGCGGCGATGAAGTCCTTGAACTCGGAGATCACCGGGGTGAAGCAGGTGTGCAGTTCGCCGAGTACGGCGTAGCAGTCGGCGTCCTCGCCGACGAGGACCAGCAGCCGGCCGAAGTCGGTGCCGCGCAGTTCGCCACGTTTGATCCTGACCCGGTGCGCGGAGACGTAGTGGCGCGGCCTGATGAGGACCTCTGCCGGAATGCCGGCCTCCCGCAGCACCGCCCCGACGTTCTCGGTGATGGCTGCGAGCGGGTCCTGGGCGCCCGCGGCGCCGGAGGCGTCCGGGTGCGCAGACGCGGCGGCGATCAGCGCGCGGGTGTGTTCGTACTCCTCGGGGTGGAGGATCGCGAAGACGAGGTCTTCCAGCTCGGTCTTGAGCGCCTGCACGCCGAGCCGTTCGGCCAGCGGGATCAGCACGTCTCTGGTGACCTTGGCGATCCTGACCTGTTTTTCGGGGCGCATCACGCCGAGGGTGCGCATGTTGTGCAGCCGGTCGGCAAGCTTGATCGACATCACCCGGACGTCGTCCCCGGTGGCGACCAGCATCTTGCGGAAGGTCTCGGGTTCGGCCGCTGCTCCGTAGTCGACCTTCTCGAGTTTGGTGACGCCGTCGACGAGGTAGCAGACCTCTTTGCCGAACTGGTCCCTCACCTGATCGAGAGTCACCTCGGTGTCCTCGACGGTGTCGTGGAGCAGCGAGGCGGTGAGTGTCGTGGTCTCGGCGCCGAGCTCGGCGAGGATCAGCGTGACGGCGAGCGGGTGCGTGATGTACGGCTCGCCGCTCTTGCGCATCTGCCCGCGGTGCGAGGACTCCGCGAGTACGTAGGCCCGGTGCAGGACGGAGAGGTCGGCATCCGGGTGGTGGGCCCGGTGGGCCTCGGCGACATGGCCGATCGCGTCGGGCAGCCGGTCACGGGAGACCGGGCCGAGCAGCGCGACGCGGCCGAGCCTGCGGAAATCGATCCGGGGACGGCCCCGTCTGCGGATGGGAGCACCTGGGTTGGTGGCCTCTGCACTCATGGGGCACCTCCGGCGACGTCGACCGGCGGTGGGAAGGTGCGGTCGCGCCTCCGGGCCGGTGCTTGATGCTACCGAGCCCACCACGTGGCGGAGTCCGCCTCTCGCTCAGCGTGAAACGGATCACCCATTCGAGCGAAGCTCCGGGGCCGCTCGTTTGGATCATGCCGGGCTCGCACGCCCCGGCAGGCCTCAGCCGCTGAATGTTTCGAGCCAGGCCGGCTCGATCACGCCCTCGGCGACGATCACGGCGGCGCCGGTCATCTCGATCTCGCCGTCGGGCCGCTCGGTGATCACGAGGGTGCCGCCGAGCAGATCGACCGTGTACGTGACCGGAGTGCCGGTCTCCGCGGGGTCGGAGCCGTCCCTGCGGGCCGCGGCGACGGCCACGGCGCAGGCGCCCGTCCCGCAGGAGCGGGTCTCGCCCGAGCCGCGCTCATGGACCCGCATGGCGACGTGGCGCGGTCCGCGGTCCACGACGAATTCGATGTTCACGCCGTCGGGGTAGACGGTCGCGGGGCTGTACGGCGGTACGGAGAGCAGATCACCGGCGTGCGCCAGGTCGTCGACGAAGGCGACCGCGTGCGGATTGCCCATGTTCACATTGCGGGCGGCCCAGCCGCGGCCGTCCACGCTGACCGTGACGCCGTCCTCGGGAAGCAGCGCGCGCCCCATGGAGACCGTGATGTCGCCGCCCTTGGCGAGGTGCACCTTCTTCACACCGCCGCGGGTCGCGACGGCGAGGTCGCCCTCCTCGACGTGCCCGGCACGCTGCAGATAGCGGGCGAAGACCCGCACGCCGTTGCCGCACATCTCGGCGATCGAACCGTCGGCATTGCGATAGTCCATGAACCACTCGGCCTCGTCCGCCATGGCCCGTGCCTCCGGGTGCGCGGCGGACCGTACGACATGCAGCAGCCCGTCTCCGCCGATACCCGCCCGGCGATCGCACAGGCGGGCGACGACGGGCGCGGGCAGGTCGACGGCGTTGTCCGGGTCGGGAACGATCACGAAGTCGTTCTCGGTGCCGTGCCCCTTGAGGAAGGCGATCTGCGAGGTGCTCACAGGGCAACTGTACGAGGCAGCACCGACAGCCGACGAGACCGGGCCGTGCGGCGGGGCATGAGGGAGAGGCCGGGCAACGGGGCACCGGACAGCGGCCGGGCGTCACGCCGGCGGAGCGGTGGCATCGGTCGCCGGGGCGCAGCGTAGGTCGCCGGGACCGCGGCGTCCGTCAGCGGAGCCGGGCCACGCGCCAGATGGCCAGGGCGACCAGTGCGGCGCACACGGCGACGTACAGGGCGATCACGCGCCAGTCGGATCTCTCGCCCGAGCCCTTCTGCGACAGCCCGGGCCAGGTGTATCCCACGCGGCGGGCGGCCATCATGCCCCAGCCCGCGGCGCAGCAGCTGATCAGCAGGCCCAGCATGGCGACGACCGCGCCGCCGTCGCCGAACTCGAACGCCAACGGGAACGCGAACATCAGCGATCCCAAGGCGGCGAGCATGACGATCGGCGCGAGCTGCCAGATGCGCAGACGCCGCGCGGGCCTGAGCTCGACCTCGACCTCGGGGGTCGTTTCGAGCTCATCGGGCCCGTCGGGGCTCAAGCTTCCTGCATCATGCAGCGCGTCCGGTGCGTCTTGTTCTGTGTTGCGAGGGCCGGCCTCCATCGCCACGCGCCCTCCCAACTCGGACTCCACTGGTCGATCGATGCTCGATGATGGCACGCTCCCGGTCGCCGAAATGACGGGCAGGGCCTCCCGATGCCATCACGTGATCAGGCTGTAACCGCTCGTTCGACCAACGCCAGCGCCTGGTGCGGGAGTTCCCCGCGGTGCCCTTCGGCGCCATTGAGCCAGTGGACCCGCGGGTCACGGCGAAACCATGAGTCCTGACGGCGCGCGAATCGCTTGGTGGCGCGAACGGTCTCAACGCGCGCCTCGTCCTCGGTGCACTCCTGGGCCAGTGCGGCCAGCACCTGCTGGTAGCCGAGCGCCCTGGACGCGGTGCGCCCCTCGCGCAGACCGTGCGCCTCCAGGGCGCGCACCTCGTCCACGAGTCCGGCCGCCCACATCCGGTCGACTCTCAGGGCGATGCGTTCGTCGAGTTCGGGGCGGGCCACGTCGACGCCGATCTGGACGGTGTCGTACACCGCATCGTTACCGGGGAGGTTGGCGGTGAAGGGCTTGCCGGTGATCTCGATGACTTCGAGGGCCCTGACGATGCGGCGGCCGTTGCTCGGCAGGATGGCCCGGCCCGCTTCGGGGTCGGCGGCGGCGAGCCGGGCGTGCAGGGTCCCGGAGCCGCGCTCGACCAGTTCCTCCTCCAGCCTGGCCCTGACGCCGGGGTCCGTGCCGGGGAACTCCAGGGCGTCGATGGCGCCCTTCACATAGAGCCCGGAACCGCCGACCAGGACGGGGGTGCGGCCCGCGGCGAGCAGCCGGTCGATCTCCGCCCGGGCCAGCCGCTGGTACTCGGCGACACTGGCGGTCTCGGTGACGTCCCAGATGTCCAGCAGGTGATGCGGAACGTTTCCGCGCTCGGAGAGCGTCAGCTTCGCGGTGCCGATATCCATCCCCCGGTAGAGCTGCATGGAGTCGGCGTTGACCACTTCGCCGTCGAGTTGCTGAGCAAGAAATACCCCCAGATCGGACTTTCCGGCTGCAGTGGGACCGACGACGGTGATGACCCGCGGTGCGGGAGCTGAACTTCTCACCGCCCCAGTCTCGCAAACCTCCGGGCCTCTTCCCGAATGAGTGACGTGACCGGCTGCGAACGGGGGCCGTTCGACCTTCCCGCTTCTGCTCCGTCGCCACCCCGTCGCTGCCCCGCCTCCGCTCCGAACGGCGCGGATCTTTGGCGGTACCAGTAGAATTCGTAAGTGAATACGGGCGTTTTTTCACGGTTTGCCGTTCGCCCCCAGGGCTGCCCGACGAGGCGGCCGGCAGCGAGGCCGCAGGAGGACGCCCGCCCTAGTCCCCCAGCAGGGAAGGTGCCCGATGGGCTTCCTGGACAATTTGAAGGCCAAGCTGAGCCCCGCGAAGGAAAAGGTCGGCGACCTCGCGCATCAACACGGGGACAAGATCGACCAGGGGCTGGACAAGGCCGCACGGACGGTCGACCAAAAGACCAAGGGCAAGTACAGCGACAAGATCGAGTCCGGCACGAAGAAGGCCAAGGACGTGGTCGAGCGCCTGACCCACAAGCACGACGAGGGTGGTGCCAAGAACGACGAAGGCGGCACGCCGCCCGGTACGCCGCCCGCCTCGTGACCCCGAACCGAATCAAGTCCGACGCACGGCCGTGGAGCGCTGACGCTGCACGGCCGTCGTCCGTATCAGCCCGGGTGCGAGTCCGGGCGGGCGGTCAGGACCAGGTGGCGACCAGGTAGCCCACGCCGTACGGGGCGTCCTCGTACAGCAGTTGTCCGCGCAGGCCCGCCCCCTCACCCGCGCCCGCGAGCACCTGCCAGGGTGCCCGGCCCGCCGCTTTCAGCTCGTAGGCCAGCAATGCGTCGAGCGCGATCAGCGCGCCTGGGTCGGCGGTGCCCAGCGCGTGGGCGGCCGCCGCGTCGAACGCCTCGGCGCGGTCGTCCAGATAGCCGGGGGCCTTGACCGTACGGCAGGCACTGCCGTCGCCCATCACCAGCAGCGCCACCCGTTCCGCCCTTGCGGCCAGGTCCTGCCCCGTACTCGTACAGCGGTCGGTTTCGAGCGGCTCCCCCACGCCGAACCCTTCGACCGGCGCCTCGGCCCACCGTGCCCGGGCGAGCAGCCAGGCGCCGACGGCCAGGGACGGCGGAAGGGGCCGGTCCGCCACGGTTTCGCGGTCACGCCCGAGCCGCACGTCGAGATCGACTCCGAAGCCCTTGAAGGAGCCGGTGGCTCCCTCGCGGTGCGGTCCTCGGCCCGCGAGGTCCGCGGGCCCGATCACGAGCAGCAGGTCGGGCCGGGCCGCGGCGAGCACGCCGAGGGCGTCGGCGCAGGCGTCCCGCAGCGCGTCGAGCTCGGGCGCGGCACCGGCGGCGACCTCGGGTACCAGCAGGGGCGGGCAGGGGCAGACAGCGGCGGCGACAAGCATGGTGGGCAGCGTACTGGCTGGGCGTGAACACGCCCGTCTCCCGCCGTCGCCCGTCCCGCGCCTCTGCGGCCCTTTCCCGCCGCCGCGCCCGTCCCCCGTCGGTGTCAGTCGCAGCCGCAGCCGGGAGCCGTCGCGGCCGGCAGGGGCGCCGGGGCGCCGATACCGGGCAGGCCCAGCATCACTCCGGCCGGCTTGGCGGCCTCGGTGGCGGTGCGCTTCTCCCACGCGTCGCCCGCCCGGGTCCGCCGTACCCCCAGCGGGGCGCCCTCGGCGAGCAGGTGGTGCGGGGCGGCGTAGCTGATCTCGACGGTGACCACATCGCCGGGACGCACCATCTCGTCCGGCTTGGTGAAGTGGACCAGGCGGTTGTCGGGGGCGCGGCCGGAGAGGCGGTGAGTGGCGCCGTCCTTGCGGCCCTCGCCCTCCGCGACCATGATCTCCAGCTTCCGGCCGACCTGCCTCTTGTTCTCCTCCCAGGAGATCTCCTCCTGGAGGGCGGACAGGCGCATGTACCGCTCCTGGACGACCTCCTTGGGGATCTGCCCCGCCATCTCGGCGGCCGGGGTTCCGGGGCGCTTGGAGTACTGGAAGGTGAAGGCGTTGGCGAAGCGAGCCTCGCGGACCGTGTGCATCGTCTGCTCGAAGTCCTCCTCGGTCTCGCCGGGGAAGCCCACGATGATGTCGGTGGAGATGGCGGCGTCCGGCATCGCGGCGCGCACCTTCTCGATGATGCCGAGGAAGCGCTCCTGCCGGTACGAACGCCGCATCGCCTTGAGGACGGTGTCCGAGCCCGACTGCAGCGGCATGTGCAGCTGAGGCATCACGTTGGGCGTCTCGGCCATGGCCGCGATCACGTCGTCCGTGAAGTCGCGGGGGTGCGGCGAGGTGAAGCGGACCCGTTCCAGGCCCTCGATCCTCCCGCAGGCACGCAGCAGCTTGGAGAAGGCCTCGCGGTCGCCGATGTCGGCCCCGTACGCGTTCACGTTCTGGCCGAGCAGGGTGATCTCCGAGACGCCCTCGGCGACCAGGGCCTCGATCTCGGCGAGAATGTCGCCGGTGCGGCGGTCCTTCTCCTTGCCGCGGAGCGCCGGGACGATGCAGAAGGTGCAGGTGTTGTTGCAGCCGACGGAGATGGAGACCCACGCCGCGTAGGCGGACTCGCGACGGGTGGGGAGTGTGGAGGGGAAGGCCTCCAGGGATTCGGCGATCTCGATCTGCGCCTCTTCCTGGATGCGGGCGCGCTCCAGCAGCACGGGCAGCTTGCCGATGTTGTGCGTACCGAAGACGACATCCACCCAGGGGGCCCGCTGGACGATGGTGTCGCGGTCCTTCTGTGCCAGGCAGCCACCGACGGCGATCTGCATGCCGGGGCGCTTGGTCTTCATCGGGGCGAGCCGGCCGAGGTTGCCGTAGAGCTTGTTGTCGGCGTTCTCCCGGACCGCGCAGGTGTTGAAGACGACGACGTCGGCGTCGCCGTCGGAGCCCTCCGCGGCACGTACATAACCCGCGTCCTCCAGCAGCCCGGACAGCCGCTCCGAGTCGTGGACGTTCATCTGGCACCCGTAGGTGCGCACCTCGTACGTTTTCAAACCGTCCACTACTCCACCAGCCACGTCGTTGCCGCTCACCCGTCCAGGGTAAGGGCTCCGGCCGGGCCGCGATGATGAATACCTCGGCGGCCGGGGGCAGGGCCTCCTGGCCCCGGTACGGAGGCGGCCGCGGCCCCGGACCGCCGGGGTCCTGCCCTGGTCATCGCCGGGACGGGCTGGCAGGATCGCCGCCATGCTCCAGGCACTGTCCCGTATCGGCCGGCTGCGCGCCCTGCAGGCCTGCGCCGCCCTCGTCGTCGTGCTCGGGCTGCTGCTGTGGTGGCTGCTCCCGCTCGGGGAACCCGCGCCGAGCGGGACGCTGACCTTCAGCACCGGCGTACGCAGCGGGGTCTACCAGCGCTACGGCGAGCGGCTGAAGGGGGACCTGGCCAAGGACCTGCCCCGGGTGTCCATACGGCTGCAGACCAGCGAGGGCTCGCAGCAGAACATCGCGCGGGTGGCGACCGGGAAGGCGGACTTCACCATCGCCACCGCCGATGCCCTCGCCACGTATCTGCGCGACGGCGGGCCCGGCGCGGACCGGTTGCGGGGCTGTGTGCGGCTGTACGACGACTACATACAACTGGTCGTGCCCCGGGGCTCGAAGGTGCGGAAGGTCTCGGACCTGATCGGCCGGCGCGTCGGGGTGGGGCAGCCGGGTTCCGGCGTACGGCTGGTCGCCGACCGGCTGATGACGGCCGCCGGTCTCGATCCCACGAACGATGTGACACCGGTTCCCAGCGGCATCGACACCATGCCCGAGGAGCTGGAGAACGGCCGGATCGATGCCTTCTTCTGGTCCGGCGGACTGCCCACTTCCGCCGTGCAGGAGTTGTCGGACCGGTTCGCGATCCAGCTGGTACCGCTGGAGGCCGAGCTGATCAAGGAGCTTCAGGCCGTGGGCGGTTCCGCCCGCTACTACCGGTCGGCCATGATGCCCGCCGACGCGTACCACGAGGCACAGCAGGGACAGGCGGTGCCGACGGTGGCGGTAGCCAATGTGCTGGTGACCACGGACCGTACGGATCCGGCGATGACCGAGGCGTTCACCCGGACCGTGATCGACAGCCGGGACCGGATCGGGCGCGAGGTGCACGCGGCCCAGTTGGTGGATCTGCGCACGGCGATCTTCACCGACCCGCTGCCGCTGCACGAGGGGGCCAAGCGCTACTACCGCTCGGTCAAGCCCTGATCCCCGCGCCCAGGCCCTGATCCCCGCGCCGTCGGCCGCTTCCCCGCCCGCTCAGCCCTGTGGGCCCCGGCGCGGCACCGACACCGTCACTCGCAGCCCGTGCGGCTCGTGGGCCGCATAGCCGATGGTGCCGCCGCACGCGGCCAGGAGGGCCTGGGAGATGGAGAGCCCGAGACCGGAACCCTGCACGTTCTGATGCCGGGCGCTGCGCCAGAAACGGTCGCCGACGCGCTCCATTTCCTGTGCGGTGAGGCCCGGTCCCCGGTCGGCGACGACGACCGTGACGTCATCAGGACCGGCGGCGACCGTGACGAGGACCTCTTCGTCGGCCGGGGTGAACTTCAGGGCGTTGTCGATGAGGGCGTCGAGGGCGCTCGACAGTGCGATGGGGTCCGCCCAGGCCGTCAGGGCGGACGAGCCGTCCGCCCTGAGCCGGACTCCCTTCTCCTCGGCGACCGGCCGCCAGGACGCGACGCGTTCCGCGGTGAGCGCGCCTATGTCCGTGAGCTGCAGGTCGGCCGCGGCGTGTTCGGCCAGCGCCAGGTCGAGCAGGTCGTCCAGAACCTGGCCGAGGCGCTTGCCCTCCGTGCGTACGGAGGCGATCTCCTCGTTGCCCTCGGGGAGTTCGAGCGCGAGGAGCTCGATCCGCAGCAGCAGCGCGGCGAGGGGGTTGCGCAGCTGATGCGAGGCGTCGGCGACGAAGGCGCGCTGCTGCTCCAGCACATCCTCGACGTTGTCGGCCATCTCGTTGAACGAACGGGCCAGGCGCCTGAGTTCCGGAGGCCCCCCGGAGGCCACGACCCGGGACCTCATCCGGCCGCTGGCTATGTCATGGGTGGCCGCGTCGAGGGTCCGTACGGGCAGCAGCACCCAGCCGGTGAGCCGGATCGCCGCGCCGACCGCCACCAGCATCGCGACCGCTTCGCCGGCCGCGATGAGCAACCAGCCGCGCAGCGTACGCGCACGCATTTCGTCGGTGGGCGAGTCGATGACCACGACGGCGACGACATCGCCGTCCCGTACGACGGGTGAGGCGACGACGATCCTGCCGCGCTGCCAGGGCCAGACCTGCGGCGGATCGTGGCTGCGCCGCCCCAGGAGCGCCTCCTTGAAGGCCTCTCTCCCCTCCCCCTCGATCGGGAGCTGCCAGGTGGCCGGGGCCTTCGCCATGGCGCTGTTGTCGCGATAGAAGACACCGGCGCGGATTCCGTACACCGATGCGTACGTGTCGAGTTCGCTGCGCAGGGTGCGGCGCCGCTCCTCGTGACCGGGGGTCCGCTCGGCGATGAACTGGGCGAGCGCGGCGAAGCGTGCCGTGTCGTCGATGCGGTCGATGACGACGCTCTGCTGCCGGGCGGCGGCGACGCTGACGGCCAGCGGGAAGCCGAGGGCGAGCAGCACGCTCGCCATGAGAATGATGAGCAGGGGAAGCAGCCGGGTGCGCACCTGGGACGTACGCCTCTACGCGGACGGGGCGACGAGGCGGTAGCCGACCCCGCGCACCGTCTCGATCAGTGCGGGCAGCCGCAGTTTGGAACGCAGGGACGCGACATGCACTTCGAGCGTGCGCCCCGTCCCCTCCCAGCTCGTGCGCCACACCTCGCTGATGATCTGCTCCCGGCGGAAGACCACACCGGGGCGCTGCGCGAGCAGCGCGAGCAGATCGAACTCCTTGCGGGTGAGCTGGACTTCCGATCCGTCCACGCTGACCCGGCGGGTGGGCAGTTCGAGGTGGAGGTGCCCGAGGCGCAGAGCGGCGGCGGGCGTGGGCACGGTGTCCTCGCCGGCCGATTTGCGGCGGCTGACGGCGTGGATCCGGGCGAGGAGCTCGCCGGTGTCGTACGGCTTGACCACGTAGTCGTCGGCCCCGAGGTTGAGGCCGTGGATCCGCGACCGGACATCGGCGCGCGCGGTCACCATGATCACCGGGGTCGCCGTGCGCTTGCGGATCTTCCCGCACACCTCGTAGCCGTCCTGGTCGGGCAGCCCCAGGTCGAGGAGCACGACGCCGAAGGGCTCCGTGTCCGCGGGCAGCAGGGCCCGCAGCGCCTCCTCGCCGCTGCGGGCGTGCACCACCTGGAAGCCGTGCCGGGCAAGGATCGCGGACAGGGCGGCCGCGACGTGGTTGTCGTCCTCGACGAGCAACAGTCTCATGACCCCCCTTTCCGAAGGTGCGACGTCGGTGCGGTTTCTCGTACGCCCTTCGTCACTTCACCGTTCCGAGGTGTTTCACGTCATGGCGTACCAGGGCATCCACTCCGATGACGGGTACGTCAGTCAAGGGCCCGCCCATTGCATCGAGCCATCCGTTATCCACCCGGTACGCCCCGGGTACCTCACGTGCCGCCCCCTTCACACGGAGTGTCCGGTTGCGGCCGGATCGTTATCCTCAATTTCCGCTCAGATGTAATGACGCTGGTCGCACCGCGTCACTAGGGTCCTTCCCAACCGAGGAGGACGGAGCATGAAGCCGATGAGCGGAGTTTCAGTGACCAAGGGCGCCGAGGACGCCGCACCCGCGGCGAACGACCTTGTCGTACTGAGCAACGTCAACAAGCACTTCGGCGCGCTGCATGTGCTCCAGGACATCGACCTGACGATCGCCCGTGGCGAGGTCGTGGTCGTCATCGGGCCCTCCGGGTCCGGGAAGTCCACGCTGTGCCGCACGATCAACCGCTTGGAGACGATCGACTCGGGCGCCATATCGATCGACGGCAAGCCGCTGCCCCAGGAGGGCCGGGAGCTGGCCAAGCTGCGTGCCGACGTCGGCATGGTCTTCCAGTCGTTCAATCTCTTCGCGCACAAGACGGTGCTCGAAAACGTGATGCTGGGCCAGCTCAAGGTCCGCAAGACGGACAAGAAGGCTGCCGAGGACAAGGCCCGTTCGCTGCTGGACCGGGTGGGCGTGGCGACGCAGGCCGACAAGTACCCCGCCCAGCTCTCCGGTGGCCAGCAGCAACGCGTGGCCATCGCCCGCGCGTTGGCGATGGACCCCAAGGTGATCCTCTTCGACGAGCCGACCTCCGCGCTCGACCCGGAGATGATCAATGAGGTGCTGGAGGTCATGCAGCAGCTCGCCCGGGACGGCATGACGATGGTCGTCGTCACCCATGAGATGGGCTTCGCGCGCTCGGCGGCGAACCGGGTCGTCTTCATGGCGGACGGAAAGATCGTCGAAGAGGCCACGCCCGACCAGTTCTTCAGTAACCCGCGCAGTGACCGGGCCAAGGACTTCCTGTCGAAGATCCTTCACCACTGACTGATCCTTCACCGCCGGTTTCCGGACCGGCCGATCACTCACATCGCGTCAATTCTAGGGAATTTCACCATGCAGCTTCGTAAGGTCACCGCCGCCTCGGCCGCCGTGCTCGCCCTCGCCCTGACCGCCACCGCCTGTGGTTCCGACGACAAGGACAGCGGCTCGAGCGATTCGGGCGGCGGCAAGAAGATCTCGATCGGCATCAAGATCGACCAGCCCGGTATCGGCCTCAAGACGCCGGACGGCAAGTACACCGGTTTCGACGTCGATGTCGCCACGTACGTTGCCAAGGAACTCGGCTACGACGCCAAGGACATCGTCTTCAAGGAGACCAAGAGCGCCGACCGCGAGACGGCGATCGAGCGCGGTGACGTGAAGTTCATCGCCGCCTCCTACTCGATCAACGACGAGCGGCTGCAGAAGGTCGACTTCGCGGGCCCGTACCTGCTGGCGCACCAGGACATCCTCGTCCGCGCCGACGACGACTCGATCAAGTCGCCGGAGGACCTGAACAAGAAGAAGCTGTGTTCGGTCGCCGGCTCGACTTCGGCGCAGAACGTCCATGACAAGCTGGCGCCGAAGGCGCAGCTCCTGGAGTACGGCGGCTACTCGGAGTGCCTGACCGGCCTGGAGAACAAGGTCATCGATGCGCTGACCACCGACGACTCCATTCTCGCCGGCTACGCGTCGCAGCAGCAGTTCCAGGGCAAGTTCAAGCTGGCCGGCTTCAAGATGACCAACGAGAACTACGGCATCGGCCTGAAGAAGGGCGACGCCGACCTCAAGAAGAAGATCAACGACGCGCTCACCAAGATGGTCTCGGACGGTTCCTGGGACAAGGCTGTGAAGGACAACTTCGGCCCGGCGAACTACAAGAACGACCCCGCCCCGAAGATCGGCAACATCGTCAAGTGAAGCAGGGCTGACCGGGCGCGCCGTCCGTGAACGGCGGCGCGCCATGCCCTCCTACACGCGGAAGCGCGGGAGATCGTGTTCGACTTTCTTGAAGGTTACGACCTGTTGGGGGCCTTCTGGGTGACGGTGCAGCTCACCGTGTACTCCGCCCTCGGCTCCCTCATATGGGGAACGCTACTGGCCGGCATGAAGGTCAGCCCGGTCCCCCTGATGCGCGGCTTCGCTACCGCGTATGTGAACATGGTCCGGAACATTCCGCTGACCGTGATCATCGTGTTCTCGTCGCTGGGCCTGTTCCAGACGCTGGACGTCAAGCTCGGCGCCAGCGATTTCACCGACATCAACTTCCGGCTCGCGGTGCTCGCCCTGATCGCCTACACCGCCGCCTTCGTGTGCGAGGCCGTGCGCTCCGGCATCAACACCGTCCCCGTGGGCCAGGCAGAGGCGGCGCGTGCCCTCGGGCTGAGCTTCACCCAGGTGCTGCGGCTGATCGTCCTCCCGCAGGCGTTCCGCGCGGTGGTCAACCCGCTGTCCAACGTGCTGATCGCGTTGACGAAGAACACCACGGTCGCCTCGGCGATCGGGGTCGCCGAGGCCGCGTACCTGATGAAGGGCATGATCGAGGCCCAGGCCCAGCTGATCCTGATCGCGTTGGTCTTCGCGTTCGGCTTCATCGTTCTGACCCTCCCGACCGGCCTGATCCTCGGCTGGGTGAGCAAGAAGGTGGCGGTGAAGCGATGACTTCCGTCCTCTACGACGCCCAGGGACCGCGCGCCAAGCAGCGCAACATCCTGTACACGCTGCTGTTCGTCCTGTGCGCCGCAGCCGTGGTGTGGTGGGTGTACGCCGGCCTCGCCGAGAAGCACCAGCTCGACTGGATCAAGTGGAAGCCCTTCTTCACCAGCCCCCAGCCCTGGCAGACGTACATCTGGCCGGGCCTCCAGAACACGCTCAAGGCGGCGTTCTTCGCCCTGATCATCGCGCTGCCGCTCGGCGCCCTGTTCGGTATCGGCAGGCTGTCGGACCACCGATGGGTGCGGGTTCCGTCCGGCGTCGTCGTGGAGTTCTTCCGCGCCATCCCCGTGCTGATCCTGATGATCATCGCGAACGCGGTGTACGCCGAGTACACGAACATCAGCACCGACGTGCGTCCCCTGTACGCCGTGGTGACGGGTCTGGTGCTGTACAACTTCTCGGTACTCGCCGAGATCGTGCGGGCCGGGATCCACTCCCTGCCGCAGGGCCAGACCGACGCGGCCAAGGCGATCGGCATGCGCAAGGGCCAGACCATGGTGTTCGTGCTGCTGCCGCAGGCGGTGACGGCCATGCTGCCGGCGATCGTCAGCCAACTGGTCGTCATCATGAAGGACACCGCACTCGGTGGCGCCATGATGACCTTCCCCGAGCTGCTGTCCTCGATCCGCCCGATGAGCGCGAACTACGGCGCGAACACCATCGCGTGCTTCACCATAGTCGCCGTGATCTACATCGTCGTGAACTTCGCACTCACGTCGTTCGCGAGCTGGCTGGAACGCCGGCTCCGGCGCACGAAGAAGGGCACGGGTGCAGTGGTCGGTGCCGGGCCCGGGGGCGGCCTGGAGACCATCGGTGCTCCGGCGCTCGTCGTCGATGACGGACGCGCCGTCTGACGGCTCGTCGATCTGCGTCCCCGAGGGGCGGTGGCACATCCGCCACCGCCCCTCGCCGCGTTCCGGGGTCGCTTGACGCAAGCACCGGCAGTAGGTTGCATACGTTCTGTGATCGCGCACCGAGCCCCCGCCGCCACATCTCCTCCGCCCCCTGAGCCCGTTCCGCTCCCTTCGCCTGCATTGCCTGCAGGCATTCGAGGAGCCTCGTCGTGGATCCGGTGATCGTCGTCGGCGCCGGGCCCGTCGGCCTGACGTTGTCGCTCGCTCTCGCGGCGCAGGGCGTCCCCTCCGTCCTTCTCGACGAGGATCCGGCCAGGGACGAGACGCGGCCGGCCCGTACGGTGGTGCTGCGCGAGGACACCGTGGCCCTGGTGGAACGGCTCGGCTGCAAGGCGCTGCGGCACGAGGGCATCCGGTGGTCCGGCTGGCGGTCCATGCGGCGCAAGCAGGTGGTGCGTGAGCTGGCGCTCGGTGTGGACTCCCCCGACGGCGATCCGCTGCCTGCCCCGACTCATCTGCCACAGCACGTCCTCACGCGCGGGCTGCGGGACGCGGTGGCCGCTCAGGAGCTGGTGCAGGTGGCCCCGTACAGCCGGATCGACACGCTGGAGCAGGACCCGGCCGGGGTCACGGTGCACACCAGGAAGCCGAACCCGACCCGGTGGCGCGGGAGTTACCTGGTGGGCTGCGACGGCGCCAGGTCCACCGTACGCAAGCTCCTCGACATCCGTTTCCCCGGGCGTACGGCGGTGGAGCGGCATGCCGTCGCGGCGCTGCGCACCGAGCTCCCCTGGCCGGGACAGGCCGTACTGCACCGGCTGCCCCCCTGGCGGACCGGCGGCGCCGAGGTGACCGCACGGCCGCTGCCGGACGGCGCCTGGCGACTGGACTGGCTGCTGCCGCCGCGCGGCGAGCTCGTCACGCCGGACGCCCTGATCGCCCGGATCCGGGACACCCTGGCGGGCTGGTGCGGCGAGACACCGCCGTACGAACTGCTGGACACGGGTGTGTACACGCTGCACCACCGGCTTGCCCTGCGCTGGCGGGCCGACCGGGCCTTCCTGGCCGGGGACGCCGCCCATCTGCTGGGCGCGCTCGGCACCCAGGGGCTCGACGAGGGGCTGCGGGACGCCGAGAACCTGGCCTGGAAGCTTGCCCAGGCCTGGCACCACGGCGCCTCCGACGTACTGCTCGACAGCTACCAGGCCGAGCGTCGGGCCGCGGTCGCCGCACGGCTGCGCGCCGCGGACCAGTCGCTGCCGATACTGCGTGGCGGCGGAGGTCTGCGGACCCTGGTCCCGGGGAGCGCACGGGGGCACGACTCGCTGCTCACCGACGGACATCTGGGCTGTGGCCCCCTCGGTGCGCCCCCGTCGTACTCACACTCGCCCCTTGCGCCCCCACGCGCCGAGGCGCACACCTCTGTGAGTACGCCCCCCGGTGCGCCGGTCACCGATGTGCGGGTGACGGCTCCGGACGGCACCACCGTGCGGCTGCGCGAGCGGCTGGGGCAGGGACACTTGCTGGTGGTCCTGGTGGCCCCCGGTACGGGGGTGTGGGACCGGCGTCACTGGATGAGCGCCGGCGTCATGCCGCGGCTGGTCGCCGCTGTCGACGCGTTGCCGGTGAAGGGCGAGCTGCTGGTGGCCGAGAGCTATCCGGGGGCGTCGGCCCACACCGTGCTGCTGATCAGGCCGGACGGTCACCTCGTGGCGTCGTTCGGCGGGGTACGGCCGCGGGAGCTCTTCGCGGCGGCGGACGCGGTGCGGGGCGGGGCGGCACGCACCTCCGTACGCTCCGACCGGACTGCGGGCATCAATTGACCGATGCGGACGTGCATGGTGTACTCCGGACGTGATCGACACCGATGTGCGCCTGTGGCGGAGGGTCCATATGGACCTCGTCCGCTACGCGGGCTGCGTGTGTCGCCCGTCCTGCTGAATCGCCTCTTCCTGCCACGCCGTGCGCTCTGCCGCACGGCCGTGCGTCCACGCGAACCCTCATCAGGACGGTCTCTGTGTCTGCCCCTTCGTCACCCTCTGTACGCATGCCCTCCGCCGCCGATGGTGCTTCCGGTCCGACGGCCGCGGAGCTGCTCGATTTCGTCCGCCGTGTCGCCGCCGACGCCGCGATCATCGCCTCGCTCCCGCTCGATCCCGAAGGCCGCACCTGGGTCCAGCTCGAAGGGCCGGGCGGCAGCGGGGCCTGGCTGATCGGCTGGCCGCCGGGTACCGGCACCGGCTGGCACGACCACGCCGACTCGATCGGCGCCTTCACGACCGCGGCCGGCACCCTCAAGGAGCTGTCGCTCGCCGCCCGGCTGCCCACCGACGGCTGGAAGACGCTCGAACTCACGGAAGGCATCGACCGTTCCCGGCAGTTGACCACCGGCCAGGGCAGGGCGTTCGGCCGGCACCACGTCCACGAGGTGCTGAACGAATCGGGCACGGAACACGCCGTCTCCGTCCATGCGTACTACCCGCCGCTGCCGCAGATCCGGCGCTACAGCCGCACCGGTGCGGTGCTCCGTCTCGAACAGGTCGAACGGCCGGAGGACTGGCGGTGAGCGACAGCCCTCGGCGTAGTACGGCACCGGTCGGGATCGACGAACTGCTGGAACGGGTCCGGGCCGGGTTCGTCCGGGTGGGCCCGCGGGAGGCCTTCGCCGCCGCCGCGGACGGGGCGCTTCTCGTGGACATCCGCTATGCGGAGCTGCGGGAACGGGACGGGCTGATTCCGGGAGCGCTGGTCATCGAACGCAATGAGCTGGAGTGGCGCCTCGACCCGCTGGGCAGACACCGGGCCCCGGAGGCGGTGAGCCACGACCTCCAGGTCGTGGTGGTCTGCAACGAGGGCTACGCGTCGAGCCTCGCCGTCGCGTCCCTGCGTCAGCTGGGGCTGCACCGGACGACCGATGTGGTCGGCGGATTCCAGGCGTGGCGTGCGGCGGGGCTTCCGGTCGAGGCCTGACGGACGGGGGCGGCGGCAGGACGGACTGCGGGACGGACGTGGTCGGCGGCGGAGCATCCGGCTGAGAACGGCCTTCTCCGGCGCTAAGAACTGCCCCCTCCGGCTCTGGGCGTTGCCCGGATGGCACGCGTCGTACGGGAGCATCCGCTCGGGTACGGGTGGGCGCAGCCTCGTAGAGCAGACCTCGCTCTCCCTTGACTCGGCACCACCGGGCTCGGGGTGCGGGGCTGGCCACGCCTGCCCGCTCGCCGGCGCCCCGAATCCGCCCCGACCCACCCGAACGCCACGCTCCGGTGGAGCAATCTCCGTACCCGACGGACATTCGGCTCAACGCCAAGGACCGACGTGACGGAGATTTCGCACCCATGCCGACGCCCACCTTGACCCCCGACCAGCTCGATGCCCAGGCCGCTCGCCTCCACGACACCGAGACCTGGCAGCAGATCGTCACCGGCTGGGACCTCACCGCCGCCGAACCCGTCCCCCCCTCCTCCCCCGGCCTCACGGATCGGCCGACGGGCCGTCAGCCGGCCGACTGGCGCGACCTGCTGTCCGTGCCGGTGAATCAGCTCATCGCCGAGTCCGTGCGCGCCCTGCCGGCCACCGCGCCGCGCGAGCGGCCCCTCCCAGGGCGGCTCGGCGCGATCCTCCCCGACCGGCTCCACTCCTGGCGGCGCATCGGGCAGCCCGAGGTGCGGCCCTCCACGCATCTCGCCTACGCACGGCAGATCCTGACCGAGTGGGGCTGGCAGAACACCCCGTACCGGCTTCGCAACGCCCGCGGCGCCCGGTGCGTCTGCGGCGCTCTGCTCACCGCCCATCGCCTGGGCTACGGCTCCCTCGACACCGTGGACCGGGCAGGCGCCTGGCTGGTCGCCGAACTCCGGTCCCGGGGCTGGACCGGTCTGATCGGACCGTGGAACCGCTGCCCGGGCCGTACCGCGGCGGATGCGCTCGCGCTGATCGACGCCACCATCGCCCGCGCCGCCCGCGCCGGGCAGTGAGACGTCCCCGCGGAGCCCCGGACATGGCACTCGACGAGGGTGCGAGGGAACGGCGGCCCGGCCCGTGACCGGGACGCGGCGCCGCGCCTCAGTGACGGGTGAGCAGCGCGTCGACCAGATCGCGCATCGGCCCCGTGAGGTCCTGCGATGTGGCGGACGCGAGCGGCTCCAGACCGCGAGAAGCGCGCAGCACCGTGATGCCGAAGGCCACCGACAGAACGAGTTGGGCCCGCAGGAGAAGTCCTTCACCGTCGGGATCCTCGGGCAGCCAGCCGGCCGCCGAGGCGAGCCGCTCGCTGAACGTGCGCAGCAGGCCGGTACGCATCTGATCGGTGCGCTCGTCGCCGGAGGAACGCAGCAGCAGCAGGAGGGCGTCCCTGGGACCGTCCGTGGCGAGCACGCCCGCGGTGTGACTGACGATGATCTCCGGGATCTGGTCCAGGTCGGCCACCGTGCCCGCCGCGTGGACGAGTTCGTCGATGACCGCCTTCAGACAGGCCTCGAAGAGGCCTTCCTTGGACTGGAAGTAACGATTGATGAGCGCGACGTTGACACCGGCGTCGTCGGCGATGTCGCGCACCGTCGTGGCCGCGTATCCGTCGTACGCGAAGCGTCGGCGGGCCGCGTCGAGCAGGAGCCCGCGGGTCCTGGCGCCGGCACCTCGCCGGGAGGGCGGCGGGCTGTTGTCGGTCGGCGCCAGGGGCGCGGGAGCTGCCTGGGAACTGCTGGCTTTCATGGCTGTCCTCTCTCTGCTCGAACGGTACCGCCCGCACCGTCGTGTAAACAGATGTTGACCTCACTCCCCCGCCTGCCCTAGCTTCCAGGTAAGCAAATGTTTACTTTTGGCTCCGGGCGAGCGATTGATGCCCGGCAGCCCCTCACTTATGGAGTCCCGAATGGACGCCCCCCAGCCCACGGCGCGCACCGGTGGTGTGGTCGCCACGCTGGCCCTCGCCGGCATCACTGCCGCGATCATGCAAACACTGGTCACGCCGCTCATCGCGGAGCTGCCCCAGATCCTGCACACCTCGCCGTCGAACGCGGCATGGGTGATCACCGTCACCCTGCTGGCGGGGGCGATCTGCGTACCGATCTCCGGCCGCCTCGGCGACCTGATCGGCAAGCGCCGCATGCTCCTGGCGTGCTCCGTGCCGCTCGTGGCCGGCTCACTGGTCTGCGCCCTCGCCTCCTCCGTCGTCCCCATGATCATCGGGCGTGGGCTGCAGGGCATGGGCATGGGCATGGTGCCGCTGGGCATCGCCCTGCTGCGCGACGTGGTCCCGGCGGAGAAGCTCAGCTCCTCCATCGCGCTGGTGAGCGCTTCCATGGGCATCGGCGGCGGGCTCGGCCTGCCGATCGCCGCGGCAGTCGCCCAGTACGCCAACTGGCGGGTGCTGTTCTGGGGCTCCACCGTCCTGGCCGTGCTGATCGCCGTCGCGATCTGGTTCGTCATCCCCGACGTTCCGGCCGCCGCCAAGGGTCAGCGCTTCGACGCCCTCGGCGCGGTGGGACTCGGCGCCGGACTGATCTGCCTGCTGCTCGCCGTGTCGAAGGGCGCCAACTGGGGCTGGACCTCGGCGACGACCCTCGGACTGTTCACCGCCGCCGTCGTGATCCTGTTGGCCTGGGGCGCCTGGGAACTGCGCACGCGGGATCCCCTGATCGACCTGCGTACCACGGCCCGCCCCCGGGTGCTGCTCACGAACGTCGGCTCGATCTTCGTCGGCTTCGGCATGTACGCCAGCATGCTGGTCGTGCCGCAGTTGCTCCAGTTCTCGCAGGCCACCGGCTACGGCCTGGGCCAGTCGATGCTCGCCGCCGGCCTGTGGATGGCACCCGGCGGCATCATGATGATGATCGTCTCACCGTTCGGCGGAAAGCTCACCGACGCCCGCGGCCCGAAGTTCACCCTGATCAGCGGTGTCCTGGTGCTGGCCGCCGGGTACGGCCTGTCGCTCGTCCTCATGGGCTCCGCGTGGGGCCTCATGCTGGCCCTCATGGTCATCAACAGCGGCGTTGGCCTCGCCTACGGGTCGATGCCCGCGCTGATCATGAGCTCCGTACCGCTCTCCGAGACCGCCGCCGCCAACGGGTTCAACACCCTCATGCGTTCACTGGGCACCTCGGTCGGCGCCGCCGTGATGGGTGTGGTCCTCTCCCAGATGACGGTCACCATGGGCGGACACAGCTTCACCTCAGAGAGCGGTTTCCGCACGGGCCTGATGATCGGCTGCGGCATCGCACTGGTCGCCGCGGTCATCGCGAGCGTCATCCCGGCGGCCCGTGCCGCCTCGGGCGCCGACGGCAGGAACAAGGCCGCCGCGCCCGAGCAGGCCACGGCCGAAGTCTGATCCGACAGCCGCGCCGTCCGGCAGCCGACGCCGCCCCGGGGGCCGACGCCCACCGGGGCGGAGTCGGCCGGGGCGGAGTCGGCCGGGGCGACACCTACCCGGGCGATATCCACCGGGGCGGTGTCGGCCGCTGAGCACCACCCGCAACACCGGCCGGTGGGGACTCCGGGGTCGCAGGAGCCCATCCGTCGCCGCACGAGCACTGCGGGCAGAAACATCCTTTGACATACCTATCTTTACAGATCTACCATTCGGGCCGTGTCCGATTCCCGCGCGTCCACCCAGGACCTCGACCGTGTGGCCACTGCGCTCACGGCGTGCCTGCCCGTGCTGAACCGGGCTCTCGACCGGCGGGTCGCCCAGGACTTCGCGCGGCCCAAGCCGCCCGAGGGGCAACTCGCGCTGCTGCGCTTCGTATCGCAGCAGGAGGGCGCCACCGTGCGCCAGGCCGCCGACGCCCTGCTGATGCGGCCGAACAACGTCAGCGCCCTCGTCTCCCAGCTCACCGAGCAGGGACTGCTGGAGCGCCGACGGGACGCCGGGGACAAGCGGATCGCCCATCTGTATCCGACCTCGAGGGCACGGCGGGAGCTGGCCGAGGTCCGGCGCCTCGAGGGCGCCCACATGTCCCAGGCCCTCCAGTCCCTCACCGAAGGTGAGATGGACGCACTCGGTTCGGCCCTCGGCGCGCTGACGTCGCTCGCACGTCACCTGCGCCCCGTACCCGCCGCCGAGTAACCCCGCGATCCCCCTGCCGGGGGATGCGACCGACCGCGCGCACGACTGTCTCCGTGCCCGTGGGGATCTCCCGTGCCCGGAGACAGGCCCGCCCCGTCCGCCCCGGCGGGCCGGGCGCGACGCGTTCCACCCTTCCGTGTTTCCCGTAGCACGTCTCCCGTAGCACTCCGCTTCCCACCGCACTCCCGACAGACAAGGCACCTTCATGCCGTCCACCACCGTGGATCACTCATCCCTGCCCGCAGCCTCCCCACCGGAGGCATCGCAGCCCCGCGGCAGGCGCTCCAACCCCTGGCTGACCCTCCTCGCGGTCGCCTTCGGCCTCTTCATGGTCCAGCTGGACGCGTCCGTCGTGGCAATCGCCAACCCGGAGATCGGCCGCGCACTCAAGGCGTCCACCGCGGACCTGCAGTGGGTGACCAACGCCTATCTGCTCGCCCTGGCGGCCTCGCTGATTCTGGGCGGCAAGCTCGGCGACCGCTTCGGACGGCGTACGTACTACGTGGTCGGTGTCGTCGGGTTCACCCTGGCATCGGTCGCCATCGGCCTGTCCGGCTCCGTCGAGGGCGTCATCGCCTTCCGGGCGGCACAGGGCTTCTTCGGCGGTCTGCTGATGCCCAACACGCTGGGCCTGCTGCGTGCGGTGTTCCCGCCGCGCAAGTTCGGTATGGCCGTGGGCATCTGGGCCATGGTCTCGGCGGTCTCGACGGCGCTCGGGCCGATCGTCGGGGGCCTGCTGATCGAGCACGTCACCTGGGAGTCCGTGTTCTACATCAACGCCCCCATCGGCGTGATCGCGGTGCTGGTCAGCGCCGCGGTGCTGCCGCAGAGCAAGAACTCGACCGGCCGGCACCGCTTCGACGTCGTCGGCGTTGTCCTGCTGGCCCTGGGTCTGCTCTGCGTGATCTACGGCGTCGTCAAGGGCGAGACGTGGGGCTGGTCCTCGGCGGGCACCCTGGGGTCGGTCGTCGCGGGTGTGCTGATCCTGGTCGCCTTCGGCTGGTTCGAGACCCGTGTCGCGCACCCGTTGCTGCCGATGCGGCTGTTCCGCAGCCGCGCGCTGACCACCGGTACGGTCATCACCGCGCTCAACTTCTTCGTGATGCTCGGCCTGATCTTCTTCGTGATGCTCTACCTGCAGAACGTGCGGGGCTTCACCCCCGTCGAGGCCGGTGTGCGCACCCTGCCGCTCAGCCTCGCCTCCTTGGTGGCCTCTCCCCTCGGGGCTGCGCTGACCGCCCGTTTCGGGCCCCGGCTCTCCATGCCGCTGGGCATGCTGCTCCAGGCCGCCGCCGCCTTCACCATGCTGACCTGGGACACCGGCTCCTCCTACGCCACGATGTGGCCGCCGTTCGTCGCGCTCGGCCTCGGTGTCGGCATGGTGATGTCCGCCTCCTCCGCCGCAATCGTCGGTCAGGCCCCCGTCGAGGACGGCGGCGTGGCAGGCGGCATCCAGGCCACCGCCCTGCAGATCGGCGGCGCGCTGGGGACGTCCGTACTCGTCTCGCTGATCAGCAGCCGGGTCGGCTCGACGCTCACCGGGGAACTGACCGCGGCGGGCGTCCCGGCGCGTGTGGCTGCCGGGATGGCGGCGGCCAAGGACGCGGTGGCGATGGGGGTCGCTCCGGTCTCGCCCGACATGCCCGCCCGGCTCCGGGCGACCGTTGTGGAAGGCAGCGGCCAGGCGTTCATGAACGGTGTGCACACGGCCGTCACCGTCACCGGTGTCCTCTGCCTGCTGGGCGCCGTCATCGCGACGGCCGGCCTCCGGCGCGCCTCGACGGCCCCGCAGCACTGAACGCCGACGGACGGTGCCCGGCCCGCCCGTGCGGGTACCGTCCGTCCCCTGTCCGGTCGACCGCTTCGCGCGGGCCGGAAGCACCGTGCGTGGTTCCGGCCCGCGCCGTCGTTCACCAGGCGCCGGCGAGGAGCCGGGCAAGCGCACCGGCCTCCGGAGGGCGCGGGTTCGAACCGAGCCTGGCGGGCGACCCGTTCGGCCAGGGCGCGCAGGCCGTCGCTCGGGACTCCCGGCGCGCCGAGCGTGGTCGGTCCGTCATCGCCGCGGGCGAGCCGGCCGATGATGGTGCCCGGGGCGTCGCCGGTGACCGGGGCGTCGCCGGTGATCCACTCAAGACGGGCGGCGGCCTTCCGGGCCGAGGAGGATGCGCGAGACGACCGGTGCCATGGAGCCGGAGTGGAACACGATGTGCGGGCCGAGGACGACGATCTCGCCGCCGGGCAGGTGGATGCCGGTGTTGCAGTCGTTGGCCTCGGCCGCAACGGCCCGCCCGACACCGCTTTCAGAACGGACGGCTGCTGGGCGACGACCGCGTCGCGGAGACCTCACGTGGTAATGATCCCGGTCTTCACGCCCTTGCGCTCGATGAGCACGGTGGTTGCCACGGTGGCGCCGAGGCCGAAGTAGTGGATCCGGTCGAAGAGTCCGCTGCTCTCGACGCCGAGGTCGGCTTCCGCGTGCTCCAGGGCCGAGGTGACGCCGGCGGCGGGTTCGGACGGGGCGGCGACTTGTGGAGGCGCGACGCCCCGATCGTCGAGTACTACGCAGTTGGTGCAGGTGCCGCCGATGCCGACTACGTGGCACGGAACCGGGGCTGACCGACGTGGCCGGGTGACCGTCGTGCCGGGAGACCGTCACACCACCGCCAGGTCGGCCTCCAGCGCACGCGCCGCCGCGTCGAGGACCGCAACCAGTGACCGGAGCCGGTGCGGGTCGTAGCGCACACCGGGCAGGGAAATCGACAGACCCGCCTGCGGAGTGCCGTCCGCGCCGCGCACCGGGACTCCCACGGCAATCAGTCCACGTTCGGAGCGTTCCTGGTTCACGGCGAACCCGCTGCGGCCCACGCGCGCGAGTTCATCGCGGAGCGCCGCGAGGTCCGGGCGGTCCCCGGGGCGGTCGCGGTAGCGCTCGGGGGCGTACACCTCGTCCAGCTGGGACTCGGAGAGCCCGGCAAGGAGCAGCAGTCCCGCGGTCGTGCGGTGGGCGGGGAAGACCATGCCCTCCCGGGAACCGACGCGCAGCGCCTGCGTGCACTCGACGCTGGCAATGAACCGGGCCGTATCGCCCGTGCGGATGGTCAGGTTCGCCGTCTCGTCCAGCAGATCAACCAGTCTGTGCAGGTGAGGCAGTGCGGCAGCCCGCAGCAGGGACACCTGCGACTGGGAGTGCGCGGCCAGCTCGAGTACCGGGCCCGCCCGGTAGACCCGGTGCTCGTCCTGCACGGCGAAGTCCCGGTAGACGAGCATGGCCAGCAGCCGGTGCGCGGTGGACCTGGCCACCCCCAGCCGCTCGGCGACCTGCGTGACCGTCTGGCCGCCTTCCATCTGCAGCATGGCCGCCGCCCTGAGTGCGTGATCGACGCTGGTGATCGCGTACGGCGGTGGCGTCTTGAGTGGCTTGTCCAAGGTGAGCCTCGATTCTGCTCTCCAGAATCTACATGTCTTCATGGAGAACACGACGCACCGCTGAGCTCTGTGACTCACTCCTCCATCGCTGCAGACACCACCCAGTGCTCCCCGTCCGGCTGAAGGCCCTTCCGGCAGCGCAACGCGGTCATGCGTGGCCGGGACACCTACGACTACGGGTTCACCGACCGGATGTACGGCTCCACGGCGCCGACCTCGGACGAGGAACCGGCCATGTTCACGCCCATACCGCCGCCTTCCGCCCGAGCCGGAGGCCGCTCCTCCGGAGAGCGGGACTCCACGCCCCTCGCCGCCCCCCGGGGACGTCCGGGCGTTCAGCCGCGCGCTGATCCGATCGGCGGCGGCCATGGCACGGCAGGGGCTCGAATCGGTTGTCCCGGCGCTCGGGCGACCGCTGCTCACCCAAGCGCGCGATGGCATGGGCGGCACCGGAACCACGGATTCGGTTCTCGCCCGTTCCTTCGGCGACGGCACCGGTTTCGGCCACCGTCCCACCCCGCTGCCCCAGCCCTCCACCCCGGGCACCCCCCACAACCGTGCTCCTGAGTCCCGCGCTTGTGTCCTCCGTGCCGCACGAACGTCGCCCCACGTACCGGCCGCCCGGTGCGTCCGACGCCCGCACGAGCGTCGTCCCACGTATCCGCCACGCCGCGCAAAGCCTCCCGCGCACCCGCCGCACCGCGTACCGGCCGCCCCGCACGAACGTCCGCCGGAACCGCCGGTCAGAAGGGCTCGTCCAGCCCTTCCGTGTCCTCGCCCTCCTCTTCCAGCGCCTGCCGCACCACGCGCAGGGCCATCCCGTCCCCGTACCCCTTGCGGGCGAGCATGCCCGCGAGGCGGCGCAGCCTCTTGTCGCGGTCCAAGCCGCGAGTGGACCGCAGCTTGCGCTCAACCAGCTCACGGGCGGTCATCTCCTCCTGATCGGAGTCGAGCTGCCCGACGGCCTCGTCGATCACTGCGGAGTCCACCCCCTTGGTGCGCAGCTCACGGACGAGAGCACGGCGGGCCAGCCCTCGGCCATGATGCCGGGACTCCACCCAGGCGTCCGCGAATGCGGCGTCGTCGATCAGCCCGACGTCCTCGAAGCGCGACAGCACTTCTTCGGCCGCCGCATCCGGGATCTCCCGCTTTCGCAGGGCGTCCGCGAGCTGCTTTCGGGTGCGCGGGGTCCCGGTGAGCAGCCGCAGGCAGATGTTGCGCGCCTGCTCGACAGGGTCTTGCGGCTCCCCCTTCTCGGCCCTCGACGAGGAAGGGGAGCCGCTGCTCCTGGAACGGGAACGGGCACGACGCCCCGCCCCCTCGCCGAATCCGGCGCCCGAGCCGTCGTGACCGGGACCGGCCTCCGGCTCGTACGCACCCTCGGACCCGGCCGTGTGTCCGGCGGCGAATTCGGGACCGGGACCGGCGCCATGGTCGTCGGCGCTGACCGGCCACTCCGTACGACGCGTCACGGTCTAGCTCTTGGCCGCCGCGGTCTTGGCCGGCTTGCTCTTGCCGGCCGGAGCGGGCACCGACTTCGCGCTGTCGGCCGGAGCCGTGGCGCCGCCCGCCGCATCCGCACCGGTCTCGGCGGCATCGGCATCCGGCCTTACCCCGACACCCAGCTTCTCAAGGATCTTCTTCTCGATCTCATTGGCGAGATCGGGGTTGTCCTTGAGGAAGTTGCGGGCGTTCTCCTTGCCCTGGCCGAGCTGGTCGCCCTCGTACGTGTACCAGGCGCCCGCCTTGCGGACGAAGCCGTGCTCCACGCCCATGTCGATCAGGCCGCCCTCGCGGCTGATGCCCTGGCCATAGAGGATGTCGAACTCGGCCTGCTTGAAGGGCGGCGCGACCTTGTTCTTCACGACCTTGACGCGGGTCCGGTTTCCGACGGCGTCGGTGCCGTCCTTCAGCGTCTCGATCCGGCGGATGTCGAGGCGCACCGAGGCGTAGAACTTGAGCGCCCGGCCACCGGTCGTGGTCTCCGGCGAGCCGAACATCACACCAATCTTCTCGCGGAGCTGGTTGATGAAGATCGCGGTGGTCTTGGACTGGTTGAGCGCGCTGGTGATCTTGCGGAGCGCCTGGCTCATCAGGCGGGCCTGCAGACCCACGTGCGAGTCGCCCATCTCGCCCTCGATCTCCGCGCGCGGCACGAGCGCCGCGACGGAGTCGATGACGATCAGGTCGAGGGCGCCGGAGCGGACCAGCATGTCCACGATTTCGAGCGCCTGCTCACCGTTGTCCGGCTGGGACAGGATGAGGCTGTCGATGTCGACGCCGAGCTTCTTCGCGTACTCGGGATCGAGGGCGTGCTCCGCGTCGATGAAGGCCACCGAGCCGCCGAGCTTCTGCGCGTTCGCCACGGCGTGCAGCGTCAGCGTCGTCTTACCGGAGGACTCCGGTCCGTAGACCTCCACCACACGGCCGCGCGGCAGGCCGCCGACGCCGAGAGCCACGTCGAGGGCAGTCGACCCGGTGGGGATCACCTCAATGGGCTCGTTCGGCCGCTCACCGAGGCGCATCACCGCGCCCTTGCCGAATTGCCGTTCAATCTGTGCGAGTGCGGCGTCCAACGCCTTCTCGCGGTCGGTTCCTGCCATGGGTTCCACCCGATTTGCTTGAGTCGATCGCTTCACGTCAAAGACGCTAACCCCTGCCACTGACAATGGGCCTCGACGTCCTCCCGGCCTGTGGACAACTCCACGGTCGGGCCCGGGAAAACCCGGCCAGATTCCCATGAGAATGGATGTTCGATTTCGCTGTCAAGCGCACCTCACGGGGCCGACCAGCCCTGAAGGATTCCACCTGCCCTACGGCTCACAGCCCACGGAGGAACCGAGCCGTGCGGCCCGCGGCGGCAGCGATACTCGGCTTTCGGTCCAGGGTCGACCCCGGGGAGCGAGTGCCGCGCCGGCTCGGGAGGCTGTAGCGGTTGACCAGGATCCATGCGGTACGTGTGGCGTCCTCCGCCCTTGCGTGGCCGGTGGCAGGCAGGCCACGGACCCCGGTCAGGTAGCGCGTGATCTGTTCCCCAGAGATGTATTTGTTGCCGCGCCCGGGGTACTTCGGGACATAGACGGCGAGGTAGTCGGACATCTGTCGCTCGTCCTCTGCCGCTGCCGCTGCCGCCGAGAATTCCCTTGAGCCTGTCCCCGATTGAGCCAGTCCCCGATCGTGGACCCGATGCTGTGATCACCGTCGCCCCAGAAGCCCGGCACATCCGGACGCGGAAGGATGTCGACGAGATCGGCCAGGCGTGCGAGGTCGGGATCGTCATCAAGAGTGATGGTGCCGTGCACGGTTTCTCTCCAGTGGACGATGCGTGGGCGCCCTGGACAGGGCTGCTGCCGCAGATCATCAGGTTCCTCGCGCGACAACACGCCGCTTGCCGGGAAGACTGCCCGGCTCCCCGCATGCGATGGCTGAGAACACCCACAGACCGTGACGGCCGCGGGCAGGGCAGGCGGCCGCTGGTTACATTCACAAGCCGGGCAGCCGCTACGGTGCTGCTGTGATGATCAACGGGGAGGACACGGCATCCGGGACCGCGCTGTTGATCGCGACGGCCCCGGCCGGCAAGAGCTGTCTCATCGACGCAACCAGCGTCCTGCCCACGCTCGCGGCGGTCCCGACCAGCATCCTGACCGGCACGACGGCGGCCACCATCGTCGAACTCGCCGACCCGACCGACCCGCAGACCGTCCTGACCCGCATCCGCGCCGCAGCCGCCGCACCCGGCCCGCTCTCCCTCTACATCACCGGACAACTCCACCTCGACCACAAGCAGCGCCTGCTCCACCTCGCACTCGCCCGGACCACACCGACCACCCTGCGCTACACCGGACTGCCCTGGCACTGGCTGGCCGGCGAACTCAAACTGCGCCGACCGGGCACCACCACCGTCGTCATTGACGTGGTCGCCACCTCGGACGCCTGGCAGCAGCTCCGTGCCGGGGGTCTCGCTCTCGGCTACGGAATGCGCGTATACGGCCGCGTCACCCCGCCGCCGCCCCGCCGGCGAATCGCGGAACCGACCTACCTGAAGGCCCTCGCCACCACCTGGCGCAGCGGCCTCAACCCGCCGCTCGCCCAGCTCCACGAACAGGCCGCCCAGGCCGGCCCCGACGACGCGCTGTTCCTGGCCGTCGACGACACAGCCGTCCCCACCCCTGCGGCGTCGGCTGTCCAGGTACCGAACCGGCCACACAAGGAGCCTGCACCTGTTCCAACGGCGCCGGCTCCGGTTTCGGAAAGCACCGAGGTGGCCGAAGAGGATCCGCTACCGACGATCATTGCCGCCGCCCGTGCCGGGCGGCACGGCGAGGCCGCGTCGCTCGCAGCCATGTGGGAGGAATGGGCTCTGCGTACCTACGGCGCGGGCTCCGTACAGGCCATCCACTGGCTGGAGGTCCGAGCCGACCTCGCTCGTCTCGCCGACGATCCGGCGCTCAGCTGCGAGCTGTGGATGGCTGCCGCCAACGCCCGCCTTGCCCGGCAACAGCCCCCGGGCGACCCCGCCGTCGAAGACGCCGTGGACCGCGCCCACCACCAGTGGCAGGAGCTTTTCGACCCGCAGCGGGCCCGGGAACTCGGCCCGCTCCTGGTCTCATTGCGCCGCCACGTACCCGGCCGACGTTCCGGGGCGGTCGAAGCCGTCCAGCGCCGACTGGAGCTACTGCACACCATGCCCCCGTCGGGGCACGACGTGCGGCATTCCGACATGAACGGGGTCGTCCCTCTCGCGCCCGGGTAGGGCCTTTTGAGCTGGTCCTTCAGAACAGCTCTGCTTGCTCTTGGCGCGGGTTCTGCGGCCGTCAGTCGATGTGCGCCTTGACGAGGGACATAGAGGCCCCCCGCTGCAGGTCGACCTCGCGACGATGACAGCGAACGTCGCCCAGGCCATCAATGGCACGCGCTCAAGGTTCGACGGCACAGGACAGCCCTGATGAGTCCGCCGCACCGGCACGCCCCTGATGTCCCGTCTCCAAGAGATTGGTCCCGTCTCAAGTGATCTGGTCCGATTCACCTTGGGTCTCAGGTGAGCTGGTCCGCTCCTATCGGTCTGGCTTTCATCCTCTGGCGCTGGCGACTCCCGAGCTGTCCATGTAGTCGCGGGCCCGCGTGATCAGTCCGCTGTGGATGTGGAGCATCAAAAGACCAGGGACGGTGAAGTTGGTGCGTCTGGTCGGCAGCGTTCCTACCACGATGTGCTCGGCGATGATCACTTCCGGATCGGCGGTCTCGTAGGCCGCGACCTTCCTGACCTCCTGCACCTGGACGGGGCTTGTGCCCCAGGCCGCCCGGTATCCCGCGCGCACTGCCTCGCGCCCCTCGTAGCGCGGAGGGAAACCAGGAGAAGTGAACGGGAACTCGTGCACCGCGTCCAAGGCATAGAGATCGGCGAGATCGTCCGGGGACTTGTCGAGCATGGCCTGGTAGTAGCGGTTCAGCACCTCGCGAGGGGTGCGAACAGCAGGTGTATCCACATGCGGCACTGAGACCTCCATTCACTCAACACTTGTTGACCCATTCACCGTAGGGTCGGCTGGAAGTTCAGTCAACGGCTGTAGAGTGAATCGGTGTCCACTCCTCGCCAGTCCCGCGCCGACCGCCGCCGAGCGACCGAGGCGCGCATCCTCGACAGCGCCCGGGAGCTGTTCGCCGAAAAGGGATTCGATCGCACCACCATCCGTGCCGTGGCGGCTGCGGCGAGCGTCGACCCGGCGCTGGTCATGCAGTACTTCGGCTCGAAGCGCGAGCTTTTCACCCAAGCCGTGCAGGCGATTCCCGTACTGCCAGCAACCACTGACACCGACGCGCTCGTCGATCAACTGCTGGCCACACTCGACCTCAAGCTCGGCGGCCTTCCCGGGGGCACGCTGGCGATGATGCGCTCCATGCTCACCGACCCGGCAGCAGCCGATCACGTCCGCGTCACCCTCGATCGGCAGATCGACAGCGTCAGCGCTTCCCTGCCCGCAGCCGAGGACCCCGAACTGCGCGCCGCACTGTTCGTCACCGCCTTGCTGGGCGTCACCATCGGCCACCAGTTCCTAGGCCTGACCGCTCTTCGTGACGCCCCAGCCGACCGCATCGCCGCTCTACTGCGCCCTGCGTTCAAGGCCCTGGCAGG
The DNA here is from genome assembly GCF_045207325.1 of Streptomyces sp. NBC_00846. Taxonomy (NCBI): domain Bacteria; kingdom Bacillati; phylum Actinomycetota; class Actinomycetes; order Kitasatosporales; family Streptomycetaceae; genus Streptomyces; species Streptomyces sp. NBC_00846. The sequence goes on along the minus strand of NZ_CP108846.1, from coordinate 5,783,415 downwards.
ACCTCCGGGCTGAAAACGGCGGCGCTGCCGATGCTCGGTGCGCTCATTAGAGGACCATTCCTTCTGCGGCCCTCTTCGGTAGGGTTGCGATCTCTCGGTCCCGGTGGTGCAGGGCCGAGGGCGGCGGGGAGGTGCTCGTGGACGAGCCTGCGGAGGCGGTGCCCGCCTGGGACTATGCATCGGACTTCCAGGTGGGATTCGTTGGCGTCGACGGTGCCCAGCGTCTCGGTCTGCCGGCCCGCTATCGGGTTGTGGACTACGAATCGTGTGTGGAGCGGGACGCGGCGATGGCTCTGGACTTCGATCCCGCCATCATGGCTCTGACCTCCCAGCCGTTCCGCCTGGTCTGGCCGAATGGCGGACGGGATCGCGAGCACACTCCGGACTACTTCGCGCGGTCGGCCGGCGGGACCGCTGTGGTCGTCGATGTCCGGCCCGAGAACCTGGTCGACGAGGAAGCCGCGGCGGTCTTCGCGTTCACCGCGCGGATCTGTGGGTCGGTGGGGTGGCAGTTCTGGCTGGTCGGAGACCTGGGGCAGCCCTTCCGGGCGAACCTGCGCCGGCTGGCCCGCTACCGTCATCCGCGCTGCTGCCGGGCGCCGGTGGCGGACCGGCTGAGGAAGGTGTTCGGTGAACCACGGCGGCTTCTGACCGGGGCTGAGCGGGTCGGAGACCGGTCGGCCGACGTGACGGGCTGTCGCCGGGACGGCCCCACCGGTGAAGTGGTCAGGCGCGCTCCGGAGTCTCCGGCTCCGCGGTCCTGCCCTGTCCACCGTGTGCCTCGCTGCTCTCGGCGGTCCGCCAGGACCGGCGCAGCCGGGTGAGCGCCGTCTCACCACGCTGCTGGTGGCGGCCGTGCACCCGCGGGTCGTCCGTCACGTCGTACCGCTTGACGTAGGCACCGAGGAACGCCTGGAGCGTGGCGACGGCCGGGATCGCGATCAGCGCACCCACGGCCCCCATGAACGCCGTGCCTGCGATGACCGATCCGAAGGCGACCGCCGGATGGATGTCTACGGTCTTGGAGGTGAGCTTGGGCTGCAGCGCATAGTTCTCGAACTGCTGGTAGATCACGACGAAGCCGAGCACCCACAGCGCGTACCAGGGGTCGACGGTGAACGCGATCAGCATCGGCAGGGCGCCCGCCAGATACGTACCGATCGTGGGGATGAACTGGGAGACCAGGCCGACCCAGATCGCGAGCGCGGGCGCGTACGGCACGCCGAGGATCACCAGCAGGATGTAGTGCGCGATCCCGGAGATGAGTGCCATCAGGGTGCGCGAGTAGAGGTAGCCGCCGGTCTTGTCGACCGCGATCTCCCAGGCCCGCAGCACCTCGGCCTGTCTGGCGGGCGGCAGTACGGAACACAGGGCCCGCCGCAGCCGGGGGCCGTCGGCGGCGAAGTAGAACGAGAACAGGAAGATCGTCAGAAGACGGAACAGGCCGCCGAGGACAGTGGTGGAGACGTCGAGGACTCCGGTCGCACTGTTCCGGACGTACTTCTGCAGCCAGTCCGAGTGCAGCAAACTGTCCTGGACCTCGACCCGGGAGAGCTCGGTGTGGAAGTTCTGGTTGACCCAGTTGATCAACGAGTCCAGATACTTCGGGAACTCCTCGACCATGTCGACGATCTGGCCCGCGAGCATCGAGCCGAGCAGCGCGACGAAACCGGCCGTGGCTATCAGCACCACGAGGAAGACCAGGAAGGTGGCAAGGCCGCGGCGCATGCCGCGCGCCGACATCCGGCTCACCGCGGGCTCGATGGCGAGCGCCAGGAAGAACGCGATCAGCACATTGATGAGCAGCCCGATGAGCTGGTCGAACGCCCAGCTGCCGAGCCTGAAACAGGCGTAGAGCGCCAGGGCGAGCACCATCGCGCGCGGCAGCCACGCCGGCATGCGGGCAGGCCCGGTGCCGGACGGCGCGGTCGGCGGGGCGGCCGGGGTGGGCTGGGTGAGCGGTGTCCTGGTCTGGGCTGTCTCGTCTGTCGGTGACACCGCTCCAGTCTCGCCTACGACTGTGACAAGCAGCCGCCCGACCCGGACAACAGCACAGGTCCGGCCGCTGACGAGCCGGTGGTCAGCGCTTGTCGGCGGGGATGTCGACTGCCGTGCAGACTGCCCGCCAGACGTCCTTGGCGTCCCAGCCGGTGGCCAGCGCCTGGTGCACCGTCTGCCCGCCGAGCTCGGCCATCACATGATCGCGCGCAAAGGAATCGGCGTACCCCGCGCCAAAGTGGTCCGCCATCCGTTCCCAGAAAATCGTCAACCGCATGACCTCAGTATCCCGCTCCTGAGAGTGCAGCCGGGCCGCTACGTCCTGCCGAGAGCGCTTACCGCCCTACGGTCGGTCCATGGCTGGAACCGGAGCAAGTCCCCTCAACCGTGCCGAGCAGTTCATCTGGCTCACGGCCCGTGTCCTAGAACAGCGGCGGTTCGCGCATCACTTCCTGAAAGGAAGTGCGGACGCCGTGGAGACCGCACTCGCCGCCTATCTGAATGAGGACGGCGGATACGGGCACGCTCTAGAACCCGATCTACGTGGCCCCGTCAGTCAGCCACTGCACACTGCCCACGCGCTCAATGTCCTCGACTCCATCGGCCGCTGCGACGGGCCACGGGTGGAGCGCATCTGTCGCTTCCTGACCGAGGTGTCCACGAAGGAGGGGGCGCTGCCCGCTCTCCTGCCGTCACAGCGCGGCTATCCGGCCGCACCGTTCATTCCGATCGTCGACGGCCCGCCCGCGGAGCTGTTGGCCACCGGACCCGTCGTCGGGCTCCTGCACCGCAATGCGGTGTGGCATGCCTGGCTGTTCCGGGCGACCGACTTCTGCTGGGCGGCGGTCGACGCCCTGGACCGGTCGCATCCGTACGAGGTCGAGGCGGCGCTCGCCTTCCTGGACGGCGCCCCCGACCGGGCCCGTGCGAAGGCGGCGGCCGACCGGCTCGGGCGACTGGTGCGGGAGCAGCGGCTCGCCGTACTGGATCCGGAGCGGCGCGCGGAGTACCCGGTGGCTGCCGGATACGCACCGGGCGAGCAGCACTTCCCGTACGACTACGCCCGCACGCCCGATTCGCTCGCCTGCAGCTGGTTCACCGACGAGGAGCTGGCCCGCTCGCTCGACCATCTCGCGGCCGAGCAGCAGTCGGACGGCGGTTGGCCGGTGAACTGGCGGCAGTGGGCGCCGGGGACGGCTCTGGAGGGGCGGCCCATCGTGACGCTCAAGGCGCTCCTGACACTGCGGGCCCATGGACGCAGCCTGGGCTGAGAACGTGTGCCTTCCGTGTCGGTGTCCATGTCCGTGTCGGTTCGGTGTCGGTTCGGTGTCGGCGTCGCGGCGGTGCCGGCCGGCCGACTGCTGCGGACGTGCTGTCGACCCCGGCGGCGGTGTCGCGCAGCAGCAGGGCCTCGCGGTGCACTGAGCCGGTCGACGGAAGTGCGTAAGGGGCGCAGCCTATAAGACGGCGCCCCTTACCAACTTGCCTCACTCGCACCTCAGACGTGCCCCAGCGGTGTCTAGTGCCGCGACCGACAATGTTTGCCCGGAAGGAGCGTCGTCCAGTGCGTGCGATCGCAAGGCGGCCGGAAGTCCTTGAATGGGGCCTCCCCTGCTCGAACGAAGTTGAGAGCTTGGGGAAGGAGCTACCAGGGCTTTCGGCCAACGCAGAAGGGGGTCCCCCCTGGCCCTCAAGGCCTTGGGGGAGTGCGTGCTGGACGACGCGACGGGGCGAAGCTTGCCGGGAGGGGCATTAGCTCAGGGCTCGTACCCCTGCTGTGACGACCACGGCCGCCCCTACGACCACGAGGAAGGGCGCGCGCAGGACCAGTGCGAGCGCCGCCGCTGCCAGCCCCGCGCCCCTGGCGTCCAGCGCCAGATGCTGCCCGTCGCCGAACGTCTGCTGGGCGGTGAGAGCGGCCAGGAGCGCCACGGGCAGGAGCGCGGCGAGACGCTGCGCGAGCGGTCGTTCCAGCACACCGGCCGGCACCAACAGGCCGAGCAGTTTGGCGAGGTAGCACCCGATGGCGGTCAGCCCGATTGCGATCCAGATGTTCATCGGTTCTCCTCCGTCGCGGCCGCGCACCGAATCGTTTCCGCGTCCCGAATCGTTTCCGCGTCCCCGTGCGTTCTCTTCCGGCGTCCGCTCAGAAACAGAACAGCGGGTGCAGCGAGCGCGGACAGCAGGACGGGGACGCCTGCGGGCAGTACGGGCAGCAGGCCGAGCGCGAGCAGGACCGCGATTCCGGCGGTGATGCGCTCCGTGGTGCTCTTCAGCATCGGCGCGAGAAGGGCGAGGAAGACCGCGGGCGACGCCGCGTCCAGTCCCCAGGCATCGGTGTCGCCGAGCGCCTTGGCGCCGAGGGCCCCCAGCAGCGTGGTCAGGTTCCACAGCACGTAGAGGGTGAGCCCGGTGACGGCGAAACCGATCCGCGCGGCCCGCCGGGTGGGCTGCGGCAGTGTCACGGCGGTGGTCTCGTCGATGACCCACTGGGCGGCGAAGGGGCGGAGTGCGCGCGGAAGCGCGAGGAGCTGGGAGAGCCGCAGGCCGTAGAACGAGTTGCGTACGCCGAGGAAGAAGGCCCCGGCAGCCGCTGTGTACGGATTGCCGCCCGCCGCGAGAGCGCCCACGAGGGCGAACTGCGAGGCGCCGGTGAAGACGGCGAGGCTGAGCACACAGGTCTGCAACAGGCTCAGTCCGGAGCCGGCCGAGGTCACGCCGAAGGCGAAGCCGGACAGCCCGACGGCTATACCGACACCGAGCGCGTCGCGCACGACGGCCGCGTCCGACTTCGCCGTGGCGGCCCCCGGCTTCGCCGCGGCCTCGTCCGATGTCGCCCCGGCAGCCTCCGACGTTGCCTCTGCCGCTTCCTGCCGCAATGCGGGGACGGTCGTGCTGCCGTCGGGTGCGCCGGCCGCTTCGCCGACGCCCTGGGGGTGTGTTGTCTGTTCTGCCACGACCGGAACGTTACGTGGGCAGCTCCCGACCGGTCTTGTACGTTCTTGCACGTTCACGCTGGTACGCGCCCGGCGGCACCCCCACGATCCGGGTGAAGTGACGATTGAGATGCGGCTGATCGGTGAAGCCGACCTCGGCGGCCGCCTGCGCGGGCGCCGTCCCCGCATCGAGCATCCGACGCGCGGCCCGCACCCGGGCATCGGTGAGCCAGGCGTGCGGCGGCATTCCGTACTGCTTCTTGAAGGCCCTCAGCAGCGCGAACGGGCTGGTGCCGAGTTCCGCGGCCAACGCATCCAGTGTGGGCGGCTGCGCCAGACGCCCCTCCAGTACGGCGCGGGCCCGCGCCGCATCCCGTGCACCCGCCGAGCGGGGCTCGTGGAAGGTCAGCACACTGCCGTGCCTGCTGAGCAGCCGCACGACCATGACCCGCAGGACGGTGTCGGCGGCGAGAGCGTTGCCCTCCTCTGCGGCCCGGTGGACCTCGCCGATGAGCCGGGCCGCGTACGGGTCCACGACGCTGGTCTCGGTGAAGCCGACCGTGCCACGCAGGCTCGTCGTATCCGCCGCTATGTCGTTGATCACCCGCGCGGACGGGTACAGCGTGGCGTACACCCAGCCCTCGGGAACCCCCGCACGGGCGGTGTGCGGCACCTCCGGATTGATCATGACGACGGCGCCGGGGCCCGCGTGGACGGTGCCTCCCGGCAGCCCGACGTCCTCCACCCCGCGGGTGATGGTGCCGAAGACATAGCCCTCGTGGCTGTGGCGCGGAAAGGTGTGGCGCACGTACCGGGCACGCAGCAGATCGAGGTCGGGCAGCTCCGCGTACTGCCAGTGCCTCGCCCACTCCCTCGATCCCGACTCCGGTATGGCCACCATGGCCGAATTCTCGCAGCTCCGGAGCGTAGCCGCCGCTGGTCTCCGCCGACGGCCGCCACTGCTCGTCACGGCCGTTGTCAGTGGCGGGGTGCACGATGGGGGACATGGCCGGCTCTGCGCTCGACTCGTTCTCCCCTGCGACCCGCAGCTGGTTCGCGGGTGCCTTCAATGCGCCCACGGCCGCGCAGGAAGGCGCCTGGCGCGCCATCAACGAGGGGGCGGACGTGCTGGTCGTCGCGCCGACCGGCTCCGGCAAGACCCTGGCCGCGTTCCTCGCCGCACTGGACGGGCTGGCGTCCGTCCGGCCGCCCGCCGAGGCGAAGAAGCGCTGCCGCGTGCTCTACATCTCGCCCCTCAAGGCCCTCGCGGTCGACGTCGAGCGCAACCTCCGTTCACCGCTGACCGGCATCCGTCAGGAGTCGGTGCGTCTGGGACTGCCCGAGCCCGAGGTCCGGGTGGGAATCCGCTCCGGCGACACCCCGCCCGCCGAGCGCCGCTCGATGGCGACCCGGCCGCCGGACATCCTGATCACCACGCCCGAATCGCTGTTCCTGATGCTGACCTCATCGGCCAGGGAGGCACTGTCCGGCATCGAGACGGTGATTCTCGACGAAGTGCATGCAGTGGCGGGTACGAAGCGGGGGGCCCACCTCGCCGTATCGCTGGAGCGTCTCGACGAACTGCTGCCACGGCCCGCACGACGGATCGGCCTGTCGGCGACGGTCCGGCCGGTCGACGAGGTGGCGCGCTTCCTCTCGCCGCAGCGGAAGGTGGAGATCGTCCAGCCGCCGTCCACCAAGCAGTTCGACCTGTCGGTGGTCGTGCCGGTCGAGGATCTGGGCGAGCTCGGCGGCTCCCCCGCCACCGACCCCGACCAGGCAGGTCAGGCGGACAAGCCGTCGATCTGGCCCCATGTCGAGGAACGCATCGTCGATCTCATCCAGGAGCACCGCTCCACCATCGTCTTCGCGAACTCCCGCCGCCTCGCGGAGCGGCTGTGCAACCGGCTCAACGAGATCGCGTACGAGCGGGCCACGGGCACCGTGCTCGACGAGCACACGTCCGACCCGTCGCTGCCGGAGGCGCACTCCCCGGCCGAGATCATGGCCCAGTCGGGCGCGGCGAAGGGCGCCCCCGCGCTGCTCGCCCGCGCCCACCACGGTTCGGTCTCCAAGGAGCAGCGCGCCCAGGTCGAGGAGGACCTCAAGGCGGGGCGGCTGCCCGCCGTGGTCGCCACGTCCAGTCTGGAGCTGGGCATCGACATGGGGGCGGTCGACCTGGTGGTCCAGGTCGAGTCGCCGCCGTCGGTGGCCTCCGGGCTGCAACGGGTCGGCCGGGCCGGGCACCAGGTCGGTGCGGTCTCCACCGGAGTGGTCTTCCCGAAGTACCGGGGCGATCTGGTGCAGGCGGCCGTGGTCACCGAGCGGATGCGCGAGGGCTCCATCGAGGCGCTCCGGATCCCGTCCAATCCTCTCGATGTGCTGGCCCAGCAGCTCGTCGCCATGGTCGCCCTGGACAGCTGGCAGGTGGACGATCTGCTGGCCGTGACCCGCCGCGCGGCCCCCTTCGCCTCCCTGCCCGAGTCGGCGTTCACCGCCGTGCTGGACATGCTCGCCGGCCGCTATCCGTCCGACGCCTTCGCCGAACTGCGCCCGCGTGTGGTCTGGGACCGCGTGGCCGGTACGGTCACGGGCCGCCCCGGCGCCCAGCGGCTCGCCGTCACTTCCGGGGGCACCATCCCCGACCGCGGACTCTTCGGGGTCTTCCTCGCGGGCGCCGACCCCAAGAAGGGCGGCGGTCGGGTCGGTGAGCTGGACGAGGAGATGGTGTACGAGTCCCGCGTCGGCGACATCTTCACACTGGGCACCACGTCCTGGCGGATCGAGGACATCACCCGCGACCGTGTCCTGGTGTCGCCGGCACCCGGGGTTCCCGGCCGACTGCCGTTCTGGAAGGGCGACCAACTGGGCCGTCCACTGGAGCTGGGGCGTGCGCTGGGTGCGTTTCTCCGCGAGATCGGCGGGCTGTCACCAAAGGACGCCCGACAGCGTCTGCTCGCAGCTGGTCTCGACACCTGGGCCGCCGACAACACCCTGTCGTACATCGACGAACAGCGCCGTGCCTGCGGTCACGTGCCGGACGACCGGACCATCCTCGTCGAGCGTTTCCGCGACGAGCTGGGGGACTGGCGCGTCGTCGTCCACTCCCCGTTCGGCGCGCAGGTGCACGCCCCGTGGGCGCTGGCGCTGAACGCCCGCCTCGCCGAGCGGTACGGCATGGACGCCCAGGTGATGCATGCCGACGACGGCATAGTGCTGCGACTGCCCGATGCCGACCTGATGGGCCTGGACCTTCTGGACTTCGATCCGGCGCAGGACCCCACCCAGAATCCGACACCGCTGCCGGGCCCCTCGTACGACAGCGAGCAACCACCCGTCGGCGCCGCGGACGTGACGTTCGACCAGGGCGAGATCAGTCAGATCGTCACCGAGCAGGTGGGCGGTTCGGCCCTGTTCGCCTCCCGGTTCCGCGAGTGCGCGGCCCGCGCCCTGCTGCTGCCCCGGCGCAGCCCCGGAAAACGCACCCCGCTCTGGCAGCAGCGCCAGCGCGCCGCGCAACTGCTCCAGGTCGCCTCCGAGTTCGGCTCGTTCCCGATCGTCCTGGAAGCGGTCCGCGAGTGCCTCCAGGACGTCTTCGACGTCCCCGGGCTGACGGAACTCATGGGCGACCTCGAAGCACGCCGCGTCCGGCTGGTCGAGGTGACCACGCCGGAGCCTTCGCCCTTCGCCCGCTCCCTGCTGTTCGGCTACGTCGCCCAGTTCCTGTACGAGGGCGACTCGCCCCTCGCCGAGCGGCGGGCCGCCGCCCTCTCCCTCGACTCCCACCTGCTGGCCGAGCTCCTCGGCCAGGCAGAGCTGCGCGAGCTGCTCGACGCCGACGTCCTGTCCGAGCTGGAGCAGGAACTCCAGTGGCTGACCGAGGACCGCCGGATCAAGGACGTCGAAGGGGTCGCGGATCTTCTCCGGGTTCTCGGACCGCTCACCGACCGGGAGTTGGCCGCGCGCGGCGCCCGGCCGCCATGGGCTCCGGAGCTGTCCGCCACCCGCCGCGCCATCCGGGTCCGGATCGGCGGAGCGGACCACTGGGCCGCGATCGAGGACGCGGGACGGCTGCGCGACGCGCTGGGCACCGCCCTCCCGGTGGGCGTCCCCGAGGCGTTCACCGAACCGGTGAAGGACCCCCTCGGCGACCTCCTCGCGCGATACGCCCGTACACACGGCCCGTTCACCTCCACCGAGGCCGCCAGCCGTTTCGGCCTCGGCACCGCTGTCACGGACGGGACACTGCAACGGCTCGCCGCGACCGGCCGGCTCGTCCAGGGCGAGTTCCACCCCGCCGGCATCGGCCAGGAGTGGTGCGACGCCACCGTGCTGCGCCGACTGCGCCGCCGTTCCCTCGCCGCGCTCCGCCATGAGCTGGAGCCGGTACCGCCCGCCGCACTCGCCGGTTTTCTTCCCGAGTGGCAGCACATGGGCAACAACAGCCTGCGCGGAATCGACGGACTGGCCCGTGCCATCGAGCAGTTGCAGGGTGCGCCCGTCCCGGCGTCGGCCCTGGAGAAACTGATCCTGCCCGGCCGGGTCACGGGCTACGCTCCCGCGTTGCTGGACGAGCTGACGACCACCGGCGAGGTCGTCTGGGCCGGCGCGGGTGCTCTGCCCGGCAAGGACGGCTGGCTGTCCCTCTACCTCGCCGACAGCGCCCCCCTGCTCCTTGCGCCCCCGCACCAGCTCGAACTCAGCGCGTTGCACGAATCCGTCCTGACGGCCCTGAGCGGCGGGTACGGACTGTTCTTCCGGCAGATCGCCGACCAGGTGCGTGCCACCACGCACCCGGACTGCACCGATCCACAACTGGCCGATGCCGTCTGGGACCTGGCCTGGTCGGGCCGGCTCACCAATGACACGCTCGCCCCGCTGCGTTCGCTCCTCGGATCCGGGCGTACGGCAGGGGCGACCGCCCACCGCGCCAAGCGGAGTATTCCGCGCGGGCGTTACGGCTCGCTCACCGCCGCCGCGCGGCCCGCGTCCCGCACCGGCCCGCCCACCGTCTCAGGCCGCTGGTCCCTGCTGCCCGCCACCGAACCCGACCCCACGCACCGCGCGCACGCCCTGGCGCGCACGCTCCTCGACCGCCACGGGGTGGTGACCCGCGGCGCGGTCCAGGCCGAGGGCGTCGAGGGCGGCTTCGCCGCCACGTACCGCGTGCTCTCCGCCTTCGAGGACAACGGACAGGCCCGGCGCGGCTACGTGGTCGAGGGCCTGGGAGCGGCGCAGTTCGCGATGGACGGCGCGGTCGACCGGCTGCGTGCCACGTCCACCGCCCGCGACCGTACGGAACCGGGCGCCGCACCCCATGCCCTGGTCCTCGCGGCCGCGGACCCGGCCAACGCCTATGGCGCGGCGCTCCCCTGGCCCGAACCGCCGGACGGCGCCGGGCACAAGCCCGGCCGCAAGGCGGGCGCCCTGGTGGTGCTGGTCGACGGCGAACTGGCGATGTACATGGAGCGCGGCGGCAAGACGCTGCTGGCCTGGCCCACCGATCCGGACGACCCGGCGCTCCTCGCGGCGGCCGGGGCCCTGGCGGCAGCCGCCCGTGCGGGAGCACTCGGTACGGTCACGGTGGAGCGCACCAACGGCGCCTCGTCCCTGACCTCCCCGCTCGGCCGCACGCTGGAAGCGGCCGGCTTCCTGGCCACCCCGAGGGGACTTCGCCTGCGCGCCTGAACCACCAGCGCGTCCTGCCCCGTACACCACACCGCCCCACCCACCGCACCACACCGCCCCACCCACACCCACCACCCGCACTCCCCCCAACCCCGCATCATGGAGACATGCCCGAAGGAGACACCGTCCTGCAGACCGCCAATCGTCTGCACAGCGCACTCGCGGGCCGGGTCCTCACCCGCTCCGACCTGCGCGTCCCCCGGTTCGCCACCGCCGACCTCACCGGCCGGACGGTTCTGGACGTCATCTCGCGCGGCAAGCACCTCCTCACCCGTATCGAGGGCGGCCTGACCCTCCACAGCCATCTGCAGATGGACGGCGCCTGGCGCGTCTACGCCCCGGGTGAGCGCTGGCGCGGCGGCCCCGCACACCAGATCCGCGCCGTCCTCGCCAACGCGGAGCACACGGCCGTCGGCTATCGGCTCCCCGTCCTCGAACTCCTCCGCACCCGGGACGAGGAGCAGGCGGTCGGCCATCTCGGCCCCGATCTGCTGGGCCCCGACTGGAACGCCGACACCGCTCTGCACAATCTGCTCAGCGACCCCGCCCGCCCCCTCGGCGAAGCCCTCCTGGACCAGCGCAATCTGGCCGGAATCGGCAACATCTACAAGGCCGAGCTCTGCTTCCTCGCCCGTGCCACCCCCTGGCTCCCCGTCGGCTACCTGGCCTCCCCCACCGCCGCGCGCCTCGTCGCCACGGCCAAGCAGCTCCTCGAAGCCAACCGCGATCGCCCCGTGCGCACGACCACCGGCGCCGCGCCCCGCAGATACGGCCCGAGCGAACGGCTCTGGGTCTACGGCAGGACCAACCGTCCCTGCCTGCGCTGCGGCACACCCATCCGCACAGCGGACCAGGACGCCCGCCCGGCCTACTGGTGTCCGCGTTGCCAGTCGGGCCCCACAAGCTAGTTGACGGGTCGTCAGATCTGGTCGTACCGTCCGGTCATGTCCCTCACCGCGTACGACCTCACGGGCCGCTCCGCGTTCATCACCGGCGCCGCGAGCGGCATCGGCCGCGCGAGCGCCGTCCTGCTCGCGACGGCGGGTGCAACCGTTCACTGCGCGGACCGCGACGAGAAGGGCCTGCTGGAGACCCGGGATCTGATCGCCGAAGCGGGTGGCACATCCCACGTCCACACCCTCGATGTCACCGACCGCGGTCAGGTCAGGGCCGCGGTGACCGCCGCGGGCGACCTCGACATCCTGGCCGCCATCGCCGGAATCATGCATACGAGCAGTGTCCTGGAGACCACGGACGATGATCTCGATCGCGTGCTCTCCGTCAATTTCAAGGGCGTCTTGTACGCATGCCAGGAAGTGGCCCGCACCATGATCGCGCGCGGTGCACCCGGCTCACTGATCACCATGGCCTCGGGAGCGGTCGATGCCGCGAGCCCGGGGCTGCTCTGCTACAGCACGGCCAAAGCAGCGGTCGTCCAGCTGACGAAGACCCTCGCGGCCGAGTTGGGACCTCGTTCCATCCGCGTCAACGCCATCGCCCCGGGCTGGATCCGTACGCCCATGACCGCCCGCCATGACGCGGACCGGCAACACCGGGCAGAGGCCACGATGGCGCGGATGTCCCCGCTCGGCCGGGTCGGCGAGTCCGAGGACGTCGCCCACGCCGTGCTCCATCTCGCTTCCGACGCCTCGGCCTTCATGACCGGCCAGATCCTCCGCCCGAACGGCGGCGTATCCATGCCCTGGTAGTAGCCCGGACCCGGCCCACGTACGGCTTCAGGACCGCGGACCACCGGCTCACGCACAGCATCCCGAAGGCGAACCACCGCTCCAGCCGCAGCATCCCGACTCCGGCCCACCGCTCCAGCCGCCGGATCCCCACCCCGGCCCACCAACCCTCACACCGCACCCCCGGAGCGGACCACCGCCCCGCACACCGCAGCGCCAGAGCGGACCACCGTCCCGCGCCCGCGTCCCCATCCGTCCCGCTCGCCCCCGCCTGCCCAGCGGTCGCGGCAACATGCACGGGCAGGAGGCTCAGCCCCCATCCACCCGCCGCCACCGCACCCTCGACAAGCCCCGCATGGGCCGGCTCCAGCACGAGCCGCAGCACGGCCCACCACCACACCCCGCCGAGAACAAGCGCCGGCACCCATCGCCGTACCATGGCTGCCTCCTCCGGCCGAACCTAGTCCGGCGTGCTCGCCCGACGGGAGGGCGCACCGGTGCACCACCGGCGCGCGATGCGCAGCAGCAGACCGTTGTGCGCTCTCCACCCGGCAGACCCGGGCTTGCTCCGGATCACGGCTATCACCTGAGCCGAGGGCATTCAGGCACCCCGGTACAGGCCGGTTCGGCCCGCATCAGGCCGCCCGAGAGACTTCAGTCGGGTCACGACAGACTGTTGCCGGACCACCTCGGACCGTGCGAGGCCACCTTTGACCGTGCAGGCCACCTCGGACCGTGCGAGGCCGCCTCGTAGCGTGTCGGACCACCCGGAACCGTGTCGGTCCACCGTGGTCCTCCTGACCTCCTGATCCAGGGCTCTTGTTCGCAGTCTCACCCAGACACTCCCGGGCCGCATCCAGAACGGACCGTGCCCCTTCCACAGCACGCCCCGAAGCCCACCCGGGGCACGCAAAAGCCCCGGTCACCCGCTGAGGGGCTGACCGGGGCTTCCGCTTCACACCGGACCACGAGGGTCAGGCGGCGACCACATCCACCGCTTCCGCGGGCGCCTTGATGGTCACCCGTCCCGTCGGCACACCTGCCACCGACGTCACGGAGACGGAATTGAGCATGGGGCGTACCGGCACTGGTACCGGATCGCTGGCTGCTGCCGACTCGGCCAGTTCGGCCAGCGACAGCTCATCGCTCACTTCACGCATGAGCTCGGACATCCGTACGTCAAGCGCGTCGCAAATAGCGGAGAGCAGTTCGGAGGACGCCTCCTTCTGCCCCCGCTCCACCTCGGAGAGATAGCCGAGCGAGACTCGGGCGGACGAGGAGACTTCGCGCAGAGTACGGCCTTGGCGCTGGCGCTGCCGACGCAGCACGTCACCAAGCAGGCGACGGAGCAGAATCATCGGTGGCTCCCTCCTCGGACCGCGTAGCCGCATCCTTCACGCCCCACCGTACCGCCTTGCGCCGCGGCCGTGCGGGGAGCGATGTCGTGTTCACTCAGGGCTGCAAACATCAATTCCCCCCGTTCTGTTCCGTATCCTGTGCCCTTGCATTCTTGCCGAGTTCGGCAGAGAGCAGTGCGAGTACGCTCCGTACACTCTCACTACGGATGTCCGCGCGCCCGCCGTTCAACCGCAACGCGGTGACATTCTCCGCGCCGTCCGGCCCGGCCACCGCGACATAGACCGTGCCCACGGGCTTGCCGTCCTGCGGCTCCGGGCCGGCGACCCCCGTGGTCGCCAATCCCCAGTCTGCCCCGAGAACGCGGCGCACACCTGTCGCCATCTGCCGCGCCACGTCCGGATCGACCGCACCGCGCGCCGCCAGCAGGGCGCCGTCCACACCCAGCAATTCGCGCTTCAAGGGCGTTGCGTACGCCGTCACGGACCCGCGGAAGGAGTGCGAAGCACCCGGTACGGACGTCAGCTCCGCCGCGACCAGACCGCCGGTCAGCGACTCGGCGACGGCAAGAGTCTCACCGCGCTCCACGAGCAGCTCCAGCACCCGGGCCGCGGCGGTCACCGCTCGGCCTCCGCAGCGGCGGCCCTCTCCGCCGCCAGCCCCCTGCGCCGCAGTACGACTGCCTGGCGCACATAGTCGAGCCCGGTGACGACCGTCAGCACGACAGCCACCGCCATCACCCAGAAGCGAAGGGTGGCAAGTGGACCGGTCAGCGCCAGGACGTACATCCCGACGGCCGTCCCCTGCGCCAGAGTCTTCATCTTCCCGCCGCGACTGGCCGGAATCACCGCATGCCGTATCACCCAGAACCGCATCAGCGTGATGCCGATCTCGCGGAAGAGGATCACGCCCGTGACCCACCAGGGCAGATCACCGAGATACGACAGGCAGACCAGCGCCGCACCCATGATCGCCTTGTCCGCGATGGGATCGGCGATCTTCCCGAAGTCGGTGACCAGGTTGTATGTGCGTGCGAGATGACCGTCGAACAGGTCGGTGATCATGGCGATGGCGAACGCGGCCCAGGCGAACGACCGCCAGACCGGGTCGTAGCCGCCGTTGTGCAGCAGCAACAGCACGAAGCCGGGCACCAGCACCAGTCGCAGCATGGTGAGCAGATTGGCGATGTTCCACAGACTGGCCTGGTTGACGGCCGCAGTGCCCAGCTTGCCGCCGCGGACCGGCTTCGCGCCGGAGCCACCTGTCGCGGATGCCGGGACTCCCGTCATCTGGCCGCCTCCACGAGTTCGGAACACTCGGCCACCAGGTCCACCCCTTCGGTGCCCACCACCTTTGCCTCGACCATACGGCCGGGCACAAGGCCCTCGCGTGCGGTGAACAGCACCTGGCCGTCCGTTTCGGGTGCCTGGTGCGCCGCGCGCCCCACCGCCCGCGGCTCGTCCTCGGTGGAGTCGACGGACTCGACCAGCACCTGCAGAGTCTCCCCGAGGCGCTCCTCCGCACGCTGCGAGGTGAGCTCCTCGGCCAGCTGGGAGATGTGCGCGAGCCGCTCCGCGATGACGTCGGCGTCCAGCTTGTTCTCGTAGCCGACCGCCTCGGTGCCCTCCTCGTCGGAGTAGCCGAAGACGCCGATGGCGTCGAGCCGGGCACCGGTGAGGAAGCGTTCCAGCTCCGCCAGGTCGGCCTCGGTCTCGCCGGGGAAGCCCACGATGAAGTTGGAGCGGGCACCGGCCTGCGGCGCCTTGCCCCGGATGGTGTCCAGCAGCTCCAGGAAGCGGTCGGTGTCCCCGAAGCGGCGCATCGCCCGCAGCACACCAGGGGCCGAGTGCTGGAAGGACAGGTCGAAGTACGGCGCGACCTTCGGGGTCGAGGTCAGTACGTCGATGAGGCCGGGTCGCATCTCCGCGGGCTGCAGATAGCTGACCCGGATCCGTTCGATCCCCTCGACGTCGGCGAGCTCCGGCAGCAGCGTCTCCAGCAGCCGGATGTCACCGAGGTCCTTGCCGTACGAGGTGTTGTTCTCGGAGACCAGCATGACTTCCTTCACGCCCTGCTCGGCCAGCCAGCGGGTCTCCCCCAGCACGTCCGAGGGGCGCCGCGAGATGAAGGAGCCGCGGAAGGACGGGATGGCGCAGAAGGAGCAGCGGCGGTCGCAGCCGGAGGCGAGCTTCACCGAGGCGACGGGGCTGGTGCCCAACCGCCGCCGCAGGGGCGCCCGCGGCCCGGAGACCGGAGCGACACCTTCGGGAAGATCCTCGGGAGCGGGAGCGGGAGCGGGCGCGGCCTCCTGTGCGTGTCCCGGCAGCGCCACGGCGGCGTCCTGCCGCTCGGCCGGGCTGATCGGCAGAAGCTTTCGGCGGTCGCGCGGGGTGTGCGAGGCGTGGATGCCGCCATTGAGGATGGTCTGGAGGCGGTCGGAGATGTCGGCGTAGTCGTCGAATCCGAGGACGCCGTCCGCCTCGGGCAGGGCCTCGGCGAGGTCCTTGCCGTAGCGCTCGGCCATGCAGCCGACGGCGACCACGGCCTGTGTTCTGCCGTGGTCCTTCAGATCATTGGCTTCGAGCAGGGCGTCGACGGAGTCCTTCTTGGCGGCCTCGACGAATCCACAGGTGTTGACGACGGCGACATCCGCGTCGGAGGCGTCCTCGACGAGCTCCCAGCCGTCCGCTGCCAAGCGGCCTGCGAGCTCCTCCGAGTCCACCTCGTTACGGGCGCAGCCAAGAGTGACAAGGGCGACGGTACGGCGTTCGGGCATGGGCTCAAGACTACTTTGTCCCGGCACCCGCCCTGGCGTGCAGGGTTCCACCGTTACACCGAGTAACAAACACGGCGAGCGCCCGGCAGATCGCCGGGCGCTCGCCGTGTTGCTGATGCCGCTGCTGGTACCGCTCGGGAACGTACGTATACGGGGTCAGCCGACAGCCGGGTCGCCCTTCGTGTACGAGAGCCGCTCGACCTGACCGGGCTGGAACTTCTCCTCGACCTTCTTGCCGTTCACGAAGAGCTCGATGGCCCCGGCGTTGCCGAGGACGAGATCGACCCGCTCCTGGTCCTGGAAGGTCTTGGACTGGCCCTGGGCCAGCAGGCCGTCGAACAGCAGCCGCCCGTTGTGGTCCTTGGCGGAGATCCAGCTCTTGCCCTGACTGGCGCTGAGCTTCACCGTCACCTTGTCCCTGGGTGCCGCGGCGATGGCACCGTCGGAAGGCACCGGCTTGGGGTCGGCGGGCTTGCTGGTCTTCTGCTCGGGGCTCTTCGTATTGGGCGTCGAACCCTCCGCGACCTGCGTGGTCGAGGGGCCGTCGTCGCCACCCTTGAAGAAGGTGAAGCCGACGAAACCGACGACGGCGACAATCGCCGCGACCATGGCCGCCGTCCAGTTGGGCCGGCGGGGTTCGGAACGGATTCTCTCGGCCTCGAACAGCGGCGCCGCCGGCGTAGGTGCGGGACGGCCGCCGTTCTCGGCGTCGTACTGCGAAACCAGCGGTTCCGGATCGATCCCGACGGCACGTGCCAAGGTACGGATATGGCCGCGCGCGTACACGTCGCCGCCACAGCGGGAGAAATCGTCCTCTTCGATCGCATGCACGATGGGGATGCGCACCCGGGTGGACGAACTGATCTCTTCGACCGTGAGACCTGCGGCGATACGAGCCTGCTGAAGCACTCGACCGATCAAAGGCCGGTCGTCTTCGGGGGAGTTGCCGATGGACACGGGGGCGCCTTTCGAGCGTGAGCCACCTGCTGGGTGTTCAGTCTAGGGGGGGTACGAAAGGGTGAGGCAACCGGAGGAAGGACTTTGTACGCCATCGGACTCGAACGCTGTCCGATGCTCCGATCCACCTCTCGAAGGACAATCCTGCCGTCCCTCCCTCCAACTTGACGTACGACCCGGCGAAACGGTTGCCCGACTTCACCTACGAAGCGGTTTCCCCGCGGATCAGTGCCAACACCCCGTCCAGCTCGTCCGGTTTCACCATGACGTCGCGCGCCTTGGATCCCTCGCTCGGCCCGACGATGTTCCGCGACTCCATCAGGTCCATCAGCCGGCCGGCCTTGGCGAAGCCGACCCGCAGCTTGCGCTGGAGCATCGAGGTGGATCCGAACTGGGTGGAGACGACCAGTTCGGCGGCCTGGCAGAGCAGATCCAGGTCGTCGCCGATGTCCTCGTCGATCTCCTTCTTCTTGGCGGTGCCGACCATCACGTCGTCGCGGAAGACCGGCGCCATCTGATCCTTGCAGTGCTGGACGATGGCCGCGACCTCGTCCTCGGTGACGAAGGCCCCCTGCATACGGGTGGGCTTGTTGGCACCCATCGGCAGGAACAGACCGTCACCCTTTCCGATGAGCTTCTCGGCGCCGGGCTGGTCGAGGATGACCCGGCTGTCGGCCAGCGAGGACGTGGCGAAGGCGAGCCGGGAGGGCACGTTGGCCTTGATCAGGCCGGTGACGACGTCGACCGAGGGGCGCTGGGTCGCGAGCACCAGGTGGATACCGGCGGCGCGGGCCAGTTGGGTGATGCGGACGATGGCGTCCTCCACGTCGCGCGGAGCGACCATCATCAGGTCGGCGAGCTCGTCGACGATCACCAGCAGATACGGGTACGGCGAGAGCTCGCGCTCACTGCCCTCCGGCGGCTTGACCTTGCCGTTGCGGACGGCCTGGTTGAAGTCGTCGATGTGCCGGTACCCGAACGCGGCCAGGTCGTCGTAGCGCAGGTCCATCTCCCGTACGACCCACTGGAGCGCCTCGGCGGCACGCTTCGGGTTGGTGATGATCGGCGTGATCAGGTGCGGGATGCCCTCGTACGCGGTCAGCTCGACCCGCTTGGGGTCGACCAGCACCATTCGGACGTCGTCCGGCGTCGCACGCACCATGACCGAGGTGAT
Organism: Streptomyces sp. NBC_00846; assembly: GCF_045207325.1. Classification (NCBI taxonomy): domain Bacteria; kingdom Bacillati; phylum Actinomycetota; class Actinomycetes; order Kitasatosporales; family Streptomycetaceae; genus Streptomyces; species Streptomyces sp. NBC_00846. Next base: position 5,764,842 of record NZ_CP108846.1, on the reverse strand, counting down.
CAGGCAGTTGATGCAGGACGACTTGCCGGAACCGGTCGCGCCGGCCACCAGCACGTGCGGCATCTTCGCGAGGTTGGCCATCACATAGCCGCCCTCGACGTCCTTGCCGAGCGCGACCAGCATCGGGTGGTCGTCCTCGGCGGCGTCCGCGAGGCGCAGCACATCGCCGAGGTTGACCATCTCCCGGTCGGTGTTGGGGATCTCGATGCCGACAGCCGACTTGCCCGGGATCGGGGAGATGATCCGGACGTCGGGACTGGCGACGGCATACGCGATGTTCTTGGCGAGCGCGGTGATCCGCTCGACCTTCACCGCGGGGCCGAGCTCCACCTCGTACCGGGTGACCGTCGGTCCGCGGGTGAAGCCGGTGACGGCGGCGTCGACCTTGAACTCGGTGAAGACGTTCGTCAGGGCCGCGACGATCACGTCGTTGGCGGCGCTGCGGGTCTTGCCCGGCCCGCCGCGTTCCAGCAGGTCGAGCGAGGGCAGCGCGTAGGTGATGTCGCCGGAGAGCTGCAGCTGTTCGGCCCGGGCCGGCAGCGGCTGGGACTGCGAGCGGTCGGGCGCGGGCTTCGTCAGATCGGGCACGCCGCCCGAGGGCGCCGCCCCCCTCTCCGGCCTCCCTCCCCCGGTGGCGGGCTCGCCCTCCCGGGCGCCCGGCACCGGCGAGCCCGGGCGTGCGCGCTCGACGGAGACGCCCTGGGTGAGGTCGGCGACGATCGGCGAGGGCGGCATGCCGTTGAGCACCGCCCCGTCGAGCGCGGCAGCCGCGGCAGCCGCGACGTCCACCGCGTCCATCGTCCGGTTCATCGCGGGCTGCACGGAGGGCCTGCGCGGCCGGCGGCGCGTGGAGAGCGCGTCGGACTCCGCCTGGTCGGGGTCGTACTCCGCGGGTGCTTCGGAGCGGCGTGCGGAGGAACGGCGGGAGCGGGCGGGCAGCGCCTCGCGCCACTGCTCGTCGTAGCGCTCGTCGTCGTTCTCCTCGTCGGCCTCGGGGTCGTACACGGGGTCGAGGATGCCCAGCTTGGTGCCGAGCAGCCGGAGTCGCTGCGGAATGGCGTTCACCGGGGTGGCCGTGACGACGAGCAGCCCGAAGACGGTGAGCAGCAACAGCAGCGGTACGGCGAGGACCTCGCCCATGGTGTAGATCAGCGGTTTGGAGGCCGCCCAGCCGATGAGCCCACCCGCGTCCTGCATCGCCGTGGTGCCGTCGCCCCGGCCGGGCGATCCGCACGCGATGTGGACCTGTCCGAGCACCCCGATGACGAGGGCGGAGAGACCGATGACGATGCGTCCGTTGGCCTCGGGCTTCTCCGGGTAGCGGATCAGGCGTACGGCGATGGCGCCGAGCAGTATCGGAACGAGCAGATCGAGCCGGCCGAAGGCTCCGGTGACGAGCATCTCGACGAGATCGCCGACGGGTCCGCGCAGATTCGACCAGGTGCCCGCGGCGACGACCAGCGCGAGACCGAGCAGCAGCAGCGCGACTCCGTCCTTGCGGTGTGCCGGGTCGAGTCCCTTGGCGCCGCGCCCTACGCCGCGGAACATCGCGCCGACGGCGTGGGCCGCGCCGAGCCAGACGGCACGCGCCACGCGGTACACACCGCCGGTGGGCGACGGCGCCGGTTTGGGCGCGGCCGCCTTCTTGGCGGGGGCCTTTTTCGCGGGCGCGGTCTTTTTCGCGGCGGTCTTCTTGGCGGGCACGGTCTTCTTGGCCGGCCCCGCGGTACGGCCGACGCGCTTCGCGGTGCCCGCCGTGCCCTGGGAACCCTTGCCGGACGTACGTGAGGCCATGGTGCCGAGGTTACCGGTGTCTGCGGCCGTGAACACGTGCGCCTGCCGCTTCACCCGACCGTGTCGCTGGACAGAGGCCGGAAATTGACGCGCCCTCATGCCGCCACGTCACCGGAAGCCCTGCCCGGCCCGCCGACCCATCAGAACGCCGGCCCATCGAACTGGCGAACCGTCAAACTGCCGAACGACCGGGAAAGCCGGGCGGTTGGGCAGTTGGGCAGTTGGGCAGTTGGGCCGAGAATCCGGGCAACCCCCCGTTCCCCGCCGGAGGTCGGACCACCGGACCGCTCCCCTGGTGGAGTCGCGCGCCCTACGAAGTTACGAGGGGAGCACGGCCGCGCCGCTTCCGGTGCCGGGCTCCAGCGCGTCGAGTGCCCGGCGCAGGCCGGTCAGTTTGCGTTCCAAGTGGGCGGCGGTGGCCACGGCCGCGGCGTCCGCCGACTCGTCGTCGAGCTGCTTGGAGAGCGCTTCGGCCTGCTCCTCGACGGCCGCGAGCCGCGCCGAGAGCTCGGCCAGCAGTCCTGCGGGCTCCTTCTCGTGGCCCGCGCCGCCGTTGCTGTCGCCCTCCAGCTGGAGCCGCAGCAGCGCCGCCTGCTCGCGCAGCTTGCAGTTCTTCATGTACAGCTCGACGAAGACCGAGACCTTGGCCCGCAGCACCCACGGGTCGAACGGCTTCGAGATGTAGTCCACCGCGCCCGCCGCGTAGCCCCTGAAGGTGTGATGCGGACCGTGATTGATCGCGGTGAGAAAGATGATCGGGATGTCCCGCGTCCGTTCCCGCCGCTTGATGTGCGCGGCGGTTTCGAAACCGTCCATGCCCGGCATCTGGACGTCCAGCAGAATGACCGCAAAGTCGTCCGTGAGCAGCGCTTTGAGCGCTTCCTCCCCTGACGATGCCCGTACCAGTGTCTGATCGAGCGCAGAGAGGATGGCCTCCAGCGCCAGCAGATTCTCCGGCCGGTCATCGACCAGGAGGATCTTGGCCTTCTGCATCATGGCCCGCCCTCCTCGCCCCGGAATTGCACCGGGCGCCGCCCCAGGGGACGACTCCCTTACGCCGTCCGTCCTTGTGCCGGTCATGGTAGCCGCACCCCGCCCGTCACCACACCCTGTCACCGCGATGTCACTGTGCACACAGCAGAAACGCGGCGGGGGACGAGAAGGTTCCCCGTACAGCGCGTTCTCACACTCCTGTGAGCACAGTCGATCAACAACTCATGGGGATTCTCGCAACTAATGATCACTCTCCGCGCATCCACTGCTCCATTACGGAAAGAAGATGATCAGGATCGACAGGTTTGGTCACGTAATCGGAAGCGCCGGATTCGATCGCCTTCTCCCGGTCGCCCTTCATGGCCTTCGCGGTCAGCGCGACGATCGGCAGGCCGGCGAACTGCGGCATCCGGCGGATCGCCGCCGTCGTGGCATAACCGTCCATCTCCGGCATCATGATGTCCATCAGTACGACCGTCACATCGTCATGCTGTTCAAGGACTTCGATGCCCACGCGTCCGTTCTCCGCGTACAGCACCGAAAGACCGTGCTGCTCCAGCACGCTGGTGAGCGCGAAGACGTTACGGATGTCGTCGTCGACGATCAGCACCTTCTCGCCGTGGAACCGGAACGCCCTGCGGGCCTGTGGTTCTTCCTGCCCGCCGAGCGCCCACGACTCCTGCGGATCGGCGGCGCGGGACGGCATCACGGGCCTTCGCTCCGCGCCCCCCAGAGTCATGCGGCGCCGCCGCATCAGCCCGGCGACACCAGCGGCACCGGCGCCACCAACGGCATCGGAGCCGCCCGGCGCACCGGCCGAATCCTGTGCGGCGGCCGTCTGGTCGGCGCTCGGACCGGCCTCCGCGAGCAGACCTTCCTCGGCCGCGGCACCATATGCCTCACCCGGCCCCGGGCCGATCTGCGGATACCCCTGGGGCGGCAACTCACTCGGGTGCAGCGGCAGATACAGCGTGAACGTCGAGCCGCGGCCCGGCTCGCTCGCCGCGTGGATCTCGCCGCCCAGCAGCCGGGCGATCTCCCGGCTGATGGACAGGCCGAGCCCCGTACCGCCGTACTTGCGGCTGGTCGTACCGTCCGCCTGCTTGAACGCCTCGAAAATCACCAGCATCTTGCTGGACGCGATCCCGATACCGGTGTCGGTGACCGAGAAGGCGATCAGATCGGCGTCGGCGTCACGGAGCGAGCCGGCCTCCAGGAGCTGCTCGCGGATAGCGTTCGGCACGTCCTCGCCGGCCGGCCTGATCACCAGCTCGACCGCCCCGCTGTCGGTGAACTTCACCGCGTTGGAAAGGAGATTGCGCAGCACCTGCAGCAGCCGCTGCTCGTCCGTGTGCAGGGTCGCGGGAAGCTCCGGCGAGACCCGTACGGAGAAATCGAGCCCCTTCTCCGCGGTGAGCGGCCGGAAGGTCGCCTCCACGTAATCGACGAGCTGGACCAGCGCGATCCGGGTCGGGCTGACGTCCATCTTGCCCGCCTCGACCTTCGTCAGATCGAGGATGTCATTGATCAGCTGGAGCAGATCGGAACCGGCCCCGTGGATCGTCTCGGCGAATTCCACCTGCTTCGGTGAGAGATTCCCCTCGGCGTTGTCCGCGAGCAGCTTGGCGAGAATGAGCAGCGAGTTGAGCGGCGTACGCAACTCGTGCGACATGTTCGCCAGGAACTCCGACTTGTACCGCATCGAGACCGCGAGCTGCTCGGCACGCTCCTCCAGGACCTGCCGGGCATCCTCGATCTCGGTGTTCTTGACCTCGATGTCCCGGTTCTGCTGGGCCAGCAGCTCGGCCTTCTCCTCCAGCTCGGCGTTGGAGGCCTGGAGCGCCTTCTGCCGGTTCTCCAACTCCTGCGACCGATCCCGCAATTGCGCGGCCAGCTCCTGCGACTGCTCAAGGAGTTTCTCGGTCTTCGTATTGACGCTGATGGTGTTGACGCTCGTCGCGATCATCTCTGCGAGCTGGTTCAGGAAGTCCCGCTGAATATGCGTGAACGGCTGGAACGAGGCCAGCTCGATCACACCGAGAACCTTCCCCTCGAAGAGCACCGGCAGCACGATCACATGCGCGGGCGGCGCCTCACCGAGCCCGGAGGAAATCTTCAGATATCCCGGCGGAACGTTGTCCACCTGAATGGTCCGCTTCTCCTCCGCCGCCGTGCCGATGAGGGTCTCACCGGGCCGGAAGGATGTCGGCATCGAACCCGCCGAATATCCGTAGCTGCCCCTCATACGGAGTTCGTACGCGCTGTCCTTGTCGCTGTCCGATCCCACCGCGCCGGTGTCACCGGTCGGCATGGCCAGGAAGAACGCACCGTGCTGCGCGGAGACGACCGGGGTCAGCTCGCTCATGATCAGCGAGGCCACGTCGTCGAGATCGCGCCGCCCCTGCATCAGGCCGGAGATCCGGGCGAGATTGCCCTTCAGCCAGTCCTGCTCCTTGTTGGTGGCCGTGGTGTCGCGCAGGTTGGCGATCATCGTATTGATGTTGTCCTGCAGGGCCTGGATCTCGCCGGCCGCGTCCACATCGATCTTGAGGTTGAGGTCGCCACGGGTCACCGCCGTGGCGACGGCCGCGATCGCCCGCACCTGACGGGTGAGGTTCCCGGCCATCTCGTTCACGGACTCGGTGAGGTCGCGCCAGGTGCCGTCGACGTCCCGGACCCGGGCCTGGCCGCCCAGCTGACCCTCGGTACCCACCTCACGGGCCACCCGGGTCACCTGCTCGGCGAACGAGGACAGCTGATCGACCATCGTGTTGATGGTGTTCTTCAGCTCCTGGATCTCGCCGCGCGCGTCGATGTCGATCTTCTTGGTGAGGTCGCCCTTGGCGATGGCCGTGGTCACCGTGGCGATCTGCCGCACCTGACCGGTCAGATTGGACGCCATCGAGTTCACGGACTCGGTGAGGTCCTTCCACGTACCGGAGACCCCCGGAACGCGTGCCTGGCCGCCCAGCTCACCTTCCGTACCCACCTCGCGGGCGACCCGCGTCACCTCGTCGGCGAACGACGACAGCGTCGTCACCATCGTGTTGACGGTGTCGGCGAGTTCGGCGACCTCGCCGCGCGCCTCGACGGTGACCTTCTTCGTCAGATCGCCGTTGGCGACCGCGGACGAGACCCGGGAGATGTTCCGCACCTGACTGGTCAGGTTGTTGGCCATCAGGTTGACGTTGTCGCTGAGGTCCTTCCAGATACCGGTCGCACCGCGCACCCTGGCCTGGCCGCCGAGGATGCCCTCGGTACCCACCTCGCGGGCGACCCGCGTCACCTCGTCGGCGAAGTTCAGCAGCTGGTCGACCATCGTGTTGACGGTCGTGACCAGTTCGAGGATCTCGCCCTTGGCATCGACCGTGATCTTCTTGGAGAGATCGCCGTTGGCGACCGCGGTGGTGACCTCGGCGATGTTACGGACCTGCAGAGTCAGGTTGTTCGCCATGCCGTTGACGGACTGGGTGAGGTCCTTCCACGTACCGGACACCCCCTGTACTTCGGCCTGGCCGCCGAGGATCCCTTCCGTACCCACCTCGCGGGCGACCCGCGTCACCTGCTCGGCGAAGTTCGAGAGCTGGTCCACCATCGTGTTGAGGGTGTTCTTCAGCTCCAGGATCTCGCCGCGCGCGTCCACATCGATCTTCTGCGACAGGTCACCGCGCGCCACCGCCGTGGCGACCTGCGCGATGTTACGGACCTGGGCGGTGAGGTTCCCCGCCATGCCGTTGACAGAATCGGTCAGATCACGCCACACACCGGCCACACCCGGTACCTGCGCCTGGCCGCCGAGCCGCCCGTCGGTGCCCACCTCGCGAGCGACCCGGGTCACCTGGTCGGCGAAGGCGGAGAGCTGGTCGACCATCGTGTTGATGGTGTTCTTCAGCTCCAGGATCTCGCCGCGCGCGTCCACATCGATCTTCTGCGACAGGTCGCCCCGCGCCACCGCCGTGGTCACCTGCGCGATCTGGCGCACCTGGGAGGTCAGGTTCCCCGCCATGAAGTTGACGGAGTCGGTGAGCTCCTTCCACGTACCGGAGACGCCGTCGACCCGCGCCTGGCCACCGAGCCGGCCCTCCGTGCCCACGTCACGCGCCATCCGCGTCACCTGATCGGCGAACGACGACAGCTGCGCCACCATCGTGTTGACGGTGTTCTTCAGCTCCAGCATCTCGCCCGCGACATCGACGGTGACCTTCTGCGAGAGATCACCGTTGGCGACCGCCGTCGTCACCTGCGCGATGTCGCGCACCTGCCCCGTCAGGTTCCGGAACGCCGTGTTCACCGAGTCCGTGAGGTCCTTCCAGGTCCCCGCAGCCCCCGGCACCTCCGCCTGACCGCCGAGCCGGCCCTCGACGCCGACCTCCCGGGCCACCCGGGTCACTTCCGAACCGAAGGACTGGAGCTGGTCCACCATCGTGTTGACGGTGTTCTTCAGCTCCAGCATCTCGCCGGCCACGTCGACGGTGACCTTCTGCGTCATGTCACCGCTGGCCACCGCCGTGGTCACCTGCGCGATGTCGCGCACCTGGGTCGTCAGGTTCCGGAAGACCGTGTTCACCGAGTCGGTGAGGTCCTTCCAGGTACCGGCGGCCCCCGGCACCTGGGCCTGGCCGCCGAGCAGCCCCTCGCCACCGACCTCGCTGGCCACCCGGGTCACTTCGTCCGCGAAGGTGCGCAGCGTCTCGGTCATCTGGTTGATGGTCTCGGCCAGCTGCGCAACCTCGCCCCGGGCACTCACCGTCACCTTCTGTGACAGGTCACCGTTGGCGACGGCCGTGGTCACCTCGGCGATCCCCCGCACCTGCGAGGTCAGGTTGCCGGCCATCGTGTTGACGGAGTCGGTGAGGTCCTTCCACACCCCGGCCACACCGGGCACGGTCGCCTGCCCGCCCAGCTCGCCCTCCGTGCCCACCTCCCGGGCGACCCGGGTCACCTCGGAGGAGAACGACGACAGCTGGTCGACCATCGTGTTGACGGTGTTCTTGAGCTGCAGCATCTCGCCGGCCACATGGACGGTGACCTTCCGCGACAGGTCCCCCTTGGCGACCGCCGTCGTCACCAGGGCGATGTCCCGCACCTGCGCCGTGAGCCGGTACGCCATGGTGTTCACGGAGTCCGTGAGGTCCTTCCACGACCCGGACATGCCGCGCACCTGGGCCTGCCCGCCGAGCTTGCCCTCGGTACCCACCTCGACGGCAACCCGCGTCACCTGCTCGGTGAACGCCGACAACTGGTCGACCAGGTTGTTGACCGTACGGGCAACCTTCAGGAACTCGCCGCGCAGCGGCCGCACCGTCTCGTCGGCCGTGTGCGACCGCAGCTCCATGCGCTGTTCGAGATCACCGTCGGCAACCGCCGACAGCACCCGTCCGACCTCCGAGACCGGCCGGGCCAGATCGTCGACCAGTTCGTTGGAGGCGTCGATGGCGGCGGCCCAGGAGCCCTCGCAGGCGCCCGTCTCCAGCCGCTCGGTGAGTTTCCCCTCACGTCCGACCACCCGCCGCACCCGCGCCAGCTCGCCGGTGAGGTGGAGGTTACGGTCGGCGACTTCGTTGAAGACCGCCGCGATCTCCGCCATCACGCCGTCACCCGAGACGGTCAGACGCCTGCGGAAGTTCCCGTCGCGCATCGCCACCAGACCCGCCAGGAGTCTGTTGAGCGCCGCCGCGTCGACGTCCATGGTTCCATTGCGCTGTTTCTTCACGGGCTGTCCGCCTTTTGTGCGCGTGTCTGTTCCCCGCGCCGCCACGCCAGACTCCACCGTGATCCCTCCCGCAGGGGTTGACCGTATCGTTCGGGCCTTGTCTGGGACCCTGCCCAGTTCCTCATTGACCTACCGACATTGCCCACCGTCGACGGGTGACCATGCGGACGTCAAATCGTTGAAACGTACCAGGCCCGACCCGATCGGGGTGCAGCCTCCAACGGTTGTTCCACATACCCCTGTTGGGAAGCCCACACTTGTCCGGTCCCGTGACTGTTACTGGTCGTTGCTGCCCGAAGTCGGCCCTCGTGTACCCGGTACCGAGACCGAGCGTCTAGCCTGGCAAGCGAATCGAAGCGGCGAGAAACGGGCACAGGACTCGGGGAAGCGACGAGACACCATATGGGGAGTGCTGTGATCACCGCGCGCGCGGCTGCCACCTTCGACCCGGTAGGGCGCTCGGTCGCGACCGCCCGCGCCTTTGTCCGTGACACCCTTCAGGGCTGGGGATACACGGATGTCGTCGACGACGCCGTCGTCCTCACCAGCGAGCTCGTGACCAACGCCGTGGTGCACGCGGGCACGGCAGCGGACGTGCTGTGCCTGCGTACGGAGGACGGCGTACGCGTCGAGGTCTCCGACCACTATCCGGAACGCGAGATCCCGCTCCAGAGCACAGGTCTGAACTTCAGCAGTCCAGACCGCGAGAACGGCCGCGGGCTGCTGCTCTGCGCGGCACTCGCCTCCCGGTGGGGCGTCGAGTATTCGCCCACCCACAAACACGTCTGGTTCCAGCTCGATCTTCCCGAACGCCCGGTGGGCATCCGCTCCGCCGGCCCGCTGCTCCCCGTCGGGCTGCTCCCGGTCGCCGACGAGCGTGTCCGGGTGGCCGTCGTCCAGATCGACAGCACCGGTTCCATCTCCGCCTGGAACGAGGACGCCGCGTTCCTCTTCGGACACACCGCCGATCAGGTCACCGGGAAACAGCTCACCGACTTCACCGCCTGGCCGCAGACGCCCGGCACCAACACCGGAATCGCCGAGGCGCTGCGGCTCTCCCGCTGGGAGGGCAGTTACGGAATCCGGGGCGCCGACGGCCGCACCATCCCCGTCTACGCCTCACACCTCCGGGTCCGCGACACCCACGGCGAACCGTCCACGGTCTGTCTGCTCGTCCGTGACTACGAACGCGCCGTCCTCCAATCCCCGGTCCGCGCACCGGTGTCCGACACCAATACCGACGGCCACAAGGCGGATCCGTTCGAGATCTTCATCGGCTCCCCGGCCCCCGACGACCTCGACGGCCTGCTCCAGCGCACCGTCGAACGGGCCCGCGACATGCTCGACGCCGATTCGGCCTTCCTGCTGCTGGCGACGGACGACGAAACGGAACTGGAGGTACGGGCCACGACCGGCCTGCCCTCCGCCCGCCAACGTTTCGCCAGGGTCCCGGTCGAGGCAGGCACCGGACGTTACGGCTCCGCCCGGATGCCCGCCGTCCACGAAGACCTCGACAACGTTCCCGGAGCCGTCCCCCTGCTCGGCGGGACCGGGATGCGCTCCGTCGTCACCGTCCCACTGAAGGTCGAAGGACGCCTCACGGGCTCGCTGGGGGTTGCCGCGGAAGCGGCCGGCCGCTACTCCAACGAGGAGGCCCTGCGCCTCCAGTTCGCCGCGGACCGCATCGCACTGGCCGTCGAATCGGCCCGCCTGGGCGAGCTGGAGCGTCTGCGCCGCGGTTCCCTCTCCTTCCTCGTCGAGGCCTCCGACCTGCTCGCGGGCACCCTCGACCGGGACCAGACCCTGGCCCTGATGGCCCAGATGACGGTCCCCACCCTGGCCACCTGGTGCGCCGTCTACACGATCGCCGACCAGTCCTCGGAGCCGTACCTCTCCTACGTGCTGCACGAGGACGAGGAACGCATCGACGGCCTCAAGGCCCTGCTCTCGAAGATCGCTCCTCCGGACCCGGTGCCGACTCCGGGAGCCCGCGTCTGGGCGGCCCCGTCCGAGGCCGCCCACCAGGCTGCCCTGCGTACCTCGATGCATACGTTCGGCCTCGGCGAACTCGGCGGGCTCGGCGCCGGCATTCACACGACGCTCGCTACCGCCGCGGCGGTGGGCGGAGAGACCGTGGTCCTGCCGCTCGTCGCCCGAAACCGCGTCATCGGCATGCTCACGCTCGGAAAGCCCTCCGACGACCACTTCCGGCAGGAGATCCTGGAACTGGCCGAGGACCTCTCCCGACGCGCCGCCCTCGCACTCGACAACGCCCGCCTCTACTCGGAGCGCATGGCGATCAGTCAGTCCCTCCAGCGCAGCCTGCTGCCGCCGGGACTGCCCGAGGTCCCCAATGTCGAGATCGAGGTCATCTACCGCGCCGCGGGCGAAGGCAACGAGGTCGGCGGCGACTTCTACGACGTCTTCCCGATCCGCGACGGCGCCTATGGATTCGCCATCGGTGACGTCTGCGGTACGGGTCCTGAGGCCGCGGCCGTCACGGGTCTCGCCCGCCACGCCCTGCGCCTCCTCGCACGCGAGGGCTTCGGCGGCCCGGCCGTCCTGGAGCGCCTCAACGCCGCCATCCTGGACGAGGGCACCCGCAGCCGCTTCCTGACCCTCCTCTACGGGGAGCTATGGCCGCAGGAGGACGGCAGCGCTCTGCTGAAGGTGGTCTGCGCGGGGCACCCCCTGCCACTGCGCCTGCGCCAGGACGGCTCGGTCGAGGCAGCCGCCGAACCTCAGCCGCTGCTGGGCGTCATCGAGGACCTGGAACTCTACGAGCAGACGGTCACCCTGGCCCCGGGCGACGTCCTGCTGTGCGTGACCGACGGCGTCACGGAACGCCGTGAGGGCACCCGTATGCTCGGCGACGACGGCCTGGCGGACGTGCTGGCCACCTGCACGGGACTCACGGCCGGCGCGGTGGCAGCACGCATCCTGCGCGCGGTCGAACGCTTCGCCGCCGAGCCGGCCTCCGACGACATGGCCATCCTCGCCATGCGTGTCCCCGAACCACCCACGACCTGACCGCACTTCATCACATGCGAAAGGCCCTCACCGGATGGTGAGGGCCTTTCATCTTGCCTGAGCCCCAATGCGGAATCGAACCGCAGACCTTCTCCTTACCATGGAGACGCTCTACCGACTGAGCTATTGGGGCCTGCTGCGCTGTGGCAACGAGGTAAAGCATACCCTGAGATCAGGGGTGCTCAGAACCACTGCCCACACATGTTTCTGACGGAGTCTCACTGTTCCAGCGCCTCTCTTCCTTCGACGCAGGCCGGCCAGGCTGACCTTGCCGAGTCGGGCGCGACGGTGCGGATCGAGGCTAGACCCGAACGCAGAAAAGCCCCGTGCCACAAGGGCACGGGGCATTCCCGTAAAAGGAGTTCGGCGGCGTCCTACTCTCCCACAGGGTCCCCCCTGCAGTACCATCGGCGCTGAAAGGCTTAGCTTCCGGGTTCGGAATGTAACCGGGCGTTTCCCTAACGCAATGACCACCGAAACACTATGAAATTAACCAACACCGGAACAACACGGCCGTTCGTTATTTCAGAACAAACACAGTGGACGCGAGCAACTGAGGACAAGCCCTCGGCCTATTAGTACCAGTCAGCTCCACCCGTTACCGGGCTTCCACATCTGGCCTATCAACCCAGTCGTCTACTGGGAGCCTTAACCAATCAAGTTGGTGGGAATACTCATCTCGAAGCAGGCTTCCCGCTTAGATGCTTTCAGCGGTTATCCTTTCCGAACGTAGCCAACCAGCCATGCCCTTGGCAGAACAACTGGCACACCAGAGGTTCGTCCGTCCCGGTCCTCTCGTACTAGGGACAGCCCTTCTCAATATTCCTACGCGCACAGCGGATAGGGACCGAACTGTCTCACGACGTTCTAAACCCAGCTCGCGTACCGCTTTAATGGGCGAACAGCCCAACCCTTGGGACCGACTCCAGCCCCAGGATGCGACGAGCCGACATCGAGGTGCCAAACCATCCCGTCGATATGGACTCTTGGGGAAGATCAGCCTGTTATCCCCGGGGTACCTTTTATCCGTTGAGCGACAGCGCTTCCACAAGCCACTGCCGGATCACTAGTCCCGACTTTCGTCCCTGCTCGACCCGTCGGTCTCACAGTCAAGCTCCCTTGTGCACTTACACTCAACACCTGATTGCCAACCAGGCTGAGGGAACCTTTGGGCGCCTCCGTTACTCTTTAGGAGGCAACCGCCCCAGTTAAACTACCCATCAGACACTGTCCCTGATCCGGATCACGGACCCAGGTTAGACATCCAGCACGACCAGAGTGGTATTTCAACGACGACTCCACAACCACTGGCGTGGCCGCTTCAAAGTCTCCCACCTATCCTACACAAGCCGAACCGAACACCAATATCAAACTATAGTAAAGGTCCCGGGGTCTTTCCGTCCTGCTGCGCGAAACGAGCATCTTTACTCGTAGTGCAATTTCACCGGGCCTATGGTTGAGACAGTCGAGAAGTCGTTACGCCATTCGTGCAGGTCGGAACTTACCCGACAAGGAATTTCGCTACCTTAGGATGGTTATAGTTACCACCGCCGTTTACTGGCGCTTAAGTTCTCAGCTTCGCCGACCCGAAAGTCGGCTAACCGGTCCCCTTAACGTTCCAGCACCGGGCAGGCGTCAGTCCGTATACATCGCCTTACGGCTTCGCACGGACCTGTGTTTTTAGTAAACAGTCGCTTCTCGCTGGTCTCTGCGGCCACCCCCAGCTCGGAGAGCAAGTCTCCTCACCAGTGATGGCCCCCCTTCTCCCGAAGTTACGGGGGCATTTTGCCGAGTTCCTTAACCATAGTTCACCCGAACGCCTCGGTATTCTCTACCTGACTACCTGAGTCGGTTTAGGGTACGGGCCGCCATGAAACTCGCTAGAGGCTTTTCTCGACAGCATAGGATCATCCACTTCACCACAATCGGCTCGGCATCAGGTCTCAGCCTTAACGTGTGACGGATTTACCTACCACACGGCCTACACCCTTACCCCGGGACTACCACCGCCCGGGCTGGACTACCTTCCTGCGTCACCCCATCGCTTACCTAGTACAAGTCTGGTTCGTCGGCTCCACCACTACCCTCAACTCCGAAGAGATCGGGCCGGCTTCACGGACTTAGCATCGCCTGATTCAGTATTGGGCGTTTCAAAGCGGGTACCGGAATATCAACCGGTTGTCCATCGACTACGCCTGTCGGCCTCGCCTTAGGTCCCGACTTACCCTGGGCAGATCAGCTTGACCCAGGAACCCTTAGTCAATCGGCGCACACGTTTCTCACGTGTGTATCGCTACTCATGCCTGCATTCTCACTCGTGAACCGTCCACAACTCGCTTCCGCGGCTGCTTCACCCGGCACACGACGCTCCCCTACCCATCCCAGCAGGCGTTGGCCCTATACGCTGGAATGACACGACTTCGGCGGTACGCTTGAGCCCCGCTACATTGTCGGCGCGGAATCACTTGACCAGTGAGCTATTACGCACTCTTTCAAGGGTGGCTGCTTCTAAGCCAACCTCCTGGTTGTCTCTGCGACTCCACATCCTTTCCCACTTAGCGTACGCTTAGGGGCCTTAGTCGATGCTCTGGGCTGTTTCCCTCTCGACCATGGAGCTTATCCCCCACAGTCTCACTGCCGTGCTCTCACTTACCGGCATTCGGAGTTTGGCTAAGGTCAGTAACCCGGTAGGGCCCATCGCCTATCCAGTGCTCTACCTCCGGCAAGAAACACACGACGCTGCACCTAAATGCATTTCGGGGAGAACCAGCTATCACGGAGTTTGATTGGCCTTTCACCCCTAACCACAGGTCATCCCCCAGGTTTTCAACCCTGGTGGGTTCGGTCCTCCACGAAGTCTTACCTCCGCTTCAACCTGCCCATGGCTAGATCACTCCGCTTCGGGTCTTGAGCGTGCTACTAAAACGCCCTATTCGGACTCGCTTTCGCTACGGCTTCCCCACACGGGTTAACCTCGCAACACACCGCAAACTCGCAGGCTCATTCTTCAAAAGGCACGCAGTCACGACTGCATGTGCAAGCACATACAGCGACGCTCCCACGGCTTGTAGGCACACGGTTTCAGGTACTATTTCACTCCGCTCCCGCGGTACTTTTCACCATTCCCTCACGGTACTATCCGCTATCGGTCACCAGGGAATATTTAGGCTTAGCGGGTGGTCCCGCCAGATTCACACGGGATTTCTCGGGCCCCGTGCTACTTGGGAAATTCTCAAACGAGCCGTTGATGTTTCAGCTACGGGGGTCTTACCCTCTACGCCGGACCTTTCGCATGTCCTTCGCCTACATCAACGGTTTCTGACTCGTCGACCAATCGGCAGATTGATCAAGAGAACTCCCGCAACCCCGCATGCGCAACCCCTGCCGGGTATCACACGCATACGGTTTGGCCTCATCCAGTTTCGCTCGCCACTACTCCCGGAATCACGGTTGTTTTCTCTTCCTGAGGGTACTGAGATGTTTCACTTCCCCTCGTTCCCTCCACACTGCCTATGTGTTCAGCAGCGGGTGACAGCCCATGACGACTGCCGGGTTTCCCCATTCGGACACCCCCGGATCAAAGCTCGGTTGACAGCTCCCCGGGGCCTATCGTGGCCTCCCACGTCCTTCATCGGTTCCTGGTGCCAAGGCATCCACCGTGCGCCCTTAAAAACTTGGCCACAGATGCTCGCGTCCACTGTGCAGTTCTCAAACAACGACCAGCCACCCATCACCCCGCTCCGAAGAACAGGTTCACTGGGGCCGGCAACTGAAGGCGACCTCACGGCCGTACCCTCAGATACCCAACAACGTGCCCGACCCGACCGGTCATCCCCACGTTCCACGCCGAAGCAGTACTAGTGAACAACAACCTGTCGTGCCGAATAGTCAACGTTCCACCCATGAGCAACCACCGTCGAACATTTGCCGACGTAGTGGCCTCTGACCAGGCAAGCCCGGTAAGAAGTGCTCCTTAGAAAGGAGGTGATCCAGCCGCACCTTCCGGTACGGCTACCTTGTTACGACTTCGTCCCAATCGCCAGTCCCACCTTCGACAGCTCCCTCCCACAAGGGGTTGGGCCACCGGCTTCGGGTGTTACCGACTTTCGTGACGTGACGGGCGGTGTGTACAAGGCCCGGGAACGTATTCACCGCAGCAATGCTGATCTGCGATTACTAGCAACTCCGACTTCATGGGGTCGAGTTGCAGACCCCAATCCGAACTGAGACCGGCTTTTTGAGATTCGCTCCGCCTCGCGGCATCGCAGCTCATTGTACCGGCCATTGTAGCACGTGTGCAGCCCAAGACATAAGGGGCATGATGACTTGACGTCGTCCCCACCTTCCTCCGAGTTGACCCCGGCAGTCTCCTGTGAGTCCCCATCACCCCGAAGGGCATGCTGGCAACACAGAACAAGGGTTGCGCTCGTTGCGGGACTTAACCCAACATCTCACGACACGAGCTGACGACAGCCATGCACCACCTGTACACCGACCACAAGGGGGGCACCATCTCTGATGCTTTCCGGTGTATGTCAAGCCTTGGTAAGGTTCTTCGCGTTGCGTCGAATTAAGCCACATGCTCCGCTGCTTGTGCGGGCCCCCGTCAATTCCTTTGAGTTTTAGCCTTGCGGCCGTACTCCCCAGGCGGGGAACTTAATGCGTTAGCTGCGGCACCGACGACGTGGAATGTCGCCAACACCTAGTTCCCAACGTTTACGGCGTGGACTACCAGGGTATCTAATCCTGTTCGCTCCCCACGCTTTCGCTCCTCAGCGTCAGTAATGGCCCAGAGATCCGCCTTCGCCACCGGTGTTCCTCCTGATATCTGCGCATTTCACCGCTACACCAGGAATTCCGATCTCCCCTACCACACTCTAGCCTGCCCGTATCGACTGCAGACCCGGGGTTAAGCCCCGGGCTTTCACAACCGACGCAACAAGCCGCCTACGAGCTCTTTACGCCCAATAATTCCGGACAACGCTTGCGCCCTACGTATTACCGCGGCTGCTGGCACGTAGTTAGCCGGCGCTTCTTCTGCAGGTACCGTCACTTTCGCTTCTTCCCTGCTGAAAGAGGTTTACAACCCGAAGGCCGTCATCCCTCACGCGGCGTCGCTGCATCAGGCTTTCGCCCATTGTGCAATATTCCCCACTGCTGCCTCCCGTAGGAGTCTGGGCCGTGTCTCAGTCCCAGTGTGGCCGGTCGCCCTCTCAGGCCGGCTACCCGTCGTCGCCTTGGTAGGCCATCACCCCACCAACAAGCTGATAGGCCGCGGGCTCATCCTTCACCGCCGGAGCTTTCAACCCCGTCCCATGCGGGACAGAGTGTCATCCGGTATTAGACCCCGTTTCCAGGGCTTGTCCCAGAGTGAAGGGCAGATTGCCCACGTGTTACTCACCCGTTCGCCACTAATCCACCCCGAAGGGCTTCATCGTTCGACTTGCATGTGTTAAGCACGCCGCCAGCGTTCGTCCTGAGCCAGGATCAAACTCTCCGTGAATGTTTTCCCGTAATCGGGACAACACAACACGAGAGCGGAACGATCAGCCGGAATAAGACCGATCGTTCACAGCGTCCTCGCTGTGTAATTGCCTACCGGAACCGTGAGGCCCGGCAGGACTTTCAAAGGAACCACCAACCTGCCGAAGCAGGCCGGGGTATCAACATATCTGGCGTTGACTTTTGGCACGCTGTTGAGTTCTCAAGGAACGGACGCTTCCTTTGTACTCACCCGCAGAACATTCTCTGGGGCTTTCCTCCGGGCTTTCCCTTCGGTCTTGCGTTTCCGACTCTATCAGACTCTTTCGTGTCCGATTCCCGGTCGAAGCGGGTTCGCTTTCCAGTTCTTCGCTTTCGCGTTTCCCTTTCCGGCGGTTCCAACCTTACCAGACTCTTTTCCGTTCCGTTTCCGGTTCGAATTTGAATTCTGGTGGCCTTTGGAGTGACCTTGCCTTTCGGCGGATCCGACTTTATCAGAAGTTCTGAGTCGGAATTCCCGCCCCTATCGGGGTGGCCACGACGCACGAGTGCGCGGGGTGGTTCCCGGTCAGGCGGAGCCGTAAACGTACTGGAGCGGGGCGCCCTGATGCAAATCGGGGGCCCCGCTCCGGAGTTCGCGCCTGTCGAGGTCAGACCTCGACGACGACCGGAAGGATCATCGGGCGCCGGCGGTAGGTGTCGGAGACCCACTTGCCCACCGTGCGGCGGACCAGCTGCTGGAGCTGGTGGGGCTCCATCACGCCGTCCTGGGCGGACCTGTTGATCGCTTCCTCGATCTTCGGCGCGACGGCGCTGAACGCCGAGTCGTCGATGCCGGAGCCGCGGGCATGAA
Organism: Streptomyces sp. NBC_00846; assembly: GCF_045207325.1. Classification (NCBI taxonomy): domain Bacteria; kingdom Bacillati; phylum Actinomycetota; class Actinomycetes; order Kitasatosporales; family Streptomycetaceae; genus Streptomyces; species Streptomyces sp. NBC_00846. The sequence goes on along the minus strand of NZ_CP108846.1, from coordinate 5,746,978 downwards.
TGTCCGGGCCGCCCGTGATCTTGCCGGAGGAGCTGTCGACCACGATGAAGACGGAGATGATGCCCTCCTCACCGAGGATCCGGCGGTCCTTGAGGGAGGTCTCGGTGACGTCCCCGACCGAAAGGCCGTCGACGTACACGTAACCGGCCTGGACCTTGCCGACGATCTTGGCCTTGCCGTCGATGAGGTCGACGACGACGCCGTCCTCGGCGATGACGATGTGGTCCTTGGGGACACCGGTGAGGGCGCCCAGTTCGGCGTTGGCCCTGAGGTGGCGCCACTCGCCGTGGACCGGCATCAGGTTCTTCGGCTTGCAGATGTTGTAGAAGTACAGCAGCTCGCCGGCCGAGGCGTGGCCCGAAACGTGGACCTTGGCGTTGCCCTTGTGGACGACGTTGGCGCCCCAGCGGGTCAGGCCGTTGATCACGCGGTAGACCGCGTTCTCGTTGCCCGGGATCAGGGACGACGCCAGGATCACCGTGTCGCCCTGGACGATCCGGATCTGGTGGTCGCGGTTGGCCATACGGGACAGTGCGGCCATCGGCTCGCCCTGGGATCCCGTACAGACCAGCACCACCTCGTCGTCCGGCAGGTCGTCGAGGGTCTTGACGTCGACGACCAGGCCCGCGGGGACCTTCAGATATCCCAGATCACGGGCGATGCCCATGTTGCGGACCATCGAGCGGCCGACGAAGGCGACCCGGCGGCCGTACTCGTGGGCCGCGTCGAGGATCTGCTGGATGCGGTGCACGTGGCTGGCGAAGCTCGCCACGATGATGCGCTTCTGGGCGTTGGCGAAGACCGTGCGCAGGACGTTGGAGATGTCCCGCTCGGGCGGTACGAAGCCGGGAACCTCCGCGTTGGTGGAGTCGGAGAGAAGAAGGTCGATGCCTTCCTCGCTCAGCCTGGCGAACGCGTGCAGGTCAGTGAGCCGGCCGTCCAGCGGGAGCTGGTCCATCTTGAAGTCACCGGTCGCGACGGCCATGCCCGCGGGTGTGCGGATGGCGACCGCGAGTGCGTCCGGGATGGAGTGGTTGACCGCGACGAACTCGCAGTCGAAGACTCCGATGCGCTCGCGCTGGCCCTCCGCGACTTCGAGAGTGTACGGGCGGATGCGGTGCTCCTGGAGCTTCGCCTCGATCAGCGCGAGGGTCAGCTTGGAGCCGATGAGGGGGATGTCCGGCTTGAGGCGCAGCAGGTACGGGACACCACCGATGTGGTCCTCGTGGCCGTGCGTGAGGACGATGCCCTCGATGTCGTCGAGACGGTCCCGGATCGTGGTGAAGTCCGGCAGGATCAGGTCGATTCCCGGCTGCTCCTCCTCCGGGAAGAGAACCCCGCAGTCGACGACGAGCAGGCGGCCGCCGTACTCGAAGACCGTCATGTTGCGGCCGATTTCGCCGAGGCCGCCGAGCGGGGTGACCCGGAGGCCGCCCTTCGGGAGCTTCGGCGGGGTGCCGAGTTCGGGATGCGGATGACTCAAAAGACTCTCCTTACCACACACGCCACGTACCGCTTGGGCACGTGGCGCGCATGTCATTCGTGCACTTGCTGTTGTCTGGTGTTGTCGCTCTTGCGAGTGTTCTTCGCTTATTCAGTTGTGAAGTCTGTGGTTACAGCTGTACCCCACCGGCGGCGAGATCGATCTTGAGCTGCGCCGTTTCCTGTGCGGTGAGTTCCACCAGGGGGAGGCGCAGCGGGCCTGCGGGGAGGCCCTGGAGGGCCAGTGCGGCCTTGGTGGTGATCACGCCCTGGGTGCGGAACATGCCGGTGAAGACCGGCAGGAGCTTCTGGTGGATCTCCGTGGCTTTCTGGACATCGCCGCCGAGGTACGCCTCGATGAGGGCGCGCAGGTCGGGGGTGACGACGTGGCCGACGACGGAGACGAAGCCGATGGCGCCGACCGAGAGGAGCGGCAGGTTCAGCATGTCGTCGCCGGAGTACCAGGCCAGGCCCGATCGGGTGATGGCCCAGCTTGCGCGGCCGAGGTCGCCCTTGGCGTCCTTGTTGGCGACGATACGCGGGTGCTCGGCGAGCCGTACCAGTGTCTCTGTGTCGATCGGTACACCGCTGCGGCCGGGGATGTCGTAGAGCATCACCGGCAGCCCGGTGGCGTCGGCGATGGCCGCGAAGTGCCGGAAGATGCCTTCCTGCGGCGGCTTGTTGTAGTAGGGCGTCACCGCGAGGAGGCCGTGGGCGCCGGAGCGCTCGGCCGTGCGCGCGAGCTCGATGCTGTGCCGGGTGTCATTGGTGCCGATGCCGGCGACGACGTGGGCCCTGTCCCCCACTGCTTCCAGTACAGCCCTGACGAGCTGGTCCTTCTCCGCGTCGCTGGTGGTCGGGGACTCGCCGGTGGTGCCGTTGATGATCAGGCCGTCATTGCCTGCGTCCACCAGATGGGTGGCGAGCCGCTGGGCACCGTCGAGGTCGAGTGCACCGTCCGCCGTGAAGGGCGTGACCATAGCGGTGAGGACCCGCCCGAAGGGGGTCTGCGGAGTGGAGATCGGAGCCATGGGTAACACGCTACTCGCTGCTCAGCGCCCAATGCCCCCTCGGGGGGACACGCAATAGGAGCCCGGCACTGCCTGCTCGGGGGTTCAAGCAGTGCCGGGTCCGTTTGATCAGCCTAGATGAACTTCACGAAACGCTGCAATACGGACACCGCTTACGGGGCTACACGTCCGTTTTTGTTAAAGGCTGCATGGGTGAGCGGCATGAGACGGGCCCAGTGCTCCTCCATCTGCTGCCCGACCATCTCGATCTCCCGCTGCGGGAACGAGGGCACCTTGGCCAGCTCGTGCTGGGTGCGCAGGCCGAGGAAGTGCATCAGCGAGCGGGCGTTGCATGTGGCGTACATCGAGGAGAACAGGCCGACGGGGAGCACCGCGCGGGCGACCTCGCGGGCCACTCCCGCGGCCAGCATCTCCTGGTAGGCCTCGTACGCCTGGCGGTACGAGTCCTCCATGATGCGGCCGGTGAGCTCCTGCTGGGCCTGGGTGCCCTCGACGAACTCGTACTTCCCGGGGCGCCCCTGCTGGACGAGCTTGCGGGACTCGCCCGGGACGTAGAAAACCGGTTCCAGCTCCCTGTAACGGCCCGATTCCTCGTTGTACGACCAGCCGACGCGGTGGCGCATGAACTCGCGGAACACGAAGATCGGGGCGCTGATGAAGAAGGTCATCGAGTTGTGCTCGAACGGGCTGCCGTGCCGGTCGCGCATCAGGAAGTTGATGAGCCCCTTGGACCGCTCAGGGTCCTTGGTGACCTCCTCCAGGGACTGTTCCCCGGCCGTGGAGACACGGGCCGCGAACAGGACGTCGGAGTCGCCTGCGGCATGTTTCACCAGCTCAACGGTGACATCGCTGCGGAAGCTCGGCTTTGCGGGCTCGGGGGTCTCGGTCACCGGCGGGGTCCTTCCAATTGCGTCGCTCGGGCGGCGCCCACTCTACGGGCCGCCACTGACAACGAGGACTGGAAGGGTCGTGCCGGGATTTCTTCGACGAATTCGGTGATTCGGGGCACCGAACGGGTCTGTCGTACGTCTGACTCGATAGCAGCATCCGTACCAGGGTTCAAGGAGAGTCTTCTCATGTTCCGCCGGCGTGAATCCGTCCCGTTCTCGTTCGTAGCCGAGGCCGACCGATTCCGCAGTAACGTCACCCCGCCCCCGCGTGAGCGCACCAGTGTCTCGCAGCTGGCCGACCGTTCCCTCATCGGGCTGACGGTCGTCGCAGGTCTCGTGGGGTCGCTGATCCTCGGCCTGCCCGCTCTGAGCATCGCCCAGGACCCGTCGCACTCCCAGCAGACGGAGGCCGCCCACGGGCGCTGACTCGTACGGGCCCCCTGGGGTGGTCGGGCGGTGACCTCCTCGGTAGCCTCACCGGGCACAGCAATCGAGCGTGCTTGTGAGTGAGGATCAGTCGTGCCCCTGCCCTTCCTGACGGCCGACCGCGCGTTTGACGCGAGAGCTGAGGACATCGCGCTGCCGTTCGACGACCACGACAAATGGCGGCGTCCGTACCGCCCCGGGCCCTGGCGGGTCGCGGCTGCGGCCTCCATGTTGCTGCTCGCGTCGTTCGTCCTGCTCGCGGGGATGGTGATCGCGTTCGCCGGGGAGCTGCCGGGTGCCGCCATGTGTCTGGGACTCGCGCTCGTGGTCATCGTCTGTGCCCTGCGACTGCTGCGGCTCGGCGCCTGGGTAAGCAGGCACGGCGTGCGGCGGGTGGGCTTCTTCAGGACGACGACCGTGCCGTGGAATCGCGTCACGGCCGTCCGTACCGTGCAGCAACCGGTGAAGTGGCTCGGGTTTCCGCGCACGGTGCAGGGTCAGGCACTGATCGTCGTACGGCAGGGTGGCGAAACGATTCCGCCCCTGCTCACCGACAGCAATGCGGACTTTCTGGCGCGGCGCGAGGCGTTCGACCGTGCTGCGGACACGATCGAGGCGTGGGGGGACGAGTATCGGCGGCATTGAGGCGGGTGGTTACCGGGCCCGCCCGGTAACCATTTCCGTCCTCAGTCGCCCGATGGGCCTGATCCGGCCGGTGTGACCCGTCCGGGGACGGGCCTCGTGTGCAGGGCGATGGCGCGTTGCATGGCCTTGCGGGCCCGAGGGGTGTCCCTGGCGTCCTGGTAGGCGACGGCCAGGCGGAACCAGCAGCGCCAGTCCTCCGGGGTGTCCTCGGTCTCCTCGCGGCGCCGTGCGAACACGGCGTCGGCCGAGGCACGGTCGATACGGCCGGACGGGGTACGGATCAGCTCGTCGACCGGCAGGCCGCCCTCCGCGTCGAGTTCCGCGGCCAGTGCGTTGGCCCGCGCCACGAACTGGGTGTTCTTCCAGAGGAACCAGACCCCGATCACCGGCAGGATCAGCACCGCGACCCCGAAGGTGACCGTCAGCAGGGTGCCGTGCTCGATGAGCAGGATGCCACGGCTGCCGACCAGGACGAAGTAGAAGACGAGGACGGCAGCGGTGACGAAGTAAGTGATCTTTGCGCGCATGGCGGGGGCTCAGTCAGTTCAGGTCGAGGAAGTTTTCCAGGCCGAACGTCAGGCCGGGAGTGGTCACCACGCGGCGTGCGCCGAGCAGGATGCCCGGCATGAAGCTGCTGTGGTGCAGGGAGTCGTGGCGGATGGTGAGGGTCTCCCCCTCGGCGCCGAGCAGCACTTCCTGGTGGGCGAGGAGACCGCGGAGCCGGATCGCGTGGACGGGGACGCCGTCGACGTCCGCTCCGCGGGCCCCGTCCAGGGCCGTGATGGTGGCGTCCGGCTGCGGGGCGCAGCCGGCCTTCCGCCGGGCGTCGGCGATCAGCTGGGCGGTGCGGGTGGCGGTGCCCGAGGGGGCGTCGGCCTTGTTGGGGTGGTGGAATTCGATGACCTCGACGGACTCGAAGTAGCGGGCGGCCTGCTCCGCGAACTTCATCGTGAGAACGGCGCCGATGGAGAAGTTCGGCGCGATGAGCACACCGGTCTCCGGAGACCCGGAGAGCCAGGTGTTCAGCTGCGCGAGCCGTTCGTCGGTCCAGCCCGTCGTACCGACGACGGCGTGGATGCCGTGCCGTACGCAGAAGTCGAGGTTACCCATCACCGACGCGGGGGTGGTGAGCTCGACGACGACCTGGGCGCCGTTTTCCGCGAGGGTCTCCAGCTTGTCGCCGCGGCCCAGGATGGCCACCAGCTCCATGTCGTCGGCGGCCTCGACGGCTCGTACCGCCTCGGATCCGATACGGCCCTTGGCGCCGAGAACGGCCACGCGCAGCTTGCTCATTGCTCTGCTTCCTTACGGGTGGGTTAGGAGACCGCTTCGTCGAGGCGGTCGGCCTGCTTGTCCTTGAGCGGGCCGATGACGGAGAGCGAGGGGCGGTGTCCGAGGACCTCGCCCGCGACCGCGCGGACGTCATCGGGGGTGACCTGCGCTATCCGGGCCAGCATGTCGTCGACCGACATCTGGTCGCCCCAGCACAGTTCGCTCTTGCCGATGCGGTTCATCAGCGCGCCGGTGTCCTCCAGGCCCAGGACCGTGGAGCCGGAGAGCTGCCCGATGGCGCGGCCGATCTCCTCATCGCTCAGTCCTTCGGACGCTACCCGGTCGAGCTCGTCCCGGCAGATCTTGAGGACGTCATGGACCTGGCTGGGCCGACAGCCCGCGTACACGCCGAAGAGTCCGCAGTCGGCGAAGCCCGAGGTGTACGAGTAGACGCTGTAGGCGAGACCGCGCTTCTCCCTTACCTCCTGGAAGAGGCGTGAGCTCATGCCGCCGCCGAGGGCGGTGTTGAGGACGCCGAGCGCCCAGCGCCGGTCGTCGGTACGGGCCAGGCCCGGCACGCCGAGGACGACATGGGCCTGCTCGGTCCGGCGGTTCAGCAGCTCGACGCGGCCGGCGGTGCGCAGGGTACGGGAGCCCGCGCGCGGGCCGACCGGGACGGCGTCGGTGCGGGACAGGGCGCCCGCGCGCTCGAAGGCCTTGCGGACCTGGCGTACGACCGTGGCGTGGTCGATGTTGCCCGCGGCGGCGACGACCAGGTGTGTGGGGTCGTAGTGCTTCTTGTAGAAGCGGGTGATCCGGCCGCGGTCGAGCGCGTTGATGGTGTCGACGGTGCCGAGGACGGGGCGGCCGAGGGGGGTGTCGCCGAGCAGTGTGTGTGCGAACAGGTCGTGCACGCAGTCGCCCGGGTCGTCCTCGGTCATGGCGATCTCCTCGAGGATGACGCCGCGCTCGGCGTCGACGTCCTCGGCGGTGATCAGCGAGCCGGTCAGCATGTCGCAGACGACGTCGATGGCCAGCGGCAGGTCGGTGTCGAGGACCCGCGCGTAGTAGCAGGTGTACTCCTTCGCCGTGAAGGCGTTCATCTCGCCGCCGACCGCGTCGATGGCGGCGGAGATGTCGAGGGCGCTGCGTTTGGCGGTGCCCTTGAAGAGGAGGTGTTCGAGGTAGTGCGTCGCGCCGTTCAGGGTGGGGGTCTCGTCGCGTGATCCGACGTTGGCCCAGATCCCGAAGGTGGCGGAGCGGACGGAGGGCAGGGTCTCGGTGACGACGCGGAGGCCGCCCGGAAGGACGGTTCGCCGGACCGTACCGATGCCGTTGGTGCCCTTGAGAAGCGTTTGGGTACGGGCGACGGCCCGCGCCTCGGAAGAGGCGCGGGCCGTCGTCACGGAACTACGGGACGTCACTTGGAGGCGTCGTCCTTCTTCTCGTCTTCTTCACCCTCGACGACCGGGATCAGGGAGAGCTTGCCACGGGAGTCGATCTCGGCGATCTCGACCTGGACCTTGGCGCCGACGCCGAGCACGTCCTCGACGTTCTCCACGCGCTTGCCACCGGCGAGCTTGCGGATCTGCGAGATGTGCAGCAGGCCGTCCTTGCCCGGCATGAGGGACACGAACGCGCCGAAGGTGGTGGTCTTGACGACCGTACCCAGGTAGCGCTCGCCGACCTCCGGCATGGTCGGGTTGGCGATCGAGTTGATCGTGGCGCGGGCGGCCTCGGCGGCCGGTCCGTCGGCGGCACCGATGTAGATGGTGCCGTCGTCCTCGATCGTGATGTCGGCGCCGGTGTCCTCCTGGATCTGGTTGATCATCTTGCCCTTGGGGCCGATGACCTCACCGATCTTGTCCACCGGGATCTTGACGGTGATGATCCGCGGGGCGTTCGGGGACATCTCGTCCGGGACGTCGATGGCCTCGTTCATCACATCGAGGATGTGGAGGCGGGCGTCGCGGGCCTGCTTCAGCGCGGCGGCCAGGACCGAGGCGGGAATGCCGTCGAGCTTGGTGTCGAGCTGGAGCGCGGTGACGAACTGCTTCGTGCCGGCGACCTTGAAGTCCATGTCGCCGAAGGCGTCCTCCGCACCGAGGATGTCGGTGAGGGCGACGTAGTGGGTCTTGCCGTCGATCTCCTGGGAGATCAGACCCATGGCGATACCGGCGACGGCGGCCTTGAGCGGCACACCGGCGTTCAGCAGCGACATGGTGGAGGCGCAGACCGAACCCATGGACGTCGAGCCGTTGGAGCCCAGCGCCTCGGAGACCTGGCGGATCGCGTAGGGGAACTCCTCGCGCGTCGGCAGCACCGGCACGATGGCGCGCTCGGCGAGCGCGCCGTGGCCGATCTCGCGGCGCTTGGGCGAGCCCACGCGGCCGGTCTCACCGACGGAGTACGGCGGGAAGTTGTAGTTGTGCATGTAGCGCTTGCGGGTCACCGGGGAGAGGGTGTCCAGCTGCTGCTCCATGCGGAGCATGTTGAGGGTGGTGACGCCCAGGATCTGGGTCTCGCCACGCTCGAACAGCGCCGAGCCGTGCACGCGCGGGATGGCCTCGACCTCGGCGGCGAGCGTACGGATGTCCGTGACGCCACGACCGTCGATGCGGACCTTGTCCTTGATGACGCGCTCGCGGACCAGCTTCTTGGTCAGCGAACGGTACGCGGCGGAGATCTCCTTCTCGCGGCCTTCGAAGGCCGGGAGCAGCTTCTCTGCGGCGATCTCCTTGACGCGGTCCAGCTCGGCCTCGCGGTCCTGCTTGCCGGCGATGGTGAGCGCCTGGGCCAGCTCGGACGTCACGGCGGCGGCGAGCGCCTCGAAGACGTCGTCCTGGTAGTCCAGGAAGACCGGGAAGTCGCCGGTGGGCTTGGCGGCCTTGGCGGCGAGGTCCGACTGGGCCTTGCAGAGCGCCTTGATGAAGGGCTTCGCGGCTTCGAGACCGGCGGCGACGACCTCTTCGGTCGGGGCCTCGGCGCCGTCCTTGACGAGCTGGATGGTCTTCTCGGTGGCCTCGGCCTCGACCATCATGATCGCGACGTCGCCGTCCTCCAGGACGCGACCGGCGACGACCATGTCGAAGACGGCGTCCTCGAGCTCGGTGTGCGTCGGGAAGGCGACCCACTGGCCCTTGATCAGGGCGACACGGGTGCCACCGACCGGGCCGGAGAAGGGCAGGCCGGCCAGCTGCGTGGAGCAGGAGGCGGCGTTGATCGCGACCACGTCGTACAGGTGGTCGGGGTTGAGCGCCATGATCGTCTCGACGATCTGGATCTCGTTGCGCAGGCCCTTCTTGAAGGAGGGGCGCAGCGGGCGGTCGATCAGACGGCAGGTGAGGATCGCGTCCTCGGAGGGCCGGCCCTCCCGACGGAAGAAGGAGCCGGGGATCTTGCCGGCGGCGTACTGCCGCTCCTCGACGTCCACCGTGAGGGGGAAGAAGTCGAGCTGGTCCTTGGGCTTCTTGGACGCGGTGGTGGCCGACAGCACCATGGTGTCGTCGTCCAGGTACGCGACGGCGGAGCCGGCGGCCTGCTTGGCCAGGCGGCCCGTCTCGAAGCGGATGGTGCGGGTGCCGAAGGTTCCGTTGTCGATAACGGCCTCGGCGTAGTGGGTCTCGTTCTCCACTAGCGTTCTCTCCGATACATATCGTCTTCTCGCCCCCACGCCCGTGTGGCGGGGGACGGTAGCGGAGAAGCCCTCCATCGGCGGGCCGGTCTTCGATCGAAGCACCCGGGTCGATGACTCCGGGGGCCACTACCGAGGACCGGCGGCGGGGAGGTCTGCTTCTCGCTCGTCCGTGGTTCGTTCTGCCGGTCGTTCTGCGACCAGGTTACTGAGATTCGACTCAGCTTGGCATTCCGGGCGTGCGGGCAGGCCCGTCATGTCCCGTACATGCGTACGTACGCACAATCGTACGTACAACAAAGGGAGCGGCCCCCTCAGTAGTGGGAACCGCTCCCTTCACGGCGTTTTACTTGGCGCCGCCGGCCGCACCGCGGCGGATGCCGAGGCGGTCGACCAGGGCACGGAAGCGCTGGATGTCCTTCTTGGCCAGGTACTGCAGAAGGCGGCGGCGCTGGCCGACCAGGATCAGCAGACCACGGCGGGAGTGGTGGTCGTGCTTGTGCGTCTTGAGGTGCTCCGTCAGGTCCGAGATGCGACGGGAGAGCATCGCGACCTGGACCTCGGGGGAGCCGGTGTCGCCCTCCTTCTGGGCGAACTCGGACATGATCTGCTTCTTCGTAGCGGCGTCGAGCGGCACGCGTACTCCTCTTTGATGTTCGATGCGTCCACGAGTGCCCCTGGTCTTGATCGCAGGGGTTCTTCCGTTACTCGGGGGCGAAGGTCCGATGAGCGCAGATCCCAGGATGATCCGGGAGCGCGTACACAAACGGCCGTCACACAGCGTACCAGTTCGGCGGAGCCGGTTCGGTCGGGGGCGAGGTGGCCCCGGGAGTCCGGTGACGGCCCCGTCCTCGATCGCCGGACGGGCTTGACTTCGCCTGGCCGAGCTCGGGTTCTGCCGGGTGGGCCCGCGGGGTCGGCTGGTGAGAGCGCGGATCGAGTGATAGAGATCGAAAACGGCGAGGCACAAGGGGACAGCGTCAGGAGCACACACGTTTCGGCGATCTCCAGGAGCGCCCCCAGAACGGGGTGATCCGGAGCGGGGTATCGCGTTCGGTATCGACGAGAACAACCTGGAGCCGGTCTTCCTCGGCTTCGAGCGCGACCCGTTCTTCCTGGTGTTCGGCGAGAGCGAGTCCGGCAAGTCCAATCTGCACCGGCCTCGGGCCGCCGACACCCTGAGCCTCTTCGACAAGGGCGAGCTCATCACCTGGTTCGAGGGCCGCCCCCGCCCGAAGGACGTATCGCCGAGGCTCAGCTGCCCCTGCGGCGTCCTGGAGCACACGCCGACGTCTGTGTGGGAGGTGCGGGCGAACTCCGCGCTCGCCGGCCTCCGCCCACTCGTCGAGCGCGCGAAAGGCTCAGTTGTCAGTTCGCAGCCGGAGAAGCCGTGTCATCGGCCTTGATGTCGAAGTTGATCTTGCTTCCGTCGACAGATGAAACCTTGACCGTCACGCCCAAGGTGCTGCCGTCGTTCGCCGTGAGCGTGCAGCGGGTGGTGTTGCCGACCTTCCCGACGAGGTCGTCGGGACAGGTGACGTCCGGCTTCGGCCGGCCCGTTGTGGCGGCGAGCTTCTCGGAGACCGTGGTGGCCAGCTTGTCCGCAGACAGTTCCGGATCGGAATTTCCCACACTGACCGAGCCCGAACAGCCGGCGAGCAGCGCGCCGACAGCGGCGGCCGAGAGGCTCCAAGTTACTGCGGCCATACGGGCGTTGGTCATGGTGGGATCCCCTCCAGGTGATCAAAACAGGAAGACGCCGGAAGCATACTTGGCGGGGCTGCTCCGGCATGCTGCGGGAGCGTCGCCCTGACCTGGGCCGGAGCAGTAAACGTTCCAGTCCGAACGAGCAACAAACAGTGCTCCGTGAACTCTTCGCTCTACGTGCAAACGATCTCCACCCGCGAGGGGTCGGATCGGGAAGACTGACTCTTGAAGTTGTCGAACTGCCCCTCGATCTCGATCTCATCGAGTTTCGACGCGAGGATGAAGGCTCAGCACTCCCCCGCCTGCGTCGCCGTTCCTACGCGCGTGCAGCCGCGGCGCGACGAGCGCCGGCACACCGCCTACGCGGTGGACCGATGGCCCGAGTTGGGCCGGGGGCGACTCCACTTCCGCGCCTCGTCTCGCCGCTGACCTCGGTCCCCGCGTATGCGACGGCCTTCAGCCTGACCGTGCGACGCGGTTCGCGCCAGGGCGATGCGTCCGTGTCAGGGCACGTACGGATCACGGGCGGATCCGATACCGAACTGGTCGGGGCACGAAGGACATTGGAGCAAGCCGCACGGCACGCCGAGGTCGGCCGGCCCGGCTGGACCGCGAGCAACTGCCGGGCGTGCTGGCGACGCTCCCGCCGGGAGGTGCGCATTGACGAATCGCACCGAGCCGAGGCGGGGACTGCATGGTCCTCGCCACGCGGGGCACACGCTGGCCGCGGAGCACCTGGGCGCGCTGTCGTTGCCGGTCGGGGACGACTCCGTGATCATCGGCACCGATGCCGAGGGGCGCCCGCAGTTGATCGGGTGCCACCGACCGGCACCGTACGACGTCCTGTTGATCGGCGGCCTGTGGACCGCGCAGGTGCTGGCGTTGCGCGCGGCGGCTACGGGGGCGCGGGTGGCGGTCGAGACCGGGCGCACCCAGGCGTGGACGACTCCGGCGCAGGCCGCGGGTGCCGGTCCTGAGTGCGTCTCCCTCCATGACGTGGGCCGGGTTCCGCCGACCGGAGCGACCGTCGGCAGCCCCGTGGTAGTGGTACGGGACTGTGGAATGCGCCCGCCCCGTGGCCGGGTGGTCTCCTCGCCCTGGCAGTCGGTGTTGACGCTGCTGCCCTATTCGAGCCCCCGTGGCACCCCGGTTGATGCGGGCGTCGACGCTCGTGGGTATCCAGCGGGTCTCGCCCGCCGAGGCGGACCGGATCGGCCGGTTCCTGGGGATCGCCCGGGCCGAGAGCGAGGCCCTGCCCACCCCGGCGGACGGGGTCACGCTCTGGGTGGCGGGCCGTGAGCGCCACTGGGTGATGACCCGCGCGACGGACGTCGAGACCGGCCTGCTGGGCGCTGCTCGCCGGGATGGACTGAATACTGTTCCGTTCGCAACCCCGGGCCTGCCGCTTCCAGGGAGGATGACCGGGGAACGACACGGTTCGATCGAAGGGACGCCGACATGGGCACCCAGCAGGAAAAGGAAGAGCTCTACGCTCTCGACATCTCGGATGTGGAGTGGCTGAGCGCACCGGGAACCGAGAACGTCGAGGAACGGGTCGAGATCGCGCATCTTCCGGGCGGCGCGGTCGCCATGCGCTCGTCGCTGGACCCGGAGACCGTGTTGCGGTACACGGAGGCCGAGTGGCACGCGTTCGTACTGGGCGCACGGGACGGTGAGTTCGACCTCACGTAGGCAATGGCCAACGGAAAGGGTGGCTGTCCGATCACGGCGGCCACCCTTTCACCACGCCTGGATATGTCGCGAATTGACCGCTTCGGTCTGTGTGCTCCGCCGCGCTCGGGGCACTTGAGGTCGGCGCGTGACCTACTGGACAGTTCCTGCCGTGCGGTACGGCCTGCCGCAGTGAGCCCGATGACGATTAGGGTGGGTCGGGGGGCAGCAGAAGAACCTGCGGGCAGGCGATGCGCGTCCCCAGGGGGAGAGCCGGGCGGATCGGACAACGGGAACGGTCGCCCCCACCCACCACGGCACAAGGGTGCTCGACCACACCAGGAGGCAAAGTGAACGGCGATCGGGACGAGATCCGCGGGAGCTGGAACAAGCCCGCCGACGAGTCGTCCGACGCGGAGCCCGCCGAGATGACGGGTGAGTTCACCATCGACTACACCCCGCCCGCCTGGTACACGCAGAACGCGCCGGGGGACTCGTCGGGCGGCGCCGAATCGCACCTGGCGCCGCCTCCGCCGCCCAGCGGGGCGCCGGTGTCCGTGCCCGCGCCGCCGTCGGCCGGGGGCGGTTTCGACCCCAACTGGGCTCCGGCGCCGCCCACTCCGGTTCAGTCCGCGGCGGGTGACTCCGCCGTTCCTTCGCCTGCTTCTACGCCTGCGGAGGGAGCGGGACCGGGACCGGTGACTTCCGACGGGATGGCGGATCCGTTCGGGGGCGGTGATGTGGAGAGCGGCGCGACCATGCGGTTCTCGCCCACTGCGCTGAAGCGGGAGATCGCGGAGCGCGAGGCGGCGGCGAAGAGCGTGGACGGCTCGGCTGCGGACTCGGGTTCCGCGGACATTGGTGCCGGGGCAGGTACTGGTGCCGGAGTAGGTGCTGGTGACGGAGTAGGTGCTGGTGACGGAGTAGGTGCTGGTGACGACCGTACGGACGCGGGCGAGGCCCCCGGTTCCGCGCAAGCCGCGGACGCACCCGCGGAGTCGCCCGCCGATGAGCCCGACGGCGCTGCCGCCGCGGATACCGGTGCCGACGTCGCGGCACCCGCCGATCCGCCGGGCAGCGGCCTGATGAGCGGTGCCGCGGACGAGCCGGAGGGCGCCATCGCGCCTTCGGGTGCCGTCGCGGACGCGGTGCCTCATCAGGACGTCCCGGCGGCCGCCGCGCCGGCCCCCTGGACCCCGGCGCCGCCGCAAGGCGAGCTGCCGCCGCTGCCGCCTGCCTTCCAGCCCGCCGCACCGCAGCCCACCGCACCCCAGGCGGCACCGCAGTGGCCCGCTCCGGCTCCGACCGGCCAGGGGCCCGGTGGCTACGGATTCCCGCAGGCCGGCGCGGTCCAGCCACCGCAGGTACCGCACCAGCCTCATCAGGGCGGTTACGGCTTCCCGCAGCCGCCTCAAGTGCCCCAGCAGCCGCAAGCGCCCCAACAGCACCAGTGGCCCGCGCAGCAGGGCGCGCCCCTCCCGCCCCAGGTCCCCCAGCTGCCTCAGCAGCCGGTCCAGGGCACGCCCCATCTGCCGGCGCAGGTCGCCCCGCAGCAGCCCGTACCCCAGCAGCCCTCCCACCCCCAGCTGCCGCAACAACAGCACCCACAACAACAGCACCCCCAGCAACAGCAGCCGCAGCCGCAGCCGCAGCAACAACAGCCCCACGGACAGCCCGTCGACCCGCGCACCGGGGCCGCCTGGCCGACCCCGGTCACCCACGACCAGCGCGAGCGTTCCGTGCCCGGCGCCCCGCTCGGGTACACGGCAGCGGTGGAGCTCTCCTCCGACCGGCTCGTCCGGGGCAAGCAGAAGGCGAAGAGCAGCCGTACACCGTCCGGCGCGGCCCGCTTCAAGCTCGGCGGCAAGAAGGAGGAGGCCGAGCGGCAGCGCAAGCTCGAACTGATCCGTACGCCCGTGCTGTCCTGCTACCGGATCGCGGTCATCAGCCTCAAGGGCGGTGTCGGCAAGACCACGACGACCACCGCCCTCGGCTCGACCCTGGCCACCGAGCGGCAGGACAAGATCCTCGCCATCGACGCCAACCCGGACGCGGGCACGCTCGGCCGCCGGGTGCGCCGGGAGACCGGGGCCACCATCCGTGACCTGGTCCAGGCGATCCCGTACCTCAACTCGTACATGGACATCCGCCGCTTCACCTCGCAGGCGCCCTCCGGTCTGGAGATCATCGCCAACGACGTGGACCCGGCGGTCTCCACGACGTTCAACGACGAGGACTACCGACGCGCCATCGATGTGCTGGGCAAGCAGTACCCGATCATCCTCACCGACTCGGGCACCGGTCTGCTCTACAGCGCGATGCGCGGAGTGCTGGACCTCGCCGACCAGCTGATCATCATCTCCACGCCGTCGGTCGACGGTGCGTCCAGTGCGTCCACCACGCTGGACTGGCTGTCGGCGCACGGCTACGCGGAACTCGTACAGCGTTCCCTCACCGTCATCTCGGGCGTCCGCGAGACCGGCAAGATGATCAAGGTCGATGACATCGTGCAGCACTTCGAGACGCGCTGCCGCGGCGTCGTCGTCGTACCGTTCGACGAGCATCTGGCGGCCGGCGCGGAGGTCGACCTCGACATGATGCGTCCCAAGACCCGCGAGGCGTACTTCCACCTCTCCGCGTTGGTGGCCGAGGACTTCGCGCGCGCTCAGCAGCAGCAGGGGCTCTGGACGTCGCACGGCTCCAATCCGCCCCCGCAGTACGCCCCGCCGCTGCCCGGCCAGCAGTACGCGCCGCAACAGCCGTACCCGCCGCAGCAACAACCTTACGGCGGTCAGCAGCCCCCGCAGCCGTACCCCCCGCAGCCCGGCCCGGGAGTGCAACAGCACGGCTGGCAGCAGTCGTTGCCCTCCCAGGCCCAGTCCGCGGCGAGCCCCGCCGGTCCGCCGCCGCCTCACCAGCAGCAGCCCGGCCTGCCTGGTCAGCCGGGGCAGCCCGGTCAGCCGGGGCAGCCCGAACTGCAGGGTCCCGTACCGCCCGTGGGCTGGCAGCAGCAGCCGCCGCCAGCGCCTCAGCAGTAAGGCAACAGAGGTCTGAACCAATGAGGGCCCGCACCGTTTCCACGGTGCGGGCCCTCCGCTTATTCCCGCAGACCACACGCCGTTTCGATGACCGTTGACGCGGCTCGACCACCGCTGATAGACCTTCGCTTCACCAGCTGGCGAACCACAGATCAACCCGCCTTCTCCGTGCGAGTCATGACGCGAGGTCCCTGACCATGGTCGAAAGAGTTCCACCACTGACTGCCCAGCCACGCTCACGTCTGCGTGTCCTGCTGGCCTCCGGCGCCGCCGCTCTGGCACTGACCGCCGGTTCCGTCGTCGGCGTGCCCCTCGGTGGCGCGCCGCAGCAGGCGCAGGCCGCCGACAGCGGCAAGTCGACGCTGACCGTCGCCGTCGCACAGAGTGTCGATTCCCTGAGCCCGTTCCTCGCTCAGAAGCTGATGAGCACGAGCGTCAGCCGGCTCATGTACGACTTCCTGACGAACTACGACCCCAAGGACAACCACGCGGTCCCCGCCCTCGCCACCAAGTGGGAGCCGTCCGCGGACAAGTTGACCTGGACGTACACCATCCGGTCCGACTCCAAGTGGTCGGACGGCCAGCAGGCCACAGCCGAGGACGCGGCGTGGACGTTCAACAAGATGATGACCGACGAGGGCGCCGCGCAGGCCAACGGCAACTTCGTCGCGAACTTCAAGAAGGTGACGGCTCCGAGCCCGACGCAGCTGGTCATCGAGCTCAAGGAGCCGCAGGCCACCATGGCCGCGCTCGATGTGCCGATAGTCCCGAAGCACGTCTGGGAGAAGGTCGGTGACTTCTCCAAGTTCAACAACGACACGAAGTTCCCGATCGTCGGCAATGGGCCGTTCATCCTGACGGACTACAAGGTCGACCAGTATGTGAAGCTCAAGGCCAACAAGGACTTCTGGCGCGGTAAGCCGAAGTTCGACGAGCTGGTCTTCAAGACGTACAAGGACCAGGACGCCGCGGTCGCCGCGCTGCGCAAGGGCGAGGTCTCCTTCGTCGCCGGCTCCCCCGCCCTGACGTCCGCTCAGGCCGCCTCCCTCAAGGGCGAGAAGAACGTCAAGGTCAACGAGGGTCCGGGCCGCCGCTTCTTCGCGCTGGCCACCAACCCGGGCGCGCAGACCAAGGACGGCAAGAAGTTCGGCAACGGCAACAAGGCCCTTCTCGACCAGAAGGTGCGCCAGGCCCTCTTCCTGTCCATCGACCGCAAGACCATCATCGACAAGGTCTTCCAGGGCCACGCCGTCGAGGGCCAGGGCTACATCCCGCCGCGCTTCTCCACGTACTTCTGGCAGCCCTCCGCCGACCAGAGCCTCGCCTACGACCCGGCCAAGGCCGCCAAGCTCCTCGACGAGGCGGGCTACCCGCTCAAGGGCGACCAGCGCGTCGGCAAGGACGGCAAGCCGCTCGACCTGCGCATCCTGTGCCACGCCACGGATCCGAACGACAAGGCGATCGGCAAGTACCTCAAGGAGTGGTGGGGCAAGCTCGGCATCGGCCTCAAGGTCGACTGTCTCGACAACGTCTCGGTGCCGTGGTACGCCGGTGAGTACGACCTCGCCTTCGACGGCTGGTCGGTCAACCCGGACCCGGACTTCGTCCTCGGCATCCACACCTGCGGCGCGCTGCCCGTCAAGGCCAAGGACAGCGCCACCACCGACAACTTCATCTGCGACAAGACGTACGACGAGCTCTACAAGAAGCAACTCGCCGAGTACGACCCGGCCAAGCGCGCGGACATCGTCAAGCAGATGCAGTCGTGGATGTACGACTCGGGGTACATGAACGTCATCGCGTACCCGAACGCGGTCGAGGCCTACCGCACCGACCAGATCAAGTCGATCAAGACCATGCCCGAGGCGGCAGGCAACATCTACGGCCAGGACGGGTACTGGAGCTGGTGGTCGGCCGTTCCGGCGGGCAGCAGCAGTTCGGACAGCTCCGGCGGGTCCGGCTCCACCGGAGTCGTCGTAGGCATCATCGTGGTGGTCGTGGTACTCGCCGGTGGCGGGCTGTTCATCGCGAAGCGCCGTCGTACCACCGCGGACGACCGCGAGTAGTCACGCGGACGGGTTGAGAGGGGCCGGCGGGGCGGCGCGCAGCCGCCCCGCCGGTTCCCTCTAAGTGCAGCACGAGTAACGAGAGTTCCCTATGACAGCTGACAGCACTCCGGCGCTCGTGCAGATCGCGGACGCGGACACCGACGGCCCGGCTCCGGCCGGCCCGTCGGCTGCCCGCGGTCCACGGGCGCGCAACACCAAGGCCTATCTCCAATACGTGGCGGCCAAGATCGCGGGAGCAGCGGTGTCGCTGTTCGCGGTCCTGGTCACCAGCTTCTTCCTCTTCCGGCTCATCCCCAGCGATCCGGTGAAGCAGATGACGGGCGGCCGGCCCGTGTCCGCAGAACAACTCCAGTCGCTGCGGCGCCAGTTCGGTCTCGACCAGCCGATGTGGCAGCAGTTCACGAGCTACGTCGGCGACGCCCTCACGGGCGACTTCGGCACCTCGTTCCAGTTCCACGCGCCGGTCATCGACAAGATCACCGAGGCGCTCCCGGCGACCCTGCTCCTGACCGGCACGTCGTACGTCCTGTACACCGCGCTCGGTATCTGGCTCGGCACCCGTACCGCCTGGCGCAACGGCTCCATGAGCGACCGGTTCAACACCGCGTTCGCGCTGACGCTCTACTCGGTGCCGTCGTTCTGGCTGGGCCTGCTGCTGATCATCGTCTTCTCGGTGGGCATCGGCCCGATCCCGGGGATGTTCCCGACGGGCGGTCTGGAGTCGGGCAACGAGACAGGCTTCGCCTACATCCTCGACGTGGCGCACCACCTGGTCCTGCCGGTGGTCACACTGGTCGCCGTCGGATACGCGCAGACGCTCCTGGTGATGCGCTCCTCGCTGCTCGACGAGATGGGCAGCGACTATCTGACGACGGCCCGCGCGAAGGGGCTGCGGGACGATGTCGTGCGCCGCAAGCACGCCGTGCCGAACGCGATGCTGCCGACCTTCACCCTGATGTTCGTGAACCTCGGGCATGTGGTCGCCGGACAGATCCTGGTCGAGACGGTGTTCTCCTGGCCGGGTCTCGGAGGCCTCTTCTACCAGGCACTCAGCGTGCCCGATCTCCCGCTCGTGCAAGGTCTGTTCTTCGTCTTCGCCACCGCGGTGATCCTGGCGAACACCCTTGCCGATGTGCTCTATCCGCTGCTCGATCCCCGGGTGGGCCGATGACGACCGAATCCATGCCCACGCCCACGAAGGCGGCGCCCGCGCAGAATCCGCGCGCTCTGGCCCGCGCGCGCAAGCGTCAGTCCGCCGCCCGCTTCTGGCGGGAGTACCGCGGCCACCGGAGCGGACTGTGGGGTCTGGGCGCGCTCGTCCTGATCGCGCTGGTCGCCGTGTTCGCGCCGCAGCTCGTCGGCGCCGACTCGCAGAGCGTAACCGGGGCCCCCGGTGGTGCGCTGGAGTCGCCGAGCGGTGAATTCCCGCTCGGTACCGACCAGTTCGGGCGCAGCGTGCTGGCGCTGCTGGTGTGGGGCACCAGGGTCTCGCTGACGGTCGGCCTGCTCGCGGCGTTCCTGTGCGTTGCCATCGGTACGGTCGTGGGCATCGTCGCGGGCCACTTCCACGGCTGGTACTCGACGGTCCTGATGCGGGTCACCGACTGGTTCCTGGTGATGCCGACGCTGGTCCTCGCGATCGCGCTCGCCACGGTGATGGAACGCTCGATGTGGACGGTCATCATCGCGATCGGGGTCACGACCTGGCCGACCACGGCCCGGCTGGTCCGGGCCCAGACGCTCGCGGTGGAGTCCCGCCCGTACATCGAGCGCGCCCGCGCGCTGGGCGGCGGCCACGGGCACATCATGGTCCGGCACGTGCTGCCGAACGTGATGCCGCTGGTGCTGGCGCAGACCACGCTGGTGATCTCCAGCGCGATCCTCACCGAGGCCACCCTGGCCTTCCTCGGTCTCAGCGACCCGACCACCACCTCCTGGGGGGGCATGCTCCAGGACGCCCGCGAGGCGGGCGCGGTCAGCGCGGGCGACTGGTGGTACCTGGCACCGCCCGGCATCGCCATCGCCCTGGTGGCCCTGGCGTTCACGCTGTGCGGCCGCGCCATCGAGTCCGTCCTCAATCCCAAGCTGGGGGTGGCCCGTTGAGCACGACGAGCATCCAGAAGACACCGCTTCTCGACGTACGGGACCTCACGGTGACGTACGCCGGCGGAGCGCAGGCCGTCCGCGGTGTGAACCTCTCCGTCGACGCCGGGCAGAAGCTCGGCATCGCCGGTGAGTCGGGCTGCGGGAAGTCGACGCTGGCGCTCGCGCTGCTGCGGCTGCTGCCCGACGGTACGGAGGTGTCCGGCCGGATCCTGCTGAACGGTGAGGACGTCCTCACCATGAAGTGGGGCCAGGTCCGGGCGGTGCGCTGGGCGGGGGCGTCGATCGTCTTCCAGGGCGCTATGCACTCGCTCAACGCGGTGCACCGCATCGGGGACCAGATCGCCGAACCGGTCCTGCTGCACAAGAAGGCGACGCAGGCCGCGGCGGCGAAGCGGGCTGGCGAGTTGCTGGAGCAGGTGGGGCTGCCCGCCGCCCGTGCCTCCGCCTATCCGCACGAGCTCTCCGGCGGTCAGCGCCAGCGCGTGATGATCGCGATGGCGCTCGCCTGCGACCCGGGACTGATCATCGCGGACGAGCCGACCACGGCCCTGGACGTGATGATCCAGGCCCAGATCCTGCGGCTGATCGAGCAGCTGGTGTCCGAGCAGGACCTCGGCCTGATCATGATCAGCCATGACCTGGCGGTGCTCTCGGACACCTGCGACCGGCTCGCGGTGATGTACGCGGGCCGGGTCGTCGAGGAGGGCCCGGCGTCCGAGGTCTACGAGAACGCGCACCACCCGTACGGCAAGGCCCTGTCCGGCGCGTTCCCGCGCATCGGCGACCCTGCCTCCAGGTTCGCGCCCCGCGGGCTGCCCGGCGACCCGCCGGACCCGTCGGCGCTGCCCGGCGGCTGTACGTTCCACCCGCGTTGTCCGGTGGCCCTGGACTCCTGCACGACGCAGGACCAGGTGCTGCGCGAGGCGGGGCCGGAGCGGCGGGCGGCCTGTGTGCTGGTGGAGCCGGGGGCCGCCGCGGCCCCGGCCCTGCCGGGTGCCGAGGAAGCAAGGAGCACATCATGACCACGACCACTCCCCTGCTCAGCGCCGAGGGGCTGAAGGTCACCTTCCCCGGCCGGCGCGGAGCCGCCCCGGCGCGTGCCGTGGACAGCGTCGACCTGGACATCCGGCCCGGCGAGATCGTCGCGCTGGTCGGCGAGTCGGGCTGCGGCAAGACGACGCTGGCGCGTTCGCTGCTGGGCCTGGTCCCGCCGACGTCCGGGCGGGTGACATTCGACGGGCAGCCGCTCGACTACGCGAGCCGGGCGCTGAAGGCGTACCGCAAGCGGGTCCAGCTGGTGCTCCAGGACCCCAGCGGTTCGCTCAATCCGCGGCACACGGTGTACGACGCCGTCGCCGAGGGCCTGCGGATCCACGGGTACGCGGGTGACGAGCGGACGACGGTGGCCGAGGCGCTGTCGCGGGCGGGGCTGCGGCCCCCGGAGCGGTTCTTCCTGCGCTATCCGCACGAGCTGTCGGGCGGTCAGCGCCAGCGGGTCGTGATCGCGGGCGCGCTCGTCCTGGAGCCGGAACTCATCGTGGCCGACGAGCCGGTGGCCTCGCTGGACGCTTCGGTGCGCGGCGAGATCCTGGCCCTGCTGCTGCGGCTGCGGGACGAGCTGGGCCTGTCCGCGCTGGTGGTCACGCACGACCTCGGGCTGGCATGGAACATCGCGGACCGGGTCGCGGTGATGTACCTCGGCCGGATCGTGGAGACGGGCGAGGTGGAGCAGATCCTGACCGCCCCGCAACACCCGTACACCCAGGCGCTGTTGTCGGTTCTCCCGGAGGCCGGGGGCGATCCGGTGATTCTGGCCGGTGAGCCGCCGGACCCGTCCAGGGTGCCGCCCGGGTGCCGGTTCCATGCCCGCTGCCAGGTGCTGGCCTCGGGCGAGGCCGAGCGGGCGGGCGTCGCGGACGCGTGCCGTACGCAGGATCTGCCGGTGCTCGCGGGCGGCGGGCAGACCCAGGTGGCGTGCCACTGGGCGAACGCGGCCGCGAAGGCACGGGCGTAACGCGGGGGCCGGGGCCCGTCCGGCGGGCGCCCTGTCACGGCCCGGGCCGGGACCGTTCTCGACGGTCCCGGCCCCGGCCGTGTACGCGGCGCGAGTCAGCCGCGCTCGTACGCGGCGACCAGCTCGCTGCACCGCTTCACATCGGCGGCCATCGCCACGAGCAGGTCGTCGATCGAGTCGAACTTCAGCATCCCGCGTACGTACGCGAGGAAGTCCACCGAGACGTGCAGCCCGTACAGGTCGAGGCCGACGCGGTCGATCGCGTACGCCTCCACGGTCCGCTCGGTGCCGTCGAACTGCGGGTTCGTGCCGACGGAGATCGCGGCGGGCATCGCCTCGTCGTTCACATTGAGCCAGCCCGCATAGACGCCGTCGGCGGGGATCGCGGTGTGCGGCAGGGTCTCCAGGTTGGCCGTGGGGAAGCCCATATCGCGGCCGCGCTGTGCGCCGCGGACCACGATGCCCTCGACCCGGTGCGGATGGCCCAGGATCTCGGCGGCACCCTCGACATCGCCCTCGGCGACCAGCCGTCGGGTGAGGGTGGAGGAGAACGGCTCGCCGCCGCCCGCCTCGCCGCGCACATACAGGTCGATGACCTCGACGCCGTAGTCGTAGGTCTCGCCGAACTCGGTGAGCAGCTGCACGTTCCCGGCCGCCTTGTGCCCGAAGCGGAAGTTCGGACCCTCGATGACCAGTTGCGCGTGCAGCTTGTCGACGAGCACCTTCACGATGAAGTCGGCGGGTGCCAGCCTGGAGAACTCGGTGGTGAACGGCAGGATCAGCACCGCGTCCACATCCAGCTCCGCCATCAGCTCGGCGCGCCGGTGGTGCGGGGCGAGCAGCGGCGGGTGGCTGCCGGGCCGTACGACCTCGCTGGGGTGCGGGTCGAAGGTCACCACGACCGACGGCACACCCAGCTCGCGGGCCCGCTCCACGGCCCGCCCGATGATCAGCTGGTGCCCGCGGTGCACCCCGTCGTAGGAACCGATGGTGACGACGCTGCGCCCCCAGTCCTCGGGGATGTCCTCCAAGCCACGCCAGCGCTGCACTGTGACCGCTCCTCGCCCGAACCCGTGTACATGAAATTGCTTGTTACGCAGGTCTAAGACTGCCATGCTCACGCCCCGCGGCCTGCATCGGCATCGCTTTCGGACTCGCCAGCGCCTCCACCGTCCGCCCCGCGCTCGGGCCGACGAGCGCCGCCCACTCCTGCGGGGCGTCGGCCAGCCACCCGGTGACCAGGGCGGCGAATCCGGGCACATCGCGGGCCAGTTCGACCAGTCCGCGGTCGAAGCGGACCGCGCCTTCGGGGGTACGGACCAGCAGCATCCCGGTGCGGTGGACCAGGGCGCGGGTACGGGCCGGTGCGCGGGCGCCGGAGCCGGTCGCGGCGGCCCGCAGCAACGCGTCGAGCACGGCCGGATCGCGGTGGGCGTCCTGCTCGAAATCCAGCAGGACCTCCAGCAGCTCGCCCCGCAGCTGCCCGGAGGCCGGGCTGCCCGGCGCGGCGAGTACCCCGGCGAGCGCCCCGCGCACCGGCGGCGGCACGGGGCGGTCCCGCAGCAGCCCGGTCACCAGGGGCAGCAGCAGGGCGCGGGCGGCGGGGCCGTGCTCCAGCCTGCGGTCGAGGTACGCGGCGGCGTGCACGGTGTCGTCCGGGTGGCTGTCGATGTACGCCCGCACGAGCCCGGCGGTGTGCAGGGCCAGCTCGGGGGCGTCGATCCCGGCGAGCGCGCACAGCACCTCGCCCGCGCCGTCGTCGGGCCGGGTGAGCCGTTCCCGGAACGCGGTGAGCACCTGCTGCGGACGGGAGGGCAGCATGCGGGCGAGCGCCTCGGCGGACGGCTGCGGCTCGCCGGCGACGAAGGCCCGCAGCGCCTGCGGGAGGTAGCGGTCCCGGGTCTGCGGATCCTGTACGAGGAGGGTGAGGGCGGCCCCGTGCAGTGCGGCGTCGGCGGGGCGGGCCAGCAGGGCGAGGGCGGCCCTGCGCAGCTGCCCGCGGTCGGCGTCGAGGGTGGCGTGCGCCGCGGTGACCAGCGCGTACGAGGCTGCGGCGGTCCGGCGGGCGGGCCGGTCCTCGTCGCGGGCCCAGCGGTCGACGGCGCGGCACAGCGCGGCGGGCTCGTCCTCGGCCAGCGTGGCGAGGAGCTCCTCGGCCCGGGGATGGGCGGTCGCGACGAGGGCGTCGGTCAGCTCGTCTACGGCCAGGTCCCGACGGGCGTAGAGCAGCGCCTGTGCCGCGTCGGCCACGGTCGGGCGCAGCGCGAGCCCCTCTTCGGCGGGCAGCGGGCGCTCGTCGGTGAACCAGCCGCAGAGCAGTGGCTGCACGGTCCGGGGCCAGTCGACGAGCCGCCGCGCGACGGCGTCCAGAAATCGCTCGCCGCTGTCGCCGTCCCGGTCACCGCGGGGGTCGCCCCGGCGCGGGCCGTCGGCGGGGACCAGACGCCGGAGCAGGTCGATCCGGTCCGCCTCGGGCAGCCGGAGCCGCCGCCAGAACCACGGCCCGAACTCGGCGTACGCCCCCGGCCCGCCCTCGGCTGCCCGCCGGACGATGCGGTCGGCGAGGAACCGGGCCACCCCGAGCTGGGGCCGGGCATCGGGCACCCGGAGCAGGGTCTGCGAGAGCAGGTGGACCGCCCACCAGCGGGCCTCGTGCCCGGCCTCGGCACGCGCCCCGGTCCCCGGCCCCGGCGAGAGCCGGTCCAGGGCCTCGACGAGTCCGGCCAGCCGCTGCGCCAGCGCGGCGGGCCCCTGGCGGCGCTCCAGGAGCAGCAGGGCCTGGATCACCGGACCGGACCGATGCCGCGGCACGGGCAGAACGCGCGGCCGGACCATCACCCCGGCCTCCGGACCGGCCGCACGGCTGAACTCCGCACGCGACTCAAGCGCACGGCTGAACTCCACATGCGACTCAGGCGCCCGGCCAAGTCCCCTTCCCGGCGTGTCCGCCGCAGACCCCCGCCCCTGCACCGCACGCGGCCTCCTCGGCTCCGGAACGCGGGGTTCCGCCACCTCGGCCCCCACTGACCCCGCCACCCCCGGCGCCGCTGCCGCCGCTTCCGCTTCCGCGTCCGCCGCGTGCCACCGGTGGACCAGCGCGCGCAGCACCGCGTCCAGGTCCAGGTGGGCACCCTGCACCCAGTCGCCCAGCTCCTCGTGCGCGAAGCGGTAGCCCGCGCCCGCCGGGACGAGCAGGCCCTCCGTGAGGACCGCCGACGCCCAGCCCGTGCGCCAGGGAAACACCTCCTCGAAGGCCGCCCCGTCCAGCTTCCCCTGGCCGGGGCCCAGACAGCGGCGGGCCGCCTCGTGGACCTGCCCGGCCACCCGCGCGGCCAGGCGACGGACCGCGGTGCCCCCGGGCGCCGGGCCCGACGCGGCTGCGACGCGGAGCGCGATGCGCAGGCACATCAGGTCCAGGTGGGCGCCGAAGACGTCCTCCGTGTCGGGCTGCCCGGCGACGTCGCCGGGCAGCGCCGCGCGCACCTCCGCGAGGAGGCGCAGGGTGAGAGGGTGCCGGTCGTGGCCGGGAGCGAGCGCGCCCGGCGCGATGGCGTACCGCTCCCGGGCCCGTGCGGCCTGGCTCGCGGTGAGGTCGCCGAGGCGGACCGCGGGCGGCAGCCGCCCGGCCGGCCGGGCGGGGTGATGCAGGGCGTCGGGCGGGCAGAGCGCCCCGGCCGTCTCCCAGTACTCGGGGGTGCAGGCGACCACGAGCCGCGCCCCGTTGCCACGCAGCCAGTCGACGGTGTCCGCGGTCCACCGGGCCGGTCCGGGAGCCGGCATGGGAGGCATCTCTTCGGGGCCGTCGAGCAGTACGAGGAGCGGGTTCCCGGACTCCTCGGCCAGCCGGGCCACCCGCTCGGGGGTGGCTGTCGCCATGTCGCCCCGCGCACCGGCGGCGGTGACGATCCGGCAGGACCGCCGGAGCGTACGGCCGATCGCGTCGGCGACCGAGGTGTCCTCGGCCAGCAGATCGGCGCCGCGCAGCCAGAGCGTGGGGGCGGGTACGGAGCCGCGGGCCCGGCGGGCGGCGAGCGCGGCCAGTTCGGTGGTACGGCCGGTGCCCGGTGCTCCGACGAGGCCCAGGACCACGGCGGGGCCGCACGGCACGGACGAGGGACGGCCGGGGCCCGAGAAGGCGCTGAACTCCGCGAGGACGTATGGGCGTTCGACAGGATCGGGGCAGGCGTCCGGCCCGCCCGCCGAGCCGAGTGAGGTCGCGGTGAGGTGCAGGGCGCCCGCGAGATTCAGGTCGGGTCCGTACCCGGGAACGCCCGTCGCGTTGCGCCTCAGCAGCGCACCCAGCGGACTGTCGGCCGCCGCGCCGTGCAGCGGTACCGCCAGCCCGGCGGCGGGATGCCCGGCGCGCAGCGCGGTGCCGAGCACGGCGATGACCGCGCCGCTCTCCGGATCGACGACGGGCCCGCCCACGGCCGCCCCACCGAGCAGCAGCGCGTCCCGGCCGTCCGTACCGAGCGCGAGCTCCATCACCTCGGCGATCCGATGGGTACGGCCGTTCGCGGTGTACGTCACCGGGGCCGTACCGAGCACGCGCGCCTCGCGCCAGCCGTGGGCGGCGATCGTCACATACGTACCGGCGTCGATCCGGTCCCGTGACGCAATCGGCATCGGCTCCACGCCGAGCGCGAAGAGCCCACCGGTGCGCAGCAGTGCGAGGCCGAGGCCGGGCAGCGCGGTGACATCGGCGGCCTCGACACAGCAGCTGCGATCGTCCGTTCCGTACAGGACGAGCCGGGTGTGACCGTCGACCACTTCATGGCTGGTCACCACCGTGCCCCGGTCGTCGGCGACGAATCCGGTCCCCCGCGGCCGGCCGGCCGGATCGCAGATACGTACCAGCACTGCCCGGTCCCCGCTTCCCATGGTCCGACGTTAGGTCGGCGATGATCAGCGCGTACCCACTCGGAGTAAAAGCGCCCCCGAATGCGCCCCGTTTCACCCCGAGCGCCTGCCCGTCGGGGTGAATTCTTGGGGTCCGGTGGACAGAAAGGAGTGGGGGATCGTGGAGCGGGCACCGGGCCCGCCCGCTCCACGATGGGGCCCCGGGAGCCGGGGCCCGGTCAGGCGAAGACGGCGAGGCTCTTGGCCTTGCCCTTCTGCTCCTCGACGAGCACCAGGAACCGTCCGTCGGGTCCGAAGACCCCGACCGGTCCCGGCGGGAAGGCGGGCATGTCCAGCCGCACCCCGTTCAGCAGCAGCCTGGCGCGCTTCTCGTCCACGTCCCAGCGGGGGAACGCCGAGGCCGCGGCCTCGGCCAGCGGCATCACGGTCAGCTCCTGCTGGTGCTGGTCGAGCGTCCGCGCCACATCGAGTCCGTACGGCCCGACCCGGGTCCGCCGCAGCGCGGTCAGATGCCCGCCGACGCCGAGCCCGGCGCCGAGGTCGCGGGCGATCGCGCGGATGTACGTGCCGGAGGAGCAGACGACGGAGACGACGAGGTCGACGACCGGCGTCCCGTCCTCGGCGACCGCCTCGCGGACGTCGTAGACGTTGAAGGACGAGATCGTCACCGGCCGGGCCGGGATCTCGAACTCCTCACCGCCGCGCACCCGGGCGTAGGACCGCTTGCCGTCGATCTTGATGGCGCTGACCTTGGACGGCACCTGCATGATCGGTCCGGTCAGGGCCGCGACCCCGGCATCGATACCCTCACGGGTCACTCCGGACGCGTCGGTCGACGAGGTGATCTCGCCCTCCGCGTCGTCCGTGACGGTGTCCTGGCCGAGCCGGATCGTGCCGAGGTACTCCTTCTCGGTCAGTGCGAGATGGCCCAGCAGCTTGGTGGCCTTCTCGACACCGAGCACGAGAACGCCCGTCGCCATCGGGTCCAGCGTGCCGGCATGGCCGACGCGGCGGGTCCGGGCGATGCCGCGCATCTTGGCGACGACGTCGTGCGAAGTGAAGCCGGACGGCTTGTCGACAATGACAAGGCCATCCGGCGTCCTGTTCTGCGGTGTCATTCGGAGGCGGTGTCCTCGTCGTTCTCGTCGTCCGCCTTGCGGTACGGGTCCGCGCCACCGGCGTACGTGGCGCCCGAGGACGCCTCGCGCACCCGCGCGTCCGAGGCACGCGCCCGGTCGAGGAGGTCCTCGATCGCCTTGGCGTTCTCCGGAAGGGCGTCGGCCACGAAGGCCAGCGTGGGGGTGAACTTCGTCCCCGCCGCCGCTCCGACCGCGGAACGCAGGATGCCCTTGGCGCTCTCCAGGCCGGCCGCGGCGCTCGCCCGCTCCTCGTCGTCGCCGTAGACCGTGTAGAAGACCGTGGCCTCCCGCAGGTCACCGGTGACCCGGGTGTCCGTGATGGTCACGTGCGTCCCCAGACGCGGGTCCTTGATACCGCGCTGCAGTTTCTCGGCCACCACCTCCTGGATGAGGTCCGCCAGCTTTTTCGCCCGCGCGTTGTCGGCCACTGGTCCGTCTCCTTCTCAGCCTTGCTCAATCGTCTTCGTCGCTGTGCAGCCGTCGTCGTACGGACAACAGCTCCACCTCGGGCCGGGCAGCGATCAGCCGCTCGCACCGGTCGAGTACGTCTGTGAGGTGTCCGGTGTCCCCGGAGACCACGGCGAGGCCGATCTCGGCCCTGCGGTGGAGATCCTGATCGCCCACCTCCGCCACGCTCACCGCGTACTTGCGCTGGAGCTCGGCGACGATCGGACGGACGACGGAGCGTTTCTCCTTCAACGACCGTACGTCGCCGAGAAGCAGATCGAAGGACAGTGTCCCCACATACATGTATGCCCGGATGTCCCGCCGGTTCGGGTTCGTGCCCTGCGCGTTTGGCAGGGACACAAGAACCGTACACGGAACGGCCGGGGCCGATCGACGGAAATATGACCCGTCGACCGGCCCCGACTGTTGATGAGGGGTCCGGGGGGGTGTCCCCCGGACATCCCTGCGGGTCAGCCTCGCGGCTTCTCGCGCATCTCGTACGTCGCGATGACGTCGTCGATCTTGATGTCGTTGAAGTTTCCGAGGTTGATACCGCCCTCGAAGCCTTCGCGGATCTCGGTGACGTCGTCCTTGAAGCGGCGCAGACCGGAGATGTTGAGGTTCTCCGCGATGACCTTGCCATCACGCAGCAGGCGCGCCTTGGTGTTGCGCTTGACCTCGCCGGACCGGACCAGCACACCGGCGATGTTGCCCAGCTTGGACGAGCGGAAGATCTCGCGGATCTCCGCCGTACCGAGCTCGACCTCTTCGTACTCCGGCTTGAGCATGCCCTTGAGGGCCGCCTCGATCTCCTCGATGGCCTGGTAGATCACCGAGTAGTAGCGGACGTCGACACCCTCGCGCTCCGCCATCTGCTGGGCACGCCCGGCAGCGCGGACGTTGAAGCCGATGACGATGGCGTCGGAGCCGGTCGCCAGGTCGATGTCCGACTCGGTGACCGCACCCACACCGCGGTGCAGGACCCGGATGTCGACCTCGTCGCCGACGTCGAGCTGGAGCAGCGAGGACTCGAGAGCCTCCACCGAACCGGACGCGTCGCCCTTGATGATGAGGTTGAGTTCCTGGACCAGACCGGCCTTGAGCGCCTCGTCCAGGTTCTCCAGGGAGAACCGGACGCCCTTGCGGGCGAAGTTGGCGTTGCGCTCACGGGCGGCACGCTTCTCGGCGATCTGACGGGCCGTACGGTCCTCGTCGACCACCAGGAAGTTGTCGCCGGCACCCGGGACGTTGGTGAGACCCAGCACGAGGACGGGGGTCGACGGACCCGCTTCCTCGACGTTGTTGCCGTTGTCGTCGAGCATCGCCCGGACACGGCCGTACGCGTCGCCGACCACCATCGTGTCGCCGATGCGCAGCGTGCCGCGCTGGACCAGGACGGTCGAAACGGCACCGCGGCCGCGGTCGAGGTGAGACTCGATCGCAATACCCTGCGCGTCCTGCTCCGGGTTGGCCCGCAGGTCGAGCGAGGCGTCGGCGGTGAGGACGACGGCCTCCAGCAGCTGGTCGATGTGCAGACCCTGCTTGGCGGAGATGTCGACGAACATCGTGTCGCCGCCGTACTCCTCGGCCACCAGACCGAACTCGGTGAGCTGGCCGCGCACCTTGGTCGGGTCCGCACCCTCGACGTCGATCTTGTTGACCGCGACCACGATCGGCACGTCGGCCGCCTTGGCGTGGTTCAGCGCCTCGATCGTCTGGGGCATCACACCGTCGTTCGCCGCCACCACGAGGATCGCGATGTCGGTGGACTTCGCACCACGGGCACGCATGGCGGTGAACGCCTCGTGACCCGGGGTGTCGATGAAGGTGATCCTGCGGTCCTCGCCGTTGACCTCGGAGGAGACCTGGTACGCACCGATGTGCTGCGTGATGCCGCCGGCCTCGCCCGCGACGACGTTCGTCTTGCGGATCGCGTCCAGAAGTCGGGTCTTGCCGTGGTCGACGTGACCCATGACGGTCACGACCGGCGGACGGGAGACCAGAGCCTCTTCGCCGCCCTCGTCCTCGCCGAACTCGATGTCGAAGGACTCGAGCAGCTCGCGGTCCTCCTCCTCCGGGCTGACGATCTCCAGGACGTAGTTCATCTCGTCGGCGAGCAGCTTCAGCGTCTCGTCGGAGACCGACTGCGTCGCCGTGACCATCTCGCCGAGGTTCATCATCACGGCGACGAGCGACGCCGGGTTGGCGTTGATCTTCTCCGCGAAGTCGGTGAGGGAGGCACCGCGCGACAGCCGGACGGACTGTCCGTTGCCGCGAGGCAGCATGACGCCGCCCACCGACGGGGCCTGCATGGCCTCGTACTCCTGGCGCCTCTGCCGCTTCGACTTGCGACCACGACGCGCCGGACCGCCGGGACGGCCGAACGCACCCTGCGTGCCACCACGGCCACCGGGGCCGCCGGGACGTCCACCGAAGCCGGGACGACCGCCGAAGCCGCCGCCACCACCGGGACGACCCGCACCGCCACCGCCGCCACCGGGACGACCGGCGAAACCGCCGCCACCGCCACCGGGACCGGCCGGACGGCCTGCGAAGCCGCCGCCGCCACCGGGACGACCTGCGCCGCCGCCGCCACCGGGACGACCGCCACCGCCGGGACCACGGCCACCGCCGGGGCCACCACCGGGACGCGGGCCCGCAGCGGGACGCTGCGGCATCATGCCCGGGTTCGGACGGTTACCACCGGGGGCACCGCCCGGACGGGGAGCCTGCGGACGCGGCATGCCGCCCGGAGTGGGACGGGCACCGCCCTGGCCCTGCGGACGCGGGGCGCCGCCGGGGCCGCCCTGCGGACGCGGAGCGCCCGGACGGTCCTGACCGCCACCGGGACGCGGGGCGCCACCGGGACGGGGCGCCTGCGGACGGGCCATGCCCGTCGAGCCACCGGAGGTGAAGGGGTTGTTGCCCGGACGGGGACCGGCCGGACGAGAGCCGCCGGGGCGCGGGGCGCCCTGGCCCGCGGGACGTGCGGGGCGGTCGCCACGCTCGCCACCACGGCCACCGTCACGCTGACCGCCGTCACGCTGACCGCCGGCCGGGGCCGGACGACCGGCAGGACGGGGTCCGGGAGTGGCACCCGCGGGACGCGGGGCCTGCTGCTGCGGGGCAGCGGGCTGGGCCGGAGCCGGAGCCGAGAACTCCGCGGCGGGGACCGGAGTCACCGGAGCGGGCTTGGGCGCGGGCTTCGGACCCGGACGCGGGCCCGCGGACGGCGCGGAAGGCGCCGCGGGGATGCTGCTCACCGGGGCTGCGGCGGCCGGCTTGGGGGCCGGGGCGCCGGGCTTCGGGGCAGCGGGACGTGCCGCAGCGGCCGGGGAGGGCGCTGCGGGCTTCGCGGGCGCTGCCTTGCGGGGCGCGCCAGGCTTCGCAGCGGACTTGCCGGCGTTGCCGCCGGGCCCCTGCAGTGCGTCAGTCAACTTGCGTACAACCGGCGCCTCGATCGTCGAGGACGCCGAACGGACGAATTCACCGAGTTCTTGGAGCTTGGCCATGACGACCTTGCTCTCGACGCCGAACTCCTTGGCGAGTTCGTATACCCGGACCTTAGCCACTTCGCTCCTTTTAGGTCCGGGTTACCGCCGGACCGTCGCTACTTCATGGGCGTACTCATCGCGTACTCATCGAGTGCTCATCGCAATCTCGACCTACTTCCAACTCGCGAGGTACCTGACCGCACGGGGACCCGTGCCGTTCATTTCCTACGGTGTCACCCGCTCGACGAACCGCTGCACCGCGGCGGTGTCGAACGGCCCCTTGGCCTTGAAGGCCCGGGGGAATGCCCGGCGGCGAACCGCCAGGTCCAGACAGACGGAGACGGGGTGTACATAAGCACCCCGGCCGGGCAGCGTACCGCGAGGATCAGGGACGCAGGCGTCCTCGTCCGCGACGATGCGCAGCAGCTCGCTCTTGGCCGCCCGCTCCCGGCATCCCACACAGGTTCGCTCAGGGCAGGCGCGGGCTTGCGTCCGGCCAGACACGTTTAAGTCTACCTCCCCGCACCGACCTCACCCCTTTGGGGCAAAAATCGAACGGATGTTGTCGTGATCTCAGCGCCCTGCCGCCCCGATGTATTCCCCGGGCCCGGCGCGACCGGCTCCGGGGAACCCCGTTCCGGGGCGGCGCCCGGCGGTCCGGCACGGGCCCGCCCGCCGGGGACTGCCGGGTCGGGTCAGCCGCGTTCGGAACGCTCGCGGGCCCGCTCGGCCCGCTCGCGGTCGGCGATGTCGCGCTCGGCGTCGGTCTCGGTGTCCGGGCGGATGTCGATGCGCCAGCCGGTGAGGCGGGCGGCGAGGCGGGCATTCTGCCCCTCCTTGCCGATCGCGAGCGACAGCTGGTAGTCCGGGACGGTGACCCGGGCGGACCGCGCACCGAGGTCCACGACCTCGACCTTGCTCACTCGTGCGGGAGACAGAGCGTTGGCGACCATCTCCGCCGGGTCGTCCGACCAGTCCACGATGTCGATCTTCTCGCCGTGCAGCTCGGCCATGACATTGCGCACCCGGCCGCCCATCGGGCCGATGCAGGCCCCCTTGGCGTTCAGCCCGGAGCGGGTCGAACGGACCGCGATCTTGGTACGGTGACCGGCCTCGCGGGCGATCGCGCAGATCTCGACGGAACCGTCCGCGATCTCCGGGACCTCCAGCGCGAAGAGCTTCTTCACCAGGTTGGGGTGGGTCCGCGACAGCGTCACGGAGGGACCGCGCACACCCTTGGCGACCCGTACGACGTACGTACGCAGGCGCAGGCCGTGGGTGTACTCCTCGCCCGGTACCTGTTCCTGCACCGGAAGGATGGCTTCCAGCTTGCCGATGTCGACCAGGACGTTCCTCGGGTCCTTGCCCTGCTGGACGACGCCGGTGACGACATCGCCCTCGTGGCCCGCGTACTCCCCGAACGTCCGGTCGTCCTCGGCGTCGCGCAGCCGCTGCAGGATGACCTGCTTGGCGGTGGTCGCGGCGATCCGGCCGAAACCGGACGGGGTGTCGTCGAACTCCTTGGGCTCCTGACCCGGTTCGAGGTCGGCCGGGTCCTCCTTCGCCCACACCGTCACGTGGCCGCGCGCATCGAGCTCCACGCGTGCGCGGCGATGGCTTCCGTCCGTACGGTGGTAGGCGATGAGGAGGGCCGACTCGATCGCTTCGACGAGCACGTCGAAGGGGATCTCCTTGTCCTGTGCCAAGCCCTTCAAGAGCTTCACATCGATGTCCACGGCTACGCCTCCTCTTCCTTCTTGTCCTTGCGGCTGAATTCGATCTCCACGCGCGCCTTGGCGATGTCGTCGAAGGCGACCCGGCGGGACGTGGGCTTGCGGCCCTTGACGCCCGGCACTTCGAGGTCGAGGCCTTCTTCGTCCACGGCGAGGATGCGGGCCACCAGGTCGCCGCCCTCGCGCAACTGCAGCTTGGCCAGGCGGCCCGTGGCGCGTACGTAGTGGCGGTGCTCCGTCAGCGGGCGGTCGGCACCGGGGGAGCTGACTTCGAGGACGTACTCGCCCTCGCCCATCGCGTCGGTCTCGTCCAGCTTCTCGGAGATCGCGCGGCTCAGCTCGGCGCAGGCGTCCAGTTCCACGCCCTCTTCGGAATCCACGATGATCCGCAGCACCCGGCGGCGGCCCGCCCGGGACACCTCGATCTCTTCGAGATCCAGCTGTTCGGCGCTGACGAGCGGTTCGAGCAGTCCGCGCAGCCTCTCGCTCTGGGTCGTGCTCATCCGGGTGACTCCTCGGCCGCGTGTGCTGTTGTGGGGATCTCGCGTGTCAGGTCAAAGGGTATCCGGTCCCGAGGGGTGTTGGCGTCCGCCTGCTCCGGGCCGCGGGTACGCTCGCCTGCGGTGATCACTTCAGGACAGATCCAGTCACAACAGGGCCAAGCCCGGAGGAGAACAAGTGCGGCGCACGGGGACGACGCGCAGAGGTGCATTCACCGCGACGGGAGCGATCGCCATGGGTGCGGTGCTGGCCGGCTGCGGTGACGGGTCCGGGCCCCGGGAGGGCTCCGCCGGTACCGACACGGCGACAGCGGACGCGCAGGCGCTGGCCGCGCGGACGGAGAGGACGCTCCGGGCGAGCTCCGCCCGCACCAGCAGGGAACTGCTCGCCCGGTACGAGTACGTGGTCAGGGCCCATCCGGCGACCGCTGCCGGGCTCTCACCGCTGCGGGACGCCGTACGGGCCCATGCCGAGGCACTGGCGCCCGACGGCAAAGGGACGCCTGTGTCCTCCCGGACACGCGCCACCGACGCGGCGTCCGCCGTCAAGGAGCTGGCCGCGGCGGAGCGCCACACCGCGGACGCCCATACGGTGACGCTGCTGACGGCGCCGCCGGAGCTGGCCCGGCTGCTGGCCTCCATCGCGGCGGCGGGCGCGGCCCACGCCTATCTGCTGACCGAACTGGCCAAGGAGACCTCGTCATGAGCGCCGGGACACAGAAGGCGGCGCAGGCTGCCCTGGCCGCCGAGCACGCGGCGGTGTACGGGTACGGGGTGGTCGGCGCCCGGGTCGCCGACGGCCGCCGGGCCGAGGCCACGGCGGCCTACCACGCTCATCGGGCCCGGCGCGACACGCTGGTGCGGACCGTGCGCGACCTGGGCGGTGAGCCGGTGGCGGCGCAGGCGGCGTACGCTCTGCCGTTCGCGGTGCCGGACCCGGCCGCGGCGGTGCGGCTGGCCGCCCTGCTGGAGGACCGGGTCGCGGGCGTCTACTCGGATCTCGTACGGGCCGCCGACGGGCCGCTCAGGCGTCAGGCGGCGGACGCGCTGCGGGAGGCCGCGGTGCGCGCGGTCCGCTGGCGGGGCAGCGGCGTACCCTTTCCCGGGCTCGCCGAGCTGACCACCGGCGGGACCGGCGCGACGGACGGGACCGCCGCGAAACACGGGCCCGGCGCCACGCACTGAAGAAAGCTCTGAAAGGGAACAAGGCACGCATGGGTTTCGAACCGCCGCAGCGTCTGGTGCGAGCGCTCGGCGAGTCGTACGGGGACGACGCCGCCGACTGGCTCGCACGGATTCCCGTACTGACCGAGGAAGCGCTGTCCTCGACCGGTCAGGAGGTGACCGTGGACCGGGTCGCCACCCCCGGCGGCCGCAGCAGTCTGGTCCTGCTGGTGACGTGCTCCGACGGCACCCCGGCCGCGCTGAAGCTCGCTCCGTCCGGGGCCGCGCCCGAGCTGGAACGGGCGGCGCTCGCCCACTGGAACGGCTGGGGCGCGGTCCGGCTCCTCGCCTCCGGCCCCGGTGCCCTGCTGCTGGAGCGGTTGCACCCCGAGATGTCGCTGCGTTCGCTGCCGGAGGCGAAGGCGCTGCTGGAGGCGGCGGGGACGGTGCGCCGGCTGTGGATCGAGCCGCCGGCCGGTCATGGATTCGAGACGGTCGCGGAACGGACGGGACGGTGTACTGAGCCGATGCGCGCCCGCGCCGCGGCCGAACCGAGCCTGGCCCCGCTGGTCTCCGCGGCGCTCGCGGCGCGCGAGGAGTTGGTCGCCCACTCCCCCGAATCCCTGCTGCTGCACGGCAACTTCCGCCAGAGCAAGGTGCTCGCGGGTGAGCGGGTGCCCTGGCTGACGGTCGGGCCGGAGCCGCTGATCGGCGAGCGGGCCTACGATCTGGCGCGCCTGGTGCGCGACCGCGTGGAGGATCTGATCGCCTCCCCGGGTGGTCCGGCGACGGCCCGTCGCCGGATCAAGAAGCTCGCCGATTCGCTGGACGTGGACCGGGAACGGCTGCACGGCTGGACGCTGTTCCGCGCGGTGGAGTCGGGCACCCGGGCGCTGGCGGTGGGCCGTCGTCAGGAGGGTGAGCTGACGCTGGAGTTCGCCGGCTGGCTTTAGCGGTCCGCGAACGCAGGAGACCCCCGCGCGGTGCGCGGGGGTCTCCTGTCCGTTCCGGTATCAGCCCTGGGCGACGAGGCGGGCGATCGCCTCGTCGACCGTGAGCTCCTCACGCTCGCCGGTGCGGCGGTCCTTGAGCTCCAGGACGCCCTCGGCCGAGCGGCGGCCGGCGACCAGGATCTTCGGGACGCCGATCAGCTCGGCGTCGGTGAACTTCACACCGGGCGAGACACCCGCACGGTCGTCGACCATGACCCGCACACCGGCGGCGGCGAGCTTCTCGGAGACGTCCAGGGCCAGCTCCGTCTGGAGCGCCTTGCCCGCCGCGACGACGTGGACATCGGCCGGGGCGATCTCGCGGGGCCAGCAAAGCCCCTGCTCATCGGCGGTCTGCTCGGCAAGCGCGGCGACGGCGCGGGAGACGCCGATGCCGTACGAGCCCATCGTGACCCGGACCGGCTTGCCGTTCTGGCCGAGCACATCGAGCTGGAAGGCGTCCGCGAACTTGCGGCCGAGCTGGAAGATGTGACCGATCTCGATGGCGCGGTCCAGCTGGAGGCCGGTGCCGCACTTGGGGCAGGGGTCGCCCGCCTCGACGACGACGACGTCGAGGTAGTCGTCGACCTCGAAGTCACGGCCGGCGACGACGTTCTTCGCATGGGTGCCGGACTTGTTCGCGCCGGTGATCCAGGCGGTGCCGGCGGCGATGCGGGGGTCGGCGATGTAGCGGACCTTCTCCAGACCCTGCGGGCCGACGTAGCCGCGCACCAGGTCGGCGCGGCCCTCGAAGTCCTCCGCGGTGACCAGTTCGACGACGGCGGGCGCGAGGTGCTCGCCGAGCTTGCCGAGATCGACCTCGCGGTCGCCGGGCACGCCCACGGCGACGATCTCGCCGTCGACCTTGACCAGCAGGTTCTTCAGGGTCGCGGAGGCCGGGACGCCGAGGTGCGCGGCGAGCGTCTCGATGGTCGGGGTGTCGGGGGTGTCCAGTTCCTCGACCGGGCCGTGCGCCGAGGCGTCCACGGGGGCGGCCTTGAAGGTCACGGCTTCCGTGTTGGCGGCGTAGTCGCAGGCGGGGCAGTCGACGAAGGTGTCCTCACCGGCCGGGGCGGGGGCCAGGAACTCCTCGGAGGCCGAGCCGCCCATCGCGCCGGAGACGGCGGAGACGATGCGGTGGTCGAGGCCGAGCCGCTCGAAGATCCGGATGTAGGCGGCGCGGTGCAGCTGGTACGCCTCGACGAGCCCCTCGTCCGTGGTGTCGAAGGAGTACGAGTCCTTCATCTGGAACTCGCGGCCGCGCAGCACACCGGCGCGGGGGCGGGCCTCGTCCCGGTACTTGGTCTGGATCTGGTAGAGGATCACGGGCAGGTCCTTGTAGGACGTGATCTGATCCTTGACGACCTGGGTGAAGATCTCTTCGTGGGTCGGGCCGAGGAGGTACTCGGCGCCCTTGCGGTCCTTGAGCTTGAACAGCAGATCGCCGTACTCGTGGTACCGGCCGCTGGCGTCGTACGACTCCTTGGGGAGCAGCGCGGGAAGCAGCACTTCCTGGCCGCCGATGGCGTCCATCTCCTCGCGGACGACGCGGGTGATGTTCTCCAGGACCTTCTTGCCGAGCGGCAGCCAGGTCCAGATTCCGGCCGCCGTGCGGCGTACGTAACCGGCCCGGACGAGCAGCTTGTGGTTGAGCGTCTCGGCGTCCGCCGGGTCGTCGCGCAGTGTCTTGATCATCAATCGGGACATGCGCTGGACCTGGACCATGGTGAACTCCTGCTCGGAAGGGTGATGTGCAGGAGGTTAGCCGGGTGGTACGGGTGGGCGGAAATCGATTGGCTGTCGGTCCGTTCCCGTCTGTCCCCTGCGACGCAGCGGGAGCGGGGCTCCCATCACCGCGTACGGCTTGGGAGCGCTGGGGAAGAGCACCTGGCGGGCCAGGTCCCGGTAGCCGAGACTGCGGTACAGGGCACGTGCCGGGCTGTCCGTGTCGATCGCGGAGAGGATGGACCGGGGCTGGTCGACGGCGTCCGTGATGGCGGTGATCAGCATGCGGCCGATGCCGCGGTTCTGGAACGCCGGGTGGACGTGCAGTTCGGTGATGACGAACGAGTCGTCGAGCCAGTGCGCGGAACCGGTGGCGCGGAGGTAGGGCTCGACGACGGTGGACCACCACTGGCCGCGTTCGTTCGGCAGGCCATAGACGAAGCCGACGAGCCGGCCGTCGGGGGTGGTGGCGCCCAGGGCGCGGGCGCAGGGGTGGTCGAGGTGTCTGAGGACGATGTGGCGCCGTACCTCGATCTCTTCCGGGCCCAGGCCGAAGGCGACGGCCTGCACGGCGAGCGCCTCGTCCACGCGCGCGGCGAGATCGATCGGTCCGATCCGGACGCTGGGAGTGTGGGGGCCGCCCCCGGAAACTGCTGCCATGGGCCGACCCTACTGGCCCGGGCGGGGTGGACGGTACGGGGCGGCGACACCGGCCGCCGGTCAGAACAGCACGCTCATGAACGCGCCGGTCTCGCGGAAGCCTACTCTGGCGTACGCCCTGCGGGCGGGGGTGTTGTAGTCGTTCACGTACAGGCTGACGACGGGTGCGACGTCGGCCAGTGCGTAGCGCAGGACCGCCGCCATGCCGGTCTCGGACAGTCCTCGGCCGCGGTGTTCGGGAGCGACCCAGACGCCCTGGATCTGGCAGGCCTGCGGGGTGGCCGCGCCGATCTCCGCCTTGAAGAGGACCTTGCCGCCCTCGATCCGGGCGAACGAGCGGCCGGCGCCGATGAGTTCGGCGACGCGTGCCTGGTAGAGGAGACCGCCGTCACCCGCGACCGGGGAGATGCCGACCTCCTCGGTGAACATCGCCACACAGGCCGGCATCAGGACGTCCATCTCGTCCTTGCGGATCCGGCGGACCAAGGGGTCGGGGGTGACCTGGGCGGACAGGCTCTCGGTGACCATGAGGGGTTGATGGGCCCGGACCTCGCGGGCGGGGCCCCAGCCGGGTTCGAGCAGCCGCCACAGCTGGGCGGTGGGCTCCGCGGGGCCGACGATCGAGGAGCAGCGTCGGCCGGTCCGGCGGGCGCGGTCGGCGAAGGCCCTGACGGCTTCGGGGGTGGCGCAGATCGGTACGAGGTTGGCGCCCGAGTAGCACAGCGAACGCAGCCGTCCGTCGGCGTACCAGCCCCACATCTCGCCACCGAGGCGCCAGGGATCGAGACCTGCGATCCGGACCCGGGCGGTCACGAAGGCATTGGCCACGGGTTCGCTCTCCAATATGGCGAGAGCGGCGCCGAGGTCGCTGGGTTCGAGGACCCGGGTGGTGGTCTGCGTCAACACGAGGGGGCCTCACCATGCGGTCTGCTGATTTCCGCACTTTACCCAAAGAGCCTCGTCCGCGCCGCCCCCGTGCCCGGACAAGGGCCTGGTGCACTCGCTGTCGCGCACGGGTCGCCGGCGTCCGGTCCGCTTCGTGGGGCCGCTCACGGCTGCGCCCCGCCGGGCGGTCTTCCTCCGGCGGGGCGCGGTCGTGAGCGTCGTGGATCAGCTGACGGAGACCTCGGGCTCGCCGGAGGCGATGCCGTCCTTCTCCATCTGTTCGGCGATCTTCATGGCTTCTTCGATCAGCGTCTCGACGATCTTCGACTCGGGCACGGTCTTGATGACCTCGCCCTTCACGAAGATCTGCCCCTTGCCATTGCCGGACGCGACACCCAGATCCGCCTCACGGGCCTCACCCGGACCATTGACGACACAGCCCATCACGGCCACCCGCAACGGCACTTCCATGCCCTCAAGCCCCGCACTGACCTGATCCGCCAGCTTGTACACATCCACCTGCGCCCGCCCGCACGACGGACACGACACGATCTCCAGCCGACGCTGCTTCAGATTCAACGACTCCAGAATCTGCAGACCGACCTTGACCTCCTCCGCCGGCGGCGCCGACAACGACACCCGGATCGTGTCGCCGATCCCCTCCGACAGCAACGCACCGAACGCCACAGCCGACTTGATCGTCCCCTGGAACGCCGGACCCGCCTCCGTCACCCCCAGATGCAACGGGTAATCACACCGCGCAGCCAGCTGACGGTACGCATTGACCATCACCACCGGATCGTTGTGCTTCACCGAGATCTTGATCTCCCGGAAGTCATGCTCCTCGAAGAGCGACGCCTCCCACAGCGCCGACTCCACCAACGCCTCCGGAGTCGCCTTCCCGTACTTCTTCAGCAACCGCGCATCCAGCGAACCCGCGTTCACACCGATCCGGATCGGCGTACCCGCATCCTTCGCCGCCCGCGCGATCTCCTTCACCTTGTCGTCGAACTGCTTGATGTTCCCCGGATTCACCCGCACCGCGGCACAACCCGCATCGATCGCCGCGAACACATACTTCGGCTGGAAATGAATATCCGCGATCACCGGAATCTGCGACTTCTTCGCAATCGTCGCCAACGCGTCCGCGTCATCCTGCGTCGGACACGCCACCCGCACGATCTGACAGCCCGACGCCGTCAACTCCGCGATCTGCTGCAACGTCGCACCGATGTCCGACGTACGCGTCGTCGTCATCGACTGCACCGACACCGGCGCATCCCCGCCCACCGCAACCGATCCGACCTGGATCTTGCGGCTGACCCGCCGGTCGGCGAGCTTGGTCGGAACGGACGGAATTCCGAGAGAAATCGCAGTCATGCGCTGAGCATCCCCAAGGTGTGGATCGAGGTCCCGAGATCGGCGGGCTCCGGGTTCCGAGGTTACGTCACCGGCGGCGGCCCCGAGCACACCGCGTGCGGAAGTGCCGCACGCGGGTGACGGCCCGGACACACACTGTGTGCCGGGCCGTCACCCTTCG
Source organism: Streptomyces sp. NBC_00846 (assembly GCF_045207325.1). Taxonomy (NCBI): domain Bacteria; kingdom Bacillati; phylum Actinomycetota; class Actinomycetes; order Kitasatosporales; family Streptomycetaceae; genus Streptomyces; species Streptomyces sp. NBC_00846. The sequence continues at coordinate 5,705,857 of NZ_CP108846.1, read as the reverse complement.
TACACCGGGCCGTCCGGGAGGTCAGGAGATCTTGACCGGATTGACGATGTCGGCCACCAGCACCAGTAGCGTGAAGCAGATGAAGACACCTGCGACGACATAGGCGACCGGCATCAGCTTGGCCACGTCGAAGGGGCCCGGGTCGGGGCGCTTGAAGACGCGCGCCACGTTACGGCGCAGGGCCTCCCAGAGCGCTCCGGCGATGTGTCCGCCGTCGAGCGGGAGCAGGGGCAACATGTTGAAGAGGAACAGCGAGAGGTTGAAGGCCGCCAGCAGGAACAGCATCATCGCGATCTGGTTCTGCGCCGGCACGTCCAGCGCCATCACCTCGCCGCCGATCCTGGCCGCGCCGACGACCCCCACCGGGGAGTCGGCCGCTCGCGGGCCGTCGCCGAAGGCGGCGTCCCACAGGCCGGGAATCTTGGACGGGAGGGCGATGATCGAGTCGACGCCATTCTCGATCATGTCTCCCATGCGGACGACCGAGTCGCCGAAGGAGAGCGGGACGATCTCGGTCTGCGCGGCGAAGCCGAGGTAGCCGGCCGTCACGTACTTACCGGGGATCGCATCCCCGTTGGAGTCCTTCTTCGCCACGGCGTTCTTCTTCAGCACGGCGTGGAGGGTCTGCTCCTGACCGTCGCGCTGGACCGTGATGGTGGCAGGACCGACGGTGTCGCGGATCCGCTCGGAGAGCGTCGCCCAGTCGTCGACCTTCTGGCCGTTGAAGGCGACGATCTTGTCGCCCTTCTTGAGTCCCGCCGCCTGTGCGGGCGAGACGGCGTCGGTCTTCTTGCAGGTCTCGCGGTTCTCGCTCTGGGGGATCACGCACTTCTGAACGCCCGCGACCTCAGTGGTCTGGGTCTGGAAGCCGAAGGACATCGCCACACCGAGGAAGATCGCGACGGCGAGGACCAGGTTCATGAACGGTCCGGCGAACATCACGATGACGCGCTTCCACGGCTTGCGCGTGTAGAAGAGGCGCTTCTCGTCACCGGGCTCGATCTCTTCGAAGGCCGCGGACCTGGCGTCCTCGATCATGCTGCGCCACGGTGAGGTGGACCGCGCCTCCAGGCGCCCGTCCGGTCCCGGCGGGAACATGCCGATCATGCGGATGTAGCCGCCGGCCGGGATGGCCTTGATCCCGTACTCGGTGTCGCCCTTCTTGCGCGACCAGATCGTCGGTCCGAAGCCGACCATGTACTGGGGGACGCGGATGCCGAAGAGCTTCGCGGTCGACAGGTGCCCCAGCTCGTGCCAGGCGATCGAGAACAGCAGGCCGATGACGAAGACGACGATGCCCAGAATCGTCAACAGGACCGTCGAAATACTCATGCGCGCGCCTCCGCTGTCGCTTTCGCCGAGAGTTCACGGGCCCGGGCGCGTGCCCAGGTCTCCGCTTCGAGGACGTCTGCGACCGTGAGCGAAGTTCCCGTGGCGGGGGTGCCGTGTTCGGCCACCACAGCGGTGACCGTATCCATGATTCCGTTGAACGGCAGCCGTCCCGTCAGAAATGCGTCGACGCATTCCTCGTTCGCGGCGTTGAACACGGCGGGGGCGGTGGCGCCGAGCGTGCCCACGTGCCGGGCCAGTCCCACGGACGGGAAGGCCTCGTTGTCGAGGGGGAAGAACTCCCAGCTGGACGCCTTCGACCAGTCGAAGGCGGGGGCCGCGTCCGGGATGCGCTGGGGCCAGCCGAGGCCGATGGCGATCGGGCCCCGCATGTCCGGGGGTGTGGCCTGGGCGAGGGTGGAGCCGTCGGTGAACTCGACCATGGAGTGGACGTAGGACTGGGGGTGGACCACGACCTCGATCCGGTCGAACGGGATGTCGTAGAGGAGATGCGCCTCGATGACCTCCAGTCCCTTGTTGACCAGGGTGGCGGAGTTGATCGTGATGACCGGTCCCATGGCCCAGGTCGGGTGCGCGAGAGCCTCCTCACGGGTGACGTCCACGAGTTCGCTTCTGGTGCGTCCCCGGAAGGGGCCGCCGGACGCGGTGACGACGAGCTTGCGCACGTCGGCGCGGGTGCCCGCGCCGAGCGCCTGGAAGAGGGCGGCGTGCTCGGAGTCGACCGGGATGATCTGGCCGGGCTTCGCCAGCGCCTTCACCAGCGGGCCGCCGACGATCAGCGATTCCTTGTTGGCCAGGGCGAGCGTGCGGCCCGCCTCCAGCGCGGCGAGCGTGGCGGCGAGACCGATCGAGCCGGTGATTCCGTTGAGCACCGTGTGGCAGTCGCCGGCGGCGAGCTGGGAGGCGGCCTCGGGGCCGGCCAGGATCTCGGGGAGCGGCTCGCCCGTCCCGTACTGCGCGCGCAGCGCCTCGCGCAGGGCCGGTACGGCGTCCGGCGCGGCGACGGCCACGGTACGCACCCGCAGCTGCCGGGCCTGCTCGGCGAGGAGGGCGACCCGTCCGCCCGCGGCGGAGAGCCCGGTGACGCGGAAGCGGTCGGGATTGCGCAGCACCAGGTCGATGGCCTGAGTACCGACGGAACCGGTGGAGCCGAGGATGACGAGATCCCGGCGGCCTTCCGCGGCGTCGAAGACGAGGTGCGGGTCGGCGAGGGGGGCAGGGCTGTCGCTCATGCCCCCCATTGTTGCCGCATCGGCTGTGCGTGTGGACAGTGCGTCCCCCGCACCCGCCCGGAGCGGTGCGGCGGGGTACACCCGACGCGCGTCCGCCCGGTGGGCCGCGGGTCAGCGAATGGGCCGGTGGACGTCGTCCCGGACGGACGGCCCCGGGGTGGCGTCGGCGATCCACGGTCCTTCGCCGCTCGGGTCGATGATGCCGTCCTCCAACCAGGTGTACGTACCGGACAGGACGCCGTCCACCACGCGTCGGTCCAGATCGTCTGTGTTGGACCACAGTCGGGTGAAGAGTTCCTCGACCCGGACGCGGGACTGGCGGCAGAACGCGTCGGCGAGCTGGTAGGCCTCGCGGCCGTGGTCGTCGCAGGAGCGCAGCAGTTCGGCGCGGACGCAGGCGGCACTCATCGCGAAGAGTTCCGCACCGATGTCGACGATCCGGCCGAGGAAGCCCTGCTTGGTCTCCATCCGGCCCTGCCAGCGCGACATGGCGTAGAAGGTGGAGCGCGCGAGTTTACGGGCGGAGCGTTCGACGTAGCGCAGGTGGGTGGACAGGTCCGGGTGGCCGGCCGGGTTGAACTCTCCGTACGTACGCGGGAGTTGTCCCGGCCCCGCGACGAGTTTGGGGAGCCAGCGGGCGTAGAAGCCGGCCGCGTTCGCGCCCGCTTTCGCCTTGGCCGAGAGGGGTTTGTCGGGGTCGATGATGTCTCCGGCGACCTTCAGGTGGGCGTCGACGGCCTCACGGGCGATCAGCAGGTGCATGATCTCGGTGGAGCCCTCGAAGATCCGGTTGATCCGCAGGTCGCGCAGGAGTTGCTCGGCGGGGACGGCCCGCTCGCCCCGGGCCGCGAGCGAATCGGCGGTCTCGAAGCCCCGGCCGCCGCGGATCTGGACCAGCTCGTCGGCCATCAGGCAGCCCATCTCGGAGCCGTAGAGCTTGGCGAGAGCCGCTTCGATCCGGATGTCGTTGCGGTTCTCGTCGGCCATCTGGGAGGAGAGTTCGACCACCGCTTCGAGCGCGAACGTGGTCGCGGCGATGAAGGAGATCTTGGCGCCGACGGCCTCGTGCCGGGCGACCGGCCTGCCCCACTGCTCGCGCACCGCCGACCACTCACGGGCGATCTTCAGGCACCACTTCCCGGCGCCGACGCACATCGCGGGCAGCGAGAGCCGTCCCGTGTTGAGCGTGGTCAGGGCGATCTTGAGCCCCGCGCCTTCGGGGCCGATGCGGTTCGCGGCGGGGACCCGGACGCGGTGGAAGCGGGTGACGCCGTTCTCGATGCCGCGCAGGCCCATGAAGGCGTTGCGGTTCTCCACGGTGATGCCCGGGGAGTCCGCCTCGACGACGAACGCGGTGATGCCGCCCCGGTGGCCCTCCGACTTCGGGACACGGGCCATCACGACGAGCAGGTCGGCGACGACACCGTTGGTCGTCCACAGCTTCACCCCGTCGAGGATGTAGTCCGACCCGTCCGGAACGGCCGAGGTGGCGAGCCGGGCCGGGTCGGAGCCGACGTCCGGCTCGGTGAGCAGGAACGCCGAGATGGCGGTGCTGGCCAGCCGGGGCAGAAAGGCGTCCTTCTGCTCCTGGCTGCCGAAGATCTTCAGCGGCTGCGGTACGCCGATGGACTGGTGGGCGGAGAGCAGCGCGCCGATCGCGGGGCTGGCGGAGCCGACCAGGGAAAGGGCCTTGTTGTAGTAGACCTGGGTCAGCCCCAGGCCGCCGTACTTCGGTTCGATCTTCATCCCGAGCGCGCCGAGTTCCTTGAGGCCGTTGATCACCTCGTCGGGGATCCTCGCCTCACGCTCGATCAGGGCGCTGTCGATCCTGGTTTCGCAGAAGTCGCGCAGCCGGGCGAGGAACGCCTCGCCGAGCCGGACGTCGTCCACGGGCGGCAGCGGATGCGGATGGATCAGGTCGAGGCGGAAGCGCCCGAGGAAGAGTTCCTTGGCGAAACTGGGCTTCTGCCAGTCCTGTTCGCGCGCGGCCTCGGCCACTTGGCGCGCTTCACGCTCGGTGACCTTGGGCGTGTTCTTCGGTGCGGATGGTGCGGACATGAGGAGCTCACCTCGCCGCGTTGTGGGGTGGGCGGACGCGGCCGGTCCGCCCGGAGCGCATGGGCGCCTGCCGAGCCGTACCAACCGGTGTACTTGTCCTGATGTACCCGATTCCAGGGACTCCCACCATCCCCCGGACGCCGATCGGGTCGGGAGCCACTCCACTGGACAGCCCCGTGGTGACAGGGCGGTCGGGCCGTGAGCGGGGCGGGTGGAGCAGAGACGGCCGGAGTCCCCGCGCGGTGGGGCCCTTGCAGCGCCGCCCTGGTCTGTGGTTCTCCTCCGACCTGTGGTTCTCCTCCGACCTGCGCGAACGCAGAGGGCCCGGCAGGCGGGCCGTCGGGCCGGGCCACGCCCCGTCGGCCACGGAGCGCGAGAGAGGGCACTGACGATGCCCCGCCGATACGGGGGAGGGCGGCGGGCACCCGCTCCCAGCACGGCAGCCACGGTGTGAGCCGTACGGACAGAGGACTGCTCTGCCCGGCGGAGCCCTCGCTCACGGAGAGGACCACGTCGGCCCTCCGAACCACGGCGTCACGCACGGCGCGCGGCATATCAGCCGGCGTGAGAGCTACGTCTTCCGCGTGATACCTGGCGGGCGATGGCGCAGTGGGCTGCTGCCGCGGATCTGCAGGAGAAGTTGCGGCTGGGGCTGGTTCCCGTCGGTGCGTTCGGGCTGGTTTGAACGCCGGGGGCGGACACGTTGCGCAGGGTGTTGTCGGCGGTGAAGCCGGGTGAGCTGGAGGTTCTCCTGCGGGTGCGGGAGCTGGCCCTGGAAACGGTGGCGGCGGACGGCAAGGCCCTGCGGGGATCACGGCGGGGTACGGAGAGTGCTGTGATGCTGATCGGCGCGATGACTCAGGACGGCACGCTGGTCGCGCGCACCACCGATCGCAGTGACCGTGCCACCGAAGCTCGACCCTCCGCCCATTGACCCAGCGTTGTTGCCGGCACCTCCGGCGCCGCCTGCTCCGACGGCGACCGACTCCACACCAGCGAGAGCCCCCACCTCGATCACTGACTCCGAGTAGCCGCCCGCGGACGCGCCGGGCCGGGCAATCAGCTGATTCGCCTCCGCTTCGGCGCCCGCCGACCCCCACCACCCGCCTGGACCTTGACCCGTACGCGGGCCAGCCAGGGGTAATCCGCTTTCCTGAACTTGAAGGTCCCGGGCGTACTGAAATGGACGACCTTCCGGAGGCCCATCGTGCCCGGGTTCAAGCAGAGTTCGCCGGTGTCATCCACGTTGAACTACTCGCCTCATGCGCAGACCGCAGCCATGACCTGACCCCTTCCAAGGGGTTGCAGTGAAGCCCGGCCCATAACCAGCAACTGCATCGAGCCTAAGGCAAGGCGCCTGGGGGCTTGAGCTTCCCCGGCCCTGCGGCCAGGATCTGTACGGAGCGACACGCACAGCATGGATACCCGGCTGCTTCTCGGTGAAGCCGGGCGTACGGGCCTGCCTGAAACACGAACCGTGAAGGGATGCTGATCATGCGCATAGAGGCTGCTCGCACTACTCTCGCGGCCGTCACCATAGTGGCCGCTCTGGGGACCGCGGGGACGACCCCGGCCGCCGCCGGTACGGCAGCTGCTGCCAAGTATCCGGGGCAGGTCAAATGCCCCAAGGGCGACTATCAGCTCTGCATCGATGGCGGTCCCGGTGGATTCACCATCAGTGGTAAGACCTTCTCCGGCCATCAGAACGCGATCCGTCTCAAAAACGTCTCGAATGTCACGATCACCGGGAACACGTTCAAGAATCTCAGCGGCTCCGACGGCTTCGGCGGGGTCCACGTTCTGAACTCCTCCAAAATCGTGATCAAGAAGAACAATTTCTCCAATCTGAACAACAAGGGAAAGATGCACGGGGTCTACCTGGTCAGGACCTCGGGCAGCATCGTCACCAGCAACAAATTCTCATCCATCAGCGGTGACCCCGTACGGATCAGAGACCGAAGCAGCAAAAACACGGTGAGCGGAAACACCTTCACCAAGTCCGGCAGTTACGCCATGTTCAGCGAGTGGTACGACCCGTCAAAAGGCGAGGCCTGCGGGAGCGGCAACATCTTCAAGAACAACAAGTACGGAACCGGATACTCAGGCAAGGTCTCACTGATCAAGTGGGGCGGCTGGACCAAGAAGAATAAGGTCACCTGGGGCCACTGCAAGAAGGCGAGCGTCGTCAACAAAGGCGGCAACACCAGGATTTAGCCTCGATCCGCCAAAGTTGCTGTGAGGTGGACGTCGACGTCGGCAGCGGGTACGGCGGGCAGCAGCCCAAGACCGAGGACCGGCCGGGTACGCCACACCCGCACCGTCACAGTGGCGCCGGTGACCTCCTCGGCGGTGAGGGTCAGCGGCCCGTCCTCACCCCGCTCACGGTCGACCGCGGTGGCACTGATGACAGGCGGTGCCGGCAGCGGGGGGTCGAGGAGCCATGTGGCGCGGCCGTGGTGGTCGGTGACGACCACCACGGCGGCCGGGGCGGGACCTGGCTGCCCTTCCGGACCCGGCGGGCCGGGGTCGCCCTTCGGGCCCGCCACGGGGCGTGGCTTGGGCTGGTGCTCGATGGACCGGGTACGCCGGTCAAGGTCGCGGTCCAGCGCGCGGATGCGCTGTTGCTTGTAGCGCTTGCTCGCGGTGCGGTTCTCGACGGACTCAACGGCCCAGCGGTCGAAGCGGTATCGCAGCTGGTCGGCGGCTGTGGGGTCGACGTAGCCTTTGCCCTTCACCCAGCCGGGGGCCAGTGCTGCCCGGCCTCGTCAACGGCGTCCCTGAAGACCTTGGCCGAGTCCTCGTTGTCGAAGCGTTCGGTCTGCTGCTCACTGGCCCTCACACCGCCTTCGCGCCACCTCACCTGGTAGCTGGAGACCTCCCCAGCCCTGTTCCTACGCGCAACAAGGTTCGCCATATGCGGACATTAACGGCTCGTGCTCCCACGGTGCTCCCACTACCCCATCCGAACCAGCCAAGATCCGACCATCGCCGCAGCTCAGCGTGCAGATACGCAGAAACGGCCGAAGCCCCCGCACAGTGGGCTTCGGCCGTCTCTCTGCCGCCTGCTGTCGTGCTGTCCAGGCGGAACGCAGGCGACGTAGGTGGATCGGTTCGATCCTGTTCGCGGACTACAGGGCGAGGCCGGTGAGGACCAGCACGCGCTCGTAGGTGTAGTCGTCCATGGCGTAGCGGACGCCCTCGCGGCCGACGCCGGACTGCTTGGCGCCGCCGTACGGCATCTGGTCCGCGCGGTAGGAGGGGACGTCGCCGATGATCACGCCGCCGACCTCAAGGGCACGGTGGGCACGGAAGGCGGTCTGCAGGTCGTGCGTGAACACGCCTGCCTGCAGGCCGTACTTGGAGGAGTTGACCGCTGCGAACGCCTCGGCCTCGCCGTCCGCCTTCTGCACGGACAGCACCGGTCCGAAGACCTCCTCGCAGGAGAGGGTGACGTTGTCCGGGAGCTCGGCGAGCACGGTCGGCGCGTACGTGGCACCGTCCCGCTTGCCGCCGGTGAGCAGCTGGGCGCCGGCCTGCACGGCCTCGTCGACCCAGGACTCGACGCGCTTGGCGGCGTCCTCGCTGACCAGCGGGCCGACGTCGGTGGCGGCGTCGGACGGGTCGCCGGTGACCTGGGCCTCGACGGCCGCGACGATCTTCGGGAGGAGCCGGTCGTAGACCTGGGCGTCCGCGATGACGCGCTGCACCGAGATGCAGGACTGGCCGCCCTGGTAGTTGGAGAAGGTCGCGATACGGGTCGCGGCCCAGTCCAGGTCCTCGTCGGAGGCGTAGTCGCCGAGCACGACCGCGGCGCCGTTGCCGCCGAGCTCCAGGGTGCAGTGCTTGCGCGGCACCGACTCCATGATCGAGTAGCCGACGGGGCCGGAACCGGTGAAGGAGATCACCGGCAGGCGCTCGTCCTGGACCAGGGCGGGCATCCGGTCGTTGGGGACCGTCAGCACGGACCACGAACCGGCCGGCAGGTCGGTCTCGGCCAGCAGCTCGCCCAGGATCAGCGAGGAGATCGGGGTGGCCGGGGCGGGCTTCAGGATGATCGGGGCACCGACGGCGATGGCCGGGGCGACCTTGTGGGCGCTCAGGTTCAGCGGGAAGTTGAACGGTGCGATGCCGAGGACCGTACCGCGCGGGAAGCGCCGGGTCAGGCCGAGGCGGCCGGTGCCACCGGCGTCGGTGTCGAGGCGCTGCGCGTCACCGCCGTTGAAGCGGCGGGCCTCCTCGGAGGCGAAGCGGAACACGGAGACGGCGCGGCCGACCTCGCCGCGGGCCCACTTGATCGGCTTGCCGTTCTCGGCGGAGATCAGCTGGGCGATCTCCTCGGTGCGCTCCACCAGGCGCCGTACGACGTGGTCGAGTGCGGCGGCCCGGACATGGGCCGGGGTCGCGGCGAACTCCTCGCGCACGGCGTGCGCGGCCGCGACGGCCTCCTCGATCTGGGCGTCGGTCGGCACGCTGACGGTGCCGACGAGACGGCCGTCCCAGGGGTTGGTGACGTCGAAGCTGTCCTCGCCGGTGGCCTGGCGGCCGGCGAGCCAGAAGGCGTGGGTGGAAGTCATGGAGGTTCCGGCCCTTCGGAGACGTGGGGTGTGTTGCCCCCACCGTAGGGCCGCACGGCCGCCCTGGCGTTTGTCCGGCGTGGAGCAGTGCGCGACGGAGGTGCGCCGGTTTGTCGGATGCGTGTGCGTCGACGGGGACACCGGGCCCGTCCGTCGGCGCCAGGGTTACGACCTCACCCGCGATAGAGAGCGGATCAGCGAGCGGCGTCATGCGGCTTCGGATCCAAGGCGGAGGAGGGAAGCGACGCGACGGGGGTCCCTCCCGAGCAGGTTCGAGCGTGGGGGAGTCGTTCACCGACGACAACGCCGGAGGCGGAGTCGTATGACGCCGGGAGCCCGCTCTCCAACGCGGGTGAGGTCGTTACGTCTCCGGCACCTGCGTCTGGGGCGCCGACGGGGAGCTCGTGGCCTTCAGTGCCAGCCACAGCTCCATCCGGACGTCCGGATCGTCCAGGGAGCGGCCCAGGATCTCCTCGACCCGGCGCATCCGGTAGCGCAGGGTGTGGCGGTGCACGCCGAGGTCGGCCGCGGACGCGTCCCACTGGCCGTGATGGGCGAGCCAGGCCCGCAGGGAGGCGACCAGGTCGCCGCGGCCCTTGGCGTCGTGCTCGTGCAGGGCGCGGAGCATTCCGTCGGCGAAGGCCCGTACGGCGTCGTCCGCGAGGAGCCGCAGCACCGAGCCGGTCGCCAGCTCCTCGTGCTCGACCAGCGCCCTGCCCCGGCGGCGGGCCACCGACAGGGCCTGTTCCGCCTGTTTGTACGCGGCGGAGACGGCAACGGGGCCCGCCGGTGCGGAGAGCCCCACGACAACCTTGCCCTGGCCCTCCTCCGGCGCCGGTTCGCGCGACGGCCGTGCCTCATGGGACTCCTGGGCCTCCTGCGCCTCCGCGAACGCCGTGCAGGCGGCGACCGCGGCTCCGCCGTCCGCGGCCAGCACGACGAGCCGTTCGCCCTCGGGCACGGCCAGCAGCGCCTCGCCGGTCCGGAAGGCCGCCGCGTCCATCGCCTCGCCCAGCGCCGCCGGTGTCGCAGGCCCGGACGCCTCCGCGATGAGCAGCCGGAACGGGGCGTCGAGCAGCCCCCCGTACAGGTCCCCGGCGACCGCCCGTGCGTGGTCCGGCTGGCCGGCCAGCAGCATGCGCAGCACCGCCGCGCCCAGCCGCTGTTCGGCGCCCTGGAGGGACCGGGAGCGGGCGGTGGTCAGGGTCAGCAGGGCGACCGCGGAGTGCACGGCGTACCGCTCGGCGGTGCCGAGTGCCGCCCCCGTGCCGACGGCCAGGGCGCCCCGGACCCGGCGGCCGGTGCCGAGGGACTGGAGCTCGACCCGGTCGTCGGTGCCGCCGACGACCACGCTGGCCGGGGCGGGACGGTCCCGCAGCCGTTCCACATCGGGGGTGAGCCGGGCGGCCCGGCGGGCGGCCCACTCGGGGGCGGCGGCGACCACCGCGCCGGAGGCGTCGTACAGCGCCGCCCAGCCGTCGACATGGGCCGCGAGCCGGCCCAGGAGCTCGCCGGGGCCGTCGCCCGCGAGTGCGGCCTTCGTCAGCTCCCGCTGGGCCTCGAACCCCGCCGTCACGGCCCGGTACTGATCGGCGGCGATCGCCGACGACACCGCCTTGGCGATGGCGAGGAACGGGGTGCGGCGCGGCACTTCGAGGAGCGGCAGACCCGTCTCCTCCGCGGCGTCGATCAGGGCCTGCGGTACGTCGTCGTAGTTGACGCCGACGGCGAAGCCCAGACCGACGACTCCGGCCCCGGCCAACCGTCGCACGTACCGCCGCATCGCCTCGGGGTTCTCGGCGTCGAGGTTGGTGGCGGTGACGAGCAGGAACTCACCGCCCTCCATGTACGGCACGGGGTCGGTCAGCTCGCTGGCGTGTGCCCAGCGGACGGGAGCGTCGAGCCGGTCCGCCCCCGCGCGCACCGTGAGTTTGAGCGCCGAGTGCTGGAGGAGCGAGGCGAGAGTGGGGGGCATGGGGACCGTGGGACCTTCAGGGATTCGATGAGGGAATCGATCAGTATCGATTTTCGCCGTCCCGTATGAACGGCTCCCCTCGATTCTGCCAGGGCGGCAGGGTTTGCCGTAACCGCTTCCACGCCCGCGGCCCCCGCCCCGTATCTCTCAGCCGTTCAGGTCCACCAGGAGCGGCGGTGCGTGCTCGCCCTTGACGGTGGTCAGGGAGAGCACCGCGTGCCCGGCCGGCACCCGGTGGGCCAGTTCGGAGGCCGACCAGCGTTCGCGCTCCACCTGGCGCACGGTCACCGCGTCCGTGGTGACCGCCTTGCCGGTGACCAGTTTGCGCAGGGCGTGCACGGCCCGGGTGAGCGGCTGGTGGGCGAAGACCGTGTGCTTGGCGACCTCGGTGGTCTCCACCCATTCGGTGCCCCATGCCTGCGCGAAGAGCCGTCCGTCCCAGGTCGTGACGCCGGAGAACGTCATGTGGCAGCCGACCGAGCCGAGCAGCGCGGTGTGCAGGCTCTCCGGTACGTCACCCAGCCCGCGCAGGGTGAGCAGGACACCGGCGTTGCAGTTCCGCAGCCGCTGCACGGCCCGTACGGACTCGGCGGTGACGGCGTGCGTGGCGTCGTCCAGGGCGAGGAAGGCGAACAGCGAGCGGTCCGTGCGGGCGGCCGCCCCGGAGGTGAACTGGGCGAGCACCAGCCGGGCGATCAGGCGCGCGGCCTCGGGGTGGGCGCGTTCCGGCAGGTCGATGCGGACCCGCAGCGGGTGTTCGAGGGTGCGTACCGAGAAGGGCCGGGCCGTGCCGGTGGTGTCGAAGAACCCCGCGAAGGCGGGCCGGTCCAGGGCAGCGAGCCGGTCGGCGAGAAGGAGTCCCGGGTCGCCGGGGGCGCCGGCCTGCCGTGCCCGGGTGTCGAGTTCACGGAGGTGGGAGGGGTGCGCGTCACTGTCGAGCTGGGCCCGGAGCTCGGCGAGGGCGCCGGGAGAGCCGTCGAGCAGCTCGCGCAGCACCGGGACGGACGGGAAGCGGTCGTGGACCGCCCGGTACGGGCCGAGCAGTTGGGCGAGTGCGGTCGTGGCCCGCCGCGCGTCGATGTCGGGCAGGTCGCCGGCCATCGCCTCGGCGAGCAGGGCGGCGGCCTCGTCGGCGTCGTCGGTTCCGCTGTACAGGTCGAGGTCGTGGGCACAGGACGGGTCGCCCGGCTTGATCACCACGTCGTAGCCCTCGTCGGGCCCGAGCGGGGTGCCTGCCGCGCAGACGGCCACGACAACGGCCTTCCCGGCGAGTGCCTGCAGGGCGAGCGACTCCACGACGGGCCGCACCAGGTGCCGGGTCTTGCCGGACCCGAAGGGCCCGACGGCCAGCAGCGAGGAACCCAGGGAGGCCGGGTCGACGGCGGCCCCCGCGCCCCGCCGGGCCGCCGGGTTGCGGTCGAAGTCCGTGTACCGGCCGAGCCGCACCTGCGAGGTGAGCAGGTCGTGGGTGGCTGTACGGGCCGGCAGGTCCCGGTCGCCCGAAGGGTGCGGACAGGCCCGTGCGCCCTGGCCGAGCACGGCGTCGGTGAACGGGCCGACCCGTGCGGGGTCGGCCTCCACGGAGACCCAGGCGCGCCGGATCCGTACACAGTCGACGTCGTTCATCCATCCCGTCCGCCCGTCCGCCACCAGCCGGTCGGCGGCGGCCTGCTGACCCGCGGCGCGCAGCTGCGGCCAGTCGGCGGGGCTCTCACCGGGTGCCTTCTCCGGTTCCGGCCTGCTCTTCGCACCGCGGCGCAACTCCCGTACGAGGGTGAACCAGCCGCCGGCCCGGGCGACCGGCAGGAGGATCGCGACGGCGCCCACCAGGTGGTACACGGTCTTGAAGGTCTCCACGCGGTCCCGGGTCTGCACGGCCGTGCCGCCGTAGAGCCAGGAGTACGGCGTCAGGCCCAGTGCCAGGTCGTCGAAGGGCAGCAGGTCGTCGGAGTTCACGAAGCACCAGACCAGGACGGCCCCGACCAGCGCGGTGCGCAGCGCCCGGCCCGGCTGGCGGTGGTCGGCGGCGTACCGGCGGAACACCGCGTGCCAGTTGCCCAGCCGTCCGAAGCCCCAGATCAGCAGGACGGCGACCATGCTGTTGTAGACGGCGAGGGCGGTCAGGGCCGCCGCGGGGCGTTCGAGCCCCCACCAGTCGGACGGTGTGACGACTTCGAGGAGGATCCGGCTGTGCGGCACGTATCCGTTGCGCCACAATGACCACACCAGCAGGGCGGCGAGCAGTGCCACGACCGCGCCGCCGATCAGCGCCCGGTCGGGCACCCGGTCGGGGTCGGTGTCGGGCCGGGGGGTGTGGCCGAATCGCCACAGGCCGGGCTCGGCCGCCGCGCGCGGGGTGCGGAGCCAGTCCCCCAGCGAGGGGCCGGACGCGGGGGCGTATCCCGGCCTCGGCGGCAGTCCGGGCGGTGGCGGGCCCGCCGGGCGCGGCACCGGACGACCGGAGCGGGTGTCGCGCGAGCCGTACGTGCCCTCGGTGTCCATCTGCTGTCCCTCGTCCCCTGACCAGCGCCGACCGGTAACTCCGGGCGCACGCGCCCGAAGTCATCAATCTAGTGCCCCGAACCACCCCGTCGGACGCGGTCCGGCCGGATGTCTGTGCCCGCGCCCCGGGGGTCTTTGGACTCGTCCGCGCGCCGCCGCGGCCCGGCCCCGTACCCCCTCGCTATGTCCGTGGCGGACAACCGCGTCCGGTCACCACTCCCGAACGGAACATGCCGGACTCAGGGCCCCGCCCATAGCCTGCAGAAAGAGAAGCGTCCGAAACACCCCACAGGAGCCCCTCATGACCGCAATTCCGCAGGAGCGCCGCGTCGTCACTGCCATTCCCGGCCCGAAGTCGGTGGAGCTGCAGGCCCGCCGTCTCGCGACGGTGGCCGCAGGTGTGGGCTCCACCCTGCCGGTGTTCACCGCCCGCGCCGGTGGCGGGATCATCGAGGACGTGGACGGCAACCGTCTGATCGACCTCGGTTCCGGTATCGCCGTGACGTCGGTCGGCGCCTCCGCCGAGGCCGTCGTACGCCGTGCGTCCGCGCAGCTCGCCGACTTCACCCACACCTGTTTCATGGTCACGCCGTACGAGGGGTACGTCGAGGTCTGTGAGCAGCTCGCCGAGCTGACCCCGGGCGACCACGCCAAGAAGTCCGCGCTGTTCAACTCGGGTGCCGAGGCCGTCGAGAACGCGGTGAAGATCGCCCGCATCTACACCAAGCGCACCGCGGTCGTCGTCTTCGACCACGGCTACCACGGCCGCACCAACCTCACGATGGCGCTGACCGCCAAGAACATGCCGTACAAGCAGGGCTTCGGACCGTTCGCGCCCGAGGTCTACCGGGTGCCGGTGGCGTACGGCTACCGCTGGCCGACCGGTGCCGAGAACGCCGGCGCGGAGGCGTCCGCCCAGGCCATCGACCAGATCACCAAGCAGATCGGCGCGGACAACGTCGCCGCGATCATCATCGAGCCGGTGCTCGGCGAGGGCGGCTTCATCGAGCCGGCCAAGGGCTTCCTTCCGGCGATCGCCCAGTTCGCCAAGGACAACGGCATCGTCTTCGTCGCCGACGAGATCCAGTCCGGTTTCTGCCGTACAGGCCAGTGGTTCGCCTGCGAGGACGAGGGCATCGTCCCGGACCTGATCACTACCGCCAAGGGCATCGCGGGCGGCCTTCCGCTGTCCGCCGTGACGGGCCGCGCCGAGATCATGGACGCCGCCCACTCCGGTGGCCTCGGTGGCACCTACGGCGGTAACCCGGTGGCCTGTGCGGGTGCGCTCGGCGCCATCGAGACGATGCGCGAGCTGGACCTGAACGGGAAGGCGAAGCGCATCGAGGAGATCATGAAGGGCCGCCTCGCCGAGATGCAGGCGAAGCTGCCGGGCGGCGATGTCATCGGTGACATCCGCGGCCGTGGCGCGATGATCGCGATCGAGCTGGTGAAGTCCGGCACGAAGGACCCGAACCCGGAGGCCGCCGCGAAGCTCGCCAAGGCCTGCCACGCGGAGGGTGTGCTGGTCCTGACCTGCGGCACGTACGGCAACGTCCTGCGCTTCCTCCCGCCGCTGGTGATCGGCGAGGACCTGCTGAACGAGGCTCTCGACGTCATCGAGCAGGCTTTCGGCCAGATCTGATCCATTCGAAACCCCCGACGGTGCCGGAGGGCGTTTTTGCCGGGGATGCAGGGCCCGCGTGAGGGCCTGTGAAGAAGGTGTGGGGGGCCGATGGCGGGATCCGTTTCCGTCTGTCGGTCCCCCATCCGCTGACGTACGGTTTCTGCAGATGAGAGAAACGCCCCGCCCGCAGGGGACTGCCGGCGACGCCGGGCCGGAGCTTCCCCAGCACCGTCCTGGCCGTGCCTTCGCGCACACCACTGGAGCCGCTGGCTCCGGAACTCCTCACTGATCGGATGGCCGCTCGCCCCAAACCCCCCGGGGCGCGCGGCAAACCGATCGCACCGGCCGTCCCGGAGCCACCCCCCCTGCTCCTGGGCGGCCGGCCTCCTCTCCCCCTCTTCCCGGGCAGCCGGCCTCCCGTCCCCCTGGCGTCGGCGCCCCCGGTTCGCTCGGCCGCCCCGTTCCCTCCGGCGACTCCCGCTGTCGCACGGCCGGAATCAACCGTTGGCAAACCCAGGGCAGTTGGGAACTTGGCGCAAGCCGCACATGGCGGGTATCCATATGGCCATAATCGTCATGAACGGTTCCCGGGGGGAATGAGTGTCGGACTTAACGGTCACTGTCATCATCGGCGCCTACAACGCCATGCCCTATCTGACGCGCTGCCTGGAATCGGTGGTCGAACAGTCGCTGGGCACGTACGAACTGGAATGCGTAGCCGTCGACGACGGGTCGACCGACGGCACCGGGCAGGAGCTGGACCGGTTCGCCGCCGAGCATTCCGGCACGGTGCGCGTCATCCACCAGCAGAACTCCGGAGGGCCGAGCGGCCCACGCAACGTCGCCCTCGGGCTGGCCCGGGGCCGCTACGTCTTCTTCCTGGACGCCGACGACTACCTCGGCCCCCATGCGCTGCGCCGGATGATCGACATGGCCGAGCGCAACGGCTCCGACGTGACGCTCGGCAAGTACGTGGGTGTCAACTGCTCGGTTCCCCGGTCCATGTTCGAGGCCGACCAGGAGGTCGTCGATCTGGCCACCTCCCGCGTCTGGTACGCCCTGACGCCGCACAAGCTCATGCGGCGTTCGTTCGTGGAGGAGCACCGGCTGCGCTTCGACGAGGACATCCGCATGGGCGAGGACCGCCTCTTCGTGACCAAGGCATATCTGCAGGCCTCCGTGATATCGGTGGTCGCCGACGAGGACTGCTACTTCAAGGTGCAGCGCGACGACGAGGGCAATCTCACCAGCAACTTCAGTGACGTGATGAAACGTCTTGAGGTCGCCCGACGCCTGATGACCGCGATCACCACGTACAGCGAACCCGGACCCGTTCGTGACGCCGCGCTGCTGCGGCACTTCAGGGGCGGCCTGCTGGACTCCTTCTCCTGGCGCTTCCCGCTGCTGGAGGAGAGCGACCGGCTGACGGCCATGGGGATCGCCAAGGAGCAGCTGGACGCGTTCTACACCCCGGAACTCGCCGTCCAGATGACCGCGCCGCTCCGGCTGATCGCCCATTGCACGCAGCACGGACTGCAACGGGAACTGATCGACATCATCGATTTCCTGACCGCGGAGAGGGACAAGCTCCGGCCTCCCCACGAGGTTGTCGTCAAGAACGGGCGCGCCTACGCCGCCTACCCGTATCTCGGCGACGCGAAGGCCGGCATACCCGACTCCTGCTACGACGTCACGGCCGGACTGCGGCAGGACGACCGGCTGGACGCGGTCGAATGGCACCGGACCCGGCGGCGCGGCGTCCTGCGGCTGCGCGGCCATGGCTACATCGAGAACGTGGACACACGGATGCCCGCCACCGAGCTGGTCCTGCGGCTGCGGGACGACGGGCGCGAGGTGCGCGTCCCCACCCGCAGCACACCACTGCCCGCCCACACCCATGTCCAGGGGCACGCCTGCGACCACGGTGCCGCGGGCTTCACCGCCGACATCGACATCACCCGCGCCCTGGACGGCACCCCGCTGCCGACGGGGGTGTGGGACGTGTACCTCAATGTCCGCGCCCAGGGCCTGAGCACCCAGCGCAGGTTCGGTGCCCGCAAGGCGGACGGCCTGGCTCCGGTCCACGGCGGCCGGAGCGGACTCCTGGAGGTCAAGCCGTACTACACCCAGGGCTTCGCGAACCTCAGCCTGCACATCACCGCCGCCGCCCGGACGAAGAAGGTCCCGAAAGGGTTCAAGCGACGTGTACTCAGGAGGCTGACCGGTCTCAGCAAGCAGATCGGCAGCAGAAGACTCAGAAGAATCGCGAGGCTCGGACGCCTGTCCGGCCTCGGCTAGCCCAACGGGCCCGGCCGGTCACAGCACCAGGGTCTGTCCGGCGGACCGGGGTCGGACAGACCCTAGGTGTACCGACCGTGAGGTCGTGTCGTCGAACTGCCGTCGTCCGGCCGCCCCGGCCCGTACCTACCCGTACCTGCCGGATCTGAGACGCTGGACCCCATGTCGTCGACCTGCCCCGACCCGCAGAGCGGGAGCACGCCTGCCCCGCAGACCGGGACCGCGCCGACCCCGTCAACCAAAAGCACACCCGGTCCGCAAACCGGAAGCGCGACCGCCCCGCAGGCCGCTGAGCGACCTGGTGCCCTCCGTCTCTCCCTTCGTGTGTTCCTCCTGGTGTGCGGCCTGTCGGCCCTCCTCTTCACGCTGATCACCTGGCAGGTGGTCGCCGATGGCCCGCTCCTGGGCGTGGACGAGCGGGCCAGCCGTGCGCTGGTCCATCCGGACCGGGTGTCCGAGTTGCTCTCCGATCTCGGTAATGGTCAGGTCGCGGTGCCTGTGCTGGCGCTGGTCGCGGTGTACGTCGCCCGGCGGGGCCGGGCCGCCGGGACGGGGCGCTGGTGGCTGCCGCCGCTCACCGCGGCCGTACTCATGGCCCTGGTGCCGGCGATCATCGTGCCCCTGAAGGAGTGGACCGCCCGCCACGGCACCCCGGTCATGCCACCGGGGGGCGACTACTACCCCTCCGGGCACACCGCCACCGCCGCCATCGCGTACGGCGGCGCGGCCCTGCTCCTCCTGCCCCGGCTCCGCTCGGCCCGCGCCCGTCTCAGCCTCCTCGCCCTCTGTACCGCGCTCGTCCTCGGCGTCTCCTTCGGCCTGGTCCGACGGGGCTACCACTGGCCGCTGGACGTGGTGGCCAGCTGGCTGCTGTGCGGGCCACTGCTTCTGACGCTGGGCCTCAGCTGCCGAAGCAGGCGTCGAAGTTCTGCGCGAACTCCCCGTTGCTGAAGCGGTCCCGGTTGATCGACCACGTCATCAGTCCGCTCAGATCCGGCCATGTCCCGTGGGTGGCGTACGTACCGCGGTCGGTCTTCTTCGTCAGGCAGTTCAGCGCCTTGGTGACCTCGGCGGGCGTGGTGTAGCCGTTGCCGCCTGGGTGGAGGCCGGCAGACCGATGGAGACCTGGTCGGGACGGAGGCCCGGGAAGACCTTGGTCTGGTCGCCGGCCACCGGGAATCCGGCGAGCAGCCCGCACTCGTCGCCGGTCCCGTCGCCGGTCTCCGTCAGTCCCCGCCGCTCCCGGCCGCCGCCTCATGCATCGCGAGCTCCAGGAGTGCCGCGTCGGTGAGCGTTCCCGAGCCGTCCGGCGGGATCAGCCAGCGCACCCCGCCACCGGCCGCCCGCCCCGGGTGCGGCGCGACGATCCAGGTCCCCTGCCCCGCCCCCCGTACGCCGGTGCCGACCCAGTGGTCGACAGTGCCCGGCGGCACGAAGAAGCCCGTGCGGGTGTCGCCGGAATCGGAGAGGACCGGCCCGGGCGGGTCGATGAGACGGGTCAGCACATCGAGGGTGGGACGGCCCAGTTTCCCCGGAAGAATCAGTACGTCCCAGCGCCGGCCGGCGGGCAGGAGCACAACCCCTTGGGGATTGCGCTCCCATTCCCACCGGCAGGCATCCGGGTCGGTCGCCACCGATACGAGCCACTTGACTGCTGCTTTGACCCGCGCCAGCCATGACCGGCCTCCGTTCCCGTATGCACCGGCCGTGCATGGCCGGTGCATACGGGAGACAGAGGTGGCGCCGATCCATTACGCGGGTTCGGCCCACCAGTTGGCAGTGAACCGGGGCACGCTGTTGCGCGCCGCGCTCAGCTGTCGAAGCCGAGCCCCAGCCGGTCCATCGTCTGCAGCCACAGATTGCGGTGCCCGCCGTTGCTGTCCGCCCTGGCCAGGGACCGCTTGGTGAGTTCGATCCCGGCCCAGGCGAAGGGCTCCGGCGGGAACGGCATCGGCTTGCTGCGGACCATTTCCAGAGCGGTCCGCTCATTCCGTTCGCCGGCCAGCAGATCGAGCATCACATCGGCCCCGAAACGGGTGGCTCCGACGCCGAGTCCGGTATATCCGGCGGCATAGGCGACCCGGCCCCGATGGGCCGTACCGAAGAATGCGGAAAAGCGGGAACAGGTATCGATCGCCCCGCCCCAGGCGTGACTGAAACGGACCCCGGCAAGCTGCGGGAAACAGTCGAAGAACTGTCCGGCGAGCTTGAGGAAGGTCTCCGGACGCTGATCGAGATCGGCGCTCAGCCGGCCCCCGTACGGATAGATCGCGTCATAGCCACCCCACAGGATCCGGTTGTCGGCCGATATCCGGAAGTAGTGGAACTGATTGGCGCTGTCGCCGAGCCCCTGCCGGTTCTTCCAGCCGATGGAAGCGAGCTGGTCGGCGGTGAGGGGTTCGGTCATCAGCGCGTAGTCGTAGACCGGCACGGTGTACGGCCGCACCCGCTTGACCAGGGACGGGAAGATGTTCGTCCCCAGTGCGACGCGGCGCGCGAAGACCCTTCCGTACGGTGTGCGGACCGCCATCGCGGCGGGGGTCCCGGCCAGTTCGAGACCCCGGGTGTGCTCGTACACCCGGACCCCGAGGTCGAGACAGGCCCGCTTCAGGCCCCAGGCCAGCTTGGCGGGGTGCAGCATGGCGACCCCGTTCCGGTCCCAGAGCCCGCCCAGGAAAGTCGGTGAGTCGACTTCGGCGCGCACCGCGTCCCGGTCCAGGAATTCCACTCCGGTGAAGCCGAGCTTCTCCGCTTCCTGGTGCCATGCGTGGAGTTCTTCGAGCTGGTGGGGTTCGGTGGCGACGTCGATTTCGCCGGTCCGCTCGAATTCGCAGTCGATGGCGTAGCGGGCGACGGCGGCCTCGATGGCATCGAGGTTCTTTTCGCCCAGCTCCTCCAGCTTGTTGATCTCGTCGGGCCAGCGCTCCAGGCCGTTGGGCAGGCCGTGGGTGAGGGAGGCGGCGCAGAATCCGCCGTTGCGGCCCGAGGCTGCCCAGCCCACCTCGTTCCCCTCGATCAGTACGACGTCCCGCTCCGGGTCGCGTTCCTTCGCGATCAGCGCGGTCCACAGTCCGCTGTATCCGCCGCCGATGACGAGGAGATCGCAGTGCTCGTCGCCCGTGAGCGCGGGCAGCGCTTCGGGCCTGCTGGGGTCGTCCAGCCAGAACGAGACCGGCTTGGCGCCGGAGAGTGATTGTGCTGCAGTACGCATGGCACTTGGGGCCATGGTTTCCAACTCCTTCAGGAACTTACGGTCGTGCGCTGTTCTTCCGCCGGTTCGCGATCAGCTGGCCGACGACAACCACCAGTACGGCAATGATGAACATCGCCGTGCCGATGACGTTGATCTGCACGGGCGTGCCGCGCTGTGCCGATCCCCAGACGAACATGGGGAAGGTCACGGTGGAGCCCGCGTTGAAATTGGTGATGATGAAATCGTCGAAGGAGAGCGCGAAGGCGAGCAGCGCTCCCGCCGCGATTCCGGGGGCTGCGATCGGCAGCGTCACCCGCAGGAAGGTCTGTACGGGGCCCGCGTAGAGGTCGCGGGCCGCCTCCTCCAGTCGCGGGTCCATCGACATCACGCGCGCCTTGACGGCGGTCACGACGAAGCTCAGGCAGAACATGATGTGTGCGATGAGGATCGTCCAGAAGCCCAGCTGCGCGCCCATGTTGAGGAAGAGCGTGAGCAGCGAGGCGGCCATGACGACCTCGGGCATCGCCATCGGCAGGAAGATCAGCGAGCTGATCGCGCCGCGCGCCCGGAAGCGGTAGCGGACCAGTGCGAAGGCGATCATCGTGCCAAGGACCGTCGCGCCGATGGTGGCCCAGGTGGCGATCTGCAGGGACAGGGAGAGCGTGCCGCACATGTCGGCGACGCCGCAGGGGTCCTTCCAGGCGTCCAGGGAGAAGCGCTGCCAGGCGTAGTTGAAGCGCCCGTTCGGCTTGTTGAACGAGAACACCATCACGACGATGTTCGGCAGGATCAGGTACGCGAGGGTCAGCAGACCCGCGATGACGATCAGATTCCGGCGAATCCAGCGCAGTACGGGCATCAGACCAGGTCCTCCGTCCCGGAGCGGCGGATGTAGACGGTGACCATGATCAGGACGACCGCCATGAGGATGAAGGAGAGCGCGGCCGCCGTCGGGTAGTCGAGGACGCGCAGGAACTGGGTCTGGATGACGCTGCCGACCATCTTGGTGTCGGTGGAGCCCAGCAGTTCCGCGTTGACGTAATCACCGCTGGCCGGGATGAAGGTCAGCAGCGTTCCGGAGACGACACCCGGCATGGAGAGCGGGAAGGTCACCTTGCGGAAGGTGGTGGCGGGGGTGGCGTACAGATCGCCGGCCGCCTCGTGCAGCCTGCCGTCGATCCGCTCCAGCGAGGTGTAGAGCGGCAGGATCATGAACGGGAGGAAGTTGTACGTGAGACCGCAGACCACGGCCATCGGTGTGGCCAGTACCCGGTTGGACTCGGTCCAGCCGAGCCAGCTGGTGACGTCCAGGACGTGCAGGGTGTTCAGTACGTCGACGACCGCGCCGCCGTCCGCGAGGATCGTCTTCCAGGCGAGCGTACGGATCAGGAAGCTGGTGAAGAACGGCGCGATGACCAGCACGAGGACGACATTGCGCCAGCGCCCGGCCTTGAAGGCGATGAGGTACGCGAGCGGGTAGCCGAGCAGCAGGCACAGGATCGTGGCGGTGCCCGCGTACAGCAGGGACCGGATGAACTGCGGGTAGTAGTCCCTCAGCGCGTCCCAGTACGTCTGGAAGTGCCAGGTGACCTCGAATCCCTTCTCCAGGGATCCCGTCTGGACGGAGGTCGACGCCTGGTAGACCAGCGGCAGGGCGAAGAAGACGACCAGCCAGAGAATGCCGGGGAGCAGCAGCCAGTACGGGACGAGGCGCTTGCGGGTGGAGGCCTTGCGGACCTTCAGCTCCGTGACGGGCGCGGGTGGCGCCTCCTGGGTGACGGTCACGCCGCGTCCTCCACCGTCTCCACACCGGCGTCGATGTCCTGGGCGGCGTCCAGGCCGAAGGTGTGTACCGGGTTCCAGTGCAGGACGACCTCGGCGCCGGCCGTGAATCCCGCGCGCCTCTCGACGTTCTGCTCGTACACCTGCAGCGCCTTGCCCGCCGGGCTCTCCACCACGTACTGCGTGGACACGCCGATGAAGCTGGAGTCGACGATCCGGCCGGTGACCTGGTTGCGCCCGTCGGCTATCGCGTCCCTGTCGTCGGCGAGCGCGAGCGAGATCTTCTCCGGGCGTACGCCGAGCAGCAGCTTGCCGCCGTTCGCGGTCGGGGCCGCACACCGGTCGGTGGGCAGCCGCAGCTTCCCGCCGCCCGCGGCCACCACGATGTCCGTGCCGGCGGAGACGATCTCGCCCTCGATGAGGTTCGAGGTGCCGAGGAAGTTGGCGACGAAGGTCGTCTTCGGGTTCTCGTACAGATCGGCGGGAGCGCCGAGCTGCTCGACCCGGCCCCCGTTCATCACCGCGACGGTGTCGGCCATGGTCATGGCCTCCTCCTGGTCGTGGGTGACATGGATGAACGTGATGCCGACCTCGGTCTGGATGCGCTTGAGCTCCAGCTGCATCTGGCGGCGCAGTTTGAGGTCGAGGGCGCCGAGCGGCTCGTCGAGGAGGAGCACCTGCGGGTGGTTGATCAGGGCGCGGGCGACGGCGACGCGCTGCTGCTGGCCGCCGGAGAGCTGATGCGGTTTGCGCTTGGCGAAGTCGCCGAGCTGGACGAGCTCCAGCATCTCGTCGACTTGTTTCTTCACCGACTTGATCCCGCGCCGGCGCAGACCGAAGGCGACGTTCTCGGTGATGTCGAGGTGCGGGAAGAGCGCGTAGCTCTGGAAGACCGTGTTGACGGGCCGCTTGTACGGGGGCAGACCGGTGATGTCGCGGCCGCCGAGGAAGACGGTGCCGGTGGTCGCCTCCTCCAGGCCCGCGATCATCCGCAGGGTGGTGGTCTTGCCGCAGCCGGACGCGCCGAGCAGGGCGAAGAACGAGCCCTGCGGGACGTTCAGATCGAGCGGCTTGACGGCGGCGAAGGAGCCGTACGTCTTGCTGATCCCGGTGAGGCGGACATCGCCGCCTGTCTGCTGCTGTGTCATGGATCGCAGTCCCAGTGGTGTCAGGGGAGATCGGTGGAGGGGAGGGCTCGGCGGTCAGGCGCCGATGAGCTTGGCGAACTTCTCTTCGTACGCCGTCTCTTCCTCGGCTGTCAGGGAGCGGAAGGCGTGCGACCGGGCCGCCATCTCCTTGTCCGGAAGGATCAGGACGTTGTCGGCCATCGCCTGGTCGATCTTCGCCAGTTCGTCGCGCACACCATCGACCGGGCAGACGAAGTTGATGTATGCGGCGAGCTGGGCGGCGACCGACGGCTCGTAGTAGTGGTCGATGAGTTTCTCGGCGTTGGTCTTGTGCCGGGCCTTCACCGGGACGAGCAGGTTGTCGCTGGAAATGATGTAGCCGGCGGCCGGAATGGCGTACTTGATGTCCGGGTTTCCGGCCTGGAGCTGGATGATGTCGCCGGCCCAGGCGACACAGGCGGCGATGTCGCCCTTGTCGAGGTCGGCGGTGTAGTCGTTGCCCGTGAAGCGCCGGATCTGGTTCTTGTCGACGCCCTTCTGGATCCGGCCGATCGCGGCGTCGTAGTCGGCGTCGGTGAAGGTGCCGGGGTCCTTGCCCATGTCGAGCAGGGTCATCCCGATGGAGTCGCGCATCTCCGAGAGGAAGCTGACCCGCCCCTTGAGCTTCGGGTCGTCGAGCAGCTGGCTGACGGAGTCGACCTTGCGGCCGCCGGTCGCCTTGGCGTTGTAGGCGATGACGGTGGGGATGCCCGCCCACGGGTACGAGTGGGCGCGGCCGGGGTCCCAGTCGGGGGTGCGGAACTGGGCCGAGAGGTTGGCGTAGGCGTGCGGCAGGTTCGACGGATCGAGCTGCTGCGCCCAGCCGAGACGGACGATGCGGGCGGCCAGCCAGTCGGTGACGCAGATGATGTCGCGGCCGGTGTCCTGGCCGGCCGCGAGCTGCGGCTTTATCTTGCCGAAGAACTCGACGTTGTCGTTGATGTCCTCGGTGTACTTGACCTTGATCCCGGTGCGCTTGGTGAACGCCTCCAGGGTGGGCCGGTGCTTGCCGTCCTTGGTGACGTCCATGTACTCGGTCCAGTTGGAGAAGTTGACCTGCTTCTCCTCGGCCGAGTGGTCGTCCGAGGCCGCCGCGGCGTCCCCTTCCCGCATCGCGGGCGGGATGCCGCAGGCGCTCAGCGTCCCCAGCCCGCCGATCGCGAGCGCCCCCATGCCGGAGGCACGGAGTAGCGAGCGGCGGGTCAGGGCGCCCCGGCCACTGGTCAGACTGCGTCGCATCGCGGCCAGTTGGGCCGCGGAGAGCCGCTCGGGCTCGTACTGCTCCATGCGCGTTGCCCTTTCGGGTGTGTGTGGCCGGGGGCGGCCGGACTATCGGTCCCCGAAGATCGTGCGGTGCCAGTCCTTGCGGGCGACCGCGGTGTTGTCGTACATGACGTGCTTGACCTGCGTGTACTCCTCGAAGGAGTACGACGACATGTCCTTGCCGAAGCCGCTGGCCTTGTATCCGCCGTGCGGCATCTCGCTGATGATCGGAATGTGGTCGTTGACCCAGACGCAGCCCGCCTTGATCTCGCGGGTGGCGCGGTTGGCGCGGTACAGGTCGCGGGTCCAAGCGGAGGCGGCGAGTCCGTACGGGGTGTCGTTGGCGAGGCGGATGCCCTCGTCATCGGTGTCGAAGGGCAGCACGACGAGGACCGGACCGAAGATCTCCGACTGGACGATCTCGCTGTCCTGGGCGGCACCGGCGACCAGCGTCGGCCGGTAGTAGGCCCCGGCCGCCAGTTCACCGCCGGGCGCCTCGCCGCCGGTGACGACGGTGGCGTACGCGCGGGCGCGCTCGACGAAGCCGGCGACCCGGTCCCGCTGGGCGTGGCTGATCAGCGGGCCGAGGTCGGTCGACGGGTCGAAGGGGTCGCCGAGCTGGACGGTCTCCATCAGTTCGGCCACGCCCTGCACGAAGGCGTCGTAGAGGGGGCGCTGGACGTAGGCGCGGGTGGCGGCGGTGCAGTCCTGGCCGGTGTTGATGAGCGCCCCGGCGACCGCGCCGTGGACCGCGGCTTCGAGGTCGGCGTCGTCGAAGACGACGAAGGGTGCCTTACCGCCGAGTTCGAGGTGCAGGCGCTTGACGGTGGCGGTGGCGATCTCCGCGACCCGCTTGCCGACGGCGGTGGAGCCGGTGAAGGAGGTCATGACGACGTCGGGGTGGCCGACGAGGTGCTCCCCGGCGTCCTTGCCCGCGCCGGTGACGATGTTGATCACACCGTCCGGAATGCCGGCCTCGGCGGCCGCCTGGGCGAACATCAGCGAGGTCAGCGGGGTGATCTCGGCGGGCTTCAGCACGATGGTGTTGCCTGCGGCAACGGCCGGGAGGATCTTCCACGCGGCCATCTGGAGCGGGTAGTTCCAGGGTGCGATGGAGCCGATGACGCCGATCGCCTCACGGCGTACGTACGAGGTGTGGTCGCCGTCGTACTCGGCGGCCGACTTGCCCTCCAGGTGGCGGGCGGCGCCCGCGAAGAAGGAGGTGTTGTCGACGGTGCCGGGCACGTCGAACTCGGTGGAGAGCTTGATCGGCTTGCCGCACTGGAGGGACTCGACGTACGCGAAGTCGTCGGCCTGCTCGGCGAGGACGGCGGCGAAGCGGTGCATCGCCTCCGACCGTTCGGCCGGCGTCGCGCCCGACCAGCCGGGGAACGCCTCTCGGGCAGCCGCCACGGCTGCGTCGACGTCGGCGGTGCCCGCCAGTTCGTAGGTGTAGACGGTCTCGCCCGTCGCCGGGTTCACCACGTCGTGGTGTCGTCCCGATGTACCGGACCGCAGCTTTCCGCCGATGTACTGTGCGCCGTCCGCGAAGCGGTCCCGCACCTGGATGCCGTTGCCCATGACGTTCTCCTCCGCCGCACGCCCCGGAATGCGGCGGCGGCGTAGCTTCTGTTCGATTTGACTGCCGATCCTGACAGAGGAGGTCGACCTCAACAAGTGATTCCGTTGTTGCCTTTTGGTTACGCAACGGAATCTGTCGACCATGTGTCGCGTCGGTGCGGAATTCCCCGTACGGAGTGTCAGTGGCGGATGCCAGACTCGCGTGGCATGGAACACATGGACGGTCTTCTGGCGCGGACCCGGCGCGGCGAGAAAGTGAAGTACCTGTGCTTCTGGGGTCACCGCCCGCGGCCCGACGGCAGCGTCGGTGCGAGCTGCCTCAGTCAGTGGTGGCCGGCACCCTTCACGGTCGACGGCGTGACCTACGCGTCGGCCGAGCACTGGATGATGGCCGCGAAGGCCCGGCTGTTCGGTGACGCGGAGGCGCAGGAGCGGGCGGTGTCGGCGAAGAGCCCGGCCCAGGCGAAGAAGGTGGGCCGGCTGGTCCGCGGTTTCGACGAGGCGGTGTGGGAGCGCGAGCGGTACGCCCTGGTGGTGGCCGGCAGCGTCCACAAGTTCGGCCACCACCCGGAGCTGCGGGAGTTCCTGCTGAACACGGGGGACCGGGTCCTGGTCGAGGCGAGTCCCATGGACCGTGTCTGGGGCATCGGGCTGGCGGCGGACGACCGGCGCGCGGAGGATCCGGCGACCTGGCGGGGGCTGAATCTGCTGGGCTTCGCGCTGATGGACGCGCGGGCGGAGCTGCGCGCGCGATGAGCCGGGCCGGGGGCCGGGTGGGCCGGATTCCGCCCACCCGGCCCCCGGGTGGAGATGTTGTCGTTGCTACGGGGCTGCGGTGCGGGGCACCGACCGGCTACGACGCGTAGGGCTCCTCGTAGACGGTCTGGTCGCCGGTCGTGCCGCCCTCCTCGAAGTCGCCGCTCGCTATGCCCCAGATCATGAGTGCGAGGAACGCCCCACTGATGACGATGCCGATCGATCCGAGGATGATTCCGGCGAGCGCCATGCCGCCGTTGGTCGCCTCGTTCCGCCTGACCCTGCCGCGGCCGACGATGCCGAAGATCAGCGCGAGGACACCGAGAATGACCCCCAGGCCCCACATGCAGAACCCCACGACAGCGATGATGCCGAGCACCATCGCGGCGATGCCGAGACCGTTCGCGGGCGCCGGCCCGCCCCACGGCGTCTGGCCGTACCCGGGGTACCCCGGGTAGCCGCCGTGCTGCGGGACGGGCGCGGCCGGGTAGCCGTACTGTCCCGCGGCCGGCGGGACCGACTGGCCCGGTCCGTTCGGTGCGACGGGCGGTGGCGGCACCTCTCCCGGGCCGAACGCGGGACCCGAGCCGGGCACCGGCCCGGTCTGCGCTCCCGCGCCGAATCCCGGTGCCGTGGCGGGTGCGGGCCCGTCCCCGGCCCCCGGCATCGAGGTCACGGTCGGCTGATCGTGCACAGCAGGCTGCCGGGGATCGCCGGCCGGCTTCTCCAGCGGCACTCTGCTGTCCGGCGGAGCCCACGGATCGCGCGGCGTGCCCCCGCCCGCGGGCTGCTCTGTGTTGTCTGACATGGGCCTCCCCCATCGTGATCCCGTCATGCTACGGCCCGCCTGCGCCTCGCAGGAGGCGGCCTACGATGATCCCCGTCCCCTGCCCGGCCGAACCGCGCCCGGCACCCCCACCGTTCCACGCCCCGGAGAGTCCGATGCCCGATCTGCTCCCCTTCATCGCAGGGCTGCCCAAGGCCGAGCTGCATGTCCACCATGTCGGGTCCGCCTCGCCCCGTATCGTCGCCGAACTGGCCGCGCACCACCCCGACTCGAAGGTCCCCACCGACCCCGAGGCGCTGGCCGACTACTTCACCTTCACCGACTTCGGGCACTTCATCGACGTGTACCTCTCCGTCGTCGACCTGATCCGCACCCCGGAGGACGTCCGGCTGCTGACCTTCGAGGTCGCCCGCGACATGGCCCGGCAGAACATCCGGTACGCGGAGCTGACCGTCACCCCGTTCAGCTCGACCCGGCGCGGCATCCCGGAGCAGGGGTTCATGGAGGCGATAGAGGACGCCCGCAAGGCCGCGGAGAAGGAGCTCGGAGTCGTCCTGCGCTGGTGCTTCGACATTCCCGGTGAGGCCGGGCTCGAAGCGGCCGAGGAGACCACCCGGCTCGCCGTGGACCTACGGCCCGAGGGGCTCGTCTCGTTCGGGCTCGGCGGTCCGGAGGCCGGCGTGGAGCGCCCGCAGTTCAAGCCCTACTTCGACCGGGCGATCGCCGAGGGCCTGCACTCCGTGCCGCACGCCGGGGAGACCACCGGGCCGCAGACCGTCTGGGACGCGCTGACCCATCTGCGCGCCGAGCGCATCGGCCACGGCACCCACTCCGTCCAGGACCCGGAGCTGCTGGCCCACCTCGCGGAGCACCGCATCCCGCTGGAGGTCTGCCCGACGTCGAACATCGCGACCCGCGCGGTGGCGGACATCGAGAAGCACCCGGTCAGGGAGATGGTGCAGGCGGGCGTCCTGGTCACCATCAACAGTGACGACCCGCCGATGTTCGGCACCGACCTCAACAACGAGTACGGGGTGGCCGCCCGTCTGCTCGGTCTGGACGAGCGGGGCCTCGCCGCGCTGGCGAAGAACGCGGTCGACGCGTCGTACCTCGACGCGGCCGGCAAGCGGGCGCTTGCCGCCGAGATCGACGCGTACACGACGGACTGGCTGGAGCACACGGGCCGCTGAGCCGACGGCGGTGACAATGGCCCCATGGCCACCACTGTCACCGCCGTAGCCCATCGCGGCGATCCCTACCGTGCGCGCGAGAACACGCTCCCCTCGATCCGCTCCGCCCTCGAACGGGGAGCGGACGCGGTGGAGATCGATGTACGGGTCACCCGCGACGGCGTGCCGGTCCTGCTGCACGACGCCACGCTGAAGCGGCTGTGGGGCCACGATCTTCGCCTTGACCGGCTGAGCCACGAGGAGCTCACCGAGCTGACCGGGGGCGGGGTGCCCACCCTGCGCGAGGCGTTGCTCGCCGCCGGGACACACCGCCTCATGATCGATCTGCCCGGATCCACCGACGACTCCGTGACGAGGACCGTCGGCGTGGTGCACGAGTGCGAGGCCGGCGAGCGGGCGTACTACTGCGCGGGCTCCGAGGCCATGCTGCGGGTGCGGGCCGCCGACCCGGCCGCCGAGATCGCCCTGACCTGGACGACGCTCGCGCCGCCGCGCCCCGCACTGCTCGACGCGGTGCGGCCGCGGTGGCTGAACTACCGGTTCGGCCTGGTGGACCGGGAGCTGACGGACCGGCTCCACCGGGACGGGCTGCTGGTCTCCGCCTGGACCGCCGACACCAAGCGCACCATGCGCCGCCTCGTGCAACAGGGGGTCGACTCGATCACCACCAACCGGGTCGCCGCCCTGCGCGGCGTCCTCACCGGCTCCTCGGCCACCGGCTCCACTTGACCGGTCCGGCATCATGAGCGGCGCGGCATCGGCCGTATGCCGCGCCCGGAACCGGAGGAGCACAGACGGGACCGAAGACCGCCCCGTCCCCGCCCCCGACCGCATCCGTTCCGACATCGCGCAAGGCCTATCTGCGGGCGGTGGAGGACCGGGCCCGGCAGTTGAGCTGACGCGCCGCATCGAGGCCGAGCAGGCGGCGGCCCGCGAACGGGCCCGGATCGCGCGGGAGATGCACGACATCCTCTCGCACGCGGTGAGCCTGGTGATCCGTGCAGACGGAAGCCGGTCCGGTGGCGTTCCACACCGCTCCGGAGCGCGCCGAGGCGGCGTTCGACGCGATCTCGGAGACGGGACGGGACGCCGGTCCGGCACTATCTGCCGGAGCTGATCCCGGTGGCTCACAAGAAGGTCACGGTGCGTCAGCTGCTGAACCACACCAGCGGCATCCCGTCCGTCGGCTCCGGCGGCGACAACCACGGCTACCAGGTCTTCGCAGGGGTCGTCGGGGACGAGAGCTGCGCGACGTGTCGGTGTGGGGCGACGGAGTCCTGGGCGGCGGGTGATCTGATCTCCACCACCGCCGATCTGGAGCGGTTCACCCAGGCCCTGTTTCGCGGGCAGGTGGTGCGCGGGCCACTGCTGGAGGAGATGTTCACGCTGCCCGACGCGTCGGTGCGCGAGTACGGCACGGGCGGGCCCGCAGCCCACAGCGCCGGTCTGTCGGTGATGAGACTGGGCGGGCGCGAGGTGTGAGGAAAGACGGGTGGCCGCTGGGGCTACAACACGGCCGTCGCGGCCACCCGTGATCTCTCCCGGACGCTCGTCTGCAGCGTCAACGCGACGGACGCCAAGGGCGAGGACATGAATGCCACGGCGCTGAACATCGTGGTGGCAGCCTTCGGCGCCCCGTCGGCCGGGTGACTCGGACCGCGGGCGGCGGGCGGCGGCCCGGCTTGCGCCGGGCCCGGCGCCCGCTCCGGCACCTCCAGCTCTTCGATCACACGGCGCACGGTACGGCTACAGGCCGACGATGGAGTTCCACTTCTTCGAGAACTCGGTACGTTCCTCGGGCGTGAAGTCCCGGCTGCTCGCCAGCCGCTTGCGCATCGCGTCGTCGGGGAAGATCAACGGGTCCTCGGCGAGCCCGGCGGTCTCCTTGTCCTTGGACGAGGCCAGCACCTCCTGGGCGGCCGGGACGGGACAGACGTAGTTGACCCAGGCCGCGAGTTCGGCGGCGACCTCCGGCTCGTAGTAGTAGTCGATCAGCTTCTCGGCGTTGCGCTTGTGCCGGGCAAGGTTGGGGATCATCAGTGATTCCGCCCAGAGTTCGCCGCCCTCCTCGGGCACCACGAACTCGATCTCCGGGTTGTCCGCCTGGAGCTGGATGATGTCGCCGGAGTACGCCTGGCAGGCGAGTACGTCGCCGGTCGACAGGTCCTTGATGTAGTCGTTGCCGGTGAAGCGGCGGATGTGCTTCTTCTTGACGAGCTTCTCGACCAGGTCGCAGACGTCGTAGAAGTCGTCCCGCTTCCAGCGGGTGACGTCGACCCCGTTGCCCTGCATCAGCAGCGCCAAGGACTCGTCGAGCCCGGACAGCAGCGTCACCTTGCCGCTCAGGTCGTCCGCCCACAGATCGCTCAGGTGCTTGATCTCGCGGCCGAGCTTCTTGCGGTTGTACGCGATACCGGTGATCCCGGACTGCCAGGGGACGCTGTGCATGCGGCCCTTGTCGAAGGCCGGTGAACGCAGCTGCGGATCCAGATACTTGGCGACATTGGGCTGCTTGGCCCGGTCCATCTCCTGCACCCAGCCGAGCTGTACGAACCGTGAGGACATCCAGTCACTCATGACGATCAGGTCCCGGCCGGTCTGCTGGTGGTTCATCAGCGAGGGGCTGATCTTCCCGAAGAACTCGTCGTTGTCGTTGATCTCCTCGGTGTACGCAACGGAGATCCCGGTCCGCTTGGAGAACGCGTCGAGGGTGGGACGCTTCGTCGGGTTCTCGTCGTCGGTGTCGATGTAGAGCGTCCAGTTCGCGAAGTGCAGGGAGTGGTCGCTCGCGGAGGCGTCGCGTCCGGCGCGGTCACCGGGCTGCACATAGGCGGCGGGCACTCCGCAGCCGGCCAGCGTGACTCCGGCTGCTCCGGCCCCGAAGGCGCGCAGCAGGGACCGGCGGGACATGGGGTTCTTCGGGATTGCTCGCACCTGCGCAGGATGCCGGTCCGATGAGGGTGTGGGCAATGGACCAACCGTCCAGCAGCACCCGCTCCGTCCGCACACCCTGTCGATTCCCGCGGAACGGAGACGGCCCCGGGCTCGCACCCGGGGCCGTACGCGACAACGGACGAGGCGTCAGTCGTCGAGCGAGGTCATGACGTGCTTGATGCGGGTGTAGTCCTCGAAGCCGTACGCGGAGAGGTCCTTGCCGTAGCCGGACTTCTTGAATCCGCCGTGCGGCATCTCGGCGACGAGCGGAATGTGGGTGTTGATCCACACGCAGCCGAAGTCGAGGTTCTTGGACATCCGCATGGCGCGGGCGTGGTTCTTGGTCCATACCGAGGAGGCCAGGGCGTACTCGACACCGTTGGCGTACGCGACGGCCTGGGCCTCGTCGGTGAACTTCTGGACGGTGATGACGGGGCCGAAGACCTCGTTCTGGATGATCTCGTCGTCCTGCTGGAGGCCGGAGACGACGGTCGGGGCGTAGAAGTAGCCCTTCTCGCCGACCCGGTGGCCGCCCGCCTCGACCTTGGCGTGGGCGGGGAGGCGGTCGATGAAGCCGCTGACCTGCTTCAGCTGGTTGGCGTTGTTGAGCGGGCCGTACAGCACGTCCTCGTCGTCCGGCTGCCCGGTCTTCGTGTCGGCGGCAGCCTGGGCGAGGGCGGTGACGAACTCGTCGTGGATGGACTCGTGGACCAGGACACGGGTCGCGGCCGTACAGTCCTGGCCCGCGTTGAAGAAGCCCGCGACGGAGATGCCCTCGACGGCCTTGGCGATGTCGGTGTCCTCGAACACGACGACCGGGGCCTTGCCGCCGAGCTCCAGGTGGACCCGCTTGACGTCCTTGGCGGCGGACTCGGCGACCTGCATACCGGCCCGTACCGAACCGGTGATGGAGGCCATCGCCGGGGTCGGGTGCTCGACCATCGCGCGGCCGGTGTCACGGTCGCCGCAGATGACGTTGAAGACGCCCTTGGGGAGGATCTGGCCGATGATCTCGGCGATCAGCACGGTCGACGCCGGGGTGGTGTCGGACGGCTTGATCACGACGGTGTTGCCCGCGGCGAGCGCCGGGGCGAACTTCCAGACGGCCATCATCATCGGGTAGTTCCACGGCGCGACCTGGGCGCAGACACCGACCGGCTCGCGCCGGACGATCGAGGTGAGGCCCTCCATGTACTCACCGGCCGAGCGGCCTTCGAGCAGCCGCGCGGCGCCCGCGAAGAAGCGGATCTGGTCCACCATCGGCGGGATCTCTTCGGTGCGGGTGAGCTCGATCGGCTTGCCCGTGTTCTCCGACTCGGCGGCGATGAGGTCCTCGGCGCGCTCCTCGAAGGCGTCCGCGATCTTCAGCAGGGCCTTCTGGCGCTCGGCAGGCGTGGTGTCCCGCCAGGCGGGGAAAGCGGCCGCGGCGGCTTCCATCGCGGCATCGACATCGGCCTGGCCGGAGAGCGGGGAGGTCGCGTAGACCTCTTCCGTCGCCGGGTTGACCACGTCGATGGTCCGCCCGTCAGCGGCGTCCCGGAACTCTCCGTTGATGTAGTTGCGCAGACGGCGCACCTCGGTGGTCACAACCACCCCTCCTGTCGACACGTCCAGTGGATGAGATGACCACCCTAGTCGCTCAGGTGACGCTTTCGACATGCCCAACCGCCGTGAACTTCGGATTCAGTGAGATCTAGACCCTCAGACAACGAATTTCATCGATCTGGGGTTGCCAGACAGACGAGTCCCGGTGCACAGTGGATGCGTGGCCAGTCGCAGCGCAGACTCCAGGACCGGGAGCGGATCGTCCCCAGCGGTCGATGCCGTGTCCCTCGCAATCATCGAGCAGCTCCAGGAGGACGGACGTCGTCCGTACGCCGCGATCGGCAAGGCTGTCGGCCTCTCCGAGGCGGCCGTACGACAGCGTGTTCAGAAGTTGCTCGACCAGGGCGTGATGCAGATCGTCGCCGTCACGGACCCGCTCACCGTGGGCTTCCGGCGGCAGGCGATGGTCGGGATCAATGTCGAGGGAGACCTCGACCCCGTCGCGGAAGCCCTGTCGGCCATGGCCGAGTGCGAGTACGTGGTGATGACCGCGGGCTCCTTCGACCTGATGGTGGAGATCGTCTGCGAGGACGACGACCACTTGCTGGAAACGATCAACAAACGCATCCGGGCCATCCCCGGCGTGCGCTCCACCGAGAGCTTCGTGTACCTGAAGCTCAAGAAGCAGACCTATATGTGGGGAACCCGATAGCCGTGAGCAAGGACCTCAGCCGAACCGCGTACGACCACCTGTGGATGCATTTCACCCGCATGTCGGACTACGAGAACGCGCCCGTTCCCACCATCGTGCGTGGCGAGGGCACCTACATCTACGACGACCAGGGCAAGCGCTACCTCGACGGCCTCTCCGGCCTGTTCGTGGTCAACGCCGGTCACGGCCGTCACGAGCTCGCCGAGGCGGCGTACAAGCAGGGCCAGGAGCTCGCCTTCTTCCCGGTGTGGTCCTACGCCCACCCGAAGGCCGTCGAGCTGGCCGAGCGGCTCGCCGACTACGCGCCGGGCGACCTCAACAAGGTCTTCTTCACCACCGGTGGCGGCGAGGCCGTCGAGACCGCCTGGAAGCTGGCCAAGCAGTACTTCAAGCTCCAGGGCAAGCCGACCAAGTACAAGGTCATCTCCCGCGCGGTCGCCTACCACGGCACTCCGCAGGGCGCCCTGTCGATCACCGGTCTGCCGGCCCTGAAGGCCCCCTTCGAGCCGCTGGTCCCCGGCGCGCACAAGGTGCCGAACACCAACATCTACCGCGCCCCGATCCACGGCGACGACCCCGAGGCCTTCGGCCGCTGGGCCGCCGACCAGATCGAGCAGGAGATCCTCTTCGAAGGCCCCGAGACCGTCGCCGCGGTCTTCCTGGAGCCGGTGCAGAACGCCGGCGGCTGCTTCCCGCCGCCGCCCGGATACTTCCAGCGCGTGCGCGAGATCTGCGACAAGTACGACGTGCTGCTCGTCTCCGACGAGGTCATCTGCGCCTTCGGCCGTCTCGGCACGATGTTCGCCTGCGACAAGTTCGGCTACGTGCCGGACATGATCACCTGCGCCAAGGGCATGACCTCGGGCTACTCCCCGATCGGTGCCTGCATCGTCTCGGACCGCATCGCCGCGCCGTTCTACGAGGGCGACAACACCTTCCTGCACGGCTACACCTTCGGTGGCCACCCGGTCTCCGCCGCGGTGGGTCTCGCCAACCTCGACGTCTTCGAGCGCGAGGGCCTCAACCAGCACGTCCTGGACAACGAGAACGCCTTCTTCACGACGCTGCAGAAGCTGCTCGACCTGCCGATCGTCGGCGACGTCCGCGGCAACGGCTTCTTCTACGGCATCGAGCTGGTGAAGGACAAGGCCACCAAGGAGACCTTCACCGACGAGGAGACCGAGCGCGTCCTGTACGGGTTCCTCTCCAAGGCGCTGTACGACAACGGCCTGTACTGCCGGGCCGACGACCGCGGCGACCCGGTCGTCCAGCTCGCCCCGCCGCTGGTCTCCGACCAGTCGACGTTCGACGAGATCGAGGGCATTCTGCGGACCGTCCTCACCGAGGCGTGGACCAAGCTCTGACAGCGCTGCGACCGGCAGGCCGACCACGAATCGGCCGGCCGATCGCCCCTGTCCGCCGGCCCGGCGGGCCGGGTTCCGTCCTGCGGTGATCCACCGGACGGAACCCGCGGCTTGACCCCCGCTTGACCACCGGATGACCGGCTCGCAGCGGTCGTCTTCATACGGTCCACACGGCCCGGATGCCCCCATTCGAGTGGGAAGGGGTGCACCCGGGCCGTGTGCTGTGCCCACACCGCGGTTCGAATCCTTACGGTGCCGAGTGACCGATCGGCCCCCTCTTCGTTCCCCCGTACGGGGGAACGGGAATTACGATCTGAACCGAGGTGTACGCCATGGTGGCCCCGCCGGACAACGACGTGATCTGGGCGCGTTCCCTGCAGCACTCCCACAACGGCTCACCCGCCCTCGGCGGCGTCTCCGTGGGCGTCCGCGACGGCGAGATCCTCGCCGTGACCGGCCCCAGGGGCAGCGGCAAGACGACCCTGCTGCACTGCCTGTCCGGTCAACTCGTGCCCCAGCAGGGCGAGGTGTGGTTCAACAGCGTCCCCGTCCACACCATGGGCCCCCGGCTGCGCGAACGGCTGCGCCGCGACAGGTTCGGCTGGATCGCCCCCGAGCCCCAGCTCGTACCGGAGCTGAACGCCTGGGAGAACGTGGCCCTTCCGCTGCTGCTGCGCGGCACTTCGCACCGGGAGGCGAAGAAGACCGGCCTGGACTGGCTGGAGCGGCTCGACATCGGCGCGTGTGCCAGGAAGCGACCGCACGCGCTGCCCCAGGGGCAGTGCCAGCGGATCGCCGTGGCCCGCGCGCTGGCCGCCTCACCCGCGGTGATCTTCGCCGACGAACCGACCGCGACCCTGCACTGCACCGACCGGTCCCATGTGCTGCGCACGCTCACCAGCGCGGCGCGTTCGCACGGCATCACCGTCGTGCTGGCCACCCATGACGCGGAGGTCGCCGCCCTCGCCGACCGTGCGGTCCCGCTGCTGGACGGCCGCCGCGTCGCCACCGTCGACCTGCCCGCCGTATCCGATGCGGAGGGCCGCTCGGCGTGCTCGCTCTCCGTCTAGCCCGGGGTTCCCATCCGCTGGTCCTGATGCGGCGGCTGCTGGTCGCGGCCGCGTCCGCCGGGGTCGGCTTCCTGCTGCTGTGCGCCCTGGGCTACGCGTCGGGGCACCCGGCGCATTCCACCGGGGCCGTGCTGCGCCTGTTGTGGTGCTTCGTGCCGCTCGCCGCCACCGTGCAGTTCGCGGTCGCGGTGGCCCGCACGGATCCGAGTACCCGGCCGCGTTCCGGGCTGTCCGCCGTGGGCCTCGGGCCGGTGAAGCTCACGGTGCTCGCCGCGGTCTCCACCGCCGTCTCCTGCAGCCTCGGGTCGATGGTGGCGCTCCTGCTCTTCCTCCATCTGCGCGGTGATCTGTCCGGACTGCCGTTCGACGGCGCGGCGGCCGGGCTGCTCGCCGCGGACGCCCCGCTGCCACTCGCGGCGGTGCTCGTGCTGCTGGCCCTGGTCCCGGTGTCCGCGGCGACGGCGAGCGCGCTGGCGCTGCGCAACCGGCCGGTCTCGACAACGTCCGGGGTCTCGGCGACGATCGGGGACGACGACCCCGTGGACGCCCTGCCTCAGGACCTGCCGCCGGCACCGGCGGCGCCCCCGACGGGGTTGCCGTGGGGGGTGGCGCTGACCTCGGCCGGCCTCGCTGTCGAGGCGTACATGGGCGGCGGCGACGGGCGCGGCCTGCTCCCCCTCCCCGGCAGGCTCGATGCCACCCCGGCCGGAGTACTGGCGGGCTGGACGCTGACGGCGATCGGCCTGGCCATGGCAGGCCCCGGTCTGGCGTATCTGTGCGGGCGGCTCCTGCAGGCGGTGCGCCCCGGCGCCGTACGCCTGCTGGCCGGCCGGGTGCTGATGACCGAGGCGCGCCGGATCGGCGGGCCGCTCGGTGTGGTCTGCGCGGTGCTCTCCTCGGTGGCCGCCGCCTACGCGCTGTACGGGACGGCGCCGCGCCCCTTCGGCCCGCTCACGGAACTGGGCGCGGTGCTCGTCCTCGGCTGCACCACGGCAACGCTGCTGACCTCGGCGCTGGAGGCCCGGCAGGACCGCACCCGGACGGCGCAGGCGCTGCTGACGCTCGGCGTCCCCGCCTCGGCGCTCCGGGCCGCGACAGCGCTGCGCGCAGCCGCGCTGCTGCTCGTCTTCGCCCCGCTGACCTGGCTGATCGCCGAGCTGGCGGCGCTGCCACTGACGGCGTGAGGACGCCGCCTCCGGGCGGCGCCCGCGCACCTGGGCCGCTACGTAGCATGACACCGTGGAGAAGCCGGACGACAGCAAACCCGTACCCGGCCCGTCGGGGTCGACGGGTCCGACCGGCCCATCGGGGTCATCCGGCCTATCGGGACCGTCCGGCCCATCGGGACCGTCCGGTCCACCCACTCCATCGGGTCCGTCCGGTCCGGAAATCGAGTCGCTCGCCGCGTTCGATTCGGCGGTCGCCGCCGGAACGCTGGCCGGACAACGGGTCCAGTCCGTCGACCTCACGGACCGCAGCGCCGCTCTGCTGGCCGCCGACACGTCCGGCACGGTCTTCCTCGGCTGCCGGATGGCGCCCGAAGCGGCGGCGAAGGTCCGGGCCGACGGCGCGATCGTCTTCCCGCCGGTGCCCGGGCTGCCCTTCGATCCGTACCGGGGTCTGCTCTACTCCCCCGACGCGCTCTACGAAGGGCTGACGGACGGCGGCTACTCGGCGACGCCCGATGCCCGCGCGTACCGCTGGTTCCAGGAGACCCGGGCGAGTGGCGACGCCTTCGCGTCGATGCTGCGCGCGCTCCACGACGACGCGGTCTCCGACGCGCTCGACGAACACCTTGTCGGCGCCCGCGTCGTCGGGGTGATGGGCGGCCATGCCACCGCTCGCGGCAGCGCGCGGTACGCGGCGGCGGCCCGGCTCGGCCGGGCCCTGGCCCGGGGCGGCCTGACCGTGGCGACCGGCGGGGGGCCGGGCGCGATGGAGGCCGCGAACCTCGGGGCGTACGCGGCGCCGCACCCCGATCCGATGCTGGACGAGGCCTGCGGGATGCTGGCCGCGACCCCCTCGTTCCTCCCGTCGGTCACCGCGTGGGCGCTGGCCGCCTTCGCCGTACGGGAACGCTGGCCGGGCGGCGGCGGCTCGGTGTCGATCCCCACCTGGTTCTACGGACAGGAGCCGCCGAACCCGTTCGCCGACAACATCGCCAAGTACTTCGCCAACGCCCTGCGCGAGGACGGACTGCTCGCCCGCTCCACGGCGGGAGTGATCTTCCTGCCCGGCGCGGCCGGCACCGTACAGGAGATCTTCGGCAACGCGACGCCGAACTACTACGGCTCGCGCGGCGGACCGACCCCGATGGTGCTGGTCGGCCGCACGCACTGGACCCGGGAGCTGCCCGCCTGGCCGCTGCTGCGCGCGCTGGCCGACGGCCGGACGATGGGATCCCGAATCGCGCTCGTGGACACGGTGGACGAGGCGCCCGAGGCGCTCGCCCGGTTGTCGGCGGACCCGCGGCCGGGAGCCGGCCGCTAACCGGAAAACGGAACCGGTTCAGAGGGACGCGAGACGGGCCACCAGTGCGTCGAAGAAGGCCTCCCAGCCGTCCTCGGCCGCCGCGTACTGCTCGGCCGTGAGGTTGCCGCCGCGCTGCGTGAACACCATTTCCGTGGTCCTGGCGCCCCGGTCGGTGAACGTGACCGTGACGGTCTCGCCCTCGATGTCGGCGGGCGCGGTGGCATCCTTCAGCGTAAAAACCAGCCGCTCCGGCGCGACCACCTCGCGGTAGACCCCGTGGAACGGCATCTCGGTGCCCGGCACCACGATGACCAGGCTCCAGGCGCCGCCCGGCCTGACGTCCATCGACAACCGGTCGAGCGGAACCTCGGCGTCCCCGCCGTACCAGGCGGCGAAGTGCTCGGGGGTGGTCCACGCTTCGAAGACGCGTTCCCGCGGAGCGTCGAGGACGCGGGTGATGTCGATACCCTCGCGTGCTGAACCGGTCATTGTTCCCGTCCTTACGATGAGTCGTTCCGGACCTTCCGCGTGTCCCCTCCAGCTTGCACGGACACCATGGGAAACGGCGGACGGAACCGTCGGACGCCGCTCGGCCGGTCCAGTGGACGCGGCCACCGCCGGGCCACGCGAGTCCGGTCGAAGGGGCATGACCCGGATACGCCGCACTGATACGGGCCGGGTTCGCCCTTACCGCATGGCGGGCTACTCGACGAATGAGGAAGATCCGCCTCCCCACTGGAACGAGGACTCAGCAGGGCTCAGGGGAACTCGCCAGACGTCGCCGCGCGCTGGTCGACGGCTCTGCGCGCTGCGGCCGGCGAGCCTGAGTGGTTCGCCCGGTCGCGCGAACAGCCCTGCGCCACTTCCCTTTCGAATCCGGACAGCAGCGCGTCGAGCGCGAAGTCGAAGCGCGCCCCGGTCACGGCATCGCCCGCTTCCCGGGCGGCGCGCACCAGCAGCGGGTAGGCGCAGTACGACCCTCAGAAGGCAGCGGGCAGGACAACGGTCTCCGTCGCGTCGAAGCCGACCCCGACCGCCGCGCCCTCCTCCGGCGCGTCCCTCAGCGCGCACTCCGCCTCCAGCACCGGAGCACCTTCCGGGATCAGCTGGACGGCGACGTGGTTGCCCCGGAACGTACGCCTCCCGACCGTGCAGCGCAGCCCGTCGTCCGGGGCACCGATCCGGACGCCGGCCGGGCGCACCAGCAGATCGCACGCCCCCTGCGGCGAGCCTTCGGGCACCGGCACCGTGCCCCACACCGTGTCGGCGGCCGTGCCGGTCACTGTCGCCTCCACCACGTTGTCGAAGCCGAGAAACCGGGCGACGAAGGCGGAGGCGGGCCGCTGCCAGACCTCCAGCGGGGTGCCCACCTGGGCGATCCGCCCGTCGCGCATCACCACGACCCGGTCGGCGAGGGCGAACGCCTCTCCCTGGTCGTGGGTGACGGCGAGCACCGTCGTACCCAACCGCCCGAAGAGCGTGCGCAGTTCGACAACGAGCCGTTCACGCAGGCCGCGGTCGAGCTGGCCGAGCGGCTCGTCCAGCATCAGCAGCTTGGGGCGTGGAGCGAGCGCCCGTGCGAGGGCGACACGCTGCTGCTCGCCACCGGACAGCGCGGCGACGGCCCGCCGTTCGGCGCCGGGCAGGCCCACCAGGTCGAGGAGTTCGCCGACCCGGTGCTCCTGATCGCGCCGCGACACCCCGCGCATCCGCAGCCCGAAGGCGACGTTGGCGCCGACGTCCCGGTGCGGAAACAGCTGGTGGTCCTGGAACATCAGGCCGAGACCGCGCCGGTGTACCGGCACCCCCGCCTGGTCCGCGCCGTCCAGCAGCACCCGGCCACCGTCCGGCGGACGCAGTCCGGCGACCACCCTCAGCAGCGTCGACTTGCCGCTGCCGCTCGGCCCCAGTACGCATACGATCTCGTGCTCGGCGACCTCCAGATCCACCCGGTCGAGCGCCGCACGCTCGCCGAAGCGAACCGTGGCCGATTCCAGTGTCAGCATCTCTAGAACTCCCCGGACCGGTCCGTGCGAATACGTTCGAGCAGCAGCAGCGACACCGCGCAGACCACCATCAGAAGGGTGCTGAGGGCCATCGCCTGGCCGTAGTTGAGCTCCCCGGCCCGTCCCAGCAGCCGGGCCACGGCGACCGGCAGCGTCGGGCGGTCGGGCCGCGCGATGAACACCGTCGCGCCGAACTCACCGAGCGACACCGCGAACGCGAAGCCGGCCGCGACCAGCAACGCCCTTCGCACCAGCGGCAGATCGACTTCCCGCCAGGCCCGCAGGGGCGACGCGCCGAGCACCGCGGCCGCCTCCCTCAGTCGGCCGTCCACCGCGCGCAGGACCGGCAGCATGGTCCGTACGACGAAGGGCACGCCGACCAACGCCTGGGCGAGCGGCACCAGAATCCACGAAGTCCGCAGATCCAGCGGGGGCTTGTCCAGGGTGATCAGGAAACCGAAGCCGACGGTGACCGCGGACACCCCGAGCGGCAACATCAGCAAGGCGTCGAAACCGCGCACGAGCCGGCCCGTGCGCCGGGTCAGCGCCGCGGCGGCGAGCCCGCCGACGACCAGCGCGATGACCGTCGCGACCAGTGCGTACTGAATGGAGTTCCAGACCGCTTCGAGCGGCGCGACCAGGAACGTACCGCCGCCCGCGTCCACGGACCCCAGGGCACGGTAGTAGTCGAGGCCGTGGCCGCCGGGCGTGGCCAGTGAGCGCTCCACCAGCACCCCGAGCGGCAGCAGGATCAGCACCAGCACGGACAGCAGCACCCCGCAGAGCAGCGCCCATTGCGCGGCACCGCGCGGCCTGCGGGCGGTCTGCGCGGGGTCGACCAGTTTCAGGGCGGTCTCCCTGCGCCGTACGGTCCACGCGTGCACGGCGAGGATCGCGCCGACCGCGGCGAACTGCACCAGCGTCAGCACGGCGGCCGTCGGCAGGGCGAGCAGTTGGGCGGTCTGCCGGTAGATCTCCACCTCCAGCGTGGCGTATCCCGGACCGCCGAGGATCTGCACGACGCCGAAAGAGGTGAAGGTGAAGAGAAAGACCATCAACGCGGCGGCGGCCACGGCGGGTGCGAGGGCCGGCAGGGTGACCCGCCGCCAGGCGGCGAACCGCCCGGCTCCCAGCACCCGGGCGGCTTCCTCCTGCCGCGGGTCGAGCTGTGACCACAACCCGCCCACGGTCCGTACGACCACCGCGTAGTTGAAGAAGACATGGGCGAGCAGAATCGCCCAGACGGTGGTGTCGAGGCGCACGCCCCAGAGCTCGTCCATGAACCCGCCGCGTCCCACCAGTGCCAGGAAGGCTGTCCCGACGACAACGGTCGGCAGGACGAACGGCACGGTGACGACCGCCCGCAGCAGTTGTTTGCCGGGGAAGTCGAAGCGGGCGAAGACATAGGCGCCGGGCAGTGCGATCAGCAGGGTCAGCGCGGTCGAGGCGAGCGCCTGCCAGGTGGTGAACCAGAGGACGTCACGGATGTCCGGCCGGGTCAGCACCTCGCCGATCCGGCCGAACTGCCAGACGCCGTCAGCCTTCAGGCCACGGCCGACGATCGCGGTGACCGGATAGGCGAAGAACAGGGCGAAGAACGCGACGGGCAGGGTCATCAGGCCGAGCCGCGCCGCGCCCCCGCGCCGCGCCTTCGCGCGCGCGACGTCCGCGTGCCCGGAGCGGCCGCGCGGCTCCTCACCACGCGGCCCGTCCCGGTGCGCACCCGTCCCGCCCGGGCCCGTCCCGCCCGGGCCCTGCCCGCCCGCGCCCGTTCCGCGTACGGGCGTCTTCGCTACTTCACTACGAGCGAGGACCACGACTGGACCCACTGCTCACGGTTCTTGGAGATCTGGTCCGGGGCGACGGTCGTCGGCCTGTCCACCGTTGCACCGAACTTCGTGAAGAGCTCCGGCAGTTTCGCGCCCTTGGTGACCGGGTTCACGAACATGTTGAGCGGCATGTCCTCCTGGAACCTCTTGCTGATCAGGAAGTCCAGCAGGGCCTTGCCGCCCGCCTCGTTCTTCGCGCCGCTCAGCAGCCCCGCGAACTCGATCTGGCGGAAGCAGGTCCCGGTGGCGACCCCGGTCGGGGCGGCAGTGGGCTGCGGCTTCGCGTAGAGCACCTCGACGGGCGGGCTGGAGGCGTACGAGACGACGAGCGGCCGGTCGGCCTTGGCGTTCTTGCCGCCCGCGGAGCCGGAGAACTCCTCGTTGTACGCCTGCTCCCAGCCGTCGACGACCTTGACGCCGTTGCTCTTCAGCTTCTTCCAGTAGCCCTGGTAGCCCTTCTCGCCGTAGGTCGCGACGGTGCCGAGGAGGAAGCCGAGGCCGGGCGAGGAGGTCTGGGCGTTCTCGGTGACGAGGAGGTTCTTGTACGCGGGCTTCGTCAGGTCCTCGAAGGACTGCGGCGGCGCGAGCTTCTTGTCGGCGAAGTACTTCTTGTCGTAGTTGACACAGATGTCGCCGGTGTCGATCGGCGTGACCCGGTGCTCGGTGGCGTCGAGTTGGGTATCGGACGCCACCTGGTCGATGCCCTTCGCCGCGTACGGCGTGAAGAGACCGCTGCCGAGGGCGCGGGAGAGCAGGGTGTTGTCGACGCCGAAGAACACGTCACCGCGCGGGGAGCCCTTGGTCAGGATCTCCTGGTTGAGCGCGACACCCGCGTCGCCGCTCTTCAGTACCTTGACGGTGTAGCCGGTCTGCTCGGTGAACTCCTTCAGCACGTCCTTGGAGGCGTTGAAGGAGTCATGGCTGACGAGCGTCACGGTCTTCGAGCCCGAGCTCTTCTCGGAGCCGGAACCGGAGTCCGACGTATCGGAACTCCCGCATCCGGCAAGCGCGGT
The DNA here is from genome assembly GCF_045207325.1 of Streptomyces sp. NBC_00846. Lineage (NCBI taxonomy): Bacteria > Bacillati > Actinomycetota > Actinomycetes > Kitasatosporales > Streptomycetaceae > Streptomyces > Streptomyces sp. NBC_00846. Next base: position 5,661,581 of record NZ_CP108846.1, on the reverse strand, counting down.
GACGCCGAGCGCGGCGGCAACGGCCGTCGCCGCGAGCTGCTTGGTCCTGCGCGTGGTGCTCATTGTGGATTCCTCCTGGGTTTTGGCCAGGAAGAGACGCGGCCCTGCCCACGGGAGGCGGGCAGGGCGCAACAGCATGAGTTGATGACCGAACTTCCTACCCGGAATGACCCGGGCGAGGTTCAGAGGGTCTGCGGCCGACCTGTCCTCGGTGCCGCACTCTCAGCGCTGTGGCGCTCCCCTGTCGGAATATGAAGTTGATTCTATGAAGTTGATTTCAGGCCCAGGTTACACGGGCCGTTCCGGCCTCAGCGCTCGGCCGCCGCCAACTGCCCGCAGGCGCCGTCGATCTCCTGGCCGCGGGTGTCCCGCACGGTCACCGGCACCCCGTGTGCCGCGATCGCCTCGACGAAGGCCTTCTCGTCCTCGGGACGCGACGCGGTCCACTGGGACCCGGGCGTGGGGTTCAGCGGGATCAGGTTGACGTGCACCCGCCTCCCCTTGAGGAGCCGGCCGAGCCGATCGCCGCGCCATGCCTGGTCGTTGATGTCCCGGATCAGCGCGTACTCGATGGAGATGCGACGGCCGGACTTCTCCGCGTACTCCCACGCGGCGTCCAGCACCTCACGCACCTTCCACCGCGTGTTCACGGGGACGAGCGTGTCGCGCAGCTCGTCGTCCGGGGCGTGCAGCGACACGGCGAGACGGCACTTGAAGCCCTCGTCGGCGAAGCGGAGCATCGCGGGCACCAGGCCGACGGTGGAGACGGTGATCCCGCGCTGCGAGAGCCCCAGCCCGTCCGGCTCCGGGTCGGTCAGCCGGCGGATCGCGCCGACGACCCGCTTGTAGTTGGCCAGCGGTTCACCCATGCCCATGAAGACGATGTTGGAAAGCCGCGCCGGGCCTCCCGGGACCTCCCCGTCGCGCAGCGCCCGCATGCCGTCCACGATCTGGTGCACGATCTCGGCGGTCGACAGATTGCGGTCGAGACCGGCCTGTCCCGTGGCGCAGAAGGGGCAGTTCATCCCGCATCCCGCCTGTGACGAGATACACATCGTCACCCGCTCCGGGTAGCGCATCAGGACGGACTCGACGAGCGTCCCGTCGTGCAGCTTCCACAGCGTCTTACGGGTGGTGTCGTCGTCGCAGCTGATGTGGCGGACCACGGACATCAGATCGGGGAACATCGCTTCGGCGAGCTTGTCCCGCGAACCGGCCGGGATGTTGGTCCACTCCGCCGGGTCGTGCGCGTACCGCGCGAAGTAGTGCTGCGAGAGCTGCTGGGCGCGGAACGGCTTCTCGCCGATCGCGGCAACGGCTTCCTTGCGCTCGGCGGGCGTGAGGTCGGCGAGATGCCGCGGCGGCTTCTTGGCTCCGCGGGGCGCGACGAAAGTGAGTTCTCCGGGCTTAGGCATGGTCCATCCAGTGTCGCAGACAGAACAGTGAGGGCCCGCCGCCCTGTGGACAACGGACCCTCACTCGCAAAAGCCCAGGTCAGGAAGGTAGAGCTCGGGGGATCAGCCGGAGCCCACGAACAGCACCAGCAGCAGCCAGACCACTGGGGCGGTCGGCAGCAGCGAGTCCAGCCGGTCCATGATGCCGCCGTGCCCCGGCAGCAGCGTGCCCATGTCCTTGATTCCGAGGTCCCGCTTGATCATCGACTCGCCCAGGTCACCGAGGGTGGCGGTGGCCGCGACCGCGAGCCCCAGCAGCAGCCCCTGCCACCAGGAACCGCCGTCGATCAGGAACTGCATGCACAGCGCACCGGCGGCCATCGCGAAGGCGACGGCCCCGAACAGGCCCTCGCGGGTCTTCCCGGGGCTGATGCGCGGCGCGAGCTTGTGCTTCCCGAAGCGCCAGCCGACGGCGTACGCGCCCGTGTCGCTGACCACGGTCAGCAGCAGGAAGGTGAGCACCCGCTGCGGTCCGTCGTCCGCGGTCAGGAGCATGGCCACGAAGGTGGCCAGGAACGGCACGTAGAACGCGGCGAACACGCCGGCCGTGACGTCCTTGAGGTAGCCCTCCGGAGGCTCGGTCATCCGCCAGACGAGCACCGCGAGCGCGGTCAGCGCCATCGCCACCCAGGCGCCCTCGGCACCCCGCGCGTATCCGGCCACGACCATCGCAGCGCCACCGACCGCCAGCGGGATGAGCGGCGCCTTGATGCCCTTGCGCTCCTCCAGCCGGGAGGTGAGCTCCCACAGGCCCACGACGACGGCGACGGCGATCACACCGACGAAGACGGCCTTCACGATGAACAGCGAGGCGACGATGACGGCGCCGAGCCCCACACCGACCCCTATGGCGGCTCGCAGGTCACGACCCGCACGTTTCTTCTGCGGGGGAGGCGGCGCGGTGGACATGGGCTCCTGCGGCTTCTCGTCGCGGAACAGGGGGCCGCCGCTCAGGCGTGCGGCCCCCCGGTCCCGGTCATCACGGTCGTCAGCGTCTCTACCTGCGTCGGGGGCGTCCGGCACGATGGGCATGGGCCGAGTCTGCTGGGCGCCATGCACATCGTATGCAGAACCCGCCGGAGCTGCCTGCGTCTCGGGCGGACCCCAGTGGCCGGCTCTCTGCGGGGCGCCCCAGGAAGAGTCATTCATCAGACTTCGAGCAGCTCGGCTTCCTTGTGCTTGAGCAGCTCGTCGACCTGTGCGACGTACTTCGCGGTGGTGTCGTCGAGTTCCTTCTCGGCGCGACGCACCTCGTCCTCGCCGGTCTCCTTGTCCTTGACCAGCTTGTCGAGAATCTCCTTGGCCTTGCGGCGCACGGCCCGGATGGAGATCTTGGAGTCCTCGGCCTTCGTCTTCGCGACCTTGATGTACTCGCGACGACGCTCCTCGGTGAGGTCCGGGAAGGTCACTCGGATGATATTGCCGTCGTTGCTCGGGTTGACGCCGAGATCCGAGTCGCGGATGGCCTGTTCGATGTTGCGCAGCGCGGTCTTGTCGAACGGCGTCACGACGGCCATGCGCGGCTCGGGCACCGAGAACGAGGCGAGCTGGTTGATCGGGGTCAGCGCGCCGTAGTAGTCGGCGACGATCTTGTTGAACATCGCCGGGTGGGCACGGCCGGTACGGATCGCGGCGAAGTCCTCCTTCGCGACGACGACGGCCTTCTCCATCTTCTCCTCGGCCTCAAGGAGGGTTTCTTCGATCACCACGTGCTCCTGCGTGTCTTGAGTGGGCCCGGCGTGCTCGGGCCCGGCGGGTCCTGGGTCGCGTCCTCACCTGCACGGTGTCCGACCGGCAGGCCGTTGTCCATCCTTCGGAACCTGTCCCGGGGTGTTCCCCACAGGCCCCGGGCCCTCCCGCGGCTTCCCGGGAAGACCCCCCGGTTCTCAGGCCCGGGTGCCCTGGTCACTCACGAGCGTGCCGATCTTCTCACCCTTGACCGCGCGGGCGATATTGCCCGTGGCGGTCAGTTCGAAGACGAGGATCGGCAGCTGGTTGTCACGGCAGAGCGTGATGGCGGTGGCGTCGGCGACCTTGAGATCGCGGGCGAGCACCTCGCTGTACTCAAGGGCGTCGAACTTCACCGCGTCGGGGTTGGTCTTCGGGTCGGAGTCGTAGACCCCGTCCACGCCGTTCTTACCCATGAGGAGCGCCTGGGCGTCGATCTCCAGGGCGCGCTGGGCGGCGGTGGTGTCGGTGGAGAAGTACGGCATCCCCATACCGGCGCCGAAGATGACGACGCGGCCCTTCTCCAGGTGGCGCACGGCGCGCAGCGGGATGTACGGCTCCGCGACCTGTCCCATGGTGATGGCGGTCTGGACCCGGGAGTCGATGCCCTCCTTCTCCAGGAAGTCCTGGAGAGCCAGGCAGTTCATGACCGTGCCGAGCATGCCCATGTAGTCGGACCGGGCCCGGTCCATGCCGCGCTGCTGAAGTTCGGCACCGCGGAAGAAGTTGCCGCCGCCGATGACAATCGCGATTTCCGCGCCGCCGCGGACGACTGCCGCGATTTCCCGGGCGATGGCGTGTACGACGTCGGGGTCTACGCCGAGACCTCCGCCGCCTGCGAACGCCTCTCCGGACAGCTTCAGCATGAAGCGTCCGGGCACCTTGCCGTCCTCGCGCTTGTGGTCACCTTTGGCGGCGTCCGCGCCCTTGTTCATGGAGATTCTCCTCGTGCACATACGAAGAAGGCCATTGCCGGTGGGTCTGGTGTCCCTCAGCGGCAATGGCCTCCTCGTCAGATCTGCGGTCGTACGGCATGAGTGCGGCCGACGACTGCACTGGACCCTAACGGGGTCCACCGTTGTTCGCGGACGGACTCAGATGCCGACCTTGATGCGCGAGAAGCGCTTCAGGGCGACACCGGCCTCGTCCAGAACCTTCTGGACAGACTTCTTGTTGTCCTTGGCGAACGCCTGCTCCAGGACGACGACGTCCTTGAAGAAACCATTGACGCGACCCTCGACGATCTTCGGAAGGGCGGCCTCCGGCTTGCCCTCCTCGCGAGAGGTGGCCTCGGCGACACGACGCTCGTTCTCGACCGTCTCGGCCGGGACCTCGTCGCGGTTGAGGTACTTCGGGGCGAAGGCGGCGATGTGCTGCGCGACGTCCTTGGCGGCCTCGGCGTTCTCCTTGTCGAGCTCGACCAGGACACCGACCTGCGGCGGGAGGTCGGGCATCGTGCGGTGCATGTACGCAGCCACGTAACCGCCGGTGAACTGCGTGAAGCGGTCCAGGACGATCTTCTCGCCGAGGTTGGCGTTGGCCTCGTCGACGTACGCCTGAACGGTCTTGCCGGCCTCGATCTCGGAGGCGAGCAGCTCGGCCAGGTCGGCCGGGGAGGTCGCGGCGACGTGGGCGGCGAGCGTGTTGGCGACGGTCTGGAACTTCTCGCCCTTGGCGACGAAGTCCGTCTCGCACTTCAGCTCGAGCAGAACGCCGGAGGTCTTGTCCTCGGAGATGAGGGAGACGACGGCGCCGTTCTCGGCAGAACGGCCCTCGCGCTTGGCGACGCCCTTCTGACCCCTGATACGGAGCGCCTCGACGGCCTTGTCGACGTTGCCCTCGGCCTCGTCGAGCGCCTTCTTGCAGTCCATCATGCCGGCGCCGGTCAGCTCGCGGAGCTTCTTGACGTCAGCGGCGGTGTAGTTCGCCATGAGTCTGTGTTTCTCTCTCGAAGTCTGAAAGATCTACGGGTAAACGGCGGGGGCGGTGCTCGTGGCACCGGCCCCGCCGTCATTCAGCCGTGACGGAGACGGAGGTGTCAGGCCTGCTCGGCGTCCGCGGCCGGAGCCTCGGCGGCGGGGGCCTCGGCAGCCGGGGCCTCGGCAGCGGCCTCGGCCGGCGTCTCGGCGGCGTCCGCAACCTTCTCGGTCTCGGCGGAGGTCTGCACCTCGGCGTCGGCCTTCTTGTCGCCCTCGAGCAGGTCGCGCTCCCACTCGGCGAGCGGCTCGCCGGCGGCCTTCTCGCCCGGCTTCGAGTCACCGGTGGCGGCACCGGAACGGGCGATGAGGCCCTCGGCGACGGCGTCGGCGATCACGCGGGTGAGCAGGGTGACGGAGCGGATCGCGTCGTCGTTGCCCGGAATCTTGTAGTCGACCTCGTCGGGGTCGCAGTTGGTGTCGAGGATCGCGACGACCGGGATGTGGAGCTTGCGCGCCTCACCGACGGCGATGTGCTCCTTCTTGGTGTCGACGATCCAGACGGCGCTCGGCACCTTCTGCATCTCGCGGATACCACCGAGGGTCTTCTCCAGCTTGGCCTTCTCGCGGGAGAGGACCAGGAGTTCCTTCTTGGTGAGGCCGGAGGCGGCCACGTCCTCGAAGTCGATGAGCTCGAGCTCCTTCAGACGCTGAAGGCGCTTGTAGACGGTGGAGAAGTTGGTGAGCATGCCACCGAGCCAACGCTGGTTGACGTACGGCATGCCGACGCGCGTCGCCTGCTCGGCGATGGCCTCCTGGGCCTGCTTCTTCGTACCGACGAACATGATGGAGCCGCCGTGGGCGACGGTCTCCTTGACGAACTCGTAGGCGCGGTCGATGTACGACAGCGACTGGAGCAGGTCGATGATGTAGATGCCGTTGCGCTCGGTGAAGATGAAGCGCTTCATCTTCGGGTTCCAGCGACGGGTCTGGTGACCGAAGTGGACGCCGCTTTCCAGCAGCTCCCGCATCGTGACGACGGCCATGGCCGTACTCCTTGAGGTGCTCGGTTGCCGCGACCGCAGGATTGCTGTCGCGCCTGACGCCCCGACGCGCCGTGCCACAAGGGACCGAGGAGCGCGGCCACCACCCGCAGAGAGGGAGGTGGCGGGGCGTGCGAAGTCGACCCGGTGACCCGGATCGCCATAGGAAGTGTACGGGACGGGCCGGGTGCCGGGTGACGGCGTTGTCCACAACCGGTCGGTAGTCCACAGATCCGGACCATGATCCCCGCGAATCCGCGCGGCACGGGACCGTTCTGCCATGCGATGCACACCCGATCCGACCGTTTCCCTTTCCCTTGTCGTGCGCGGACTCCGGCTCGTGCGCGGACTCCGGCTCGTGCGCGGACTCCGGCTCGTGCGCGGACTCCGGCTCGTGCGCCGACTCCGGCTCGTGCGCCGACTCCGGCTCGTGCGCCGACTCCGGCTCGTGCGCGGATTCCGTTTCCGCGAGGCCGCGCTCGTGGCGGTGGTGACCCTTCTCGCGACGCTGTGCGGTGCGCCGATCGCAACAGCGGCAGGGACGGGGGCCGCGCCTGCCGCCGTGTGGCCGCTGTCCGGGCGGCCCGCGGTCGTACGGGGATGGGAGCCGCCGGCCGACGCCTACGGGCGGGGCCACCGCGGGGTGGATCTCGCCGCGGAACCGGGCACGACGGTGCTCGCCGCGGCCTCGGGCCGGGTCTCGTTCGCGGGACGTGTGGCGGGGCGCGGGGTACTGGCGATCGAGGTGGCCGGGACGGGTGATCCACCGCAGCGGACCACGTACGAGCCGGTGCGCGCGCTGGTCGCGAAGGACGAGGAGGTGGTGGCGGGACAGGTCGTGGCAGTCATGGAGGCGGGGCCCTTCCACTGCGCGTCGGGCTGTCTGCACTGGGGGCTGCGGCGCGGTGCCGCGTATCTGGATCCGTTGTCGCTGCTGCCGCCCGGGCTGCTGCGGCGGGGGCCGTCCCGGCTGCTGCCGGTGTTCGGCGTACCGGAGCCGCGGCCCTCGGCCGAGGGGGCCGGGGACGGGCTCGCCGCCCCCGGCGTTCTGCTCGTCGCCGCCGTGCGACGCCGACGTCAGTCCTGTACGCCCTGCACGCCGCGCAGGATCATGGCGACAGCGGTGTCCGCGATCACGCCCGGCTCCTCCGCCACGCCGAGTTCGATACGCCGCACCGCGGCGTCCACCGAGCCCTGCAGCAACATCGCCGCCAGCCTCGGCTGTTCGTGGCCGAGGTCGCCGAGCGCCTCGACGATCATGGCGATCAGCCCGCCGTGCGCGGCCCTGATCTTCTCGCGTGCGCCCGCGTCCAGTTCGCTCGCCGAGATCGCGACGACCGCCCGGTGGCGGCGGTCGCCGACGAGGTCGAGCTGTCGCCGTACGTAGGCCTCGATCTTCGCCTCCGGCGTGGCGGCCTGCTCCATCGCGCCTTCGACCTCGGCCGCCCAGACGGGGAAGTCGACGGCGCAGAGCTCTTCGACGACGGCCGCACGGGAGCGGAAGTACTCATAGACGGAGGACCGGGCGAGGCCCGTGCGTTCGGCGAGAGCGGGGAAGGTCAACGCCTCCGTACCGCCCTCGGACAGCAGGGAGCGGGCGGCGTCCAGGAGGGCGTCGCGCTGCATGGTCCGGTGCTCGGCCACCGAGGCCGCTCGAATCCTGGGCACCCGTCCACTCTACGGCGACCGGTGTCCGAGAGGGCGCGTAAGGCCCCTATTGGTGCCCGAAGCAGCCACAACCGCACCGGCCACCAGGAGGGGGTCAGCGGCCGGCGTCGGCCAGTTTCGCGCGCAGTTGCAGCACCGATTTGGTGTGGATCTGGCTGACACGGCTCTCGGTGACCCCGAGCACGTTGCCGATCTCGGCGAGCGTGAGGCCCTCGTAGTAGTAGAGCGTGACAACCGTCTTCTCACGCTCCGGAAGCGTGTTGATCGCCCGGGCGAGCAGCCGCCTGAGCTCACGGTCCTCGGCGACTTCGACCGGATCGTCGGCGGCGGTGTCCTCCAGCGTGTCCATCAGGCTCAGCCGGTCGCCGCCCTCGCCGCCGACGTGCAGCAGCTCTTCCAGCGCGACCACGTTGGCGAGCGACAACTGGCTGAAAACCGCGTGCAGTTCCTCCAGCGCGATGCCCATTTCCGCAGCGACCTCCGGCTCGGAAGGAGTGCGTCGCAGCTGCGCCTCCAGCGTGGCGTAGGCACGTTCCACCGCCCGCGCCTTCTGGCGCACCGAGCGCGGGATCCAGTCCAGCGCCCGGAGTTCGTCGATCATCGCGCCCCGGATGCGGGTGATCGCGTACGTCTCGAACTTGATCGCGCGCTCGATGTCGAACTTCTCGATCGCGTCGATCAGTCCGAAGACGCCCGAGGAGACGAAGTCCGCCTGCTCGACGTTGGAAGGCAGGCCCACACTCACCCTGCCCGCGACGTACTTCACCAGCGGCGAGTAGTGCAGGATCAGCTGCTCCCGCAGCCGCTCGTCGCCCGTGGACTTGTAGGAACGCCACAACTCGTCGAGCGAGGAGGGGGCAGGGGGGCGCACAGTGCCACGCGCAGCCGGTGGTACTGCCGCGCGGTCAGACCCGGAGGTGTGCTGGGGCATGTGGTGCCTTGAGCCGTTCTGCTGTGAAGTGCTGGGGGACTTGTGTCTGAATCGGATTCCTTGCGAGCGTAGCGTGACTGAGGCGTCGCGGTCCGCGCAGGACAGCGGATCGGCGCTGTGCCATACCGGTCGATCCAACATGCCTGAGTTCCGGGGCCGTCGCCGCGTGCGCCGGCCCCGGAAGGGTCGCTGAAGGATCCGCCGAGGTCATCGGCATCACCTTTTCACCCGAATGCTCCAGGTCAAGTACCGCCTCGCCGCGCGTCGCCATTGCATATACGTCGCGGCGTCAACCGCCATCCGTCGCCATCACGTTCGACGAACCCCAGTGAGTGCAGTTCGTACAGTCTGCCGAGCGCTTCGTCGGCGCTGGTTCCCGCCGCGCGGGCCACCTCGCGCCCGCTGACGGCCCCGCGCGACGGCAGCGCGTCGAGGACCCTGGCGGAGACGGCGTCCAGCAGGTCCCTGGGGTGTACGGGGCCATGCCTGGCCGGGGCCAGTTCACCGATGTCCCCCACCAGTTCGGCTACTTCCGCGGCGTCCGTCACCAGGATGCCTTCCCCGCGGAGCAGTTCATGGACTCCTGCCGACAACCCGCTGGTGGCGGGGCCCGGCACACCCATGGTGAAGCGGCCGAGCCGCTGCGCGCAGCGTGCGGTGACCAGCGAACCGCTGCGGTATTCGGCCTCGACCACCACCGTCCCGCGCGTCAACGCGGCGATGACCCGGTTCCGGAGGATGAACCTGCTGCGGGTCGGATGATCGGATGGTGGCAATTCGCCGATGACGAGCCCCTGTTCCGCCATGCGTCCGATCAGCTCGGCGTGGCCCCGGGGATAGGCGACGTCCACGCCGCAGGCCAGGACCGCCATCGTCGCCCCATCGACAGCGAGCGCGCCACGATGAGCTGCCCCGTCCACCCCGAACGCCGCTCCCGAGACCACCACCCACCCCAGCTCGGCGAGACCCGCACCGAGGCTCGCCGCCATGTGGGAGCCGTACGGCGTGCAGGCACGGGCACCGACCACGGCGACCGAGCGCAGCGCCCAGAGCCGCAGATCGCGCGGTCCCCGCACCCACAGGCCGATCGGCCTGGCGTGTCCCAGGTCGTCGAGCTGGCTGGGCCACTCCCGCTCGCCGGGGCAGACGAACCGTCCACCGAGTGCTGCGACTGCCGCGAAGTCCTGCTCGGGCTCGGCGCTCTCGGCCCGTAACCGGTACCCGTCGAGACGTTTCGGAGTCATTCCGGTCATTTGCTCCGCCGCCCCGTCCCTGGTGGTGATCCGCCGTATCAGCTCGACGGCGCCGAGTTCGCGCAGCCATCGGCCGCCGCGCTCGTCCCCCGGCTCCAGGATGCGGGTCAGCGCGGCCCGCGCCAGGCGTTCCCGATCGCTCACCGCCGCTCCCGGCTCCCCCTCCGGTCCTGGCTCGGGCCCCGCGCCTGACTCCGGGTCCCACCCCGATGCGCGCCCCAGGTGCTGCCCCTGGTCATGGTCCGCCCGCACTGTCATGAGGCTCCGGCCTTCGTCAGGGTGCCTCGGGGGATCCCGGTCCGCAGTTCCAGCGCCACCGCGATGTCGGAGGCTTCCGGCCGGTCGGCACCGCGCAGATCGGCGACGGTCCACGCCACCCTGAGCACCCGGTCCAGGCCCCGAGCCGTGAGTATGCCGCGTTCCATGTCCCGTTCGGCTTCCATGAGCGCGCCCGGTGCCACGACCAGCCGGGTCCGCAGCTCGTGGCCGGGCACCTCGCTGTTGGTCGTCCACGCCGTGCCGGCCAACCGTTGTGCCGCCCGCGCCCTCGCCTCCCGGACCCGGGCCGCGACGGTGGCCGTCGACTCGCCCCTGCCGCTCTGCCCCATCAGGTCCTCGCGCCTGACGGGATCGACGGCCACCCGCAGATCGACCCGGTCGAGCAAGGGCCCGGAGAGCCTCGACTGATAGCGGCGGACCGTCGACGGCGCGCACTCGCAACCGGCGCCGCTGAGTGAGTGCCGGCCGCACGGGCAGGGATTGGCGGCCAGCACCATCAGGAATCTGGCGGGCAGCCGCACCACCCCGGCGCTGCGTGCCACCACCACATGCCCCGACTCCAGTGGCTGGCGCAACGCGTCCAGCACCCGCATGGAGAATTCCGGTGCCTCGTCCAGAAAGAGAATCCCTCGGTGGGCCAGGGAGACCGCACCGGGCCTCGGCAGCCCGTTGCCCCCGCCGACCAACGACTGCATGGTCGCCGAGTGGTGCGGTGCGCAGTACGGCGCCCGGGTAACCAGCGGTTCCCCCGACGGCAGAATGCCGGCCACCGAGTGCACCGCGGTGACCTCCAGGGACTCCTTCCTCGTCAACACGGGCAGGATCGCCGGCAATCGCTCGGCCAGCATGGTCTTGCCGGCACCCGGCGGCCCGGAGAGCAGCAGATGGTGACCCCCCGCCGCGGCGACCTCCAGCGCCTTGCGGGGCCGCAACTGCCCCGCCACGTCCGCGAGATCCGGCAGGTTGCCGTCGCCCTGGCCGGGCCCCCGGGCGAGCCCGGTGCCGATCCCCGCACCGGGCACCATCAGCCCGGCCAGCATGGTGTCGGGGCGCCCCTCGTCGTGGGCCTGCCGCTCCTCCGGCACCGGCTCGTCGCAGAGCACCGCGATCAGCTGCCGCAGGCTCCGCACTCCGAGAACCGAGACCCCGGGCACCAGCGCCGCCTCCCCCGCGGTCTGCTCGGGCACGACGACCTGGCGGTACCCGGCGTCCGCCGCGGCGAGCACGGCGGGCAGTACTCCGCGCACCGGCCGCACCCGACCGTCGAGCCCCAGCTCACCGATCATCACCACATCGGCGATGGACTCCGGATCGATCCGCTCGGCCGCACCCAGCACCGCACAGGCCACCGCCAGATCGAATCCGGAGCCGCCCTTCGGCACGGAGGCCGGTGACAGACCCACCGTGAGTTTCTTCTGTGGCCACTCTGCCCCGGAGTTCACGACCGCGGCCCTGACCCGGTCCCGACTCTCCACCAGGCTCTTGTCCGGCAGCCCCACCAGGGTGAACGCGGCCACCCCCGCCTCCAGGTCCGCCTGAACCTCCACCACCACGCCCTCGACGCCGACGAGCGCCACTGAACACGCCCGCGCGAACCCCATCAGGCCACCCCGCGCGCATGCTCGACGACGGGCGCTCCACGTCTGGGCAGCACCACGCCGACCAGGTCGATCCTGACCCCGCCGGGCGGCGGGCCTCCGTGCCGGTGGAGCCAGATCCCGGCCAGCCGTCGCAGCCGATCCGCCTTGACCGGCGTGACCGCCGCCATCGGGTGTTCGAAGGCACCCGACCTGCGGGTCTTCACCTCGCAGACCACGAGTGCGTCGCCGTCCAACGCGACGATGTCGATCTCACCGGCACGACAGCGCCAGTTCCGTTCCAGTACGGACATGCCTGCTTCGGTCAGCAGTCGCGCCGCCAAATCCTCGCCGAACCGCCCGAGTGCCCCCCGTGCGTTCATATCGGCACCACCTCCGGGACCGACTCTGACGCGTTCGGCCCCGGCTTGTGGATCTTGGTGGACAACTCGTGGATTGTGGACAACTCGGCCACCCGGAGGTGGGAATCGATCCCCCGAAGCCGGGGATCACCCGAAGGTGGGGGCAGTCCTCCGGAGGCGACGAGCGATCCCCTTCGGGTCTTCCCTCGAATCCTCCTCGGATGCCCCCTGGGTCTCCCCCGGAGAGCGGGCTCAGCCGCCCGGAAGTTCGAGATCGCTCTTGTTGAGCTCCTCGATGTTGACGTCCTTGAATGTCAACACGCGTACCTGCTTGACGAAGCGTGCGGGCCGGTACATGTCCCAGACCCAGGCGTCCGCCATGGATACTTCGAAAAACACCTCGCCCTGAACCGAGTGAACCTGCATCTCGTAGTCGTTGGTGAGGTAGAAGCGCCGTTCGGTCTCGATCACATATTTGAACAGACCGACGACATCTCGGTACTCCCGGTAGAGCTTCAGCTCCATCTCGGTCTCGTACTTTTCGAGGTCCTCGGCGCTCATTGGCATGTTCCCCTTCAGCCGTGCGTGCCCCCATTGTGCGCCAGGCCCCGGTGTCCCCGGGCGCTTAGGCGATTTCGGGGGCCAGAACCATTGGCGTACACGGAGGACCCTCGTCGAGCAGCGTCCGCAGCAACTCGGCAAGCCTGGTCGGATACACCGTCTCACGCGCCGCCGACAGTTCGGCGGAGGTCCACCACCTCAGACCTGCGACGCTGCGCTGCTCCAGCCCGGTCATCCCGCTGGTGTCGGTGGCGGTCCGCGTCGTGCGTGCCAGGAAGTACCACTCGTCCTGGTTCCAGCGGCGCCCGTCGAACGGGAACGAGCACAGCCGCTGCCAGAGCAGCGGGCCCAGCTCGACATCGGTGATCCCGGTCTCCTCGGCGAGCTCGCGCAGCGCGGCCTGTTCCCGGGTCTCCGCGCCCTCCAGGCCGCCACCGGGGGTGAACCACCAGGTGCTCCGGGGGTCCTCCGGTTCGAACCCGTGTATCAGGAGAATGCGGTCGTCGGGGTCCAGGAGTACCACCCGGGCGACCTTCCGCTGCTCAGTGTGCACCGGCCGTCGCCCTTTCCCGCTTGTCCCGCCTGCGGTCCGATCGCGCGGACCGCGCCGCGATCGGGCCGTACGCGGCACCGCCGAGGATAAGCACCACACCGGCCGCCATGGCGCCGAGCTGCAGCCGTAACGGCCCGGGCGACGACACCCCGCCCGGGAAGGACGCGAAGGCCGGCGGCCGCCCGACCATGCCGTTCATCGGCCAGGCGATGGCGTCCACCCGGGCCCGCACCGCGCTGCGCGGCACGGAACCCTGTCCCGGGTCCTTCAGATGGACCCGGGAGTCCAACGATGAACTGCGCTCGTCACCGAGCAGGAAGAGCTGCCCCTTGGGCACATCCGCAGTGAAGTTCTTCAAGGAGGCGGGCCCCTCGGTCTGCAGATACGGTTCCTCAACGCGTTTGCCGTTGATCGTGAGCCGGCCCTTGTCGCAACAGGCGATCGTGTCGCCGCCGATCCCGACGACCCGCTTCACCATGGGGATGTCACCCCACGCCGGATCGGTAAAGACCACCACGTCGCCGCGGTGCACCTCGCTGCCGTCGATCCGCTCGGCGAGTACCCGGTCACCGGCATGCACCGTCGGTGTCATCGACCCGGTGGGCACCGTGTAGGGCCGGTACACCACGGCCCCCCAGACGAAGCCTCCGAGAAAGAGCACACAGCCGACGGCCACGGCCAGCCCCGACAACATGCTGCCGAGCCGGCCGTGGCCGTCACCTGTACGTCCTATTGCACTCATCCCAGCGCCACCACCTCGGAGATCGACAACCGCTGATCCGAGTCGGCACACTACCCGGCGGTACGCCCGCTGGTCAGCTTCCTGCGACGCCACAGCACGATGGGCAGCGCACCGGCCACGCCGAGTGCTCCGGGGGCCAGGCCCGTCGCCGCATTGATCCCCGGCTGGTCGAAGGTCTTCGGGACGGGCAGGGTCGACCAGCGGTTGATCGGCCAGGCCACGACGATGGCGCGGCCGACGACCTCGTCGTTGGAGACCGTGCCGCCACCCGGGAGCGCCTGGTGATAGCGGGAGTCGAGGGAGTTCTGGCGGTGGTCGCCCATCACCCAGATCCGGCCCTTGGGAACCTGGATCGGGCCGAACGGCTCGTCGTTGCAGGGGGTGTTCCCCGGGAAGATGAACGACTTGTCGTCCAGGGCCTTGCCATTGACGACGACAGGGCCGTCCTTCTTGCACTCCACTGTGTCGCCGCCGACCGCGATGACTCGCTTGATCAGGTCCTTCTCCTCGGCGGACGGCATCAGTCCGATGAAGCTGAGGAACTTCTGCACCACATTGGGATTGGCCGCCTGGGTGTTCTCCAGCCAGCCGCCCGGGTCGTGGAAGACCACGACCTCGCCGCGCTTGGGCTCCGCGCCGAACCACGGGGTCAGCTTGTCGACCAGCACCCGGTCGCCCCGCTGGAGCGTGTTCTGCATCGAGTCCGAGGGGATCGAGAACGCCTGCACCAGAAACGTCTTGATCAGCAGCGCGAGAACCAGCGCGATGATGATGAGCAGCGGCAGCTCCTTCCAGAAGGAGCGCGGCTTCTTCTGGGCCGTACCACCGTCGTCCGGAGAGTCGCCGTCACCCTCCGCGCGGTCCGTCGCCCCGGCGGACTCGACATTCTCCGGATTGTCAGGCCGGTCCTCGGGTTCCTCGTATCCGGATCGTGCGCCGACCGCCAAATCCCCCACATCCACTCCTTACTCCGTGCCACCGCCTGCGCCCTAGCCGGTGCAGGCCCACCACTCCCATAACGAGCGGGAGTTCCGCAGGGGTCGGGAGAGGGATCATTCCGTTGGGATCCTTGGACACCACACTATTCGACGGGCCCGAGGCAGCAGCCGTCCCGGCGCGCGCGTCAGGGACCGAGTCGAAAGTCGCCGGTTCCTCCAGTTTTCGCCAGTGCCCGAAGGGCCAGGCGATGACGACAGCACGTCCCACGACCTCGTCCTCGGAAACCGTGCCGTGTCCCGGCTCGTCCAGGTGATAGCGCGAATCGGCCGAATCCGACCGGTGATCACCCATCACGAAGATCCGTCCGGCCGGAACCTTTACCTCGAATTTGATGAGGGAGGGCGGATTGCCGGGATAGAGATAGGGCTCGTCGAGCGGTACGCCGTTGACGGTGATCCGGCCGTTCTTGTCGCAGCACTTCACCGTGTCGCCGCCGACCGCGACCACCCGCTTGATCAGATCCTGCTCGTTGTCCGACGGCAGCAGCCCGATGAAGGTCAGCGCTTCCTTCGCCTGCTTGACGACGACGGGCGGGTCCTTCTCGACGGTGTTCTCCTGCTTGAGCCAGTGGCCCGGGTCCTTGAAGACGACGACGTCGCCGCGCTGGGGCCTCGATCCGAACCAGGGCGTCAGTTTGTCCACGAGCACCCGGTCGCCGATCCGGATGGTCTGCTCCATCGATCCGGACGGGATCACGAAGGCCTGCACCAGGAAGGTCTTGAGCACGAGCGCGATCAGCAGCGCCACGACGATGAGAACGGGGATCTCCCGGACGGCCGACCTGCGCCGCCGGCGCTTGACCTTGCGGGCGAGCTTGCGCCGCTCCACCCTGGTCGGCAGCGACCGCGCGGGCGCCGGCCCGGCGCCGGACGGCGGCGGTATCTCCGGATCGTCTCCGCCCTGCCCCCGCCGTCGGCTACCCATGGGCCCCGCCCGGCACCCGTGGACCGGCGAATGCCGCGCTGTCCGGCAGCGAGCCCAGCCGGCCCAGCGGCCAGCCGATCCAGTCCACCCTGCCGATCACCATGTCGACCGGGACCATGCCACCACCCGGCTCTCCCAGGTGGTCGCGCGAGTCGCGGGAATTGCTGCGGTGGTCGCCCATCATCCACAGCGTGCCGTCGGGGACGACGATGTCGAAGCGCACCCCGGACGGCGCATCGCCCGGATACAGGTAGTCCTCGTCGACCGGGCTGCCGTTCACCTCGACCCGTCCCCGCTTGTCGCAGCAGACCACCCGGTCGCCCCCCACGCCCACCACCCGCTTCACGTAGTCCGTCTCGGCGGGCTCCGCCAGGCCCAGGGACGCTGCCGCACCGTGCAGCAGCCCGGTGACGGGATTCTCCCGGGGCGGCTCCTGCACAAAGGAACCGGTGCCGTCGAATACCACGACATCGCCGCGCCGCGGTACGGAGCCGAAACGGTACGCCAACTTGTTCACCAGCACCCGGTCTTCCACCCGCAGGGTGGGCTCCATCGAGCCGCTGGGAATCAGGAAGGGCTGCACCACGAAGGCGCTGACGAGCAGCACGAAGACCGAGCAGACGGCACCGAGCGCGGCGGTCCGCCGCCATGACATCGAAGCGGTCAGCCGGTCCGGGATACGCGAGAAGCGCGACCCCTCCTCCGACCCTGCTGCGGGTGCGAAGGAGCGGTCGCGCTCCGTGGGCTTGGCTTCCGTGTCCATCGGGGCCAGAGCTTATCCGGCCGTCCTGTGGACCTGGGAGTCAGCTCAGTTGTCGCGCTTCTCCTTGATCTTCGCGGCCTTGCCGCGCAGCTCACGGAGGTAGTACAGCTTGGCGCGACGGACGTCACCGCGGGTGACGAGCTCGATCTTCTCGAAGATCGGGCTGTGCACCGGGAAGGTGCGCTCGACGCCGACGCTGAAGGAGACCTTGCGGACCGTGAAGGTCTCGCTGACACCCGAGCCCTGGCGGCGGATGACTACGCCCTTGAACTGCTGGATACGGGAGCGGTTGCCCTCGATCACTCGCACGTGGACGTTGACGGTGTCGCCGGGGCGGAAGGCCGGGACGTCGGTACGCAGCGAGGCGGCGTTGACGCCATCGAGCAGGGAAGCCATGTTGTCTGCTTTCTTCGCCGATGCCACAGGTCATCGACGGGAGAGTGATGAATTCGGGGTGCTGATCACGTCGGGCGGGCGTCGGAACCATCCCCATGTCCATGGGGAACACAACGGTCGCTTTCCCCCTGTGGCAGGGGCGCACGTCGGACGGACAGCGGCGGCCTATTCTTCCACGGCCTCGGGCCTGCGCCAAAATCGGCCCCCGGGCTCCGGTGACCAGCCGAGGATGGAGAGGATCTCGCGGTCCTTCTTGTCGAAGGCGCTCGCCTCGCAGCGCTCGATCAGATCGGGCCGGTTGAGGGCGGTGCGGCGGAACGCCTCATCCCGCCGCCAGCGCGCGATCTTCCCGTGGTGCCCGCTGAGCAGGACGTCCGGGATGCCCCTGCCGCGCCACTCGGGCGGCTTGGTGTAGACCGGCCCCTCCAGCAGATTGGCCATCGCGCCGGGGGCGAAGGAGTCGTCCCGGTGTGATTCGGCATTGCCGAGCACGCCGGGCAGGAGCCGGGCCACCGCCTCCGTGATCACCAGTACCGCGGCTTCCCCGCCGGCCAGCACGTAATCCCCGATGGACACCTCGACGACCGGCATGCGGGTCGCGTACTCGTCCGTCACCCGCCGGTCGATGCCCTCGTAGCGGGCCGGCGTGAAGATCAGCCACGGCCGCTCGGAGAGCTCGACGGCGAGCTCCTGGGTGAACGGGCGGCCGCTGGGTGTGGGTACCACGAGCACCGGGGAGTGCGCCCCGGCCTCGTACCCGGCCGACAGCGCGTCGTCCAGCGCCTCGCCCCACGGCTCGGTCTTCATGACCATGCCGGGGCCGCCGCCGTACGGGGTGTCGTCGACCGTGTTGTGCCGGTCGTACGTCCAGTCGCGCAGGTCGTGCACGTGCACGTCGAGGCGGCCGCGCGCGCGTGCCTTGCCGACGAGGGAGACGTTCAGCGGCTCCAGGTACTCCGGGAAGATCGTGACGACGTCGAGGCGCATCAGGCGTCCTTCCCGGCCCCGGGCGCCTCGTCCCCGTCGTCGTCTGCTTCGCAGTCTTCGTCCCGCGAGGAGTCGATCACAGCCTGGCTCTCGTCGACCAGACCGGGCGGCGGGGTGATCACGGCGCGCTGCGCTTCGAGATCGATCTCGGCGACGATCTCCTCCACGAACGGGATCATCACCTCGCTGCCGTCCGGCCGCTCGACAATGAAGAGGTCCTGGGACGGCAGATGCGTGATCTCGGTGATCCGGCCGATCTCGGTACCGTCGGCGAGGACCACGTCGAGGTCCATGAGCTGATGGTCGTAGAACTCCTCGGGGTCCTCGGGGAGTTCCGCCGGATCGACCTCGGCGATCAGGAGCGTGTTGCGCAGGGCCTCGGCAGCCGTACGGTCGCGTACGCCCTCGAAGCGCAGCAGCAGCCGTCCGCTGTGCACCCGGCCGGTCTCGATCGTCAGCGGTCCGGCGCCGGCCGGTTCGGTGGCGAGTACGGCCCCGGGCGCGAGCCGCAGCTCCGGCTCGTCCGTACGCACCTCGACGGTGACCTCGCCCTTGATGCCGTGGGCACGGCCGATCCGCGCGACTACCAACTGCACCTTGTGTTTCTCCTGTCCTACGACCCTGCAGTACGACGACGGGCCGGGGTGGGCACATGGCCCTCCCCGGCCCGTGCCGGTGTTCAACTCTGTCAGCGAACCTGATCCACGTCGACGAGGTCGACGCGGATACCACGGCCGCCGATGGCGCCCACGACGGTACGCAGCGCGCGTGCGGTACGACCGTTGCGGCCGATCACCTTGCCGAGGTCGTCGGGGTGGACCCGGACCTCCAGCACGCGACCACGGCGCAGGTTGCGCGAGGCGACCTGCACATCGTCAGGGTTGTCGACGATGCCCTTCACGAGGTGCTCGAGAGCCTCCTCGAGCATGCTCAGGCCTCGGTCGACTCGGCGGACGCAGCCGCGTCAGCAGCCTCGTCCGCCTTCTTGTCGGACTTCTTCGCCTTCTGCGTGATGGCCTCACCCTTGGACTCCTCGCCGGTGTCCTTGGCCAGGGCCTCGAACAGGGCACGCTTGTCGGCCTTGGGCTCCGGCTGCAGCAGCGGCGCGGGGGCCGGGAGACCCTTGTGGGCCTGCCAGTCACCGGTGAGCTTCAGGATCGCGAGAACCGGCTCGGTCGGCTGGGCGCCGACGGACAGCCAGTACTGCGCACGCTCCGAGTTGACCTCGATGCGCGAGGGGTTCTGTACCGGGTGGTACAGGCCGATCTCCTCGATGGCCCGGCCGTCACGGCG
This sequence comes from Streptomyces sp. NBC_00846, assembly GCF_045207325.1. Classification (NCBI taxonomy): domain Bacteria; kingdom Bacillati; phylum Actinomycetota; class Actinomycetes; order Kitasatosporales; family Streptomycetaceae; genus Streptomyces; species Streptomyces sp. NBC_00846. The sequence continues at coordinate 5,642,152 of NZ_CP108846.1, read as the reverse complement.
GGTACGGGAGTCGGCGACGACGATGCGGTAGTGAGGCGAACGGATCTTGCCCAGACGCTTCAGCTTGATCTTGACTGCCACGGAAGTGGTGTCTCCTGGTCTATGACGTGGTTGGGCACAACGAAGATGCCACGTGGGGTTGCGGTACTCGGGTGCCCGATGGACGCGTCAGCCGGAGGAGAGAGGGGTCCTATGCGACTGTCGAGTACAGCTAGCCATTGTGCCACACCGCGTCGGATCACCCCACCGCGACCGCCCCCTCGGGGATACGGAACGGCTTCCCGCAGCCACCGCAGACGATCGGCGCCTGCGCCAGCACCGACGGGACGACCCGCACATTGCGTCCGCAGTCGCAGACCGCCTTGACGCGGACGCCCCCGCCGGAGGAGCCGTGCCGGGCGGCCGGCCCGCGGAAGGAACGCTTGGTGTCGGCGGCGGTGGCGACCGTATGCGCCTTGAGGGCGCGCTGCAGCCGCTCGATCGTCGGGCGGTACCTCCGCTTGGCCTCGGGGTTGAGCGTGACCAGCGAGAAGCCGCTGCTGGGGTGGGGCTCCTCGGCATGATCGAGGCCCAGCTCCTCGGCGATCGCGAGGAATCGTCGGTTGTGGTAGCGGCCGGCCCGCGAGGTGTCGCGGACACCTCGCGCGGCGGCGATGCCGTGGACTGCCTCATGGAGCAGTCGCTCGAAGGAGAGTTCGGCGCCACAGGCGGACGAGGACTCTCCGATCAGGGACTCTGGCGCGGCTAGATCGGGCAGCTCGGGGTGGTACCGCTGAATGTCGGCCCACGCCTGCGCCAGCTCTGCGGCAAGTACAGGTGGTGTCGTGCTCACGTCGTGACAACGAGCACGAGGGCCCCGGTGTTCCGATTCCGGGCCATCCCAAATAATTTGCACGTACCAGTCAGTTGCCATTGATGCGTCCTGACGAGGGCGGGTGCGCTGATCTGCGGAGAAGCCTCACAGCTCACACCAAGGTGGTACGTAGCGCCCCGTACGCCCGGGCGTAGACGGGCAACCGTACGCCGGGCCGCCGGGCGGCCCCCGGAGGCGGGTGGGGCGTCAGTAGGCGCGGGCCACCAGGGCGACAGTACCGGGGGCGTCGTCCGCGTCCGGCACGGACCCGTCGTCGGCGACCAGGCACCGCACGGACACCCCGTGCTCCGCGAGCCGGGCCTCCCCTGCCGGGCCGAGGGCCGACCAGGCGATACGCGCCCAGCCGCCCGCGGCCGCCGCTTCCACGGCCTCCTCGACGGACGTGACCTCGCTGGTGGCCGACTCGCGCCGGCTCCGGGACTCCCGCAGCAGGGCTGCCTGATCCTCCTCCAGGACCGTCGGGAGCAGCTCGGTCAGGGCGTCGATGGCCACCGGTTCCTTTCCGCCGGGGATCCGCCGGGCGAGCATCGCGGTGCCGTCCGCCAGATCGCGCGGGCCGAGCTCGATCCGTACCGGCACGCCCTTCAGTTCCCAGTCGACGGCGCGGCGGCCGAACGGGGTGTCGGTGCGCTCGTCGACCTCGGCCCTGATCCCCGCTGCGCGCAGCCGCTCCCCGACCGACCGGACCGTGGCCAGTACCGCGTCGTCGTCCTTGACCGCGAGGACGACGGCCTGGACGGGGGCGAGGCGCGGCGGCACCCGGAGACCGTGATCGTCGCCGTGCGCCATGATCAGACCGCCGACCATGCGGGTCGAGGAGCCCCAGGAGGTCTGCCAGACGAGCTCCTGCCTGCCTTCCCTGGACAGATAGCTGGTGTGGAAGGCCCGGGCGAAGTTGGTGCCGAGTTCGTGGCTCGTGCCCAGTTGCAGGGCCTTGCCGTCCCGCATCATTCCTTCGAGCGTCAGGGTGTTGACGGCTCCGGCGAACCGCTCGGCCGGGGTCTTGCGGCCCAGGACCACATCGATACCGAGGACGTTTTCCATGAAGTCCGCGTAGACGTCCCGGTGGATGTACGCGGCGTACTCCCGGGCCTCCTCGTAGGTGGCATGGGCGGTGTGGCCCTCCTGCCAGAGGAATTCCGTCGTGCGGAGAAAGACCCGCGGGCGCATCTCCCAGCGCACGACGTTCGCCCACTGGTTGATCAGCAGCGGCAGATCCCGGTAGCTCTGGACCCATTTCGCGAAGTACTCGTTGATGATCGTTTCGGACGTCGGCCGCACTACCACGGGCTCTTCGAGCTCTTTTCCGCCGCCGTGGGTCACGATCGCGAGCTCCGGCGCGAAGCCCTCGACGTGCTCGGCTTCGCGTGTCAGGTAAGACTGGGGGATGAAGAGCGGGAAGTAAGCGTTCCGGGCGCCCGCCTGTTTGATCCGGGCATCCAACTCCTGCTGCATCCGCTCCCACAGGCCGTATCCGTACGGCCGGATGACCATGGTGCCGCGCACCGGACCGTTGTCCGCGAGTTCGGCCTTGTTGATCAGATCCTGGTACCAGCGGGGAAAGTCCTCGGCCTGGGGCGTGAGAACGGGTGCCTTTGCCATGGCGCGCATCGTACGGCGACACCGTCCACCACACGGAGCGACTGGCCCTGCCTCCACGGGCCGTACGCACGGGCGCAGCACCGGAGCACACAACCATTGCCATCAGACCTCTGGACGCGGGCGCGGATGCGCAGTTCTCTGACATACGGGGGGAACGGGCGCAGACACGCAGGGGGGAGCATCGACTCGGGCACGACCGATCGGACACGACCGACCTCTCGGCGGATTGGGGCGCTTCCATGACACCAACGCTCGTCCGGCACCACAGCTACGCGGACACGGCCACTGCGGTGGATCCGGGTACCCGTGCCCGGGACTGGGCCGAGATCCAGGAGCGGATGCTCGCACCGCTGTACGAAGCGGTGTACGAGCGGCTCGAAGTGGGAACCGGCACCCGGTTGCTCTCCCTCGGCTGTGGCTCCGGTCTCGCGCTGCTGATCGCGGCCGCGCGCGGCGCGCACGTCACCGGCGTCGACACCGATACCGAACGGCTCGCGCTCGCCCGCGGCCGGCTGCTGCCCGATCCGGGGAGCGATGCCGGAACTCCGGCCGGGCACGCCCGGCTCGTCGACGGTGATCCGTCCGCGGCAGCTTCGGCCGACGGGGCGCCGTACAGCCTGATCACCGCATTCACTCCGATCGGCTGCTCATCCGGTGACGGCGAACGGCTCGTGGACGCGCTGCGGTCGGCCGTACGGCTGGCCGCCCGGGGAAGCACGGTCGTGCTGGCCGGGTGGGGTCCGCCTGAGCGGTGCGCGACGGCGCCGGTGCTGCGGCTGGCAGGGCGGCTCTCCGACGGGGCCCGGGCGCCGCTCACCGGTGGCTGGCGGCCGTGGGAGCGGGACGATCTGGAGGAAGTGGCGTTCCGGGCCGGTCTGAGCCCGGACGGTTCCGGCCGGGTGGCGTGCCCGTTCGGGTACGCGGACATGGACAGCGCGGTGCGGGGACTGCTGTCGACGCGGCTCTTCGACGCGGCGGTGGTGGCGACGGACCAGGACCGGGTGGCGAAGGAGGTCGCGGAGGCTCTGCGTCCGCATCTGCGCAAGGACGGCACGATCTGGATGCCGAACGTCTTCCGCTATCTCGTGTGCACGACCTGAAGTCCCGGGTGCACCGTCCGGGCCCCGCGGCGGCTACTTGGCCAGACGGGCGATCCCGGCCGCCCGATAGGCCGCGGCCTCGTCCAGCGTCTCGTGCTCCAGCAGTGCCGCGGCCAGCGAGTCCAGCCTGTGCCGGTTTTCCCGCAGGAGCCGGCACGCGTCCTCGTAGCACTCGTCGACGATGCGCCGCATCTCGCCGTCCACCGCGTCGAGTGTGGCGGGGGCCGCGGAGAGCCCGTACGCCTGCTGGGCGTCGCTCGGGATCGCTGTCAGCCTGCCCACCTTGTGGCTCATGCCCCAGCGGCCGACCATGCCGCGGGCCAGGTTGGTGACCTGCTCCAGGTCGCTCTCCGCGCCGGTGGTGACCATGTCGAAGACCACCTGCTCGGCGGCCATCCCGCCGAGCGCGCCGATGATGCGGCCGCGCAGATACTCCTCGGTGTAGGCGTACTTGTCGGCTTCCGGCGTCGAGAGGGTGACGCCCAGCGCCCGGCCGCGCGGCACGATGGTGACCTTGCGGACCGGGTCGGCGCCCGGCTGGACCATGCCGAGCAGGGCGTGACCGCTCTCGTGGTACGCGGTCCTGCGGCGTTCCTCGTCCGACATGACCAGCGAGCGTTCCGCCCCCAGCTGGACCTTCTCCAGGGCGTCCGAGAGATCGGTCTGGCTGACCTCGGACTGCCGGCGCTTGACGGCGAGCAGCGCGGCCTCATTGGCGAGGTTGGCGAGATCGGCGCCGGTCATACCGGGGGTCGTACCGGCCACCTGGGCCAGGTTCACATTGTCGGCGAGCGGGATCTGCCGGGTGTGGATCTCCAGGATCGCCTCCCGGCCGCGCCGGTCCGGCGGGCTGACCTGGACGATCCGGTCGAAGCGGCCCGGCCGGGTGAGGGCGGGGTCGAGGACGTCGGCGCGGTTGGTGGCAGCCAGGACGACGACGCCCTCCGAACCGGAGAAGCCGTCCATCTCGGTGAGGATCTGGTTGAGCGTCTGCTCGCGCTCGTCGTGGCCGCCCATGCCGGAGCCGCCGCCGCGGGCCCGGCCGATGGTGTCGATCTCGTCGATGAAGACGATGGCGGGGGCGACCTTGCGCGCCTCCGCGAAGAGTTCCCGCACCCGGCTCGCGCCGACGCCGACGATCATCTCGATGAACTCGGAGGCCGATGCCGAGAAGAACGGCACCCCGGCCTCACCCGCGACGGCCCGTGCGAGCAGCGTCTTGCCGGTGCCGGGCGGTCCTGCGAGGAGCACTCCCCCGGGCATCCGGGCGCCCATCTTCCGGTACGCCTGCGGATTCTTCAGGAAGTCCACGACGTCGTTGAGCTCGCCCTCGACCTCGTCGATCCCGGCCACGTCCTGGAAGGTGGTGCGCCGGCCGGCCTCCAGCTCGACGGGCTTGGGCGGGGCTTTGCGCCCGAAGCCGCCCATACCGCCGCCCATGCCCTTGGCCATCCTGCGGGCGACGAACACCCAGAGCAGGACGAGCAGCAGCATCGGGGCCAGCGAGATCAGCAGGTTGGCGAGGAAGCTGCGCTGCTGGACGACGGGCTGGGCGGTGACCGCGACATCGTCCTTGACCAGCTCGGCCCAGAGGTTGTCGTCCGCGAACGCGGGTCGCTGCGTGACGAACTTGGTGTACTTCTTGTCGGTTCCGGGGAACTTCGCCTCCTTCTTGAGCTGCCCCTGGATGGCGTCGCCCTTGGAGTAGATCTTGGAGACGTTGCCCGAGGTGACCTGTTTGCTGAACTCCGTGTACGCGATCGTGGGCTCCTTCTCGCCGTTGAAGAAGGACAGCACCAGATTGGCGATCAGATAGACAGCGAGCGCGGCGAGCAGCAGTCCGCCCCAGCCTCCCGGCATCTTCCGGCCCGGCGGCGGGGGCGGCGGGGCGCCCTCGGAGCGCCAGGGCTGATCGGGCCGCTCGCGGGGAGGTACGGGGTTGGTCACGCGCGCTCCTCTGCCGACAGCTAGTGAATGTGACACTAAAGGAGAAATCGACCCATAGCCCCTTGTAGGGCCTTCCACTGGGCCCGGAGAGGGAAGCGCGGACCCCCGGCCGGGACGGCACGCCGCACCGGAGCACGCGACGACATGCGTGAGGGGCGCCCACCGGCGGTGGGCGCCCCTCACGCATGTCGTCGGGCGATCAGCCCATGAACTTCTTGAACTCGTCCGGCAGCTCGAAGTTCTTGTCGTCCTGCGCCGGCAGCCCGAATGCGCCGCCCTGCGCCGCCGCCTGCTCGCGACGGGCCGCCGCGGCCTGCTCCTCGGCCTTGCGCTTCATCGGGTTGCCGCTCTTGCGCTTGCCCTTGGCCTGCTTGACCTGCTTCTTCTGCCGGCCGGGACCGCCGCCCATGCCCGGCATCCCGGGCATCCCCGGCATGCCGCCACCCTGCGCCATCTTCGACATCATCTTGCGCGCATCGAAGAACCGCTCCACCAGGTTCTTGACCGCGCTGACCTCGACACCGGAGCCCTTGGCGATCCGGGCCCGGCGCGAGCCGTTGATGATCGTCGGCTCGGCGCGCTCCTTCGGGGTCATCGACTTGATGATCGCGGCGGTACGGTCCACGTCGCGCTCGTCGATGTTGTTGATCTGGTCCTTGATCTGCCCCATGCCGGGCAGCATCCCGAGCAGCTTGGAGATGGAGCCCATCTTCCTGACCTGCTCCATCTGGGCCAGGAAGTCGTCGAGCGTGAAGTCCTTGCCCTTGCTGGACGCCAGCTTGGAGGCCATTTTGGCGGCCTCTTCCTGGCTGAAGGTCTTCTCCGCCTGCTCGATCAGGGTGAGCAGGTCACCCATGTCGAGGATGCGGGACGCCATCCGGTCGGGGTGGAAGGCGTCGAAGTCCTCGAGCTTCTCACCGTTCGACGCGAACATGACCTGCTTGCCCGTGACGTGGGCGATCGACAGGGCCGCACCACCGCGGGCGTCACCGTCGAGCTTGGAGAGAACCACGCCGTCGAAGCCGACGCCGTCGCGGAAGGCCTCGGCGGTGTTGACCGCGTCCTGGCCGATCATCGCGTCGACGACGAAGAGGATCTCGTCGGGGCTGACGGCATCGCGGATGTCCGCGGCCTGCTGCATCAGCTCCTGGTCGATACCGAGACGGCCGGCGGTGTCGACGATCACGACGTCGTACTGCTTGGACCTGGCGTGCTCGATCGAGTCCTTGGCGACCTGGACCGGGTCGCCGACGCCGTTGCCCGGCTCGGGGGCGTACACCGCCACGCCCGCGCGGTCGGCGACGACGCTGAGCTGGTTGACAGCGTTGGGGCGCTGGAGGTCACAGGCCACGAGCAGCGGGGAGTGGCCCTGGCCCTTGAGCCAGAGGCCGAGCTTTCCGGCGAGGGTGGTCTTACCGGCACCCTGGAGACCCGCGAGCATGATCACGGTGGGCGGGTTCTTGGCGAACCGCAGCCGCCGGGTCTCGCCGCCGAGGATGCCGACGAGCTCCTCGTTGACGATCTTGATCATCTGCTGCGCCGGATTCAGCGCCTGGGAGACCTCGGCGCCGCGCGCCCGCTCCTTGACCTTGGCGATGAAGGACCGGACGACAGGCAGCGCGACATCTGCTTCGAGCAGGGCGATACGGATCTCGCGGGCCGTGGCGTCGATGTCCGCCTCGGACAAGCGGCCCTTGCCCCGGAGGTTCTTGAAAGTCGCGGCAAGGCGGTCGGAGAGAGTATCGAACACGGCGCTCGTCGGTCCTCAGGGTCGGGGGCAAAGTGGATTCGGTACCCCAGGGTATCCGGCTCGGGAGAAACGATGACCCCTGCCGGGAGAAATCCCGGGCAGCGGCCACGGTCGCACGACTCCCCGCGGGTGCCGGGAGCGGGTCCACGCCGGGCGCGCACGCGGTGGATGCCGGAGCGCCCCCGGCCGACGGGAAGCATCCCCATTCGTTCCATGACGGCGAGGACGGTCCCCCACGCCTCACCGCAAGGCATCCTCCAGGGCCTTTGCCAGTGCCGCGGCCTCCACACCCGGCAGCACCGAGCCGTCCTCACGCGTGACGTAGACCGTATCCACCGCGTTCGCCCCCAGCGTCGACACGTGCGCGCTGCGTACCCGTACCCCGCTCTGTTCCAGCGCCCGGCCGATCCGGTGCAGCAGCCCCGGGGCGTCCTGGGCCCGTACCTCGATCACCGTCGCGAGCTGCGAGCCGGCCGCCGCGACAGTCACCCTCGGCGGCGGGGCCTTCACTCCGCGCCGCCTCGGGTAGGCCGCCTCGCGTTCGGCGAGGCGGGCGCGGATGTCGAGGGAGCCGTCCAGGGCGCGTACGAGGTCGGCGCGGAGTCGGGAGGCCTGCGGCAGGGAGCCGTATGCGGCCGCGACCCGCCAGCTGAGCAGCAGCAGGTCGGCGGCGGCGCCCGCGCCGAGTTCGGTGGGGAGTTCCACGGCACGCAGATCGGCCGCCCGCACGGTGAGGCGGTGCAGGGCGAGGACGCCCGCCGCGGCAGGAAGCACGCCGGGGCGGTCGGGGAGGGCGATGAGGAGTTCGACGCCGACGGGTTCCGGTTCGCCGTCCTCGTTCGGGGTTTCGGCCTGGGCGTGCAGGGCGAGGACGGGTTCGCCGGTGCGCAGGGCCTCGATGGCGAGGCGTTCGTGTTCGGCGCTGTGCGCGACGGGTTCCGGTTCTTCCAGGACCCGGCCGGCGAGCACGGCGGCGACGCGTTCAACGAGGCCGGCGACGAGGGAGGCGCGCCAGGTGGACCAGGCGGCGGGCCCGGTGGCGAGTGCGTCGGCCTCGGTGAGGGCGTGCAGCAGTTCCAGCGTGGCGGTGGTGCCCACGACGGTGGCGACGGAGCGGACGGTCGCCGGGTCGTCGAGGTCGCGCCGGGTGGCGGTCTCGATGAGCAGCAGATGGTGGCGTACGAGGGTGGCGATGACGCCCACGTCGTGCTGGTCGAAGCCGATCCGCGCGGCCATGTCGCGGGCGATGACCTCACCGGCGACGGAGTGGTCGCCGGGCCAGCCCTTGCCGATGTCGTGCAGGAGCGCGGCGACGAGAAGGAGGTCGGGGCGGCCGACGCGGCGGGTGAGGGAGGAGGCGCGTACGGCCGCTTCGACGAGGTGCCGGTCGACGGTCCAGGTGTGGACGGGGTTGCGCTGGGGGCGGCAGTGGACACGTTCCCAGTCGGGGAGCAGCCGGGTGATCAGCCCTTCGGCTTCGAGTGCTTCCCAGACAGGGACGGTCGCCTCGCCCGCGCCGAGGAGGGTGACGAGTTCCTCCCGGGCCTCGGCGGGCCAGGGCACCGGCAGTGGGCGTGCGGTGGTGGCGAGGTGGCGTACGACGTGGCGGGAGAGCGGGAGTTCCGACTGGGCGGCCGCGGCGGCGGCGCGCAGGACGAGCACGGGGTCGTGTTCGGGGCGGGCGCTACGGGCGAGGACCACTTCGCCGTCGGCTTCGACGACGCCTTCGGCGAGCGGGGTGCGCTCGGTCGCGGCGGTCCTGCCGCCGCCCAGCATGGCGCGCAGCCTGGGGCGTACGGACCGGGCACGCAGGACGCGGTGGACCTCGCGCCAGGTGACGTCGGTGGCGTACGAGACGGTGCGGGCGGCCTCGTACACCTGGCGGAGCAGGGCGTCCGCGTCGAGGAGGCCGAGGGCGGTGGCGACCTGGTCCTGGTCCTGGAGGCCGAGGCGGTCGGTGGCGCGGCCGGTGGTGAGGTGGAGGGCATCGCGGGCGTCGAGGAGGGTGCGGCGGGCTTCGGCGAGGCCCTCGCGGGGGGAGTCGGCGACCCAGGAGGCGGCGACGGCACGCAGGGCGGTGGCGTCGCGCAGCCCGCCGCGGGCCTCCTTGAGGTCGGGTTCGAGGAGGAACTGCAGCTCGCCCTGGCGTTCGGCGCGTTCCCGGCAGAGCTCGTCGAGGGCGGGGAGGCGTTTGGGGGCCTGGTTGCGCCAGTCGGCGAGGACCGCGGTGCGCAGGGCGGCGACGAGGCCGAGGTTTCCGGCGACGGGGCGGGCGTCGAGCAGTCCGAGCTGGACCTTGAGGTCCTCGCCGGCCGTTCTGCGGGCTTCGGCGGGGGTGCGTACGGAGTGGTCGAGGGCGAGGCCGAGGTCCCAGACGGGGTACCAGATGCGGTCGGCGAGGGAGGCGATGGCTCCGGCGTCGGCGTTGCCGTCATGCAGGAGCAGGAGGTCGAGGTCGCTGCGCGGGGAGAGTTCACCGCGTCCGTAGCCGCCGACGGCGACGAGGGCGGCGCCGCGGATGCCGGTCCGGTCGGCGGCGGCGGTGAACAGCGCGGTGAGCCAGTCGTCGGTGAGTGCGGCGAGGGCCGCACGGCGGGGCGTCCCGGGCTGCGCCTTCTCCTGGAGGAGGCGCAGCCGGGCCGCCGCGTAGCCGCTGGGCTCCGAGTCGTCGGATTCGGTGGTCACTTCGGTACTCGTCACCCGGCTGCCTTTCGTTGCGGGGCCGTAGGCCTTCGGCGGCCGTCGGCCTTCGGAGCCCGTAAGCCTTCGTCGGCCTTCGCAGCCGTCGGTCAGAGGGCCGTCGGTCAGAGGGCGTCCGGGCCGCGTTCGCCCGTCCGTACGCGAACCGCGGTGTCGACCGGCACGCTCCAGACCTTGCCGTCACCGATCTTGCCGGTTCGGGCGGCCTTCACGACAACATCGATGAGCTGTTCGGAGTCCTCGTCCTCGACGAGGACCTCGATGCGGATCTTGGGGACGAGGTCGACGGTGTACTCGGCACCCCGGTAGACCTCGGTGTGGCCGCGCTGACGCCCGTATCCGCTGGCTTCCGTGACCGTGAGGCCCTGGATGCCGAAGGTCTGGAGGGCTTCCTTGATCTCGTCGAGCCGGTGGGGCTTGACGACTGCGGTGATGAGCTTCATGCGTCCACCTTCTTGGTCTGCGCTGCTGCCGTCGTGCCCGGTGCCGCGGAGGCCGTGGTGCGCAGGGCCGCGCCGCCGCTCGCTCCGCTGAAGTCGTACGCGGTCTCCGCGTGTTCGACCTGGTCGATGCCCGAGATCTCGTCGTCCTCGTCGACCCGCATCCCGATCGTCCTGTCGAGGAGGAAGGTGAGGAGGGCGGAGACGACCAGAGAGTACGCGAGGACGGCGAAGACTCCGACGGCCTGCTTGCCGAGCTGATCGAGGCCGCCGCCGTAGAAGAGGCCCTTGGCGTCGGACTGGACGCCGCCGGTGGCGAAGAGGCCGACGAGGAGGGAGCCCGCGATACCGCCGACGAGGTGGACGCCGACGACGTCGAGGGAGTCGTCGTAGCCGAACCTGTACTTCAGGCCGACGGCCATGGCGCACAGGACACCGGCGATGGCACCGACCGCGATGGCACCGAGCGGGCTGACCGCGCCACCGGACGGGGTGATGGCGACGAGGCCCGCGACCGCGCCGGAGGCCGCGCCGAGGGTCGTGAAGGAGCCGTGGCGGAGCTTCTCGTAGCCGAGCCAGGCGAGCATCGCGGCGGCGGTGGCGACCTGGGTGTTGACGAACATGACCGCGCCGACGCCGTCGTCGTTGCCGAGCCACGAGCCGGCGTTGAAGCCGAACCAGCCGAACCAGAGCAGTCCGGCGCCGAGCATGACGAGCGGCAGGCTGTGCGGCCGCATCGGGTCCTTCTTGAAGCCGACGCGCTTGCCGATGACGAGGATCACGCCGAGCGCCGCGGCTCCCGCGTTGATGTGAACGGCCGTACCACCGGCGAAGTCGATGACGCCGAGCTCGAAGAGCCAGCCGCCCGCGCCCCAGACCCAGTGGGCCACGGGGAAGTAGACGACGGTGACCCAGAGGGTGATGAACAGGGCCCACGAGGTGAACTTGACCCGGTCGGCGAGGGCGCCGCTGATCAGCGCGGGGGTGAGGACGGCGAACATCAGCTGGAAGACGGCGAAGACGTAGACGGGGATCGTGTAGCCGTCCCAGAGCTGGGTGATGCCGATTCCGCTGAGACCGACGTAGTCCGAACTCCAGCCGAGCACGGAACCGATATCGGTCCCGAAGGCGAGGCTGAATCCGTAGAGCACCCACAGGATCGTGACGATCCCGAGGCTGATGAAACTCATCATCAGCATGTTGAGGGTGCTCTTGACGCGGACCATGCCTCCGTAGAAGAAGGCCAGGGCCGGGGTCATGAGCATCACCAGGGCGGAGCAGACGAGCATGAACCCGGTGTTGGCGGCAGACAGCGTCGGGGCGTCTGCGGCAAGCGTCGTGATGCCTGGGGGCATCGGCGTCTCCTCGTCGTCGGTGCGGCCGCGTGCGGGCGGGATGAGCGGCACCACGTGCGGGACCACTGGGAAAAGGTGCGGGCCGGTTATGAGCCATGAGATTCGCCCAGCACGGTTTCCGCCGATGCCGCACGGTGTTTCACGGCAGTGACGAAGAGGTCCGGTGTGTTACGGCCCCATGAACCGGCGGTGGCGCACCCGGTGCCGGGCCCGCTCTGCGGCCGCGGCCGCATACGGTGCGGTGACGACTCTCCTGTGCAGGAACTCTCCCGTACGGGAACGGCAACGCGAACCGGCCACGCCGACCACCCTCTGACCTGGCGATGGGGGAGCCGAAGTCGGTCTGTGCGGGGTGGTCGTCGTGGCCGGGGCCTGGGGGGCCGCTCAGACCGCTCCGGCGGTTTCGGGCAGCTGCTCGGTGAGGAGGTCGGTGAGCCTGGCGACTTCGGGAATGTCCCCGAAGTCCCTGGCAGCGGTGTCGACGGTCTTGCGGAGCCGGGTGCTGACGCGTTCGGAGCGGATCTTCTTGGCGACCAGCAGCGCCTTCTCGGCCAGCACCGTGGACTGTTCGGGCTCGCGCTGGAGGAGGTGGACGGTGGCGAGGCCGATCAGGTTGAGTGCGTACGACCGCTGGTGCTCGTCGTCCTCGCCGAAGAGCTGGACGGCCTTCGCCATGAGGGGTTCGGCGAGCGTGGCGTACGTGGGGCTGCGGCCCGCGACGTAGGCAAGGTCGCGGTACGAGTGGGAGTTCTCACCGTTGAGCTCGGCCTCGGAGAAGAAGCGGATCCAGTCGGGCTCGGGCTCGCCGTCGATCCCGACGTCGTCGAAGGTGTCCTCGGCCATCCGGACGGCTCGTTTGCACTTGCTGGGCTGACCCATGTTGGCGTACGCGCGGGCCTCCATCGCATACAGCATGGCCTGGGTGCGCGGGGTGGCGCAGTCCCGGCTGCCGTACTGCGCGAGATGGATCAGTTCGAGGGCGTCGTCGGGCCGTCCGAGGTGGATCATCTGGCGACTCATGCTGGACAGAACATACGAACCGAGCGGTTTGTCATGGGCCTCTTTCGAGGCATGGAGCGCGAGCACGAAGTACTTCTGGGCGGTGGGCTGGAGGCCGACGTCGTAGCTCATCCAGCCGGCCAGCTCCGCCAGTTCGGCCGCGCAGCGGAACAGCCGCTTGGAGGTGGCCGCCGGCTGCGATTCCTGCAACAGGTCGGTGACCTCGTGGAGTTGTCCGACGACGGCCTTGCGGCGCAGTCCGCCGCCGCACTGCGCGTCCCACTGGCGGAACATCGCGGTGGTGGACTCCAGCAGATCCAGCTCGGGGCCGGAGAGCCGGGAGGGGCGGCGGGCCGCGGTGGGCGACTCCGGCTCCTCGCGTTCGTTGGCGGTGACGGGCACCAGCCAGCGCTGCATGGGCTCGATCAGGGCGGGCCCCGCGGCCAGGGTGAGCGAGGAACCGAGGAACCCGCGGCGGGCGAGCATGAGATCACTGCGGGAGAACTCGCTGAGCAGGGCGACGGTCTGCGGGCCCGCCCAGGGCAGGTCGACGCCGGACACGGACGGTGACTGACGCGCCGAGCGCAGTCCGAGGTCCTCGACCGCGACGACGGAACCGAAGCGCTCCGAGAAGAGCTCGGAGAGGATGCGCGGGATCGGTTCGCGCGGCTGCTCACCGTCGAGCCAGCGCCGGACGCGGGAGGTGTCGGTGCTGATGTGGTGCGCGCCCATCTGGCGCGCCCGGCGGTTCACCTGCCGTGCCAGTTCGCCCTTCGACCAGCCGCTGCGCACGAACCATGAGCCCAATTGCTCATTGGGGCGCTTACCGGCACTCGAATCGCCTGCGCCGCTGCCACTCACTGGAACGCCCCCATCCGCCGAATACCGTCGCGCGAACCATTACCAGAATGCCCTGATTCGATGCCGCCCATACGGAGGTTGCATACGCTCGAACTGGAAATCGGGTTGCCTCGGGCATACCCATGGGCGCAGATACTTCCATGGCTCGCGTACCGACGGTAATCCTACGATCACCGGCCCGGCGACGACGATTACAGAATCGCCACCATTCGCCACCCCTTCGGATGAACACCGTCCCCGCCGGGCGCGATTCACTTGACACACGGCGATCAGCAGTGGGCGCAGTGATGCACGGCAGGGCGCGCGAACCATGTCGCGCCACCCCCAGCGCACCGGCGCACCACGGATCGACACCGACGACGGAGCGTCACGAACGCACTCCGTGTCGTAACCACCGGTGAGCCGGACCCGTTGGAGGGGGCATGGGCTTCACGATCGGCGGCATCCGTGAGATGCGCACCGGCTCACGGCGTCGCGGCCGCGCGGCCGAGTACACCGCAGTGGCCGAGTACACAGGGCTGTGGGGCTGGGCCGTCGCGCCGGGGGCGCGGGCCGCGGCCGGCCGCTGCTCCTGCGGGGAGGCGCGGTGCCCCTCGCCCGGCGCCCATCCGCTGAACTTCGCGCCCGAGGTTCCCGCGGGCGCCTCGCTCGACACGGCGGCGGATGCCTGGGCCCGGGCGCCGGGTGCCTCGATGCTGCTGCCGGTGGGCCGCACCTTCGACATCCTCGACGTCGCCGAGGCGGCCGGGCGCCGGGCCCTGGTGCGCCTGGAGCGGATGGGGCTGCCGCTCGGCCCGGTCGCGGTGACACCGGCCGGGCGGGCGCAGTTCTTCGTCGCCCCGGGGGCGGCCGCCGAGCTCCCGCAGCTGCTGTACCGGATGGGCTGGGACGACGCGGGTCTGGACCTGCGGGCGCTGGGGTCCGGTTACCACATCACCGCCCCGCCGTCCGACGAGGGCGGCCTCGGCCCCGTCCGGTGGCTGCGCCCGCCGGTGCTGGACACGGCGGCCTCGCCGCCGCAGGCGCGGCTGCTGCTGGGCACGCTGGCGTACAGCTGCCATCGCGCGCCCCTCTGCGGCTGAACCGCCGCCGCCGGCACGGAGGCATACCCATAGCGGGCGGCCGCGCACAGCACAAGAGCCCGACCGCGGCTGCATCCCTCGGTCGGGCTCTTCGCGTACACGTACATGTACGCGCGAGGTGGTGTCAGTCGCCGATCAGAGCGTCCACGAACGCCTCGGGCTCGAACGGGGCCAGATCGTCCGGCCCCTCGCCGAGACCGATGAGCTTCACCGGTACGCCCAGTTCGCGCTGGACGGCGACGACGATGCCGCCCTTGGCGGTGCCGTCCAGCTTGGTGAGGACGATGCCGGTGATGTCGACGACCTCGGCGAACACCCGGGCCTGCACCAGGCCGTTCTGTCCGGTCGTGGCATCGAGGACGAGGAGGATCTCGTCGAGCGGCCCGTGCTTCTCGACGACCCGCTTGACCTTGCCGAGCTCGTCCATGAGCCCGGTCTTGGTGTGCAGCCGGCCCGCGGTGTCGATGAGAACGACATCGGCACCCTCGGCGATGCCTTCCTTCACCGCGTCGAAGGCGATCGACGCGGGGTCGCCGCCCTCGGGTCCGCGCACGGTGCGGGCGCCGACGCGCTCGCCCCAGGTCTGGAGCTGATCGGCGGCGGCGGCCCGGAAGGTGTCGGCCGCACCGAGCACGACGCTACGGCCGTCGGCGACGAGCACCCGTGCCAGCTTGCCGGTGGTGGTGGTCTTGCCGGTTCCGTTGACGCCGACGACCATCACGACGCCCGGGGTGTCGACGCCGCTCTCCGTCTTGACCGCACGGTCGAAGTCGGTGCCGAGCAGGGCGATGAGCTCCTCGCGCAGCAGCGCGCGCAGTCCTTCGGGGGTACGGGTGCCGAGGACACGGACACGTTCGCGGAGCCGCTCCACCAGTTCCTGGGTGGGCGCGACGCCGACATCGGCGGTGAGGAGGGTGTCCTCGATCTCCTCCCAGGTGTCCTCGTCGAGGTTGTCGCGGGACAGGAGCGTGAGCAGCCCCTTGCCGAGGGAGTTCTGCGAGCGGGCGAGCCGGGCACGCAGCCGGACCAGCCGGCCGGCCGTGGGCTCGGGCACCTCGATGGCGGGGGCGGCGAGCGCCTCCGGCTCGACGGTCTCGGGGGCTTCCTCGACGGGAGCCTCGGCCACCGAGGGGCCGACCTCCTCGATGGTGCGGCGCGGTTCCTCGCGCGGCACTTCGGCTTCCTCGCCGACATGGGGCTCGGGAGGAGTGATGGTCGGCGTGCTCGACGGTGCCGGGGGCAGCTGCTTCTTCTTACGGCTGCTGACCACGAGCCCGCTGATCACGCCGACCGCGACCAGGGCGATGACTACAGCAAGGATGACGAATTCCATAACCCACCCAGTATCAGTCACGACCGCCCGCGTGGGCCGCCCCGGAGGATCACCCCCGCATCACCGTGGCCGTTATGCACCTTTTGGGGGTAACGGTACGATCCCGTCCGTGGAGACCCGCGGCCTGGAACCCGTCCCCGAGAGCGAGCGCACCGGCCCGGCCCGGACCCTCTTCCCCACCTGGGCCGACGCGAACCCGACCGTGCCGCTGCTCACCATGGGCGCGGGCCTCATCGCCCTCGGCGGACTGAATTTCTGGCAGGTGCCGGCCATCGCGATCGCCGGGCCGGTCATAAGCTTCGGCCTGGTGGGCCTGGTGTCGATCGCGGGCAAGGAGGGCGGGGCTCCGGGCATGGCGCTCTCCCGGGCCGTCTTCGGCCAGCGCGGCAATCTGCTGCCCGGCGCGCTGATCCGGATCGCCCGCTGGGGCTGGGAGACGGTGAACGCGATCACCGGCACCTACGCCGTGCTCGCCGTACTGAATCTGCTCTTCGGCATCGTGAGCAGCAACACCCTGATCATGGTGACCCTGGTCGCGTTCGCGGGGATCAGCTTCCTGGTGTCGGGGCTGGGCGTGCGCGCCCTGCGGGCGTGCCCCACCTGGTCGACGTACCTCTTCGGCTGCTTCAGCGTTCTCGTGCTGATCCCCCGCGCGTGGGCGGTCGGGGTGAATGCCGTCATCAGCCTGTTCCTGGGCGCATTGCTGATGATGACGGCGGCGGGCTTCATGGGTTCCTTCGTCTCCTTTCTGACGCTGCTCGCAGTGACGTTCCCGGCCTGGATCGGCGTCTTCGGCGTGGATCAGCTGCGGGGACGTACATACGATCCGGCGGCGCTCCTGGACACCACGCCGTCCAGCGCCCTGGCACACGGGAGGCTTCGCCGCCTCGGCCGTGGCCGCGTGGGCGACGGGCCTGGTGGCGGGCCTGCTCCTCACCGGCGTGGAGTGGTTCTCCGGACCGTTCGCGGACGGCTGGATCGGGCGCCACGGGCTGGGCTGGACGGCCACGATCGTCGTCTCCGCCGCGCTGTACGCACTCCTGCCGCGGCCCGCCGAACGGGGCCGCGGGGGCGGACCCCGGAGTGACGCACCCCTACACTTCTGACGCTGCGTCAGCTAGTGTCCCGCCTCGCCGAGTCCGCCCGACGAAGGGGCCAAGTGCCATGGCGTTCACCGTGGTCCGGTTCAATCTGGTCGATCCCGCCGCCACCCCCGAGTCGCTCTCGGCCCGCTACCGCGCGGCGCTGGAGATGGCCGCGTACGCCGACGGGCACGGCGTCGACACCGTACAGACCGAGGAACACCACGGCGCCGCCAACTCCTGGCTGCCCTCCCCCTTCGTCTTCGCGGGTTCGGTCTTCGGCGCCACCCGCCGGATCGCGGTCACCGTCTCGGCGGTCATCGGCCCGCTGCACGATCCACTGCGGCTGGCCGAGGACATCGCGGTCCTGGACCTGCTGAGCGCGGGACGGCTGGTCACGGTGGCGGGGATCGGCTACCGGCCCGAGGAGTACGAACGGGCGGGCGTCGAATGGGGCCGGCGCGGCAGGCTCCAGGACGAGCTCCTGGAGACCCTGTTGCGGGCGTGGACCGGGGAGCCGTTCCCGTACCGGGGCCGTACGGTCCGGGTCACGCCGCGCCCGTACACCCAGCCGCATCCGCTGCTGCTGGTGGGCGGCAGCTCGCGGGCGGCGGCCCGACGGGCGGCCCGGTTGGGGCTGCCGCTCTTCCCGAGCGCGCATCTGCCGGAACTGGAGGCGTACTACCACGAGCGGCGTGCGGAGTTCGGGACGGACGGCTTCTGCATGATGCCGTCCGCCGCAACGCCGCTGGTCCATGTGTCCGAGGACCCGGACCGGACATGGGCCACGTATGGCGAACACTTCCTGCACGAGGCGCGTACGTATGCCTCCTGGCAGTCCAAGGACATCCGCTCGGCTGTGCGTTCGGCGGCGACGACCGTGGCGGAACTGCGGGACGAAGGGGTCTACCGGGTCGTCACACCGGAGGAGTGCGCCGGGGCGGCCGGGGAACTGGACAGCCTGGTGCTGCATCCGCTGTGTGGCGGGATGCCGGTCGAGGAGGGGTGGCGCAGTCTGCGGCTCTTCTGCGAGGCGATCGGGCACCCCCGCCCCTGACCGGCGGGGATCAGCCCATCTCCTCCAACGCCTTGCCCTTGGTCTCCTTCACGAACTTGAGCACGAAGGGGATCGAGAGCGTGGCGAAGCACGCGTAGATGATGTACGTGCCCGACAGGTTCCAGTCGGCCAGGCTCGGGAAGCTCGCGGTGATCACCCAGTTGGCGATCCACTGCGCGGACGCGGCGACGCCGAGCGCGGCGGCGCGGATCTTGTTCGGGAACATCTCACCGAGGAAGACCCAGACGATGACGCCCCACGACAGGGCGAAGAAGAGCACGAACACATGGGCGGCGACGAGCGCCACGATGCCCTGGGTGTGGGGCAGTTTGCCGCCGACCAGGGGAGCGGAGAAGGCCCATGCCTCGAAGGCGAGGGCGATGGCCATACCGGTGGAGCCGACCAGCGCGAGCGGCTTGCGGCCCACCCGGTCCACCAGCACCATCGCGATGACGGTACCGATGATGTTGATGATCGACGTGGTGAACGAGTACAGGAACGAGGCCGACGGGTCGATGCCGACGGACTGCCAGAGCGTCGCCGAGTAGTAGAACGCCACGTTGATGCCGACGAGTTGCTGGAAGACCGACAGGCCGATACCGACCCAGACGACCGGCAGGAAGCCGAAGCGGCTGCCCAGCAGGTCCGTGAACTTGGACTTGTGCTCCCGGTGCATGGCGGTCTCGATCTCGGTCACCCGGGCGTCGAGGTCGACGCCCTTGCCCTCGACCTCCGCCAGGATCTTCCGGGCCCGGTCCTTCTTGCCGACCGAGATCAGGAACCGCGGCGACTCGGGGATCGCCAACGAGAGGAGCCCGTAGAGAACGGCGGGGACGACCATCACGCCGAGCATCCACTGCCAGGCCTCGATGCCGCCGATCCTGCCGCGCTGGTCCCCGTCGGCGAGCTGCAGAATGCCGTAGTTGACCAGCTGGGAGATGGCGATGCCGATGACGATCGCGGCCTGCTGGAAGGAGCCGAGCCGGCCGCGGTAGGCGGGCGGCGAGACTTCCGCGATGTACGCCGGGCCGATCACCGAGGCCATACCGATGGCGAAACCGCCGATGATGCGCCACATCGCCAGGTCCCAGAGGGCGAACGGGAGCGCGGAGCCGAGGGCGCTGATGGTGAAGAGCACGGAGGCGATCTGCATGCAGCGGATGCGGCCGATGCGGTCGGCGATGCGGCCCGCCGTGGCCGCGCCGATCGCACAGCCGATCAGCGCGATGGCGATGACCTGGGCGAGCGTTGCCGAGCCGATGTCGTACCGGCTGCGGATCGCCTCGACGGCGCCGTTGATGACGGAGCTGTCGTAGCCGAACAGGAAGCCACCCATCGCCGCGGCCGCCGTGATGAAGATGACATGGCCCAGGTGGTCCGGGTGGGCCCCTCGGGCTCCGGACGCCGGTCCCTGCGCTGTGCTGGTCACGTGAACTCCTGATGCCTGGCCGCGTCGTCAGGTGTGGGGCGAGCTCCGAACTGAGGGGGTAAGCCCTTCCAAGTGGCGCATAACTCCACTCCTGCCACCACTTGAAGATAGGGAGCAAGCCAGAGAGATTATTCATTCAAATCCCGAAGTCGAGATTGCGTTTTTTGGGCCTACTCGACGAAGGCTCTTCCAACTGACGCGTTGAAGCCTTGAAGGTGGAGGGAAGCGTCAGCGCAGCCGCTGGCTGATGACCTTGGAGACCCCGTCACCCTGCATCGAGACGCCGTACAGCGCGTCCGCGACCTCCATCGTCCGCTTCTGATGCGTGATCACGATCAGCTGAGAACTCTCCTGGAGCTCCTCCATGATCCGGATCAGCCGCTGCAGATTGGTGTCGTCGAGCGCCGCCTCGACCTCGTCCATCACGTAGAACGGGCTGGGCCTGGCCTTGAAGATCGAGACCAGCAACGCCACCGCCGTCAGCGAGCGTTCCCCGCCGGACAACAGCGAGAGCCGCTTGACCTTCTTGCCCGGCGGCCGGGCCTCGACGTCCACACCGGTCGCGAGCATATTGTCCGGATCGGTCAGGAGGAGCCGCCCCTCGCCACCCGGGAAGAGCCGCGAGAAGACGCCCTCGAACTCACGGGCCGTGTCCCGGTACGCCTCGGTGAACACCTGCTCGACCCGCTCGTCGACCTCCTTGATGACCTGTATCAGGTCGGCCCGGGTCTTCTTCAGGTCTTCGAGCTGCTCGGAGAGGAACTTGTGCCGCTCCTCCAGCGCCGAGAACTCCTCCAGGGCGAGCGGATTCACCTTTCCGAGCTGCTGATACGCCCGTTCGGCCGACCTGAGCCGCTTCTCCTGTTCGGCCCGGACGAACGGCTTCGGCTGGTTGCGCGGGTGCTCGGGGTCCTCCGGCAGCTCCTCGCCCTCGGCCGGCGGTGAGGGCGGTACGAGCTGGTCGGGGCCGTACTCGGCGGCCAGCCCGGCCGGCTCGACGCCCAGCTCCTCCAGCGCCTTCGTCTCCAGCTGCTCCATCCGCAGCCGCTTCTCGGCACCGAGCACCTCGCCGCGGTGGACGGAGTCGGTGAGCTTGTCCAGCTCGCTCTTGAGCTCGCGGCCCTGGTCACGCTCGGCCGCCAGCTCCCGTTCCCGCCCCGCCTTCGCCGCCTCGGCCGCGACCCTCTCCTGCTCCGCCCGTACGACGGACACCTCGACGTGGGCCAGCAGCTGACGGGCGCCGGACGCGACGGCCGAGGCCACCGCCGCCTCGTGCCGCAGCCTGGCGCGACGCTGCTCGGCGCGGGCCCGGGCCTCGCGTTCGGCGCGGGCTCCCCGGTCGAGGGCGTCCGCGCGGCCCGCGAGTCCCTTGACCCGCTCCTCGTGGGTACGGACCTGGAGGCGGGCCTCCATCTCGGTCTGGCGGGCGTTGGCACCGTCGGCGGCGAGCCGGTCGCGTACGGAGGTGTCCGGCTCCTCCTCGACCGGCATCTCCTCGGCGACGAGCAGCCGCTCGGCCAGTTCCTCGGCCTCCTCCGTCGCCCGTTCGAGGGCCTCCTGGGCACGGGCGGCGGACGCGGTCGTCCGCTCGGCCTCGCCCGCTGCTCCGCGGGCCTGCCCGGCGAGCCGGCCGAGCTGCTGGGCCACCCCGGACTTCTCCCGCTCAGCGGCCCGGCGCCGCTCCCCCAGCTCCTCGAAGAGCCCGGCGCACGCGCCGCGCCGCTCCCCGGCGAGCCGCTGCGCCTCGGTCAACTCCACGCACCGTACGGCCAGTTCCTCCAGCTGGGCGGCGGCCTCGTCGACCGACGCCTGCACTTCGAGGAGGCTCGGTGCTCCGGCGGAACCACCGTGCGCGAAGCGGGCCGAGAGAATGTCGCCCTCGGCGGTAACGGCTGTCAGCTCCGGGCGTGCGGCCACGAGATCCTCGGCGTCCTCCAGGGTGCCGACGACCACCATGTCCCGCACCAGTCTCTGTACGGTGCCCACCAGTTCGGCCGGCCCGTCGACGAGGACGGCGACGGCGGGCGGACTTCCGGCAGCCGTACTTCCGACGGGCAGACTTCCGGCGGGCACTGCGGTCGCATCGCCCTCACCCGCACCAGAGGCAACACTCGCACCAGAGGCAACTGTCGCACCAGAGCCACCAAAGGCACCAGAGCCACCACCATCCCCGCCGTGATCACGCACCCCGCCCAGCAACAGCGCCGCCCGCCCCGCGTCCTGTTTGCGCAGCAGCCTGATCGCGTCCGCCGCCGTGGCCGGGTCCGTCACCGCGATCGCGTCCGCCGCCGTGCCCAGGGCCGCCGCCACCGCAACTTCGTACCCCGGCTCCACCGTCAGGAGTTCCGCAGCCGGTCCGATCAGTCCGGACAGACGGTCCCGGGCGCCGAGCAGGGCACCGGTGCCGTCCTTGCGGCGCAGGCCGAGGGCCAGCGCCTCATGGCGGGCCGCGACCGCCGCCCGCTTCCGTTCGGCGGCAGTGGCCGTCTCCCGGGCCGTGGCGAGCGCCACCTCCGCCTCCGCCAGTTCCCGCTTGGCGGCATCGTGCCGCACGCCCAGCTCCGCATCGCCCGCGTCCAGGCCCTCGACCTCGGCCTTGAGCTGCTCGTACTCCTCCTGAGCGGCCACCGCCCGCTCCCGCGCCTCGTCGCGGGAGGCGGCCAGCCGGTCGATCTCGGCCTGCGCCGAACCGGCCCGGCCGCGGGCCGCGTTGACCTGCCCGTGCAGCCGGGCGAGTTCTTCGCGGCGGTCCGCGATGGCCCGCGCGGCGTCCTTCAGCCTGCGTTCCTCGGCCGCCAACCCCCGTTCCAGGTCGGCGCGATGGGCGGCGGTGTCCTCCAAGGCGTGTTCCGCCGCCTCCAGGGCGGCCGTCAGCTCCGCCTCCTGCTCACGGATGCGGGCTGCCTCCCGCTCCATGCTTTCGGGGTCCCTGAATCCCGTACCGCGCCGCTCCTCCTCGGGGGCGGCCGAGGCGCTCTTCACCCGGGCGTCGGCCAGCGAGATCGTGCCGCGCACCCGCTCGGCCAGCTGCGACAGCTCGTACCAGGTCTGCTGGGCCCGCTGGAGCCGCGGCGCCAGCCGCCGTACCTCGTCCTCCAGCTCCGCCTCGCGCGCCAGCGCCGCCTTGAGCTCCGCCTCCGCGGCCTCCCGACGCTGCTTGAGCGCCGCTTCGTCGGCGATCTCGCTACGCAGCGCGGTGTGCAGCCGCACCAGGTCGTCGGCGAGCAGCCGCAGCCTGGCATCGCGCAGATCGGCCTGGATGACGGCGGCCCGGCGTGCCACGGCCGCCTGCCGGCCCAGCGGCTTCAGCTGTCGTCGCAGCTCGTCGGTCAGGTCCTGGACGCGGGCCAGATTGGCTCCCATCGCGTCCAGTTTCCGCAGCGCCTTCTCTTTCCGCTTGCGGTGCTTGAGCACGCCCGCGGCCTCTTCGATGAATGCGCGCCGCCCCATCGGGTCGGCGTGGAGTACGGAGTCCAGCCGGCCCTGACCGACGATGACGTGCATCTCCCGGCCGATACCGGAGTCCGAGAGGAGTTCCTGGATGTCCAGGAGCCGGCAGGTGTCGCCATTGAGCTGGTATTCACTGCCGCCATTGCGGAACATGATCCGAGTGATCGTCACTTCGGCGTACTCGATGGGCAGTGCGCCATCGGAATTGTCGATGGTCAGCGCTACTTCCGCCCGGCCGAGCGGCGGGCGCCCGGTCGTTCCGGCGAAGATCACGTCTTCCATCTTGCCGCCGCGCAGGGATTTGGCACCCTGTTCCCCCATGACCCAGGAGAGCGCGTCCACCACATTGGACTTGCCAGACCCATTGGGACCGACGACACACGTGATACCGGGTTCGAACCGCAGCGTCGTGGCGGAGGCGAACGATTTGAATCCACGCAGGGTCAGGGCCTTGAGGTGCACGCCGCCGGACTCTACCTTTCGCTCTCGGTTTCGCTGATGAAGGTGCAGGGCACATCAGACGGTAAGGGAAGGGGTGTACGTCCGGGGCGGGTACCGCGCAGGTCCGAGCGGAGAGATCCGCGCAAAAGAAAGAAGGGACGCCGAAGCGCCCCTTGTAAATCTTGTGCGGTATTGCGTGCGGTGTTACTGGTGCAGCGGCATTGACGGATCAAGGATGTGTCACGAAGGTGACAGATCAAGAGCAGTGATCTTCAATGATCCGGCGACGATCCGGGTGATGTTCTCGGACGACTACTGACGCGTACAGCCCGACCGGCCCGAGGGCCATCGGTCAGGTCAGCGCCGGCTCCGCCTGAGGTACGTCGATGTCGATGCTGTCGAGCAGCGACTCTTGGTGCTGGGCGGCGGCATTGAGCGCGTCGTTCTCGTCCTGAATCCGTACGAGCTCGGATTCGAGGTCCTGGACGCGTTGCTGGAGCCGTCGCATCTCGGCGAGGAGTCGCGGGTCGGAACCGCCGACGTAACCGAGAAGCGCCTTTGCCATGATGGATGGTCCTCCACACTGAGTGACCGACCGATGCGGTGTGGGTCGTGAGGGAATCGCACCCGCGGTGCTCGGCAGTGCTCTGTACTCACTGCTGTTCTGCTGCCAAACAGCTCTGCCGAACAGCTGCGGTGCGCGGGGATTTCAGCGTCTCACCAAAAAGTTTGACGGTCAACACGATCACGCCCTGTAGAGGCGGGCAGCCCTGGGGCGCGCGGCTTGACGATCATGCGGCGCGACTCTCCTGCGGGGCCCTCGGGGGCGTGGAGATCATCCTTACTGCCGCAGCCTGGCATGCCAACCGAATCTTGGCAACCACCGGGTCATTCCGCAGGTCATTTCATGTGTACGCAGATGAGCGCCCCGCCGCCTCACCGCACGCCACCCTTCGAACACGGCCCGAACACGGCCCCCGATCCGGAGCCCTGACCGGCCCCCGATCAGCGGATCGCGAAACCGTCGTAACCGCCGCGTGGGGTGTCCCATATCTCAGTGACTCCGTCGACGCGCCCGGGTGTGTCGTCCGAGCGCAGCCAGTCCAGCAGGCGGTGGCAATTCTCACGTCGCCCCTCGGCGACGACCTGCACCCTGCCGTCGTCGAGATTGACGGCGAAGCCGGTGAGACCGCCGATCTCCAGAGCATTTGCCCTGGTGAACCAGCGGAACCCTACTTGGTGTACTCGACCGCGCACCCAGGCGGTGAGCCGTACGTCTTCGTTCATGCCTGAACGCTAACCGGCCGATTGCTCGCGGAGCACTTTCTGCCGAGAAGCCATGGCGTACAGTCCCGTCGCAATAACCTCACCCGATCGGGTGAGGTGTGTTGACGCCGGGACCGGCGTCCAGACCGTCAGAAGGGCTCAGTAGATGGGACGCCATCGACGCTCCGCCGCAGCTCCTGCTGTTCAGGACCGCGCGGCGGGGGACCCGGGGCGCCACCGAGGTGCGCGCCACGGGAAGCGGACCGGGACACCTGTTCGTACCGGACTGATCGGCGCCTCCGCCGCCCTTGCCGTGGGGGCCGTCGCGGTCGCCTCCGGCCTGCTGCCGGGCGGCGACACCTACTCGGTCGGCGGTGGCCCGGCCGCGGATCAGGTGCGGACCGAAGGGGTCCCCGATCGGCTGGGCCCGGACGGCTCGACCACCGCGCCGGCCGACCGCGCCGGTGCGTCCGCCCAGGCCAGTCGCGGCGCTGGGCGGGCCGACGGCCCGACGAAGGCGGAGTCACCCTCCGGATCCCCGTCGTCCGCCAAGCCGTCGAGGACGTCCGAGCCGACCGGGCGGACGGAGTCGTCCCCGCCGCCGACCTCTCCGACATCGTCGAAGACCGCCGCGCCGGTCACCACCGAGAAGTCGTCGGCCGCGCCCGAGGCCCCCGCCTCCTCCGCTCCGGCCACCCGCAGGTCCGCGGCGCCGGCCGCCGCCACCTCCTCCCAGGCCGCCGTGCTCGCCCTGGTCAACCAGGAACGCTCGAAGGTTGGCTGCAGCCCCGTGACGGCCAGCGCCTCACTGGCCTCGCTCGCCCAGAACTTCAGCGACGACATGGCTGCCCGGGGCTTCTTCGACCACACCGACCCCGATGGCCGGACCCCCTGGGACCGCGCCTCCGAAGCCGGGGTGAAGGGGCTCGGCGGCGAGAACATCGCCCGCGGCCAGGCCGACGCACAGGCCGTGATGGACTCCTGGATGAACAGCGCCGGCCACCGGGCAAACATTCTCAACTGCGACTACAAGACGCTCGGCGTCGGCGTGCACTTCGGCGCGGGCGGCCCCTGGTGGACCCAGGACTTCGGCTTCTGAGAGGTCCACCCACTGGGAGAAAGCGCATCCCGGCAGTGAGCGCTGTGCGGGCGTAGGCTGTCCGGATGGACGAGAAGACCCGTCTGGACGCGCTCGCCTTCGACGTGTTCTCCAGGCAGTGCCCCTCGCGCGGCACCTTGGAGCATGTCACCGGCCGCTGGGGCAGCCTGACGCTCGGAGCCCTGTACGACGGCAGTTTCCGCTTCAACGAGCTCCGTCGCCGGGTCGACGGGGTGAGCGAGAAGATGCTGTCGCAGACGCTCCACGCCCTGGAGCGGGACGGTCTGGTCCACCGCGAGGCCCAGCCGACCAATCCGCCGCGCGTCGACTACGAGCTGACGCCCCTGGGCCGGCAGGTCGCCGAACGGCTGCTCGCGCTGATCGGTCTCGTCGAGGGCCGGATGCCCGAAGTGCTCCGGGCCCGCGACCGGTACGACGAGGCCCACCCTCGCCCGGAGCTCCGGGCCTAGGAAACCGGCCCTGGGAAGCCCGGCCTAGGAAACGGTGCGCGGCGGCCGCTGGCAGCGCGGGCAGAAGTAGCTGGAGCGGTTCATCCACGCCCGGCGGCGTATCGGCGTACCGCAGCGGTGACAGGGCTCGCCCTCCTGCCCGTATGCGTCGAGGGAGCGGTCGAAGTAGCCGGACTCGCCGTTCACGTTGACGTAGAGGCTGTCGAAGCTGGTACCACCCTGGTCGAGCGCCGCGTTCATCACGTCGCGGGCATGGCCCAGCAGTTCGGCCGACTTGGGGCGGGTGAGGGTCGAGGTCGGGCGGTCGTAGTGCAGCTTGGCGCGCCAGAGCGTCTCGTCCGCGTAGATGTTGCCGACTCCGCTGATCAGCGACTGGTCGAGCAGCGCGCGCTTGATCGTCGTACGGCGCAATCGCAGGGCCGCGTGGAACGCCGCGTCGTCGAAGGCCGGGTCCAGAGGGTCGCGGGCGATGTGCGCGATGGTGTCGGGCAGCCCGTCCGTGCTGTCGGCGGCGCATTCGTGGAGCGAGAGCCCCCCGAACGTCCGCTGGTCGACGAAGCGCAGCTCGGTACCGAGCGAGTCCTGGAAGCGGATCCGGATGCGCAGATGTTTCTCGTCGGGGGCATCCTGCGGCTGTACGAGCAGTTGGCCGCTCATGCCGAGGTGGCCCAGCAGCGAGCTGGAGGCGTCGTCCAGCGGCACCCAGAGGTATTTGCCGCGCCGCATGGCCGGACCGAGGCGGGCACCGCCCAGCCGGGCCGCGAAGTCCACACCGCCTGCGGGATGGCGACGGACGGCACGCGGGTGCAGCACCTCGACGTCTGAGACGGTCCGGCCGGTGACCCAGCGCTCAAGACCCCGCCGTACGACTTCGACCTCGGGCAGCTCGGGCACGGTGTGGCTCCTCGTTCAGGGACGTTCCCAGGGTATCCGGACAGCGAAAACCCCCCGGTGCGCAGGGCACCGGGGGGAATTCGGGGTCAGGCCGGAGCGACGTCCGACGACGGCGACGGGTCGGCAGGGGTGTCGGCGGCCCCTCCGTCGGCAGCGGCCTTCGCCGCGGCCTCCCGCGCTTCCGCGGCGGCGCTGATCTCACGCCAGGCGGACTCCGCCGCCTGCTGCTCCGCTTCCTTCTTGCTACGGCCGGTGCCGGTGCCGTACGAGACACCACCGACGCGAGCAGCAGCAGTAAAGGTCTTCTCGTGGTCCGGGCCGGTCTCCGTGACGAGGTACTCGGGGACGCCGAGGCTCTCGCTCGCGGTGAGTTCCTGGAGGCTGGTCTTCCAGTCCAGGCCGGCACCGAGGTTGGAGGACCTGTCGATCAGCGGGTCGAAGAGCCGGTGGACCAGCTCCGAGGCCGCACTGAGGCCCTGGTCGAGATAGACCGCGCCGATCACCGCTTCAAGGGTGTCGGCGAGGATGGACGCCTTGTCCCTGCCGCCCGTGCCCTCTTCACCGCGGCCGAGCCGGATGAAGGAGCCGAGTTCGAGGCCGCGGCCCACTTCCGCAAGTGCACGCGAGTTGACCACCGCGGCCCGCAATTTGGCCAGCTGGCCTTCGGGCAGGTCGGGGTGGGTGCGGTACAGCGTGTCCGTGACGACCAGGCCGAGCACCGAATCCCCGAGGAATTCGAGCCGCTCGTTGGTCGGCAGACCGCCGTTCTCGTACGCGTACGAACGGTGGGTCAGCGCACGCACCAGAAGGGCGGACTCGAGGTGATACCCGAGCCGCCCTTCCAGAAGCGTGTGGGACGAGGCTGTGTTGACGTTGTCTGCCTGCTTCTTGGCGTTGGACAACTCAGACATCGGGCCTCTCACCAGCCGCTCAGACCTCGAGGACCTGGCGCTTGTTGTACGTGCCGCAGCTGGGGCACGCGATGTGCTGCAGCTTCGGCTCCTGGCAACGCTCGCACGAAACCAGGGTGGGGACCGCAGCCTTCCACTGCGACCGGCGGTGGCGCGTGTTGCTGCGCGACATCTTCCGCTTCGGAACAGCCACGGCTACTTCTCCTGCTTCTCGTCGACGCCCGCTTCGGCGCCGCCCATGTTGTCCTTCTCGCCGTCCTGAACGGTGTCGGCGAGTCCTTGCAATGCCGCCCAACGGATGTCCACGGCATCGTGGTGGTGTCCGGGGTTCTCGTCCAGCCTGATTCCGCATTCGGAACACAGACCGGCACAGGACTCCCGGCACACCGGCTGCATCGGCAGTGCGAGCACCACCGCATCACGCAGCACTGGTTCGAGGTCGAACAGGCCGTCCTCGATGAAGAGCCTGTCCTCGTCGTCCTCGGCGTCGTCGGCCGGTTCCGCCTTGTGGCTGCGGCCCCGGTCATCGGCGTCAGGGTACGAGAACATCTCCTGGAAGTCCGCCGCAACCTCGAGGCGCAGCGGCTCCAGACACCTTACGCACTCCCCCTCGGCCGACGCACGGGCGGTGCCTGTGACAAGCACCCCCTCCATGACCGATTCGAGACGGAGTTCCAGCTCCACGGGTGCGCCTTCCGGCACACCGATGACCTCGTCGATGCCGAGGGCCGGTGAGCCGGGCGCGTCCACGGTGCGGGTCAGCCGCTGGAGGGCACCGGGACGCCGACCCAGCTCGTGCGTATCGAACACGAGAGGGTTTCGGTGGTCGAGGTGGCCGTTCAGGGCTTTTCCTGCTTTCGAAATCATGTGCATCACACAGCGTGGGGAGGGCCGCCCGGTTTCGGATGCGAAACGGGCAGCCTGGATCGCGGACATGCGCGACCGGAGAGCAAGGATACTGGACGCGCCGCCCAGCTCCCAATCCGGTCCACCGGTCCCCTGTACGGCCCGGACGCCGTGGCGACCGGGCCGCCGGCGCGACCGGTCAGCGTTCCTGCTCGTACCGGCGCAGCTGGTCCAGGTCGATCATGCTGGTGTCGAACAGGCTGGTCTCGTCGAGGGCGCTCTCGCCCTGCGGCTGGAGCGCCTGCTGGGGCTGCATGGGCTGCTGCTGCCAGCCGTCGTACCCCTGGACCGGGATCTGGGCCTGGGCCTGGCTCTGGTCGTAGCCCTGCTGCTGATAGGCGGCGTACGGGTCGGGCTGCTGCTGGTACCCGTAGACGTCCTGCTGCGGCTGCGGCTGCTCCTGGTACGCGTACGTCTCCGCGTAGTCCGGCCGGTCCTGGGCGGGGAAGTGCGGCTGGAGCTGCTGGTGCACCGGCTGCGGTTCCGGGGTGGCCAGCTCGGCGAGGCCGGCCCAGTGGTCCTCGTCGCTCATGCGGACCTGGTTGCCCGCCGCGTCCTGGGCGGCCATGTGGACGCCGAGTTCGTCGGTGGCGACCCGGCCGTGCAGCTTCTGCCGGCCGCGGCCGACCGCCTCCAGGGTCTTGGCGAGCACGGCCTCGAAGGCGCCGAGCTTGGTGTCCACGTACTCGTCGGCGCGGCGCTGGAGCGTGGCCGGGTCGGTGCTGCGCTCGGGGGCCTCGGCGAAGTCCGGGTCCTCGTATCCCTGCTCGTCGAAGGCCTGGCCGCGGCCGAGGAGCTTCTCGCGGCCCCGGTCGACGGAGCCGATGGTCTTGGTGAGGACGACCTCGAAGTTGGCGAGCTTGCTGTCGACGTACTCGTCGGCTTCGGCGCGGACCTCATCGGCCTCCCGGCGGGCCTCACCGAGGATGCGGTCGGCCTCGCTGCGGGACTGCACGGCGACCTCGGTCCCGGAGATCAGCGAGGCGCGTTCGGCGTGTGCGGCCTCGATGATCCGCTCGGCCTCCTGACGGGCCTGCTCGGCCATCTGCTCCCGCCCGCCGATCAGCTCCTGGGCGTGGGCGAGCGAGCCGGGCAGGGCCTCGCGCACCTCTTCGAGCATCGCAAGCAGCTCGGCGCGGTTGACCACGCACGAAGCCGACATGGGCATGGACCGGGCGCTCCCGACCGCCTCGACGATCTCGTCGAGCTTCTTCTGCACGTCCACCGTGTGCTCGCCACTCTCTACTGCCGATTGGAGACGGACGGGACGACTGTACGGCCAGTCGGCGCCCGCCCGACACCTGGTGACGGTTGGCCAGATATTCGGCGCCGGATCAGCGTTCTCCCAGGCGCTCCACGAGGGCTGCGTGGACCACCGGGGGCAGCAGGTGAGAGACGTCGCCGCCCCAGGTGGCGACCTCCTTGACCAGGGAGGACGACAGGAAACTGTAGGTGGGATTGGTCGGCACGAAGAGCGTCTCGACGCCGGAGAGACCGTTGTTCATCTGGGCCATCTGCAGCTCGTAGTCGAAGTCGCTGACGGCCCGCAGGCCCTTCACGATCGCCGGGATGTCGCGCTGCTTGCAGAAGTCGACCAGGAGGCCGTGGAAGGACTCGACCTGGACGTTACCGAAGTCCGCGGTGACCTGGCGGATCAGGTCGATGCGCTCGTCGACCGTGAAGAGGCCCTTCTTGGACTGGTTGATCATCACCGCGACATGGACGACGTCGTACAGCTTCGAGGCGCGGCCAATGATGTCGAGGTGTCCATTGGTGATGGGGTCGAACGACCCCGGGCAGACGGCGCGGCGCAACTTGATTCCCTCGCTCTCCGGTCCGGTCATCGTGCGTCTTCGCACGTAGAGGCGGCGCGACCGTACCAAAGCGTTCCCTCGCCGTAGCGACGGGCCCGCAGTGGCTCGAATCCCTTGGGCCAGTTGAATTCCCCGCCTCTGGTGCCGCGTTCCACGGTGACGAGCGCATCGGCTGCGAGCCACCCCTGGGTACGGAGTGTGAGCAGTATCTCGGCGAGATCGTCGTCGGTCACGGCGTACGGCGGGTCCAGGAACACCACGTCGTAGGGCTCCGCGGGCGCCGGCCCTGTCACGATCTGTTCTGCTTTGCCGGTACGGACTTCGGCGCCGGGCAGTCCGAGCGTGCGGACGTTGTCCCGGACGGTGCGGACGGCCCTGGGGTCGGTCTCGACGAGCAGGGCGTGGACGGCGCCGCGCGAGAGCGCTTCCAGGCCGACGGCGCCGGAGCCCGCGTACAGATCCGCGATACGGGTGCCGTGGAGGCTGCCCAGGAGGGCTTCCCAGGTGGAGAAGAGGCCCTCGCGTGCTCGGTCGGAGGTGGGGCGGGTGCCGGTGCCGGGCGGGACGGCCAGGCGGCGTCCGCCGGCCGAGCCGGCGATCACGCGGGTCATGGGTGTCTGGTCCTCGGTTCGTGGGTGGCCCGCAGGATGCTGCGGCGCCGTGGCATCCACGATATGGCGTCGCGGCGGATCGGGCCCGCGGGCGTGTCTCGGAAGTCCCGCTTGCCCGGCGACGCCTGGCCCGCACGCTCGCTGCGTTGTCCGGCTCATACAGGTACGTCCAGTACGAGGACGACCCTCCGCCTTGCGATCGCACGCACCAGACGCCGCCGGGCCCGCCCTTGGGGCGGACGGCGGGACTTCCGACACACGCCCGCGCACCCGTCACCCCTTGTCGAGGTACTGTTCGCGCTCTTTGTCGAGCAGCGCGTCCAGCGCGGTCCGCAGCTCCGGCAGGTGTTCCAGCTCCGGGTCGGCGGTGACGATCGCCGCGGCCTCCGCGCGGGCGGCGGCGATGACCTCCTCGTCGTCGATGACGGTGAGCATCCGCAGCGAGGAGCGGACCCCGGACTGGGCCTGGCCGAGGACATCGCCCTCACGGCGCTGTTCGAGGTCGATCCGGGACAGTTCGAAGCCGTCGAGGGTGGCGGCGACGGCCGACAGCCGGGCGCGGGCCGGACTCGCCTCGTGGGCCTCGCTGACCAGCAGGCAGAGTCCGGGGGCGGAGCCGCGGCCGACCCGGCCGCGCAGCTGGTGCAGCTGGGAGACCCCGAACCGGTCGGCGTCCATGATGACCATCGCGGTGGCGTTGGGGACGTTGACCCCAACCTCGATGACGGTGGTGGCGACGAGGACGTCGACCTGGCCCGCGCCGAAGCGGCGCATCACGTCGTCCTTGTCGTCGGGGTTCATCCTGCCGTGCAGCACCTCGACGCGCAGCCCGGTGAGCGGGCCCTTGGCGAGCTGTTCGGCGATCTCCAGGACGGCGAGCGGGGGGCGCTTCTCGCCGTCGTCCTCGGGTGCCTGCTTCTTCCCCTTCTTCCCTGCCGTCTCGTCCTCGGCGTCGTCGCCGATGCGGGGGCAGACCACGTAGGCCTGGTGTCCGCTTTCCACTTCTTCCCGGACCCGTTCCCAGGCGCGGCTGAGGAAGTGCGGTTTGTCCTTGGCGGGGACGACGTGGCTGGCGATCGGGGAACGGCCGGCGGGCAGCTGGTCCAGTACGGAGGTCTCCAGGTCACCGAAGACGGTCATGGCGACCGTACGGGGAATGGGGGTGGCGGTCATGACCAGCAGGTGCGGCTGCTGCTTCCCCTTGGACCGGAGCGCGTCGCGTTGTTCCACCCCGAAGCGGTGCTGTTCGTCGACGACGACCAGGCCCAGGTCGTGGAACTGCACCTTGTCCTCGATCAGCGCGTGCGTGCCGATCACGATCCCGGCCTCGCCGGTGACGAGGTCGAGCAGCGCCTGACGGCGGGCCGCCATCCCCATGGACCCGGTCAGCAGCACCACCTTCGTACCGAGGTCGGAGCCGCCCAGCATTCCGCCCTCGGCCAGCTCGCCCATCATTTCCGTGATGGACCGGTGGTGCTGCTGGGCGAGCACCTCGGTGGGCGCGAGCATGGCGGCCTGTCCGCCCGCGTCGACGACGCCGAGCATCGCGCGCAGCGCGACCATGGTCTTCCCGCTGCCCACCTCCCCTTGGAGGAGCCGGTGCATCGGGTGCTCGGTCGCCAGGTCGTCGAAGATCTCCTGGGAGACCTTCCGCTGCCCCTCGGTGAGGGTGAACGGCAGCTTCGCGTCGAAGGCGTCGAGCAGTCCGCCGTGGGCGGGTTTCCGGGCGACCGCCGGGAGCTGGGTGTCCGCGTATCTGCGGCGGGCCAGTGCGACCTGGAGGACGAATGCCTCGTCCCACTTCAGCCGGTCCCTGGCCTGGGCGATGTCCGCCTTGGTCTGCGGACGGTGCACCTTCAGCAACGCCTCCGGGAGCGGGATGAACCCGCGCCCCTCGCACAGGCTCGGCGGCAGTGGGTCGACGGCCTCCCGCGCGCTGGGCAGCACGGTGTCGACGGCCTTGGCGATCCGCCACGAGTCCAGCTGCTTGCAGGCCGGGTAGATCGGCAGCAGCCGCCCGGCGAAGGCGTCCACCGCTTCCGTGGCCTCGGCCCCGTCGATGGACTCGGCGTCCAGCAGCTGGTACGTGGGGTGGGCCAGCTGCATCTTGCGGTTGAAGACGGAGACCTTGCCCGCGAACATCGCCCTTCGGCCCGGCAGCAGTTCCTTGTGCGGCTTGTGGACGCCATGGCCGAAGAAGACGAGCTGGAGGCGGCCACTGCCGTCGGTGAGGGTCACTTCGAGGCGCTTGCCGCGGCCGTTGTTGAACATCACGACGCGGGCGTCGGCGACCTGGGCGACCACCGTCACATGCTCGTCCAGCGGGAGGTCGGTCAGCGCCGTGAGCCGGCCGCGCTCCTCGTACCGCCGCGGGTAGTGGTGCAGCAGATCACCGACCGTGTGCAGGTCGAGATGGTCGGCCATCACCTTCGCGGTGGCTCCGCCGAGCAGCTTCTTGAGGGGTTCATCGAACGCAGACACGCGATCCATTGCACACCACACCACTGACAGATGTCCGGTGGGCACCACCCGGGACGCCAAAATCCCCTGGTCGGAACCGTCGCCACGCCCCTGGGACAGGATCCCATGAGCACGGCCCCCGGTCGAGCTCGGTCCGCGTCCCGGGGCCCGGGACCCGGGGAAGGCCGGCGACAACGCGGCGACGCACGCGCCGGGGGGCGCGGGCCCGGCGTGATCCGAGCGAGCGGGGCCCGTGCGGCACTTGGGGACCCGTGCCGGGCGGGGCCCTGCCCGACCCGTACTGGGCGGGGCCGTGCCGCCCTACTCCACCCCGATCAGCAGCGGAGCGCACTGGTGGCCGCCCCGGTACACCACCGTGTCGACCGCCAGATAGCCCTCGCGTACGTGCTCCTCCAGCGCGTCCGCGAGGCTGTCGGGGACGTCCTCGCCGAGGACCAGGGTGACCAGTTCGCCGCCCGCCGCCAGCATGCGGTCCAGCACGTTACGGGCCGTTTCAGGTACGTCCTCGCCGATGACCGCAACGTCGCCGTCGATCAGGCCGAGGATGTCGCCGGCCTGGCAGATGCCCGCCATGGTCCAGGACTGCCGCTCGGCGACGGCCAGTTCGGCGTAGCGGGTGGCGCCGGCCGCGGCGGTCATCGCGACCACGTCCTCGTCGAAGCTGCGGCCGGGTTCGTGGACGGCGAGGGCCGCGATGCCCTGGACGGCGGCCCGGGTCGGGATCAGGGCGACCCTGACTCCCTCCGCGCGGGCCTGCTCGGCGGCCGCGGCGGCGGTGTGGCGCAACTCGGCGTCGTTGGGCAGCAGGACCACCTCGCGGGCGTGCGCCCGGCGGATCGCATCGACGAGTTCGCCGCTGGCGGGCGGCTCCCCGGGGCGCGCCAGGACCGTCGTCGCCCCGGCCTCCTTGCACAGGCCGCGGAGCCCGTCGCCGGGAACCACCACGACGACCGCGCGCTGCACGGGTTCGGCGTGGGGGTGCACCCGGTCCGCGCCGAAGTGGGTGATCCGGATGCGGTACGGCCGCCCCGCCTCGACGCCGGCCTCCACCGCCGCACCCGCGTCGTCGACATGCACGTGGACGTTCCACAGCCCGTCGCCGCCCACCACGACGAGCGAGTCGCCGAGTCCGTCGAGCCGGGTCCGCAGCCGGTCCACGGCGCCGTCCGTGGCCTCCAGCAGGTAGATGACCTCGAAGGCCGGTCCGCCTTCCGCGTCGGCCACCGCGCAGTCGTCCGGCACCGGAAGCGTGGGCGCGGCCACGTGACGGCGCTCGGGCGCCCGACCGGAGACCGCTTCGACGAGCGCCCCGAGCACGGTCACCAGGCCCCGCCCCCCGGCGTCCACGACGCCCGCGCGCCTGAGGACGGCGAGTTGTCCGGGGGTCGCTTCCAGGGCCGTCCGCGCCCCCTCGTACGCCGCCCGCGCGACCGCCGCGGTTCCGGCGTCGTCCGCGGTGCGCCCGGCGGCCTCGGCGGCGGCGGTGGCCACGGTGAGCACGGTGCCCTCGACGGGGTGGGCGACGGCCTGCCAGGCAGCGGCCGCGGCGCTCGTGAGCGCCCGGCGCAGGTGGTCCGCGTCGTGCCCGCCGGCCAGCACCCCGGCCATCCCGCGCAGCAACTGGGCCAGGATCGTGCCGGAGTTCCCGCGGGCACCGATCAGCGCTCCGTGCGCCATGGCCCGTACCACGTCGGCGGCGACGGGCACGGTCGTACCGGTCTCATGGGCGGCGAAGACGGCTTCGACGGCCTGGTTCGCGGACTCGACGGTGAGGTAGAGGTTCGTACCGGTGTCCCCGTCCGCGACGGGGTACACGTTGATCGCGTCGATCGCCTCGCGCTCCCGGCCCAGCGCCTCCAGCGCCAGTGAGCACCAGGTACGCACCGCGACGGCGTCGATCTCGTCGGCGGTCTGCGGCACCTGTCGGTCCTCCTCGAAGAACGGCCGTGGGTGGCCGGCTGCACCGCAGAGTAGTCCCCGCGCGCCGGGTCCGGCGGCGACAGGGGCGGGACGGGGGGCGGCGGAACCCATGGTAGTTTCGTTCTACCGACGCAGCCGTTGTATGCTGCTTCGGTTGCCCGATGAGAGTCGGGCCATTCCCCCGGTGCCGCCACTTCAGTCAAATGAATCCGGCGCGCCGGAATTCACTGTAAGTGCACCTGAAGTCTTTGGAGTGACCCGTGGCTGCCAACTGCGACGTCTGCGGCAAGGGGCCGGGCTTCGGCAACAACATTTCGCACTCGCACCGCCGTACGTCCCGTCGCTGGAATCCCAACATCCAGCGCGTGCGTGCCGTGGTCGGTCGGACGCCGAAGCGGCTCAACGTCTGCACCTCGTGCATCAAGGCCGGCAAGGTCGCGCGCTGACGTTCCCGTCGTAGCGCAGCCTTCCGGTTGCCCAAAAAGCCGGTCCACCTCGGTGGACCGGCTTTTTGCTGTGCTGCGGTGCGTCCTCACCCGGTGCGCGTCTGCCAGCCGTGGTCGACGGGGCCGATCCCGGCGCCCAGCGGGAATCCGGCCGCGATCGCCCCGGTGACGTACGCCTTCGCGCCTCCTACGGCCGTGGGCACGTCCTGGCCCAGCGCCAGTCCGCAGGCGATCGCCGAGGCGAGCGTGCAGCCGGTGCCGTGGGTGTGCCGGTTGTCGTGCCTGGGTGCGCGCAGCCAGTGCTCCGCGGTGCCGTCCGTCAGCAGATCGACGGGGTCGCCGGGCAGATGCCCGCCCTTGATGACGACCCAGCGCGGCCCGAAAGCCAGTATCCCGGTGGCGGCATGCCGCATTCCGGTCTCGTCCGTGACGTGCACGCCGGTGAGTTGCGCCACTTCGTCCAGGTTCGGGGTGGCGACCGTGGCGACCGGCAGGAGTTTCGTCCGTACGGAATCGAGCGCCTCGGCGGCCAACAGCGGATCTCCGTGCTTGGAGACCCCGACCGGGTCCACGACGACCGGGGCCGCGGTGCCCGCGAGGAGTTCGGCCACGGTCTCCACGAGGGCGGCCGACGCCAGCATGCCGGTCTTCACCGCCTGCACACCGATGTCGTCCACCACGCTGCGGTACTGGGCGGTGACGGCCTCGGCGGTCAGTTCCCAGGCGCCCTGCACGCCCAGCGAGTTCTGGGCGGTGACGGCGGTCAGCACGCTCATTCCGTGCACGCCGAACGCGAGCATCGTCTTCAGATCGGCCTGGATGCCCGCACCACCGCCGGAATCGGATCCGGCGACGGTGAGCACACGGGCGGGTACGGCAGCAGACAGGGGCATACGCCGAATCTACTGGGCGTCCTCGATGCCGCCGAAATGGTCCCAGCCGCCCTTGCTGGTCCAGGGCGCCCCGTCGACCGTCACCTGTGGCAGCGCCGAGGGGTTGAGGACTTCGCCGATCACCTTCCAGCGGGCGGGCAGTTTCACGTCCGGCGGGAAGGTGGCGACGATCGCGTGGTCCTCTCCCCCGGTGAGCACCCACTGCAGCGGGTCCACGCCGACGGCCTGCCCGATGTCGGACATCTGTGAGGGGATGTCGATGAGTCCGGAGCGCAGGTCGATCCGGACCTTGCTGGCCTCGGCGATGTGCCCGAGGTCGGCGACGAGTCCGTCGCTCACGTCCGTCATCGCGGTGGCGCCGAGCCCGGCGGCCGCGGGGCCCGCGTGGTACGGCGGTTCGGGGCGCCGGTGGGCCTCGACGAAGGCGCGGGGCGAGCGGAAACCGCGGGAGAGCACGGCGTAACCGGCGGCGGACCAGCCGAGCCAGCCGGTGACGGCGACGACGTCGCCGGGCTGGGCGCCGGACCGGGTGACCGGTTCGTGGTTGCGCAGATCGCCGAGTGCGGTGATCGAGACGGTGATCGTCTCGCCGCGCACCACATCGCCGCCGACCACGGCCGCGCCGGCGACCTGGCACTCGTCACGGATGCCGTCCATCAGCTCGCCGGCCCAGGCGACCGGGAGTTCGGCGGGGACGACCAGGCCGAGCAGCAGCGCGGTGGGCACGGCCCCCATGGCGGCGATGTCGGCGAGGTTCTGGGCGGCGGCCTTGCGGCCGACGTCGTATGCGGTCGACCAGTCGCGGCGGAAGTGCCGTCCCTCCAGCAGGATGTCCGTACTGGCCACGACCCTGCGGTCGGGAGCGGACACCACCGCGGCGTCGTCGCCGGGGCCGAGCCGTACCGCCGGAGTGGTGGTGAGCCGGGAAGTCAGCTCCCTGATGAGCCCGAACTCCCCCAACTCGCCCACGGTTCCCTTCACCGAGTCTCACCTCTCATCTGTCGCGCCGGACGTCCGTCCGGGCTGCTTCGGCGGCCGGGGGTCCAGGCCGTGGACCGGCCGCCGCCGCAGAGAGCAGTCTGCACCGGTTCCCATCGTCATGTCCGTCCCCCTTTCGCCCCGTCGCGCTTGCGGTCGCGTGCCGTCTCTGCTGTCGGTACTGTCAAGAGATACGTCAACTTGTGCTGTGTGAGCGCCACGCTGTGGACGTCAACCGCCCCGCAGGTCTCCCCGCGGTTCGCGGCAACGCGATACCGTGGCGTCCCTTTCCCATCCCCACACGATCCTCGTGGCCGTCCTGGAGGTTCCGTGGTACAGGCGTACATCCTTATTCAGACCGAGGTGGGCAAGGCGTCGACCGTCGCCGAGACCATCGCCAGAGTTCCGGGAGTGATCCAGGCAGAGGACGTCACGGGCCCCTACGACGTGATCGTGCGCGCCCAGGCCGACACGGTCGATGAACTCGGCCGCATGGTGGTCGCCAAGGTCCAGCAAGTGGAAGGCATCACGCGAACCCTGACCTGCCCGGTCGTTCATCTGTAGTCCCCGTCTACGCTGGGCCGGTGACATCATCGCGCCGCCGCTTCCGCCATCCCGTGCTTCTCGGTC
The DNA here is from genome assembly GCF_045207325.1 of Streptomyces sp. NBC_00846. Taxonomy (NCBI): domain Bacteria; kingdom Bacillati; phylum Actinomycetota; class Actinomycetes; order Kitasatosporales; family Streptomycetaceae; genus Streptomyces; species Streptomyces sp. NBC_00846. Next base: position 5,603,331 of record NZ_CP108846.1, on the reverse strand, counting down.
CGCTCGTTGCCTCACTGCTGCTGGCCGCGGCGGGCTGTTCCTCGACGGACGCCGCGGCGTCGATCACGGTTCCCACCCCGTCTCCGGAAGCCGCAGCCTACTGCCGCGCACTGCACAAGGAGCTGCCGAGGACCGTTGCCGGACTCGGCCGCGGTGGCACCGGGACGGAGTCCGAACTGATCGCCGAGTGGGGGGACGGAGCGATCGTACTGCGCTGCGGTGTCCCCCGGCCCGCGAAGATGGACGACCCCTCGGCGAAGGCCACCGAGGCGGACGGCGTCAACTGGCTGCTGGAGCAGCCGGAAGACGCCGGTCCGCGTTTTACGACCACCTTCCGCAAGGCGTACGTCGAGGTGAGTTTCTCGACGGCCTACGCGCATGACGCGAGCCCGTTGGCCGCGTTCGGCCCGGCGATCACGAAGACGGTGCCCAGCAGCCTGTAGGGCGTGCCCTCCACGACGGGAGTGCACGCCCTACGGCGCGGGACTCGTCTCAGCGCAGGCCGGTCGGCCGGTTCAACGCGGCCTGGATCAGCCGGTCCACCAGCTCCTGGTAACTCACACCGCTCTCCTGCCACATCCGCGGGTACATGGAGATCGGGGTGAAGCCCGGCAGGGTGTTGATCTCGTTGATCACGAAGCCGCCGTCCTCGGTGAGGAAGAAGTCGGCACGCACCAGGCCCTCGCAGGACACGGCCTCGAAGGCCTCGACCGCCAGCCGCTGGACCTCGGCGGTCTGCTCCTCGGTGAGCGGCGCGGGCACGATCCCGGAGGCCGAATCGATGTACTTGGCCTCGAAGTCGTAGAAGTCGTGCGAGGTGACCGGCGGGATCTCGGCGGGCACGCTGGCGCGCGGACCGTCCTCGAACTCCAGCACCCCGCACTCGATCTCGCGGCCCCGCAGCAGCGACTCGACGAGGAACTTGGGGTCGTGGCGCCGGGCCTCCTCGATCGCCTCGTCGAGACCGGAGAGGTCGTCGACCTTGGTGATGCCGATGGACGAGCCGGCCCGGGCGGGCTTCACGAAGAGCGGCCAGCCGTGGTCCCCGGCGAAGTCCACGATGCGCTTGCGGACGGCGGCGGGGTCCGCGTCCCATTCGCGGGGGCGCACCACGACGTACGGGCCGACCGGCAGTCCGAACGAGGTGAAGACCCGCTTCATGTAGTCCTTGTCCTGGCCGACGGCCGAGGCGAGCACCCCGGCGCCGACGTAGGGCACACCGGAGAGCTCCAGGAGCCCCTGCAGGGTGCCGTCCTCGCCGTACGGGCCGTGCAGTACGGGGAAGACGACGTCGACCTCGCCGAGCGCCTTGGGGACCGAGCCGGGCTCGCTGTACACCACTTCACGGTTGCCGGGGTCGACGGAGAGGACCACGCCCCCCTCGGTGGACTCGGCCAGCTGGGCCACATCCGGCATCTTCCGGTCCGTGATGGCCATGCGTTCGGGCTCGTCGGCGGTGAGCGCCCAGCGGCCGTCCGTCGTGATGCCGATCGGCAGGACGTCGTACTTCGTCCGGTCGATGGCGTTCAGGACGGCGCCGGCCGTGACGATGGAGATGCCGTGTTCGGAGCTGCGGCCGCCGAACACGACGGCCACGCGCGGCTTGCGGAGCTGCTGCTCCGGGCTCTGGGGGAGGTTCTCGCTGCTCATATCGCGTCGAGCGTACCTGCTGGTACCCCTCGCGTCAGCGCGGCCGGGGCCGCTGGAGCGGTGACCGCGAACGTTCAACGCTCTGCGCGCTTCCCCGGCCCGTCGTCAGCGTCGCTCGGGCTTCGCGCTGCGCGACATGAGCTCGCGCAGCGCGACCACGGGCGGCTTGCCCTCGTGGACGATGCCGACGACCGTCTCGGTGATCGGCATGTCGACGCCGTGCCTGCGCGCCAGATCGAGCACCGATTCACAGGACTTGACGCCCTCGGCTGTCTGCTTCGTGACCGCGATCGTCTCCTGGAGCGTCATTCCGCGGCCGAGGTTGGTGCCGAAGGTGTGGTTGCGCGAGAGCGGCGAGGAGCAGGTTGCGACCAGGTCGCCGAGGCCCGCGAGCCCGGAGAAGGTCAGCGGGTCGGCGCCCATGGCGAGGCCGAGCCGGGTCGTCTCGGCGAGGCCCCGGGTGATGAGCGAGCCCTTCGCGTTGTCGCCGAGGCCCATGCCGTCGGCGATGCCCACGGCGAGACCGATGACGTTCTTGACCGCGCCGCCGAGTTCGCAGCCGACCACATCGGTGTTGGTGTACGGGCGGAAGTACGGGGTGTGGCAGGCGCTCTGGAGGCGCTGGGCCACGGACTCGTCCTGGCAGGCGACGACGGCGGCGGCGGGGCGGCGTTCGGCGATCTCCTTGGCCAGGTTGGGGCCGGTGATGACGGCGACGCGGTCCGGGGTCACCTTGGTGACGTCCTCGATGACCTCGCTCATCCGCTTCGCGGTGCCGAGTTCGACGCCCTTCATCATCGAGACGAGGACGGTGTCGGAGCCGAGGTGCGGGGCCCAGTCGGCGAGGTTGGCGCGCAGGGTCTGCGAAGGCACCACGAGCACGGCGTAGTCGGCGCCGTGCAGCGCCTCGGCCGCGTCGGTGGTGGCCCGGACCGACGCGGGGAGTTCAATTCCCGGCAGGTAGTCCGGGTTGGTACGGGTCGTGTTGACTGCCTCGGCGACTTCGGCGCGACGGCCCCAGAGGGTGACGTCGCAGCCGGCGTCGGCGAGAACCACGCCGAAGGCCGTACCCCATGAGCCGGTTCCGAAGACGGCTGCCTTTACGGGGTGCGTCACTTGGGTCCCTTTCCTTCGGCCTTGCGCCGCTGTTCTGCACGAGCTCTGCGGTGATCGTACGGCTCCGCGGGGGCCTTCTCGCCCCGTACGATCTCCAGCTGCTCGGTCACCGCGGCCATGATGACCTCGGTCGCCTCGCGCAGGAGGTCGGGCGTCGGTTCCTCGTCGTAGAAGCGGGAGAGGTCGACGGGCGGTCCGGCCTGCACCTGGAGGGTCTTGCGAGGGAAGAACCGGAACTTGTTCTCCTTGGCGTACGGCGGCATCGCGAGGTTGGCGCCCCACTGGGCGACCGGGATGACCGGGGCCTTCGTCATCAACGCGACGCGGGCGGCGCCGGTCTTGCCGGCCATCGGCCACATGTCGGGGTCGCGGGTGAGGGTGCCCTCCGGGTAGAAGGCGACGCATTCACCGCGCTCGATGGCGTCGACGGCGGCCCGGAAGGCGTCCAGCGCGTTGGTCGTCTCGCGGTACACGGGGATCTGTCCGGTGCCGCGCAGCATCATTCCGACAAAGGGGGTCTTGAAGAGGCCGGCCTTCGCGAGAAGCCGTGGCACACGTCCGGTGTTGTACTGGAAGTGTCCGTAGGAAAGCGGGTCCAGATACGAGTTGTGATTGACCGCAGTGATGAATCCGCCGTCGGCCGGAATGTTTTCCATTCCCCGCCAGTCACGCTTGAACAGAACCACCAGCGGCGGTTTTGCGATCACCGCCGCCAGGCGGTACCAGAAGCCGATTCTGCGGCGGGACACTCGGACACCTTCCTCTATGGGGCTGAACTCTGCCTGGCTACCGACGGTCAAGTCTCGCCCCAGGCCCCTGCTCTGTCGAGAACACCGTACGCCCCGCTTTCGGGGCCGACCCTCCGGGTTCTCGCACCGGCAGGCGAGAATAAGCGGCGACGCGCATCGAGGGGGAGATAGCCACGAACACCGACCCGGCCGGTCCTTGGACTCTGGTCGTCCCGTTGAAGCCCTTGGCACGGGCCAAGAGCAGGCTCGCGTCCGCGACGGGCGCCGCACTGCGCCCACGGCTCGCCCTCGCGTTCGCCCGGGACACCGTGGCCGCCGCCCTGTCCTGCCGGGCGGTCCGGGATGTGGTGGTCGTCACGGACGACACTGAGGCGGGGGCGGCTCTCGCGGCCCTCGGGGCCCGCGTCGTGCCCGACGAACCGGATCGCGGGCTCAACGCCGCCCTGGCACACGGTGAACGGACGGCACGGGCCGGGCGGCCCGGCGCGGCGGTCGCCGCTCTCAACGCGGACCTGCCCGCGCTGCGTCCCGCGGAACTGGCCCGGGTCCTCGATTTTTCCGCCACATTTCCCCGTGCATTTGTCACCGATTCGGCAGGAATTGGAACAACATTTCTTTCGGCAGCACCGGGAGTGGAATTGCGTCCGGCTTTCGGCGGCCCTTCCCGGGCCCGGCACCTGGACTCCGGCGCGGTGGAAATCACGCTGACCGGCATCGATTCGGTCCGCCAGGACGTGGACACCGGCGACGATCTGCGGGCGGCGCTGGCCCTGGGTACCGGCCCGCACACCTCGGGGCACTGGGCCGCGGGCCTCTTCCCGCTGGACCGATAGGCTTCCGTACATGCAGGCGACCTCGTACACGTACGACCCCGAGACCCGCACCGGCAGTGTGCTGCTCGACGACGGGACCCCGGTGGAGTTCGACGCCCGGGCCTTCGACGCGGGCGGGCTGCGGCTGCTGCGTCCGGGGCAGCGGGTGCGGATCGAAGGCGTCGGCGAGGGGGCGGATCTGCGGATCACCCTGGTGACCCTGCAGACGTTCTGAACGGCCGCGCGCACCCTGCCCGCAACAGCCCGCGGGCCGGGCTCCCCGAGGGGAGCCCGGCCCGGCGCGTGTCTGCAGCTGCACGCTGCCCGGCCTCACTTCTTGCGCGCGGTGGCCTTCTTCGCCGTGGTCTTGCGCGCCGTGGTCTTCTTCGCGGGCGCCTTCTTCGCCGTGGCCTTCTTGGCGGGCGCGGTCTTCTTGGCGGCCGCCGTCGTCTTCTTCGCCGCCGCGGCCGTGGTCTTCTTCGCCGCCGCCGTGGTCTTCTTGGCGGCCGGAGCCGCCTTCTTCGCGGTGGTCTTCTTCGCCGCGGTGGTCTTCGCGGCGGTCACGGCCTTCTTGGCGGTGACCTTCTTCGCCACGGCCTTCTTCGCCACGGCCTTCTTGGCCGCGGCCTTGGCCGTCGTACGGGCAACACCGCCCGTGAGGCTGCCCTTGGGCGCCTTCTTCACGGCCACCTCGCCCTTGGGGAGCTTCTTCGAGCCGCTCACCAGGTCCTTGAAGCCCTGTCCCGCGCGGAAACGGGGAACCGAGGTCTTCTTGACCCGCACCCGCTCACCCGTCTGCGGGTTGCGGGCGTAGCGGGCGGGGCGGTCGACCTTCTCGAACGAGCCGAAGCCGGTGACCGAAACACGGTCCCCCGCGACAACCGCACGGACGATCGCGTCGAGCACCGCGTCAACGGCGTCCGCGGCCTGCTGACGGCCGCCGACCTTGTCGGCAATCGCTTCTACGAGCTGCGCCTTGTTCACGTCTTCCCCTTCGGAGACATTGCTTGAACGAAAGTGTTCAAGCGTTTTCGCACGTTAGGCAGATATATACCGCAAATCAAACACGAAACGGGCTAATCACCCTAGTGCCGCAACGAAGTCGACCGCTGCACAGTTCCGCAGAGTCAGTCACCTTCGGGGAATCGGCCCTCATCGAGGTCCTTCATCAACCGGTCCAGACGCCTTGCCGCATCCGGGAGATCGTGCTTAGCCGCGGCCGTGATGACCAACAGCTTCCGGGACAGCGCCATCCTTACGCCCTCCGGGACTTGCAGTGTGCGCACTCTTGTGTGCGCTTCCTTCAATCGGTCGGCGACTTGGCCGTAAAGCTTGAGTTGGCTGTCGCGTTCCATGCACCGATTGTGCCATCTGGGGCGAGTTGTCGCCCGACGGGGTCTCAACAAGCGACTGCGCCCCCTACCAGAAGGCAGGGGGCGCAGTCCTGGAAACGCGCTGCTCAGGCGTTAATTGTACGCGGCTTGAAGCTCGGCCTCGCCGCCTCATAGGTCGCGATGTCCGTTTCGTTCTGAAGGGTGAGGCTGATGTCGTCCAGCCCGTTCAGGAGGCGCCAGCGGGCGTTCTCGTCGAGCTCGAAGTCGGCGGTGATGCCCGCGGCGCGGACCTGTCGCGCCTCCAGGTCGACGGTGACCTCGGCCGTCGGGTCGGCCTCGGTCAGCCCCCAGATCGCGTCGACGATCTTCTGGTCGAGCACGACGGTCAGCAGCCCGTTCTTCAGCGAATTGCCGCGGAAGATGTCGGCGAACCGGGAGGAGATGACGGCCTTGAAGCCGTAGTTCTGCAGCGCCCACACGGCGTGTTCGCGGGACGATCCGGTGCCGAAGTCGGGACCGGCGACCAGCACCGTGGCACCGCTGCGTTCGGGGCGGTTGAGGACGAAGTTCTCGTCCTTGCGCCAGGCTTCGAAGAGTCCGTCCTCGAAGCCGTCGCGGGTGACCTTCTTCAGCCAGTGGGCGGGGATGATCTGGTCGGTGTCGACGTTGCTGCGGCGCAGCGGGACGGCCCGGCCGGTGTGTGTGGTGAAAGCTTCCATGATTCTCAGACTCCGGCGGGCGTACGGGCGTCGGACAGGTCGGCCGGCGAGGCCAGGTGGCCCAGCACGGCGGTCGCGGCGGCGACCTGCGGGGAGACCAGGTGTGTGCGGCCGCCCTTGCCCTGCCGGCCCTCGAAGTTGCGGTTCGAGGTGGAGGCGGAGCGCTCGCCGGGGGCCAGCTGGTCGGGGTTCATGCCGAGACACATCGAGCAGCCCGCGTGCCGCCATTCGGCGCCCGCGGCGGTGAAGACCTTGTCCAGGCCCTCCTCGACGGCCTGCAGGGCGACCCGGACGGAGCCCGGGACGACCAGCATCCGTACCCCCCTCGCGACTTTACGGCCGTCCAGGATCGCGGCCGCATTGCGCAGGTCCTCGATCCGGCCGTTGGTGCAGGAGCCTACGAAGACGGTGTCCACGTTGATGTCGCGCAGCGCCTGGCCGGCGGTCAACCCCATGTATTCCAGGGCCTTTTCGGCGGCGTTGCGCTCCGAGGCGTCCTCGTACGAAGCCGGGTCGGGGACGTTGGCCGACAGAGGCGCGCCCTGGCCGGGGTTGGTGCCCCAGGTGACGAACGGCGCCAGTTCGGCGGCGTCGATGACGACCTCGGCATCGAAGACCGCGTCGTCGTCGGTGCGCAGCGTCCTCCAGTACGCGACGGCGGCGTCCCAGTCCTCGCCCTGCGGGGCGTGGTCGCGGCCCTTCAGGTAGTCGAAGGTGGTCTCGTCCGGGGCGATCATGCCCGCCCGGGCGCCGGCCTCGATCGACATGTTGCAGATGGTCATCCGGGCTTCCATCGAGAGCTTCTCGATGGCCGAGCCGCGGTATTCGAGGATGTAGCCCTGGCCGCCGCCGGTGCCGATCCGGGTGATGATCGCCAGGATCAGGTCCTTGGCCGTGACATCGTCGGGCAGTTCGCCGTCGATGGTGATCGCCATGGTCCTGGGGCGGGCCAGCGGCAGCGTCTGGGTGGCCAGCACGTGCTCGACCTGGCTGGTGCCGATGCCGAACGCCAGCGCGCCGAAGGCACCGTGCGTGGACGTGTGGGAGTCGCCGCAGACGACCGTGGTGCCGGGCTGGGTGAGACCCAGCTGCGGACCGACCACGTGCACGACGCCCTGCTCGACGTCGCCCAGCGGGTGCAGCCGCACGCCGAACTCCGCGCAGTTCTTGCGCAGGGTCTCCAACTGGGCGCGGGAGACCGGGTCGGCGATCGGCTTGTCGATGTCGAGGGTCGGGGTGTTGTGGTCCTCGGTCGCGATGGTGAGGTCGAGGCGCCGCACCGGGCGTCCGGCCTGCCGGAGGCCGTCGAAGGCCTGGGGGCTGGTCACCTCGTGCAGCAGGTGCAGATCGATGAAGAGGAGGTCGGGCTCACCTTCGGCGCGCCGGACGACATGGTCGTCCCAGACCTTCTCCGCGAGTGTCCTACCCATCGCTTTCCCTCCGGCCGGCGTCTTCGCCGGCCCAACTAGAGATTCGGTGCGCTGCCGTCCGGACCCCGTGCGGGGCGGTGGCTACGGGGCCGTTGTGCGGCCACCCCCACAGGTTCGCAACTTCCACCGAAAATTGAACTTGCGTTTCACAGAGTGAGACGGGAGTATCGTCGTATGGACAACTCTAGCGGCGTCGGCGTTCTCGACAAGGCGGCTCTGGTATTGAGCGCCCTGGAGTCCGGTCCGGCCACCCTCGCCGGGCTGGTCGCGGCGACCGGGCTCGCACGACCCACGGCCCATCGACTGGCCGTGGCACTGGAACACCACCGGATGGTGGCGAGGGACATACAGGGCCGTTTCATTCTCGGCCCCCGGCTGGCGGAACTCGCGGCGGCGGCGGGCGAGGACCGTCTGCTGGCCACGGCGGGACCGGTGCTCACCCACCTGCGGGACATCACGGGCGAGAGCGCGCAGCTCTACCGGCGACAGGGCGACATGCGGATCTGCGTGGCGGCGGCGGAGCGGCTGTCCGGCCTGCGGGACACCGTGCCGGTCGGCTCCACGCTCACCATGAAGGCCGGCTCGTCGGCCCAGATCCTGATGGCCTGGGAGGAGCCGGAGCGCCTGCACCGCGGCCTCCAGGGCGCCCGCTTCACGGCGACGGCGCTCTCAGGCGTACGGCGCAGGGGCTGGGCCCAGTCGATCGGCGAGCGCGAGCCGGGCGTCGCCTCGGTCTCCGCGCCGGTGCGCGGCCCCTCGAACCGGGTGGTCGCCGCCGTCTCGGTCTCCGGACCGATCGAGCGGCTGACCCGGCACCCGGGCCGGATGCACGCCCAGGCGGTCATCGACTCGGCGGCGAGGCTGAGCGAGGCCCTGCGCCGCAACGGCTGACGTACGGAAGAAAGTCCTGGCCGCCCCAGCGTCGTGGCGGCCTCCATCAAGTCCCGGTAATGGTCCCGTACTTGACGGGGCGACATAGCGGGGGGGGGACAAGCAAAAGAGCCCCTCACCGAAGTGAAGGGCCCTTGTCTGCTGCTCTGTTGTACCCCCGACCGGATTCGAACCGGCGCTACTGCCGTGAGAGGGCAGCGTGCTAGGCCGCTACACAACGGGGGCTTGTTACTGCTCTTGCATTTCTGCGCTGGGCTACCAGGACTCGAACCTAGAATGACGGTACCAGAAACCGTAGTGTTGCCAATTACACCATAGCCCATGGTGTTGCAAGTACCCCCGACCGGATTCGAACCGGCGCTACTGCCGTGAGAGGGCAGCGTGCTAGGCCGCTACACAACGGGGGCCCTAGCGATCCTGCATCGAGAGCGTGGGTGCGACCCAGATGATCTCGCGGGAAGGATCTGTACCCCCGACCGGATTCGAACCGGCGCTACTGCCGTGAGAGGGCAGCGTGCTAGGCCGCTACACAACGGGGGCTTGTTACTACTGTTGCATTTCTGCGCTGGGCTACCAGGACTCGAACCTAGAATGACGGTACCAGAAACCGTAGTGTTGCCAATTACACCATAGCCCACCAAAACGCAACCCCCGGAAGGGTTTTGTTCGGCTTGCGCTTCCCGTCCGGATCTTCCGTCCCGCTCGGGCGGCGCAGGAAGAACATTACCCGAAGGTGTCCGGCGCTCCAAAACGGGTATTGCCCGCCAGGGCTTGTCCGGCGGATCAGGGCCGGGCAGGCCCCAGCAGGCCGGGCAGCTGATCGAGCCGGCTGATACGGACAAGTTCGGGGCGGCCGCCGCGGCCGCCGCGGTCGAGCCAGATCCCCATCAGCCCCGCGGCGACCGCGCCACTCGCGTCGATGTCCGGTTCATCCCCCACGTACGCGACTTCCTGCGGTTCCAGCGCCAGCGCGTCGCAGGCGGCGTGGAAGGCGCCGGCCTCGGGCTTGGAGACGCCCAGCTCCACGGCGCACACCACGGCCTCGAACCGCTCCCGCACGCCGAGCGTGCGCAACTTGCGGTCCTGGTTGTGGATGCTGGAGTTCGACAGCACCCCGTGCCGGAACCCGTCCGCCAACCGGTCCAGGGTCGGCACCACATCGGGAAAGAGCGACCAGGCGGCCTCGTAGTGGGCCGCGTGCCGAGCAAACCAGTCGTCGGCCTCGGTGTCGTCCAGCGCCCGCGAGACGAACTCCCGGACCCGGTCCCGGCGCTGCCCCTGGAAGTCCGTCTCCCCGCCCGCGAACCGCGCCCAGTGCACATCGGTGATCGCCCGCCACGCGACGAGGGCCTGCTCGACGGAGTCGTATCCGCCGGGCAGACCCTCCTGTTCGAGATGCTTGCGCATGCCGACGCTGTCGGCACCTGTGTAGTCGAAGATCGTGTCGTCGATGTCCCAGAGGACGGCGCGGATCGTCATGCGGCCCAGCGTAGATTCCTACGCGGCCAGTGCGGTGGGTTTCGCTGTGCTCTGCAGACCGATGAAGACAATCTTCAGGTCGTCGATCTCCTCAAGCGAGAACAGGTCGTCCGGACCACCGGGCGCGCGGTCATGGAAGGGACTGCCGACTTCGTACAGGTCTCCGACGTCGAGCACACCGCGCTTGGCGACGACGCGAAGACCCGGAAATTCTCCTTCGCGTGGTCGGGGTTTGTCTCGTCCGGCCCGAACAGCGCCGGGCGCAGCCGGGTGCCACGGCCGATCATCTGCCAGAACTTGGTCTTGGAGAAGACCGGCTTGGCGAAGACCAGGTTGACGACCTCCGGTACGTCGATGCCGGTGTCCAGCATGTCGACGGAGATCGCGATGTCGGGCTCCTTGCGCGCTGCGGAGAAGTCCTCGATCAGGGACTGGCGATAGGTCTCCTTGTACGTGATCACTCGTGCCTGGTGGCCGATCACCTCTACGCTCCGTAGTGGATGAGTGACAGCGTCACTCAGGGTTGCACCCCAAGGCTCCCGTTCGCCTTAACCGACGCGAGCAGAGCAGACAGGCCCGCCCGGGTTGCGACGAGTATCACGTCCAGGTCGTCGCTCTCACGCAACAGGAGCGTGCCGTCGGGCGCAGCGGCCACGTTGACGCAGTTCGCATCCTCGCCGCTGAGGCCCGCTCCCGTGCAGAACCGCCTGGCGCAGTTCGCTCGTGCCCGAAGCTGTGCCGAAAGCGCATGTGGAACTGGCCGCGTTCAAGGAACGGGCCCTGAATCACACTGTGTTCCCCCTACATCCTCCTAGCCGCGACCTGTTGCAAGGCGCAGATGAATCACCGTATTGTCTCGCAGGCGATGATGATCGCGACGGGGATTCCGCCGGCGGGCACCGCGAGGTCCTCGGGCTGATGGTCGGCGACAGCGAGTCGAAGCCGTTTTGCGCCGAGCTCCTGCGCCGTCTGCGGGCCTGCGGCTTGGACCACGTCCAGTTGGTGATCTGCGACTCGCACAGCGGCCTGGTGGCCGCGACCATCCGCATGATCTTCGCCCAAGCCGTCCGCAATCAGCGGGACGTGGTGGTCGACATGCTCGCACGGCAGTTTTCCCCTCGGTCAAGGCCATACTGCTGGAGGCAGCCGGAGACATCACAGCGTTCGCGTACTTCCCACCCGCGCACGGGAAGAAGATCTGGTCGACGAATCCACTGGAGCGCCTGAACCGGGAGATCAAACGACGGACCGACGTCGTCCAGGTCTTCCCCAACCCCGCCGCCCCTGGACCGACTCGCCGCCGCCCTGATCGAAACAGCTGCCGTGACTACACCGCCCAGCGGGACGTGACCGTTGAGTCGGCAGGTCAAGCCCGTACCGGGGGCTCAGCGCCGGCAGGACAGGGTACGTCGTGTCGAGAGCTGTTCCGGAAGGGCGTGCCGGTCACTTCGCACACCGAACAAGGAGAGATCTTGCCCACCCATCCGTTCACGTCAGACGGCAGTGAACTCAGCTCGCTTCAGCATGATTTGCCGTTCGACCCCACCTACGGCTACGACCTGCCGCGCCTCCTTGCGGTGGGGGCCCCGCCAGGCCCGGACGGCTTCGCCGACTTCTGGCAGGAGCGCTACGCGAGTGCGCTACGCGTCGACCCGGCGCCTCGGATCGAGGGACCCTGGGCCACCGTGGACGGCGTGCGGGTCGCCGACGTCTCGTACACATCCGTCGACGGCGTCCGCATCGGCGGGTGGCTGACCGTCCCTGCCGATGGCCGCGTTACGCAGGGCTGTGTGGCGACACACGGATACGGAGGCCGGGCGGCCCCGGACCCCTGGCAACCCCCGCCGGGGACCGCGACCATCTGGCCCTGCCTGCGCGGGCTCGGAACGCGGAGCCTGCTGCCCGGCGTTCCCTCGAACTCGGCGGGGCACGTTCTGCACGGCATCGGCGCCCGGGAGTCGTACCTCATCGGCGGGTGTGTGGCGGATGTCTGGTGTGCGGCCACCGCACTGCTGGGGTTGGTGCCGGAGGCTGCCGGGCGGCTGACGTACCTGGGCACGAGTTTCGGCGGCGGCATCGGGGCGTTGGCGCTCCCCTGGGACGACCGTTTCCATGCCGCCGGCCTCACGGTGCCGACCTTCGGAAACCATCCGCTCCGGGTGACACTGCCGTGCACGGGCAGCGGAGAGTCGGTGCGTACGCGGCTCGCCGAGGAGCCCTCGGTGCTGGACGTCCTGGCGTACTTCGACGCCGCGACAGCGGCCCGGCACCTTCGCATCCCGGTGCATGTGGGTGCCGCCCTGTTCGATCCGGCGGTACCCCCACCGGGGCAGTTCGCGGTGCACAACGCACTGGCCGGGCCGCGCGAACTCTTCGTTCTGCGGGCGGGGCACTTCGACCACCCGGACGAGCGGGCCGAAACGGCGGCCCTGGAAGAGGTCCAGCGACGCTTTCTGTCGGAGGCGGACTGAGTGGTGGTGTCGGGCCAGCTCAGCCGGCCCGGTGAATGCCGGCAGTTCCGCGACGTCACCCGCGTCTGGCCCGGGTGACGTCGCGGAACCTGTCGCTGATTTCAGGTACGGGCGTCGATCACGCGCGATATGCTGATGCAGATTGTGCAAGCGATTTGCAAAACGAGGAGGGTCATGGCTACGCGGGCGACTGATGTCGGGACGAACCAGAGCGTCGAACGAGCAGTCTCGGTGCTGCGCGCACTCGACTCCGGTCGGGCCGAACTCCGTGTCTCCGACGTCGCCGAGCTCACCGGACTGGGCTCGTCGACCACCTCTCGCCTGCTGTCCACCCTGGAACGCCTCGACATGGTCGAACGCGATCCGGTCAGCAATCTCTACCGGCTCAGCCTCGGCCTCCTCCCCCTCGCCGCCACCGCCACCAACCGCCACCCCGTGCACCGGGCCGCCCGCATGGTGCTCCAGGACCTCGCCACCCGCACCGGGCTCGGGGCCAACGTGGCCGTACGCCGCGGTACCGAGCTGATGTTCCTGTGCAATTTCGAGGGCACGCGCGCCCCCAAGCCCTATACGCAGGCCGGACACACCGCCCCGCTGCATGCCACGAGCATCGGCAAGTGTCTGCTCACCGGCCTCGCCCCCAAAGAGCGTCGCAAACTGCTGGGGGAACCTCTCGACGCGCACACCGAGTACACCACCACCAGTCACGACCTCCTCGACACCGAGATCGACACCGTCCGGCGCACCGGTTACGCCGTCGAAGCCGAGGAGCGCGCCCTGGGCCGCGCGTCCCTGGCCGCGCCCGTCCGCGACGCTTCGGGGGACGTCGTCGCCGCCATCTCCCTGTGGGGCCCGACCTCGCTGCTCGGGGACCGCTCCGATACCGAGGGGCAGCGCCTCGCCCTCGTACGCGAGGTCATCGAGGCCGCCGACGCCATCAGTCAGGCACTTGGCGCGCTCTGAGGTACATGGCGAAGGGGTCGGGTGGAGGCTGATCAGCCTCCACCCGACCCCTTCGCCATGTGGCTAGGCGCCGTACGCCTTGAAGGCGATCACGTGCGCGTGCCGTGCTCCGTGCGTCGCGTCGACCACGAGCCGTAGTGCGTCGGTGCGTACGGGGCTGCCGTCCGCGGCCTTCAGTTCGTGTACACGGTGGCGGCGTCGGTTGTCCGTCACCGTCAGGAGTGTGTGCCAGGTACCGGCGGCGTCGCGGCTCTGGATGCGGTAGTCGCGTACGAGTTCCGGCATGACCTCGTACGGGGTGCGGTGGCGGTGCAGGTTGTTGAGGTATTCGTCGACGTCGTCGTCGAACACCAGGCGCGTTTCCGCGAGTTCTTGCTCGTCGTGCCAGTCGAGACGGAGCCACTCAGCGGCGTCCTCCGGCGCGGAGGACCACATGTGCGGGCCACCGTAGGGACGTTGGTATCCGCCTACGGCCCGTTCGGGGTGGAATGCCATGGTGTCGGGGGCCGCCCGAAAGGCGAAGGTCTGGCGGCGCAGGCCGCGGGCCTGCCATTCCAGGACCAGTTGTCCGTCTTCTTCCGGGATGTCGTGGTCGACGGCCGCGTCTCCCTCGGCCTTCCTGCGCAGGGCGAGGACACCGTCGGTGCGTTCGGGGAGGAGGACCAGGGCCGTGTCCGCGCAGGCTCGGACGATGAGGATCGCGTTCCGGGGGGTGTCGGGGTGGTGGTCGAGGCGGGCCGTGACCCAGTGGGGGCCGTCGGACGGAACGGTGACAGTGGTCGTGAGGAGGTGGTCGGTGGGGACCGCGTTTTCGGGGTGGCCCGTGCTCCACAGTTCCACGGTGAGTTCGCGGGACTGGCCGTTCGGGGCGCCGTGGACGAGGAGGTCGACCGTGTCGAGTGCGGGGTCGACCGGAAGCAGGAGGGCCAGGTCGCGGGTGAGGGGGTACGGGGTGCCGGGCGTGGCCGGTGTGGGTTCGGCGGCCAGACGGGTCAGGTGGGAGGAGGCGGTGACGCGGGCCGTGCGCGCCAGGTTGTCGGGGTCGTCGTCGGCGAGGCCGATCACGGAGGCGTCCTGGCGCAGCAGGGTGTGGCGTACCAGTTCCGGTCGCGTGGTGGCGAGTTCGCGCGGCGTGAGGCCCTCGGCGACGCACAGGGCCGCGGCGGTGCCCGCGGCCTCGCCGAGTGTCGCGCAGGTGGCCATGACGCGGGTGGCCCCGAAGGCGATGTGGGTGGCGGAGATGTTGCGCCCGGCGAAGTGCAGGTTCGTGACGTTCGCCGAGTACAGGGAGCGCAGCGGGATGTGGAAGATGCCGTCCGCGTATCGCTGGCGGGCGCCGGGCTCGTCGGCGTACATGCCCTGTACGGGGTGGAGGTCGACGGACCAGCCGCCGAAGGCGATCCGGTCGGCGAACTGGCGCTGCTGAAGGATGTCCTGCTGAGTGAGGACGTAGTCGCCGAGGAAGCGGCGGTACTCGCGCTTGCCGGGGAGACTGCCGACCCATTCCAGGGTGAGGTTCGCCGCGTCGGGGAACTGGCCGGAGTTCTTGATGTGGTCCCAGATGCCCATGATCACGGCCTGGAGCTCGTCACGGATGCGCTCGTTGTCGTGGACGGTGTCGAGTTCGCCGCCCCACTCGATCCACCAGTAGTCGCAGCCGTTGTCCCCGGTGCTCAGGATGCGGTTGTGCAGGATGGGCGTGGTCGACAGGTCCTTGGCGTAGGCGGGCGGTACGAACTTCACCGGCCGGCCCGTGTCCCTGGTGTGGAAGAGGATCGTCGAGCCGAGCAGCGCCTGGTCCGCCTCGGCCGGCGCCCAGGGCTCGTCGAACTCGGTCCGTGCTTCGCGGCCTATGCGGTAGCGGGCGCCGGCGAGGTGGCCGAGCAGGCCGTCACCGGTACAGTCGAGGAACTGGCGCGCATGGAAGGTGATGCGGCGCTCCGAGCCCACCATCCAGCCGGTGCAGGAGTGCACCTCGCGGCTGTCGTCGGGGCCGCTCGCGTCGACCTCGCGTACGTCGGTGTTGAGGTAGAGGTCGATGTTCGGTTCGGCACGGACGGCGTCGAGGACGACCTGGTCCCAGTAGTAGGGGTTGCCCTCGGGGTTGCGGTACTGGTTCTCGGTGTACAGCTCGCCCATGATTCCGGTCTCGCGGGCCCAGCGGTGCACGCCGTGTGCGGTGGCGCCGCAGACCCAGACGCGGATCTCGCTGCTGGCGTTGCCGCCCAGGACGGGCCGGTTGTTGACCAGGGCGACGCGTCGGCCGAGCCGGGCCGCGGCGATGGCCGCGCAGGTCCCCGCCAATCCGCCGCCGATCACGGCGATGTCGTAATGGACCTCTTCTTCCCGCACGGTGCGGCCTCCTTGGTGTGAAGCTCGGATACTCCCCGGCACAGCGGAGCAACCTTGAACGTACATCACATCCATATTGTGCAACTACTGTTCAGCCAGTGGGATTCGTTGTAAGTTCCGGTTATGGGGCACCGACCCGGCTGTCGCGAGCCGAAGTTGAAGTTCCGAGCAGGTGGGGCGAGTTCGCCGGTCCTGCACAGAACCGGCGATTCACCGACCAAAAGGGTTGACGCCATCGCACTATATGGAGAACGATCCCGCATGCTGCAACTTGTATTCACTGGAGCATGGATGGCGTTCACGCAGGGCCCCGGCGCTCCCGCCCCGTTTGAGAGGACACACCCATGAGTACGGCCGCACCTCCCCAGAAGGCGCCCCCGCCCCGTCAGCGGACCGGCGGACGGCTCTCCAACGGTGCGTTCGCCCTGCTGCTGACCGCACCGGGACTCGCCCTGTTCGCGGCGATCATCTTCTACCCGCTGCTGTCGGCGCTGTTCACCGGCTTCTTCAAGCAGGATCTGCGGCTGCCGGGCCGGGAGTTCGTCGGCCTGGACAACTTCACATACTGGCTGGACGGCGACTTCCTCACGATCCTCGAGCAGACGCTGGTCTTCACCGTCGGCGCGACGCTCGTCCCCTTCGCGCTCGGCTTCGCGCTCGCGCTCGCGCTGAACACCGGCCTCAAGGGCAGCGGCTTCCTGCGCGGCCTGTTCCTGTTCCCCTGGGTGATCCCGGGCGTGGTGGTCTCCTTCCTCTGGATGTGGATCTTCAACGCAAACTACGGGGTGCTCAACGGCGTCCTCATGAAGACCGGATTCATCGACGAGTCCGTCGCCTGGCTCGGTCAGCCCGGCACCGCGATGCTCGCCGTCATCGTCACCAAGACCTGGGCCAGCTTCCCCTGGATGATGGTGATGCTCCTGGCCGGTCTGCAGACCGTGCCCAGGGAGCTGCACGAGGCGGCCTCGATGGACGGGGCGGGCTCGATCCGGCGCTTCTTCGCCGTCACCTGGCCGCAGGTCCGCGGTGTCGCCCAGATCGTGCTCCTGCTGGAGTTCATCTGGAACTTCCAGCACTTCGACACCATCTACGTCCTCACCGGCGGCGGACCGGCCGGCACCACCGAGACGTTCGCGACCGCCGTGTACCAGACCGCCTTCAAGGGCTTCGACATCGGCCGGGCCACCGCGCTGGGCGGACTGTGGATGCTGCTCCTGCTCCTCCTCGTCGCCGTCTACCTCAGGATCACCGAGCGGAAGGGCGACGCCTGATGGCCTCCACCACCTCCACCCCGCTGTCCGCCGTCGACCGGCCGCGGCCGTCCGCCACGCGGGCTGGGCGCAGCGCTCGGCGCCGTATACGCAAGGACCTGCTGCGCTCGCGGATCGCCGCCTGGAGTGCGGTCGTCGTCATCGGCGCCTTCGGTCTGCTGCCGGTCTACTGGCTGCTCGCCACCGCGCTGAGCACCCCCGAGTCGACCTTCCAGTTCCCGCCGAAGCTGATACCCGCCGATCTCACCCTCAGTAACTTCACGGCCCTCGCCGAGAACGACCAGCTGATCAAGTACATGATCAACTCGCTCATCGTGGCCTCGATCACCGCCGTGCTGAGCGTGGTCGTCGCCACGTACATGGGCTACTCGTTCTCCAAGTTCCGCTACCGCGGGCGCCGGTCGCTGATGCACCTGGTGCTGGCCTCCCAGATGTTCCCCCAGGCGCTCCTGCTGGTGACGCTGTACACCGTCTTCTCCAGCTTCGGCATGCTCAACACGTACACCGCCCTGGTGCTCTCCTTCACCACGTTCACCATGCCGCTGTGCGTCTGGATGCTGAAGGGCATCTTCGACACCATCCCGGACGCCCTGCTGGAGGCGGCGTCCATCGACGGCGCGTCCCGGTGGCGGACGCTGCACTCCATCGTGGCGCCGCTGGCCGCGCCCGGGATGATCGCCGCCGGGCTCTTCGCCTTCGTACGCGGCTGGAACGACTTCATCTTCGCGCTGACCCTGGCCGACAAGGAGAAGCAGACCCTGCCTCCCGGCCTCGTCTCCACCTACATCGGCGAATTCCAGACCGCCTGGCCCCAGTTGATGGCGGCCTCGCTCATCGTGTCCATCCCGGTGGTCGTCGCCTTCATGTTCCTGCAGCGCTACCTCGTCGGCGGCATGACCGCCGGTTCGGTCAAGAGCTGAACCCGCGGGATCAACCCGCACCCTCACGTACCTCCCCTCCCGCTCACTCCCCCATGGAGAGATCATGACCACCTCTGGCATCAGCCGGCGCGGCGCGCTGCGCATGTTCGGCATCGGCGCGCTCGGTGTGGCCGGCGCCGGTGTGCTCGGCGCCTGTGCACCGTCCGGCGCCGGCAGCACCTCCAACGGCGGCGACCCGAAGTCCAAGAACTTCGACTTCACCTCCTGGTCGCTCAACGAGGAGGCCGCCAAGCCCTCGATCGAGAAGATCATCGCGGCATGGGAGAAGGCCGAGAAGTCCACGATCCGCGCGGTCTCGTACCCGTACAACGAGTACCTGAGCCAGCTCACCCTCAAGCTGGGCGGCGGGGAGACGACAGGTGCGGTGCACCTCGACATCGCCTGGCTCGCCGCGATAGCGCAGATGGGCAAGCTGGCCGACCTCGGATCGGTGGCCGGCAAGGGCGGCTACACCGACGTGGCGCTGAACAGCGGCACGTACGACGGCAAGCAGTACGGGCTGCCGTGGAACACCGGATCGATCGGTGTGATCGCCAACTCCCAGCTCCTGGAGAAGGCCGGGATCAAGAAGCACCCCACCACCGTTGAGGAGTTCGAGGCCGCGCTGCGGGAGCTGAAGGGGCTCGGCGGCGGTGTCGTGCCGTATGCCGCTGCCACCAAGGTCGCGCAGCTCAAGGACATCTTCCCGTGGATGCAGACCTTCGGCTGCAAGCTGCTCGACGGTGGGAAGGTCACGATAGGCGACGACGCCTCGATCGACGCGGTCACCTGGTACAAGAAGCTGCACGACGAGAAGCTGATCGCCGCCGACGTGGACCGCTTCGACGCGCGCGCCCTGTTCGGGCAGGGCAAGGCCGCCTTCTACGACGACGCGATCATCGGCAAGGGCGTGACCTCCGCCCAGTCCAAGGACAAGACGCTGGCCAACGCCATGCAGCCGATGGAGCGTCCGGTGCTCAAGGCCGGGGACACGCCGCAGGCGCTGCTGTGGGGCGGCGTGATCGCGATCGTGAAGGGCAAGGGGCAGGACGCGGCGACCGAGTTCGCGCTGCACACCACCACCGACCAGGCCACCACCTCCGAGTACTTCGCCGCGCGCGCACTGCCGCCGTCCACCACCGCGGGTCTGGCCGCCCCGGAGGTCGCCAAGGACACCTTCACCACGGAGTGGACCGAGAAGATCACCAAGACGGCGACCGGCAGCCCGTTCTGGCAGTTCGCGCAGAATGCCCAGATCGAGGAGGCCGTCGCCAAGCAGGTGCAGGCCGTCCTCGTCGGCAAGTCGAAGCCGAAGGACGCGATGAAGCAGGCCGGCGAGGAGGCCGCCGCGCTCATCAAGCGCTGAGGCCGAGCGCCGTAGTCCGGGCCAGGCGAGCGTCGCACGACCCCCGCCTGGCCCTGCTCCGTACCCCGCACGACGACCGCGCCGGCCGGCCCTCGGGCCGCTGCCGTCCGCGTCACCTCCACACCCGCGCACGCACCCGCGAAGGAGCTCATCTTGCGACGTCCCACGGTACGCACGTACACCGCCTCGGCCACGGCCCTGGCCGCCCTGCTCCTGCCCGTCCCGGCCGCCCGGGCCGACACCGCGCAGAGCACGGCAGCCGCGGCGACGGTGATCGAGAAGGTCCCGTACGCGATGGACTCGTCGAACCAGGCCGCTTGGTGGACGCCGGTCGCCACGTACAAGGGCCGCGGCCAGTACACGTACTTCGCCTTCAACGAGCCGGGCTCGACGGCCGCCACGCACCGGCCCGCCATCGCGCGGCGCGACCCGGACGGGGTCTGGAGCCTGCTGCCGCTACTCGACCGGAGCGGGGCGCAGGCGGAGTTCCCTGACGACAACGGCCACAACCAGCCGTCCGTCGCGCGGGACGGCAACGGACGTCTGCATGTGTTCGCCTCCATGCACGCCGACGCCTGGCGCTACTTCCGTACCGAGGCCCCCGGCGGGGACGTCACCGACCATGCGGCCGAACTGCCCGACCAGGGCCAGGGCATCACCTATCCGATCGTCGCCACGGCGCCCAACGGCGATCTGTACCTGGCCGCCCGTGTCGGCGCCGGCGCCGATCAGCGCCCCGGCAAGCTCTACCGCTGGGACAACGCAGCGGCGCGCTGGAGCGTGGTTGCCACGTTCGCCGGCGCGCTGAACCGCTCCGTGTACCCCGACGACCTGACAGTCGACGGCGAGGGGCGTGTGCACCTGCTGTACGAGTGGGCCAAGGCACCGGCGACCGGGTTCCGCCACCAGCTCTCCTACCTGCGCTTCGACCCGGCGACTGGCGACTTCGCCGACAGTACGGGTGCGGCGCTCACCGTCCCGGTGACGCCCGACACCTCCGACGTGATCCAGCAGCTGACCACCGGCGAGGAGTGGAGCATCGACAACGCGTACGCCGGTCCTGCGGTGCAGAGTGCCAAGCTCACCCTCGACGGCTCCACCCCGAAGGTCGCCTACCGCTACCGCTCGGCCGACAGCGGCGGCAACTTCCGCGTGTACTACGCCTATCCGAGCGGCGGCGACTGGGTCAGCAAGACCGTGTACGCCGGCGGACAGACCGCAGCCGCCCTCGGCATCACCTGGGACGAGACGGACACCAAGCGGATCTACTACGTGACCACCTCGGGCACCGACCGGGTCTTTGCCGCAACGCAGTCGGTGGGCGGGGCCTGGACCGCGCAGTCCGCCGCTCCGGGCGTGAGCGCGGACCGGCTCGCGGTGCGGCGGGACTCGGACGGTCACGATGTGCTCTATCTTCCGGACACCGTGCACAACTCCCTCTACTACGGCTTCCGTTGAGGCCGGTGCGCCGCCCGCGCCATCTGTACGGGGACGAAGCCGTCCCCGTACAGAACCCGCAAGTGGTCAGGTCCCGGACTTGCTCGCCAGATACTCGTCCAGCCCTTCACCGGTGAGCGGATAGTAGTCGGAGAGCAGGCCACCCTCGTCGAGGCGGCGGCGTGCGAACGCCTCACGGTCCTGGTGCAGGAGCGAGTCCTCGGCCAGCGGGACCGCGCGGTCCTGCGGTACGACCACGGCGCCGTCCTCGTCGGCCACGATCAGGTCCCCCGGCGTGACCAGTGTGCCGCCGACACCCACCGGCACATTGAACGCGGAGGGGAAGAGCTCCGTCTGCGAGGCGTAGTGCGGGGTGACTCCGGTACACCAGATCGGCACGCCGAGGGCCCGGATCCGGGCCGCGTCCCGCACCCGCCCGTCCACGACGATCCCGGCGCCACCGCGCAGCTTGAAGTAGCGCACCAGCATGTCGCCAAGACAGCCGGTGAAGTGGCTCGCCTGCGCCGAGATCACCAGCACGTCGCCGGGTGTGATCGACTCCAGCACCCCCCACAGCGGGGTCTTGCGCTCGATGTCCTCCTGTGCGGCGCCGTTGAAGACGTCCTCGCGCTGCGGCAGGAACTGCAGGGTCACCGCACCTCCGGTGATCTTGATGTCCGGTTCCCGGTGCAGCGGCACGGGCCCGTCGATGAAGGTCCGGGTGATGCCCATCTGGTGCAGCTTCGCGCAGGCGGTCGCCGCGCTCACGTCCTCAAGTGCCTCCACCATCCGCCGTGTCGGCCTCCGGAAGGACGAGGTGTGGACCGGCGACCGCATCGACTCGTAGGTCGAGGTCTCCCCCGCCGTCGACGTTTCTTGATCCCTGCTCGGGTTCATTTACGTGCCTCTCCGCGCGCTCCCCGCACGCAACACCAGTGACATCATCGTCTATCGATGGTAGATAACCTCCTATCGATTAGTGCTGTCAATCCGTCAGGAGTCTTCCGTGCCCACTGCACCCGGCGGGTGGTTC
Organism: Streptomyces sp. NBC_00846; assembly: GCF_045207325.1. Taxonomy (NCBI): domain Bacteria; kingdom Bacillati; phylum Actinomycetota; class Actinomycetes; order Kitasatosporales; family Streptomycetaceae; genus Streptomyces; species Streptomyces sp. NBC_00846. The sequence continues at coordinate 5,581,338 of NZ_CP108846.1, read as the reverse complement.
GAGACCGCGCGCTTCGGACTGTTCGTCCACTTCGGCCTGTACAGCCTCGCCGCGCGGCACGAATGGGTACGCAGCCGGGAGGCCATGTCCCAGGCGGCATACGACCGTTACCTGGAGCGGTTCGACCCCGACCTCTTCGATGCGCGGGAACTCGCCCGGGCGGCAAGGGAAGCAGGGATGCGCTATGCCGTGCTCACCGCCAAGCACCACGACGGATTCTGCCTCTTCGACTCGTCGCTGACCGATTACACCTCGGTGCGTGCGGCCGGCCGGGACCTGGTGGCCGAGTTCGCGGAGGCGATGCGCGCCGAGGGCCTGCGGGTCGGCCTCTACTACTCACTCCTCGACTGGCACCACCCCGGCTTCCCGGTCGACGAGCACCATCCGCTGCGCGGCTCGGAGGGCGGGCGGGAGGCGGCGGACTTGGCGCGTTACCGGTCGTACATGCAGGGCCAGATACGTGAGTTGCTCACCAACTACGGACAGGTCGACCTGCTCTTCTTCGACTTCACGTATCCAGGTATGGGGCCGGAGCAGTGGGGGGCGAAAGAGCTCATCGAAACGGTCCGTGAGCTGCGGCCCGACATCCTCGTGAACGACCGGCTGGGCGTACCCGGTGACTATGTGACGCCCGAGCAGTACCAGCCCGACCGGCCGCTGGAGCGCGACGGCGCGCCGGTGCTGTGGGAGGCGTGCCATACGCTCAACGGGTCCTGGGGCTACGACCGCGACAACCACGACTACAAGGACCCGTCCCAGTTGGTCCGCATGCTGGTCCAGTCCGTTTCCTGCGGCGGAAATCTGATCCTCAACGTCGGCCCTACCGGAAGGGGTTCGCTCGATCAGCGGGCGCGCGACACCCTGCGGGCCATCGGAGAGTGGAGCGCCCTGCACGCCCGCGCCGTACACGGTGCGGGACCTTCTTCCTTCCGGCCGCCGGCGAGCGCCCTGTACACGCAGCGCGGCCGCCGCCTGTACCTGCACCTGCTCGCCTGGCCGCTCAATCACCTACATCTTCCTGGCCTGGCCGGGCGGGTTCGCTATGCCCAACTGCTGCACGACGGCTCGGAGATCGCCTTCCACGAGGTCGACGGCGCCCGCCACGAACACAACAACCTGGCCCCGCCGAGCCAGCCGCCGGGCACCCTGACCCTGACCCTGCCCACCTCGCGGCCCGACGTACTGCTGCCGGTGGTCGAACTCTTCCTGGGCAACGAGGAGTTGCATCCATGACAGGGCCGCCGAGAACGGGAGCAAGCGGTTTCGGCAGCACCCTTGTACATGCGGGATGCCGCCCATAGCATCAGTAATCGATAGGCGATTACTACGAGCTCCTACCGGGACCCGACCGCACCGTTCGGACGCGCCCCCTTCCCCTTCTTGACGAACTCGAACGAACGCCTGCACTTGCACGTCAGCTATCGATTATTCACGACTATGCAATGGAGCGTGTCCGATGAGAACCATGTGGCACCGAGCCTCCGCACTCGCCGTGGCTCCGCTCGTGATGGCATCCGCCGTCGCCTGCGGGGGAAGCGGGTCCGACGGGGCCGCGGAGGGTACGACTCTCCGCATCATCGTCAACATCTCGCCGAACCTGACGGAGCAGTACTGGAAAGGCCTCTTCACGAAGTACGAGAAGAGCCATCCCGGCGTGAAGGTGAAGCTGGAGCTGACGGGGACGATCTCGGCCAACGCCAAGCTCACCCAGGACCTCGCCGCCGGCGACCCGCCCGACATCGCCCAGCAGATCATCCCGGCCCCCGACACGACCAAGCTCTTCGCCGACCTGTCCGACCAGGCCTGGACGAAGGACACACCGCTGGTCGACCAGTACGCCGTCGGCGGCAAGACATACATGGTCGGCGTGGGCGAGCAGATCCAGTCGCTGGTCTTCTACAACAAGGCGGCCTTCGCGAAGGCCGGCGTGGACGCGTCGAAGATCCAGACGCTGGATCAGTTCACCGCCGCCATGGGCAGTCTGAAGTCCGCGGGCTACAAGCCGCTGCAGACCGCGGGCCAGTGGGTGACGGGCGGGCAGTTCTCGATGATGGCCGACGCCGGTGTGCTCACCGAGAACCCCCAATGGATCAAACAGCGCAACGACGGCAAGGTCTCCTTCGCCGACAGCGGCTATGTGCCGTACCTGAAGCGCTACGGGCAGTGGATCGACAAGGGGTACCTCGAGAAGAGCGCGCTGGGGCTGACGTACGCCGACGGGCAGACGGCCTTCCTCAACGGCAAGTCGGCGATGTACATGATGGGTTCCTTCTTCGTGCCCGCGGCGGACGCGGCGAAGAAGAGCGACGAGATCGGTGTCTTCACGATGCCGACCGACGGCGCCTACCCGTCCGGCCAGTTCGGCAACGTCTCGAACCCCTACGCCGTGGTCAACCAGTCGCACCACAAGGCCGAGGCGATCGAATTCGTGAAGTGGCTGGTCACCGACAAGGAAGCGATCAAGAGCCAGCTCGCCGCTGACGGCAATCTGCGCACGGGCTTCAGCTACCCGATGTCCAGCCTCGGCACCGCGGTGCAGAAGATCCTCGACAAGACGCCGTCGGTGCTCGTGAAGTCCGGTGAGAACCAGCCGATCGCCGGGTTCAGCGACGAGCTCAACAAGCAGATCCAGTCCCTGTACACGGGCACCTCCGCGAAGGATGCCGCGGGCGGATTGGACAAGTGGTGGAACTCGCAGAACTGACGCAGCCGGGGCGGCGCTCCGTCGCCGCCCCGGCGGCCCCCGGCTCCGGCCGCAGGCGAGCCCGCTTCCGCGAGGCGGCCGTCACGTTCGGCATGATGGGCCCGGCCGTGCTCCTGTACACGGTGCTGACGGTCGTGCCCGTGGGCGTGGCGATCTACCTCAGCTTCACGGACTGGGACGGCTTCTCCACCGCGAACCTCATCGGGTGGGAGAACTACAAGCACCTCTTCGACGACCCGAGCTCGACGGACGCCTGGTACGTGACCGCGCTGATCACCTTGATCGGCACCGCCCTGATGGTCGGCGCGGGCCTGGTGTACGCACTGATCCTCAAGAGCCGGTCGCGTACGAACTCGTTCTTCCGCGCCGTCGCCTACTTCCCGCACGTGATCAGCGCGTTGATCCTCGGCTATCTGTGGGCGGCGATCCTCGGCACGAACGGGGCGGTCAACAACACCCTCGCCAAGTTCGGCATGGAGCCGATCGGCTTTCTCTTCGACGAAAAGTTCGCGCTGTACACGCTGATCGGTGTCATCGTGTGGGCCGGATTCGGCTTCAACGTCGTCCTGTTCGTGGCCGCCCTGCAGACCGTCCCGGCCGAGCTCCTGGAGGCCGCGGCGATCGACGGCGCCAGCAGGCGGCAGATCAATCTGCGCATCGTGATCCCGATGATCGCGCCCGTGGTCACCGTGGCGACCGTACTGAACCTGGTCGGCCTGCTGAGGGCGTACGACATCGTGGTCAGCCTCACCGGCGGCGGTCCGGCCGGCTCGACGCAGACCTTCACCTATCTCATTCTCGCCCGGTCCTTCGAGGGCACCAAGGTCGGTTACGCAACGGCCCAGGCGGTCTTCCTGATGGTCGTCTCCGCCGTGCTCGCCCTCGTCGTGACCGCGCTGCGCAACCGCCAAGACCAAGCTGCGACCGGTTAGGAGCCGAGGGTGGTCATCACTGAACCAAAGGTCCACGACAGACCGCGGATCGCACCGGTTCCCGCCCCGGAGGTCTCTCTGACGGAACAGCGGGAGTCCCGCTCGCCCCTGCGCTGGGTGCTCCTCGGCCCGCTGTTCGTCGTCATGATCGTGCCGGTGTACCTGCTCGTCGTGAACGCCTTCAAGTCACAGCAGGACATCCTCGACAGCCCGTTCTCGATCCCGCTGAGCGGTCTGACCTTCGAGCACATGTCCGCCGCCATCAGCAATCCGCAGTACAACGTCATCGGCGGCTACGGCTTCACGCTGTTCCTCGTCGTCACCGTGGACGTGCTGTGCATCGCGCTGGCGGGACCGGCGGCGTACGCGATCGCGCGCAGCCTCAAGAAGCGGACGCAGCTGGTGCTGCTGTACTTCCTGGCCGGCACGTTCATCCCCGGCGCAGCCGTGATCATCCCGGTGATCTACGTACTGCGCGAGGTCGGTCTCGCCAACACCGTGACCGGTCTGGTCGCGCACGACGTGGCCTCGACGCTGCCGGTCAGCATCTTCCTGTTCGTGGGCTTCATCCGCACGATCCCGGTGGACATCGACCATGCGGCGACGATCGACGGCGCGGGCCGCTACCGGACGTTCTGGACCATCGTCTTCCCGCTGATGCGTCCGGCGGTCGTCACCGTCCTGATCCTCAACTCCATCGGGATCTGGAACGACTTCATCTCGCCCCAGATCCTGCTCAGCCCGTCGTCCGGTCACTACACGGTGACGACGGCGATCTACGCAGGCATCAGCCAGTACTCCACCGATCTGACGAAGGTGTTCCCCAACCTTCTGCTCGCCGTCGCGCCCGTGATCATCTTCTTCATCTACATGCAGCGCCACATCATCAGCGGTCTGACGGTGGGCGCGGTGAAGGGATGAGCGGGCGGATCGTTCCCCTCCAGAGAAGAAAGGACCATCCAATGTCGAGGAGATGGTGGCCACGCCCCGGTAAGGGGTCGTGGTCCGCAGCCGCCCTGCTCGCTTCGCTGTCCGTGGTGGCGGCCGCCGTTCCGGCCACCGCGCACCCGCACAAGCCCCAGGCGGGCGCGGTCTATCACGTCGCTCCGTCGGGCCGGGACTCCAACAAGGGCACCACCACGGGTCAGGCATTCCAACACATCCAGCGGTGTGCCGACGTCATGGAGCCCGGAGACACCTGTCTGATCCAGTCCGGTACGTACGCCGAGACCGTCGCGCCGGCCCGGTCGGGCACCGCCGGGCTGCCGATCACCTACCGGGCGGCGCCAGGGGCGAAGGTGACACTGAGCGGGACCGCGCCGGTGCGCGGCTTCTCACCCGTCACCGGCGCGGACGTCATGGAGATCGCCAAGAGTGATCCGTACGCCCAGAACTCGGCGTTCAGCGACGCCGTGGCGGCCGGACACGTCTACAGCACCTCCGTCGACCTGGGCTCCGACGTGACGACCGTGCAGGTCTTCACCGACAAGAAGGCGGGCGTCGAGGCGCAATGGCCCTACCCGGGGCTCGACCTGCTCGACCCCACGCTGCAGTACGCGGGTGCGGGGAGCGCGGAGGCGACGATCGCGGACGAGGCCCTGACTCGGCCCGCCGGGTACTGGGACGGCGCGCGGGCCCTGACCGGCTACTGGTACATCTCGGCGACCGGCACGGTGAAGAGCTCCGCCGTCGGCTCGGTGACGCTCGACGTGGCGCCCCCGTGCGTGCACAAGGTCGTACCGAAGGAGACGCGGTACGCCCTCGCCGGAAAGATCGGTGAACTCTCCCGCCCCGGCGAGTGGTTCTACGACCCGGCCGCCAAGCGTCTGTACCTCTACAGCGAGGACAGCCCCGCCGCGCACACCATCGAGGCGAAGACCCGGGCGCTGGCCTTCGACCTGACGGCCGCGAGCCACACCACGGTGGCGGGCGTCGGACTGTTCGCCTCCACCATCAAGACGGGCCCGACCAGCACGGGCGTGACGCTGGACGGGATCAACGGTACATATCTGTCGCACTACACCGACATCACGCGCGGCGCCACGGACTGCGGCAGCACGGTGACGCGCGGCGTCGGCGACACCGGCATCGTCCTCGACGGAACGTACAACAAGATCGTGAACAGTAATCTGTCGCTGAGCGCGGGCAACGGCATCGCGCTGCGCGGACAGAACAACACCGCCACGAACAACGTGATCCACGATGTCGACTACATGGGGACGTACGCGGCGGGCGTCGCCGTACAGGGCAACAGCCAGACGGTCACGCACAACACGATCAGCCGGGTCGGCCGAAGCGGCATCAACCTCCAGTGGAACACCGTGGAGGGCCTCACCCCGGGCAAGGACCTGATCGCGTACAACGACATCTCGGGGTACGCCCGCCTCAGCCTCGACGTCGCCGCGATCTACACCTGTTGCAGCGACTTCATGATGGGGACGTCCATCGATCACAATGTGCTGCACGATCCGGAGCCGGCCACGACGCTCACCACGTTCGGGATCTCGGGTGTCTACGCCGACAACGGGCAGAGCGACCTGGTGATCGCGAACAACGTGGGCTGGGGCAACCGGGAGGGCACGGTGATGCTCAACGGTCTGGGCACCGGCTCGCACAACAACGGTGTGTACAACAACACCGGCGGAATGACGCTGTTCTACGTCAAGGAGCCGGGGCAGTCGACCGGCACAAAGATCTACAACAACATCGGCACCATTCGCGGTCTGACCGGTGCCACCGACGGCGGGCTCGTACTCTCGAACAATCTGCCCGCCGAAACCGATCCGCTCTTCGTCGACGCGGCCGGGCACGACTACCGGCTGACCGCCGACTCTCCCGCGCGCAACCAGGCGATCGCGCTGCCGGGCATCAATGACGGCTCGACGGATGCGACACCGAGCCTCGGCGCCTACCAGTACGGGGCACCGAAGTGGACGGCGGGCGCACGCCGTTAGCCACGACCGCTTCCCCGCAAGAAGGCCCGAGCCGGATGTCTGGCTCGGGCCTGTGGCGCTGGGGTGGTGCTCACTTCTTGGCTGCGGCCTTGCGCGGCTTCCTCTTCACCTCGCGCGCGTCCGGGACCGGTCCGCGGCCGGCCGCGTGGTCGGCGAACGCCGCGGCCGCCAGCCCGGCGTCCCCGGACCGCAACAGTCCGACGAGCCGGCCGTGCTCCTCGGCCATGGCGCTCCAGTCCCCCTCGAAGAGGGGGTCGGAGATGGCCCGCAGGGTCCGCAGGCTCGGCTCGATGACCTCCCACATCCGGGCCAGGAACGGATTGCCCGCGATCTGGCTCACCACGGTGTGGAACTCGATGTCGGCGTCGCGGAACAGGCTCACATCATTCGCGGCGACGGCGTCCCGCATCCGCTCGACCAGCGCGTCGAGCTCGCGGAGGTGGTCGTCGGTGAGGTGTTCGGTGGCGAGCTGCGCGGCGAGTCGCTCCAGCGGCTCGCGTACCTGTCGGGCGTACTCGGCGTCCTGCGCGGAGATCTCGACGACGAAGTGGCCGCGGCGCGGGACGTGCATGAGCAGGCCCTCACGGGCCAGGCGCTTGACCGCCTCCCGCACCGGGGCCTGGCTCACCCCCAGGCGCCGGGCGATCTCCGACTCGACCACGCGCTCGTTCGGTGCGAGATCGCCGTCGACGACGGCCTGGCGGAGCAGCTCGTAGACCTGGTCGGAGATCAGGGTCTTGCGGAACCGGTCCTTGTTGGTGGCCAGCGTGGAGACGAATCCAGCCGACGCATTCGATGCCATGAATTCCCAATCCTGCGATGGGGCGAGCCAGTTACTTCATGGTACGCGCTCATCGTCTATCGATGGAATCTCGGTGGGGGCGCAGGAGGAAAGGATCCCGAAAAATATCAGGCCGCGCTGTTCAGCTGCTTGGCCAGCCATTCCAATTTCACGACCTCGTGGGTGGGGCCGCCGCCTTCGTGATCATTGAACGGATAGGCGCGTATGTGCTTGTCGGCCTGGTCCACCTCGCCTTCGGCGCCGTAGTGGTTGAACGCCGCGTACCCCGTCGAGGGCGGGCAGATGCGGTCCATGAGTCCGACCGAGAACAGGGTCGGCGCATTCGCCCTGCGGGCCAGGCTGACGCCGTCGAAGTACGCCATCGTGCGGGCGACCGTGCCCGCGTGCGCCCTGTGCAGCTTCACGAACTGCGTGACTTCGGCGTACGGCGGCTTGTCGGTGATCGTGGTGGCGCGCGGGAAGTGGCACAGGAACGGCACGTCCGGCATGACGGCGACGAGGTCGGGGACCAGGCCCCCCGCGGCCAGCGCGATGCCGCCGCCCTGGCTGGTGCCGGTGACCGCGACGCGCGTGGGGTCGACCGCGGGGTGGGTGCGTACGGCGGCGACGGCGCGTACGGCGTCGGTGTACAGGCGGCGGTAGAAGTAGCGCCGCGGGTCGAGCACGCCGCGGGTCAGGAAGCCGGGCGAGGCGATGTCGCCGGAGGCCGGATCGGGGTCGGGCGTCTCGGCGCCCTGCCCCCGGGTGTCCATCACGAAGTGCGCGTAGCCGGCGCATGCCCACAGCCGCTTCTCGTGCGGGACCCCGCGTCCGCTGCCGTATCCCAGGTACTCCACGACGGCGGGCAGCGGTCCGGTGCGGGTGACGGGCAGTTGCAGCCAGCCGCGTATGGGATGCCCGCCGTATCCGGCGAACGTCACGTCGTACGTATCGATCGTGGCAAGCCTGTTGTGGACCGGTTCGAACGTCGCGGTTGGAGCGAAGTCCCCCTGTTCACTGAGGGTTTCGAGCCAGAACGCGTCGAAGTCGTCGGGCTCGTCCAGAGCCGGGCGATATCGCTCCAGCTCTTCCAGGGGCAGGTCGAACAACGCCATGTCGCATCTCCGCGGAGGTCGGGGCCGGTTGGGCCCGGGCAGTTTTCATCGCCTATCGATCATCGAAGGAATCGAATCAGGGTGCTTCGACGACTGTCAACCACGCAGTCCGTACACCCGGACGGCGTTGGTGTGCAGGGCCCGCTCGCGCTCGTCGTCCGAGAGCCGGTCGAGACCGCGGCAGGACAGCTCCAGGGAGTCGGTGCGGCTGCCGCGGGGCAGGCAGATCGGCCAGTCGGAGCCGATGAGGCACCGGTCGGGGCCGAGCGCGCCCACCACGTGCCTGACCAACTCCGCGGTCCGTTCGGGCGGTACGCCGTGCTGTTGGGTGAGCAGGCCGGAGATCTTGACGACCACGTTCGGCACCGAGGCGGCCCACTCCAGGTCCCGGTACCACTCCCCCGGGTCCGTACGGAGGTTCGGCGGGTTGCCGAGATGGTCGACGACCACGGTGAGCCCGGGGTGCCGGGTGGCCGCCTCGGCCGCGGCCCGCAGCGCCCCGGAGCCCAGATTGATCTCCAACACCAGCCCGGCCGACGCGAGTTCGGGCACCAGCACGTGAGCGGCTTCCGGGATGTCCGCCCAGCTCGCACCGCCCAGGCGCATGCCGTTCGGGCGGCTGTCGCCCAGATCGCGCAGCAGGGCGCGGAAGCGCCGGGGGCCGCCGTCGCCATGGACGTGCAGGTTTCCCACGTACCCCGCGACGAGGTCGGGGCGGCTCATCCGCCATGCGCGCAGGGCAAGTGTCTCGCCGGCGTCGCCGCGGGACGCCTCGACCAGGATCGCCCCGGTCACGGCCGCGTCCGGCCCCGAGGCACCCAGGTCGTCGATGCGAAACGCCCTGTGATGGACGCTTCCCGGGCGGATCCATGGGAATCCCGACGCCGGGTCCCACAGGTGCACATGGCAGTCGATCACGGTCGGGATCCTCCCGAGGTGCCGTTCCCGAGTATTGACAGGCTGGCTCACGCCGGTGAGTCTAACCATCGGCTATCGATGGGCGATTGCGAGGGGAGGATGTTCTCGATGTCCAGGGACCAACGGACCAGCGGCTCGAACATGGGTGAGGGGGTGGGTCGATGACGGCCGTCACCGTGCCCGGTCCCCGGCTCCGGGCGACCCGCAGCATCGCCGATATGCCCCGCTGGGCCACGCTCCAGCGGGAGCTGCTCGCCTACCAGGACAAAGCCTGGCGGCTCTTCGCCGACCGCTACACCGAGGGCGACGGCCGCCTCGTCTTCCGGGACACGCTCGGCGTGGGCCCGGACGGCCGCGACGGCGTGGACGACTTCTACGAGCCGTTCTTCAACTGGCCCACGCTGTACGTCCTCGGTGGCAGCGCGGATCTCCTGGCGGCCGCACGGCGGCACTGGAGCGGTGTGTCCGCGCAGCTCACCGAGATGGGCATGCTCCAGAACGGGTTGGAGCGCGGCTACGACTGGTTCCACCAGGGCGAGGGCCTGCTGCTCTTCTACGGCCTGTGCCTGGCCGACCCCGGCGACCCCCAACTGCGCGAACTAGCGCGCCGTTTCGCCGACTTCTATCTGCCCGGCGGGCCGAACTACGACCCCGAACACCGGGTCGTGCGCGCACCGCACAACGGATCGGCGGGGCCACGCCCGGGATTCAGCGACGAAGAGCCGTACTTCCCGTGGAGCCTCGCCCTGCACCCGTACGGGCTGCCGCTCGACGCCATGGACGACGTCACGTCCTTCGACCAGCTCGCGGCCGACCCCGAGCGCGCCCGCTCCTACGGCCGTGCGATGTGGGACCGGATGGGCCGTGGTGACACGATCGTCAATCTGGCCGCGACGGGACTGGCCACGAACGCCTTCCTCCTCAGCGGTGAGCAGCGCTACGCGGACTGGGTGGCCGAGTACGTCGGCGCTTGGCGCGAACGGCTCGACGGACACGACGTCGTCCCCGACAATGCGGGCCTGAGCGGTACGGTCGGCGAGTACCTGGGCGGCCGGTGGTACGGCGCACACTACGGCTGGTCCTGGCCGCACGGCCTCTCCCCCGTAGGCAGCGCCACCCTCGTCGGAGCCTCGAACGCGGCCCTGCTGACCGGCGACGCGGCCTACCTCGACCTGGCCCGCAACCCGCTCGATGCCGTACTGCGCCAGGGCGAGCAGCGCGGCGCCGACGGCCGGGGCACCCTGGGCAAGCGCTGGGATCCGCATCTGCGCGCGATGGACGCCGACCGGACGCTGATGGTCCCGCAGCGGCACAACGACTCCGGTTGGTTCGACTTCACCGTAATGCCGGGCCAACTGCCGCTGTCCCTGTGGCACTTCAGCCGCGAGACCCAGGATCAGGAGCGCATCGAGCGGCTGCGGGCGGGCGCGAACTGGGACTGGACGACGGTGCACACCCAGCGCATCAAGGACGAGGCCGGGCACGAGGAGCCGTGGTACGAGTTCCTGCAGGGCCGAAACCCGGGCTTCCCCGAGCGCATGCTGCGCAGCGCCCTCGACTCCTGCGCCGAACGCGTCGAGGCCATCGAGAACGACCCGATGAACCCGGCCATCGGCCCCGGCATTCTCGACATCCACCACTGGCAGGAACTCAACCCCGTCGTCACGGAGGCGCTGTTGCAGCTGACCACCGGTTCCCCTCAGGTCCTCTACAACGGGGGCCTCGCCCATATGCATCTGCGCTACTACGACGCCGTCGGGCAGCGGCCGGGACTTCCCGCGGACGTCGCGGCGCTCGTCTCCGACATCCGTCCCGACCACACCGTCGTGGAACTGGTCAACCTCGGTGGCACCGCGCGCTCGCTGGTGGTGCAGGCGGGCTCGTTCGCCGAACACGTCGTGCACACCGCGCAGGTCGACGACGGTCCCGTACAGGACGTGGGCGGCCCGTACTGCCGCGTGGAACTGTCCGGAGGCACACAGGTGCGGCTGACCTTGACGATGACCCTGCGCGGCGGCCGGCCCACCTGCGGCGCCCCGGTCTGGGAGGTGTCGCGATGACCGGCCGACTGCCCTTCGAGATGCCCCGCCTGGGCATCGGAACCGCACCGCTGGGCGGCCTGTTCGAGGAGGTGACCGAGGCGGACGCGGCGGCCACGCTGGAGGCCGCGGCCCGCGAGGGGATCACGTACTTCGACACGGCACCGCGCTACGGGCACGGTCAGGCCGAGGACAGGCTCGGCCGCCTTCTGGCACCGGCGGGCGTCATGGCGCCGCTGATCTCCACGAAGACGGGCTGGCTGCTGCGGCCACGGCCCGACGGCTCGCCCGGCGAGGTCGTCACGGACTGGACGGAGTCCGGTATCCGCACGTCCCTGGAGTCGAGCCTGGACCGCCTGGGACGGTCGTCGGTCGACATCCTCTATCTGCACGACGCGGACGACTTCCCGGAGGAGGTCCGGCGCACGGCCTACCCGACGCTGCGCCGACTGCGGGACGAAGGACTGGTACGGGCGATCGGGTTCGGCATGAACCACAGTGCGCCGCTCGCCGCGTACGTGGCGGAGTTCGAGGTGGACGTCGTCCTCATCGCGGGCCGGTTCTCACTTCTGGACCACGACGCGCTCGGGACGCTGTTGCCGCTGTGTGTGAAGACCGGCACCTCGGTCGTCGTCGGCGGGGTCTTCAACACCGGTCTCCTCGCCGATCCCTCCCCCGGCGCAATGTTCAACTACCGCCCCGTTCCCGAGCAGACCCTGGCCCGCGCGCGGCGATGCCGGGAGCTGTGTGCGGAGTACGGAGTGCCGCTCGCCGCGGCAGCGATCCAGTTCCCGTCCCTGCATCCGGCCGTCGGGTCGGTGGTCGTCGGCTGCCGGTCGGCCGCCGAGGTCGCGGCGAACGCGACGGCGTCGCGTTTCCCCGTCCCGGACGCACTGTGGCGGCGGCTGGCCGAAGCGGGTTTCGTACCGCCGGAGTTGGTGCCCGTCTAGCTAGAACGCGGAAGAGGCGGCCCGTGGACTTCGATCACCGGCCGCCGTCTCCAAGGTGGCTGAGGGCCAAGGGCTCAGAACTCAGAATTTCTGCTGTTCGACACCCGGCGGCAGAAGACAGGGAGTGCTGACGTTGACTTCCTCCCCCTCGTGAACGAGGGGGATTCCTACGGCTCGCGCCGTGGGGGTTTCTGCTTCGTCGCCGACTGCCTGCCCGGAGAACTCCGTTGAGGTCTTACACCAGCTCCACAGACTGTTACCGCCAGCCCGGCGGCCAGAAGGTTCTTCGCTGCGTTCACGTCCCGGTCGTGGGTCGTTCCGCAGTCGCACGTCCAGGTACGGACGTTCAGCGGCATCTTCTCCGCGAGGGTGCCGCAGGCGGAGCACAGCTTGGACGAGGGGAACCATCGGTCGACGGCGATCACCTCGCGCCCGTACCAGGCGGCCTTGTACTCCAGCATGGAGCGGAACTCGCTCCAGCTCGCGTCCGAGATGGCTCGGGCGAGCGTGTGGTTCTTGACCATGTTGCGCACGGTCAGGTCCTCGATCACGAGCGTTTGGTTTTCACGCACGAGCCGAGTGGTCAGCTTGTGGAGCAGGTCACGGCGACGGTCGGCGATCCTCGCGTGGATCTCGGCGACCTTGCGCCGGGCCTTGGCCCGGTTGGCGCCCTCGCCCCTGGCCTTGCGGGACAGTCTCCGCTGAGCTTTGGCGAGTCGGGCGCGGTCCCGGCGTTCGTGCCGGGGGTTGGCGATCTTCTCCCCGGTGGACAGGGTCAGCAGGTGGTCCAGGCCGACATCGATTCCGACCGCGCTGTCGGTGGCGGGGAGGGGCTGGACGGACGGGTCGTCACACAGCAACGAGACGAACCAGCGTCCCGCCGCGTCCTGGGAAACGGTCACCGTGGACGGCCTCGCCCCCTCGGGGAGCGGCCGGGACCACACGATGTCCAGCGGTTCGGTCATCTTCGCCAGGGTCAGCTCCCCGTCACGGAAGCGGAACCCGCTGGTGGTGTACTCCGCCGACTTCCGCGACTTCTTCCGCGACTTGAAGCGCGGGTACTTCGCCCGCTTGCCGAAGAAATTGGTGAACGCGGTCTGCAGGTGCCGCAGCGTCTGCTGGAGCGGCACCGACGAGACCTGGTTGAGGAACGCCAGCTCCTCGGTCTTCTTCCACGCCGTCAGCATCGCCGACGTTGCGTTGTAGTTGACCCGCTCCTGCCGCACCCATGCCTCCGTGCGGGCGGCGAGCGCCAGATTGTAGACCTTCCGCACGCAACCGAACGTGCGCGACAGCTCGGCTGCCTGCGCATCGGTCGGATAGAAGCGGTACTTGAACGCCCGCTTCACACAGCCCGTGGTCACGCTCACAAACTAGCGGTGCTGCGAGTTAAGATCAAATCTGCGGGTCACAGCACGGCCTTTCGCCCTGGGGGCGAAACTCCGCTCCTTGCCCTGCTCCGCAGAAGTCCGTTTCCTCCCCGCCCTGAAGGGCGGAGTATCCACGGAGGAATCCGATGAAGACCAGAAGGTCCTGGCCCACGGATCCCACGGAGACGAACTGCTGATCCTTCGGGTTCTGAACGAGTCGCCGTGGAGCGAGGTCCGCGACGCTGTGATCAACCCCGGCGACTCCCCGTGCCGGCGGACCGAGCTCACGACGTACGCCAACTCTCTCCTCGATGGCGTACACCCGGGCGCTCTCGGAAACCTCCAGTTCTACGGTGGCTTCGACTGGGCGTCCTTCGACGCGCTGATCGTCGGCACGGAGTCGAAGTCGAACACCTTCGGCGTCAACGTCGAGTACACCCAGAAGCTCACCGCCGAGATGAAGAACCTCAAGCGTTTCTGGGACATCGACTCCGCGGGCATTCAGCTGGTACCCATGCACGGAGCGGACGTCCTCTCCAGCCCCGAGCGGCTCGCCCACGTGCTCTCCGTGATGTACGGCAATCCCATCGAGGAGGCCCCACGGGAATGGGCACTCGACCTGGCCGAGCTGTTCATCGAGCTGATCGACTCGGAACCGGTGCTCCAGGGCGGCGCAAACCCGATCTTCACCTTCAACGCCTTCGCCTACAGCGAGAAGGGGGATCCGGAGCCCCTCGGCATCTCCGACCGGATCGTCATGGGTGACGGCATCCTGCAGGGCATGGCCGCGGTGGGTCTGGGCGATGTCGCGCCGAAGGGCATCATGAGCCACGAGTTCGGTCACCATGTGCAGTTCCAGCAGAACCTCTTCGAGAGCGACCTGACCGGTCCGGAGGCCACCCGCCGCACCGAGCTCATGGCCGACGCGTTCGGGACGTACTACCTGACCCACGCCCGCGGCGAGTCGCTGAACGCCGCCAGGCTCCTCAAGTCCGAGAAGTCGTTCTACCAGGTCGGCGACTGCAGCTTCACCAGCTCGGGCCACCACGGCACGCCGAACCAGCGGCTTGCCTCGTCCAGTTGGGCGGCGAGCGTGGCCAACGACGCATCGAACCAGGGTCACATCCTGCCGTCGCTCAAGTTCGACGAGCTGTTCGAGGCCAAGCTCCCCGACCTGGTCAAGCCGGACGCCGGCTGACGGCTGCGCTCCCACCGCAGGGCGATGATCGCCTGAGCGGCCGAAGACCCGTGTGGGGCGGGCCGGATCACGCACCGGCCCGTCCCACGCGCCCATGGCACTGGCCCGACCAGGGCCGTGGTTCAGAGCCGGCCGCGGCGGCCGGCCTGGACACCGAGCTGGAACCGGGTCCGGGCTCCGAGCATCTCCTGCAGGCGTGCGATGCGTCGGGCGACGGTCCGCTCACTCGCCCCGAGCTCACGGGCGATCGACTCGTCGGTCAGTCCGGCACTGAGGTAGCTCAGGACCTGCCGGTGCCCGTTCATCGAAGTGGTCCCGCTCTCGGAGGCCTCGCCGGCCGACGGGAGTGGAACGGCCATCCGCCAGTACGACTCGAACACGCCGATCAGCCCGTCCAGGAGACCCGACGGCTGGACGACGATGCTGTGGTGTCCCGTGCGGTCCGGCGCGGTGACACCCACCACGGCGAAGCGGTCGTCGCAGACCAGCACGTTCAGCGCGACCCGGGGGAACACCCGTGCCTGCTCGCCGCGGTCGACGCACTCACCGCCAGTGCTTTGGGATCCTGCAGGATGTCGGCGCCGTACACCACCCGGTAGGCGATCCCGCGGTCCAGCGCGTTCAACGTCCCGGGGCTGACCTCCGGCACCCGGTCGCTCCCGCCCACCGGCCCTGTCGACAGCCCACGCACCTCCGCCACAGCCTCGTCGTGGACCCGTTCCTGGACCGCCACGTGTCTGTGGGAGGAGTCGACGACTTCGACATAACTGGATCCCGAGGTGTGGTCGAGCCAGAACCGTGACAGGACCGTCGCGCTCTCGTAGGCGATCCGGGCTTCGCGTGCGCGTCGTTCGGCGACGGCTTCCAGCATCGCGCGGGGCGGCTGGGCGGTCAGTCTGCCGTCCGTGCGCGACACCAGACCGATGTCGCTGAGCTCGGTGACCGCGTGCTGGAGGCTTTCGATAGGCGACCCGACCAGCGTCGACCGGTCGGCGAGCTCGGCCAGGGTCTGCGGCCCCTGTTCCACCAGCGTGAGGTAGACAGCCTCCGCTGTCGCGGAGAGACCGAGCGGCTGCAGTGGGCGCAGTTCGCGCACTTTCCCCCCAACCCGGCGGCGCTGCACGGTACCGCCCACCGACTCCATTTCTGCCGATGGGGTGGGTGCTCCTGCCGAGCAGCCACCCCATCGTGTGATGCGAACCCGCTACGCGGTCAGCTTGGCCAGTGCCGCGTCGATGCGGGCGATGGTCTTCTCGCGGCCCAGGATCTCCAGGGACTCGAAGAGCGGCAGGCCGATCGTGCGGCCGGTGACCGCTACGCGGACCGGGGCCTGGGCCTTGCCGAGCTTGAGGCCGTGCTCCTCGCCGGCGGTGAGGACGGCGTTCTTCAGGGCGTCCGCGTTCCACTCGGCGTCGGCCAGCTTGGCGCGGGCCGTGACGAGCAGGGCGTCGGAGCCCTCCTTCATCGCCTTGGCCCAGGACGCCTCGTCCGTCGCCGGCTCGTCGAGGAAGAGGAAGTCGACGTTGGCGGTGATGTCCGAGAGGACCGTGACTCGGGTCTGGGCGTGCGGGGCGATCGCCGCGAACTGCTCCGCGTCGAACGCCTCCGGGGCCCACGGGGCGAACGGGGCCTTCAGCCAGGGGCCGCACGCCTCGGTGAACGTCTTCACGTCCAGCTTGCGAATGTGCTCGGCGTTGATGTGCTCGCACTTCTTCAGGTCGAAGCGTGCCGGGTTGGCGTTGACGTCCCCGATGTCGAACGCGGCCACCATCTCCTCGACGGAGAAGATGTCGCGGTCCTCGGCGATGGACCAGCCGAGCAGCGAGAGGTAGTTGAGCAGTCCCTCGGGCAGGAAGCCGCGCTCGCGGTACAGGTTGAGCGAGGCCTGCGGGTCGCGCTTGGAGAGCTTCTTGTTGCCCTCGCCCATGACGTACGGAAGGTGTCCGAACGCGGGGGTTCCCTTCGCGATGCCCAGCTCGATGAGCGCCTTGTAGAGGGCGAGCTGGCGCGGGGTGGAGGAGAGCAGGTCCTCGCCGCGCAGGACGTGGGTGATCTCCATCAGTGCGTCGTCGACCGGGTTGACCAGCGTGTAGAGCGGGGCGCCGTTGGCGCGGACGATGCCGTAGTCCGGCACGTTCTCCGGCTGGAAGGTCAGCTCGCCGCGGACCAGGTCGGTGAAGGTGAGCGCCTCGTCGGGCATCCGGAAGCGGACGATGGACGTGCGGCCCTCGGCCTCGTACGCGGCGATCTGCTCGGCCGTGAGGTCGCGGCAGTGGCCGTCGTAGCCGGACGGCTTGCCGGCGGCGCGGGCGGCGTCGCGGCGGACGTCGAGCTCTTCGGTGGTGCAGTAGCAGTGGTACGCGTACCCGCCGGTGAGGAGCTTCTCGGCGACATCCTTGTAGATGTCCATGCGCTGCGACTGGCGGTACGGGGCGTGCGGGCCGCCGACCTCGGGGCCCTCGTCCCAGTCGAAGCCGAGCCAGCGCATCGAGTCCAGGAGCTGGTTGTAGGAGTCCTCGGAGTCGCGGGCCGCGTCGGTGTCCTCGATGCGGAAGACCAGGGTGCCGCCGTGGTGCCGGGCGAAAGCCCAGTTGAAGAGGGCGGTGCGGACCAGGCCCACGTGGGGGTTGCCGGTCGGGGAGGGACAGAAACGTACACGGGGGGTTACCCCCTGGTCGAGCGGGACCGAGAGCTTGGGGGAGGGTGCGTTAACCACGCTTGATCACCTTGTTGGTGAGAGTGCCGATGCCTTCGATGGTGACGGCGACCTCGTCGCCGACATGGAGGGGTCCGACCCCTGCGGGAGTGCCGGTGAGGATCACATCGCCCGGGAGCAGCGTCATGGCTTCCGTGATGTGGACGACCAGGTCCTCGATCGAGCGGATCATGTCGCTCGTACGGCCCAATTGGCGTTGCTCGCCGTTGACCGTGGCCTGAATGGTCAGGTCGCTGGGGTCGAGGTCGGTCTCCACCCAGGGGCCGAGCGGGCAGGACGTGTCGAAGCCCTTGGCCCGGGCCCACTGCTTCTCGCGCTTCTGGGCATCGCGGGCGGTGACGTCGTTGGCGCAGGTGTAGCCGAAGATGACGTCCTTCACGCGCTCACGCGGCACTTCGCGGCACATGCGGCCGATGACCACGGCCAGTTCGGCCTCGTGGTGGAGCTCGTTGGAGAAGGAGGGGTACTCGATGGCGTCGCCGGAGCCGATCACCGAGGTGGTGGGCTTGAAGAAGGCGACGGGGACGTCCGGCACCTCGTTGCCGAGCTCCGCGGCGTGCTCCGCGTAGTTGCGGCCGATGGCCACGACCTTGTTGGGGAGCACGGGCGGCAGGAGGCGGACCTTGCTCAGCGGGACCTTCGTGCCGGAGAGCTCGAACTCGGCGTACGGAATGCCCTTGATGATGTCGAGGACGAGACCATCGGGCCCCTCGCCCTCGACGGCGCCGAAGGCGACATTGCCGTCGATGGAGAACCTGGCGATGCGCACGGGATGCTGTCGCCCCTCACTTGCTTGCTGGCTGAAGACTGACGCTCCAGGCTAACGCCTCGCCCTGCCAGGCGAGCGTGCGTGCCGGGCGGCGCGACGGGGCAAACCTCGCAGGGCGAGGCGTTGAGCGCGGGTGAGGGGGACGACGTACGCACTACTCCGCGGCCGCGACCGTTACCGGGGCCTCCATGAGGATGGTGCGGCGGGGGTTGGCCGTCTGGGCGGGCAGGTCGAGCGTGTGCTCCGGCAGCTCCGGCGTCCGCAGCTCTTCGGCGTCCTTGAGGTGCGCCAGCGTGGTGCGCCGGGGGTTGGCAATGTTGCGGAACATCATCGTCGTCTTCATCTGCCGTTCGGACCCTGTCGGTACGGGCGCCGCTCGGAGGGGCGCCGGTTGTCGGATTTGCCATCCCTGTAAAGCGTCAGGCTAAACATCGAATTCCCTTCGGAAGCCCGGATGAGACGGCGATCATCATGTGAGTTTGCTCACGACTGTGTGGACAATTGCCTCATCTCGGGCTGTCGATCGCCTCGGAAGAAACGGACATTGCATAGCTGAATCAGCCATTCCGCTCCTGATCATGTCGACTGGGACACCCTTCACCCTTCGTCGATTCACCCGTAATGATCCACTTTGACCGCGAACACGCTCCACGGCTTGTCACGCAGCCATCACAACGTGTCATCCAGGTCACGGCCGGGTACGAGGCCCTTGTTGGAGATCCGGCACTGTGCTGGAATTCCACGCACCGCCGCGGGTTTCAGGCCGGCGCGCAGGGGGCGCAACGCAGCGCCGAGTGGCGGCGGGAAGGGGAAGAGCGCCGGTCACTCACGACCACCATGGGGCGGGTACAACGCCCCACGACGCCGACACCGTCCGATCCGCTTCGCGCGGAGGGACGCCTGGTCCAGAGGTTGCGACGCTAGTGCAGGGACGTTTCAAGAGGGATGGCAGCGCTGCGGCGGAACAGGAGCCGCGCGGCGGGACCGACCGCGGATCCTCGCCCCAGCACGCCCAGAACCCCGGACCGGCCTCGGCCGGCGACAGCGGCGACCGTGACCGGGGCCCTGGTGCCGCGGCGGCCGCCGGCACCGACCCGATCTCGTCGCTCAAGCCGCGGGGCCCCGTCAGCACGGGCTCGCGAGTGGCTCTGCGCAACTGGCGCATCAGCACGCGTCTGGTCTCCCTGCTCGCCCTTCCCGTGGTCGCCGCGACCTCACTGGGCGGGCTGCGGATCAACGACTCCATGAACGACATCCAGCAGCTGGACCACATGCAGCTGCTGACCAAGATGACCAAGCAGGCGACCACGCTCGCCCAGGCGCTCCAGGAGGAGCGCGACCGCTCGGCCGGTCCGCTGTCCAACGGGGTGAAGCCCGACGACTTCAAGGTCACCGAGCCCCGCAAGAAGTCCGACCGGGCGAAGACGGCCTTCCTCGAAGCCACGAACTCGATCGGCGACCCGTCCGGCGACGAGGCCCTCGAAGGCATCTACGCGAGCGTCCAGCAGATCGCCAGCCAGCTGACCGAGATCCGCAATATCCGCAAGACGGCGTACGCCAAGGGCACCCCGAGTCTCCAGACCGTCGACCAGTACAGCCAGCTGATCACCTCGCTGCTGAGCCTCTCGCAGGACATGGCGCAGGCGACCAGCAACGCGGAGATGATCAAGCGGACCCGGGCGCTGGCGGCCTTCTCCTCCGCCAAGGAGTACGCCTCGGTCCAGCGGGCGATCATCGCCGCGGCCCTGCCCGGCGGCAACGACAAGCAGCCGCACCTCGACCAGAACGACAAGCAGTTCGGCCGCGCCGCGCTGCGCAAGGAAGCCACGGCACTCCGCTCCTTCAAGGCCGCGTACGAGGCCACCGGCAACAACGCCGATGAGCTGACCGCCACGCTGGACGAGGGTAACCCGGAGATCAAGGCCGCCAACATCTACGCGCAGAAGGTGCTGGACAGCCCCTCGGGCATGAAGGGCACCCCGCGGCGCTCCTACTTGGACTGGTACGACCAGAGCTCCACCAAGATCGGGGCGATGAAGACCATCGAGGAGACCCTCCTCAGCGACATGGAGGGCAAGGCCCGCGAGCTCCGCGACCAGTCGAAGAGCGAAGCGATCATCAGCGGTGCGCTCATCCTGCTGGTGCTCGGTGTCTCGCTGGTCGGTGCCTTCGTCGTCGCCCGGTCGATGATCCGCTCGCTGCGGCGGCTGCAGGACACCGCTACGCGCGTCGCACAGGACCGGCTGCCCGAGCTCGTCAAGCAGCTCTCCGAGGCCGACCCGCAGGACGTCGACACCTCGGTCGAGTCGGTCGGTGTGCACTCCCGGGACGAGATCGGCAAGGTGGCCGCGGCCTTCGACGACGTGCACCGCGAGGCGGTCCGCCTCGCCGCCGAGCAGGCCCTGCTGCGGGGCAACGTCAACGCGATGTTCACCAACCTCTCGCGCCGCAGCCAGGGCCTGATCCAGCGTCAGCTCTCGCTCATCTCCGAACTGGAGGCGCGCGAGGCCGACCCGGACCAGCTGTCCTCGCTCTTCAAGCTCGACCACCTCGCGACCCGTATGCGCCGTAACGGCGAGAACCTCCTCGTCCTCGCGGGCGAGGAGCCGGGCCGCCGGTGGACCCGCCCCGTCCCGCTGGTCGACGTGCTCCGGGCCGCCGCCTCCGAGGTGGAGCAGTACGAGCGCATCGAACTGGCCGCGGTGCCCGCCACCGAGGTCGCCGGCCGCGTGGTCAACGACCTCGTGCACCTGCTCGCGGAGCTGCTGGAGAACGCCACGTCGTTCTCCTCGCCGCAGACGAAGGTGCGGGTCACCGGTCACGCACTGCCCGACGGGCGGGTGCTGGTCGAGATCCACGACACGGGTATCGGCCTCTCCCCCGAGGACCTCGCGGCGATCAACGAGCGGCTCGCCTCGCCGCCCACCGTGGATGTCTCGGTCTCCCGCCGCATGGGTCTGTTCGTGGTCGGCCGGCTGTCGCTGCGGCACGGCATCCGGATCCAGCTGCGGCCCTCCGACTCCGGTGGTACGACCGCGCTGGTCATGCTGCCCGTCGATGTGGCGCACGGCGGCAAGCAGCCGGCCCCCAAGCAGGGGCCGGGGCAGCAGTCCGCCCCCGGCGGTCTGCTCGGCGGTGCCGGCGGTCCGGGGCAGGGCAACGCTTCCCGTCCCGGTCTCGGTGGTGCTCCGGCGGCCCCGGCCGGCCGGCTCGCCGCGGGTCCGGACGCCGCACGAGGTCAGGTCGGTGCGGGCTCCGGTCCGCGCGCCGCACTGCCCTCGCGGGACGGCGGATCGCGCCGGCCGCAGGACCAGCAGGGTCAGCCGGGCCGGCAGAACGCCGGCTTCCAGTCCAACGGACCGGCCGACGCCGGTCCGCAGGGCAACCCGCGCCAGGAGCCGCAGCGTCAGGGCGGCGGCCTCGCCGGTGCTTTCGGCAACGGTGCCCGGCTCGGCGCGCGCGGCCAGGGTGACGGAACGGGCCGTACGGACTCGGTACGGCCCGACGTATTCGGCCAGAACCGGCAGGACCAGAACCGCCAGGACCAGAACCGCCCGGACCAGAACCGCCAGGACTGGAACGACCAGAGCCACAACGACCAGAACCGCAACGGTCGGAGCCGCAACGACCAGGACCGCTTCGACCAGCAGGAGCAGGCCAACGGCCCCGCCCCGTGGGGGGCGCCGCAGCCGCAGCAGGCCCGGCAGAACCCGGCCGGCCAGAGCGGCTTCCCGCGGTCCGGCGGCCCGGTCGAGCCCGGTCGTCAGCTGCCCCCGGTCGGCGGTCCGCGTGCCGAGCTGCCCGGTGGCAACCCACGGCCGCAGCACTCGCAGACCACCAGCTGGGGCGCCGACGAGCCGTCCGCCCCGCGCCGTACCCCGCTGGACGCCCCGCGCGGTCACGAGGAGTCCGAATCCACCGGCCGGTTCCAGCGGCCGATGAGCCCGCCGCTCGTCCCGCGCCCGGCCATGGACGACCGGCAGGGCCCCGGCTCCACCGCCGAGTTCGGCCGCCCGGACTTCTCCGGTCCGGCCCCGCAGGCTCCGTCGCCGCTGGACCCGGCGAGCACCGCGCAGTTCTCCCGCCCCGACTTCGGCCAGCCGCAGCCCGGGCAGGACCAGGGTCTGCCGGCACCGCGTCAGCGCGGCCGGGACAACGAGGACTTCGGTGCCCCGCGTCCGCCCGCCATGCCCCACGGTGACGGGCAGTACCGTCCGGTCCTGCCGCCGCAGCCGCAGCCCGAGGCGCTGCCGCCGGCCGGGCCCGGGGACGGTCGTACGCCGCTGTACGACACCCTGGAGACGAACTGGTTCCACGGCCCGCAGCAGGGCGGTCAGCAGCCGCCCGCCGAGCCGCAGGCGCCCACGTCCGCCCCGCACCAGCCCGGCCAGGAGCTTCCGGCTCCCGCGCCGCGCCACGCCGGAGCCGACAACGGCGGCACCACACCTACCTGGCGCCCCTCGCCGAACGACGAACTCGTACGGCAGGCGGAGCGGGTCAAGAAGCCCGCGGCGGGCGGAGTCACCACTTCCGGACTGCCTCGCCGGGTACCTCGCGCCAACCTGGTTCCGGGCACCGCCCAACAGCAGAACCATCAGTCCGGTCCCCAGGTGTCGCGTTCGCCCGATGATGTGCGCGGGCGGTTGACCAATCTCCGCCGGGGCATCCAGCAGGGACGGCAGGCCAACAACGGCCAGTCGACCGGCAGTTTTCCACTCGGCCCCACTCACCAGCAGGAGCGTTAGTTGAGCCCGATGAGTCAGGCCGCGCAGAATCTCAACTGGTTGATCACCAACTTCGTGGACAACACCCCCGGGGTGTCGCACACGGTGGTGGTCTCCGCCGACGGACTCCTGCTGGCCATGTCCGAAGGTTTCCCCCGTGACCGCGCCGACCAGCTGGCGGCCGTCGCCTCCGGTCTGACCTCGCTGACCGCGGGCGCCTCGCGGATCTTCGAAGGCGGCGCCGTAAGCCAGACCGTGGTGGAGATGGAACGCGGGTTCCTCTTCCTGATGTCCATCTCCGACGGTTCCTCACTGGCCGTTCTCGCCCACCCGGACGCCGACATCGGCCTCGTCGGGTACGAGATGGCCCTCCTGGTCGACCGGGCGGGCACCGTCCTCACCCCGGACCTCCGTGCCGAGCTCCAAGGCAGCCTGCTCCACTAGGCGGCCGCGGATCGATGACAGACTCGATTGCCCCAGGTAATGCCCTCATTTCTCACCCGTCAGGCCGCTTAGAGCCCCCACCGGCCCCCTTCAGACGGCAAGCCGACACTCTGCTGTCACGCCCGGAGGATTCATGACCCCGCCACCCGCCTCACCCGATCCGTACGGCGCACTGCATCACGCGTCGTACGACGGTGAAGGCGACCAGTCGCTGGTCCGTCCGTATGCCATGACCGGCGGCCGGACCCGGCCTCGCTACCAGCTCGCGATAGAGGCGCTGGTCTCCACCACGGCCGACCCCGCGCATCTGGGGACGTTGCTCCCCGAGCACCAGCGGATCTGCCACCTCTGCCGTGAGGTCAAGTCGGTGGCCGAGGTCTCGGCGCTGCTGTCGATGCCACTCGGTGTGGCCCGGATTCTTGTCGCGGACCTGGCGGAAGCCGGCATGGTGGCCATCCACCAGCCGGGCAATGGAGAGGCCGGCGGCGCGCCGGATGTAACGCTGCTCGAAAGGGTGCTCAGTGGACTTCGCAAGCTCTAGTGGCGGTGCTGCCCGGGCCACCACCTCGGCGAAGATCGTGGTGGCCGGGGGCTTCGGCGTGGGTAAGACCACGTTCGTCGGTGCCGTTTCGGAGATCAACCCGTTGCGCACGGAAGCCGTGATGACGTCCGCTTCCGCGGGCATCGACGACTTGACGCACACCGGCGGCAAGACGACGACGACCGTCGCCATGGACTTCGGGCGCATCACCCTGGACCAGGACCTGATCCTGTACCTCTTCGGTACGCCCGGACAGGACCGCTTCTGGTTCATGTGGGACGACCTGGTCCGCGGCGCCATCGGCGCCGTCGTCCTCGTCGACACCCGCCGTCTCGCCGACTGCTTCCCCGCCGTCGACTACTTCGA
Organism: Streptomyces sp. NBC_00846; assembly: GCF_045207325.1. Classification (NCBI taxonomy): domain Bacteria; kingdom Bacillati; phylum Actinomycetota; class Actinomycetes; order Kitasatosporales; family Streptomycetaceae; genus Streptomyces; species Streptomyces sp. NBC_00846. The sequence goes on along the minus strand of NZ_CP108846.1, from coordinate 5,556,817 downwards.
GAACAGCGGACTCCCCTTCGTCATCGCCCTCAACGGCTTCGACGGACACCAGCCCTACACCCCCGACGAAGTCCGCGAAGCCCTCCAGATCGGGCCCGACACCCCGATCATCACGACGGACGCGCGGCACCGCGCGGACGCCAAGAGCGGCCTGATCACACTCGTGGAGCACGCGCTGATGGCGCGACTGAAGTAGGCACAAGTCTGTATTGACATACGGTAGTTACCGTAGCCAAACGGGGGCGGGCTGTGTCCTTTGACACGATCCGCCCCCGTGTTCATAACGTTTCGACAGAGAATTGTCTCGCTTTCAACACCCGATGCGTTCAATCGGTATCGCTGAGCTCACATGAGCCCCGCCTTTTGGCGGGGCTCGTTCTTTATGCCCGTTTTATCTGAGGCTTGGACCACTCGGAATGGCTGGTTCCGACTGTTTGGAACGCGACCGGTCCCCGTGCTGGAATTCGACGAACTCCCGAGTAGTACGGCCCTGAACGAAACACGGCACAACGTAGGTGCCGACGCCGAGAGGTTGTTGGTCGAGTGAGGCGAAGCAACGAGAGCTCCGGGGCGGAGCCGGGGCGGGGCAATTTCACCCCGCCGCCGCGCGCCGCGGCGTCGCCCGCCGACAGGTCCCGAGCGATGAAGTCCGGGGGCAGCTCAAGTCGGCTTTCCCCGCGCAACTGGCGGGTACCCACTCGACTGAACGCGATCCTCCTGATCCCGGTGCTCGTCGGCCTGGTCATGGGCGGCTTCCAGGTGAAGGGCTCGATCGACACCTGGCGGGAGGCGCAGGAGGCCGAGAAGACCGCACTGATCGTGCGCGCGGCCTCCGCGTACGGCCAGGCGCTCCTCAATGAGCGTGACCTCTCCGCTCAGCCCCTGCTGTCGAACAAGCGGGACGCCGCCGTCATCGACCAGGTCCGGGCGGCCACCGACGCCGCCGCGGCCAAGTTCGACACGGCCGTGAAGGACATGCCCAGGACGCAGGGCCTGGAGCGGCGCCTTCAGCTGTTCCGGCTGGAGGAGCCCAAGCTCCCCGAGCTGCGCAAGGCCGCCTACGCCGAGGCGATGAACCCGGTGAAGACGGAGGAGGGCTATGTCCAGGTGCAGCACTCCTTGATGGAGTTCTGCAACGAGCTGGGTCTGGGCACCGGCAACATCACCAGTTACGGCCGTACGGTCTACGCGATCGAGCTCGCCAAGGCTGCAGAATCGCTTCAGCGCTCCATCGGTATGCACCTGCTGGTGCGTCCGAGCCAGGAGAGAGCCACGTTCGACGCCCAGGTCAAGGCCTTCGGCTCGTACAACTACCTGGAGAAGATCGCGCTCGGCGAGTTCAACTCCGGCGGCACGGAGGCCGACGCGGCCCGGCTGAAGCAGGTCATGGTCGCGCAGTCGGCCGAAGGCGCGAAGAAGCTGAAGAAGGCGAAGGAGCAGGCCGACGCCGCGGGGGTCCCGTTCGTCGCGCCGCCCAGTGTCGACGGCTCGGTCTTCGACGGCATGGCCCAGCAGATCGGGCAGGGGAAGTCCCCCCAGAAGCTGGCCGCCAAGGGCATCACGCCCGAGACCTGGATGGCCGCCGCCACCGCGAAGTTCGACGGCTACACCACGGTCGAGGACGAACTCGTCGACAAGGCCGTGTCCGAGGCCGCGGACATCTCTTCCAGCGCCCGGAACGACGCCTTCGTCAACGCCGCCGTCGTGATCGTCGCCCTGCTGGCCGCCTTCGTCCTGGCCGGGCTGATGGCGCGGCAGATGAGCCGCTCGATGCGCCATCTGCGTACCGCCGCCTTCGGGATCGCCGAGCAGCGGCTGCCGATGCTGGTCGACCAGCTCTCCAGGACCGATCCCGGCCGGATCGACACCCGCGTCGAGCCGATCCCGATCGACAGCCGCGACGAGATCGGCGAGGTCGCCCGCGCCTTCGACCAGGTGCACCGCGAGGCGGTCCGGCTGGCGTCCGAGCAGGCCATGCTGCGGGGCAACGTCAACGCGATCTTCACCAATCTGTCACGTCGCAACCAGTCCCTGATCGAGGGCCAGCTGACCCTCATCACCGACCTGGAGAACAACGAGGCCGACCCGGACCAGCTGGAGAGCCTCTTCCGGCTGGACCATCTGGCCACCCGGATGCGGCGCAACGGCGAGAACCTTCTCGTGCTGGCCGGCGAGGAGCCCGGCCGCCGCTGGAACCAGCCGGTTCCGCTGGTCGACGTGTTGCGGGCCGCCGCCTCCGAGGTGGAGTCGTACGAGCGCGTCGAGCTCTCCGGGGTGCCGGAGACCGAGATCCACGGCCAGTCCGTCACCGACCTCGTGCATCTGCTGGCCGAGCTGCTGGAGAACGCCACCACGTTCTCCTCGCCGCAGACCAAGGTGCGGGTCACGGCGACCCGGCTGCCCGACAGCCGCGTGATGATCGAGATCCACGACAAGGGCATCGGTCTCACCGCCGAGGACTTCGCCGACATCAACCACAAGCTGGCCAACCCGCCGACCGTGGACGCCGCGGTGTCGCAGCGGATGGGTCTCTTCGTGGTCGGCCGGCTCGCCGACCGGCACGGCGTCCGGGTTCAGCTGCGCCCCTCGGGCGAGCAGGCCGGGACCACCTCGCTGGTCATGCTGCCGGATGCCATCACCCACGGTGGCGGCGGCGAACCGGACGCCGCGCAGGACGACTTCACCGTCTCCTCGATCATTCCGCAGCAACAGGACTTCGAGCAGCCCGCGCCCCCGCAGCTGCGCACGGCGGCGGAGCTCGGCTTCGACGACTCGCGTTACGAGCAGCCGTCGGCGGACGCCCCGCGGCTGGACCCGGTGGGCCGTTCGCTGATGCGTGAGGAGCGCCGGGCCGCGCTGGAGGCGCAGGCGACGGGCGAGCACCCGCAGTTCGCGCAGGCCCCGTACGCCGGGAACGGCTACGCCCAGGAGCCGCAGCAGTACGAGCAGGCTCCGTACGAGGGTGGTTACGCCCCCTACGGCGGTGACGCGGGCTTTGCCGAGCAGCCCGGCCACACCCGGCCGGGTGGCTATGCGGAGGCGGCATATGCGGCCGGCGAGACCGCGCAGCCGTCGTACGAGGAACCCTTCACCCCCCAGCCCCACCAGGACGAATGGGCGAATCAGGGCGCGTATCAGGATGCGTACGTGCCGCCTGCGCAGGTCGAAGCGGAATCTGTCCCGAGTGCCCCCGCCGAGCCGCAGGAACGCGTAGGCTTCGACCGTCCGGGGCCCACCCCGAACTCCGGCCACGAGCTGACCGAAGCCGGTCTGCCACGCCGGGGCGGTCAGCAGCACTGGCAGCCCACCGGCCGCGGGAACAACCGGCCCGCAGCCGCAGCACAGCAGGAACTGCCGCCGCAGCAGCAGGAGATGCCGCAGCGGCAGCCGTCCGCACAGCAGGACGAGAACGGCTCCGACGACTGGCGCTCGACGAACGACGAGCGCTGGGATCGGGCCGAGAAGCTCCGGGAGCCCAAGGCGGGCGGGATCACCCCGTCCGGGCTTCCCCGGCGAGTGCCCAAGGCCAATCTGGTCGAGGGTACGGCGGAGCAGACCCTGCAGGGCGGCCCTCAGGTCTCCCGTGCCCCCGAAGACGTCCGCGGCAGGTTGAGCAACCTGCGGCGGGGCGTGCTGCGGGGACGTAACGCGGGTTCGGACGCAAGTGATACCTACAACCAGGAGCGTTAGTGTGAGCCCGATGAGCCAGGCGGCGCAGAATCTCAACTGGTTGATCACCAACTTCGTGGACAACACCCCCGGGGTGTCGCACACGGTGGTGGTCTCCGCCGACGGACTCCTGCTGGCCATGTCCGAAGGATTTCCGCGCGACCGCGCCGACCAGCTGGCGGCCGTCGCCTCCGGTCTGACCTCGCTGACCGCGGGCGCCTCGCGGATCTTCGAAGGCGGCGCCGTGAATCAGACCGTGGTGGAGATGGAGCGCGGATTCCTCTTCATCATGTCCATTTCCGACGGATCTTCACTGGCCGTTCTCGCCCACCCGGACGCCGATATCGGTCTGGTCGGGTACGAAATGGCCCTTCTCGTCGACCGCGCGGGCGGCGTCCTCACCCCGGACCTCCGCGCCGAACTCCAGGGAAGTCTTCTTAACTAGTAGACAGACAGTGCGTTTCGCGCCACCGCACCATAAAGTGCGGTGGCGCGGACCCACTGGGATCGGGACCGGCAGGCGGAGGAGGAATCGTGGCAACACCCCCAGGCGGACACCGGTACAACGGTGGCCAGAACGTACCGGGTGAGCACGGGGACAACCGTTTCAACTTCCCCTCCACACCCGGCAGACAGGGCGGCCAGCAGCCGTATCAGCCCTATCAGCAGCCGCAGCAGCCGTACGGCGCCCAGCAGGGCGCCGGGTGGCCCCCGCAGCGGCCGCATCGTTTCGACCCCCAGTCGCCCCGCATCCAGCCCGTGCAGCCGCGGCAGGCCCCCGAGCCGGCCGCGCCCGCCGCGCACAATCCGCTGGTCCGTCCGTACGCCATGACCGGCGGCCGGACACGACCGCGCTACCAACTCGCCATTGAGGCGTTGGTCAGTACCACGGCCGATCCGTCCCGGCTGCAAGGGCAGTTGCCCGAGCACCAGCGGATCTGCCGGCTGTGCTTCGAGATCAAGTCGGTCGCCGAGATTTCGGCACTGCTCTCGATCCCGCTCGGCGTTGCCCGGATCCTCGTAGCCGACCTGGCAGAGGCCGGACTCGTCGCTATCCATCAGCCCGGCGGCGACGAGTCCGCCGGCGGCCAGCCAGATGTGACATTGCTCGAAAGGGTGCTCAGTGGACTTCGCAAGCTCTAGCGGCGGAGCGGCCCGCTCCACTACCTCCGCGAAGATCGTGGTGGCAGGGGGCTTCGGCGTGGGTAAGACCACGTTCGTCGGTGCCGTTTCGGAGATCAATCCGCTGCGCACCGAAGCCGTGATGACGTCCGCGTCCGCGGGCATCGATGATCTGACGCACACCGGGGACAAGACCACCACGACGGTGGCGATGGACTTCGGGCGCATCACCTTGGACCAGGACCTGATCCTGTACCTCTTCGGTACGCCCGGACAGGACCGCTTCTGGTTCATGTGGGACGACCTGGTTCGCGGCGCCATCGGCGCCGTCGTCCTCGTCGACACCCGCCGCCTCGCCGACTGCTTCCCCGCCGTCGACTACTTCGAGAACAGCGGACTCCCCTTCGTCATCGCCCTCAACGGCTTCGACGGACACCAGCCCTACACCCCCGACGAAGTCCGCGAAGCCCTCCAGATCGGGCCGGACACGCCGATTCTCACGACGGACGCGCGGCACCGCGCGGACGCGAAGAGTGCGCTGATCACGCTCGTGGAGCACGCGCTGATGGCGCGACTGCGTTAGGGCTTTCGACGAACGGCCCCAGGAGGGTCCGGCTGTGCGTGAGGGCCCCGCGCTCCTTCGGGAGTGCGGGGCCCTCACGTGTTGCGCGGCCTTCGGCAGCGCTTTGTCCTCAATCTCCCCCATAGCCTGAAGGGCATGGGGGGACCCCCTCGACGGGCTTGATCTGGCCCGCGTGGGCTTGATCGGTTCGGTCAGCGCTGCCAGGAGTGCGGGGCGCGGAAGCCCGGGGTGCGTTCCAGGCGGCGCCAGCCGGCGGTGCTGTGGCCACGGTGGGCGGCGGGCGCGGCAGGCTGGGCGGCTGCGCGGGCGAGCAGAACCGCGGTTATGGCGGCCAGCTCCTCGGCGTCGGCAAGACCCTTCTCGACACGCAGCACGGACTCGGTGGCAGTGCTCATAAGCGGATTCTCCGTCTTCTCGGCAGGTCTTCGCGGGTCCGGCAGGGTCGCTGCGGGGGCCACGGACTACTGCGGGGGGTTGCCGTGCTTGCGGGACGGCAGGTCGGCGTGCTTGGTGCGGAGCATGGCGAGCGAGGCGATCAGCACCTCGCGGGTCTCGGCGGGGTCGATGACGTCGTCGACCAGGCCGCGCTCGGCGGCGTAGTACGGATGCATCAGTTCGGCCTTGTACTCCTTGACCATGCGGGTCCGCATGGCTTCCGGGTCCTCCGCGTCGGCGATCTGCCGGCGGAAGATGACGTTGGCGGCGCCTTCGGCGCCCATCACCGCGATCTCGTTGGTCGGCCAGGCGTACGTCAGATCCGCACCGATGGACTGGCTGTCCATCACGATGTACGCACCGCCGTAGGCCTTGCGCAGGATCAGCGAGATCCTCGGCACCGTGGCATTGCAGTACGCGTAGAGCAGCTTCGCACCGTGCCGAATGATTCCACCGTGCTCCTGATCGACCCCGGGTAGAAAGCCGGGTACGTCCAAAAGAGTGATGATAGGAATGTTGAATGCATCACACATCTGGACGAACCGGGCCGCCTTCTCCGACGCCTCGATGTCCAGGACACCGGCGAGGGACTGCGGCTGGTTGGCGACGATGCCGACGACCTGGCCGTCCAGACGGGCCAGGGCGCAGATGATGTTGCGGGCCCAGCGCTCGTGGATCTCCAGGTAGTCCCCGTCGTCGACGAGCTCCTCGATGACCTTGTGCATGTCGTACGGGCGGTTGCCGTCGGCCGGCACCAGGTCCAGCAGGACGTCGCCGCGCCGGTCGGCCGGGTCGTCGCTCGCCACGGCGGGCGGGTTCTCCCGATTGTTGGACGGCAGCATCCCGATCAGGTAGCGGACCTCGGCGATGCAGGTCTCCTCGTCGTCGTACGCGAAGTGCGCGACGCCCGAGGTCTCGGCGTGCACATCGGCGCCGCCGAGGCCGTTCTGGGTGATCTCCTCGCCGGTGACCGCCTTCACGACGTCCGGTCCGGTGATGAACATCTGGGAGGTCTCGCGGACCATGAACACGAAGTCCGTGAGAGCGGGGCTGTAGGCCGCGCCGCCCGCGCACGGGCCGAGCATCACGCTGATCTGCGGGATGACGCCGGAGGCCTTGGTGTTGCGCTGGAAGATGCCGCCGTATCCGGCGAGCGCGCTGACGCCCTCCTGGATACGGGCGCCCGCGCCGTCGTTCAGCGAGACGAGCGGGGCACCGGCCGAGATGGCCATGTCCATGATCTTGTGGATCTTGGTGGCGTGGGCCTCGCCCAGGGCGCCTCCGAAGATCCGGAAGTCGTGCGCGTAGACGAAGACGGTGCGGCCGTCGACCGTGCCCCAGCCGGTGATGACACCGTCGGTGTGCGGCTTCTTCTCCTCCAGGCCGAAGCCGGTCGCCCGGTGCCGGCGCAGCTGCTCGACCTCCCTGAACGAACCCGGGTCGACCAGCAGCTCGATGCGCTCACGCGCCGTCAGCTTGCCCTTGGCGCGCTGCGCCTCGGTCGCCCGGTCACTCGGTCCGCGACGGGCCTGCTCGCGCAGTGCCAGCAGTTCGGCCACACGGCCACGGGTATCGCTCGGCTCGCCCGGGGTTTCGTCCACAACGGTCATGTACCGACCCTACGAAGCCGGGCAAGTAAATCGTGCCGTCGACTCCGTACAGTCTCCTGACCCGTTTCCTGGTGGAGCCTGACAGAATTCCGGCCTCATGCAGGCGATGTGCCAGCCCCTATGGGTCCGTCTTTGTACGAGTCCGACAAATACTCACTGTGGTCTGCTGCACACACGTGTCAGCCTCGGGATGTCCTCCGGTTGGGCGTCCTGCACCTTCTGGATCGCCGCCAGACGCTCCCGCACCGGGTCGCCGGGGTGCGCGATGGTCAGCAGGACGGCCTCGTAGAAGGCGTCCCGCACGGCGGCCGGCATGACGTCGGAGGCGTCCAGGCAGAGCGGCACGTGATGGTCGGTGAGCCGGGCGCTGATCTGCTTCTCGACCGCCCCGTTCTTGGCGTGCACGGCGGAGTTCGGCGAGAATACCCCGGCCTTGCGGCCCCACTCCTCCTGGGCCGTGCGGGAGGTGAGCCGCCGGAGCAGATCGCGGGCCTGATCGGACCGGCCGAACAGGGCGGCGAAGTCGGCGGACACCTCACGGCCCTTCATGGCGGGGCCGCCGGGCAGCAGCGGCGCGGAGTCCGTGAAGGCGGCGCTCTCCTTCCGGTCCCCGTAGAAGGAACGGGCGAACGAGCCCTGGTGTTCCAGGTCACAGCCGCCGCCGAAGAGCAGCCCGTACCCGCCGGGGCTGCCCCGGTGGTCGGCGATCAGTGCGCGCGCGGCGGCCGTCGGGTCCTGGGCGAGCAGCCCGGCCCACCTGGTCCAGGCGTTCACCACCGGGGCGTCCACCCAGTCGATGTCCCCGGTCGCCCAGCGCTCGTACAGCACCGGGCCCGCAGTCTGCAGGATCAGGTCCTCGATCCAGTCGCTGCCCGGCCAGCCGGAGGACCCGTCGTCGCCCATGCCGATGCACCAGGAGGTCAGTGGCGCGGGGTGGGAGGGCGGGGGCCGGTCCTTGCGGTACCAGACGATGCTCTTGAGATCGGCCTTGAGCGGCACCCACAGATCGTCGGCGATGCCCTGCGCCTCGGGCTGCCAGGGTTTGCCGTATTCCTTGGGCTCGTACAGGCCGCGCAGGGACCGCAGCCGGTTCTCGGCGGCGTACTCGACGAGCTCTCCGACGCCCGGCAGGATCGCGATGTCGGGCGGATTGCCCGCCTGCACCTCGGCGAGCAGGACTTCCCGGGTGGCGGCCGTGCCCTGGTAGGTGTAAGGGATGCCCAACCCGTTCAGGACGTCCTTGAACTGCTTCTCCTGGTTGTCGGTCCAGGGGCCGAGGATCGTGACCCTGGGCTGTTCGTCGCTGCCGCCCGGGGCGGCGAGCCCGCAGCCCGCCGCGGCCAGGAGCAGGGCCATCACGAGCAGGACGGTGCGGGCGCGCGGGATCATCCGGCCCTCCAGTAGTCGGCATTGAGGCGTCGGCCGATACCGACGGCGGGCAGCAGGACGATCAGCGCGCCGCCGCCCAGCGCCCCGTAATAGGTCCAGCTCTGCCAGCCCTGGGCGGCGAGATCGGCGCGTACGCTCGCCGACTCGTCGGTGACGTACTGCTGGGACCTGGCCAGGTCGCCGTCGGCGTGGGCCCGTCGCTCGATCCTGACGAGTCCGGCGTGGGCGGTGTCCAGCCGCTGCTGGGTGTTCGTGGTCGCCCACAGCGGGAACACCGCCAGCACGACCGTGGCCAGCAGCGTGGTCAGCAGCCAGGGGTCGAAGCTGCGCCCGCAGCGACGGCGCAGCACCCGGAGCGCGGACAGGGTGGTCGACGCCATCGCCAGCAGGGCGAGTTCGGCGAGCACCCAGCCGGTCCGGCGGAGGGTGCCCAGGGAGCTGACGGTGTCGATCCGTTGCATCTGGTGTTCCTGGAGGACGTCGAGGCGGGGCACCACACCTGTGCCGTCGCGGCTGAGGATCGTCTCGGCCTCCGCGAACTTCTCCCGCTGCATCGGCTCGTCCGACACGTACTTCACCGCGCCCGGGGTGATGGAGCTGCTGTACGAGGTGAGCAGACCATTGACGGTTTCCAGCACTCCGCGGCCTCGGTCCCCGTCCAGCTGTACGTCGTTGAGCCGGGAGAGGCCCTGGGCGGCGGCGGAGAGCTGGCTCTCGTAGCGCGCGCCGGCCCCGACCACGCCGTCGATGTCGTGGCGGACGGAGAACTGGGCCTCCTGGTGGGCGCGCAGCAGGGCGAGCTGGGTGGCCGCCACTCCCTGCACGGCGGGCGCGCCCCGGGTGCGCATCTCGCCCGCCGAGATCTGCGCTTCGCGGTACGAGACGAGCAGGACGCTCATCGAGAGCAGGGCGAGCGCCAGCAACACGGTCAGATGCCGCTCCAGGAGCCGCCGGGTCCGTGACCCGCCGGACCGGCGGGTTCGCAGCGCGCCGATCCACCGGGTCGGCCCGGACATCACAGCCGCCGCCCGCAGGCGATGCAGAACAGCGCGGCGGGACCGGCCGGGTGTTCGCACTCCGGGCAGCGGGCCGTCGTCCCGGCCGGGCTTTCGGACGGTTCCACCAGGTGTGCGGAGGCGATGCTCAGCCGCCCCCGGCGGACGGTGCCCCGGTCGACGGTCGGCCCGATCCTGACCCGTCCCCGCCGCTCGTCGATGATCTCGGCGACGTTGCGGACCTCGGCCCGGACCCAGGAGGCGCCGATCTCCGCGGCCAGCCGGACCGCGCGTCCGAACTGTTGCTCGGCCTCCTCGCGCCGGTCCAGGTCGAGGGCGTCGTACGCGCGCCTGAGAGCGGTCCGGATCCCGGTGGAGGCGTTCATGGCGTGGACGCTGTGGTCCGCGCCGCCCGCATGGTCCGCCGTGGGCTCGGCGGTTCCCGACGGCAGCCACCGGACGACGACCGGTTCGGTGAGGTCGCCGACGGTCACGGTGGCGAGCTGGAGCGGCACCCCGAGCGGGTCGTTGCTCGCGTCGACCCGGAGGGTGAGGAGGTAGTCGCGGGTCTCCGGCTTCCACTGATGGGTGAGGAATTCCAGCCGGCGCGGATCGTCCCCGTCGCCGGCCGGTTCGAGCCGCTGCTGGCGGGGAGCGGTCTCGGTGAGCGTCACCTCGCGGACCGCCGGTCGCACCGCGACCGTGAGGGCGAGCGCGGGGCTGCGGATCCGGCGCAGTCGGACGACGGCCGCGTCGACGGCGGGGGCGAACGCCTCGGGTGCGTACGCGGCGTCGCCGTGCAGCCGTTCGGCGACGGCAAGCAGCGCGGCCGGGTCCCAGGACTCCCCCAGGGCGATCACGTCCGCGGTGAACTCCCCTTCGCAACGGGCGAGTTCGGTGCGCAGTGCGCTGTCTTCACGGTAGGCGTCGTCCTCGTCGCCGCGGCCGCTCCCGTCGGTGATCAGCACCAGATGCCGTACGGGGAGCTCGCAGACGGCGAACAGTTCGCGCGCCCCCGCCAGCCAGCGGGCGTATCCGGGCGGACGGCGCCCGGCGTCGGCCGCGGCGATCCGGCCGACGCTGAACGCGGCGTGGCGCCGGTCGTCCGGATCCGCGATCGCCAGCCGGCCCCGCAGCGGGTAGCACCGGGAGGCTTCGCCGCCCAGCACCGTGTAGGAGATCCCGTCGGGCAGCGCGCCCACGGCGTCGGCCAGCGCGTCGACGGCCCCGGCGCGGCGCGAGGCGGCGACGTCCACCGCGATGACGAGGGCGACTTCGGCGGCCGGAATCGCGTCCTGGGGCCCGACGGCGACCGCTTCGACCCGCACATGGGCCTCGATCCGGATGTCGTCGCCCGGCGGGTGCTTCTCGGGGACCTCGACGAGCAGACCGGTGTCGAGGCCGGGCGAGGGAGCGGTGCGACTCATGGAATTGCCTCCAAGGCGTCGGGCTCGGGTTCAGACACGGGTCTGCGGGCGGACCGCGTGCGAGAGGTCGATCAGCCGCTCGTACTCGGCGGTCTTCTGGCGCTGCCGGGCCAGCCAGCGGTAGCACTGCTCCAGTTCCTCGCGCACGGCCCGTTCCCCGGGGACCGGCAGCGGGGGCAGTCCCCGCCGCCACCGGCCACGCCGGGTGGCGGGGGCGGCGGCGCGGACCACGTCGAGCTTCCACTCGAACAGTTCGGTGCGCAGCAGCCGGGTCGCTTCGTCGCCCGGCACCACGGACCCCGGGTCCGGGCCGCCTTCGCGGAGCGGGACCGCGGCGAGACTGGCGTCGATCTCCCGCCGCGCGGGCAGCGGCCGCTCGCCCGCCGCGAGCCGCGCCGCCCGGATGCGCAGCGCGGCCACGCGGGCGACGGCGTGGTCCCGCGACTCGTCGGGCACCAGGTCCAGGACCCCGGCCGCCGCTTCCCGGTCGCCGCGTGCCAGGGCCAGCCTGGCCAGACCCAGCGCGGCGCCGACGTGCGAGGGGTTGCGGGCGTGCACGGCCCGGAAGAGTTCGTACGCCGACGGGGCGGCCCCGGCCGGCAGGTCCGCGCCGAGCTGTTCCGCGACGTACGCGAGCGCCAGCTTCGCCGCGTACTCGCCGGGCAGCGCCCGGTGGACGGCCGCGAAGTGTTCCAGGGCGGCCTCCAGCATCTGCCGCCGGTCGTCCAGCACATCGGCGCTGCGCAGCGCGACGAGCCCCCAGTGCCAGCTGAGCCGCCACTGCCGCACCGGGCCGGGCCCGGGAATGGCGTTCGCCTCCCGCACCTGTTCGCGCGCGCCGGCCAGCGCCTCCCTGCCCTCCTGGCCGAGCAGCAGCCGGGCGTTGTGCAGGCAGATCTCCACCGACCGCTCCCCCTCGGCGGGCTGGCTCAGCGGTCGGCCGGGGTCGTAGCTGCTGACCAGGAACCGGGCGGCCGCCGGGTCTCCCGGGTAGGGCCTGGGCACCGGGAGCCGCCGGGCGATCTCGGTGGGGGTGGGCAGCCCGGCGTCCAGCGCCGGGGCGTCGGGCGTCTCGTGGCGGCGGTGGAGGGGGCGGCGCAGCCAGTGCGTGTAGTCGGGTACGGAGCCCAGCCGCGCGCCGAGCAGTTCGGTGGACGGGGTGAAGTTGACGGAGGGCTCGGGCTGGTCCCGTTTCCCGCGCAGCGCCCGGATCTCGCGCAGCACGCCGCGGAGCTGGCCGGCCATGTCCCCCGCGGCGGCGAACCGGCGTTCCGGGTCGCGGGCCGTGGCCCGTTCCACCACCAGGCGGAAGGAGCTGGTGCCGAGGCCGGGTACGTCGTCGCCGACCGCCCAGCCCGCGAGTTCGGCCAGGGTCATCCCGACGGTGTGGATGTCGTGGGCGGCGGTCAGCGGTCTGCCGTGGTCCGTCTCGGGAGCCGCGAATCCGGGGGTGATCACGGGGGGCGGCTCGGTGACACCGCTCCCGCGCACCCCGCCGAGGTCGATGACCTTGATGCCGTCGTGCCGGTGGACGACATTGGACGGCTTCATGTCCCCGTACAGGAATTCCATGCCGTGCAGATGCGCGAGGGCTTCGAGGATCTGGCAGCCGTAGGTGATGACGTGTTCGATGTCGAGGACGAAGGTGCCCTGCCGGGTCGATTCGATGACCGCGGAGAGCGTACGGTCGCCGACGTCGTCCATCACGATGTAGCCGCCGGACACGGTGCCGTCGTCGCCGCGGGTGCTGACGAAGTCCCGGATGCGGACGATGCGTTCGTGCCGGATGGCGACGAGGCTGCGGCGCTCCTCGTCGGCCTGGGCGGCGCCCCGTTCCGCGTAGCGGTTGAGGAGCCCCTTCACGGCGACGTACTCCTCCAGGTGGGTGTCCTCGGCGAGGTAGACCCAGCCCTGGCCGCCGTGGGCGATGGGGCCGCGGATCCGGTACTGGTCCTGGAGCAGCGGCCCGTCCTCGCTGAGTTCGGGCCGGTAGGCGTACGGGGCGCCGCACTTGGGGCAGTAACCCGTGTCCGGCGGTGGGACGGCGGTGTTCGGCGCGATGAAGAAGGTGGGGCAGGACTTGGCCGAGCAGCGCATCAGGATGCGTGCCTGCGAGGTGGCGGCGTCCAGCCGTTGGCCGGGGCTGCTCGGTTCGAGCAGGGGCAGCTCCAGCAGACCGGGCGGCCCGTACTTCTCGGGGGCGGTGGGCAGTGGCGGGAGGCCGGGGTCCGTCCTGGAGCGGCCACAGGTGTCGCAGTAGCCGGTGGACTGTACGGTGCCGCCGCAGGGAGCTCCGGTGAACCGGCGGTGCGGGCAGCCGGGGTCTCTCGTCCGGATCACGCCGGGCTCGTGTGCCCCGGCACCGCGCCTCGCGGTGTTGTCGTCGGTCGTCATCGGCGCTCCGTCCGTCCCCGGTCGGTGCGCGGCCCCGGAACGTCCGCCCGGCCGGCTCCGGCGTGCCGGTCCAGGTCCGCTTCCAGTTCGCGTAACAGGGCGCGCAGTGCGGTGAGTTGTTCCTGCGGTTCGGCGAGGGCGCGCAGCCGCTCCAGTTGCCGCCGGCGACGGGCCGGGGCGACCCCGGGCGGTGGGGGCAGCGAGGCGGACTCCACCAGGCCGTTCAGCCTGGCCCAGTTCCGTTCGGCGGACTCGACGCGGCCGAGGAGTGCCGTGGCCCGCTCGTCCAGGGCCGGCACCAGCAGCTGCCGGGCCACCTCGCTCACGCCGTCGCCCGCGCCGTCCCGGACGACGACCAGCAGCCGGAAGCCGAGCGTCCGCACCCGGGCGAGCAACGGCACCAGCCGGCGCGGCTCCCGGTCCTCGTCGAGTCCGATCACGGCGAGCGTGGGCCCGGTGGCCCCGGGCAGGCCGCCCGCCGCCCGGTCCGGCGGGGTGCCGCCGTGGAGCAGCCAGTCGCGGTAGGCCCGGAGCTGGTGGCGCGGCGGGTGCAGCCGCGCCACCAGCTCGTCGACGAACTCCTCGGGCGTGGTGCGGCCGCCCCGGTAGACGAGGTGGGCGCGGTACAGCTGGTGGCGCAGGGTACGGTCGCGGCCGCCGCCGCGCGGTACGACGCCGAAGCGCACCGCGGGCTGGTCGCCGCCCGCGAACCAGGCCCGCAGCCGCCGGGCAAGGTCGTGGTCCCAGCCGTCCGTTCCGCTCAACTCGGCTACGAGTGGCACGAGTTCGGCGATCCGGTCGATCGGGATCATGTACGAGAACGCCAGGTCGTTGTCGCCGGGCAGCGCCAGGTCGAGGTCGCCGCGCCAGCTGACCACCATGCCGACGACCCGTTCGGGCCGCCCGTCGCCCGCGCCGCGCACCTGGACGGCGGCGCCGCTGAACCCCGGCCGCACCACCTGCTCGTTGCGCCCGGCGTCGAGCTGGATCCACGCACCGTGCGCCCCGCCGATCCGGCCGGTCAGCCACATGCCGTCGGCGAAGCTCCGCGCGTACCCGCCGATCCACACCTCGCGGCCGCGCTCCAGGCTCCGGTCGAGCGTGGCGGGGGTGACCTGCGGGCGCGGGCTGTCCAGGGCGAGTACGGCGATGTCATCGGGGGTCGCGCCGAGGCCGGGCAGCCAGCCGGCCTCGGCGACCCGTGCCCCGACCGGGGCGATGCCGGGGTTCTCGGGGAACTCCACCCACATCCGGGCGTCCGGCTCGCCGACGACATGGGCGCACGTCAGCGCCCGGTCCTGGGTGAGCAGCACTCCGGCGCCGCACACCGGCCCGTGCGGCTCGCCACGACGCAGCCGGAGCCGCCAGTCCGCCTTCAACTCCCCCATAGCGCATGAGGGTACGCGCGAGGCGGGTGCCGCTCCCAGCCCCCGGACATACTCCGGTCACCCGGTGTCTACCGGACGTCACACCGCAGGGTGCGCCCCTCCGCCCCCGGTTCGGCCCTGAGCACCAGGCGCCGGCCGGTGGACCGCACCTCGATGCCGGGGTCCGCCGAGACGACCTCGCTGTGCCGGTTTCGGCGAGGCGGGAGGCGAAGGGTTCGGCATGTGTGGCTCCGGGGCGTCAGGGGGGTGGACGCCATCGCGCAAGGGGTGGGAAAGGGGGCGGGGCGGGTGCTCGTCGTACGCACCCGCCCCGCATCCTCCGTTCTCAGCCACCGCAATGGAAGCGGGCGTCACCCCAGTCCGCGTGGTCGTTTCCGTTCCCGTCGCCACCGTCGCCCACGACCAGGTCGACGTACTTGGCGCCGGTGATGTCCGCCGTGAGCGACCAAGCGCTGTCGGGGCCCTTCAGAACCGGCGACTTCACCTTCTCGGTGCCGTCGGCCAGGACGCTGAACTGCACGCTGCCGCGCGAGGCCTGCACGTCGTCCACGCCCACCTCGGCGGTGAAGGAGGTGCACTTGCCGCCCAGGTAGTAGCGGATCTTCGCCGGGGCGTGGCTGCCGAGGCCCTTGGTGTAGGTGGTGCCGCCGATCTTCAGCGGGGTGCCGTCGCCACTGCCCTGCTCGCCGTTGGAGAGGTCCCGCTCGACGGGCCCCCAGCCGTTCTCGGCGGCCGTCCAGTCGAGGTCGCTGGCCCAGCTGTCCGTGGTGGGCGGCGGCGGCAGGGTCCGTACGGAGGTCTGCGCGCCGAGCGTGCGCTGCGTACCGCCGACCGTGTACGTGGCCCGGGAACTCAGGCTGTACGTCTGGTACTTGGCGTCGACCGGCGGGGTGACCTGCCAGCTGCCGGTGACCTTCGCGCCCGCGGCGACCGAGTCGAAGGCGACGGCGCCGGTGGGCTCCGCCTGCCAGCCCTCGGGGACGGTCAGGCTCAGCGCGACACCGGTCGCCGCGGTGGCCTCGTAGTTGGTGAAGCTCGCCTTGACGGTGTTGGCCGTGCCCGGCTCCAGCGTCTCGGCGGCCGGGTCGACGCCGAGCGTGCCGCAGGCGGCGAGCTCACCGGCCGGGGCCGGGCCGAGGTCGGTCACGGTGAACGCGTCGAGGACGAAGTCGGCGCCGTCGGGTGCGTCGCCGCGCTTGCGCAGCCCGGTCCAGGTGTCGCCGCAGCCCGCGGTGACGGTCTCGGCGAAGTGGCCGGTGGTGCGCTGCTGTCCGATGGGGGTGGTCCGGGTCTGGACCGAGGCGGGCTTGCCGTCGGCGGTGATCCGGTCATAGCCGTCGACCCACTCGTAGGCGCCGGAGTGACTGGACTGGTAGTCGTACTCGACCTTGTAGCGGTGACCGTCGGTCATCGGCACGGTCCAGGGGGCGGTGCGGTAGACGAGTCCGGTGTTCTCCTCGTGGGCCTTGAGGGACTCCTTGCCGCCGATGACGTCGTCGGTGAGCTTTCCGTTCCAGCCGGCCTGGGTGTACGGGGCGTGCAGCTGGGAGAGGACGGTCCGGGGGTCGGTGGAGCCGCCCGCGTCGCCCTTGAGGAAGGGGCCCCAGCCCTGGTCGACGTCCTCGAAGTCCTCGTACACGACCGTGTTCTCGCGGGTGGCCGGAGCGTTCGCGACGATGCGTACGTCATCGGCCCGTACCGTCGCCGTGCTGCCGTCGGCCGCTTCGATGCGGAGCGTGGCGCGGCCGTTCGCGGGGGCGGTGAAGTTCACCTTGGCGCGCTGGAAGTACGTGCCGTGCCAGTCGGACGCGGCGACGTAGTCCTTGGCGGTGGAGCGGTCCACGGCGACGGACTTCCCGCCGATCGAGAGCGTCGTGTGCCGGGTCTTTCCGGGCTGCACCTCGATGAGCGCGGACGCGGTGTAGCGGGTGCCGGGCTTGAGGCCGGTGATGCTCTGGGCGAGCGCCGCCGTGCCGGTGCCGGAGAGCCTGGCGCTGTTCCGGCCCTGGCCGTCGGTGTCGCGCGCGACGGTTCCGGTCTTCGACCAGGCGGTCAGCCCGTTGTCGTTGAAGCCGGGGTCGTCGACCAGGGTGCCCTCGCCCCACTTGGTGTCGGCGGCCTTGGGTGCCTGGTTCGGGTAGAGGACGTAGGGCTGACCGGCCTCGGCGGTCAACGTGATCTTCCCGTCCACCGGGCGCACGGTGCCGGTCTTGACCCGGCCGTTGTCGGTGAGCTTGTAGACGGTGTACGTGCCGCCCGACGGCACCGCCCAGCTGCTCGTACCGCCGGACTTGCTGTAGTGGTACAGCTTCTTGCCGCCGTCCCACGGCAGCAGGTAGTCGGTGCCGCTGAGGACCTTGCGGCCGTGGTCGTAGAAGGTCCGCCTGCCGTCCTCGACGGTGCCGCGCACATCGCCGGTGAAGGCGATGTCGTTGCCGTTCCAGCGGGTGATCTTCTGCTGCTGGAGGTACTTGGCGGGCAGGTCGCGCTGCCAGATGTTGTCGTAGAAGGCGTTCCAGTCGGTCTCGTTGGTCCAGCCCTCGAACTCCTCGATGGCGGTCTGACCGAGGACCGGGTCGTTGTTCCAGACGTCCTTCTCGTCGTTGCGGATGAACCGGATGATCTTCGAGTTGAGGCCCTTGTTGGTGGCGCCGCCGTAGTCGAGGTCATTGGCCCAGTGCGACCAGAGCGAGCCGCGCTCGAACTTGTCGGCCCACTCGGTGGCGACGTTCCAGCCCTGCTTCTGCACGGACTGGAGGGTCTTGTCGGCGATCCAGCCGTGCGTGTAGTAGACGTCGATGTAGAGCAGGCTGAGATTGGAGTCGGTCTCGTCGCGCAGCTGCTGGAAGCGCTTGGCCAGATCACCGCTGTTGATGTCGCGGCGCTGGTCGATGTAGTAGCTCTGGCCGAGCCAGTTCCAGCCGGGCCTGGTCTTGTCGACGAGCTTCTCGTCGAAGGCCTTGGCATCCGGGTACGCCTCGGTGGCGTTGACGTGGACGCCGAAGGTGGCGCCCCACTTCTTGCCGTCCTTGAGGAGCGCGTTGAGGTCCTTCAGACCGCCGGCGCGCTTGTTGTAGTTGCCGCCGTAGTCGGGGTGGGCGGAGTCGTGGCCCTCGGAGGCGTATCCCTTGAGGAGCGCCATCTGCCCGAGGCCGTCGGTGGCGAGGGAGATCCGCTTGACGTCGTCCAGGGTGCGCAGGAAGGGGTGGGTGGCCTGGCTGGCGAAGTTGAACGGGATGTGGGTGATGACCCGGTCCGGGGTGTCCTTGCTGCCGGGCGCCGTGATGCCGATGGAGCGGAAGGCGACGGCGCCGTCCTGCCAGTCGACCGCCTTGTCGCCGTTGGCGTCGGGAGTGACGACGACCTTCGCCCAGGGCAGGGCGTCCCCGCTCTCCGGCTTCGGCGCGCCCTCGCCGCGGTAGGTCCACTGCCCGGACCAGACGCCGACCCGCACGCTGCCGTCGTCGGCCTTGCGCGCCTGGTGCCAGAACCGGGCGTCGTCGCCGCCGGTGGCACCGGAGGGCTTGTCGTACGAGGAGTTGGACTCGACGGCCGCGGCCAGGGAGCCGGTGTTGAGAAACGCGTACGAGGCACCGACGGGCGCCTTGTCGGCGGCGGTGTCCGGGGTGACCGCGGCGAAGACGTCGGCGGTCTTCGTCGAATCGTTGTCCAGCCGCGTGAAGGCGGTGGCGGCGCCCGTGTCCGTGGAGCCGACGGAGACGAGGTCGTGGCCGGGGATGTCGATGGTGCCGACGCGGAACGCCTCGGTGTCGCGGACGGCCGTCACCTTGAAGGTGGTGGCGCGTCCGGAGACGGAGAGCGAGGCGTCGATCTCGATGCCGGGCAGATCGGTGAAGGTCAGCGTGTAGCGGGCGGCCGCGGCGGTGATCTCGGGGGCGCCCTTGAGCTTCACGGGGTGCGCGGTGCCGTTCAGGGTGACGGCGGTGACGGGCTGCGTACTGCCGAGCAGCCGGCTGCCACTGGCCTTGTCGGTGTACGCCAGAACGCGCGGGAAGTCGTCCGCGACGGCGACCGAGAGCTGCGCGGACCGGATGACGGCGGCGTCCGCGGGCACGGCCGACTCGACTGCGGCGGGAACGGGAGCGGCGGCGGTGGCGGGGAGTGCGGTCCCCACCAGCGCCAGGACGGCGGCTGAGGCGGCGGCGACAGCGCCCGCCGAAGTGAATCTTCGCGACATGTGCTCTGAGTAGTCCCCCTGTCCGGACACCGTCAACGACGTGCGGCTCCTCGGGGCGCTCCAGTCCAACAACCTTGTTGCGTAAGTCCAAGTGGCCGGAGCGCAGGTGAGGACGGGGACGGCGGACGACCGACCGTTCACCGGATCTGTCACGGCGGCGGAGAACCATGGTGTGATGGCACCGTGAGCCGCGCCACTGAAGAGACCAACCGCCGCATGCTCCGGGCACGGGATGCGATGGACCGCGCCTACGCACAGCCGCTGGACGTCCCGGCCCTGGCCCGGATCGCCCACGTGTCCCCGGCGCACTTCACCCGCACCTTCCGGGCCACGTTCGGCGAGACCCCGCACCGCTACCTGCAGCGCCGCCGTGTCGAGCGTGCGATGTTCCTGCTGCGGGAGACCGGGCGCAGCGTGACGGACATCTGCTTCGAAGTCGGCTTCGGCAGCCCGGGAACCTTCAGCCGCACGTTCCGCGACATCGTCGGCCGGTCACCGAGGACGTACCGCAAGGAAGCCGCGGCCGCGGACGTACCGACGTGCTTCACGATGGCGTGGACGCGGCCGAGTTCCTGACCACCCGCGCCCGTCGCCGGCTGAGCGGTTTTGGATAAGTTTCCGTCCGGCCCACCCAGTAGCGTGATCCGCATGTTCAACGCCATCACGCACTCGCAGATTTACGTCCTCGACCAGGACGAGGCCCTCGACTTCTACGTCGGCAAGCTCGGCCTGAAGGTCAACACCGACGTCGACATGGGCTTCATGCGCTGGCTGACCGTCAGCGTCCCCGGCCACCCGGAACGCCAGATCATGCTGGAGAAGCCGGGCGCCCCGGCGATGTCCGAGGAAACGGCACAGCAGGTCCGCGAACTGGTGACCAAGGGCGCTATGGGAGGCTGGCTCATCTTCACCACGGACGACTGCCGCAAGACGTACGAGAAGCTGCTCGCCCAGGGCGTCGAGTTCACCGAGGAGCCCACCGATCGCCCGTACGGAACCGACTGCGGCCTGCGCGACCCCTTCGGCAACCGCATCCGCTTCACCCAGCCGAAGGCCTGATTGAGGGTCCCCGGCTGCCGACGCGGGGAAGGGCTGCCCTCCGGGGACCCACAGCGGTGAACGCAAGGGGCGGCACCCGTGCCCGGAGCTGCGCGCGATCGCCGCCGGTCCGCGGCTGCCCCCGTTCCGGCCGGAACGGGGGCAGCCGCGCATGTGCTTTGCGGCAGGCTGGTCAGCAGCCGCCGCCGTTGTAGTACGTCACGTCCCCGTGGTTGCCCTCGTCCGCATCTCGTCGAACTTCCGCGACTCACCCCGACGACGCCTCGAACTCGCACCACACCACCTTGCCGGGGTTCCGCTCCCCCACCCCCCATTTGTCGGCCAGCGCCGCCACCAGCCGCAGCCCACGACCCCCTTCCTCATCGGAGGCCGCCCAGGAATCAGCGAGCCGGACCTCCCCGTCACCGCTGTCATGAACCTCGATGCGCAGGGTGTCGTCGGCCGGTTCCAGGGAGAGACGGAGGCGGAACCCACGACCGGGCGGGACGCCGTGCAGCAAGGCATTGGTGACGAGTTCGCTCACGCAGAGCAATACGTCGTCGACCCGGACGTCGCACGCCCAGTCGGCGAGAGCCTCACGCACGAACTTCCGTACGAGCGGGACGGATCGGCGTTCCCGGCGGTGGAACACCTCGCGGAAGCAGGAGAGTTGAGTTGTTTCGTTCACGCCGCCAACGTCACACAAAGTCACTACGGTTGAGCAGCGCGTCGGGTCGTACAGGGCAGTTGTACGGCTTCTGACGGGTCAATCGGGGTTCGTGACGGGGAGAGGCAATTCATGCAACCGGCAAAAAGGAACAAGCGGATCACGTCCTGGCACCTGATCGGTGCGCAACTGGCCACGTTCCGCAAAGCGGCCCGGATGACGCAGACGGCGCTGGCCGATCAGTGCTGCGTGGGCGAGGACACGATCGCGTCGATCGAGCAGGGTCGCAGAACACTGCAGTGGGACTTCGCGGTCCAGCTGGATGAACTGCTGGATACGAAAGGGACGTTGCAGGTAGCGGTGTCGAAGGTGCCGCAGAAGGAGCGGTTCCCGGCGTTCGTACAGGACTTCGTGGAGTACGAGCAGGAGGTGCTCACCCTGCTGTCGTACGAGAACCAGGCAGTGCCGGGGCTGCTCCAGACCGAGGAGTACGCCCGATTCGTCTTCTCCTGCCTCTATCCGCCGATCGAAGAGGACCAGCAGGAAGAGTGGGTGACCGGCCGACTGGATCGGCAGAAGCTCCTCGAACGCAGGCCTCGCCCGATGCTGCACTTCCTGCTGGAGGAGAGCATTCTGCGCGGCGAGCTCGGAGACCCCGCCATGATGCGGAACCAGATCCGGCATCTGCGCCGATGCATGGAACTACCTTTCCTGGGGCTCCAGATCATGCCGAAGAAGCTTCCGAAGCATGCCGGACTCGCGGGGCCCATGGTGCTGCTGGAGACTCCTGATCACGACCACCTCGCCTACGTGGAGGGACAGCTGACCAGCTACCTGCACGAGGATCCAGATGACGTCAGTGTGCTCCAGCAGAAATATGGGATGCTGCGTTCGCAGGCGCTCTCCGTCGAGAAGAGCGCACGCCTACTGGACGAACTGCTTGGAGAGACATGACCCGCGCAGCACACCCGGCTCCCCGTATCGCCGCCCTCGCCTGGTTCAAGTCCAGCTACAGCAGTGACCAGGGCGGTAACTGCCTCGAAGTCGCCTACGACTGGCGCAAGTCGAGCTACAGCGGCAGCCAGGGCGGTGACTGCGTCGAGGTCGCAGCCCACCCCACCGCCGTCCACATCCGCGACTCCAAGGTCACCGACAGCCCCATCCTCACCGTTCCCCCCACCGCCTGGACCGCCTTCCTGGACGCCACGGTCTGACGGTACTGCGGCCCGGCGTGCCGAGCCGCAACCTCCCTTTCGATGTGACGAGTTGTCAAGACTTGCCGGCTACGCCTTCCCTTACGACGACGTCCACCCCGACGGCGAACCCGACGCCTCGGGCGCCGCCGAACGACGGCAGCCCGCGCCGCTCCACGGTGACTGTGGGGGCCTGATCCTGCGGGTGGCAGTCGCCTCCCGCAGGTGGGCGACCGCCGCCTCTTGCCGAGTGAGCCCGCCTGTAAGCTGCCTGGCATTCGGCTCCCCCGATGAACGGATCGACCTCGTGCACGTTGTATTCACCGGCCGCGTCATCGAGTGGCGGGGGCCTTCACCGTTCTACTTCGCCGCCGTGCCCGACGAACAGGCCGCCGACATCCGCGAGGTGGCTGCGCTGGCCACGTACGGCTGGGGCGCGGTCCCCGTGGACGCGTGCATCGGCGAGACCGCTTTCACCACGTCGCTCTTCCCCAAGGACGGCAGCTACCTGCTGCCGCTCAAGAACGCGGTCCGCAAGCCGCAGGGACTCTCGGCAGGTGACGAGGTGACCGTGACCATGACCGTCCGCGTGTAGCTGTCACGTGATGTGGGCGTCGGCGGGATCGCGACCGGCCGCCCGAACTGCTGGGCAGGCCGGCTCATTTCTACATCCGGACGGCGCCTGCGACCCGGCCGCTGTGCCCGAGCCTTCTCGTCAATGCTCCCGCGTGTACGTCACGATCCACGCAATGGTGAGAACAACTCCGAGAACCCCCACGCCGAAGATTCCGAAGGCCGTCCAGATCCCCTTGCCGTCCACCGCGGAGCGCACCCCGCCGGCGAGCCCGCCGACGGCCATGCAGATGCCGAGGGCGAACGCCCGTGAACTCCGGGGGCGCAGCCAGTGCCACAAGTTCGGACGACGGCGGCCGGGCGGCGTCGGGCCTGCGGAGTGCTTCACCGGTACCTCACCTTTCCGACGGGCCGGCCTGCCGGCTGTGCACCTGGATGTCCGGAGTTGCGTGGGGTTACCAGGCCGGATTCGTAGGCCAGGACCACGAGCTGAGCGCGGTCACGGGCGTGGAGCTTGGTCATGGCCCTGTTGATGTGGGTTTTCGCGGTCATCGGGCTGATCACCATGCGGTCGGCGATCTGGTCGTTGGACAGGCCCTGCGCGACCAGGACGACGGCCTCGCGTTCGCGGTTGGTCAGCTCGTCCAGCCCCGTCTCGGCGCCGGTGTTGAGCGGCTGGGTGACGTACCTGTTGATGAGCTTGCGGGTGATCGAGGGTGCGAGCAGGGCGTCGCCGCGCGCGGCGACGCGTACGGCGTGCAGGAAGTCTTCCGGCACGATGTCCTTGACGAGGAATCCGGCAGCGCCGGCGCGCAGCGCGTTGAAGACGTATTCGTCCAAGCCGTAGTTGGTCAGGATGACGACGTGCACCCGGGCCAGGGTCGGGTCCGCGGCGATGCGCCGGGTCGTCTCGATGCCGTCGATGACCGGCATCTGGATGTCGATGAGGGCGACGTCGGGCAGGTGTTCCCTGGTCAGAGCCAGGCCCTCCTTCCCGTCGGCGGCCTCGGCCACCACCTCGATGTCGTCTTCGAGGTCGAGGAGCGCGCGGAATCCGCTGCGAATCAGCGGCTGGTCGTCGACCAGCAGGACACGGATCATGGCGTCTGGTCCACGGGGAGTTCGGCCTGGACGGTGAAGCCGCCCTCGCCGCGCGGTTCCGCGCGCAGCCGCCCGCCGAGGGCGGTGACTCGTTCGCGCATGCCGAGCAGCCCGACGCCGGGTGTCGGGGCGGCGTCCGGCGCGGCCTTGCCGTCGTCATCGATGCGTATCCCGAGGACGTCCGGACGGCAGTCGATCCGGACCGACGCCGTGGCGGCGTCCGCGTGACGGGCGATGTTGGTGAGCGACTCCTGAACGATCCGGTAGACGGTCCGGTCCACCGCAGCCGGCACATCGTGTCGTTGTCCTTCGATCGTCAGCGTCGTATCCAGGCCGATGGAACGGGCCCGTTCCACCAGTTCCGGGACGTCGTCGAGACCACGCGGCGGGGTCGTCTCGTCGTCGCGTAGCGCCCCCAGGGTCGCGCGCAGCTCCCGAGTCGCCTCACGTCCGGCCGCCTGGATCGCCAGCAGAGCCTCCGACACCTGTTCACCGCGCCTGCGGGCCACGTGGACGGCGACTTCGGCCTGCACCTTGATGATCGAGATCTGATGGGTGAGCGAATCGTGCAGCTCCCGCGCGATGTGCAGCCGCTCCTCGTCGGCGCGGCGCCGCGCGGTCTCCTCCCGGGTGCGCTCGGCCTCGTCCGCCCGCCGCTCGGCCTGCCGCAGCGCCTCACCCGCGGCCCCGGCCGCGACCAGCCAGGCGATCTCCAGGGCACCGCGCGCCTGCGCGAACGCCTCGCCCGTGTCGTGCAGGCCCGAGGCCAGGGCAGCCAGCGGGAGTGTGGCCAGCACGGCCACGCTCGCCACCACGGTGACGCTGCGGTGTCCCTCCCGTACGGCCGCGTACACCGCGAACAGGAACGCGACGGCGGGCACGTCGAAACCGGCCGCCTGGTACCCCACCGCGCACAGCCCGGTGGCGGCCAGGATGGGAACGGGAGTCCGGCGGCGCCAGACGAGCGCCAGGCCGCCGGCCGCCAGCAGCGTGCAGCCGAGAAGGTCGAGGCCCGTACCGGAGTTGCGCTCGGACAGGCCGGTGACCAGCAGTGTCGCCGCCACGCCGACGGCGATCGCACAGTCCCTCACACCGGCCGGGACACCGGACCATCCTGTGCTCATGCGCGCACCCTAGCCGGATGCGGCCCCGGGCGAGTCCCGCTCGCGGACGAGTACTCGGCTACCACGGACGCGGTACGTGCGCGGCACCTGCGGCGTCCGCGGCAGCGCGAAGTGTCTGCGTCCGCCGGACGACCGGAGGCGGGTCGGGCGGACATGCTCGGTCGATCCAGTTCCCGTGAGGAGAAGGAGCACCTCATGTCAGTCCGCACTGTGCTTGCCGTGGCCGGAGCCGCCCTGATCAGCGGTCTCGTGCTCGCCGAACCGGCGGCCGCGGACCCCTCCGTCCAGCCGGTCGCCGCAAGCGTCTACACCCTGAGCGCCGGCCGCGTCGGAGCGTCCTTGGCCGCGCTGGTCGGCCTTCTCGGCGCGGTCAATGGCGGCCTGGCTCTGGCCCGCCACACCGGTCAGGGGCACATCGGCACCTGGGCCCGGCGGAACGGGGCCGTCACGGCTCTCGTGGCGGGGCTGATCGCCGTGGTCGTCGGCGGGTCGGTCGCGGCCACCGCCGATGGTGGTCTCGGCACCGGCAACGGGCTGGGCGGCGCCTACGTCGCCATGCTGGTAGGCCTGATCGCCGTCACCCTCGGTTGGCTGGCCCGCTCCCGCTCCCGCCGAACTGGCTGACCGAACCGCGATGGCCTCCTTCGCGCACCGGCAGCCGCGCCGTCTCCGGCGACGAGACATCTTCCCAAGGAACGGCACCCGGCTCATTGCTCGGACCAAGCAGTGGTGACCGTCGGCTCGTTGCCGACGTGATCGCACCCGTGGGGGTGCCCCGTCCGGCGAACGGGGCACCCGCACGAACTGACGCCCGCGGCGCGGAAGTCAGCAGCCGCCGCAGTTGTAGTACGTCACGTCCCAGTGGTTGCCCTCGTCCGCGTAGATGTTGCCGGATCCGGACTTGTACTGAGGTGCGCCGTCACCGCGCAGCCCGATGTAGGCGAAGACACCGTGGACGTAGTCGGTGAGACAGGTGGACTTGCCGAAGTCGAGCTTGTAGCCGTTCCAGTGCGAGTACGTACCGCTGGCGTGGCCCGTCTCGGTGCCGCCGGTGATGTTCAGCGCGCAGCCCGTGGCGCTCTTGAGGGTCTGGGCGCCCCGGGCGGTGGCCAGGTTGAGCTGGTCGAACGAGGTGCAGGTGGCGACGTTGCGGTTGGAGCAGCCGCCGGAGGACGACCAGGTGATCCCGGAGGAGCTGAACCGGGCGGTGGCCTGGGCGTGGGTGAGCTTCGTGTCGGCGTGGGCCTGGGTGGCACCGCCACCGAGGACACCGACGCCGGGGGCGAAGAGGACGCCGAGGACGAGGGCGAGGGCGGTCAGGACGGGGCGCAGGGTCATACGGGACACCATGGGGGGACTCCTCCTGCTCATGACAAGTATGGGCACGGGAATACTGCCCGAGTTCTACGCGCGTCGCCAGAGGGGGAGGCGGCGAACGACCCTTCTTTCACAACAATCCACCCCTGATGTTGAACTTTGAACTTGACCGCGCTACAGTCAATCTCGTTGAAGGTTAAACAAATACTTCGATCGCCACTCGATCACGTCCCCCGAGGAGGAGCCATGGCTCTGTTCAACCGCAAGAACAACAACGCCCCGTCCGCCACCACCCCTGCCGTGGACCCGGCCCTGGCCGCCCTCACCGGTGATTACACGATCGACCCGGCGCACACCAGCATCGGCTTCACCGTGCGCCACGCCATGGTCACCAACGTGCGCGGTTCCTTCGGTGAGCACGAGGGCAGCCTGAAGCTCGACGGCCGCAACCCCGCGAACTCCGCCGCCTCCATCGACGTCAGGATCGCCAGCGTCGACACCGGCATCGCCGACCGCGACGGCCACCTGGTCAGCGGCGACTTCTTCGACGCCGAGAAGTTCCCCCTCATGACGTTCCGCTCCACGCAGGCCGAGCAGCTCGGCGGCGACAAGTACCGCGTCGCCGGCGACCTCACCATCAAGGACGTCACGCGCCCCCTCGCCATCGACCTGGAGTTCAACGGCTCCGCCACCGACGTCTACGGCAACGAGCGCGTCGGCTTCGAGGGCAGCGCGGACATCCTGCGCTCCGACTGGGGCCTGACCTGGAACGCCGCGCTGGAGACCGGCGGCGTCATGGTCAGCGACAAGGTCAAGCTCAACTTCGACATCTCCGCCATCAAGGCCGCCGCACCGCAGGCCTGACGCTTTCCGGCTCACGCCGAACCCGAGCGCGCCCGCCTTCCCCTCCCCCGCCTGGGGCGGAAGGCGGGCGCTCGGCGTCGTGGGGCGCCTGCGTCGTGGGGCGCCTGCGCACAGCTCGCCACCTTCCGTGAGGCAGGGGGCGCGTTCTCGGCCTGACGCGGGCAGACGCGGGTCAGGCCGTCAGGCCCGCGTCCGCTTCCCGGTGCATGCCCATGCACAGCGCCCAGGCGACGAGGATGTTGATGACGATCAGCACCAAGGCCCACAAGGGGTAGTACGGCAGCCACAGGAAGTTGGCGATCGCGCCCAGGCCGGCGACTGCGACACCGAAAAAGCGCCCCCACAGGGCTCCGCCGAACACGGCAAGGCCGGCGAGGACGAGAGCGATGCCCAGAATGAGGTGGACCCAGCCCCAGCCCGTCAGGCTGAACTCGAACAGGTAGTGGCGCGTCACGACGAACAAATGCTCCTTCGCGAGGGCCGCGACCCCCTCGAAGATCGCCATCGCTCCGCCGACGACCATCAGGACCGCCGCAAAGGCGGTGGTACCGGATACGGGCGCGTGCGTGGGGCTCGGGTTCGTGCTGCTCGCTCCGGGTCCGGTGGTTTCACTGGCCATTTCGATCTCCTCGGGTGGCAGAGCCGTCGTTCCGGCCCAGCGGTGCCGCGACCGGCCTGACCCCCCGTTTCAGCGTGTCACGGCCGCTCTCCGCAGGCATGTCGGGCAACAACGTCCACGGCCTTCCGCGACGCGCTTCAAGCCCCCTCGTCCGTCTCCGGTTCGCCGACCGTCTGCTCCGACCAGATCACCTTGCCCGTCTCGGTGTAGCGGGTGCCCCAGCGCTCGGCGAACTGGGCGACGAGGAACAGGCCCCGGCCGCCCTCGTCCGTCGTCGCCGCGTAGCGCAGATGCGGTGAGGTGTTGCTGGTGTCGGACACTTCGCAGATCAGGTTGCGGTCGTAGAGCAGGCGGACCTCGATCGGTCCGGTGCCGTAGCGCACCGCGTTGGTGACCAGCTCGCTCAGGATGAGTTCGGTGGTGAACGCCTCCTCGTCCAGGCCGCGGTCGGCGAGCCACTGGGTGACGTTCTTTCGGACTCCGGCGACGGCCGCCGGATCGGTGGCGACGGCCCACCGCGCGACCTGGTCGGGATCGAGTGTGCGGGTACGGGCCACGAGGAGGGCCACGTCGTCGCTCGGCTGGCCGGGCAGCATCGCGGCGAGCACGTCGTCGCAGGTCTCCTCCGGTGTCCGGTCGCGACCCGCGAGGGAGTCGCGCAGCAGCTCCAGTCCGGTGTCGATGTCCTGGTCGCGCCGTTCGACGAGGCCGTCCGTGTAGAGGACCAGACGGCTCCCCTCGGGTACGTGGAAGTCGGCCGCCTCGAACGGCATACCGCCGATACCGAGGGGCTGACCGACCGGAACCTCGGAGAACTCCACGGTGCCGTCGGGCAGGACCAGTACCGGCCCGGGATGGCCGGCCCGGGCCACCGAGCAGTTCCCGGAGACCGCGTCGTAGATCGCGTACAGGCAGGTGCCTCCGGCGATCTCGACGCCGCTGCCGGCAGCTTCGTCCTGGTCGATCCGGCTGACCAGTTCGTCGAGATGTCCGAGGAGTTCGTCGGGCGGGAGGTCCAGCGTGGAGAAGTTGTGGATGGCGGTTCGCAGCCGCCCCATGGTGGCGGCTGCGTGCAGTCCCTGGCCGACCACGTCACCGACGACCAGCGCCACGCGGGCGCCCGACAGCGGGATCACGTCGTACCAGTCGCCGCCCACCTCGGCGCGCGCCGGCAGATAGCGGTAGGCCACATCGAGGGCGTTCTGTTCGGGCAGGTCGCGGGGCAGCAGGCTGCGTTGCAGTGTCACGGCCATTTCGTGCTCGCGTGTGTACCGGCGGGCGTTGTCCAGGCTGACGGCCGCCCGTGCCACCAGCTCTTCGGCGAAGGACTCGTCGTCGGCGTCGAACGGGGCCCTGTCGCCCGCGCGCCAGAAGTTGGCCAGGCCCAGAATGAATCCACGTGCGTGCAGTGGTACGGAGATCACCGAGTGGAATCCGTAGTCCAAGATGTCCCTGGCACGCTCGGTGGACCAGTGCCGCCAGCCCAGCGCGGTGATCACTTCCATGCCGAACCCGGTCTCCGCGATGTTCACGCGCTTGGCCCTGGTCCTGTTGGGAGCGAAGCCGACCTCTCGTCCGACCGGGAACAGGGGCTGGTCCGGGTCCGCGGCGGCGATCGCGGTACGGCGCATGTCCAGTGGGTATCCGGTCTCCGTGGCCGGTCTCTCCCCGGGGACGGTGGGGGGAGCGAGGTCGACGGTGGCGACGTCGGCGAATCCGGGGATCGCCACGTCCGCGAGCTCCTGGGCCGTCCGCGTCACGTCGAGGGTGGTACCGATCCGGGCACCGGCCTCGTAGAGGAGCAGCAGGCGTTCGTGCACGAGTTCCGCCCGGCCCGAGATCGCACTGAGATCGGTGGTGTCCCGCAGGGTCGCCACGGTGCTCCGGGGTGCGCCGCGCGTGTCCGCCGGGCGGAGGCTGACGGCCAGCAGCCGGTTGCCGCTGCGCAGCACCTCGTCGGTGGTGGTACGGCCGGAGACGAGCAGCTCCGCGGTGGCCGGGGGCAGCCCGAGGTCCGGGACCGCGCGGCCCTCCGCGTCCGGCGGGAGGTCGAGGAGTCTGCGGGCCTCGTCGTTGGCGAGCATCAGCCGGTGGTCGGCCCCGACGATGAGGACGCCCTCGCGGACCGCGTGCAGCACCGCGTCGTGGTGCTCGTACATCCGGGTCATCTCTGCGGGTCCGAGGCCGTGCGTCTGACGGCGCAGCCGTCTGCTCACGAGCGCCGCGCCGCCCGTGGTGATCGCCGCGGCGACCACCGCCGCGGCGGCACTGAGCGGGATGGACCGGTCGGCCACCATGTTCACCGACTTGTCGGTGAGCCCGACGGACACCGCGCCAACGACCTTCCCGTCGGGCCGGTCGACAGGCACCACCGAGTTGACCGAGGGCCCCTGGCTGCCGCGGAAGCTCCGGGCGAAGGCATGACCCGCCAGGGCCTCCTTGTACGGGCCGATGACGTGCTTGCCGATCAGCGCGGGGTCGGGGTGGGTGTAGCGGATGCCGTGGACGCTCACCACGATGACGTAATCGACATGGGCCTCCTTGCGGGTCTCCTCCGCGTGTGGCTGCAGGATCGCCGTGGGGTCCTTGGTGCCCAGCGCCTCCACGATCCCCGGCGAGTCGGCGAATGTCCGGGCCACGCTCAGGGTGCGCAGCTTGGCCTCCTGCAGGCTGTCGCGGCGGCTCTGCACCACCAGCGCGATCGCGGCGGCGACGACGAGCAGCAGTACGAGCGCGAGCACGAGGCAGAAGACCTGGCCCGCCAGGGTGCGCACGCTGAACAGCGCGCGCAGTTCGCTCCCCGGGGAGCAGTGAGTCGTGTTCCGGTAGGGCGGCGCAGCGGGAGCTTGGCCCGAGCGCCCCCCATCGTGCCGCTGTGGTCGCCGGACGGTGCGCCGCAGCCTAGCCCGAAATCGGCCGATACCACACATGACTTCAGGTCTAGCATGAATCGCCCCTGCCCGAGAGGTCGCTGATCAACGGCTCAGAACCCGCCCCCGTCGAATCCGCCGCCGCCCCCGAGGTCACCTCCCCCGCCGAAGCCGCCGCCGTCGAAGCCCCCGCCGTCGAAGTCGGAACCGGAGACGTCACCGCCGCTCCAGTCACCGCCGGAGCCGAAGTCCCCGCCGCCGTACTCGTCCGCGTACGCCGGGGAGGACAGCATCGAGCCGAGGACCGTGCCGGCCAGCAGGCCGGGGAGCAGACCGCCGCCGAAGTAGCCGCCCGCCCAGGGGCCGTACGCCGGGCCCGCCTCCCAGTACGGGCGGCGGCGGCCGTCACCCGTGTCGACGGTGCGGCTCAGCGGTTCCTCGCCCTCGCGCAGCCGGATCTCGTCCGCCGCGCAGACCGGGACCTCGCGGGCCGTGCCGCCGGACGGGGACCACCGGGCGTCGGCGACCGAGGGGCCGTGGCGCGGGTCGAAGAAGCACGGCGGGCGGCGGGCGGGCGGCTCGGTGCCGGTGCGGCGGGCCTGAAGGACCGCGAGGGAGAACCGGCCGTCCTCCAGGGCCTGGGTGACCCCGCGCACGTCCGACGGGCGCCGGGCCCGGGACATGCGGGTCTTCGCGCCCTCGTAGGAGTCGAGTGCCCGCTCGTAGTCGCCGCGCATGACGTCGTCGGCGCCCGGCTCGGCGGGGTGGAAGTCCAGCCGGTCCAGGGTTTCGCCGTACGCGGTGATGTCCTCGTCCACGACGAGGCGGAGCTTGTCGAGCGCGGCCCGCTCCTCGTCCTCCTTGCGCTTCCGGTTGCGCCGGAAGAGCGTGTACGCCGTACCGGCGCCCAGCACCAGGATCGCGGCAGCCGTGATCAGTCCGACGACGGACGACGGTCCGCTGCCCGCCGAGGAGCCGCTCCAGGAGGCGGGGGCCCTGCCCCGGGCCTGTTCGACGGCCCGGTCCACGAAGGCGTTCAGCTGGGTCGCGGCATCGATGTCCGTGCCGGGCGCCTTGACCGCGGCGGTCAGGTTCTGGACCGTTCGGGTGGACATCACCCGCGGGTCGGCGCCGGCGTCGAACCCGTTGCCGAGACGAACCGCGTAGACGCCGGTGATGCCGGTGTCCGCGCGCAGGGTGGTGAGCAGGCTCTGCTCGGGGAACGCCGGGGTCCGCGGGAGTACGACCACGAACACGGGCTTGTCGGCGTCCTTGATCTTCTTCGTCAGGGCGGCCGCCTGGCCCGGGGAGAGCTGGGCGGTGGCGGCCGGGTCGACGTACACCGGGTTCTTGCGCAGCGCCTGCGCGACATCGTTGATGGTCGATGCACCGACCGCGGCGGGTGCAGCGGTCGACGCATCGGCGAGCACGACCACCGACAGAATCAGCAGCAGGCCTGCCAGCAAGGTCAGGAACATCCCGTTCCGCATATCTCGAAGCTAACCCACGGGGATGACGCCTGCGCGGTCACCCACACGAGCCGGCTTCCCGCGCGCCGACCGGACTACGCGTCGCGGGTGAGGCGGATCGTGTCGCGGTACCACTTGGCGCTGTCCTTCAGCGTCCGCTCCTGCGTGTCGTAGTCGACGCGGACGATGCCGAACCGCTTGTCGTAGCCGTAGGACCATTCGAAGTTGTCCATCAGCGACCAGGCGAAGTAGCCCCTGACATCCGCCCCTTCGGAGCGGGCCGCGGCCACGGCGGTGATGTGGTCGGCGAGATAGGTGGTGCGGTCGGCGTCGTGGATCTGTCCGTCCTCGGAGACGGTGTCGTCGAACGCGGCACCGTTCTCGGTGATGACCGTCGGGACGCCGTAGTCCCTCTCCAGGTTCACCAGCAGGTCCGTGAGGGCGGTGGGGGTGATCTCCCAGTCCATCGCGGTACGCGGCAGGTCGCGCTCCACACCACGGGTGACGGGCAGGCCGTCGGCGTCCACCGGGGAGCCCTCCTGGGTGAAGCCGGAGAAGAGCGTGCCCCGGTAGAAGTTGACACCGAGGACGTCGATCGGGGTGGAGATGACAGCCAGGTCTCCCTTCTCTACCGGGAGTTCGACGTTCTGCAGGGCAAGGTCGGCGGTGACGTCCTCGGGGTACGCGCCCTTGACGATCGGGTCGAGGTAGAAGCGGCGGCCGAGGCCGTCGGCACGGCGGCAGGCTTCGGCGTCCTCGTGGCTGTCGGTCTCGGGGGTGGCGGTGCCGAGGTTGAGCGTGATGCCGAGTTCGAGCTCGTTGCCGCGGGCGACGGCCGTCTCGCGGATGGCCCGCGCGGCGAGGCCGTGGCCGAGGAGCAGATGGTGGACGGCGTGGATCGCGTCGCCGAAGTTCTTCCGGCCGGGGGCCTGGTTGCCGTACGCGTAACCGAGCATGGCCGAGCACCAGGGCTCGTTCAGCGTCGTCCAGTGCTTGACCCGGTCACCGAGCGCGTCGTAGGCGAGGGCGGCGTACTCGGCGAAACGGTAGGCCGTGTCACGGGCCGGCCAGCCGCCCGCGTCCTCCAGCTCCTGCGGGAGGTCCCAGTGGTAGAGGGTGATCCACGGCGTGATGCCCCTGGACTCCAGCTCGTCGACGAGCCGCTGGTAGAAGTCCAGGCCCTTCGCGTTGGCCGGGCCCCGGCCGCCCGGCTGGATGCGCGGCCAGGCGAGCGAGAACCGGTACGTGTCGACGCCCAGGTCCGCGATCAGCCGCACGTCCTCGGGCATCCGGTGGTAGTGGTCGCAGGCGACATCGCCGTTCTCGCCGCGGACGACCATGCCCGGCACCCTGCAGTACGTGTCCCAGATGGACGGGGTCCGGCCGTCCTCGGCGGCCGCTCCCTCGATCTGGTAGGCGGCGGTGGCGACGCCCCAGCGGAAGTCGGCGGGCAGGCCCGGGACGGCCTCGGCGGCGATCTCGCGCGCGTATGCCTGCGGGGTGACGATGTTCATGGGTCTCCTGTGGTGTGCGTGGGTCGCGTGGAGTCGCGTGGAGTCGCGTGGAGCCGTGTGGGTCGCGTGGAGCCGCGTGGAGCCACGTGGAGTCGCGTGGAGCCGTGTGGGTCGCGTGGAGCCGTGTGGGTCGCGTGGAGTCGCGTGGGTCGCGTGGGTCGCGTGGAGCCGCTACGAACGGGGTGGCGTCGCGGCGTCGGGGGCCGGCCGGTGGAGCCAGCATGCCACCGTGCGTGAGTCGTCTCCGTCCGGCGCGGCGAGCACCGGGACATGGGCGGCGCAGGCGTCGAGCGCCTTGCCGCAGCGGGGGTGGAAGGCGCAGCCGGCGGGCATCGCGGTCAGGTGCGGGGGCGAGCCGGGGATGCCGGTGAGTTCGCGGCGGGGGCCGTGCAGCGCCGGGAAGGAGTGCAACAGGCCATCGCTGTACGGGTGGTGGGGGTCCTGATAGATGGCGGAGGCGCCGGCCACCTCGACGATCCGGCCGCCGTACATGATCGCGATCCGGTCGGAGAACTCGATCAGCAGCGAGATGTCGTGGGTGATGAAAACGACCGAGAAGCCCAGCTCCTCGCGGAGCCTGACCAATTGGCGCAGGATCTGGCGCTGCATGACGACGTCCAGGGCCGTCGTCGGTTCGTCCATGATGACGATCTCGGGCTCCAGCGCGAGCGCCATCGCGATCATCACCCGCTGGCGCATCCCGCCGGAGAGCTGGTGCGGGTAGGCGGCGAGTCGGTCGGCGGAGATGCCGACCAGGCCCAGCAACTCCTTGGCCCGGTCGGTCCGTTCGGGCCGCTTCAGCTCGGGTCGGTGGGCCTTGAGTACGTCGGTGAGCTGGCTGTGGACCGTGTGCACCGGGTTGAGCGAGTTCATCGCGCCCTGGAAGACGATCGACAGCTCCTGCCAGCGGAAGGCCCTCAGCTCGGGGGCCGACAGGGTCAGCAGGTCGAGCGCCTCGCCGTCCCGCCGGTGGTAGTGGACCTCGCCGCCGGTGATCACCCCGGGCGGCGAGAGCAGCCGGGTGACGGCGTACGCCAGCGTGGACTTGCCGGACCCGGACTCGCCCGCCAGGCCCAGGACCTCGCCCCGGTACAGGGTGAGGTCGATGTCGCGCAGCGCGTGCACGGCGTCGTCCCCGGTGCCGTAGTCCACGTTCAGACCACGGATGCTGAGGACGGGCTCGCTGCTCATGAGCGGGTCTCCTTGTCGTGCGTGCCGCGCGCCGCGGCATCGTGCGTACCGCGTGCCACGGGGGTGAAGCCGACCCGCATCCGGACCTTCCCGGACGCGCCCGTCTCCGTACGCAGGCGCGGGTTGACGAACTCGTCGATGCCGAAGTTGATCAGGGCGAGCGACATGCCGAGCAGCGCGATGCAGAGCCCAGCGGGGACGAACCACCACCACGCGCCCTGGGCCAGGGCCTGGTTGGACTGCGCCCAGAACAGGACGGTCCCCCAGTTCCAGTGGGAGATGTCCGCGACGCCGATGAAGGCGAGGGTGATCTCGGAGAGGATGGCGAAGATGACCGTGCCGACGAAGCCGGAGGCGATGACGGCCGTCAGGTTCGGCAGGATCTCGAAGAAGATGATCCGCCAGGTGGACTCGCCGGTGGCGCGGGCCGCTTCGACGTAGTCCCGGCGGCGCAGCGACAGCGTCTGCGCGCGCAGCACCCGCGCTCCCCACGCCCAGGAGGTGAAGGCGATGACGGTGGCGATCAGCAGGTCGCCCGCGTCGGAGACGAAGCTGGCGATGATGATGATCAGCGGAAGTCCCGGGATGACCAGGAAGACGTTGGAGAGCACCGAGAGCACTTCGTCGGCCGTGCCGCCGAGGAATCCGGCGCTGACCCCGACGATCACCGAGAGGATCGTCGCGAAGATCCCGGCGACGAAGCCGACGACCAGGACGCCCCGGGTGCCGACGAGGATCTGTGAGAGCACGTCCTGACCGGTCTGCGTGGTACCGAACCAGTGGGCGCCGGAGGGTGGCTGGAGCAGCTCGTTGCTCATGGTGTCCGGGTCGTACGGTGCGATCCACGGCCCGATGACCGCGATCACGACGAAGAACGACAGGATGCCGAGGCCGATGACGGTCTTGCGGCCGCGCAGGAAACGCAGGCGGCGTCTGCTGGGTGCCGGGGTCTCGGTCGCGTCGATCACGGCGACCTCGGCTGCGGTGACGGCCATGCCCTAGGCCTCCCTTCGGGTACGGGGGTCGAGGACCATGTAGAGCACATCGGCGAGGAGGTTCGCCGCGAGGACGGAGAGCGTGATGATCAGGAAGACGCCCTGCATCAGGGGGTAGTCCTTCGCGCCCACGCCCTGGAAGAGCTGGTAGCCGATGCCGGGGTAGGAGAAGACCATCTCCACCAGCAGCGTGCCGCCGACGATGAAGCCCAGCGAGAGGGCGAAGCCGGAGATGTTGGGGAGGATCGCGTTGCGTGCGGCGTATCCGAACATCACCCGGCGCTCGGAGAGCCCCTTGGCCTGGGCGACCATGACGTAGTCCTCGGAGGACACCGTCACCATCATGTTCCGCATGCCGAGGATCCAGCCGGCCACCGCGCTGAGCACGATCGTGAGACCGGGCAGCACCGCGTGGCGGAGCGCGCTGGAGATGAACGGCCAGTCGAAGGCGGGCACGAGCGAACTGTCGTAGCCGCCGGCAGCCGGGAAGAGCGGCCACTTCACGGCGAACAGCGCGATGGCGATGAGCCCCAGCCAGAAGTACGGGATGGCCGAGATGAACGTGGTGACGGGCAGCAGGCTGTCCATCCAGGAGCCGCGCCGCCAGCCGGTGAAGACCCCGATGCCCGTGCCGAGCACGAAGCTGATCAGGGTGGTGACGCCGACGAGCGCGAGCGTCCACGGCAGCGACTGGGCGATCACCTCGCTGACCGGCGTCGGGAAGAAGGTAAAGGAGAGCCCGAGGTCGCCGTCGAGCAGATGCGACCAGTAGTCGGTGTACTGCTGCCAGAGCGACTGGTGCTTGTCGAGGCCGAAGAGCGCCTTGAGCGAGTTGACGGCGTTGGTGTCGAGCTGGCCCTGGAAGCGGGAGATGAGCGCCTGGACGGGGTCGCCGGGCATCATGCGCGGAATCAGGAAGTTGATGGTGATCGCGGCCCAGGCGGTGACCAGGTAGAAGGCGAGCCGTTGCAGCAGGAACTTCACTTCGCGGCCCCCTTCGCCTGGCCATCGGCGGCTTCCGCGCCGTGCGGGCCGTCTGCGTCGTCCGGGCCGTCCGCGCCGTGCGGGCCGTCTGCGTCGTGCGGGCCGTGCGCGTCGTCCGCGTACAGCCAGCAGGCCGCCCACTGGCCGTCTTCGAGGTCGAAGCGCGGCGGCGGTTCGGTGCGGCAGCGCTCCATCGCCTTGGGGCAGCGGGGGTGGAAGCGGCAGCCCGCGGGCGGGTCGATGAGCGAGGGCGGTTCGCCGCTGCCCGTCTCCTCCTGCTCCGCCTCGGCGACCACCCGGTCCGGATCGGGCGCCGAGGCGATGAGGAGCTGGGTGTACGGGTGAGCGGGGCGCTGGGTGACGGTCTCGCTGTCGCCACCCTCGACGATCCGGCCCGCGTACATCACCAGCGTGGTGTCCGCGAAGTAGCGGGCGGAGGCGATGTCGTGGGTGATGTAGAGGATCGCGAGACGCAGCCGGTCCTTGAGGTCCTTCAGCAGATTGAGCACCCCGAGCCGGATCGAGACGTCCAGCATCGAGACGGGCTCGTCGGCGAGCAGGACCTGGGGGTCGGCGCCGAGCGCGCGGGCGATGGCCACGCGCTGGCGCTGTCCCCCCGACAGCTCGTGCGGGAACTTGTCGAGGTACTGCGCGGCAGGGGTGAGCTGCACCCGTTCCAGCAGCGCGGCGAGCTCGGCCCCGCTCGTCTCCCGGCCGTGGATCACCAGTGCCCGGGTGAGGTGGTAGCGCACGGTGTGCACCGGGTTGAGCGAGGCGAACGGGTCCTGGAAGATCAGCTGGACCTGACGTACGTACGCGCGGAAGGACCGGCCGCGGCCTGCCTTCACCGCCTTCCCTGCCAGCCGGATCTCGCCCTCGGTGAGCGGATACAGCTGGGCGAGCAGTCTGGCCACGGTGGACTTCCCGGAGCCCGACTCCCCCACCAGGGCCGTGACCGTGCCCCGCCGGAGCTGCAGCGAGACGTCGTCGACGGCGTGGACGGTGCGGCGCCGGCGGGAGACGAGATCACGGCCGGTGCGGCGGACGGGGAAGTGTTTGGTGACTCCGCGTGCTTCGAGCACGACGTCGCCGGTCCGATCGGTGGTGGTGGTCATGGCCGGTCCGTTTCCCCGTGCTTACTTGGCGGGCTCGAGCTGGAGCACGATCTGCAGCGCGGACGGCTGGGTGTGCTGCGGCGGGGCGTACGGGTCGGCCTCGGTGGGCCAGCCCACCCAGTTCTTCGTGGAGTACTCGGCTCCGATGGGGGCGGCGGCCGTCGGGATCACCGGCGCCTGCTCGACCATGATCTTCTGGAGGGTGTTCATGGCCGTGGTGCGGGCGGAGTCCTCGGTGGCGTTGGCGAAGTCCTTGAGCGCCTTGGTGGCCTGGTCGTTCTTGAAGCGGCCGAAGTTGCCGAGCTGGGACGCCTTGCCGACGGGCTGGAGCAGCGCGCCGTCCATGATGTTCTGGTACATGTCGTACGGGGTGGCGCCGCTGTTGGTCCAGTGCAGGGTTGCGTCGAAGTTGCCGTTGGCGACGTCCGCGCCCCAGGCCTCCGCGGTCTGCGTCTTGACCTTGGCCTCGATGCCGAGCTGCTTGATGTTGTCCTTGATGATCGCGAGCCCGGTGATGTAGTCGTTCCAGCCGGCCGGGTCGGTGAAGGTGAGCTGCACCGGCTTGCCGCTCGGGTCCTTCAGCACTCCGCCGCTGAGCTCGAACCCGGCGTCGGCGAGGATCTTCTTGGCCCCGGCCACGTCCGGTGCGGTGGTGGCGCTCCTGTACTCGGGCGCGAGAAAGGACTCACCGGCGGGCAGCGGGATGCCGGTCGGGTTGGTGATCTCCGGGTAGAGGGTCGCCTCGGCCTGGGTGTAGATCGCCTTGCGGTCGACGACCATCGCCATGGCCTTGCGCAGCGCCGGGTTGTCGAGCGGCTTGCGGGCGGTGTTGAACCACAGTCCGTGGATGCCGAGCCCGGACGGGAACCACAGCTTGTGGTTCTTGGGGTCCTTGCTGATGAACAGCTGCTTGTAGTTCGGCATGAAGACGAACGACCACTCGACCTTGCCGCTCGCCAGCGCCGTGGTCGCCGCGCTGTTGTCGTTGTACGCGGTGTAGCGCAGCTCCTTGACCTGGGTCTCGCCCTTCCAGTAGGTGGGCGTGGCGGTCAGGGTGGTGGTCTGCGGGGTGAACGTCTTGAGCTTGTACGGGCCCGAGCCGACGGGCGTGCGGTTGGGCCAGGTCTCCGGGTTCTTGACGCCTTCCCAGATGTGCTTGGGCACGACGAACTGCTGGATGATCTTGTTCTGGTTGACGTACTGGGAGTCCTTGAAGGTCAGGACGACCGTCTTGCCCTGCACCGCGACCCCGTCGAACGGGATGCCGTTGCCGTTGAGCGCCGGGTGCTTCTTCAGGAGGTCGAAGGTGTACGCGACGTCCTCGGCGGTCAGCGGCTTGCCGTCGGCCCACTTGGCCTTGGGGTCCAGCGTGAAGGTGACCTTGGTGAAGTTGGACTCCCACTTCCAGCCGGTCGCGAGCCAGGGGGCGGCCTTGTCCGCGGGCCGGATCTGGTTCGTCATGGCGAGGGGCTCGTAGATCATGAAGCGGTAGCCGAGCGTGGCGCCCGCCGAGGTGCTGAGGAATGGATTGCTGTTGTTGGTCTGCGGCCCGTCCGGCTTGCCCAGGGTCAGCACGCCGGAGGCACCGCCCCCTTTGTTGGCACCCGAATTGGCGGACGAGCAACCGGCGGCGAGCGCGACCACGGTGGTAGCGAGCGAGAGCGCTCTCAGGGTGGCGTGACGTCGTGCGGACATGGCGACTCCATGAGGGACTGCGGGTCTGGGAGATCCGGGAAATGGGCAGCGCTCGGCGCGCCGGGTACAGGCGGTACGGGGCGGTGCGGATGGTGCCGATAGTGCGGACGGTGCCAGTGGTGCAACCGGTGCCAGTGGTGTCGACGGTGTCGATAGTGCGGACAGTGCCAGTGATGCCAGTGGTACGGGCGATACCAGTGGCGCAGGCGGGGCCGGTGGTGCGCGGGAGCTTGCGGAAGGGGCAGGCGGCCGGGGATGCCGGCCGGACCGCTACGGCGCCGAGTGGCGCACGACCAGTTCGGTGGGCAACACGACCGGTGCGTCGGGCACGGTCGTGCCACCGAGGTGGGAGAGCAGCATTCGCGCGGCCGTCTCACCCATCTGCCGGGTGGGCTGGCGCACGGTGGTCAGCGGCGGTTCGGTGTGCTCGGCCATCGGGATGTCGTCGAAGCCGACCACGGCGATGTCGTCCGGCACGGACCGCCCGGCCGTCCGCAACGCCCGCAGCGCGCCTGCCGCGCTGATGTCGTTGTGCGCGAAGACCGAGTCGAACTCCGTTCCGGAGGCGAGGAGTTGCTCCACGGCCAGCCGGCCGCAGCGTTCGGTGAAGTCCCCGTGGGCGACGAGATCGGTGGGCAGGACCGTACGGAATCCGTCCAACCGGTCGCGTACGCAGCCGAAGTTCTGGGGGCCGGTGATGACCAGGGGTCTGATGCGTCCGGCGGCCAGCAGATGGCGGGCCGCGGACGCGCCTCCTTCGCGGTTGGTGGTCACGACGGAGGGGAATTCGGGGTGGTGGCCGCGGTCGTCGATCAGCACGATCGGCAGACCGCCGCGGTGCAGTGCGGTGAGGTGGTCGAGGGTGTTCTCGGGTTCGACGACGACCAGCCCGTCGAAGGCGCGCGCCGACACCTGGCTGGTGAAGCGCTCCACGGACTCGGCACCCCGGTTGCAGGTGAAGAGCAGCAGTCCGTAGTCGGCGGCCTCGACGGTGTCGACGACGCCCTGGAGCACTTCGCCCATCCACGGCCAGGTGAGCGAGGGCACCAGCATGCCGACCGTACGGCTGCTGCCCCGGGCCAGTCCGACGGCGCCCGAGCTGGGCACATAGCCGAGCTGTGCGATCACTTCACGAACACGGGCGGCCGTGGAGACGTCCACTTCGCCCTTGGTGTTGATGACCCGGGACACGGTCGTCTTGCTGACGCCGGCCTCGCGGGCGACATCGGCGATGGTGACACGCATCGGGGGCCTCCAGGACAAGGCGCGACAGGGAGCTGAAACCGGTACCGGAACCGGTACCGGCGTTGCGGCGTGAGTTAACCCCGCTGGAACACTGCCGTCAATACTTCACGCCGACATTGGTCCGTACCCATTTCCCGTACGGGCAGGTTGCGTTATGCGTTCAGGTTCTGAACGCACCCGGTGACTCACAGTCCTCGGCCGCCGGACGGGCCCGGGGCCGGGCCCGTCCGGCGGCCGAGGAGCGCCCCCGCTACTCCGTGGGCTCGACCCCGGCGCGCAGCAGTCCGTACGTGTACGCGTCCTCCAGCGCCTGCCAGGAGGCCGCGATGACGTTCTCCGCTACGCCCACAGTCGCCCAGTCGCCGCTGCCGTCGCCCGTGGTGATGAGGACTCGGGTGGTGGACTCGGTGCCGGTGCGGCCTTCGAGGATGCGGACCTTGTAGTCGACCAGTTCCAGCTTGGCGAGCTGCGGGTAGATCCGTTCCAGCGCGACGCGCAGCGCCCGGTCGAGTGCGTTGACCGGGCCGTTGCCCTCGGCGGTGGCGACGATGCGCTCACCGTTGGCCCAGAGCTTCACGGTCGCCTCGTTGGCGTGCGTCCCGTCGGGGCGGTCCTCGACGATGGCGCGCCAGGACTCGGTACGGAAGTAGCTGCGTGCCCGGCCCTCGGCCTCGGCGCGCAGCAGCAGTTCGAAGGATGCGTCGGCGGCCTCGTACGTGTAGCCCTTGAGTTCGCGCTCCTTGACGCGTTCGACGACGCGGCCGACGAGTTCGCGGTCGCCGCCGAGGTCGATGCCGAGCTCCTTGCCCTTGAGCTCGATGGAGGCACGGCCGGCCATGTCGGAGACCAGCATCCGCATGGTGTTGCCGACCAGCGCGGGGTCGATGTGCTGGTACAGGTCCGGGTCGACCTTGATCGCGGAGGCGTGCAGTCCGGCCTTGTGGGCGAAGGCGGAAACCCCCACATAGGGCTGGTGGGTGGAGGGCGTCAGATTGACGACCTCGGCGATCACGTGGGAGACGCGGGTCATGTCGGCGAGCGCACCCTCGGGGAGGACGGTCTTGCCGTACTTGAGTTCCAGGGCGGCGACGACGGGGAAGAGGTTGGCGTTGCCGACCCGTTCGCCGTAGCCGTTGGCGGTGCACTGGACGTGGGTGGCGCCCGCGTCGACGGCGGCCAGGGTGTTGGCGACGGCGCAACCGGTGTCGTCCTGGGCGTGGATGCCGAGCCGGGCGCCGGTGTCGGCAAGCACGGTGGAGACGACGGCCGTGACCTGCGCGGGGAGCATGCCGCCGTTGGTGTCGCAGAGGATGACGACATCGGCGCCGGCCTCGGCGGCGGCCCGGACGACGGCCTTGGCGTACTCGGGGTTGGCGCGGTAGCCGTCGAAGAAGTGCTCGCAGTCGACGAAGACCCGGCGGCCCTGCTCGCGCAGGAAGGAGACGGTGTCGCGGACCATCTCCAGGTTCTCTTCGAGGGTGGTGCGCAGGGCGAGTTCCACATGGCGGTCGTGGGACTTGGCGACCAGCGTGATCACCGGGGCGCCGGACTCCAGCAGTGCCTTGACCTGGGGGTCCTCGGCGGCCTTGCCACCGGCCCGGCGGGTCGCGCCGAAGGCGACCAGCTGGGCGTTCTCGAACTCGATCTCCTGCTGGGCTCGGGCGAAGAACTCGGTGTCCCGGGGGTTGGCGCCGGGCCAGCCGCCCTCGATGAAGCCCACGCCGAAGTTGTCCAGGTGCCGGGCAATGGTCAGCTTGTCCGCGACCGTCAGGTTGATGCCTTCACGCTGGGCCCCGTCGCGCAGTGTGGTGTCGAAGACGTGAAAACTGTCGTCGCTGGCCTTGGCCTTGGTGGTCATGCTGGTCTGACTCCTGTCGGATGAGTGGATCCGGACGATCTGGCTCCACTTGCCCCCATCATCCCGCGCGCCTCGCCCCGGCCGAGGTGAGGGCCGGAAAACGAAAAAACCCCTCGCGGGTGCGAGAGGTCTGCGCGCGGGTCTGGGGCACGGTGGCCGCGCCGCACGTAGGTGATACGGGGCGGTCACTGCGGACCGGCGCGCCTGTTGCCAATAATCATGACGAACGAGGGCACGGAGGCAGTCTTGCACAGGGCCGCCTCCGTGCCCTGCCCCGTCTCAGGATGCGGGCGTGACGGTGGTCGCTCCGGACGGCTCCGAGCGTTCCTGTCCGGGCTTGCCGGCGCCGACCCGGCCCAGGTCGATGTCGCGGGTCTCGCGCATGGTCAGGTAGACGATCAGGGAGACCGCGGCACACCCCGCGACGTACCAGTAGAAGCCGGACTCGATGCCGGCCTTCTTGAACCAGAGCGCCACGTATTCGGCGGTGCCGCCGAAGAGCGCGTTGGCGATGGCGTACGGGAGGGCGACGCCCAGGGCGCGGATGCCGGTCGGGAAGAGTTCGGCCTTCACGCAGGCGTTGATCGAGGTGTATCCGGTGACGACGACCAGGGCGAGGAGCGCCAGGCCGAAGGCGGGCCAGAAGGTGCCGGCGTGCTTGAGCATCGTCATGATCGGCACGGTCAGGAACGTGGAGCCGACGGCGAAGGTGATCAGCAGCGGGCGGCGGCCGATCCGGTCGGAGAGCATTCCGGCCAGCGGCTGGATGCACATGAAGACGAACAGGGCGCAGAAGCTGACGAGCGAGGCGGTGGACTTCTCCATGCCGGCGCTCTTGGAGAGGAACTTGGTGAGGTAGGTCGTGTACGTGTAGTACGCGACGGTCCCGCCCATGGTCAGCGCCATCACGAGGAACGCCTCGCGTCTGTGCTGCCACAGCGCCTTCAGGGTGCCGCGGTCCTCCTGCTCGGCGGCGCCGGACTCCGCGTAGACCTCGGTCTCCAGCATCGAGCGGCGCAGGTAGAAGACGATCGCGGCGCCGAGCGCGCCGACGATGAACGGGATGCGCCAGCCCCAGCTGTGCAGCGCGGCATCGGACATATTGCGCTGGAGGACGATCTGGAGGCCGAGGCCGACGAGTTGTCCGGCGGTCATGGACACGTACTGGAAGCTGGAGGCGAAGCCGCGCCGGTGGGGTGCGGAGGCCTCGGTCAGGTACGTGGCGCTGGCGGCGTACTCGCCGCCGACGGAGAGACCCTGGAGGAGCCGGGCCACCAGCAGGACGGCGACACCGCCGTAGCCCGCGACGTCGTACGTCGGCGCGACGGCGATGAGGATCGCGGAGGCCGACATGAGGGTGACGGTGAGGGTGAGTGCGGCCTTACGGCCCCTGCGGTCACCGATCCGGCCGAGCAGCCAGCCGCCGACGGGCCTCATGAAGAAACCGACGGCGAAGATCCCCATGGTGTTCATGAGGTTGGCGGTCTCATTGCCCGCGGGAAAGAACGAGTCCGCGAAGTAGACCGCGAAGGTCGCGTACACGAACCAGTCGAACCACTCGACCATGTTGCCGGCGGAGCCGACCCAGATTTTCTTCCACTGCTCTCGTCCCATGGTCCGTCACCGTGCCCGAACAGCCGGGAGCGCAACAAGAGCCGGGCGGGCAACGATCACGGGTACTTACGTGCGTTGCGTTCAGGGAAGCAGCGAGCCCTGAAGGAACTCCCTTACGTGGGAGAGGACTTGCTCACGGCCGGTACCCGGTATACCGACGGCGACATGGACGCTGAAGCCGTCGAGCAGGGCGCGCAATCGGGTGGCGAACCGGTCGGGGTCCACGGCGCGGAATTCCCCCCGCGAAACGCCCTCGGCGAGCAGCGCCACCAAGTCCCGGTGCCAGGCCCCCTCAATGGCGGCCTGCCGACCGCGGGCGTCGGCGTCGGCGTTCTGCGAGCGGTTCCAGACCTCCAGCCAGAGCGCCCAATGGGGGTCGCGCGGTCCTTCGGGGACGTACAGATCCACATAGTGGTCGAGCCGCTCGGCGGCGGGAGCCTGCTGGGAGAGCAGGGCGCTGCGCTCGGCGCCGAGGCGCCCCTCGCTCCACTCCAGGGTCTGCAGCAGGAGC
Organism: Streptomyces sp. NBC_00846; assembly: GCF_045207325.1. Classification (NCBI taxonomy): domain Bacteria; kingdom Bacillati; phylum Actinomycetota; class Actinomycetes; order Kitasatosporales; family Streptomycetaceae; genus Streptomyces; species Streptomyces sp. NBC_00846. The sequence continues at coordinate 5,512,050 of NZ_CP108846.1, read as the reverse complement.
TCGTCCTTGGTCCGGAAGTAGTACAGAAGGTGCCCGCTGCTCATCCCGACCTCGCGCCCGAGCCCCGCCATGGTCAGCCCGTCGAGCCCGCGCTCGGCGATGGTGGCCATGGCGGCGGCGAGCAGGGACTCACGGGGCGGCGCCGTATTGCGCCGCCGGGCGGAGGGCGGGGTCATGCTGCGGCCGCCGCGCAGAGCATCTCGTTCACCTGTACGTTCTACCGGATCCGCCGCTCAGCCGCCTACAGCAGGCTGCTGCTGAGTGATGCAGTGGATACCGCCCCCGCCCGCGAAGATCGTGCGGGCGTCGACCAGCGTGACCGCGCGGCCGGGGTAGAGGCGACGGAAGATGCCCGCGGCGTTCTCGTCACGGGGATCGTCGAAGGCGCACAGCACCACGCCGCCGTTGCAGACGTAGTGGTTGATGTACGAGTAGTCGACCCACTGACCCTCCTCGTCCTGCACGACGGTCGGGGCCGGGACCTCGATGACCTCCAAGGGGCGACCCTGCGCGTCCGTCCGGGCCCTGAGCATCCGCACGTTCTCCTTGCAGAGCTCGTGGTCCGGGTGGGACGGGTCCGGCTGGGTGTGGACGACGACCACACCGGGTCCGGCGAAGGCGGCGACGATGTCGACATGACCGAGGGTGCCGAAGCCGTGCGGCGGGTAGTCGCCCGTGAGGCCGCGCCGCAGCCAGATCGCCTTCGTGGTGCCGAGCTTGGCGTGGATCTCGGCCTCGACCCGCTCCTTGGTCCAGTCCGGGTTGCGCTCGGGGCCGAGCTGCACGGTCTCGGTGAGCAGGACGGTGCCTTCACCGTCGACGTGAATGCCGCCGCCCTCGTTGACGAGGGGTGAGCTGTGCACGGGGACCCCGGCGAGGTCCGCGACATGGCGAGCGATCTTCGCGTCGTGATCCCAGGTGGCCCAGTCCTGTGCGCCCCAGCCGTTGAACACCCAGTCCACGGCGGCCAGCCGGGTGCCGTCGGTGACGAAGGTCGGGCCGATGTCACGCATCCAGGCGTCGTCCAGCTCGCGCTCGACCAGCTCGATGTCCGGGCCGAGGAGGCCACGGGCGTCCTCCGCCTGGCCGGGCCCGACGACCATGGTGACCGGCTCGAAGCGGCGTACGGCCCGGGCCACCGCGGCCCATGCCTGGCGGGACTCGGCGAGGTCGTCGCCGGAGAAGGTGACGTTGGGGCCCGGCCAGGCCATCCAGGTGCGCTCGTGCGGGGCCCACTCGGGCGGCATACGGAACGTCATGTCGTCGGACTCCTAAAGGCTGTGTTTTTTACAGGAAGTAGAGGCGGTTGAGAGAAATCGAGTCGGCGGGCTCGGAGCGCATCGGGGCACCGTCCAGCGTGACCAGGCCGCTGTGCCCGTCCACTGCCACCTCGCCGATACGGGAGTTGAGGCGCAGGTCCGCCGGCCCGATCCCACGAGTACCGCGTACGGCCACCCGGCGGCGTCGCGTCGGTATCAGGTCGGAGCCCAGCTCGGTCGCCGCCTTCGCCACGAAGGCGACCGAGATGTCCGCGGGGGTCGCGCCGTGCCCCCCGAACAGCGGTCCCAGGACAAGCGGTTCACAGGTGTCGGTCGCGGCGTTGGGGTCGCCCGTCACGCCCCACGCCGGGAAGCCCGACTTGAGCACGAGTTGCGGCTTGGCCCCGAAGAACTGCGGCTTCCACAGCACGATGTCGGCGAGCTTGCCCACCTCGATCGAGCCGATCTCGTGCGCCAGACCATGCGCGATGGCCGGGTTGATCGTCAGCTTCGCCACGTAGCGCAGCACCCGGGCGTTGTCGTCGTGCGGGCCGTCGCCCTCCATCGGGCCCAGCTCGGCCTTCATCTTCCCGGCCATGGCGAAGGTACGGCGTACGGTCTCGCCCGCGCGCCCCATCCCCTGTGCGTCGGACGAGGTGATACCGATCGCGCCGAGGTCGTGCAGCACGTCCTCCGCACCCATCGTCCCGGCCCTGATCCGGTCCCGTGCCATGGCGGCGTCACCGGGCAGGTCGGTCTTGAGGTCGTGTACGGAGACGATCATCCCGTAGTGCTCGGCCACCGCGTCCCGGCCGAACGGCAGGGTCGGGTTGGTGGAGGAGCCGATGACGTTCGGGACGCCCGCCATCTTGAGCACGTTCGGTACGTGTCCGCCGCCGCAGCCCTCGATGTGGAAGGCGTGGATCGTCCGGCCGTCCAGGACACGCAGGGTGTCCTCGACGGACAGGCATTCGTTCAGCCCGTCACTGTGCAGGGCGACCTGTACGTCGTGCTCCTCGGCGACCCGCAGGGCAGTGTCGAGTGCGCGGGTGTGCGCGCCCATGTCCTCGTGCACCTTGAAGCCGGACGCGCCTCCCTCGGCGAGCGCCTCCACCAGGGGCGCGGCGTCGGAGGAGGAACCGCGCGCCAGGAAGCCGATGTTGACCGGCCAGGCGTCGAAGGCGTTGAAGGAGTGGCGCAGCGCCCACGGCGAATTGACCCCGACACCCCACACCGGGCCGAACTCCTGGCCGATGACGGTGGTGACGCCGGCGGCGAGCGAGGCCTCCATGATGCGCGGCGAGAGCAGATGGACATGGGTGTCGACGGCGCCGGCCGTCGCGATCATGCCTTCGCCGGAGACGATCGAGGTGCCCGTACCGACGACGACGTCCACGCCGTCGAGCGTGTCCGGGTTCCCGGCCCGTCCGATCGAGCAGATCCGACCTTCGCGGATGCCGATGGAGACCTTCCGGATGCCCTGGACCGCGTCGATGACCAGCACATTGCTGATGACGAGGTCACAGGTGTCGCGTACGGCCGCGGCCTTGAGGTGCAGCCCGTCGCGCGCGGTCTTTCCGAATCCGGCCAGGAACTCGTCGCCGTGCTGCTGCGCGTCCGACTCGACGCGCACCACCAGGCCGGAGTCGCCGAGGACGATCCGGTCCCCGGCGCGCGGTCCGTGGACCGATGCGTATTCGTAGGGGTCCATCAGGCGTCCTCCGCTCCCAGATAGCCACAGGCCGCCGCACGTCGCAGGGCCTCGTCCTTCGCGCCGGGCGCGTCCAGCGGGCCGTCGACCAGGCCCGCGAAACCGATCGCGATGCGAGCACCGCCGATCGGCAACAGGCCGACCTCGGCCTCACCGCCCGGGTCGAAACGGACCGACGACCCGGCGGGAACGCACAGCCGCATGCCGTATGCCGCGGCCCGGTCGAAGTGGAGTCGCGGGTTGGCCTCGAAGAAGTGGAAATGCGAGGTGACGCTGACCGGGACGGTCGCGGTGTTGCGCACGGCCAGCCGCAGAGCGGGTTCGGGCTCGGCGTGCGCCGGTGCGGGCAGTACGGCGCCGGGCGCGCTGTCCCCCAGCCGGACTCCGGCGCCGTGGCCGATGGGCTCGGACACGACGGCCAGCCGGGATCCATCGTCGAAGACGGCCTCCACATGGACCTCGGTGACCACATCCGCCACACCGGGCAGGACGTCGCCGGGTCCCAGCACACTGCGCGCGGCCTCGATGGCCTCCGCGAGACGCCGTCCGTCGCGCGCCGCTTCGCACACGGTGTCCGCAATGAGCGCGGTCGCTTCGGGCACGTTGAGCTTCAGCCCGCGCGCCCGGCGCGCCCGCGCCAGTTCGGCAGCTCCGAAGAGCAGCAGCCGGTCACGCTCGGTCGGGGTCAGTTGCACGTCACCATACCTCCAGATTAGAACACCACTCTAATCAGAACTTCCCATGACTGGAACGTGTTGACGGCCTTCCTTTCTACGCCAGATTGAGCGGCACTCAAATAATCGAGCGTCAGGGGCGGCCTCATGCGATGGAACAACGCGGAGTCGACACCATCCCGGACGAGGAGCGCACCGGTGGGCCGCGCGACCTCGTGTCGGTCCTTCTCAGCGCCAATCTCTGCCTGGGCGTCATCGTCTTCGGCCGGCTACCGCCGTCCTTCGGGCTCGGGCTGTGGCCCTCGGTGACCTCGATCGTCATCGGGACGCTGATCGGCGGGCTGGAACATCAGCGCCACGGTGTCCTGGGCGCGGCGGTCGGCCTCGCGGCGGTCTCCATCACGGTCTACGAAGGACCGCTGCTCGCCCGTTCGAGTCTCCTCTCCGCCCGGCGCAAAGAACCGGGGCGCTCCGACGCGCAGCCGGTAGCGGAACGCACCGCGCCCCCGTCCCAGTCGCTGCGCGCGGTCGGGACGGGGGCCTGGGCCGTACAGGGGCTGACTAGCCCAGCTGGTGCATCCAGCCGTGGGTGTCCTCGGCGACGCCGCGCTGGATGTCCAGCAGGCGCTCACGCAGCTTCCCCGTGACCTCGCCGGGCGCGCCGTCGCTCTGGGTCCACTCGCCGCCCGCGGACTTCACGATGCCGATGGGGGTGATGACGGCGGCGGTGCCGCAGGCGAAGACCTCGGTGAGGCTGCCGTTCTCGGTGTCGGCGCGCCACTGGTCGATGGAGACGCGGTCCTCCTCGGACTCGTAGCCGAGGTCGCGGGCGACCTTGAGCAGCGAGTCACGGGTGACACCGGCGAGCAGGGAGCCGGTCAGGGCCGGGGTGATGATCTTGTTCCCGTACACGAAGTACAGGTTCATCCCGCCGAGCTCCTCGACCCACTTGTGCTCGACCGCGTCGAGGTAGGCGACCTGGTCGCAGCCCTGCTCGGCGGCCTCGGCCTGGGCGAGGAGGGAGGCGGCGTAGTTGCCGCCGGTCTTGGCGTCGCCCATGCCGCCGGGGACGGCGCGGACGCGGTTCTCGGACAGCCAGATGGAGACCGGCTTGACGCCACCGGGGAAGTAGGCACCGGCGGGCGAGGCGATGACGATGAAGAGGTACTCGTTGGCGGGCTTCACGCCGAGGCCGACCTCGGTGGCGACCATGAACGGACGCAGGTAGAGCGACTCCTCGCCGCCGTGCGCCGGAACCCATGCCTTGTCCTGCTGGACCAGCGCGTCGCACGCCTCGATGAACGTCTCGACGGGCAGTTCCGGCATGGCCAGCCGGTGCGCCGAGGCCTGGAAGCGCTTGGCGTTCGCCTCGGGGCGGAACGTGGCGACGCTGCCGTCGGGCTGGCGGTAGGCCTTGAGGCCCTCGAAGATCTCCTGCGCGTAGTGCAGGACGGTGGTCGCGGGGTCGAGGGAGAGCGGGCCGTAGGGGACGAGCTGGCCGTCGTGCCAGCCGCGGCCCTCGGTCCACCGGATCGTCACCATGTGATCGGTGAAGTAGCGGCCGAACCCGGGCTTGACCAGGATCGCCTCGCGCTCCGCGTCGGACAGCGGGTTCGAGGAGGGCTTGAGCTCGATCGTGGGCGTCGTCATGTGTGCGTGTCCTTCACCGGTTGTGTGTGTTGGACCGCGCTCACGTCGCTCCTGTCAGACAGGTGCTAGGACGTCCGAGCTTCACCGCGAGCGACGGCCCCGTTCGATTATCGCTCCGGGTTGGCCCTGCACGAAATGACGCGAATGCGGTCCAGTGGTCGATGGTCGCACCCGGGACCGAATAGGAGAAGCCGCCGGGTGCGGTTGCGACCCGGCGGCTTCAAAAGTTGGAGTCGTCGGGTCAGCTCGCTACACGTACCGCGAGCGCGTCGCCGATCTGGTCGGTCGTACGGGTCGTCACTCCGTCGCGCTCCGCGAGGTCGGCGGAGACGGCGTCCTCGATGCGCGCGGCCTGGGCCTCGTAGCCGAGGTGGCGCAGCAGGAGGGCGACGGAGAGGATCGTGGCGGTCGGGTCGGCCTTGCCCTGTCCCGCGATGTCGGGGGCAGAGCCGTGGACCGGCTCGAACATCGACGGGAAGTTGCCCGTCGGGTTGATGTTGCCGGACGCGGCCAGGCCGATGCCGCCGGTCACGGCAGCGGCGAGATCGGTGAGGATGTCACCGAAGAGGTTGTCGGTGACGATGACGTCGAAGCGCTCCGGCTGGGTGACGAAGAAGATCGTCGCGGCGTCGACGTGCAGATAGTCGGTGGTGACCTCGGGGTACTCGGTCGCGACCTTGTCGAAGGTGTTCTTCCACAGGTGGCCCGCGTACACGAGGACGTTGTTCTTGTGAACGAGCGTCAGCTTCTTGCGGGGGCGGGCGTTGGCCCGCTCGAAGGCGTCACGGACGACGCGCTCGACACCGTAGGCGGTGTTGACGCTGACCTCGGTGGCGACCTCGGCCGGCGTGCCGGTGCGCAGCGAACCGCCGTTGCCGGTGTACGGGCCCTCGGTTCCCTCGCGGACGACGACGAAGTCGATGTCCGGGCGGCCGGCCAGCGGCGTCGCGGTGTTCGGGAACAGCTTCGACGGCCGCAGGTTGATGAAGTGGTCGAAGGCGAACCGCAGCTTCAGCAGGAGCCCGCGCTCCAGGACGCCGGACGGCACGGAGGGGTCGCCGATCGCGCCGAGCAGGATGGCGTCGTGACCCTTGAGGGCCGCCAGCTCCTCGTCCGGGAGGGTTTCACCGGTACGGTGCCAGCGCCGGGCGCCGAGGTCGTACTCCTTGGTCTCCAGCTTCACATCCTGCGGGAGAACAGCGTTGAGGACCTTGAGGCCCTGGGCCACGACCTCCTGGCCGATACCGTCACCGGGGATCACTGCGAGATTGATGCTGCGAGACATGCCCGCACCTTACTGCGCGTCCCACCCCATGACACGCCACGTCCACCATGCGGACACATGGTGACTCCCGGCGCCGGACACGTACGAGGGACACGTCGAGGACCGGGACAGCGTGGACACGTACCACGTGGTCAGGACCGGCGGAAGGGCGACCGGGACCGTGGAGTGGTCCCGGGTCCGTTACACCGGCCTCTCGTTCCTGGCGGTGGAGGTGGAACCCGGACGGCATGCCCGGATGAAGGTCACCGCACTCGCCGAGTCGGGCGAGCGCATCGACCACTTCGTGATCAGCCGCGGCTGATCACCGACCGGGCAGCCGGCCTGGGTGACCGGTCTCAGTGGCCGGCCTCAGCGGCCGGCCTCAGTGGCCCGTGGAGCCGCCGTTGTCCCTGCGGTCGAGGGCCCGCTGCAGGGCGGCGGCGGCATTGCGGCGCTCCGACTCGGTCGGGCGGTGGGTGTGACGGACGCGGCGGACAGTCGTCTCGGCCATGGTGGATCGACTCCTTGAGATCGCGAGGATTTCGAGATCGAAAAACCGTGAAAGTGATTTCGAGATCGGGATTTCGAGGTGCCTGAAGGGGCGGGGAGCGGGCGCCGCAGGGGTTGCCTGCACGGGGGCGCGCACTCACGACCGCCAGTCGCTGGATCTAGCGAGACGTTCGGCTTCTACAAAGTTAGGACAGCTCGGCCGGTCTGTCTCCACAATTACTCGGACTTCCTACTATCTGAGACGGAGGTTTACGACTGCCCACCCCCGGTTCCCGGTCCCGAGCCCGGGCCGGCGAGCGATCGTGCCTGCTCAGAGGTGGTGACAGGGCCGGCCGGGTCCGTCGGCGCGGTCGGCCGTCACACGCGCTGCCCGAAATCCTGCGCCCCCACCACCCGCAGCCGCTCGTACGCCTCGCTGCGGGAGTGCGTCTCGTGGTCCTCGGGCGGGAACAGCGTGCGCCCGGCCGGGTCGGTGAACCAGGCCCGGACGATGTTGTGGCCCGGCCCCGCCTCACCGACCAGCGCAACGGCCATGGCGTTCTGCGCGAGCACCTCCCCCCGGTCGCTGAAGACCTGGGCGGGCGCGTCGTGCAGCCGGTCGAGGACCATCAGCAGCCCGGGACGCACGTGCTGCGTGGGTCCGAGCCGGCCGCGCCGCGGTTCCTCCCCCGCCAGGTGGAAGAGGTGGTCGCGTTCGTCCTCGCTCAGCCCAGCCGCAGCGCCCTTGCCGGCGCGGACAGCATCTGGCGCGAGGGGCGCGAACCGCGGCTCTGCTCCAGGCGCGTGTAGTGGTCCACGGAAGCGCCGGTGAGCTGGGCGACCTCTTCCCGCCGCAGTCCGGGGGTACGTCTGCGGGAACCGCCGGGCAGGGGGAGAGGAGCGGTGTCCGGGGCCTTCGAATCCAAGGCGGAGGAGGGAGTCGACGCGGAGCGTCGGCGACTGACGACAACGCCGGAGGCGGAGGTCCCGGACACCGCGACGCCGCTGACAATCGTGGGCGAGGTTGTAAATGGAAACCGCCTCCCGGCCGGCGGGGGAACCGGGCGGGAGGCGGAATTCGTGGTGGGGCGCCGGGGGGTGTGCGGCGCCCCGGAGGGGGTCAGCCCTGGTGGGGGTAGGTGTACTCGGTCGGCGGGACCAGCGTCTCCTTGATGGCCCGGGTCAGGGTCCAGCGCTGGAGGTTCTGCGGAGCGCCCGCCTTGTCGTTCGTACCCGAGGCACGGCCACCGCCGAAGGGCTGCTGGCCGACGACGGCACCGGTCGACTTGTCGTTGATGTAGAAGTTGCCCGCGGCGTACCGCAGCTTCTCCATCGTGTACGCGGCCGCGGCGCGGTCGCCCGCGATGACGGAACCGGTCAGCGCGTAGTCGGAGGCCGACTCCATCTGCTCCAGCATCGCGTCGTACGCGTCGTCCTCGTAGACGTGCACGGCGAGGATCGGGCCGAAGTACTCGGTCGTGAAGACCTCGTTGGCCGGGTCGGTGCACTCGATGACGGTCGGGCGGACGAAGTAGCCCACCGAGTCGTCGTACGTGCCGCCCGCGATGATCGTGCAGGACGGGTCCGACTTGGCGCGGTCGATCGCGGCCTTGTTCTTGGCGAACGAGCGCTCGTCGATGACGGCACCGATGAAGTTCGACAGGTCGGTGACGTCACCCATGGTGATGGAGTCGACCTCGGCCGCGAACTTCTCCTTGAAACCGGAGTTCCAGATGGAGGCCGGGATGTACGCGCGGGAGGACGCCGAGCACTTCTGGCCCTGGAACTCGAAGGAGCCACGGGTCAGCGCGGTCTTCAGGATGGCGTGGTCGGCCGACGGGTGGGCGACGACGAAGTCCTTGCCGCCGGTCTCGCCGACGAGCCGCGGGTAGGCGCGGTAGTTGGCGATGTTGTTGCCGACCGTCTTCCACAGGTGCTGGAAGGTGGGGGTCGAGCCGGTGAAGTGGATACCGGCCAGGTCGCGGTGGTTCAGGGCCACCTCGGAGACGGGGATGCCGTGGCCCGTCACCAGGTTGATGACGCCCTTGGGCAGACCGGCCTCTTCCAGGAGCTGCATGAGCAGCACGGCGGAGTGGGTCTGCGTCGGGGACGGCTTCCACACCACGACGTTGCCCATGAGGGCGGGGGCGGTGGGCAGGTTGCCCGCGATGGCCGTGAAGTTGAACGGCGTGATCGCGTAGACGAAGCCCTCCAGCGGACGGTGGTCCATGCGGTTCCACACGCCCGGCGAGTTGGCCGGGGGCTGCTCGGCCAGGATCTGGCGCGCGTAGTGCACGTTGAAGCGCCAGAAGTCGACGAGCTCACAGGGGGTGTCGATCTCGGCCTGCTGGGCGGTCTTCGACTGGCCGAGCATCGTCGAGGCGGCCAGCGTCTCGCGCCACGGGCCGGACAGCAGCTCGGCGGCGCGCAGGATGATCGCGGCACGGTCGTCGAAGGACATCGCGCGCCAGGCCGGGGCGGCGGCGAGCGCGGCGTCGATCGCGTCCTGCGCGTCCTGCTGAGTTGCGTGCGCGAACGTACCGATGACGGCCTTGTGGTTGTGCGGCTGTACGACGTCGAAGCGCTCGCCGCCGCCCATCCGCTTCTCGCCGCCGATGGTCATCGGAAGGTCGATCGGGTTCTGGCTGAGCTCCTTGAGCTTCGCCTCCAGGCGGGCGCGCTCCGGGGAGCCCGGGGCGTAGGAGTGGACCGGCTCGTTGACCGGCGCGGGGACCTGGGTGACAGCGTCCATGGTTTCCGTTGCTCCTTGGGTAGAGAGGTGGAGGGGGGCTCAGCCCTTGGTGAGGATGGAGCGGCCGAAGAACAGCAGGTTCGCCGGCTTCTCCGCGAGACGGCGCATGAAGTAGCCGTACCAGTCCGTGCCGTACGCGGTGTAGACGCGCATCCGGTGGCCCTCGGCCGCGAGCCGGATGTGCTCGTCGCTGCGGATGCCGTACAGCATCTGGAACTCGTACTCGTCCAGCTTGCGCCCCGCCTTGCGGGCCAGTTCCTGGGCGATGGCGATCAGGCGCGGGTCGTGCGACCCGATCATCGGGTAGCCCTCGCCCTCCATCAGCGTCTTCAGGATACGGACGTACGCCTTGTCGATCTCGGCCTTGTCCTGGTACGCGACGGAGGCGGGCTCCTTGTACGCGCCCTTCACGATGCGGACGCGGCTGCCGGCGGCGGCCAGGCGGCGGGCGTCGTCCTCGGTGCGGAACAGGTACGCCTGGATCACACAGCCGGTCTGCGGGAAGTCCTTCCGCAGCTCCTCGTGGATGGCGAACATCGAGTCGAGGGTGGTGTGGTCCTCGGCGTCCAGCGTGACCGTGGTGCCGATCGCGGCGGCGGCCTCGACGACCGGGCGGACATTGGCGAGGGCCAGCTCGTGTCCCGCCCGCCACCCGCCACTGCCCTTGGCCGAGAGCCCTTCCGGCTCGCCCCCTTCGATGTCCAGCGACTGGCCGAACATGGAGAGCTTGATGGACATCTCGGCCTTGGTGCCCAGGCCGAGGTCCTTGAGGCGGTCGACCAGTTCGAGGTAGGCGTCGCGGGCGGCGGCGGCCTGCTCGGGGGTGGTGATGTCCTCGCCCACCACGTCGAGGGTGACTTCGAGGCCCTTGTCGGCGGCGTCCTCGATGACCGGGACGACCTGGTCGACGGTCTCACCGGCGATGAAGCGGTCGACGACCTGCTTGGTGCCAGGTGCCGCCGAGACGAAACGGCGCATCCTGTCGCTGCGGGACGCGGCGAGAATCACGGGACCCAGCACGGGGCACCTCCACGGAAAGTACGAACGAAGGCCGTACCGGCGAGGGGGAACAAAGCGGTACAGCACGGAGAACCACCGTGAAATCTAAGGATCCCTCCGATCGTGGGCCATCGACAGCTGTCACGCATCCGTTCCCGGGTTCTCAGACATATGTCTGAAGCGGTGCGAGAATGGCCGGGTGAAGGGCGATTACCAGGAGCTGGTCGACGAGATCTCCGGGCTGCTCGGCGCCCCCGCGACGCTGGAGAACCGGGATTTCGGCCTGGTCGCCTTCGGCGCCCACGACAGCGACGACGACATGGCGATGGACCCGGTCCGCACCCGCTCGATCCTGACCAGGCGCTCCACCCCCGCGGTCCGCGCCTGGTTCGAGGGCTTCGGCATCGCCCGCGCCACCGGCCCGGTCCGCATTCCGGCCGCCCCGGAGGCCGGGGTGTTCCGGGGCCGGATCTGTCTGCCCGTACGCCACCGGGGTGTCGTGCTCGGTTACGTGTGGCTGCTCGACGCGGACCCCGGGCCGACCGGCGAGCAACTGAACGCGGCGATGGAGGTGGCGGCCCGGATCGGGGGGCTGCTCTCCGACGAGGCGCGGGCCGGCGCGGACCTGTCCCGGGAGTTCGGCGCGGTCCTCACCGCCGCGCGGGGCTGGCAGCGCGACATGGCGGTGGCCGCGCTGCGCGAGGCCCTGGGCCGGGACGCGGAAGGGCTGCACACGCTGGTGTGCGTGACCCCGTGGACCGACGATCCGCCGTCGGTCCGTACGGTGCCCTCGACCGCGGCGCTGACCTCGGTACCGGCCCCGGGGGCCGGTAGGGCCGCCTCGCTCGCGGCGCTGGTCCGGCTGCGCTCCACGGATGTCCTCGACCCTGCGCTGACCGCTGCGGACCGGCTGCGTGCCGCGGCGGGCCGGGGCTCCACGGCCGGGGTCGCGTTGCCCCGCCGGGGTCTGGCGGAGCTGGCGGCGGCCTGGCACCAGGCGTCGGCCGCGGCCCGCGCCGCGGCGGCCGAGGCCCGTTTCGGCCCAGTCGCCGAGTGGTCGGCGATCGGCCCGTACCGGCTGCTGACCGCACTCCCCGCCGAGGCGGCCGCGGACGCGGCGGTGCGCGCCCTGCTCACCCCGCCGCACAAGGATCTGGCCCGCACCGCCGAGGTGTTCCTCGACTGTGCGGGCCAGGCGTCCCGGACGGCCGCGGCGCTCGGCATCCACCGCCAGACGCTCTACTACCGGCTCTCCCGGGTCCAGCAGCTCACCGGCCTCGATCTCAACGACGGCGAGGACCGGCTGCTGCTGCACATGGCGCTCAAGGGCGCCCGCCTCTGACTGCGCGTCGACGCCGTCGGGGCGGCCTTCAGCGCTCGTCCGGGGCGGTGACCGGCCGGGTGCTGACCAGGGCCGCCAGCACCAGCGGCGCGTCGCCGTCGCTGTGCCCCACGCTCACGCCCACCCAGCGGTCCGTGCCGCCGACCGGGCCCCAGACGGACAGATCACCGTAGAGATCCTCATCGAACAGCGCGTCGAACAGGGGCTCGACGGGGGCGCCCTCCTGCCGGCGCAGCAGCGGCACGTGCAGCGGCACCGCACGGTGCGGGCCCCATCGGCGGTCCAGTTCCCCGACGAGAGCGGCGAGATGGGCCTCGGCCGCGTCCTCGGCGTCGTTCCACTCGGGGGCGTACACCCCGGTCAGCGGGTCGCCCTCCCAGAGCGGGGCGACGCGGAAGCCCTCGCCGCCGGTCGCGGTCCACTCCCCCGTCTCCGGATCCCCCTCGGTCGCGGCGGGCCCGGTCGCCGGTACGGGGCCGGCCAGCAGCTCCTCGATGTCCGCCAGCGCGCGGGCCACGGCGAAGGTCTCCCCGGCGCGGGAGGTCACAGGACGGCCCGGTCCATCGGGCGGGGCAGGGGATCGAGCGCCCCGGCCTCGCGGAGCCGCTCGTAGGCCGTCACCACCTCCGCGCTCGCGCCGGGGCCCGCGATGTGCAGGAGCACGCCGCCGCCGGGCAGTTCCTCGCGGGCCGCCTTCAGGCTGTCCGGAACGAGGGCCGCCCGGCCCGGGGAGAGGTATCCGACCCGGCCCACGACGGGATCGCCGATGGAGAACCCGGCGTCGTCCTCCAGCGCGTCGAGCACGTCGTCGTCGCTCACGTCACCGAAGTCCGGCTCCCACTCCCGGGCGAGGACGGCGAGGAGTTCGGCCTCCGGAACCTCGGCCCCGTCCGGCGCGTGGAGCGTCACCACGAACGACTGGAGCAGGAACTCCGGGGCGCCCCCGCCCAGTCCGCTGATCTCCGCCTGCCAGCCGGGCGCCCCCGTGCGGGCCAGCCGCAGCGCGGTGCCCGTGAGGTCGGACCAGCCCTCGGCCGCCTGCATCACGCGCAGGGCGCCGAGCAACGCCCCCTCGTCCGCCGGCAATGCGTCCCCGGGTCCGGAGCCGTGGACGTGCCGCCAGGGTCCGGAGCCGGCCGCGCCGTTCGCCGACGCCGCTTCGGGGAGCAGTTCCGTGAGCCCGTCCAGCGTCCGCTTCCAGCGTCCGGCGAGCGCTTCGGCCGGCTCCGGACGGGGGCCCCAGAAGCCCCGCACTACACGTCGCATGCACTTTCCTCCGTCGAGCTTCGTCCGTCGGGCGTGGCGCCTGCGGCCTGCCCGGCCGATCGGGGTCGGACAGGCCCCTTGGCCTCTCGTCCGGATCACGCCGGGCTCGCGTGCCCCGGCACCGCCGGGCGCCGCTGCGTGCAGGCTACTCGTCGAAGGCACCCGGTTTCCTGGTGCTGTCGTTCGGCTTCGGCTTGCTGTAGACGACCTTGATCGGCAGCTGCTCGTCGCGGAACGCCTGGCGGGCGGCCTTGGCCACGTCCGGGTCGGAGAAGTGCCACTCCACCGCCCGGCCGCCGGCCGCCTCCACCTGGGCCTGCGCCTCGGCGATGAACTTGTCCTTGCCGGACTTGGTGAGCGCGCCCTGTTCGGTCTGGGAGAGATAGCTGCGGTAGCCGTTCTTGGCCTCCAGGAAGGTCTGCCTGCTCGAATCCCAGCCGTCGTACTCCACGGCCGGCTTGCCCTCCCTGGGGTGCGGTACGACGTACTCCTGGCCCCGGTTGGTGCCGGTGATCTGCTCCTGGTACCGCAGCCAGGACTCGTTCTTCCAGTTGGGTGCGGGGTTGCGGTCGCGGCCGGCCCAGTAGCCGTCGCCCAGGTCCGCGTCGCCGAGCTTGTGGTCCTTGAGGTCCTTGCCCCAGGACGGCGGGTTGTAGTTGCGGGGGTCGGAGGTGTCGTTGCGCTTCGGCTCCGGGTACTTCTTCTTCTCCAGTTCGGCCTTGCGGGCGCGCTCCGGCTCCTCCAGGCGTTTCTGCTCCAGGTGCGCCGCCCGTTCCTGGGCGCGCGCCTGAGCAGCCTTGGCCTTGGCCGCCTCGTCGCACCCGCCGTCCGCGAGGACGACCCGGCCGGCGGGACCGGAGGCCAGCACTCCGGTGCCGGAGCCGCCGACGCCCGTGGTTCTGCCGCCGTAACGCACCAGGGGCGGCCCCGAAGCGATGACGCAGCCGGTCCGGCGCGCCGCGTCCTCCGCGGCGTCCGCGGCGTCGTCGGCCTCCTTGGCCGCCTTGCGGACTCCGTCGAGGTCTCCGAGTTCGGCGGCCTTGCGGGCGCGGCGGGCCGCGGCCCCCGCGTCTTCGGCGGCCTCCGCCACCTTCTCGGCGACCTTGCCCAGCTTGCCGAGTCCGCCGACCTTGCCGACGACCTTCGCCACGTCGTAGCCGGGGATGAAGAAGGAGCCGATGTTCCAGACCACGTCGGTGACGGCCCGGGTCTTCTCTCCGTTGTTCCAGCGGTCACGGACGTCGTCGCCGACGAAGACGTCGTCGCCGATCTTCACGACGGTGTTGACCGACGCCTTGCCCCAGTCCCGGATCGCACCGAGGTAGTCGCCGTTGCCCCACTTGTCGCCGGCATCCTTGGAGTCCTGCATCCACTGGTTGCCGAGTTGCTTGCCGTAGTCCGCGATGCCGGACCACGTCTCGGGCTTGAACAGGTCGATGATCCCGGTGACGTCGCCCCAGACCCCGTCGACCGCGAGCCCCTTGACGACCTGGGCCGTGCGGTCCCAGGCGCAGCCGAAGAAGCCCCAGCCGCCGCAGTCCTCCTTCCCTGCCCTGTCGCCGCCGCCCTGGTCGTTCCCGTTGTCGTCCTTGTCGGACGCGGGTACGTCGTAGTCGGCCTCGGGTTCCTCGCCGTTCTCGGGGTAGGTGTCGACCCCGCTGCCCGGACGGCCGTCGTCGGGCCCCCCGGTGCCGCCGCTCACGCTCGTACCGCCGGAGGAGCCCCCGGCCGTGCCCCCGTCGCTCGCGTCGCCGCCACCGCTGCTGCCGTTCGTACCGCCGTTCGTACCGCCCGTCGAGCCGGTACCGCCGGTGACCGTCGTGCCGCCGTCCGCGCCCGCGGTGCTTCCCCCGGCGGCTTCGCCGCCCGTGGCGCCGCCGCCCTGGCCGCCGCCCGCCTCGACCCGGCCCGTGCCGTCGCCGGAGGCGGGGCACGAGTAGCCGCTCAGCGAGCAGATCGCCGACTGGAGCTCCGCGGTGATCCGGCCGCCGACGCCGCTCAGTGCCATGGCCGCGATCAGCGCGACCACGATGAGCACCAGGCCCAGGTACTCCAGGGCCGTCTGCCCCCGGTCCCGGCGCCAGGTGATCATGTGCGGAAGCGAGAACTTCGGCCGCTCGCCCCGTTCCCCCGGCGGCAGCAGGAACCACGCCCGGCTCTGCTGCCGGGTGAGGAAGACCAGGATCAGGACCGGCAGCAGCAGTTGGGGGAAGCCGTGTGCCGACCCGTCCCCGATGTTGGCCACACCGCCGAGGACCAGCCACACCTGGACGGCGACCAGTCCCCACCAGACCCGCTTGCCGCCGGTCCGTACGTGTCGCGCCAGCAGCAGGCCGAGGATGCCCGGCGCGGCGGCGTACAGCAGGATGCCGATGACTTCGGCGCCCAGCGCGTCCACCGCGAGCGCCGAACCGAAGAGGCCGAGCGCGCCCAGGACGGTCGCGCCGAACAGCACGAGGAGCAGCACTCGCACCGTGTTGAGCGGGCGCGGGAGCTCCCGCCGCCCCGCACTCCCCCGCGCCGGGCCTTCAGGAACCGGTATGCCGCCCATAACAGACATACGCGAGCCGCCCCCCGGCGTCAGTGAGTGCCATGACAGTCACTCACCCTAGGGTCGGGCCCCCGCGCGCGTCATGGGTCTCAGGGCCCAACTTCGGCCCCGTGCAAGCCCCATGAGGTACCGTCACCGAGGCCGGGTCACGGCGTCCGCTTCCGCGACACCCGCGACCGCCGCCCCATCGCGCGACCCGGCTCTACTGGCCCGCCCGTCCCTCCAGCACCGCCTTCAGACCGTCCGTCAGGTCCTGTGCGGACGGTGCGGATTCGCTGTCCATCAGCCACTGCACCATCACGCCCGCGAGCAGGGCCTGGCAGAACAGCCCGGCCACCCGCGCCTTCTCCGGGTCCGCCTCCGGATCGATGCCGAGCATGTTCTCGGCGAGCCCGTCACGACCCTCGCGCTGCGGGCCCGCGAGGGCCTTCTGCAACTCCGGGTCCTGGTCGATCCGGGAGACGACCTCCATCTGGAGCTGCCAGACGGACCGGGTCTGCTCATAACTGTCGATCACCCGTTCCCAGGTGTCGCGGAACTGGTCCAGCGGCGCCCGGGGCGCGCCGTCGGCGTCGCCGCCCACCGCCTCGTCCGGCTGCTCGGTGAGCGCATCGCCCCACTCCTCGGTCACCTTGAGGAAGGCGAGGTTGAGCAGGGCTTCCTTGGAGCCGTAGTGGTAGCCGATGGAGGCGAGGTTCGTCCCGGAGGCGGCCACGATGTCGCGCGCCGTCGTCCGGGCGTACCCCTTCTCCAGCAGGCAGCGCTTGGCACCTTCGAGCAGATCCTCACGATGTCCCATGAAAGCAGCGTACCCGGCATGCAGACGTTCGTGTAAAACGAACGTCTAGATGCCGGGTACGCGGAGTCCTCGGGCCTTTGTCAGTCGGTCAGGTTCACCGTACGGGCCGACGCGGCCCCGATCTCCGAGGAGATCTCGGCGAGCACCGACGCCGGGACGTCGTCGTCGACGGTGAGCACGACCAGCGCCTCGCCGCCCGCGCCCGTCCGCGAGACCTGCATGCCCGCGATGTTCAGACCGGCCTCGCCAAGGATCCGGCCGACCGTGCCGACGACACCGGGGCGGTCCTCGTAGCGCAGCACCACCATGTGGTCGGCCAGCGCCAGGTCCACGTCGTACTCGCCGACGGCGACGATCTTCTGGAGGTGCTTGGGTCCGGCCAGTGTGCCGGAGACCGCCACCTCCTCGCCGCCCGAGAGCGTGCCGCGGACGGTGACCATGTTGCGGTGGTCCGGCGACTCGGAGCTGGTGGTGAGGCGGACCTCGACACCGCGCTCCTGCGCGAAGAGCGGGGCGTTCACGTACGACACGGTCTCGTCGACGACGTCCTCGAAGACACCCTTGAGCGCGGAGAGTTCGAGCACCTTGACATCGTGCTGGGTGATCTCGCCGTACACCTCGACGTCGAGCCGGACCGCGACCTCGCCCGCGAGCGCGGTGAAGATCCGGCCGAGCTTCTCGGCGAGCGGCAGGCCCGGGCGCACGTCCTCGGCGATCACGCCGCCCTGGACGTTGACCGCGTCCGGCACGAGCTCACCGGCGAGCGCGAGGCGCACGGACTTGGCGACCGCGATACCGGCCTTCTCCTGGGCCTCGTCGGTGGAGGCGCCGAGGTGCGGGGTGCAGACGACCTGGTCGAACTCGAACAGCGGGGAGTTCGTGCAGGGCTCCTTCGTGTACACGTCGAGACCGGCACCGGCGACCCGGCCCTCCTTGAGGGCGGAGGCGAGCGCCTCCTCGTCGACGATGCCGCCGCGCGCGGCGTTGACGATGCGCACCGAGGGCTTCACCTTGTGCAGCGCCTCGTCGCCGATCAGGCCGAGCGTCTCGGGGGTCTTGGGCAGGTGCACGGTGATGAAGTCGGCGACCCGGAGCAGCTCGTCCAGCGACAGGAGCTTGACGCCCATCTGGGCGGCGCGCGCGGGCTGTACATAGGGGTCGTACGCGACGATCTTCATGCCGAAGGCCGACATGCGCTGCGCGACCAGGACGCCGATGCGGCCGAGGCCGACGACGCCGAGGATCTTCTCGCTCAGCTCGACGCCGGTGTACTTGGAGCGCTTCCACTCGCCGTTCTTCAGGGCGGTGTTGGCTTGCGGGATGTTGCGCGCGGTGGCGACCAGCAGACCGCAGGCCAGTTCGGCGGCGGTGACGATGTTGGAGGTCGGCGCGTTGACGACCATCACGCCGGCCTTGGTGGCGGCGGAGACGTCGACATTGTCCAGACCGACGCCCGCGCGGGCGACGACCTTCAGCTTCTTCGCGGCGGCGATGGCCTCGGCGTCGACCTTGGTGGCGGAGCGCACCAGGATGGCGTCGACATCGGCGATCGCGGGGAGGAGCTGGGAGCGGTCCGCGCCGTTGCAGTGCCGGATGTCGAAATCCGGGCCCAGGGCGTCAACCGTGGCAGGCGACAGCTCTTCAGCGATGAGTACGACAGGTTTCGAGCTCACGTGAGTCCTCACAGGTCCAGTGCGGACGGCCGTCCCGACGGCCGCAGGCGGTGGAGGGGCTTGCCGCGTGGAAGACGCACGACACTGTGGGCCTGACGCGTGTATGTGTGGAGAAGTGTAGTCATGCGCCAGGACGCGTACTGTGCCCCGATGGAAGGATCACCCACACGAGGATGGACGACTTGTACACACGTACGACGCCGCCTCTTCCAGCGGTGAAGCGGATACGCCCCCCCGGGGGCGGGTCGGATGACCCGCCCCCGGGGGCGTCGGTGTTACGCGTCCTCGTCGTTGACCCAGCTCATGAGCTTGCGCAGCTCACGGCCGGTGGTCTCCAGGAGGTGGTCGCTGTCCGCCTTCTTGTACTCGTTGTACTTGGGCAGACCGTTGTGGTACTCGGCCATCCAGTTCTTGGCGAAGGTGCCGTCCTGGATCTCCGCGAGGACCTTCTTCATCTCGGCCTTGGTGGCGTCCGTGATGATCCGCGGGCCGGTGACGTAGTCGCCCCACTCGGCGGTCTCCGAGATGGACCAGCGCATCTTCTCCAGGCCACCCTCGTACATGAGGTCCACGATGAGCTTCAGCTCGTGCAGGCACTCGAAGTACGCGATCTCCGGCTGGTAGCCGGCCTCGGTCAGGGTCTCGAAACCGGCCTTGACCAGGGCGGCGGTGCCACCGCAGAGGACGGCCTGCTCACCGAACAGGTCGGTCTCGGTCTCCTCGGTGAAGGTCGTCTTGATGACGCCGGCGCGGGTGCCGCCGATGCCCTTGGCGTACGACAGGGCGAGCGCCAGGCCGTTGCCCGAGGCGTCCTGCTCGACGGCCACGATGCACGGAACGCCGCGACCCTCCTCGTACTGACGGCGGACCAGGTGGCCCGGGCCCTTGGGGGCGACCATGCAGACGTCGACGCCCGCCGGCGGCTTGATGAAGTCGAAGCGGATGTTCAGGCCGTGGCCGAAGAACAGCGCGTCGCCGTCCTTGAGGTTGTCCTTGATGGACTCCTCGTAGACCTGGGCCTGGATCGGGTCCGGGACCAGGATCATGATGACGTCGGCCTCGGCGGCGGCCTCGGACGGCGTCACCACGCGCAGGCCCTGCTCCTCGGCCTTCGCCTTGGACTTGGAGCCCTCGTGCAGACCGACACGGACGTCGACACCCGAGTCACGCAGCGACAGCGCGTGGGCGTGGCCCTGGCTGCCGTAGCCGATGACCGCGACCTTGCGGCCCTGGATGATGGACAGGTCGGCATCGTCGTCGTAGAACAGCTCGGCCACTGGGTCTCTCCTTGGTGTGCAGGTGTTGCGTCCCACCGTACGGCGGGGTGCGTCAGATACGTTTTCGAGTCTCGCCATACGAGCGGCGAGGGGGGAGCGGCTAGGCCGTACGGTCCAGGGCGCGCAGCGAACGGTCGGTGATCGAGCGGGCGCCACGCCCTATGGCGATCGTGCCGGACTGGACCAGCTCCTTGATGCCGTACTGCTCCAGCATCTTGAGCATGGCCTCCAGCTTGTCGGAGCCTCCGGTCGCCTCGATCGTGACGGCCTCCGGGGAGACGTCCACGGTCTTGGCGCGGAACAGCTGGACGATCTCGACGATCTGGGAACGGGTCTCGCTGTCGGCGCGGACCTTCACCAGGACGAGCTCGCGCTGGATCGCAGCGGACGGCTCGAGTTCGACGATCTTCAGGACGTTCACCAGCTTGTTGAGCTGCTTGGTCACCTGCTCGAGAGGCAGGTCCTCGACATTGACGACGATGGTGATGCGCGAGATGTCGGGGTGTTCGGTGGTGCCGACCGCGAGCGAGTCGATGTTGAAGCCGCGGCGGGAGAACAGGGCGGTGATCCGGGCGAGGACACCGGGCTTGTTCTCGACCAGGACGGAGAGCGTGTGCTTGGTGGACATGGAGTCGGTCTCTCTCTGTCTCTCAGTCGTCTTCGTTGTCGCCGAAGTCGGGGCGGACTCCGCGGGCGGCCATGACCTCGTCGTTGGAGGTGCCGGCGGCGACCATCGGCCACACCATGGCGTCCTCGTGGACGATGAAGTCGATCACGACGGGGCGGTCGTTGATGGAGTTGGCCTCTTCGATGACCCTGTCCAGATCGGCCGGGTCCTCGCAGCGGATCGCGTAGCAGCCCATGGCCTCGGACAGCTTGACGAAGTCGGGGACGCGGGTGCCCTTCGCCGGGACGCCCTCGGTGTCGGCACCGGAGTGCAGCACGGTGTTGGAGTACCGCTGGTTGTAGAACAGGGTCTGCCACTGGCGGACCATTCCGAGCGCGCCGTTGTTGATGATGGCGACCTTGATCGGGATGTTGTTGAGCGCGCAGGTGGTGAGTTCCTGGTTGGTCATCTGGAAGCAGCCGTCGCCGTCGATCGCCCAGACCGTACGGTCCGGCTTGCCGGCCTTGGCGCCCATCGCGGCCGGGACCGCGTAGCCCATCGTTCCGGCGCCGCCGGAGTTCAGCCAGGTGGCGGGCTGCTCGTACTGGATGAAGTGCGAGGCCCACATCTGGTGCTGGCCGACGCCCGCCGCGAAGATCGTGCCCTCGGGGGCGAGCTCGCCGATGCGCTGGATGACCTGCTGCGGCGAGAGGCTGCCGTCCTCGGGCAGCTCGTAGCCGAGCGGGTACGTCTCGCGCCAGCGGTTGAGGTCCTTCCACCAGGCTTCGTAGTCACCCACGTGGCCTTCGGTGTGCTCGGCCTGGACGGCCTGGACCAGGTCGGCCAGGACCTCGCGGGCGTCGCCCACGATCGGCACGTCGGCCTCGCGGTTCTTGCCGATCTCGGCCGGGTCGATGTCGGCGTGGACGATCTTGGCGTACGGGGCGAAGCTGTCCAGCTTGCCGGTGACGCGGTCGTCGAAACGGGCTCCGAGGGCGACGATCAGGTCGGCCTTCTGCAGCGCGGTGACGGCGGTGACCGCACCGTGCATGCCCGGCATTCCGACGTGCAGCGGATGGCTGTCGGGGAATGCGCCGAGCGCCATCAGTGTGGTGGTGACGGGCGCTCCGGTGAGCTCTGCGAGGACCTTCAGTTCGGCGGTGGCCCCCGCCTTGATGACGCCGCCGCCGACGTACAGCACCGGGCGCTTGGCCTGGGTGATGAGCCTGGCGGCCTCGCGGATCTGCTTGGCGTGCGGCTTGGTGACCGGGCGGTAGCCGGGCAGGTCCAGGACGGGCGGCCAGCTGAACGTGGTCCGCGCCTGGAGGGCGTCCTTGGCGATGTCGACGAGGACGGGTCCCGGACGGCCGGAGGAGGCGATGTGGAAGGCCTCGGCGATCGTGTGCGGGATGTCCTCGGCCCTGGTGACCAGGAAGTTGTGCTTGGTGACCGGCATGGTGATGCCGCAGATGTCGGCTTCCTGGAAGGCGTCCGTCCCGATCGCCTTGGAGGCGACCTGGCCGGTGATCGCGACCAGCGGGACGGAGTCCATGTGGGCGTCGGCGATCGGCGTGACCAGGTTGGTGGCTCCGGGACCCGAGGTGGCCATGCAGACGCCGACCTTGCCGGTGGCCTGCGCGTAACCGGTGGCGGCGTGTCCCGCGCCCTGCTCGTGCCGGACCAGTACATGACGGACCCGGGTGGAGTCCATCATCGGGTCGTACGCCGGAAGGATGGCGCCGCCGGGAATGCCGAATACCGTGTCGGCCCCCACCTCCTCGAGAGACCGGATGAGGGACTGCGCACCCGTGACGTGCTCAACGGTGGCGGCGGACGATCCGCCGTTACGGGCCCGCGGCTGGGGATGGTGGGCCCCGGTGGCCTGCTCGGTCATCGGCATTCTCTTCTCGAAGCTGAGGGTTTTTGCGAGTATCTTGCGGGTACTTTGCGACGTTTTGCCTGGTGCCGGTGCAATAAAAAACCCCTCGTGCCGTGAGGCAAGCGAGGGGAGCGCGTCGGTGTGGTCTGCGGAGTCTCCACGAGGGACTCCGCTCAGCCGACGCGCTTTCCAAGTACGAGAATTCGGGTGCGCATGGCAATGACCCTCTCTCCGACGCACGCGGGGTGTCAAGTGGGTGGGACGGGAGTCTCAGCATGTGAGCTACTCAGGAGGGGGACGGAGCCGCCCGTCAGGACCGGCTGGGCGGCGGTGCTGCCGGGCACCGGGAACTCACCGCGGGCCAGGGCGCGGCGCAGCCGGTACTCGTCGAGCGGCCCGGAGAAGGCCATTCCCTGGCCGTGCGTACAGCCCATGGCGCGCAGCGCAAGGACCTGCTCCGGTACGTCGACCCCGTCGGCCACGGACTGCATGCCGAGGTCGCAGGCGATGCGCAGGAGGCCGCTGGTGATCTTGTTCAGCCGGGCGGATTCCACGACGCCCTCGACGAGACCGCGGTCCAGTTTCAGTACGTCGATGGGGAGCCGGCGCAGGGCATTGATCGCGGCGTAGCCGCTGCCGAAGCCGTCGAGCGCGATGCGGACGCCGAGTCGGCGCAGGGCGACGAGACGCTGTTCGAGGTCGTCGAAGGAGATGCGGGGGTCACTGTCGGCGACCTCGATCATGAGGGCGCCCGAGGGCAGGCTGTGGCGGGTGAGCAGCGCCTCGACGGAACTGAACGGCATGGCCTGGTCGAGGAGCCTGCGGGCGGAGAGCCGCACGGCGACGGAGACGGGGTGACCGGCCCTGGCCCGGTCGGCGGCCTGCTCGACGGCCTCTTCGAGGAGCCAGCGGCCGAGCTCGGCGGTGCGGTCGCTGTCATCGGCGACGCGGAGGAATTCGGCCGGGGTGAACAGGATGCCCTGGGCGGAGCGCCAGCGGGCCTGGGCGGCGACGGCGGCGACACTGCCGCTGGCGAGATGTACGACGGGCTGGTGGAGCAGGGCGAACTCGCCGTCGCGCAGTGCGGTGCGCAGCCGGGCCGCGAGCTCGGATCGGCGTACGACTTCGGCCTGCATCTGCGGGGCGTACAGCTCGACGCGGTCCTTGCCGCCGGCCTTGGCGCGATACATGGCGAGGTCCGCGTTGCGCATGAGGTCGCTGGGAGTGATGCCGGGCTCGGCGAACGCGACTCCGATGGACGCGGCGACCCTGACCTCACCGGCGCCGATGCGGTACGGCTGGGAGAGCGTGAGGCGCAGCCGGTCGGCGATCTCGTGGACCTGGCACTCCCGGGCGGACTGGTCGCGGGTGCCGTCGCCGAGGATGATGGCGGCGAATTCGTCACCGCCGAGGCGGGCGGCGGTGTCGCCGGCCCGTACGGATTCGTGGAGGCGGCGGGCGGCCTGGACGAGGAGCTCGTCGCCCGCCTGGTGGCCGAGGCGGTCGTTGACCGCCTTGAAGCCGTCGAGGTCGATGAAGAGCACGGCGGTGCCCGGGTCGCCGGAACGGCGGCCGCCGAGGGCCTGGCGCACCCGCTCGGTGAACAAGGCGCGGTTGGGCAGGTCGGTGAGCGGGTCGTGCTCGGCGTTGTGCTGCAACTGGGCCTGCAGGCGCACCCGTTCGGTCACGTCGCGACTGTTGAGGATCAGGCCGCCCTGGTGGCGGTTGACGGTGGATTCGACATTGAGCCAGTCGCCCGTACCGGATCTGAACCGGCACTCGATCCGGGTGGTGGGTTCTTCGGCCGGAGAGGCGGCGAGGAACCGGCGCACCTCGTGGACGACCTGGCCCAGGTCGTCGGGGTGGATGATCGAGGAGAGCTCGGCGCCGACGAGGTCTTCGGCGTCGCGCCCGTACACCCCCGCGGCGGCGGGGCTGACGTAGCGCAGGACGCCGGTGGGGGCGGCGATCATGATGACGTCGCTGGAGCCTTGCACCAGGGAGCGGAAGTGGTTCTCCTTCTGCGCCAGTTCCTGGGTGAGGGCGATGTTGTCGACGAGCATGATGCCCTGCCGGACGACCAGGGCGAGCACCACCGTGCAGCCGGTGAAGACCACGACGCGGTCCACGCGGCGGCCCTCGATGACGTTGTGGAGAATTCCGAGGGTGCAGACGGCGGCGGCGAGATAGGGCGTCAGCGCGGCCAGCGATCCGGCGATGGGGCGGCTGGTCGGCCGCGGCGCGTCCCGTGGCGGGAAGGCGTGCTCCCGCGCGTTGGCCGCGCCCCAGGGGGCGTACGCGAGGAGCAGCGATCCGGCGAACCAGCCCGCGTCCAGCAACTGGCCGGAGTGGTAGGTCTGGCGCAGCAGCGGTGAGGTGAACAGGGCGTCGGACAGGACCGTCAGGGCCAGGGCGGCGATGGCGGTGTTCACCGAGGAGCGGTTGATGTTGGACCGTCGGAAGTGCAGGGCCAGCACCATGGAGACCAGCACGATGTCGAGCAGCGGATAGGCCAGCGAGAGGGCGGTGCGCGCCACGCTCGCCCCCTGCGCGTCCGCGAGGTGCGCGGTGTGGGCGAGGGCGAGGCTCCAGGAGAGTGTGAGGAGCGATCCGCCGATCAGCCAGGAGTCCAGTGCGAGACAGACCCAGCCGGCCCGGGTGACGGGGCGTTTGGCGAGGACGAGCAGTCCGACGATGGCGGGCGGTGCGAAGCAGAGGTAGAAGGCGTCGGCGAGTGAGAGGCTGGGCACCTGGAGCCCGAGCAGGACCTCGTACCACCCCCAAACGGCGTTGCCCCCGGCGGCCATGAGCGAGGAGAGCGAGAACAGCAGCCAGGCGGGCCGGCACCGGTCACCGCCGGCCCGCCCGTAGAGGAAGCAGGAGACGGCTGCTGCCAGCGCGGCGGCACTGAGGCCGAAATCCCCCATGAACAGCGCGAGTTCCCTCGAACCCCAGCCGAGGGCGGCCCCGACCGCGTAGCCCCCGCAGACGAGGCCGAGCAGGACCTGCGATACCAGCGAGGAGGCGCCGCCGAGGGCCGCCCGCCGGGAGAGGAGCGCTCCGAGGGCGCCGGCCGGCGCGCTCACCGTGGCACACCCGGCGACGGGTGCGCACGCACCGGTCGCCCCGCCGGGGCTCCCACCGCGATGCCCGGCGCCCACGACGCCCGCCCTGCGGTCGGGTCCGTACGCGTACGCCCGGTGCGAAGGAGTCCGTCCGCCATGCGGTCACACGCGCCACGCGCCGCGACGCCCGTGCCGCGGGCGGGGAGCGGGAAAGCCCGAGCGGCCCCGAGCCGCCGTCGGCTGCCCTGCGGTGTCGGATCGTTCGCCCATCGGCCGTGCATCGCCCGTCCCCCCTCGCGTGTTGCGTCCTTTCCGGCGCCGTCCCTTCCTCGGCGCAGCGCCCCTTTCGGGACGATACACCAGACCAGTCACAGAGGGACATAGTTCATCTACTCTCCGTAACCACCACGCCTGTTGTCGGTACGGTGCGCAGTCGGGCGGACCCACAGCGTGGTCAGCCGGTGGTGCGTACGACGTTCCGTACCGGTTCCCCCGCGGCGAACCGGCTCAGCTGCCCGGCCACCAGACGCTTGGCACGTGGCAGGAACGCCGAGGTGCTGCCGCCCACATGAGGGGTGATCAGGACGTTCGGAGCATGCCAGAGAGGATGGCCGGCGGGCAGCGGTTCCGGGTCGGTGACATCGAGAGCGGCGCGCAGCCGGCCGGACTCGAGTTCGAGCAGCAGTGACTTGGTGTCGACGACGCCGCCCCGTGCGACGTTCACGAGCAGCGCTCCGTCCGGCATCGCGGCAAGGAACTCCGCGCCCACCAGCCCTTGTGTGGACGGGTTCAGCGGGGTGGACAGCACGACGACGTCGGCCTCGGACAGGAGTGCGGGCAGGTCGTCGAGTGTGTGCACGGGGCCGCGTGCGGTTGTCCGCGCAGAGCGCGCGACGCGCGCCACCCGCGCGCACTCGAAGGGCGAGACCCGGTCCTCGATGGCGGCGCCGATCGAGCCGTATCCCACGATCAGTACGGATTTGTCGGCGAGCGCGGGGTAGAAACCGGACCGCCACTCCTCCTTGTCCTGCCCGTGGACGAACCCGGGGAAGCCGCGCAGGGAGGCGAGGATCAGGGCGAGGGCGAGCTCCGCCGTCGACGCCTCGTGGACCCCCTTGGCGTTGCACAGCCGCACTCCGTCCGGCAACAGGCCGAGGCCCGGCTCGACATGGTCGATGCCCGCGGTGAGCGTCTGCACGACCTGGACCTGTGTCATCCCGGCGAGCGGACGGACGGAGACTTCCGGACCCTTCATGTAGGGCACGACGTAGAAGGCGCAATCGGCCGGGTCGGCGGGGTACTCCGGTCCGCCGTCCCAGAAGCGGTAGGCGAGGCCTTCGGGGAGCCCGTCGATCTCGTCGGCGGGAAACGGCAGCCATACGTCGGGAGTCTTCGTCGAAGTCATGGTCAGGAGGCTAATCGCCGGGAGGCTGCGCGAGGGAGGGTGATCGGCAGAGGTTACTTTGGGGTGCGTTGCGGTCCCGTGGCGGGGCGGAAGGGTTGGGGGAGTTGGAGCGCAGGAGTCTCGGTGCGGCGGCGCTCGCCGTGGGGGCCGTCGGTCTCGGCTGCATGCCGATGAGCTGGGCGTACAGCGCGTCGCAGCAGCGCGGTGACCGTGCGTTGCGTGCGGTGCACGCCGCGCTCGACGCGGGCGTCCAACTGCTCGACACGGCCGACATGTACGGCCCCTTCACCAATGAGCTGCTGGTGGGCCGGGCACTGAAGGGCCGCAGGTCCGATGCCTTCGTCTCCACCAAGTGCGGGCTGCTGGTGGGCGATCAGCACATCGTGGCCAATGGCCGCCCCGGCTATGTGCGGCGGGCCTGTGACGCCTCGCTGCGCCGGCTGCAGACCGATGTGATCGATCTGTACCAGCTGCACCGGGCCGATCCCGAAGTACCGGTCGAGGAGACCTGGGGCGCGATGGCGGAGTTGGTGACCGCGGGAAAGGTGCGGGCGCTCGGGCTCTGTGCGGTCGGGGCGCGGGCCTCGCGCAGACCGGGGGCCCGAAAGTATGACGAAACGATCCGTCAGCTGGACCGGGTGCAGCAGGTCTTCCCGGTGAGCGCGGTGCAGGCCGAGCTCTCGGTCTGGTCACCGGAGGCGCTGGAGTCGCTGCTTCCGTGGTGCTCGGCGCGGGGTGTGGGGCTGCTGGCGGCGATGCCTCTGGGAAACGGCTATCTGACGGGCACGCTGACCCCGGGACAGGGCTTCGAGCCGGAGGATCTGCGGGCCAGGCATCCGCGGTTCACGGCCGAGATGATGGCGGCGAACCAGCCGGTGGTGGTCGGATTGCGGCGGATCGGCGAGCGGCACGGGGCGACCGCGGCGCAGGTGGCGCTGGCCTGGGTGCTGCGGCAGGGGCCGCATGTGGTGCCGGTGCCGGGGACCAAGCGGGAACGGTGGGCGGTGGAGAACGCGGGAGCGGCCGGGCTGACGCTGACCGCGCAGGATCTGCTGGAGATCGCCCGGCTGCCCGCCGCGCGGGGGTCGTGGGACTGACACCCACACGGTCGACTGTCCCGTCCCCGGGATCAGCGATCGGGGGAATCGGCGGGTACGGGAAACCCTGGGCGGCGCGGCGGTGTAAGAGACAGTGGTCAGGTGGCCGTCGAAGGGATCGATGCTGTGCGCGGTGTTGGGTTCGGATCTGTACGAGGCCCTGCGGGGCGTGGGGGGTTTCGGGGGCGGCGTCGGCGCGCGGGCGTGCGACGCGGGTCGGTGGCCGCGCTGGCCGCGGGCCTGCTGCTGACCGCGGGCTGTTCCTCCGGGGACGGTTCCGGCAGCGCGTCGGGCGCCGGCGACCCGCCGTCCCGGCCCGCCCCCGCCGTCTCGGGCCCGTCGGCCTCCCCGTCCCCGTCGGTCACCCCGCCGCCGGCGAAGGGCTCGGTGAAGGTGGTCTCCACGCTCACCGAGGGCCTCGACTCGCCGTGGGGACTGGCCGAGCTGCCCGGCGGCGATCTGCTGGTGTCCTCGCGCGACAAGGGAACGATCACCCGGATCGACGGGAAGAGCGGCAAGAAGACCCTGCTGGGCGCCGTGCCCGGGGTGTCGCCCGGTGGCGAGGGCGGACTCCTGGGCATCGCGGTCTCCCCCACGTACGGTTCGGACCATCTGGTGTACGCGTATTTCACGACGGCGTCCGACAACCGCATCGCGCGCATGCAGTACGACGAGCACGGCACGACGCCCGGCCGACTGCTGGGCGCTCCGGACACGATTCTGCGGGGCATCCCGAAGGGCTCGAACCACAACGGCGGGCGGATCGCGTTCGGCCCGGACCACATGCTGTACGCGGGCACCGGGGACACCGGGGACGACCGGCTCGCGCAGGACAAGAAGTCCCTGGGCGGCAAGATCCTGCGGATGACCCCGGACGGTCAGCCGCTGCACGGCAATCCGGCGGCCGACTCCGTGGTGTATTCGTACGGGCACCGCAATGTGCAGGGACTGGCCTGGGACGACCGGAAGCAGCTGTGGGCGTCCGAATTCGGGCAGGACACCTGGGACGAGCTGAACCGGATCGTGCCAGGTGGGAATTACGGCTGGCCGGTGGTCGAGGGCAAGGCCGGGAAGAAGGGTTTCATCGACCCCGTGGCACAGTGGAAGCCGTCCGAGGCGTCCCCGAGCGGCATCGCCTTCGCCGAGGGTTCGATCTGGATGGCGGCCCTGCGTGGTGAGCGGCTCTGGCGGATTCCGCTGTCCGGCAGGGGCGACGGGGAACTGGCGGCGGCCCCGCAAGCGTTCCTGAAGGGGACGTACGGCCGTCTGCGCACCGTGCTCACCGCGGGCGGCAACAAGCTCTGGCTCGTCACGAGCAATACGGACACCCGTGGCACCCCGAAGCCGGGAGACGACAGGATCCTGGTGCTGGCGGTGCGGTAGCGGCTACAGCAGGTGAAAGGGCGTGCGTGCGGTGTTCAACTTCTTCGAGGAACTCTTCGCACCGAGCCGCAAGCATGCCGCCGAGGAGCAGAAGCGGCTGGAGCTGACCCGGGTGGACCTCGGCGTCGGCGACCCGGGGCGCGGGCCGATAGACCTGGCCTCCGGGAAGGTGATCGTCAGGTCGCCCGGTGACGCCGACGGTGCCGACAGCGACGACGGTGCCGAGGCCCATGCCGACGGTGCCGGTGCCGACGGCCGCGAAGGGGCTCCCGGGCCGGATGTTCCGGACGGTCCGCAGGCCGGACCGGACGCCGGACCCGAGGGGGCTCCGGAGAGCGGGCCGCGGGCCTGACCGGGCCCGGTGGCCTTGAATGGCTCCCGGGGCGGCCGGGGCCTGCGGCCCCGCCCCGTCAGGAGGTGTTCCGGGTGACGGTGGCGGTGGCGGGGTAGAGGCGGAGCCGGTGGGCCAGGGCGGCCGCCTCGCCACGGCTGGAGACGCCGAGCTTGGCGAGGATGTTGGAGACGTGCACGCTCGCGGTCTTGGGTGAGATGTAGAGCTGCTCGGCGATCCGGCGGTTGGTGTGACCGGCGGCGACCAGTCGGTGCACGTCCTGTTCGCGTCGCGTCAGCCCGAAGGACTCCACCGCCGCCGCGGCCGCCTCGCGCAGGTGGTCCTCGGTCTGCTCCCGGTCCGCCGCCTCGTCGGCGGTGGCCGCCTGGGCGGGGACGGTGACGGCGTCCGGTATCCCGTGAGCGGTGCCATGGGCCGGGGTCCGGTCCGGGGCGGCGAGGGTGATGCGGGCGCGGCCGGCCAGCAGCTCGATGGTCTCGGCCAACGGGCGCGCGCCGAGCTGCCCGGCGGTGCGGTGGGCGTCACGCAGCAGGGTGGTGGCCGCGGGCCGGTCGCCGGAGGCGATGAGGAGTGCCTCGGCCCAGCGGTGGCGGATCTGCGCCAGTTCGTACGGGCGGTGGAGCGGGGCGAAGGCGGTGGCGGCGCGGGACCAGTGGTCGGGGGTGTCGAGGCCTTCGGCCCGGGCCAGTTCGGCATCGACCAGGAGACCGTAGGCGGCCCAGAGCGGGACGAGCATCGGCAGCCGCTTCAGGTGGGTCCGGACAGCGGCGAGGATCGCCGGCCGGCCGGCGTCGGCGGCGGGCAGGCCCCGGGCGTCGGCCTCGGCAGCGGCGGCGGCATGGAGCAGCGGCAGGGCGTGCCGCTGGGTGCCGGGTGGGAAGCCCTGTTCCGACTGGGCCTCGAACGCGGCCCGCGCCTCGGCGAGTCTGCCCTGTTGCGCGGCGAGGGCCATGGCATGCCGTACGGAGGGGATGAGGTGCTGGGGCTGCGGGTCCCGGGTGCCGAAACAGCGTCGGGTCAGGGCGAGTTGGGTCTCGGCCTCGGCCAGGTCGCCTTGCGCGAGGGCCAGTTCGGTACGGCGTGAGGCGACGAGTCCTTGCGCCTTGCTGGACTGGGCGGCGCGGGCCGCCGCGTCGACCGTCGCCCGGCACTCGTCCCAGTGACCGAGGGAGAAGAGCGAGGCCGCCTGGTTGCAGCGGACCCATGCCTCCATGTCGGCGATGCCGTGGCTGCGGCTGATCTCGATGCCGTGGTCCGCGGCGGCCACCGCCTCCAGCGAACGGCCCATGGCTTCGAGGGTGGAGGGGAGGTTGATGCCGGCCCTGCTCATGATGCCGACCAGGTGCAGCTCATCGGCACGGTCGCGGACGGCGTACATCTCGGCGATGCCTTCGTCGACGCTCCCGGCGTCGGCAGTGAGCCAGCCGCGGGTGAGCCGGGCGTGCAGTTCGGTGTACTCGTCGTCGACGAGCCGGGCGTACTCCACGGCCCGGTCGACGGCGAGCAGCGTCTCGGCGCCGGGGCGGTGCAGGGCGCCCCATCCCGCCACGCTCATCAGAACGTCGGCGTGGACGACGGACGGGGGCAGTCCGCGGACGAGTTCCTGGGCGTTGGCCAGTTCCTGCCATCCGTCGCCCCGGGTGAGGTCCTGCATGAGCCGGGAGCGCTGGACCCAGAACCAGGCGGCGCGCAGTGGGTCGTCCTCGCCCTCCAGGACGCGCATGGCCTTCTTGGCGATGGCCAGGGCCCGTTCGCGGTCGCCGCCGAACCGGGCGGCGACGGTGGCCTCGGCCATGAGGTCGAGATAGCGCAGCGGGGTGGCGTCGGGGTCGCGTCTGCAGATGGGGTAGCTCTCGGCGTAGTCGATGGGGCGCAGGGTGTCGCGCACGCCTTCGGGGGCGTCGTCCCACAGCTCCATCGCCCTTTCCAGCAGGCGGAGTTGTTCGGAGAACGCGTAGCGGCGGCGGGCCTCGACCGAGGCCTTCAGTACGGCGGGCAGGGCCTTGGCGGCGTCGTGTGCGCCGTACCAGTAGCTGGCGAGCCGGGTGGCGCGTTCCCCGGCGCGGACGAGGGTGGGGTCGGCCTCCAGGGCTTCCGCGTAGCGCCGGTTGAGCCGGGAGCGCTCGCCGGAGAGCAGATCGTCGCTGACGGCCTCGCGGACCAGGGAGTGCCGAAAGCGGTAGCCGTTGCCCTCCGGGGCGGTGAGCAGCAGGTTGGCGCCGACGGCCGCCCGCAGTGCCTCGATGAGGTCGTCCTCGGTGAGCCGGGCGACCGCGGCCAGCAGCTCGTACTCGACGGCGGAACCGCCCTCGGCGACGATCCGGGCGATCTTCTGGGCGTTCTCCGGGAGCGCTTCGACACGGACGAGCAGGAGGTCGCGCAGCGAGTCGGAGAGCCGGGAGTGGTCGCCGCTCTCCAGGCTGCAGGCGAGTTCCTCGACGAAGAAGGCGTTGCCGTCGGACCGTTCGAAGATCTCGTCCACGAGGGCGGCCTCGGGGGTGGCGGCGAGGATGCCGGTGAGCTGGCGGCGGACCTCGGCGCGGTTGAAGCGGGCGAGTTCGATCCGGCGGACGGTACGGAGCCGGTCCAGCTCGGCGAGGAGGGGGCGCAGGGGGTGGCGGCGGTGGAGGTCGTCGGAACGGTAGGTGCCGATCACGACGAGGCGGCCGCTGCGCACGGTGCGGAAGAGGTAGGCGAGGAGATGGCGGGTGGAGGCGTCGGCCCAGTGCAGGTCCTCCAGGACGAGGACGACCGTGCGCTGTGCGGAGATGCGTTCCAGGAGTCTCGCGGTGAGTTCGAAGAGGCGGGCGGTGCTGTGCTCGTCGGTGGCGTCCCGGTGGGCCTCGCCGAGCTCGGGGAGCAGCCGGGCCAGCTCGCCCTCCTGCCCGGCGCAGGCGGCGGCCATCTCGTCGGGCAGGGTGCGGCGCAGGGCGCGCAGGGCGACGGAGAACGGGGCGTAGGGCAGCCCGTCGGCACCGATCTCGACGCAGCCGCCGACGGCGACGACGGCCTCGCGGCGCACCGCCGCCGTGAGGAACTCCTCGACCAGCCGGGTCTTCCCGACGCCCGCCTCGCCGCCGATGATCAGCGCCTGCGGCTCGCCGCCGGGGCCGTCGGCCCGGCCGGTGCCTTCGCCCGTGGCGCGGGTGAGCGCATCGACCAGCGAGGCGAATTCACCTGCGCGGCCGACGAATACGGGGCTGACGGACCTGGTCTCCACGTCGCCGAGCATCGCACACGGGTCCGACACCGCGGGCCCCGTAATCCGGTCGTCGGTATCGCTCAGTCGCGTCATGTGGCTACTGGGCGGCGTGGACGAACCGGTTCCGGTCCGTACTCGCCGGCCCCTCGGCCTCCTTGCTCCCGGAATCACGACGGGCGGCCCGCCCGGAATCACGGGCGGCCCGGCGGGCGCGAAGGATCTCCTGGACGAGCCGATCCCGGTCGGCCCGGCGGCGCAGTTCGGTCGCGTTCATCTTGTGGAGTTCGAGCGTGTACATGTGCTTCTCCCGGAGGACGACGGCCCGTTGGGGCCGGGGGGCGGCAGTGCTGCTGCCGTACCCCCACTGTCGTCTCCCAGGGGGTGCCGTCACATCGGGCGAGTTCCGCATCTTCGCGGCGTGAGGAGCCTTAGCCGGGCGCGGACACCGTCGCATACGGGTCGGTGCCGCACCGGCGGATGTCCTAGGTGTTCTGTCCGGGGGCGGTGCGTACTCACTGGGTGGCGACCGCGGTCGGCAGGGGCACGATGAGGTCGAAGTACATGGCTGCGGAGATCACCACGCCGAGGACGCCGAGCGCGATGCCGGCGGCCGCGACGGCCCGCACCCAGCCGGGCTGCGGATTCGGGGAGGGCGCGCCGAAGGCCGGGCGGACCAGGGCGAAGATGCCGACCAGCAGGGCGAGCAGCGCGAAGAGGCCGTTGACCAGTGCCGTGGCGTGCCAGGCGTCGCCGTAGATCTCGGAGATCTGCTGGGCCGCGGTACTACCGGACGAGGTATTGATCTGACCGATCAGGGTCTCGCGCTCGGCGGCGACCTTGCCGGTCCAGGACCCGGTGAGCGCGACGACGCCGAGAGCGGCGGCAGCCACGGCCGCGGCGGCCGAACCGAGACCGAACGGCTTCTTGCCGGAGTCCTCGAAGTCGAGGTCGTCGACGTCGTCGACGTCGGGGGTCTCGGGCTCGGAGGCCTCGGACCCGGAGGCCTCGGACCCGGAGGCCTCGGACCCGGAGGCCTCGGACCCGGAGGCCTCGGACCCGGAGGCCTCGGATTCGGAGGCCGTGAATCCGCCGTCCTTCACTTCGGTGTCCTTCAAGCCACCGTCCTTCAAGCCGCCGTCCCTCACTTCAGTGTCGTTGACGTCGGCGTCCGGGGCGGAGCCCGTTCCCTCGCTGTCAGCCGGAGCTGCGGGGTCGGTGGGGGTGGTGGGTTTTGTGGGGGTCCTGGGGTTCATGCTCCGCACGCTAGGCGGAGCAGATGAGAACCCTCTTAACGCCCGGTCCCGGCCCGTGCCCACAGCCGTTTCCGGCCCATCCCCCGCTCCGCCCTCATCAGGGCTTCCGCGCCCGCCACTCCGGGGCCAGCACGGACCAGATCTCCGAGTCGTGCCGCTCACCGCGGTACAGGTAGTTCTGGCGCAGCACCCCGTCGCGCGTCATGCCGAGCCTCTTGGCCACGGCGACGCTGCGGGTGTTCGCGGCGGAGGCGTCCCACTCCACGCGGTGCATGCCGCGCTCGTGGACCGCCCAGTCGATCAGCTTCTCCGCCGCCCGGGTGATCAGTCCGCGGCCCTGCGCCGCCGGTTCCAGCCAGCAGCCGACCTCGCAGTTCCCCGACTCCGCATCGAAGATCCGGAACAGGACGCCGCCGACGAGCGTGCCCTCCAGCCAGATGCCGTAGAGGCGTCCCGTGTCCGCCGCCTGCTTCTCCGCGTACCGCTGGAGCAGGGCGCGCGCCGACTCCAGGTCGGTGGCGAAGGAGGCGAACGGGATCCAGGGGTCGACGAGCTCGCGGGCCCGGTCCATGTGGGCGAGGAATTCCGCCGCCTGCCAGATCTCCAGCGGACGCAGTTCCGCGCCGTCGTCGCCCAGGGATATCGCGAACATCATGCTCCTTCTCGAACCACTTCCGCCGCGCGCAGTGTCTGCGCGCCTTCCACCGGCTCCACCGGTTGTGCTGCCTGCGGGATCTTCGCATGGGGCGCGTCGCATTCGGGAGCGTCGATGCTGATCCGTGGCAGCCGCCGGTCCAGCCAGCCCGGCAGCCACCAGTTCGCGCCGCCCAGCATGTGCATGAGGGCGGGCACCAGCAGCGTACGGAGGACGAACGCGTCGAGGGCCACGGCCGCGGCCAGCGCGATGCCGAACATCGCGATGACCCGGTCCCCGCTGAGGACGAACGCGAGGAAGACCGAAATCATGATCACGGCCGCGGAGTTGATCACACGGCTCGTCTCGGCGAGGCCGACCCGCACCGCCCGTCTGTTGTCCCCGGTCTCCAGCCACTCCTCGTACATCCGCCCCACCAGGAACACCTGGTAGTCCATGGAGAGCCCGAAGAGCACGGACACCATGATCACCGGCAGGAACGGTTCGATGGGCCCGGAGCTGCCCAGCCCCAGCAGTTCGCTCCCCCATCCCCACTGGAAGACCGCGACGACGACTCCGAACGACGAGGCAACGGCGGCCACGTTCATCACGGCGGCCTTCAGCGGAATGCCGATCGACCGGAACGCCAGCAGCAGGAGCAGGCAGCCGAGCGCTATGACGACGCCGATGAAGAGCGGGAGCTTGCCGATGATGACCTGGGCGAAGTCGTCGTAACCGGCCGTCACCCCGCCCACATGGGCCTGGAGCGAAGTGTTCGCCTCGGCCTTCGGGAGGACGTCCGTACGCAGATGCTCGACGAGCTTGCTGGTCTCCTGCGACTGCGGCGCCGACTTCGGTATGACGGTGACGAAGGCCGTACCGCCGTCGCTGCTGTACGTGACCGGGCCGGCCGAGGCCACGCCGTGGGTGGCCCGCAGGGTGGCCGGCAGGCCGTCCATCGCGAGCCGGTCGCCGGCGCCGTCTATCTGCGCGGCGATCGTCAACGGGCCGTTGACGCCGGGCCCGAATCCGTCGGCCAGCAGGTCGTACGCCTGCCGGGTGGTCGACGTGGAGGGATTGTTGCCCTGGTCGGAGGTGCCCAGATGCAGGGAGAACGTGGGCAGCGCGAGCACCAGCATCACCACGGTGGCGAATGCGCCGAGCAGCTTGGGGTGGCGTTCGACGAAGGCGGACCAGCGGGCGGCGAATCCGGTGGGCCGTTCGGGCTGCGGGCCGTGCTCGGCAAGTCTTCTGCGCTCGCGCCGGCTCAGCGCCCGCATGCCGATGAAGGACAGCAGGGCGGGCAGCAGGGTCACGGACGCGGCCACGGTCAGCACGACGGTGAGCGAGGCGGCGATCGCCACGCCGTTGAGGAATCCGAGCCGCAGGATCAGCATGCCGAGCAGCGCGATACAGACGGTGGCTCCGGCGAAGACGACGGACCGCCCGGTCGTCACGACGGCGTTCTGTGCCGCCTCGGTGACCGTCATGCCTCTGCGTAGTCCGCTGCGGTGCCGGGTGACGATGAACAGTGCGTAGTCGATGCCGACGCCGAGCCCTATCAGCATGCCCAGCATGGGGGCGAAGTCGGCGACGGTCATCGCGTGGCCGAGCAGCATGATGCCCGCGTAGGCCGTGCCGACGGAGACGAGGGCAGTGGCGATGGGCAGCATGCTGGCGGCGAGCGAGCCGAAAGCGAGGAAGAGGACGACCGCGGCGACGACAACCCCGATGGCTTCGCTGAAGTGGACGGACGGCGCTTCGGTGACGGCTATGGCCGAGCCGCCCAGTTCCACCTGGAGGTGGGGGCCGGCGGCCGCCTTCGCGGTGTCGACGACGGCCTGGACCTGCTGCACCGGGATGTCCTCGGTCAGCTGGTTGAAGGTGACCGTGGCGTAGGCGGTGTGGCCGTCCTCGCTGATCTGTCCGGCGCCGGGCTCCCCGTACGGCCCGGTGACGGCGCCGACACCGGGCAGCTCCTCGACCGCGTGCAGGGTGCTGGTCATCGTCTGACGGACGTCGGAGGCCCGCACGGTGGAGTCGCTGGTGTGCCAGACGATGGTGTCGGTGTCACCGCCCAGGTTCGTGAAACCGCTCTTGAGGAGGTCGGCGGCCCGGCCGGCCTCGGTGCCTGGCACGTCGTAGTTGTTGGAGTACGCGGAGCCCGCGAATCCCGCCGCGGTGGCCGTGCCCCCGAGGGCCAGCAGCCAGATGAGTACGGCGATGAGACGGTGCTTGATGCACCAGCGGGCAATTGCAGCCAACGAACGTGCTCCCTGCCGGTTCGTGGCTCTTTAGCGGGACAACACATGAATTACCCGTAAAGAGCGCATGACCTGAGAACTGCCACTCTGGCAGCCAATGGTGATCGTTTGCCCCTTTCGTGGCCATACTCACAAATGGTCCCGGCGGGAACCGAACGCCGTGCCCCACCACGACGTACGGCGCCCCGCCGCCCGGACCCGGATCAGCCGGAGACGCTCGCCCGGCCGTTCTCGATGTGCCCCATCAGCCGACGCCGGAAGACGTCGTCCCCGTCGACGGTGACGGCCAGGTCGTACCAGCCGTGCGCGTCGGCCGCCGAGTGCACGACCGTACGGCTCCGTCCCGGCTTGACCTTGACCGTCCGGGTCCAGTCCCGCAGATCCGCCTCGTCGACGTATCCGAGCGGCCGCACGGTGAAGGTGAGCGTCGTGCGTCCCGTGTTGCGGAGCGTGAGATGCAGATCCCGCTCACGCGCGTCGATCCGTGAGGCGACCTCGGCCCCGGCCGAGGCGCCGCCCTGCGCGGGTCCGGCGAACTCGCGCCGGAAGCCGTTGGGCCCCGTGACCGTGAACCGGTACGCCGTACCGGTAAGGGGCACCGTCCATCGCGCCGTGCCCCTTACATCCCGGTGCTGCGGCACGGGGAACTCGCCCGCGTACGGATACAGCGCGAAGTGCGCCGACGAACGCCCCGTATTGCTGAGGGCCACCTGTACCGCCCCGTCCACCAGCTTCGCCTGCGCGTCCGGCTGGTACGGCAGCGCGCGGGCCGGCCGGGCCCCGGGCTCCTGTACGGGCATGTGCTGCACGAGCGGCGGCTTCGGCGCCCAGCGTCCGCTGAAAGGCGGGATGCTGCCGGGCTGCTCCACGTCGGGCCGGCGCCGCGCGCGCGTGAAGTCGAAGGCCGAGGTCAGATCGCCGGTTACGGTGCGCCGCCAGTCGCTGATATTCGGCTCGGCCACGCCGGTCCAGCGCTCCAGGAAGCGGATCACGGAGGTGTGGTCGAAGACCTCGGAGCAGACGTAGCCGCCCACGGTCCACGGCGACACGACGAGCAGCGGCACCCGCATCCCGAGACCGGTGGGCTTGCCCTCCCACTGCTCCTCGGTCACCTCGGGCGGCGCGACGGGCGGCGGCACGTGGTCGAAGAAGCCGTCGTTCTCGTCGTAATTGATGAGGACGGCGGTGTGCCGCCACACGTCGGGGTGCTTGCCCAGCGCGTCCAGGACCTTGTAGACGATCGTCGCGCTGTGGATCGGCGAGGACACGCTCGGGTGCTCGGAGTCGACGGCCGAGGGCACCAGGTAGGAGACCTCGGGCAGTGTGCCCGCCGCCACGTCCTTGGCGAACTCATCGGCCAGCGTTCCGGTCTTTACCCGGCGCAGCGCGCGCTCGAAGAGACCGCGTTCGGTCTTGTCCAGGGTGGCGACACCCTCTTCGAGCAGGCCGAACAGCCGCTCCCGCTCGGTGGCGTCCGCGTCCCGCACCGCCGAGTAGAACGACTCCATGTACGTATGGCCGCCGGTCTTCGCCAGTGCCTTGCGGGCGATCGCCTTGAAGGTGGCGAAGAACTCGATCTGGTTGTCGGTGAAGTTCTCCCACTCGGTGTACGTACGCCAGCTGCGGCCGGCCTTCTCCAGCCGCTCCGCGTACGTGCCCCAGTCGTACCCCGGGTGCGTGCCCTCGTTGTACGCGTCGTTTCCGACAGCCCGCTTGCCGTTCGCCTCGTTGCCCGTCTTCCCGCTCCACAGGTGGTTGCGGTTGGGGCTGGTGGAGGTGTGGATGGAGGAGTGGTAGGCGTCGCAGACCGTGAAGGTGTCGGCCAGTTCGTAGTGCAGCGGGATGTCCCGGCGGTCGTAGTACGCCATGGTGGCGGCCGTCTTCGCGGTCACCCAGCCGTTCATCCACCCGCCGGCCCACGCCTTGCCGCCGCCGCTCCAGGAGTGGTCGAGCGCGCCGATGTACTGGAGGTCCTTCTTCTGCGTCTCGGCGGCGTCCCGCACCGGGAACGGCAGTACGGAGCTGCCGAGCAGGGCGGGCTGCTCGAAGACCGGCTTGCCGGAGGGCAGCTCGACGGCGTTGCGGTCACCGAAGCCGCGCACTCCCCGGAGTGTGCCGAAGTAGTGATCGAAGGAACGATTCTCCTGCATCAGGATCACCACGTGCTTGATGTCTTCGAGCCCGTCACCGCCGCCGGACCCCGCCGAGGGCGCCGGCTGCGCGGCGATCGCGGCCTGCAGCGACGGCGGCAGCAGCGACCCCGCCGCTACGGCACCGAGCGAACCGCCGCCGAGCGCGAAGAGCCTTCGCCGTGAAATGTCCGTGGTCAAGTGAGCCTCCCGAGTCCGGTCGTACAGCCGGGAAGCTATGCAAGCGAGGTGACCTCGGGAAGGATTTCGTACGGCTCCGTGGTGAACGTCCAACAGGTCGGCCGGGAAAGTCCAACCGCCGCCCCGTAGCGGGTCACACCCCGATCACCCGGAGCGATCCCCACAGCGCCACCGTCGACACGGCCGGCGTCGCCGGTACGGTCAGCAACCCGAGCAGGAGCACGACGGAGCCGATCTCGGCAGTGATGGTGTTCGGCGGACTTCGGCTCTACGGACAGGCGAGGGGGCGGTGCACCCCACGATGGGGTGCACCGCCCCCTCGGAGACGTGCGTCAACAGCCCGGTGTACGGGGCCGGGTCAGCCCTCGACGCCGAGCTTCTCCAGGATCAGCTCGCGGACCCGGGCCGCGTCCGCCTGGCCGCGGGTGGCCTTCATGACCGCGCCGACGAGCGCGCCCGCCGCCGCGATCTTGCCGCCGCGGATCTTGTCCGCGACGGCCGCGTTGGCGGCGATGGCCTCGTCCACGGCCGTGGACAGCGCGCCCTCGTCGGAGACGACCTTCAGGCCCCGCTTCTCGACGACGGTGTCCGGGTCGCCCTCGCCCGCGAGGACGCCCTCGATGACCTGGCGTGCCAGCTTGTCGTTGAGGTCGCCCGAGGCGACGAGCTCGGCCACCCTGGCGACCTGCGCCGGGGTGATCGGCAGCTCGTCGAGGGCGCGGCCGGTCTCGTTGGCGTTACGGGCCAGCTCGCCCATCCACCACTTGCGGGCCTGGTCCGAGGGGGCGCCCGCGTCGGTCGTGGCGACGATCAGATCGACCGCGCCCGCGTTGAGGATGGACTGCATGTCGTGCTCGGAGACACCCCACTCCTCCTTCAGCCGCTTGCGGCGCAGCCGCGGCAGCTCGGGAAGGCCGCCCCGGAGCTCCTCGACCCATTCGCGGGCCGGGGCGACCGGCACCAGGTCGGGCTCGGGGAAGTAGCGGTAGTCCTCGGCGTTGTCCTTGATACGGCCGGCCGTGGTCGAGCCGTCCTCCTCGTGGAAGTGCCGGGTCTCCTGCACGATCGTGCCGCCCGAGCTCAGCACCGCGGCGTGGCGCTGGATCTCGAAGCGGGCGGCGCGCTCGACGGAACGCAGCGAGTTCACGTTCTTCGTCTCGGAGCGCGTACCGAACGTCTCGGTGCCGTTGGGGCGCAGCGACAGGTTGACGTCGCAGCGCATCTGGCCCATCTCCATCCGGGCCTCCGAAACACCGAGCGCCTTGATGAGCTCGCGGAGTTCGGCGACGTACGCCTTGGCCACCTCGGGGGCGCGTGCGCCCGCTCCCTCGATCGGCTTGGTGACGATCTCGATGAGCGGGATACCGGCCCGGTTGTAGTCGAGCAGGGAGTGGGACGCGCCCTGGATACGGCCGGTGGCGCCGCCGACATGGGTCGACTTGCCGGTGTCCTCCTCCATGTGGGCGCGCTCGATCTGCACCCGGAAGATCTCCCCGTCCTCCAGCTGGACGTCCAGATAGCCGTTGTAGGCGATCGGCTCGTCGTACTGGGAGGTCTGGAAGTTCTTCGGCATGTCCGGATAGAAGTAGTTCTTCCGGGCGAAGCGGCACCACTCGGCGATCTCGCAGTTCAGCGCGAGACCGATCTTGATGGCGGACTCGACGCCGATCTCGTTGACGACCGGCAGCGCGCCGGGCAGGCCGAGACAGACCGGGCAGGTCTGGGAGTTGGCGTCCTGCTTGAGCTCGGTCGAGCAGCCGCAGAACATCTTGGTCTTGGTGCCGAGCTCGACATGGACCTCCAGGCCCATGACGGGGTCGTAGGACGCGAGCGCGTCCTCGTACGACACCAGGTCGGTGACAGTCACGGTGAAACTTCCCTCTCAGCCCAGCAGTACGTCGTCATCGCCGAGGCGCTTGAGTTCGCGCAGCAGCAGGGCGAGACCGGTGGCGATGGCGGCGGCGGAGACAACGGCGTCGATCAGTTGGAGCGTGTCGTGTTCACAGCGTGCCTTCTTGGCCTGCTTGATGACGCCCAGCGCTCCGAAGGCGGTGGTGCCGATGGACAGGTACGTACCGGCCTTGGACTTCTTGAAGCCCTTGGCCTTGGTCAGTGCGCTCACAGTGACGGAGCCTCCTCCAGCAGCGGGTGTCCCCACTTTTCCACGAAGGCGGCCTCGACGGCGGCTCCGACCTTGTAGAGACGGTCGTCCTTCATGGCGGGGGCGATGATCTGCAGCCCGACCGGCAGACCGTCCTCGGGGGCCAGGCCGCAAGGCAGCGACATGGCGGAGTTGCCGGCGAGGTTGGTCGGAATGGTGCACAGATCCGCGAGGTACATCGCCATCGGGTCGTCGGCACGCTCGCCGATCGGGAAGGCGGTGGTAGGCGTCGTCGGGGAGACGATGACGTCCACCTGCTCGAAGGCCTTCTCGAAGTCCTGGGTGATGAGGGTGCGGACCTTCTGCGCCGAACCGTAGTACGCGTCGTAGTAGCCGGAGCTGAGGGCGTACGTACCGAGGATGACGCGGCGCTTGACCTCGTCGCCGAAGCCCGCCTCGCGGGTGAGCGCGGTGACGTCCTCGGCCGACCTCGTGCCGTCGTCGCCGACGCGCAGGCCGTACCGCATGGCGTCGAAGCGGGCCAGGTTGGAGGAGCACTCGGACGGCGCGATCAGGTAGTACGCCGACAGGGCCAGGTCGAAGGACGGGCAGTCCAGCTCGACGATCGTGGCACCGAGCGACTTCAGCAGCTCGACCGACTCGTTGAAGCGCTGGACGACCCCGGCCTGGTATCCCTCACCGGCGAACTGCTTGACGACGCCGACGCGCATCCCGTCGACGCTGCCGTTGCGGGCGGCCTCGACGACCGGCGGGACCGGGGCGTCGATGGACGTCGAGTCCATCGGGTCGTACCCGGCGATCGCCTCGTGCAGCAGGGCCGCGTCCAGGACGGTGCGGGCGCAGGGCCCGCCCTGGTCCAGGGAGCTGGAGAACGCCACCATGCCGTAGCGGGAGACGCCGCCGTAGGTGGGCTTGACGCCGACGGTGCCGGTCACGGCGGCGGGCTGGCGGATGGAACCGCCGGTGTCCGTGCCGATGGCGAGCGGGGCCTCGTACGACGCGAGCGCGGCCGAGGAGCCGCCGCCGGAGCCGCCGGGGATGCGGGTGAGGTCCCACGGGTTGCCGGTCGGGCCGTAGGCGCTGTTCTCGGTGGAGGACCCCATGGCGAACTCATCCATGTTGGTCTTGCCGAGGATGACGATGTCGGCGGCCTTCAGCTTCTTGGTGAGGGTCGCGTCGTACGGCGGGATCCAGCCTTCGAGGATCTTGGAGCCGACGGTGGTCGGCATGCCCTCGGTGGTGAAGATGTCCTTCAGCGCGAGCGGGACACCGGCCAGCGGGCCCAGCTTCTCGCCGGCCGCCTTCTTCGCGTCGACGGCGCGGGCCTGCGCGAGCGCGCCCTCACGGTCGATGTGCAGGAAGGCGTGGACCTTCTCGTCGACCGCGTCGATCCGGGCCAGGTGGGCCTCGGTGACCTGGACGGCCGTGAGCTCGCCCGACGCGATCTTCGCGGCGATCTCGGCCGCGGTGAGCTTGATGATGGTGCTGTTGTCCGTCATGGCTGTTTAGTCCTCCCCCAGGATCTGCGGCACCTTGAAACGCTGCTGCTCCTGGGCCGGGGCGCCGGAGAGCGCCTGCTCGGGGGTGAGCGACGGACGGACCTCGTCCGCGCGCATGACGTTCGTCAGCGGCAGCGGGTGGGAGGTCGGCGGTACGTCTTGGTCGGCGACCTCGGAGACGCGGGCGACCGCGCCGATGATGTCGTCGAGCTGACCGGCGAAGTGATCGAGCTCTTCGCCCTTCAGCTCCAGACGCGCCAGCCGGGCGAGGTGGGCGACCTCCTCGCGCGTGATGCCAGGCATGCAGCGATCCTCAGGGGTTGGTGTGTGGTTTTGGCCCAATCCTATGGTGTCGCCCGCGCCCCCTCCCGCCACCCGGGCGAACACCCTGATATCGGCCCCGCCCCACCCGGTCGCTCAGGCCGTCGCCGGGCCCGGCTTCACCGGGCGGCCCGTCGGCCGGTGCTCCAGCTCCGCGGCCCCGGTCGCACCGGAGGCCGCACCGGCCGCGGCGGCGGCCGCCGCGGCCAGTTCCGCGGGCCGCCGCCACCCGTGCTCACCGCGCGCCCGCAGCCAGGCCGTCGTCTCCTGCGGCGGCATCGCCGCGGCGACCAGCCAGCCCTGCACCGCGTCGCAGCGCAGATCCCGCAGCCGCTCCCAGGTCTCGTCGTCCTCGACGCCCTCCGCGACGACCAGCAGTCCGAGGGAGTGGGCCAGGTCGATGGTGCAGCGGACGATCTCCGCGTCCTCGTTGTCGACGGCCAGCCGGGCCACGAACGAACGGTCGATCTTCAGCTCGCTGACCGGCAGCCGGCGCAGGTGGACCAGTGAGGAGTACCCCGTGCCGAAGTCGTCGAGGGACATCTTCACGCCGTGCCCGGTGAGCCCGGCGAGGGTGTCGGCGGCGCGCTGCGGGTCCTCCAGCAGCACGTGTTCCGTTATCTCCAGCTGCAGGGCGCCGGCCGGGACGCCGTGCCGGGCGAGCCGGGCCGCGACGCCGCCCGCGAATCCGGGGGTGTGGACGTCGCGCGGGGAGACGTTGACCGCGACCGGGACGAACAGGCCCTGTGCCCGCCACCGGGCGACCTGGGCCAGCGCCGTCTCCAGGACGTACTCCGTGAGGTGCGGCATCAGACCGGACGACTCGGCGATGGCGATGAACTCGTCCGGGGGGACCCGTCCGCGCTCCGGATGCACCCAGCGCACCAGCGCTTCGAGGCCGGCCACCTGGCCGTCGAAGCGGACCTTCGGCTGGTAGTGGAGCTCCACCTCGCCGGCGTCCAGCGCGCGCCGCAGATCTCCGAGGAGCCCGAGCCGGTCCGGGGTATTGCTGTCGCGCTTCGACTCGTACACCTCCACGCCCGTACGGTCGCGCTTGGCCTGGTACATCGCCACGTCCGCGCGCCTGAGCAGCCCTTCCGCGTCCAGCGC
Source organism: Streptomyces sp. NBC_00846 (assembly GCF_045207325.1). Taxonomy (NCBI): domain Bacteria; kingdom Bacillati; phylum Actinomycetota; class Actinomycetes; order Kitasatosporales; family Streptomycetaceae; genus Streptomyces; species Streptomyces sp. NBC_00846. The sequence goes on along the minus strand of NZ_CP108846.1, from coordinate 5,467,821 downwards.
GTGGTCCGGGTAGACGGCGACTCCGGCGCTCGCCTCCAGGACCAGGGTCAGACCGTCCAGATCCAGCGGGGAGGACAGCTCGGCGACCAGATGGCGGGCGACCCGCTGGGCGCTGGTGGTGGAGTCCGCGGTCGGCAGGAGCACGGCGAATTCGTCACCGCCGAGCCGCGCGGCCTCCGCTCCTCGGGGGAGCGCCAGCCTGAGACGTTCCGCTATCTGCAGGAGCAGCCTGTCCCCCGCCAGATGACCGAGAGTGTCATTGACCGCACGGAACCGGTCGAGGTCGATCAGGACGAGAGCGGATCTGGCTCCGATGGACTCGGCGTCCTCCAGGGCCGTCCAGATGCGTTCCAGCAGCCACTGCCGGTTGGGCAGTCCGGTCAGCGGATCGCGCAGCTGCTCCTCGGCCCGCGCACTGGCGATCCAGAGGGTGGAGTCCAGCGCGATCAACGGGACCGCGAAGAGCGGCAGGAGTACGGGCATGGTCGTCGCGACGACGCAGATCAGCGGTGCGATACCGAGCAGGGCGACCGCGACGAGACCCTGGCGCAGCAGGGCGGTGCGGGCGACGGTCGGCACGCCGCCGCCCTGGGGTGCCCGTGCGTACCACAGCAGGACCCGGGTGACCAGAAGATAGGTGGAGGCGGCCAGCAGGACTTCGGGCACGGCGCCGATGCCCCAGTCGAGTGGCTGCCAGGGCGATTCGACGGTCTGCACGTCACCGAACGCGGCGAGCACCAGGGCCGCCGCTCCTATCCCCAGGATGTCCACTGCGCCGTGCAGCAGCCCCTGCCGCCAGCGATGTCTGCGGGCGGTGCCGACGAGGACGACGACGACCAGACTGACCAGGCCCGCGGGGACCCAGCCGTAGAGCAGCAGCACGGCAAGGGTCAGGGCGGCCCCGGAACCGGTGCCGCCCCACCACCGGTCGCGTCCGAGGGCGACGAGATGGCCGACGACGATGCCGGTGAGGATGGCGAGGGACCAGCCGGCCCTGCCGTCGGGGAAGAGTGCGTGTCCTTCGCTCACGGTCCGGTAGAAACCGATCGCGAGCTGAACAACGGCGATCACCACGACGACGGCACCCACTCCGGGCGTGAGGCCGACGAAACCTTGCAGCCGCGACACCGGTGCGGCGCTCTCGGTCGGTTTCATTCCGTCCCTCTCACAGCCGGCGGTGCCGATGTCACCCGATGGTTCGGCTCCATGCCACCACGACCCGTTTCCCACCCCGTGGCCGGCACGGCAGGTGCACATCTCAACAGTAGGCCGCAGAGGGCCTCTACGGGCAGCGCTCTACAGCTCTTGCCCGAATGCGAACCGACCGGCCGTCAGCATCTGGTATGCGCCGATCGGGTGAATTCGACCTCTCGGCAACACCTCTTGACCCTGTCCGTCCCCCTACACCCTTTCTGCGCCTCCCCGTTCACCGGTCACTCGTCGCCCATCCATCGACCGGTCCCGTCCCATCGAATCCCGGTCAATATTCTGTCCTGTTCCACCTGTTGAGCTATCCCTTTCTGCCCGTTCCGCCCGTTCTTCGAAAGGGGTCTGTCCATTCCGGAGCAGATCTGTCCTATTCCGCCGGTTCCCCGACGGGGACGGCCGCCTCGCGTGCGGCGTCCGGACCCTGTTCGAGCAGCACGGTGAAGCCGTCCTCGTCCAGCACGGGCACCTTCAGCTGCATCGCCTTGTCGTACTTCGAGCCCGGGTTGTCGCCCACGACCACGAAGGAGGTCTTCTTCGAGACGGAACCCGTCACCTTGGCCCCCCGGCTCTGCAGCGCCTCTTTCGCGCCATCCCTGGTGTGGCCGGACAGCGTGCCGGTGACGACGACGGTGAGTCCTTCGAGCGGGCGCGGCCCGACTTCTTCCCCCGCTCCCTGGTCCTCCATCCGGACCCCGGCCTCCCGCCACTTACGCAGGATCTCCCGGTGCCAGTCCTCGGCGAACCATTGCTTCACCGACGCGGCGATGATGGGACCGACCCCGTCGGCCTCGGCCAGCTCCTGTTCGGTCGCCTCGTCGATCCGGTCGATGGAGCGGAACTGACGGGCCAGTTCCTGGGCCGCGATCGGGCCCACGTGACGGATCGAGAGCCCGGTCAGGATCCGGGCGAGCGGGGCCTCCTTGGCCGCGGCGACCGCGTCGAGCATGGCGAGGGCGTTCTTCTTCGGCTCGCCCTGCTGGTTGGCGAAGACCCAGGCCGTCTTCTCCTCACCGGTCTTCGGATCGCGCTTGGGCAGTCCGCTGTCCGGGTCCAGGACATACGCCCGGATCGGCAGCAGCTGCTCGACGGTCAGCCCGAAGAGATCGCCCTCGTCGCGCAACGGCGGCTCGGCGGGCTCCAGCGGCTTGGTCAGGGCCGCGGCCGCGACATAGCCGAAGTGGTCGATGTCGAGGCATTTGCGGCCCGCGAGGTAGGCGAGTCGCTCCCTCAACTGCGCGGGGCAGGAACGCGCGTTGGGACAGCGGACATCGACGTCGGCCTCCTTCATGGGCTTCAGTTCCGTACCGCACTCGGGGCAGTGCGTCGGCATCACGAACGCCCGCTCGGTACCGTCGCGCAGATCGACGACCGGGCCGAGGATCTCCGGGATCACGTCGCCCGCCTTGCGGAGCACCACCGTGTCCCCGATGAGGACGCCCTTCGCCTTCACCACGTTCTGGTTGTGCAGGGTGGCGAACTCGACCTCGGAGCCCGCCACCTCGACCGGCTCGACCTGGGCGTACGGGGTGACCCGGCCGGTGCGTCCGACGCCGACCCGGATGTTCACCAGCTTGGTGTTGACCTCCTCCGGCGGGTACTTCCAGGCGATCGCCCAGCGCGGGGCGCGCGAGGTGGAGCCGAGCCGGCCCTGGAGCGGGATCTCGTCGAGCTTGACGACGACGCCGTCGATCTCGTGCTCCACGGAGTGCCGGTTCTCGCCGAAGTACGCGATGAACTCCCTTACCCCGTCGAGGGAGTCCACCACCTTGTTGTGCTTGGCGGTGGGCAGACCCCATGCGTGCAGCAGCTCATAGGCGTGCGAGAGGCAGTCGATGTCGAAGCCCTCACGGGCGCCGATGCCGTGCACCACCATGTGCAGCGGGCGGGTGGCGGTGACCTTCGGGTCCTTCTGGCGCAGTGAACCCGCCGCCGCGTTGCGCGGGTTGGCGAACGGTTTGTCGTCGGCCTCGACGAGCCGGGCGTTGAGCTCCTCGAAGGCTTCCATCGGGAAGAAGACCTCGCCGCGGATCTCGACCAGCGCCGGAATCCGCTCACCCCTCAGCCGGTGCGGGATCTCGGCGATCGTACGGACATTGGGGGTGATGTCCTCGCCGGTGCGGCCGTCGCCGCGGGTCGCGGCCCGGGTCAGCCGCCCGTACTCATAGGTGAGGTTGACCGCGAGTCCGTCGACCTTCAGCTCGCACAGGAAGTGGTAGTCGGTGGTGCCGACGTCCTTGGCGATCCGCTCGCCCCAGGCCGCCAACTCCAGGTCGTCGAAGGCATTGTCCAGCGAGAGCATCCGCTCGCGGTGCTCGACGGAGGTGAATTCCGTCTGGTACGGCCCCGCGACCTTCTGTGTCGGCGAATCCGGCGTGCGCAGCTGCGGATACGTCTCCTCCAGGGCCTCCAGCGCGCGCATCAGCCGGTCGAACTCGGCATCGCTCACGACCGGCTGGTCGTTCACGTAGTACCGGAAGCGGTGCTCCTCGATCTGCTCGGCAAGGAGTGCGTGCTGCTCCCGAGCCTGTGCGGGCACTGACATCTGCTGTTCGCCGGCCATCGTCTCGTCCTCCCGTTACCCGTTGCCCCGTTACTCAGGGTTGTCTGCGAGCGATCTCGCGGCCCGGGCGCAGTGGGCGAGCGCGGCGCGCGCATACGCGGGCGAGGCACCCGCGAGCCCGCACGACGGGGTGATCACCACGGACTCCGTCAGAGTCCCCGGATTCAGCCCCAGCCTGCGCCACAGCGTCCTGACACCCATGACGCTACCGCCCGGGTCTGACAAATCACCCGAGGCCGGGTCGGTGCCCGGCACCACCCCGAGGAAGAGCTGCGTGCCGCCCTCGACCGCTTCCCCGATCGCCTCCTCCTCACGCTCGGTGAGCAACGAGAAGTCGAACGAGATTCCGTCGGCCCCGGCCCGGCGCAGCAGCGCGAACGGCACCTCGGGCGCACAGGTGTGAACGACCGTCGCGCCGTCGCCGCCTGCCGCCAGCACATCGCGCAGGGTGCCCTCGACGACCTGGCGATCGACGGCCCGGTAGGTGCGGTAGCCGCTGGCCGTCCGGATCCGGCCGTGCAGTACGCCGGTCAGCGACGGTTCGTCGAGTTGGAGGATCACTTCGGCGCCGGGCATCCTGCGCCGTACCTCCGCGAGGTGGGCGCGGAGCCCCTCCGCCAGTGAGCCCGCCAGGTCGCGGCAGGCCCCCGGGTCGCCGAGCGCGGCCTCGCCGCCCCGCCGTTCCAGCGCGGCGGCCAGCGTCCAGGGACCGACCGCCTGGACCTTGAGCGGCCCTTCGTACCCCTGGGTGAACTCCTCCAGCGCGTCGAGGTCCTCGCCGAGCCAGGACCTGGCCCGGCGGGTGTCCCGTCCGGGCCGGTCGCTGATCCGCCAGCCGCTGGGCTCGACATGGCCGTACAGGTCGACGAGCAGCCCGATGGTCCGCCCGATCATGTCCGCACCGGGCCCGCGGGCCGGCAGTTCGGCCAGGTACGGCAGGCCCTGGCCGTCCCCGAAGGAACCGGTGACGGTCTTCGCCGCCTCCCGTGCGTCTGACCCGGGCATGGAACCGATTCCGGTGGCCGGGCGAACCCTGAACTTGCTCTTCTCGCTCACACGGGAAGCCTACGGCCGTGCCCGGCCCCGTCCACCGGCGGCGGTCGGGGGCCGGGGCTGCTCAGCGCCCGGGTCGCACCGTGAGGTCGTTGACCTCGGCGTCGCGCGGCAGGTCGATGGCCATCACGATCGTGGTGGCCACCGACTCCGGGTCGATCCAGCGGGAGGCGTCGCACTCCTTGCCCTCCTGCTGGTGGACCTTGGCCTGCATGGGACTGGCGGTGCGCCCCGGATAGACGGAGGTCACACGAACCCCATTCCCGTGCTCCTCCTGGCGCAGCGCGTCGGCAAGCGCCTTCAGGCCGTGCTTGCTCGCGGCGTACGCGCTCCACTCGGCGCTCGCGGAGAGGCCGGCGCCCGAGTTGACGAAGAGCACATGGCCCTGGGCGACCCGCAGTTGCGGCAGGAAGAGCCGGGTCAGCTCGGCGGGCGCGACCAGGTTGGCGTTGAGCTGGAAGTGCCACGCCTTGGGCGTGAGGTCACCGACCTTGCCGAGCTCGACGACGCCCGCGATGTGCAGCAGCGAGTCGACCCGCTCCGGCATCGCCTGCTGGGCGAGCGCCCAGGAGAGCCGGTCCGGGTTGGAGAGGTCACCGACGAGCGTGCGAGCGCCGGGGTGGAGCGCGGCCAGCTCCTTCGCTCGGCCGGCGTCGCGAGCCAGCAGCACGGTCTCGTCACCGCGCTCCAGGAGACGACGGGTGACGGCTGCACCGATGCCGGAACCGGCGCCGGTGATGACATGAGTGGGCATGCCCCCATGATCGCATCCCACCCGATCGCATCCGGCCAGATCGGGCCCCGTCCGATCTCGCCCGGCCGACTCACATCCCGCCCGATCAAGCTACCCTCACGCCCGCACTCCCCTCACTCCCCGCCGCCGCTTCACCGCAAGCCGGAACCCTCCTCCAGGTAGGCCAGGGCGCCCACGCCGTCCTTCGCGAAGAACACCAGGTCGGTCAGCGGGAGGGGCAAGAAGCCCTCATCCTCCATGCGCTGGAACTGCTGGCGCAGCCCGTCGTAGAAGCCCGCCGTGTTGAGCAGGACCACCGGCTTGTCGTGCTTGCCGTGCTTCTTCAGCTCCAGGATCTCGGTCGCCTCGTCGAGCGTCCCGGTGCCCCCCACCATGATCACGACCGCGTCGGCCTTCTCCAGGAGCAGCGCCTTGCGCTCGGCGAGATCGCGCGCGATCACCATCTCGTCCGCATTGGTACGCGCCTTCGCGGCCAGGAAGTCGACCGACACCCCGACCAGCCGTCCGCCCGCTTCCTGCACCCCGTCGGCGACGACCTTCATCAGCCCGCTCTCCGACCCTCCCCAGACCAGTGTGTGTCCGCCCCGGCCGAGCATTTCGGCGAATTCGCGGGCGGGCTGGGTGTAGCGGTCGTCGAGGTCGGCGGCGGAGAGGAAAACGCAGATGTTCATGCGGACACCGTAAAGGCCACCTCTGACACTCCCGGGCAGGCGGGTGGAAATCCGGCCGTCCGCCCGGGGAAGAAACCGGCCCGCGACGCTGCTGAACCAGACATGACTTCCACACGAGGACACATCATCACCGTCGAACCCGGCACCGAGCATGTACGTGTGGTGCGCGACGGGCGCGTGCTCGCCGAGAGCCGGCGCCCGCTCGTCCTGCGCGAGACGGGCTGTCCGGTCCGCTACTACCTGCCGCCCGAGGACGTCCGTACAGAACTCCTGACGGTTTCGGACACCCACACCCACTGCCCATTCAAGGGCGATGCCTCCTACTGGTCTCTGCCGGACGCGGCCGATCTCGTCTGGGCGTATCCGGAACCCAAGCCCGAAGTCGCCGCGATCAAGGACCACTTCTGCTTCTACGACACCGAGACCATCTCCGACTGATCGTCAGTCACCGCTCGTTGTTCTTGTCCGTGACGGGTGTACCGGCCGACATGATCGCCCGGATGCGGCGCGCACCGCTGTGGCGCGGCCTGGTGTCGATGGCGCACACGCTCGGGTACGACGATGCGATTCTCGGCAACGGCGCAATCCCGGCCGAGCGGTTCGCGTCTGTCACAGCGCGCACGCTGGTGGTCTGCGGCGGCCTCAGCCCCACCCCGGCCCGGCTCGCGCCCCGCGCCCTGGCGGAGGCTCTCCCGCGCGCCCGCCGCCACACCCTGACGGGCCAGACGCGCGATCCGGCGCCCCAGGCGATGACCCCAGTCCTGGCGGATTTCTTCGCCAGGGACGTGTACGTACGCCAGGCCTCCTGAACCCACGGTCCGCCCCGCTCGGCCACGCCCGTACAGGGGGCGGACGTGGCCGAGCGGGGCATCGCCGTCGCCGCGCTCAGGCTCCGAGCCCGAGCTCGAACCAGACGGTCTTGCCGCCCGGCCCGTACGCCCCCTCCCCTATGGCACACCCGCCCCAGCGGTCGGCGACGAGTTCGAGGATGGCCATGCCACGCCCGGCTTCGGCGTGGGGGTCGGCGGGCGGGGCGTACGGCTTGGGCAGGTCCGGGCTCATGTCCCAGACGCTGATCCGGAGCACGGGGTGCCGCCACTGAAGCCGGACGGCGGCAGGCCCTTTGGTGTGCTGCACGGAATTGGTGGTCAGCTCGGACGTCAACAGCTCGGCGCGATAACTGAGTTCGGTCAGTTCGTGGGCACCGAGGATGGCGCGGAGGGTCGTACGGGCGATGCGGGGGCTGCGCGGGTCGCAGGGGAAGGCGAGCTCGTACTGCCAGGGTTCAGCGAACGGGATGGGGGCGGGGTGGTGGGCGTACGGGGTGCAGGGGGTGGATTCAGCCCTCACGGGCACCTCCTGGGTGCGTGCGAGTGGTGACAAGTGGACGTGCGCCACGGGCGGTTGCTGCCGTGGTGGCGGTGGCAATGCCGATCCGGGGCCCGCCTTCCCGGGTGGGCGGGGTGGATCGGTGCACTTCCTTAACACACGGTCACGTCGGCGGCGCAGGTCACAAACTAAGGCACTGCGACTCACGTGTGAGCACTTTTCCACGAATGAGTGAGTCGTTATTTGACTCGCTGGACCGCTTCACAGGCCCCTGCAAGACTGTGCACGCACGAGAGAGGACCCATGGCTCCACGAAATGCACCCACAGGCCGCCAGCGTCGCCTGGCCGTTGAAGTCCGGCGCATGCGCGAGCAGGCTGGCATCTCGATCCTGGAGGCGGCCGCAATGCTCGGCGCGGACCGCACGATGATCTCCAACGTCGAGGCCGGCCGCACCGGGCTCAGCGAGGAACGCGTCCGCCAGATCGCCTGCCATTACGGGTGCCCGGACTCAGCGCTGATCGATGCACTCGCCTCGATGGCAGGCGGTCGACGGGCGCGGCACTGGTGGGACGAGTACCGAGGCAAACTCCCCGACGGGCATCTCGACGTCTCCGAGATCGAGCACTTCGCTACGCGCATCCGCACGGCACAAACCGTCCACTTGCCAGGCCTCTTTCAAATCGAGGAGCACGCGCGGGCGATCTTCGACTTCGCAGTGCCGCAGCTGCCCCGGCTGGAGGTGGAACTCCGGGTAGCCCACCGCATGGGTCGCCAGGCCGTCATCACCGGAGAGAACCTGACCCCATACCTCGGCATCATCCATGAGGCAGCACTGCGGCTGGAGTTCGGCGGTCGGGATGTCTCTCGCCGACAGCTCCACTATCTCGCGGACGCATCCGAGCTGGATCACGTCACTCTGCTGGTCATCCCGTTCAGTGCGGGCCCCTTCCACGGCGCCGGGCAGTCGGTCCTCTACGCCGAGGGCTCCGTCCCACAGCTTGACACGGTCCAGCTCGACACATCGTTCGGCGGCCAATTCATTGATGCCCCGACGCCGCTGGGGAACTATCGTTCCCTTCTGGACCTGATGGAACGCTCCGCGCTCCCTCCTGAAGAGTCACGAGGGCTCATCCGGTCCATTGCCCGCGAGCTGTGAGAGGTCAAGATATGCCCGAACGTGACTGGCAGCGCTCATCGTTCTGCGCAGGCGGCGGCAACAACTGCGTCGAGGTCGCTGCGTCGGGAGCCGACGGCGTTGCGCTGCGCGAGAGCGAGAGCCCGGATGCCGTTCTGGTGACAAGCCGGGGTGCGCTGCGTGCACTTGTCCTGGGCGTGAAGACCGGCCACAGCGAAATCGGCTGACCTGGAAACCAGTCATCGGGCCAAAGCCTTCTCCTCACTACTGAGCAGATCCTCGACGGCTCCCTGCTGCACCGCGCGCAGCTTCGCAATCTGCGCCTCGATCGATCCGGCGTTTGCAGGCCGAGTACGTACAGATCTATGGGGCTCCGGACGACAGTCCCACCGAGGCTGGGCAGTTCTCGCCTCCTTGCGGGGCGTTCCCGGCGGGAACCGCCGATCACTTGGCGCCCGCGCCGTCCACGTTCCACTCCAGCGGCAGGGCCTCATCGCAGAAGACACATACGAAGTCCTCCTCTCGAACGATGTTCAGCTGCTGGCACGACGGACAGCGCCGGAACACCACCTCGTGGGTGAAGCCCAGTGGACGAACGATCCCAGCGCGGTCCAGAGCGTCCGCGACGGCCGGCCACGAACTGGCGTCCGGGCAATACCCGGTCGACTGGTTGCTGACCTCGTCGACCGCCCACCGCCCCGACTCCTCGCGGAAGCTCACTTCACCGGCACTCAGTACCGCTCCTCCACCGGCACACGCCACGTGCTCACTCCGGCGCGGCGCCAGCCGCAAGACCCCGGCGGCATCGACGACGAAGGTGAACGGCTCGGCGAGCTCCTCTATCGCCCGCTTCGAGGCCCACTCGTTGAAGTCCGCCGACGAGTGCATGCTCCGGCCCTCGCCTCCCGGCTGGACCAGCGCCTTCAAGTCGGCAGGCCCCACGTAGCGATAGCTCCGCCCCTGCGTGTTCATGCTGATCAACTTAGTTTGGTGTTTAACCTCGCCGGGTCGCCTGACCCGGCGAGGTTAAACACCAAGCTGTGACGCCGACCGATAGTTGGCCATCGCCCCGTTTCGACTGCCCAAGACAGGCCCAAGCGTCTGCCGGAGGCTCAGCCGCTCGCCTTAGCTCGGTGACCTACGTCACACCCGGCTCCTGTCAGCAATCGGGGCGCCGTCTCGTCCAAAGGGCACGCGAACGAGACAGGAGCAACGCCATGAAGCACCGCATCGTCGTACTCGGCGCCGGATACGCCGGGGCCTTCGCCGCCGGAAACCTGGCCCGCCGACTCTCCCCCGCCGACACCGAGATCACCGTCGTCAACGCCGTGCCCGACTTCGTTGAGCGGATGCGGCTCCACCAGCTCGCGATCGGCCAGGACCTCGCGTTCCGCAAGCTCGCCGACGTATTCGCGGGCACCGGGGTGCGGCTGCGCCTGGCGCGCGTCACCGGCGTCGACCCCGAGCGCAGGACCGTCGCCGTGACCGGCGAGGACGGCGACGGCGACGGCGAGCTCGCGTACGACACGCTTCTCTACGCGCTCGGCAGCTCCGTAGCCCACCATGGCGTCCCCGGCGTGGCCGAGTACGCCTTCGATGTGACCGGCCGGTCCTCGGCGCTGCGTCTGCGCGAGCGCCTGGCCGGCCTGGGCGAGGGCGGCACCGTGCTGGTCGTCGGTGAGGGGCTGACCGGCATCGAGACCGCCACCGAGTTCGCCGAGTCCCGGCCCGACCTCTCGGTCGCGCTCGCCGCCCGCGGCGAGCTGGGCGCCTGGCTCTCCCCGAAGGCCCGCCGTCACCTGCGCCTTGCCTTCGACCGGCTCGGCATCACCGTCCACGAGCACACCGGCATCGAAGCCGTCGAGCCGACACAGGCGATCGCCGCCGACGGTACGTCCATCCCGGCCGACGTGACGGTGTGGTCGGCCGGGTTCGCCGTGCACCCCATCGCGGCCGCCAGCGGCCTGGAGGTCGCCGAGACCGGCCAGATCGTCGTCGACCGCACCATGCGCTCGGTCTCGCACCCGGACGTCTACGCGGCCGGTGACTGCGTCTACGCGATCGGCGAGAACGGCCGGCCGCTGCCGATGTCCTGCGCCTCGGCCGGCTTCACCAACATGCAGGCGACCGCCGCGATCATCGCGCGCCTGACGGGCAGCGAGGTCCCGACCACCGGGCTGAAGTACCACGGCAACCACATCAGCCTCGGGCGGCGGGACGCGATCTTCCAGATGGTGGACGGTGACGTCCGGTCGAAGTCCTGGTACCTGGGCGGCCGGACCGCCGCGCGGCTCAAGTCGGGCGTGCTCAAGGGGGCCGGGTGGGGCATCGCCCACCCGACCTTCGGCATGCCGAAGCGCAAGCGTCGCCTGGCCACCGCGCCTGACCAGGCCGGTGTGAGGGGCGCCGCATAGGCTGTTCCGAATGGACAGCGCAGCCATCGATCGGTTCGAGGCCAGCCGGGGCCGGCTGGCCTCGCTCGCGTACCGTCTGCTCGGCTCGGCCGCCGACGCCGAGGACGCCGTGCAGGACACGTTCCTGCGCTGGCAGGCCGCAGACCGAGAACGGGTCGAGGTGCCGGAAGCGTGGCTGACCAAGGTCGTCACCAACCTCTGCCTCGACCGGCTCCGCTCGGCGCAGGCGCGCCACGAGCGAGCGGCCGGTGCCTGGCTGCCCGAGCCGCTCCTCGAGGGCGACCCGATGCTCGGCCCGGCCGACACCTTCGAGCAGCGCGAATCGGTGTCCTTGGCCGTACTGACCCTCTTGGAGCGCCTCTCGCCGGTCGAGCGGGCCGTCTACGTCCTGCGTGAGGCCTTCTCGTACAGCCACGCCGAGATTGCCGGGATCCTCGACATCACCGAGCCCGCGAGCCAGCAGCATGTCCACCGGGCCCGGATCCGGGTCGCCGCCGAGCGCCGCCGCGGCGGCGAGGCCGACCCCGCGTCCGCGCGCCGGGTCGTCGAGGAGTTCCTCGCCGCCGCCACGTCGGGGCGCACCGAACGGCTGGTGGCGCTGCTCACCGACGACGTGACGGCGGTCTCGGACGGCGCCGGACTGGCCAAGCGGCTGTTGCGGTACAAGACGCGCGAGCGGGTCGCCTCCTACGTGCGGGCCGGCTTCAAGCCCACGCCGGCGAAGCGGCGGCTGGCCGGCGGCTCGCCCGCGATGCATATCGCGCTGGTCAACGGCTCCCCGGCCGTCCTCGCCGTGGTCGACGATCGGGTCGTGGGCGCCGTGGCGTTCGAAGTCAGCGACGGCAAGGTCGCGTCCCTGCGCGGCATCGCCGCCGCGGACCGGCTCGCGCGCCTCAACGAGGCCTGGCGGCAGCACGAACCCGACGCGCCGGTCATCAACGCATGGTGACCAGAGCCACCGAAATCCAGTGACCTGAGTCGGAGCGAGGACGGCACCCCTTCGGCCCCCGCGCTGCACAGCAGCACGGGGGCCGAAGCACGTCGGTCTCCCGAATCAGACTCGGCCATGCAGTTCGGATCCCCGATGGCCAACTATCGGTCGACACAGTGGCCAACTACGAATCGTCACGGAGGGCTGACCAGGGCGGATCCGAGCGCCCCTGGCCACCTATCGCTCGAAGTCACACAAGCTGACCGCAGCCTCGTCCTTCTGTGCAGGCAACGCGGAGGCCTCCGGCATGGGTCCACCGACTTGCGTTGATTTCACGGTTGTTGAAGCCAGCGCGACTGGGAGGCCCTTGTTGTTGCAGTCTTGCGTGGTCACCATCGTTGTGAATCGGGGTGCGAGAGGATCAGAGCATCCTGCCCACTCACTCGTCCACAAGGTAGCCATGATTGACGATGCACAGGCCCTGGAACTCTTCCGGCTCGCTGATCGCGTGCAGGGCGTGACCGTCAGGGTCGCATGCGATGCCCCGATGGTGATGGGGGAAGAGAGGTACTACGCGGCCGAGATCGTGCTGGAGAGCGGCTTCGTCAACGGCAGCGTTCGACTGCACGTTTCAGACAGTGATCTGGATGAATGGGGTCGTTGCCTCGATGCCCTTGAGGCCCAGGAGGGGGCCGAGTGGCCTCCCGGCGGTCGGGGTGCGTGGCTGGCGGTGGTTCCCGAGGATCCGATGGAGGTGACCGTGCACGACTCGCCCTCGACGCAGATCGCGGTGCAGGTGCCCGTGGACGTGGTGTCCGGGTGGCTGGAGGAGAACCGGCTGCGGCTTGAGCACGTACGCAAGGCGGTCGCGCAAGAGTCGACCTGACGCCCTGCCGCAATGGAATGATCTTGCGGTGGCTGGTCTGATCACGGCGTCGGAGCCGACCTGGGTAGCCCCGTTCAGCGGGCTGAGCGCGCGCCAGTTCCGGAAGCTGGTGACGGCACTGCGGCGCGAGGGCGCCGATGAGATCCGCCGGGACCGGCCCTGGGGCCTGCCGTTCGAGCCAGCGGCCTGTGACGGCCGTCCTGGCAGTGTCGGCCCCGGCGTTCAGCCGAAGCCAGGCAACCGGGCCGATCTCAGCCGGACGCCGCCGCGGTCTCCCGCCGTACCGTCCTCGCGATCGTCGCCGAGCCGACCACTCGGGAGCCGTCGTACAGGACGACCGCCTGGCCGGGGGCCACGCCGCGTACCGGCTCGGTGAAGGTGACGTTCAGCGTTCCGTCGACCAGTTCGGCCGTCACTTCCGTCTCGCCGCCGTGGGCGCGGAGCTGGGCGGTGTACGTGCCGGGACCGGACGGGGCGGTGCCGCACCAGCGGGGCCTGATGGCGGTGAGGGCGGTGACGTCCAGGGACTCGACCGGGCCGACCGTCACTGTGTTGTTCACCGGGGAGATGTCCAGGACGTAGCGCGGCTTGCCGTCGGGGGCGGGGTGGCCGATGCGCAGGCCCTTGCGCTGGCCGATGGTGAAGCCGAAGGCGCCCTCGTGGGTGCCGACCTTCGTACCCGACTCGTCGACGATGTCACCCTCGGCCGTGCCGAGCCGGCTCGCCAGGAAGCCCTGGGTGTCGCCGTCGGCGATGAAGCAGATGTCATGGCTGTCGGGCTTCTTGGCGACGGCGAGGCCCCGGCGCTCGGCCTCGGCGCGGATCTCGTCCTTGGTGGTGAGGGTGTCGCCGAGCGGGAACATCGCGTGGGCGAGCTGCTTGTCGTCCAGGACGCCGAGGACGTACGACTGGTCCTTGGCCATGTCGGAGGCGCGGTGCAGCTCGCGGCTGCCGTCCTCCCGCAGTACGACGGTGGCGTAGTGGCCGGTGCACACGGCGTCGAAGCCGAGCGCGAGGGCCTTGTCGAGCAGCGCGGCGAACTTGATCTTCTCGTTGCAGCGCAGGCACGGGTTGGGGGTGCGCCCGGCCTCGTACTCGGCGATGAAGTCGTCCACGACATCCTCGCGGAAGCGTTCCGCCAGGTCCCACACGTAGAACGGGATGCCGATGACGTCCGCGGCGCGGCGCGCGTCGCGGGAGTCCTCGATCGTGCAACAGCCGCGCGCTCCGGTACGGAAGGACTGCGGGTTCGCGGACAGGGCGAGGTGCACACCGGTCACGTCGTGCCCCGCCTCGGCGGCGCGGGCCGCGGCGACGGCGGAGTCGACACCGCCCGACATGGCGGCGAGAACGCGGAGGGGACGCTGGGAAGTCTCAGTCATAGCTCCACCAGAGTACGGGGCGCCGGGAACCGAACGCTCACGGATATGCGTTGTGGACCACATGGGGACCAAGGGGACGGCTGGCGCCAAGGGCTCCGCGGGGGCGAAGTCCGGGCACGGCATCAGCCGGCGCGGGCTGCTGATCGGCACTGCCGTCACGGCGGTGGGCGCGGCCGCGCTGGCGCGGGAGAAGCTGGAGCGCGCCTGGTGGCGATTGCCCGGGGTGGACAAGCCCCGCACGCCGGGCGAGGTGGACTTCGCACGGGCCGAGTGGATATCGGCGTCCGCAGCGAACTGGCGGCGGGCCGACCGTCCCGCCGACTATCCGATCGACCGGGTCGTCATCCATGTCACCCAGGGCAGCTACCAAAGCGCGGTGAAGGTCTTCCAGAACCCGGGGCACGGGGCGGCGGCGCACTATGTGGTGCGCAAGGACGGCCATGTGACGCAGATGATCCGTGAGCTGGATGTGGCGTTCCACGCGGGGAACAGGTCGTACAACGAGCGCAGTGTCGGCATCGAGCACGAGGGGTTCGTGGACCGCCCGCAGGACTTCACGGCGGCGATGTACGGGGCTTCGGCGCGGCTGACGGCGGCGATATGCGGGCGGTACGGGATGCCGGTCGACCGCGAGCACATCGTCGGGCATGTGGAAGTGCCGGGCACGGACCACACCGATCCGGGGAAGCACTGGGACTGGGACCGGTATCTGAAGCTGGTCCGGGCGGCGACCACGCGGTGACCGCTTGGCCCCACCGGTGACCACGCGGCCCCGCCCGATCCCGGACAGGGCCGATCACAGGACGGGGCCGGTGACTGGACGGGGCCGGTGACTGGACGGGGCCGAGAGGCCTTAGCTGAGTCCCGCTGTCCGTGCCCGCTGTACCGCCGGTCCGATCGCGCGGGCCACCTCGTCGATGTCCTGCTTGGTGGACGTGTGGCCGAGCGAGAAACGCAGGGTGCCGCGGGCCAGGTCCGGGTCGGTGCCGGTGGCCAGGAGGACGTGGCTGGGCTGGGCGATCCCGGCGGTGCAGGCGGAGCCCGTGGAGCATTCGATGCCCTGGGCGTCGAGCAGCAGGAGCAGGGAGTCGCCCTCGCAGCCGGGGAAGGTGAAGTGGGCGTTGGCGGGGAGCCGGCCGCCCGGGGCCGGGTCACCGCCGAGGACGGCATCCGGCGCGGCCGCCAGCACCGCCGCGACGAGGTCGTCGCGGAGTGCGCCGATCTCGCGGGCGAACTCCTCGCGCCCGTCGGAGGCCAGCCGTCCCGCGACGGCGAAGGCGGCGATGGCGGGCACGTCGAGGGTGCCCGAGCGGACGTGCCGCTCCTGGCCGCCGCCGTGGAGCACGGGTACGGGGGTGTACTCACGGCCGAGCAGCAGCGCGCCGACGCCGAACGGTCCGCCGATCTTGTGCGCGCTGACCGTCATCGCGGCCAGCCCGGACCGGGCGAAGTCGACTTCCAGCTGCCCGAAGGCCTGCACCGCGTCCGCATGCATCGGCACGTCGAACTCGCGGGCCACGGCGGCCAGTTCACGTACCGGCATGATCGTGCCGATCTCGTTGTTGGCCCACATCACGGTGATCAGCGCGACATCATCGGGGTTACGGAGGATCGCCTCGCGCAGGACGTCCGGGTGGACGCGTCCGTGCCGATCGACGGGGAGGTATTCGACGTTCGCGCCCTCGTGTTCGGCGAGCCAGTCGACGGCGTCCAGCACCGCGTGGTGCTCGACCGGACTGGCCAGCACCCGGGTGCGGTGGGGGTCGGCGTCGCGGCGGGCCCAGTACAGGCCCTTCACCGCGAGGTTGTCCGCCTCGGTGCCCCCGGAGGTGAAGACCACCTCGCTCGGGCGTGCGCCGAGGGCGTCGGCGAGGGTCTCTCTCGACTCCTCGACGGTACGGCGGGCCCGGCGCCCGGCGGCGTGCAGTGAGGACGCGTTACCGGTGACGGCGAGCTGGGCGGTCATCGCCGCGATCGCCTCCGGAAGCATCGGCGTGGTCGCGGCGTGGTCGAGGTAAGCCATGGTGGGCTCGATTCTACGAGCCCGGGGGCGGGGTGTGTATGCCGGGCGGATCGCCGCCCGGCGCCCGGGGACGGGGTGTGTGCCGGGCGGATCGCGACCCGGTAGCCGTACCGGGCCGGGCACCGCGCCTCGCTCCCCCGTGCGGCTATGCGCGCGGCGCCCTGGCCAGTTGGCGGGACTGGGCCACCAGTCGGTCCGCGCTGTCCCAGACGTCCGCGTCCTCCTCCAGGAAGCCGCCCGCGAGGTTGCGGGTGGTGATGGAGACGCGCAGGGGGCCGGGGGCGGGGCGGCAGCGGATGTGGGTGGTGAGTTCGATGGTCGGCGTCCAGCCCTTGAGGCCCAGCTCGAACGAGGTGGGCGGCAGCGCGTCGACGGCGAGCAGCAGCGAGAGCGGGTCGGCGTCGCGGCCGTCCGCGAGACCGAACCAGCCGCGCATCTCACCCTTGCCGGAGGGGGCGCCGACGGCCCAGCCGATCGTCGACGGGTCGAGCTTGATGTCCAGCCGCTCGGTGATGGCGGAGCTGCCGGGGATCGGGGCCGGGCCGTCGCTCGGGCCGAGGCAGTGCGCCGGCGGCGGGATGGCCGGCGGCTTCGCCGATGTGCGTACCTCGTCGGACAGCGCGTCCAGATCGCCGTAGGTGGCGAGGACCCGGATGCGCTCCACCTCGGTGCCGTCCTCCGCGTACTGGAAGAGGGATGCCTGGCCGGTGGAGAGGGTGCGGCCGGTGCGGACCGTCTGGGTGCGGATCACCGCGGGGCCCGGGACGGACGCGGTGAGGTAGTGCGCGGAGACCGAGAAGGGGTCCGGATGCGGCAGGGCCTCGCCGAGCGCACGGCCGAGCATGGCCAGCAGATAGCCGCCGTTGACCGCGCGGATGATCGTCCATCCGGCGGAGAGCTCCGCGTCGTAGACGCCTTCTTCGCGAAGGGTGACGGCGGTGTCGCGGTCGAACTCGCTGTCCCCGATGGTTGCCTGCGCGGTCCGCGCCACCTGCTCTGCTGCCTGTGCCATGCCACGCACCGTACACCGATTGTATTACTGAGCGGTAGCTTTTTAATGGCCGAAAGATGCTGGCATTCGGCGTCAGGCGCGGGGCTTGTCGGGCGCAGGACTCGTCAGGCGCAGGTCTCGTCGGCCGCGCGACTCGTCAGGCGCGGGACGTGTCAGGAGGCCTCGGCCCCCTCTTCGGCCGTCGCCGACCGCCGGTTGTAGGCGCGCGGGGCCCGCCAGTGGTAGCGCATCGAGAGCAGTCGCAGCGCGAAGGCCGTGATCACCGCGGCACCGCTGGTGAACGCGTTGAGCACGTCGAAGCGGATGCACAGCACGATCACCGTGGCGCCGACGACCGCGGGCACCGCGTACAGGTCGCGGTCCCAGCGCAGCAGCGAGGGCACCTCGTTGGCCAGGACGTCACGCAGCACACCGCCGCCGACCGCGGTGGCCAGGCCCAGGGCCGCCGACGCGGTGAGTCCGAGGCCGTAGCCGTACGCCTTGACCGTGCCCGTGACGCAGAACAGCCCGAGGCCGGCCGCGTCGAAGACGTTGACGCCCACCTGGATCCGTTCGACCTGCGGGTGCAGGAAGAACACCAGGACGGCGGCCAAGAGCGGGGTGGTGAAGTAGCCGAGGTCCGTGAAGGCCGCAGGCGGGACCGCCCCGATGATGATGTCACGGAACAGCCCCCCGCCCAGCGCGGTCACCTCGGCGAGTACCGCGATGCCGAAGACATCGAAGTTCTTGCGTACGGCTAGCAGTGCGCCGGAGATCGCGAAGACGAAGATTCCGGCGATGTCGAGCGCATGCTGGACGGAGGACGTGAACAGTTCGTTGAGCACCGGGCAATTGTGCCGGTACTACTCCTTCGGGCTGTCCTCCGGCGTTCCGGGCGATGCGGCGCCGTCGCCGGCCGCGTTCTTGTCGGCCGCGTTGCTCTGGGCCCCGCTCTCCTCGGCCGCGTTCTCGTCCGGCGCGTTCTCCTCGGCCTCCGGCTCCCGTACGACGTCGGCCTCCGGCTCCCGTACGGTGTCGGCCTCCGGCTTCCCCACCTCGACGACCTCGATCGCCTCGCGCGCGGCCGCCGTCACCGTCTCGCCGGGCACCTGGTCCGGCGCGTTCTCCGGGTGGTGGCAGGCCACCTGGTGCCCGGTCTTCAGCGCGACCAGCGGCGGCTCCTGCGTCTTGCAGACCTGCGTCGCCTTCCAGCACCGGGTGTGGAAGCGGCAGCCGCTGGGCGGCGAGATCGGCGACGGCACGTCGCCCTTCAGCAGGATGCGCTCGCTCTTGGCCGAGCGACGCTTCGGGTCCGGGATCGGCACCGCCGAAAGCAGCGCCTTGGTGTACGGGTGCATCGGCGCCTTGTAGAGCGACTCGCGGTCGGCCAGCTCCACGATCTTGCCGAGGTACATCACCGCGATCCGGTCCGAGACGTGCCGGACGACCGAGAGGTCATGGGCGATGATCACGTACGTCAGGCCCAGCTCGGCCTGGAGGTCGTCGAGCAGGTTCACCACCTGCGCCTGGATGGAGACGTCCAGCGCCGACACCGGCTCGTCCGCCACGACCAGCCTGGGGTTGAGCGCGAGCGCGCGGGCGATCCCGATGCGCTGGCGCTGGCCGCCGGAGAACTCGTGCGGATAGCGGTTGTAGTGCTCGGGGTTGAGACCCACGACCTCCAGCAGCCGCTGCACCTCCTTCTTGACGCCGCCCTCGGGCGTGACGCCCTGCAGCTTGAAGGGGGCCGACACGATCGTGCCGATCGTGTGCCGGGGGTTCAGCGAGGAGAACGGGTCCTGGAAGATCATCTGCATGTCGCGGCGCATCGGGCGCATGGCGCCGACGCCGAGGTGCGTGATGTCCTTCCCCTCGAACTCGATCTTCCCCGCGGTGGGTTCGAGCAGCCGGGTGATCAGCCGGCCCATCGTCGACTTTCCGCAGCCGGACTCCCCGACGACGCCCAGGGTCTCACCCGAGTGCACCTCGAAGTCGATCCCGTCGACGGCCTTCACGGCACCGGCGCTGCGCTGCAGCAGCCCCTTCTTGAGGGGGAAGTGCTTCTGCAGCCCGGTCACCTTGAGCAGCACCTCGCGGGAAGCTGCGTCCTTGACCGTCCCGCCGCCCCCGGCAGACCTCTGCGCCGGAACGTCCACGCCCTTGTCCTCGCTCGTCACGGCCTTGTCCTCGCTCACAGCTTGGGCGCAATCTCTTCGGTCCAGATACGCTCCCGCTGCTCCTGCGACATGTGGCAGGCCGCCCAGTGCCGGCTGCCGACCTCCTGCAGCTCGGGCCGTACGGTGCGGGTCACGTCGTCCTTGGGCACGTCCGCGTACGGGCAGCGCGGGTTGAAGGCGCAGCCCGACGGGATGTTGATGAGCGACGGCGGGGAACCCTTGACCGGGATGAGCCGGTCGGTCTGGTCGCGGTCGAGGCGCGGCATCGAGCCCAGCAGTCCCCAGGTGTAGGGGTGCCGGGGCTCGTAGAACACCTGCTCGGCCGGTCCGCGCTCGATGCAGCGGCCGCCGTACATCACCAGGATGTCGTCGGCGAGCTCGGCCACGACGCCCAGGTCGTGGGTGATGACGATGACCGCGGAGCCGAACTCCTTCTGCAGGTCCCGGACCAGGTCGAGGATCTGCGCCTGGACGGTGACGTCCAGCGCGGTCGTCGGCTCGTCGGCGATCAGCAGCTCGGGGTTGTTGACCAGCGACATGGCGATCATCGCGCGCTGGCGCATCCCGCCGGAGAACTCGTGCGGGTAGCTGTCGACGCGCTTGTCGGGCTGCGGGATGCCGACCCGGTCGAGCATCTCGATCGCCCGCTTGCGGGCGGTCTTCTTGTCGACGGCGTGATGGACGCGGTACGCCTCCACGATCTGCTTGCCGATCGTGTAGTACGGGTGCAGCGCGGACAGCGGGTCCTGGAAGATCATGGCCATGTCGCGGCCGCGCAGCTTGCGCACCTCGTCGGGGTCCGCGGACAGCAGTTCCTTGCCGTCCAGCCAGATCTCGCCGGAGAGCTGTGCCTTGCGCTTTCCGTACTGGCCCGCGGTGTGCAGACCCATGATGGCCAGCGACGTGACGGACTTGCCGGAGCCGGACTCCCCGACGATACCGAGGGTCTTGCCCTTCTCCAACGTGAAACTGAGCCCGTCGACGGACTTGACCAGACCGTCGTCGGTCGGGAAGTGCACCTTGAGGTCGCGCACTTCGAGGAAGGCGGAGGGAGCGGGCGAGCCCGCCGGGGCGGGTTCGCCCAGCGCGGCACCGCTCTTGTGCAGTTCGGTCATCCCAGCCTCACTCGCGGGTCGATGACGGCGTACAGAATGTCGACGACGAGGTTGGCGACGGCGATCGCGAGAGCCGCGAACAGTGTGACGCCGAGGATCACAGGCAGGTCCTTGTTGCTGATGGCCTGGACCGCCGCGAGCCCGAGCCCCGGCAGGTTGAACGTGGACTCGGTGAGGACGGCGCCACCGAGGAGCACACCGATGTCGAGGCCGAAGACGGTGAGGATCGGCGTCATCGCGGAGCGCAGGGCGTGCCGGGTGATGACGGTCCCCTCGCCCAGGCCCTTGGCACGCGCGGTGCGGATGTAGTCCTCACCGAGCACGTCGAGCATGGTGGCTCGGGTGAGGCGGGCGTACATCGCGGCGTTCAGGAAGGCGAGCACGATCCACGGCAGGATCAAGGTCTGGAACCAGGTGCCGATGCCGTCGTCCGTGGAGAGGTTGTCGGCGATGTGCACCCAGCCGAGGTTGTGCACGAAGACGCCCATCGCGACCATGCCGGTGAAGAAGATCGGCAGGGAGACACCGCCGAGGGCGGTGGTCATCGCGGCACGGTCCCAGATGGTGCCGCGCCTGAGCGCGGACACGACCCCGGTGGCGACGCCGCCGATGAGCCACAGGACGCAGGCACCGGCGGCAAGCGCACCGGTGACGGGCAGGGCGTCCTTGAGGGTGGTCCAGACCGGTACCTCCGTGCGGAAGGAGTAGCCGAAGCAGGGTGCGGCGCAGTGGGTGATGTCGTCACCGTTCGCGTAGTCACGCCCCATCGGGATGCCCTTGACGAAGTCCCAGAACTGGACGAGGAGAGGGTCGTCGAGACCCAGTTTTATCCGGATGCCCTGGAGCTGCTCGGCACCGGAAGCCTTGCCGGCGAAGAGGACTGCGACGTCCTGACCCGCCCACTTGGGCAGCATGAAGAAGATGGTGAAGGTCGCGAGCAGTACGACGAGCACCATGATGACTACGGCGAACAGGCGCCGGATGAGATAAGCAAGCACTGTGCGCGGCCCGCCGGTGGCCGGGAACCCCTCGTGGGGGCTCCCGGCCACCGCCCCGGGCCATCACCTGCCCTTCGGACTGGCGGGTTTCGGCGGCGGTGGAGCAGTCAACCGGGTTGACTGCACATGCTGTTGACTACAGCGATTACTTGACGACGCCGAGCGAGACGTAGTCGTAACGGCCGTTGTAGGCGTCGGACATGTAGGCGTTCGTCAGTCGCTTACCGCGCCAGGTGATGTTCTTCTCGTAGATGAAGGGCATCCAGTCGGCCTGGTCCAGGATCCGCTTGTCGAGGCTCTTGTAGATCTCGCCGGCCTTGACCGGGTCGGTCTCCGCGATCGCGTCGTCGAAGAGCTTGTCGATCTGCGGGTCCTTGAGCTGCGACTCGTTGTAGTTACCGGTCTCGGAGAGGAACCGGCTGTCCCACAGCGGCTGGCCGAAGCCCTGGCCGGACGGGAAGTCCGGGCCCCAGCCGCTCATCGTCATGCCGTAGCCGCGCTTCTTCACGACGGACGGCGAACCGGTGATGCTGGAGGCCTCGGCGCCGTCGATCGGGTCGACCTCGATCTTGATGCCGACCTTGCCGAGCTGCTCCTGGAGCGCCTCGGCGACGTCGACCTCGCCCGGGTTGTTGTTGCGGGCGCTGAGCTTGGTGGTGAAGCCGGTGGGCTTACCGCATGCCTTCAGCTCTTCCTTGGCCTTGGCGGCGTCCGGCTTGCCCTTGCGGGCGAGGACACCGTACGGGTCGTAGTCGCTGTGGCCCTTGATGGAGGCCGGCAGGGTGCTGTTGGCGATCGCGCCACCGGCGATCTCGCCACCGCGGGTCTGCTGCAGGGCCGCGAAGTCCGTGGCGTAGAAGACGGCCTTGCGGCAGTGGACGTCGTCCAGCGGCTTCGCCGTGTGGACGAGTGCGACGTAGCGGACGAAGGACGTCTGCATGTTGTCGACGCTGTCCTTGTGGTCCTGGACAGCGGTGACACGGCCGGACTGGGTCATGCCGGTGCCGTTGAGGTCGACGTCGTAGTCGCCCTCCATCAGCTTCTTGTCGTTCTCCTCCAGGTTGGCGGAGATCGTCACGGTGATCTTGTCCGGCAGCGCGGGACGCAGCGGGTCCGAGGACTTCTGCCACTTGTCGTTGCGGACGAGCACGATGCTCTTGCCCGGCTTGTACGTCTCGAACTTGTACGGGCCCGCGGAGAACGGCCGCTGGGTGTACTTCGCCTTGGTGTCCTCCGACGCCTTCACGGGCGAGCCGGACGGCATGGCGAGGAACTGCTCGAAGTCACCGTTGGGCTTGGGCAGCTTGAAGACGATGGTGTTGTCGTCGGGCGTCTCGATCGCCTTCAGACCGAGCTTGTCCGCGGACGTGTCCTTGTACGGGCCCTTGTACTCGTGCTTGGGGTCCAGCGTCTGCATCAGGTACTGCGGGCCACCGGTGATGGTGTCCGTCGCCCAGATGCGCTCGATGCCGTACTTGACGTCCTTGGAGGTCAGCTTGGAGCCGTCCTCCCAGGTGAGGCCGGACCGCAGCTTGTACGTGTACGTCTTGCCGCCGTCCGTGATCTCACCGGGGCCGGTGGCGAGGTCGCCGACCAGCTTGGTGGAGGCGGCGCCCGGCTTGGTGTCGTACGTGACCAGCTGGCGGGTGTAGAAGCGCATGAAGTCCCAGGCCATGCCGTAGTAGGCACGCTGGGGGTCGGCGGAGTCGAGGTCCTGCTTGCCGACCATCTTCAGGGTTCCACCCGTTTTGGTGGACGCGTTGGCGACCTTGTTGAACGCCGCGTTGAAGCCGGCGCCCTTCGCCTTGCTGTCGCTGCCGCTGCCGCCGTCGTCGCCGCCGCCGCCGCCGCACGCCGTGGTGGTCATCAGCGCCGCGACCACGAGGGCCGCACCAGCGGTGAGCCGTCGTTTCGAGGTAACTGTGGACATTTTCTCGTAACCTCCGAGATCGCGGTCCCAGGCCATTGCTTGCCGGAGAACCATGGGAAGAGCCACCTGACAGTGCAGCAGGGGCAAGTCGTGGGCTATCGGGTCCCCTTGGGGTCCAGGGCGTCGCGCAGCCCGTCCCCGAAGAGGTTGAAGGCCAGTACGGTGATGAAGATCGTCACGCCGGGGAAGACCATGAACATCGGGTCGTGCTCGTACGTCTCCAGGGCATCCCGCAGCATGCCGCCCCAGGAGGCCGTGGGCGGCCGGACGCCGGCGCCGAGGAAGCTGAGGGCCGCTTCGGTGAGGATGTTGGTGGGGATCATGAGCGTCGCGTAGACGGTGATCGGCGCCACCAGGTTCGGCAGCAGCTCGCGGAAGAGGATGTACCCGCGCCCGCCGCCGAGGCTGCGCGCCGCCTCCACGTACTCGCGCTCGCGCAGCGAGAGCGTCTGGCCCCGGACGATGCGTCCCACGTACGGCCAGCCGAAGAAGCCGATGACGGCCACGAGTACGGCGATGCGCACCCCGCTGCCGGTGAGGCCGAGCAGATCGTCGGGGAGGACGGAGACGAGGGAGATGATGAACAGGAGCTGCGGGAACGACAGCAGCACGTCCATGACCCGGCTGATCACCGCGTCGACCCAGCCGCCGAAGTAACCGGCGATGATCCCGAAGAGCGTGCCGAGCGCCACCGCGACCAAGGCCGCGAGGAACGCCACGAGCAGCGAGATCCGGGCGCCGTAGACGATCCGGCTGAAGACGTCGCGCCCCTTGTTGGGCTCGACGCCGAAGAGGAAGTCGCCGCTCACACCACCGAGGGAACCGGTGGGGAGATTGGTCAGCGGGTCGAGCTTGTCCTGGTGGAATTCGTTCGGCGGGTGCCCCAACAGCCCCACGATGAAGGGCGCGAAGATCGCCACCACGATCAGGACGAGGACAACGATGCCACCCGTCAGCGCGACCTTGTCCTGCTTCAGTCGGTTCCAGGCGATCTGCTTGAGAGACCGTCCCTCGACCTTCTTCACCCCGGAGTCGGCTGCGGGACCACCGGTCGCGATCGGGTCCGCTTCCGTGGTCGGCTCATGCAGTGGTGCCGTCATCGTGGCAAGGACCCCTCTCAACCGGCGGTGGCCGGGCCGAACTGGCCGCTGTGGCGGCACGGATCAGTCAGTCGTACACAGAGGCGGCAGGACGCCCTTGCTGCGGGAGTCTTCATTGCTGTTGCGCGCGGTAGCCATACCGTCAGGCGAATGGATGCCTAACCGTGATGCGGTCAGGAGTGTTCCGTTATCCGGACGGATGTGAACGCCCGTCGAACACAGGTCAGTTGAGGCGTAAGGGGGGCACGCGCGTAGATTCACGCCGCTTTCATCATCAGACATCCCCAGCACGGAGATCTCGGACATGGGGGGCGGGAAACCTCGCGGACGGTCCGCGAGGCACACGCGGGACGAGGACGTACGGAAGGGCCGGGAACGCGAGCCGGGATTCGGGGAGTTGGTGCCGTATGCGTACGTTACGTTCCAGCCATCCGGGACCATACGCATGCATTCCCGGCGCGCCCGGCACCTACACCTGCCGTTCCGGGTGCGCCGGGGTGCCCCGGTACGTACAGGACTGCCGGCAGGCTCAGTACGCGCCCTGCGGCGGCGGGTAGCCATAGTCGGCCGCCGGGGCGTGCGCCTCGCGGTCGTAGAGCGGGCGGGTGTTGGCGCGCAGCCACATCGCGACCGGGTCGTACTCGTCGGACATCGCGACCGTGGAGACGGGCAGCCCGTCCGGGACCGCGCCGATCGACTGCTGCATCATCGCGCGCACGGTATCGACCGAGGACTGGCCCGTGTCGTAGAGATCGAGGCCGATGGCGAGATACGGGACCCCGAGCGCGGGCTGCACCCAGGCGCGGCGCAGCGAGCGGATCGCGGGGGTGTGGTGGGCGTTCTGCGTGAGCAGGGCGTAGAACTGCGGGATCTCGATGGCCGGCTCGGTGAGCCGGAGCGGGCCCGCGGGCATCCGGTCGAGGCCGGTGGCGATCCGGCGCAGGTCCAGCCAGGGGATGCCGACGCCGCCGCCCGGGGCGTGCGGGTTGAGCCAGATGCCCCAGCGGTCGGGGAAGAGGGCGCGGGCGATGTCGCGGCCGGTGACGAGCTCGTGGGCCCGGTTCCAGCCGCTGACGGAGAGCTCCTGGGCGGAGGTCACACAGGGGGCGTAGCCGAGGCCGTCGACCTCCATGTTCCCGTACTGGGCGTCGGGCGAGCCCGCCTGACCGTGCCAGAGGAGCATCCAGACCCGGTCGTTCGCGAGGGCCTGCAACAGTGCCTCGTACGCGTCGTAGCGCCCGGGCGTCACTTGGCGCAGCATGTGCTCGACCTGCCCGGCCGCCGCGGTGCCTGACGCACTCACCTGGTCCGCCCCCCTCTTCGATCCTCTGTGCCACTGTGTCGGCCCGCCGCTCCCGGGGCACACGGGTGCGGCATGATGCCGTGGCACCAGCCATCAAACCAGCTTATGCGCCGGTCCTGACACCGACTTGACGCCATGGGCCGACGCGGCAATCGGCTCCGCAGCCGTAGGCGCGCTACTGGGTCTCGCGCCGGTAGAACGGCCGGACCTTCTCCCGCATCCAGTCCCCGACCGGGTCCTGCGCCACATCGAGCAGGACCAGATTGACCGGCCAGGGCACCTCGACGCGGCCGAGCGCACGGCCGAGGGCGTCCATGGGGGCATTGCGCCCGGCGCCCTCCCAGGTGGAGAACTCCACGCCTATGAAGAGGACGGGCTCGCCCCCCTCGATGCTGGCCAGTGTCCGGCGCGCGGTGAGCACGACACCGCTCTCCTCGAATTCACCGGCCGCCGCGGCGAGGAAGTCGACGGGCTCCTCCTTCCAGTCCGGCTCGTAGAGCCGGACCCGGCCGCCGCCGGCCGGTCCGTCCAGCAGGCTGCGTCCGGCGCGGCAGAGCTCGGCCACGGCGGGCGGCGGCAACGGCATCCCGACGGCACCGCCCGGGTTCACCGCGATGCCGAGCTGCGGGGGCAGTCCGCGGGCGAAATCGCGGGCGGGCGCGACGGCGAAGGACATGGCGGTGCCGACACAGCTGAGGAACTGTTGTTCGGAGCTGAATACGGGGACGTACGCGGCACCCTCGATCTCCAGCGTCGGCAGGTCCAGGTCGGCGGAGTCGGGTCCGCCGCCGCCCGGCAACGGCACCCAGACCTGGCTGCGCCCGAGCACCTCGACGAGCCGTCCGCCCGCCTCCGGGCTGCCCACCGAGGCCATCAGCACCTCTTCGAGCTCATTGGCGGGCCATCCGCTCTGCGGATGGGACTGGCCCTGTGCCGGAATGTCCACTGCTTCCCCTTCTTCCCCGAGCCTTCCGGCAGAAGGTTAACGTCCGGCTCCCGGGCCCCGTATGTCCGCGAACGCGATCCGGGCCAGCAGCCCGGCCGCCTCCCGGTCCAGCAGCACCGCCGAGGCGCACCCGGGCGGCAGCAGGCCGGCCTCGGTGCCCCGCAACAGCCTCCCCACCGCCCTGCGGTGCCGGGCGAAGGCGTATCCGGAGACGCCGCGGCCGCGTTCGCGCTGGCCGTCCCTCGCCGTCTGCGGTGCCACGTCGAGCAGGACGAGGTGCAGGACGCGGCCCCGGCGCCGCGCGGCACGGGCCAGCCAGCCACGTACCCACGCCTGGGTTCCGCAGTCGTGGACGACGACGGACTCCCCGGAGCGCAGCACCCGCCACAGCCCCCAGTAGTGGGCGGCGCGGACGAGGGGCCGGTACAGGGCGTACGGCAATAACCCGGGCACGAGTTCCGCCCAGCGGTCCCGGGTGTCCTGGGAGTCGATGGCGTGGGCCGTCGTCACCGTCCGCCGGATGAGCGTGGATTTGCCGCTGCCGGGCAGCCCGGACACCACCACCACGTCGCCCGCCGCGAAGTGCAGGCTGCGCGGGCCGCGCCCGCCCCGCTCCCGCAGGTCCCGCACGACGGGCGCGTGCGGACCGCACGCTTCCGTGACCGGTGCCGCCCCTGGCTGTGCGGACATCGCTCCGTGCGCGACCCCCGCGGTCGTCGCGTACCGCTGCAACGTCATCGCCCCTCCCCTGTCGGGTCACCCCACGCATGCCCCTGAAGTGTAAAGAAAAGGTAATGCGGCACAACCGTCCACGCCGTTGATTCCCGCGAGGTACCGGGGATCCGCTCCGGCGCGACGCGTGCAATGATGACCGGGCCAACTGCATAAAGGCCGCTTGAATCCGCGCGGGAGAGTTCCGGTCACTGCATGTGCCGGGCGCCGAAGGAGCAAGTTCCTCCCTTGAATCTCTCAGGCCCCGTACCGCGTGGATGAGGCAGATCTGAAAAGCGGGCCGCTCCGCGGCTCCACCCAAGGTGCAAGCCGAACCCCTCATGGGGCTCTCGGCGAACCTCTCAGGTTCCGATGACAGATGGGGAGGGATCGTCCTGTCGTCATGCCCTGGGAGCCACATCCATGAGCACCGCCCCCCGTCTCACCGCCCTCGATGCCCTGCACCGTTCGCTGGGCGCGACCATGACCGACTTCGCGGGCTGGGACATGCCCCTGCGGTACGGCAGCGAGCGTGACGAGCACAACGCGGTCCGCACCAGGGCCGGTCTCTTCGACCTGTCGCACATGGGCGAGATCACCGTCACCGGCCCCGAGGCCGCGGCCTTCCTGAACTTCGCGCTGGTCGGCAACATCGCCACCGTCGCCGCGGGCCGCGCCCGCTACACGATGATCTGCGCCGAGGACGGCGGCATCCTGGACGACCTGATCGTCTACCGGCTGGGCGAGACCGAGGCCCCCGAATATCTGGTGGTCGCCAACGCCGGCAACGCCCAGATCGTGCTGGACGCGCTGACCGCGCGGGCCGGCGGTTTCGACACCGAGGTGCGCGACGACCGCGACGCGTACGCGCTGCTCGCCATCCAGGGCCCCGAGTCCCCCGCCATCCTGGCCGCCGTCACCGACGCCGACCTGGACGGCCTGAAGTACTACGCCGGCCTGCCCGGCACCGTCGCCGGTGTCCCCGCGCTGATCGCCCGTACCGGCTACACCGGCGAGGACGGCTTCGAGCTGTTCGTCGCCCCCGAGCACGCCGAGCAGCTGTGGAAGGCCCTCACCGAGGCGGGCGCCTCCCGCGGCCTGATCCCGTGCGGGCTGTCCTGCCGCGACACGCTGCGCCTGGAGGCGGGCATGCCGCTCTACGGGCACGAGCTGACCACCGGGCTGACCCCGTTCGACGCCGGTCTCGGCCGGGTCGTGAAGTTCGAGAAGGACGGCGACTTCGTCGGCCGCGAAGCCCTCCGGGCCGCCGCCGAGCGCGCCGAGGCCGCCCCGCCCCGCAAGCTGGTCGGCCTGATCGCCGAGGGCCGCCGCGTACCGCGCGCCGGTTTTTCCGTGGTCGCCGGGGGCGAGGTCGTCGGCGAGGTCACCTCGGGCGCCCCGTCGCCCACCCTGGGCAAGCCGATCGCCATGGCGTACGTGGACGTCACGCACGCCACGCCCGGCACCGCGGGCGTCGGAGTGGACATCCGGGGCAGCCACGAGCCGTACGAGGTCGTGGCGCTGCCGTTCTACAAGCGTCAGAAGTGACGTCCGCGCACCTCGGAAGTGACGTAGTCCCGTCTCACACCGTAAGACCACCGTTCATCAGCACTCCCTCGCGTACAGGAGAATTCAGGTCATGAGCAACCCCCAGCAGCTGCGGTACAGCAAGGAACACGAGTGGCTGTCGGCCGTCGAGGACGGTGTGGCCACGATCGGTATCACCGAATTCGCCGCCAACGCGCTCGGCGATGTCGTCTACGCCCAGCTCCCCGAGGTCGGTGACACGGTGACCGCGGGCGAGACCTGCGGCGAGCTGGAGTCGACCAAGTCGGTGAGCGACCTGTACTCGCCGGTGACCGGTGAGATCACCGCCGCGAACCAGGACGTCGTGGACGACCCGTCGCTGGTGAACTCCGCTCCGTTCGAAGGCGGCTGGCTGTTCAAGGTACGCGTCGCGGAGGAGCCGAAGGACCTGCTCTCCGCCGACGAGTACACCGAGTTCTCCGGCAACTGAGACCCAAGGGACCACCTGATGTCGCTTCTCAACTCCTCCCTCCACGAGCTGGACCCGGACGTCGCCGCCGCGGTCGACGCCGAGCTCCACCGTCAGCAGTCCACCCTCGAAATGATCGCCTCGGAGAACTTCGCTCCGGTCGCGGTCATGGAGGCCCAGGGCTCCGTCCTCACCAACAAGTACGCGGAGGGCTACCCCGGCCGCCGCTACTACGGTGGCTGCGAGCACGTCGACGTCGTCGAGCAGATCGCCATCGACCGCATCAAGGCGCTGTTCGGCGCCGAGGCCGCGAACGTCCAGCCGCACTCCGGTGCGCAGGCCAACGCCGCCACGATGTTCGCGCTGCTGAAGCCCGGCGACACGATCATGGGCCTGAACCTCGCCCACGGCGGTCACCTGACCCACGGCATGAAGATCAACTTCTCCGGCAAGCTCTACAACGTGGTCCCGTACCACGTCGACGAGACCGGCGTCGTGGACATGGCCGAGGTCGAGCGCCTGGCCAAGGAGTCCAAGCCGAAGCTGATCGTCGCCGGCTGGTCCGCGTACCCCCGTCAGCTGGACTTCGCCGCCTTCCGCCGCATCGCGGACGAGGTCGGCGCGTACCTGATGGTCGACATGGCGCACTTCGCGGGCCTGGTGGCCGCGGGTCTGCACCCCAACCCGGTGCCGCACGCCCATGTCGTCACGACCACCACGCACAAGACCCTCGGCGGTCCGCGCGGTGGCGTCATCCTGTCGACCCAGGAGCTGGCCAAGAAGATCAACTCGGCGGTCTTCCCGGGCCAGCAGGGTGGTCCGCTGGAGCACGTGATCGCGGCCAAGGCGGTCTCGTTCAAGATCGCGGCGAGCGAGGAGTTCAAGGAGCGCCAGCAGCGCACCCTGGACGGCGCCCGCATCCTCGCCGAGCGCCTGGTCCAGCCGGACGTCACCGAGGTCGGTGTCTCCGTACTGTCCGGCGGTACGGACGTCCACCTGGTCCTCGTCGACCTGCGCAACTCCGAGCTGGACGGCCAGCAGGCCGAGGACCGGCTGCACGAGCTGGGCATCACGGTCAACCGGAACGCCATCCCGAACGACCCGCGACCGCCGATGGTCACCTCGGGTCTGCGGATCGGTACGCCGGCCCTGGCCACCCGCGGTTTCCAGGCCGAGGACTTCACCGAGGTCGCGGACGTCATCGCGTCGGCCCTCAAGCCGTCCTACGACGCGGACGCCCTGAAGGCCCGTGTCGTCGCGCTGGCCGAGAAGTTCCCGCTGTACCCCGGCCTGTAGTAGTCCGGAACGAGGGTCGTCCCCGGAGTAATACGGGACACACTTCGTCATCTTTCGGGCGGGGCACCACGCACACTGGGCAGTGAGCGCGGTGCCCCATCCCTTGCCCCGCTGTTCTTCGGGCCGACCGGTCCGTACCGCACCACCCGGCAGACAACGACGTCTACCAACCCTTATGAGGAGTCACCCGTGGCCATCTCGGTCTTCGACCTGTTCTCGATCGGCATCGGCCCGTCCAGCTCCCATACGGTCGGCCCGATGCGCGCCGCCCGCATGTTCGCGCGCCGGCTCAAGAACGAGGGCCTGATCGCCCACACCGTCTCCATACGCGCGGAGCTGTACGGCTCCCTCGGTGCGACCGGTCACGGCCACGGCACCCCCAAGGCGGTCCTGCTCGGCCTGGAGGGCGAGTCGCCCCGTACGGTCGACGTGGAGTCCGCCGACGACCGGGTGGAACGCATCCGTACCACCGGCCGGATCAATCTGCTCGGCATGCACGAGATCGACTTCGACGCCGACGAGCAGCTGGTCCTGCACCGCCGCAAGGCCCTCCCGTACCACGCCAACGGCATGACGATCTTCGCGTACGACCACGAGGGCGCCCCTCTCCTGGAGAAGACGTACTACTCCGTCGGCGGCGGCTTCGTCGTGGACGAGGACGCGGTCGGCGAGGACCGGATCGTTCTCGACGACACCGTCCTCAAGCACCCCTTCCGCACCGGCGACGAACTGCTGCGGCTCGCGCAGGACACCGGACTGTCGATCTCCTCGCTGATGCTCGAGAACGAGCGCGCCTGGCGCACCGAGGACGAGATCCGCTCAGGTCTGCTGGACATCTGGCGCGTCATGCAGGCCTGCGTCTCGCGCGGCATGTCCCGCGAGGGCATCCTGCCCGGCGGCCTCAAGGTCCGCCGTCGCGCCGCGAACACCGCCCGTCAGCTGCGCGCCGAGGGCGACCCGCAGACCCACGCGATGGAGTGGATCACCCTCTACGCGATGGCGGTCAACGAGGAGAACGCGGCGGGCGGCCGGGTCGTCACCGCCCCCACCAACGGCGCCGCGGGCATCATCCCGGCCGTGCTGCACTACTACATGAACTTCGCGGCCGGCGGCGCCACCGAGGCGGAGAAGGAGGACAGCGTGGTCCGCTTCCTCCTCGCCGCCGGAGCCATCGGCATGCTCTTCAAGGAGAACGCCTCCATCTCCGGCGCCGAGGTCGGCTGCCAGGGCGAGGTCGGCTCCGCCTGCTCGATGGCCGCGGGCGCCCTCGCCGAGGTCCTCGGCGGCACCCCCGAGCAGGTCGAGAACGCCGCCGAGATCGGCATGGAGCACAACCTCGGCCTGACCTGCGACCCGGTCGGCGGTCTCGTCCAGATCCCGTGCATCGAGCGCAACGGCATGGCCGCGGTCAAGGCCGTCACCGCGGCGAAGATGGCGCTGCGCGGCGACGGCAGCCACAAGGTCTCCCTGGACAAGGTCATCAAGACCATGAAGGAGACGGGCGCGGACATGAGCGTGAAGTACAAGGAGACGGCGCGGGGCGGGCTCGCGGTGAACATCATCGAGTGCTGAGGCCGAAGGCCCTGACCAGCGCGTTTCTGTCTTTCAGCGCTGTCAGGGCCTTCCCTGCTTACGCGGCAGAAAGTCCCCGAAAAGTCCCTGGGACAGGCTTGAAAGTCCCCGAAAAGTCCCCGGATTATCCCCGAGGCGCGCCGCCCTGTGTGGTGCGCATGGGCTGACTTCAGGACCAACCCGGTGCTCTCGGGGCCGTCTCAGGGCTTGAGTGCAGTCGGTACTGAGGCCAGATAGCGAGACCTACGCATTACGAGACCGTGAGCAATCATGCCGCCGGGTGACGCGTCGTGCTGCCGGATGACGTTGTGCCTGATCAGAGCACACGCAGCCGGTTGGGCCGTGATTCCACGTGCTGCACTGTCCAAAGGCGTCCGGCCACCGAGCGGCCACCGAACCGGCTTCCGCAGGGACCGGATGACAATTCCCAGGACTTTATTGCTTCCCGACAAGCACCCCGCAGGCAAACTAAAAGCCAGCTCATCCTACGAAGTCCGCACCGCCCACGTCAGCGCACCGGCCCTCGCCGTCCGGCAACGCCGCCAGCAGCACCTCGAGCATCGCCTACGCACGCGTGCGGAAAGCCATGACCCCTGCGTCGTCGGGGGCCTCAGCCAGCATGCCCAGCAGGCCGGCCGCCGACGCGTGAACAGTTTACCGAGCAGCGGTACGTCCCGGCCGACCGCCAGCAACGTCCGCCGATCTTGGTGGGCTGTCACCGGCAAGTAGCCGAGTACGGGAAAGGGCTAACGGAGTGAGGGCTCACTCATTGACAGGGTGAGCCCTCACTCCGTACTCTCGCGGTCATGACAGCCCCCGGGCAGAACCAGACCACCCGCCGCCGCGCCCCAGGCATGTCGCCAGAGCAGCGGCGCGCGATGATCATCCAGACCGCGATCCCGCTGATCGCCGAGTACGGCGCCGCGGTGACCACCGCGAAGGTCGCCCGCGCCGCGGGCATCGGCGAGGGCACGATCTTCCGGGTCTTCGCCGACAAGGACGAGTTGCTGCAAGCCTGCCTGGCGGAGGCTCTTTCCCCCGAGCACGCGGTCCGCGAACTCGGTGCGATCGAGGTATCCCAGCCGCTGCCCGACCGGCTCGCAGAGGCGGCCCAATCGCTGCAGGCGCACCTGTCCCGAATGGGCGAGATCGCCGGCTCTCTGCACGCCTCCGGGCACCGCAGTGGCAAGCACCCCGGCACGGTGCGCGGCGCGGGCCAGGACGAGTCGACGACCCGCATCCGCGCGGCCCTAGCGGATCTGCTGGAGCCCGACAAGGCCGCGCTGCGCCAGCCGCCGGAGCAGATCGCGGCCCTCTTTTTCGGACTGCTCTTCACCCAGCCGTATATGGAGGACGAACCGGAGCTGACCACGCAGGAGCTCGTGGAGGTCTTCTTGCACGGCGCACTCTTGGGCGGTGCCAAGTGAGCGCGCGCAGACGACGCTTGGCGGTTACGGGCCTCGCGGTCCTGGCGCCTGTCCTGGTGTGGCTGGTCGCAGACCCGGTGTTGGGGCACCGGCTGCGGATCATCGCCGACGAGCAGCCGCTCGATATCGGCGCGGTGCCGGTGGTGTTGGTCGCGCTGCTGGCGGCCCTCGCCGGCTGGGGGCTATTGGCCGCCCTGGAGCGGTTCTGGGTGCGGCGCGCCCGCGCCGTCTGGACCGGGGTGGCCGTCGCTGTACTGGCCATCTCCTTCCTACCGTTGACCGGCGACGGCATGGACGGCGCCACCCGGGCCGCGCTGGCCCTAATTCACCTGGCGGTGGCGGCGGTGCTGATCCCGGGCCTGCGCACGAAGGACGCCGCCGCGGCGACACCTCAAGCATCGGATGGAGGGAGCCCCGCCAGACAGTCGCGCGGCCAGGGATAACCGTCAGAGTGCCCACCACGATCGAGATGAAGAGCGGTACCTCGTGAGTCGGGCCGAGGCCAGCAGGAGCAGACCCTCGTGCCAGATCGCTGTGATGACCACCGCCGGGATGGTTCTCAACGGCCATTTTTAATCCCCGGTGGCGGCCAGTTGTCCCTGCACACGTCAATTGGTCAGGCCGGTGCTGGCGATATCGTAGCCATGGGCGGGGCGGGGGAGGTCTGGGGTGGCGTCGGGGACAGATGGGGCCACCGGTGATCATCGATGTGTGAAGACTGAGGATCAGACGGTGGCCGATGGGGTCACAGCGTAGACCCGGGCCTTGGGACGGACGGGATGACTTCGCAGGGCTGATGCGACGCGTAGCCGGACGCTTCGCGCATGCCGAACCCCGCCGTCGGGTGGGGAAGTTCGTCCGAGGGCTGCTGGCGGACCTGCCGCGGAAGAACTGATGGACGATCGCAGAGTGGGCCGGTGAGGCCACACCGGATGGGATGCAGCATCATCTGCTGGAGCGGCGAAGTGGACCTCGAACTGCTCCCGGACGGCATGCTCCTTCGCTTCCTCCATGGCAGCATGCCAACGCACCTCACGCTCTTCTCTCACATGCTCCTCGCTCTTCCTGCGCCGGGCATCGCCCGGCGGGCCTTGACCGCGTGCGTTCGGCGAAGGCGGAGTTGGCGGCGAACTTCCAGAGCTTTTCGCCGCCGCAGCTGAAGGGCTGCTCCGGATTGCCGAAGGAGCCGCGGCACATGGTGGACGGCCGCGGTGGCACTCGGCGCGGCTGCCGCAGTTGGCGATGGTGGAGAGGCCACGTGGTCGCCGGGCTCGACACGGGTCACGGCTCGCCGCCGCCGGTCGCCCTTGTGGCCGAGGGCGACCGGCGGCGGGAACAGGATGGTGCCGTCGATCACTGGCAGGTCACTGTGCCGGAGTCCGGCCGCCCGGTTGCCGACGAGGACCTCGCCTGGGCCCGGGGCGCGGCTTCCAGGTCGTCCACGATGTGCGGCTGCTCGCCGTCGAAGATGACGCCTCGCACGGGTTCGTCACCTCTCGGCTCAGGACGGCCAGACGACCGACTGGAGTTCGCTGTACGCGTGCAGCCCGGAGGAGTTGCCGAAGGGCGTTGCGGGGTGGCGCTGTGCGGTGTTGATGCCGACGTTGCCGCCGCGCAGCCGGGCCGCGAGGTGCCAGGCGCGGGCGGTGTCGCCCGAGAAGACGTAGTCGTAGGGGCCGTACGGGGTGCCGGTGGCGATCCGTACCGCCTCGTCCTCCTCGTCGAAGGGGATCACGACGACCACCGGACCGAAGACCTCCTCCTGTGCGACGGTCATGTCCTGGGTGACATCGGCGAGGACAGTGGGGGTGACGTAGAACCCGGGCTTGAGCTCCGGACGTTCGCCGCCGACGGTGACCCGGGCGCCCTCCTGCCTGGCGCCTTCGACGTACGCCTCGACCCGGTCGCGCTGGGCGGCGGAGATGACCGGGCCGACCATGGTGGAGTCATCCGCGGGGTCACCGACTGTCGCGTCCCGTGCGTACCGTGTGAGTGCGGCGACGGCCTTCTCGTACAGCGATCGGTGTACGAGCATCAGGGTCGGCGCCGTGCGGATCTGACCGCTGTGGACGGCGAAGGCCGAGCTGACCGCCATGACCGCCGACTTGAAGGTGTTGTCGTCGGCGTCCTCCAGAAGGATGGCCGCGCCCTTGCCGCCGAACTCCATGAGGGTGCGCTTCATCTGCCCGCCCGCGGCTTCGGCGATCCTCTTTCCCTCGGCGGTGGAGCCGGTGAAGCTGACCATGTCGGTGTCGTAATGGGCGACCAGCGCCTCGCCCGTGATGGGTCCTGATCCCGCGACCACGTTGTAGACACCGTCCGGCAGACCGGCCTCCTTCATGATCGGGCCCAGCTCCAGACAGCTGAGTGGGTCCTGCGCTGCGGGCTTGGCAATCACGGTGTTGCCCATGGCGAGCGCCGGGGCGACCTTGCCCGCGAGGTTGGCGATGGAGAAGGTATAGGAGGTGATGCATGCGACGACGCCGACGGGACGGCGCACGGCCGTCGCGCCGATGAGCCCGCCGGGTGCGAGCGGGCTCGCGGTGACGGGGTGCGGCGCGAAGGGTACGGCGTCGGGCTCCAGCGCGCCGCGCGCGCAGCGGCGGAAGCGGTCGGCTGCGGCGAGCACCGTGGACTTCGCCACCCGCCTGGTCGCGCCGGTCTCGGCCTGCACCAAGGGCACCAGTTCGTCGGCCCGTTCGGAGATCAAGGATCCGATGCGCTCCAGGATGACGGCGCGCTCGCGCGGCTCGGTGCGGGACCAGTCGTCGAAGGCGTCCCTGGCGGCCTCAGCGGCGGACCAGACCTCGGCGGCGTGGCCCTCGGGGGCGTAGCCGACGGCTTCCTCGGTGGCCGGGTTGGTGACCTGGTAATGACCCTGCTCGGGCTCGCGCCAGGCGCCGGCCAGCCACTGGCCGTACTTCTTGGGGGAATCGGTCATGATTCAGGCTCCCTTCGGCAGGCCGAGCACGCGACCGGCGATGATGCCACGCTGGATCTCGTACGAGCCGCCCATAGATGGTGCCGGCGCGGGAGAGGAGGATCGCCCACCGCGCCGGGTCGAGTGATGACGTCAGTTGTTGAGGGAGACGGTCACGCCCTCAACGGCGAGTTCAAG
This sequence comes from Streptomyces sp. NBC_00846, assembly GCF_045207325.1. Taxonomy (NCBI): domain Bacteria; kingdom Bacillati; phylum Actinomycetota; class Actinomycetes; order Kitasatosporales; family Streptomycetaceae; genus Streptomyces; species Streptomyces sp. NBC_00846. The sequence continues at coordinate 5,430,792 of NZ_CP108846.1, read as the reverse complement.
GAGGCGACGGGTTCGGCCAGGACAGGTCGGTCTCGACCGGGGTGGCGTAGTCGACGCCGGGAACGCCGAAGCCGTACAGGGAACGGAACTGGGCACGGAACCACGAAATGTCGGCCAGCTCGGTGAGGGTCTCGGAGGTGATCGACTGCCAGCGTTCGGCCACGGCGGCCTGGACCGGCTCGGACAGCTCCCAGCGATCGAGGCGGATGCGGCCTGACTCGTCCACGTCGGGCCGGTGTGCGGTGAGCTGGTTCCACAGCTGGAGCGACTGCTCGACGGGGGACGGGAAACGGTCGCCCAGGACGCTGCGGAGCAGACTGACATACAGCGGGATGCCCGGGATGGCGGTCAACGCCTGAGTGATCGCAGCTCCGTTCACCGAGGTGTAGGCGCGGCCGCCCACTGCGGCCAGCTGCTCGGTCAGGGCGCCCGCGGTGGACTCCAGATCGGCCTTGGCCGCGCCGATCGTGCCCTCGCGGTAGATGGCCGAGGTCAGCGGCGAGCCGATATAGGTGAGGGCGACCGTGCGAAACCCTTCGCGCAGCAGCCCTCGCTCCGCCAGCGCGGTGACCCAGCGGGACCAGTCCTCGCCGCCCATGACACGCACTGTCGCGGCGGTCTCGGCTTCGTTCGCCGGGCCAACAGTGACCTCGCGCAAGTACGCGGCACCGTCGTCGGCGAACTCCAGGTTCCGGGTGCTGTACGGCGTGCCGAGCGGCTTGAGCACCGACTGGTAGGTGCTGCCGCTCCGTGGATCGGTGCGCCGGGGCGCCGCCACGCTGTAGATCAGGTGGTCCACGCCACCGAACCGCTTGGCCAGCAGATCCAGCGTCTCGGTCTTGGTGGTGTCGGCGAACGCGTCGGCGTTGAGGAACGAGAAGTCCGACCCGAGCTCCTGGGCGATCGCGTCGGTGGCGATGGTGCGGTACCACCCGGCAGTCGCACTGCGATGCCCGGCCGGTCGTTCGAAGCCGATGCCCACGCCGTCGATGCCGTACCGCACCAGCCCGGCGATCGTGCTCGCCAGGCCATAGCCGGCGCTCGACCCGATCACCAGCACCGTCGGCCGCCGCGCCGGTGGCTTCTCAGGGGCCGACACCTCGGCCCGCATCAGCTCGACGCTGCGAAAGCATCCGGCCGAATGCGACTCGAGCAGCAGATAACCACGTCCCGTCGGGTCAACGACGCGCTTGGACTGCGTAAGCGGTGGGTGCATCCTCGTCTCCTCGTCTCCTCTGCCGCATCACTTCTCGAGCAGTGCCTGCTTGAGGTGCTGGATCAGGTCGTCCGGTGTCGACTGGTGGAACATCAGCGAGGTGTCCAGACGCAGGCCGGTCGCCGAGTTCAGACGGTTTCGCAGGGTCAGAATGGACAGCGAGTCGAACCCGAGCTCGCGGAAGATCTGGTTCAGCTGCACCACATCAGCCGACCCGAGCCCGAGTACCGCCGAAATCTGCGTGGAGATCAGGTCGGACAGCGCTTGGTGCCGGTCGGCTTCCGCCATCGACGCGAGCCGTTGCCGAAGCGACGTCGCCGAGACCACGCCTCCGCCCGCCGTGCGTTTGCCAGTGGTCCTGACCAGCGACCTGAACGTCGGCGACAGTGCCTTCCCGGTTCTGGCCTGCCTGGCCAGCTCGGCCAGATCCAGCCTGGCCGGAATCAACACGGGCTCGCTTGCGCGACAGGCGGTATCGAACAGGGCGACGGCCTCCCGCACCCCGAGCACGCCCACTCCTGCGATCCCGGTACGGGACGGTGCGTCGCCCAGAGCCCAGGGCCCCCAGGCCAGCGACACCGCGGGGGCGCCGCTCGCCCAGCGCCTTCGGGCGAGCGCGTCAAGTGCGGCCGCCGCTGCGGCGGCGGTTCCGTTGCCGCCCACCGTCCCAGCCAACGACGAGAACAGGACGAGGGTGGCGGCCCCGGCCTCCTGGTCGAGAATCTCCGCGGCACCGACCGTCGCGCGCAACACCTCAGCGAGCGAATCCGGTGTCAGAGAAGCTGTCTCGTCGCTCGGCAGCGCCTGCGGTATGTGTACGACCATGGTCAGCGGATGCTCCGCGGGCAGACGACTGATCAGCTCGCGGAGCGCTGTGCGGTCCCTTGGATCACACGCCGCGGTGGTGACGGTGGCGCCCAGCGCGGCGAGCTCCTCGGTCAGCACGGGGGCCTCGGCGCCGGTGAGCATCAGGTGCCGCACTCCCTGCACGGCGACCAGGTGCCGCGCCAGTCGTTCGCCCATGGGCGTGGCCCCGCCGGTGATCAGCGTTGTGCCCTTGTCTCCGGCGAACTGCTCCGTGCCGCCCGCCGACTTGCCCTGTGCGAGCCGCGGCACCCTGACCTGGCCCTCGCGCAGAGCTATCTGTGACTCGCCAGAGATGACGGCCCTCGGCAGCGCACGCCACGACGCTTCGTCGGCGTCCACGTCGGCGAGTACGAACCGTCCCGGGTTCTCCGCCTGCGCGGACCGGATCAGCCCCCACACCGCGGCGCCGGCGAGGTCGGCGCCGGCTCGGTCGAATGCCGGCACCGCGGAGGTGGTCAGGAACACCACGGTCACTGCGGCGAGCGCTTCGGCCGCCCGCAGGACGTCCAGCTGACGCAGTGCCTCCCGAGCGGTGGCGGCGACGCCGGCGCCCGCCGGCACGGTGAGCACCAGGTAGTCCGGCACACGCCCGCCGGCTTCGGCCAGGGCGTCGAGTCCCGGGTACGCCTGGGCGTCCACGCCCGCAGCCGTCAATCCCGCCTCGGCGCGGAGCGGATCCGCGCCCACGACTGCCCAGTTCCCCTTCCGGGGCAACGACTTCGCGACGTAGTCGACCCACGTCTCCCGGTACAGCGCGTCGAGTTGCGCGACTCTGACAGCCTGCAGCTCCCTCGGATCGATGGGGGTGGTGCCGACTCCGAGCTCGGCGACCGGATCACCCACGGCGTCCGCCAGCAGCATCGACACCGAGCCGGTACGGCTCGGGCCGATCCGCACCCGCAGGGCGGACGCGCCGACCGCGTGCACGCAGACTCCCCGCCACGACGTCGCCAGCCGAGGGCCCTCGGTGCATACGGCGTGGAGTGTGGCGTCGAGCAGGGCGGGGTGGATGTTGTAGGCGTCCGGGTCGGTGGGGAGGGTGATCTCGGCGTAGATGTGGTCGTTGTGGCGCCACATCTGGTGCAGCCCTTGGAAGGTCTCGCCGTAGTCGTATCCGTAGGCGGCGAGCGTGTCGTAGGAGATCTCGACGGGCTGCGCGCCGGCCGGGGGCCAGGACGTCAGGTCCCAGTCCGGGAACGGCGCCTCGACATCCAGGACACCCGTGGCATGACACGTCCAGGAAGCACCGGTGCCCGCGTCCGGTCGCGCGTCGATACGAATCCCGCGCGCGCCGTCACCGGCGGCGGGCTCACCCACCTCGACCCGGAGACGAACGGCACCGTGTTCGGGCAGGACGAGCGGAGTCTGCACGCTCAGCTCACGGATGCTGCCACAGCCGACCCGGTCCGCGGCATGCACCGCCAGCTCCACGAAGGCAGCACCGGGCAGCACGATGGTGCCGGCCACCTGATGGTCGGCCAGCCACGGATGCGTGGCCAGAGAGATCCGCCCCGTGAAAACCAGACTGGCCGCACCCTCGGTGACCGCACCGAGCAGCGGATGACCGGCCGCCGTCAGTCCGACAGCGCCGATGTCGCGTCGGCCGGTGTCGGGCTTGAGCCAGTAGTGCGCTCGCTGGAAGGGATAGGTGGGCAGGGTGACATGACGGCCGTCGCTCTGCTCTGCAGGGGTGCAGTGGGTGGTGGCGCCAGCGGTGAAAGCATCGCCGGCGGAGCGCAGGAAGCTGGTCAGGTCACCGTTGTGGCGACGCAACGTCCCGATACTGCTGGCGGCAGTGTCGGTACTGTCGATGGTCTCCTGAACACCCGGAGCCAGAACCGGATGAGGACTGGACTCGATGAACACGTCATAGCCGTCCTCCAGAAGCAGCCGGGTCGCCGCCTCGAACTCGACAGTGCTGCGAAGATTACGGAACCAGTACTCCGCGTCGAGCCCGGTGGTGTCGACCCGCTGCCCGGTCACAGTGGAATAGAAGTGAACATCACTGGGCTGAGGCCGGATCGGCGCCAGCAGGTCCAGCACCTGATCACGAATCTCGTCCACGTGCGGGGAATGGGAGGCGTAATCGACGGGGATGCGCCAGGTGCGCACGTTGTCGGCCTCAAACTCGGCCTGCAACTCATCGAGCGCCTGCGCACCGCCGGAAACAACGGTGGAAGCCGGGCCGTTGATCGCGGCGATCCCGATATCACCGTCCCACCGCATCAAACGGGACCGCACCTGGTCGACCGGCAGCGCGACGGACACCATGCCACCCCGCCCCGCCAGCGCCCGAATCGCCTGACTGCGCAACGCCACCACACGCGCCGCGTCCTCCAGCGACAACGCACCCGCCACACACGCCGCAGCGATCTCCCCCTGCGAATGCCCCACCACCGCATCCGGCTCAAGCCCATACGACCGCCACAACGCCGCCAGCGACACCATCACCGCGAACAACGCCGGTTGCACCACATCCACCCGCGACAACAACCCAGCACCGTCATCGCTCAGCAAGACCTCCAACAGGTCCCAATCCACATACGCGGACAGAGCGTGCGCGCATTCCTCCAGACGCGCCCTGAACACCGGAGCCGTCACATACAACTCACGGGCCATCGCATCCCACTGCGAACCCTGCCCCGGAAACACCAACACCGACTTACCGACCCCAGCAACCCCCGACACCACACCATCCGAGGGAGTCCCCTCCGTGAGGGACTTCAACCCCGCCAGCAACTGCTCACGGGTGGCGCCGACCACCACACCACGATGCTCGAACGCAGAACGCCCAGCCAACGTCGCCGCGACATCCACCACCGACAGCCCAGAACCAGCAGCCGCAGCGATCCACCCCGCATACGCCCGCAACGCCTCCTCCGACCGCGCCGACAACATCCAACCGACAGGACCCTCCACCGCATCATCCGCAAGCGGCTCCGGAACGGAGGCCTGGTCCGTCTGCGGCGGCTGTTCCGTCCCCAGCGCCTGGTCCGTCTGCGGCGGCTGTTCCGTCTGCGGGTCCTGGTCCGTCTGTGGCGCCTGCTCCAAGATCACATGGGCGTTGGTGCCACTGATCCCGAACGACGACACCCCCGCACGCCGCGGCCGCCCCGCCGAAGGCCACTCACGCAACTCCGTCAACAGCCGAACCCCGCCGGCGCCCCAGTCCACATGCGACGTCGGCTCATCCACATGCAACGTAGGAGGCAGCACACCACGACGTAACGCCTCCACCATCTTGATCACACCACCCACCCCCGCCGCCGCCATGGTGTGACCAATGTTCGACTTCAACGAACCCAGCCACAACGGCCGACCCCCCGAACGCTCCCTCCCGTACGTGGCCAGCAACGCCTGCGCCTCGATCGGATCCCCGAGCCTGGTCCCCGTCCCATGCGCCTCCACCACATCCACATCCGCCGCACCAAGCCCCGCATCCGCCAACGCCCGACGGATCACCCGCTGCTGCGACGGACCGTTCGGCGCCGTCAGACCGTTCGAAGCCCCGTCCTGATTCACCGCCGACCCCCGCAACAACGCCAACACCCGATGCCCACGGGCACGCGCGTCAGACAGCCGCTCCAGCACCACCAGCCCCGCACCCTCACCCCAACCAGTGCCATCAGCCGACTCCGCGAACGCCTTGCACCGCCCGTCAGCGGACAGCCCACGCTGCCGGGAGAACTCCACCAACACCCCGGGTAAGGACATCACGCTCACGCCACCGGCCACCGCCAGAGAGCATTCACCGCTCCGCACCGCCTGAGCGGCCTGGTGCATCGCGACCAGCGACGACGAACACGCCGTGTCCACCGTCACCGCCGGCCCCTCCAGACCGAGGAAATACGCCAGCCGGCCGGACGTGACGCTCCCACTGGTACCGGTGAGCAGCAGCCCGTCGGCCTCCGCCGAACCCTCGTGCATCGGTGGCCCGTAGTCCTGGGACATCGCACCGATGAAAACGCCCGTGTCGCTGCCGCGCAGCGAACCGGGCTCGATGCCGGCGTCCTCCAACGTCTCCCACATGGTCTCCAGCAGCAACCGCTGCTGCGGATGCATCGCGAGCGCCTCGCGCGGCGAGATCCCGAAGAACCCGGCGTCGAACTCCCCCGCGTCGTCGAGGAAGTAGCCCTTGTCGACGTAGCTCTTGCCTGTCCGTCCTGGGTCGGAGTCGAAGAGGTTCTCCAGGTCCCAGCCACGGTCTCGCGGCAGTCCGCCGACGACATCCCGCCCCGACCGCACGAGGTCCCACAAACCCGTCGGCGAATGAACACCACCGGGATACCGGCAACCCATGCCGACGACAGCGATCGGCTCGTCGTCCCCTGCCGAGGCGGCCACGGCCGCCGGAGTGACGACCTGGGCGCTCGCGCCCAGGAACTCCTCGCGCAGGAAAGCAGCCAGTGCGGACGGGGTCGGGTGGTCGAAGACCACGGTGGCCGACAGCCGCTGTCCGGTGACTTCGTTGAGCCGCTTACGGAGCTCCACCGCGGCCAGCGAGTCGAGACCGAGTTCTCGGAACGCGACGGACGGCTGTACGGAGCCGGCGCCGACATGGCCCAGCACGGTGGCGGTGTGGGAGCACACCAGGTCGAGCAGCTCGCGGTCGACGTCCTCGGCCGGGCGGCCGGCCAGCCGGTCGGCGAGCGTCGAGCCGGTCGCCGTCACAGCGGTCGCCGCGCGCCGCGCCCGGACCAGCCCACGCAGCACCTCCGGCAGGCTTGCCTGCGTGGCCTGCGCGCGCAGCCGGTCGAGGTCGAGCGAGGCCAGTGTCGCGGCGACCTCACCGCCGGCCAACGCCGCGTCGAACAGCGCGACGCCTTCGTCCGAAGGGAGCGGTTTCAGTCCGGTGCGTGCCATGCGAGCGAGGTCCGCGTCGTCCAGGTCGCGGGTCAGGTCGCTGCGCTCACTCCAGAACCCCCATGCGAGCGAGGTCGCGGGCAGTCCGGTGGCATGGCGGTACTGGGCAAGCGCGTCGAGGAACACGTTCGCGGCGGCGTAGTTGCCCTGGCCCGCGTTGCCGATCGTGCCCATGATCGAGGAGAACAGCACGAACGCCGACAGCCCGACGTCCTGGGTCAGGTCGTGCAGATTCCACGCCGCGTCCAGCTTCGGCGTCAGCACGGCGTCTACCTGTTCCGGCGTCATCCCGGAGATCAGCCCGTCGTCGAGGGTCCCTGCGGCGTGAACCACGCCGGTGAGCGGGTGGTCCTCCGGGATGTCCGCAAGCAGGGCGGAGAGCGCGGCCCGGTCGGCAACATCGCACGCGGCGACGGTCACCTCGACGCCGAGCCCGGACAGCTCGGCGACCAGGTCGGCGGCTCCAGGAGTGTCCGGCCCGCGCCGGGAGACCAGCAACAGGTTCCGCACCCCGTGCTTCGTGGCCAGATGCCGGGCGAACAGCTTGCCGAGTGTGCCGGTACCGCCGGTGATCAGCACGGTGCCGTCGGTGTCCCACTGTGACGGCGACTCCGGCCCGCTCTGGCCCTCGGCGTCCGGCCGCCTCGGCGTACCCTCCGGTTCCCGTCGTCGGTGCTTGGAACCGGCCCTGACCAGTCTCGGCACCACGGCATGTCCGTCACGCAGCGCGAACTGGGTGGCGTCACCGGCCAGCGCGGACGGCAACGCGGCGAGCGAACGGTCGTCGTCGTCCACATCGACCAGGACCAGTCGGCCGGGATTCTCGTTCTGCGCGGAGCGGAGCAGCCCCCAGACGGGCGCGGTGGAAAGGTCCGGTACGGGTTCGCCGTATCCGGTTGTCACCGCGCGCCGGGTCACCACGACCAGCCGTGCGTCGGTGAACCGATCGTCGGACACCCACGCCTGGACCAGATCGAGCGCGCCGTACAGCACCGTGCGGGCGGCTCCCGGGACGTCTGTCGTATCGTCGCGTTCGATGCACACGACCACGTCCGGCGAGTCGCCGGGTATCGCGGACAGTTCGGTGAACTCTTGCCAGTCGACGCCGCCTGCCGTCGACGAGCGCAGGCCGAACGGGTCGTCGCCGAGCAGCGTGAGCTCGCTGGGCGGTGCCGTGTCCGCCGACGGCGCGGGGATCCATTCCAGACGCAGCGGGGAGTCCCAGTTCACGGCCGCGGAGCCGAGGTTGGCCACGTCGGCCGGGAGCATGACCAACGACGTCACCTCGGCCACCGGCATGCCGGCACCGTCCGCCGCACGCAACCGTAGCGCGTTGTCCCCCACGGTCGTCACCGACACCCGCAGCGCGGAGGCGTCGGAAGCGTGCAGCGTCACACCTTCCCAGGCGTACGGCAGTCGCACCCGGCCGTCGTTCGGCAGGACCTGACCCACCAGCGCCGCGTGGAGTGTGGCGTCGAGCAGGGCGGGGTGGATGTTGTAGGCGTCCGGGTCGGTGGGGAGGGTGATCTCGGCGTAGATGTGGTCGTTGTGGCGCCACATCTGGTGCAGCCCTTGGAAGGTCTCGCCGTAGTCGTATCCGTAGGCGGCGAGCGTGTCGTAGGAGATCTCGACGGGCTGCGCGCCGGCCGGGGGCCAGGACGTCAGGTCCCAGTCCGGGAACGGCGCCTCGACATCCAGGACACCCGTGGCATGACACGTCCAGGAAGCACCGGTGCCCGCGTCCGGTCGCGCGTCGATACGAATCCCGCGCGCGCCGTCACCGGCGGCGGGCTCACCCACCTCGACCCGGAGACGAACGGCACCGTGTTCGGGCAGGACGAGCGGAGTCTGCACGCTCAGCTCACGGATGCTGCCACAGCCGACCCGGTCCGCGGCATGCACCGCCAGCTCCACGAAGGCAGCACCGGGCAGCACGATGGTGCCGGCCACCTGATGGTCGGCCAGCCACGGATGCGTGGCCAGAGAGATCCGCCCCGTGAAAACCAGACTGGCCGCACCCTCGGTGACCGCACCGAGCAGCGGATGACCGGCCGCCGTCAGTCCGACAGCGCCGATGTCGCGTCGGCCGGTGTCGGGCTTGAGCCAGTAGTGCGCTCGCTGGAAGGGATAGGTGGGCAGGGTGACATGACGGCCGTCGCTCTGCTCTGCAGGGGTGCAGTGGGTGGTGGCGCCAGCGGTGAAAGCATCGCCGGCGGAGCGCAGGAAGCTGGTCAGGTCACCGTTGTGGCGACGCAACGTCCCGATACTGCTGGCGGCAGTGTCGGTACTGTCGATGGTCTCCTGAACACCCGGAGCCAGAACCGGATGAGGACTGGACTCGATGAACACGTCATAGCCGTCCTCCAGAAGCAGCCGGGTCGCCGCCTCGAACTCGACAGTGCTGCGAAGATTACGGAACCAGTACTCCGCGTCGAGCCCGGTGGTGTCGACCCGCTGCCCGGTCACAGTGGAATAGAAGTGAACATCACTGGGCTGAGGCCGGATCGGCGCCAGCAGGTCCAGCACCTGATCACGAATCTCGTCCACGTGCGGGGAATGGGAGGCGTAATCGACGGGGATGCGCCAGGTGCGCACGTTGTCGGCCTCAAACTCGGCCTGCAACTCATCGAGCGCCTGCGCACCGCCGGAAACAACGGTGGAAGCCGGGCCGTTGATCGCGGCGATCCCGATATCACCGTCCCACCGCATCAAACGGGACCGCACCTGGTCGACCGGCAGCGCGACGGACACCATGCCACCCCGCCCCGCCAGCGCCCGAATCGCCTGACTGCGCAACGCCACCACACGCGCCGCGTCCTCCAGCGACAACGCACCCGCCACACACGCCGCAGCGATCTCCCCCTGCGAATGCCCCACCACCGCATCCGGCTCAAGCCCATACGACCGCCACAACGCCGCCAGCGACACCATCACCGCGAACAACGCCGGTTGCACCACATCCACCCGCGACAACAACCCAGCACCGTCATCGCTCAGCAAGACCTCCAACAGGTCCCAATCCACATACGCGGACAGAGCGTGCGCGCATTCCTCCAGACGCGCCCTGAACACCGGAGCCGTCACATACAACTCACGGGCCATCGCATCCCACTGCGAACCCTGCCCCGGAAACACCAACACCGACTTACCGACCCCAGCAACCCCCGACACCACACCATCCGAGGGAGTCCCCTCCGTGAGGGACTTCAACCCCGCCAGCAACTGCTCACGGGTGGCGCCGACCACCACACCACGATGCTCGAACGCAGAACGCCCAGCCAACGTCGCCGCGACATCCACCACCGACAGCCCAGAACCAGCAGCCGCAGCGATCCGCCCCGCATACGCCCGCAACGCCTCCCCACTCCGCGCTGACAACACCCACCCCACCGGCCCCTTCGCCGACGGCTCCGCGGGCGGCTCCGGAACCCAGGCCTGGTCCGTCTGCAGCACTTCCTCCGTCTGTGGCGCCTGCTCCAAGATCACATGGGCGTTGGTGCCACTGATCCCGAACGACGACACCCCCGCACGCCGCGGCCGCCCCGCCGAAGGCCACTCACGCAACTCCGTCAACAGCCGAACCCCGCCGGCGCCCCAGTCCACATGCGACGTCGGCTCATCCACATGCAACGTAGGAGGCAGCACACCACGACGTAACGCCTCCACCATCTTAATCACACCACCGACCCCAGCCGCCGCCATGGTGTGACCGATATTCGACTTCAACGAACCCAGCCACAACGGCCGATCCTCGGAGTGTTCCTTTCCATATGTGGCCAGCAATGCCTGCGCCTCGATCGGATCCCCGAGCTTCGTACCCGTCCCATGCGCCTCGACCACGTCCACATCCGCCGCACCAAGCCCCGCATCCGCCAACGCCCGGCGAATCACCCGCTGCTGCGACGGACCGTTCGGCGCGGTCAACCCGTTCGAAGCCCCGTCCTGATTCACCGCCGACCCCCGCAACAACGCCAACACCCGATGCCCACGGGCACGCGCGTCAGACAGCCGCTCCAGCACCACCAGCCCCGCACCCTCACCCCAACCAGTGCCATCAGCCGACTCCGCGAACGCCTTGCACCGCCCGTCAGCGGACAGCCCACGCTGCCGGGAGAACTCCACCAGCATTCCCGGTGAGGACATCACGCTCACGCCACCGGCCACCGCCAGAGTGCACTCACCGCTCCGCACCGCCTGAGCGGCCTGGTGCATCGCGACCAGCGACGACGAACACGCCGTGTCCACCGTCACCGCCGGCCCCTCCAGACCGAGGAAATACGCCAACCGGCCGGACGTGACACTGCCGGTGTTTCCAGTGAGCACGTATCCGTCGACCCCGCCGTGCGGAGTGTCGAGCCGCGGGCCGTAGTCGCCCGCCATGGCACCGATGAACACGCCCGTGTCGCTGCCGCGCAGCGAACCGGGCTCGATCCCGGCGTCCTCCAACGTCTCCCACGCGGTCTCCAGCAGCAACCGCTGCTGCGGATCCATCGCCAGCGCCTCGCGCGGCGAAACCCCGAAGAACCCGGCGTCAAAACCGGCGATGTCGTCGAGGAAACCGCCATGCCGAACGTAGGTACGCCCAGAGGTCTCCGGGTCCGGGTCGAACAGGTTGTCCAAGTCCCAGTCACGGTCTCGCGGCAGCCCGGACACAGCGTCCCGGCCCGACCGCACCAGCTCCCACAGATCGTCCGGCGACGATGCGCCACCGGGAAACCGGCACCCCATCCCGACGACGGCGATCAGATCATCGGCGCTGCTGTCGCCGGCTGCCGGGACACTCACCGCGTCATCCGCACCGCTGTGCCCTGTGAGCTGCGCATACAGGTACGCCGCGAACCGGTCAGGGGTGGGATGGTCGAACACCAGCGATCCGGCCAGGACCAGTCCCAGCTCCGTGGAGAGCCCGGCGCACAGCTCGACCGCGGTGAGCGACGTCAGCCCGAGGTCCTTGAACGACGTCAGCGGCGTCATGTCGACCGCGTCGTACGCCAGGACAGCAGCGAGGTGCGTGCGCACCAGACCGAGCAGGCCCTCACGGTCGCGGACGGGTGCCGGCTCCGCGGCGGGTGCGCCCTCGCGCGCTTCGCCGATCCAGTGCCGGCGGCGCTGAAAGGCGTAGGTGGGCAGCACGACCCTGCGGCCGCCGCTCAGCAGCGGCGTCCAGTCCACTGCTGCCCCCGTGGCATGCAGGGTGCCGAGCGCCCTGAGCAGCGTAAGGACTTCCGCCTGCCCGGTGCGCATCATGGACACCGCCGCCGGTGCCTGCCCGGCGAGAGTCTCCCGGGCCATGCCGGCGAGTACGGGGTCGGGACCGAGCTCGAGGCATCGGGAGACGCCCGCGTCGTGCAGGGTGCGGATGCCGTCGGCGAAGCGGACGGTGCCGCGGATCTGGCGTGCCCAGTAGCCCGGGTCGGTCAGCTCGTCCGTGGTGGCGGGGCGCCCGGTGAGGTTCGAGATGACGGGGATCTGGGGGGCGTGGAAGGTCAGCCCGCGGATGGTGTCGGCGAACTCGCCCAGGATTCCGTCGAGATGGTGGGAGTGGAATGCGTGGCTGACGTTCAGCTGCTTGGTCTTCACTCCCTTGGCGCGGAAGGATTCAGCCATCGCGAGTACCAGGTCGCTGTCGCCGGAGATCACCACCGAGTGGGGCCCGTTGACGGCGGCGATGCTCACCCCTGACTCGGGCAGCAGCTCCCGCACGTCACCCTCACCGACGTTGATGGCCACCATCGCCCCACCGGACGGCGCCGTCTGCATCAACCGTCCGCGTGCCGCGACGAGCGTGCAGGCGTCGGACAGCGAGAGCACCCCCGCGACGTGCGCGGCGGTGACCTCACCGATCGAATGGCCGATCAGGTGCGTCGGACGTACTCCGAACGACTCCCCCAGCCTGAACAACGCCGTCCCCAGTGCGAACAGCGCCGCCTGCGTGTACTGGGTCTGGCCCAGCAGGTCCGCGTCGGACCACACGATCTCCCGCAGCCCTCTGCCCAGCAACGGATCCAGTTGCGCGCACACCGCGTCGAAGGACTCGGCGAACACCGGGAACCGCGCGTACAGATCCCGTCCCATGCCGGTTCGTTGCGCGCCCTGTCCGGTGAACATGAAGGCCGTGCCGCCCTCGGAGACCACACCGGACACGACATTCGGCGCCGGCTCGTTCGCTGCCAGCGCGGTCAGGCCGTCGCTCAACTCGGCCGCATCGGTGCCGATCACGACGGCCCGGTGCGCGAGCGCGGCGCGGCTGGTCGCCAGCGAGAACCCGATGTCGAGGGGGTCCGGATCGTCCTGTGCGGCGACATGACCGGCCAGCCGCTCGGCCTGGGCGTGCAAGGCCTGCACGGTGCCGCCGGACACCAGCCACGGGATCGTGCCCGCCTTCGCGGGGCGGCGCTCCTCGGCCGACGAGGCATCCGGTGCCTGCGCGAGCAGGAGATGGCAGTTCGTCCCGCCCATCCCGAACGACGACACGCCGGCCACCCGCGGTCCCTCGCCCGGCCACTCACGCAACTCGGCAGCGACCTCGATGCCCAGCTCGGTGAGCGGGATGTCGTCCGGAGGAGCGGTGAAGTTCAGGCTCGCCGGCACCTGCCCATGCTGGACCGACAGCGCCGCTTTGAGGAAGCCGGCGATCCCCGCCGCGCCCTCCAGATGCCCCACGTTGGTCTTCGCCGAACCCACCACCAGCGGCCGGTCCCGGTCGGCGAAGACTGCGGCCAGCGCCGCCGACTCCACTCGGTCCCCCACCGGTGTGCCGGTGCCGTGCAGCTCCACATATCCCACCTCGGTGGGGTTCAGCCCGGCCGCGGAGAGGGCCGCCCGCAGCATCTCCTCCTGCCCCGACCGGCTCGGCGTGGTCAGCTGCTCGCCGCCGCCGTCGTTGTTCACCGCGCCGCCGCGGATCACGCACACCACCTCGTGGCCGTACGCGAGGGCGTCCGCCAGTCGCATGAGCACCACCATGCCGGCGCCCTCGCCGCGCACGTAGCCGTTGGCGCGCGCGTCGAAGGTGTAGCACCGGCCGTCCGGCGACAGCGCACCGAACTCGCTCGCGGTCATCGTCGACTCCGGCGAAAGGATCAGGTTCACGCCACCCGCCAGCGCCCACGCCGACTCCCCGCGGCGGACGCTCTCGTACGCCTGGTGGACGGCGACCAAAGCCGAGGACTGCGCCGAATCCATGACCACACTCGGGCCGGACAGTCCTAGAAAGTACGAGATCCGGTTCGCGAGAATGCCGCGCTGGACCGCGGACAGGGTGAAGCCGTCGATCGCTCCCACGCCCTGGTCGCGCACCAGCCCGGCATAGTCGTCCCCCATCGCCCCGAGGAAGACGCCCGCCCGGTCGCCACGCACCACCGACGGGTCGATTCCCGCATGCTCGAGGGCTTCCCACGCCAGTTCCAGCATCAGTCGCTGCCGGGGATCCATCGCCGCGGCTTCGCGTGGCGACACCCCGAAGAAGGCCGCGTCGAAGTCCGTGACCCCATCGATCAGTCCGGCCCTGCCCACCCGCGCGCCGACGTGTACGGCGCGGTCGGCAGGAACCTCGCCGACGGCCTCACCGCCGGCGGCAAGCAGGTCCCAGTACGCCTCGGAGGAGCTCGCGCCTGGAAGGCGGCACGACAGACCGACCACCGCGACGACGTCCTGACCACTCGTTTTCACGAAGTTCTCTGTCATGACAGCGGATTCTCACTCTGCTCTCGGGGAATGCGGGCTCGGCCGGTACCGCCGCATGCAAACCTCTCGTCCACGGGAATGCGACGAAGGTTGTAGTCGACGCGCCCCGACACGATCACCGGTGTGCGACCTTCGCCCCGAAGCATTGCTTGCCGAGTAAAGCAACCGGCAGAGTCTGGATCGAGGCCCGTCCCTACGATCAATCATGTGGAGGCATTCGTCAGTGTTGCGATTCCAGGTACTCGGCCGCCTAACCGTCACCAACGATCTGGGCGACTGCACGCCGACCGCGCCGATGGCGCGGCGTGTGCTGGCACAGCTGCTCCTGCGCGCGAACAACATCGTCATGCTCGACGCGATCATTGACGAACTGTGGGGCGACAAGCCGCCGAAGAGCGCCGTCCCCACCGCGCAGACGTACATCTACCAGCTGCGGCGTCAGTTCGAGCCGTGGGTGCCGGAGCACACGGTCGAACAGGTGCTCGCCACATGCGGCACCGGCTACATGCTCCGGGTGGACCCGGACCAGCTCGACCTGAAAGCGTTTCTCCGGCTGACCAAGCAGGGGCGCACCGCGCTGGCCGCCAGTGATCCGGCCGCGGCGGGGCGGCTGCTGCGGCAGGCGCTCGACCTCTGGTCGGGACCGGCGCTCGCCGACGTGACGGCCGGCCCGTCGATCCAAGCGCACGTCGTCCATCTCACGGAGCAGCGGGCGCATGCCGTCGAACTGCGCATCCAGGCAGACGCGATGCTGGGCCAGCACCGGGAACTCGTCGGCGAGCTGAAGGCCACGCTGCTGGCCGACCCGCTCAACGAGTGGTATCACGCACAGCTGATCAAGGCGCTGGCCTCCAGCGGCCGACGAAACGAAGCACTGGTCGCCTACCAGCACTTACGCAAGACGCTGTCGACCGAACTCGGGCTCGAACCGTCGGAGATGCTGCAGAAGCTGCACCAGGAGGTTCTGGCCGGACGCGACTCCTGGTCGGACCGGGAGGTGCCGGAGAAGCTCCGTTCGGAGCAGGCCACTTGGTAGTTCCCCGCTCTGCGGGGAGGCCATGGTGACGGATCGAGGATCGCCGGGAGGCGATCCTCGATCGCGCTGCCCTGTTACCTGTTGTGGAGCAGCCTGCCGCCGTCGACGACAAGGGTGTGGCCGGTGATCCAGGCCGCGTCGTCCGAGAGCAGGAAGGCCACAGCCGCGCCGACATCAGCGGGTGTACCGAGTCGCTTCAGCGGGACGGAGCCGACCACCTTCTCTTCCCTGCCCTCGACGGTCACCCTGGTGAAATCGGTGAGTACCGTGCCGGACGCGACGGCGTTCACCCGGACCCCGGGCGCGAGCTCGTTCGCCATCTGCTTGGTGAAGTGGTTCAGCGCCGCCTTGGCCGTCCCGTAGGAGGTGCCGTCGGGGACGGCGAGCTTACTGGCGATGGAGGATATGTTGACAATGGCGCCGCCGTGCTCGCCGAGCCAGCCGCGCCAGGCCGCCTGCACCCAGGTCAGCGCGGTCACCAGGTTCATCTCGATGGTGTTCCGGTAGGCCGCCACATCGGTCTCGACCAGCCGGCGGGCGTTCCTCTCCGTACCGCCGACGTTGTTCACCAGCAGATCGAGCGATCCGAACCGTTCGACGGCGGTCGCCACCGCGATCCGCTGATGCTCGGGATCGTTTGCCTCGCCCGCGACGCCGACAGCCCGTTCATCACCGAGTTCGGCGGCTGCCTCACGCAGCTTGTCCTCACGGCGCGAGGTGATCACGACGTTCGCGCCTCGCTCGACCAACGCGGTGGCTATACCGAAGCCGATACCCGTCCGACCGCCGGTCACCAGCGCGGTCTTGCCCTTTAAGCTTGTCACAGTCTGCGAACCTCTCTTTGATGGTTCCACCCAGTAACCGGATTCAGTGTCGACTACCTGCCGGACGTCGGGCGAGAACGAATTCACGTGCCCTACGGCCTTTTTCGGATTGACGGCCCTCTGGAAACAGGGAACGAAGGCTCTCCGGCCAAGGATTAGATCAGCTCCAGACGGCGGCAACAACCCGGTGAAGCGCCAAGTGGTGCACTGCTCTTGCCAGCCACGAATACGCCGCGAATGCGCTACGAGTAAGCCTCAAAGGAGCACGCCGACATAACGGTTTCGCCATCCGGCGGGGAACTCTTGAAAGGTCCTACTCGACGCGGGTGATGATCCCTATGGATGTCGCTTTGTTGACCGCATCGAGCCGGGAATGAGCGCCCAACTTCGTGAAGATGGTTCCCAGATGGCGCTTCACCGTGCCCTCGGCGATCGTCAGCCGCCGCGATATCTGCCGGTTACTCATAGCCTTGCCCACCAGGGTAAGAATCTCCAGCTCGCGCTTGGTGAGCATGTCCGGGTAGTTCGCCGCCGAGGCGATATAGGTCAGCGCCTCGGCGGATACGTGAAGGACGATGCGGAGGTCGTCGGCGCACACCGCGCGGACACTGGACACCAGGTCGGTCCGGTTCACCGACTTTGTCAGGTAGCCACGAACGCCGCAGTCAAGCAACTGGCTTACCAGCGCCGGCTCGTCGAGCATGCCGAGGATCAGGATCCTGGCGTTCGGCGATGCGGCGCGGATGGCCTGCACCGTTTCGGTCGCCGACTCGCCCGGAATGTTCACGTCGAGCAGCACGACGTCGGGTTGTTCGATCTTGCAGTGCAGGACGCCAGCCGCGCCGCTGGCGACGTCGCCGACCACGGCCATGTCCGGTTCCGCGTCGAGCGCCTCGCACACCGCCTCGCGCAGCAGCGTATGGTCGTTGACAAGCACGATCCGAATGCGGCCGTCGCGGTCACGCGGCATGGCATGCCCCCGAGCGGAACGGTAATTTCCACGACGGCACCGGAATCCTGGGGGTACTGCGCACGGCACGTCTTCGGGGTTCCAGTTGGCTGCAGAGCTCCGGTGCCAGCATGACATTATCGACCGCGAAGTTGGTGCGTCGCCTTTCCGTCAGGACCCGTGCCGCAGCAGCCTTCATAACTCCCCCATGTTTACCGGCGCGTGGCACACCGTAACCCGTGCCCCGCTTCCCGGCAAGAACACGTCAAGTCGTTGACTGATTCCTAGCGCAAAGGGAGAGAAGGTCGGCAAGCCTGTGGGTAGCCCTGCATGTGCTTCCACTGATCCGATGTGCAGCCCCGGAACAGACAGGGGCCACCGTGCAACGCTCGGGGAGGACGGTGAAGTTCAACCCCGAGGTGCACGATGGCCTTTGCTCCAGTCTGACCTGCTGTGGCGTCTCGGTCAGCCGCAGCGGCAACCGCCATGGCGGCCAGTTTCAGCCAGGCCCCTTGCGCACCTCCTTTCCCGACGTGACCTGCCTCCTCTCACCCATCCTCACTTCGGCACCCTGACGACGGTTGTGCGCGTGTGGTTTGTCACCATCTCGAATTTCGGGTCCAAAAGCGTCTGGCGGATCACGTCAAGATCGGCGGCGGTCAAATTGGTCTGGCTCAGCAGGAAGGGCTCCAGCATGTAGCTGTGCAGCCGAGCAAGCCGCGCGGTCGGCGTTCCGCCTTCTCCCGGTGCCTGATAGTCCCGCACCGTGAGATCCTGATAGCTGGCGGCGGAGAGCACGTCCGGCGTACGCGCCGCCCAGCCGAAGTCCATACCGGTCTGCCCGGCGAGTTTCAGCACGCCGTCGTGGTATTCCTGGAAGATTCGCGCGGTGTAGTCGTCAACCGGGGACTTGATCAGGCCCTCGTCGGCGTGACCGGAGTACCAGTCGGTGAGCACCAGCGTACCGCCCGGCCGCAGGCGCGCGGCCAGCTTCACCGCGATGGCCTCCTTGTCTGCCAGATGCATCAACAGCAACCGGGCGTGGATCAGATCGAACTCCGGCTCCGGCCACGGGTCACTGGTGAGGTCATGACGGATCGCCTCGATGCGTGGATGGCTGGGCACGTGCTGCGGCTTGAGGTCGCTGGCCACCACACGTCCGGACGTTCCCACTCTGGCGGCCAGCCAGCGGGACACGGAGCCCTCCCCGGCGCCCACGTCCCAGCAGCGCCAGCCGTGACCGACACGTACATCCTCGCCCAGGATGCTGAACGTCTCCCGGTTGAGGATCTCGGAGAGCAGGCCCAGTTGCTCGGTTGCCGCCGGCGCGTCGTTGTCGAAGCGTTGCTCGTGTTCTGCGCTGTACATGACATCCCCTCATTGAGTCGTCCACGCACCGGGGTCCGCAGCTACTTCGACGCGGGCAGCAACTCGTTGACCAGATCCACGAACTCCTTCGGCGTCGCGTCCTTGCCCGTCTTCTCCTCCGGCAGGCTTATCCCGAGCTCTCGCTCGACCAAGAGCGTCACCTCCACCATCGCGACCGAGTCATAGCCCAGATCGACAAACGTGATCTCGGCGATGTCGCCGTCCAGGCCGCCCCCGTCGTCCTCGCCCGCCGCCCGGCGTACGTAGTCCACCAGCTCCGCCTGAGTGAACGTCGCCATTGTTGCCCCCTTCGTCTCGTGACGTCGGAACCAAGATTGCGGGGACGCTTCGACACCCGATCGAGTTCCGATCGACGGCGACACGCGATCATTCCAGCAAGGACGAAAATGATCTTCCCGGGCGAGCCGATTTCGACGAAGACCGTCGGTGGGCAGCAATTCGGCAAGGCCTCGCCTGGGCCTCGAACGAGCCTCCGCCGTACAAGACGAACCTGACCAATGCGGGTACCTGATTCAATCCGTGGGAGGACGCCAATGAGCGATGAACTCTACATAGCCGCCGCGAGTTCGTGGCTGCCCGAGCGCATGACACTTGACGAGGCGGAACGAGCCGGCCTTGCCGAACGGGCGCGGGTCTGGAACACCGGCATCGAGTCGGTATGCGTCTCGGCGGACAAGTCGGCACCGGAGATGGCTGTGCTGGCCGCACGGGCCGCCCTCGAACGCGCCAAGTCCGAGCCGGAGGACCTCCACCTGCTGCTGCACGCCTGCACGTACCACCAAGGTCACGACGTATGGCCACCGGCGTCGTACATCCAACAGTTCTCCGGCGGTGGCTCATGTCCGGCCATCGAGGTCCGCCAGATGTCCAACGGGGGCATGTTTGCTTTGGAGCTTGCGGCAAGCTACCTGATTGCCAACGATCGGCCGACCGCGTTGGTCACCACGGCCGACAGATTCTGCCCACCCGGCTTCGATCGGTGGCGTAGCGACCCCAGTTCCCCCTTCGGCGATGGCGGCACCGCCGTGGTGTTGTCCACCCGCACCGGATTCGCCAGGATCCGCGGCCTTGTCTCGGTGTCCGACTCCGGACTGGAGCGCGGTAGCCGGGGTGAGCGGTTCAGCGACGCGCCAATGGCCTCCGGATCGCCGGTCGACCTGAACAGCGACGCCCTGGTGCGCGAGCTCGGGGTGGAGGCCTTGCTCAACCGCATCCAGGCGGGTCAACGGGAGGCGTTCGATCGGGCCTGCGTCCAAGCGGACGTGAAGTTCAGCGACATCGACTGGTATGTGCTGCCGAACCTGGGCCGGACCCGGATGCGGGCCCAGTACTTCGACCCGTTCGGCATCGACCCGCAGCGATCCACCTGGTCCTGGGGGCGACAGGTCGGGCATCTCGGCGCGGGCGACCAGTTCGCCGGGCTGGCCCACCTCGTCTCCGAGGGCGCCCTCGAGCCCGGTCAGACCTGCCTGCTGTCCGGCGTCGGCGCCGGCTTCACCTGGACTGCCGGCATCCTGGAGATCATCGCCAAGCCATGAACCAGGCGCTCGGGAGCAGACGTCTGCACGTCGTGCCCGGGTGGACTCCTCCGGCCCGACGCCGTAGGGGCAGCCATCGCTGATGGCTGCCCCTACGGTGTCGTGCCCGGATGATGACGCGTCGGTCGCGGTACCGACGTCGGCTACGCCGCCGTGAGCACCATCGCGGAGTTGATGCCGTCGCCGCGGGCCAGTACCAAAGCCGTGGAGACGGTCGTCTCCCTCGGCCGGCCGAGTACCAGGTCGAGCTGATCGGACCCGACCGGTTCGGCCACATTGATCATGGGCGGTATGACGCCGTGCCGCATGCTCAACGACGCGGTGGCCACATCGAGCGCCGGGCCACCGGAATACAGTCGGCCGGTCATCGTCTTCGGCGCTGTCACCGGAACCGCCCGTGGACCGAACACGGCGGTCACGGCAGCGGCTTCGGCGCGGTCGAGTTCGGCGACGCCGGCCGCGTCCGCGAACACCACGTCGACCTCGGCGGGCGTCACACCGGCGTCCGCGAGCGCTGACTCGATGGCCCGGCGCAGCCCGGGCTCCCGAGCCGAACCGGGCCGCGGGTCGAAGGTGGAGGCGTACCCGGCGATCTCGCCGTACGGCTGAACCCCTCGAGCGCGTGCGTACCCGGCCTCCTCGACGATGAGGATGGCGCCACCCTCACCAGGCAGATGGCCGGACGCGGCAGCGTCGAAGGGCAGGTAGGCCCGCTCCGGGTCGGTCACCGAGCTCATCCGGCCGGTGGTCAGCTCGATCACCCACCCGAGCGGACACAACGTGCTGTCCGTCGCGCCGCACACCACCACCGGCAGACCGTCGGCCACGTGTCGGCGGGCCTGGGCGATGGAGTCCATCCCGCTCGTCAGTCCGGTCAAGACCCCGCCGGGACCGTGCAGTCCATGCCGGATCGAGATCTGCCCCGTGTTCACCGCGTAGAACCAGGAGAACGAGAGATAGGCGCTGACGTGGTCGCCGCCGAGGCTCCACAGTTTCTCCAACTCGCGCTGGCTGTACTCGAGCCCGCCCGCGGAGATGCCGGTGACGATACCGACCTGATCGTCCGGGACAGCGGCCAGTTCGAGGCCGGAGTCGCTGACCGCGGCGTCCGTCGCGATCAGCGCCAGCCGGGTGGCCTGATCGGTCTGCGGCACCAGCCGGCCGGGGACGTGCTCGCGGACGTCGTAGCCGGCCACCTCGCCCGCCAGCTTGGCCGGGTACTGATCCGGTTCGAATCGAGTGATCCGTTCGATCCCACTGCGCCCGTGCAGAACTGCGTCCCAGTACGTATCGGCGTCGAACCCGTTCGGAGCGACCACTCCGAGGCCGGTGATCACCGCGCGAGGGCGCGTCGGCGCCGGGATGGTGTCACTCATCGGAATCCCCCCTGGTCAGCACCATGGCGCTCTGGAAACCACCGAACCCACTGCCCACTTTGAGCACCGTGCGCAGATCCGCCGGCCGCGCTTCCAGCGGGACATAGTCGAGCCCCAGCTCCGGGTCGGGCTCGTGCAGGTTGGCCGTCGGCGGAATCAGCCCGGCTTCCATGGCCATCGCGCATGCCGCGATCTCGATAGAGCCGATCGCGCCCAATGAGTGGCCGATCATGGACTTGATGGAACTCACCGGCGTCCGGAACGCGTGATCGCCAAGGCTGCGCTTGAACGCGTCCGTCTCGTGCCTGTCGTTCTGTACCGTGCTGGAGCCGTGCGCGTTCACGTAGTCCACCTGCTCGGGAGTGCGCCCGGCCATCCGCAGCGCCACCTCAATGGCCTTGGCCATTTCGGTGCCCTCGGTGCGGAGACCGGTCATGTGGAACGCGTTCGCGCGCACGTCCCAGCCGCCGATCTCCGCGTAGATGTGCGCGCCACGGGCCCTGGCGTGGTTCCACTCCTCCAGCACCAGCATCGCGCTGCCTTCGGCAAGCACGAACCCGTTCCGGGTGCGGTCGAACGGACGGGACGCGGTGTGCGGGTCGTCGTTGCGAGGGGTCGTCGCCTTGATCGCGTCGAAGGAGGCGACGCAGACCGGTGAGATGGGCGCGTCCGTGCCGCCGGCCAGCATCACGTCGGCGGAGCCTTCGCGAATCAGCCGCGCCGCATGGGACACCGATTCGATGCCCGCGGTGCAGCCCGTGGACACCAGCGCCACGGGACCTTCCGCACCGACCTCCCAGGCCACATCGGCGGCGATCGACGTCGGGACGAGATACTTGGACAGATGCGGCATCGCGTATTCGTGGTCGAGAAGCCACTTGCGGCCGCCGTCGGAGAGCACGTTGTATTCCCGGTCCAGGCTCATCGTGCCGCCGATGGCGCTGCCGACGCTGGTCCCGGTGCGATGCGGGTCGACCGTGTCGATGTCGAGGTCGGCGTCCGCGACCGCTTCCCTGGTCGCGGCGACGGCGAGCTGTGCGCTCCGGTCCATCCGCCGGATCTCCTGCGCGGTGAAGCCCTCCGCCACCGGATCGAAGTCGCACTCGCCCGCGACCCGCGAGCGGAACCCGGACGGGGCGAACAGCGAGATGGTGCGAATGGCCGCGGTGCCGGACGAAATCAGCTCCCAAAACTCCTTGGCGTTTCCACCACCTGGGGCACGCACGCCAATGCCGGTGATGGCGACCCGTCGATTCATCGCGTGCTCACCGTTCGCGCGCTCGATTCAGCATGTGGCATGGGAATCTCATTCCTGCTAGCGGAGGTCAGGCATCGAATGTGACGGGCAGCGATTCCAGCCCGCGGATCGTAAGGCTTCGCTGCCAGCGCAGTTCCTCGGGCGGTACGGCCAATGTGAGGCCGGGCAGCCTGCGCAGCAGCCCGTCGAAGGCGATCCGGCCCTCCAGCCTGGCCAGCGGAGCGCCGAGGCAGAAGTGCGCACCACGTCCGAATGCCACGTGCCCGTTGTCGGAACGCATGACGTCGAAACGGTCCGGTTCCTTGAACTTCGCCTGATCCCGGTCGGCCGAGGCCAGTGACAGGAGCACCGGGTGGCCCTTCTCGATGCGGGTACCCGCGATCTCTATGGGCTCCAGCGGGAACCGCCACGTCGCCGTCTCGAACGACCCGTCGTAGCGGAGCATCTCCTCCAGGGCCGGTTCCACCAGGTGCGGTTGCTCGCGCAGCAGCGCGAGTTGGTCGGGATGGCGCAGCAAGGCGAGCGTGCCGTTCCCGATCAGATTCACGGTCGTTTCGAAGCCTCCGATCAGCAGAAGGGACATCATCGACAGCAACTCGGTCTCGTTCAGCCGGTCGTCGTCGTCCCTGGCCGCGATCAACGCGTCGACCAGCCCGTCGGCCGGCACCTCTCGGCGCTTGTCGACCAGTTCGGTGAGGTATCCGAGGAGGTCACGCAGTCCGACCGGCCGCGCGTTCTCGCTCTCGGCCTGGTCGGAGCCGGTCTTGTTCGTCCACCGGCGGAAGTCCTTCGTCCACCGGCGGAACATCTCCTGGTCCGCCGAGGGAACTCCCAGCAGCTCACAGATCACCGTGATCGCCAGCGGGAACGCGAACTCGGTGACCAGGTCGACGCGTCCTCTCGGCACGATCTCGTCGAGAAGCCCGTCCGTGATCTGCTGTACCTGGCCGCGCAGACTCTCGACACGGCGGGCGGTGAAGGCGGTCGAGACCAGCCGGCGCAGCCGCGTGTGTTCGAGCCCGTCCGTGGTGAGCAGGTGTGTCCCGAGCCCGGTCCGGTCCTCCAGCGGCCGCCCCTTGCCCGCCTCCTGCCAGTCGAGCGGCGCGTTGCGCGGGTCCTTGCTCATCCGGGTATCGGACAGCAACATCCGTACGTCCTCGTAGCGGGTCACCAGCAATCCGTAAAGGCCCTGGCCTTCCATGACCTGCACGACGGGCTCTTGCTCGCGCAGCCACGCGTACTTGGGATAGGGATCCGCGCCGAAATCCATCGTCCGCCTCCTCTGCTTTGGTACTCAGTTGGTAACCGAGGTGATTCGGCCCACCGTGCTGTGCCGAAGGTGCGTTATGGCGGCGTTCATTCGCGGACAGCCTGGAAGGCGACGTAGTACGCCAAGCTTCGCCGCATCGGTTCGAGAGGAACTCGTGGTCGGTTAAACGGACGGACTCTGCTTCAGCTCTCGGGAGGCCGAGCAGCGGGCGATCCGGCAGGTCGTGCCGGATCACGTCATCCGCGGCTACTTCGGCGGCCCACGCGTCCGGTACGTCCTCGAACGGAACTGATCGAGTCTTCGGATCAACAGGACCGCCGAACAGCATGCGGCCGACACCGGCATAGCCGATGTCGGCCGCATGACCGTGTCGGGGATCCGGTGTCAGGCCTCCTGCGTGACAGCGTCCGGGCTCTTCCGGCACAGGATCCGGTCAAGAGCGTCCCGCAGCTGCTGCTCGCTGGAGTCGGCCGCTCGCGTGGTCGCCGTACGCCAGCCGACAAAGCCGTCGGGACGGATCAGCACAGCGCCGTCCTCCTTGATGTTGGCGGCCTCGGCCCAGCCTTCGACCGCACGAGCCGTGATGCCCAGTGCCCGTGCGGCATCCAGCCAGTGGCCGGCCGCGGTCCCGGTGAGCAGCGTGAAGCCGCTCACAAGGTCGACGGTGGACCGTCCGTCCGGAAGCCACCGGTGCGGCAGGCGGCTGCCCGGGGCGCCGTCGAGTACGAGATTCTCCATGTCCGACAGTGGTTCCGGATCGATCACCGCGGCTGAGTCGTACCGGTAGCCGACGACGGGGATCATGACACCCGTCATGCCGACGGCGGCCCGGTCGGCGGCCAGACTCGGATCGTTGTTCCAGTGCAGGTCGTGGTTCTGCGCGCGGATCACGCTCTGTTCCATGGTGAACAACGCGACCGGACGGCGCTCGGCTTCATAGGTGTCGAGCAGGGCCTCGCCCCCGGCGGCCAGTTTCCACGCCAGGTTGTGACCGTCAGCGATACCCGTGTTGAGTCCGAAACCGCCGACCGGCGGCAACGCGTGTGCCGCGTCGCCGACAAGGAAGAACCTGCCCCGCCTGAACGCGTCGGCCACATGTGCAATCGGCGCCCACGGTATCTGGCTGATGATCTGCGGCTGGGCCTCTGTGACGCCGGTCGCGTCCCTGATCCGCTGCTGGATTTGCTCGGCGGGCGTGTTCGGATCGCCGTTGTGGATGTGGAAGATCCAGCGGCCGGCTTCGTCGACCCGGTACAGGATTCCGGACGCCCGCTCGTTGCGCAGGAAGGTCATGGAGAGCGGCGGGGCCGGCAGTTCGGCGCGGAACAGGACGTTGAGCATGTGTGAGTCGCCCAACGGCCCCGGGCCGGTCACGCCGATGCCGAGCAACTCCCGGGTCCTGCTGCGGATTCCGTCGGCGCCGATCAGATAGTCCCCCGTGACGACCCGGCCGTCCTTGGTGGTGACGCTGTCGTCCCCGACAGCGACCACCTCACTGTCGAAGTCGACCCGGCTTCCCATGTCGCGCAGCAGGGCCACGGCGGCACGGTCGATCCGGTCCTGCGGGCAACTGCCCAGTTTCGCCGAGCCGATCTCCGGTCGCTCGAACTTGGAGGTGACGGCGGTCAGCTCGCCCAGGCTCGGTCCGGTCATCAGGCCACGGCCAAAGCTCGCCGTCTCCACCTCAATGCCGGCCTCGCGCAGGATCTCCGCCGACCGGTCGCTGAGGCCGAACGCCCTCGGATGGTCGTTGACCTTGGCCCGGCGCTCCAGAACGTGAACCGACACCCCTTGGCGGGCAAGGAAAACCGCGGTGCACAGCCCGACGGTGCCGCCGCCGACAATCACTACGCGCATGACTCCCCATTCATGTCATTCATTCTTGAACGTGATTCAGCGTTGTTCTCAGTAGTGAGCTTGGTGACCTGTCCGCCGGCCTGACCGGGGACGGGCGCCCCCTGCGGAGGCCGGGGTGGCCGGACCTTCGACAAGTCCGGTCACCCCAGCTCCGAGGGCAGGTTCGCGTGAAGAGCAGCCGTCGAAGGAGTTACAGTCCCGCTCGGGCGAACTTGCGCGCCGAGAGCGGTACGAAGATCACCAACAGCAGCCCGGCCCACAGCAGGCTCGCGGCCACCGGATGCGCGAGCGGCCATGCGGCGTCCGGCCCAGGGACACCGGGATTGCCGAACAACTCCCGGGCCGCCGTCGCCAACGCGCTGAGCGGGTTCCACTCGCAGATCACCTGCAGCCAGCTCGGCATCCCGTCGGTGGGCACAAACGCGTTGGACACCATGGTGAGCGGCAGCGTCAACGGCGCCAGGGCAGCCGCGGTGGACGCCGAAGGGATCGCCAATCCGAGGTAGGTCCCCACCCAGGCCAGCGTGTATCGGAAGAGCAGAAGCAGGCCGATGGCGGCCAAGGTCTGCCAGACGCCGTTGTGTGCCCGCCAGCCGACGACGAGACCGCACAGCATCATGACGACCAGGCCGTACGCTCCGATGACTCCCTCCGCACTGCTCTGGCCGAGCGGCACGGACACGCGGTTGGTCGGCATGGAGCGGAGGCGGTCCATCACCCCACGCGCATTGTCCATCGAGACGTCCACCATCGCCGAGGACAGCGCGGTGCCGCTGCCCAGCACGAACATCCCCGGCATCATGTACTCGCGGTAGTTCGAGGAGCCGTCAATGCCGATCGCACTGCCGAACACATATCCGAAAAGCACCACGAACACCGTCGGCATCAGCAGGATGGTGAGCAGGGTTCCGGGTTCGTGACGCAGCCGTAGGAGGTTTCGCTGGGTCAGGGTCCAGCCGTCGATGAGGACGTTCATGCCGCCACCTCCTGCACGTCGGCCGGCTTCGCCGACTCAGCCGTCTTGCCGGTCAGAGACAGGAAGACGTCGTCGAGGCTCGGCTCACGAATCCCGACGTCACGGATCACGGCACCGGACGCGTCGAGTTCACGCACGATCTGCGGCAGGGTCGGCACCGCATCCACCGCGGCGGCGACGATGTGCAGTCCGTCCGCCTCCGGTCGCCGGCCGGTGATCCTTTCGAGGACCGACATGGCCTTCTCCACATGGTCCGTGGATTCCACCACGACGTCGATGTGGCTGCCGATCTGAGACTTGAGCTGGGCCGGGCTGCCTTCGGCGATGAGATGTCCGTGGTCGATCACACCGACGGCGGAGGCGAGTTGGTCCACCTCCTCCAGATACTGACTGGTGAGCAGAACCGTCGTGCCGTCGCTGACCAGTTCACGGACGGTGTCCCAGATCTCCATCCGGCTGCGGACGTCGAGCCCCGTCGTGGGCTCGTCGAGAAAGAGCACCGCGGGAGCACGCAACAGGCTGGCGATCAGGTCGAGCCGACGGCGCATGCCGCCGGAATAGGTGCCGACCAGCCGATTGCCGGCGTGGGCGAGGTCGAACCGTTCAAGGAGTTCCTCCGCGCGCCGCCGGGACCCACGCGCACCGAGGCGCGACAGGCGGCCGAAGATCCGCAGGTTCTCCCTGGCCGTCAGTTTGTCGTCGAGAGTGGCGTCCTGACCGGCCAGCCCGATCGCCTTGCGGACTTCCCCCGACTCCCGGGCCACGTCGAACCCGGCGACGACGGCCTGTCCACTGGTGGGCCGGGTCAGCGTGCTCAGGATGCGCAGGGTGGTGCTCTTACCCGCACCGTTGGGGCCGAGCAGGCCGTAGACCAGCCCCGGCGGAATGGCCAGATCCAAGCCGGTCAGCGCTTCGACGTCCCCGTACTGCTTTCGCAGGTCTTTCGTATACACGATCGATTTTTCCACGGCCCTCTCCCGACTGGGTGCAGTGTACGCGGTTCCACGATAGGGAACCGCGTGCGGTGTAGGCAAGTGCACCGGGTGCGGTGTACGCAGATGATTTGCACGCGTATGCTGGTCGCCGTGTCGGACCCCAAACCCATCATCTGGATGCGACCGGAGAAGCCCACGCGCGGCCCGGTGCCGACGCACAGTCGCAGAGAGATCGCCACGGTGGCGATCAAGATCGCGGACGCCGAGGGGCTGGAAGCCGCCTCGGTACGAAACATCGCCAGGAACCTCGGCGCGGGCGCGATGACCCTCTACCGATACCTGCCCACCAAGGAAGACCTGTGGGCGGTGATGATCGATGAGGCGACCGTCTTCGAGCCGCAGGAGCCGACCGGTGACCTCCGCGCGGACTTGATCGTCCTGGCGCACCGCAGACGCCAGAACTTTCTGCGCCATCCCTGGCTGGCTCCGCTCCTCTCCACCCGCCCGATCATCGGCCCCAGCTACTTGCGCAGCATGGAACGCGATCTCGCCGTGCTCGGCGGCTGCGGTCTCGACATCGACGACTCGATCGACGTGATGAACCTGATCTACTCCTGGGTCAGCGGTGCCGTCCAGGCCGAGCTGACCGAGCGGACGAACGTGAACCAGTCCGGCGTCGATCGTCACAGCTGGCGGATGCGCATGAAGCCGTATCTGGTGACCCTGCTCGCGACCGGCGAGTTCCCTTATCTGAGCAGGATGACCGAGGCGGCAGAGATCGCCGAGGCCGACGAACAGTTCGACACCGGACTGGCCATCATCCTTGAGGGAATCGAAGCCCGGTACTCGACGGCCACTGAGGAAAACAGGCCGCGCACCGCTGAATAGCCGCACCGGCACCGGCTCGCGTTCACTGAGCATCCGTAGTCAGCGAGACGCTTGCAGTTCCACGATGGACATACGACCGGCAGGCACGATGGACACGATCTCGAGGCCGACGGATCCGGCCAGTTCGCCCAGCTGCTCGGGGGTGTGCTGCCTTCCCCCGAAGTAGCAGAGCATGCGAAGGTCGCCTTCCGTCTGCCTCTGGTCGTTGAAATAGTCAACGACGAATACGCTTCCCGTCGTCGACGCCGCCTCGGCGCAACGTCGCATGATGCGGGCGGCCGCCTCGTCGTTCCAGTTGTGCAGGATGCTCGACAGCAAATAGCCGTCCGCTCCGGCGGGAAGCTCGTCGAAGAAGCTGCCTGGCACGGCATCGGCACGATGCTCGAAACCGGCGGCCGCGATGGCCTTGCCGGCACGACGCGCGGGTCCAGGCAGGTCGACGACTGTCCCCCGCAGGTCGGGATGGGCCTGCAGGATGGTGATCAACATGCTGCCGTCGCCACCGCCGACATCAACGAGATGACGAAGCCTTCCCCACGGATATCCCGCGGCCACGGCGGGCGCGTGCACCGCCAGCCGTGCTCCCATCTGCGCGTCGAACGACTCGGCACGCTCGTCGTTGGCCGACAGGTCTTCCCAGAACGCCAGACCGTACTGCTGCTGGAACGCGGGCTCACCGGTGCGGACCGTGTGCAGCAGCTGGACAAGACTCAACTCGGCGTGGCCGATCGCACCCTCGATGTCGAGCACCGACCGCATTCCCTCGGGCTCGCCGTCACACAGGTACCGGCCCATGTCCGTCAGGTCGTAGGCAGCGGTCCCCGTACTCGACAGCACTCCGGCGGAGACCAAGTGGTCCAGCAGTCGCCCCAGCACGTCCGGGTCGGCCCGCACAGCCTCAGCGAGCGCCTCCGTCGTCCGGGTGCCCGCGACGATGTGGTCGGCCAACCGCAACGTCGCCGCCACCCGGATCGCCAGCGGGGTCAACAGATCGGCCGCTGCCCACACTCCCCCGCCTCTGGCGGTCGTCTTCTCGGCCATTGGCCCTCCTGGATCAACGATTGTCTGTCCGATGAACACGGCGTGCCCGGCTCAGAACCCGGCGCGCTCCTCCGCGAATGCCTTGGCAAGGCTCAGGTTGCTCATGCTGTTGCCGCTCAGCAGACGCCGCAGGAACCGGCGCGCCTCACCGATCGTCGTCCCGCTGCCGAGCAGTGACAGTGCCGAGGGCTTGATCGTGCTGGTGTGCCGGGCTTCGCCGATGACGCCTTCCCGCGTCTCGGTGAACCGCCAGTGGCCGGTGTGCGCGTCCAGCATCGCGGGCAACGAGATCTGCTTGTACACGATCAGGTTGGGCGGCAGGCAGATCCGCACGGAACGGACGGTGTGCGTGCCGCCGTCCGGACCTTTGGTGTCCATGTCGAAGAACTGGACGTTCTGCACGTCCTCGGTCATGGCGAGCCCGACCACGTGAGGAATGCGCTCGGGCCACAGGTCCGCACGGTAGAGGTAGTCGTAGGCATCCTCGATGGAACCGGCGATGAACAGCGGGTCGGTGAAGGACAGGACGAGCTCGTCCAGTTCGGCACGCCGCTGCGCCGTGTCACGCAGCGTGTCGAGGTGCTCCTTGCCCTCCTGGTTGATCCTGTCCAGCAGGGGGCCGAGATCGGCGCCGGCTGGCGCGCTGACATGGTGGCGCAGCTCGACCCGGGTACGGTCCTGCGCCAACTCAGTGAACACCCACTCGCCGCGTATCTCTGTGGCGGGCGGATCGGCCTCCACGTACGTGAACGTGATGCGGCGTCCCGTCCGGTCGGTACGGCGCACGGTCCGCCATGTGCGGACGGCGGAGTCACTGACCAGCGACCAGTGCTGGACCAGATCACCCTTCTCGTTGCTGTGGACTATTTCCGCGTGCACGGCGGACAGATGGAACTGCGGCCACCGCGCGACATCCGCGACCAGCTCGAACACCATCTGGTAGTCGGCGTCGATGGTCACGCCGTGGTCGACATGCTGCTGCGTGCTCGACACAACAAGCCACCTCACAAGCGTCGTAGGTCTGGAACCGTCGCGCCTGACGATGTCCGTCGGCGTTCGACCACGCTTCGAGGACCCTTCGAGTTGATCCGGCGTCGATTCGGCGTCGAAGGCAACGGCACAGGCTTGGCACGACCTCGAAACGAGCCCGCAAGGGTCCGTGACGCGGCACCGGTTCCAACCCGCCAACCGTGAGGAGAGGTATATGCCGAGCATCGTCACTGTCGGCACGTTCGACAGTGATCACGCCACCGACGTCACCAAGATCCTTCGGGAGTTCGACGGCGAGGTTGCATCCGAACTTCCCCAGCTGCGCCGCAGGCAGGTCTTCCACTACGGCGACCTCTACGTGCACATGCAGGACTGGGACGTCGCGGACGCAGCCGAGGCGTACCGGATGACAACCACCGATCCCCGGTGCACACGGCTGAACGACCGCCTGTCGACCTACTTCGGCGACCACACCGCGACGGAGGACTGGGACGGCCCGGTCGACCAGCCGACCGCCGAGCGCTTCTACGTGTGGCCGGCCGAGCAACTGGAGAACCTGGAGCAGACGTACAGCGCGGTGATCGTGAACACCCAGCGGCAGGAGCACATCCCGGAGGTGTCGCGGCTCTTCTCGGAATCGGATGCGACCGACATTCCGCAGAACATGGGGACGCTGCGCCGTCAGATCTATCTGTGGCGTGGCATCTACCTGCACATCCAGGACTTCGCGGAACCCGATGCCATCAAGGTGATCAGCGCTGTGTGGACAGAAGGCGATCCCCGCTTCCTCCAGCTCGTCGACGACCTGACGCGGGTCATTCCGCCGTATGACCCAGAAGGCAACTCGTTGGCCACTCGCTTCTACCACTGGGCTGCAGAGGTGTCAGAATGACCAAACTTCCGACCCACCCCATTCGCCGAAAGCTGCCTGGCGTGCTCCCGGCCGAGTACGAAACGCTGCGGAAACGAGGCATCGGCCGGGTGACCCTGCCCACCGGCAAGTTGGCGTGGATGGTGGTGAGGCCCGAGTACGCGCGATTCGTACTCTCCGACCCGCGGTTCAGCTCGGACAAGATGAGCGACGACTTTCCGAAGATGACGCCGAAGTCGTTGAACAAGTTGAAGTACTGCGCACCATTCATGATCAATCTGGATGGCCCAGAACACCTGGAGCTGAAGAAGCCGGTCATCCAGGAATTCTCCCCGGCAGGGCTCGCCCGGCTGCTGCCGCGCCTGCGGGTTGCCGTGGAAGAGAAGGTCGACGCGATGCTGGGCCGGCAGGACAAGCCCGTCGACCTGGTGATGGAGCTGGCGTACCCGATCGCCTGGCGGCTGCAGGAGATATTCCTCGGCATCCCCATGGCCGAGATGCGGAAGATGCGGGACAACGTCTGGCATCTGCTGATGCAGACCTCCACCGAGGAAGAGGAGAAGGCATCAGCCGCGCGCCTGAACCAGCACGCAGAGGACGTCCTGAAGGAAAAGGCGAAAAACCTCGGCGACGACCTGATGAGCCGCATGATCCAGGAAGAACTCGACGAGCGTGGCGAGGTCGACTGGTTCAAGATGGCGCCCCTGATGCTGTCGAACGCCCAGGGCATTCACAACTCGACGTCCATGATGATCACGTTGGGCGTGCTCGCCTTGCTGAACCACCCGGAAGAGCGGGCGACGTTGCTCGCCGAGCCGGACCGGATGACAGTGGCGATCGACGAGATGATCCGGTACTTCTCGGTCAATGACGGAACGCCGATGCGGCTGGCCGTGGAAGACGTGCGCATCGGCGACACGTTGGTCAAGGCCGGTGACGGCCTGGCAGTGCCGACGCTGCCCGTCAACCGCGACCCGTCGGTGTGTCCATATCCCAATGAGCTCAATCTCATGCGGGAAAAGCCCACAAGGCACTTGGCGTTCGGCCACGGGCCGCACCAGTGTCCGGCGAACCGCCTGGTGCCGGAGCTGATGGACATCGTCTACACGACACTGTTCGAGCGGGCTCCCGGTCTCGCGCTAGCCGTGCCGGAGTCGGAGCTGACGTACAAGTACCACTCGATTCAGGCGTTCGGTCCGGCCGAAATGCCAGTCACCTGGTAGAAATGCCGGCGGCCGCACACCTGCCTCGGCAGCGGGCGCGGCGGCCTTACCACCGGCCGATGTTCGGCGGGCACAACGGCTCGCCGCCCCTGGGGGAGGACGTGACACGGTGACCGACGACGACATCCGGGCCGCCGCTGCGCCGAGCGTCGACGGCCGCGTCGCCCTCGTCACCGGCGCTTCGGGGGCCCTCGGCGCCGCCGTGGCACACGTTCTCGACCGCCGTGGCTATCGGCTGGCGTTGCACTGCACCACGGGTGCGGACCGGGCCCGCAAGGTCGCCGCCGAGCTCAGCGGGCCCAGCGTCGTCGTGCGGGCGGACGTCGCCGACTGGGCTGCCACGAGGGACATGGTGGGCCGCGTGCGCGCCGAGCTGGGCGGCATCAGCGTGCTCGTCAACGCGGGCGCGATCCGCCGCGACGGCTTCATGGCCACCCAGTCCATCGACGACTGGACCCAGACCATCGCCGTCAATCTGATCGGCTCCTTCCATACCTGCCGGGCGGCGCTGCCGGACATGATGCGGGCCCGCTGGGGGCGCATCATCAACGTCGTCTCGCCCGCCGGTCTCATCGGCAGTCCGGGCCAGACAGCATACTCGGCGGCCAAGGCTGGCGTGCTGGGGATGACCCGGAGCCTGGCCCTGGAGTGCGGGCGGTTCAAGGTGACGGTCAACGCACTGTCGCCCGGACTCATGGCCACCGCGCTCACCGAGGAGATGTCGGCCGAAGCCCGCGCCGCGCTCGTTGCCCGGACCGCGTTCGGCCGCATGGGCACGCCCGACGAGGTGGCCCGAGGCATCGAGCTACTGCTGGACGCCGACTACATGACCGGTCAGGTGCTGTCCATCGACGGCGGGATGTCGATCTCGTGACTGCCGCAACGGCCGGCTTCGCCGCGGCTCCAGGCCAGGTCCCAAGCGGGCGGCGCGGCATGAGTGTGAACACGTAGCGTTCGGCCGTACGAGTGGTGCCAGGGTTTAGCGGTGTTCG
Source organism: Streptomyces sp. NBC_00846 (assembly GCF_045207325.1). Classification (NCBI taxonomy): domain Bacteria; kingdom Bacillati; phylum Actinomycetota; class Actinomycetes; order Kitasatosporales; family Streptomycetaceae; genus Streptomyces; species Streptomyces sp. NBC_00846. The sequence continues at coordinate 5,396,747 of NZ_CP108846.1, read as the reverse complement.
GTCACCTCTCTGCCGCCACCGGCGACGCTTCCCTCATGCATGGTGAATCTGAACGACCCACGCCCGGCACATCACCGGTCCCGTGCCCGGGCCAGCTGCCCCTCCTTCTGGCCTGTGTCCTATTCACCCAGCACGCCAACACGGCGGCTGCCCGTCTCCTCGGACTCTCCCCGGACCCTGCCCCGCCCCAGTCCCATGATTCCTCTCCGTACACCCGCGCGCTCGGCGTCTGAGCGGGACGGGCCGCACCGCACCGCCCAACCAGCGGACACACGCGTACGAAACTGATCAGGACGCTGGCTCGGTCGCAGCCGGGAGCCGACATCTCCGACCTGCAACTGCCGCCCGCACCGCCCTGCGACGATTCGCCCGCCGCTACCAATACGTGAACAAGGGGATCGCCGACGCAGGTGCCGATCTCGCACTCCTGGTCACCCAGGCCGCGGGGTGCGTTTCTTCTTGAGGGACCTCGCTGCCGACCAGCGCGGACGTGGTCGGTGCTGGGAACTCGGCGCGACCTCCTGTGCCGCGCTTGCCGCAGACGCAAGGTGCTGACCAGGTATTTCTTGTCCCTCCAGAAGAAACGCACCCCTGTCGGGATGCCACAACCATCGTTCCCCTGCGAACCATCAATTTCTCGGTTAACCGGGAGCCGGTCTGCACACTCGGCCACCACGCCAATCCGCATAGCCCGAAGAAGAGCGACCACAAGAGACAAAAGACCAGCTCACAGGACTCTGCTGCGCAATTCGTTCAGGCGGAGAGTCGGTAGCTGAGTCGTTCGAGCCTGCTGTGGCGGGGACGATCGAGGGGGTCTGTGGTCCAGTGCGCGTCGAGCCTGATCACGTTGAGTGCGGTGGCGGAGAAGGCGTGTTGGAGGCGGACTTTCGGTAGGCCGCGGTAGCGGGCCCGGCGAATGCCGGTGATGTCGAGGGCCTGGTTGATGGTGCCCTCGACGCCGGCGCGCAGGGCGTACTTGTTCTTCCAGGTGTCGGTCTTCTGCGCGGCGCGGGCCCGGGCGAGGTTCTCGTGGAGTTCCTCGGGTCGCAGGGTGAGCATGCGGCGCCCGGTCTTCGAGGTGGTGCACTGCTTCTGGAAGGGGCAGTCTCGGCAGGTCAGGACACTGAAGGTGATGACGATGGCGTCGGTGCCGTGCTGTTTCACCGGGTTCCAGTGGGAACTGGTCTTCCCGGCGGGGCAGCGGACCTGGCGGGTCTTCCAGTTGATGGTGAAGGCGTTCTTGTCGAAGCCCTCGGCGGCCTTGGCCTGCGCGGAGCGGTCCAGGAGAACGGGGGTCACCATGCGGATGCCCTGCTTCAGGGCCTTGGTGATCAGGTCGGCCGACGGGTATCCGGAGTCGAGACATCCGATGCGGTTATCTGTCAAGCGGCGACTGCTTCCGGCTGCGGTGACGGAGTGGGGAAGGCGACGGTTTCGACGTAGGTGATGCGCTCGGTCAGGCAGTGGTGGAGGCAGCCGAGGAAGCGGTTGAAGAGGTTGCGTTGGGCCGCGGTGTGGCGGTCTCCGCCCTCCCGGCGGCGGTCGTAGTGGGCTCTGGCGCCTTGTGAGGCGGTCAGGGCGGCGAAGGCCCAGACGTAGCCGGCGGCGGCCAGGCGCTGGTTCTTGACGCGGCGGGCCGTGACCGAGACGCTTTTGCCGGACGCCCGGGTGACCGGTGCAGCCCCGGCGTAGGCCTTGAGTGCGCGTGCGTCGGCGAAGCGGGATCGGTCGTCGCCGATCTCGGCGAGCACCCGGGCGCCGGTGAGAGACCCGAGCCCTGGGAAGCTGGTGATGATCTCGGCGTCCGGGTGCTTCTCAAAAGACTCCGCCACGGCGGTGGCGAGTTCGTCCGCGCTGGTGCACGTCGCCTCCAGTTGTCTGAGCAGGGCCAGGGTCTTGGCGCCCATGGCCTGCTCGACCAGGGGCAGTTGCCGCATCTGCGGGACGCGCAGGAGTGCGTGGAGCCGGTCGGCCTCCTTGTCGATACCGCGCTGGCGGCCAGCTTTCTTGACCACGGCTCGCAGTTGGGTGCGGGTGAGGCGGGCGCCCTGCTCGGGGGTGGGGGCCGCGGCGAGCAGCGCGCGGGCGACCGGGGTGGCCAGCCCGTCAGCCATGGGCGCGACGGCGGCGAGGTAGCCGGGGTAGTACTCGCGCAGGTGGGAGCGGAGTTTGTTGCCGGCCTGGGTGCGGTCCCAGACGGCGTCCTGCTGGGCGCGGGCCAGGACAGCGATGGACTGGGCCAGTTCGCTGTCCGCCGGCAGGGTGCGATGCATGGCTGCGTCGGTGCGCAGGATGTTCGCCAGGACCATGGCGTCCAGGTGGTCCGACTTCTTGCGGGACACCGCGTGGCGGTCGCGGTAGCGGGCGGCGGCCATCGGGTTGATCGCATAGATGGGGCGCCCAGTGGCCCGTAGGCAGGCCACCAGCAGGCCGTGCGAGGTCTCGATCGCGACCGGTATCGGGTCTTGTCCGCTATCGCCGTGCGCGGCGAGCAGATCCAGGAGTTGCTGCAGGCCCTGGGCGTCTTCGCCGATCCGGGCCTTGGCTAACAGTTCCCCCGCTTGATCGATCAGGGCGACGTCGTGGTGGTCGCTGGCCCAGTCGATGCCGCAGGTCACTCCTATGCTCATGGCGGTTCACATCCATTCCGGGTGCGGTTGACGTGGTGGCTGGTCACAGCCGTGCAGGGGCACGCGTCTCCCTAATGGCAGGGCTCGAAGGCCCGTCATCCGATCAGCCGTTCGTGACCCCAGCGACCCGCAGGGCCCTCTGTCTTGGGCAGGAGCTCGACGGCTCCCAGCTTGGTGAGAGGTGACCCCTGCGGACGGCTTGGACCACAAACCTCAACGATCCGATCATCTGACCGGTTACGTCGTGGACGACGGCACGGCGCGTGCCAGTCTCAACTGAAGGCTCGACGGCCCGGGGGCATGGTGGGCATCGCGCTGACACCGTTGTCCACGACGTACCTGCACGGGTCCACCCTCTTTCACTGAGGTTCGACGCCCTGGGGGTCCATCAGTGGTACCCGTGAAGCTTCCGGTCAGCCGTTGACCTGCATCGACCGAAGTCGCCGATTCAGTTGGGCCGAGTAGAAGTCCAGTACCTCGACGATGCCCTCCGCCGCGGTGCGACCCAGGCATTCGGGGCCGAGGAACTCGACCATGTCCTCAAGCGTGTCCGGCTGGGCATGCAGCAGCCAGTCGTCCCAACGGTCCAGGACACTGACCAACTGCTCGGCCTCGCAAGCCTCCAGGACGACCACACCATCCCGAGCCTGCCCACGCGATTCTCGCCACCAACTCCACCTCCTACGAGACGAGGGAGGCGCCGGGACGAACCACTCTCGACTGAGGGATCGTGCCCTGGTAGTGCTCAGGTCTCCTGCCCGGCACCCCCTTACAGCCCCATTAGGTAGTGCTCGGCGGGCTTCACCTCGCGCTCGGCGAGGTTCTTCTGGATCGGCGCGGTCGCCTTCACATCGGGCACGGTCGCATCGGTGGTGTACACGTCGGTGATCAGATTCGGCATCACCCCTGCCCCTGCTACGGCGTCGACGCCGGGGAGTGTGGTGCAGGTCTCCGTGAGGTGGATCTTGTAGCCCATCCAGAACAGGTCATCGCCCTTGGCCGCCCACCGTGCGTCACGGTCGTAGGGGGAGGCCAGGCGGAGTTGACCGGGCGGGACACCGTCGTCGGCGTCCCGCTTCCTGATCACCTGCCGTCCCCGCGTGTCGCTGCGGATGATGTAGGTCTGCACGAGGACCTGCCGCAGCAGGTGCACGGCCTCGATCTCCCGGATCCAGCCCGGGGCGTCCTCGGCCCAGGCCGCCCGGCACAAGGCGAGGGCATCCTGCCCGAAGACCTGGGCGAGACGGTCACGTCTGGTCTGCGAGGGCGGCATGCGCCAGCCGTCGACCCGCGGGCCGTACCGCTCGGCGAACTCAGTGACGTCGATCTGCCCGGCCAGCCAGACCGGGGCCGCGACCGCCAGGGCCTCCAGGGCCGCCCGCACGCTCTCCCCGGCCAGCTCCAGGCGGTTCAAGTCCCGCACCGCACTGATCACATGGGTGGAATCGGTACGCTGCTTGCCTCCGGCCGCCACCAGACCGGCCTCCTTGCAGTGCTCCAAGAGCCGGTCGAAGACCACCCGCTCCATACCATTGTCCGCGAGCCGGGTCCGGAACCTGGACAGCACACTGGCGTCGAATCCGGTGTCCGTCAGCTCCGCACCGAGCGCGTACTTCCAGTCGATCGCCCGCACCGCCATCGCCGCGGCCTGCCGATCCGTCAGATCCTCGGCGAACTGCAACACCGTCACCAGCGACAACACCCCAGGTGACAGGCCCGGTGCCCCACGCACCCCGAACGCGGCGGAGAACGGCTCATCAGTGAAGACCTCCGCCAGGCGGTCCCGCACCCGTATCGCCAGACTCCCCTTCGGGAACGCCGCCCGAGCCACCATCACGGTCTGCGCCGGGATCTCCGGCAGCCCCACCGGGCGCATCGACATCCGTACCGCCTCCACGGCCGCAAGACAGAGAAGCGACCTCAGGAACGATCATCGCGGACCCGCCCCACCCCCGCAGCGAATTGCGCAGCAGAGTCGAGGTGTCGAACAAGGTGTGCTTCCTGCATCAGGGCGTACTGCTGGAAGAAGGGCCGCCGCAGCAGATATTCGGCGACCCGCAACAGGAACGCACCCGTGCCTTCCTGCGCCGCATCGTCGAGGCGGGGCGACTGTGAGCGGCGCGCGGGTGCTCGTTGTCGAGCACGAGGACGGTACGGGCCCGGCTCAGGTCGGTGAACGCCTCGCCGGGCTGGGGCTGGCGATCGACCTGCGCCGCCCCTGGGCGGGTGACGCGCTGCCTCGGACCCTGGACAGCCACGACGCGCTGCTGGTCCTCGGCGGATCCATGGGTCCGTACGACGAGGAGCAGGCGACCTGGCTGCCGGCGGTGCGGGAACTGCTGCGGCAGGCCGTGGACCGGGACCTCCCCACGCTGGGGATCTGCCTGGGCATGGAACTGCTCACGGTGGCCTGCGGCGGCGAGGTCCGGCACGCCGCACGACCCGAAGTCGGCCTCTGTGACCTGACACCACTTCAAGAGGCCGCCGAAGACCGGCTGTTCGGCTTCCTCGCGAACCCGGGCATGCGGTTGTGCGCGGTGCAGTGGCACTGGGAAGAGACCGGCACCCTGCCCGAGGGCGCTGTTCCGCTGCTCGCCAGTGAGCGCTGCGCCCACCAGGCGTATCGCATCGGCACAGCTGTCTGGGGCGTGCAGTTCCACCCCGAGGTGCTGGCCGACGACATCTCCACCTGGGGGACGTCGGACGTCGGTCCGCTGCACGCCCTCGGTCTCGACCCCGCCGTCGTCGTCGCCGAGGTAGCCCAGGAAGAGACACGCCTGCGTACGCTCTGGGGCGGCTTCGCCGAGCAGTGGGGCCGCATCGTGGCCGACCACCACACCGCCGCCCGCCGCTGACCTCGGCCGGTCACTTCGCCGGGCACCCACCGGGCGGAACGCGCGGCACTGTTGGATCGGGCGGGGCAACCGCGGTCCGGCGACGGCGCTGCGCGGCGACGGCAGCCACGGGCCACCAACGGCGGGGCTGCCGCAACGGCCTGGACGGCGCCCGAGCAGGTGGCCAGGGCAGCGCGCCGTGCCCGAACCGTTCGGCGGCGCGTACGTCGGGCTCCGGGCGGCGGTGGGCCGGCGGCGCCGGTCCACGAGGTCGAACAGCTCCGGCATCAGGTCGATCCGGGCCCGGGCACGGGTGCAGCGTGCCGAGAAGGAACTGATCGAGGAGATTGAGGCAGCCGGGATCCACGGCCGTACCCGGGCCGCACTGGAGCGATGCGTGCAGGACTACCGCGGGCTGGTGTGGGGCGACTTCGACTACCACGCCCGCGCGGAGCGCTACACCCGCCCCGATCTGGTGGAGGTCGACGAACGGGACTCGCTGTCACGGTACTTCGCCGCCTGACAGATCGCCCCGGCAGGTCGTCTTGGCCGGCCGCCCGTGAGCCACAACACTGCCTGATCAGAGCCTGGCCAGTGTGTCGGTGTCCGACTGACGGGGGTCGGATTGACGGGCGGGACGGCTGGCGGTCGCGGCGGCCGGTCGCCGATCATGGGTGGGGGTCCGCCGTCCGGCGGGCGCATGGTCCGGACCGGGGACGGGACACCGATGGATGACGCACTGGCACGGATCCTGACGGCCGCCGCGCACGGAAGGTTTCCCCCGCCGGACGGGGCGACGACCGTGGTGGGGCAGCCCAATGTCCGGGACGCGGGGGTGCTGGCGTTCACCGCGCACTCGGTGGTGTTCACCGACGAGGATCCCGACCGGGTGCGGGCCCTGCTGGCCGCCACCCCCGGCGACGCGCTCGCGGCGACGATGAATCCGTACTTCCTGGGCGCGCTGCTGGCCCGGAGCGGCCGGCACATGAACACCATCGATCTGCTGACGGTCGCGGACGCGCTGCCGGGCGAGCCGGAGATCGCGCTGCGGGAGATCGAGGACCCGGAGCATCCCCGGGTGGCGCGGGCGATGAAGTACCGCGACGAGGTGCGGGTCTGGTCCACCGCCGGCGGAGTGGTGATCCTGGGCCGGGGAGTCGCGGGACGCTGGGAGACGGCGATCGAGGTGGCCGAGGAGGCGCGCGGCCGCCGGTTGGGCGAACGGCTGGCGCGGGCGGCCCGGCATCTGGTGCCGGACTCGGTGGTGTGGGCCCAGCAGTCGCCGGGGAACGCCCGCAGCGTGCGGACGTTCCAGGCGGCGGGCTACCGGCCGGTGGGCTCGGAGGCCCTGTTCGTCGCGGGGTGACGGTTCAGCGGATCAGCTGCGCCACGGCTTGTAGTGCGGGTTGTCGACGCACTTGTTCATGATCTCGGTCTTGGTCGCCTGGTCGATGGGGCACGCCCCGACGATGAACGTGCGGCCGACGCCGCCGGGGAAGGCGACCTCCACCTGGTCGGCGTACTTGTGGGTGTCACCGATCGTCTTGTTCACGTCGATGCCGCCGGGAGCGTCGATGTAGTAGTTGAACTCGCTCTTCCAGCGCTTGTACAGGTCGTGGTCGTACGTGGTGGAGACGAACGGCGAGGGCTGGTTGACCAGGACGTACTTCTCCAGGTCGTACTGGCCGTAGACGATGTCCCTGGAGTGGAAGCCCTCGTCGAAGATGGTCTGCGGGCCCCGGCCGTCCGCCCGGTAGAGCTGACGGCAGTTGTCCCGCCAGGAGGGGTGCGGGGTGATCCGGCGGATGTCCACCGGGTCTGCGGCGGCGAAGAGATGGTCGGCGACGACCGGGCAGCCACCGGGTTTGAACGCGACGGCCGTGGGAGCGGCGGCGGGGGCGGCCTCGGTGGCGGCGGCCGGGACGAGTACGGCGGAGAAGGCGATAACGGCGACTGCGGCCCGACGCCGCAGACGAGAAGTGATCATCATGACGGTCACTGTCTCGGCAGTGCGGCACCGGGCCGTGGAGCATCACCCGAGGGCGAGCGTGTCAGGCGGAGTGTTGACGCCGCGCTGTCAGCGGAAGACGCCGGTGTGGCCGAGCGAGTAGCGGCCCGGTTGCGGGTACACGGCGAGTCCGTGCGGGCCGCTGCCCACCGGGATGCGGGCGAGCTGCTTGCCGGTGGTGGTGTCGATCGCGTACACCACGGAGTTGTAACGCCCGCTCAGCCAGAGGACCTTGCCGTCCGACGAGACTCCGCCCATGTCGGGGCTGCCGCCGCCCGGCAGGCGCCACTTCTGCACCAGCTCGCGCCGGCCGAAGTCGAAGACCGAGATGGAGCCCTCGCCCCGGTTGGAGACGTACATCTCCTTGGAGTCGCGGCTGACGTAGAGGCCGTGGGCGCCCTTGCCGGTGCGCAGCAGCTTCGGGGTGGTGAACTTCTTGGCGTCCAGCACCCACAGCCCGTTCGCGATCATGTCCGCGATGTAGAACGTGCTGCCGTCGGGTGACAGTTTCACGTCCTGCGGCATCGCGCCCTTGACGGGCAGCTTCTGCTGGCCGACGACCTTCATCTTCGCCGTGTCGACCTTGAGGAGTTCGCCGGAGAACTCGCAGGAGACGATGAAGTACCGGCCGTCCGAGGAGAAGTCGGCGTGGTTGACGCCCCCGCAGCTGACCGGGACGGTCTTGGCCGTCTTCATGGTGTGGGCGTCGCGGAAGACCAGTTCGCGGTCCATCGAGGCCATCACCACGGCGTACTTGCCGTCCGGGGTGAAGTAGAGGTTGTACGGGTCGGAGACGGGCACCGTGCGGCCCACCTTCCCGGTGGCGGGATCGATGGCCGTGAGGCTGTCGCCGATGTCGTTGTTGACCCAGAGGGTCTTCAGGTCCCAGGACGGGACGACGTGCTGCGGCTGGCGGCCGACCTTGATGGTCCGGATGACCTTGTACGTGGCCGGGTCGATCACCGACACGGTGTCGGAGTTGGTGTTGGGGACGTAGACGCGGGACGGGAAGTCCTTGACGGCCGGGGAGAGCTTCCCCGGCCGGTCGGCCGCGTAGACGTCCTTGGCGTCGAGCACCGGTGGCATGCCGGGCAGGCCCGGCGGTGTGACGCGTTCCGTTTCGACGGGCGGTGCGGCGGCTTCGCTGCCGACGGCCTTGACGGTCCCCTTCTCTGCGGGGGTGCCACAACCGGTGAGGACGGCGAGGAGGACGCCCCCGAGCAGGGCCGCGGTGTGCTTGGTGGAGGGAGGCATCAGGTCAGCAGCTCCGTGGTCGTCACCGCGCGCAGTTGGCGGCGGTCGATTTCGGTGAGGAGGAGAGGCAGGGCGGCGACCGTGTCCGCGTAGCCGAAATGCAGGCTCACCACCGATCCGTTGCGGATCTCCCCGGCCACCTTGCGGGTGACGGCCGCGGCGCCGGGAGAGGTGAAGTCGAGGGAGTCCACGTCGTACGAGAGGACGTGCGGGTAGCCCGCCCGGGCGGCGAGGCGCTGGACGAGCGGGGGGGCGTACCGGGTGCGCGAGGGCCGGAACCAGGTGCCGATGGAGCCGGTGAGCCGACGCAGCCGCTGGGCGCAGCCGGTGATCTCCGCGTATGCCTCGGCCTCGCCCATCGCGGAGATGTCGAGGTGGCGCTGGGTGTGGTTGCCGAGGTCGTGGCCGCCGTCGAGGATGCGGCGGGCCATCTCGGGGTGTTCGTCGAGCCAGCTGCCGACGGCGAGGACGGTGATTCGGGCGTGGGCCCGTTCGGCCTCGGCGAGTACGGTCCGGGCGATGGCGGGGTCGCCCTGGCCGTGGAAGGTGAGGGCGACGCGGGCGCGGTCGCGGGGGCCGTGGTCGATCCGGGCCGGCTGCCCGGGGAAGCGGCGCGGGGCGGGCGCGGGGTGCGGGGCCGGGTGCCCGGTGGTCGCGGTCGCGGGGGTGTTCTTCGGGCTCGCCGCGGCCGTGCCGGTCCCGGCCGACGCACCGGCGGCGTCGCCGCGGTCCGCGCATCCAGCGGTCAGGGCGCCGGTGAGGGCGGCCCCTGCTCCCGCGCGCAGGACGCTGCGGCGGTGCACCGGTGGGTCGGAGGCGTTCATACGCAGAACAATAGGGGTGAAGTGTTCTGAAGATCACAATTAAGACTTATGGATGGGGCAGTCGAATCACTCGACGAATCCCGTAAATATTCATGGATTTCCAGGCAAGTGACCCATCACACCTGCGATTCACCCGAAAAATGATCCATATTTTCCAAGAATGCCCTGTTTGCACCTTTGGCGGAGAGGTCGCCCGTCTGCCATAGTCGGTGACACGACCGCATGACCCGAGCTCGGTCGTCATAAGCGGCCGTGAACACCCCCCATTTCACGGCCCCCACACAGAAGCCCCCGAAGCGCCCCACGACGGCGGACCGGGGGCTTCTGTGCTCCCCGGGTGCGCTCCCCGGGTGCGCTCCCCGGGTGCGCTCCCCGGGCGCGCGAGCCGGGATCAGCGGTCGGAGATCCGCATCTCGAACCAGGTGGTCTTGCCGCGCGGCAGCAGATCCACGCCCCATCGGTCGGAGAGCCTGTCGACGAGGAAGAGCCCCCGCCCGCTGATGTCCATCTCCCGCACGGGCATCAGACACGGCAGTCCGCGCGAGGGGTCGCGCACCTCGATCCTGATCCAGCCGCGGCGGCGCAGCATCCGTAACCCGAAGACCCGGGCACCGGTGTGCCGGACGGCATTGCCGACGAGTTCCGAGACGAGGAGGACGGCGTATTCGGCGGTCTGCGGGGAGAGCGCCCACTGACGCAGCACCACGCAGGAAGTGAGCCGCCGAGCGGTGGCCGCGGACTCCGGACGAGAGGGCAGCCGGACTTCGCCGTCCGCCGGATTTCCGAACAACTCCAGTGCTTTGAACGCCTGTTCATCCTCGATACTCGGCATCCAGCGTGCCGCCGTCGCGCCGCTGTGCGGTCGCGGCTGTTCCACACCCTCCAGGCCCGCCATGCACACCATCATGGCCGCAAGGCAGACCCTCCGGGGCCGTTCCAAGGGAATCCCTACCCCGGAATGCAACATTCCGCAGAAGTCGGTAGGCATATGCCACTGGCAGAATGCGGCCTATCGCACCCCCGTTGACCTGCATGGATACCGCCTCCAAGCGGGTTTTCCGGCCCCTTCGGAGAGCTGGGCCTCAAGGTTCCCCCAAGGCCCAGCCAATCCGCTCGCACGGATGAACATGCGTCAGTCTGCGCCCAACTGACTTCCGTTCAGAGGAACTTGGCCTTGCCCGGACCCTCTTCCACGAAGCTGCGCATTCCACGCAACCGGTCCTCGGTGGCGAACAGACCAGCGAACCAGTTCCGCTCGATCGTGAGCCCGGTGTCGATGTCCGTCTCCAGACCGGCGTCGACGGATTCCTTGGCGGCGCGCAGCGCGAGGGCGGGCCCCTTCGCCAGCCCGGCGGCCCAGGCGTGCGCCTGCTCGTACACCTCGGCGGCAGGCACCACGCGGTCCACCAGTCCGATCGTCAGGGCCTCCTCGGCCTTCACGTGACGGCCGGTGAAGATCAGGTCCTTGGCCCGGGAGGGGCCGATCAGCCGGGCGAGGCGCTGGGTGCCGCCCGCGCCGGGGATCAGCCCGAGCAGGATCTCGGGCTGGCCCAGCCTGGCGTTGTCGGCGGCGATCCGGTAGTCGGCGCAGAGCGCCAACTCGCAGCCGCCGCCCAGCGCGTAGCCGGTCACTGCGGCGACGACGGGCTTGGGAATCCGGGCCACCGCGGTGAAGGAGTCCTGCAGCGCCTTGGACCGTACGACCATCGCCGCATGGTCCATCACCTGCATCTCCTTGATGTCCGCGCCCGCCGCGAACACCTTCTCGCCGCCGTAGAGGACCACGGCGCGCACGTCCTCGCGCCCGGTCGCCTCCTCGGCGAGTTCACGCAGCCGGTCCTGAGTGGCGACATCCAGGGCGTTCATGGGCGGACGGTCCAGCAGGATCGTGCCGACACCGTCGGTCACTTCGAGATTTGCGGTCATGAGAGGCAGGTTAGACCGACCGGCGCCAACGACAGGGGCCCGGTGCTGTTGGTCACAGCGCCGGGCCCTCCCGTTCAGGTACGCCGGAAGCTATTTGGTCCACTCCGACCAGGACATGTTCCAGCCGTTGAGGCCGTTGTCCGGCTGGATCGTCCTGTCCTTCGAGTTCTTCACGACGACGACATCACCGATGAGCGAGCTGTCGAAGAACCAGGCAGCCGGGGTCTCCTTGCTCCAGGCGCCGCGCACGTCCTGCAGGCCGACGCAGCCGTGGCTGGTGTTGGCCGCGCCGAAGATGCCGGAGCCGCCCCAGTAGTTGCCGTGGATGAAGGTGCCCGAGGTGGACAGGCGCATCGCGTGCGGGACGTCCTTGATGTCGTACTCGCCGCCGAAGCCCACGGTGTCACCGTTCATCCGGGTCACCTTGAGCTTCTCGCTGATGACCATCCGACCGTTGTACGTGGTGGTCGCCGGGGCACCGGCCGAGATCGGGATGTCCTTGATCTGCTTGTCGTCACGGACGACCGTCATCCGGTGCGTGCTCGCGTCGACGGTGCTGACCTGCTTGCGGCCGATGGTGAAGGCGATCGTCTTGGCCTGCTTGCCGTAGACGCCGGGACGCCCCTCGACGCCGTCGAGGTCGAGCTTCACGGTCACCTTGGTGCCCGCGGCCCAGTAGTCCTCGGGGCGGAAGTCGAGGCGGTCGTTGCCGAACCAGTGGCCCTCGATCGGTACGGAGGGCTCGGCGGTCACCTTGATGGCCTTCTCGACCGCGGCCGGGTCGGTGATGCCGCGGGTGAAGTGGATCGAGACGGGCATGCCGACGCCGACCGTGGAACCGTCCTCCGGGGTGTACTGCCCGATGAAGGTGTTCTGCGGGACCAGCGTCGTGAAGCTGGTGTCCTTGGCCGACTCGCGGCCCTTTGCGTCCTTGGCGACCGCGTGGACGGTGTACTTGGTCGCCGCGGCCAGATGCCGGTCCGGTGTCCAGCTCGTGCCGTCCGCCGCGATGCTGCCCTCGACCTCGGCGCCCTTGGGCCCGGCGACCTTGACCGTCGTCAGCTTCCCCTGCGCGGCGGAGATCTTCAGCGCCCCGCTGGTGGCGACGGAGTCCGCCCCGTCCTTCGGGGCGACGGTCACCACGGCCTGCGAGGCGGTGGTGTCATCGACCTTCGTCCCGCCCTTGCCGTCCTCGCCCGCGCTGACGGCGTCGCCTCCCCCGCCGCACGCCGTCACCAGCAACAGCAGCGCACCCAGTGCCAGAGCTCGCACTCCGGTGGCTCCACGTCCGCGCCGCCCGCTGTCCGCCCCGGCCGATGTCCCCGATATCGGCTGCCCGTTCAATGTGGTCGTCTCCCCTCACACGGCCCGGCCGAGCCAAGGCCCTGGGGGCCCTCGGGCCCCGCCCCCGCACGCTGTACATGCGCGCTCAGCGAAAGATAATCACACTCACTGTGCGGAATTGACCCCACAGAATGTCACCGTTCAGTCCCAACTCGTTCCGGCGCTTCTCCAGGTGACACGGGGTACGGAGGTGGCGGGAGATCAGCGGAGGGCGGAGCCGGCCTTCCACTCGTTCCAGTTCAGATTCCAGCCTCCGAGGCCGTTGTCGGGCGCGACCTGCTTGTCCTTGGAGTTGACGACCTCGACGACATCGCCGACGAGTGTCCGGTCGAAGAACCAGCCGGCCGGGGTGTAGCTGCTGCCGCCCCGCACATCGCGCAGCCCGACGCAGCCGTGGCTGACGTTGTCCGAGCCGAAGACGCCCTCGTCCGACCAGTAGTTGCCGTGCAGGAACGTGCCGGAGTTGGTGAGCCGGAGCGCGTGCGGGACGTCCTTGATGTCGTACTCGCCGCCGAAACCGACGGTGCGGCCGTCCATCCGGGTCACGACGTACATCTCGCTGACCACCATCTTCCCGTTGTACGTGTCCATCCCCGGGTAGCCCGCCGTGATCGGGACCGTGGAGACGAGCCGGCCGTCGCGGCGCACCTTCATGATGTGGGCCGCCGCGTCGACCAGGGACGTCTGCGAGCGGCCCACCGTGAAGGCCACCGTCTTGTCCTGGGTGCCGTACACGTGCGGCGCGCCCTCCACGTCCCGCAGCCCCACCTCGACGGTGACCTCGGTGCCCGGCTTCCAGTAGGCGGCGGGCCGGAAGTCGAGCCGGCTGTCCCCGAACCAGTGCCCCACCACCTCGACCGCCGGCACGGAGCTCACCCGGATCGCCCGCTGCACGGCCGCGTGGTTCTCGACCGGGCGGTTGAAGTCGAAGGAGACGATCATTCCGATGCCGGCCGTGGACCGGTTCTCCGGCTTGAAGTAGCCGATGAATCGGTGTTCGGGGACCGCCGTGGTGAAGGTGGTGTGGCGGGCCGAGCGGTGCCCGGCGCCGTCCACGGCCACCGCGTCGATGCTGTACTCGGCGGCGAGCCTGAGCCGGCCCGCCTTCCCCCACGGTGTCCAGGAGGTACCGTCGTGCGCGATCCGGCCCGGCACCTCCTGGCGCTGCGCGTCCTCGATCCGCGCCACCTTGACGCTCTCCAGCCGCCCGTCGGGGACCTTCACCTCCAGCCGGTCGTCCGGGCCCACGTTCTTCGCCCCGTCGCCCGGGCTGATCAGGATCGCGTCCTGCGGGGGGCTCGCCTTCCCGCTGCTGACGGATCCGTCGTCGGTGCAGCCGCTCAGCAGGGCCAGGAGGGTGAGCAGTCCCGCCCATGTCCGTGCGGTGGCCGAGCTCGCCACCGCCCTCTTCGCTACGTGGTTCACGTCCCCCCAACGACGGGGGCCGGTCGGGGGAAACGTGAGTCCTGGCGCCGGTGTGGGCAGAACAGAGGGGAGGACCACACTCGGGGAGCCGCGGCCGGGACGCCGTGCGCTCCTTTTCGGTGCCGGTCCCCACGAGCCGCGGGAGGCGAGCAGGTGTCGAGCGCAGCCGAGCAGGAGGCAGTGCAGGAGACCGGGGAGACGGAGGAGCGGGCGGAACGGGAGAGCGCACCGGTGGTCGTGCCGGGGCAGCCGGCCGCCGTGTGGCCCGGTGCCCCGATGCCGCTCGGGGCCCGCTTCCGGGTGGGCCCCGACGGGGTGGCGGGCACCAATTTCGCGCTCTGGGCGGGCGGTGCGGAGGCCGTCGAGCTCTGCCTCTTCGGCGAGGAGGGAAGCGAGCGGCGCCTTCCGCTGACCGAACTGACCCATGAGGTCTGGCACGGCTTCGTGCCGGGCGTACGGCCGGGTCAGCGGTACGGCTACCGGGTGCACGGCCGCTGGGACCCCTGGACCGGTGCGCGCTGGAACGCGGCGAAGCTGCTCCTCGACCCGTACGCGCGCGCCGTGGACGGCTCGTTCACCCTCCCGGCCGAGGTGTACGGCCATGTGAGGGACTGGCCGCACCAGCAGGTCGCCGACACCGTGCGCGACGAGCGGGACTCCGCTCCGTACGTCCCGAAGGGCGTCGTCGTCCACGATGACGACGACTGGGCGCAGGACCGCCGCCCCAAGACCCCATGGGCGGACTCCGTCATCTACGAGCTGCACGTGCGCGGCTTCACCAAGCTGCACCCCGGGATCCCGAAGGAGCTGCGGGGCACATACGCCGGTCTCGCCCATCCGGCCGCCGTCGATCATCTGCGGCGGCTGGGAGTGACGGCGGTGGAACTGCTGCCGGTGCATCAGTTCGCCCACGAGGACCATCTGCTCCGGCGCGGTCTGCACAACTACTGGGGCTACAACTCCATCGGCTACTTCGCCCCGCACGCCGACTACTCCGCGAGCGGGACCGCGGGCCAGCAGGTCGGTGAGTTCAAGCGGATGGTACGGGCCCTGCACGACGCCGGGATCGAGGTGATCCTCGACGTGGTCTACAACCACACGGCGGAGGCGAGCGAGCTGGGTCCGATGCTGTCGCTGCGCGGCATCGACAACCGCGGCTACTACCGCCTCCAGGCGGACGCCCGCAGATACGCGGACTACACCGGCTGCGGCAACACCCTGCACGTGGTCCAGCCGCACGTCCTGCGGCTGATCACGGATTCGTTGCGGTACTGGGTCACAGAGATGGGCGTCGACGGCTTCCGCTTCGATCTGGCGGCCGCGCTGGCCCGCTCGATGCACGACGTCGACATGCTCTCCCCGTTCCTCGCGGTGATCGCGCAGGACCCGGTGCTGCGCCGGGTGAAGCTGATCGCCGAGCCGTGGGACGTCGGCAACGGCGGGTACCAGGTGGGCGCCTTCCCTCCGCTGTGGACCGAGTGGAACGACCGCTACCGGGACGCCGTACGGGACTTCTGGCGCGGCGCACTGCCCGACGTACGGGATCTCGGCTACCGGCTGACCGGGTCCAGCGATCTGTACGCGTGGGGCGGCCGGCGCCCGTACGCCTCGGTCAACTTCGTCACCGCGCACGACGGCTTCACGCTGCGGGATCTGGTCAGTTACGAGCAGAAGCACAACGAGGCCAACGGCGAGGACAACCGGGACGGCACCTCGGACAACCGGGCCTGGAACTGCGGCGCCGAGGGCGAGAGCGACGACCCCGCCGTCAACGCGCTGCGCCGCCGTCAGCTGCGCAATCTGCTCACCACCCTCCTGCTGTCGACGGGTGTGCCGATGCTGGTCGCGGGGGACGAGATGGGCCGTACGCAGGGCGGCAACAACAACGCGTACTGCCAGGACAACGAGGTCGGCTGGCTGGACTGGTCCCTGCTCGACCGGCCGGAGTGGCGGGCGCTGACCGAGCTGACCTCCCGCATCCTCACCCTGCGCCACACCCACCCCGTGCTGCGCCGCCGTGCCTTCTTCTCCGGGCGTGCGCAGGCGGCGGACGGGCTGCGGGATCTGGCGTGGTTCACCGGGCAGGGCTCGGAGATGACGGAGGCGGACTGGTACGCACCGGCCGCGATGGTCGGGCTCTATCTCTCCGGGCGCGACATCCCCGGCCGGGACGCGCGCGGCGAACCCGTCACGGACGACAGCTTCCTGGCGATCCTGCACGCGGACCACCGGCCGAGCGGCTTCCGGCTGCCCGGACCGCCATGGGCGCAGAGTTACGAACTGGTCCTGGACACCTCACGGGAGGACCAGGCCGAGGCGCCGGGCAGCGTCCACCCGGGCGGCACGGTGCTGACCGTGCCGCCCAGGTCGGTGCTGCTGCTACGGGTCAGGGAATGACGGTCGGGGAACGAGGGCCGGGGAATGACCGGTTGGGGAAGGACGGTCGGGGAACGAGGGCCGGGGAAGGGTCAGCCGAGGATGCCGCGGTCGTAGCCGATCGCCACGGCGGCGGCCCGGTCCTTGGCGCCGAGCTTGGCGAAGACATGGGTGAGGTGGGTCTTCACGGTGGCCTCGCTGATGAACAGTTCGGCGGCTATCTCCCGGTTCGAGGTGCCCTTCGCGACGAGTTCGAGCACTTCGCGCTCCCGGGCCGACAGTGCCTCGCGGTCCGGCGCCACCGGGGTGCGCACCCGGGAGACGAGGCGGGAGGCGACGGCGGGTGAGAGCACGGTGCGGCCGTCGGCGGCGGCACGGACGGCGGTGAACAGCTCCTCACGGGGTGCGTCCTTGAGGAGATAGCCGGTCGCGCCGGCCTCGATCGCGGGGAGGGTGTCGGAGTCGGTGTCGTACGTGGTGAGGACCAGCACCTTGGCGCGCGCGCCGCGCCCGGTCAGTTCGGCGATGGCGGCGACTCCGCCGCCGCCCGCCATCCGCAGATCCATCAGGACGACGTCGGGGTCCAGCCGGGCCACGAGGTCGACGCCCACCACCCCGTCCGGCGCCTCCCCAAGGACCCGGAACCCCGGGTCGGTTTCGAACATGCCGCGCAGACCGTCCCGTACGACGGGGTGGTCGTCGACGACGACGAGCGTGATGACGCGTGCGGAATCCTCAGCCATGGCAGGGCAACCGTACTGGTCATCAGCCGTGCCGGACCAGGGGCACCCGGGCGCAGACCGTCGTACCGCGCCCCGGTTCCGTCTCCACCTCGACGGTGCCCGCGATGCGTTCGGCGCGGGCCCGCATGCCGCCGAGCCCGAATCCGCCCGCGCCGCGGCGGCGTGGCCCCAGGGCGGCGGGGTCGAAGCCGCGGCCGTCGTCCCGTACGTCCAGGGCGAGTTCGTCACCCATGAAGGACAGGGTGATGCCGACGCGTGCGGCCCCGGCGTGGCGGCCGGCGTTGGCGAGGGCCTCCTCGGCGATGCGGAGCAGGGTGGCGGCTATCTCGTCGTGGATCGGCTCGACGGTACCGGTGACGGTGAACTCGGCCCGCACCCCATGGCGTTCGCCCCATCCGGTGACGGTCTTCTTCAGCGCGCCCACGAGGTCGTCGTGCTCCAGTGCGACGGGGACCAGATCGTGGACCGAGCGGCGCGCCTCGTTCAGGCTGTGCCGGGCGAGGGCGGCGGCGCGGTCGAGGTGCTGCCGGGCCACGGCCGGATCGGTGTCGGCGATCGAGGTGACCACCTGAAGCTGGGCGATGATGCCGGTCAGGCCCTGCGCGAGCGTGTCGTGGATCTCGGCGGCGAGCCGGCGCCGCTCGTCGGCGACGCCCGCCTCGCGGGCCTGGAGCAGGAGTTGGGCATGGAGTCCGGCGTTCTCGGCGAGGGCCTGTTCGAGGCGGGCGTTGGCGGACTCCAGCTCGGCGATGGTGTCGACCTGGGCGCGGGTCTGCTCGGCCTCCCGGTCGCCGATCTGGGCGAAGACCAGGGTGATGGTCGCGTGGAGGGCGAAGACGATGCCGAAGGCGACCCAGTTCATGAGGCCGGCCGGCGGGAGGCCGCTGCCGGACTGCGAGCCCGCCATGATGACCGCGGTGGTCAGCAGCCCGGCGCGCACGGCCCGTTGCGGGAGCAGCCGGCCGGCGTCGAAGTAGCCGAGAACCGCGAAGATGGAGAAGAACGGGCTGCACCAGGCCAGTCCCAAGGCGAGTGACGTGCGGGCGACGAAGTAGAACTGTGGCGCCCGCGAAGGCGGGGGAAGCGCCGGCCCGTACCGTCCCCACCAGAGCTGGAGGACGAGCACCACCGGGACCAGCGCCGCGGCGGCGTACACGTCCGAGCGGTCCATGATGAGATCGGCGGACACGGCAGAGGCCGCGGTGGCCAGGCCGAGCAGACCGTACGGCCCGTACTGGAAGAACCGTTCCCACCACTGCGCGGCCGTCGTCGCTCCGGCTGTGCCCATCTCTGCCGTGTCCCCCTCGTTCATGGGGGGATTCTCCCCCGGAACCGTCACTCCCAACGGAACAGCCGGGTCGCCAGCCCGGTCACCACGGCCGCCCACAACGCCATGACGCCCAGCTGTACCCAGCCGGGCCAGCCGCCGGACGCCGCCCGGTCCAGTGCCTGGGAGGCCGCGCCGAACGGGGTGGCCTCGACGATGCGCCGGAGGGTGTCGGGCATGGTCTGCACCGGGATCCAGACCCCGGCGGTGAACATCATCACGAGGTTGGCGACCGAGCCGATGGCGGAGGATGCCTTGGTGGTGCGGGAGAGCGCACACAGCAGCGCGCCGAGGCCGAGGACGCTCGCGGTCGCCAGGAGTAGCGCCAGGACGTAGCCGAAGGGCTGTCCGGGCAGCCTCACGCCGAAGGCGGTGCGGCCGACGGTCATCACCAGCGCGGCGGAGCCGAGGGCCGCGATGCCGTGCAGGGCGATCTGCGCGGTGAGCAGGGCGGACGGCGGCACCGGAGTGGTCGACATCCGGCGCAGGATCCCGCGCTCGCGGTAGCCGGTGAGGATGGGCGGCATGGCCCCGATCCCGGCCATGATCATGGCGAGCAGCACCGACACCGGTACGTACAGATCGACGACGCGGCGTCCACCGAGCGCGTCATCGGGGTCCCGGAAGGACGGGATCAGGCCGAGGATCGTCAGCAGCGCGGTCGGGAAGACGAGGACCCAGAACAGGCCGCCGGGTTCGCGGAGGAAGAGCCGCGTCTCGGTCCTGAGCACCGCTGCCCATGGGGTGGGGGTGGCCGTCGTCCTGGCCGGGGTCGCTGTGGTCATCTCAGGCCGCCTTTTCTGCTTCTGTGAGGTCGAGGAAGGCGTCGTCCAGCGTTGCTTCGGAGACGCGGAGTTGGTGTGCGGTGATGCGGTGGCGGGCCAGCAGTGAGATCACCGCGTTGACCGTCTCGTCGCTGCCGTGGATGACGATCCGGCCGTTCTTCTGTTCGACGGAGACCGCACCGGGCAGCGAATCCAGTTCGGTCGGGTCGAGCGGCTGTGCGGGGGTGAAGGAGATGACTGTGGCGCTGCCGGCCCTGCTGACCAGGCCGGACGGGGTGTCGAGAGCGACGACCTTTCCCTTGTCGATCACGGCGACACGGTCGCAGAGCCGGTTGGCCTCCTCCATGAAGTGGGTGACCAGAAGCACCGTCACACCGCTGTCGCGTACGTCCTCGATGAGCTTCCAGGTGTCCCGGCGGGCCCGCGGGTCCAGACCGGTGGTCAGCTCGTCGAGGACCACGACCCGCGGGTTGCCGATCAGGGCGAGCGCGATGGACAGCCGTTGTTTCTGACCGCCGGACAGCTTGGCGAACCGGGTGCCGTACATGGTGTGCAGACCCAGCCGTTCGGCCAGCGCGCGCCAGTCGGCGGGGTCCGGATAGAAGGCGCTGTACAGCTCCAGCGCCTCGGCCACGGTGAGCTTGGGCTGGAGTTCGCTCTCCTGGAGCTGTGCGCCGAGCAGCTTGGTCACCCGGTCGTGGTCGGCGACGGGGTCGAGGCCGGCCACCCGGATCGTACCGGCGTCGGGGACCCGGAGCCCCTCGATGCACTCGACGGTGGTGGTCTTGCCGGCTCCGTTGGGGCCGAGGATCCCGAAGATCTCCCCCTCGTCGACGGCGAAGCTCACTCCGTCCACCGCGGGGCGCCCGGCGTAGGCCTTGTGCACCGCGTTCACTTCGATGATTGCCATGCCTACGAGCATCGTGTGCGGGGAACCGGCGCACCATCGTCCATCGCGCTCGAAGCGGCATCGGCCGATCGATTGATACGGAGTACGACCAGCGGTCTCCGGAACCACCGGACGACGGCTCCGGCACGGTCGAACGGCGGCTCCGGGACCGCCGGACGGCCGAAAAACCACATGAGCGATGTCAGCGGTAAACCGTAGGCTCCACTGTGATGCCCGAAGAACATGTAGATCCCAAGGAACGGTCCGCCGCACGCTCCCTGCTGAGGTTGTGGCCCTATGTGAAGCCGGTACGCACCCGCCTGTCCGCCGCCGCGCTGGTTGCGATAGTCGCCTCGTGCCTGGGTCTGGTGATCCCTCTCGTACTGAAGTGGATCGTCGACGGCCCGGTGGCGGACCGCGATCCGGGAGGCGTCTGGCTGGGCGCGCTGTACCTGCTCCTGCTGGGCATCGCCGAGGCCGTGCTCTTCGGGATACGGCGGTGGCTGGTGGCCAGGCCGCTGGCGGGGGTCGAAGCGGCGATGCGGGCCGACCTGTACCGGCACCTGCAGCGGCTGCCGGTGGCGTTCCACGACCGCTGGCCGTCGGGGCAGTTGCTGTCGCGCGGGACCACGGACCTGATGCTGCTCCGCATGTTCCTGGCCTTTCCGCTGACGTTCCTGCTGGTCAACGGCACGACGATCCTGGTCGGTTTCATCATTCTGCTGATGCAGGAGTGGACGCTGGGGCTGGTGCTGCTCGCTCCGGTGGTGCCGTTGGTGATCCTCTGCTCGGTCTTCGAGACGAAGTACTCGGTCGTGGCGCGCCAGGCGCAGGACCAGGTCGGTGATCTGACGACGGTCGTCGAGGAGAGCGTGCTCGGCATCCGCATCATCAAGGGCTTCGGCCGGCACCGCAGCCAGGCCCTCGCGTTCCGTGCCCTCTCGCAGCAGCTGCGCGGTACGGAGCTGGGCAAGGCGCGTCTCCTCGCGGGCATCTGGGCGGTCATCACCACGATCCCCGAGCTGGCCATCGGGGCGGCGCTGGTCCTCGGCACGGTCCAGGTCGCCGACGGCGGGCTGTCGGCGGGCACGCTGGTGGCCTTCCTGTCGACGGCGCTCGCGCTGCGGTGGCCGATCGAGTCGATCGGCTTCCTGCTCGCGATGAGTCAGGAGTCGGCGACGGCGACCGACCGGTTCTTCGAGGTGATGGACGTGGCCGAGGAGGAGGACGCGGCCGCCGCCGACGGCCCCGCGCCGCAGGGCACGGACGACGGTCGGGGCGAAATGGTCTTCGAGGGCGTGGAGTTCCGCTATCCCGACGCGGAGCCCGGTTCCGTACCCGTACTGTCCCGGATCGATCTGCGCATCCGCCCCGGCGAGACGATGGCCCTGGTCGGGACCACCGGTTCCGGGAAGACGACGCTCACCGCGCTCGTACCTCGGCTGCACGAGGCCACCGGCGGGCGGATCACGCTGGACGGCAGGGACATCACCGCCATGCCCCGCCAGGAGCTGCGCAAGCTGGTGTCCGTGGCCTTCGAGGAGCCGACGCTCTTCTCGGCGACCGTCGGGGAGAACGTGCTGATGGGCGCCGAGGGCGCCGGGGAGGACGAGTTGCGGCGGGCGCTCGCCGTCGCGCAGGCCGACTTCGTGTACGACCTGCCCGACGGCATCGGCACCCAGGTCGGCGAGCAGGGACTCAGCCTCTCCGGCGGGCAGCGGCAGCGGATCGCACTGGCCCGCGCCGTGGTCGGCCGGCCGCGCTTCCTGGTGCTCGACGATCCGCTCTCCGCCCTGGACGTGCACACGGAGACGCTGGTGGAGGCCGCGCTGCGGCAGGTGCTGGAGGAGACGACGGCGATCGTGGTCGCGCACCGGCCGTCCACCGTGATGCTCGCGGACCGGGTGGCACTGCTCTCCGAGGGCCGGATCACCGCCGTCGGCACCCATCAGGAACTGCTGCGCGGCAACGCGGAGTACGCGTGGCTGATGTCGGGGGCCACCGGCGCGCAGGAGGGTGCCCCCGCCGTGGACACCGTCCCCGACCTGTCCGGCGAGGACCGTCTCGTACCGGACGTCCCCGCTGAGAAGGGCCGTACCCGATGACCAGCACGACGACCGGTACGACGACGACCGGTACGACGACGACCGGGCCCGCCGACCGGCGGCCGGACGCGCGGAAGGAGCCTGCGGGCCCGTCCCTCTCCGACGGTGCCGGGGACCGGTTCGACCGGGACGATCTGCCCACGCCCCGCGGTGCGACCCGCTCGCTGCTGATGTCGCTGCTCCGGCCGCACCGGGGCCGGGTGCTGGTGTCGGCGCTGTTGCTGCTGATCCAGCAGGTGGCGGTACAGGCGGGTCCGTTGCTCGTCGCGTACGCCATCGACAGCGGTGTGCCCGCGTTCCGGGACGCGGACTACGGGCCGTTGATCGCGGTGGCCGTGGGGTACGCGCTGTGTTCGGCGGTCGCGGGGCTCATGCAGTACGCGTTCATCATGGTCTCCGCCCGGATCAACCAGGACGTGCTGCTCGATCTGCGCGGCCGGATCTTCCGTCACGCGCAGGCGCTGAGTGTGGACTTCCATGAGCGCTACACCTCGGGACGGCTGATCTCCCGTTCGACCACGGATGTGGAATCGCTGCGGGAACTGCTCAGCGAGGGGCTGCAGGAGCTGATCGGCATCGTCCTGTCCTTCGTCTCCATCTCCCTGGTGCTTCTCTGGCTGGACTTCGGTCTCGGCGCGGTGGCGGTGCTCTCCTTCGTCCCGCTGTATCTGCTGGTGCGGCGCTACCAACGACGGGCGGGCGTGCTCTACGCGGCGCGGTCGTCGGCGATCGCCGCGGTCATCGTGAAGTTCGCCGAGTCGATGAACGGCATCCGCCCCGTCCAGGCGTTCCGCCGCGAGCGCCGCAACGACGCGCACTTCGAGGGCCTCAACTCCGCGCACCGGCAGGCGAACGTCGGCGCGTTGCTGGAGATGGCGCGCTATGTCGTCGGCTCCCGGCTGGTCGCCAACACGGCGGTCGCGGGGATCGTGCTGTGGGGTGCGTACCGGGTGGCGTCGGGCACGCTGGCGCTCGGTGTGCTGGCCGCGGCCGTGCTCTATCTGCGCCGGCTGTACGACCCGATCGACCGGCTGGGCATGTTCCTCAACTCCTACCAGTCGGCCGCCGCTTCGCTGGAGAAGATCGCGGGTCTGCTGGCCCAGACCCCGTCCGTCCCCGAGACGGCGAATCCGGTCGACCTGCCCGCGCTCACGGGTGAGTACCCGGGCCGTGAGGTCGTCTTCGACTCGGTGCGGTTCGCCTACCGTACGGGGGGCGAGGTCCTGCCCCGCTTCGGTCTGACGGTCCCGGCCGGTCAGACCGTCGCCGTGGTCGGTTCGACGGGCGCGGGCAAGTCGACGCTCGCCAAGCTGCTGGCCCGCTTCTACGACCCGACCGAGGGCCGGGTGCTGCTCGACGGGACCGATCTGCGGGATCTGGCCGTGCCCGAGCTGCGGCGGGGTGTGGTGATGGTGACCCAGGAGGCGTTCCTGTTCTCCGGGACGGTCGCCGAGAACATCGCGATCGGCAGCCCGGACGCGACCCGTGAGGAGATCGAGCAGGCCGCCAAGGCGATCGGCGCACACGATTTCATCGCCGGGCTGCCCGAGGGCTACGACACGGACGTACGCAAGCGGGGCGGCCGGATCTCGGCCGGTCAGCGCCAGTTGGTCGCGTTCGCCCGGGCCCTGCTCGCGAACCCGTCCGTGCTGATCCTCGACGAGGCGACGAGCTCCCTGGACATCCCGGGCGAACGGGCGGTGCAGCGGGCCATGGACACGGTGCTCCACGGCCGCACCGCGGTGGTGATCGCCCACCGCCTGTCGACCGTGGAGATCGCGGACCGGGTCCTGGTGATGGAGCACGGCCGCATCGTGGAGGACGGCGCCCCGTCCGAACTCATCGGCGGCACCGGCCGCTTCGCCGGTCTCCACCGCGCGTGGCGGGAGAGCCTGGCGTGACGGGGAGAATTGCAGGTACCGCGTTTCGACGGACAACGGTCCTTGACTTCCTCCCCCTCGTGAACGAGGGGGATTCCTACGGCTCGCGCCGTGGGGGTTTCTGCTTCGTCGCCGACTGCCTGCCCGGAGAACTCCGTTGAGGTCTTACACCAGCTCCACAGACTGTTACCGCCAGCCCGGCGGCCAGAAGGTTCTTCGCTGCGTTCACGTCCCGGTCGTGGGTCGTTCCGCAGTCGCACGTCCAGGTACGGACGTTCAGCGGCATCTTCTCCGCGAGGGTGCCGCAGGCGGAGCACAGCTTGGACGAGGGGAACCATCGGTCGACGGCGATCACCTCGCGCCCGTACCAGGCGGCCTTGTACTCCAGCATGGAGCGGAACTCGCTCCAGCTCGCGTCCGAGATGGCTCGGGCGAGCGTGTGGTTCTTGACCATGTTGCACACGGTCAGGTCCTCGATCACGAGCGTTTGGTTTTCACGCACGAGCCGAGTGGTCAGCTTGTGGAGCAGGTCACGGCGACGGTCGGCGATCCTCGCGTGGATCTCGGCGACCTTGCGCCGGGCCTTGGCCCGGTTGGCGCCCTCGCCCCTGGCCTTGCGGGACAGTCTCCGCTGAGCTTTGGCGAGTCGGGCGCGGTCCCGGCGTTCGTGCCGGGGGTTGGCGATCTTCTCCCCGGTGGACAGGGTCAGCAGGTGGTCCAGGCCGACATCGATTCCGACCGCGCTGTCGGTGGCGGGGAGGGGCTGGACGGACGGGTCGTCACACAGCAACGAGACGAACCAGCGTCCCGCCGCGTCCTGGGAAACGGTCACCGTGGACGGCCTCGCCCCCTCGGGGAGCGGCCGGGACCACACGATGTCCAGCGGTTCGGTCATCTTCGCCAGGGTCAGCTCCCCGTCACGGAAGCGGAACCCGCTGGTGGTGTACTCCGCCGACTTCCGCGACTTCTTCCGCGACTTGAAGCGCGGGTACTTCGCCCGCTTGCCGAAGAAATTGGTGAACGCGGTCTGCAGGTGCCGCAGCGTCTGCTGGAGCGGCACCGACGAGACCTGGTTGAGGAACGCCAGCTCCTCGGTCTTCTTCCACGCCGTCAGCATCGCCGACGTTGCGTTGTAGTTGACCCGCTCCTGCCGCACCCATGCCTCCGTGCGGGCGGCGAGCGCCAGATTGTAGACCTTCCGCACGCAACCGAACGTGCGCGACAGCTCGGCTGCCTGCGCATCGGTCGGATAGAAGCGGTACTTGAACGCCCGCTTCACACAGCCCGTGGTCACGCTCACAAACTAGCGGTGCTGCGAGTTAAGATCAAATCTGCGGGTCACAGCACGGCCTTTCGCCCTGGGGGCGAAACTCCGCTCCTTGCCCTGCTCCGCAGAAGTCCGTTTCCTCCCCGCCCTGAAGGGCGGAGTATCCACGGAGGAATCCGATGAAATGGGCAATGGATGAGCAATTTCACGGCTCCGCGGTCACTGACCGCTCTCAGTAACTGCGGCAGCCGTACCGTCTGACTGCTCGCGTCGGCGAACGGCGTTCAGTTTCCGGAACTCTTACGGGCGGTTCGGGCAGGGTGGCAGGCTGTCGCGGGTGACGCCGAGCACCGTGCCGTCAGGATCGGCCGTTGCCCCGTGGAAGGTGACGAGGGCGCTCGGGCCCGGAGAGAAGCCGCCTACAGGCCGGCAAGACTCTCGTCCAAATGGCCGAGTGAACAGCCAGGTCCGGGCCGAGGATGGTGGAAACGGAGGGATGCCCACACTCCCCTGGCCCCTCCGGCCCACCATCATCAGGGAGTCCGTCATGACAGCCATCGACCCGGAAGAAGTCGCCGCTGCCGCCGCGCCCGACAGCCTCGGAAGCTACCTGGCCGAGTTGGCCCGGCCGGCTGGAGAGCACACGTCGGGCCCAGTGCGTCCCCTCGCCGGCGCCGCCCGGCGTGCGTGATCGGGCCGGAGCTGGTCTGCTGATTCCGGGGGGCCGTCCACCCGTGTCCCCGTATCCCGGAGAGATCCAGATGAGCGTCTCCAGCGTCTATCGGGCCGCGCAGGTCGCGGCCGCCGGCGGTCCGTTCGAGATTGTCGAGCGTGAGGTGCCGCGGCCGGCCCCCGGTCATGTACGGGTATCCGTGGATGCCTGCGGGGTCTGCCACAGTGACGCCTTCTTCGTGAACGACGCACTTCCGGGCGTACGGTTCCCAGTGGTCCCCGGGCATGAGATCGCCGGGCGGATCGAGGAGCTCGGCGAGGGGGCGGAGAGCGCCTGGCGGGTGGGCGACCGGGTGGCGGTGGGCTGGTTCGGCGGCAGCTGCGGCCACTGCACACCCTGCAGGCAGGGCGACTTCATGGTGTGCCGGTATCTGAAGGTGCCCGGGTGGGCGTACGACGGAGGCTACGCCGAGAAGGTGATCGCACCGGTGGACGCCCTGGCCCGGATCCCCGACGCGCTGGACGCGGTCGATGCGGCGCCCATGGGCTGCGCGGGGGTGACCACGTACAACGGTCTGCGGCGCAGCTCCGCGCGGCCGGGTGACCTGGTCGCCGTGCTCGGCATCGGCGGCCTCGGCCATCTGGGTGTGCAGTACGCGGCCGCGATGGGCTTCGAGACCGTGGCCATCGCCCGCGGAGCCGCCAAGGCCGATTTCGCCCGGGAACTCGGCGCGCACCACTACATCGACAGCACGGCGGACACCACCGTCGCGGACGCGTTGCAGGCCCTCGGCGGTGCCAAGGTCGTCCTGGCCACCGCGTCCGCGTCCGGGGCCATCACGGCGACCGTGGACGGCCTCGCGCCCCGTGGCGAGCTGGTCGTCATCGGCGCGGACTCCGAACCGCTCGGAATCAGCCCGACCCAACTGCTCATGAGCGGCAAGGTCGTCCGGGGCCACCCGTCCGGCACCGCGCAGGACGTCCAGGACACCCTAGCGTTCAGCGCCCTGCGCGGAATCCGCCCGATGACCGAGACCGTGCCGCTGGACGCGGCCGACGAGGCGTACCGGAAGATGATGTCCGGCGCCGCCCGCTTCCGGATGGTCCTCACCACCGCCTGACGCCCTGGTCCTTTGGGACTCACCCTGACCGGCTCCGCTCCTCGGTACGGGCTTCGCCGCCCGCTGGGCGGGCCGGTACGGGCCCAGAGCCCCGGAGCAGGACGACGGAGAGCACGGCGGCCCCGGCCATCGCGGCGGCGGCCCCGGCCGCGGCCATGTTCAGGGGTGGTGCCGGGATGTGCGGTCCTGAGGTCATGCCGGGAGCACAGCAGCGCCGCCGCGTACACCGCAAACACTGCCGTAGTGCACCTCCCTGCGCCTCGTACGCACGCTCACGTTCTCCGAGTTGACGGGGTGTACGGCGTTTCCGGTGCACTGGGTGCACTCGTGCAGTACGGGCGGTGCCGGGTGTCGGCACGGTCGTCGTCGAGCGTCGTGCTCCGGGGGGCGCCGGGCCGGTGAGAGGTCCTGTCCTGAGCCGTGAGCATCGTGCCCACCGCTGTCGGACTGGCCGACGCCGAAGGGCTGCCCGCGGTGTCCATGCGCCGGGTCGCAACCATGCTGTCCACCTCCACCATGGCGCTGTACCGTCATGTGCCGGGCAAAACCGAGCTGGTCCGGCTGATGTCGGACGAGGTGTTCGGTGAACGCCGGCTGGGCGCCGCGCCCCACAACTGGCGGTCCGGACCTGAACTCGCCGCCCGGTGGCTCCGGTCGGTGTACGGGCGCCATCCGTGGATGGCGCAGGCCGTGGCTTCCTTCACCCGGCCGACAGCGTCCCCGCACGCTATGCGGTACACGGAGTGGGTACTGCACGCCCTGGCCGGCACCGGGCTTCCGCCGTACACGAAGCTGCACATCCATCTCACTCTCTTCGCCCACGTCCAGGGACTTGCCATGGCCGGCGACATGGAGACTCAGGCGCGTCAGGACACCGGGCTGTCCGCCGCGGAGTGGATGGTAAGAAATGAGCCACAGTTCGACGCCATCTCGGCCAGTGGCGACCACCCGTTCCTCAACTCGCTTTTCGAACATGACGAGTTCGAGCTTGATCTCGACGAACTCTTCGAATTCGGCCTGCGAAGGACGCTGGATGACGTCGCGATGATGATCGGCGAAACGTCCGCTTAACGAACATGACCTTTACGGCAACGGACGACTTCCGGCCAATTTGTTGACGCGGTCCTGACAGAACGGTCTTCCGGCTGACACTCTTCACCCCGTTCTGCGCACTTCTCGTTCTCCCGACGGCCACCCTGCCGCCGGTACCCCCCTCGCAGAAGGAGTCCGCGTGAGATCAACGTCCAGCCGTCGTGCCACCGCGACCGGCGCCCTGATAGCCGCAGCAGCCCTCCTCGCCGTCGGAGTCCAGACCGGTACGGCCACAGCCACTCCCGGCAGCGCCACCGCCGGCGCCAACCACGGTGCCCTGGCCAAGCAGCTCACCCCGTCCCAGCGCGCCGAGCTGATCCGTGAGGCCGACGCGAGCAAGGCGGCCACGGCCAAGGAACTCGGTCTCGGTTCTCAGGAGAAGCTCGTCGTCCGGGACGTCGTCCAGGACAACGACGGCACCACGCACACGCGTTACGAGCGCACCTTCGCCGGACTTCCGGTGCTCGGTGGCGACCTGGTCGTCCAGGAGTCCAAGGCCGGCGCGACCAAGAGCGTCACCAAGGCGTCCAAGGTCACCAGCGGCCAGCTGAAGGCCGTGGACACGACGGCCGACGTCGCGCCCGCCGCGGCCGAGAAGCAGGCGCTCGGCCTCGCCAAGGCCGACGGCTCCAAGAAGACCGAGGCCGACCAGGCACCCCGCAAGGTGGTCTGGATGGCGCAGGGCAAGCCGCAGCTCGCCTACGAGACCGTCGTCGGCGGTCTCCAGGAGGACGGCACGCCCAACGAGCTGCACGTCATCACCGATGCCACCACCGGCGCGAAGCTGTACGAGTGGCAGGCGGTCGAGAACGGCGTCGGCAACACCCAGTACAGCGGCCAGGTCACCCTCGGCACCGCGCCGTCGTACACGCTGACCGACACGGGCCGGGGCAACCACAAGACGTACAACCTGAACCACGGCACCTCCGGCACCGGGACGCTGTTCACCAACTCCACGGACGTGTGGGGCAACGGCAACCCGTCGAACGCCGAGACGGCCGCCGCGGACGCCCACTACGGCGCGGCCGAGACCTGGGACTACTACAAGAACGTGCACGGCCGCACCGGTATCAAGGGTGACGGTGTCGGCGCGTACTCCCGCGTCCACTACGGCAACAACTACGTCAACGCCTTCTGGCAGGACAGCTGCTTCTGCATGACGTACGGCGACGGCAGCGGCAACGCGAAGCCGCTGACCTCGCTCGACGTGGCCGCGCACGAGATGTCGCACGGTGTCACCGCCGCCACCGCGAACCTGGTGTACAGCGGCGAATCCGGTGGCCTCAACGAGGCGACCAGCGACATCATGGCCACCGCGGTCGAGTTCTACGCCAACAACGCCACCGACAAGGGCGACTACCTCATCGGCGAGAAGATCGACATCAACGGCAACGGCACCCCGCTGCGCTACATGGACAAGCCGAGCAAGGACGGCGCGTCCAAGGACGCGTGGTACTCGGGCATCGGCAACGTCGACGTCCACTACTCCTCGGGCCCGGCGAACCACTTCTTCTACCTGCTCTCCGAGGGCAGCGGCGCCAAGGTCATCAACGGCGTCTCCTACGACTCGCCGACCTCCGACGGCCTGCCGGTGACCGGCATCGGCCGCGACAAGGCCGAGCAGATCTGGTTCAAGGCGCTCGCCACCAAGTTCACCTCCACCACCAACTACGCGGCGGCCCGCACCGGTACGCTCGCCGTGGCCGGTGAGCTGTACGGCACGACCAGCGCCGAGTACAAGGCCGTCGCCGACGCCTGGGCCGGCATCAACGTCGGCACGCGCTCTGGTGGCGGCGACCCCGGCACCGGCACGGTCTTCGAGAACACCACCTCCGTCGCCATCCCGGACCGCGGCGCGGCCGTCACCACCTCGGTCAACGTCACCGGCGTCACGGGCAACGCGCCCAGCACCCTCAAGGTGGGCGTGGACATCACCCACACCTGGCGCGGTGACCTGGTCATCGACCTCGTCGCCCCGAACGGGACGACGTACCGGCTGAAGAACTCCTCGATCTCCGACTCGGCGGACAACGTCCAGACGACGTACACGGTCAACGCCTCGGCCGTGGCGGCGAACGGCACCTGGAAGCTGAAGGTCCAGGACGTCTACTCGGGCGACACCGGAAAGATCAACAGCTTCAAGCTGACGTTCTGAACCCGTCGGCCCGCTGAACCCGCAGCCGGGTCCGGCTACTGAACGAACCGCCCGGGAGGAGCTCTCGCTTCCTCCCGGGCGGTTTCACGTGCGCGGCGGGTGCCGTGAGGCCCGGCGGACGTTACGTCAGCGCATCAGCACGCCCGCGCCGTCCCCCGCCGACTCCGTGGGCAGCGCCACCAGGCCGAGTTCCGCGCCGGTCGCCAGCAGCGGATGGGCCGGGAGCACCCGCACGGTGTAGCCGTACGGGCCGGTGCGGTCGAGGGCCAGCGGACCGTCGTACAGCCAGCGGCCCTCCAGGTCCTGGCCCCCGGCGGGCTTCAGCGGGAAGAGCTGGGCGTCCGAGATCCCATCGGCGGCGTCCACCCGGCCGGCCACCGCCTGCACCTCCACCTCGTCCGGCTCCAGCGCCCCGAGGTCGATCCGGACCCGCAGCAGCAGCGTCGACCCCAGCTCGGCCGGACCGCCCGCCGTATCGGGCGCCACCGCCTCCATGTGATCGACGGCGACGCGCGGCCAGGCGGCACGGACCCGGGCCTTCCAGTCGGCGAGCTCCCGCGCCGCGCCGGGGTCCATCGCACGCTGGGCGAGCGCGGCGGGCGCGTACAGCCGCTCCACGTACTCGGTCACCATGCGCCCCGCCAGAACCTTGGGCCCCAGCGTGCCCAGGGTGCGGCGGACCATCTCGATCCAGCGTTCGGGGAGCCCCTCGCCGCCCCGGTCGTAGAAGCGCGGCGCGATCCTGTCCTCGATCAACTCGTGGAGGGCGCCCGCCTCCAGATCGTCGCGGCGGTCCTCGTCCACGGCCAGACCGTCGGCCGTCGGGATCGCCCAGCCGAAGTCCGGCTCGAACCACTCGTCCCACCACCCGTCGAGGACCGAGAGGTTGAGGCAGCCGTTGAGCGCCGCCTTCATGCCGCTCGTACCACAGGCCTCCAGCGGGCGCAGGGGGTTGTTGAGCCAGACATCGCAGCCCGGGTAGAGCTTCTGCGCCATGGCCATCCCGTAGTCCGGCAGGAACACGATGCGGTGGCGCACCCGTGGATCGTCGGCGAACCGCACCAGCTCCCGCACCAGCCGCTTCCCGCCGTCGTCGGCGGGGTGGGCCTTGCCGGCGACGACGATCTGGATCGGGCGGGTCGGGTGGAGCAGCAGGTCCCGCAGCCGGTCGCGGTCGCGCATCATCAGCGTCAGCCGCTTGTACGAGGGCACCCGCCGGGCGAAGCCGATGGTCAGCACGTCCGGGTCCAGCACGTTGTCGATCCAGCCGAGTTCGGCGGCTTCGGCGCCCCGGTCGCGCCAGGAGGCGTAGAGCCGTGTCCGCACCTCGGTGACCAGTTGTGCGCGCAGGGACCGCCGCAGATCCCAGAGTTCCCGGT
This sequence comes from Streptomyces sp. NBC_00846, assembly GCF_045207325.1. NCBI lineage: Bacteria > Bacillati > Actinomycetota > Actinomycetes > Kitasatosporales > Streptomycetaceae > Streptomyces > Streptomyces sp. NBC_00846. Next base: position 5,364,711 of record NZ_CP108846.1, on the reverse strand, counting down.
CCGGAACATCGACGGCGGAGTCCCAGCGGCCCGGTGTGCCTCCGTAGTCCTTGCGCAGCCGGAGGATCTCGGGCGCGACCCAGGTGGGCGCGTGGACGCCGTTGGTCACCGAGGTGATCGGTACCTCCGCCGCGTCGAAGCCCGGCCACAGCCCGGCGAACATCTCCCGGCTGACCGAACCGTGGAGGGTGGAGACCCCGTTGGCCCGCTGGGCCAGCCGCAGTCCCATGACCGCCATGTTGAAGAGCTCGGGTTCGCCGCCGGGGTAGGTCTCCATGCCCAGGTGCAGGACGCGTTCGACGCCGACCCCCGGGAGTTCGCCGTCGTCCCCGAAGTGCCGGGCCACGAGCTCGCGGTCGAACCGGTCGATCCCGGCGGGCACGGGCGTGTGGGTGGTGAAGATCGTGCCGGCCCGTACGGACTCCACCGCGGAGTCGAAGTCCAGCCCGGTGCAGGAGAGTTCACGGATGCGTTCGAGCCCGAGGAAGCCGGCGTGCCCCTCGTTGGTGTGGAACACCTCGGGCGCCGGATGCCCGGTGAGACGGCAGTACGTCCGTACCGCGCGTACGCCGCCGATGCCGAGGAGCATCTCCTGGAGCAGCCGGTGCTCGCTGCCGCCGCCGTACAGCCGGTCGGTCACCTCACGTTCGCCCGGTGCGTTCTCCTCCACGGCGGAGTCGAGCATCAGCAGCGGTACGCGTCCCACCTGGGCCTGCCAGATGTGGGCGTGCAGCGAACGGCCACCGGGCAGGGTGAGCACCACCCGGCTCGGGGTGCCGTCGGCTTCGCGCATCAGGGTGAGCGGCAGCTCGTTCGGATCGAGCACGGGGTAGTGCTCCTGCTGCCAGCCGTCGCGGGACAGGCTCTGGCGGAAGTAGCCGTGCCGGTAGAGCAGGCCGACCGCGACGAGGGGGACGCCGAGGTCGCTGGCGGCCTTCAGGTGGTCTCCGGCGAGGATCCCGAGTCCGCCGGAGTACTGGGGCAGAGCGGCGGTCACCCCGAACTCGGGTGAGAAATAGGCGATGGCGGCCGGCAGCTCCGTTCCCTGGGCCAGTTGCTCCTGGTACCACCTGGGTCCGTCCAGATAGTCCCGGAGGTCCGCGGACGCCTCGGTCAGCCGGTGCAGGAACTGCTCGTCGCGGGCGAGCTCGGCGAGTCGCCGGGCGGATACGGCACCGAGCAGCCGCACCGGGTCGCACTCCGCCGTCCGCCGGACCTCCGGGTCGACGGCCTGGAAGAGCTCACGGGTCTCGGTGTGCCAGGACCAGCGCAGATTGCGGGCGAGGTCGCTGAGCGGTTGAAGGGGATCGGGGAGGACGGGACGCACGGTGAATCGACGAATGGCCTTCACGTATTCCACCATTACAGGGGACGTACGAATCCGAGGGGACGCACCACGGAGTGCGCCGCTCCGTCACCCTCGGCATCAGCCGTGGGCCGCGCCCCTGTTCCGCTCCGTTTCCGCCCGGGGGCGATCTCCGCGCCCGCCCCCACCTCATCCGCACCCGGCGCCCCTCACGGCCCGTATATACACATCCACCCCGCAGGTAATGGCCGATTCCCTTCCCCCGTCCGGTCTTGTGACACCTCACGCCAAGGGGAAGGCTGCCCAGTGGCATCCGGGAAGCACCGACGAGCCCGCGCACGTGCGGCAGCGCTCGGCGCATTCAGTTCGTTACAGATACGCCCGAGTAGTTGACACACCACCGGATTGGCCTCCCGGGAATCGTGGGAAGGCTTCTCCGGTACGGAGCCCGAGTGCATCACGGGAACATGCGAATGTCGCCCGAATGCAGCATGAATACGAGGCACCCGCGGGACCGGTGTCCAGCCGGTTTACCTCCGCGAAACACATCCGCACCCAGCCATTCGAGTGCCATTCGAGTGAATGCGGACAGGAGCGGCCATGCCCACACCCCGTCAGTCGTCAACAGAGCAGCTAGAAAGGATGGACCCCATCGGTCGCGGTGCGCGAATTCCGCCCTCCGCGGTCGCGTCGCGTCCCGTTCGGTCCGAGCCCCAGTCCCCAGGTGATTCCATGATCGGTCGCATTCCCGTCCTCGACGTCCGCCCACTCGTCGACTGCGGCAGAAGGCCTGCCAAGGCCGTTGCCGGTGAGACGTTCCAGGTCACCGCGACCGTCTTCCAGGAGGGCCATGCCGCCGTCGCCGCCAATGTGGTCCTGTTGGATCCGAACGGGCGCCCCGGTCGCTGGACGCCGATGCGCGAGCTCGCCCCCGGCACCGACCGCTGGGGCGCCGATGTCACCCCGGCCTCCGAGGGCCACTGGACGTATACGGTCGAGGCCTGGAGCGATCCGGTCACCACCTGGCGGCAGCAGGCCCGGATCAAGATCCCGGCCGGGATCGACACCGCGCTCGTCCTGGCGGAGGGCGCCGAGCTGTATGAACGGGCCGCCGCGGGCGTGCCCAAGCGGGACGGGCGCGAGGCGGTGCTGGACGCGGCCGACGCCCTGCGCGACGAGTCCCGCCCGGCCGCCGCCCGGCTCGCCGCGGCGCTCGTCCCCGCGGCGCGGGCCGCGCTCGACCGTCACCCGCTGCGCGAACTGGTCACCGCGTCCCACCCACTCCCCCTGCTGGTCGAGCGCCGGCGGGCCCTGTTCGGCTCCTGGTACGAGCTGTTCCCCCGCTCGGAGGGCGCCAGGGTGGTACCGGCCAAGCCCGCCGGTACGGCGAAGAAGGGCAGAACCGGCAGGGCGGGAAAGACGGCGGTCCAGCCGGAGAGGATCATCAGCGGCACGTTCCGTACGGCCGCCGAACGGCTTCCCGCGGTCGCCGCCATGGGGTTCGACGTCGTCTATCTCCCGCCCATCCACCCCATCGGAACCACCCACCGCAAGGGCCCCGACAACTCGCTCTCCCCCGCCCCGCACGACGTGGGCGTGCCCTGGGCGATCGGTTCGGCCGAGGGCGGTCACGACGCCGTCCATCCCGAACTCGGCACGCTCGACGACTTCGATCATTTCGTCGCCACCGCCCGCACCCTGCGCATGGAGATCGCGCTGGATTTCGCGCTCCAGTGTTCCCCCGACCATCCCTGGGTCGAAAAACACCCCGAGTGGTTCCACCACCGCGCGGATGGCACGATCGCGTACGCGGAGAATCCGCCGAAGAAATACCAGGACATCTATCCGATCGCCTTCGACAAGGACCTGCTCGGCCTGGTCGAGGAGACCGGGTGCATTCTCCGTTTCTGGATGGGTCACGGGGTACGGATCTTCCGCGTCGACAATCCGCACACGAAACCGGTGATCTTCTGGGAGAAGGTGATCGCCGATATCAACCGGACCGACCCGGATGTGATCTTCCTTGCCGAGGCATTCACCCGGCCCGCAATGATGCGTACGCTCGCCGCCATCGGCTTCCAGCAGTCCTACACGTATTTCACCTGGCGCAACAGCAAGCAGGAAATCACCGACTACGTGACCGAGTTGTCGGGCGAGACCGCCTCCTACATGCGCCCCAACTTCTTCGTGAACACCCCGGACATCCTGTCGGGCTACCTCCAGGACGGGGGCCGTCCGGCCTTCGAGGCGCGGGCCGTTCTCGCCGCCACGCTCTCGCCGGCCTGGGGTGTGTACGCGGGGTACGAACTGTGCGAGAACACCCCGATCCGGCCCGGCAGCGAGGAGTACCTCCACTCGGAGAAGTATGAGATCCGGCCCAGGGACTGGGAGTCGGCGGAGCGCGAGGGCCGCTCACTGGCCCCGCTCATCACCCGTCTCAACCGCATCAGGCGCCGCCACCCGGCGCTGCAGCAACTGCGCGATGTGCACTTCCACTCCGTCGACAACGACGCGTTGATCGTCTACAGCAAGCGTTCGGGTTCGAACATCGTTCTGATGGTCGTCAACCTCGACCCGCACCACACCCACGAGGCCACGGTCTCGTTGGACATGCCGCGACTCGGCCTCGACCGGCACGAGAGCGTGCCGGTGCGCGACGAGCTCACCGGCGATACCTATCACTGGGGCAGGACCTTCTATGTGCGTCTGGAGCCGGGCGTCACGCCCGCGCACATCGTCGTCCTGCGACCGTCCCCGCCGACCGGAGGGTCACCCACACCATGATCGTCAATGAGCCCGTCCACGACCTGTTCGAGGACACCCCGGCCAAGGACCGCGATCCCGACTGGTTCAAGCGCGCCGTTTTCTACGAGGTCCTCGTCCGTTCCTTCCAGGACTCCAACGGCGACGGCATCGGCGACCTCAAGGGCATCACCGCCAAGCTGGACTATCTGCAGTGGCTGGGCGTCGACTGCCTCTGGCTGCCGCCGTTCTTCAAGTCGCCGCTGCGCGACGGCGGTTACGACGTCTCCGACTACACCGCCGTGCTCCCGGAGTTCGGCGACCTGGCCGACTTCGTGGAGTTCGTCGACGCCGCGCACCAGCGCGGCATGCGCGTGATCATCGACTTCGTCATGAACCACACGAGCGATCAGCACGAGTGGTTCCAGCAGTCCCGCACCGACCCCGACGGGCCGTACGGCGACTACTACGTCTGGGCCGACGACGACAAGCAGTTCCCGGACGCCCGGATCATCTTCGTCGACACGGAGACGTCCAACTGGACCTTCGACCCGGTGCGCAAGCAGTACTACTGGCACCGGTTCTTCTCCCACCAGCCCGATCTCAACTACGAGAACCCGGCGGTGCAGGAGGAGATCATCTCCGCGCTGCGCTTCTGGCTGGACCTCGGCATCGACGGTTTCCGCGTGGACGCCGTGCCGTACCTCTACCAGCGCGAGGGCACCAACTGCGAGAACCTCCAGGAGACCCACGACTTCCTCAAGCGGGTCCGCAAGGAGATCGACGCGCACTACCCGGACACCGTGCTGCTCGCCGAGGCCAACCAGTGGCCGGAGGACGTCGTCGACTACTTCGGCGAGTTCCCGGCCGGCGGCGACGAGTGCCACATGGCGTTCCATTTCCCGGTGATGCCACGGATCTTCATGGCCGTCCGGCGCGAGAGCCGCTACCCGGTCTCCGAAATCCTGGCGAAGACACCGGCGATCCCGAAGAACTGTCAGTGGGGCATCTTCCTGCGCAACCACGACGAGCTCACCCTCGAAATGGTCACGGACGAAGAGCGCGACTACATGTACGCGGAGTACGCCAAGGATCCGCGGATGCGGGCCAACATCGGCATCCGGCGGCGGCTCGCCCCCCTGCTGGACAACGACCGCAACCAGATCGAGCTGTTCACGGCGCTGTTGTTGTCCCTGCCCGGCTCCCCGATCCTCTACTACGGGGACGAGATCGGGATGGGCGACAACATCTGGCTGGGCGACCGGGACGCGGTCCGCACGCCGATGCAGTGGACCCCCGACCGGAACGCCGGGTTCTCCTCCAGCGACCCCGGGCGGCTCTACCTCCCCACGATCATGGATCCGGTCTACGGCTATCAAGTCACCAATGTCGAAGCGTCGATGGCGTCTCCGTCGTCACTGCTGCACTGGACGCGGCGGATGATCGAGATCCGTAAGCAGAACCCCGCCTTCGGTCTCGGTTCGTTCAGCGAACTCCCGTCCTCGAACCCCGCCGTGCTCGCCTTCACCCGGGAGCACGGGGACGATCTCGTACTGTGCGTGCACAACTTCTCGCGGTTCGCGCAGCCGACGGAGGTCGATCTGCGGTCGTTCAACGGGCGTCATCCGGTGGAGCTGATCGGCGGGGTGCGCTTCCCCGCCATCGGTGAGTGGCCCTACCTGCTGACTCTCGCCGGACACGGTTTCTACTGGTTCCGGCTGCGCGACGACGCACCGCCGAACTGACCGGGCGCCACCTCCCATCACCCACCGCGGGGCGGTTTCCGCCGCCCCGCACGGGGCGCTCTCCCCCACATCGAGCGCTTCCGGGACCTTCCGGGTCCCCGCTGGCGTTTCGAACCCTTCGAGTCGAGTCCGTACGGACCATCCTGACCCGACACGTCCCGCACAGCCGGACAGCCAATGCCGCAATCCGGGACACTCTTCGCATCCTGTGGTGTGCCCGGGGAAAGGACGCGATGCCATGTCGGAGGCTGCATCCACTCGGGTCGCCCTGGCTGACAGCACAGCTCTGCTCCCGTCTCTCGCCCCCCTGTTGCACGAATGGCTGCCCCGGCAAAGGTGGTTCGCGGGCAAGGGACAGCCGATCGCGGCCTTCTCGCTGCTGTCGGCGACCGAGATGCTGCCGGTGAACACCGGCCCGGCCCGCGCCCGCACCGGGCTGCTCCATCTGCTGGTCCGGGCCCATCAGCCGTCCATGCCAGGGCAGTCGCCGGACGACTGCTATCAAATCCTGCTCGGCGTACGGTCCGTGCTGCCGCCGCGGCTGGCGCCCGCGCTCATCGGGCACGTGACGGACGGGCCGCTCGCCGGCCGCACCGTCTACGAGGGGCTGCACGACCCGCGCCTCGCCGAACTCCTGCTGGAACGGTTCCGTGCGCCCGGCACCCTCGGCGCGCTGCGCTTCGACCGGGGCGGCGCCCCGATCGCCGCGGGGCTGGCGCCGCGACTGCTCGACACCGAGCAGTCCAACACCTCGCTCGTCTACGGAAACGCCTACATCCTCAAGATCTTCCGCCGGATCTTCCCGGGCACCAACCCCGATCTGGAACTGCCGCTCGCCCTCGCGCGCGAGGGCTGCGGACGGGTGCCCGCCCCCGTCGCCTGGTTCGAGGCCGCCGCTCCCGAGCCGCTCACCCTCGGCGTCCTGCAGCCGTTCCTGCGCGGCGCTGAGGACGGCTGGCAGCTCGCCCTGCGTGCCCTCGCCAAGGGCCTCGACTTCACCGGCGAGGCACACGCCCTCGGCAGGGCCACCGCCGAGGTCCACACCGCGCTCGCCGCCGCACTGCCGCAGCCCGCTCTGCGCCGCGCCCAGACCGAGCACCTCGCCGCCGCGATGGTGCAGCGGCTGGAGGCCGCCGCGCACGCGGTACCGGCGCTCACGCCGTACGTCCCCGGGCTGCGCACCGCCTTCGACGCGGTGGCCGCGCTGGGTCACCGGGGCCGCAACTGGGCGGCCCAACGGGTCCACGGCGATCTCCACCTCGGCCAGACGCTGCGCGCGGCCGACGGCTTCTGGTCACTGATCGACTTCGAGGGCGAACCGGCCCGGCCGCTGCCCGAGCGCCGTCGGCCGCAGCCCCCGGTGCGCGACATCGCGGGCATGCTCCGCTCCTTCGACTACGCGGCCCGCTCGCACCGCCCGTGGAACGCCGAGTGGGCGGCGCGCTGCCGGACCGCCTACTGCGAGGGGTACGCCGAGGCCGCGGGCGTCGACCCGCGCAGCGAACCGGAGCTGCTGCGCGCCCATGAGACCGACAAGGCGGTGTACGAGGTGCTGTACGAGGCACGTCACCGGCCCGACTGGCTGCCGGTCCCGATGGCGGCGATCCGCCGCCTGGCCGCGGTCGTCGCGGACTGACGGCCCGGGGCGCCGCCCCTGTCGCCCGGTTCGAGGCCGCCGCCCGTCCCGTCCCGTTCCCGTTCCTCCCGCCCCGCTCCGCTCCGCCAACACCCTCCGAGGAGGCTGTCCCCGTGACCGCCCGCAAGCCCTCCCGTACATCGCCCGCCCGCACCGAAGCCGAGATCGAGGCCGAGGTCGAGGTCGAGGCCCCGCAAGCCCCACCGGTGACACCGGCCGGCAAGGCATCCCCCGCGGCCCCGGCGAAGGCGGCTGCCCAGCCCCCTCCGGAACCGGCCGGCTCCGCCAAGCGGAAGAGGCCCGCGTCCAAGCGAGCCGATGCCGGTGCCGGTGCCGATTCCGGTGCCGTTTCCGGTGTTACGCCGCCGCTTCGCCGGGGAGGAGCCGGCAGCCAGGGAGTACGCAAGGCGCAGCCCCTCGACGAGGGCGACCGGGCCCGGCTGCTGTACGGCGAGTACCACGCCCCGCACGACGTGCTCGGCGCCCACACGGGCCGCAGCGGCGTGACCTTCCGGGTGCTGCGCCCGTACGCGCGGTCCGTCACCGTGCTCGCCAAGGGGCTGCGGGCCCAGCTGCACGACGACGGCGACGGCCTCTTCTCGGGCCTGCTGCCGATGCCCGCGCTCCCCGAGTACCAACTCCTGGTCGCCTACGACGACAACGAGATCGCGGTGCAGGACCCGTACCGCTTCCTGCCCGCGCTCGGCGATCTCGATCTGCATCTGATCGGCGAGGGGCGGCACGAGGAGCTGTGGACCGCCCTCGGCGCGCAGCCCATGCAACACCAGGGCGTTCCGGGTACCCGGTTCACCGTATGGGCCCCCGACGCGCGCGGAGTGCGGGTCGTCGGTGACTTCAACTTCTGGGACGGCACCGGCTTCCCGATGCGTTCGCTCGGCTCCAGCGGGGTGTGGGAGCTGTTCCTGCCGGGAATCGGGGAGGGTGCGCTCTACAAGTTCGACATCTGCCGCCCGGACGGTTCGCACACCACGCGCGCCGACCCGATGGCCCGCCGCACCGAGGTCCCGCCCGCCACCGCCTCGATCGTGACGGCCTCGCACCACGAGTGGCGGGACCAGGAGTGGATGGCCCACCGGGGCGACGTACCGGTGCACGAGGCGCCGTTCTCCGTGTACGAGGTGCATCTGCCGTCCTGGCGCCCGGGGCTCACGTACCGCGAGTTGGCCACCCAACTCCCTCGGTACGTAAAGGATCTGGCATTCACCCATGTGGAGATGATGCCGGTCTCCGAGCATCCCTTCGGTGGTTCGTGGGGCTATCAGGTCACCGGCTTCTACTCGCCGACGTCGCGACTGGGCACACCGGACGACTTCCGATTCCTCGTCGATGCGCTGCACCGGGCCGGCATCGGCGTCATCGTCGACTGGGTGCCCGCGCACTTCCCGCGCGACGACTGGGCGCTCGCGGAGTTCGACGGCCGTCCGCTGTACGAACACTCGGACCAGTCGCGGGCGGCGCATCCGGACTGGGGCACTCTGGAGTTCGACTACGGCCGCAAGGAGGTACGCAACTTCCTCGTCGCCAACGCGACTTACTGGTGCGAGGAGTTCCACATCGACGGACTGCGGGTCGATGCCGTCGCCTCGATGCTCTATCTCGACTACTCGCGCGAGGACGGGGACTGGTCCCCGAACGAGCGTGGCGGCCGGGAGAATCTGGACGCCGTCTCCTTCCTCCAGGAGATGAACGCCACCGTCTACCGGCGCAATCCGGGCGTCGTCACCATCGCCGAGGAGTCCACCGCCTGGAACGGCGTCACCCGCGCCACCCACCATGTCGGCCCCGACGGCTTCGGTGGGCTCGGCTTCGGGCTGAAGTGGAACATGGGCTGGATGCACGACTCCCTCCAGTACATGTCGAAGGAGCCGGTGCACCGCAAGTACCACCACAACGAGATGACCTTCTCGATGGTGTACGCGTACAGCGAGAACTTCGTCCTGCCGATCTCGCACGACGAGGTGGTGCACGGAAAGCAGGCGCTGGTCAGCAAGATGCCCGGCGACTGGTGGCAGCGGCGCGCCAACCACCGGGCGTACCTCGGCTTCATGTGGGCCCACCCGGGCAAGCAACTCCTCTTCATGGGGCAGGAGTTCGCGCAGGGAGCGGAGTGGTCCGAGGGGCACGGCCCGGACTGGTGGCTGCTCGACCCCTCGTACGAGGCGGAAAGCGACCACCGGGGCGTACGCACTCTGGTCGGCGACCTGAACGCGGTGTACGCCGGCACGCCCGCGCTCTGGCAGCGCGACACCGTCCCGGAGGGCTTCGACTGGGTGGACGGCGGCGCGGCCGAGGACAACGCCTTCGCCTTCCTGCGCTACGACGCGCACGGCTCGCCGCTGCTCGCCGTCTGCAACTTCTCCCCGGTGGTGCGGCAGGGCTACCGCATCGGCGTGCCGGACGTCCTCGGCGATCAGGTCGCGTGGGTGGAGGTCCTCAACACGGACGCCGCCCGGTACGGCGGCAGCGACGTGCGCCGTACCGGCCCGCTGAAGCCCGAACGGGTGGCCGCGCACGGCCGTCCCCGCAGCATCCTGCTGACGCTGCCGCCGCTGGCGACGGTCTGGTTCAAGCCCGTGTGAGCCGGGTGGAGGGGCCCGCGACGACCACCGGGCCTTGCCCGACGTCGCCGTGGCGGCTTGACGGCGCGGGCCCGTCCCGTCGGAGGAGCCGTTGTCCGGCTTCGGTTCGACCCGCGCCACTGTCGACCCCCTGCACGGTGGTCACACCAGCTTGGCCAGATCGTGGTTGAGTTCGACCACGTTGACGTGTTCCTGCCCCAGGAAGCCCAGAACGCGTCCCTGGACGTGCTGGGCGACCAGCGCCCTGACCTCGGCGGGCGCGAGGTGGCGGGCCTTCGCGACACGGTCGACCTGTTCGTAGGCGTAGGCCGGGGAGATCGCCGGGTCGAGGCCGGAGCCGCTGGCGGTCACGGCGTCCGGGGGGACCGACGAGAGCGGAACTCCGTCAAAGGCGGCGACGGCGGCAAGACGGCTGTGGACGGTCTCGATCAGATCGGTGTTGTTCGGTCCAAGGTTGGAGGCGCCTGAGCTCTCGGGGTCGTAGCCGCCCGTGGACGGGCGGGGCTGGAACCACGTGGGGTCGGGGCGCAGCAGCTCCTGCGCGCCCTGGGGATTCTTCTTCGGCAGTGTGAAGTTCTGGCCGATCAGTGAGGAGGCCACCGGCTTGCCGTTCGTCGTCAGCAGCGAGCCGTTGGCCTGGTGGGAGAAACCGGCCTGGGCGATGGCGGTGACGAGCAGCGGATAGGCGATGCCGGTGAGCAGGGTGAACACGAGAAGCATCCGCAGGGCGGTCAGATGGTGCCGGAGTACGGGGGGAAGGTGGGTGCGCACCGTGGGATCGCCTTCTTTCTTCCGTCGGGGCGTCTGTCAGCGCAGTCCGGGGATGAACTGGATGAGGAGGTCGAGGAGTTTGATGCCCACGAAGGGCAGTACCAGCCCGCCGAGCCCGTACATCCAGATGTTGTGGCCGAGCAGTTTCGCGGCGGAGGACGGCCGGTAGCGCACACCACGCAGCGCGAGCGGGATCAGCGCGATGATGATCAGCGCGTTGAACACGATCGCGGAGGCGATCGCCGAGGTCGGACTGTGCAGGCGCATGATGTTGAGTTTGTCCAGGCCCGGGTAGACCATCGCGAACATGGCCGGGATGATCGCGAAGTACTTCGCGACGTCGTTGGCGATCGAGAACGTCGTCAGCGCGCCACGGGTCATCAGCAGCTGTTTGCCGATCTCGACGATCTCGATCAGCTTGGTCGGGTTGGAGTCCAGGTCCACCATGTTCCCGGCCTCCTTGGCGGCCGAGGTACCGGTGTTCATCGCCACGCCGACATCGGCCTGGGCGAGCGCGGGCGCGTCGTTCGTACCGTCGCCCGTCATCGCGACCAGCTTGCCGCCCGCCTGTTCGCGCCGGATCAGGGCCATCTTGTCCTCGGGTGCGGCCTCGGCGAGGAAGTCGTCCACCCCCGCCTCCTGGGCGATGGCGCGCGCGGTCAGCGGGTTGTCGCCGGTGATCATGACGGTTCTGATGCCCATGCGGCGCAGTTCGTCGAAGCGTTCGCGCATGCCTTCCTTGACGACGTCCTTCAGGTGGATGACGCCGAGGACCCGGGCGCTGCGAGCTTCGCCCTGACGGGTCACTTCGCCGACGACCAGGGGGGTGCCGCCGCTCGCGGCGATTCCGTCGACGATGGCTCCGACCTCTGCCGTGGGGTGGCCGCCGTTGTCACGGACCCAGCGCATCACTGCCGTCGCCGCTCCCTTGCGCAAAGACCGATGGTCCTGAGGATCACTGATGTCGACACCACTCATCCGGCTCTGGGCGGTGAAGGGTACGAACTGTGCCGTGGCCAGTTCGCCCTCGCTACGGCCGCGCAGCGCGTATTGCTCCTTCGCGAGGACGACGATCGAGCGGCCCTCGGGCGTCTCGTCGGCGATCGACGACAGTTGGGCGGCATCCGCGAGTTCTTCGGTGATCACCCCGTCCACCGGCAGGAACTCGGCGGCCTGGCGGTTGCCGAGGGTGATGGTGCCGGTCTTGTCGAGCAGCAGGGTATTGACGTCGCCCGCGGCCTCCACCGCGCGCCCGGACATCGCCAGCACGTTGCGCTGCACGAGGCGGTCCATGCCCGCGATGCCGATCGCCGACAGCAGCGCCCCGATCGTCGTGGGGATCAGGGCAACGACGAGGGCGACGAGGACGACGATGGTCTGCTCGGCCCCCGCGAAGATGGCGAAGGGTTGCAGGGTCGCCACCGCGATCAGGAAAATGATCGTGAGGGATGCGAGCAGGATGTTGAGTGCGATCTCGTTCGGTGTCTTCTGCCTCGCGGCTCCCTCCACGAGTGCGATCATCCGGTCGATGAAGGTCTCCCCCGGCTTCGAGGTGATCTTCACTACGATCCGGTCCGAGAGCACCTTGGTGCCGCCCGTGACCGCCGACCGGTCACCACCGGACTCGCGGATCACCGGCGCCGACTCGCCCGTGATGGCCGATTCGTCGACGCTCGCGATGCCCTCGACCACATCGCCGTCGCCGGGGATGGTCTGCCCGGCCTCGACGACGACATGATCGCCCAGACGGAGATCGACGCCCGGAACCTCCTCCTCTGCGGCGTCGGTCGCGCCGGGCCGCCAGCCGGTGAGACGGCGGGCCGTCGTCGTCGTCCTGGTGCGGCGCAGGGTCTCCGCCTGGGCCTTGCCGCGTCCCTCGGCCACGGCTTCGGCGAGATTGGCGAAGAGCGACGTCAGCCAGAGCCATGCCGTGATCACCCAGGCGAAGACACTGGGCATGCTGATGGCCGACAGCGTGGTCAGCACCGCCCCGACCTCCACCACGAACATGACGGGGTTGTGGACCATCAAGCGCGGATCCAGCTTGCCCAGGGCTTCGGGGAAGGACGTCAGAAGTTGCTTGGGATCGAGCAGTCCGCCCGGGACCCGGTGCTGCCGGCGTCCGGAGCCGGGCGGGGTGGGAGCGGAAGTGGCGGTCGTGGACATCAGTGCAGACCCTCCGCAAGGGGGCCGAGCGCGAGCGCGGGGAAGTACGTCAGACCGACGACGATGAGGATCACTCCGGTCAGCAGACCGACGAACTGGGGCCGGTGAGTGGGCAGGGTGCCCGCGGTGACCGGAACGGGCTGCTGCCCGGCGAGCGAGCCGGCGAGCGCCAGGACGAACACCATCGGCAGGAACCGGCCGACGAGCATGACCACACCGAGCGTGGTGTTGTACCAGACGGTGTTCGCGCTCAGCCCCGCGAACGCCGACCCGTTGTTGTTCGCAGCCGACGCGAAGGCGTACAGGACCTCGGAGAAGCCGTGCGGTCCGGAGTTGAGCATCGCGGCCCTTTCACCCGGGAACGCCATCGCCAGCCCCGCACCGACCAGCACGAGCGCGGGCGTGGTCAGGATGTAGAGCGAGGCGAACTTCATCTCCCGGCCCCGGAGCTTCTTGCCCAGGTACTCGGGCGTACGGCCGACCATCAGTCCGGCTACGAAGACCGTGACGATCGCCAGGATCAGGATTCCGTAGAGCCCGGATCCGGTGCCGCCGGGCGCGATCTCCCCCAGCATCATGTTGAAGATCGTCATTCCGCCGCCGCCCGGCGTGTACGAGTCGTGGGAGGAGTTGGTCGCTCCGCACGACGTAAGGGTGGTGGATGCGGCGAACAGGGCGGAGGCCCAGATCCCGAACCGCGCCTCCTTGCCCTCCGTCATTCCGCCGGCCGCGTGACCAGCCGTGCTGCTGACGCTGTGCAGCTCGTTGACGGTCACGAGGGCGACCGATGCACCCCAGATCAGTACCATCACGGCAACGATCGCGTAGCCCTGCCGGTTGTCGCCGACCATCGTCCCGAAAGTCCGCGGCAGCGAGAACGCGATGACCAGCATGAGGTAGATCTCGATCAGGTTGGTGAAGGCGTTGGGGTTCTCGAAGGGGTGGGCGGAGTTCGCGTTGTAGAAACCACCGCCGTTGGTGCCCAGTTGCTTGATGGCCTCCTGGGAGGCGACGGGACCCCCGGTCATGCCCTGGTGTCCGCCTGCGATGGTGGTGATGTCGTGGATTCCGTGGAAATTCTGAACGGTTCCGGCGGCCACCAGAACGATCGCGAAGACGAATGCCAGGGGCAGCAGAACGCGAAGCACGATCCGGGTCAGGTCGACCCAGAAATTTCCGACGCGATCGGTCTTCTTCCTGACGAAACCCCGGATCAGTGCGGCGACGACGGCGATACCCACAGCCGCCGAGACGAAATTCTGCACCGCGAGGCCCGCCATCTGGACCAGGTGCCCCATGGTCGATTCACCGGAATACGACTGCCAGTTGGTATTGGTGACGAAGGATGCCGCGGTGTTGAACGACTGGGCCGGACTGACCGGCTTCATTCCCAGAGACAGCAGGAGATGGTTCTGCAGGCGAAGGAATGCGTACAGGAACACTACCGACACTGCGGAGAACGCCAGAGTGCTGCGCAGGTAGACCGGCCACGTCTGGTCGGCGTCGCCGTTCACTCCGCCTGCCCGGTAGATCAGACGTTCCGCCCGCCCATGGCGATCGGTGGTCAGGACGCGGGCCGTATAGTCGCCCAACGGCCGAAACGAGAGTCCCAGCGCGACGGCCAGGGCGAGTACTTGGAGCCATCCCGCGAGAGTGTCGTTCATCCGGCCTCTCCGCCTAGAACTTCTCAGGGAAAATCAGGCAGGCGACCAGGTAGATCACGAGGCATACGGCAACGATCAAGCCCACGATGTTTTCCGCGCTCACAGACGTCCGACCCCCTTTGCGACCAGACCAATAAGTGCGAACACCACGACCGTGAGGCCGATGAACGCCACGTCCGGCATACGCGAAGCACCTCACAGAAGCATCAGAGGCGGGGCTGCTCACCCCGGTCGGAATATGGCGCGACGGATATGGCGCGAAAGCTATTTTTGACGCTATATCAGTTCGCTACGGGAGTGGCCTGATGCTCCGCGGGCCGATCAGGTGAACGTGGAGCGTGGGGATTCACCCGGCATGGCCGAACATCACGCCGCCACCGGGCGCGGCGCTCGGAAGAGTGAGCGCCACCGAGAAGGCGGCGCCGCCGTCCTCGATGGTCGTCTCCAGGGCACCGTTCATGGCTTCGGCGAGGTCGCGCGACAGCCGCAGAGCCAGACTGTCACCGCGGGTACTCGATGCCCGGGCGGCTGCTTTGCCCGGCTCCGGGCCCGGGCCGTGCGTCCCGTCCTTCACCTGGATCACCAGCCGGTCGCCCCGGGCCTCGGCGGTGAAGACGGGGGGCCAATCCGGGGGGCTGTGCCGCAGTGCGTCGGCCCCGAGTGCGGTCAGGGCACGGGTGAGGAGCGCGGCGTCGGCGATCACGTCAGGAAGCTGTTCCGGCAGGCGCAGAACGATCGAGTGTCCACCGGGCCCGAGGTCGTCCAAGGCGGCGCCCAGTGCCTCATTGAGGTCGACCGGGCGGAGGTAGAGGTCGAGGGCCCCGGCATGCAGACGGCTCAGATCGTCGAGATCGGTGACCAACTGCGCCGCCCGGTGCACGGCCGCCCGGGCCGCGTCCAAAAGCCGGGCCTCCTCGGGAACCGGCTCGCCGGCACGCCGACGCCGCAAGCGCTGGAGCGCCTCCTCGGCGGTGTGCAAGGGCGCACGCAGATCGCGGCCCGCTACGCCGCGTCAGGCGCCTGAAAAGCAACGGTACTTGCCGGTGCGGGTCGGCTCTGTCATTCCGTAAGGTTCCGGGTTCTCCGCCCGGAGGCCGGTCGTTACCGTCCCAAGCGATTGTCACCCAGCGGTCGGACAGACCGTCATGGCGCTTCCAAGGAGGACACGTTGACCGCACATAACCCTACCCGCAGGAGCATGCTCAAGTCCGCCGGCGGGCTCACCGCCGCCATGGCTCTGGGCACCGGAGGCGTGCTCGCGTCGGCATCGACGGCCGCGGCAGCCAGTGACGGCTTCGGCCTGCACATCGTGGAGCACAACGAGGGCGACCCCCGGATGTGGTATTACCGGTTCCAGACCTCCGCGATCGGCTGGAACCCCGGCGTCAACGTTCTGCTGCCCGACGACTACCACTGGAGCGGCCGCACCTACCCCGTCCTGTACCTCTTCCACGGCGGCGGCACGGACCAGGACTTCATCACCTTCGACCGCGAGCGCATCCGTGACTGGACCGCCGGCAAGCGGCTCATCGTGGTCATGCCCGACGGCGGTCACGCCGGCTGGTATTCCAACCCCGTCAGCTCCAACGTCGGCCCCCGTAACTGGGAACACTTCCACATCAACCAGCTGCTGCCCTGGGTCGAGGCCAACTTCCGTACGTTCGCCGAATACGACGGCCGGGCCGTGAGCGGGTTCTCCATGGGCGGCTTCGGTGCGCTCAAGTACGCCGCCAAGTACTACGGCCACTTCGCCTCCGTCAGCGCCCACTCCGGCCCGGCCAGCCTTCGCCGTGACGGCGGCCTCGTCGCCCACTGGGCCAACGCCTCAGCCGCGTACCTGGACCTGAACGGCGGCACCATCTACGGCGCGCCGTTCTGGGACGAAGCGCGGGTGAATGCCGACAACCCCGTGCAGCGGATCGAGAGCTACCGCAACAAGCGGGTCTTCCTCGTCGCCGGCACCAGCCCCGACCCGATCAACTGGTTCGACACCATCAACGAGAACCAGGTGCTCGCGGGGCAGCGGGAGTTCCGCGGGCTGCTCGACCGAGCCGGGATCCCGCACGAGTCGTACGAGGTGCCCGGTGGCCACTTCATCCGCCACGACATGCTGCAGCGCGACATCAACGGCGTCATCGCCCGCCTGCGCAAAGCGTGACGGGGGGACGTCACATGTCGCACGCCAGCTCGCCGTGGTGCGCACCGCGCCTCGTGCTCGCGACGGTCGTGGCCCTGCTGTCGGGCCTGCTCGTGACCGCCTCAGCCGCCGCCCAGGTCCCTGCGCAGGCCACCGCCCAGGTCACCGGGTTCGCCGCCGCCTGCCCGACCACCGGATTCATCTCCCAGGGACACAGCTCGTCGCACAACGGCATCGACATCGCAGCCGACTACGGCACCCCGATCTACGCCGTCGGCGACGGCAAGGTGACCATCTCGGGGTACGAACCCGGCTACGGCCAGTGGATCCGTGTGCTGCACCCCGACCAGACCATCACCGAGTACGGCCACATGTACCAGCGGGACGTCCAGGTGGGCGACCACGTCGTGGCGGGTCAGCGGATCGCCCTGATGGGCAGCGAGGGCCAGTCCTCCGGTCCCCACCTCCACCTGCGGGTCTGGGTGGACGCGGGTGCGAGCAGGAGCACCAACCCCATCCCCTACCTGGCGGAACGCGGCATCAGCGTGCCCTGTACGCCCGGCACCGGCCCCCGTCCCACGCCGTTGGTGCATCCGGCGGAGTCGGGGCGGGTGGTGTCGGCGCGTTCGGCGGACGGACGCCTGGAAACTTTCGCGGCGGGTGCCGACGGCATCCATCACGCATGGCAGGTGGGGGTGAACGGCAGCTGGTCGGAGTGGGAGTTCCTGGGCGGTCCGAGCGGTGCCGAGCTGGCGATCGGCCCGAACGCGGACGGACGCCTGGAGGTCTTCGCGATCAACGGCAACGTGTTCCAGCACCGCTACCAGACCGCTCCTTCGGGTAGCTGGTCGGGCTGGGAGAACTTCGGTAGCGGCGGCCGGGACATCGCGGTGGGTGCGAACGCGGACGGACGCCTGGAAGTGTTCGCCTCCGGACCCGTGGGGGTCTTCCACAAGTACCAGACCGCACCGAACAGCGGCTGGTCGGACTGGGAATCCGCGGGCGGTGGTCCCGCGAACAGCCGGATCGAGATGGAGAAGGCACCCGACGGGCGTCTTGAGGCCTTCGCGATCAACGGTGACGTGTTCCAGCACCAGTACCAGACCGCCGTCAACGGCGGCTGGTCCGCCTGGGAGAACTTCGGCGGCGGGGGCCGTGACCTGACCGTGGACCACAACCAGGACGGACGCCTCGAAGTCTTCGCCTCCGGACCCGTCGGAGTCTTCCACAAGTACCAGACCAACCCCACCAGTTGGTCCGACTGGGAACCGACCGGCGGCCCCGCCGACGCCCAGCTGACCAGTCAACTGACCGCTGACGGCCGGGTGGAGGTCTTCGCGATCAACGGCAGTGTCGCCCAGCACCTCTGGCAGAACGGGGTGAACGCCCCGTACGGCCAATGGGAGTCCTTCGGCACCGGCGGCACGGAGATCACCGCAGTGGCCAACGGCGACGGCCGCATCGAAGTCCTCGCGACCAGCAACGCCGGCGTCTACCACAAATGGCAGACCGGCTTCTCGACCTGGTCCGACTGGGCCTGGCTCAACCGTACGTCCGGTCCTGCCGTCAGTTGAGGAGACACCAGGTGAGAACTGTGCAGCAAGCTCACAGATCGCCCCATCGCGCCATCCTGGCGACGCTCGCCTCCCTGCTGCTCGCGGCAGGTGTCCTGGCCGGCGCTTCGCCCGCGTACGCCGCGCCGAGCGACTTGTGCGCCCAGGTCGGCTACAACGCCGGTTTCCGGGGTGACCGTCTGGTGACCGCCGTCGCCGTCGCCCTCGCCGAATCCAGCTGCAACCCTACGGCGACCAACGTCCAGAACAACACGCCCCCGTCCACGGACCGCGGCCTGTGGCAGATCAATGACTACTGGCACCCCGAGGTCGACAACGCCTGCGCCTTCGACCCCCAGTGCAACGCGAACGCGGCCTTCGCCATCTCCTCCGGCGGCCGCAACTGGCAGCCCTGGTCCACCTACAACCAGGGTGCGCACCGGCGGCACATGGACGAAGCGCAGGCCGCGGTGGACCGTCTCGGCCACCACGAGCCCGGACCCCGTCCGTTGGTGTATCCGGCGGAGTCGGGGCGGGTGGTGTCGGCGCGTTCGGCGGACGGCCGTCTGGAAACTTTCGTGGCGGGTGCCGACGGCATCCATCACGCATGGCAGGTGGGGGTGAACGGCAGCTGGTCGGAGTGGGAGTTCCTGGGCGGTCCGAGCGGTGCCGAGCTGGCGATCGGCCCGAACGCGGACGGACGCCTGGAGGTCTTCGCGATCAACGGCAGCGTGTTCCAGCACCGGTACCAGACCGCTCCTTCGGGTAGCTGGTCGGGATGGGAGAACTTCGGTAGCGGCGGCCGGGACATCGCGGTGGGTGCGAACGCGGACGGACGCCTGGAAGTGTTCGCCTCCGGACCCGTGGGGGTCTTCCACAAGTACCAGACCGCACCGAACAGCGGCTGGTCGGACTGGGAATCCGCGGGCGGTGGTCCCGCGAACAGCCGGATCGAGATGGAGAAGGCACCCGACGGGCGTCTTGAGGCCTTCGCGATCAACGGTGACGTGTTCCAGCACCAGTACCAGACCGCCGTCAACGGCGGCTGGTCCGCCTGGGAGAACTTCGGCGGCGGGGGCCGTGACCTGACCGTGGACCACAACCAGGACGGACGCCTCGAAGTCTTCGCCTCCGGACCCGTCGGAGTCTTCCACAAGTACCAGACCAACCCCACCAGTTGGTCCGACTGGGAACCGACCAGTGGCCCCGCCGACAGCCAGCTCAGCAGTGAACGCTCGCCCGACGGCCGGGTGGAGGTCTTCGCGATCAACGGCAGTGTCGCCCAGCACCTCTGGCAGAACGGGGTGAACGCCCCGTACGGCCAATGGGAGTCCTTCGGCACCGGCGGCACGGAGATCACCGCGGCGACCAACGCCGACGGCCGCATCGAGGTCCTCGCAACCAGCAACGCCGGCGTCTACCACAAATGGCAGACCGGCTTCTCGACCTGGTCCGACTGGGCCTGGCTCAACCGTACGTCCGGTCCCGCCGTCAACTGACCCCACCCGGGTCCCTCCGGAGAAAGAACCATGCATGCATCCGATCAGCAGGCGGCACCTGCTGCGTGCGGCCGGAGCGGGAGCACTCGTGCTCCCGCTTCCGGTCCCAGCCGCATCCGCCGTCACCCCCGCCGACGTCCCGCCCCACCAGTGGATCGACGCCGGTCACTTCACCCCCGTCCACGACCCGTCCGCGTCCGGGCGGCGCCGCTACCTCAACGACCACACCCTCGTCCGGTCGGACGGCCGCTGGCACCTGTTCAGCATCGTCGGCGACAGCGCCGCACCCGGCGAGGCGCCGAACAGCGAGGCCGAGGTCTCCTTCGCGCACGCCTCGGCACCCGACCTGTACGGCACATGGACCACCCACCCCGACGCGCTGACCGTCGATCCCACGTACTACGGCGAGCAGCACCTCTGGGCGCCCCACGTGATCGAGGCCGAGGGCACCTACTGGATGTTCTACGCCGCCGGAGGCAGAGACGGGGCCGCGATCAACCTGGCCACCTCCACCGACCTGTTCACCTGGACCCGCCTGCCGTCCGGGCCGCTGTTCCGGGGCCCGGCGGCGCGCGACCCGATGGTCGTGCGGATCGGCGCCGAGTGGGTCATGTACTACACCGATCTCTCCGCCACCGACGGCCGTCACCTCGTCTGCTGGCGCCGCTCCGCCGACCTGCTGCGCTGGAGCGCGCCCGGCATCGCGTTCGCCGACGACAGCACCGCCGCCACAGGCGTCTCGGTCACCGAATCCCCGTACGTCGTCGCACGGAACGGCTGGTTCTACCTCTTCATCGGGCCGCGCGGCGGCTACGACGGCACCGACGTGCTCGCCTCCCGAGACCCCTTCCGCTTCACCCTCGACGGCTACGCGGGCCACGTCCCCGGCCACGCCGTCGAACCGATCACCGACACGCGGAACTGGTACGCGAGTGCCGCCGGCTGGTTCCGGCACGGCCTCTCCCTCGCACCCCTGCGCTGGCAGGACACGCCCCCCGTCCGGCAGAGCCCGGACAACCCGGTGGCGGCCCCGGACGTCCACGGCCGCCTGACCGTGTTCGCGCTCGACGCCGCCGACCGCTCGATGCTCCGGCGCATGCAGCTCGACCCGGACAGCGACACGTGGTCGGACTGGGAACCGTTCGGCGGGCCCGCCGGTGCGGTTCCCACGCTCGGCCGCAACACCAACGGCCGTCTGGAAGTGTTCTCGCTCGCCCCCGGCGGCCTCAACCTGCACCACAGGGTGCAGAGGCCGGACGGCGGCTGGTACGACTGGGAGGAGTTCGGCGGTCCGGCCGGGGCCGCGCCCGCCGTCGCCCGCAACGCCGACGGACGCCTCGAGGTCTTCGCCCTGAGCCCGGGCGGCACCCTCATCGCCCGCCGCCGGCAGTTCTCGCCCGGCGCGCTGGTCTGGGACGCGTGGGACGCGGGATTCGGGGGGCCCGCAGGAGCGCCGCCAGTCGTCGGGGTCAACGCGGACGGACGCCTGGAGGTTTTCGCCCTCACGCGCGGCGGCACCGCGATCCTGCACCGCTGGCAGGAGACACCGGGCGGCGCCTGGTCCCCGTGGAACAGCTTCGGCACCGCCGCCGCCGCGGCACCTCGCGTGACCCGCGACGGCAGCGGCCGGCTCACCGTCGCCGCGATCGCCCCGTCCGGTGTGGCCGCCTTCCACCGGCGCCAGTCGGTGCCGAGCGGCGGATGGGACGACTGGCAGCCGCTGTTCGGCTGGTCGAGCGCGGCCCCGCTGCTCGTTCCCAGCGCCGACGGCCGCCTGGAGGGCTTCGCCCTCTCCCCCGGCGGCGAACGGCTCACCCACCGCTGGCAGCTTTCCCCCGGCGGCACATGGGCCCCCGGCGAGGACATCACCGAGCCCGGCGTCGTGCTCCCCGCAACCCCGACGGCGGCGGCCGACGCCACCGGGCGCCTGCACCTCTTCGCGGTCGCCTCCGACGGCCGGGTGCGCACCCGCGTACAGAAACGGGCCGGCGGCGACTGGCACCCCTGGGCCGCATTCGGCACCCGCGCCATCGCTCCCTGACCCACCCCGCGCCCCAAGGTCCGTGCTCCGCCGCCCCGTTCCCGTCGTCACCGCCGCGCGCCGAAGTGTCCAATACCGCACGTGCTCCGCCGTGCGCAGGCGGTAGCATCCCTCCGTCGGGCAATGCTCACGGTCGGCGCGCGGGACGGGGGAGCGGTGAACGGAATTGTCGTCCACCTGCAGGAGGGAAACGGCGGCGACGCGGTGACCCTGCGGCTCGGCCCCGGAGAGCACGCCAGATTCGGCCGCGGTTCGGCACGCACACCGGTCGAACTCCGCCTCGCCGACGAGGCGGTGTCCCGGCTGGCCGGAGAGATCCGCGCGACGGACGACCACTGGCAGCTGAGCAACCTCAGCACCACCCACAGCTACCTGGTCGAGAACCCGGAAGGGGCGGGAGAGTACCTGCGCGTCCCGCCGCGACGCATCGGCGCGCCCATCCCGTTCGAATTCGCCCGGGTAGTGCTGCCCTCCCGTCGTGACACCCCGCTCTCCTTCCAGGTGTTCGCCCCCGATCACGTCTTTCTGGACGCGCACGCACCCGGCGGCGGGTCCTGGGAGAGCCGCACCCTCACCGCGTACTCCCTGGACGAGACCGCCACCTACTTCCTCGTGCTCGTCGCGCTCTGCGAGCCGTGGCTGCGCGACCGGTCACCAGTCGCCGTACCGACCACCCCGCAGATCGTCGAGCGGCTCAGGGGCCACGGCGCATGCGCCAGACTCACGGCCCGCGCGGTCACCTCGCACATCGACTACCTCGCCGACGAGAAGCTGCGCATCGTCGTCCCTGCGGCCACGGACGACGCCGACCGCGCGAACCGCCGTAACGGAAAACGCGAGGCCGTCGTCGGGCTCGCCCTGAAGTTCGGGATCGTAGGGGAGGAGCACCTCACCCTGTTACCGCCGCGCACCGGACCGGCCGAGCGCGGACGCTAGGACGCGGTGACGATGCATATGCAGGCAGCCCTGACCGACAGCGGCGAGCCGGAGTTCCTGCCCGCGGGCCACCGGGTCGGCCCGTGGGTCGTCGGCGAACCGATCGGCGCGGGCGGCTGGGCCACCGTCTACGCAGGGCGGCCGGCGGACGGGGCGACTGACCGGCCCGGGGAACGGCCGGACGAGAACGAGGTCGCCCTCAAGGTCATGCCGACCGCCGGACTCGCACCCCGCCAGGCGCGCACCGTGGCCGAGGCCGCCCGCCGGGAGCTCGAACTGAGACGTGGGGCCGACCATCCGAAGCTCGTCCGGATCCTCGACTTCCTGGTCCTCAGCGCCCCGGACCGGCCGTCCCTGGACGGCGCGATCGTCCTCGTCATGGAACGGGCCCGGTGCAGCCTGCGCGAACTGCTCGCCGCCGCGGTGACCGAGGCCGAGGGCGCCAGGCTCGTCACCGGCATCTGCGAGGGCCTGGACCACATGCACCGCAGCGGCTGGGTGCACGCCGACCTCAAGCCCGAGAACATCCTCATCGGCCGGGACGGCGACGTCCGGCTCTCGGACTTCGGCTTCTCCATCGAACTGACCGGCACCCACGGCTGGACGGGCCCGATGGGCACCCTGGACTACCTTCCGCCCGAGCGGTGGCGGCAGCCGCTCGGGGAGCGGGGCATCCAGATCCGGCCCAGCGCCGACATCTGGGCGCTCGGCATCGTCATCCACGAGGTGTTCGCCCACGGCGCCTTCCCCTTCCCCGGCGCCATACCGACCGCGCGCGGTGCGGCCGTGCAGCAGTACGCGGAGGGCCGGGCGCCGTTACGGATGGCCGGTGCCGTCCCGGAGTTCTGGCGGGCCGTGGCCACCGACTGCCTCGCTCCCACGCACGAGGCCCGCGCCCCGCACACGGCGGGAAGCCTCCTCGAACGCATCGGGGCCCACGAGGCCGGAGGCGAGCCCGGACGCCGCTCCTCCGGGCAGTCCCGCGCCCGGCGCCGCCTGCGCTCCGCCCTCCTGCTCGCCGTCGCCGGATGCGCGACGGCGGTCGCCGTGCTCTGGGCCGGCACGGGAGGGGAGCATTCCGCGCGGAGCCCCGCCCCGATCCGGGTCTTCAACGCCGAGCGCGGCTGCCAGGACCGCTCGGACCGTGACCCGCAGTGCAGCCTGGGTCTCGCGATCGACCCGCGGCGGTCCTACACGGCCGGAAACGTCGTGGACACCCGCGTCTGGCACGGCGATGTCCTCGACGCCGACTGTCAGCTGCCGGAAGGGGAGCCCATCATCAACGAGGAGGACCAGCGTTCCACCCTCTGGTTCCGTGTCCGCCTCCCGCGCACCGACGGCGCGGCGGCGGCCCCCGCCACGGCTTGGCTGCCCGCCGTCCGCACGAAGGACCGCCCCACCCTCCCCCCCTGCGCCCACCTCACGCGCTGACGGTCTCCTGCCCAGGACTCCGGAACACTCCCCGACGGCCTCTGCAGCGACGTGCACCACCCCGGCCCGCTGAAGCCCGAACGGGTGGCAGCGCACAGCCGTCGCGGCAGCATCCTGCTGACGCGGCCAAGATCTCGCCGAAGCGGTCCGGTAGTCGGTGCTGCACCCTTGTCAGGAATTCATCCACGTTCGCCAGGGCCTGGTGATCAGCTCTCGGTACGCGTGATGGGAGGGGTTACGCCCCGAGTGGGAGAGAGCCCAGCCCTGCGGGGCGTCCCAGTCTTCCGCCGCAGCGGAGGGCTCTCCGCAGACGACGCACAGCATGGCGTACGTCTGTGGTTCGGCATCCGGCTCCTGGTTCGGCGCGAGGGTCCACTGGACGTGCCTCACGATAGCCCGGGGCCCGCTCATACTCCGCGCCTGGATTCGGCGTTGAGGGCAGCGAGGCGAACGGTCAGCTCCTGGCGCGAGGAGAGCACCTCGATGCCGTCCGGCTCAGCCTCCCACGACAGTCCGCCGCTGATCGGGCGGAGCTGGATGAGCCCGCCGATGGTGCCCATCACGACGCCGAAGCGGTCGGTCTTCGTGTCCCTGACCACCGCCCCGAAACGGGGTCCGGTCTGTTGGTTGTTCGCCATGCCGAAGACGCTATGCGGGCACATTGTGTCGAACCAGGCATGGTGCGTGGCACTCTCCCGGCCACCGAGGAGGAGGCACCACGCTCCGTAGTTACTACCCGGCGATGCCCAGGTGAACTGCCATGTCACGCATGTCCGCGGTGAGGGTACGCTTCCGGCCCGCCAGAATGTCACTCATGATGTAGCGGGCCATTTGCTGATGCCTGAGCCACTCGGGAGAAGCCCTCCTGATGGTGTTCAGCTCGTCCATGGCGTCCTGGTGGGAGCCGATCATCGCGTGGGCCCTTGCGACGTCGAGACGGTGCCGGTCCCAGTTGTTCGCGCTCGGCCGGCCGAACTTCTTCAGCGCCTTGCGGCTCAGAGTCCCCTCATCGGCCCGGCTGAGCACGCCGCGGGCGTCCCCGACGAGGGAGAGGTCCTCGATCGCCTTCATCTCGGCCGTGACGGGCCCAAAGGTGGTCCAGTGCTCCCGGAAGTCGACGTGCTCGACGTCCAGGGCCGAGGCTGCGGTCGCAGTCATGCGCCGGGCTTCCCTGGCAACCTCGGGACGGTTGTTCCGCATCGCCGCAGCGGCTACGCGCTGACACAGTTCTCCCCAGACGGCGAGCTGACCGGGCAAGGCGTTGGACATGCGCGGTTCCACCTCGGCGGCGGTGACGGTGGCGAGGCGCTCGGCTTCGTCGAACCTGTCCTGCCGCAGAAGGAGCCAGCCCATTCCGACGACCCCGGTGGCCGCAAGGAGAGTCCGACCGGTCTCCCTCGCATCCCTGATGCCGTGCGACAGGGCGTGGTAGGCCATGTCGTAGCGCCGAACCTGGGTGAGGTACTTGCCCGTCAGGAGGAAGGCACTGGCCCTGACGATGGTGGCTCTCTGCCGCGGCTCCCCCGCCTCGCTGAGTACGACGGCAGCCTCGGCAGCGCGAAGGATGCCCGGCAGGCGCTTCGCGACGGAGTCGTAACGGTCGGCTTGGTAGAGGGTGTGCGAGTCATCGATGTCCCGCCGGATGGAAGTGAGGCCGACTGCCCCTTCGGGTTCTACGAGGACCTCGGAGAGACCGACCGGCGGCATGAGCGCGCGGCGCAGTTCCATGAGGCGGACGCTGTCGCCCTCGTCCCCACGGACCGGCTCGGGAGCCGCGGTCTCGAAGAGGCTGGACGTGGTGGTGCCAAGCGCCCTGGCGAGTATGTGAAGTGTCTCGACCCGCACACTTCCGCCCTGCTCGGCCTTTCGAACTACCCCCAGGGACAGGCTCGCCTGCTCGGCGAGCTGTTCCTGACTCAGGCCGGCGCGGCGCCGGAGGTTGCGAATGTTCTCGGACAGCGGCATGGGATCACCTCCCTTTGAGGGTACGTCCGTTGAGACGAGGAGAGAGCCTCATCCATCAGCGAGGAACGGCCCCTCAGATTCAGTGACATCCTGTTTTGTCGGCGGCTCGGAACCCGAGCTCCGGGCTTCGAGGGGCGGGGTTCGAGCTCCGGGACCGGCTGGTTCACTCATTCGTGGGTACGAGGGAGGGGCCGGTCCCGGCGCTTGAGCTTCGGGATCCGGGTGTCGGGATCCGGGCTCCGGGATTCGAGCGCTGCCCTTCAACCGGTAGGTAAAAGAAGGGGGTTGGGGAAACCTCCCCGCCCTCCCCGACCCGTAACGACCAGCAAGTACGACTAATTGTGACCAGCTTGCGGCGCGCTGTCGCGGCTGCTTACGGTGCCCCCAACGAAACGACCCCGACACGGTGTTAGAAGCACCGGGCCGGGGTCTCACCCCAAGATCGAAAGAAGGTCGATCTCATGGCTACCGAGAACCTTAGCCCTGCCCTGTGTACGCCCGCATCCTCGCGCCCGTACGCGAAAGCCGGCCGCGGCTACGGCAAGCGATCCGCACCCGACCAACGCCCCGCGCACGCCGACGACTTCATGCTGCTGCCCGAGCGTGAGCGCCACATCGCCGGGTACGTCGACCACCTGCCCGACGGCGCGGCCATGGACATCAAGTCACTGGCCAAGCACATCCCCCTGTACGGACAGATGGCCATCGGAAGCGCGCTCAGAGCGCTGGGAGTGGCCGGTCACCTGCGGCACGCCCAATGCCGGGTCGAAGACCAAGGCCGGATCCGCTGGGTCACCCGCACCTTCTGGTCCCGCACCGCCCACGACAACGAATGGTGGAGCACCTTCCTGAACGCCGAGAACGACCGGGCCACCCAGGAAGCAACCGTTCCCCAGCCGCCGCCTCCGGCCCCGGCCCTGCCCCCGGCCCCCGTGACACCGGCCGAGCCCGCCTACGTACCCGCCATCCCCCAGCAGCGAACCCCCGAACCAACCCCGGCGCACCCCTCGCCCGCGTATCTCGCCCTGGCCCAACTGGGCCGCCTCGAACCGCGCCTGGCCCTCTCCGCCGCCGACTGCACCGCCCTGGAGCCCCTGGCCGCCCAGTGGTTCACCCGCGGCGTCGACACCGACTACCTCACCCACGCCCTCACCTCCGGCCTCCCCACCCAGGTCGACTCCCCCATCGGCTTCGTACGCCGCCGCCTCAACGACAAAATCCCACCCCACCTGCCCACCACCCCAACACCCACCACACCAAGCGCCCCCACCCGCCGCCTCATGGCCGAATGCACCCAATGCGGCGCCCCCGGACACCCCGAAGCACTCCCCGACGGCCTCTGCCACCCCTGCCACACACCCCACCCGGACCCCACACACGAGCAGGCCACCGGAGCCGACGCCGAACGCGACTTCCGCGGCCTCGTCGCCGAACTCCGGGGCATGCTCAAGCGCCCCAGACACTCCCACGCGTCGGCGGGCGATCACCAAGCTGAATCAGTTCACGGACGCCTCGCACCTCACCCGGCTCCGCTCATGACGGGGAGTTCATGAGAAGGAGGCGTCGGTAGTAACAACTCCCCGCGTGTATACAGGGTTCCTGATCACGCTGTGACATTCCCCCAACACTCCATGCCTTCCCGTCACGTCTTTCGCCCGCGCATACTCCAGGACTGCCGAGCCTCGGACCGCCCGAGAAGCGATGGCCGATCGAATGGAGCTGATGGACGAGATGACGTCGGGTACGGTCTCTGCGGCAGCGGCGGGCACGTGGCTGCTCGGAGACCTTGAGGTCAACCGAATGGGTTTCGGCGCCATGCGTCTGACCGGCAGCGTTCCCTTCCACCAGGGCATCCCCAGCGACCGCAGCCGGGCGATGCGCGTGGTGCGTCGCGCCGTCGAACTCGGCGTCAACCACATCGACACGGCGGCGTTCTACTTCTCCCGGCTACGGTCCGCCAACGAACTCATCAACTCGGCCCTCGCGCCGTACCCGAACGACCTCGTCATCGCCACCAAAGTCGGCCCGGCACGGGACGCCGCCGGGGAGTGGACGACTCCGGCACGGCCCGACCAACTGCGCGGCCAGGTCGAGGAGAACCTGCGCCAACTCGGCCGCGACCACCTCGACCTGGTCAACCTGCGCATCATGGGCCAGGACTCCGTCAGCGAGCACTTCGGGGCCCTCGCCGAACTGCGGGACGCCGGACTCGTCCGTCAGCTCGGTATCTCCGATGCCCGCCCCGAGCACCTGTCCCAAGCACTGGCGATCGCACCGGTGGTGTGCGTCCAACCGCCACAGCATCGACGATCCCAGCGGTGAACGGATGCTCCGCGCATGTGCCGTACACGGCATCGCGTTCGTGCCGTTCTTCTCCGTCGCCGGGCAGGGACACGAGGCAGGAACTGTCCATGCCGAGCACGACCACGTCCGCGCCGTCGCCCGCACACACGGCGTGTCACCGGCGCAGATACGCCTGGCATGGACCCTGCAACAAGGTGACCATGTGCTGGCCATCCCGGGGACAGGCAATCCTGAGCATCTCGTCGACAACGTGGCGGCGGGCGCACTGCGGCTGACGAAGGGAGAACTCCAGCTCCTCGACTCGATCAGCCACGCCGGAACCTGACGCCGCCCACCGGCAACCCGCAGGCACGGCTTCCCGAATTCCGGGCCACCGCGACCGGCAGCCGGCCGTCAGGTCGCGGCGTTCGCGTGAGTGCGGCGGCCGGCCAGCACCTGGCCCAGCCGAAGGACGCTCAGGCCGAACATCAGGACTCCCAACGGGACGTGCAGGGACGGCACATGTGCGATGCCCAGGACCACCTGCACCGACGCGAGGACCAGGAACCCGAACGCGTGCAGGATGGACTTGGGCGAGCCGCCGCCCGGCCGCCACACCAGGATCGCGGTGAGTACGTACAACATCGACGCGGCGTACATCCCACGCGCCCCGGCACTGTGCAGCGTCTCTCCGTACGACGAGGACAACAACAGCCCGGCGGTGACCGCCTGGAAGAAGATGGCCGCGGTCTGCAAGGCGATCGCGGCTCGCAAGAACCTCATGAACGTGAGGCTGCGCTGCTGTGCCGTCGTCCCTATGGGCATGGTGAGCCCATCCCTTCTGTTGCTCAACTCTGCTTGTCGACAGTGGTTCCTCGTGGCTGCCGCCCCGACGTCCCACCAGTCCGACGACGTAGCCACCGGGAATGTGAGGCCGCGCACCGGCCTTTCGCCACGGTGTCTCGTCGAACATGGTGAAAACAGACTCGAACAAGGGAATCGTCGAGACCATGACCACCCGATCCGAGCCCGAACTCGGCCGACCCGATGCGAGCCTGAGCGCGATCATGAGCGAGCGCCGGCAACTGATCAATCTCGCCTACCGGCTCCTCGGCTCCCTGGCCGAGGCCGAGGATGCCGTACAGGAGACCTACGTCCGCTGGTACGCCATGTCCCAGCAGCAGCAGGAGGCCGTCGAGTCCCCCGGTGCCTGGCTGACGAAGGTGGCCGGTCGCATCTGTCTCGACCTGCTCGGCTCGGCGCGGGCGCGGCGCGAGAGCTACGTGGGCGAGTGGATCCCGGAGCCGCTGCCCGACCGTACGGAGTGGATGAACGGGCGGCCGGGTGGCGGCAGGGGTGAACCGGTCGACCCGGCCGACCGCGTCACCCTGGACGAGTCGGTCGACATGGCCTTCCTCGTTGTGCTCGAATCCATGACCCCGGCCGAGCGGGTCGCGTTCATCCTGCACGATGTCTTCCGGTACCCCTTCACCGAAGTGGCCGCGATCGTCGGCCGCACGCCGGGGGCGTGCCGGCAGCTGGCGTCGTCGGCCCGCCGTCGTATCCGTGCGGCAGCGGCTCCAGTGGCTCCGACGACCCGGCAGGCCGGCGTCATCAGGGACTTCAAGCACGCGTGGGAAGCCAAGGACATCTCCGCCCTCGTCGGCCTGCTCGACCCGGACGCCACGATGATCGCCGACGGCGGCGGCCGGGTCGGTGCGGTGCTCCGCCCGGTCGCAGGCGGCGAGCGCATCGCCCGCTACATCAGCGAGATCGGCGGCAAGGCACCCGGCCTGACGCTCCTGGAACGTTCGGTCAACGGCCGGCCCGGTCTGGTGGCCCAGCACGGCGGAGTCACCGTGACGGTGGCCGCGTTCGGCCTCGCGGACGACCGGATCACGCACATCTGGGCGGTGCGCAACCCCGAGAAGCTCCGGCCGTGGACCAGGTAGCGCGGCCCGTACGACCGTCGAGACCGGCCGGAAGCGCGTCTGTCGTCGCCGCCGAGCTTCCCCGCCGGCAAGGCGTGAGCCGCACGGCCCGTCAGCGACACCCGCGGGCGTTGAGCCGGGCGGCCTGGCGGGTCAGGTGGTCGCGTTCGGCGAGGTTGGGTGCCTTTTGCGCCGCCTCGGCGTACAGCCGTGCCGCTGTCGCCAGGTCGCCGTCGCGCTCGTGGAGGTACGCCGCCACCGCGGCGTGGCGGGGCAGTGACTCGTCCAGCGCCGCGAGCGCCGCCAGGCCGGCGCGCGGCCCGTCGGCCTCGCCGACGGCCACCGCGCGGTTGAGCCGGACGACCGGGCTGTCGGTCAGGCGCGCGAGCTCGTCGTACCACTCGACGATCTGCACCCAGTCGGTCTCCTCGGCAGTGGGCGCGTCGGCATGGAGTGCCGCGATGGCGGCCTGGGCCTGGAACTCGCCCAGCCGGTCGCGGGCGAGGGCCGCCTGCAGGATCTCGACGCCCTCGGCGATCGACTCGGTGTCCCACCGGCCGCGGTCCTGCTCGGCGAGCGGCACCAGGCTGCCGTCGGGCGCGGTCCGGGCGGCGCGCCGGGCGTGGTGGAGCAGCATGAGGGCGAGCAGCCCCGCCACCTCGGGGTGGTCGATCGCGGCCGCGAGCTGCCGGGTGAGCCGGATGGCCTCGGCGGCGAGGTCGACGTCGCCGGAGTAGCCCTCGTTGAAGACCAGGTAAAGGACGCGCAGCACAGTGGCGACGTCGCCGGGCTGGTCGAACCTCACGCCGGAGACGGTGCGCTTGGCCCGGCTGATGCGCTGCGCCATGGTCGCCTCGGGCACCAGGTAGGCCCGGGCGATCTGGCGGGTGGTCAGCCCGCCGACGGCGCGCAGCGTGAGCGCGACCGCGGACGACGGCGTCAGCGACGGGTGGGCGCACAGGAAGTAGAGCTGGAGCGTGTCGTCCACCGCGGGCGCGGGCCCGGGCGCCGGCTCCTCGTCGACGAGGTCCTCACGCCGGCGGCGGGCGGTGTCCGCCCGGGTCGCGTCGAGGAACCGGCGCCAGGCCACGGTGACCAGCCAGCCCTTCGGGTCCTGCGGTGGGTCGGCCGGCCAGACGCGGACCGCCTCGACCAGCGCGTCCTGCACGGCGTCCTCGGCCGCCGCGAAGTCGGCTCCGCGGCGGACGAGGATGCCGAGCACGCTCGGCGTGAGGCTCCGGAGCAGGGCCTCGTTCATCTGGGAAGTCACTCCGTGATGGTGGGCGGCGCGGCCAGGAACGGGCGCACCTCGAGCCACTCGTGGATCGGCTTCCCGCCCGCCCCGGGGGCGGCCGACAGTTCCCCGGCCAGTTCGACGGCGCGCTCGTGACTGTCGACGTCGATCACCATCCAGCCCGCGATGAGGTCCTTGGTCTCGGCGAACGGGCCGTCGGTGACCGGCGGGCGCCCCTCGCCGTCGTACCGGACCCACGTCCCCTCGGGGGCGAGCGCCTGAGCGTCGACGAACTCGCCGGTCCCTTCGAGCCGGACCGCGAAGTCCTGCATGTACTGCACGTGCGCCGAGATCTCCTCCGGCGTCCACTGGTCCATGCAGACGTCGTTGACCGGAGCCGGGGCGCCGCGGTAGTGCTTGAGCAGCAAGTACTTGGCCATCGTGATTCTCCTCGATGCTGGTGCGACCCATTCTGGTCGCGTTCACTGCGAGGACGGAGCCGGCCACGGGTTCTCGACATCTCCGTGCGAAATCGGCGGCCGAATTTTCTCGGGCGTATGCCCCAGCCTCTCAAGGCAAGGAGAACGCGGCAGGGCCGTCGCGGGTGCTTCCGCGACGGCCCTGCCGTTGGTACCGGGTCCCGGGCGGCTACGCCTTCGCCGCGGCGGGCTCCTGGTAGCTGTCCCGCGGCTGCGGAACGGTGCCCGCGCCGTCGCCGTGGTCGGCTTCCTGGTTGAGCATCTGGTCGTTCCACGGGAGCGCGCCGGAGAGGACCTGGCCGACCCGCTCCTTGTCGATCTCCTTGGTCCAGGTGCCGACCAGGACGGTGGCGACCGCGTTGCCCGCGAAGTTCGTCATGGCGCGGGCCTCGCTCATGAAGCGGTCGATGCCGACGATCAGGCCGACGCCGTCCACCAGTTCGGGGCGGTGCGACTGGAGGCCGCCCGCGAGGGTGGCGAGGCCCGCGCCGGTGACTCCGGCCGCGCCCTTCGAGGCGACGATCATGAAGAGGAGGAGCGAGATCTGCTCACTCGCGCTCAGCGGGTCGCCCATCGCGTTGGCGATGAAGAGCGAGGACATCGTGAGGTAGATCGCGGTGCCGTCGAGGTTGAAGGAGTAGCCGGTCGGCACGGTGATGCCGACGACGGGCCTGCTGACCCCGAGGTGCTCCATCTTCGCGATGAGCCGCGGCAGGGCGGACTCCGACGAGGAGGTGGAGAGGATCAGCAGGAACTCGCGGCCCAGGTACTTCAGCAGAGAGAGCAGGTTGACCCCGGCGACCAGTCGCAGAATCGTGCCGAGCACCACGAAGACGAAGATCGCACAGGTGACGTAGAAGCCGACCATGATGATCGCGAGCGACTTCAGCGCGTCGACACCGGTCTCGCCGACCACCGCCGCCATCGCGCCGAACGCGCCGACCGGGGCCACCCACATGATCATGGCGAGGATGCGGAAGACGAGGCGCTGTATGTGCCCGATGCCGCGCAGGACCGGCTCGCCCGCCGAGCCCATGGCCTGGAGCGCGAAGCCCGCAAGGAGGGCGACGAGCAGGGTCTGCAGCACCTCACCGCTGGTGAAGGCGGAGACCATCGTCGTCGGGATGATGCCGAGCAGGAAGTCCACGGTGGACTCGCTGGCGCCCGCCGCCTGCTTCTCACCGGCCGCGCGCACGGCTTCGGTGAGGTGGAGGCCCTGGCCGGGCTCCAGGATGTTGCCGACGAGCAGACCGATCGCGAGCGCGACGGTCGACATCGCCAGGAAGTAGCCGAGGGCGAGGCCGCCGACCGCGCCGACCTTGGCGGCCTTGCGCACCGATCCGACGCCCAGCACGATCGTGCAGAAGATGATGGGCGAGATCATCATCTTGATGAGGTTCACGAACCCGGTGCCGATCGGCTTGAGTTCGACGGCGACGCCCGGAGCCGCGAAGCCCACGAGGATGCCGAGCCCCACGGCCGCGATCACGGCAAGATACAAATAATGCGTACGGTCCCGCTTGGCGGCTGCCACTCCCACGGGGGTCTCCTCGGTTCGTCCTGGTCGCACCCCCGTCCCTGGGGGTCCCGGCGACTATCCCTCCGCTTGTGATGCCGGTCACGGTTGCGTGCATTTCGTTCATATGTTTTCGGCCAGGCAGACTGGTGCCATGCGTTTCCCCCGTCCCCGTACCCGCCCGCGCAGCCTGGCAGGCCAGCTCTTCGCCATGCAGGTGGTACTGGTCGCAGCCGTGGTGGCGGGGTGCGCGTTCTTCGCCTACGTCTCCGGCAGCGGGCAGGCGAAAGAGACCGCGACCCGGCAGGTCACGGCGGCGGCGCTGGCGGTCGCCGACTCGCCGTCCGTACGGGAGGCGATCCGCACCCCGGACCCGTCCGCCATGCTCCAGCCGTACGCGGAGAAGGTCCGCGCGGACACCGGGATCGCCTTCGTCACGATCATGTCCCCGCAGCGGGTCCGCTGGACGCACCCGGACACGAACCGGATCGGGGAGGAGTTCCTCGGGCACACCGCGCGGGCGCTGCGCGGCGAGACGTTCACGGAGACGTACACCGGCACGCTCGGTCCCTCGATCCGGGTCGTCACCCCGGTCCGGGACGGCGGCCGGATCACCGGCCTGGTCAGCGCGGGCATCACGGTCGACCGGGTCTCCTCGCAGGTACGGGCGCAGCTCGGGGCGCTGGGGCTGGCGGCGGGCGGGGCGCTGGCGCTCGGCGGCATCGGCACGTATGTGATCAACGCCCGGCTGCGGCGGCACACGCACGGCATGAACGCCGCCGAGCTGAGCCGGATGCACGACTACCACCAGGCCACGCTGTACGCGGTACGCGAGGGACTGTTGATGCTCGACGGGCAGCGCAGGATCGCGCTGATCAACGACGCGGGCCGGGAGCTGCTCGGTCTCGAACCGGGTGCGGTCGGACGCAGGGTCGCCGAACTGGATCTGCCGGCGCGGCTGACCGGTGCGCTGCTCGCGTCGGAGGAGCGCGTCGACGAGCTGCATCTGACGGCGGACCGGGTGATCGTGGTCAGCACCCGTCCGGTGGTGGGCGGCGAGCAGCGCGGCACGGTCGTGACGCTGCGCGATCATACGGAGCTCCAGGCGCTGTCCGGGGAGCTGGACTCCGAGCGGGGGTTCACCCAGGCATTGCGCTCGCAGGCGCACGAGGCGGCGAACCGGCTGCACACCGTCGTCTCGCTGATCGAACTGGACCGGGCGGAGGAGGCGGTCGGTTTCGCCACCGCCGAGCTGGAGCTGGCCCAGACCCTCACCGACCGGGTGGTGGGCGCGGTCGCCGAACCGGTGCTGGCGGCGCTGCTGCTGGGCAAGGCCGCGCAGGCGAACGAGCGGGGTGTGGAGCTGGTGCTCGCGGACGACAGCCTGATCGACGACGGCGCCCTGCACACGACGCTGCCGCACCGGGACCTGGTGACGATTCTCGGCAACCTGATCGACAACGCGGTGGACGCGACTTCGGAGGCGGCGACGGATGCGTCGGGAACGGGGACCGGTGCGGGGGCCGGTACGACCGGTACGGGGGCCGGTGCGTCCGTGCCCGCTCAGCGGGGAGCGACCGGGCCGGGCCGGACCGCCCGTGCCCGGGTCACCGTCACCGCGCTCGCCGAAGAGGGCGAGCTGCTGCTGCGGGTCGCCGACACCGGGGCCGGGATCGATCCGGCCGACGCCGCCGAGGTGTTCGACCGGGGCTGGTCGACGCACGGAGCGGGCCGGGGCATCGGGCTGGCCCTCGTACAGCAGGCCGTGCACCGCAACGGCGGGACGGTCGCGCTGGACCGCGGCCCGGACGGCGGTGCGGAGTTCACGGTACGACTGCCCCTGGCCGGCGGCGGCCACACGACGCGCACGACGAAGGAGGCCACCGCGTGATCCAGGTACTGGTCGTCGAGGACGACCCCGTAGCCGCGGACGCCCATCAGCTGTACGTGGGCCGTGTCCCCGGATTCACGGTGGCCGCGGTCGCGCACTCGCGCGCGGAGGCGGTGCGGGCGCTGGAGCGTACGCCGGTCGATCTGCTGCTCCTGGATCTGTACCTGCCGGACGGGCACGGTCTGCAACTGCTGCGCTCGTTGCGCGCGGCCGGGCACTCGGCCGATGTCATCGCGGTGACGTCGGCGCGTGATCTGGCGGTGGTCCGGGAGGGCGTCTCGCTCGGTGTCGTCCAGTACGTGCTGAAGCCGTTCACCTTCGCCACCCTGCGCGACCGGCTCGTCCGCTACGCCGAGTTCCGCGCGGCGGCCGGCGAGGCGAGCGGCCAGGACGAGGTGGACCGGGCGCTCGGCGTCCTGCGCGCACCGCAGCCGACCCGGCTGCCGAAGGGGCTGAGCGGTCCGACGCTGGAGGCCGTCACCCGCGTCCTGCGGGCCGCACCGGACGGGGTGACGGCAGGCGCCGCCGGGGCGGAGCTGGGCATCTCGCGGATCACGGCGCGCCGCTACCTGGAGCATCTGGTGACGGTGGGGCGCGCGGTGCGCAGTCCGCAGTACGGTCAGATCGGGCGCCCGGAGCTGCACTACCGATGGGTGGCCCAGGAGCGCTGACCGTACGGCCCCGGGCCTGCGGCACCAGGGCCGGACAGGTCCTAGATGTTCCTACAAGCCGTGATATCGGTGGAACACACCGTAGTCAGTCCACATGGTGACTCCTACGGTGGGGCCGTGCACCCCTCTCCGCCCTTCAATGCCCCCGCCGCGCGCCGGCTCCGCGAGGCCCTGGGGATGCTTCCCGGCCATGTCTCGTACGGTCTCGGAGCGCAGTACGGACTCCGTGTCAGCACCGAGACGGTGGTCGCCTGGGAACGCGGGCTGGCTGTCCCCGGCGAGTACGAACTCACCGCGCTGGCCGGAGTGTTGTGGTGCTCACCGGGTGAGCTGCTCACCGCCGCGCGCACCCTGCGCGAGCACCGGGTGGCCCGGGAACTGGCGGTGGAGGAGCTGGCGCGTCTGCTGGGGCTGACCACCTCCGCGTATCTGCGGATGGAGGAGGCGGGGCGCTGGCGCGGCAACGAACGCCAGTCCGCGGCGCTCAGCGAGGTGCTGGGGCTGACCGCCGCCGGGTTCGTGACGGTGTCCGGCCGGGAGGAGGAGCTCGCCGACCTGTTGCGTGCGGCGGTGAAGACACGCTGGCAGGCCCATGTCCGGCCGGTGGCGAAGCTGGTGCCGTTGGAGCGCGGCTTCCTGCAGGACGTACTGGAACAGCTGTACACCGACTACCAGGCGCTGATGGTGTCGACGCTGAGCTGGAGCAGCACGGGTACGGAGCGGGCCGGTTCGTCGGGGGATGCGGGACGGGCGTTCCTGACCCAGATCGTGGAACGGTTCTGGCAGGCGGCGGGGGTACGGGGGACGACCGTCTGAGCCGCCCGGCTTCCAAGCGACCCCGACGTCCACGGGGACAGTCGGGGCCGCCGGTCAGCTCCTGCGAAGCCGTCGCGCCCGTCAGGGCCGGAAGGGGCTGGAGGGCTGGGAGGGGCTGGAGGGCTGCAAGGGCTTGGAGGGGCTAGTGCCGCGACCGGCAATGTTTGCCCGGAAGGAGCGTCGTCCAGTGCGTGCGATCGCAAGGCGGCCGGAAGTCCTTGAATGGGGCCTCCCCTGCTCGAACGAAGTTGAGAGCTTGGGGAAGGAGCTACCAGGGCTTTTGGCCAACGCAGAAGGGGGTCCCCCCTGGCCCTCAAGGCCTTGGGGGAGTGCGTGCTGGGCGGCGCGACGGGGCAAAGCTTGCCGGGAGGGGCACTAGAAGACCGACTCCGCCTCGTCCATCCGGTCCGCGGGCACCGTCTTGAGCCGGGTGATGGCGTCGGCGAGCGGAACCATCTTGATGTCGTTGCCGCGCAGCGCCGTCATCCGGCCGAAGTCGCCCCGGTGCGCGGCCTCCACCGCGTGCCAGCCGAAGCGGGTGGCGAGCACCCGGTCGTACGCGGTCGGCGTGCCGCCGCGCTGCACGTGGCCGAGAATGACCGGCCGGGCCTCCTTGCCGAGCCGGGTCTCCAGCTCGATGGCCAGCCGGTTGCCGATGCCCTGGAAGCGCTCGTGACCGTACTGGTCGATCTCGCCCTTGGCGTACGGCATCGAGCCCTCGGCCGGGTGCGCGCCCTCGGCGACGCAGATGACCGCGAACTTCTTGCCGCGCGCGAAGCGCTCCTCGACCATCTTGACCAGGTCCTCGACCTGGAAACGGCGCTCGGGGAGGCAGATGCCGTGCGCGCCGCCCGCCATTCCGGACTCCAGCGCGATCCAGCCGGCGTGGCGGCCCATCACCTCGACGACCATGACCCGCT
The DNA here is from genome assembly GCF_045207325.1 of Streptomyces sp. NBC_00846. NCBI lineage: Bacteria > Bacillati > Actinomycetota > Actinomycetes > Kitasatosporales > Streptomycetaceae > Streptomyces > Streptomyces sp. NBC_00846. The sequence continues at coordinate 5,326,778 of NZ_CP108846.1, read as the reverse complement.
GGTGCGATTCGGCGGTGGTCTTGAGCCGGTCTATGGCTTCGGTGGCGACGCCCACCGCCGTGTCGAAGCCGAAGGTGCGGTCGGTGGCGGAGATGTCGTTGTCGATGGTCTTGGGGACGCCGACGACGGGCATTCCGGCGTCCGACAGCATCCGCGCGGCCGTGAGGGTGCCTTCGCCGCCGATCGGGATGAGGGCGTCCATGCCGTAACGGCGGCTGAGCTCGGCGCAGTTCTCGGCGGCCTCGCGCAGCCGGTCGCGCTCCAGCCGGGCCGAGCCGAGGATGGTGCCGCCGCGGGCGAGGATGCCGCTGACCGCGTTGAGGTCGAGGGGGCGGAAGTGGCCGTCGAGGAGTCCCTTGAACCCGTCCTCGAAGCCGATGACCTCGTCCCCGTGCCCCACCACGGCTCGGTGCACGACCGACCGGATCACTGCGTTCAGGCCCGGGCAGTCGCCGCCTGCGGTGAGAACTCCGATGCGCATCGTGCTGTATCTCCTGCTCGCTGGTGACGTTCCATTCGGGGACGACTACAGAATCCCCCGTGAGAATCCCCCGTACTGTGAGCCACTTCGATTGTCCCACGTCAGGTCTGGACCTCGCGCTCACCACCGCTCCCCGTCGCTCCCCGTCGCTCCGCGGATCCCCCCGCACAGGTTTCCGCCGGGTGCGACAGGCCTTCCGGGCAGGGGTCCGGCGTGGCCTGCGGCAGGCCCTCCGGCGAGTGCGAACGTGAGGTCCGAGGCAGGCCGTACGCCCCTGGCTCAGGGCCTTTCGCCCGGCGGGTGGCGCCCGGGCCCCCGCAGGTATCGTCAACATGGCAATACCATCCCAAACCACAGTCTGGACGGGAGAGCACGCGTGACACGCAGCGTGTACGTGACGGGAATCGACCGGGGAGACGGCCGCCAGGTCGTCGATCTTGGAGTCATGGAGCTCCTGACGCGTCAGGTGGACCGGGTCGGGGTGTTCCGGCCGCTCGTCCACGACGGACCCGACCGGCTGTTCGAACTGCTGCGGGCCCGCTACCGGCTCCCCCAGGACCCCGAGTCGGCCTACGGCCTGGATTACCACGAGGCGTCCGCGCTCCAGGCGGAGCAGGGCACCGACGAGCTGGTCTCCCGGCTCGTCGAACGCTTCCATCGGGTGGCCCAGAAGTACGAGGTGGTGCTGGTACTCGGCACCGATTTCGCCGCCACCCAACTCCCCGACGAGCTGGCGCTCAACGCCCGGCTCGCCAATGAGTTCGGCGCCTCGGTGATCGCTGTGGTCGGCGGGACGGGCCAGACCGCGGAGTCCGTGCGGGCCGAGACCCGTAATGCCTACCGGGCGTACGCGGGCCTGGGCTGCGACGTCCTCGCGATGATCGTGAACCGGGTGGCGGCCGAGGACCGCGACGCCATCGCGGAGCGGCTGGCGGCCCGGCTGCCCGTCCCCTGTTCGGTGCTGCCCGACGACGCGGCGCTCTCCGCGCCGACCGTCGCCCAGATCGCCGCGTCGCTCGACGCCACGGTGCTGCTCGGCGACGACTCCGGGCTGGCCAGGGACGCGCTGGACTTCGTCTTCGGCGGGGCGATGCTGCCGAACATGCTGAAGGCGCTGACGCCGGGCTGTCTGGTGGTCACGCCCGGGGACCGGGCGGATCTGGTGGTCGGTTCGCTGGCCGCGCACACCGCCGGGACCCCGCCCATCGCCGGTGTGCTGCTGACCCTGGACGAACGCCCCGGCGAGGAGATACTCCAGCTGGCCGCGCGGCTCGCACCGGGTACGCCGGTCCTCTCCGTGGCCGGCGGCTCCTTCCCGACCGCCGGGCAGCTCTTCGCCCTGGAAGGCAAGTTGAACGCGGGGACGCCCCGCAAGGCGGAGACCGCGCTGGGCCTCTTCGAGCGCCACGTGGACACCGGCGCGCTGCTGGAACGGATCTCGCTGGCCCGTAGCGGCCGCGTCACCCCGATGATGTTCGAGCACGAGCTGCTGGAGCAGGCCCGCGCCGTGCGGCGCCGCGTCGTCCTGCCGGAGGGCACCGAGGAACGGGTGCTGCGCGCCGCCGACGTACTGCTGCGCCGCGACGTCTGCGACCTGACCCTCCTCGGCGACGCCGACGTCATCCGCAAGAAGGCCGCGGACCTCGGCATCGATCTCGCCGGGACACAGCTCATCGACCCGCAGACCTCCGAGCTGCGCCAGGTCTTCGCCGAGCGGTACGCGCAGCTGCGCGCGCACCGCGGGGTCACGGTGGAGCTGGCATACGACGTCATCGCGGACGTCAACTACTTCGGCACCCTGATGGTCCAGGAGGGGCTCGCCGACGGCATGGTCTCCGGGGCGGTGCACTCCACCGCGGCGACGATCCGCCCGGCGTTCGAGATCATAAAAACCAAGGCGGACGCCTCGATCGTGTCGTCCGTCTTCTTCATGTGCCTCGCCGACAAGGTCCTGGTGTACGGCGACTGCGCGGTGAACCCGGACCCGGACGCGGAGCAGCTCGCGGACATCGCGGTGCAGTCGGCCGCCACCGCCGCCCGGTTCGGTGTGGAGCCGCGGATCGCGATGCTGTCGTACTCGACGGGTACCTCGGGATCGGGCGCCGATGTCGACAAGGTGCGCGAGGCGACGGACCGGGTCCGGGCGAGCAGACCGGACCTCATGATCGAGGGCCCGATCCAGTACGACGCCGCGGTGGAGCCGAGCGTCGCCGCGACGAAGCTGCCCGGCTCCGAGGTGGCGGGGCGGGCGACGGTGCTGATCTTCCCGGACCTGAACACCGGCAACAACACCTACAAGGCCGTGCAGCGCTCGGCGGGCGCGGTGGCCGTCGGACCGGTGCTCCAGGGGCTGCGGAAGCCCGTCAACGATCTGTCCCGGGGTGCGCTCGTCCAGGACATCGTCAATACCGTGGCCATTACGGCGATCCAGGCGCAGGGCGAGGAGTGAACGGATGACCACCCCGACCACGGAGGGCTCTGCCCCGACGGGCGCGTACCGTGTGCTGGTCCTCAACTCCGGCTCCTCGTCGGTGAAGTACCAGCTGCTGGACATGAGCGACCGCTCCCGGCTCGCGGTCGGGCTGATCGAGCGGATCGGCGAGGAGACCTCCCGGCTGGTGCACACCCCGCTGGTCGGTGGAGGCGCCGAGCCGCGCGAGCGAATCGGTCCGATCGCCGACCACGAGGCCGCACTGAAGGCGGCGGCCGACGAGCTGGCGGCCGACGGGCTGGGCCTGGACTCCCCCGCGCTGGCGGCGATCGGTCACCGGGTGGTGCACGGCGGGCTGCGGTTCACCGAGCCCGTCATGATCGACGACGAGGTGCTGGACGAGATCGAGCGCCTGGTCCCGGTGGCCCCGCTGCACAATCCGGCGAACATCGTCGGCATCCGTACCGCACAGGTCCTGCGTCCCGACCTTCCGCAGGTGGCGGTCTTCGACACGGCGTTCCACACGACGATGCCGGAGTACGCGGCGAGGTACGCGATCGATGTGGAGACCGCCGACGCCCACCACATCCGGCGCTACGGCTTCCACGGCACCTCGCACGCGCATGTTTCCCGCAAGGCCGCCGAGCTGCTGGGACGTACGCCCGAGGAGGTCAATGTCATCGTGCTGCACCTGGGCAACGGCGCCTCGGCGTCGGCGGTGGCGGGCGGCCGGTGCGTGGAGACCTCGATGGGGCTGACGCCGCTGGAGGGGCTGGTGATGGGCACGCGTTCCGGCGACATCGATCCGGCCGTCACCTTCCACCTGCGTCGGGTGGCGGGGATGTCGACGGACGAGATCGACGAGCTGCTGAACAGGAGGAGCGGCCTGGTCGGGCTGTGCGGTGACAACGACGTGCGGGAGATCCGGCGCCGGATCGACGAGGGAGACGAGCGTGCGGCGCTGGCGTTCGACATCTATGTGCACCGGCTGAAGAAGTACATCGGCGCCTATTCGGCGGTCCTCGGGCGGGTGGATGCCGTGGTGTTCACGGCGGGTGTCGGGGAGAACTCGGCGCCCGTGCGGGAGGCTGCGATCGCCGGTCTCGAGGAGCTCGGCCTGGTGGTGGACGCGGATCTGAACGCCGTACGGTCCGGCGCACCGCGGCTGATCTCGCCGGACTACGCACGGGTCGCGGTCGCCGTGGTGCCGACGGACGAGGAACTGGAGATCGCGGTCCAGACCTTCGCGCTTCTCGGACGGGTCCACAACTGAGCACCCCCGCGCCCCTTTGTACCTTCCACCAGACGGAATATTCCGCAGCGAAACAAACCGATAGGATCCGCCTCATGCGCCGTTCCAAAATCGTCTGCACACTCGGTCCCGCCGTCGACTCCCATGAGCAGCTCGTCGCTCTGATCGAGGCCGGCATGAGCGTGGCCCGTTTCAACTTCAGTCACGGCAGCCACGAGGAGCACCAGGGCCGATACGACCGGGTCCGCAAGGCCGCCGCCGAGACCGGTCGTGCGGTCGGCGTGCTCGCCGACCTCCAGGGCCCGAAGATCCGCCTGGCGAAGTTCGCCGAGGGCCCCGTCGAGCTGGTCCGCGGGGACGAGTTCACCATCACCGCGGAGGACGTTCCCGGCGACAAGTCGATCTGCGGCACGACCTACAAGGGCCTGCCCGGCGATGTCACCAAGGGCGACCCGATCCTGATCAACGACGGCAACGTCGAGCTGAAGGTCATCGCGATCGACGGCCCGCGGGTCCGGACGATCGTCATCGAGGGCGGCGTCATCTCCGACCACAAGGGCATCAACCTGCCCGGTGCGGCGGTCAATGTCCCGGCCCTGTCCGAGAAGGACGTCGACGACCTGCGGTTCGCCCTGCGGATGGGCTGCGACCTGGTGGCGCTCTCCTTCGTGCGGGACGCCAATGACGTCAAGGACGTCCACAAGGTGATGGACGAGGAGGGCCGCCGGGTCCCCGTCATCGCCAAGGTGGAGAAGCCGCAGGCGGTCGAGCACATGGAGGGCGTCGTCATGGCGTTCGACGGTGTGATGGTCGCCCGTGGCGACCTGGCCGTGGAGTACCCCCTGGAGAAGGTCCCGATGGTGCAGAAGCGCCTGGTGGAGCTCTGCCGGCGGAACGCCAAGCCGGTGATCGTGGCGACCCAGATGATGGAGTCGATGATCACCAACTCGCGGCCGACCCGCGCCGAGGCGTCCGACGTCGCCAACGCGATCCTGGACGGCGCGGACGCGGTCATGCTGTCCGCCGAGTCCAGCGTGGGCGCGTACCCGATCGAGACGGTCAAGACGATGTCGAAGATCGTCGTCGCCGCCGAGGAGGAGCTGCTCTCCAAGGGCCTCCAGCCGCTGGTCCCGGGCAAGAAGCCCCGCACCCAGGGCGGTTCGGTGGCCCGTGCCGCCTGCGAGATCGCGGACTTCCTGAACGGCAAGGCACTGGTCGCCTTCACCAAGTCCGGTGACACGGCCCGCCGTCTCTCCCGCTACCGTGCGGCGCAGCCCATCCTCGCCTTCACCACGGACGAGTCCACCCGCAACCAACTCGCCCTGAGCTGGGGCGTGGAGGCCCATGTCGTCCCGCACGTGGACAACACGGACGCGATGGTCGACCTGGTCGACGGCGAGCTGATGAAGCTCGACCGCTACAACGAGGGCGACACGATGGTCATCACGGCCGGCTCGCCCCCCGGCATCCCGGGCACGACGAACATGGTGCGGGTGCACCATGTCGGTGGCGGCGCGCGCGACTGACGCGCCCGGTACGTACAAGGACCGTGGGCCGCATTCCTTCCGGATCCGGAAGGAATGCGGCCCACGGTCCTGTGCGGCTCCCGAACGGGCCGGTGTCGGCAGTTACTAGCCGTTGCCGCCGGTGAAGTAGTTGTGCAGCCCGGGCACCATGAGCGAGCCGCCGAACTGGCCTGCCTGGGTCACCTTGACCTTGGTGAAGAAGGCGAAGGGTACGTTCAGCGGCGGCGGAGTCTGCGGGCTGAATGTTACCGGGATGAGGCCGAAGAGGTTGCCCTTCAGCTCCTCCGTGTACATCGTCACCGTGCCGTTGCGGATGGTGGACGTGGAGCCCTTCCGCGCCTGGACATGGCCCGTCGTGCCGGCCGGACCGACCGTCAGCTGGTGGAGGTCCTTGATGTCGACGGTCTTGGCCGTGAACTTCAGCACCTTCTTCGTGGTGCCGTCGCCCTTCTTCACCTCGACGATGCCCTTGTAGTCGAGGCCGGCCAGGGTCAGCATCGAACTCTCCAGGATCCACGGCTCGTTCGGCAGCAGCGGGATGCCCTGCTCCAGATCGGCCGCGGCCAGCGCCTCGGGGTCGGGGGTCGGACACGGGAAGCGCTCCTTGGCGCCGTCCGGGATGTCCTCGTCCTTCTTGGCTTCGAGACCCTTGACGCTCTCGTCGAGCTCCTCGACCGGCTTGCCGGCCTTCTCCGCCGCGTCGCGGATGGCGGCGGCGGTCTTGTCGGCCGTCTCCTTCGCGGCGTCCGTCGCCTTCTCGACGGGCTTCTCGACGGCCTTCTCGACGGCCTTCTCGACGGGCTTGGCCACGTCGCTCTCCGACGGCTTCGGGGACGCCGTGGTGGTGCTCGGGGACGGACTCGCCGTCTCCTTGGCCGGTCCGTCGAAGAGGTCCCTGAGCGCGTCGCCGACACCCAGCGGGTCGAGCGGGTTCGTCGACTTCGTGGGGGTGGGCGAGGCACTCGGCGCGGCGGCGGGCGCCTGGGCGGACTTGGGCTCGGCCTCGACGGACTTGGGCTCGGCCTCGACGGACTTGGGTTCGGCCTCGACGGTCTCGCTCGCCGACGGGGTGGCCGAGGGCTTCGGCGTCGCCGCGTCGCCCTTGTCACCGGACTCGGAGGCGGACGGGGACGGGGACGCGGAGGGCGACTTCGTCTCCGACGCGGACGGGGAGGGCGACTCGCTCGGCTCGTCGGAGCGGGTCACACAGGGACCGGGCGCGAACGGGATGTCCGTGCTGTCGTCGGCCAGCGCCAGCTTGGGGGTGAGCCCCATGCCCACGAAGACGGCCGTCGGCATCGCGGCGAGGGCGAAGGCCTTGCCCGCGGGTATGTGCAGCTTCGTCAGCAGTGACTTCCTGGGGGCCGCGTGGCGCGGTCCGCTTCTCGTCCGGAGGTCCTCCCCGGTCGCGTTCAGCTGCGTCTCGTCACCCCGCACTGTTCCTCCCGCCGTCGGCCTCGACTGTCGTGTCGTACTGCGCCGGCTGCTGCTGGGACACCGCTGCCGTGCTGTGGAACTCGGGTTCGGGCTCCTGTGCCCCGGGCCAGGCGTCCTTGGACATCTGGCCTTCCGCACCGGCATCCACAGGGTCGGGCTTCGGCTCGCCCGGTGCCCAGGAGATGGAGAGCGCTCCACCGAGCAGGGAGAACACGAAGCCGACCAGGAACCCGCCGATGTTGGCGACCGGTATGGATACCAGCGCCAGCAGGATCGCGGCGACTCCGGCGAACACTCTCACGATGTGGTGGAACCACATCGTGAGGCCCAGCGTGACCAGCAGGATCCCGATGATCAGAGATCCGGCACCGGCGGTCGTGGACATCGCCAGCGTGACGTTGCCGAGGTGCATGTTGGCGTACGGGAAGTACGCGATGGGTAGACCACCCACCATGGTGAACAGGCCCGCCCAGAACGGCCGGTTACCCCGCCAGGTGCGGAATCCTCGCCAGAAGACGCGGAGGTAGTGCTCGTTCTGCCCTGTGGACTCGGGGCTCATGGAAAACAGCTCCCTGCAACCGGTACTGCTGTGAGAAGTGAAAAGATGGGCGGCCGGAGACCCTTGGGGGTGCTCCGGCCACCCGGGCGGGTGCTAGTAGCACTCCTTGACGCCGCTGTGCAGCCGCAGGCTCAGGTTGCTGAGCCTGAAGGTGCCCGCGGTGGTCGCCCACGCCCTCTGCTTCACGTCCTTCAGCACGGCCGTCTCGGCGCGCTGCGCGAAGCCGTTCGGGTTGACGGCCTCCTCGGTGCCGGACTGGATGCCGGGCTTGCCGACGGAGCCGGCCGCCACACCGATGTCGATGTTCTTGAAGTACGCGTCGGCGTCGAGCTCGGCGACGTCCAGGTACAGATTGGTCGCCCTGACCGGCTTCTTCGGGTTCGTACCCGCGTTCAGCCGCAGCGTGACATTGCCGAGGCCGAACGGAAGGTTCGGAGTGACCACCGACTGGCACATGTTGGTGATCGTGGCGTCACTGAAGCCGGACACGGCCACGGCGTGCACCGCGCCATCACCCTTGAGGTCCTTGCCGGCGGCGACGCTGCCGTACTGGACGAAGTCATGGCCGACGAGCTTGTCCGCATGCACCTTGAAGCTCTGGCCGGACACGCTGAAGGACGCCGCGAGGGCACCCTGCGCGAGACCGACACCCACCGCCGCGGTCGCGACGACGCTCGGCACCATGACCAGAGCGAAGCGCTTCCATCTGGTGCCGCCACGAACTTGGGAACTCATATTTTTCCTCCTTCTCGGACGTACATCTCCGGTCCGGGCCTGGCCCGTCCTGGGATGGGAGAAGTGCTACGTCCTCGGCAAGGAGAGCGCCCGCGTACGGAGGCAGGAACCGCGTCCGAATCACCGGCGATCACCCCCGAGCGACAACCACTGGCCACGCAATCGCGCAACCTGATCGGACAGGCCCTGCCGGTCGGCAGGAACCCCCCTGTCCGGAGTCGGCACCACTGCCGCCGACCCACTCGGTGGGGACCCAACAGGGCCGCCGCGCCGACTGGCAGCCGGGCTGGCGTTATTGGACCGAGCGTGGCCGATCGTGGTGCATTCGCGCCCGCCGCACAAGGGGTTCGTTACTCGCTAGTAATGGCCCGATAACCGAGCCGCGACCGGGTGATACCACCCGGCCACACAGGGTGGCACCGAACGGAAGGACGAAAGGGAGAATCGGGGCCGTTATACGGACAGATCCCGAGCAGTGATTTACTGCGAGTAACAGGCGACACCTTTATCAAGATTTGGTAAAGCGAAGTCGCCTCTTATCGCCCTGATCGCGAAAACGGCCGTGGCACCCCGGGGTACCACGGCCGTGTTGTCACATCAGAACAAGACCCGCGTCAGAACAGGACGCGCGCCAGCGCCGTACGCGCGGCGACGACCCGCGGGTCGTCGGGGCCGATCACCTCGAACAGCTCCAGCAGCCGCAGCCGCGCCGCGTCCCGGTCGTCACCGAAATTACGGCGCACCGTCTCGACGAGCCGCCCGAAGGCATCCTCGACATGACCGCCGACGAGATCCAGATCGGCGGCCGCGAGCTGCGCCGCGAGATCGGCCGGCTTCTCCGCGGCGTCCTGGCGGACCCGCTGCGGGTCGATGTCCTTGACCCGGGCGAGCAGTTCGGCCTGGGCGAGACCGAGCTTGGCCTCGGTGTTGGCCGGGTCTTCGGCGAGGACGTTCTTGTACGCCTGGACGGCACCGGGGAAGTCGCTGGCGTCCAGGGCCTGTACGGCTGCTTCGAGCAGGGCGTCGTACGGCCCGGCGGGCACCTCGGCCGGAGTCTGACCGGCTCCCTCGGCGGCGGCCGCGTCCTGGTCGACCGCGATCCCGGTGAGACCGAACCGCTCCTCGGCGACCTGGATCAACTGGTCCAGCGTCTGCCGGATCTGGGCCTCGGGGGCCGCGCCCTGGAAGAGCGGGAGGGCCTGCCCGGCGACGACGGCGAAGACCGCCGGAATACCCTGGATGCCGAACTGCTGCATCAGCATCTGGTTGGCGTCGACATCGACCTTGGCCAGCACGAAGCGGCCGTTGTATTCCTGGGCCAGCCGCTCCAGGAGCGGTCCCAGCTGTTTGCACGGCTCGCACCACTCGGCCCAGAAGTCGATGACGACCGGGACTTCCGTGGAACGCTGCAGGACATCGCTCTCGAAGCCCGCCTCATCGACATCGATCACCAGGGCGGACGGCGGTACGGCACCGCCACCACCCTGCCGGGCGGCCTCGGCACGGGCCTGCTCCGCCTTCACCTTGGCCTCGCCGGCCGCCTTCACCGCGGCGAGGTCGACGACGCCGCTCATGGACATGTTCCTAGGCTGCATACGTACATCCTCCCCCCTTGGCGCACCGATACGGAAAGCGATACGAGAACCCCACCCGTCCGTAGTCCCCGCCGGCGTGCGGGGTGCCCGGACGGATGCGGCCCGAGAGCCCCTGAAAGGCCCTGTTCGGCGCCGGGTCCCCACCCAGTACCTGTGGCTGTCGTTCGGTCGTGGCGCAACGAACGGGATGACCGCCGCCCTTACGCTACGACCCGTAGCGTAACTGCCCGGCACCCCTCACGCGCAAGTGTGTTCGGTGATCTGTCTCACGGCGAACGGGGCCGGTCGGCACTACTTACTGACCGGTATGGTCACGGCATGCTGAGCCACAGCCACCCCGAACCCCCTCGAACGGGACGCCCGCGCAGCGCCGCGGCCGATGAAGCGATCCTGGAGGCGACCAGAGCCTCCCTGGTGGACCTCGGCTGGTCGAAGCTGACGATGGGGGATGTGGCGACGCGGGCGGGTGTCGCCAAGACGACCCTGTACCGGCGCTGGGCGGGCAAGAACGAACTGGTCGTGGATGCCGTCGCGGTTCTCTTCGACGAGCTGGAACTGCCCGATCTGGGCAGCCTGTCGGCCGATGTGCAGGCGGTGGTGCTGCAGTTCGCCGCGCTGCTGGAGCGGCCGGAGGCCCGGACGGCGCTGATGGCGGTGGTCGCGGTGTCGACGCGCGACGAGGCGCTGCGGACCCGGATCCGCGACTCGATCGTGTACCGGCAGAAGCGACTGGTGCTCCAGGGGCGTCAACGGGCCCAGGAGCGCGGGGAGTTGCCCGTCGAGCAGGACGAGAAGCGGGCGGCGACGACCGCCGATCTGATCTTCGATGTGATCGCCGGCGCGGTCGTGCACCGGGCCCTGGTGAGCGCCGAGCCCATCGACGCGGACTGGGCCCGGCGCTTCACCGTGCTGCTGCTCGCGGGGCTGGGGGCGGCGGCCTCCGCGTGACGGGGCGGGCCGCTGCCGCCTGCCTCCTCCTCGGCCGCCGAACGCGGCCACCGACCGCCCGTCAGAAGCCGGGCGGCTCCGTGTAGGTGCCCCACTCGTCGCGCAGGACCCCGCAGATCTCACCGAGCGTCGCCTCGGCCCGTACGGCGTCGAGCATCGGGCCGATCATGTTGGAGCCGTCGCGGGCGGCGGCCAGCATCGCGTCCAGCGCCGACTTCACCCGGGCGTCGTCGCGGGCGTCCTTGCGGTGGCCGAGCACCCGGACCTGCTCGCGCTCCACCTCGTGGCTGACGCGCAGGATCTCCAGGTCGCCGGTGACCGAGCCGTGGTGGACGTTGACGCCGACGACGCGCTTGTCGCCCTTCTCCAGCGACTGCTGGTACCGGAAGGCGGACTCGGCGATCTCGCCGGTGAACCAGCCGTCCTCGATGCCGCGCAGGATGCCGGAGGTGATGGGCCCGACGGGGTGCTGCCCGTCGGGATGGGCCCGGGTGCCGCGCTCCTTGATCTGGTCGAAAATCTTCTCGGCGTCGGCCTCGATCCGGTCGGTGAGCTGCTCGACGTACCAGGAGCCGCCCAGCGGGTCGGCCACGTTGGCGACGCCGGTCTCCTCCATCAGCACCTGCTGGGTGCGCAGCGCGATCTCGGCGGCCTGCTCGGAGGGGAGCGCGAGGGTCTCGTCGAGGGCGTTGGTGTGCAGCGAGTTGGTGCCGCCGAGGACGGCGGAGAGCGCCTCGACCGCGGTGCGTACGACGTTGTTGTACGGCTGCTGGGCGGTGAGCGAGACACCGGCGGTCTGGGTGTGGAAGCGGAGCCACTGCGCCTTGTCGGTCTTCGCGCCGTACGTCTCCTTCATCCAGCGGGCCCAGATCCGGCGGGCCGCGCGGAACTTGGCGATCTCCTCGAAGAAGTCGAGGTGCGCGTCGAAGAAGAAGGAGAGACCGGGCGCGAAGGTGTCGACGTCCAGCCCGCGGGAGAGGCCGAGCTCCACGTAGCCGAAACCGTCGGCGAGCGTGTACGCGAGCTCCTGCGCGGCCGTCGCCCCGGCCTCGCGGATGTGGTAGCCGGAGACGGAGAGCGGCTTGTAGGCGGGGATGTCGCGGGCGCAGTGCTCCATCAGGTCGCCGATGAGGCGCAGATGGGGCTCGGGCTGGAAGAGCCACTCCTTCTGCGCGATGTACTCCTTGAAGATGTCGGTCTGGAGCGTGCCGTTGAGCACGCCCGGGTCGACGCCCTGGCGCTCGGCGGCGACCAGGTACATGCAGAAGACGGGGACGGCGGGTCCGCTGATCGTCATGGACGTCGTGACGTCGCCGAGGGGGATGCCCTTGAAGAGGACCTCCATGTCGGCGGCGGAGTCGATGGCCACTCCGCAGTGCCCGACCTCGCCGAGCGAGCGGGGGTCGTCGGAGTCGCGGCCCATCAGCGTCGGCATGTCGAAGGCGACGCTGAGCCCGCCGCCGCCCGCGGCGAGGATCATCTTGTAGCGCTCATTGGTCTGCTCGGCGTTGCCGAAGCCGGCGAACTGGCGGATGGTCCAGGTCCGGCCGCGGTAGCCGGTCGGGTGGAGCCCCCGGGTGAAGGGGTACTCGCCGGGCCAGCCGATCCGTTCGAATCCCTCGTACGTGTCCCCGGGGCGGGGGCCGTACACGGGCTCCACAGGGTCTCCGGAGAGAGTGGTGAAGTCCGCGTCACGCTTGCGGGCCTTGTCGTAACGGGCCTGCCAGCGGCGGCGGCCCTCCTCGATCGCGTCAGCGTCCATACAATCGAATTTACTAGGACGTCCTAGTAAATGTCGATGGCAAACCGCCCGGTGCTTTGCACGGGGCGGTTCGGGTGGTGCGGTTCGGGCCGGGCCCGGCCGGGCGGCTCAGGCCTCGACGGTGACGGGAGAACCGCCGGCGACCAGCGGCTCGACCTCGCGGACGACCTTGCGCTCGACGAAGAACGCGGCCGTCGGGATGGTGCCGGAGATCAGCACCCAGAGCAGCTTGCCCATCGGCCACTTCGCCTTGGAGCCGAGATCGAAGGCGAAGATCAGGTAGATGATGTAGAGCACACCATGGACCTGGGAGACGACGAGCGTCAGATCCTTGCCCATGTCGAAGCCGTACTTGAAGACCATGCAGGTGCAGAGCACCAGCAACATGACGGCGGTGACGTAGGCCATCACCCGGTACCGGGTCAGCACACTGCGTTTCATGGAACCGAGCGTAACCGGACGCCCGGGGCGATCTTGCAGCGGGCCGGGCCCGGGCGAGCCCGGACTCAGCCCCGGTCCAGCCACTCCTGTAGCACGTCGCAGAGCGGGGCAAGACCCACGTCCATCTGGCGCAGCAGCCGGTCCGGCGGTTCCTCGGTCCCTTGCCAGCTGCGGAGTGTGGCGAGGAAGGCCGCCTGGATCGCACCGCCGATGCCGGCAGGGACGATGCCGTCCGGATCGGCGCCGGTGCGGTGCGCCACATACCCGGCGACGGCACGCGCCCAGCTCAGCCACTGGGCCGACACCTCGGAGCGCAGCTCCACCGAGGTGTCCAGAATGGTGAACCGCTTCAGCCAGATACCCCGCTCGTCGACAGAGTCGCGCAGCGCCTCGACGACGCAGGCACGAATCACCGTCAGGGCGGGGGCATCCGGCTCCGCACGGGCGAGCAGCTCGCGAAGCCTCTGGGTGTGGTCGTCGAAGGCGGACCAGATGATCTGCGATTTGGAGTCGAAGTAGCGGAAGAAGGTCGTTCTGCCGACACCGCAGGCCTCGGTGATCATCGCGATGCTGGTCCCGGCGTAGCCGTGGCGGAGGAAGAGCTCGACGGCCTCCACCTCGATCTTCTCCCGCGACGAGGCGGGCGGCCGCCCTCGCGGCCGCCTCGTGTCTCCCATACCGGCTGCTCCTCTCCATTCGGAGGCACACGTTCCGATTATTTTCGGGACCGGGTACCGTTAATAACGTCGCAGGCGACGCCCGTACGCGCCGCCACCGACGCACGCATGACGTCACAGCAACTGAACCAGAAGGAATCGATCATGAAAGCATGGCAGTTCACCGAGGTCGGGCAACCCCTCTCGCTGCACGAGATCCCCGAGCCGGAGGCGGGGGCCGGTGAGATCGTCATCGACGTGAAGGCCGCCGGGCTCTGCCACAGCGACGTCGGCTTCCTGGACGGCACCCTCACCTCGCTGCTGCCGTTCCGGCCGATCACCCTGGGGCATGAGATCGCGGGCGTGGTGTCCGTGGTCGGTTCGGGTGTATCACGCTTCCGTGTCGGGGACAGAGTCGCTGTGCCCGCCGCGATCGAAGGACCCGGCACCTCGTCGAACGGTGGCTTCCAGAGCAGGGTCGCGGTCCGCGAGGAACTGGTGATCCGGCTGCCCGACACCATCGCCTGGGACCAGGCGGCCGCGGCGACCGATGCGGGGCTGACCTCGTACCACGCCGTGGTCGTACAGGGCGGCGTGACGGCTGGGACCAAGGTCGGCGTCATCGGCTTCGGGGGGCTCGGCTCGTTGGGGGCGCAGGTGGCCCTCGCGGTCGGTGCCGAAGTCTATGTCGCCGAGAAGAACGAGAAGGTGCACGCCTTCGCCCGCGAGCTCGGGGCGAAGAAGGTCGTGAAGGACATCACGGAACTCGCCGACGAGAAGCTGGACGTCATCGTGGACTTCGCCGGCTTCGGAACCACGACCGCGGGTGCGGTCGACACGGTCCGGCGGGACGGGCGCGTGGTGCAGGTGGGCCTCGGAGTCGCGGAAGGCACCATCAACCTGCAGCAGCTGACCCTCAACCAGGTCGTCCTCATCGGCTCCCAGGCCGGGACCATCGAGGACTGCGAGGCGGTGGTCGGACTCATCGCCGAGGGCAAGGTGACCTCTCGCATCACCCGCATCGGCTTCGACGCGATCGGCGACGGGATCGGCCGACTGGAGCGGGGCGAGGTCATCGGGCGGCTCGTCGCCGTGTACGAGTAGACCGCATACGAGCGCGCCGTGCACGAGCGGGGGCGCACAAGCAGGAGGACCCGCTCGGAACGCGGCGGCCCCGGGCGTACGCGCAGGAGGACCGGCCGGGCGCAGCACGGCAGCCCTCCGGCGCGACCGCCCGGGGCCACGCACCGGGTCCGGCGGCCGGAAGGGCTGTCAGGCCTCTTCGAAATCCTGGGCCGCGATCCGCAGCGGCCGCAGCATGGCGAAGATCTCCGCGCACTCCTCGGCGTCGTACACCCCGAGCCCGAACTCCATGTCGACCAGGTCCTTGGTCGCCGCCTCGACGACCTCGCGGCCCTTGTCGGTGATGGAGGCGAGGGTTCCGCGGCCGTCGTTCGGATTGGGGCGCTTGGCGACCAGCCCGGAGCGGACCAGCCGGTCCACGGTGTTGGTGACGGAGGTCGGGTGGACCATGAGCCGCTCGCCGATCTTGGACATCGGCAGCTCGCCGGCCTTGGAGAAGGTGAGCAGCACCAGCGCCTCGTAACGGGCGAAGGTCAGTCCGTACGGTTTGACGACCGCGTCGACCTCGGCGAGCAGGATCTGCTGGGCGCGCATGATCGAGGTGATCGCCCCCATCGAGGGCACCGGACCCCAGCGCTGCTGCCAGAGTTCGTCGGCGCGGGCGATGGGATCGAAGGGAAGACTGAGCGGCTTCGGCACGGCACCGACCTTACCCACTGGTCATATGCTGGTCATCACTGTCTCGAACTTCGGTCCGAATTCGGGGTGCGGATGCCGTCCGGCTGACCTCGCGGACGAGCAGGAGCGTGCACACCGTACCGATCACGGCGGCTCCGGCGACCACCTGATGGACGGGAAGGAATTCGGCGGCCAGCCCGGCAAGGGCCATGCCGATGCCCTGGACCGTCATCAGCCCCGCGGTCTGCAGGGTCATCGCCCGGCCCCGCAGCTCCTCGGGCACGGCTTCGACGAACCACTGGTCGAGGCCGATGACGTACGCCGCCCCCACCCCGGCCAGTGCGAGCGCGGCCATGGTCAGGGGCAGGCCGGGGCGGAGCCCGTACAACAGGAGCGGCAGGAGCCCGGCGACGGCGGCCGGCAGCACGATCCGGGAGCGGGCACGCGGTGTGAGCACGCCGCCCACGTACAGCTCCGCGACGATGTTGCCGATCGGCATCGAGCACATCAGCAGCCCCAGCGCGGCCCGGCCGGCCCCGATCTCGTCGGCGTACGGTGCGGCGAGCGCCTCCGGTGCCACGACGAACGTGGGCGGCACCCAGAAGAGCAGCGTCAGCGCGCGGATCCTGCGGTCGGCGAAGACGGTGCGCGCTCCCGCGAGTGAGTCCTTGAGCAGATTGCCCCCGTCGCCGCTGTCGCCGGTCCGGGCCGGCCGGTTCCGGGTGCCGAAGCGGAGCAGGGCCGCCGAGGAGAGGAAGGTCACGACGGTGATCGCGATCGCCTCGCGCGGGGAGACCACGGTGAGCAGCACTCCCCCCGCGCCGAAGCCGATCAGCAGCGCGCTCTGCGAGATGATCCGCAGCAGCGAGCGGCCCAGTACATAGAGATCGCCCTCGCCGAGAATGTCGGTGAGCGCGGCCATCCGTGTGCCGGTGAAGACGGGCGACACGAGCGCGACGGCGCAGCGCAGGGCGAGGAGCCCGCCGACGGGGGTGCCGGGCAGCACCATGACGGCGACGCAGCCCGCGCAGAGCAGATCGCAGGTGACCAGGACCCGGCGGGCGGGGTAGCGGTCGGCGACCCCGGCGAGGAGCGTGCCGCCGATCAGGTACGGCAGCAGGCCGAGCGCGAAGGTGAGGGCGCTGAGCAGCGGCGAGTCGGTGAGGTCGTAGACGAGGACGGTAAGCGCCAGCTCGCTGACCATCAGGCCCATGAGGGAAAGCAGATGGGCGGTGAATACGGCCCGGAACTCCCGTACGGCGAAGACGGCGCGGTAGCCGCGGGACGTGCCGGGGTCCGCGGCGGTCGGGGCCCGGAGCGCGGGCGACGGATTCGGGTCAATGGGGTCGGCGCGCTCCGGGGAGGGGGCCGGCGACGGCTCCGGTCCTGCGGGGTGGGCGTCCGCTCGGCGGCGTGCGGCTGACGGTTCGTGGGAAGTCCGACCCGTCAGGCCGTCCGGGGTGTCCGCCGCGTCGTGGGGGCTGCCCATCAGGTCGGGGCTGTTGCTCGGCATGGGCGCAGCTTGAAGGAGCAACACCCTCGTTCCGTAGACTTTCGGCCCAAACCGAATCCTGACGAGGCAGCCGATGTCGTTCCATCTGCATTTCGACGAGAGCGATCTGCTCCGCTGCAGGTTCGCCATCTCTCCGATCTGGGAGACGCAGCAGGCGGTACGTACCCTCCTGCGTCCCGGTCGGCACGGCTACCACGAACCGTGGCTGAGGCGCATCCGGAGCGCCGCCACGGGGCTCGATCTGCGGCCGCTGTGGTCGCTGATGCCGGAGAGCGGACACAGTCCTGACTTCCTGTCCCCGCCGCCGCTGGGTCCCTACGCCTCCTTCGAGGAGGAGATCGCCGGGGTCCGTGCCATCGACCCCCGGCTGGTCCGCGGGGACCTAAAACTGACGCTCGCGTGCATGCCGGGCACCAGGGACTCCCCCGCCGGGCGGGCGATGCTCGCCGACCCCGCACGGGCGCAGCAGGAGCTGGCCGCGTTGCTGGAGCAGGCGTGGCGAGTGCTCGTCGAACCGGACTGGCCGCGACTGCGCGCGCTGCTGGAGGCGGACATCGCGTACCACTCGCGCCGGCTCGCCGCGGTCGGCTTCTCGCGGCTGCTCAGTGAGCTGAGCCCGCAGTTGAGCTGGGCGGATTCGACGCTCACGCTGATCGGGGTCAAGGGCCGGCACTCCCGGGTGCTCGGCGGTCGGGGCCTCGTCCTGATGCCGAGCGTCTTCGCCTGGCCGGATGTGGTCAGCGGGTACGAGCCGCCCTGGCAGCCCGCGGTGATCTACCCGGCGCGCGGGATCGGCGCTCTGTGGACGGAGCCCGCGGACCGCACGCCGAAGACGCTCGCCCGGCTGCTGGGGCGGGCGCGGGCCGATGTGCTGTGCGCGCTCGACGAACCGGCCGGGACGAGCGCGCTCGCGCACCGGCTGGGCCTGGCGCCGTCCTCCGTGTCGGAGCATCTGTCGGTGCTGCGGGCGGCGGGGCTGCTGACGTCGCGGCGGTACGGACACCAGGTACTTTACGAGCGGACGCCGCTCGGCATCGCCCTGGCGGTGCCGACCGAGTAGACCTGGATGACGAAGAGCCCTCCCGCCGTGCGGCAAGAGGGCTCCTCGGGCGGTACGGGCGTCAGTCCGCGAGGTACCGCTCGACCGTCTCGACCTTGGAGGTCAGACCGTCGGTGACACCGGGGCGGATGTCGGCCTTCAGTACGAGGGAGACGCGTCCGGCGCGGGCCTCGACGGCGGCGACGGCCCGCTTGACGACGTCCATGACCTCGTCCCAGCTCTCGCCCTCGATGGAGGTGAACATCGCGTCCGTGCGGTTGGGCAGCCCTGACTCACGGACGACCCGGACAGCGTCGGCGACGTACTCACCGACGTTCTCACCGACGCCCAGCGGACTGACCGAGAACGCGACGATCATGCGCTGACCACGCCTTCCCGGCGGGCGCGGGCGGCGATGGCGTCGTCGGCCTCATAGCGCTTGAGTACCTTGTCGCCGTACAGCCCGCCGAACGGCAGCAGTGCAAGCAGGAAGAAGAGCGCGACGCGCTTCAGCGGCCACTTGGTCTTGGCCCAGACGTCCAGGAGCAGCACGGCGTAGATGACGAAGAGGACGCCGTGCAGGATGCCGAGCGGCATCATCAGGAAGTCGATGTCGGAGACCCGGCTGAGGATCGAGCCAAAGATGATCAGCGCCGGGAAGGAGAGCGCCTCGGGAACCGAGATGAGGCGCAGCCGGTGCAGGGCGGTAGCGGTCTTGACGTCCACGAGGGCACCTTCGGTGGGAGGATCGTGACAGCTTGTGAATGCAGGCACAAGCGCGTCCCATTGTGGCATCGGCACGGGCGGCGGTCGGCGCCGGGGCCGTATGTCGCCGGTCACGTGTCGTCGCCCGGGCCTGGTACCCCGTACGGGTACGTCCCGATTGCGTCCGGGGCCCGTACCGGATGCGTATCAGGGGCCGTTCAGGGGGCCGGTTCCTCCCCTGGGCCCTGTCCCCGCCGGGCCCCGGCGGTTAACGTCGCTCCGTGGCAATGTTCCGACTCCAAGGCAGCAGAACGCTCGCCGTCGACCTGGCCGGCGACGCCGTGAAGGCGAAGAACGGTTCGATGGTCGCGTACGACGGCCGGATCACGTTCAAGAAGATGACCGGCGGTGGTGACGGCCTGCGCGGCATGGTGACCCGCCGGCTGACCGGCGAGCAGATGGCCGTGATGGAGGTGAAGGGGCAGGGCACCTGCTACTTCGCCGACCGCGCGAGCGAGATCAGTCTCGTCTCGCTGCACGGCGACAGGCTCTGCGTCGAGGCGAGCAACCTGCTCTGCACCGACGCCGGGCTGCGCACCGGCACCACCTTCACCGGCCTGCGCGGCGGGGCGAGCGGCAACGGCCTGTTCACCACCACCGTCGAGGGCACCGGACAGGTGGCGATCATGTCGGACGGTTCGGCGGTGGCGCTGCGGGTCTCAACCTCGTACCCGCTGTTCGTCGACCCGGGCGCCTACATCGCCCATCAGGGAAACGTGCAACAGCACTTCCAGTCCGGGGTGAACTTCCGGACGCTGATGGGCGAGGGCTCGGGCGAGTCCTTCCAGATCCGCTTCGAGGGCGAGGGCATCGTCTACGTCCAGCCGAGCGAGCGGAACGCCATCGGGGGCGATGTCTGATGCCGTTCCGCGAGATCAACTCGAAGATGGTCGAGGCGACGGTTGTTCCCGGCCAGAAGATGTACAGCCAGCGCGGCGCGATGCTCGCCTACCGGGGCGAGGTGTCGTTCACCCCGAACATCCAGGGCGGTCAGGGCGGTGTGATGTCGATGATCGGCCGCCGGGTGGCCAATGAGGCGACCCCGCTGATGACGGTCGAGGGCAATGGCACGGTGATGTTCGGCCACGGCGGACATCACATCCAGGTGATCAACCTGGCCGGCGACACCCTGTACGTGGAGGCCGACCGGCTGCTCGCCTTCGACGGGACGCTCCAGCAGGGCACGATGTTCATGGGTTCGCAGGGCGGGGTGATGGGCATGGTGCGCGGTCAGGTGACCGGGCAGGGGCTGTTCACCACCACCCTCAAGGGGCATGGCGCGGTCGCCGTGATGGCACACGGCGGGGTGATCGAGCTGCCGATCACCCCGGGCCGTGAGGTGCACGTGGACCCGCAGGCGTATGTCGCGCACCACGGCGACGTGCGCAACAAGCTCTCCACCGCGCTCGGCTGGCGCGAGATGGTGGGGCGCGGCTCCGGCGAGGCGTTCCAGCTGGAGCTGAGCGGCAGTGGCGCGGTGTACGTCCAGGCCTCGGAGGAGAAGCTGTGAGCACGCCCGTGGTCTTCGACCCGATGACGCTCCCGTCGGACGACAACGTCAACTCCTACACCTTCTGCGTGGAGCTCAAGGGGAGCCAGTGGTTCCTGCAGAAGGGCAAGATGATCGCCTATTACGGGCGGATCGAGTTCAACGGCATCGGTCACGGCCGCTTCGAGCGGCTGATCCGTACGAGCTTCCACTCGCCGCTGCACGTGAGCGACTGGGTGGTGGCCGAGGGCAGCGGCAAGATGCTGCTCGCGGACCGGGCCTTCGACGTCAACTCGTACGACCTTCAGGACGGGAATCTGACGATCCGGTCCGGCAACCTCCTCGCGTACCAGCCGACTCTGGCGCTCAAGCAGTCCATCGTGCCGGGTTTTCTGACGCTGATCGGCACAGGGAAGTTCGTGGCGGCGTCCAACGGTCCGGTGGTCTTCATGGAGCCGCCGCTGCGGGTCGATCCGCAGGCCCTGGTGGGCTGGGCGGACTGCCCCTCGCCGTGCCACCACTACGACCACGGCTATATGACGGGCGTGCTGGGCGGGCTGCGGTCGCTGACCGGGATCGGCGGGACCTCGGGCGAGGAGCACCAGTACGAGTTCGTCGGCGCGGGTACGGTGCTGCTCCAGTCGACCGAGATCCTGATGCCCGAGCAGCCGACGGGGACGGTGCCGCAGCAGCCGGGGGTCCCGGGCGGGGGCGGTCAACCCGGGTCCGCATCCCGCATGCCCGGCCAGCTCGGGGATCTCCAACGCCGCTTCGGCTTGTGAACGGTAACCTGCGGATTGTGACGTCGAGCGTCCGCACCCCGCATCCGAGTCCACCTCCGGGCGGGTGCCGGGCGTCACACTCTCCCACTTCGTCCGGCTTTCAACTTCTTAGGTAGAATCCACATATGGAGACCGAGACGGCCACCCGCTGGCTGAACGACGCGGAGCAGTGCGCCTGGCGTACCCACCTGGACGTCAGCAGGCTGCTGACCCACCAGCTGGAGAAGGACCTCCAGCCCTTCGGGCTGACCATGAACGACTACGAAATCCTGGTCAATCTCTCGGAGTCGGACGACCAGCGCATGCGGATGAGCGATCTCGCCACCGCGACGCTGCAGTCCAAGAGCAGACTCTCGCACCAGATCACCCGCATGGAGAGCGCGGGCCTGGTCCGCCGGGAGAACTGCGAGTCCGACCGGCGCGGTCTGTACGCGGTCCTCACCGAGGACGGCGCGGAGACGATGCGGAAGGTGGCTCCGCAGCACGTGGCGTCGGTGCGCAAACACTTCATGGACCTGTTGACGCCGGAGGCGCTGGCGGAACTGCACGCGGCGCTGGCCCCGGTCGCCGATCATCTGCGGGGCCGGCGCGGCAAGGTGTGACCCGCGGGGCGGCGGTGGCCTGCTGCGGCGGTCAGCCGGCGGTCTGCGGGAGGCCTGGGCGGTCAGCCGGCGGCCGGCAGCCACAGCTCGAAGCGTGCGCCGCCCTCCCGCGCACCGTCCACCGACAGCCGGCCGCCGTGCCGGACCGCGACGTCGCGGGCGATGGCGAGGCCCAGACCGGCGCCGCCCTCGTCCCGCGTACGGGCGTCGTCGAGGCGTACGAACCGTTCGAAGATCCGCTCGCGTTCCTCGGGCGGCACCCCCGCCCCGTCGTCGGTGACCGCGACGACCACGCCACCCCGCTCGCCACGCACCGAGACCGTCACCGCGTGCTCCGCGTGACGCTCGGCGTTGTCCAGCAGATTGCCGATCACCCGCGCCAACTGCCCACGGGAACCGGCCACTTCGAACACGCCGGATTCCGGCACGGACACCGCCACCGGGATCCGGTCGCCGATGCGCTGCGAGACCTCCTCGTGGACCAGCGCGCCCAGGTCCAGCGTCGTACGGCCCGGCCGCTCTCCCGCGTCCAGCCGGGCCAGCAGCAGCAGATCGGCCGCCAGCGCCTGCAGCCGTACGGTGTCGGCGACCGCGCCCGGCACGTCCAGCAGCTCCGGATGCGCGGCACCCACCTCCAACTGGGTGCGCAACGAGGCGATCGGGCTGCGCAGTTCGTGCGAGGCGTCCGCGACGAAGCGCCGCTGGCGGTCCACCGATGCCTCCAGGGCCGTCAGGGTCTCGTTGGTGGTACGGGCCAGCCGGGCGATCTCGTCGCGCGAACCGGGCTCGGGCACCCGCCTGCTCAGATCCTCCGAGGCCGTGATCGCGGCCATCTCGCGCCGGATGCCCTCGACCGGGCGCAGCGCCCGCCGGGTCACCAGCCCCGTCACCGCGGCGACGACGAGCAGCAGCACCGGGAGCCCGATCAGCATCGCGTCGCGCACACTGCCCACCGCCTCCTGCTCGGCGGCCAGCGGGGCGCCCGCGTGGACGGTCAGGGTCACCCCGGCGGAGGTGGTCGCCCGCACGGAAGCGAAACGGTAGTCGGCCGTGTCGCCGTCGACGGTGGCGGTGCCGTTGTCGAAGTCCGGGTCGCCGGAGTCGACTTCGCCCCGGCCGGGGGTACTGTGCCGCCCGTCGTCGTCATCGCTGCCGTCGTCGTCGGAACCCTTGCCGGCGGTGGGGTCTCCCGCGGCCGGTGACCTGGCCGGAGTGACCTGGTCCGTGCCCGTGCCGGAGATCGCCTCCAGGTCCTTGGAGACGGCCACCACGCGCCCGTCCTCGTCGGTCACCTGGACCGGATTGTCCTCCTCGGCGCGCATCTCCAGCCGGTCGTACGGCACGTCGAGGGCCAGCTGCCCGGCCACCTCGCGGGCCACCACCTCGGCCTGCAGCCCCGCCTGGTCGGTGAGGTTGGCGCGCAGGACGAGGAGTACGGCCAGCCCGGCGCCGATCAGTGCCACGGCGACCACCACGGTGGCACCGAGCGCGGCCCTGGCCCGTACCGACCTCACAGCGCCTCCAGCCGGTATCCGGCGCCGCGCACCGTACGGATGGCCGCGGCGCCGAGCTTGCGGCGCAGCGCGCTCACGTACACCTCGACGATGTTCGGGTCGCCGTCGTAGGCGAAGTCCCAGACGTGTTCCAGGATGTCCGCCTTGCTCACCACCTGCCCGGCCCGCAGCACCAGCTGCTCCAGCACCGCGAACTCCTTGGTGGTGAGGGCGATTTCGGCTGTGCCGAGATGCACCCGGCGGGCGGCGGTGTCCATGCGCAGAGCACCTGCGGTGACCACCGGCGAGGCCGTACCGCCGCCCCGACGCCGCAGCAGCGCCCGGATCCTGGCCACCAGCACCACGTACGAGAAGGGCTTGGTCAGGTAGTCGTCGGCTCCGGTGTCCAGGCCTTCCGCCTCGTCGTACTCGCCGTCCTTCGCCGTCAGCATCAGGATCGGCATCTCGTGGCCGGCGGCGCGCAGGGCGGCGCACACCCGGTAGCCGTTCATCCCCGGCAGCATGATGTCGAGGACGACGAGGTCGTACGCGCCCTCGGCGGCCCGGTGCAGCCCTTCGAGACCGTCGTGCACGACGTCCACGGCGAAACCCTCGGCGGTGAGTCCCCCGGCCAGGGACATCGCCAGCCGCTTCTCGTCCTCCACGATCAACAGGCGCATACACACAGGGTCGCAAACCGATCCTGAAGACGGCTTCAGGTGGCTTCAGGCTGCGTTCAGCATCACCCCGGCAGTGTGGTCCCTGTCGAAACCGGCCACCGATCGGGAGGAACCCTCATGAAGCGCAAGATCGTCATCGCCGCCGTCACCGCGGCCGTGCTCGTCGGCGGCGGAGCCGCCACGGCCGTCGCCTTCGCGGACGACGACAGCCACGACCGCGACACCCGGAGCAGCGCGGCGAGCGGCAGTACGGCCCGCGTCACCGTCGGCGACGCGGTCGCGGCGGCCGTCGGGGCCGTCCCGGGGACGGTCACCGAGGCCGAGCTGGACGATGAGGACGGCGGGCTGGTCTGGGAGGTCGACGTGTACGGCTCGGACAGGGCCTGGCACGACGTGACGGTGGACGCGGGCAACGGAAAGGTGCTCGGCAAGCACGTCGCCGACGACGATGACGACCGCGACCTGCACGCCCCCCGGTCGGCCTCCGTCTCGCTGAACGCGGCCGTCGACGCCGCGCTCCGGGCGACGCCGGGGACGGTCACGTCGATCGACCTGGACGACGACCACGACGGCCGGAGCGGCGGGGCGCTGCACTGGGAGGTCGACGTCCGGGGCAAGGACGGCAAGCAGCACGAGCTGAACGTCGACGCCAGGACGGCCAAGGTCACGGTGGACCGGTCGGACGACGGCCATGACCGCAATGACGACGACCACGGCGACGACCGCCACGGGGACGACGACTAGTAGGACCGGGGAGAGCTCAGGGCGCGTACCCGGAGAGAACTCTTCCGTCCTCGAAGCTCAGGAACAACACGTCTCCCTTCGCCAGCAGGGAGACGGTTCCCGGGTCGGCCCCGTTGGCGGATTCGTCCGGCCGGCCAGGCGCCGCGCCGGGCCGGGCAAGCCGCCGACGCCCCCGAAGCGGCCCGCACGCCGCCCCGGACCGTCCGCCCCGCCCCGGACCGGACCGGATCAGGATCAGCCTTCGGTGAGCCCCGCCACCAGTTCGTCCGCCGCCGCGTACGGGTCGAGGCTCCCCGCCACGATGCGTTCGGCGAGCGCGTCGATGTGGCGGTCGCCGTGCAGATCGCCGATGCGCTCGCGCAGCCTCGTGACAGCGATCGTCTCGACCTCGCGGGCCGCACGGGCCGTGCGCCGCTCGGCGAGCACCCCGTGCTCCTCCATCCACGCCCGGTGCTTCTCCAGCGCCTCGACGACCTCGTCGATGCCCTCGCCCCGGGCGGCGACCGTCTTCACGATCGGCGGGCGCCAGTCGCCGGGACCGCGGGACTCGCCGAGGCCCAGCATGTGGTTGAGCTCGCGCGCGGTGGCGTCCGCGCCGTCGCGGTCGGCCTTGTTGACGACGTACACATCGCCGATCTCCAGGATTCCGGCCTTCGCCGCCTGGATTCCGTCGCCCATGCCGGGCGCCAGCAGGACCACGGAGGTGTCGGCCTGGGAGGCGATCTCCACCTCCGACTGGCCGACGCCGACCGTCTCCACCAGGATCACTTCGCAGCCCGCCGCGTCCAGCACCCGGATCGCCTGCGGGGCCGACCAGGCGAGGCCGCCCAGATGTCCGCGGGTGGCCATGGAGCGGATGTAGACGCCCGGGTCGGAGGCGTGCTCCGACATCCGGACCCGGTCGCCGAGGAGCGCGCCCCCGGAGAACGGCGAGGACGGGTCGACGGCCAGGACGCCGACCCGCTTGCCCGCCCGCCGGTACGCCGAGACCAGCGCCGACGTGGACGTCGACTTGCCGACGCCGGGGGAACCGGTCAGACCGACCACGTACGCGTTGCCCGTCAGCGGCGCCAGGGCCGCCATCACCTCGCGCAGCTGCGGCGACGCCCCCTCCACCAGGGAGATGAGCCGGGCCACGGCCCTCGGCCGGCCCGCACGGGCCTGCTCGACCAGGGTGGGGACGTCCACCATCACCGCTCCGTTCACTCGCTGCGTGCTCTCCGCGTACTACGCCGTGCATTACGTACGCCGTGTATGCCGTGCATTACGTACTACGTACGGCTCGGCCGGGCCGTTCCTGCCCGGGAAACCCCGGGTCCTACTCGGGAACCCTCAGGTCCTACTTGGGAACACGGATGATCAGCGCGTCGCCCTGACCACCGCCGCCGCACAGCGCCGCCGCCCCGGTGCCGCCGCCGCGCCGCTTCAGCTCCAGCGCGAGGTGCAGCACCACGCGGGCGCCGGACATACCGATCGGGTGACCCAGCGCGATGGCGCCGCCGTTGACGTTCACCTTGTCCGGGGTGACGCCGAGGTCCTTCATCGACTGGACGGCGACCGCCGCGAACGCCTCGTTGATCTCGATGAGGTCGAGGTCCGCGGCCTCCATGCCTTCCTTCTTCAGGGCGTGCTTGATGGCGTTGGACGGCTGGGACTGGAGGGAGTTGTCCGGGCCCGCCACGTTGCCGTGGGCGCCGATCTCGGCGATCCAGTCCAGGCCCAGCTCCTCGGCCTTGGCCCTGCTCATGACGACGACCGCGGCGGCGCCGTCGGAGATCTGCGAGGAGGTGCCCGCGGTGATCGTGCCGTCCTTGGTGAAGGCCGGGCGCAGCTTGCCGAGGGACTCCGTGGTCGTCTCCGGGCGGATGCCCTCGTCCTTGGAGAAGAGGACCGGGTCGCCCTTGCGCTGCGGGATCTCGACCGGGGTGATCTCGGC
Source organism: Streptomyces sp. NBC_00846 (assembly GCF_045207325.1). Lineage (NCBI taxonomy): Bacteria > Bacillati > Actinomycetota > Actinomycetes > Kitasatosporales > Streptomycetaceae > Streptomyces > Streptomyces sp. NBC_00846. The sequence goes on along the minus strand of NZ_CP108846.1, from coordinate 5,300,151 downwards.
CTCGAAGATGCCGTTCTTCTGGGCGGCGGCGGCACGCTGGTGCGAGAGGGCGCCGATCTCGTCCTGGTCGGCGCGGTTCAGCCCGAGCCGGGTGTTGTGCTTCTCGGTGGATTCACCCATCGGGATGTTCTCGTAGGCGTCGGTCAGACCGTCGTACGCCATCGAGTCGAGCATCTCGATCGCGCCGTACTTGTAGCCCTCCCGGGACTTCGGGAGCAGATGCGGGGCGTTCGTCATGGACTCCTGGCCCCCGGCGACGACGACGTCGAACTCACCCGCACGGATCAACTGATCGGCGAGCGCGATCGCGTCCAGCCCCGACAGACACACCTTGTTGACGGTGAGCGCGGGGACGTTCATCGGGATGCCCGCCTTGACCGCGGCCTGGCGGGCCGGGATCTGGCCCGCACCGGCCTGCAGCACCTGGCCCATGATCACGTACTCGACCTGGTCGCCGCCGATGCCGGCCCGGTCCAGCGCGGCCTTGATGGCGAAGCCGCCGAGATCGGCCCCGGAGAAGCTCTTCAGCGAGCCGAGGAGCCGGCCCATGGGCGTACGCGCGCCCGCGACGATCACTGAGGTGGTACCGGTCGTTCCTGACATGAGGCGCAGCCCCTTGGGATGAGGAGTGAACGAGGGTTTACACGAATGTACTGAGCGGTACCTCGTCCGTCATCCCGCAGCCGGTGTGATCGCGCGCACGTTGCGTAACCATCGATGGAGCGCTGCACTGGTGACATGCTGACGCGAATCGACCACATCGGGATCGCCTGCTTCGACCTGGACAGGACCGTCGAGTTCTACCGCTCGACCTACGGGTTCGAGGTGTTCCACTCCGAGATCAACGAGGAGCAGGGCGTACGGGAAGCCATGCTCAAGATCAACGATACGTCCGACGGCGGTGCTTCCTACCTCCAGCTCCTGGAGCCGACCCGGGAGGACTCGGCCGTGGGCAAGTGGCTCGCGAAGAACGGTGAAGGCGTCCACCACATCGCCTTCGGTACCGCGGACGTCGACGCCGACGCCGCGGACATCCGGGAGAAGGGGGTCAGGGTGCTGTACGAGGAGCCCCGGACCGGGTCCATGGGGTCCCGGATCACCTTCCTCCACCCGAAGGACTGCCACGGCGTCCTGACCGAACTGGTCACGTCCGCGGCGGAGCACTGACCTCCGGATACCCGGCCCGGTAGAGTGGGCAGTTCCGGGCCGGGGCCGGGTCGGGGCCGCGCCGCGTCCTCAGCCGTTGATCTGTCACCATTCCCCGGGGGACCGTTCACCGGTGAACGGTACTCGTTGGAGAGTTGCGACCAGGGGACGGATGGGACCGCGCAGTGCGGGGCTACGAACGCCAGGAGAGCCACCGAGCTGACGACGACCATCTCTCGCGGTTCGAAGCCGAGATGGACCGGCTGAAGACCAACCGGGAGAAGGCCGTCCAGCACGCCGAGGACCTCGGTTACCAGGTCGAGGTCTTGCGCGCCAAGCTGCACGAGGCTCGGCGCAATCTCGCGACCCGTCCCGCCTACGACAGCGCGGACATCGGCTACCAGGCCGAGCAGATGCTCCGTAATGCCCAGATCCAGGCCGAGCAGTTGCGGACGGACGCCGAGCGGGAACTCCGTGACGCCCGTGCGCAGACGCAGCGGATCCTGCAGGAGCACGCCGAGCACCAGGCGCGGCTCCAGGCCGAGCTGCACAACGAGGCCGTGCAGCGGCGCCAGCAGCTCGACCAGGAGCTGGCCGAGCGCCGCCAGACCGTCGAGTCCCACGTCAACGAGAACGTCGCCTGGGCCGAGCAGCTCCGCGCCAGGACGGAGTCCCAGGCCCGCCGGCTGCTGGAGGAGTCCCGTACCGAGGCCGAGCAGTCCCTGACGGCGGCGCGCGCCGAGGCGGGGCGGCTGGCGGAGGAGACCCGGCAGCGGCTCGGTTCCGAAGCGGAGTCGGCCCGTGCCGAGGCCGAGGCGATCCTGCTGCGTGCCCGCAAGGACGCCGAGCGGCTGCTGAACGCCGCCTCCAGCCAGGCGCAGGAGGCCACCAGCCACGCCGAGCAGCTGCGGACGTCGACGACGGCGGAGACCCAGCAGACCCGGCAGCGGACCACCGAGCTGAACCGGGCCGCCGAGCAGCGCATGCAGGAGGCCGAGACCCAGCTGCGCGAGGCCCGGCTGGAGGCCGAGAAGGTCACCGCGGAGGCGAAGGAGGCCGCCGTCAAGCGGCTGGCCGCCGCCGAGTCGCAGAACGAGCAGCGCACCCGTACGGCCAGGTCGGAGATCGCCCGGCTGGTCGGCGAGGCCACCAAGGGCGCCGAGACCCTCAAGGCGGAGGCCGAACAGGCCCTCGCCGATGCCCGTGCCGAGGCGGACCGGCTGAAGTCCGAGGCGTCCGAGCAGGCCCGCACGGCGGCCGCCGAGGATGCCGCTGCCCAGCTCGCCAAGGCCGCCAGGGCCGCCGAGGAGGTGCTGACCAAGGCGTCCGAGGACGCGAAGTCCACCACCAGGGCGGCGAGCGAGGAGGCCGACCGGATCCGCCGCGAGGCGGAGGCCGAGGCGGACCGGCTGCGCGGCGAGGCCGCCGAGCAGGCCGATCAGCTCAAGGGCGCGGCCAAGGACGACACCAAGGAGTACCGGGCCAAGACGGTCGAGCTGCAGGAGGAGGCGCGCAGGCTGCGCGGCGAGGCCGAGCAGCTGCGCTCCGAGGCGGTCGCCGAGGGCGAGCGGATCCGCGGCGAGGCCCGGCGCGAGGCCGTCCAGCAGATCGAGGAGGGCGCGAAGACCGCCGAGGAGCTGCTCGCCAAGGCGAAGGCGGACGCCGAGGAGCTGCGCGGCACCGCGGGCGCGGAGAGCGAGCGGGTCCGCAGCGACGCGGCCGAGCGGGCCGGCGCGCTGCGCAAGCAGGCCGAGGAGGCCCTGGAGCGGGCCCGTGCCGAGGCCGAGCAGCTGCGTACGGAGTCCGAGGAGCAGGCCCGGTCCACCACCGTCGCGGCCGAGGAGGCGGCGGCGGGCCTGCGCGAGGACACCGAGCGTGCGGTCGCGGCCCGGCAGGCGGAGGCAGCCGAGGAGCTGACCCGGCTGCACACCGAGGCCGAGGCCAGGGTCACCACCGCCGAGCAGGAGCTCACGGACGCGCGCGCCGAGGCGGAGCGCATCCGGCGCGAGACGACCGAGGAGTCCGAGCGGCTGCGCGCGGAGGCCGCCGAGCGGCTGCGGGCGCTGCGGGAGCAGGCGGAGACCGAGGCGGAACGGCTGCGCGACGAGGCCGCGGCGGATGCGTCGCAGTCGCGTGCGGAGGGCGAGTCCACCGCCGTACGGCTGCGCGGCGAGGCGGCCGCCGAGGCGGAGCGGCTCAAGTCCGAGGCGCAGGAGAGCGCCGACCGGCTGCGCGGCGAGGCCGCTGCCGCCGCGGAGCGGGTGGGCACGGAGGCCGCCGAGGCGCTGGCCGCCGCGCAGGAGGAGGCGAACCGGCGCCGCCGGGAGGCCGAGGAGACCCTCGACGCCGCGCGTACCGAGGCGAACCAGGAGCGCGAGCGGGCCCGCGAGCGGAGCGAGGAGCTGCTCGCCTCAGCCCGCAAGCGGGTCGAGGAGGCACAGGCCGAGGCGCACCGCCTGGTCGAGGAGGCGGACAGCCGGGCGACGGAGCTGGTCTCCACGGCCGAGCAGACCGCCCAGCAGGTACGGGATTCGGTCAGCGGGCTGCAGGAGCAGGCCGAGGCGGAGATCGCCGGGCTGCGTTCCACCGCCGAGCATGTCGCGGAGCGGACGAAGTCCGAGGCGCAGGAGGAGGCGGACCGGCTCCGCGCCGACGCGCACGCCGAGCGCGAGCGGGCGGGCGAGGACGCGAACCGGATCCGCCGGGAGGCTCAGGAGGAGTCCGAGGCCGCGAAGGCGATGGCCGAGCGGACCGTCTCGGACGCGATCGCGGAGTCGGAGCGGCTGCGGGCGGACACCGCGGAGTACAGCCAGCGGATGCGTACCGAGGCCTCCGACTCGCTGGCCTCGGCCGAGCAGGACGCGGCGCGCAGCCGGGCCGAGGCCCGCGAGGACGCCAACCGCATGCGTTCCGACGCCGCGGCCCAGGCCGACCGGCTGATCGGCGAGGCGACGAGCGAGGCCGAGCGGGTCCGTACGGAGTCGACGCAGCAGGCCACCCGGCTCGTCGACGAGGCGACACAGCAGGCGAACGGGCTGGTCGACGAGGCGACGCAGCAGGCGAACGGGCTGGTCGACGAGGCGACGCAGCAGGCGGCCCGGGCGACGGACGAGGCCGCGGACGAGGCGGAGCGGCTGCGCGGCGAGGCGGCGGCCACCGTCGGTTCGGCGCAGGAGCACGCGGCCCGTACCCGCGAGGAGGCGGAGCGGGTGCGCACCGAGGCGGAGGCGGCGGCCGAGCTGATGCGCACTCAGGCCCGCGAGGAGGCGGACCTGCTGCTGGACGAGGCGCGGGAAGCCGCGGCGAAGCGCCGTGCCGATGCCGCCGAGCAGGCGGACCAGCTGATGAACAAGGCGCAGGAGGAGGCGCTGCGCGCCGCCACCGAGGCCGAGGAGCAGGCCGACACGATGGTCGGCGTGGCGCGCAAGGAGGCCGTGCGGATCACCTCGGAGGCGACCGTCGAGGGCAACTCCCTGGTGGAGCACGCCCGTACGGACGCGGACGAGCTGCTGGTCGGCGCGCGCCGGGACGCCACGGCCATCCGGGAGCGGGCCGAGGAGCTCAGGGCCCGGATCGAGAGCGAGATCGAGGAGCTGCACGACCGGGCCCGACGGGAGACGTCCGAGCAGATGAGGACGGCGGGCGAGCGCGTCGACAACCTGATGAAGGCGGCGACCGAACAGCGCGACGAGGCGGCGGCCAAGGCCAAGGAGCTGCTGGCGGACGCGAATTCGGAGGCGAGCAAGGTCCGGATCGCGGCGGTGAAGCGGGCCGAGTCGCTGCTGAAGGAGGCCGAGCAGAAGAAGGCCACACTGGTCCGCGAGGCCGAGAAGCTGCGGGCCGACGCCGAGACCGAGGCGAAGCGCACGGTGGACGAGGGCAAGCGCGAACTCGATCTGCTGGTGCGCCGGCGCGCGGACATCAACACCGAGATCTCCCGTGTCCAGGACGTGTTGGAAGCCCTGGAGTCGTTCGAGACACCGGCCGCCGGCGGCAAGGGCGGCGCTTCCAACGGCGGCGTCAAGGCCGGGGCCTCGGCGGGTACGCGTTCGAGTGGCAAGTCGTCCGATGGGTAGTCGCCCCGTCATCTCCCGTGCTTCGTCAGGAGCGTTCAACTCTCCGAGTGGCAAGAGTTACGGTGGGTCAGCCACTCGAAAGGGGTGTCATTCTCCAGATCAAAAGGGCATCCGCTCGATGACACGCCGTCCGCACCCCTAGGATTCCCCCTAACACCTCACCGGTCTCATTCGACAGGAACCCCATGAGCGACCCTTCCTCCCCCTTCGGCTTCGAGCTCGTGCGACGTGGATACGACCGCGGTCAGGTGGATGACCGCATTACCAAGCTCGTCGCCGACCGTGACAGCGCCCTCGGCCGCATCACGTCTCTGGAAAAGCGCATCGAGGAGCTCCACCTCGAAACGCAGAACGCCCAGGCCCAGGTGAACGACGCGGAGCCGTCGTACGCCGGTCTCGGCGCCCGTGTGGAGAAGATTCTCCGCCTGGCCGAGGAGGAGGCGAAGGACCTGCGTGAGGAGGCCCGTCGCGCCGCCGAGCAGCACCGTGAGCTCGCCGAGTCGGCCGCTCAGCAGGTGCGCAACGACGCCGAGTCGTTCGCCTCCGACCGCAAGGCGAAGGCCGAGGACGAGGGCGTCCGGATCGTCGAGAAGGCCAAGGGCGAGGCGGGCACGCTGCGTGCCGACGCCCAGAAGGACGCCGCGCAGAAGCGTGAGGAGGCGGACGCCCTCTTCGAGGAGACCCGCGCCAAGGCCGCCCAGGCCGCTGCGGACTTCGAGACCAACCTGGCCAAGCGCCGCGACCAGTCGGAGCGCGACCTCGCGTCCCGTCAGGCCAAGGCCGAGAAGCGCCTCGCCGAGATCGAGCACCGCGCCGAGCAGCTCCGCCTGGAGGCCGAGAAGCTCCGTACGGACGCCGAGCGCCGGGCCCGTCAGACGGTGGAGACGGCACAGCGCCAGTCCGAGGACATCGTCGCCGACGCGAACGCGAAGGCCGACCGGATCCGCAGCGAGTCGGAGCGCGAGCTCGCGGCGCTCACCAACCGCCGCGACTCGATCAACGCCCAGCTGACCAACGTCCGCGAGATGCTGGCGACGCTGACCGGTGCCGCGGTGGCCGCCGCCGGCACCCCCGCCGACGACGAGCCGGTCACCCGCGGCGTTCCGGCTCAGCAGACCCGCTGACCCCGGAGTACCGCAGTCGTACGGTCCTTGCGACCCTCGCGCGCCCGGTTCCGCCTTTGTGGTGGCGCCGGGCGCGCGGCCGTTCTAGCGTGAACGCATGATCGAGCTTGATGGCCTCACCAAGCGCTTTGGCAACAAGGTTGCCGTCGACCGGCTCTCGTGCCGCGTCAGACCCGGAATGGTGACGGGCTTTCTGGGGCCCAACGGGGCAGGCAAGTCCACGACGATGCGGATGATGCTCGACCTCGACAACCCGACCAGCGGTTCGGTGCGCATCGACGGCAAGCACTACCGCGACCTTGAGGAACCCCTCAAATACATCGGTGCGCTGCTGGACGCCAAGTCGATGCACGGCGGACGCAGCGCGTACAACAACCTGCTCTGCCTCGCCCAGAGCAATCGCATCCCGCAGAGCCGGGTCGCGGAGGTCCTGGACACCGTCGGCCTGACCGCGGTGGCGAAGAAGAAGTCGAAGGGTTTCTCGCTCGGCATGGGCCAGCGGCTCGGCATCGCGGCCGCACTGCTCGGCGACCCGCAGGTGCTGCTCTTCGACGAGCCGGTCAACGGTCTGGACCCCGAGGGCATCCACTGGATCCGTAATCTGATGAAGGCACTCGCCGCGGAAGGCCGGACGATCTTCGTCTCCTCGCATCTGATGAGCGAAATGGCGCTCACGGCGGACCACTTGATCGTGATCGGTCAGGGCAAGCTGCTCGCCGACACCTCGATGGCCGACTTCATCCATCAGAACTCCCGTAGTTACGTACGGCTGCGCTCCCCGCAGCAGGAGCGGCTGCGCGATGTGCTGCACCAGGAGGGGCTCGTCGTGGTCGAGACGGGGAACGGCACGCTGGAGATCGACGGCGCCACCACCGAGGCGCTGGGTGAGCTCGCCGCCCGGCATCAGCTCGTGCTGCACGAGCTGAGTTCCCAGCGGGCCTCCCTGGAGGAAGCGTTCATGCAGATGACGGCGGATTCGGTGGAGTACCACGCACACTCCGAGCTCGCCGAGGCGCCACCTCCCGTGGGCCCGCACTGGGACGATCCGTACAGTCGGCAGACGCCCTCCGGCACCGGGAAGGAGGCGTGACGACGATGGCATCGGTACCCGCGGTCCTGACCTCCGAGTGGACCAAGATCCGTACGGTCTCGTCGACCGTCTGGACCCTGATCTCCGCGTTCGTCGTCACCGTCGCGATGAGCGCGGCGCTCTGTGCCCTGATGAACGCCCAGTTCAGCGAACTGCCCGATGCGGAGCGGGCCACCTTCGACCCGACTCTCATCAGCTTCTCCGGCATGGTCCTCGGCCAGCTGGCCATGGTCGTCTTCGGTGTGCTCGTGGTCGGTACGGAGTACAGCTCGGGCATGATCCGCACCTCGCTGGCGGCCGTACCGCAGCGTGGTTCGTTCCTCTTCAGCAAGATCACGGTGGCCGGTGTGCTGGCCCTGGTGGTGGGCATCGTCACCAGCTTCGTCTCGTTCTTCCTCGGGCAGGCTCTCCTCGGCGATCACCACACGGACATCGGCGCCGAGAACGTCCTGCGCGCGGTCGTCGGCGGTGGCATCTACATGGGTCTCATCGGGATCTTCTCCATGGGTGTGGCGACGATGCTGCGCAGTTCCATGCTGTCGCTCGGCATCCTGATGCCGTTCTTCTTCCTGGTCTCACAGATCCTGTCGGCGGTCCCGGGCGCGAAGAAGGTCGCCCGATACTTCCCCGACCAGGCCGGGTCCAAGATCATGCAGGTGGTTCCGGACGCCATGAACAGCAATCCCGCTCCGTACGGTCCGTGGGGCGGGCTGGGCATTCTGCTCGCCTGGGTGGTGGCCGCGCTGGCCGGCGGCTATCTCGTACTGAAGAAGCGCGACGCGTGAGCGAAGGGCGGGGCGTGTGACCGGAGCACTCCGGGAGCGCGCGTCCCGCTACCGGAAGCGCCCCGTCCGCTCCGACGCGGGGATGCGCTCGCACAACGGCTTGGCCGGAACCGTCAAGGCCTGGATATCCTCCTAACTCTTACGGGGGTGTGCGGCCGGACGGCCCGGGCCCCGACGACAGACAGAAGTCGATGGGGCTGGAGCATGATCGAGGCAGTCGGCCTGACCAAGCGCTACGGTGCGAAGACGGCCGTGCACAACCTTTCCTTCCAGGTGCGGCCGGGCGCCGTCACCGGATTCCTCGGTCCCAACGGGTCGGGCAAGTCCACCACCATGCGCATGATGCTGGGCCTGGACCGCCCGACTTCCGGTCATGTCACGATCGGCGGCCACCCCTTCCGCAGCCTGCCGAACGCCCCGCGTCAGGTGGGTGCGCTGCTGGACGCGAAGGCGGTGCACGGCGGCCGCAGCGCCCGTAACCACCTCCTCTCGCTCGCCCAGCTCGCCGGTATCCCGGCTGCCCGGGTCGACGAGGTGCTCGGCGTCGTCGGTCTGCACGACGTCGCGCGCAAGCGGTCCAAGGGCTTCTCGCTCGGCATGGGCCAGCGGCTCGGCATCGCCGCCGCGCTGCTCGGCGACCCGCAGGTGCTGCTCTTCGACGAGCCGGTCAACGGCCTCGACCCCGAGGGCATCCTCTGGGTCCGCAATCTGATGAAGATGCTGGCGTCGGAGGGCCGTACGGTCTTCGTCTCCAGCCATCTGATGAGTGAGATGGCGCTCACCGCCGACCATCTGATCGTGATCGGCCGCGGGCAGCTGCTCGCCGACATGAGTGTCAAGGAGTTCATCTCCGCCAACTCGGCCGACTTCGCCCGGGTGCGTGTCGCGGACGGTGTGCGGGAGCAGCGGGAGAAGCTGACCGCCGCGCTCACCGAGGCGGGCGGCCAGGTGATGCCGGAACCGGACGGGGGCCTGCGGGTCACCGGTCTGCAGTTGCCCCGGATCAGCGATCTGGCCCACGAGTCGGACGTACGGCTGTGGGAGCTCTCGCCGCACCAGGCCTCGCTGGAGGAGGCGTACATGCGGATGACGCAGGGCGCCGTGGACTACCGCTCGACGGCGGACCAGAAGGTGGGGCTGCAGCAGCCGGTGCCCGGCGGGTACGGCGGGCCGCCCGGCTACCAGCCGCAGCCGGTGCCGGAGGTGCCGCAGCAGGGCTGGTACGCCCCACCGCCGCCCGGACAGAACCCGTACACGGCGGCTCCGGTCGCTCCGGTCGCACCCGCCCCGGCAGCACCCGCCGCAGACCCCGCAGACCTGACCAAGAGCGAGACCAGCGAGGACGCCCGATGACGACACCGCCGCCCCCGCAGGCGCCGTACCAGCAGGCCCCCGCTCCCGCCGATGCCCCGCAGCAGAACTGGCAGGACGCCTCGGCCGGGCTCTACGCCTCACCGATCCCGCTGCGCGCCGCCACCCTCGGTGACGCGCTCGCCTCCGAGTGGACCAAGATCCGTTCGGTGCGCTCCACGATGTGGACGCTCGGCATCATGATCGTGCTGATCCTCGGTCTCGGCGTGGCGACAGCGGTCCTGCTCAGCGTGACCGACGCGAACACAGAAAGCGTCCCGAAGCTGAGCTTCGGCTTCTTCGGCGTGCTCCTGGGCTCGATCTGCGTGATCACGCTCGGCGTGATGACCATCGCCTCCGAGTACGGCACGGGCCTGATCCGTCCGACGCTCACGGCCTGCCCCAGCCGTGCCCGGGTGCTCACCGCCAAGGCGACCGTCTTCTTCCTGCTCACCTTCACGATCACGACCGTGGTGACCACGGCGGTCGCCGCGCTGCATTCGGCCATGCTGGACGGCAGTGCGCCCGCAGGCGACGAGTGGCTGCGCGCCACGGTCGGCGTCGGCCTCTACATGGCGACGCTGGGGCTGCTCTCGCTGGCGATCGGTGCGCTCATCCGGCATTCCGCGGGTGCGATCACGGTCATGATCGGGGTGGTGCTGCTGCCGCTCGTGCTGGCCCTGTTCATGTTCACGAAGGCGCTGGCCGGCCTGCAGCAGGCGCTCTTCGAGTACTCGATCCCCAGCCAGCTCAGTGCCTTCTACGACACCTCGGTCACCGGTTCGGGACCGTCCGGCTGGGACCCGCTGTGGATCATGCTCGGGGTGACCGCCGTGGCCATGCTCGGCGCGTACATCACGCTGGAGAACCGCGACGTCTGACCGCTTCCCGGGCCGGCCGGTGGCCGAGCTCAGTGGCGAGGCGCGTTCCTGGACCGCTGCACCTGTGTGGTGCGGCGGTCCTTCGCGTTCCAGCAGGCCTTGTGCCAGTGCCTGCGGTCGTCGATCCCGCCGTACTCGGACCAGGCCACCAGGTGCGGAACGCCGGACGAGATCTCCTGGTCGCAGCCGGGGCAGCGGTAGCGCTTGCCGGCCGCGCTCGCGCCGCTGACGGGGCGTACCGTCCACTCCTCGCCCCGCCACTCCTCGGTGCGCCCCCCACCGCCGTACCGGGCCCCCGGATCCGCTGTGCTGTCGTGGGGACTCTCGCCGCCTCGGGGGCGGTTGCGGCGCGGGGACACGTGACACCTCACAAGGCAGGCCGGGCAGTTCCGTCCAGCGTAGGGCCATTCGGCCGAGTCCCGAATCCCGCACCGCGTGGAGCGGCGCCCCGGACGGGGTGAGTTACCGGAAAATCGCAACAGCTCGCTGGTGGACCGTGCCTTTGGCACGTGTCGGACGTTGTTGCGGGTAGGGGGAGCCCGCGTCGGCCGCAAGGAGGCAATTGGCGATGCGTGTGGGAACGTTCGTACTGGCAGCCCAGTTTCCCGGACAGGGGCCGGCTGAAGCGCTGCACCGCGCGATCCGGTCCACCGAGGTCGCGGAGGAATCCGGCCTCGACTCGGTCTGGCTGGCGGAACATCATTTCGTGCCGTACGGGGTCTGCCCGTCCGCCGTCACGCTGGCCGCGCTGCTGCTCGGCCGCACCCGGAGAATCCGGGTGGGTACGGCGGTGAGCGTGCTGCCGACCCAGCATCCGGTCGCGCTCGGCGAACAGGCCGCGCTGCTCCACCTCACCAGCGGCAGCAGATTCACGCTCGGCGTCGGCCGGGGCGGCCCCTGGGTGGATCTGGAGGTGTTCGGCGGGGGCCTGGAGGCGTACGAGAAGGGCTTCCCGGAGTCCTTGGAGCTGCTGCTGGACTGGCTGACCGCGCCCCGCGTCGCGGGCAACGGGAGGCGCTACGGCTTCCGCGAGGTGGCGGTGGTCCCCCGGGCCGACGAACTGCTCGGCCAGGACGGCGGCGAGAGCCAGGGCGGCCCCGAGGTGGTCGTCGCGTGCACCTCGCCGAAGACGGTCCGGCTCGCCGCACAGAACGGTCTGCCGATGCTGCTCGGGATGCACTGCGGGGACGAGGAGAAGGCCGAGATGGTCGCTCTGTGGCGCTCCGCCGCGCTCGCCGCGGGACGCTCGCCCGAGAGCGTCCGGGAAGCCGGACATGTGTCCGCAGGGGTGGCCCAGATCGCCGACCGCGCCGAGGACGCCGTGGAGACGCTCGTGAAGACGATGCCCGGCTGGCTGCGGCAGGGCCTGGACGCCCATGTGACGGTCGACGGCCGGCACCGGGTGATGCGCGACCCGGTCGCCTATACGGAGCTGCTGTGCGGCCTTCATCCGGTGGGCCCGCCCCGGTTCGCCGCCGACCGGCTCGCCGCCACCGCCGAGCGGACAGGCATCACCCGCTTCGCGCTCCTGGTGGAGGGTTCGGGAGATCTGGCGGCCACGGAGGAGAACGTAACGCGGCTGGGCACCGAAGTGCTGCCGCTGCTCACATGACACATCGTCGGAGCCGAGGGTGCTGCCGCCCCGGAGCCAGTTGCACCTCCCGCGGCCCGGAGCGGCAGCAGAAGCGTTTAGCAGTCCCGTAGTTCGGGCGACTGATTGAGCAACTGGCCCCTCACCGAGGTGAATCGGGCCAGCCGTTCGTCGACCGAGGCATCCAGCGGGAACACCGCGACGCGGTGGCAGTTCTGGAATGCCAGACGCACCCCGAAGTGCCGCTGCAGAGCGCCGCGTATCGCATCACTCGCAAGCGCGCGCAGCAGCTGACCACGTGCCTGCTCGTCCGGCGGGGGCGTCTGGTTGTCGGCGAATTCTCCGCCGTCGACCTTCAGCTGAGCCACCAGGGAGCTGATCATCTCCCATGCGTAGGGCAGGGAGGTCCGGACGCAGTCGACGAAGTCGGCTTCGTCGACCTCGCCTCGCTCGGCCTGTTCCAACAGCGCCGGTGAGACGTCGAGCGACATGGGTTCTCCTCTCGCGACCCCGACGATGGGCCGGGGCCTTACGGGCAGGGAAGGAGGACGGCGACGCAGCGTGCACACACGGCGACCTCCTGCTTACACGGTAAGGGCGCAGTCCTGGCCGCACCAGGAGATTGGGAACACAACCGGCCAATAACGAAGGGGAGCAAAGAGGGGCAAGACCGAAAGCCATCGGTCCGGAGATCGGCGGCGGAAGGGGGAGAATCGCGTGGAGCACCCGTCGTCGAGTAGCGTTGCCGACCATGCGTCTCGTCATCGCCCGCTGCTCCGTGGACTACGCCGGCCGGCTCACGGCCCACCTGCCCTCCGCTCCCCGTCTGATCCTGGTGAAGGCGGACGGGAGCGTGTCGATCCACGCCGACGACAGGGCGTACAAACCCCTGAACTGGATGTCACCGCCCTGCACCCTCAAGGAGGGCAAGGACGACACCGCGGGCATCTGGACCGTGGTGAACAAAGCGGGCGAGAAACTGATCATCACGATGGAGGAAATCCTCCATGACTCGTCCCATGAGCTGGGTGTCGACCCGGGTCTCATCAAGGACGGCGTCGAAGCACATCTGCAGGAACTGCTCGCTGACCGGATCGAGACACTCGGCGAGGGCTACACCCTGATCCGGCGTGAGTACTTCACCGCGATCGGACCGGTCGACATCCTGTGCCGCGACGCCGACGGGCAGACCGTGGCCGTGGAGCTGAAGCGGCGCGGCGACATCGACGGTGTGGAGCAGCTGACCCGCTACCTGGAACTGCTCAACCGCGATCCCCATCTCGCCCCTGTGAAGGGCGTCTTCGCGGCGCAGGAGATCAAGCCGCAGGCGCGGGTACTGGCGACGGACCGCGGGATCGGCTGCGTGGTCCTCGACTACGACGCGCTGCGCGGCATCGAGGACGACAAGCTGCGGCTGTTCTGAGACCTCCTCCGATCGCCCTCAAAAGACCCTCGACCGCCCTCCGAACTTCGTCGCCGAACTTCGTCGCCGGACTTCGTCGCCGAAATTCTTCTCCGAGCCTCTCCTCCGAGCCTCTCCTCCGAGCCTCGTCCCCGAACTTCTTCGAACGCCGGACGTGTACGTCACGTCCGGCGTTCGGCGTCCACGGGGCGGTTCAGACCACGATGGGGCTGCTGTCCCCACTCGCTGCCGCCGCCGGTGACGACGACGTCAGCGATGGCCCGCTCGCCGAATCGGACGTGTCGGGCTCGGTCGGCTCGGGCTCGGTCGCCGTCTCCGTCGGGCTCGGGGAGTTGGTGTCCGAGGGGCTCGGGGACGGGCTGCTCGGCTTCGTCGGCGTGGGCTTCGTCGGGCTGGGCGACCTGCTCGGCCCGGTCGGCGGCTGCGACGACGGCTGGCCGCTGGACGGTGCCGCCGACGACGGGGTGTCGCCCGGTTCCGCCGAGCCACCGGACGGCGTACCGCTTGCGCTCGGCGTGACCTCGCTGTCCGAGGGGCCCGGCGTCACCGCGACGCCGCTGGACGCCGGGCCCGCGGGGGCCGAACCATCCGTCGGCCCGTCCGCCGGGGCCTCGTTGCCGCTGTCGTCCTGGCTCACCGAATCCTCGCTCGTGCCCCCCGGATTCCCCTGCGCATCGCCGCCGGAGTTCAGCCCCAGCGCCACCACCGTGCCGAGCACACCGGCCAGGAGCACGCCCGCGCCCACCGCGACGGGATTGCGACGGGCCTTGCCCAGCAACGCCGGGCGGCCTCCCCGCGCACCTCCGGCGGCCGAGGGGGCGCTCTGCCGGGCCATCACCGCGGTGGCCTCCTCGTACGGCCGCGACAGCGTCTGCGTCACGCCTGTCGTCGGACCGACGGGCGGCCGCACCGGCTCGTCCGGCCACGGGACCGGCGCCTCATCGCCCATCGGCGCGAGAACGTCCGGCAGCGAGCCGCCGGAACGGTCCGCGACCAGGGCGAGCGCGCGCCGCCCGGCCACCGCACCGGACTTGTCGGCGAGCGCCCCGCGCATGCTGATCGAGGTCTCCAGCTCCGCCCTGGCCCGGTCCGGATTGCCGGTGCAGAGCGCGAGAACACCCAACTCGTGGTGGAAATACGCCTCTTCGGCGACCTCTCCGGCGATCCTGGCCGCCTCCTGACCGAGCCGCAGGACCCTCTCCCAGGCGCCCCAGTGCAGTCCGGCGGCGAGGGCGGGGGAGGCGCTGCGGGCCAGCAGCACGGCCGCGCTGGTCTGCCCCGCCCCCTCGCCGGGGACAAGCTGCGCCATGGCCGCGACGATGGCGTCGGCCTCGGCGGTCACCCGCGCGGGGGTGACCGAGGGGTGACCGGCCCACCAGGCGTAGTGCTGGACCGCCGTCCGGGCCCGGTCGGTGCTGTCCCCGTCGTATCCGGCGGCCGCCAGCTGGGCGGCGACTCCTGCGGCCAGCCGGTAGCGGGGGCCGGCCGGGGAGAGCAGTCCGCAGCCGGCCAGCTCACCGAGCGCGGCGTCGGCGTGGGTGTCCCCCACGAGCGCCGGCAGATGCGCCTGGTGCGGCACCTCGCCGCCGAGTGCGACCGCGAAGCGCAGGGTGTCGCGGGCGGCCCCGCTCAGCCGCGAGGCGAGCAGCGCGGCGGGCGCCGCGCCCTCGCCGAGGCTGGGCAGCGGTATGTGGACGCCGTCGATGTCCTCGTCGTGCCCGAAGGGCGCCTCGGTGGACCGGAGGTCGAGGCCGTCGTACGCCTCGGGGTCGGTGCGCAGCATGTCGCGCTGGCGCAGCAGGGCGCCCGCCTGGACGAAGCGCAGCGGCAGCCCCTCCGACTCGAACCAGAGGTCTCCCGCCCAGTTCGCCTCCTCGTCGGTGAGCGCTCGCTCGACGACGTTCTCCAGCAGCTCGAGCGAGGAGCCGCGCCCGAGGCCCGCGAGGACGACCTCTTCGAGGTGCGAGTCGCCGGTGGGTGCGGCAACGTCCGGAGTCGTCGCGAACAGGAAGGCGCACTCGGGCGTGGCGTCGAGCAGCTCCTCCAGGGCGGCCCCGCCGAATTCCAGGTCGTCGAGTACGACGACGGCGCCGATGGTCCGGACGCTGTCGAGGAGACCTGCGCGGTCGGGCCGGTGCAGCGGCGCCTCGTACACGGCCTCGAAGAGCCCGTACAGCAGGTCGGTGGCGGTCCGCTTGTGGCCGCAGAGCCGTACGACCCCGTCCGGCGCGAGGTCCGCGCAGTCGGCGGCGACAGCGTCCAGCAGTGCCGTACGGCCGGATCCGGCCGGTCCGATGAGCCGCACCGAGTGGCCGCGGGCCAGCAGGCGCGCCAGCCGTTCGCGTTCTTCCGCGCGCTCCAGGAGGGGCAGTTGCGGGGCGGGCGGCCCCGCAGGCACGGGCGGCGCGGTGGCGCGTTCGCGGTCGGTACGCTCGGCCGCGGTGCGCCGGGCCGGTGGGTCGGGCTGCTCCCCCGGCGGGCACAGCTCGACCTCGCTGCCGTCGACCGGATTGACGGTGAGGAGGTAGTCGCCCGATATGAGCCGTACGACACGCGCCTGCTGCGGCGTCTGCTGACCGAAATCCGGCGCGACGGGGCCTCCCCTGCTGCCCGAACGGGGCTGAGAGCTCGGGGACACGTCGCCGGACGGCCGGCGCCGGCCGTCCGGCGTGCCGAAGCCGTCGTTGTCCCGGCCGTACTCTTCCGGTCCCCGGTGTGTCGGGTCCATCGCCAAAGCCCCCAGACGCGTAGCGCACGATTGCCCCTCCCGGCCTCGCACGCCCTGCTGTCGCTTCTGGTCCGGTGTCCGCCCGGTGGGTTCCGTCAATCGGCGGACGGCCGAACCCTAGACCGTCGCACGGTGTACCCGCACAGTCGGGGGGCCACACCGCCCGAAGCGCACGTTCTCGTGCGGAATGTGCGCCCTCGGTCGCGCCGCGCGACCGGGCCGGACCGGCCCTACACGCGGGGCAGGGAGTCCGCGGCGATCCCGCCTTCGATGGCCAGGATGCGGTGCAGTCGGGTCGCCACCAGCAGGCGCTGCATCTGCGGCGGCACACCGCGGAGCACCAGCCGTCGTCCGGCCCGGCCGGCCCGGCGGTGTGCGCCCATGATGACGCCGAGTCCGGTGGCGTCCCAGGAATCCAGCTCGGTCAGGTCGAGCACCAGGTCGCCGACTCCGTCGTCGAGGGCCGAGTGCAGGACCGTACGGGCGTCCGCCGCGCTTCGGACATCGAGGCGGCCCCCGACGACCAACTCGGCGTGGTCGCCCCTGATGTGCATATGCGCTCCCCGGGATTACTCCGTTGCAAGGTTCGTCTGTCTGTTCTGTCTCTTCCACAACTGACTGCGGCAGCGACAGGGAAGTTGCCGTCTGTAAGCGAACCGATACCGGATTCACTCCGTTGAGTGACCGAGGCCCGGCACGGACCCGTGCGGATCCGCTGATTCCGGGTAACTCCCCCCGGTCTCCGGGCCTGATCGACGGCAGATCAGGCAAACCGGTGGACCGAAAACGATCAGTACGTGTAGAAGCCCTGCCCGCTCTTGCGGCCGATGTCACCAGCATCCACCATCCGGCGCATCAGCTCCGGTGCGGCGAACTTCTCGTCCTGCGACTCGGTGTAGATGTTGCTCGTCGCGTGCAGCAGGATGTCGACGCCGGTCAGGTCCGCGGTGGCCAGGGGCCCCATGGCGTGGCCGAAGCCCAGCTTGCAGGCGGTGTCGATGTCCTCGGCCGAGGCGACGCCGGACTCGTACAGCTTGGCGGCCTCGACGACGAGCGCCGAGATCAGCCGGGTGGTGACGAAGCCGGCCACATCGCGGTTCACGACGATGCAGGTCTTGCCGACGGACTCGGCGAACTCCCGTGCGGTGGCGAGGGTTTCGTCGCTGGTCTTGTAGCCGCGTACGAGTTCGCAGAGCTGCATCATGGGGACCGGTGAGAAGAAGTGCACACCGACGACCCGCTCGGGGCGCTCCGTCACGGCCGCGATCTTCGTGATCGGGATGGCGGAGGTGTTGGAGGCGAGCACGGCGTCGTCCCGGACGATCTTGTCGAGGGCCCGGAAGATCTCGTGCTTGACCTCCAGCTTCTCGAAGACGGCCTCGACGACGACATCCGCGTCGGCGACCGCGTCGAGGTCGGTGGTGGTGGTGATGCGGGCGAGCGCGGCATCGGCGTCGGCCGCCGCCAGCTTCCCCTTGGAGACGAACTTGTCGTACGAGGCCTTGATGCCGTCGCGTCCACGGGTCAGGGCCTCGTCGGTGACATCCCGCAGCACGACGTCCCAGCCCGCCTGGGCGGAGACCTGCGCGATGCCGGATCCCATGAGTCCGGCTCCGATGACGGCGAGCTTCCTGGCCACGTGTACACCCCTCGGTTTCTGTTCGCCTCTGCGGCTGGTCGCCGCACGGCCGGTCCTGCCCCTTGTTCACATGCTCTCCGGCGGAGATTAGTACCCGCGAGGGGTCCTGGGGCGGTGAAGAGATGCGCGTCACGTCTCACATGACGGACATCACACCGGGACACGTCATTCAGCAGCGCGCCGGGCGCAGTTGAGGACCTTCTCGCACCGTGAGCGTCCTCCGCCGGGCCGGTGCGCGACCGGTGCCCCTCCCCGCAGGCGTTGCCCCGTCGCGTCACTAGGCTGGCGGCATGGTCAATCTGACACGTATCTACACCCGCACCGGCGATCAGGGCACCACCGCCCTCGGCGACATGAGCCGGACCGCCAAGACCGATCTGCGCATCTCCGCGTACGCCGACACCAATGAGGCCAATGCCGTCATCGGTACCGCGATCGCGCTCGGGCAGCTCTCCGAGGACGTCGTGAAGGTTCTCGTCCGCGTGCAGAACGACCTGTTCGACGTGGGCGCGGATCTGTCGACGCCGGTCGTCGAGAACCCGAAATACCCGCCGCTGCGGGTCGAGCAGAGTTACGTCGACAAGCTGGAGGCGGACTGCGACCACTTCCTCGAACAGCTGGAGAAGCTGCGCAGCTTCATCCTGCCGGGCGGTACGCCAGGGGCGGCGCTGCTGCACCAGGCGTGCACCGTGGTCCGGCGGGCCGAGCGGTCCACGTGGGCGGCGCTGGAGGTGCACGGCGAGGTGATGAACGCGCTGACGGCGACGTATCTCAACCGGCTCTCCGACCTGCTGTTCATCCTCGCGAGGACGGCGAACAAGGAGGTCGGCGACGTGCTGTGGGTGCCGGGCGGCGAGCGATAGCCGGAGGCGAGCGGTAGCCGACGGCGCCGGACGGGTGCGGTAGCCGACGGCGCCGGACGGGTGCGGTAGCCGACGGCGCCGGACGGGTGCGGTAGCCGACGGCGCCGGACGGGTGCGGTAGCCGACGGCGCCGGACGAGTGCGGTAGCCGACGGCGCCGGACGAGTGCGGTAGCCGACGGCGCCGGACGGGTGCGGTCCACGCCCGGCCGGCCACTCAGCGGCCGGCCGGCTCCCGTTTCGGGAACACCGTGTAGCCCCCCGCGATGACCACGTTGATCCCGATCACGAACAGCATCGTCTGCTGCCACGCCTGGAGCGACGACACGTCCCCGTCGCCGCCCACGTACCAGACCGCGGCCTGGAGCAGCACCAGTGCGACCACGGCCGTGACCGTCCAGCGCGCCGCGACCCGCCACTCGTGGACCGCCCGGGCCATTCCGTACTTCGGCGGCTTCACCGGCGGCGGGCCGCCCGCGAAACGGTGGGCGACCCGGGCGTCCACCCAGCGGATCGTGGAGTGGCCGAGCCCCACCGTGAAACCGATGTAGACCGCGGCGAGCCCGTGTTTCCAGTCGGGCTCGGCCCCGTTCTTCAGGTCGATGGCCGTGACCACCAGCAGTACGACCTCCAGCAGCGGCTCGCACAGCAGCACGGCCGCGCCCAGGCGCGGCTTCTTCGCCGGGTACCGCAGCGCGAGCCCCACGGCCAGCAGCACCCAGAAGGCGACTTCGCAGAGCACGATCAGCGTGACGATCACGGCACTTCTCCTTCCCGTTGCCTCCAGTCTTCCGGCCGAGGTGCCCGGAATCGTCGTCGGCAGTGACGAACCGCGGCTGCATCCTTCGATGTACTCGGGCCTCACCCCCGGTAGGGAGGTCCGGGGCCGGGCCGCCGTGTTGGATGGGAGGGTGTTCTCCTTCGCCCGGCCGCACCGCCACGACGTACTCATCGCCGCCATCGGTCTCTTCGGCGGTCTGTTCCTGTGGGTGCTCGGGCTGCACATGCAGGGCGACCGGCCCTTCGTCGCGCCGTGGGTCTCCCTGCTGCCGCTCGCCGTCGTCTCGGGGCTCGAACTGGTACGCAGGAACGCCCCGCAGGCGGCGCTGGTCATCGGCACGCTCGCGCTGGTCGCGGACCAGTTCACGGTCGGGAATCTGGCGACGGTGCTGATGTTCACCGACCTGATGTACGCGGCCGTGCTGTACGGGACACCGTCCGCCGCCCGTCGCATCCCGGTGACCACGTTCCTGATCACGGTCGCGGTCACGATCGGATTCCTGGCCTGGTTCCGTAACCCGCAGGCGGTGCTCATCGGCGTCGTCACGGGTATGGTCTCCTTCCTGCCCGCCATCACGGGGGTCAGCGTCCGCAACCACCGGGACGCCGCCGAGGCCGCCCTGCTGCGCGCCGATCAGACCGCGCTGCTGGCCGAGATGGACCGGACGCAGGCGGTGACCGCGGAGCGCGCCCGGATGGCCCGAGAGCTGCACGACATGGTGGCCAACCATCTTTCCGCCATCGCCATCCACTCCACCGCCGCGCTCTCCATCGACGAGCCGGACACCTCGCGCGAGGCGCTGGGTGTGATCCGCGAGAACAGCGTCGACGGCCTCGCCGAGATGCGCCGGCTGATCGGGCTGTTGCGCACCGGTGACGCGAACCCGGAGCCGAGCACCTCGCCGACGCTCGCCTCGCTGGACGCGCTGATCGGGCAGGCCCGTACGAACGCCGCGACAAGCGGTCTGACCTGCGTCTTCGAGGACGTCCGCGACGAGCGGGGGCCGCTGCCCGCACCGGTCGAGCTGGCCGCGTACCGGATCGTCCAGGAGTCGCTGACGAACGCGCTCAAGCATGCCGCGCCCGGCCCGGTGGTGGTGCGGCTCGGGTGGGCCGGGCCGCTGCTCGCCGTGGAGGTCAGCAGCGTGTTCGGCCGCCGTGCCGGGCCGCGCGCGCCCGGCACGGGGGCCGGTCTGGTGGGTATGCGGGAGCGGGTGGTGCTGCTCGGCGGAGCGATCGAGGCGGGTCCGGTGCGCACCGGCGACGGACCGATGATCTGGCGGGTACGTGCCGAACTGCCCGTGGCGGAAGGGAATGTGAAGGCATGACGATCCGGGTGGTGGTCGCCGAGGACCAGTCGGCCGTCCGTGCGGGGCTGGTGCTCATTCTGCGCAGCGCGCCGGACATCGAGGTCGTGGGCGAGGCCGGGGACGGCGAGGAGGCGGTGCGGCTGGCCCGCGAGCTGCGGCCCGATCTGGTGCTGATGGACGTGTCGATGCCGCGGCTCGACGGGGTGTCGGCGACCGCACAGGTGGTGGCCGAGCGACTCGCGGACGTGCTGGTGCTGACGACCTTCGATCTGGACGAGTACGTCTTCGGGGCGCTGCGGGCGGGGGCGGCGGGGTTCCTGCTGAAGAACACCGAGGCACGCGATCTGCTCGAAGCGGTACGTACGGTGGCACGCGGCGAGGGGCTGATCGCCCCGGCCGTGACGCGCCGTCTGATCGCGGAGTTCGCGGGGAACACCCCCGTACGGCCGGTGAACGCGCCCGATCCTGCGGTGCTCGACGCTCTCACCCGGCGGGAGCGCGAGGTGCTCGGTGCTCTGGGCGCCGGGCTGTCGAATGCCGAGATCGCGGTCCGGCTCTCGATGGCCGAGGCGACGGTGAAGACGCACGTCAGCAGGTTGCTGGGCAAGCTGGAGCTGCGCAGCCGGGTCCAGGCGGCGGTGCTGGCGCGGGAGTTGGGTATCTGAGGTTTAGCTCCGAACGTTGGTCTGGACCTCTTGACGATTGGTCCAGACCTTCCTAGTCTCACCGAGCACACTGCGGTGAGTGCACCATGACAAGGCGTGCTCAGGGCGGCGCAGGGTTTGCAGTCCACGGACCACCCCCGTTTGTCCGGACCTCACCCGAGGAGCACCGTTGAGCACTGAAACCCCCCTACACCGGACCCGGTTCAGATTCGGGACCGGCAGAGCCACCAGATCCAGAGCCGTCGCGGGCCTCACCGCGCTGCTTCTTCCGCTCGCCGCGATGGTCGGCCTGGCCGCCCCCGCCGAAGCCGCCACCTCGGCAACCGCCACGTACCTCAAGAAGTCCGACTGGGGCAGCGGCTTCGAGGGCCAGTGGACGGTGAAGAACACCGGCACCACCGCCCTCTCCTCCTGGACCATCGAGTGGGACTTCCCCTCGGGCACCGCGGTCGGCTCCGCCTGGGACGCCACCGTCACCGGCTCCGGAACCCACTGGACCGCCAAGAACGTCGGCTGGAACGGCTCGGTCGCACCGGGCGCCAGCGTCTCCTTCGGCTTCAACGGCACCGGCTCCGGTGCCCCCACCGGCTGCAAGCTGAACGGCGCCTCCTGCGACGGCGGCAGCGTCCCCGGCGACAACGCCCCCTCCGCCCCGGGAACCCCCACCGCGAGCTCCATCACCGACACCTCGGTCAAGCTGAGCTGGACCGCGGCGACCGACGACCACGGCATCAAGAACTACGACGTGCTGCGCGACGGCGCCGTCGTCGCCACCGTCACCGGTACGACGTACACCAACACCGGTCTCACCGCGGGCACGGACTACTCGTACACCGTGCAGGCCCGTGACACCGCTGACCAGACCGGTCCGGTCAGCGGTGCGGTCAAGGTCCACACCACCGGTGGCGGCGGCAACCCCGGCACCGGCGGCAAGGTCAACCTCGGCTACTTCACCGACTGGGGCGTCTACGGCCGGAATTACCACGTCAAGAACCTGGACACCTCGGGTTCGGCCGCGAAGATCACGCACATCAACTACGCCTTCGGCAATGTGACCGGCGGCAAGTGCGCGATCGGTGACTCCTACGCCGACTACGACATGGCGTACACCGCCGACAAGTCCGTCGACGGCGTCGCCGACACCTGGGACCAGCCGTTGCGCGGCAGCTTCAACCAGCTGCGCAAGCTCAAGGCGAAGTACCCGAACATCAAGGTGCTGTGGTCCTTCGGCGGCTGGACCTGGTCCGGCGGCTTCGGTGAGGCCGCGAAGAACCCGGCCGCGTTCGCCCAGTCCTGCTACGACCTGGTGGAGGACCCCCGCTGGGCCGATGTCTTCGACGGCATCGACATCGACTGGGAGTACCCCAACGCCTGCGGCCTGACCTGTGACACCAGCGGCCCGGCCGCACTGAAGGGCATCACCTCGGCGCTGCGCTCGAAGTTCGGCAGCAAGTACCTGGTGACGGCCGCCATCACCGCCGACGCCTCCACCGGTGGCAAGATCGACGCCACCGACTACGCGGGCGCCGCCCAGTCGCTCGACTGGTACAACGTGATGACGTACGACTTCTTCGGCGCCTGGGACGCGAAGGGCCCGACCGCCCCGCACTCCCCGCTCACCTCGTACAACGGCATCCCGCAGGCCGGCTTCAACTCCGCCGACGCCATCGCCAAACTGAAGGCGCAGGGTGTCCCGGCCTCGAAGCTGCTGCTCGGCATCGGCTTCTACGGCCGCGGCTGGACCGGCGTCACCCAGGACGCGCCCGGCGGCACCGCCACCGGAGCGGCCCCCGGCACGTACGAAGCCGGCATCGAGGACTACAAGGTCCTCAAGACCAGCTGCCCGGCCACCGGAACAGTCGCCGGTACCGCGTACGCGCACTGCGGCACCAACTGGTGGAGCTACGACACCCCGGCCACCATCGCGTCCAAGATGACCTGGGCGAAGGGCCAGGGCCTGGGAGGCGCGTTCTTCTGGGAGTTCAGCGGTGACACCAGCAACGGCGAACTCGTCGGCGCGATCAGCAACGGTCTGAAGTAGTCCCCCACTCAGTACCGCGCACCACCCCGAAAAGCAGCCGGGGAGACGGGTCCGCCCCCCGTCTCCCCGGCTTTTCGCATGCTGCTGTTCGAAAGACCCCAGGAGGGTGCTGAAGATCTTGGCCGGATCAGCGAGCGGCGTCCGGTGCGTGCAGCTGCAAGGCGCCGAAGCGGCCTCAGATGGGGCCTCCCCTGCTCGAACGCAGTTGAGAGCTTGAGGAAGGAGCTGTCAGGTCGTTTTGGCAACGCCGCAGGTGTGCGTACCAGGCGTCGGGAGCCCGGCCAAGATCTTCATGAGTCTTCTAGGCGACGTTGACCCGCTGGCCGGGCGGAGCCGCCTCCAGCCAGGCGAGGAATCCGGTCAGCGCGTCCTCGCTCATGGCCAGCTCAAGGCGGGTCCCACGATGAAGACAGCCGAGCACCACGGCGTCAGACAGGAGTGCCAGCTCTTCCTCGCCCTCGGGCAGCCGACGGGCGACCACCTCGATCGCGGAACGTTCCAGGCCCCGGCGCGGGCGCAGAGAGTACGAGAAGACCCGGAACCAGTCGATCCGGTCTCCGCTGTACCGGGCGACGCCATACACCCAGCCCTTGCCCGAGAGATCGGGCTCCTCCGGCACATTCCATCGCAGGCTGCAGTCGAAGGTCCCACCGGAGCGCTGAATCAGCCGCCGGCGCAGACCGAAGACGAAGAGTCCAACCATGACCAGTGCGACGACCAGCCCGCCCACCCACAGCGCGAGGAACATCTCCACCAACCTCCTCGCGTCGTCGAGTAACGGATACCGCCAGAACTACAACCGCATCTGCATCGCCTCAGCCGCGGCCCGGTCTGGAGGGGTCTCCAGCTCGGGCCGCGGCTGAGGGTAAAGCTACGTGGTCGCGGTGCGCTAGTGCGCCGACACCGCACGCAGTCGCA
The DNA here is from genome assembly GCF_045207325.1 of Streptomyces sp. NBC_00846. NCBI lineage: Bacteria > Bacillati > Actinomycetota > Actinomycetes > Kitasatosporales > Streptomycetaceae > Streptomyces > Streptomyces sp. NBC_00846. Next base: position 5,275,743 of record NZ_CP108846.1, on the reverse strand, counting down.
CTTCGGCGCGCCGCTCGGAGGCGGCGTCCGTGTCCGACTTCGCACGCTCCAGCGCACGCTCGGCGCGCCGGACATCGATCTCGTCCGCCAGCTCCGCGATCTCCGCGAGCAGCGAGAGCTTGTCGTCCGCGAACGAGATGAAACCGCCGTGCACAGCGGCGATCACGGTCGCACCATCGCTCGTACGGATCGTCACCGGGCCCGATTCCAGCACACCCAGAAGCGGCTGGTGACCGGGCATGACGCCGATGTCGCCGGACGTGGTGCGCGCGACGACCAGGGTGGCCTCGCCGGACCAGACACTGCGGTCCGCGGCGACCAGCTCGACGTGCAGCTCAGCAGCCAAGGGTGGCTCCTCGGGTCACCACCCGGCCGTTCATGCCGGGTGTTGGGTCAATTCTACGGGGCGTGGTGAGGGGGACGGGACGCACCCGCCCCCCTCGGTGAGCCATCGGCTCAGGAGACGCCGAGCTCCTTGGCCTTGGCCTTGAGGTCATCAATGCCGCCGCACATGAAGAACGCCTGCTCCGGGAAGTGGTCGTACTCACCGTCGCAGATCGCGTTGAACGCGGCGATCGACTCGTCGAGCGGCACGTCCGAACCGTCCAGGCCGGTGAACTGCTTGGCGGCGTGGGTGTTCTGCGACAGGAAGCGCTCGACGCGACGGGCACGGTGGACAACGAGCTTGTCCTCCTCGCCCAGCTCGTCGATACCGAGGATCGCGATGATGTCCTGGAGGTCCTTGTACTTCTGCAGGATTCCCTTGACACGGCTGGCCGCGTCGTAGTGCTCCTGCGTGATGTAGCGCGGGTCCAGGATGCGGGACGTGGAGTCCAGCGGGTCCACGGCCGGGTAGATGCCCTTCTCGGAGATCGGACGGGAGAGCACCGTCGTCGCGTCGAGGTGGGCGAACGTGGTGGCCGGGGCCGGGTCGGTCAGGTCGTCCGCGGGGACGTAGATCGCCTGCATCGAGGTGATCGAGTGACCACGCGTCGAGGTGATGCGCTCCTGGAGCACACCCATCTCGTCGGCCAGGGTCGGCTGGTAACCCACTGCGGACGGCATACGGCCGAGCAGCGTGGAGACCTCGGAACCGGCCTGCGTGAAGCGGAAGATGTTGTCGATGAAGAGCAGCACGTCCTGCTTCTGCACATCGCGGAAGTACTCCGCCATGGTCAGGGCGGACAGCGCGACCCGCAGACGGGTGCCCGGCGGCTCGTCCATCTGGCCGAAGACCAGCGCGGTCTTGTCCAGGACGCCCGAGTCGGTCATCTCGTCGATGAGGTCGTTGCCCTCACGGGTGCGCTCACCGACACCGGCGAACACCGACACACCCTCGTGCAGCTTCGCCACACGCATGATCATTTCCTGGATGAGGACCGTCTTGCCGACGCCCGCACCACCGAACAGACCGATCTTGCCGCCCTTGACGTACGGGGTCAGCAGGTCGACGACCTTCAGGCCGGTCTCGAACATCTCGGTCTTGGACTCGAGCTGGTCGAAGGCCGGGGCCTTGCGGTGGATCGGCCAGCGCTCGGTGATCTGCGCCTCGGCCTCCGGCTCGTTCAGGATCTGACCGAGGGTGTTGAACACCTTGCCCTTGGTGATGTCACCGACCGGGACGGTGATGCCCGCACCCGTGTCGGTCACCGGAGCCTGGCGGACCAGACCGTCGGTGGGCTGCATCGAGATCGCGCGGACCACGCCGTCGCCCAGGTGCTGGGCGACCTCGAGGGTCAGCGTCTTACGGGCGCCGGCCTCGGCCGGGTCCGCTACCTCGACGTGCAGGGCGTTGTAGATCTCCGGCATCGCGTCGACGGGGAACTCCACGTCGACGACCGGGCCGATGACCCGGGCGACGCGGCCCGTGGCAGCGGCCGTCTCAACTGTCGTCGTCATTACTTGTCACTCCCCGCGGACGCGTCGGCCAGAGCACCTGCACCGCCGACGATCTCGCTGATTTCCTGGGTGATTTCGGCCTGGCGGGCCGCGTTGGCAAGCCGGGAGAGGCTCTTGATCAGATCCCCGGCGTTGTCGGTCGCCGACTTCATCGCGCGGCGGCGGGCGGCGTGCTCGGAAGCGGCTGCCTGCAGCAGTGCATTGTAGATACGGCTCTCGACGTAGCGTGGCAGAAGGGCGTCGAGGACGTCCTCGGCCGACGGCTCGAAGTCGAACAGCGGAAGGATCTCGCCCTTCGCACCGCTCTCTTCAGCAACCTTGTCGAGCGAAAGCGGCAGCATCCGGTCGTCGACCGCGTTCTGCGTCATCATCGACACGAACTCGGTGAAGACGATGTGCAGTTCGTCGACGCCGCCCTCGGCCGAGTCCTTCTGGACGACCTCGATCAGCGGCGCAGCGACGTTCTTGGCATCCGCATACGACGGGCTGTCGGTGAAGCCGGTCCAGGAGTCTGCGACCTTGCGCTCGCGGAAGCCGTAGTAAGCGACACCCTTGCGGCCGACGATGTACGTGTCGACCTCCTTGCCCTCACCTGCGAGCCGCTCCCGGAGCCGCTCCGCCGCCTTGATGGCGTTGGAGGAGTAGCCGCCGGCCAGACCGCGGTCGCTCGTGATGAGCAGAACCGCGGCGCGGACCGGGGACTCGGCCTCGGTGGTGAGCGGGTGCTTGGTGGTCGAGCCGGTCGCCACCGCGGTCACCGCGCGGGTGAGCTCGGTCGCGTACGGCATCGACGCCGCCACCTTGCGCTGCGCCTTGACGATGCGCGAGGCGGCGATCATCTCCATCGCCTTGGTGATCTTCTTGGTCGCGGTGACGGCTTGGATGCGGCGCTTGTAAACGCGAAGCTGAGCGCCCATCGATCAGCCCTCGCCCAGGAGCTTGCCGTCCGAGGTCTCGAACTGCTGCTTGAAGGCGGCGATCGCGTCAGCGATCGACTGCAGCGTGTCGTCGGACATCTTGGCGCCCTCGGCGATGCTGGTCAGGAGGTCCTTGCGCTCACGGCGCAGGTACTCCAGCAGCTCGCTCTCGAAGCGGCGGATGTCCTCGACCGGGACGTCGTCCATCTTGCCGGTGGTGCCGGCCCAGACGGAGACGACCTGCTCCTCGACCGGGAACGGGGCGTACTGCGGCTGCTTCAGCAGCTCGACCATGCGCTTACCGCGCTCCAGCGACGCCTTCGAGGCCGCGTCCAGGTCGGAACCGAAGGCGGCGAACGCCTCCAGCTCGCGGTACTGGGCGAGGTCGACACGGAGTCGGCCGGAGACCTGGCGCATCGCCTTGTGCTGGGCGGAACCACCGACACGGGAGACCGAGATACCGACGTTCAGGGCCGGGCGCTGGCCGGCGTTGAACAGGTCGGACTCCAGGAAGCACTGGCCGTCGGTGATGGAGATGACGTTGGTCGGGATGAACGCCGACACGTCGTTCGCCTTGGTCTCGACGATCGGGAGGCCCGTCATCGAACCGGCACCCATGTCGTCGGAGAGCTTGGCGCAGCGCTCCAGCAGACGCGAGTGGAGGTAGAAGACGTCGCCCGGGTAGGCCTCACGGCCCGGCGGACGGCGCAGCAGAAGCGACACGGCGCGGTAGGCGTCGGCCTGCTTCGAGAGGTCGTCGAAGATGATCAGGACGTGCTTGCCCTGGTACATCCAGTGCTGGCCGATGGCCGAACCGGTGTACGGCGCAAGGTACTTGAAGCCGGCCGGGTCGGACGCCGGGGCGGCGACGATGGTCGTGTACTCGAGCGCGCCGGCCTCTTCCAGGGCACCACGCACGGAGGCGATGGTGGAACCCTTCTGACCGATGGCGACGTAGATGCAGCGCACCTGCTTGTTCACGTCGCCCGAGCGCCAGTTGTCGCGCTGGTTGATGATCGTGTCGACGGCCAGAGCGGTCTTACCCGTCTGACGGTCACCGATGATCAGCTGACGCTGGCCGCGGCCGATCGGCACCATGGCGTCGACGGCCTTGTAGCCGGTCTGCATCGGCTCGTGCACCGACTTGCGGACCATGACGCCAGGGGCCTGCAGCTCGAGGGCGCGGCGGCTGTCGGTCGCGATCTCGCCGAGACCGTCGATCGGGTTGCCGAGCGGGTCGACGACGCGGCCGAGGTAGCCCTCGCCCACACCGACGGAGAGCACCTCACCGGTGCGCTGCACCGGCTGGCCCTCTTCGATACCGCTGAACTCGCCGAGAACGATCGCACCGATCTCGCGCTCCTCGAGGTTGAGGGCGAGACCGAGGGTGCCGTCCTCGAACTTCAGCAGCTCGTTCGCCATGGCCGAGGGAAGACCCTCGACCTTCGCGATGCCGTCGCCGGCAACGCTGACCGTACCGACCTCCTCGCGCGAGGCCGCGTCCGGCTTGTACGACTGGACAAAGTTCTCCAGCGCGTCCCGGATCTCCTCCGGCCGGATCGTGAGCTCCGCCATCTGGGTTCCCTGCTCTCCTTGTTGGGCCCGAAGTTTCTTAAGGGGGTCTGGGGGCCGACCCCCAGGAATCTTCTGCAATTTCTGCACGGCCCAACCGGGCCGCTGGTCTTGCTCTGTTCTGTTGCTGCGCTGTGCTCGTCAGCCGGCCATGCGACGGGTCGCCTCTTCGAGGCGCTCCGCGATGGTGCCGTTGATGACCTCGTCACCGACCTGCACCGTGATCCCGCCGAGGACCGTGGGGTCCACATCGAGATTCAGGTGCATCGGCCGACCGTAGATCTTCGCCAGCGCGGCGCCGAGGCGCTGCTTCTGCTGATCGCTCAGCGGTACTGCCGAGGTCACCACGGCGACCATGCGGTTCCGGCGCTCCGCGGCGAGCTTGGAGAGGGACTCGAGTCCCGCTTCAAGGCTACGTCCACGCGGCTGGGTCACCAGCCGCACGACCAGGCGCTCGGTGGTGGACCGTGCCTTGCCGCCGAGCAGGCTGCGCAGCAGCTCGCTCTTGGCAGCGGTGGATCCGGACCGGCCGGTGAGCGCGGCGCGCAGTTCCTTGTCGGACGAGACGATCCGGCCGAACCGGAACAGCTCGTCCTCGACGTCGTCGAGGTCCCCGCCGCGCTGGGCGGCGGTGAGGTCTGCGGTGTTCGCCAGTACCTCGACCGAGTCGACCAGGTCACGCGACTGCGACCAGCGGGAGCGGACCATGCCGGAGATCAGGTCGACGGCCTCGCCACCCACCTGACCGCGCAGCAGTCGTCCGGCCAGCTCGGCCTTGGCCTCGCCGGCCTGCGACGGGTCGGTGAGGACCCGTCGCAGTGAGACCTCGCGCTGGAGGAGCGCCGTGACGGCGGCCAGCTCCTCGGCGAGCTTCGCCGCGTCGACCGACGTGTTGTCGGTCAGCGCGTCGAGACGCTCGCGTGCGGCAGCCAGTGCCTCGCGGCTCGCGCCGTTCATCGGACGGCCTCGGCCTTCGCCTCGAGCTCGTCGAGGAAACGGTCGACGGTGCCGCTCTGCCGGGCGTGGTCCTCGAGGGACTCGCCGACGAGCTTGCCGGCCAGGTCGGTGGCGAGCTTGCCCACGTCCTGGCGCAGCGCGGAGGCCGCGGCCTTGCGGTCCGCCTCGATCTGGGCGTGGCCGGCAGCGATGATCTCCTCGCGCTGCCGCTGGCCTTCCGCCCGCATTTCCTGCAGGATCACGGCGCCCTGCTCCTGAGCCTCCTGGCGCAGGCGCGCGGCTTCGTGGCGGGCCTCGGCGAGCTGAGCCTTGTACTGCTCAAGCACGCTCTGGGCCTCGGTCTGGGCCGCATCGGCCTTTTCGATACCGCCTTCGATGGCCTCGCGACGCTCTTCCAGAACCTTGTTGATGTTCGGGAGGAGCTTCTTGGCGAGGAAGCCGAAGACGATGACAAAGGCGATGAAGCCAATGACGAGCTCAGGGATCGGCGGGACAAGCGGGTTTTCCGGCTTCTCCGCCGCGAGCTGAACCAGAGGGTTCACGTCAGTGCCTTCCGTCGGATGGTCTGTTCCCGACCAGTCAGGAGGTCGGGTAGACGAACGGCATGACCAGACCGATCAGGGCGAGCGCCTCACAGAAGGCGAAGCCGAGGATCTGGTTGGCGCGGATCAGGCCGGCAGCCTCGGGCTGACGGGCGAGAGCCTGCGTGCCATTACCGAAGATGATGCCGACGCCGACGCCGGGGCCGATGGCGGACAGGCCGTAACCAACGGAGCTGAGGGAACCGGTGACAGCGGCAAGGGTCTGGGACATGCCAGTTCTTCCTTCTCTTTCACGGACCGGCGGGGGTTGGCCACCGGACGACTGGGGGTATGGGAGGCGCGATCAGTGGTGCTCGGCGACAGCGCCCTGGATGAAGGTGCACGCCAGGAGCACGAAGACGTATGCCTGAACGGCCTGGATGAAGAGCTCGAAGACCGTCATCACGATGACCATCACGAACGACACACCCGCGTAGGCGATACCGATGCCGTTCAGCAGGTACCAGCTGGCGATGGTGAAGAGCAGCAGCAGCGTGTGGCCCGCGAACATGTTCGCGAAGAGTCGGACCGCGTGCGTGAAGGGGCGGACCAGGACGTTCGAGAAGAACTCGATGACCATGATCAGCGGCAGAACCCCGCCGAGCGACTTGTCGTAGCCGGTCAGGTTCTTGAAGCCACCGACGAAGCCGTGCCTCTTGAACGTGATGCTCATCCAGAGGACGTAGACGATCAGGGCCAGAGCGGCCGGGTACGCGATGACCGACGTCACCGGGAACTGGGCGAGCGGGATGATCGACCAGAGGTTCATCATCCACACGAAGAAGAAGATCGACACCATCAGCGGGACGTACTTCTCGCCCTCGCGCTTGCCGAGCGTCTCGTAGACGATGCCGCGGCGGACGAAGTCGTAGCCGGCCTCGGCGACCATCTGCAGCTTGCCCGGAACGACCTTCGGCTTACGGAAGGCAGCCCAGAAGAAGCCGACGATGATGACCGTACCGAGGAGCGCCAGCAGCATCGTCTTGTTGAAGTAGACGTTGCTGTTCGCGTCACCGAAGATCGGCTCGAACAGGAAAGAGTGCAAGCCAGGACCCGGGAAACCACAACCGGAGAAGATGTGGCAATCGGTCTCGAAGGCGAGCACCTGTGTCGGGTCAGCACTCACCGCGGGCTCCTTCAGCGTGGCGCATAGGTACGGCAACCTCGTTGTGTCGGCGCGGCGCGCAGCCGCGGTTCGGCACTGGACTGGTGTTACGGATGTGTGAGCGGCAGTCAGGCATTGAGCCTCGCGATCGAGCAGGCGTCAGCTCACATGCCCGCGCCCGCAGTGCCGCAGTTGGAACCGGACGATAGCAGGGTCCCGGACTCGCACTTATTCCGCCCCTACCCTTCACGTCTTCGACCCGGTGTTCTTGGGCTTTTCGCCCTTGTCGGACTCGGGTTCGACGTAAAGGATCTTGGCCTTCATGTGCGCACGCGTCTGTGCGCCGATCCACACGAGAGTCGTCGCGACCAGCGTGATCGCGAAGGCCCTCGGGTTGAACATGGTGGTGTTCTTGAATACGGCGACGAAAACGAACAACAGGAGAAGCTGAGTCGTATACAGCATCAGCCCCATCGCCTGGAACAGATGGGGCAGGGACCGCGCGGTCCGCTGCAGGACCATGAGTCCGATCCCCATGAAGAGGATCACCACGATCGTCGCAACGACCGCGCCCAGGGCTCCCTTGCCGCCGGCAACGCCACCACTGACGGCGGCAGCAACAGCGCCGGCGACAGCGGTGGGTACGGCGGCTTGAAGGAGAGTCCGGACGTCGTTGGACGGCATGGCGGCAGCTCCGCTTGCAGGGGGTGGGCAGTGTGTCGTCATGGACGAGCGTAGGCCCGGTCCGAGTCGGTGCCTCGGGCCGATGGACCGTGGCACTCAGGTCCTTCAACTCCGTTACCGGGCATCGTGAACGGTATCACAAACTATTTGATGAGGTCTTTACCAAGAAAGTGTGCCCGCTGTCACACACGTGGGCGAACCCGCGCGTGTGAGCAAGACAACTTTATGCCTTGTCTGGTATTGCCCCTCGATGACCAAATCGTCAACGTGCTGAATCAGCCGTGTCTCTGTCCGAAAGACGCGAACGGGGGCCGATCGCGGTCGCCCCGTTGACGCCGGAAACTCCCACGACGACCGGGGCCCTCTCCTGGAGCTCGTGCCCCTCCTGCCCCATCTGCGTGTCCAGGGGCCGCTGTTGGGCCTCGTCCGGAGCCGATGGTTCCGCGTCGGGCACCCCGTCCTTGCCGCGACGCCGACGGTAGCGGGGCGGTAGGAACCGTTCCGCCCAGTACGGCGCCTGCGGGGTGAACCGGGGCATCAACAGCAGTACGAGGCCCAGCGCGCTCAGCCCCATGATGACCAGCACGATCCACAGGGACGCCGAGTGCACGGAGTAGCCGACCGCACCGAAGGCGATCAGCGCCGACCAGAAGTACATGATCAGCACGGACCTGCTGTGCGAATGGCCGATCTCCAGCAACCGGTGGTGCAGATGGCCGCGGTCCGCCGCGAACGGCGACTGCCCGTTCCAGGTACGCCGCACGATCGCCAGGACCAGGTCGGCGGCCGGGATCGCGATGATGGTCAGCGGCAGCAGCAGCGGGATGAAGACCGGCAGCATCGCGTGGGTGGCCTCGCGCTCACTGCCCGCGAAGAGCTTCATGGTGTCCGGGTCGACCTGCCCGGTGACGGAGATCGCGCCCGCCGCCAGCACGAGGCCGATCAGCATCGAACCCGAGTCGCCCATGAAGATCCGGGCCGGATGCATGTTGTGCGGCAGGAAGCCCAGGCACATGCCCATCAGAATCGCCGTGAAGAGCGTCGCGGGGGCCGCGGCCTCGATCATGTGCCCGTACCAGAGCCGGTACGTGTACAGGAAGAACGCGGCGGAGGCGATGCAGACCGTGCCCGCCGCGAGACCGTCCAGACCGTCGACGAAGTTGACCGCGTTGATCGTGATGACGACCAGGGCGACCGTGAGCAGCGTGCCCTGCCACTGAGTGAGCGCGACGGTGCCGACGCCGGGGATCGGCAGCCACAGGATCGTCAGGCCCTGGATCACCATGACGGCGGCGGCGATCATCTGCCCGCCGAGCTTGATCAGTGCGTCGATCTCGAACTTGTCGTCCAGCACACCGATCAGCCAGATCAGCGCGGCCCCGGAGAGCAGCGCCCGCGGCTCGCTGGAGAGTTTGAAGACCCAGTCGAGGTTGTACAGATGCGACGCGACGATCAGCCCCGCGCACAGCCCGCCGAACATGGCGATGCCACCGAGCCGCGGTGTCGGTTCTCGGTGGACGTCACGCGCACGGATCGCGGGCATCGCCCCGACCGCGATGGCGAATTTACGCACCGGGCCGGTCAGCAGATAGGTCACCGCGGCCGTGACACAGAGCGTCAGCAGGTAATCACGCACGGGCTGCCCCACAGATTTCGCCGGCCATCTCAGCCCACACCTTAACGAGGTGGGACCCGTGGTTGAGGACACGGAGGACGGGCCGATGGTTGCACGGACCAGGTCTACGCCGGATAGGGCGGATATTTCCGGGCCAGCTCCCGGACCTCCGCCCGGATGTCGCCCTCCTCACGCACCGCCGCTCCGAAGAGCGCCGCCAGCCGCGCCATGTCGGCGTCGTCCATGCCCTGGGTGGTGACGGCCGCGGTGCCCAGTCTGACGCCCCGGGCGTCCCCGTACGGAAGCGCGCAGGTGTCCAGCACCAGGCCGGCCGCTGCCAGCCGGGCGCGGGCGACCGGGCCGTCGACGCCGAGCGGGGCCGGGTCCGCGACGATCAGGTGGGTGTCCGTGCCGCCCGTGGTGATCTCGAAGCCCTCGGCCGCCAGGCCGGCCGCCAGCACCCGGGCATGGGCCACCACACGATGGGCGTAGTCCGTGAACGCGGGCGTGGCCGCCTCCCCGAACGCGACGGCCTTCGCAGCGACCGTGTGCATCTGCGCGCCACCCTGCGTGAAGGGGAAGACCGCCCGGTCGATGCGCTCGGCCAGCTCCGCACCGCACAGGATCATCCCGCCGCGCGGACCGCGCAGCACCTTGTGCGTGGTCGCGCAGACCACATCGGCATACGGCACCGGGCTCGGCGCCGCTCCCCCGGCGATCAGTCCCATCGGGTGCGCGGCGTCGGCGATGAGGTACGCGCCCACCTCGTCCGCGATGTCCCGGAAGTGTTCGTAGTCGGGATGGCGGGGGTACGAGATCGAGCCGCTGACGATCGCCTTGGGGCGGTGCGATCGGGCCAGGGTGCGCACCTGCTCGTAGTCGATCAGGCCGCTCTCGGAGTCGACCCCGTATCCGATGAACTCGAACCAGCGGCCGGAGAAGTTGGCGGGCGAGCCGTGGGTGAGATGTCCGCCGTACGGGAGTCCCATCGCGAGCACCGTGTCGCCGGGGCGCAGCAGGGCCGCGTACGCGGCGAGGACGGCGGAGGAGCCGGAGTGTGCCTGGACGTTGGCGTGTTCGGCGCCGAAGAGCTCGGTGGCCCGTCGGCAGGCGATGCGTTCGGCGGCGTCGGCGTACTCGCAGCCGCCGTGGTAGCGGGCGTCGGGGTAGCCCTCGGCGTACTTGTTGGCGAGCGGTGAGCCGAGGGCGGCCAGGACCGCGGGCGAGGTGAAGTTCTCGGCGGCGATCAGCTGCAGGGTGGTCGACTGCCGGTGCAGCTCGCCCAGGAGCACGGCGGCGATCTCCGGATCTTCCCGGAGCAGGGCGCCGAAGTCCTGCGGCAGGCTGGTCCCGGCGTCGGAGGGGGATGCGGCAGGAGTGATGACCGGCATCGGGAAGCTCCGGGCCTGGGGAGGGGTGCGCTTGGGTCAGCTCCAAATGTAGGCCCGGAAGAAGCCCCCTGCCCGCTGTACGGCGACGTCGTACACCCGCCCGGCCCCCCAATGCCCGGTCCGGGCGTACAGCCGTCGGAGTGGCGTCGGAGCGGTCTGCGCCCAGTGCGGGGCCGGTACCCGGTGAACACCGTTCCGGACACGCCGCTCGGCCCCGGGGGGCCTCCCGGGCTTCGGCCCGCTGCGCCGGCCTCCGGCCGTCGGGGCGGGCGGCAGGGCCGCGTCCTCAGTGGTCGGCCGTAATGCCCGTCAGGGCCGTGACGACCGGGTCGAGGGCCTGGTTGAACACCACTCCCCACGCGCCCCTCGCACCGCTCGGCCCCGGGGGGCCTCCCGGGCTTCGGCCCGCTGCGCCGGCCTCCGGCCGCCGGGGCGGGCGGCAGGGCCGCGTCCTCAGTGGTCGGCCGTAATGCCCGTCAGGGCCGTGACGACCGGGTCGAGGGCCTGATTGAACACCACTCCCCACGCGCCCCTCGCACCGCTCGGCCCCGGGGGGCCTCTCCCGGGCTTCGGCCCGCTGCGCCGGCCTCCGGCCGCCGGGGTGGGCGGCAGGGCCGCGTCCTCAGTGGCCGGCCGTAATGCCCGTCAGGGCCGTGACGACCGGGTCGAGGGCCTGATTGAACACCACTCCCCACGCGCCCCTCGCACCGCTCGGCCCCGGGGGGCCTCCCGGGCTTCGGCCCGCTGCGCCGGCCTCCGGCCGCCGGGGCGGGCGGCAGGGCCGCGTCCTCAGTGGCCGGCCGTAATGCCCGTCAGGGCCGTGACGACCGGGTCGAGGGCCTGGTTGATCTCGTCGCCGATGGACCGGAAGAACGTGATCGGGGCGCCGTACGGGTCATACACCTCGTCGGCGTCGGCGGTGGGGGCCAGCAGCCAGCCGCGCAGCGCGGCCGCGGCGCGGACCAGTGCGCGGGCGCGTTCGACGACGCCCTCGTCACGCGGGTCGGGCAGCGTGGCGGGGTCTATGGCCCGGACCAGCCGGGTGAATTCCTTGAGGGTGAAGGTCCGCAGGCCGGCCGAGTGACCCATCGAGATGACCTGGGCCCGGTGGTCGCGGGTGGCGGTGAGCACCAGGTCGGCGCGGATCACGTGCTCGTCGAGGAGTTCCCGCCCGACGAAGCCGGTGGTGTCGGCGCCGAAGTCGGCGAGGACCGTCTCGGCGTTGGCCTCCATGGGGGCGCCTTCATGGCCCCAGGTGCCCGCGCTCTCCACGATCAGTCCGCCCTGCCGCGGATCGCCGAGGCGGTCCACCAGGGCGTGCCGGGTGAGCCGCTCGGTGATCGGCGAGCGGCAGACGTTGCCGGTGCTGACGTGGAGGATGCGGAAAGTGTCGGCCCGCCCCGCTATGCCACGCCCCTCGGGGGCGGTCAATTGGCCACCTCAAGGTCGGGTACCACCTTGCGGAGTTCCTCGACGGAGAGCGCGCCCGCGCGCAGCAGTACGGGGACCTTGCCGGTCACGTCGACGATCGACGACGGCACGATGCCGGGCGTCGGGCCGCCGTCGAGGTAGACGGAGACGGAGTCGCCGAGCATCTCCTGGGCGGCGTCGCAGTCCTCGGGGGACGGGTGGCCGGTGAGGTTGGCGCTGGAGACGGCCATCGGGCCGACCTCGGTGAGCAGCTCGATGGCGACCGGGTGCAGCGGCATCCGGACGGCGACGGTGCCACGGGTGTCCCCGAGGTCCCACTGGAGCGACGGCTGGTGCTTGGCGACGAGCGTGAGGGCACCGGGCCAGAAGGCGTCGACGAGTTCCCAGGCCTGCTCGGAGAAGTCGGTGACCAGCCCGTGCAGGGTGTTCGGGGAGCCGATCAGGACGGGGGTCGGCATGTTGCGGCCGCGGCCCTTGGCGTCCAGCAGGCCGGCGACGCCCTCGGAACTGAAGGCATCCGCACCGAGCCCGTACACGGTGTCGGTGGGCAGCACGACCAGTTCGCCGCGGCGGACGGCGGACGCGGCTTCACGCAGACCCGTCGTACGGTCGGTCGCGTCGTTGCAGTCGTATCGCCGTGCCATCAGCCGGCCTCCTCAAGCGTGTACGGGTAGGGCGGGTACGGGTCGTGCGGGCGGTGGCCGCCGGTCACGGCATGGCCTTGCGGGCCGTGGCGAACCGCGGCCGGTTGTTCAGGTCGGGGTGGTCGGCCGCGTCGGCCCAGCCACGCTCCTCGGTGAAGATCCACGGCACCTGGCCGCCCTGGGTGTCGGCGTGCTCGATGACGACGAGGCCGCCGGGGCGCAGCAGGCGGTGCGCGGTGCGTTCGATGCCGCGGATGGTGTCGAGGCCGTCCTCGCCGGAGAAGAGGGCCATCTCCGGGTCGTGGTCGCGGGCCTCGGGTGCCACGTACTCCCATTCGGTGAGCGGGATGTACGGCGGGTTGGAGATGACCAGGTCGACCTGGCCGTCGAGCTCGGGGAGGGCGGTGAGCGCGTCTCCCCGGTGGACGGTGACCCTGGACCCCTCGGCGTTCTTCCTGGTCCACTTGAGGGCGTCGTCGGACAGCTCCACGGCGTGCACGCGGGAGCGCGGCACCTCCTGGGCCATGGCCAGGGCGATGGCGCCCGAGCCGCTGCACAGGTCGACGACGACCGGTTCGACGACGTCCATCGCGCGTACGGCGTCTATCGCCCAGCCGACGACCGATTCGGTCTCCGGGCGGGGGACGAAGACGCCGGGGCCCACCTGGAGTTCCAGGTAGCGGAAGAAGGCGCGTCCGGTGATGTGCTGGAGCGGTTCGCGGGCCTCGCGGCGGGCGATGGCCTCCCAGTAGCGGGCGTCGAAGTCCGCGTCCGGCACATGGTGCAGTTCGCCCCGCTTGACGCCATGCACGAACGCGGCGAGTTCCTCCGCGTCGAATCGCGGGGAGGGCACACCGGCGTCGGCCAGCCGCTGAGTGGCCTGGGCCACCTCGGCGAGCAGCAGGTTCATCGCGGTTCTCCGTACGGGTTACGGGTGGGGCGGGCTTTGCTTATGCGGCAGCGAGCTTGGCGGCGGAGTCGGCGTCGACGCAGGCCTGGATCACCGCGTCCAGGTCGCCGTCGAGCACCTGGTCCAAGTTGTACGCCTTGAAGCCGACGCGGTGGTCCGAGATCCGGTTTTCCGGGAAGTTGTATGTACGGATCTTCTCGGATCGGTCGACCGTACGCACCTGACTGCGTCGTACGTCCGAGGCTTCCTGCTCCGCGGCCTCCTGGGCGGCGGCGAGCAGGCGCGACCGCAGGATGCGCATGGCCTGCTCCTTGTTCTGGAGCTGGCTCTTCTCGTTCTGGCAGGAGGCGACGACGCCGGTCGGCAGGTGGGTGATGCGGACCGCCGAGTCCGTCGTGTTGACGGACTGGCCGCCGGGGCCCGAGGAGCGGTAGACGTCGATACGGAGATCGTTGGCATGGATCTCGACGTCGACCTCCTCGGCCTCGGGCGTGACGAGCACGCCGGCGGCGGAGGTGTGGATGCGGCCCTGGGACTCGGTGGACGGCACCCGCTGCACGCGGTGCACCCCGCCCTCGTACTTCATCCGGGCCCACACGCCCTGGCCGGGCTCGGTGGCACCGTTGCCGCCCTTGGTCTTCACGGCGACCTGGACGTCCTTGTAGCCGCCGAGCTCGGACTCGGTGGAGTCGATGATCTCGGTCTTCCAGCCGACGCGCTCGGCGTAGCGCAGATACATCCGCAGCAGGTCGCCGGCGAACAGGGCGGACTCGTCGCCGCCCGCGCCCGCCTTGATCTCCAGGAGCACGTCCTTGTCGTCGCTGAGGTCGCGCGGGACCAGGAGGAGGCGGAGCTTCTCGGTGAGCTCTTCGCGCTGCTTCTCCAGGTCCTTGACCTCGGCGGCGAAGTCGGGGTCGTCGGCGGCCAGCTCGCGGGCCGTCTCGATGTCGTCCCCGGTCTGCTTCCAGGAGCGGTACGTGGCGACGATCGGGGTCAGCTCGGCGTAGCGCTTGTTGAGCTTGCGCGCGTTGGCCTGGTCTGCGTGGACGGACGGGTCCGCGAGCTTCTTCTCAAGATCGGTCTGTTCACCGATCAGTTCCTCGACCGCCTCGAACATCTTCGGGCTCCTGGTTTCTTCATTCGAACGTGCCTGCTGGACGGCCTGCTGCTGTCCGGGCCGGGATGGGGGACGGCCCCGTACCCCGGGCCGGAAAAAGCGCCGGTCTCGACGCCCCCGGGAAGAGGGCACCGAGAACCGGCGCAGTGGCTCGCTACTTGCTGGCGGAGCCGGCAGCCTTGCCGAAGCGGGCCTCGAAGCGGGCCACGCGGCCACCGGTGTCGAGGATCTTCTGCTTGCCCGTGTAGAACGGGTGGCACTCGGAGCAGACGTCGGCGCGGATGTTGCCGCCGCCGATGGTGCTCCGGGTCGTGAACGACGCGCCACAGGTGCAGCTGACCTGCGTCTCGACGTACTCGGGGTGGATGTCGCGCTTCAAGGGATTCTCCTAGATTCGGGAGGGCACCGGGTCGTACGCGCGGATTGCGCGTCCGTGAACCGGGGCCGACGTACCAGTCTGCCAGGACCGGCCGTATCTCCCAAAACCGGGGGCGGGCCGCACGTATTCCCGGTACGCGTTCCCGGTACGCGTTCCCGGTTCGCATTCCGGCCCGCGTTCCGGGCCTGCCCGGCCCCCGGTCACTGGACGATGCGGCCCGCGGCGCCCTTGTCGCCCGCCGACTTCTCGGTGGCGGAGGCGGGAATCGCCTTGTCCTGCTTGAGCGCCGTCCAGACCTGCTGGGCTGACTCCGCCAGCGGTACGACACGGTTCGGGTCGGCCGGGTCGTACTGGACGGGCAGCGTGACCATGTGGACGTTCTTCGAGCCGAGCCCCTTGAGGCCGTTCGCGAAGCCGGTGAGCTGCGTGACCGAACCCAGGTCGGAGTCGGTGGTGATGGCCTTGGTCGCCGTGTCCGCGAGGTCGAAGAGCGTCTTCGGGTTGGAGTACACGCCGACGCTCCTGGCCTGTTCCATCAGCGCCTTGATGAACGCCTGCTGGAGCTGGATGCGGCCGAGGTCGCTGCCGTCGCCGACGCTCTTGCGGGTGCGGACGAGACCCAGCGACTGCTCGCCGTCGAGGGTGTGGGTGCCGGGCTCCAGATTCAGATGGCTCTTGGTGTCGTGGATCGCCTCGGTGGTGGTGATCTTCACGCCGCCCAGCTCGTCGATGAGCTTCTTGAAGCCGGTGAAGTCGACTTCGAGGTAGTGGTCCATGCGGATGCCGGACATCGACTCGACGGTCTTGACCGCACAGGCCGGTCCGCCGACCTCGTACGCCGTGTTGAACATGGCACGCTGCTGGCCCGCGACGGTCTTGCCCGTGGTGTCGCTGGTGCAGTCGGGGCGGGTGATCAGGGTGTCGCGCGGGATGGAGACGACGGAGGCCGACTTGTGGCCCTTGTCGAGGTGGACGACCATCGCGGTGTCGGAGCGGGCCGTGCCCTCGTCGGCACCGTACGCGGAGTTCGCGCCGGAGCGGGAGTCCGAGCCGAGCACGAGGATGTCCTCGGAACCGTTGTCGACGTTGCCGGGGCGGTTCTTGCCGAGCGCCGCGTTGATGTCGACGGCCTTGAGATTGCCGTTGAGTTTGGAGTAGGCGTATCCGAGCCCACCGCCGCCGACGACCACGGCGCCGGCCAGGGTCCAGGCACCGATCACCGTCGCCCTGCGGCGACGGGAAGGCTTCTTCCGGCGTTTGCCGGTGGGGCGTATTCGGCCACCGCTCCTCTGCTCGGTCATCCGTCTCCTTCGGTCGTCAGCTGTTCCCGGACCGGCCGTCCCCTGCAACGGTGTTCGGGCACTGGCTCCTCGGCTTATTCACTGGCTCGGGCGACTTGTCGGTACTTCGTACGACGCCGCGGCCCGAAGAAGGGTTGCACAGCAACCTGTCACGACCGAGTGAGGACGGCATGGGGGCAAAGGGGTGTACGCGATGGATGAACGGTCGGTGATCCGGCGCTCACCTGCGGTTTCTTGCCCGTTACAGCCATTGCTGCGGCACCCGGCACGGCGGTCGACATGTGGCGAAGGTCTCGGATCGGCCGAAAGGGCCGAATCGGCCACGTCACACCCGCGCGCCCCGACGGCACAGGGCCGCCCCCGTCACCGAAGTGGCGGGGGCGGCCCTGCGTGGAATCAGCCGATCCGGTACGGCGGTCAGTCGTTGCCGTTGCCCGGAGCAGGCGTCGTCTTCTGGATCTGGAGCAGGAACTCCGCGTTGGACTGGGTCTTCTTCATCCGGTCCAGGAGGAGCTCGATCGCCTGCTGCTGGTCGAGCGCGTGCAGCACCCGGCGCAGCTTCCAGACAATCGCCAACTCGTCGCTGCCGAGCAGGATTTCTTCCTTACGGGTGCTGGACGCGTCGACGTCCACCGCCGGGAAGATGCGCTTGTCCGAGAGCTTCCGGTCGAGCTTGAGCTCCATGTTGCCGGTGCCCTTGAACTCCTCGAAGATCACCTCGTCCATGCGCGAGCCGGTCTCGACGAGCGCGGTGGCCAGGATGGTCAGCGAACCGCCGTCCTCGATGTTGCGCGCGGCACCGAAGAAGCGCTTCGGCGGGTAGAGCGCGGTCGAGTCGACACCACCGGACAGGATGCGGCCGGAGGCGGGGGCCGCGAGGTTGTACGCGCGGCCGAGGCGGGTGATGGAGTCCAGCAGGACGACCACGTCGTGACCCAGCTCGACGAGACGCTTGGCGCGCTCGATGGCCAGCTCGGCGACGGTGGTGTGGTCCTCGGCGGGGCGGTCGAAGGTCGAGGAGATGACCTCGCCCTTCACCGACCGCTGCATGTCGGTGACCTCTTCCGGACGCTCGTCGACCAGGACGACCATCAGGTGGCACTCGGGGCTGTTGACCGTGATCGCGTTGGCGATCGCCTGCAGGATCATGGTCTTGCCGGTCTTCGGCGGGGCCACGATCAGGCCTCGCTGGCCCTTGCCGATCGGGGCGACCAGGTCGATGATCCGCGTCGTCAGGACGTTGGAGTCGGTCTCCAGACGGAGCCGGTCCTGCGGGTAGAGCGGGGTCAGCTTCTGGAACTCCGGGCGGCCGCGGCCGGTTTCGGGCGCCATGCCGTTGACGGAGTCGAGGCGGACCAGCGCGTTGAACTTCTCGCGGCGCTCGCCGTCCTTGGGCTGGCGCACCGCACCCGTGACGTGGTCACCCTTGCGCAGGCCGTTCTTGCGGACCTGGGCGAGCGAGACGTACACGTCGTTCGGGCCCGGCAGGTAGCCGGAGGTCCGGATGAACGCGTAGTTGTCGAGGATGTCCAGGATGCCCGCGACGGGGATCAGGACGTCGTCGTCGGAGACGGGGACCTCGCTGGCGAACTCCTCCCGGCCACGGCGGCCACGGCGGTCGCGGTAGCGGCCCCGGCGACCGCGACGGCCGCCCGCCTCGTCGTCGTAGCCGTCGTCCTGGGGGCCGCTGCCGCCCTGCTGGCCCTGGCGCTGCTGGCGCTGGCCGCTCTGCTGGCCCTGGCCCTGGCCGCCGCCCTGCTCGTCGCCCTTGCCACGGCGGTCACGCTGCCGGTCACGACGCTCCCCGCGCTCGCCACGCTCCTGGCGGTCGCCCCGGTCGCCGCGCTGACCGCGGTCCTGACGGTCGCCCCGGCGGCCCTCGGCCGTGTCGGCGGCAGCGTCGGCCTTGGCGTCGGTGCGGTCGTCGCCCTTCGGCTCGTCCTGCGTCTGCGCCTTGGCCTCGGCGGCCGGCTCGCTCTCCGCCTTGGTCTCCGGGCTGCCCGCCTGAGCGGTGGCACGACGCCGACGGCGCTCGCCCGTGGGCTGGTCGTCGCTGGCCGGCTGACCGGGAATGTCGATCTGCTGCTGGGCAGCGGCCTTCTCCGCGGGCGCGGCGGCCGCGGACTCGTCCCCGGTGCGCGCCTTGGAGGTGGCACGGCGCTTCGGCTTGGTCTCGGCTTCCGCGGCGGGCGCGGCGGCCTTGGGCGCGGCGGTGTTACCTGCCTGCGCCTCCTTGATGACCTCGATCAGCTGGCCCTTGCGCATCCGCGCAGTGCCCTTGATGCCGAGGCCGGACGCGACCTGCTGCAGCTCGGCCAGGACCATGCCGTCAAGGCCGGTGCCGGAGCGGCGGCGCCGTGCGGTGGTGCCAGTGGCAGCACCTTCGGCGGGCGCGGTGCTGTCGACGGTCTTGTCGGCAGTCACGCCCATCAGATCGGTGGTGTCGCTCACGAAGGGTCCTTCCCTGGAGCGGACGTCGGCCTTCTGGCTCGGCGACCGGTTGTGCTGTCCGACTGCGGTCTTTTTCTTGCGGACCGGGTCGGGGCGGTGGTCCGCCGCGGGTACGGCGGAGAGATGAAAGTATGCAAGGGTCCGGCGCGAGCATCCCCCTGCTCGGCCCACTCCTGGACAAGCGAGGGGTGTCGTGCCGGTTCCGGAGCGTGCACGAAACTGCTCAGGCAGGCTGCTCAGGCAGTTGGGGAGGCTCCCGGAAGAATTGGTGGTCCCGGAAAGGGACACGAAGCAACGCGCCACATAGACGTCGGCTGCTGACTTGAGGTTAACACTACCGGCTCCGACAAACATTCCCCCTCTCACTTACCGGCAATCACTTCTCGACTACGGGGCGAGCGGCAGCACACTCGCGCCTGCGGCGTCGAGAGCGAGCCGATTGGCCGCCCATCCCTCGCCCGCCAGCCGTGCGACCTTGTCGGCCGCACCGTCCTCGGCCAGTGCGAGCACGGTCGGCCCGGCACCGGAGATGACTGCGGGTACGCCGTCGGCGCGCAGTCGGTTCACAAGCTCCACGCTCTGCGGCATCGCCGGGGCGCGGTACTCCTGGTGCAGCCGGTCCTCCGTGGCGGTGAGTAGCAGTTCGGGGCGGCTGGTCAGGGCCTCGACGAGGAGTGCGGCGCGGCCGGCGTTGAAGGCCGCGTCGACGTGCGGGACCGAGCGCGGCAGCAGTCCACGGGCGGTCTCGGTCAGGACCGGCTTACTGGGGACGAAAACCACCGGAACGATGGAATCTGCGGGGTCCATCCTGATCGCACGGGCGGATCCGCCGTCCATCCAGGCAAGGGTGAAACCGCCGAGCAGGCAGGCCGCGACGTTGTCGGGGTGGCCCTCGATCTCGGTGGCGAGCTCCAGCAGCGCGGCGTCGTCGAGCCGGGCGTCACCGCCGGACGTCACGGCGCGGGCGGCGACGATGCCGGCGCAGATGGCGGCGGAGGACGAACCGAGGCCGCGCCCGTGCGGGATGCGGTTGGCGCAGACGATCTCCAGGCCGCGGGGCTGTCCGCCGAGCAGGTCGAAGGCGGTGCGCAGGGAACGTACCAGAAGGTGGCTCTCGTCGCGGGGCAGCGTGTCCGCACCCTCACCCGCGATGTCGATATGCAGTCCGGAGTCGGCTACGCGGACGACGACGTCGTCGTACAGCCCCAACGAGAGGCCGAAGGCGTCGAAACCCGGGCCCAGGTTGGCGCTGGTCGCAGGGACGCGCACCCGGACGGCGGCGGCTCGGAAAGCGGGACCGGCCATCGGTTGGACGACTCTCCTTGTGAGGCGGCGGGGGTGGTGAAGCGTTTTCTCGACGGTGGCGGGACGTCGTGACGGCGAGGAGTGGGATTCCGGGGAACCGACGGCCACAACGACCCATGCGCCGCAGCAGACGCGGCGGGGCGGATTCATTACAGCTTATCGAAGGAAGGTTCTGTCGCGACATAGGGCGCACAGGAGGCGCACGATGCGTGTCGCCCGCCTCCTATGCGCTCTCCGCCCCGAAAAGGGACGGTTGAGCTGGGTTCCTGCCGGCGGACGACCGGGCTTCCCGCGACAGTGCGCGGGGCCTCGGGGGCGTGGCGTCGGAGTCGTACGGGCAAGCGGTGGCGCCGCCCGAGCCCTCCGCCCCACGCCCCTGCCCGGAACGGGGGTCCCCGCGGTTACGCGAGGCCCAACTTCTGAGCGGCGGTGGCCGCGTCGACCGGGACCGTGACCGGCTGCGGGGCGCCCGCGACGGCCCAGTCGGGGTCCTTGAGGCCGTTGCCGGTCACCGTGCAGACGATCTTCTGGCCCGGGTCGACCTTGCCCTGCTCGGCGGCCTTCAGCAGACCGGCGACGGACGCGGCCGACGCGGGCTCCACGAAGACGCCCTCCTGGGAGGCCAGCAGCCGGTAGGCGGACAGGATCTGACGGTCCGTCACCTCATCGATGAATCCGCCCGATTCGTCCCGCGCGTCCAACGCGTACTGCCAGGAGGCCGGGTTGCCGATCCGGATCGCGGTGGCGACGGTCGACGGATCCTTGACGATCTCGCCGCGGACGATGGGCGCGGAGCCGGAGGCCTGGAAGCCCCACATGCGCGGGGTGTGCGTGGACATGCTGTCCGCCGCGTACTCCTTGTAGCCCTTCCAGTACGCGGTGATGTTGCCCGCGTTGCCGACCGGGAGGACGTGGATGTCGGGAGCGTCACCGAGCGCGTCGACGATCTCGAACGCGGCGGTCTTCTGGCCCTCGATACGGACCGGATTGACCGAATTGACCAGCGCCACCGGGTAGTTGTCCGACAGCGAGCGGGCCAGCGTCAGACAGTCGTCGAAGTTGCCGTCGACCTGGAGGATCCTGGCGCCGTGCACGAGCGCCTGGCCCATCTTGCCGAGCGCGATCTTGCCCTGCGGCACGAGGACGGCGCAGACCATGCCGGCCCGTACCGCGTACGCGGCGGCGGAGGCGGAGGTGTTGCCGGTGGAGGCGCAGATGACGGCCTGCGCGCCCTCCTCCTTGGCCCGGGTGATGGCCATCGTCATGCCGCGGTCCTTGAAGGACCCGGTGGGGTTGGCGCCCTCGACCTTGAGGTGCACCTCGCAGCCCGTGCGCTCGGAAAGGACCTGAGCGGGGACGAGCGGCGTACCGCCCTCACGGAGCGTGACGACGGGCGTCGTGCTCGTGACCGGAAGGCGGTCCCGGTACTCCTCGATGATGCCGCGCCACTGGTGGGTGCCCTTGCTGGTCATGGGTCCTTACTCCCCTTCAACACGCATGATGCTGGCGACACCGCGCACGGTGTCGAGCTTGCGCAGCGCCTCGACGGTCGCCGAGAGGGCGGCGTCGGGCGCGCGGTGGGTGACGACGACGAGAGAGGCCTCGCCGCTCTCCCGTCGCCCGCCGCCGCCCTCGGCGGAGGCGACCGCATCGCCGCTGATTACATTTCTACTCTGCTGACGGACGGTATCGATCGATACGCCCTGTTCGGCGAAGACCGTCGCGACCTGGGCGAGTACGCCAGGCTTGTCGGCCACGTCGAGGCTGATGTGGTACCGGGTGACGACGTCACCCATGGGGCTGACCGGCAGGCGCGTGTACGCGGACTCGCCGGGGCCGGTGGCCTCGTTGAGCTTGTTGCGGCAGACCGCGACCAGGTCACCGAGGACCGCGGACGCGGTCGGCGAACCGCCGGCGCCGGGGCCGTAGAACATGAGCTGCCCGGCCGCCTCGGCCTCGACGAAGACCGCGTTGTACGCCTCGCGGACGGAGGCCAGCGGATGGCTCAGCGGGATCATCGCGGGGTGCACCCGAGCGGTAACGGACTGCCCGTCGGCGGCGCGCTCGCAGATGGCGAGGAGCTTGACGGTGCAGCCCATGCGGCGGGCGGAGGCGATGTCGGCGGCGGTGACCTCGGTGATGCCCTCGCGGTGCACGTCACCGATCCTGACCCGGGTGTGGAAGGCGATGCCGGCGAGGATCGCGGCCTTCGCGGCGGCGTCGAAGCCCTCGACGTCGGCGGTCGGGTCGGCCTCCGCGTAGCCGAGGGCGGTGGCCTCGTCGAGCGCCTCGGAGTATCCGGCTCCGCTCGTGTCCATCCGGTCGAGGATGAAGTTGGTGGTGCCGTTCACGATGCCGAGGACCCGGTTGACCTTGTCACCGGCGAGGGACTCGCGCAGCGGCCGTACAAGCGGGATGGCACCGGCCACTGCGGCCTCGTAGTAGAGGTCCCGGCCGTGCTGCTCGGCGACGGCGTGCAGTGCGGCGCCGTCCTCGGCCAGCAGCGCCTTGTTCGCGGAGACGACGCTCGCACCGTGCTCGAAGGCGGTGGTGATGAGGGTACGGGCGGGCTCGATGCCCCCGATGACCTCGATGGCGACGTCGATGTCGCCCCGTTTGACCAGGGCTGTCGCATCGGTGGTGATCAGCGCCGGATCGATGCCTTCCCGCACCCTGGAGGGTCGGCGCACGGCGACACCGGCGAGCTCGACCGGGGCGCCGATGCGCGCGGCGAGGTCGTCGGCGTGCGTCGTCATGATGCGCGCCACCTCTGAGCCGACCACTCCACAGCCCAGCAGCGCCACCTTCAGCGGACGCGTACGCATCATCCGACCTCGTTTCCTCTACCTCTTGATGTGTGGTCCAGTCTCACTCACCGGACGGGTGTTCCTGCCACCCGTCCGGATCCTGAGACATCTATGGGTGTCCGGGGGCATACCCCGGGAAAAACGACATCAGCCGACGTCCAGACGCAGGAGATCTTCCTCCGTCTCGCGCCTGACGATCACGCGCGCCTCCCCGTCGCGCACGGCGACGACGGGCGGGCGCAGGGCGTGGTTGTAGTTGCTCGCCATGGAGCGGCAGTACGCGCCGGTGGCGGGTACGGCGATCAGATCGCCGGGCGCCAGGTCGGACGGCAGGAACGCGTCCTTGACCACGATGTCGCCGCTCTCGCAGTGCTTGCCGACGACCCGGACGAGCATCGGCTCGGCGTCGGAGGTCCGCGAGGCCAGCACGACGCTGTACTCGGCGTCGTACAGCGCCGTGCGGATGTTGTCCGACATCCCGCCGTCGACGCTGACGTACGTACGCAGCCCCTCCAGGGGCTTGATGGTGCCGACCTCGTACAGCGTGAAGGCGGTGGGGCCGACGATGGCGCGCCCCGGCTCGACGGAGATCCGGGGGGTGGCGAGCCCGGCCGCCTCGCACTCGCGGGTGACGATGTCGCCGAGCGCCTTGGCGATCTCGTGCGGCTCGCGCGGGTCGTCCTCGGAGGTGTAGGCGATGCCGAGACCGCCGCCGAGGTCGATCTCGGGCAGCTCGACGCCGTGCTCGTCGCGCACCTCGGCGAGCAGCTGCACCACGCGCCGGGCGGAGACCTCGAAGCCGGCCATGTCGAAGATCTGCGAGCCGATGTGCGAGTGGATGCCGATGAGTTCCAGGCCGTCGAGGGTGAGGGCCCGGCGCACGGCCTCGGCGGCCTGTCCGCCGGCCAGCGCGATTCCGAACTTCTGGTCCTCGTGGGCAGTGGCGATGAACTCGTGGGTGTGCGCCTCGACGCCGACGGTCACCCGGATCTGTACGCGCTGCCGCTTGCCGAGCCGCTGCGCGACGTGCGCGACCCGGGCGATCTCCTGGAAGGAGTCGAGCACGATCCGCCCGACGCCGACGGTGACCGCCCGCTCGATCTCCCCGACGGTCTTGTTGTTGCCGTGGAAGGCGATGCGCTCGGCGGGCATTCCGGCGTCCAGCGCGCAGGTCAGCTCGCCACCGGAGCAGACGTCGAGGTTGAGTCCCTCCTCCTTGAGCCAGCGCACGACGGCGCGCGACAGGAACGCCTTTCCGGCGTAGAACACATCGGCGTCCCGCCCGAAGGCGTCGGCCCAGGCCCGGCAGCGGGCCCGGAAGTCGCTCTCGTCGAGGAAGTAGGCGGGGGTGCCGAACTCCTCGGCCAGCCGCGTCACTTCGACCCCGCCGACGGTGAGCGCACCGCCCTCGTCGCGGGTGACGGTACGGGCCCAGACCTTCGCGTCCAGGGCGTTGAGGTCGGCGGGCGGGGCGGTGTAGTGCCCTTCCGTCATGACGTCGGCGTGACGGGGCCCGGCGGGGTGTGCGGATCGGCTCATCGTGTTGCTCTGCTCTCTCGGGTCTCTCAGAGGACTTCGGGTGCGCTGATGCCGAGCAGGGTCAGGCCGCCTGCCAGCACCGTCCCGGCGGCTTCGGCGAGGGCGAGCCGGGAACGGTGGGCGGCCGAGGGTTTCTCGTCACCGACAGGGAGTGGCGAAGCGCTGTCGTGGAAGTCGAAGAAGGCCTGCGCGACCGCTTCCAGCTGCCGGGCGAGCCGGTCGGGCTCGCGGTGGCGGGCGGCGGCGGCGAGCACCTCGGGATGATCGGTGAGGAGCGTCCCGAGTGCGGGCGCGTCCACGCTCTCCTCGTACCCGGCACGGAACCCGAGCTGCTCGGCATTCCGGCTCAGGGCACGGGTCCGGGCGTACGCGTACCGCACCCGGAACAGTGGGTTGCTCTCCCCCTGTACGAGGAGCTCGTCGCCGCCCGTGCACCGGGCGCGGTCGTGCGGGGCGGCCCGCAGCAGCGCCCAGCGCGCGGCGTCGCTCCCGAGCCGCTCGAAGAGATCGCGGTCGGCGGCGGGCACGGGCGCCACGTGCAGCGTTTCCCCGTCGGCCGTCCGCTCCCCGACCTCGGCCCCCTGGGCCCGGAGCAGCCGCTCGACGGTCTCGGTGACGACCCGGGCGCGCAGTTCTCCGACGGGTGCGAACGACGCGGTCACGCCGCGGAGGCCGTCCCCGTGGCCGTAGCGCGTACCGCCCGCTTCGACGGCCCGGACCGCCACGTCGACGGGGTCGGGGCCTCGGAGGGTGAAGTTCAGGAACCCCGGCCCGGTGACTTCGACGCCACCGATTCCCGGCGCCCCCTGGACCCGTACCCGAAGGATCTCGGCCACTTCCCGGGCCGGCAGCGCGGCGGGCCCGGCCAGCTGGAGGGCGACGGCGCAGGCGTACTCCCCACGCCCGCCGGGCCGGGTCCGCTCCACCCGCACGCGCGCGGGCACCGGCGCGCGCAAGGCGTCCTCGTCGACCGCGCGGCGCACGGCGTGCAGCACGGTCCTGGAGAGATCGGCGGGGGTCACAGGACAAGCGTATGGGAGGACGGGGGCTGCCTCGCGACCCGGTTTCGCCATCCGGTCACCCGGCGGCGCGCTCCGCCCTCCCGGCGCCCTGTCTGCCGTCGAGCGCCGACGGGTCCTCCCGGGCCATCAACTGCCGTACGAGCCGCACCAGCTCACTCGGCTCGAACGGCTTCGCCAGGAACGCGTCGACCCCCACGTCGACTCCGTTGTCCGCCTCGTGGGGCGTGCAGGCGCTGACGATCGCCACGGGCACATGTCTTGTCCGCGGATCGGAACGCAATCTGCCGGCGGTCTGCACACCGTCCAGCCGGGGCATGACGACATCGAGCGTGATCACGTCGGGACGGACCCGATGCACCAGATCGAGACACTCGACACCATCGGCCGCGGTCACGACCTCGAAGCCCTCAAGCTCAAGGTTGACCCTGATCAACTGCCGGATGACCTTGTTGTCGTCGACAACAAGCACGCGGCCACATGCCCCTGACACCCTTCGAGGGTAGGCGGAGTGTAGGGGCTGCGTCCGGGTTTTGCCCATTTCCGACCACGGACGAGTGGTACGGCAAGGTGGCCGGATGTACGCAGAACGTTCCGCCCTCCCGCTCCCCGGGGACCCGCACAGCCACCCCCGGCGGCGCCGAAATACCTGTTCACGGACACCCTGTGGAAGCTGGTAGTGTTTCTCCCGTCGCCGAGCAACACAGCGATACGCCCCCGTAGCTCAGGGGATAGAGCATCGGCCTCCGGAGCCGTGTGCGCAGGTTCGAATCCTGCCGGGGGCACTTCGATCGAAGTGCCTAAAGACCCCGTCATCAGCGGAAACGCTGAGGCCGGGGTCTTCGCGTATGCGCAGGCATGTGCAGCGCCGAGCGGCCTTAGGACGGGGTCTGTGGACTATTCGTGGACAGGATCTTGGAGTGTCTGCCCAGGTCGAAGCAGCTGCCTCGGACGCGGGCACAGCCCGGCGTGCCAGTCCCGCTCCAGATCCGCTGCGTGGAATACGCTGCGAAGACGTCCAACCTGACGTTCTTGATATTGCGTACACACAACGGACTGCCGCGCGGCGGCGGCTCTTCACGTCGGCCCGGATGGCGCAGCTGTCGAATGCAGGAAGGGGTGTGGCATGCGGTCCCCAGGCGTGCAGCTTCGGGAGATCACCGACGCCAACCGGGATGCCGTTCGTGCCCTCCGCGTCCGACGTGACCAGAAGCAGTTCGTCGCCTCCGTGTCCAAGTCG
This sequence comes from Streptomyces sp. NBC_00846, assembly GCF_045207325.1. Lineage (NCBI taxonomy): Bacteria > Bacillati > Actinomycetota > Actinomycetes > Kitasatosporales > Streptomycetaceae > Streptomyces > Streptomyces sp. NBC_00846. The sequence goes on along the minus strand of NZ_CP108846.1, from coordinate 5,248,879 downwards.
CTCAAGGAGGCGACAAAGAAACCAGAGGCCAATCCCTGGTACCGCGCCCTGTACCGCGACGACGAGCCAGTCGGCTTCGTGATGCTGTCGTGGAAACCGCCGGCTGGTCCTTACAAAGGGCGGCACTTCATCTGGCGCCTTCTCGTCGACAAGCGGTACCAGGGGCGAGGGATCGGCCGAGAGGCGCTCACGCAGATCACCGCCCTGGTTCGCACGGACGGCGCCACCGAGCTGCTGACCAGCTACGAGCCCGGCGACGGCGAACCGTGGCCCTTCTATCAGAAGTTCGGGTTCGAGCCCACCGGGGAGATCGACGACGGCGAGATCGTTCTGAGGCTCACCTTCCCCACTCGGTGAGCTCATACGGAAAGCGATCGCCCCTAGGTGAAAACGGAACGCGGCGCGGCAGGTGCAACGAGCAACCAACGGCCGATGACACGCGGCTGAGACACGACGAAACCCCCCGCCCATGCAGGCTGGGGGCTAACGTCAGATGCGCGTGATCACTCGTATTCACGCAGCAACTCTTCGATCTTGCGGTTGGCGATCTCCTGCCGTCCGTCGAGGCACTTGGGCCAGGCATGCTCGGCGCGACCGCCCTGGCCTCACCCGGCCCTGTCACCGTGCTCACTTCCGATCCGGAAGACCTCACCGCGCTGTGCGGCAGCCGAATCACCGCCATCAAGGTCTGAACACTTCATGCTTCATGGCAGCGCGGGCGCCGCACCGGATGGGGGTCCGGTGCGGCGCCCGCGCTCGGCCCCGGGCTACTTCAGCCCGTAGGCCCGGTCGAGGGTTTCGATGGTGCGGCTGCCCGCGTCGTCCCAGAGTTCGGCCTTGACGGCCACGTATCCGTTGGTAGCGGAGAGCTTCGGCTGGTGGTAGGAGACCCGGAAGGAGTCCGCGTCCGCGCGCTCGACCGTGGCCGGGCGCCATGTCGTGCCGCCGTCGTAGCTCACCGAGACCTTCGCCCCGGCGAGCTTCGTCGACCCCGTCCAGCCCTTGGCCCGGTAGCCGTCCAGGGTGAAGGAGTACGGGGTGCCCGCACGGACCCGGTTGAGCAGGTCGGAGGAGATCCGGTAGTGCGTCGCGATCACCGGCAGGGGCTCACAGGTCGAGACCAGGTCGAGGATGTCCTTGCAGGTGTCCTGGTTCACCCCGCGAGGGGCGTCCGCCGTGAACGAGTACTGCGTGTGCGTGCCCTTGGCGCCCTCGAAGTAGTTCTCGGACTCCGTGTCGAACGGGAGGTCGATGTCCAGCCGGTAAGCGGCCCTGTCCTTGATGGTCCACTGGCTGCCGTCCTCGATCTCCTTCCCGTCGCGGTAGAACGCGGTCCTGACGATGGGGCCCCAGTCGGTGTAGTGCTCGGGGTCGGAGTCCGCCCCCACCCCGGGCAGCGGCACGACGCCCATGTCGGTGCTGCAGAAGTTGCAGGACACCATGCTGCCCAGCGGAGCCGGGTGCAGGGCGGGGCCGAACCAGTTCTCGGTCATGGAACGGCCGGGACGCGGGGTCTCGGTCCTACCGTGCATCTGGGGGCCGTAGAACTTGAACCCGACGTGCTGCTGGTACGTGAGGCCGCCCTTCGCGTAGACGTAGTCGTCGCGCTGCTGTCCCCGGAGGACGACCTCCGGCACCCGCTCCGACACGGTGTTCGTCGCCTCGGGGCCCCAGACGTCCTGCACGTAGGCGCTGTACTGCTCGCGTCCGTAGCCGTGGAAGGCGTTGGTGATCTTGGCGAAGTCCTTGCGCTGGACCGTGGCACCGAGGTCGGCGGGGATGCCGTCGTGGAAACTCCACTGACCGGAGTAGGCGTAGGCCGACTCCTTCTGGCCGTGCAGGGCGACGGTGACGGGCTTGCCGTGACCGGCCGCCGCGATCCGTGCGGCCAGTTCCTTTCCGTCCCGGTAACCGATCCCGGCGAACGGGATGTTCAGGCCGTCGCCGACGCTGGCGTAGACACTGCGGTCGGTCGTCCGGGCGACCAGGACTGCGGCGGCGCCGGCGTCATCCAGCTCACCGGCCAGCACTCCGACGCTGACCGGACGGTCGTGGTGTACGAGCACGGCCTTGCCCTTGACGTCCTTCGCGGCCAGTTCCTCGGGGCTCCCGCGGCCGATGTCCACGACCTCAAGTTTCTTGGTGCCGTCGAAGCGTGCGAGGTTGACGGGTGCCCGCAGCGTCAGGGGGAAGCCCTTGTGGCCGCTGACCTCGCCGGTGAGCAGTGGCTGCCGCTCACGCTGGTAGAAGGTCGTGGACAGCGTGCCCGTCCGGGGCTCGGCCGTGGGGATGGCGCCGAAGTGCCCGGTCGTGGGTGAGGCGTCGCCGGTCGTGGAGATGCCCGCGGTGCGGCCGTTCGGGGCGGTGCGGCGCAACTGGTAGGTGAATGTGGAGGACTGGAGCGGTCGCTTCTCACCGACGACGTTCAGCCGGAAGTCGCTCGCCCGGGTGGCGTCCGCGGTCACGGTGACGGGCTTGTCGGTGACCGTGACGTCGGGGAGGCTGAACAGGTCGAGGGCGTCGGCGGCTCCGTGTTTATAGCCGAGATCGCCGGTGGTGATTCCGCCGTAGAGGGCGTAGTTCCCCTGGGGAACGCGCAGCTTGAGGCTGCCCCGGCCGCTCGTCGGGAAGCTCTGGTAGTAGTCGTTGTCGAGGCCCATGACTACGACGAGGCTCCGGTCGGGGGCGCCGCCCGTGCGGTCCTTGAGGTCGACGGTCATGCCGTAGCTCTCGACCTCCTTGGTGAAGCCGAGCGCGGCGTGTGCCGTGGCGCCGTCCGCGGTGGTCGCCGTGACGTCGCCCGTGTAGTCGCCTGCGTCGAGGAGGTTCGGGTCGAGGACGACCGGGACTTCGGTGCTGCCGCCGGCGGGAACGGTGATCTCGTCGTGGCCGAAGGTCAGCGCGCCGTCGGGCAGGGTGCCCTTCGTGGTGTGCGCGGCGAGCTTCACGGTCGTCGCCGTGTCGGTGGGGTTGCTGAGGGCGAGGGTGCGGGTGAGCTTGTCGTACGTCTCGCCCTTGCCCGGGTACCAGATCATGCCGAAGTCGGCGGGCCCGGAGAGGTCCACTCGGGAGTCGAGGGAGGCGGCGACGTTCACGCGGCCGCTGCCCTGCTCGTAGACGCTGTACGCGGCGGAGGGGTCGGTGTGCGAGGTCAGCGCGGCCTTGAGGCGCTCCCCCTGCCAGTCGGGGTGCCGCTGCGCGAGGATGGCGGCGGCGCCCGCGACGTGCGGGGTGGCCATCGAGGTGCCGTTGGCCGATGTGTACTTCCCGTCGACCACGGTGCCCATGGCGGTGCCTGCCGCGCGGGCGGCGACGATGTCGACGCCGGGAGCGGTGACGTCCGGCTTGATCCCGTGGTCGTACGTGCGCGGGCCACGGCTGGAGAACCAGGCGAGCCCCTCGGACTTGTCGACGGCGCCGACCGTCAGGGCCGCGTCGGCGGCGCCGGGGCTTCCGATCGTGGACGTGCCCGGGCCGTCATTGCCGGCGGCGATCACGAACAGGGACTTGCTCGCCGCGCTCAGCCGGTTCACCGCCTCCGTGGAGGGGTTGTCCTCGGGGTCTCCGGCGCTTCCCAGGCTCATGCTGATCACGTCGGCGCCCTGGTCGACGGCCCATTCCATCCCGGCGATGACGCCGGAATCCGGGCCCTTGCCGTTGTCGCCGAGGACCTTGCCGATCAGCAGGTCGGCGCCGGGGGCGACGCCCTTGTAGCGTCCGTCCGAGGCGGCGCCGCTGCCCGCGATGGTGGACGCGACGTGGGTGCCGTGGCCATGGCCGTCCTGGACCGTGGGGGTTCCGACGAAGCTCTTCGCCTCGATGACCCGGTCCTTGACGTCGACGTGGCCGAGGTCGACGCCGGTGTCGAGGACGGCGACCTTGGTACCGGTGCCGTCGTAGCCGGCCGCCCACGCCTCGGGGGCGTGGATCTGCGCGACGCTCTTGTCGAGCGTCACCTTCGCGGGCGCGTCGTACCAGATCTTGGCGACTCCGGAACCGACCGCGGTCTTCGCCCGGCCCGTCCTGGCCGGCGCGGGCTGGGCGGCCTTCCAGAACGAGGCCGCCTTGTGCTTGTCGACCCGGAGGGCGGCCATGCCCGTACGGTTCAGCACGACGCCGGTCCTGCTGGCGGGCAACCGTCGCGCCCGGTCGCTCAGCTTCGCGCGGGAGGGCTTGTCGGCGTACGAGACGATCACGGGCAGCGTGCTGTCCTTGACGTCCCCGTGCCCGTCCTTCAGCAGCTGGGTGACGTTGAACAGCCGCCGGTCCAGGGTGTTCAGGGCGAGACCGGCCAGCGCGTCGGTCGGGTAGACGTACAGGTCGCCCTTCGGATCGGTGACGGTCTGGAACGTCGTCCCGTTGCCGGGCGCGGGTGTGACGGTCACGGAGGTACGGCCGCCCGCGCCACTCGTCACCGCCACCTTGTCACCGGTGACGAGGGTGATCTCGGCCGGTTTCGCGTTCTTCGCCGCCTTCGGCAACGAGCCGCCGGCCGGGGAGGGCGCGAGGGGTGCTCCGGTCGCCGTCCCGGAACTGATCCCGGGTATCAGCGCGCCGGTGGCGAGCACCGTCGTGACGGCGAGCAGCCGTCTTCTGAGTCTGCCGCGCGAGGGGGTCGGCACGTACTCCTCCTTGGGTGGAAAACGAGAATGAGCGCAAGGAGCGCACGCCGAAGTACGGGCATGAGAGCCCCGAAAGCAGAGAGGGACGGGCCCGGACCGGGCGGCGCATCCGGAGGCTATAGCCCGTCAGGGCTGGGGCTGAAGCTCCAGAAGTGGCGCATGTGTGCCAGTTGGTGAGGGGAAGGGCTCCTGGGGGCCTGGAGGAGCGGGCCTCGCGCGTCGGGGGCGCTCGGGGCACGAACTGCGCGGGGCCCGGCGCCCCTGCCACGTGCCGCGCGGGGGCCGAGCACCGCGGCCACGTACTGCACAGGGCCCGAACGTCCCGGCCACGTCCCGCTGTTCCGCTACCCCTGAACCGGTCCCGGGGCCACTGCCCTGCGGGACGCCTCCACCCAGCCCTGCCTGGCCGCGTACCAGCCGAGCTGCATCCGGGTCGCGACCCCGGCCCGGTCCATCAGGCTGCGGGCGCGACGCAGTACGGTGCGTCGGCCGACGCCCAGGTGCCGGGCGATCGCGTCGTCGGTCAGGCCGCTGAGCAGCAGGGTCAGCAACCGCTTGTCCTCGGTGCCCAGTTCGTCCCTGGCGGCATCGGCCGCGGTGCCGTCGCGGTCGAAGGGCACGCTGTCGGCCCAGACCCGCTCGAACAGCTCGATCAGGCCGTCGAGCAGTGGACTCGGGTCGACGATCACCAGGTCCCCTGGATCGCCCTCGCGCTCACGCCCGCCCTCTCCGAAGGCGCAGATGATGGCATGCTCCCGGTCGACGATCATCATCTTCATCGGCAGCCGGGACGTCACCCGGGCCTGCTCCCCGGCCTCCAGGCACTGGTTGATCCGTACCATCGCCCCCGGATACTCGATCGCGTGCCGACCGTAGACGGTGCGGTACGGCACTCCGTCCGACAAGTGCCCCAGCTGGACGGTGTTGTCCACGGACCAGTACGGGGGCGCGTCGAAGTGCAGCACCTCGTGCCGCGCCCCGCGCTGGATCCGCGCGGCGTGATCGGGGCCGGCCGGCCGCAGCGCCCAGGACGCGGGGCCCCGCCCGGACACGGCATCGCCCGGTGAACTCTCTTCGGCGACCCCGAGCAGTGAGGTCCGCAGGGCGACCAACTCGGCCGACAACTCGGGTTTCTGTCTTTCTGTCAGAACTTCGATCCGCCCTGTGGCGGCCGACGGCGTAGAGGCGAAGTGCGTGGGGGCGGGGGGCTGCGCCACGGCCCGGGAGTCGGCATCGCCCTTCCACGTGACCGCCCCTCGGACGAGCAACGCGTCGACGACGTGCGCGATGCGCTCCAACGGAAGCCTGAGCCGCACAGCGAGCCGGCCCACCTCGCAGGCTCCGTCCCGCAGCGGCTCACTGTGGATACGCTCCTCGACATCGACATCGGCCCGGTCCAGAGCCTTGAGCATCGCGACCCCTCTCTCCACAATCCGCCTCGCGCTACACGGCATTGGCCGGATTTCACTGCTTTACCGATCTTGAGAAGTTATTCGATCGGTGGCAATGGTATACGGACTCGGGAATCGAGATCGATCACACGTTTTGGCAGCAGCAAAGTGGACATGTACCCGGCGCCGACAAGAAGGAATCGCGTTCTCATCGAAGTTGGCGGGATACGAACACGGCCCCGCAGCGAGCCGGCGGATTCCAGAAGGCTTCCCCGAGGCCGATCCGGAAGACCTCACCGCGCTGTGCGGCAGTCGAATTACCGCCATCAAAATCTGACACTTCAGATTTCAGGGCATTCGGCGCATTCCCAGGTCGTGGGATACGCGCGGGACGAGATGCCTGATGGCTCGTCAACTAAGCCGTCGACCTGCGAACCCGCGCGGGACGCCTACGGCCTCCGGAGCCGTGTGCGCAGGTTCGAATCCTTCCGGGGGTACCACTCGGATCCATGTCCGGTCGACCATCGAAACGGCCGTGACGCCGCCTCCGGCGAGCCCCGGTCCGTAGAGCACCGCGGACCGGTGCACCGGCGATGCCCGTGCCCCGGTCCACGACCCGTGCTCACGCCGTTTCAGCGCGTGACCGCGGCGGGAAAAGCGGCGGAGCCGAATTCGTTGACGGCCTTGCGGTAGGTCCAGGCAGCGGCGGCGCAGGCAGTCTTCTTCAGGCCCCGGTAGTTGGCGCAGACGCGCTTGAGGTCGGCGTAGAAGGCGTTGTCCAGGCGGGCCTTGTTGGCGGTGAAGGTGCCGACGGCCTTGTAGTTCCGGTAGCCGAAGTCGTGGCGGGCGCAGGAGTTCTGGAAGGGGATGCCGAAGGGGTTGTCGGGGGCGGCCGTGCAGTAGTCGGTGGACCAGTCGAAGCCGTACGCGCTCCACGCGGACTGGTTGCGGCGGGCGGCCAGCCAGGTGTGGTAGCTGCTCGCGCCGGTCTGCGTGAACCTGCTCAGGACCTGGGGCTTGTCGGCGGGGGCGGCCGAGGCCGGGGAGGCCGCCAGGCCGAGCGCCAGGGGCAGGGCGAGAGCGGCGGCGGTCAGGGTGGTGGTGGGACGACGGTGCATCGAGCTCCTCCGTACGGGCTGCTGAACGGTGCCCGGCGGGGGACCCGCAGGGGCTTGTCCCAGCCTTGCGGAGGGTATTGCGACGCGACCGTATCGGCGGCGTGTCCGAGGCGTTGGGCCAGCTGTCCGGAGTAAAGGTGCGCGCGCCGACGTTCGCCGGTCGTGGACGCGTCGGGCCTCACGAGCGCAGGAACGCCAGCACCGCCAGCACCCGCCGGTGCGTGTCGTCCGCCGGGGGCAGGTCCAGTTTCGCGAGGATCGAGCCGATGTGCTTGCCCACCGCCGCCTCGGAGACGACCAGTTGGCGTGCGAGGACCGGGAGCGCGGGCCGGTCGGTGCGCAGGCGCACGGCCGCGTGGAGGCCTTCGTCCCGGCGCTCCAACGCGGCCACCGGCACTCCGGCGAACGCCAGCAGCGCGAGCAGTGGCAGCCCGATCAGTGTTCACGAACAGGCGCGGCACCCTTCGGTCACCCATGCGCTTGCGCGGTCTTCGGATTGTTGGTCCCGGCGCTACTGATCGGCATGTTGGTGATGGGGGTCGGAGCCGACGGTGCTCGGGGAGGACGACACAGTGTGTGGGTGTGGCTGCGGCGTTGCCGCCGGAGTCGGGGGTGTGGGCCCGCTGCGGTGCATCCACAGGAGAGCTCCTGCAAGCAGTGCGGTGCCTCCCAGCAGCCACGGCAGCGGGCCTGACGGAAGGACACCGATAACCAAGCCCGTGAGCGCCCCCACCAGTTGCAGCGCGAGAGACTGGACGGACAGCGCGGTGGCCCGGCCCGAACGTGTGACACGGCGGTGCAAGAGCTCGTTCTCACTCGGCCCGGCTGCGCCGAGCCCGAGGTAGACCAGGCCGTAGCCGATGGCCGCGAGGACCATGGAGCCCACCCCTGTGAACGCCACGGTGGCGCCGAGCAGAAGCAGGCCGCTCGCGCTCGCGCCGAGGCTCACCATGACCGCACGCTCGCCACTGCCCGCAAGCCGGGCGGTCAGCGGTGAGAGGTGACTGCCGATACCCGAGCAGATGAATCCGGCGCAGGCGAGCGCGGCAAAGAGCACCGCCCCCGACTCCGACGCGCCCGTGAGGGCCGCGGCACGGCCCGGCGTGAGCAGTTCGATCGCGACCAGGCCGCTGCCGGCGGCCCCTGCGCTGAGGAGCACCCGGCGGACCAGCGCATCGCGGCCCCCCAGCCGCAGTCCGCCCACGACGGTGGCCGGGATGCCTCGGAGTACCACGCGCAAGGTGGCCGCCGGTCGGGGCGGCTCCCGCAGAGCGGTCAGGACATACAGCACGAAGGCGATCTCTACTGCTGCGCCGAGCAGCATCGGAACGGAAAGGGGCAGCACCAGCTCGGACGTTGCCTCGCTCAGTCGGGCACCGAGGTCGGGGCCGAGTCCGAGCAGCCAGGGAAGGCCACCGCCGACCAGGGTGCCGGTGGCGAGGGCGGCGGATGTCGCGGTGCCGCCGCGGGCCAGCCCGGTGTGCAGTTCGGCGTCGGGGCCGGAGTGCGCCTGGACGGTGTCGACGTACCAGGCTTCGGCCGGTCCGCTGGACAGGGCACGGCCGGCGCCCACCAGAGCCATGCCGAGGCCGAGCAGCCAGGGGGCGGTGCCCAGACTCACGAGGATCAACGCGGCCAGGTTCAGCAGGCCGGCGGAGGCCAGAACAGCGCGCCGTCCAAGGACGTCGGACAGTCCTCCGGTGGGCAGTTCCAGCGCGGCGGCGGTGAGGGAGTGCGCGGCGAAGAAGCCCGCGATGGCCGCCATGGTCATGCCGCGCTCGGTGAACAGCAGGATCTGGGGAGCGACGCTCAGTCCCAGCGGCAGCCAGAACAGAACGCAGACCGTGGTGTAGCGGCGGCGTGCGGTGCGTATGTCCAGCGGGCCGGTCATGACGCGTCCTCGGCATCTGTCCCCGCAGGGGCAGAGGTATCCGCCTCAGTGCCGGGGCCGCGCGGCGCCAAGGGCAATCCGGCGGTGAGGAGTACGACCTGCGCAGCGCGCGGATCTTCTGCATCGCGGGTGGTCAGTTCCTCCAGCTTCCGATCGAGCACGTCCCAGAGTTCGGTGAGCGACTCGGGGGTCAGACGGGGCATCAGGTCGCTGATCCCGGACGGTTCCACCCACTCGTGGCCCAGCCGCCCATCGGCGATGTCGGCCTCGTGCCGGACGAGAGAAGCCTCCAGGTGCTCGATCTGGACCCTGCGCGACAGGCTGACGTAGGCGCGGCTGCCCGCTGTGGCTTCCATTGCCTTGCTGCTCCAGGAAGTCACGGCGTGCACCGCCTGCCAGCGGCGCTCCCGCCCGTCACGGTGCTCGGCCTCGGCGACGAACGCGTACTTCGCCAGAACCCGCAGGTGATAGCTGGTGGAAGCGGATGACTCCCCGGTCCTGACGGCGAGTTCACTCGCGGTGGCTGGACCGTCCTGCCGCAGCAACCCGAGCAACCGGATACGTAGCGGGTGTGTGAGGGCCTTCAGGGCTGCTGCGTCCTGCTCGGGATCGAGTACGCGTCTCTGCTCGTCGCTGACCATGACGGGAGAGTAGAACCATCAGAGGCTTTCCAAAAGCATTTTTGCAGAAATTATTTTGGAAAGCTGGATGCCGCCAGTACGACGTGCGGTGGTATCGCACCGCCGTCGACCTCGATCCGCCCGCGGAACCAACACGGTCACCCTCGCCGTGACCGCCGAAGAGGCCGGCGCCGGTCCGGACGCGGTGCGGCCCGTCGGCCAAGAAACTGCGCTCTGCAGGGTCGGCGGCGAACAGAACGCCTCTCCGGGCCGCCGGGCTGCTCACGGCAAGACCACATCGGCCAGAGAGGGCTGACTCGCGTTCCGTCGTCGGCGTCACCCTCGCCACCAACTCCCCCACATTCCCTGATCTTTCACGGTTCCAGCCATTGACGTGCACCCCGGGCACATCTACGGTCCGAGACATCAGACCTCCGACATCTGATGTCTAGTCCAGTAGGGCCGCCGCCCATCAGTACGCTTCCGAGGAAGGCATCTCCGGCATGAAGAGAACCGCTCCGGCCACCGTGGCAGCAGCAGTCGCCCTGGCACTGGCGACGGGCACCGCATTGGCAGCGCCCGCGCATTCCGACACGGGGACCCTCTCCCAGCAGGACCTGGCGACCGCAGGCACCGGCTCCCCTTACTACCGCATTCCCGCGCTGACCACGACGGAGTCCGGAACCGTTCTGGCGGCCTACGACGCCCGCCCGACCCTCGGCGACCTGCCCGGCAACATCGGCATCATGCTGCGGCGCAGCACCGACGACGGCCGGACCTGGCAGTCGCAGCAGATCGTCCGCAAGGACCCGGCCCCGCACGGCTACGGCGACCCGAGCCTGCTCGTCGACCGACAGAGCGGCCGGATCTTCCTCTTCTACGCTGCCGGACAGAACCAGGGGTACTTCGGCAGCGCCACCGGCACGGACGAGAACGATCCGAACGTGCTCCAGGCCGATTACAGCTACTCCGACGACGACGGCCGCACCTGGAAGCACCGCCGCATCACTCACGAGATCAAGGATCCCGCCTGGGCCGGCATGTTCGCCGCCAGCGGCCAGGGCATCCAGATCAAGCGTGGCCCGTATGCGGGGCGACTGGTTCAGCAATACTCCGTCCGGTACAAGAACGGCAACTGGGCGGCCAGCGCCTACAGCGACGATCACGGTGAGACCTGGCACATGGGAGAGCTGGTGGGCCCCGGCACCGACGAGAACAAGAGCGTGGAGCTGGCCGACGGCCGTCTCATGCTCAACGTCCGGTCCAGCCCCCATCGCCTCGTCGCCTACTCTTCCGACGGCGGTGCCACCTGGTCCGGACTGCGCGCCGACCCGAACCTGATCGACCCGGGTGACAACGGTTCCGTCATCCGTTGGAACCCCAATGCCTCTCCGCGCAGTCCGGAAGCCCACAAGCTGCTCTTCAGCAACAACGAGAGCATCACCGACCGCGCCAACACCACTGTCAAGATGTCCTGCGACGACGGCAGGACCTGGCCGATCCGCCGCACCGTCGAGGCGGGCCCGTCCGCCTACTCCACCCTCGCCCGTCTTCGCGACGGCTCCCTCGGACTGCTCTACGAGCGCGGTTCGTCCCACCCCTACGAGAAGATCACCTTCGCCCGCTTCGGCGACGACTGGCTGAACGGCGTCTGCGCGCCTCTCACCGTGACCCCGCCGGAGTCGCTTCCCGCGGGCCGGACCAGCGGCTTCACCGTGATGGTCACCAACCAGGAACGGAACCGCCTCACGGGCGGCGAGCTTCGGCTCGACCTGCCCGACGGATGGTCGGCTCCGGCGGTCAAGGTACCCACGGTCCCCAGCGGGGGGCAGATCTCGGTCACCGTCCCTGTGACCGTCCCGGACACGGCGATCGCCGATGCGTACCCATACACCGCCCACCTGACCACGAACAAGGGCAGGTCGTACGCCGCCGACACAGCAACGATCAAGCCGGGCCTGAGTGGCCAGGTCCCGGTCGATCGCAAGAGCATCACGATCGCCTCAGTGGGCAGCGAGGAGACCGCCGCGGAGAACGGCCGCGCCGCCAACGCCATCGACGGCAACCCGGCCACCAAGTGGCACACGGCGTACAGCCCCTCCGTCGCCCCCATGCCCCATCAGCTGACCCTCGATCTCGGCACCACCCAGCCCGTCTCGGGTCTGCGTTATCTGCCCCGCCAGGACAGCGCCGCCAATGGCGACGTGGCCCGCTTCACCGTAGAGATCAGCGACGACAACGAGTCCTTCCGCCAGGTCTTCGCGGGCACCTACAGCGGCTCGAAGAATGAGAAGGAGGTGACCTTCGCCGCGCAGCAGGCTCGCTACGTACGGTTCACCGCATTGAGCGCCGTGAACGGCCAGCAGTTCGCGGCCGCCGCGGAAGTGACCGTACTCCGGGCCCCCTGACCTTCTGCGCCCGCGCTCATCGACAGCGGTTCTGGCTGGTGTTCCCGTGTCGGCCACGGGAACACCGGGCAGGTCGGTCCGCCGGACCAGCAAACGAGCCGGCCCGACCCGGGGCGACCACGGCGCTGCCTACGAGTCCAGGTCGTCCGGTCCGCCGGAACCGATCTGTTCCGCTCGCAGCGCCAGATCCTGCAGTACGTCGGCGGAGGACACGTCCGTCTGCCCGGAGTCGTGCACCTGGGCCAGCATCGCGAAGGCCAGCGTGAACGCGCCGACCAGCTGCTCCACCGCACCACCGACCTCCCGGCCGACCAGAACCGCGACCTCTTCGATCGAGGCGTCCTCGGGGATCGTGATCCGGGGCATCGTCTCGTTCAGGAGCGCGGTCACCACGCTCGAATCGGTTTCCACGTCGTCACGGTCGACGTTCTCTTCGAGGAGCCGACGGATCTCCCCCGCCTCCGTGAGGATTCCCACCACACGCTTCACCACTTCGCTCTGCTCCATCCAGCGAGCATAGGCGCGGAGACGTGCGGTCGGTGATCAGTCAGCGTTTCCCGCAGCCGTCGGTCCGAGATGACGAGGCCCGACTCGACCAGGCGGGTGAGCGAGCCCGGCGCCGTCGGTCGTCAGCAGTCCGTCCGTGGCGTCGAAGCCGTACGGGTTGATGACCTGGCTGCCCCGGAGCCGCTGCTCCGGGGCAGCCGTTCGTACCGCAACGCTGCACCGGCCCCGCCCGTCAGCGACCCGTCAGACAGGTCCTAGCAGGCTCGCCATGAGGTGATTCTGTCGTTGGCTGTCCGTCCGATATTGCCGCGCGCTTCGCCCGGGCTCACGATCGCCAGGACCGATCCGCCGTAGTTGTTGTTGTCGTAAAAACAGACCCGGGAACCGGTGCGGTTCCAGAGGGAGGTGGTCAGATCGTTCATCGCGCTGCCGACGTTGGCACGGTCCGTTCCCGGCACGAAGAGGAAACGTCCCTCGTAGTTGCTGTCGCCCCACACGCATACGTAACCCTTGGGGCAATCATTGGAGTTGGCGCTCGCCGGCGCCGCTCCCGTGACAACCGAGGCTGCCATCATGCATGCCCCAGCGATAACACCGGACATCAGAGTCCTCTTCACAGGCCTCCGCCTTTCTCTCGCGGTCTCCGAACCACCGGTAAACGAAACCCTCGTTTCGCAATGGCGGCGTAATCGTCAAATTACCCTGCTGACAGGGCTGTCGGAGTTATTCCGTGGCCCGGAAATACGTGCGGCGGATGAGCGGTTTCAGGCCAACGGGATGCGCGCCATAGGGAATGCACTACAACGCGACTTCCGGGGGCGATTTCGCGGTGGGGTTCCCGGCTTTCCGGCGTTCCCAGGTGAACGTCTGCACCAACGCAGAACGAGTTCGGCATTTCACGTCGGCCCGAACTGTATCGTCACCACCACTTCGATGGCCCAACTACCTTGACCGCAGACCATGTTCCGACTGGCCCCGGCGCCGTTACGCACTCCCTCCATGAGCCTCGTCAGGCCGAAGCACGCTTGCGGGGGGAGGCCTTTTTCGCCGTCGGCTTCGTATCCGACTTGGTGCCCGACTTCGCGGTGGAATTCTTCGCCGAGGACACCGAGGGCACAGAAGTCCCCGAAGTCCCCGTGGCTGCCGAGGACTTGGCGGCCGGCTTCTTCGCCGTCGATCGCGCGGCGGACTTCTTGGCGGGTGCCCTGCTCGGCGTCGACTTCTTCGCGGCCGTCTTCTTGGTTGACGCGGTGGCCTTCTTCTTCGCTCCGGTTCCACCCGACTTCTTACGGCCGGTGAGCGAAGTGACCTTGGCCACGGGGGCGTTCGCCGATTCTTCCTCGGACTCCGCCGACGGCTCCTCGCCCCGGGCCTCCTTCGCCGCCCGGACGCTGCTCTCCAGCGCCGCGATCAGGTCGATGACCTCGCCGCCGGCTTCCACCGTCTCCGCCGGCGCCACGCTCCGGCCTTCCGCCTTCGCCGCGATGAGCTCCTCGACCGCCTCGCGGTAGTCGTCGTGGAGCGAGTCCATGTCGACCTCGCCGAGTGTGTTCATCAGCGCGTCGGCCAGGTCGAGTTCGGCGTCGCGGACCTTGACCTCGGTGTTCGGGGCGACACCCTCGGGGCTGCGGATCTCGTCCGGCCACAGGAGGCCGTGCATGGCGATCACATCGTCGACCACCCGCAGCATACCGAGCCGTTCGCGGCCGCGGAGCGCGTACTTCGCCAGGGCGACCTTCTCGCTCCGCTTCAGCGCCTCACGCAGCAGGATGTACGGCTTGGCCGCCGGAACTCCGTTGGCGGAGAGGTAGTACGCCGTGTCCATCTGGAGCGGGTCGATCGAGGCGGCGGGCACGAAGGCGACGATCTCGATCGTCTTGGCCGTGGGCAGCGGGAGCGCGCCGAGGTCCTCGTCGGTGATCGGGATCACCAAGCCGTCGGCGCCCTCGTACGCCTTGCCGATCTCGGCCGCGGTGACTTCCTCCTCGTCGATCTCGCAGACCTTCCGGTAACGGATCCGGCCGCCGTCGGCGAGGTGGATCTGACGGAAGGAGATCGAGTGGTTCTCGGTGGCGTTGACCAGTTTGATCGGGATGCTGACCAGCCCGAAGGAGATGGCGCCGTTCCAAATGGACCTCACCGTTCACCCCTTGTGTCCGCATAGACGCCTATAGATCCATGAAACATGTGATTCTTATCGTATGACGCCGATCACGGAGGTGGAGGGGCGGCGGCTGGCGCTCAGCAATCTCGACAAGGTGCTGTATCCGGCCACGGGAACCACCAAGGGAGAGGTGCTCCACTACTACGCGACCACCGCGGCAAAGGCCCTGCTGGCGCATCTGCGCGGCCGGCCCGTGTCCTTCCTGCGCTATCCGGACGGGCCGGACGGGCAGCTTTTCTTCACCAGGAATCCGCCGCCGGGTACGCCGTCCTGGGTACGGACCACCCAGGTGCCGCACCAGGAGGACAAGCAGGCCGGACAGGTGGTCGTGGAGGATCTGGCCTCGCTGATGTGGGCGGCCAATCTGGTGGTGGAATTCCACACTCCGCAGTGGCGGGCCGAGGCGCCCGGGCTCGCCGACCGAATGGTGTTCGACCTGGACCCCGGTGCGCCCGCGACCGTCGTGGAGTGCTGTGCGGTGGCGTCGTGGCTGCGCGGGCGGCTGGCGGCGGACGGGTTGCCCGCGTACGGGAAGACCTCCGGGTCGAAGGGGCTGCACCTGCTCGTACCGCTGGAGCCGACCCCCGCCGATCGGGTGTCCGCGTACGCGAAACGGCTGGCCGTCGAGGCGGAACGGGAGCTTCCGGAGCAGGTCGTGCACCGCATGAGGCGGGCGTTGCGGCCGGGGAAGGTGTTCGTCGACTTCAGCCAGAACGCGGCGTCGAAGACGACCGCGACCCCCTACACGCTGCGCGCCCGGCCCGAACCGACCGTCTCGGCGCCCGTCACCTGGGCGGAGATCGAGGCGTGCCGGACGCCGGAGACGCTGGTCTTCCTGGCCGGTGACATGGCGGCGCGGCTGGAGCGGTACGGGGATCTGCTCCGGCCGCTCACCGATCCGGACCGGGCGCGACCGCTGCCGGCTGCGCGGTAGTTGTAGTGACACGGGTGCTCCGTGGCGGGCATGGGTGTTCTGCGCCAGGGTTCGGGGCCGGAGCGGATGGCGTGTCGTATGTGCCGTCGAGGCGGCCGGAATTCGCCCTCACGGCCGCATAGCGCATGGTGGACGATCTTGTCATGTCCGTAAGGAAGTGACCGTATGTGGCGGGCGGAGCTTCCGAACCGTGGTGCACACTCCTCGCAGACACTGCTTCGTGGAGTTGCGTGGGGAGGCGATGGCGTGTTCGCAGGGATCGACGAGGTCGACTGGGCCTCGATGGAGCATGCCTACGGGCCTGCCGATGATGTGCCGGCGATGCTGCGGGGCCTCGCGTCCGACGATCCGGCGGAGCGCGAGACGGCACTGGACGGTATGTACGGGGCCGTTCACCATCAGGGCGATGTGTACGCCTGCACGCTGGCCTGCATTCCTTTTCTGTTCGAGCTGGTCGTGGATCCGGGGATTCAGGACCGGGGCAGCATCGTCGAGCTGCTGACCAGCATCGGCGGCATCGACCTGGACGAGGACGACGAGGACGAGATCGACGAGGAGGAGATCGAGGGCGCGGCGAACTACGCGATGGCGGCGACTGCCGTCACCGCGTGCGCCGGGGTGTTCTGCGAGCTGATGGCCGACGAGGACCCGGGGGTGCGGCTCTCCGCTCCCCTGGCGCTCGCCACCCTCCACAACCGCCCGGCGCGGGTGCTCGCGCTGCTGCGGGAGCGGCTGCCGGTGGAGCCGGCCGAGGAGGTGCGGCTCGCCCTGGTCGAGGCCGCCGGGCGGGTCGCTCTGCGGCATAGCGGGCTGGCCGGGCAGGCGGCCGGCTGGCTGTCCCGGCTCGCCGGTGAGGGGTTTTCGCCGGGGCTGCGGCTCGCCGCCCTGGCCCAGTTGGCGCGGTGTACGCCGGACGCGCTGCCGGGTGATGTCGTACGGGTGGTGACGGGGCTGCTGCGGCAGTTGCGCTCCGCGCCCGCGCGCCGGTCCGGGGCGGCCACCACGACCGACGACCGGACCGGCGCGGTCGGCGCCCAGGCCGGTGCGATCGACGCGGCCGGGGCCCAGGCCGAGGCGGTCGGCGCGGCCGGGGCCCAGGCCGAGGCGGTCGCGGCCGTTGACGCGCACGCCGCGCCGGTGGGGACCGGGGAGCCGTCCGCCGAGGAGCGGGCCGCGCCGGTGACGCTGGTGGGGCAGCTGCGGGCGCTGTCCGACGAGGAGGCCTCGGGACGTACCGCCCCCTGGACGGCGGATCTGCTGCGGACGCTGCATGTCGGGCTCGACGACCGGGTCGCCGAGCGGACTGCTCTGCTGGCGGACCAGCTGCGCAGCCCCGATCGGCGGCAGCGGATCGACGCGCTGCGGATGAGCAGCGGGCTGATCCGGGTCTGGCGCGGTTCGTACGAGGAGCTGGTCCGGCTCGTCGGTGAGCAGCTCGCCACGCCGGAGCCTCAGCTGGCCGGGGCGGCCGCACATGTGCTGGAGGAGCTCTTCGGGCTGGCCGCGCCCGCCGCCGACGCGCTGGCCGCGCGGGTGGCGGCGGACCCCGATTCCTGGGTGCAGGCCTGGCCCAGCGGCCCCACCGGGCTCGGCAGCGCGGTGAAGGCGCTGGCCCGGCTGGGCGATGCGCGAGCCGTGCCCGCGCTGGCCGCGGCACTGGAGCGGCCCGAGGTGCCGCACGACATGGGGTTCGCCGTCGGCCACCTGGGCGCGGCGGCGGCCCCGCTGGCCCCGGCGCTGCGCCGCAGGCTCGGCGAGGTCCGTCTCGACGAGGCGGCGTACGACCTGGCGGGCCCGCTCCTCGCGGGGCTGACCGCGCTGCGGGCGGGCGAGGCGACGCCGGAGGTGCTGCGGGTGCTGCGCGGCGCGCCGGAGTACCGGGGCAGGCGGCTGCGTACGGCGGCGCTGCGGGCGCTCGGCTCGTTCGGGCCCGCCGCGCACAGCGCCGCACCGGAGCTGCGTACGCTGCTGCGCCGTCCCGGGTCCGTTTTGGCGACCGAGGCCGCTCAGGCGTTGTGGGCGGTCGACGGGGATGCCGACGCCGTGCTGCCGGTGCTGATCGAGGGCCTCCAGGCGGAGCGCGTCCACGAGCGGCGCTCCGCGGTGAACGCGCTGGGCAGGCTCGGGACGCGGGCGGCGTTGACCGCGCCCCGGCTGCGCGCGCTGCTGCGACACGAGGAGCCGTGGCTGCGGGTGGACGCGGCGGTCGCGCTGTGGGACGTGTCCGGGCGGGCCGACGAGTCCGTGCCGGTGCTCCTGACGGCCTGGGAGCGGAATCGTCATGTCCGGGTCCGGGTGGCGGAATCCCTGGCGCGGACGGGGGTCACTGGTGCAGGGTCGGACGTGGCGCACGCGCTGCGCGCCGAACTCGCCTCCGTACGCCGTCACAACGCGATGGACGGCGGATACGGCAGCCACGACACATACGAGGACGAAAAGCTGCTGGCGCTCTGTCGGCAGGCTCTTCTGGGTGATACGGGGAAAGGACCCACAACATGATCATTTTCGGTACGCGGGGATATCTGTACCAACTGGCCATCCTGACGCTGGTCTGCGGCTGGTGCGGCAATCCGGCCGCGCACACGCTGCGCAAGCGGGTCACCAAGTTCACGCTGTTCTTCGTGCCGCTGTTCCCGTTCTCGACGAAGTTCGCGACGCAGTGCACGTTCTGCGGCGGTGAGCAGCAGGTCCCGAAGGAACAGGCCGAACAGTTGCTGGCGCAGCATGCCGCCGCGCAGAACGGCAACCCGTTCGGACAGGGGCAGGGGCCCACGCAGGGGCAGCCGGGCTACGCGCCGGGTGGGCAGGGCCAGAACCTTTCCTAGGCGCTTCTTGCCGTAACGGCAAGGATAATTGCCGGCGGCGCGGTGGCCCGGCTCACGCTCCCCGCGTACGCACGACCGGACGACGAGGCGGCGGCGGAGCGCCGGGACGATCCGGGATCCGGGCGGCAGCGCTGAGATGACGGTGCGTCTGCGTCTGCGTCTGCGTCTGCGTCTGCGTCTGCGTCTGCGTCTGCGTCTGCGTCAGGTAACCGCCGACGCCCGCCGCCGGACAGAGCGCACGAACACATCGGCCGGGCCCATCGGCCAGGCGCATCGGCATCGGTTGCCGGCCCGTCATTCCGACGGACATACCCGCTATGACATAAGGGAAATAGACACCACCTCTTGCTACGTTGCCTGGCATGACCGCAACGACGGCGGACGCACCCCCGCCCGATCTACGTCTGCCCAAGCGGCGCGGAGTCGAGCTCCTGCTCCTCATCGGGGCCGTCCTCATCCCCGTCTACGGCTACGCCGCCGTCGGCCTGGCCCGGAACGGAGTGGTCCCGCCCGACATGGCCGGTTACGGCGCGGGCCTGGGGCTGCTCGCCCTCGTCGCCCATCTCGCGGTCCGGTTACGCGCCCCGTACGCCGATCCGCTGCTGCTGCCCATCGCCGTACTCCTCAACGGCCTCGGCCTGGTGCTGATCTACCGGCTCGACCTGGAGACCCCCAAGGACCAGGCTGCCCCCACCCAGCTGATCTGGTCCACGCTCGGCGTGGGGCTCTTCATCGCGGTGGTCGTCTTCCTGCGCGACCACCGGGTGCTCCAGCGGTACGGCTATCTCTCGGTCGCCACCGCCCTGGTCCTGATGATCGTGCCGATCTTCTTCCCGGCGGTGAACGGCGCCAAGATCTGGATCCGGGTCGGCGGATTCTCCTTCCAGCCCGGTGAGTTCGCCAAGATCCTGCTCGCGGTGTTCTTCGCCGCGTATCTCGCCGCGAACCGCAACGCCCTCGCCTACACCGGCCGCACCATCTGGAAGCTCCAGCTCCCCACCGGCCGGGTGCTCGGCCCGATCGTGGCGATCTGGCTGCTCAGCGTCGGCGTACTGGTCCTGGAACGCGATCTGGGCACGTCTCTTCTCTTCTTCGGCCTCTTCGTGATCATGCTGTACGTGGCGACCGGCCGGACCGGCTGGATCGCCGTGGGTCTGCTGCTCGCCGCCGTCGGCGCGTTCGCCGTCGGCTCCGTCGAACCGCATGTGCACAGCCGGGTCCAGGACTGGCTCGATCCATTCGCCTCCATCAATGCCGGTCAGGGCCCCGGCCAGCTGGCCCAGTCGCTGTTCGCGTTCGCCGCGGGCGGGATGCTCGGCACCGGGCTGGGGCTCGGCCACTCGATCCTCATCGGATTCGCCGCCAAGTCCGACTTCATTCTGGCGACGGCGGGCGAGGAGCTCGGCCTGACCGGGCTGACCGCGGTCTTCCTGCTGTACACACTGCTCGTCGCTCGCGGCTACCGCGCCGGGCTCGCCCTGCGCGACCCCTTCGGACGGCTGCTGTCGATCGGTCTCGCCTCGATCCTGGCGCTCCAGGTGTTCGTGATCGCGGGCGGGGTGATGGGGCTGATCCCGCTGACGGGCATGGCGATGCCGTTCCTCGCACAGGGCGGTTCGTCCGTCGTCACCAACTGGATCATCGTGGCGCTGCTGATCCGGGTGAGCGACCAGGCCCGCAGACCGCACCCCGGCCAGGTGGACACCGGGATCATCGCGCCGGTGACGGAGGACGAACTGTGAGCCCGTACCCGCGCACGACGATCCCGTGCCCGTCACGAGCCCCGGAGGCCAGGCCGTGATCCGCTGCATCCGCCGGGCCGCCGCGCTCCTGCTTCTGCTGCTCGTGGCGCTGCTGCTGAACGCCGCCCGTGTCCAGGTCCTCGACGCCGACAGCCTGGACAGCAACCCCGCCAACCGCCGCCTCACGATCGCCCGTTATCACCAGCCGCGCGGCAACATCCTGGTCGGCGGCACGTCCGTCACCGGCTCCCGGAACACCGGCGAGCAGCTCGCGTACGAGCGCACGTACCAGAACGGCCCGCTGTACGCGCCCGTGACCGGCTACGCCTCGCAGACGTACGGCACGACCCTGATCGAGCACGCCGAGGACGGCATCCTGTCCGGCACCGACTCGATGCTCGCCCCGTTCCCGCTGTGGAACGAGATCACCCGCAGCCAGCAGCCCGGCGGCGATGTCGTCACGACCATCAAGGACTCGATGCAGCGCGCCGCCTACAACGGGCTGGGCGGGCGGCGGGGCGCGGTCGCCGCCGTCGAACCGTCGACCGGCAAGATCCTGGCGCTGGTCTCCACCCCCTCGTACGACCCCGGCCGGCTCTCCGGAACCGGTTCGACCGTCACCGACGCCTGGCTGCAGCTGAACGCGGCGAAGAGCCAGCCGATGCTCAACCGGGCGATCCGGCAGACGTATCCGCCGGGCTCCACCTTCAAGATCGTGACGGCGGCGGCGGCGCTCGACGCGGGCGTCGTCACCGATCCCGACGCCGAGACCGACACCCCGTCCCCCTATGTGCTGCCGGGTACGACGACCACGCTCCCCAACGAGGCGGAGGGCTGCGAGAACGCCCCGCTCGCCGAGGCGATCCGGGTCTCCTGCAACACCGTGATGGCGGAACTCGGGGTGCGTGTCGGCCTGAAGGGCATGGTGGACGCCGTGCGGAAGTTCGGCTTCGACGACACCGGGCTGAAGATCCCGTCGGGGGTGGCGAAGAGCAACTTCGACACGAAGATGAGCGACGACCAGCTGGCGCTCTCGTCGATCGGGCAGTTCGACACGTCGGCGACACCGCTCCAGATGGCGATGGTCGCGTCCGCCGTGGCGAACGGCGGCGACCTCAAGTACCCGTATCTGGTGGACCGTACGACCACGAGAAGCGGTTCGACCGTCCACCGCAACGGCTCGCACACCTATCACCGGGCCATGAGCCCGCGGACGGCCGTGCAGCTGCGGCGGATGATGGTCGACGTCGTGGAGCAGGGCACCGGGGCCAACGCCGCGATCGGCGGGGTGACGGTCGGCGGCAAGACCGGCACTGCACAGCACGGCGTCGACAACTCGGGCAGGCCCTACGCCTGGTTCATCTCCTGGGCGCAGGCGCCGAACGCGGGGCAGCCGGCCGTCGCGGTCGCCGTGGTCGTCGAGGACGCCGCCGCGAACCGGGCCGACATCAGTGGCGGCGGCAGCGCGGCCCCGATCGCCCGTTCCGTCATGGAGGCGGCCCTGCGAGACTGACCGCGTGACGGATGCGGGCGGTGGAGAACGCGCTGATCACCGTGCGGCCGAGCCGTCATGCCGGCCGGGCTTCCGGGGCCGGTGGAAGGCGTACCTCCATCGTAGCTGTCGCGAGTGCCCCGTTCCCTCCTGCTGTCGAATGATCTCGGGCCGCCTTTCGCGTCCTACCGTGGGCTCCATGACCGTTCTTCACGTACGCGACCACGGCGGCCCCGACGACGGCCTGCCCGCCCTTCTCCTGCTGCACGCGGCTTCGCGTTCCCTCGCCGACTGGGACGCCGTCGCCCCGCACCTCACCGCCGGCCACCGGGTGCTCGCCGTGGACCTGCCGGGGCACGGGCTGAGCGCCGCCCCGTCGTGGTCGTTCGACGCGGTACTGAGCGACCTGGACGAGACCCTCGCCGCCCTGGGCGTCACCGGTGGCGTGGTTCCCGTCGGGCACTCGCTGGGCGGGATGGTCGCCGCGCTGTACGCCGCCGAGCGGCCGGGCCGGGTGCCGGGGGCGGTGAACCTGGACGGTTTCTGGTGGGGCACGCCCGCGCAGTACCCGGGGTTGGACCCGGACGAGGTGGCGCGGCGGCTGGCCGATATCGGGGACCTGGCCCGGGCGTCGGCGGGGCAGCGGATGCCCGCGGAGTACGTCGAGCAGCAGGCCGAGTACAGCACGGGGCTGGGCATCCCGTACGAACGGGCCAAGGCGTCGTTCCGCGCGAGCGTGCGGGAACTCCCGGATGGCGGCTGGCAGTTGCTGCCGGAGCGGGAGTGCGCCCTGGAGATGCTGGATGCCATGGACGCCCTCGACCTGTTCGCGCTGTTCCGTCGCGTCCCCTGTCCGTTGCTGCTGGTCCGGGCGCTGCACCGGGTGCCGCCGACGCCCGGCCTGGAGTGGCTGGACAAGCTGATGGCGGCGTACGGCCACGGCCTGGCCCGGGATCTGGCGGTGCTGGTGGCGGAGCGGGAAGGCGTGACGGCCGAGGGCATCGGGGCGACGCACGCGATGCTGCTGGAGGTACCGGAGCAGGTGGCGGAGCTGGTGCGGGGATTCGTCTCGCGGCTCTGAGACCCGGGTCCCCGCCGGCCGGCCACTTCGCCCTCAGTCCCCGGACGGGCTCGTTCCGCCCTCGGCTATCGCCTCCTCGACCTCGGCGACCCTGGCCTGTTCCTCCGCCGCGAAACGGTCCCGGTCCAGTTGCTCGGCCAGCTCCTCGTCCTGGGCCATCAGCAGGTCCAGGCTGGAGTCGCCGAGTTCGAGGACGCCCATGTCGACGTACGCCTTCTGAAGCCGTTCGCCCCACAGGCCGATGTCCTTGACGCACGGCACTATCCGGCTGAACAGCAGCTTGCGGAAGAGCTGCAGGAACGCTGACTGCTCGGAGAGTTCCTCGGCCTCGCGCTTGCCGATGCCGAAGTTCTCCAGCACCTCGACGCCGCTGAGCCGGTCGCGCATCAGATAGCAGCCTTCGATGACGAACTCCTCGCGTTCGCGCAGTTCGGCGTCGCTCAGCTGCTTGTAGTAGTCGCGCAGCGCCATCCGCCCGAAGGCGACGTGCCGGGCCTCGTCCTGCATGACGTACGCGAGGATCTGCTTGGGCAGCGGCTTGGTCGTCGTGTCGCGGATCATGCCGAAGGCGGCCAGGGCGAGGCCCTCGATGAGGACCTGCATGCCGAGGTACGGCATGTCCCAGCGGGAGTCGCGCAGGGTGTCTCCGAGCAGCCCCTGGAGGTTGTCGTTGACCGGGTAGAGCATCCCGATCTTCTCGTGCAGGAACCGGCTGTAGATCTCCGCGTGCCGGGCCTCGTCCATGGTCTGGGTCGCGGAGTAGAACTTCGCGTCCAGGTCGGGGACGGACTCCACGATCCTGGCCGCGCAGACCATGGCGCCCTGCTCACCGTGGAGGAACTGGCTGAACTGCCAGGCGGTGTAGTGCGTGCGCAGATCGCCCCGGTCCTTCTCGGTCATCTTCGCCCAGTGCGGCGTGCCGTACAGGGCGAGGACGTCGTCCGGGGTGCCGAGCGGGTCGGCGGGATCGACCTCCAGGGACCAGTCGATGCGCTTGTTGCCGTCCCACTGTTTGTCCTTGCCCTTCTGGTAGAGGGCGAGCAGGCGTTCGCGGCCGTCGTCGTAATCCCAGCTGAAGCGGGCCGCGCCGGAGGCGGGCACCTGCCAGAGCGGTGTGTCCGGGGCGGTGGTGTAGAGGTCGTGTGTCGACACGGTCGGCTCCTGTTCGCCTTGCATGGACCGACAAGTTCCATGGCAGTTCGGTCAGTTGCTTCAGATACTTCACTTGCCTCACTTGGCAGGTTCACACGTTGGTAGACGCCGGGTCAACAAGTCGCGCACAGGGGATTGACGGCATTACTGACGGGGAGTCTCATAAGAAGTGACCGCCGGTAACCCCTGGGTGAGGTGCCTCCAGCCATGACGACAGTGACCGAACGCGACGTGCAGTTGCTCCGCGACGCACTCGGCCCGCTCCGGGACCGCGAAGAGATCGCCGAGCGACTGCTCGCCTCCTCGGCCAAGCACTCCTTCGACCCGGACAAGGAACTCGACTGGGACGCGGCGATCGAGGACGGCAAGTGGTTCTGGCCGCCCGAGCTCGTCTCGCTCTACGACACCCCGCTGTGGCGGCGGATGTCCGAGGAGCAGCGGATGGACCTGTCCAGGCACGAGGCGGCGTCGCTGGCCTCGTTGGGCATCTGGTTCGAGATCATCCTCATGCAGCTGCTGGTCCGCCACATCTACGACAAGCGGGTGACCAGCAACCACGTCCGCTACGCGCTCACCGAGATAGCCGACGAGTGCCGTCATTCGATGATGTTCGCCCGCATGATCACGTGGGGCGGCTCGCCCGACTACCCCGTACCGCGCGTCTATCACAACCTCGCACGCGTGCTGAAGACCGTCTCCACCACGCCCGGTTCGTTCGCCGCGACGCTGCTCGGGGAGGAGATCCTCGACTGGATGCAGCGGCTGACGTTCCCGGACGAGCGCGTCCAGACGCTGGTGCGCGGCGTGACCCGCATCCATGTCGTCGAGGAGGCACGGCACGTCCGGTACGCCCGCGAGGAGCTCCGCCGCCAGATGGTGACAGCCCCGCGCTGGGAGCGCGAACTCACCCGGGTGAGCTGCGGAGAGGCGGCCCGGGTCTTCTCCGTCTGCTTCGTCAACCCGCAGGTGTACGAGAACGTCGGCCTGGACCGCCGCGAGGCCGTCGCCCAGGTGAAAGCGAGCGGCCACCGGGCGGAGGTCATGCAGAGCGGCGCGAAGCGGCTGACGGACTTCTTCGACGACATCGGGGTGCTCAACGGGGTGGGGCGCAGGCTGTGGAAAAGCTCGGGCCTGCTCGCCTGACCCGACGCCCCGTTGCCCGGGCGCCCGCAGCGCATACGCTTCATGGCATGACCACTGCCGCGCCGCCGACCCGTGCGTACCGAAGGCTCAGCGTCGAGGAGCGCCGCACCCAGCTCCTCGGTGCCGCCCTCAGCCTGTTCGCGCACCGGGCCCCCGACGAGGTCTCGCTCGACGAGGTGGCGACGGTCGCCGGAGTCTCCCGCCCGCTCGTGTACCGCTACTTCCCGGGCGGGCGGCAGCAGTTGTACGAGGCGGCGCTGAGGTCCGCCGCCGAGAAACTGATCCTGTGCTTCAGCGAGCCGCCCGTGGGGCCGCCCACCGAGCGGGTGCTGCGGGTGCTCGACCGTTATCTCGCGTTCGTGGACGAGCACGACACCGGTTTCAGCGCACTGCTGCGCGGCGGGAGCGTCGTCGAGACCTCCCGTACGACGGCGATCGTCGACGAGGTACGGCGGGCGGCGGCCGAGCAGATCCTGCTGCACCTCGGCCGGGGCGACGCGGGCACGGGGGACGGGGCCGGGTCCCGGCTGCGGATGATGGTGCGCACCTGGATCGCGGCCGTCGAGGCGGCGTCCCTGATGTGGCTGGACGAGGGGAAGCAGCCCGCCGCGGCCGATCTGCGCGACTGGCTCGTCGACCAGCTGATCGCGCTGCTGGCCGCGACGGCGGCGAAGGACCCGGATACCGCGTCGGCGGTGGCGGAGCTGCTGCCGCTGGAGACCGCGGCGGGTCCGGCAGGTCGGCTGGCGGAGCGGCTGATCCCGGTCGTCGGCGGAGCGGCCCATCTGCTGCCCGAGGGCTGATCGGTCAGACTGGCTCCGTGAGAAGCGAGAACACCCCCTTCACCGGCGGCCCTCTCGACGGACGGGTACTGCCCGTCCTCGTCGGCCCGACCGGTCATCCGCCCAAGTGGTACGAGGTCCCGGTACCGGCCGCCGACGGCGGGCCCCCCACCGTGTACGCGTACCGCCGAGTCCCGGCCGGTCACTCCAAGCGGCTGGGAATTCCGCGCGGCTGGGTGTACGAGTACGTCCCGGAGGGCCGTGTGCGGCACAGCCCCAAGTGGCCCTGGTCCAAGCCCGACTGAGGGTACGGGGCCCGGTGCGGCCGAGGGGCCGGTCTAAGATCGACGCTCTGGTGCCGGGCACGGTCAGCAAGGGGGTGCGCCATGGAGGCGCTGCGTCAGGACGATCCACGCCGCATCGGTCCGTACACCGCGTTGGCGCGGTTCCGTGAGACCGCGAGCGCCGTGCAGTACGTCGCACACGACGCGACCGCCGGCCGGGACGGGGGCGCCACCGGCCGGCCCGTGCTGCTTACCGTCGCCCGTCCCGGACTCGCCGCGCTGCCCGCCTTCCGGCGCCGTTTCCAGGCGGAGGCCCGCACGGCGGACCGGCTGGCCGGCGGCTGGGTCCAGCCGCACCTCGACCCGCCGGCGGATGACGCGGACGACGGCCTGCTGTGGACGGCCGGCCCCTACGTGCCCGCGCTGACACTCTCCGAGGCGATCGAGGTCGTGGGCCCGCTTCCCGAGCGTGCCGTGCGGATACTGGGCGCGGGCATTGCCGAGACCCTCTCCCGCGTGCACGCCACCGGATCCGTACTCCAGGGCCTGGCCCCCCGGACAGTGCTGCTGGCCGAGGACGGGCCGCGGCTCACCGCGTTCGGCCCGCTGGCCGCCGCGGCCGCCGCCGAGGCCCGCCCCGGCGGGCAGTTGTCCGTACGGCTCGCCTACCTCACCCCGGAACAGGTCGAGGGCGAGGAGCCCGGACCGGCCTCCGACCTCTTCGTGCTGGGCCTGCTGCTGGCGTACGCGGCAACCGGCACGACCCCGCTCGCCGACGGGCCGGCCGCCGAGGGCGCCGAACGGATCGCCCGCACGGACCCCGAACTCGACGCGGTCCCGGCGGAGTTGCGCGACCTGATCGCCCGCTGCCTGGCGAAGGACCCGGCCGACCGGCCGACCGCGGGAACGGTGGCGGCGGAGCTGGCACTGGAAGGCGCGGCGGGCCTGGCGAAGGGCGGCTGGCTGCCGGGGCGGCTGGTGGCCGAGGTGTCGGAACAGGAGCTGCGCGTAAGAGAGTTGGCCGAGGCGGGACAATCGACGGATGCGCCGGTCAGCGACCAGGCGGACGGGGCGGTCGCCGAGCGGGCCGCCGGCCCCGTCGACGGACCCGTGGGCACGGTCCCGGCCGGTGAGCCGACCGACGCACCCGCACCCGCCGACGCCCCGTCGGGCGCATCGGCCGCGGCACCCGTCGGCGGAGTCGCCCTGGAACCTGCGAACACCACCGCCCCCGCACCCGCAGGGGACACCCGAACCACGCAGCTCGGGGACATCGGGCGCCATGTACCGACGACCGACCGGCCGACGACCCAGTTGTCCGTCCCGCGCGAACTCCCCGGCCCGCCTGCCGGGCCCCCCGCCGGGCCCCCCGCCGGGCTCCCTGCTGTGCTCCCGCCCGTCGCGCCGATGCCGCCCCACCCGCTCCCGGTCCCCGTAACTCCGGCACCTTCCCCCGCCCCCGCCTCCGGCTCCGCCGCGCTCGGTCGGCGCGGCCTCCTCATCGGGCTCGCCGCCGGGGCCGCCGGGCTGGTGGTCGGCGGAGGCGGGGTGCTCGCGTTCGGGTCCGGCGACGGAGGCACGACCGACGATCCCAAGCCCGCACCGAGCCACAGCGGTGCCGCCGTCGCGGGCCTGCCGCCGCAGCCGCGTTGGGTGTACCGGCACCCGGCGGCCGAACCGCCGCCGCTCACCGCCGCCCTCTGGAACGACCGGCTGCTGGTCGTGACCAGCGAGCAGGGGGCGGCCGGCATCGATCTGCGTACCGGCCGCCGGGTCTGGGAGAGCGCGGACGCCGCGAAGGGGCGCGCCGCCCTGCCGGCGGGGAAGGACCTCTGCTTCGTCGCGGGTCCGACCGAGTTCCTGTGGCTGTCGTCGAAGGACGGCAAGGTTGTACACCGGGCGGGCTACGCCGACCAGTTCACCGACACGCCGGGCCTCGTGGTGTCGTACATCGCGGGCACATTCGGTCCGGTGGTCTGGTTCACCGGGTCCCACAAGGTCACGGTCAAGGCCCCGCCCCCGAAGAAGGGCAAGAAGCGCGGCAAGGACACCCAGGCCGTCAGGTCGTACCTCTGCGCGTACGACGTACTCCAGCGCAAGGTTCTGTGGCGGACCCCCGTACCCACCGGACGCGGACCCGCCGCCCCCGTGTACCGGCTGATCGCCACCGGGCAGGACGATTTCGTCGTATGCCAGAGCGCGGCCACGCTCACCCCCGGTGAGGTGAAGGCCGCCAAGGGGAAGGCCGTCTTCCGGAGCTTCGACCAGAAGACCGGGAAGCAGCGGTGGAGCCGGTCGTTCGGCACCATCACACCGGACGCGGCGGCTCTGGGCGACGACCGGGACGTGCTGTACGCGGCCGTGGGCGACGACCTCCAGGCGTTCGAACTTCCCACGGGCAAACCGAAGTGGACGCTGAACGGCACCACGGGGACCCCGTACGGAACCCCCGTGGCCACCGGCACACTGCTGCACACCACCAACCGCAACCAGGAAGTCGGCGCGGTGGAACGGGAGACGGGCCGACTGCGCTGGCGACGCTCCACAGAGGCCGCCGCCGGAACCACCGCCCCCGCGGTGACCCTCAGCACGACGGGCCGGACACTCCTGGCCGCGGACGCGTCCCAGGTCACCGCGTTCACGGCAGCGGACGGCCGCCGGCTGTGGAAGTTCCAGGACATCGGCGCCCAGGACCCGAAGGGCCCCACGGTCACCGCCCCGTACCGGGTGCTGGTGTCCGGTACGACCGCCGTCATCCAACGCGACCGGATCTTCTACGCGTTCCCGGTCGCCTAGATGAATGAGTCCAGGGGCTCGTAGTCATGGGCCGCCGGCGAGCGGTGGCCCGTGTCGCTGCCATCGCTCGCCCAGCGCGTGCAAGGCGTGCCCGCCGTCCTCGCGGTCAGCGGCAACCACGTGACGCGTGCTCAGCAACTCGGAGGACTTCTCTGGCCTCAGCCGAGAAGACCCTGCACGCCGCCCCTGGCAAGCACGGGGAGATCCCGGCATTCGAACTGAACAGCACACTACGGTTCGTCACCCGGCGCCTTCGCAGACAGCGCCGCCTGCAGTCCGCGACACACCGATCGGATCCGTTCCCGATCGGCGCGTGCAGCGAACACTGGTCGGCGCGGCCGACAGAGTTCAGGTTCGGGAGACCGATGACGACGAGGGCCGACGGTTTCCGGCACCTGTTCGCCGCCTTCCGGGCGAATCCGCAGGTCGCCACACCGCGAGGTTCTTGACTCTCCTGGCACCGGGTGGCCACATTGATCCGTTGTGCTCGCTTATGGGGTATTCCCTTGATTCACCCCGTCACCAGAGGTGATGTCATGTCAGGCGGAGTTCTGCGCGTGGTGTGCACCGCGGCGCTGGCCACGATCGTCGTAGCCTCACCGGCGGCCGCCGCACCCGTCGAGCCGGGGCCGGAGGCGGGCGGCGCCGCGAAGCCGTCCGCCGCGCCCACGGCCGTTCCCGCCCCGGCCCCCGCGGCAGCCGGCAAGGGCATCGCACAGCTGCTGACCGAGTTGCAGAAGTTGTACCAGCAGGCCGAGGAGTCCACCGAGGCGTACAACGGGACCGCGGCGGAGCTGAAGAAGCGTACGGCGCAGGCGAAGAAGCTCAGTGCCTCGTTGACCACCGCCCGCGTCGCGCTGGTCGGCAGTCGGGACGCTGCGGGGCAGCTGGCCCGGGAGCAGTACCAGGGGCAGTCGGAATTCTCGCCGTACGTGCGGTTGCTGCTGGCCCCCGATCCCGAGCACTTCCTCGACCAGGAGCATGTGATCCAGCGGGCGGCGGCCGGGCGGGCGGCGACCGTGAAGCGGCTCACCGGTGCGGAGAAGCGCGCGGATGAGCTGGCGGCCGAGTCGCGCAAGGTGCTGGAACAGCAGCGGGTGCTGGCCGCGAAGCGGAAGAAGCAGCGGGACGCGGTGCAGTCGCGGCTCGAGGCCGTCGAGGCGAAGCTGGCCAAGCTCTCCGCCGCCCAGCTCGCCGAGCTGGCCCGGCTGGAGCAGCAGGGCGCGGCCAAGGCCCAGGGTGTACTGGTGGCCTCGGGCGCGCTGTCCTCGGTCAGGCCGCCGTCCCGGGCGGGCGACGAGGCGGTGAAGTACGCGATCGGACAGGTCGGCAAACCGTACGTGTGGGGCGCGGAGGGGCCGGACTCGTTCGACTGCTCGGGGCTCACCTCGCAGGCCTGGGCGAAGGCGGGCCGGGGCATTCCGCGGACCTCGCAGGAGCAGTGGCGGCAGCTGCCGAAGGTGCCGCTGAACGCGCTGCGCCCGGGTGACCTGGTGATCTACTTCCCGAAGGCCACCCATGTGGCGCTGTACATCGGCAACGGTCTGGTGGTGCAAGCACCCCGGCCGGGCGCGCAGGTGAAGGTCTCGCCGGTGGCGTCGAACCCGCTGCTGGGCGCCGTACGGCCGGATCCACAGGGCGTACCGCTGTCCGGGTACGAGGCGCCGCAGCTTCCGCAGGGGGCGTCCGCGGGATCGGACGCGGGGTACGGCTCGTCCTCGGCGCCCGGGGAGTAGGTCCCGGGCCGCGAGGGCCGCACATGAC
The DNA here is from genome assembly GCF_045207325.1 of Streptomyces sp. NBC_00846. Classification (NCBI taxonomy): domain Bacteria; kingdom Bacillati; phylum Actinomycetota; class Actinomycetes; order Kitasatosporales; family Streptomycetaceae; genus Streptomyces; species Streptomyces sp. NBC_00846. The sequence continues at coordinate 5,218,163 of NZ_CP108846.1, read as the reverse complement.
AGCCGGGCCGGACGCCTACGCGGCGCCGGACACCGAGGCGAGGTACGCGTTCGTCTCCTGGCCAGGGCCCTTGCCGAAGAGGTGCTGCGTGCGCGCCGATGCGCAACGCTGAGGCGCGCGTAACGCTGGGCGTGACGGCCGCACGCGAGGGCGACCTGGAACAGGCACTCATCATGGGAGAGCGTGCGCTTCAAGGCGACCGGCAGTCGGTGCCGTCGCTCATCATGACGAGTCGGGAGCTCGCGGCCGAAGTGAAGCGCCGCTACAGCACCGAGCCGTCTGCCCAGGACTACCTCGCGCAGCTTCAGGCACTTGGGCGAGAGAAGCCGGGCTTCCTGCCACAGTGACGTCACCTTGCTCGCCCCCTGCGCTAGTGCCGCGACCGGCAATGTTTGCCCGGAAGGAGCGTCGTCCAGTGCGTGCGATCGCAAGGCGGCCGGAAGTCCTTGAACGGGGCCTCCCCTGCTCGAACGAAGTTGAGAGCTCGGGGAAGGAGCTACCAGGGCTTTTGGCCAACGCAGAAGGGGGTCCCCCCTGGCCCTCAAGGCCTTGGGGGAGTGCGTGCTGGGCGGCGCGACGGGGCAAAGCTTGCCGGTCGCGGCACTAGCGCAGGGGGCGAGCCCCTGCCCAGACCCCGGTTTCCAAGCGAAACCGGGGTCTTCTCGCACCCACTGCTAGACGCTAGTGCGCAGCTCAGCCGCATGATTCGCTGCACGCTCGCGCGGGAGCGCCCCGCGGCGCGTGGCCGCGGGGCGCTCCCTGGGGTTTAGTCGACCTCCTGGCCGTCGTATTTACCGCCCATGCAGGGGTTGCCCGGCAAGTCGATCCGAGGCTCTCCGCCGCCCTGCCTGCACTCAGAAGGGCTGACGACGGATGGGGCACCCTTTGCGGTGGCGGCGGTGGCGGTGGCGGCGCCTGTGAGGCCGAGTCCGGCGAGGGCTGCCGTGGCGATGACGGCGGCAAGGATTCGTCGAATGTGCATTTGGTTCCCCTTTCACGGATTGCCTCGGTGGGGCACTAGCCAGCTTGAGCTTCGCCCATGTGGATGGCACATCATGTTGCGCCATTCAGGTGGCATGGCTGTCGGGAGCGGGGCCGCTGACCCGGCCCGCCCAAGGCCTTCGCGGCCGACTGGGAAGGCGGGACGGACGGCGGAGCGATGGCAGCTCTGAGGGTGGGGACGGTCTGCATGACGCGACCCGTCAGACACGCTCTAGCAGGGCAGTCCTGGATTCGACCCCGCTCGAAAGGGCGATAGAAGGAGCGGCCAGGCCGCACATTCTTTGGCAGCTCGCTCCGCTCCCGCGCGACCAGCGCCGTGTCTCCCGAGCGCCGTCGCGCGGTTGCACGACCGGGGGCCGCGCCTGTCGGGTCCCACAGAAACCACCCCCGGAAACGGCCCTGCGCCCCCTACAGGACGCCTCGGCGGACATCTTGTGGGGGGCTGTGGGACCCCCACAGACCCCCACAAGAGCCGCGACAGAGAGTGATGGTCGCGTCGCCCGCCTCTCCGGAGCGGTGGCACCAGGTCGCGAGTCATCAGCCTGCCGGCGGTGTCAGGAGCGCCGGGGGCGGAGGTTTCTGGCGGTGTCAGGCCTGCGTCATCGCGTCTGCCTGGGCGTTTGGGTGTCACGGGGGCCTGACTGTCACGAGGTGTCAGGCCGGTACACCGCGCCGACGGCCGGGCCGTCTGTGGGCCGTCGGAGGGCGGCCCACAGTCACCAACGTTCACCAACGTTGACCGCTACTTCGCAGGTCAGACGCCTACGCGGCGCCGGAGACCTCGGCCAGGTACGCGTTCGTCTTCTCCGGGTCGAAGAAGAAGTTCTCGAAGTCCGCCGGGTTGTTGAAGCCGTTCGCGAAGCGGTTGGCGACCGGCTGGAGCTGACCGGCGGCGCCGATCAGGTTCAGTACGTGCTCCGGCGGTACGCCGAGCATCGCATTGGTCCACTTCACGACGTGCTGCGTGGTCTCCCAGTGCCGGTCGAACGTGGCCTGCATCCACTCCGCGTCGAACTCGCGGTCGCCGTGCTCGAGAATCGAGTTCAGGTAGGAGTTCGCGCACTTGGAGGCCGTGTTGGAGCCCTGGCCGGTGATCGGGTCGTTGGCGACGACCACGTCTCCCACGCCGAGGACCAGACCGCCGCTGGGCAGCCGGCCGATCGGCTTGCGGACGGTCGGGGCGTAACGGCCGGCCAGGGTTCCGTTGGCGTCGGTCAGTTCGACCTTGGTGGCGCGGGCGTACTCCCACGGCAGGAACCGCTCCAAGAGCTCCAGCGTCTTGGCCAGGTGCTCGGAGGGGTCCTTGATGCCCTGGAACACGTCGAGCGGGCCGCCCGGGACGCCCTCCCAGAACAGGATGTCCGCGCGGCCGGACGTGGTCAGGGTCGGCATCACGAAGAGCTCGCCGACGCCCGGAACCAGGTTGCAGCGGACCGCGTCGAACTCGGGGTGCTCGGGGCGCGGGCCCATGCCGTGGACGTACGCGACGGCCAGGGCGCGCTGCGGGGCGTCGAACGGCGAACGGGACGCGTCCCGGCCGAACATGGAGACCAGCTCGCCCTTGCCCGCGGAGACCATAACCAGGTCGTACGTACGGGAGAAGTAGTCCAGGTCGGAGACGGCTGCACCGTGGATGACGAGCTGTCCACCGCGCTGGGCGAAGGTCTCCATCCAGCCGGCCATCTTCACGCGCTGGTCGATGGACTGGGCGAAGCCGTCCAGCTTGCCGACCCAGTCGACGGCGCGCGAGGAGTCGGGCGCGGCGACCGAGATACCGAGGCCCTCGATGCGCGGGGCCTGGGACTCCCAGAAGTTGAGCTGGTAGTCGCGTTCGTACTCGAGCGCGGTGTGGAACATGCACTGGGTCGACATGACCCGGCCGGACCGGATCTCGTCGGCGGTGCGGTTGGACATCAGGGTGACTTCGTAGCCCTTGGACTGCAGTCCGAGGGCGAGCTGGAGACCGGACTGACCGGCTCCGACTATGAGTATCTTCCGCATCGCTGTTTCTCCGTTACGTGTTGCGTGCGAGCCAGGAGGGTGTTGAAGATCTCGGCCCGGCCGAGATCTTCAGCGCCCTCCTATGCCGGAGTGGCGTCGAGGGCGTGGCCCACGAGGGCCAGCAGCGACTCGACGACAGTGATCTTGTTACGCGCGTCCATGATCACAACGGGCACGTGCGGCGGGACAGTCAGGGCCTCCCGGACGTCCTCCGGCTCGAACCCCGGTGTTCCCTCGAAGTGGTTGACGGCGACGATGTACGGCAGGCCGCAGCTCTCGAAGTAGTCGAGTGCGGGGAAGCAGTCGGCGAGCCGCCGGGTGTCGGCGAGCACGACCGCGCCGATCGCGCCGCGCACCAGGTCGTCCCACATGAACCAGAAGCGCTGCTGGCCCGGTGTGCCGAACACGTACAGGACGAGGTCGTCGTCGAGCGTGAGCCGGCCGAAGTCCATCGCGACGGTCGTGGTGAGCTTGTCGGGCGTCGCGGTGAGATCGTCGGTCTCCTCGCTGGCCTGGGTCATCATCGCTTCGGTCTTCAGCGGCGTGATCTCGGAGACGGATCCCACGAAGGTCGTCTTGCCCACGCCGAACCCACCCGCGACCACGATCTTCGTGGCGATGGGGGCCCTGGTGTGGTCCAACTGCCAGGCCTGCAGCGATTCTTCGGCCTGGTTCGTGGCTCCCGGCTGGCGCGGGGCGAAGAGCGGCGACTCAGAGACGGCGGAGTCCATTGAGCACCCTTTCGAGCAGTGCGCGGTCGGGCTGGCCGGTGCCGTGACCGGTCCCGTACACGCGGATCTTTCCCTGGTCGGCCAAGTCGCTGATCAGTACCCGGACCACGCCGAGGGGCATCTTCAGCAGGGCGGAGATCTCCGCGACGGTACGCATCCGGCGGCAGATCTCGACGATGGCCTGAAGCTCCGGCATGACCCGGGTGGTCAGGTTGCCGTTGGTCAGCTCGCGGCGTTCCTCGGGCGCTTCGAGCGCGGCGACGAACGTCTCGACGAGCAGGACATGACCGAAGCGGGTGCGACCGCCGGTGAGGGAGTACGGGCGGACCCGTGCGGGCCTTCGGTCGGACCCGCGGACGGGGAGCCTGCGGGCGGGTTCAGCAGCGGGCGTCACTGGGTGCTCTCCATCGATTTGCGCAGTTCACTGCGGAGTTCGGGGGTGAGTACGTGTCCGGCTCGGCCGACGAAGAGCGCCATGTGGTACGCGATGACGCTCATGTCGCAGTCCGGGGTGGCGTGCACACCGAGCAGCGAGCCATCGCTGATCGACATGACGAAGACGCTGCCCTCGTCCATGGCGACCATGGTCTGCTTGACGCCGCCGCCGTCCATCAGTTTGGCGGCGCCGATGGTGAGGCTGCCGATGCCGGAGACGATGGTGGCCAGGTCGGCGCTGGATCCCCTGGGGCCGTCCTGCCGGCCGGTGGCCTCGTGGGTGATCAGATGGCCGGGGTCGGAGGAGAGCAGCATCAGTCCGTCGGACGAGACGACGGTGACCGAGTGGACCCCTGGCACCTCCTCCACCAGATTGCTCAGCAACCAGTGAAGGTTCCGGGCTTCGGTACTCAGCCCGAATGTGCTGGGCGCAGTCAACTGCGTGCCTCCTCGACTGTGTCCCCCGTCTCATCGGTTCGGCCGTCGTTACGGTCGGCCGGGTCACTGTGCTCGGTACGTGCGGGGCGCCCGGCGTGTGCCGCGGCCGCGGGGAACGGCTGGGTCGCCGTGATCTCGGCGATCTCCGCCTCGACGTCCCGGCGGCCGTTCTTCGCGCCCTGGTGGAAGCCGCCGAGCCGACGGCGCAGCGCCTCCTTGTCCAGGCTGCCCTTGCGTTCCGTGCTGGATGCCGTGGTGGGCTTGACGACCTTGGGGGTGCGCTTGGGCAGCCCCTTGTCCGTGATGCGCTCCAGCGGCTCCGCCGTGCGGGGGCCGGGCAGGGCGTCGGCGAGGGGCGCGGGGGCGGGGGTCGGGGTCGGGGTCGGGAACTCGTCGGCGGTGCGCTCGTGGCGGTCGGGGCCGATGGCGTACGGGTCGGGAGACCTGAACTCGGGGACGTCGGCGAACTCCGGCACCACCGGGAGCCGGACCTGCATCGTGGTCTCGGCCTCGGCCTCGGCGAAGGCCGGGGCGTTGTCCACCGCGTACCCGGGCTCGGAAACAGGCGCGGAAGCGGGCGCGTACCCGGGCTCGGGAACGTGCTCGGAAACAGGCGCGGACACAGGCTCGGGAACGTGCTCGGAAACAGGCTCGGAGACGTGCTCGGAAACAGGCGCGGACACAGGCTCGGAGACGTCTGCCCCGGACTCGCGGATCGTCTGCTCGGCCGCGGCGATCAGCGGGTCGCCGGGCAGGGCGAGCGTGCGCGTCGGCAGTGCGTTGGAGTTGGTCTCGGCGACCGGCCCCGGAAGGTTCAGCGCGGGCGCGTCGCCGGGGACCTTCAGCGGCGGCGTGGCGGCCGGCGGCGCCTTCGGCAGCAGGGCCTGGGGTAGGACGACGACCGCCGTGACCCCGCTGCCGTTGTGGCCGCGCAGTTGGACGCGTACGCCGTGGCGGGCGGCCAGCAGCGAGGTGACCTGGAGGCCGAGTCCGGCGCCGGGCGTCTGCTTGTCGTCCCCCTCCCCCGCGTCGAACAGGGTGGGGTCTTCGAGCCGGGTGTTGAGCTCGCTCATCCGTTCGGCCGACATCCCGATGCCCTCGTCCTGGACGGAGAGCATCACCTCGCCGGTCTCCAGCAGCCAGCCGGAGAGCTGGACATGGGAGTCCGGCGGGGAGAACGAGGTCGCGTTCTCCAGGAGTTCGGCGACGAGGTGGCTGAGGTCGTCGGCGGCGAAACCGGCGATCTGGGCGTGCGGCGGCAGGGACTGGATGGTGACCCGCTCGTACCGCTCGATCTCGGAGACGGCCGCGCGCAACACGTCGACCAGCGGGATCGGGCCCGCGTGCCCGTGCCCGTGCTCGGCGCCCGCGAGGACCAGCATGTTCTCGCTGTGCCGGCGCATGACCGTGGCCATGTGGTCGAGCTTGAAGAGGGTGGTCAGCCGCTCCGGGTCGTGCTCGCGCTCCTCCAGGTTCTCGATGACACCGAGCTGGCGCTCGACGAGGCCGAGGGTGCGCAGCGAGAGGTTGACGAAGGTGTGGTGGACCGTGTTCTTCAGCGCTTCCAGCTGGGCGGTGAGGTCGGACGCCATGACCTGGAGTTCGGCGCGCTGGAGGGTGAGTGCCTCGTGTCCGGCGATCAGCTCGCCGCGCTCGGTCTGCAGGCTCTCGAAGCGGCCGTTGAACTCGTTGAGTAGTCCGTGCAGCTTGCCGTGCAGGGCGTTGATGGACCGTACGACCTGGGCGAACTCGTCGTTGCGGCCGGTGTAGCGGATCGGTTCGGCGTTGTCGGGCTCAGTGACGAGGCGGGCGGCGCCGATCCGCAGGACGGCGAGCGGCTGGGTGAGGGTACGGGCCACGGCGGTGGAGACACCGACGGCGATCAGCAGGCAGCCGCCGAGCAGCGCGATCCGCAGTTCGAGCGCGGTGACGTCGTCGTCGCGCAGCTGCTCCAGGTGCTGGACCTGTGCTGTGCCGAGGGCGGACTCGACGCCCCGCATCCGGTCGATCCGGGCGGAGAGGGCCGTCTCGACCTTCTTGCTGCTGGTCTGCTGGTCGGACTCGGACAGCTCGGGGCGGTCGGTGAGGGAGTTCAGGTACTTCTCCGCCCTGTTGACCTCCGGCCCGGTGACGGTGGACGACAGCTTGTCGCGGGCGGTGGAACCCGCGGCCTGGTCGAAGTCGGCGAGCGAGGAGAGTTCGCGGACCCGGGCCTGCTGGGCGGCGGCGCTCAGCTCGTCACGGGTGCGGTCGTCCTTGCTGCTGCCCTGGTCCTGGAGGGGCAGCCCGGTGATCGGGTCGGTCTGCGGGGGCGTGGTGGTACGGGGTACGGCGAGCGCGGCGAGGAGCAGCCCGCGGGTGGCGGAGGCCTGCTCGGTGGCCCGGCCGAGCGCGAGCGGGGCGCGGGTGGCCTCGGCGGCACGCGGCGGGGTCTTCTCGGCGAGTTCCTCGGCGAGGTCGAGGAGCTTGGCGATGACCTCGGAGTACGCCTCATGGGCGGCCAGCACCGTGCCCTTGCCGCTGAGCGCGTCGCGGCGCAGGGAGGGGATGGTGGAGAGGTCGCGGCGCAGTGCGGCCGGGGCCGCTTCCCTGATCTCGTCCACCCGCTGGTCGACGCGGGCGCTCCGGCTGCCGGGGTCGCCCTTGCCCTCGCCCGCCGGGCCGGACTCCTCGCCGCGGCCGGCCGCGATGTAGGTGGTGATCTCGTCACGCTCGTCGGCGAGGGCATGGGCCAGCGCGATGGCCTGCTGGTTCAGCTCGGCGAGGGTGACCAGCCGCTGTGAGTCGTTGAGGTCGGCGGAGGCGCTGAGGGCCGCCGGCGCGCCCGCGGCGATGACGGTGATACCGACGACCGCGACACCGGCGACCAGCCGGCTGCGTACGCGCACCTTACGACGGGTGCCCTCGCTCTCGGCGGGTGCCGGAGGCGTCACCCCGGAACCGTTGTGCCTACTGCCCTTGCTCCGAGGCCGCTTCTTCTGCACCGGTGCTCGCAATCTTGACTCGTCCGCCCTTGAAGCAGAGGTGACGCACGGTCACACATGAACGAGCGCCCCCGACCGCTGGTACGGCTTCTGACCATTCCAGTGCTTTTGAGAGGGGGGCGCGCATCAACCACTCCGCCACCTGAACGAGTGAACATCACTCCGGAGTTGACGAACAAGTCTCCCCTCGGGGCGCGCCCGGCACACCTGGCCCGTCGGCTGGAACTTCCGCCCGGGCTTTGGCAGGATGCCCGCCCGCACGCCGTACGGAGCCATTCCTTCCGCTCCCGGCATCCGCCTGACCTGCCGGTACAGGCCAATATCCGGGCCGTGCAGGGCTCGTGAAGGCATCGTGCAGACTGGCTGTATGCGCATGGAACTCGCGACCGCCCCCGGCAGCCCCGAACGCCCGAACGAGGACTGGGCCGCGACTGCTCTGCCCGCTTCCGGCCAGGGTGGGACGCTGATCCTGCTCGACGGAGTGACTCCGCCGCCGGGTGACGACGGTTGTGTGCACTCGGTCCCCTGGTTCACCGCGCGACTGGGTGGCGCGCTGGTCGAACTGTCCGGTTCGCGACGGGATCTGACCCTCCAGGAGATTCTGGCCGAGTCCATTCGGCGCACCGCCGGCGCACACCGCTCCACGTGTGACCTTTCTCACGTACGCACCCCACAGGCGACGGTCGTCGTGGCGCGCTGGGACGAACGCGAGGTCGAACACCTGGTGCTCTCCGATTCCGTACTACTGTTCGAGGCGCCCGATGGAACCGTGCGCCCCCTCCTCGACGACCGGCTGGACCGCCTGCCGCCGGGCTCGCTGGCCAGTGAAGCGATCGCCGACGCCACGGTGCGGAACAAGGAGGGCGGCTTCTTCACGGCTGCCGCCGATCCCGCCGTGGCGGCCCGCGCGGTCACCGGGCGCACCCCGCTCGACCGGGTGCGGGCGCTGGCCGCGATGACCGACGGGGCGACCCGCTGGACGGAGGTGTTCCACGAGGGCGACTGGGCGGACTGCCTCGGGGTGCTCCGCAAGGAGGGACCCCAGGGGCTGATCGACCGGGTCAGGGCGCTGGAGGACGCGGACACGGAACGCACGTTTCTGCGCCGCGGCAAGACGCATGACGACGCGACGGCGATCTACGCGCTGCTGTGACCGGGGCGGGGTCAGGGCCAGGGCCAGGGCCAGGGCCCGAGCTGAGGCCGGGACCCATCCGGGAACGGTGTCGGAGCCCGAGCCGGGGCCGGAGCCGGGGCCGGGTGTCAGTCCTCCGCGCGGGCGTTCAAGTGGTGCAGCAGCCTGGCCAGTTCGGCCACCTCGCCCCGGTCCCAGTCGGCGAGCTTGCGCACATAGCGGTCGCGGCGGGCGTCGCGGACGCTGCGGTAGCGGGCCAGCCCCTCGGCGGTGAGGTGGACGAGAAAGGCCCGGCCGTCGGCCGGGTCGGGTTCGCGCGCCACCAGTCCGAGGTTCTCCAGGGCCCGCAGTTGACGGCTCATCGTCGCCTTCCCGACCCCGAAGTAGGCCGCGAGATCGGTGGCCCGCTGCTGCCCGGCCGACTCCAGCCGTACAAGAAGTCCGTAGGCTGCGGCCTCCAGTTCGGGGTGGACCTCGCGCGCCATTTCGCCGGAGCTGGCCCGCGCCCGGCGCAAAAAGACGGCCAACTCCCGCTCCAGGGCGAGGAATGCGTGGTCCACACCACTTTCTCCGGTCGCGCCGGGTTCACCACCGCTTTCGCTCCCGTGCACGTCAACACCCCTCATGAGCTTTCCTGCAGCGATCAGTTTCTTTCGCCGCCGGCCATTGCCGCAGCTCGGTCATTATTTCGCAGGCGTAGACCAACGGCAGCTCCCAGGCCCCCTTCCGCAGCACGGGTCTACGTGCGTAGCGTCATGCGTGACATGTTCACACCATGACATGCCGACAGGGGTACTCCCCGTGCCCCTGGGATCAGCACGTCCCCCCACCAATGCCTCGGAGGCACTCACATGCCGGTGCTCAGATCCGCTTCCAGAACATCCTGCCGCTCGCGCCTCGCAGCGGCCGGGACCCTGCTCGCAGCCCTCTCCCTCCTCCTCACCCTGCCCGGCGCGGCGAGCGCCGCGGGCACCCACGACACCGCCGCGGCGGCCAAGAAGCCCGCCCGGGGCACGGCCACGATGGGTATGGGTGTCGTCGCCCACGACGGCCAGGGCGGACTGCCGCGCGACACCAGGGCCGCCCAGACCGAAGGCGTGGACGTCGCCAGCTACCAGGGCAACGTCAACTGGGCGACGCTCTGGAACAGCGGCGTGAAGTGGGCCTACACCAAGGCGACCGAGGGGACGTACTACACGAACCCCTACTTCGCCCAGCAGTACAACGGCTCGTACAACGTCGGCATGATCCGGGGCTCGTACCACTTCGCGACCCCGAACACCACGAGCGGCGCCGTCCAGGCCAACTACTTCGTGGACCACGGGGGCGGCTGGTCCAAGGACGGCAAGACCCTGCCGGGCGCGCTCGACATCGAGTGGAACCCGTACGGCGACCAGTGCTACGGCCTGAGCCAGGCCGCCATGGTCAACTGGATCCGCGACTTCGTTAACACGTACAAGGCGCGCACCGGCCGTGACGCGGTGATCTACACCGCGACCAGTTGGTGGCAGAGCTGCACCGGGAACAACGCGGGCTTCGGCGCCACCAACCCGCTATGGGTGGCCCGCTACAACAGCACGGTCGGCGAACTCCCCGCCGGCTGGGGCTACTACACGATGTGGCAGTACACCTCGTCCGGCCCGTACGTGGGCGACCACAGCCACTTCAACGGCGCCCTCGACCGCGTGCAGGCGCTCGCCAACGGCTGAGCCCGCCCCGCCCTGCCGCGCCGGACACCCCGTCGCACGGCCGAGCCCCCGGTGACGCACCAAGTCGCCGGGGGCTCTACCCTGTTCACGCCCCCGACCAGGAAATTCATCCCCCGAAAGAGCCGAAGCCCTCTATGCACTTGGTATATACACCGCGTGTATAGTCCTTACTCTGCCGCACATCGCGTGCCTTGTTCAGCCACGGAGGAGTGACCCGCCTTGTCCATGAAGACGAAGTCGATCGGTACGGGGTTGGCCGCCGCCCTGGTGACGGTCCTCACCCTGACGCTGAGCGGCTGCTCCATGCAGACCACCGCGCCGGCCTCGGCGCGTGGCGACGCGGGCTCCGACGCCAAGGGCTCCTTCGGCCCGGTGGACTGCCGCAAGGCGAAGTGCATAGCGCTGACCTTCGACGCCGGACCGGGCGAGAACACCCCGCATCTGCTGGACATCCTCAAGGAGAAGAAGGTGCACGCGACCTTCTTCCTGCTCGGCAAGAACCACGTCAAGAAGTACCCCGACACCGTGCGCAGGCTCGCCGCCGAGGGGCACGAGGTGGCCAACCACACCTGGACCCACCAGATCCTGACGGACAGGAAGCCCGCCGAAATACGTGCCGAGCTGGAGAAGACGCAGGACGCGATAGCGGAGATCACGGGCAAGAAGCCGCGTCTGATGCGCCCGCCGCAGGGCCGCACCGACGACACCGTCTCCGACATCAGCAAGGATCTGGGACTCTCCCAGATCCTGTGGAGCGCCACCGCCAAGGACTACTCCACGAACGACTCGGCGCTGATCAAGAAGCGCATCCTGGACCAGGCGAGCAAGGACGGCGTCATCCTGCTGCACGACATCTACAAGGGGACGGTGCCCGCCGTGCCCGGCATCATCGACGCGCTGAAGAAGCAGGGCTACACCTTCGTAACCGTCCCGCAGCTGATGGCACCCGCCGAGCCGGTCCCGGGGACCATCTACCGCCCCTGATCCGTGGGGCACGGAGCGTGAGGACCCCCGGCGCAGAGGCGCCGGGGGTCCCGCCGGATGCCGAACCCTGTTGCTGTCAGCCGCAGTTGCCCGCGGGCCGCTCCCGTTTCACCAGGTCGGTCCCGCCGGTGGTGCCGTCGATCCACACCACCCGCTTACCACTGTCGGCTGTGCGAACGGTGCTGGACCGGGAAGGCGTCGGTTACCCGGGCCGGATGCGCTCGCTGAGCGGACTCGTCGAGCGGGGGTTACGGGCCAGGGTCGCCCCCGGTGTACCGACCAAGCTGATCACCGTGGACGGACGTATCACCCTGCTGCCACCGAGCGATGCCTCCGACCCGACAGCGTCCGCACTGGTGGTGGGCGATGCGCTGCTGCGGAATGCGCTGGTGCCGCTGTTCGAGACGGTATGGAAGCGGGCGGCTCCGCCGGGCGGCTCGGGCGGGCCGCCCGGCGGGGGCGCAGGCGACGCTACGGGGGTGGCTGGAGGTGTGACCGCACACCGGTCCGCACGGCGGAGCCCGCCGGCGGGCGGCACGCGTGGAACGGCCGGCCCCGCACCCGTGCGTCCTGAACGCCGGAACGGCCCGCCCACCCGTTGCCGGGAAGGCGGGCCGTCCGTACCGGTCGCGCACGTGGGGCCACGTCCGTCACGCCGTGGCCGCTACGCCGCGGCCGGGATCCTCGCCTCGGGCCTGGCCGCGGTGGCCGGGGCGAGGGCGATCTCCAGCACCTGGCGCACATCCGTCACGGGGTGGACCTCCAGGGTGTCCAGGACCTCGGCCGGGACATCGTCCAGGTCCGCCTCGTTCCGCTTCGGGATCACCACGGTCGTGATTCCGGCCCGGAGCGCGGCCAGCAGCTTCTGCTTCAGGCCGCCGATCGGCAACACCCGCCCGGTCAGCGAGACTTCACCGGTCATCGCCACATCCGTACGGACCAGCCGTCCGGAGAGCAGCGAGGCCAGCGCCGTCGTCATCGTGATGCCGGCGCTCGGGCCGTCCTTCGGGACCGCGCCTGCCGGGAAGTGGATGTGCACGCCGCGGTCCTTCAGGTCCGCGACCGGCAGCTCCAGCTCCGCGCCGTGCGACCGCAGGAAGCTCAGCGCGATCTGCGCGGACTCCTTCATGACGTCGCCGAGCTGACCGGTGAGAGTCAGTCCGGACCCCCCGGTCTCCGGGTCGGCCAGCGACGCCTCCACGAACAGCACGTCACCGCCCGCGCCGGTCACCGCGAGTCCGGTGGCCACGCCCGGCACCGCGGTGCGGCGCTCGGCCGGGTCCTGGGCGGACTCGGGGACGTGGTGCGGCCGTCCGATCAGACCGCGCAGATCCGCCTCGGTGACCGTGTACGGCAGCTCCCGCTCACCCAGTTCGTGCTGGGCCGCGACCTTGCGGAGCAGCCGGGCGACGGCCCGCTCCAGGTTCCGTACGCCCGCCTCGCGGGTGTACTCGCCGGCCAGCTTGCGCAGCGCGAACTCGTCGAGCGTCACCTCGTCCTTCGCCAGACCGGCCCGCTCCAGCTGGCGCGGAAGCAGGTGGTGACGGGCGATGACGACCTTCTCGTCCTCGGTGTAGCCGTCGAGCCTGACCAGTTCCATCCGGTCGAGCAGCGCTTCCGGGATGGCTTCGAGCACATTGGCCGTGGCCAGGAAGACGACGTCGCTGAGGTCGAGTTCGACCTCCAGGTAGTGGTCGCGGAAGGTGTGGTTCTGCGCCGGGTCGAGGACTTCGAGCAGGGCGGCCGCCGGGTCGCCCCGGAAGTCGGAGCCGACCTTGTCGATCTCGTCGAGCAGGACGACCGGGTTCATCGAACCGGCCTCCTTGATGGCCCGGACGATACGTCCCGGCAGGGCGCCGACGTACGTACGCCGGTGGCCGCGGATCTCCGCCTCGTCCCGTACCCCGCCGAGCGCGACGCGGACGAACTTGCGGCCCATGGCGTGCGCGACGGATTCACCGAGCGAGGTCTTGCCCACGCCCGGCGGCCCCACCAGCGCGAGCACGGCACCGCCGCGCCGCCCGCCGACGACGCCCAGGCCGCGGTCGGCACGCCGCTTGCGCACCGCCAGGTACTCGGTGATCCGCTCCTTCACGTCCTGCAGGCCCGCGTGCTCGGCGTCGAGGATCCGCTGGGCGCCGCGGATGTCGTACGCGTCCTCGGTCCGCTCCGTCCACGGCAGTTCGAGGACGGTGTCGAGCCAGGTCCTGATCCAGGAGCCCTCGGGACTCTGGTCGGAGGAACGCTCCAGCTTGTCGACCTCCTTGAGCGCGGCCTCGCGGACGTGCTCGGGAAGGCCGGCGGCCTCGACACGCGCCCGGTAGTCGTCGGACTCGTCCTCCGGGTCCCCGTTGAGTTCGGCGAGCTCCTTGCGTACGGCGTCGAGCTGGCGCCGCAGCAGGAATTCGCGCTGCTGCTTGTCGACGCCCTCCTGGACGTCCTTGGCGATGGACTCGGCGACGTCCTGCTCGGCCAGGTGTTCACCGAGCCACTGGATGGCGAGCTTCAGCCGGGCGACCGCGTCGACGGTCTCCAGGAGCTGCACCTTCTGGGCGGTGGTGAGGAAGGGGAAGTATCCGGAATTGTCGGCGAGCGCGGAGATGTCCTCGATCTGCTGGACCCGGTCCACGACCTGCCAGGCCCCGCGCTTCTTCAGCCAGCTGGTGGCGAGTGCCTTGTACTCCTTGACCAGCTCGGCGGCGGCCCCGGGAATGGGGGCTCCCCGGCCGAGCTTGTTCGAGGCTGGGGAAGGATCGGGGACGGCCTCGTCGACCCGTGCCCCCTCCACCCAGAGCGCCCCGCCCGGACCGCTGGTCCCGGCTCCGATCCGTACCCGGCCACGGCCGCGGATGAGCGCGCCCGGATCCCCGTCCGAAAGCCGTCCGACCTGTTCGACGGTGCCGATGACACCGGTGCCGGTGTACGTCCCGTCGACCCGTGGCACAAGCAGCACCTCGGGCTTGCCGCCGCCCTCGCGGGCCGCCGCCTGTGCGGCCTCCACGGCGGCGCGTACATCGGTGTCGGACAGGTCCAGAGGCACCACCATCCCGGGCAGCACGACCTCGTCGTCGAGCGGCAGCACGGGTAGGGCGAGCGGAGTGACCGCATTCGACTCGGTAGCCATGATCTCCCCTTCGGCAGTCAAGTTGAGCTATGCAGGCTCAATGCTTGTGAGCCGCTCATTGTTCCCTGGAGCGTGTTCGCTGTGAGCGATCAGCTGAACGCTGTCTTTTGACGTGGATCTCTTCGCTTTGCAGCTTCACGCTTCGTCTGGTCTTTCGTTTTGCAGAGTGACCTTTCGTCGCGGGCTCGGGTTAATGAGTCGTGGCAGGTTCGTTAGGGGTACTGCCGGGCGGAGTCCCCGGACCGCCGGCGGAGGGGTTCGAGGTCGCGTACGCCGACCGGGACGGGTCTGAGTTCCGTCGGCCGCTGGTGGATGCCTGGGCAGTGCGGTTCGAGGACGTCGCGCCGGTACGCGCGTTCAAGTCGTACAAGGGCCAGCGGCATCTGCCGGGCCCGTGGTGGTCGTCCACGGTGGGCGGGCACATCGGGTACGAGTCCTGGCTGGAGCGCGATCACGTGATGCTCCTGGACTTCGACCCGTCGGTGGTGGGGATCTCGTCTCAGCCGTTCTGGCCACGAAGGAGGGATGGGGCCATTTCGTCGCGCATGAGCCGGTCCCATCCCGGCTGCTGACGGCGGCCGAACAGGCAGCGCTGCCCGAGCGCCTGCGCGAGGAGGAACGGCGCCCTCCCGGAAGTCGTTCAAGCACAGCGCCGGCATCTGCGCATCCTCCGGCGTCACGGCTGGGCCATCACCTACGACGCCGTCCTCACCGCCATACTCGTCTGCGGCCAGCTCTGGTCACTCCCGGAGAGCAAAAACGGCGGAGCATGGCACGACTGGGTCCGCCGGGCGGACATCCTCATCCCGCCCGAAACAGCCGAAACGACCTTCTCCGTCGCGCGCCTCTGCGCCGTGGTCTATCCCGAAGCCGTCGCGCTGGCCCCGCTCTTTGCGTCGCCCGACTGGAGACAGCAGGCGCAGGAATCGACCTGGAACCGCCGCCTCTTCAACACCGAGATCGCCCGCCGGTTACGACACCCCGACTACCGATACAAAGAGCATGACAATGATCCCATCAGTCACTGGGCCAACTTGACTTCCTCCCCCTCGTGAACGAGGGGGATTCCTACGGCTCGCGCCGTGGGGGTTTCTGCTTCGTCGCCGACTGCCTGCCCGGAGAACTCCGTTGAGGTCTTACACCAGCTCCACAGACTGTTACCGCCAGCCCGGCGGCCAGAAGGTTCTTCGCTGCGTTCACGTCCCGGTCGTGGGTCGTTCCGCAGCCGCACGTCCAGGTACGGACGTTCAGCGGCATCTTCTCCGCGAGGGTGCCGCAGGCGGAGCACAGCTTGGACGAGGGGAACCATCGGTCGACGGCGATCACCTCGCGCCCGTACCAGGCGGCCTTGTACTCCAGCATGGAGCGGAACTCGCTCCAGCTCGCGTCCGAGATGGCTCGGGCGAGCGTGTGGTTCTTGACCATGTTGCGCACGGTCAGGTCCTCGATCACGAGCGTTTGGTTTTCACGCACGAGCCGAGTGGTCAGCTTGTGGAGCAGGTCACGGCGACGGTCGGCGATCCTCGCGTGGATCTCGGCGACCTTGCGCCGGGCCTTGGCCCGGTTGGCGCCCTCGCCCCTGGCCTTGCGGGACAGTCTCCGCTGAGCTTTGGCGAGTCGGGCGCGGTCCCGGCGTTCGTGCCGGGGGTTGGCGATCTTCTCCCCGGTGGACAGGGTCAGCAGGTGGTCCAGGCCGACATCGATTCCGACCGCGCTGTCGGTGGCGGGGAGGGGCTGGACGGACGGGTCGTCACACAGCAACGAGACGAACCAGCGTCCCGCCGCGTCCTGGGAAACGGTCACCGTGGACGGCCTCGCCCCCTCGGGGAGCGGCCGGGACCACACGATGTCCAGCGGTTCGGTCATCTTCGCCAGGGTCAGCTCCCCGTCACGGAAGCGGAACCCGCTGGTGGTGTACTCCGCCGACTTCCGCGACTTCTTCCGCGACTTGAAGCGCGGGTACTTCGCCCGCTTGCCGAAGAAATTGGTGAACGCGGTCTGCAGGTGCCGCAGCGTCTGCTGGAGCGGCACCGACGAGACCTGGTTGAGGAACGCCAGCTCCTCGGTCTTCTTCCACGCCGTCAGCATCGCCGACGTTGCGTTGTAGTTGACCCGCTCCTGCCGCACCCATGCCTCCGTGCGGGCGGCGAGCGCCAGATTGTAGACCTTCCGCACGCAACCGAACGTGCGCGACAGCTCGGCTGCCTGCGCATCGGTCGGATAGAAGCGGTACTTGAACGCCCGCTTCACACAGCCCGTGGTCACGCTCACAAACTAGCGGTGCTGCGAGTTAAGATCAAATCTGCGGGTCACAGCACGGCCTTTCGCCCTGGGGGCGAAACTCCGCTCCTTGCCCTGCTCCGCAGAAGTCCGTTTCCTCCCCGCCCTGAAGGGCGGAGTATCCACGGAGGAATCCGATGAACGCCAAGCGCTCGCCGCTTGCTCCCATCTACGTCCACGACCAGAAGCGCCATCTCCGGAAACCAGCCCTGAGCCCCGCCACCCGACTCGCGCAGGAACGACGCGCCCACACCTTCGACGCATCCCACCGGGCTGGTGAAGCACTCGTCGCACACCGCTACCTCGCCACCGTGTTCCGGCGAGCCTGGGACCCAATACGGAGACACCTACTCTCTCCAAACGGAAACAGCTACTACCAAGTTGGTCCGTGACGGCCAGGCGGAAGGGGGCTGGAGAGCGACCATCCCATCGTTTCTGGCCGCCACAGGCATGATTGGATCCCCGGCATGACAGATTGGCCGCAGCTCAGCCACGCCTACGGCTCCGCCGAAGACATACCCGCACTGCTGGCACGCATCGCTTCCGAGCCCAAGCCAGAGCTCTGGAACGACCTGTGGTCCGCACTCTGCCATCAAGGCAGCGTCTACCCGGCCAGCTTCGCAGCGCTGCCCTGGCTGGCCGACATGGCCGAGAACGAAGACCGGGGACAAGCCGTGAACGCCCTGGGCCTGGCGGGCGCCATCATGGCGGGCGCCGAGCAGTCCCATGGAGCGGGCGATGTTCGCACACAGCACTCGGCGGAAATCGCGATCCTGCTGGCATCGGTGAACCGCCATCTCCGGACCGCGACCGACCGCAGCGAGTACATCGACCTTCTGGAATCCATGCTCGGCTTCGAGGGCGTTGCGGGATGGAGCGAGGACCTGGCTTGGGGACTCGGGAACGAGGAATACGAAGTCTCCTGCCCCTGCTGCGAAACCAATCTGTTCATCGTCCTTGGTGAACGCGGGTTCTTCTGCACCAGCGAGGACTACGCCCTGTCGGACGACACCATCGAAACCCGCCCGCTCCGCCCCACGAGCCCCGCAAACCTGGAAGGCATCGGCTCGCGCCTCCACGACATCGCACTCACCGACGGCCAACACGAAGTCGCCCACGTGCTGACCTACGTCTTCGGGAACGCGACCTGCCCGGACTGCGAAACCGGCTTCTCAGTCGCCGACCGAGTCAGCGCCGGCTAGAAGACCCGGCATTTCCAGACCCCCCGAAAACCCGGCACCAGCCCTCCGAAAACGCAGAGTCATTCTGCACAGAATCGGAGCGCGCAGGGCATCACCACCTTTCGCCTCGCAGCTCAGCGCCCGGTCACGATGCAACTAAGAAATTCACCAGACAGTTGTCCTGCGACGGTGAACTCTTCGTTCTGCAGCTCTACCTTTCGTCTGAGCTTGCGCAGTGCAGTTCGATCTTTCACCTGGCCTGGTGCCGTTGGGCCGAGAGATGTCAGTGGGGTTGGACATCGGTTCTCACTGGGCTGGTCACCGGGGATGTCAGTGGGGCAGTGGCGGCGCGGAAGGGGTACGGGTGCTTTGTCCGTCAGCGTGCGGCATCCCAGTTCATGCTGATCACGGCGTAGGTCTCCCCGTTTCCCGGCGGCCGCGTCCATGAGCGGGTGGTGAACGTGTGCAGCCGTCCGTTCGTGATCGCGTGGCGCGGCAGTTGGACACCGAACTCGCCGGTCATGGCCTCCAGTAGCGACCGTTCCGCCTCGGTGCCCTCCTCACGGGAGCCGAAGAACCGGTCCGGGTCCAGTGCCGGTGGTATCTGTCCGATTCGGTGTGTCTCTCCGTCCGCGTACGTGAAGGCGTACTGCTCGGCACCGTCCTGCGCTACGGAAAGGTGAAAGAACGGTTCCCCGCGCCAGGTCCTCAGACCGCTCCACACGACCACTGCGCGGGTGCCCGCGCTGGCGGCCGCGGCCGGGGAGACGAACCGCTGCGGGTCGAAATGCGCAGGGTCGCTGTCGAAGGCGAAGCTCCAACGGGTGCCGGCCTGTCCGACCGCCATGAGGGCTTTGTCGTCGTAGGACGAGAACTCCCTCTGTCCGCGGAGCAATCGGTGGCGCGCTTCGTGGGAAGTCATGGGATCGTCCAGCGCTGCTTCGTTCCCGTCCGCGAGGCGTCCGGGCAGGTCCTCCGGCTCTACACCTTCGACCAGGACGAACCGGTAGGACGTGAGGTTGTCGAGGGCGTCCGGGGCCGCGAGCCACGCCAGGTTGTCCGGGTCGAGGCCAGCCGGCTGGCTCGGTGCTTCACCCGCCTGTCCGCCCCTGGGGGTGGACAGCAGCTCGCGGCCCCGTTCCGGGGTCAGCAGGGGGCCGAGCAGGGGGTCGGCTACCCACCCCAGCGGCGCCAGGTGGTCGGGGCCCAGCGGCTGCCATACCGGCAGAGCGTCCATCAGCGTCCGCCATGCCCCGTCGGTGTCGCCCCACCGTGCCAGCTCTCGTGCTCGTTCGACCGCTTCCCCGAACGGTCCGGCCGCCGTGTACCGATACGTGCCGTTGCGTACCTGCTCCAGCGTCGCGTAGGCCAGCGACACCACGTCGTCACCGGCTCCCCGCAGGTGGAACATCAGCGTGGAGTCGTCCCTGTACGAGTGCGCCGCGTGCTCGGCGACCAGCGCCGGCAGCAGCTCGGGCGCATACCGCGGGTCGGTCACCACGTCCTCGAAGTACACCATGTAGGTCCGTCCGAGCAGACGGCGTATCTGGTCACCCAGCCCGGCGGCCCGCGGTCTGCCGTACTCCTTTGCCTCGTCCAGCGCGTGCCCGGCCCGTTCCCAGTCGCCGCGCAGCGCCTCCAGTCGGGCCTGCTCCATCCGGGCGTCCAGCTCTTGCGTAGTGTCGTTGGCGAACTCCGGCTCCCCGTCGGCCGGGCGTGCCCGCAGGCTGTGGAACTCCCGGAACATGTCCCGCATGAACTCACGAAAGTTTGCGTACCGCGCGGGCGGTGCGGCCCGCCAGCTCGCCCACGTGTAGACGGCCCACTCGCCGTCCTCGTCCACATCCTCGGGATCCATGAGCACGCGGGTGGCGTCGGACTCCACTTCGAGCTGCAGCCCGCGCCGCCAGATGTCCGCATCCCGCCGCTCGGCGGGTCCGGCGTCCTCGTCCAAGTCCTCCTCGAACATGTCCGCGAGCCCCGACTCGTTGTTGTGCCAGCGCGCGTCCGTGGCCCCAGCCAACAGCCAGACGAACCCGCCGGCGTGCTGCCATCCGTCGCTGACCTTGAGGAACTCCCGGTACGACGGGGGCATCCGTCGGCCGAGGCGCTCCTCCATGGCTGCGATCCGTTCCTCGGACGCGGGTGGGAACCCCAACCATCGAACCTGCCGGGCGGCTTCATGCTCCTCACTCCGCGTCTCATCATCGGGTAGGGAATCCGACCACTCCCCGCTCCATCTGAGCAGGAACGGCCGCCAGTCGAACGCTGTCGTATGCGTCATGCGTCCGATGCTGCCATCCGCCGCTGACACTGCCCTGTAATGCCTGGCGGCATGGGGCTGCTACCGACACTGCTCATGGCCAACCCGATGACGTTCTCGCGTCCCACGACACCTGGACGGTCGAGCCGAAGGCCACAAGCAGTGCGGCCCCTGGTGAGGAAAACGAAAGGAAGGTCTGCACAACCTCGCCGTACGGCGTGAAGATTCACAGTTCGTCCCGCTGGTCACCCGCGCCAAGCGGCGCGGCCTTCAACTGCACGGGACAAACGCTGTGCGCACGCCCGGCAGGCCGGATCCGGTCCGGCATGCGTGCGTACCTGCACGCAGCGGTGCAGAGTGACCGCATGAATGACGACAGCGGAGACAGCGGAGACAGTGGCGGCCGGGGTCTGAATCCGGACGGGACGATCCGGCGGGAAGGCTCGCTGACCCGGGTGCCGGCGGTGTTCGTCCCCGTGGTGGAGGCGGCCCGCGCCCGGATCGCCGAGACGTTCGGCGGCGCACGGCTGCACAGCGCGTACATCTACGGCAGCATTCCGCGCGGCACGGCCGTTCCCGGCGTCTGCGACCTGGACCTGCTGCTCGCCCTGCGCGCCGAGCCCACCGAGGCCGACCGGGCCGCGGCCCAGACCGTCGAGGCCGAGCTGGACGGTTCGTTCGACCAGATCGACGGCGTCGGCGTGCTCCTGGTCGCCGCCGAGACCGTCACGAGCGAACTCGAACGCAACGACCTCGGCTTCTTCCTCGCCTGTCTCTGCACCCCGCTGCTGGGCGAGGACCTTGCCGCGCGGCTGCCGCACTACCGCCCCACCCCGCTGCTCGCCCGCGAGACCAACGGGGACCTCCATCTCTCGCTCCCCCGGTGGCGGCGAAGGGCCGCCGAGACCACCACGGACGCCGAACGCCGAAACCTCAGCCGGGGCGCCGCCCGGCGCATCGTCCGGTCGGGCTTCACGCTGGTCATGCCGCGGTGGGGCGGCTGGACCAGCGACCTGGCCGAGTCCGCCGAGGTGTTCGCCGGTTACTACCCGGACCACCCGGAGCGGGGCGAACAGATGCGGACGGCCGCGCGCACGGGCCGTACCCCGTCCGCCGACCCGGCCGTTCTCGCGATGCTCATCGACGACCTGGCTCCCTGGCTGGCGGCCGAGTACCTCGCGGTGCACGGCGAGAAGGCCCCACGCCCCTGATCCCCGCACCCCCGGTCACCGGGCCCCGGCCCGCACCGGCCCTGCGCAGCAGTGGCCAGCAGGCCAAGCCGAGCACCAGCGCCAGGGAATGTCCCCAGTCGGTGAGGGGGCTGCTGAGCTCCAACAGATCACGCAGCAGCATCGCGCCGACCCCTCCGAGCACCAGCACCCGCAGCCACGGCGTGAGCAGCCCGGCGAGCGCACCCACGCTCGCCATCAGTCCGAAGCTGATGCCGTAGTCGAGCCGGTGCAGCGAGGACTCCGGCAGATGACCGGCCACCACCGACAGCCCGACCGGGATCTCCGTGGCGAGCGTCGCCACGACATGGCCGAGCAGGAACACCCCGGTGGTGCGCCATCCGCCGATGCGGCGTTCCAGCGCGGTCAGCACGAGAGCGAAGCCGAGGACGTACGGGGAGCCGAGCCCGCCGACGACCCACAGGGCGCTGGCGGCCAGGACGAGCAACGGGGTGTCGCCGAGGTGCGCGACGTCCGTGCTCGATTCGCGCAGCACGGCGGCGACGGTGGCCGGATCGGCGTACTCCATGAAGAGGGACGTCGCGACGAGCACCAGCAGATACCCGAAGGTGAACGGTGTCCCCAGGGGCGTCGGCAGCAGCCGCAGCCACCGGCGGGCCGCGCGGATCCCGCGGATCCTGCGGGTCCTGCGGGTCCTGCGGGCTTCGCGGGCCGCAGGAACGGCGCTCTCGTCCGTACGGCGCTGACGCGGTATGGCGTCGAGCAGTGGAGCTTCGAGGTGTTCTTCCCGAACCGCCCTGTCCGTACCCTGACGCACCGCGCGAGGCCCCTTTCCGTACAAGTTCCGCACAAGTTCCGTACAAGTTCCGTACAAGCCCCCCTGAAGCAACGTCCCACGCTCCGTGATCGTCCCCCACGCCGTCCATGGCCCGAGCCACATGAGCGACGTATGAACCGACCCGGGTCCGGTGCCCGATAGAGGGGTGTGAGTCTGTTGCGCCCCTCGGGGGAGGACCGAAATGACGATGACGCCCTGTTGCGCGCCGTCGCACAGGGGGACACGGCTGCCCTGGCGACGCTCTACGACCGGCACGCGGGCTGGCTGCTCGCCCGGCTGAGCAGACGGTGCCCGGACCCCGAGACCGTACGGGAAGTCCTCCAGGACACCTTCGTGACCGCCTGGCGCTCCGCCGGTTCACACCGCGGCGCGCGGATCGGCGGCTGGCTCTGGGTGATCGCCTCGCGCCGGCTGGTGGACGCCCAGCGGGTCCATGCCCGCACCGATCTCGCCGCGCAGGCCGAGCGAGCCGGGAGCAAGGAGTGGGCGGCCGCGGTGCCGTCCGCCGAGGAGCGGGTGCTGGCCGGTCTGGAGTACGGGGACGTGGGCGCCGCACTCGACCGGATCTCGCCCGAGCTGCGCGAGGTCCTGCGCGCGACGGTCATCGACGGACTCACGACCCGCGAGACGGCCCGGCTCCTCGGCATACCGGAAGGAACGGTCAAGACCCGGGCCATGCGGGCCAGACGCGAGCTGCGCGCCGCGTTGGAACTGCTGGCTCCGGAAGCGGGCCCCCTGGGAGGCACGGCATGACGGGAGGCGACGGCATGAGGAGAGGCAGCGGACTGCCCCACTGGCACGTGGGCGACGAACTGGCCGGGCGGTATGCCGCCGGTTCGGCGGCGGAGACGGAGGCATGGTCCCTGGAGAAGCACGTGGAGACGTGCGAGGGGTGCGCGGCACGGGTCTCGGCGGCGGTACGGGCGCGGCGGGAGTCGGCGGCACTGCTGGACGGAGTGCGGGCGGGGGTGCTGTCCGCGGTCGCTTCGGAGGTGCGTCCGGAGAGGGGGCCTGTCCGGAGCGGCACGGGCGTTCCGGGGCAGGGGTCTACCCGGAGGGACACGGTCGTTCCGGAGAGGGGCCCTGTCCGGAGCGGCACGGGCGTTCCGGGGCAGGGGCCCGCCCGGAGCGGCACGCACGTTCCGGACAGGAGGCCCGCCCGGAGCAACGCGAACGCCCCGGACAGGAGGTCCGCCCCGAACCGTCGCGTCCGCTCCCCCGTCTCCGCCTCGCGTGCCGGGCGTCTGCTGTGGGCCGCCGGGCCCGCGCTGCGCGGTGCGTGGCTGCTGGCGCTGGTGCTGGTGGCCGTCGGGTCCCTCGCTCTGGCGTACGGAGCCGGGCTCGGCACGGCCACGCGGCCGCTGCTCCTCGTCATCGCGCCGGTGCTGCCGCTCGCCGGGGTCGTCGTCTCCTACGGACGTCACTCGGACCCGATGCACGAGATCGTCGCCGCCACCCCGTCCGGCGGGCTCCGGCTGCTGCTGACCAGGACCGCCGCGGTGCTCGGCGCGAGCATTCCGACGCTCACCCTCGCCGGGGCCGCGCTGCCCCCGTCCGCCGGCGGGCCGGGCCCGGCGGCCTGGCTGCTGCCGGGGCTGGCGATGACGCTGGCGGCGCTCGCCCTCGGCTCGTACGTCGGCTGCCGCAACGGCGCCTCGTCCGTCGCCGTGGCGTGGGCGGCCGCCGTACTCCTGCCCGCCTTCGTCACCTCCTCCGCGCCGGGGATCGCCACCCCGGCGACCGAGGCCGCGCGGTACTTCGCGGGGCCCGCCGCGCAGGGCGGCTGGGCGGCCGGGGCGCTGGGGTGCGCCGTGCTGCTCGCCGTACGCCGTAGATCTTTCGACCATCTGGAGACGTTGTGAGCGTGAACGCATGAGCGACACCCCTGTCATGAGCACCGTCACGGTCAGGGGGCTGACCGTCCGGCACCGCAGAACGGCTGCGCTCGACGCCGTCGATCTCGAATTCGCCCCTGGTGTGCACGGACTCCTCGGTCCGAACGGGGCGGGCAAGACCTCGCTGATCCGGGTACTCGCGACGGTCGCCGGGCCGTCCGGCGGCCGGGTGGAGCTGTTCGGCAACGAGGTCGGCGCGAAGTCCGACCACCGCAGCCGGGCGGCGGTCCGGCGCAGGCTCGGCTACCTGCCGCAGGAGTTCGGGTACTACCCGGGCTTCACCGTCCGCGAGTTCGTCGCCTATGTGGCCTGGCTCAAGGAGATGGACGCGGCGACGGCCCCGGAGGCCGTGGAGCGCGCGGTGGACCGGGTGGGTCTGACCGACCGGATCGACGCCGGGGTGAAGACCCTGTCGGGCGGCATGGTGCGGCGGGTCGGCATCGCCCAGGCGATCGTCAACGATCCGGACCTGCTGCTGCTCGACGAGCCGACCGCCGGTCTCGATCCCGAGCAGCGGGTCGAATTCCGGGCGCTGATACGGGAGCTGGGCAGGACGTCCACCGTGATCGTCTCGACCCACCTGGTCGAGGATGTCGCCGCGGCCTGCACCGATGTGACACTGATCGAGGCGGGGCGGATCGCGTACCGGGGCACGACGCGGGAGCTGACAGCGCTCGGAGGCGAGGACACCGGCGCGGACGGGCCGGACGGCAACCCGATCGAGCGCGGCTACACCGCCGCGCTCCGGGCGCACCGGGCGGCGGTGGCGCACCGATGACCGGCTCCAAAACACCCGTGCGCCGTCCGGCGCACACGGCGCTACTGGCCGAGCTCCGGCGCGGGATCGCCCCCTGGACCGGGCTCTCCGTCGCCCTCACCATCCTCGTTACGCTGTGGGGCAAGGCGTCCCAGTGGCAGGGCAGCTGGGGGGAGACGCAGAGCCAGGTGCACTTGGCGGCAGCGCTGCTCGGCGGTCCGCTCGTCGCCGCGGCGGCCTGTTGGCAGGGCGGCCGGGAGCACCGCCGCCACACCGCCGAGCTGCTGCTCTCGGTGCCGCGCGGCCGGCTCGCGCAGGTGACGACGGCCGCGGCGCCGGTCGTGCTGTGGGCGGCGGCCGGGTATCTGGTCGCGCTGGCCGCGGCGTTCGCGGCGACCGCCCCGTACACGGCGGCCGGCGGTCCGTCCGTCTCGATCGTCGCCGCGGATCTGGGCTTCCTGCTGTCCATCGGCCTCGTGGGCTTCGTCGTCGGCAGACTGGTGCGCTGGCGGCTGATCGCTCCGGTGTCGGCGGTGTGCGCGTACGTCGTCCTCGGGTTCCCGGGCTATCTGGACACGTCGGCCCGATTCCTGAGCCCGGCACAGGAGCTTTTCCTGGACGGATCCGCACCGGTGTGGTGGTTCACCCCGGTTCTGGTGACGTGGACGGGCGGTATCGCCGTCGCCCTGCTGCTCGGGTACGCGGCGCGGCGCCGCCACCTGGCCGTTGTTCCGCTCGCCCTGGCGATCGCGGCCGGAACGTTGATCGCGCACACGGGCGAGGGCCTGTTCCGGGAGGATCCGGCCGTGGCGCGCAGGGTCTGCACGAAGGCCGCCCCCGGCACGCCGCAGATCTGCGTGAGAGCCGTCGACGCCCCGGTGCTCCCCCAGGCGTCCGAGGCGTTGCGGGGGATGTTCTCGCGACTGGAGGGAGTCCCGGGCGCACCGGTCAGATACGTGGACAGCGGGACCGACCCGAAGGACGGCGAAGCCGCTCTCGCACACGTGATGCGTGGCTGGGGCATCACCCGTAATCGGCTGACCGATCCCCACCTGTACGTCTATGACACCGCCCTCGGTCTGGTGAACCACGACTGCTCGGCGGGCCCGGGCGAGAAGGGCCGGAAGCAGGACGAGCGGATGGCACGCACGACCGACGCGGTCATCAGCTGGCTGAGCGGCGAAGATTCGCTGTGGTATCCGGACTCGCGCTCTCTCGCCCGCCTCAAGGCCATGCCGGAAGCCGAGCGCAAGGTCTGGCTCGGCCGTTTCCTGGCCGTCCCGGCGCACTGCACACCCGCGGAGGTCCCGGTCCTGTGAGCCATCGACCGATCCACATCGCACCGTCCGTCCCCGTCCTCTATATCCGCTCCCGCGCCCTCCCCCTCACCGCCGTCGCCCTGGCCGGCATCGTTCTCGTGGCCGCCGGCGCGGCCCACTGGCTGGAAACCAGGCCGTATTTCGACCACACCGCCCGCATCCCGGTCGTCGTGCTGGCCCCGCTGCTCGCCTCCGCCGCGATCGGCACCAGCCTGCACGCGCACAGCGACGAGCTGGACCGGACCGCCGTAAGGCGCTGGTGGCCGCGCCGGCTGCTGCATCTGCTGATCCTGACCGTGCTGACGACGGGGGCGCTCGCACTGGCGGTCCCCGGGCACCCGGAGGCGTTCGGCGGGCCGGCCATGGTGCGCAACGTGCTCGGCGCGACCGGGGTGGCCGTGACCTCCGCCGCGCTGATCGGTGCCCGGCTGAGCTGGCTGCCGATGACGGTCTACGGCGGCGCCGTCTATCTCGCGGCGCCCCGCACCCACGGCGGCGCGGCGGCGGTGTGGGCGTGGCCGATGCAGCCGGGCCCGCAGGCCGGGGCGTGGGCGGTGGCCCTGACGGCGTACGCGGTCGGCGCGGTCCTCCTCGCGGTGCGCGGCGCACGCCCGGAGGGTGCGTAACGCGCGACGTCGCACACCCCCGGACAGACGGGAACAGGTCGGACGGATCCGGCAATCCGGCAATCCGGCAATCCGGCAATCCACCGAACCCGACCACGCCGACCGGCCAACCGCACGGATCAGGCCATCCATTGGCCTCCGGCCGCGCCGACCGGCCAGGATGGCGGGGACCGTGTCCGTCCACCGCATCCGTCATCCACCGGAGACCCGCACCATGCCCGAAATCCACGGCCCCGCGTTCCACAGCCCCGTGATCCACGGACTCGACACCCTCGCCCCCGTCACGCTCGACCGCCGGGAAGGCCCGTACGGCGAGGTCGTCCTGCGGGAGCGAGGTGACGACTTCGAGATCATCGCCAACGGATGCTTCCTCATGGACACCTCGGACGGACGGTCCGAGCGGCTGCTGATCGACGCGGCGCTGGCCGCGCTGCCCGCGGGCCGGACGGCGCCGTCGGTGCTCATCGGGGGGCTCGGGGTCGGGTTCTCGCTCGTGCGGGCCGCCGCCGAGCCGCGGTGGGGGCGGATCGCCGTCGTCGAGCGGGAGCAGGCGATCGTGGACTGGCACCGGGAGGGGCCGCTGGCGCGGATCTCCGGTGCGGCGCTCGCCGATCCGCGGACCGCGATCCTGACGACGGATCTCGTCACGTACCTACATACGACTACGGACCGTTACGACGCCCTGTGCCTGGACATCGACAACGGGCCGGACTGGACCGTCACCGAGGACAACACGAGCCTGTACTCCCCCGCCGGTCTGGCGGACTGCCGGGAGCGGCTGACGCCGGGCGGCGTTCTCGCGGTCTGGTCCGCGCAGCCGTCCGCAGACTTCGAACAGAGCCTGCGGAATGCCGGATTCAGCAGGGTAAGGACGGAAGAGATCCGTGTTGCCCGAGGTGTTCCCGACGTGGTGCATCTCGCACTTCGGACAGGCTGAGAGCCCCCACCGGGTATCCACGGCCCCCGGACGCCCGGGGGCCAAGCGCCACAAGGCCGACACTCCGCCACTTCGTCGCACCCAAGCCGTTACACCCTGCGTAGCCGAGAGCAGTCCGCTGCCTTTACGCTGCTGACCGGTGACGGGATCACCCATGACATCCACAAGCGAAGACCGTGCGTCCGGGGGAATGGCCCCCGTGAGAACGGGCAGGGGCGGGGCGATGGAACAGACACACACCACCCACAACGGTGTCGCGGCCACCCCGGGCGCGCAGCGCCGGGTGCTGGTGGTCGAGGACGACGTCACGATCGTCGATGCCATTGCCGCCCGGCTGCGGGCCGAGGGCTTTCTGGTGCAGACCGCACTCGACGGGCCCGCGGCCGTGGACGCGGCCGAGGCGTGGCAGCCCGATCTGATGGTGCTCGACATCATGCTCCCCGGCTTCGACGGCCTGGAGGTCTGCCGCCGCGTGCAGGCCCAGCGGCCGGTGCCGGTGCTGATGCTGACCGCCAGGGACGACGAGACCGACATGCTGGTCGGCCTCGGGGTCGGCGCCGACGACTACATGACCAAGCCGTTCTCGATGCGCGAGCTGGCTGCCCGGGTGCATGTCCTGCTGCGCCGGGTCGAGCGTGCGGCGCTGGCCGCGGTCACTCCGCGCAGCGGCATACTGCGCCTCGGTGAGCTGGAGATCGATCACGCGCAGCGCCGGGTCCGGGTGCGCGCCGATGACGTCCACCTCACGCCGACCGAGTTCGACCTGCTGGTCTGCCTGGCCAATACGCCGCGCGCGGTGCTCTCCCGGGAGCAGTTGCTGGCCGAGGTCTGGGACTGGGCGGACGCCTCCGGCACCCGTACCGTCGACAGCCACATCAAGGCGCTGCGCCGGAAGATCGGTGCGGAGCGGATCCGTACCGTGCACGGTGTCGGCTACGCCCTGGAGACCCCGGCGCCATGACCCGGACCGGTTCCGGACTGCGTCCCTTTTCGGTCAAGGCCAAGCTGGGCACGCTCGTGGTGGTCTCGGTGTTCATCACCACCGGGCTGCTGATGGTGGCCCTGCGCACCAGGACGGAGCTGCGCTTCATCACGGTCTTCTCGGTGATCGCGACCCTGCTGATCACCCAGTTCGTGGCGCACGGCCTGACGGCGCCGCTGGACGAGATGACGACCGTGGCCCGGTCGATATCGCACGGCGACTACACCAGACGGGTGAGCGGCGCCGGCCGGCGTGACGAGCTCGGCGACCTGGCCCAGACGATCAACCTCATGGCGGACGATCTGGAGGCCGTGGACCGGCACCGCAAGGAGCTGGTGGCCAATGTGTCCCATGAGCTGCGGACACCCATCGCGGCGCTGAGAGCCGTGCTGGAGAACGTCGTGGACGGGGTGTCGTCGGCCGATCCGGAGACCATGCGCACGGCCCTGAAGCAGACCGAGCGGCTCGGCAGGCTGGTGGAAACGCTGCTGGACCTGTCCCGTCTGGACAGCGGTGTGGTCACGTTGAAGGCCCGCCGTTTCGAGGTGTGGCCGTATCTCTCGGGCGTACTGAAGGAGGCTAATCTCGCCGCTTCGCACCGCCGGCTGCCCTCCGGTTCCGGGAACCACACCCGCAAGGACGTCCATCTGCATCTGGACGTGTCGCCGCCCGAGCTGACCGCGCACGCGGACGCGGAACGGCTGCACCAGGTGGTGGCCAACCTCATCGACAACGCCGTCAAGCACAGCCCGCCGCACGGCCGGGTCACCGTCCTGGCCCGGCGCGGAGCCGGGCCGGAGTCCCTGGCACTGGAGATCCTGGACGAGGGTCCGGGCATTCCGGAGTCCGAGCGGCACCGGGTCTTCGAGCGTTTCAACCGCGGCGAGGTGCCGTCCCCGCACGGTCCCGGCAGCGACGGCGGTACGGGTCTGGGCCTGGCGATCGCCCACTGGGCGGTGGATCTGCACGGCGGTCGCATCGGTGTGGCCGAATCCGCACGCGGCTGCCGCATTCAGGTCACTCTTCCGGGCATCCCGCAACCGCGAGGTTGACATAGGGTTCGAACCGGAAGGGAACGTTCTGCGTGTTCTCTTTCAGGGGTACGGTCCAGGGGGCCGTAGCTGCGGCCCTGCGTACCCGAAGTGCAGCGGAACCATGCTTGTTTCCCGCCATTTCCTGCGCCGAAACCCGCCTTCCGATGTGACTTGCACGACGAAGACCGGCCCGGCCTCCATGGAACGGCTCGGGAGGCGTAGCCTTGATTTCCGCTGTCCATCACCTTGTGAAGCGGAAGAGGGCGGTTGCCGCCGTGTCGTCTCAGTCCCCCAGTAACTCGAGCATCTCGACCGACCAAGCCAGCCCGGGTTCCGACCCGGCTGCGGCTTTCGGCCCCAATGAGTGGCTCGTCGACGAGATCTACCAGCAGTACCTCCAGGACCCCAATTCGGTCGATCGCGCCTGGTGGGACTTCTTCGCCGACTACAAGCCGGGTACGTCCGGCACGGCGGACAAGCCCGTTCCCGGCGCCGCAGCCGCGGGGGCTGCGGTGATCCCGGCCCCGGCCACCACCGCGCCGACCGCCACACCCCAGGCCCCTGGGGCGCAGGCTCCGGCCGCGCCGGCCCCGGCGTCCGCGGCTCCGGCGCCCGCACAGGCCGCCTCCGCCGCCCCCGCCGTCGTTGCCCCGGCAGCACCGGCGAAGGCCGTGCCGGCCGCGAAGCCCGCCGGGGCCCCGGTGAAGGTTGCGGCGGCTCCGGCCACCGAGGCCCCGGCCGGCCCGGAGTACGTCACGCTGCGCGGCCCGTCGGCCGCCGTCGCGAAGAACATGAACGCCTCGCTGGAGCTGCCGACGGCCACGTCCGTCCGCGCCGTTCCGGTGAAGCTGCTCTTCGACAACCGCATCGTCATCAACAACCACCTCAAGCGCGCCCGCGGCGGGAAGATCTCCTTCACGCACCTCATCGGGTACGCGATGGTGCAGGCCCTCAAGGCCATGCCGGCGATGAACCACTCCTTCGCGGTGAAGGACGGCAAGCCGAACCTGGTCAAGCCGGAGCACGTCAACCTCGGTCTGGCCATCGACCTGGTGAAGCCGAACGGCGACCGCCAGCTGGTCGTCGCGGCCATCAAGAAGGCCGAGACGCTCAACTTCTTCGAGTTCTGGCAGGCCTACGAGGACATCGTCCGCCGCGCCCGCAACGGCAAGCTCGGCATGGACGACTTCACCGGAGTCACCGCCTCGCTGACCAACCCCGGCGGCATCGGCACCGTGCACTCCGTGCCCCGCCTGATGCCCGGCCAGGGCCTCATCATGGGCGTCGGCGCGATGGACTACCCCGCCGAGTTCCAGGGCACCTCCCAGGACACCCTGAACAAGCTGGGCATCTCCAAGGTCATGACGCTGACCTCGACGTACGACCACCGGGTCATCCAGGGCGCCGCCTCCGGCGAGTTCCTGCGGATCGTCGCCCAGCTCCTGCTCGGCGAGAACGAGTTCTACGACGAGATCTTCAAGTCGCTGCGCATCCCGTACGAGCCGGTCCGCTGGCTCACGGACATCGACGCCTCGCACGACAACGACGTGACCAAGGCCGCGCGGGTCTTCGAGCTGATCCACTCCTACCGGGTCCGCGGCCACGTCATGGCCGACACCGACCCGCTGGAGTACCGCCAGCGCAAGCACCCCGACCTGGACATCACCGAGCACGGCCTCACCCTGTGGGACCTGGAGCGGGACTTCGCGGTCGGCGGTTTCGCCGGCAAGTCGATGATGAAGCTCCGCGACATCCTCGGTGTGCTGCGTGAGTCGTACTGCCGCACCACCGGCATCGAGTTCATGCACATCCAGGACCCGAAGCAGCGCAAGTGGCTCCAGGACCGGGTGGAGCGCCCGCGCGCCCAGCAGCCCGAGCGCGAGGAGCAGCTGCGCATCCTGCGCCGGCTGAACGCCGCCGAGGCGTTCGAGACGTTCCTGCAGACCAAGTACGTCGGCCAGAAGCGGTTCTCGCTGGAGGGCGGCGAGTCCGTCATCCCGCTGCTCGACGCGGTCATCGACTCCGCCGCCGAGGCCCGCCTCGACGAGGTCGTCATCGGCATGGCCCACCGCGGCCGGCTGAACGTGCTGGCGAACATCGTCGGCAAGTCGTACGCGCAGATCTTCCGCGAGTTCGAGGGCAACCTCGACCCCCGGTCGATGCACGGCTCCGGCGACGTGAAGTACCACCTGGGTGCCGAGGGCACCTTCACCGGTCTGGACGGCGAGCAGATCAAGGTCTCGCTGGCCGCCAACCCCTCGCACCTGGAGGCGGTCGACCCGGTCCTGGAGGGCATCGCCCGCGCCAAGCAGGACATCATCAACAAGGGCGGCACGGACTTCACCGTCCTGCCCGTCGCGCTCCACGGCGACGCGGCCTTCGCGGGCCAGGGTGTCGTCGCCGAGACGCTCAACATGTCGCAGCTGCGCGGCTACCGCACCGGCGGCACGGTGCACGTGGTGATCAACAACCAGGTCGGCTTCACCGCCGCCCCGGAGTCCTCGCGCTCCTCGATGTACGCCACCGACGTGGCGCGCATGATCGAGGCGCCGATCATCCACGTCAACGGCGACGACCCCGAGGCCGTCGTCCGGGTCGCCCGGCTCGCCTTCGAGTTCCGGCAGGCGTTCAACAAGGACGTCGTGATCGACCTCATCTGCTACCGCCGCCGCGGTCACAACGAGGGCGACAACCCGGAGTTCACCAACCCGCAGATGTACACCCTGATCGACAAGAAGCGCTCGGTGCGCAAGCTCTACACCGAGTCCCTCATCGGTCGCGGCGACATCACGCTGGAAGAGGCCGAGCAGGCGCTCCAGGACTTCCAGGGCCAGCTGGAGAAGGTCTTCGCGGAGGTCCGCGAGGCCACCTCGCTGCCGGCTCCGGCACAGATCCCCGAGGTCCAGCCCGAGTTCCCGGTCGCCGTGACCACCGCGATCTCCCAGGAGGTCGTCAAGGTCATCGCGGAGTCGCAGGTCAACATCCCCGACCGGATCACCGTCCACCCCCGTCTGATGCCGCAGATGCAGCGTCGCGCGGCCTCGGTGGAGAACGGCACGATCGACTGGGGCATGGGCGAGACCCTGGCCATCGGTTCGCTGCTGATGGAGGGCACCCCGGTCCGGCTCGCCGGCCAGGACACCCGCCGCGGCACCTTCGGCCAGCGGCACGCGGTCCTCGTCGACCAGGTGGACGGCGAGGACTACACCCCGCTGCTCTACCTCGCCGACGACCAGGCCCGTTACAACGTCTACGACTCGCTGCTCAGCGAGTACGCGGCGATGGGCTTCGAGTACGGCTACTCGCTGGCCCGCCCGGAATCGCTGGTCATCTGGGAGGCCCAGTTCGGTGACTTCGTCAACGGCGCGCAGACCGTCGTCGACGAGTTCATCTCCTCGGCCGAGCAGAAGTGGGGCCAGACCTCCGGCGTCACGCTGCTGCTGCCGCACGGCTACGAGGGCCAGGGCCCGGACCACTCGTCCGCCCGCCCGGAGCGCTTCCTCACGCTGTGCGCGCAGAACAACATGACGGTCGCGATGCCGACCCTGCCGTCGAACTACTTCCACCTCCTGCGGTGGCAGGTGCACAACCCGCACCACAAGCCGCTGATCGTCTTCACCCCGAAGTCGATGCTCCGCCTCAAGGCGGCCGCGTCGAAGGTGGAGGAGTTCACCACCGGCGGCTTCCGCCCGGTGATCGGCGACGACTCGGTGAACCCGAACGACGTCCGCAAGGTCGTCTTCTGCGCCGGTAAGGTCTACTACGATCTGGAGGCCGAGCGTACGAAGCGTGGCGTCACGGACACCGCCATCATCCGTCTGGAGCGCCTGTACCCGCTGCCGGGTGCCGAGCTGCAGGCCGAGATCGCCAAGTACCCGAACGCCGAGAAGTACCTCTGGACCCAGGAGGAGCCGGCCAACCAGGGCGCCTGGCCGTTCATCGCCCTGAACCTGATCGACCACCTGGACCTGGCCGTCGGCGCCGACGTCCCGCACGGTGAGCGCCTGCGCCGCATCTCGCGGCCGCACAGCTCGTCCCCGGCGGTCGGCTCGGCCAAGCGCCACCAGGCCGAGCAGGCCCAGCTGGTCGCCGAGGTCTTCGACGCCTGACCGGTCGCCGTACGCACGAACCCGAAGGGCCCGCTCCCGCGAGATGATCGCGGGAGCGGGCCCTTCGGGGTGCCCGGGCTCGTGCCGCGGCCACGCGCACAGCCGTCCGGCGCGCCACCGCCCGGTCGGCA
Source organism: Streptomyces sp. NBC_00846 (assembly GCF_045207325.1). Classification (NCBI taxonomy): domain Bacteria; kingdom Bacillati; phylum Actinomycetota; class Actinomycetes; order Kitasatosporales; family Streptomycetaceae; genus Streptomyces; species Streptomyces sp. NBC_00846. The sequence goes on along the minus strand of NZ_CP108846.1, from coordinate 5,184,081 downwards.
CGGAGTACTCGCCGGACGGTCCTCAGATGACGAGCGGTTCGAACGGCTGAAACGGCGGGTCGTCAGTCGTCGGCGTCATCACGTAGGCCGCCCGGCAGGCGACGGCCAGCGGATGACGGGGCCCCAGCGCAGTGGCCGCCCGGGCCGCGCACTCCCGGCCCAGCTCTCGCGCGGCCTCCTGCTGCCCGGTCCAGATCCGTACCAGCGTCGTGTTCAACCCCCAGCCGATCGCCCACGGGTGGTCCTCCCCCACCTCGCGGGCCATCAGGGTGCGGGCCTGCTCGATACCGTCGCTCGCGATGGCGTGATCGCCCAGGGTCCATCGCATCAAAGCCGTGTTGCCCTGCGTTCCGATGGTGTACGGATGCTCCGGGCCCAGCATCCGCAAGTATCCGGCCACCACCTGCTCATGGAGCGCCCGCGCCTGCCCGGGGTCGCCCGCCTCCCCCTCCACGCAGGCACCGCTCGCCGTGATCTGCAGGGTGAGCGGGTCGTGTTCACCGAGCACGCGCAGGCAGCGGTCCCGTACGTCGATCAGCAGGGGCAGGGCCACGGCTGCTCCCGCCCGGGCATACCGGCACAGCGCCAGACTGTGCTGGGCGCGCAAGGTCTGGGGATTACCGGCCCCGAGCAGCTGCAGATGGCTGTCGACGGTCCGGCTCAGCTCCTCCTCGGCCTCCTGGTGGTGCCCGAGCAGCCGCAGATCGATGGCACAGTTGATCTCCGAGTAGAGGGTCGCCGACGCCCCCCTGCGCAGCACGGCCCGCCGCAGGGTGAGGGTGCGCCGGTCAAGTGCCAGGGCCTCCTCGTACCGGCCGAGCAGGCGCAACGACACGGCCAGGTTGTTGTCCGCGTTCAGCGTGCGGCCGTCCTCCTGGCCGAAGAGGGTCAGACAGCGGTCCCTGATCGAGACGGAGAGCGTCAGCGCCTCCTGGTAGCGCCCCTGACCGCGCAGATCGGCCGCGAGCCCGCCGACCGCCCGCAGATGCTCCGGTTCCGATTCCCTGCCCTCGGCCCGCAGCGAGACGGTCACCCTGCGTTCGACGCTCTCACTCGTGCGGTAGTCACCGAGCGCGCGCAGCAGATTGGCGTAATGGTGGCTGAGGTCCCAGATCCTCGGGTGCGTCTCTCCGAGCAGTGACCGCCAGGAATCCATGGCGGGCCCGGCGAGCCGTATTCCACTGCCGTACTCCCCCGAAAGGTACATGTAGCGCAGGCAGTTGAGGACGAGCTGCTGCACCGGAGGGTCGGTGCTCTCCAGTGCCTCTGCCCATTCGAGGTGCTGGGTGAGGGCGGCGTACAGCGGCCAGGCACCGATGTCGGCGGGGTCCCCGGGGTCGGACACCGCCAACGCGTGCCGGGCGGCGTCGCGGTAGAGAGCTCTGTCGTCCCCGGAGATCCCGCTGCGCACGAGCTGGTGGAACAACCGGTGGAGCTGAAGCGCTTCGCCGTCGCCGACCGGCCAGGAGCCGGTCTCCAGACGGGCGGCCGAGTGACGCAGCAACTGGCGCATGGCTCGCAGGCGTGCGGGGTCGTCACCGGGCGAGCCGGGCAGCTGTGCGCGCGTCAGTAGCTGTCCGGGGATGGAGCCGGGTGCGAAGAAGGCGCAGAGGCGCAGGAGTTCGAAGGCCTCCGGATCACTCTCCAGCAGCTGACTCAGCTGGATCGTCCAGGCGGTCCGGAAGACGACCGGGAAGTCCACGGAGACCCTGACCACATCCTCGCCGATGCCGTTCGTGAGGAGTTCGATGTACTCGTCGACGGTCAGCCCGGACTGATTGAGCCAGCCCGCGGTCTGATCGAGCAGCAGCGGCAGATCCTCCAGTGCCTCGGCGAGCCGGTCCGCCTCGGCCGGGGTGAGCCGCGGGGCGCGGCGGTTGATGAAGTCGACCGACTCCCGGCGCTCGTAGACCGGGACTTCGACGAGCATGCTGTTGTGCTCGCCCCATCCCAGATGGCGCGAGGTGATCAGGACATGGCCCGGCCCGGCCGGTACCAGATCCCGGATCTGTTCGGGATCGTCGGCGCCGTCGAGGACCAGGAGCCAGCGTGCGTAGGGTTCGCCGCGACGCAGCGCGTCGGCTACCGCGCGCAACCGCTCCCCGTATTCGACACCGGTGGACAGGCCCAGTTCCGGGGCGAGTTCGGACAACCGCTGACGGAAGAGGGAGCGACCGTCCGCGGGCACCCACCACACCACGTCGTAGTCGGAGCCGAAGCGCTGGGCGTACTCGACGGCCAGTTGGGTCTTGCCGACGCCGGACATCCCGCACAGGGCGACCCGGCCGTGTCCCGGCTCGGCGTCCACGAACAGCTGATGTGTCCGGTTCAGCAGTTCGTCGCGTCCGGTGAACCTGGTGTTGCGGCGCGGCACCCCGCCCCACACCTCGGGGATGTCAGCCGGATACCGGGGTCGCGGCCCGGCCACGGCACGCTCGGGCGGTGCGTCGACGGGCAGGTCCAGCCGGGTCAGCAGCCGCCGCTCGGCCTCCTCCTCGCCGATGCCTACCAGGTGGACGGGATACAGCACGCCCGTCGCGGCGGGCAGCGCCGAGGTGGTGAGGGAGACCGCCGCGAACCGGTCCGGGGCGGGCGCGACGACCTCGAGCAGGGCCCGGCTCCATTGCTCGTGGCTGTCCGGGCCGGGCCGCACGTACGCGTCGCTGAGCAGCAACAGGATGCGACCGGGCGACAGGAGCAGGTCCCTGAGCAACTCCACCGGTGGCACCTCCGGCGGCAGGGCTTCCCCCGGCGGCTCCCGGCGTTGGAGTGCCACCGGCACTCCGCGACGCTGCAGACGGTCCGCGATCCACACCGCCCAGGCCCGGTCGGGACCGGCGAAGCTGATCGTGACCGCGGTACCGGCGCCGGGCGGCGGATCGGGCGATCTGTCGGGCGAGGCCTCGGCGCGGTCCTCGGACCGGTTCGCGACATCCGGTGACTGTGTCGGCTCCGGCCCCGGCGGCACGGACGGCCGGGCGGCCGTGGCCGCGCCCGGCGGCGACGGCGCACGAAAGTTGGTCAGCCGCTCCAGGAACGCACGCAGTTGCCCCGTCGCCCTGCTCGGCCGCGCGGCGTTGGCGGGCGCCGCCCGGTCCTCCTCCCCTTCGCCCGACCCACCGGACGGCCGAGCGGTGTCCGGGCGCGCCTCGGGCGACAGCCCCGGCAGACGTCCGACGACCGTTCGGGGCGTCTTGGGTTCCGACGCCGCTTCCCTGATGTGGCAGGGCAGTTCGGCCTTGCGGACCGGCATGCCCCACTGGTTGGAGATGGTCAGCCGCAGCACGGCGGGACCGGTGACCTCACCTGCCGTGACGACGAACCGCGCCGGGCCGTACGTACCGCCGAACCGGTGCAGTACGACGCCGGGGTCGTCGAGCACTTCACAGACGAAGTTCGGAGCACCGTCCAGCGAGACACTGAAGGCCAGTTCCTCCTCGTCGTAGGGCCATGCCTCGCCATCGTGCTCGCTGCGGGCGTCGAGGGGGCCGCGCAGGTCGACGCTGACGTAGTGGACCAGTCCCGGCTCCACCTCGCGCAGCCAGCCCACGACCGGTTCGATCAGCAGAGGTTGTTCGTCACCGCTCATGGTGAGGCCCCCTCTCGCTCCCGTGCGCCGTGCTCGTGGGGTCCGGTGAGGTGCAGCGTGCTGAGGGGGTGGCCGTAGTACTGGAACATCAGGCTGTAGAGCAGTCGCAGAACGTGGCGCTGTCCTCGCGCGTCGAAGGTGCCGTCGTCCCTGACCTGGAGCGGGATGCCGCCCCCGGCCTGGAGCGGGTTTCCGCCCCCGGCCTCGAATTCGGCGAGCGCCCTGGCACGGAAGGCGCGCAGTGCGCGGGCCACCGGGCGGGCGGGATCTGCGGTCACGGCCTCGACCAGATGACGGATCAGGTCACCGGCCTCGGCCTCGCCGATCTTTCCGGCGGTGACGATGCAGCCGCCCGCCCCCTTGCCGAGGAAGATCTCGGTGAAGCCGCGCAGATACTGTCGGCCGTCGCCGTCGTAGTCGAGCAAACCCCCGGAGTGGCAGGCGTTGAGACAGACCAGTGAACCGTCCCTGCGCAGCAGGGTCATCTCCTGGTCGCTGTACTCGGCCCAGGTGACGTCGGCCAGGGTCAGTTTGCTGAGCTGATCGGCGAAGGTGCCGTGGCAGCCCATGTAGACCAGTCCGGTCCGGTCGGTGTCGTGCGCGTCGAGACTGTTCAGAAAGCTGACGATGCCGGTGTGCGGTCGGTGGTCGTAGCCCTCGAAGACGGTCATGTCGGAGCGCATGTCGTGGTGGAAATACCCGAGGACGCCACCCGCGGGAGCGGCCGCGTCGGCCGGGAAGTCGTCCCGTCCGTGCCGCACGTCGAGCCAGCGGGCGATGTCGACAAGCGCCCCCAGCAGCCCGCCGGCGAGCCCGGTCTCCGTGACGGCCGGCAGGGTCAGCGCCTCCCAGGGCAGGTCGAAGCCCGTCTGGTCGAGGAACACGATCTGGAGGGCGTCGCGGTGGGCGGCACGGCAGCGGTTGATCCAGTCGGTCAGCGGGCGCTGGTGTCCGGACCAGCGGCGGATGGACCGCAGGAGTTCGGACGGCGGCTCACCGCCCTGGCGGGCACTGCGGAGGCTGATGGCCTGCGGCCGTCGCTGCCCCTCGCCCGAGCAGTACTCCAGGGGCGGCACTCCGGGGCAGTACGCCTCGAAACCGAAGGCCTCCGGCGCGCCGTGCGGTGTGCGGTGACGCTTCACCTTGACCCGGGCGTACGTCGTGGAGGGGTGCGCTTTCGCGTGCACGGGCTCCACACCGAGCCCCTGCGGTTGTCCGGTCCGGGCACCTTCGGGTACGACGGCGCGTGGGGCGGGCAGCACCTGCCCCGCGATTCGGCCGAGCCGCCGGATGGCCCGCAGCGGCTCATCACGCACGGTCCACCGCCTCGTCGTCCGGACGTCCCACGATCACGCTGCCGCGCAACGCGTGGGCGAGTTCGGCCGGCAGCGCGGTGTACGGACGGCGCCCCGGGTCGACGACCACGCAGTGCAGCCGGGTCCGTCCCAGCGAGCCGATCCGTCCGGCGGCCGCCAGCGCGTCCTCGATCCCGGCCCGTCCCACCGGGTCGTGGCCCGGCCGACGGCCCCGGTGCGCCGCGGCGAGCGGCACGTTGCCGCGCCCGTCGGTGACGACCACCAGGAGCGCCTCGACATATCCGGCACGGTGGTGCTGGAAGGCGTGCCGCAGAGCGCGTCCGGCCCGGTCGAGGCCGTGGGCGAGCGGGGTGGCCCGGCCCGGCGGCCGGTCGAGCGCGGCGGCGATCCGCGGGTCCCGGGTGGAGCGGGCCGCGAAGGACTCGGCCCGCAGCTCGTCCGCGGCTGCCCCGCTGCCTACCTCCACGACCTGGACGGAGGCCCGGGTGACATAAGCCCATTGCAGGAACGGTTCGAGCGCGGGGTGCCAGTCCCAGCCCGGGTGGCAGGTGTGGTCGAGTACGAGAGTGAGCAGGGTCACGGGTTCGGGCGCCCGGACGTAGCCGCGCAGGTCCTGCGGAGTGATGACCAGCCGGTCGCGGCCCTCGCGGACCGCGCGGTTCTTGGCGGCCTCCATCGCCGTACGGACCGGGGCGAGGTCCCAGAGGTCACGGGCGCGCCGCACTCCGACAACAGGTCCCCGCCCGGTCCGCGGTGCGCCGGCCGGGCGTGGGGCCGGGTTGCGCAGCTCGCTGCCCTCCGCCCGAGGTCCTGCGGTGTCCTCCGGGTACGGAGTGGGGTCCGGTATGCGGTCCTGCGGCAGCGGTGCGGTGGCCGCTCCGATGGGCTCTTCGGCTCCGGGGGAGTGGACCGGGGTGTCGAGGGCTCCGTGCCGGTCCTGGGTCGTGCCGGGCACGGGTTCAACGTCCTCCCGGCGGGGCTCGGGCAGATCCGGGCCGGTGGGGGCGGTTCCGGGCCCGGGAGGGATGGCGGGCCGGTGCACGGTACGCAGCCGGATGAGTTCGGCGGCGCGGTCGACGTGCTGGGCGGTGACGTGGTGCCTGCCGGGGGGCGGAACGGATCCCTGACGAGGGGCGGATCCGTGACCGGCGGCTGCGTCGGGACCCGCCTCGGCCGCCTCCAGCCGGGCAAGGGCGCGGGCGGTGCGGGCGAGGGCGAGCGTCCTGCGGTGCCCGGCGCCGTCGCGGGCGTCCAGCATCTCCAGTACGCGTGGGGGAACTTCGGTGTGGAGGGGCATGGGCGGACGGGGCGCCCGGGGGTCCAGGGCCGCGGCCCATGCGGCGGGGAGCGGACCAAGGGGGTCGGGTTCCGGTTCGGGCCGCAGACCGGGGACGGCGAGGCGGAGCGGGAAGCGGTCCAGAATGTGCGGCGAGACCTGTTCGACGTCCTCGGTGCGGCAGACGGCGAGCCAGCGCGTGCGGGGCCGCCACCGGTGGCGGAATCCGGTGTGCTCCACGGTGGCGACATCGGCCCCGAGGAGCTGGACGGCGGCGCGCGTGCCGGGAACGCTCAGCCGGGCCAGGTCGGGCACGACGACGAGCGAGGCGCCGGTGCCCGTCTCGGTCAACGGCCCGGGCTCGACGGTGAACTCGATGCCTTCCGGGCCGCGGCGGATCCGCGGGCGCAACCACAGGTCCTCGTCGACGGTGGCCGCGTTGAGCGTCGACCGCTGCACCGGGGTGCCTGCCGAATCCCCGCCGGCCATCCGGACCAGTCCGGCGAACACATCGGTGACGGCGGCGAGATGCTCCGGCGGCAGATCGAAGAGCAGGACTCCGGGCAGCCCCGGTTCGAGGGCGGCGCAGACGAGCACGGTGAGCAGTCGGCGGGGCAGTTCGCCGGGTTCCCGTGCGAGCGCGGACTGCGGTGGGCGGGCGGACATCGGCGGCTCAGCCGAACAGGTCGCTGACGGCGGCGTCCTCGTCCTGTCCCCAGCCGAACGCCGAACCATGGGCGGACTCGGGCCTGCGATGGCGCAGGGCGAGCGGCAGCACACGGCGCACATGCGCGGGCTCGACGCGTCGGGCGTCGTCCTTGGCTGCCAGAGCGCGGGCGGCGCGGGCCACGAGCAGGTCACCACGCTGTCCGACGGCGCCCGTTCGCGCGGCCGCCTCGGCACAGAGCCGGATCATCTTCCCGTCCAGCCGGACGCGGGGCAGCCGGTCGCGCGCGGCGAGCAGTCCGCCGCGCAACCGCTCGTTGTCCTGCTCCGCCGCGCGGATCCAGGCGGAGTCCTCGACGCGGAGCTCCTCCTCGAAGGTGAGCACCGCGTCGATCATCCGGTGCCGGTCCTCGATGCCCAGCTCGGCCGTCGGGACCATCAGACCGAAACGGTCCAGCAACTGGGCGCGCAGGCTGCCCTCTTCCGGGTTCATGGTCCCGACGAGCCCGAAGGAGACGTGCGCGGTGGTGTCCAGGCCCTCCCGCTGGACGGACAGGACGCCGGTGGAGACCACGTCCAGGATGATGTTCACGATGTGGTCGTCCAGGAGGTTGACCTCGTCGACGTACAACAGGCCCTTCTTGTGGGCCTCTTCGAGCAGGCCGGGCTGCCTCTTCGGCTCGCCCTGCATCAGGGCGTCCAGTTCCCAGCCGCCGAGGACCCGGTCGTCCGTGGCGTTGATCGGCAGGGTGACGGGCAGCGCACCACCGGACATCAGCGCGAAGGCGCGTACGACGGTGGACTTGGCGGTGCCGCGTTGTCCGGAGACGAGGACGCCTCCGATGTCCGGGGCGATGAAGTTGAGCTCCAGTGCGACTTTCAGTTCGTCCTGACCCACGATCCGGCTGTACGGGAGGATGGGGATCGGCGGCGTCGGCCGGGGCGGGCCGGCGGGCGAGGGGGCCCCGCTCATGAAGCGTTCACCACCGTGGTGTCCGCCCGCCCCTCCTGGCCGGGCTGCCAGCGGAAGGTGACCTGGATCTGGGCTTCCGCCCCGGCCTTCACCACAGCCGCCATGCCTGCCTCGAAGGTGATGCCGACCTGGAGCTCGACCTCGTCGGGCCGCAGCCCCTCCCCCAGATCACCTAATCGGCGCATCGCCTGGGACGCACATCGGCGGGCCAGGTCGAGCCCTTCCCCGTACAGGTCCCCGGCCGCGCCGAGAGCCCGCCGCGCGGCGCCGCCGTCCCGGGTCTCCTCCAGGTCGTACAACGAGTCGGCGTCGATGGGCGGCCCCCCGGCGCTCGTGTACGCCTCGGCGTCCACGACGACCGGTATCGGGCCGTCCTCCCCGGGCACCACGGACCCCACGACGATTGCCATTCGCTTCCCCTTCGTGCATCAACCAGCCTGCCGGACAGATTGCTGACGCTCAGTCATCTTCCGCGTACGCTTTGCCGGATCGACGTCAGACCATCTGCGGCTCGAAGTCCCAGTACGGACGGTTGCGGGAGCGCGCCGAGACCGTGTGGACGTGCTGGACGCCCAGCGTCGCCACCAGGTCGCCCAGCGCCTCCGTCTCAATCTTGTCCGCGCGCTGCCGATCCCGGATACCGCGCAGGTCGGCGGCGTGCGCGATCCGGGCGGAGAGGGTCAGCGGGTGGGTCCGGCCGAGCACCTCGATGGCCCGGGTGATGACCGAGTCCGTCAGCACGGCGGCGGATTCCGGGTCGCCCACCAGATTGCGCATCGCGGAGGCGTTGATGGCACAGCCCAGCGTCCACGGGTGGTTCTCTCCCACGGCGCGCGTCATGTCGGCGAGCGCCTCCTCCAGAAGGCTGTGCGCGTGCTCCCGCTCCCCCACGTTACGGAGGATCAGCGCGTGGTTGGCCCGGGCCCCCGCCACATAGGGGTGTCCCTCGCCGAGCATGTCCGCATAGCCGGAGACGACCTTTTCGCTTATGTCCCTGGCCTGGTCGATGTCGGCGTGCTCACGGGCAAAGAAGCTCTGGCTGGCGGCGCACATCATCGTCAGCGGGTCGTTCTCGCCCAGCACCCGCTCGGAGCGCTCCAGGACCCGGGTGAACAGCTTCGCGGCCATGGCGCGCTCACCGGTCCGGTACTGGCAGAGCGCGAGGTTGTGCTCGGCACGCAGGGTCTGCGGGTTGTCAGCGGTCATGACCCGCCGGTGCAGCGCGGCACTCTGGCTCTGGAGCGACAGGGCTTCGCCGTACCGGCCGAGCAGCCGCAGGTCGGTCGCGTAGTTGATCTCGGAGTAGAGCGTCCAGCTGTGCCGTGGGCGCAGCAGCTGGCGCCGGGCCTCCAGGGTGCGCCGGTTGAGTTCGAGCGCCTCCTCGTACCGGCCCAGCAGCCGCAGCGAAGTAGCGAGATTGTTCTGCGCGCTGAGCGTGCGCGAGTCCTGGTCGCCCAGCAGCTCGCGGTAGGCGTCGAGGATCCAGGCCGACATCTCCAGCGCCTCGTCGTAGCGGCCGAGGCCCCGCAGGTCGGCGGCGAGGCCGCCGGCTGCGCGCAGGTGTTCCAGGTCCTGTGCACCGCGTTCGGTGCGCAGATGGTCGACGGCGGCCCGTTCGATGGCCTCCGTACCGGCGTAGTCGCCGACGGCCCGCAGCACGTTCGCGTAGTGGTAGCTGAGGTCCCAGACCCTGGGGTGGTCCTCGCCGAGGAGTTCCCGCCAAGCCTTCATGGCGCGTTCGCCCAGCTTGATGCCGGCCCGGTACTCCCCCGAGAGGTACATGTAGCGCAGGCAGTTGAGCACCAGGGTCTGCACCGCCGGATCGGTGCTCCGGAGCACGTCGGCCCATTTCAGATGCGGGGTGATCTCGGCGTAGGCGGGCCACAGGCGGGTGTCGGCGGGCCGGCCGGGGTCTGCGGCCGCGAGGGCCCGGCGGACCACGTCGATGAACTCCTGGCGGTCCCGTTCCGGCATGTCCTTGCCGATGATCTGGTGGACCATGCGGTGCATGTAGAGCGATTCGCCGGACGACGCCTCGTCGACGACCGATTCGTGGGACTCCAGGCGGACCACGGAGTACTGCCGGAGCTGGCTGATTGCCTTGTTCCACAGCAGCGGGTCGTTCATCAGGCCGGAGAGCTGTTCCGGCAGTTCGCCGGGGGGCATTTCCTTCAGCAGCCGCACGGGGATGGAGCCGGGCGCGAAGAAACTGCACAGGCGCAGCAGGTCGACGGATTCGGGGACCGTGTCCTTGAGCTTGTTCAGCAGTATCGACCAGGCGGTCTGGAAGGCGAGCGGGAAGTCCGCGGAGACCTTGACGACGTCCTGGTCGATGCCGCCTTCGAGGAGATCGATGTACTCCCCGACCGACATGTCGGAGTCGTTGAGCCAGCCGGCGGTCTGGTCGAGGAGCAGCGGGAGGTCTTCGAGGGCTTCGGCGAGCTGGTCGGCCTCGGGCGGGGTCAGGCGCGGGGCCCGGCGGCGGATGAAGGCGACCGATTCTTCGCGGGCGTAGACCGGGACCTCGACGAGGTTGCTGTTGTGCTCGCTCCACTCCGGGTTGCGGGAGGTGATCAGGACGTGTCCGGGGCCGGTCGGCACCAGGTCCCAGATGTGTTCGGGTTCGTCGGCGCCGTCCAGGACGAGGAGCCAGTGGGAGTGCGGTTCGCCGCGGCGCAGCGCGTCCCGTACCGCGCGCAGCCGTTCGCCGTACTCGGCGCCGGTGGACAGGCCCAGTTCGGGGGCGAGTTCGGCGAGCTTCTGGCGGTAGAGGGCACGACGGTCGGCGGGCACCCACCAGACGACGTCGTACTCGGAGCCGAAGCGGTAGACGTACTCGGCGGCCAACTGGGTCTTGCCCACGCCGGACATGCCGTGCAGGGTCACGACCCCGGCGCCGGATTCGGCGTCCTGGAGGGACCGGTACGCCTTGCCGAGCAGCTCCTCGCGGCCCGTGAAGCGGATGTTGCGGCGCGGCGCACCGCCCCACACCTCGGGGGTGTCGGCCGGATAGCGGGGGCCCTGCCTGGCCTCGACAGGCTCGGACAACGGATCGGTGGGCAGGCCCAGGCGTACGAGGAGCCGCCGCTCGGCCTCGTCGGCACCGACGTTGGTGAGATCTGCGGCACCGAAGACCGAGGTGGCGCCGGGCATCGCGGAGGTGGTGACGCAGACGGCGGCGAAGAGGTCGGGGTCGGGGGCGACGACCTCGCGCAGGGCCCTGTTCCACTCGTTGTGGCTGCGGGGGCCGAGCTGGAAGTACCAGTCGCTGAGGATCACCAGCACGCGGCCGCGGGCCAGGGTCAGATCCCGCAACGACTCCTCCAGCGCGACCTCCACCGGGGGGTCCCACCGCTGCAGGACGACCGTCGCTCCGCGCCGCTCCAGACGGTCCGCGATCCACGCCGCCCAGGCGCGGTTGAAACCGGCGAAACTGATGGTGACGGCCTGCGCCCCGGTTGCTCCAACTTGCTTACGCGTTGCGGGCATTCAACCGTCTCCCTGCCTCGTTGCGAGCGTTGTCAACATACACCGGAGCATGGTCGCTCCGATCGATATCGCGCGGTCGCTCACTGCCTTCGCGAGCCGTTCCTCTGCTGCCATATCACCTTCGCGGTGGACACGTACGCCTGCGCGCGCGCGAGATGCCCCGTGGGGGGCGGACAATCGTCCAGACGGTGGTAGAGCGTGATCATCTCGTCGACGAAGACCCGGCCTTCTCGGGTCAGCGCCACCGATCCGGCCAGCACCGGCAGTACGGCCCCGACCTGTTCGCGGCAGCGGGCGTGTTCGGACCAGGCCAGGTCGCGATGGGTGACGCGCCGCGCGCCGAGAGCGAACCGCTGCCAGTAGTCGGCCAGCGCGATGTGCGAGTACGCGCCCTGGAGGAGGCCGTCGAAGGGCCTCGGGTCGGGGCGCCAGGGGGCGAAGTGGCGTGATGTCGCGTCCTCGTGGTGCAGCGGCACGAGTGCGCCGAGCGCGGCCAGCTTGGTGTGGTGGAGCTCGTGGACGAGGGTGGAAGCGAGGTAGGCGGGGGTGGACGGTTTACTGCTGAGGACAGCGCCGAACGCCTCGCGCCTGGTGCCGCTGCAGTGGGCCGCGCCCCCGCCCGTGGGCCCGGAGCCGGGTGGCGGGCCGAGCGGTACCAGGCAGCGCAGGAGGACGGCCGCTTCGGTGAGGCGGTGCTCGCCGCCGATGCGGAGCAGGGGCGCCAGCCCGGACCAGGACTCGATCCAGGCCTTGCGTTCGTGGTCGTCGATGTGGGTGGCGGCGCTCAGCCCGTGACGCACGAGCCCGCCGCCGTCGGTGCGGTACGGATCGACGTCGTCCAGGGGTACGGGTCCGGCGCCGGGCAGTACGGCGGGCAGGACGAGCACGGGCAGCCAGCGCGGGTCTGCCGAGTCGGCCGTCCCGTCCCGCTGCGTACGCACCACGAGCGGTGCCCGGACGCCGCCCGGACGCACCGTCAGTTCCCCGTCCGAAAAAGCGATGTCGACCGGGCCGGGGACCGTACGCAGAGCACCCAGGGTGGGCAGCGGGAGGAACCCGTCGTGTGCGGTGAGCCGGGTCGTGAACGCCACTCCTGCCCGGATCGCCGCGGCGGCGGCGAGGGCGCTCAAGTGGTCGAGGTCTGCCCGGAGTTCGGTGCTCGGTCCGGAACCGGAGAGGCCGCGCAGGCAGCGCTGGGCCCAGGGGCCCACGAGGGGGTGGAGCAGGACGGTGCGCACGGCGGCCCGGTCGGTGCGTTCGGCCGATTCCAGCAGTGCCCAGTCCTGGCGGAGCCGGTCGAGCGCCCGGTGCGGGCAGACGGTCGCGGGCGCGGCCTCGGCCGCGTCGAGCAGGGCGCGCAGGAGGAGGAGCCGGCGGGTGTCCTGGTCGCGTACGAGTACGTGGAGGGTGTCGGCGTCGCCCTCGGTGCGGCCGAGTCGGCGCAATATGTGGTCCGGGAGTGGGGGGCTCATCGGTGTGCTCCTGCGGTTGCGTCGGCCAGCCGGCCCGCGATGTGGCGCACCAGCCGTTCGAGATCGGCGCAGTAGACGGACGGGTTGGTGAAGCCGTTCTCTGCGCGGTAGCGGTGCGCGTAGTGGCCACCGCCGCAGACGGTCAGCAGCGGGCAGGCGCGGCAGGCGGCGGCAAGTGCGTCGGCTCCTGCCTGGCGGGCGGCGATGCCGGGGTGGCGCAGGGCGTCGTCGAAGGTGTGCCGGAAGATGTCGAGCCCGGTGGCGGCGGCCGTGTCGTAGGCGGACTTGAGGGAGTCCACCTGCTCGATCGTTCCGTCGGTCTCGACCACGATCGCGTTGACGGGGTCGAGGCCGAGGGATTCGGTGGCGGCGGGGAGGCCCAGCAGCAGGGCGATGCACTCCTCGAAGAGCCGCACCCGGGTCTCCCGGCGCCGGGCCGGCCACCAGCGGTCGAAGACGGTGACGAGCCAGTCGCCGTACGGGGTCGGGCGGTCCGGTCCGGGCCCCGCCGTGCGCATGTCGGGCAGGCCCGGCGGGGGGTTCGTCCAGTTGCCGTGCGGCAGCAGCAGGTCCAGGGCCGGCGGGCGCAGGGTGAGCAGCGATTCGTACAGCTCGACCGGGTCGGTCAGCGGGTCGACGACGGTGAGGATGCCCGCGTACGCGTGCGGGTACCGGTCGGCGAGGAGCCGGGCGCCGCGTGAGGCGGCGGGCCAGGAGGGGCGTCCGGCGTGGTCGGTGCGCTGGATGTTGTGGGCGGCCAGACCGCCGTCGAGGCTGATGCCGATGCGTATGCCGTGCCGGGCGAGGGTGGCGATACGCGCGTCGGTGAGCAGGGTGGCGTTGGTCTGCGCGGTGGTGTGGAGGGTGCAGCCGTCGGGCATCAGGCCGCGTGCCCGGTCGGTGAAGGCGGCCAGCCGGGCGGCGCCCGCGAGGAGGGGTTCGCCGCCGTGCAGGACGAGGGAGACGTCCCGCAGTCCATGGACTGCGGCGTGTTCGGCGATCCGGTCCGCGGTGCGGTCCAGGACGGCCGGCGCGGCGGCGGCCGGGCGGGTCCGCCAGGTCCGGTCGGGGCCCTCGTAGAGGTAGCAGTAACGGCAGGCGAGATTGCAGCGGCCGTGCGCCTTGACGATGAACTGCCCGAACGGGACGGGGAGTCGGCCGGCTGCCCCGGTACTCGTGCGTGAGGGAGTGTGCGGCGTCGACTCTGGAGACACTCCGGCACCCCCGTGCTGCATGTTCGTGGGGACGGCCCCCGTCGTCGGCCCCGGGCAAGTATCCCTGGCCGGCCGTGCGGGCAAACCCGTCCCGGGCCACGATGTCCGGTTCAACCGGACCCCTGACCGAATTCGTGCGGCTTCGGCGCCGTGCGGCGGCTTCGGCGCCGTGCCGCGAGGCCGCGGGGCACTTCTTCTCAGAAGGCGTTGGTGAATCCCCACAGCATCTCCCGCGGCTGCTCGGCCCGGCCGCGCAGATCCGCGACCACTTCGGCGAGCACCGGGTGCTCCAGTGTCCGCAGTGCCTCCAGATCCAGCCCCAGGAGGTCCGGCAGCGCATCCGGCCCGCCGTCGCGTATCGACTCGCTCATGGTGTCTCCCCGTATCTCGTACTGCCGCTCGAACCCGCGGTCACTCGCTCGCCGTTGAGCGCATCCCGTTGAGCCCGCGTCCCTGACACACGTATCTCCGCTCGCGCAGCCGTGCGGCTCGCGCGAGCCGCGCCGCCTCGCACCGGTCGCCTCTGTACCGATGCCCCGCACAAGCCGACATACGCCTTCTTGAGCCCGCCGTCGACCGGCGTCGGTCGTACACCGGCCGTACCCGGCGCGCGCCGTCCGGTTCACATCACGCCCGGAGCCGCTCCGCCCGAACACTCGCCGCCCGGTAGTCAGCGCTCCAGCTCCGCCAGCCGTTCGGCGGTCGATTCGCCCGCCGAGCCGCCGCCGTCCGGCAGCTTGCTCCATTGCCGGACGGCCGCCCGGTACGCCTCGCGTGCGGCCCGGGGACGGCCCGCCCTCTCGTATGTCATACCCCGCCAGTGGTTGGCTGTAGCACCCAACTCGACGGCCTGCTGGACCTGTTGCGGACCGTCCAGCTCCGCCTCCGCCGTCCCGGCCGCCTCGGCCGCGTCCCGGAACGCCTCGGCCGCCTCGTCGAGCCGGGCCGGACGGTGCAGCACCCGGGAGGCGTCGAGGTGGGATAGGCCCAGTTCCAGCCAGCAGTGCGCCTCGGTCAGCGGGTCGGTCGCCTCCTGGGCCGCGAGACCGAAGAGATGCTCGGCCTCCCGCAGGTCGACCCGGTCCTCGGTGGCCCGGTGCCGCAGCATCAGCGCCCGGCCCAGCATCAGCAGCCGCTCGGCCTGGCGCCTGCCGCCCACCGCCGTCTCCGTACGGCAGTCGCGCAGCACCCGTACCGCGGCACCGATGTACGGGCGCCCGTCGGGCAGTTGGGCGCGACGCAGCAGGGTGCCGCCCCACTCGGCGAGCAGATCGGCGTGGGCCTGCGAGTCGCGCGGGACGCCGCGCGCGGCGCGGGCGAACCAGTCGGCCGCCGCCACCAGTTCGTCCGGATTTCCGGTGTGCGCGTAGCGGGCGACACGGACCCGGGCGGCCCGGGTCTGCAGCGAGGCGCGCAGCCGCTGTTCCCGTACGGTCTCCAGCGCCTGTTCGATCAGGGCGCCCGCCTCGTCCGGCTCCTCGCCGGAACCGAGCAGGGCATCCACCAGGTCCAGCAGGATGCGCACCTCGGTGCCCATGGTGTGCCGGCCGCCGCCCTGTTCGAACGCGGTGCGCAAGGAGCGCGCGGCCTGACCGGCGTAGACGCGGGACTGTTCGGCGTCGGCGGTGGCGCCGGACAGTTTCAGGAGCGTACGGCCGTGCGCCAGGGGCAGGGCGGTGGGGCGGTTCTCCTGGTCGGGCCAGACGTCGGCGAACGCCTCCAGCATGCCGCACGCGGCCTGCAGCAGGGCCGTGTCGCCGTCGAGCCGCCACTGTGCCTCCAGGGCCCGGACCCGCTCCAGGGTGAGCCGGAGGGCCTCGGCGGGTTCCAGGCCCGGATCCGAGCAGGCCGCCGTGTACTCGCGGTCGGCGCGGCGCAGCAGTTCCAGTGCGCCGCGCACGTCGCCATGGCGCCGACGGTCGTCGGCCGCGGCGTGCAACACCTTGGCCAGTACGGCCCGTTCGCGTACCGCGCCGGGGTGTGCGGCGGCCCGTTCGGCGGCGTACTCGGCCTCACGGAGCAGCTCGCCGTCGCCCTGGACCTCCCACAGGCGCAGGACGCAGCGCGAGTACTCCGCCCACAACTCGGGGTCGGCGCCCGGATGCTCCTCGCGCTCGGTGGCGCCCCGCAGCAGCTGCACGGCGTCCATCAGGTACTGCACCATGTGGTCCGATTCGAAGTGCCGCAGCAGGACGCGGGCGCTCTCCACCGCCGCGTTCGGTGTCTGGACGGGGCCGCGGTGTCCGTCCCGGTCGGCCTGGACGACGAACTGCTCGGGCAGAGGCATGAATCGCTCCAGTACGCGGACCGCGACCTCGGCGAAGGGGTGGGGGACGCGCGGACCGCCGATTGCGCCGCTCTCCCCGTTCTCGCCACCCTCTTCGATGTCCTCGTCGGGCGCACCGTCCGCCAGGGTGTCCCTGGTGGGGGTGGTCCGCGACGGCGCGTACCGGCCCTCGCCGAGCTGGGCGAAGGCCAGGGCCGGGAAATTCGGCCCGCCCTTCCCGAACCGCTGCTCGATGTACTGCGAGCAGTGCTTGAGTACGAGCAGTGCCTCGTCGCGGCCCAGCGGACCGAGCAGCGCCTCGCGGACGCCGGGCGCGAACTCGTACCACTGGCCGACGCCCTCGCCGGCGCCGCTGCCACCCTGGCTCCCACTCCGGGTCAGCAGTCCGCTCAGCAGCACCTCGGCGAGTTCGGACGGTCCCGAGTTCGGCAGCATCGTGCGCTGCACCAGCTGCATCACCGGCAGATACAGCGGGGCCGCCGCGAGGTAGACGGCCAGCTGTCCGGCCGCCGGAGAGGCTGCCGAACGGAACCGGCTGACCATCTGGAGCGAGGACAGTCCGTCGCCCGGTCGCTGCGCGGCCGCCGCCGGCTGATCGGCCCGTACCCAGCCGACGGCGCCGGAGATCTGCCCGGCACCGGTGCCGGAGAGCAGTCTCGCCCAGGCCGCCAACGCGCCTTCCACCGGCGGGAGTACGGGTATCGCGAGCGCGCCCGGGTGCACGGCGGGCCCCGATCCGGCGTGCTCCGTGACCTTCAGCGCGGCGGCTCCGCCGGGCCCCTCGCCCCGGGACAGCGAACCGTAGGTGACCGGCAGCCTGGTCCGGTTCCACATCCGCTGCGGCAGGGGCTGGAGCACGGCCGCCGGGGCCTGCCCGGCCAGCTGGTGCAGCAGCCGGTGGGCCCGGCCGGTACGCCAGAGCGGACCGGCGCAGTCGCTGACCAGAACGGTGACCCGCCGGCCGGTCGGATCGCTCAGCCGGTCCGCGGAGTTCAGCGGCGCGGCGGCCGGATCGGGGCTGCGGCTCACCGCCGCCGCGCCGTCGGGCCCCTGGTGCAGATAGCGGACCTGGACATCCCGGAAGGCACCCAACTGACCTAATATCTGCTGGAGTTCACCGAACAGCCGGTCCCACACCAGCATCGAGGACGAGGCGTCCATGACGCACTGCAGGAGCGCCTCGCCCCGGGACGCACCCCGGAACACCGGCATGATCATCCCGCCGGCCCGGGCGCTGAGCTCGGCGGTCGCCGTCTCGTCGAGGGTGCGGCGCAGTGGCGGTGCGGCCGGGCGGTAGCGCTGCAACGGGCGCAGGGCCCGCTGGAGTTCGAGCGGTGCGGGCAGCGCGGGAGCGGCGGGCACGCCCAGGGTGAGGGCGCTCGCCCGGCCGCCCCGGCCGGTGCTCCGCCCCCGACCGGCCGCGTCGTCCGGGCGGGGGCGGCCGGGCGGTCCGGTGCGGGGCACGGGGTAGAGGGCGATCCGCCGGTCCGCGTCCCCGAGATCCTGCTGCCGCACGGCGTCGCCGCCGTCAGGTGCGGGGTCCGGGGCTACGTCGCCCCCCGCCTCCGGCCGTACGGGGCGTCCGCCCGGCCGGTCCTCCTGCGCCGGGTCGGCGGGCAGCGGCGGCGCGGCCCCGCCGCTCTCGTCGTCCGGCGCGTCGGGGTCACGGGTCCAACGGGCCAGCCACAGGGCGTCACAGAGCTGCTCGACGTCGGGGTCGAGCCCGGCCTCCCGTAACCGGGCGACGAACGCGGGCAGCAGACCCCCGTCGTTCGGCGGCGCGTCGCCCGCGACCGGTGCGCCCGCCACGACCGGGGCCTCGCCCGCGACGCTGTCGTGGCCGCCTTCCTCGTCCGGTCCGCGGCATGGCACGCCCCTGGACATCAGCGCATCACCTCGGCCGGTCGAGTCGCTGGATGAGCAGGTCGGCCAGGCGGTCGCGGCCGGCCGGGGCGGCGGCGTCGGTGAGGTAGATCGCGTTCAACAGCTGGTCGGTGGCGAGGAGTTCGCTCCGGGAGCGTTCCAGGAAGTGGGCGATGAGATCGTCCCCGGAACGCGCCGCCTCGTCGCCGAGGTGGGCGCGTACGAAGGTCGCGAGCCGCTGGTGGTCGGGGCGTCCGAGCTCCAGGTGGATGCAGCGGCGCATCAGGGGCGCCGGGAAGTCCCGCTCGCCGTTGCTGGTGAGCACCACGAACGGGAAGGCCCGGCACTGCACCCGGCCGCCCCGCACCTTCACCTTGTTGCCGTCGTCGTCGAGGACCTCGGCCTCTCCGCCGGGCAGCCGGTCGGCGATCCGCTCCAGCTCGGGAATGCCGAACTCGCCCTCCTCCAGCACATTGAGCAGGTCGTTCGGCAGATCGATGTCGCTCTTGTCGAGCTCGTCGATGAGCAGGACGCGCGGCCGGTCCGAGGGCAGCAGCGCGGTGCCGAGCGGCCCGAGCCGGATGTAACTGCCGACGCTCTGAGCCGATTCGGCGCCGGTCGCCCCGGCCGCCGCGCCGTGCGCGGCGATCTGCACGTCCTGGAGGCGGGCGATCGCGTCGTAGTGGTAGAGGCCGTCCTGGAGTTCCGAGCGGCTGACGATCGGCCAGCGCAGGACCCGGCCGAGCCCGAGCTCGTGGGCGACGGAGTGCGCCAGCGTGCTCTTCCCGGCGCCGGGGCTGCCGGTGACCAGCAGCGGACGCCGCAGATAGAGCGCCGCATTGATCATTTCGAGCTCTTCGGCGCCCGGCCGGTGGAGTTCGGCGATATGCCGGTAGCCGCCGAGACGGCGGTCGGCGGAGCCGTCCCCCTCCTGCTCACCGGGGTCCGGCGCACCACGGCCCGCGAAATCCCGCCAGGGCGGCGGGGGCGGCAACTGCTCGATGCCTTCGTGCGGCTCGCCGGCCCCTCGGTAGATGAGCCACTCGCTGGGTTCACTCATAGCGTGTTCCTCGTCACTCGTCCGCCAGTGGCAGCAGTCGAACGTGCATCACGGCAGCGATCCGCCGTATGCCCCGTAAGGGGCCGGCCGGCCCGGTCGTTCACGGCGCCTCCAAGAACTCGTCGCCGGAGCCGGGCAGCGGGTGATGTGGATCTTGATACAGCAGCGCTACGCCGTCCGACCAGAACGTTTCCGTACGCCCCGCATGCACCCCCTGCCTCAGCCGATGGATCTTCCGCGGCAGCTGATCGGCCGTGCCGGCCTCGGTGACGGATCGGGCGGCGCTCCGGTGGAATTCCGTGCAGACCGCGGCCGGTTCGGCCACTCGGCGCCGCCACAGGGCCACTCCGAAACCGGCGTCGAGCACCCGTCCGAGACCGGCCGCGGCCTCCGGATGGGCCGGGTCGCCATGACGGCAGAGCACCGGGACCGTCTCGTACGCCAGTCCGCGCAGCTCCTCCACCACCGGTACGGGTACCCGCATTCCGTCCTCGCAATCGACGACGGCGGCCCGCATCGCGGCGGACACGGTCCGGTTCCAGCGCGCCTCGCGTTCGTCGATCTCGTCATCGGCCGGCAACCGGCCGCGCTCAGGGCAGCGGATGACCACGGGCCGCAGCACCCCGAGGGGTGGCCCGTCGGGCGGCACCCGCCATGCGTCCACCTCCAGGTCCATCAGGCTCCGGTCGACGACGACCTGGAGCATGGCGGGGCTGGCGGGTTCGTCGCACCGCCGGAACGCCTCCGCCAGCGGGCCGGCGAGCCGGGCGGGGAGCGCGTCCCGTGCGGTGCCCCGGCTGTCCTCGGCGACGGGCAGGACGTCCCCGGCGTGCCGGCCGACGCCGATCCGCCAGTCGTAGCGGTCCGGTTCCCAGCCGCGCGGCTCCAGCTCCAGCAGGACGAACGGGACGCTGCGGGTCCGGGCGGATTCGAGCGTCGGCGCCGGGGTGCGCGCGTGTTCGCGGCCGGGGGCGTGCCGGTCGCTGTACCGGAGCCCGGCGAGCTCGTGCCGGAACTTGCGGGAGAGCCGCTCCTCCGCCATCCGCTTCACCCAGTCCCACAGGGACGCCTCGGCGTCCTGGGTGGACGGCAGGACATAGGGACGTTCGGCGGAGATGGCACTCATGCAGTAGCGCAGGACCAGTTCCAGCGCGCCGTCGCCGCCGGGGGCGTCGTACAGCGCCCCCAGTCCGTCGCGCCAGCCGCGCGGGGCGGCGTGATGCTCGCTCGGGTGGGTGTCCGGCAGCCGGTCCAGGAGGCCGAGGAGACTGCGGGTGCTGAGCGGGGGCGGGAGTTCGGCGAGCCGGCCGAGCAGGTCGACCCGTTGCTGGGGGCTGAGGGCGAGCCCGGCTCCGGCGCCCAGTTCACGCTGGACATCGGCCCAGGTCCGCTCCGTGCCGACGGAGCTGATGTGCCGGTCGGCGTGGTAGCGGTCGTGGGCGTGGAACACGGCCTGGTAGGGGTCGTCGGACTCGGCGGCCACCGCGCCGGGCGGCACGGGCAGCGTACGCAACCGCTCGACGCCGATCGAGGTCCCGCCGGTCGCACCGTCGGAACGCGACTTGAGTACGCCGACGACCTCGCCACGGGCCAGGTCCACCACGGGTCCGCCGGACAGGCCGGGGTACATCCGGTCGCCGTCGAGCCGCATCTGTTCGTCGTCCTCGGCCCAGTCGCCGAAGGTGCCCATCACCTGGCACCGCCCGCTGAACCGGGTCAGCTGCCCCGACCCGCCGTCGGTCCAGCCGGCGTAGAGGACCGAGCCGCCGCCGAACATGCCCGCCGGGCGCTCGGTGACGTACATACAGGAGTGCGCGACGGGCCGCAGCAGCCGGATGAGCGCGAGGTCGGGCGCGGGCCAGCCGCCCGCCCCGGACCCGCCGGGCCGGCTCTCGGGCAGGGCGGCGACCACGGTGCCCTCGACCGCGGTCTCGGCGCTGCCGGGGTCCGGCTTGAAGACCACGTTCACGTGACGCCCCTCCCCCTCCATCGCCACGTGCGCGCACGTGAGGACCCAGCTCGGGGCGATGAAGAAGCCGCTCCCCAGAAAGCCTCTGTCGGATCCGTCCGGGGCATACCCGGGCTCCGGCCGATGGATGCGTACGGTCGCCGCCATCACGAGGCCCACCAGCGCACGGTAGGCACCCTCCGAGCCGCCCCCTGCGCCCCTGCCCGGCGGCTGCGTCATGACCCGCTTCCGGCGCCGGTCCCGGCCTCGTCCGAACGCGCCGGTGCGCCGGTGGATGCCCCGGCGCCCGGATTCCCTGTGGACGAGCCGGTGTCCGGAGTCCCGACGGGCGGGCCGGTGTCCGGGGTCCCGACGGGCGGGCCGCCCGGCGACGCCGGGGACGACGAGGGAGCCTGTGGTGCGGCCGGTGGCGTCGTGGGGGCGGGCGGGTCCACGGGCGGCGAGGCGGGCGGGGGCGGCATGTGCGGCACGGGGTGCGGGGGCGTCGGCCCCGCCGGGTGCCCGGTGGCCCGCGCCCCGGAACCGTGATCCGGCGTTGTCCGTCCCGCCCCGCGCGCCTCGCTCTGCGCCGGTATCGGCGGGTCGGCGGGCGGGCCCCCACCGTTCCACGTCAGGGTGACCTTGATGCCGCCCTTGGCCTCGCCGTCGGCGAGGAGGCCGACGACCTTGCCCGCCTTCGCGGTGAGCTCGATGCCGAATTCGACGCTGACCTCGTCGGGTCGCACCGCCCGCAGCGGCTCGGCAAGCGAGCGCGCGACGCTGGTCACGACGGCCTGCAGGCTCTCGACCCGGGCCTGCACCTGCTCGGCGAAGTCCCTGTACCCGATGTCCGTGAACGCCGGACCCCGGGCGGGCTTCGCCAGCTCCTCCGCCCCGGAGATCCGCGCCCAGACCGGCGTGCCGTCCGGCATCTCGATGCGTGTGATACGGGTCCCGCTGTCACCCATGAAACCCCCCGTTCCCCCAACTACCCGCAGGCTAACGGCAGTACGCGGCCGATGCGAGACACATGGACCATGACGCCACCACCCCGCCGGCCGGCTCTCGGCCGGTCAGCACATCCGTCGCGGACCGCGCCGGGGACGTACTTCCGGCCTCCGCGAGGCTGTCACCTGGCATCAGGGTCATCAGCAGCGGATTGATTGGGCTGGGATTCCTGGGCGTTGCTCGGAATTCTTCACGGTCTTTTCAAGCTCCTCCCGGTTGATACGTGATCTTTGTGGCTGGGGTGCGTTGTGTACGTGAGTCCGATGATCGGACAGCGGTCTTGACCAGTAGGGCGGGGTGATGTGGTGCGGCGGAAAGTCCAGCTGGGTGAGGGGGAGACGGAGCGGGTGGCGTGTGCGTCGGCGTCCGCGTTCCGTGGCCTGGACACCACAGTCGAGATCACTTTTCCACCAGGACCAAGGCCGGGCCGTAAGCCCAGCCCCACCTAGGAAAACCTAAGCTCATCTGAGACGCTTTCCGCATGTACTTCACCGACCGCGGTATCGAGGAGCTGGAGAAGCGGCGAGGCGAGGAAGAGGTCACTTTCGAGTGGCTCGCCGAGCAGCTCCGTACGTTCGTCGATCTCAATCCCGACTTCGAGGTGCCTGTCGAGCGCCTCGCCACCTGGCTGGCCCGCCTCGACGACGAGGACGAGGACGAGTAGAAGCAGAAGCAGAAGCGGAAGCGGGAGGACGACTGGTCAGACCGGCCCGGAGCCGTCGGCCGCCTCGGCCCCGTCGGCTCTGAACCGGTCGTACGCGAGGCCAAGCACTCCGTGCGCCACCAGCAGTACCCCGGCGAAGGCCCAGCCACCGCTGCGGCGCCCGATCCCCCAGAGGGCGAGCGGCAATCCGGCCGCCACCTGGGCGCCACCCAGTGCACGGGCCCTGGGGCCGCGCAGCCAGGGACCGAGACGGCTGTTCTCGACCGCGCCGAGTTCGACCTTCGTCGCCTCGCGCCAGCCGGTCCGGACGACCGGTTCCGCTTCGGGCCGTTCGTCGGCCGCTGCGTACAGCCGGTCGCCGTGCGTCTCCGGGTCCAGGCCGGGCGGGAGGGACAGTCCGATGCGGGTGAGTACCGCGGGCAGCCCGCGCAGCCGTACGCGGGCATGGCATCCGGGTCGGGGCGGATCAGCTCGTCGAGCGCCTGGACGTCCAGTACGGGGTCGAGGCCCAGCCGCTCGGCGAACGTACGCATCGCCTCGTCCTCACCGGCCGGCGTGCCGTCCGCGAGCCAGATGTAGCCGACCGGGCGGCGGAAATCGGACGCGAGCGTGTGACCGGCCCGGTCGCCGTCCCACCACAGGGCGAGGACGGGCCAGGTCGAGCCGACCGCGAGCGCGGCGGCCCAGTCGGCCACGACCCGGTCGACCGGCTCCGCGTCCGCACCCCCGGCGCTACCGTTCCGCCAGGGCTTCCTCTCGGGCACGAGCACGGACCACCCGTCTCCGGCGGGCGCGAGCAGCATCCGTTCGCGCAGCAGACGGGCCATCGGCCTTACGGCCTCGGGTTCGGCACGGCACAACAGCAGCACCCCGGCGGGGCATGTCGCGTTCATGCCTCACACGCTAGGGCAATTTGTCCATGTCTGATGCATTCATCCTCCCCTGATCGGCAATGCCGCGCACGACTGATCGGCAATGCCGTCACGACGCCCCTTGACTTCACGGATCCGCGATATATCGTGTTCTACAAGAGACGCGATATATTGCGTCATCCCGTGCTCCCTTGGAGGTCAGATACATGCCTGTGTCGACATGGGCCATCGCCGAGCCCCGGAAACTGACCTTCGACGATCCCGTGACGTCGCTCAATGTGCGCATCGTCGGGGGCGCGGTCAATGTCGTCGGTACCGATGAACCGACCGCGCGGCTGGAGGTCTCCACGATCGAGGGCCCGCCGCTGATCGTGACCCAGGAGGGCGGCACTCTCACGGTCGCGTACGAGGGCCTGCCCTGGAACGGCTTCCTCACATGGTTCGACCGCAAGGGCTGGCACCGCAGCGCCGTCGTCTCGCTCGCCGTGCCCGCCGGGTCGGCGGTGGAGGTCGGTGTGGTCGGCGCCGGGGCCGTCGTGTCCGGAATCCGGGGGCGTACGGACGTACGCGGCGTCAGCGGCGACTCCACGCTCGTCGGGCTCGCCGGTCCGGTCCGCGCCGAGACGGTCTCCGGCAGCGTGGAGGCCCAGGCCGTCACCGGTGAGCTGCGCTTCCAGACGGTCTCGGGCGATCTGACGGTCGTCGAGGGCGCCGGGGCCTCGGTGCGGGCGGAGTCGGTCAGCGGGAACATGGTGCTGGATCTGAACCCGAGCGGGAAGCCCACGGACATCCGGCTGACCACGGTGTCCGGCGAGGTCGCCATCCGACTGCCGCACCCGGCGGACGCGACGGTCGAGGCGAACACCACGAGCGGCGCCGTCTCCAACGGCTTCGAGGATCTGCGGGTCAGCGGCCAGTGGGGGGCGAAGAAGATCACCGGCACGCTGGGCGCCGGGACCGGGCAGCTGCGGGCGACGACCGTCTCGGGTTCGATCGCCCTGCTGCGCCGCCCACCGACCAAAAACGACGCGTACGACGCCGAGCCGACCGGAAAGGTGCTCTGACATGGCCCCTGTATTCGCCCACGGCCGCCTCCGCCTCTATCTGCTGAAGCTGCTCGACGAGGCCCCTCGCCATGGCTACGAGGTGATCCGGCTCCTGGAGGAGCGTTTCCAGGGGCTGTACGCGCCTTCGGCGGGCACGGTCTATCCGCGGCTGGCCAAGCTGGAGGCCGAGGGCCTCGTCACCCATGTCACCGAGGGCGGCCGCAAGGTCTACTCGATCACCGACGCGGGCCGCGCCGAACTGGCGGGCCGCACGGGCGAGCTGGCCGATCTGGAGCTGGAGATCGGGGAGTCCGTCTCCGAACTGGCCACCGAGATCCGGGACGACGTCCGCGGCGCCGCCGGGAAGCTGCGCAGCGAGATGCGGGCCGCGGCGCACGAGACCCGGCAGACCTCCACCGGTTCCACCGGCGGCCGGGGCGACCGGGACTTCCCCTTCGGCGACTTCACGGACTTCGGCGACAAGGAGTCGTGGCGGGCCGCGAAGGAGGAGCTGCGCAAAGCCAAGCAGGAGTGGAAGGAGCAGGCCCGCCGGGCGAAGGACGAGTCCCGCCGCGCCCGCGAGGACGCCCAACAGGCCCGCCGTCAGGCCAAGGAGGCCCAGGACAAGGCGCGCGAACAGATGCAGAACGCCGCCCGCCAGGTCCAGGAGCACTTCGCGCGGGGCGACTGGCCCTCGGGCGTACGGGAGGGGCTGGCCGAAATCACCGGCCAGCTGGGCAACTTCGCCAGGACGGGCAGTTGGCCCCCGTACATCAAGCCCGAGCCCGCCGACGCCGACCCGGAGTGGGGCAAGGACACCGCCCGCACCGGCGACCCGGCCCGCGACCTGGACCGCCTGCTCGACCGCTTCCGCGACGACATCCGCGACGCGGCCCGGGACCGGGGCGTCACGGAGGAGCAGCTGACGGAGGCCCGCCGTCATCTGTCCACGGCGGCGGCCCACATCGAGGCGCTGCTGAGGAAGGACGACGGCGGGGAGAGATGAACCGGGGCCCCGCCCCGACCCACCGGCTCCCGACTCACCGGCCTTCGTCTCTCGTCTCCCGACTCCCGGCTCCCGGCTCCCGGCTCCCGGCTCCCGGCTCACCGTCTCTCGGCTCCGGCTTCCGGCTTCCGGCTTCCGGCCCTCAGATGCCGGACGGGCCAGCGTCACCCCCACCCCCGCCCGCATCCCCGCCCCCGTACAACGCGCGGTTCACCGACTCGTACGTCGCACCGTGGGCGGCGAGTACGTCGGCGACCGCACCGGGGCAGGCGGTGAGCGCCAGCAGCAGGTGCTCCTCGCCGATGAAGCGGTCGCCGCGCCCCACCGCGATCCGCAGTGTCTTCGCCAGGACATCCTTCGACCCGCGGGTGAACGGACGACGCCCCGACCCGCGCCGCCGGCCCCTGTCCAGCGCGCCTTCCCCGTGGACTTCCTCGACCCGGGCGACGATCTCGGCGACATCGATGCCGATGTCGGCGAGCGCGTCCGCATCGGCCCGGGTCAGCCCGCCGCGGCGGCGCGCGGTGACCAGCTCGGCCTCGACCGCCGCGCGGCGGTCGGCGAGGCCCAGCGAGGTGATGGCGAAGAGGGCCCGGCCGCTGTGCTGATCCAGCAGGGCGAGCAGCAGATGTTCCTCGGTGACCGATTCGGCGTCGGCCCGTTCGGCATGGGCCACGGCGCCGGTCACGGTCGTCCGGGCACTCTTGGTGAATCGTTCGAACATCAATGCCTCCCGTACTTCTTGTGCACGGCCTGTCGGCTGACGCCCAGTTCGGCGGCGATCTCCTGCCACGACCAGCCGTTCGCGCGGGCGCTTGCGACCTGTACGGCTTCGAGTTGCTCCAGCAGCCGCCGCAGCGCGGCGACCGCCCGCAGCCCCACCCGGGGGTCGCGGTCCCCGGCGCGCGCGGCAAGATCCGTTGCTTCGGTCATGATGTCAACTTACGTTGACATGGCACCCCTGTCAACCATCGTTGACAAGGGTGCCGCGAGGACCGCTCAGCCGCGCGCCGCCTGCGTCACCGTGACCGTGACGCGAGCCCCTTCGCGGGCCCGGACACTCACCTCTCCCCCATGCCTCCGGACCGTGGCACGGCCGTCCACCGAGACCCGCCACTCCCCGGGCGTCGGCGGCAGGGAGACCTCCGTGCTGCCGCGGCGGCCCGCCGTGTAGGAGAGCCGGTAGACGCCGGTGGTGTCGTCGTACGTGTCGGAGTGGACGGTTCCGGCGACGGCGGGTGCGTACGGTGTGGCGGTCCGCTCCTTGTTCTTCGCGAACGCACCGTCCTTGTCCAGCGCGCAGTAACCGCCGCCGTAGCACCACGCCCAGCCGGCCCAGCCCGAGGTGTAGCGGCTCAGGGAGGCCATCGCGTCCTGGTAGAAACGGCCCATCTGGGGAAGTGTGTTGTTCAATGGGCCCCACTCGCCGACGACGACCGGAATGTGCCGCTGCTCCGGGTACGTGGTGACGGCGGCCTCGTACGACTCGATCCAGCCCGCCGACGGGTCGTAGTCGGCGCCCGCCTCCATCGCGGTGTTGTAGAAGTGCGGTGCGTAGACGGTCCGGTGGTCCTTGATCACGCCCAGCCCGGTGGGGACACCCTCGCCGACGGCGGGGGTGGGTTCGACGAACAGCCAGGTGGAGCGGTCCACCGAACGAATTGCGCGGGCCAGCCTGTTGTACATCGGGGTGAGCTGGCGGGCCTCGATGCGCCGGGCAGCTGTCGGCAGGTCCTCCCCCTCCTGGAGCTCCCCCATCGGCTCGTTGATCAGGTCGTAGCCGAGGACGGCGGGGTGGTGCGCGTAGCGGTCGGCGACGACCTTCCACATCTGCGCCTGGGCGCGCTGGAGATCGGGGTCTTCGTAGAGATGGGTGAAGGCGCGTTGCACGGCGGGCTCGAAGTACTCGGAGAACCAGTCGTCGGGGTGCGGGGTGAAGGGCAGACCGTCGGTACGGGTCGCCCAGGCCGGGATGCCCCGACTGCCGAACGCCGGGCCGAAGACGTCCTGGTGGGCATCGAGCACCACCCGGATGTCGTACTTCCGCGCCCAGTCCAGGACCCGGTCGATCTTGCGCAGATACGCGTTGCTGTACTGGCCCCGGCGCGGCTCCAGGTCGTCCCAGAAGATGAGCAGCCGGGCGAAGTCGAAGCCCTTCGCGTGCAGATCGCGGAAGTGTTTCTCGGTGATGGCGGTCAGCGCCTGGTCACCGCTGTTCGCCTTGTCCGCGACGCTCCATCCGCGCAGGGTGAGGGTGCGGCCCTCGTCGTCGGTGAGACGGGGGATGCCGGTCCGGTCCGGTGGTGCGGGCCGTGCGTCGGCGGCGGGGGCCAGGGCCCCCGCCGCGAGCACGGCCGAAGTGACGATCGAGGTGAGTACGCTGCCCATTCGCGTCCGCATTCGCATGGCGCAGATGAGAACAGCTCACCCCGAACACCTCAAGAGCAGGTGAGCACAATCTTTCCGAACTGGTCGCCCGCGGCCAGCCGTTCGAACCCCTCGCGGGCCCGGTCCAGCGGCAGCACCTCATCGATGACGGGCCGCACGCCGGTCGTCGCGCAGAACGCCAGCAGATCCTCCAGCTCGTCCTTGGACCCCATGGTCGAGCCGACGACCTTCAGTTCCAGGAAGAAGATCCGGGTCAGCTCGGCGTGCGAGGGCCGGTCGCCGCTGGTCGCACCGGAGATGACGAGCGTGCCGCCGGGGCGCAGGGACTTCACCGAGTGGGACCAGGTGGCGGCGCCGACGGTCTCGATGACCGCGTCGACGCGCTCCGGCAGCCGCGCGCCGGGCTCGTACGCCGCGATCGCGCCGAGTTCGACGGCACGCTTGCGCTTGGCCTCGTCGCGGCTGGTGGCGTGGATCCGCAGCCCGGCGGCCCGGCCGAGCACGATCGCGGCGGTGGCGACGCCGCCGCCCGCGCCCTGGACGAGGACCGAATCACCCGGGCGCACGCCGGCGTTGGTGAAGAGCATCCGGTACGCGGTGAGCCAGGCGGTCGGCAGGCAGGCGGCCTGCTCGAAGGTGAGTTCCTTCGGCTTGGGCAGCACATTCCAGCTGGGGACGGCGACCTGCTCGGCGAAGGTGCCCTGGTAGCGCTCGGTGAGGATGGACCGGGGTTCCTTCGGGCCGACGCCGTGCCCGGTCTGCCCGATGACGGAGTGCAGGACGACCTCGTTGCCGTCCTCGTCGATCCCGGCGGCGTCGCAGCCGAGAATCATCGGCAGTTTGTCCTCGGCGAGGCCGACGCCGCGCAGGGACCAGAGGTCGTGGTGGTTGAGTGAGGCGGCCCGGACGCTGACGGTGGTCCAGCCGGGACGCGCCTCGGGGGCGGGGCGCTCACCCAGCTCAAGGCCGTTCAGGGGCTGGTCGCGGTCGATACGGGATGCGTAGGCGGCGAACATGGTCTCGACGATAGGCCGGGGCGCGGACCGGCGTAACCGGCTACGGGTGTGACGCGCACCGCGAAAGAATCAGCCCCTCCGGCGTTGGAGGGGCTGAGGTCCGGGGCAGCACCCGCGGACAAGAAGGAACAGGGATACCGGGGGCAGCACCCCGGACAGGAAGAAGCGGGAGCCCGGGGCCAGCACCCCGGACAGGAAGAAGCAGGAGCCCGGGGGCAGCACCCCCGGACAAGGAAGGGGCGGGGAGAGCAACGGGCCCGCCGCAGACGCACCCGCGACCGGATCGCCCACGGGCACACACCCCGCACCCGGGCAGCGCACCCCGCCCCGCCCCGGACCTCAGCGCCTCGCCACGCCTTCCGCCCGCGCCGCCGCGGCCACAGCGGCTGTCACCGCAGGCGCGACCCGCTCGTCGAACGGCGACGGAATCACGTAGTCCGCCGCGAGCTCGTCGCCCACGACATCCGCCAGCGCGTTCGCCGCGGCGATCTTCATGCCCTCGGTGATCCGGGAGGCCCGGACCTGAAGGGCGCCCGCGAAGATGCCGGGGAAGGCCAGCACGTTGTTGATCTGGTTCGGGTAGTCCGACCGCCCGGTCGCCACGACGGCCGCGTACTTGTGCGCGACGTCGGGGTGGACCTCGGGGTTCGGGTTGGCCATGGCGAAGACGAACGCGCCGGGCGCCATCGACGCGACGGCCGCCTCGGGCACCGTACCGCCGGAGACGCCGATGAAGACGTCCGCACCGGCCAGCGCGCTCTCCAGCGAACCGGAGATCCCGGCCCGGTTGGTGAGTTCGGCCAGCTCGCGCTTGACGTCCGTCAGGTCCTTGCGGTCCCGGCTGACGATGCCCTTGCGGTCGGCCACGGCGACATCGCCGAGCCCAGCCTCCAGCAGGAACTTGGCGATGGCGACCCCGGCCGCACCGGCGCCGGAGATCACCGCGCGCAGGTCGCCGAGGCTCCGGCCGGACAGCTTCGCGGCGTTGCGCAGGGCCGCGAGCGTCACGACGGCTGTGCCGTGCTGGTCGTCGTGGAAGACCGGGATGTCGAGCCGTTCCTGGAGCTTGCGCTCGATCTCGAAGCAGCGCGGCGCCGAGATGTCCTCCAGGTTCACGCCGCCGAAGGACGGCGCGAGCCGGACGACCGTCTCGACGATCTCGTCCGCGTCGGTGGTCGCGAGCGCGATCGGCACCGCGTCGACGCCGCCGAACTGCTTGAACAGGATCGCCTTGCCCTCCATCACCGGGAGGGACGCCTCGGGGCCGATGTCACCGAGGCCGAGCACCGCGGTGCCGTCCGTCACGACGGCGACGACCTGCGACTTCCAGGTGTAGTCGTGGACCAGCTCGGGATTCTCGGCGATGGCGCTGCACACCCTGGCGACGCCGGGCGTGTACGCGAGGGACAGGTCGTCCTTGTCACGGACGGGCACGGTGGCTTGCACAGCCATCTTGCCGCCGCGGTGGAGCGCGAAGGCCGGGTCGAACGGCGCATCGGTGGTGCTGTCAGTGGTGCTGTCAGTGGTGCTGTCGCTGCGAGGATTGACGATCTCCGCTGCCATGGTGTTGACCCCTTAAGTCTTCATCGTTTGAGGGTGGCCACTCCTGGTTGAGGAGGGGTGGGCGGGCACCGCGTACGTCCCCTGCGCCCGGCGGTTGGCCCGCCCCGGCAGGGGGAGATACATACGCGCGGGCGCGCCGCACACGCGCCCTGAGCCCCGGATGAGGGGTGTAGAGGTCTTTCTTACCGGACGGACCGCATTACGGACGAGTCCAAATCGGCGCGGTGACGTGACTCATAGTCGAATACCTGGACAAGTCGACCAAGCGACGAAAAATATCCATCTGCCGAGACACGCCGCAGATCCTCCGGCACGAAGTTGAAAACCCCGCAGATGGTCCGGCCCTGATGTACCGGCCCCTGATGTTCGGGGATCGCCCGTTACCCGATTTTGACATGACCGGCACCCTGAATGGCCCAGTCCGAATGGCAAGATGCCGTAATCGCACAGGGCGGCGGCATCCGACGTCGGGTTTCCGCACCGCCTCGCACCACCCTCATCCGCCGGAGGTACCCGATCATGACCGCAAGCACCACTCGTCGTACGGCCGCGAAGTCCCGGATTGCAGCGGTCGGCGCCATCGCGGTCGCCGGCACCATGCTGCTGACCGCCTGCGGCGACCAGACGAACTCGGACACCTCGAAGAAGAAGGGCGGCGAGAACAGCGCGCCGCTCTTCACCAAACTACCGGCGGACATCCAGAAGGCCGGTGTCATCAAGGTTGGTACGGACGCCACGTACGCCCCGATGGAGTTCAAGCAGGGCGAGAAGATCGTCGGTGTCGACCCTGACATCGCCGCGGCCCTGGGCAAGCAGCTCGGTGTGAACTTCGAGTTCACCTCCGGCACCTTCGACACCCTGCTCGGCGCGCTGCCTACCGGCCGCTACGACGTAATCATGTCCTCCATGAGCGACACCAAGGCCCGCCAGGAGGGTCTGGACGACAAGGGCAAGAAGACCGGCACGGGTGTCGACTTCGTCGACTACTTCACGGCTAGCACCGGCATCCTGGTGAAGAAGGGCAACCCGGAAGGCATCCAGTCCGTCGACGACCTGTGCGGCAAGAAGCTCGCTGTCCAGCGCGGTACGACGTACGAAACCGCCGCCAAGGACCTGTCGGCCAAGTGCGCGACGAACGGCAAGGCGAAGATCTCCATCCAGGCCTTCTCGACCGATGCCGAGGCCCAGACCCGGGTCAAGTCGGGTGGCGCCGTCGCCGACTTGAACGACTCCCCGGTCGCCGCGCACATCGCCAAGACCGCGGGCGACGGCAACGACTTTGAGGCCATCGCCAACAAGGGGGACGCCGGCCCGTTCGGTCTCGCGGTCGACAAGAAGAACACAAAGCTGCGTGACGCCCTCCAGGCCGCCGTGGACGCGGTCATCGCCGATGGCACCTATAAGGCCGCTCTCGACAAGTGGGGCGCTGGTGACGGTGCGGTTACCAAGGCAGTCGTCAACGGCGGATCCTGACCCACGCACCGCTGAAGGGCAGTCGTTGTGAACTACGTGATCAAGAAGGTTCCGTCCGGGGCGACACCCGCCCCGGACGGGGCCGCGCCCCAGGCCATCAAGGCCATCCCGGTACGCCACTACGGGCGCTGGATCAGCGCCGTAGTCGTGTTCGCGTTGCTCGTGGGGCTTGCGTACGCCTTCTCGCAGGGCAATGTGCGCTGGGCAACCGTGCCGGACAAGCTGCTCGACCCCAGCATCCTGGCCGGCCTCCGCAATACGATCTACATCAGCGTTGCCTCCATGGCGCTGGGTCTGGTACTCGGCGTGCTGTTCGCCGTGATGCGCTTGTCCAAGAACTCGGTGACCAGCACGGTCGCCTGGCTGTACATCTGGTTCTTCCGGGGCACTCCGGTCTATGTGCAACTGCTCATCTGGTTCAACCTCGCCCTGATCTTCCCGATCTTCGACATCGGGTTCTACCGGAACGAGATGACCGATGTCATGACTCCCTTCCTGGCCGCCCTGCTGGGCCTCGGCCTCAACGAAGGCGCGTACATGGCGGAGATCGTCCGGTCCGGCATCCAGTCGGTGGACGAGGGCCAGACCGAGGCATCCCACGCGCTGGGCATGACGCAGGCGAAGACCCTGCGGCGTGTGGTGCTGCCGCAGTCGATGCGGGTGATCATCCCGCCGACGGGTAACGAGTTCATCAACATGCTCAAGACGTCGTCGCTGGTCGTCGCCGTCCAGTACCAGGATCTGCTGCGCAGCGCACAGGACATCGCGGCCACATCGTTCGCGGTGATGGAGATGCTGTTCGTCGCCTCGATCTGGTACCTGACCCTGACCAGTGTGTTCAGCGTCGGCCAGTACTACCTGGAACGCCGCTACGCCCGCGGTTCGCTGCGATCCCTGCCGCCCACTCCGCTACAGCGCCTGCGCGCCAACCTGAACCTGTTCCGCCGTTCGGAGGTGGCCCGATGACTACGCACCCGATGGTGAAAGCCCAGGGCGTCCACAAGTCCTTCGGCGCCGCGCACATCCTCAAGGGCATCGACCTGGAGGTCGCTCCGCGCGAGGTCTTCTGTCTGATCGGCCCCTCCGGCTCCGGCAAGTCGACCTTCCTGCGGTGCATCAATCACCTGGAGCAGATCAATGCCGGCCGGCTGTACGTCGACGGCGAGCTGGTGGGTTACCGCCAGAAGGGCGACAAGCTCTACGAGCTCAAGGACAGCGACGTCGCCCTGAAGCGCCGGGACATCGGCATGGTCTTCCAGCGCTTCAACCTCTTCCCCCACATGACGGCGATCGAGAACGTCATGGAGGCCCCGGTCCAGGTCAAGCGCGAGCCGAAAGCCGTGGCGAGGGCCCGGGCCGAACAGCTGCTGGACCGGGTGGGCCTGGCCGACAAGGCGAAGAACTACCCCTCCCAGCTCTCCGGCGGCCAGCAGCAGCGGGTGGCCATCGCCCGCGCCCTGGCCATGGAGCCGAAGCTGATGCTCTTCGACGAGCCGACATCGGCGCTCGACCCGGAGCTGGTGGGCGACGTACTGGACGTCATGCGCGGGCTCGCGGAGGACGGCATGACGATGATCGTCGTGACCCATGAGATGGGCTTCGCCCGTGAGGTCGGCGATGCGCTGGTCTTCATGGACGACGGTGTGGTGGTCGAGTCGGGCCACCCGCGCGACGTACTGACGAACCCGCAGCACGACCGGACGAAGTCGTTCCTGTCGAAGGTGCTGTAAGCGGTGTTGTAAGAGCACGGGAGGAGGGCGGTACGGACCCGGCGTCCGTACCGCCCTCCTCCCATGTCCCCTACTTCTCCTGCTTCTCCTGCTTCTTCGGCAGCAGCTCCGGGCTGAGCAGCAGCGTCCGCAGCTGGGCACGGGTCAGCGGCGGCGTCTTCAGGAGCGGGCCCTGCGCCCGCTCGCCCTTGAAGCCGGTGCTGTCACGGACGGCCAGCACCCCGCCGTCCTTCAGGGTGAGCCGGCCGGCCAGCTCCCTCCCCCACTGCGGGTTGGCCCCTTAGTTCATCGGGTCGCTCCAGGTCGTCAGCGTCCGCCCGTCCGGCAGCTCCTCGTTCACGCAGTCCGCCAGACCCGGCTGCCCCTGGGCGGGCCTCGATCCGCATCGTCGGCGCCCCTCTCCGGGTCCGCGGGTGCGGACCGTCTCACTTTTCCAGTGCGGTGGGAGGCACGGCGGGTTGCAACGGAAGACAGAAAAGAAGAGGCGGTACGGGCAACCGCCCCGCACCGCCCTCCCTGCGCGTCCCGTCGCTACTTCACGGCGAGCACCAGGCTGTCCGACGGCGACGCCCAGACGGCGCGCGCCTCGCCGAACCCCGCCTCGCGCAGGGTGTCGACGTGCCACCGCACGGACGGTGTGTCGCCGTCCGCGTGCTCGCCGTAGATCGTGTACCGCTCGGCGGTCGGCCCGGCGAGGACCGGGGCCTTCGCGGCGAGGGCCCACCAGTCCGTCCAGTCGAGAGCGCCCGCGGCCC
The DNA here is from genome assembly GCF_045207325.1 of Streptomyces sp. NBC_00846. Lineage (NCBI taxonomy): Bacteria > Bacillati > Actinomycetota > Actinomycetes > Kitasatosporales > Streptomycetaceae > Streptomyces > Streptomyces sp. NBC_00846. The sequence goes on along the minus strand of NZ_CP108846.1, from coordinate 5,149,407 downwards.
TGGCACGGTCCATGGCCGCGTGCCGGTGGGCGCGCTCGGCCGCGTTGATACGGGGCGTCTCGGTGTCGATCATGTGGTCGGCGTTCATGAACACGCCGCCGTCCCTGACGAGTCCGCCGATGCGCCGGTAGAGCGCGGTCAGCGGTTCGGTGTGCAGCCAGTGCAGCGCGGTGGCGGTGAGGACCGCGTCGTACGACTCGTACGGCAACTGCCCTGCCCAGTCGGGGTCCTTGAGGTCGGCGGTGACGAAGGTGACGCGCTCGTCGCCGTCGAAGTGGCCGCGGGCGATGGCGAGCAGCGCCGGGTCGAGGTCGACGCCCGTGCTGGTGGCCTCGGGGAACCGCTTGAGGAGCCGGTCCGTAATACTTCCCGTACCGCAGGCGAGATCGAGCACCCTCGGCCGGGATCCCACCACGGCCTCGACCATGTCCAGCATCACCCGGAACCGTTCCTCACGGTCGGGCATGTACCACTCCTGCTGGCGGTCCCAGCTCTCCTGCCAGGCCGCCCAGTCGGTGCCTGTCGATGTCTCCGCCACAAGGAACCCCTCATGTAATACCCTGAAAAGGGAAAAGCCCATTACATCGTTCGCTGCATCACTTTAGACCGACGCCGTAAGGACTACAAGTGGAACTGGCCTATTACTCGGACTACGCCGTGCGTCTGGTCAACACCGAGGAGCCGAACCGCAACAAGGACTCCCTCACCTCCGTCGAGGCGGTACGTGAGCTGTTCGGCCTCAACCAACAGGCGGCCCGGCGGGCGACCGACGCGGACGTGACCCGCTTCCGGTCCGTACGGGCACGGCTGCGCGCGGTCTTCGAAGCGGCCGACGGCGGTGACGAGACGCTCGCCGTCGACCTGCTCAACTCGCTGCTGCTGGAGTTCCCGGTCAGCCCGCAGATCTCCGGGCACGACTTCCGCGACGAGGACGGCAAGCCGGACTGGCACATGCACCTGGCCGACCACCCGTCGAACGCGACGGCCGGGTACGCCGCCATCGCGGCGATGGGCCTCGCCTTCCACCTCACCTCGTACGGGGTGAACCGGCTCGGCCTGTGCGAGGCGGCGCCGTGCCGTAACGCCTATCTCGACACCTCGACCAATCGCTCCCGCCGCTACTGCTCGGACCGCTGCGCGACCCGCGCCAACGTGGCCGCCTACCGGGCCCGCAAGCGCCTGGAGACGGAACGCGCCGCCGTCACCGGCCGCAGCGCGGAGACCGCCCAGGTCACCACACCCCACACCGACCGCTGATCCTTCTTCAGCGGCCGGTAGCGTGCCTGGACCCTGGCCAGTACGAGCTCCTCCGGCACCGTCCCGTAATCCGTACTGTCGCCGCCGGCGAAGATGTTGTCGGCCAGCACCCACCAGCCGCCCCGGCGGCGTTCGGCGGCCCGCTTGACGACCAGCAGATCCTGCTGGAACGGATGGCGCAGAATCACCACGTCCCCGGGGCGCACCGTCGCCCCGTACTGCACGAGCAGCCAGTCCCCGTGATGGAGCGTGGGCACCATCGACGGCCCCGTCACCTCCACCACCTGGAACGGCACGCGCCCGGCCGGCCCTCCCCCCCGCTGCTCCTGCGTCAGCTCAGGCACCTCCGGCACCTCCGGCACCTCCCGCATCTCTCCGGCACCTCCCCGGTTCGTCCAGTACACCGTCCCGTACAGCGTTCCGTACATTCGGCCACCGGCCCCATCCTCACCCTGGACTTTTGGCCTAAGCCCATGGGGGCAGCCGCTAAAACCCGTCACTCACGGAGTAATGTCCCACCTGAGAAGACGATCACGAGGAAGGACAGCTCAATGCTTTCCCGCCTGTTTGCCCCCAAGGTGAAGGTCAGCGCCCACTGCGACCTGCCCTGCGGCGTGTACGACCCGGCCCAGGCCCGCATCGAGGCGGAGTCCGTCAAGGCCGTCCAGGAGAAGTACCAGGCCAACGAGGACCCGCACTTCCGGGCCCGCGCAGTGGTCATCAAGGAGCAGCGCGCCGAGCTCGCCAAGCACCACGTCTCGGTGCTGTGGAGCGACTACTTCAAGCCCCCGCACTTCGAGAAGTACCCGGAGCTGCACCAGCTGGTCAACGACGCCCTGAAGGCGCTGTCGGCCGCGAAGGCCTCCACTGACCCGGCGACGGGCCAGAAGGCGCTGGACTACATCGCCCAGATCGACAAGATCTTCTGGGAGACCAAGAAGGCTTGATCAGCCCGCTGTTCAGCCCCAGGTTGGACCGCAGGTCAGAGCAGGAATTCGAAAGGCCCGACCGCTTCGAGCGGTCGGGCCTTTCTGCCTTTCGCAGATCATTTGGGAGACGTTTGGGAGACGAGGTCAGGACCCACCCCGCCGCCTCGCAGCAGTGCACCGGCCGTCATCAGGAGCAGGCCAAGCACCATGGCGGTGCCCCCGGCCCGGCGTCCGGGGAAGCCAGTAGCGCCCAACTGCTCCACCGGAAGCGCGGTGCGCAGCCGGTCGCCGATGGCCGATGCCGGGGTGCCCACAGGGACCGTTCGGTTCGTCATGCCCCGACGATGCCTCGTCCACCCCTGGCGCGGCATCGGACCATGTCCTGGACTGCGGGGCCGGACCTGGGTATGACCCGGCATGGCCACCCGGACGGCTCGTCCCGCTGCGTGGGGGGCGACCTCGGCGAGGCTGCGGGAAGCGCCACGGCAGACCGTTGCCCTGCCATGAGTACTCGGCCGGGATCGACCGGGCGGCTGCCGAATTCCTCTGCCGTGGCGAACTGGCGGCGGTCCGTGGGAGATGTGTTCTGGGCTCTGGACCGGGCCCTGGGTGGGCAGCGGCGTCCGACTCGGATCCAGAAACGGGTGGCCCGCCACCCGGTCGGGACCGGTCTTTGCGCGGCCGTTTCCTTCGCCCTCTTCTTGTTGCTGGTGTCGTCTGGGGAGGGACCCGACGATCTCCTGTTCGCGGTGTTCCTCGGGCTGGTCATGGGACTTGTCCTCGGCCTCACCGCAGCCTCGGAGCGGCTCCGGCAGCGCGGGCTCGAGCGTCTGGGAATGTGGGACGGATCCTGAGCAGGTTCGGGCACGGGCGCGGTGGCCTGTACGGAAGCCCGCGAGGGCAGGAGGCGGGGATGTCGCGAAACCGAGGGGCGAGTTCTTCGACGGGCGAATCGGCGTCCTGAGGACGTCAACGCCGAGGGCGGAGCGGATGATCGCCTCTCCGGTCTCGGCACCGATGCGTCACGGTCAGTCCTCGGGCGTCACATAGACGCCGAACTGCCCCAGCAGCTCTTCCTCTTGCAGCAGCGTGGATCGCGCCTCCAGGCCCCGCTCCTGTGCGACGCCGGTGGCCAGCGCCTGTGCGAGAGCGGTGAAGGCGGTCATGGAACGCAGCACGGACGGGCCGGCCGCATCGACGTAGAAGGTGTAGTGGGCCATGGTCGCCAGGGGTGACGCGGGATTGTCCGTCAAGGCCAGGCAGCGGGCGCCACGGCTTCGGGCCCATCGCAGCGCCGTGACGGTTTCGGCGCTGTAACGGTGGATGGAGACGGCCACGAAGCAGTCGTCGGGGCCGACCCGGCGCAGTTCGTCGGTGAGGTTCCCGGCCGCCGCGGTGACGGTATGGACCTCTTCGCGCAGCATCCCCAGGAGGTAGCCCAGGAGGTAGGCCGGGGCGTGGCACTTGCGCAGCCCCATCACATGGACGCTCGATGACTTGGCCAGCGTGGACACGGCCTCCTGCCACGTGGCAGAGGGGATACGGGCGAAGGTCCGCGCGATGTTGGCCTGGTCGAACGCGACCGCCCGTTCGAGCGGGTCGCCGCCCTCTGCGGTGAGCTGCTCCAGGTTGTTGTAGCGGTGCAGCAGTTGGGCCTGGTCACGCAGTTGCTGTCTGCACAGGCGGGACAGGCCGGGGTAACCGTCGAGGCCGAGACTGGAGGCGAACCGGACGACGGTTGCTTCGTTCACGCCTACGGAATTGGCGAGTTCGGAGACCGTCATGAAGGCCACCCCTTCGGGGTCGGCCATGACCTGGTCGGCCAGACGCCGCTGCGAGGGGGTGAGCGAGGTTGCCCGGCGGCGTAGCTCGGCGAGAAGCTCGTCGAATGTCTGTGGAGCGGAGGGAGACGTGGAGGCCATAAGAGAATTCTCTCCCCATGTGCGCCCCCGCGGGTGTGACGGTGGATCCGTTCCTCGTGTGCACCGCGCGGTGGTGGTGCGTCCGCCGACGCGGTCCGAGCCGCCGGGAGCCGATGCGCGGTGCCGGCCGGCGCGCACGGGACGGCCCCGGAACCGGACCGATCCCGGCTCCGGGGCGCGCAAGGTGACGTGGCCGGGCGACGAGCGCGTCCTGCGGGACGTGCACCCGTCTTGTCCATCGGGGAAATTCCTTCCGTTGACGTGGGCCGACCGGTTCAGTCCCGGCCGAGGCCGGTCAGGGCATCGCGCAGGTGGTTCAGGGAACCGGCGATCCATGGCAGCTCCATCGGGTCGTCGCTGCGCAGGGCGGTCCAGCGCTCGTCGGCCGACTCCCCGTACAGGAGGCTGGTGGCCACCCGGGCGCGCAGCCCGCGTGACTCGTCGCCGAAGGCTTCCCCGGCCAGGACTCCCACGCCGTACCGCTCCAGCAGGACGTTCGCCAGCTCGGCCCCCGTGGTGATGCCCCGGCGGGCGAGGTCGTCGCGAACCGGCTCGAAGTCGGGGTAGAGGTAGAAGCCGGCCCGGGGGAGGCGGCAGGTGGCACCGGCACGGGTGAACTCGCCGTGCACCGCGCGGGCCACCGTGGCATGCAGGCGGCGCGCGGCGACGATGTGGCCGGTGACCTCGTCGGGGTCGGCCAGGATGTGCGCCGCGGCGGCCTGCATGGGGGCGGCCAGGCTGGACCACACCTCGCTCGCGATGCCGATCAGGCCGCGCATGAGGCCGGCGCCCCACCGGTTGTCCGGGACGCGGGCGAATCCGATGCGCCAGCCGCCCAGAGCCATCGACTTGCTCAGTCCGCTGGTCACCACGGTGCGCTCGGGCAGGTACGCGGCGGCGCTGGGGGCGGGCTGTCCGTCGTGGCAGAGCTCGGCGTAGATCTCGTCGGACACGATCGCGAGGCCGTGGCGCTCGGCGATGGCGCACACCTCACGGACATACTCCGGGGGCGCGATCGTGCCTGTGGGGTTGTCGGGCACGGTCAGCAGCAGCACGCCGGGGTTCGCTCCGGCAGTCCGGGCCCGGGTGAGGGCCTGCTCCAGGAGGGCGGGGTCCGGGACGCCGCCGCACTCGGCCGGAATCGGCACGTCGATGACCCGCTTGCCCACGATGGCCGCCTGGGCGGCGTAGCTGACCCAGGCGGGACAGGGCAGCACGAGGTCGCCGGGGAGCGCGGCCAGCAGCGCGAACAGCAGGGCCTTGCTGCCCGGGGCGAACAGCACCTGATCCGGCTCGGTCGGGAGGCTGCGGCGGCCGAACCATCCGGCGGCGGCCTCCCGCGCTTCCGGCGAGCCGACGACGGCGCCGTAGCTGTTGCGTCCGGCGGCCCGGGCCAGAAGAGCGGCGATGCCGTCGGGGACGGGCAGCCCGGCTTCGCCGAAGCCCAGGTGGAGCACCCTCTCACCTGCCGTCTTGCGGGCCTGGATCGTCTCGTTGATCGCCAGGGTCGCTGAGTGCATGGTCACGGATTCCACTCTCCTTGGGTGAGTGATGGGGTGACTAACGAGCAATGCAACGATACATTGCATTGACCGAGCTTCATGCAAATTCATTTGCATGCCTGAGTGGCCCTTCCGCGTTCCCGTGACAGGTCGGGACGTGCCCCGGAGGTGGTCCGGGAGGCGGGACGCGCGACCGGCCGCGGAGGCGGCGGAGGCGGCGGACTGCGCGATTCCGTTGGGGTCGGCGTAAGGTCGACGCCCGGCGTGTGCCGCGCGTTCACCCGGCACCAGGCCGTACGGCCCGACAGCATCTCCGGCACCGCCATGCCCCTGCTGCTGCTCGGCGGGCCCTGATGCCCGTTCGGCAGGGCGCCGCCGATACCCCCCAAAACGTGATCGATGACTTTCCGGGGCGGGATCAGTCGGTATGGGTGGACATGCGCACACGACCGGCATGCGCTCACGACAGGAGACAGCGATGACCATCGAGGGCTTCACCACGTGTCTGTGGTTCGACGGCCAGGCCGAAGAGGCGGCGGAGTACTACCTCTCGGTTTTCAAGAACTCCCGGCTCGGAAGGATCGGCCGTTACACCGAAGCGGGGCCCGGGCCTGCCGGGTCGGCGATGGCGGTCGAGTTCGAGATCAACGGCCAGAAGTTCGTCGGGCTGAACGGCGGGCCGCAGTTCACGTTCAACGAATCCATCTCGTTCCAGATCCACTGCTCGGACCAGGAAGAGGTGGACTACTACTGGAACCGTCTCGTCGACGGGGGCGAAGAGGGGCCCTGCGGCTGGCTGAAGGACAGGTACGGCGTCTCGTGGCAGGTCGTCCCGGAGCTGCTGATCGATCTGATCGGCGACCCGGACGCCGAGAAGGCCGCCCGGACCACCGCGGCGATGATGACCATGAAGAAGCTGGACATCGCCGCGCTGCGCAAAGAGCACGACGAGGGCTGACACCGGAGAGATCCCCGGCAGAGATCGGCGAACGGCGAACAGCGAACGGTCCGTTCGGCGCGTGTCCGCGTCGCCTGCGGGCGAGCCCGTACCCGCCGCCGTGCGCCGCCCTCGCGCGGCGCGGGCCGGGGAAAGCCCCGGCGGAGCGAAGTCCGGTGCTGTGGCGGGTGGTCAGCCGGCGGGCTGGGCGCGCAGACGTGCCGCCCATGGATGACCGGCACCCTGGGAGAGAGTGATCGTCTCGGTCAGCCAGGCACGCTGGTCCGCGGTGAGGACCGGCAGCACCGCCTCGAAGTCCTGCTCGTCCTTGGGGCGCGGGGAGTTGGCCTTGTACAGGAGTTGCACCTCCGGGGAGAGGTACGGGACGCCGTCCGTCGAGACCTGCCCGAGCCGGTCGAGCGGGAGGCGGATGCGGGGGTCGCGGCGGAACAGCCAGTCGGCGCCCTCCGCATCGTCGAACATGAGCTGGATGCGCCACGGTTCGGCGGGGCCGGGGCGGCACCAGACGTCGTGGACGTACGGCGGCAGGACCTCGCCGGGGAGCCAGCGGCGCAGGGTGCCGGGCGGATCGGCGGCCCACCATTCCCAGTTCGCCAGTATCTGCTGGGCGGTGAGCTGGTCGCGGCGCAGCAGGAGTACGTCGATGTCGCCGTGGTCCCGGAAGGTGTGGCCCACGGCGAGTTCGACCGCGTACCCGCCCGCGATCCACCAGGGGGCGCGCAGCGGGGCGAAGAGGCGTGCGGCCTCGTCGAGCGTGGGTGGGTCCCAGGGGCCCCAGGGGGTCTCCGTACGCATCGGCTGCCGGCTCCCTTTCTCCACCTCGTCCCTCCTCTTCTTCCGGGGCCGCCCGACGGAGGTCAGTCCGTCCTGAGCATCAGTCCGTCCTGAGCATCAGTCCGTCTTGAGCCTCAGTGCGTCCTGAGCAGATGACGGCAGCTGTCCGGATGCTCCCTCAGATACGCGGCCAGGCTCGTCGCCGGATGCCCGGTGAGGTTCGGTACGGCGTCCGAGACCGTGGACATCTCGCCGGTGGCGATGGCCTCGTACGACGTCACCCAGCCGGCCACCTCCCAGTCCTCCGCGCCGTAGTGCGCCCGTGAGGCGTAGGCCTCCTCTCGGGTCTCCGGTACGTAGGTGACGGTCCGCCCGGTGGCTCTGCCGAGCTCCTCGGCCGCTTCGGCGAGGGTGAATGCCTCGGGGCCCGTGAGGTCGTACGTGACCCCGTCGTGGCGCATGCTGTCGGTCTCGGTGTCGGCCAGCAGTACGGCGGTCGCGGCGTCGGCGATGTCCTCGTGCGCCACCGCCGCCACCCGGCCGTCGCCGCCGGGACCGCGCAGCACCCCGTCGGCGCCGGTCATCGCCGGGATCCCGGCGAGGTACAGACTGTCGCACAGGAAGGTATAGCGGACCTCGGCGACCCGGATGTGCGCCTCGGTGTGCCAGTGGTCCCGGGCGAAGGTGAACGTGGCATCCGGCGCCGCTCCGAGGAAGGAGAGGTACACGATCCGCTCGACGCCCGCGGCGACCGCCGCGTCCACGGCCGTCGTGTGCTGGCGTACCCGGTCGGGGCTCTCGTGCGCCGAGACGAGGAACAGGGTGTGCGCCCCGGCGAGGGCGCGGCGCATGGCCTTCCCGTCGTCGTAGGGGGCGGGCGGTGCGGCGACGGCGCCGGGCAGCTCCGGCAGCCGGGCCGGGTCGCGGCCCAGGAGCCGCACGGGTACTCCGGCGCGCACGAGGCGCTGTGCCACCCGGCCGCCGACCGCACCGCCGGCGCCGGTGACGGCGACGATCGGGGCGGCCGGGTTCGTGGGGCCCGTGGGGGGTGCGGGATTCATGCGTGGTCGCCTTCCTCGCTCGGCCAGCGGCGCACCTCCACGACCGCGTCCACCGGGACGGGTCCGTAGATGTGCGGGAACTCCTCGCCGCCGGGCGCGACGGGCTCGTACCGTACGGGTACCGGGAGCCGGGCGGGATCGATGACGAGGAGCACCAGGTCCTGGTCGGGTGCCCCGGCCCGGCTCCCCGCGCCGTACAGCATCTCGGCAACGCCGTCGAGCTGGTGCGGCAGCGAGCAGTGGATGAAGCCCTCTTCGTGCAGGGTGCGGCCGCGGGTGGACATCTCGTACGTCCCGATCCCGCGGGCCGCCTCCCACAGGGGGCCTTCGGTGAGGTGCAGCAACAGTTCGGCCATGGGCCAACGCTAGCCGCGTCGACGCGTCCTACGGGCCATCAGCGTGGCCGCCGATCCGGCGGCGAGCAGAACCGCCGCGATACCGCCGAGCATCCATTCACCGCCGCGGGAACCCGTGTTCGGGATCCCATCGGCCTCGGCGGCGGCCCGCCGGACCAGGTAGTCACCGCCGACGAAGATGTTGCGCGTGGGCGCGCGTCAGGCCGTTTCCGCGAGCAGTCGGGCCTCCGCCCGTGGGTCCAGGCCGACCGGGGGCCGGTCGGGCCGGTGCGGCGCTTCGCCGCCCAGTTCAGCCAGCCAATTCCAGGTGTCCGCGACCGTCTCCTCCACCGGTCGGCAGCGCAGCCCGGCCGCGTACGCCTTGCTGACGTCACCCTGGTGCAGGGTGTCGTACAGCTCCCCCGGCGGCAGCCAGACCGGCAGATCGCTCCAGGGCTCCACACCTGCCGCGAGGATCACCTCGGCGGGGATCCAGCGGAGCGCGGCGTCGGAACCGGTGACGCGTACGCAGGCGTCGAGCAGCTGCCCCATCGTGGCATGCCCCGTACGGCTGACCAGGTTGTACGGCCCGTACAGTCCGTCACGCGCCGCGTCCAGGAGCCAGTTCGCCAGGTCACGGGCGTCGATGTACTGGAGTTTCAGATCCGGTGTGCCCGGGGCCGGTACGGTCCCGCCGCGGGCGATCCGCGAGAGCCACCAGGGCAGCCTGCCGATGTTCTCCCAGGGGCCCAGGATCAGTCCCGCGCGGGCGAGGAGCGCCCGGTCGCCGAAGGCGTCGAGCGCGGCCAGTTCGCCGCCGCGTTTGGCGAGGGGGTACGGGACGTCCCCGGCCTCGTCGGGCGAGGCACCGGCCACCAGCGGGCCGTCCTCGGGCAGGCCGGCCGGGGCCGGGTAGTCGTACACGGAACGGCTGGAGACGTACGTGTACCGCCCGGCCCGGCCGGCCAGCAGACGGGCCGCGTCCCGTACGGCCGTGGGGGCGCCGCTCCAGGTGTCGACGACCAGGTCCCAGGCGGACGCGCCCGTGCGGTGGCCGACGGCCACGGCTGCCGCTTCGGCCAGCGTGGCAAGGCCTTCGCGGGTGGTGCGGTCGCCGAGGAGTTCCGTCACACCCGGCGGGGGCGCGTGGTGGCCGCGGTGGAACACCGTGACCTCCCAGCCGCGCGCGAGCGCCGCCTCGGTGACAGCGCGACCGACGAATTCCGTACCACCCAGCATCAGAAGCCTCATGGGGTCGACTCTGCCCCAGCAGCGGCCGGGCAGGTGCCCGTCCTCGCTCTCGGCGTAAGCGGATGGCAGCCCTCACCCTCGGTGCGGGTGGGCGGCGGCCCTCGCTCCCGGTGCAAGTGGGCGGCGGCCCCGTCTCGTTCGCCGCGCAGCCGGGTGCCGGCCCCTCACGGCGTGCGGGCGAGCGGGCTGCGGTTGCGCAGCAGCCACTGGTGGTACCCGGCCGCCCACTGGGCCGCCTCCCGGTAGGCCGCCTCCAGTTCCCCGTACACCGTCGCCATGTCGGCGCCCGGCCGGGACACCAGCAGCAGCCGGACCGCGAGGGGTCGTCGCGCAGCGGCCGGATCGCCATGTCGTCGCGCGGCACCGGGGCCACCTCGTAGGACGGGGTGGCCCCTTGCGCCTCTGATTTCGAGCCTCTGACGGGCGGCTCGGCGCCCGCCGCGCCACATCCGGGACGGCCCCCGCCGGCCTACGAGCTGCTCAGTGCGGCACGGACGAGGGCCAGCAGTTCGTCCTCCGTCAGCCCCAGCTCGCGCGCATCCGCAACCACCTCGCGTACCCGCTCCTGCAGCCGGGCCCGGTGCGGGGACGCGCCGCCGGTGACGACCGCGCCGCGCCCCCGGCGCAGCTCGATCAGCCCCTCCTCGCGCAGCTGCTGGTAACCGCGCAGCACCGTATGGACGTTGACCCCGAGGGACTCGGCAAGCATGCGGGCGGCGGGCAGACGCTCGCCCGGCACCACCGCCCCCTCGGCGACGGCGCGGCGCACGGACGCCGCGATCTGATCACCGAGCGGCACGGTGGAGGTGGAATCGACCCGGAAGAGCATGGTCAGCGCTCCGCCTGTCGCCGGTCGATCAGGGTGTTGAGGAGCGCGGCCCCGGTCGCCGAGTCGTCGACGGTCACCGCGAACACCCGGCCGCCGGCCAGCGTCGCGACGATTCCCTCACCGGAACGGATCATGAGACCGCTCCGTCCCGGGCGGATCCGGTAGCCCCAGCCGCCGTACTCCGCAAGGGGGTTGATGTCACGGCTGGTCGCAGCCTCGATCCGGTCGAGCGGCACCCTGAGCCGCGGCCAGGGGAGCATCCCCGAGATGGTGATGCCGCGCCGGTCCACCACGACGTACGGCCGGGCGAACACGGCCAGCAGCACACCGAGGATCAGCGGAGGCAACGCGGCCACCCAGCCCGAGCCGAACAGCAGCACCACCCCGCCGGCCACGAGCACGAGGGCGATCAGCGGCCGCCACCAGCCCCCGGCGCTGCGCGCCCATCCGGCGACCTCCCCGTCGGCGAGCGGGATCCGTGCCCCGTCGCCGGCCTGCCCGGTCGCAGCCGGCTGCTCCGGTACGGGACCGAGCGCGGCCAGGACCAGACCCAGCCCCGCGGCGAGCACGGCGACGCCCAGGGCGACGGCGAGCTGCCACATCGGGAGCGACGCACCTTGCGTCTCCCCCTTCACGATGTCACCGGCATCCACATTGGCGAGCAGCACGGCGGCCATCACCCAGCCGAGGAATCCGGCGAAGGCATACCCACCGGCGATCAGCCAGCGGTAGGCCCGCCCGTAAAACTTTCCCCGCACCACCGTGAGGGCCCACAGCACACCGGTCACGGCGAACAGCAGGACGTCGGTCACGACGAACCACACCTGACCCATGTGCCCGTTCGCCCGGCCATTGGCCTGGAAGTGGCTGGCCAGTTGTTCGGGCAGCCGGTCCCGGAATACGGCGAACAGCACGAGATCGGCGACGAGCGCGAGCAGGAACGGCAGGGCGGCGAGGGCGGCTCTGCCCAGGTTCTTACGCATCATGAAAACCTCCATTGTTCGCATGCTAGTAGAACAATGAAGTTACGGCAAAAGGGTTGTCGGCATGCTGGTGCCGGGCAGTCGGCCGGCCGGGCAGTCGGCGGACCGATCAGTCGGGCAGTCGGGCAGTCGGCCGCCAACCGGCCAGGCGTCGGCGCGCATGCCGATCCGGGCCTGCGGGGCCTGTCGGGCTTGCTGGGCTGTCGGGCCTGCCGGAACTGCTGGGCCCTGTCGGCCGACTGAGGCCGCATGGCCGGACTGGGCCTGCGCAGCCGGCTGAACAACGCTCCGGCCGGACCGGGAAAGTCAGGCCAGTTCCAGCGGGAACGCGCCCCGATGCCCCGTACCGGCACCCCGGTCCGGGCGGGGTTCGTACTCGCGGCAGCTCCAGACCTCCTGGACGAATCCGGTCCGCCGGTCCCACAGGTCCAGGACATCGCCCTCACCCGCCGCCCCGCGGTAGGCGTCCTTGGCGCCGCGGAAGCACGCGAGACCGCCGGAAAGGCCGCGGCCGGGGGCCGGGAAGTAGTCGGAGAAGGCGCAGGCGATGCAGGTCTGGAGGCGCACCCCCGGCGGGAGGACGCGCTGGATCGTGGCGAGCGCGGACGCGAAGTCGCTCTCGGCGCGGTGGGATCCGTACGCGGCCCCGCCGAACTGCAGCTCCAGGTAGAGATACGGATCGGGGCGGCGCAGCGACAACAGGCAGCTGAGCGTGGCCTGGTGGACTGCTCCGTCCCAGAGGACCGGGAGCGGCAGGTCCCACTCCAGGACGCAGTCGCCCAACGCGCCGTCCACCAGGGCGAACAATTCGTCGGCCGGCGGCGTGCCGGTTACCGGGGCGAGACCGTCGAAGCTTTCGCCCTCGAAGTCGACGCCCCTGATCCGGAGGCGGAGTTGCTGTCCGTCGGTGGTGAGGATGACGGCGTCGGAACCCTGTCGGTCCCGGTACCACCCTGCCCATGACTCATCTGTCATGGGCACGGACTGTAGTCCGTGCCCATGACAGTCGCGCTGCCGCCCTCCTTTTCGCCTCACGAGCCCTGTGACCTCGGCGCCTTGTCCTGTTCTCCTTTCACCGCCCCCTTCGCCGTCATCGGCTCTCCGCTCCCTTCCGAGTGACCCCCTCCGATGCAACCGCGTGTGCCGCTTCCTCCCTTCGCGCTCAGTGCGTCCGGCGGGTGACGAACTCCGCCAGGGTCAGGAGGTCGCCCGCCGGGTCCAGGCCGGGGACCGCCCTGGACAGGTGGTGGACGGCGCGTGCCATCCGGTCCGCCGCGCAGACCTGTGCCCAGTCCCGGCCGCCGGCCCGGTCGACGGCGTCGGCGGCGCGGCTCACCTCACCGGGGGAGTTCATGGCTCCCCGGTAGAGCGCGGCAAGTTCGGCCGCTGCCGGGGTGCCGGAGGTCAGCGCGGCGACCACGGGCAGGGACTTCTTGCGGGCGACGAGATCCGCCCCCACCGGCTTCCCGGTCTGTGCGGGATCCCCCCAGATGCCGATCAGATCGTCGATGAGCTGGAAGGCGAGGCCTGCCTCCCGGCCGAATCCGTCCATCGAGCCGACCGCCCGCTCCCCCGCACCGGCGTACAGCGCTCCCAGCGCGCAGGCGCAGCCGAGCAGGGCGCCCGTCTTGGCGGTGGCCATGGCCAGACACTCGTCGAGCGAGACCTCGTCCGGATCGCGGTCCTCGAAGGCGCAGTCCGCCTGCTGGCCCGCGCAGAGCTCGATGACACAGGTCGAGAGCCGCGCCGAAGCGCGGGCCGCGGCCGGGCCGGCGTCCTCGGCCAGCAGTCGCTGGGCGAGGGCCAGCATGGCGTCACCGGCGATGACCGCGTCCGGGATGCCGAAGACCGTCCAGGCCGTGGGCCGGTGCCGACGGGTCCGGTCATCGTCGATGACGTCGTCGTGCAGCAGGGTGAAATTGTGGACCAGCTCCACGGCGACGGCTGCCCGTACCGCCTGTCGCGGGTCGCCGCCCAGCGCGCGGGCGGCGGCGAGGACGAGGGCGGGCCTGATCGCCTTGCCCGCCTGTCCCGACGACGGGGTGCCGTCGGCCTGCTGCCAGCCGAAGTGGTACATCGCGACGCAGCGGATCGATCCGGGCAAGGAGTCGACGGCGGCGCGCAGTTCGGGATCGACGAGGGTCCGGGTCTGTTCCAGAAGGGCCGGGGCCTCGTTGCCCCGGCTCACGAGGGCGGCCGGCTCGTCGTCGCCCGGGGCCCGGGGTGTCGGTGAATGGAGTGCGTGGTGGGTCTTCACTGGGGCGTCCTCCCGATGCCGCCCCGGGCACGGCTGCCCGGTGACGGAGGTTGACGGGGGCCCGGACTCTGCCGTCCGGGCCCCCGAGCGGCTACCGCCAGCGGCTGACCTCGACGTTTTCCAGTACGCCGAGGGCGTCCGGAACGAGGATGGCCGCAGAGTAGTAGGCCGTCACCAGGTAGGAGATGATCGCCTGCTCGTTGATGCCCATGAAGCGGACCGACAGGCTGGGCTCGATCTCGTCGGGGATGCCGGTCTGCTGGAGCCCGATGACGCCTTGCTCCGCCTCACCCGTCCTCATGCAGATGATCGACGTGGTCCGGGCGTCGGTGACCGGGATCTTGTTGGACGGGAAGATCGGCACGCCCCGCCAGGCCGGCACGTGGTGTCCCCCGACGTCCACACTCTCCGGCACCAGACCGCGCTTGTTGCATTCGCGGCCGAACGCGGCGATGGCCCGCGGGTGGGCGAGGAAGAGCTTGGAGCCGCGGCGGCGGGAGAGCAGTTCGTCCATGTCGTCGGGGCTGGGCACCCCGTCGTGCGGCTGGAGGCGCTGCCCGTAGTCGCAGTTGTTGAGCAGGCCGAACTCCCGGTTGTTGATCAGCTCGTGCTCCTGGCGCTCACGCAGCGCCTCGACCGTGAGCCGCAACTGCTGCTCGGTCTGGTTCATCGGCTGGTTGTAGAGGTCGGCGACCCTGCTGTGGACCTTCAGCACGGTCTGGGCGACGCTCAGTTCGTACTCGCGCGGCGCCGCCTCGTAGTCGACGTACGTGTGCGGGACGACGGCTTCGCCGACATGGCCGGCGGAGAGGTCGATCTCCGCCTCGCCGTACTTGTTGGTGCGCTGCTCCGGGATGCTGAGCAGCGCGGCGAGGTGGGCGCGGAGCGATTCCGCGCGCTCGGCGAGGTTCAGCACATCGGCCCGGCGCAGCGTCAGCACCGTGCAGGCGGTGACGGCACGGGCCGTGTACTCCCAGACGGCGTCGCCGTCGATCAGGGCCTGGTCGCCGAAGTAGGCCCCGTCGCCGTGGTGGCCAAGGACTGTCTCGTCACCGTACTTTCCGGTGCCGATCTTCGCGACCTTGCCATGTGCCAACAGGAAGACGCGGTCCGCCGCATCCCCGGAGCTGGCCAGTACCTGGCCGGCGGCGATGTCACGCTGCTCGCACCGGCGGGCCAGCTCACCGAGCACCTCCTCGTCGCCGAACTCCCGCAGGGCGGGAAGCTCTCCGAGCTCGGCAGGGATGACCGCGACCCGGCCACCCGTCTGCACGAAGGTCACCCGGCCGTCCCCCACCGAGTAGCTCAGCCTGCGGTTCACCCGGTACGTGCCGCCCTGCACCTGCACCCATGGCAGCATCTTCAGCAGCCACCGTGAGGTGATTTCCTGCATCTGCGGAGCGGATTTGGTGGTCGTCGCGAGGTTCCGCGCCGCCGCCGTGCCCAGACTCTGCTGCGGCGGCACCGGCGCGTTCTGAACCTCTTCACCAACGGACATCTGACGTCCTCTCGATCATCGGCTGACCTGCGTGAAGAAGCCTTTCAGCACGGAGAGTCGGCACGCCATTACACAAAAGAGTGTGACTATTCGGGCTTTGGGCTGGGCACGACGCTCAGCAATGCCCACCCGGCGCCCGCGCGCGCTGTTAATTTGCATCTTTGATGCAACTTATCTAGCGTGACCGTCATGCGGCTGACGAGATTCACCGACGTGGCGCTGCGCGTACTGATGCGCCTCGCCGTCGTGGAGAACGAGGACCCGCCGACCACCCGGGAGGTGGCGGCGACCATGCAGGTGCCGTACACCCACGCCGCGAAGGTCGTCGCCAAGCTCCAGCACCTCGGCCTCGTCGAGGCACGCCGGGGCCGCGGCGGCGGGCTCAGCCTCACCGGAGCGGGCCAGTCCGCCTCGATCGGCGAACTCGTCCGCGAGCTGGAGGGGCCGGGTGACGTCGTCGATTGCGAGGGCGCCACCCCCTGCCCCCTGCGCTCGGCCTGCCGACTGCGCGGCGCCCTGCACCGGGCGGAGGAGGCCTTCTACGCCTCGCTCGATCCGATCACCGTCACCGAACTCGTCGCTTCCCCCACCGGACCGCTGCTGATCGGCATCAGCAGGGGCCGCCCGGGCGCCGACTGAGCCGGGGCCGAACCACCGCACCCCCTGCCCGCACCACGGGCACCACCACCCCGTTTCCCGCTGCCCAAAAATACGAATCTCATATACCAATTCAAGAAGGAGTCACCGATGCTCTCCGAGTCGTCGACCGCCACCGTCCGTGCCACCCTCCCCGCCGTGGGAGCGGCCATCGGAGACATCGCCGATCTCTTCTACCGCAAGCTCTTCGACGCCCACCCCGAGCTGCTGCGCGATCTCTTCAACCGCGGCAACCAGGCGTCCGGCGCCCAGCGTCAGGCCCTGGCGGGCTCCATCGCCGCGTTCGCGACCCAGCTGGTCGAGCACCCGGACACCCGGCCCGACGTGATGCTCGGCCGGATCGCCCACAAGCACGCCTCGCTCGGCGTCACCGCCGCGCAGTACGACATTGTGCACACCCACCTGTTCGCCGCCATCGCCGAGGTGCTCGGCGACGCGGTCACCCCGGACGTCGCCGCCGCCTGGGACGAGGTCTACTGGCTGATGGCGGGCTCCCTGATCTCGATCGAGGAGCGGCTGTACGCACAGCAGGGCGTCGTCGCCGGCGAGGTGTGGCGCGAATGGGAGGTGACCGCCCGGATCGAGGAGACGGCCGATGTCGCCACCTTCCAGCTCCGCCCGGCCGACAACGCCCCCGCCCCCGACTTCCGCCCCGGCCAGTACGTCTCCGTGCAGGTGGAACTCCCCGACGGGGCCCGCCAGATACGCCAGTACAGCCTCTCCAGCGCCCCCGGATCGCCGCTGCGCTCGATCACCGTCAAGCGGGTGCACGGCGACGGCTCGCCCGACGGCGAGGTCTCCCGTCACCTGCACACCGAAGTCGGGGCCGGTGACCGGCTGCGGGTCTCCGCCCCGTACGGCGATCTCGTGCTCCACTCCTCGGAGGCCCCGCTCCTGCTCGCCTCGGCAGGCATCGGCTGCACCCCGATGCTCTCGATGCTGGAACACCTCGCGGCGACCGGACACCGCGCCCCGGTCACCGTGGTGCACGGCGACCGCTCCCCCGCCGACCACGCGATGCGCACCGACCACGCCCAGCTCACCGGCAAACTCCCCGACGCCACCGCCCACTTCTGGTACGAGGACCCGGAGCCCGGCCACCCGGCCGACCGCACCGGACGGGTCGACCTGAGCGGTCTCCCCATCGCCCCCGGCACCCACGCCTACCTCTGCGGCCCGCTGCCCTTCATGCGCGCCGTACGCACCCAGCTGCTGGCCCAGGGCGTCCCCGCGGCCGACATCCACTACGAGGTGTTCGGCCCCGACCTGTGGCTCGCCCAGGACTGAGCCCCCTCATTGCTCGCGGAGTTGACCGGATCGACTCGCACGCCGTTCGAACAACTCCTTCGGGAATGGCCCGGACACCGGCATTCCGGCACAAGCGGATGAAGGCCCGCTCTGCCACGGGTTGATCGCCAAGGACGGCACGGTGTATCTGGTCGGCTACGGCAGGGTCAATCACGCCGGGCTCGGCGACGACGACGTGCTGCGCGCCGTCGTCGCCGAGAAGCGCCTCCCGTCCGACAACGAGGCCAATACCGACGGAAACAGGCACTCCTACGGATTCGAGTGCGAAAATCTCGGCGACGGTGAGGACTCCTGGACCGCCGCCCGGCCCGAAGCCGTCGAGAAGGCCGCCGCCGCGATCTGCCGCCACCACGGCTGGACCTCGCGCTCGGTGATCGGCCACAAGGAGTGGCAACCCGGCAAGGTCGATCCCCGCGGCTTCTCGATGGACTCCAAGAGGAACGGGACCCGCGACCGCCCGAAGCGACCCGCGCACCCCCGTCCACACCCGCCCCTCCCCGCACGGCACGCCACCGCACGGCGACAATTGCGGCATGCCCCCTTCCGAAGCGCTCGACCCCTCCCGCCTGCGGCCGGCACTCCCCTCGCCGCTGCAACCGGCCGAGGACGACCGCTTCGCGCGCCACGGCGTACGGCTGCTGCTCAAGCGCGACGATCTGATCCACCCCGATCTTCCGGGCAACAAGTGGCGCAAACTCTCCCCCAACCTGCGGGCCACCGCCGGGCGCACCGTGCTGACCTTCGGCGGCGCGTACTCCAGCCATCTGCGGGCCACCGCAGCCGCCGGCCGCCTGCTCGGGTTCCCCACCGTCGGGGTCGTGCGCGGTGACGAACTGGCCGACCGCCCGCTCAACCCCTCTCTCGCCCGATGCGCCGCCGACGGGATGACCCTGCGTTTCGTGGACCGCGCGACGTACCGCGCGAAGGCCGATCCAGAGGTCCTGGCGGGGCTGCTGAGCGCCTTCGGGGAGTGCTGCGTCATCCCGGAGGGTGGCAGCAACGCCCTGGCCGCACAGGGCTGTACGGAGCTGGGCCACGAGCTGCGCGGCCGCGCCGACGTGGTGGCGGTCGCCTGCGGCACCGGGGGCACGCTCGCCGGGCTCGCCGCCGGTCTCGCACCCGGGCAGCGCGCCCTCGGCATCCCGGTGCTGCGCGGCGGCTTCCTCGGCGACACGGTACGGGAACTGCAGCACGAGGCGTTCGGCGGACCGGCCGGGTCGTGGTCCCTGGACGAGCGCTTCCACTTCGGCGGCTACGCCCGTACGACCCCGCAGCTGCACGCCTTCGCGGACGACTTCGAGCAGCGGCACGGGCTGCCCGTCGAGCGGCTCTATGTCGCCAAGCTGCTCTACGCGCTCACCGCACTGGCCGAGGAGGGCGCGTTCCCTACGGGAACCACGGTCGCGGCCGTCATCACGGGACGGCCGCAGTAGCCCCCTCAAAGGAAAATGCGCCCCTTATGAGCACAGGCGCCGAAGGCACATCCCTACGGCGCGTCCGACTCCTCCCGGTAGGCCGCCGCCTCCTCCAGGTCGAGCCGTCTGAGCAGGGTGCGCAGCATCTCGTCGTCGATCTGCCGCTCGTCCCGCAGCCGTACGAAGACCTCGCGCTCGGCGTCGATCATTTCCCTGGCCAGGCGCCGGTACGTGTCGTCCGCAGACTCCCCGGTCACCGGGTTGGCCGCGCCCAGCCGTTCCCACACGGCGTTGCGGCGGCGCTCCAGAACGGTGCGGAGCCGGTCGGTGAGCGGTCCCGGCAGAGAGTTGCGCCGGTCGGTGAGCAGCTCCTCCAGGCGATTCTCGGCGGCCGTGGACGCCTCGCTCTGCGCCTGCGCCTCGGCCAGCGTCTCCGCCGTCGCGTCGCGCCCCGGCAGCTTCAGGACGCGCACCAGCAGCGGCAGGCTGAGCCCCTGGACGACGAGGGTGCCGATGACGGTGGTGAAGGTCAGGAACAGCACCAGGTTGCGGGCCGGGAAGGCGTGCCCGTCGGAGGTGACGAACGGGATGGAGAAGGCGATGGCGAGCGACACGACCCCGCGCATCCCGGCCCAGCCGACGATCAGCGGCGCCTTCCAGTTCGTCTCCGGCTCGCGCTTCCTGATCCGCCCGGACAGCCACCGGGGCAGGTACGTCGCCGGATAGACCCAGAGGAAGCGGACCACGACGACGGCGAGGAACACGACCACCGCGTACCAGAGGGCGTCCGCCACCGCGTGCGAACCGAGCCCCTTCAGCACGAAGGGCAGCTGGAGTCCGATCAGTGCGAAGACCGCGGACTCCAGGATGAACGCGACCATCTTCCAGACGGCCGCCTCCTGGAGCCGGGTCGCGAAGTCGACCTGCCAGGAGCGGTGGCCCAGATAGAGCGCGACGACGACCACGGCGAGCACGCCGGAGGCGTGCACGCGTTCGGCCGCCGCGTACGCCACGAAGGGGATGAGCAGCGACAGCGTGTTCTGCAGCAAGGCTTCCTTGAGGTGCGTGCGGAGCCAGTGCAGCGGCACCATCAGCGCCAGGCCGACCACGACGCCGCCGACCGCCGCGAGGAGGAATTCGCCGATCCCGGCCGCCCAGCTCATGCCCTCTCCGACGGCGGCTGCGAGCGCCACCCTGTAGGCCGTGATCGCGGTGGCGTCGTTCACCAGGGACTCGCCCTGCAGGATCGTCGTGACGCGGCCGGGGAGCCCGACCCGGCGGGCGATCGCGGCAGCCGTGACCGCGTCCGGCGGGGCGACGACCGCGCCGAGCACCAGCGCCGCGGTGAGCGGCAGGTCGGGCACGAGGCGGTACGCCAGCCACCCGACCGCGACGGTCGCGAACAGGACGTAACCGACGGAGAGCAGCGCGACCGGCCGGAGATTGGCCCGCAGATCGAGGTACGAGCTGTCGACGGCCGCCGTGTAGAGCAACGGCGGCAGCAGCAACGGCAGCACGACGTGCGGGTTCAGGGTGTACGTCGGCACCCCGGGCAGATACGAGGCGATCAGCCCCACCGCGACCAGCAGCAGGGGGGCGGGTACGGGGGTGCGGCGGGCGGCCCCCGCCACAGCCGCACTGACAGCGACCAGTGCCACCAGCGGCAATGCGTCCATTTCACGGTCCTCGCATCCGTCGTAACCTGACAATCATGAGTGAATGCCCGCACGTGTCCGAGCTGCCACGACCCGAACCGGCCCCGCTCAGCGAGACCTGCCTCGGCTGCCTCGCGGCGGGCAGCCACCCGGTGCAGCTGCGGCTCTGTCTGGCCTGCGGCCATGTCGGCTGCTGCGACTCGTCGCCGCTGCGGCACGCCACGGCGCACTTCAAGGAGACCGGCCATCCGGTGATGCGGAGCTTCGAACCCGGCGAGAGCTGGCGCTGGTGCTTCGAGGACGGTTCGATCGTCTGAGGTCTGGGTACGTCAAACCGGCGCCGGTTGTTCGTAATTGACCAGCACAGACCCCTACCCACCCTGTGTACTCATAGGCTTACCATGAGTGACAGTCATGGGTTGGGGCCTGGCGACACGGCATCATGGATCGCGATAGCGTCGCCGGGCCAGAACCGAAGACGTACCGCATGGCTCCGGGGCACCCTTCCCGGATCCTCGAAAGAGTTTGTGCCACCTTGGAGGTGAGGGTGTCCCAGATCGCAGGCGAGCCCGGGAATCAGGACTTCGTAGAGGTCCGGCTGCCCGCTGCGGGTGCCTACCTGTCGGTGCTGCGTACGGCTACGGCCGGTCTCGCAGCGCGCTTGGACTTCACTCTCGACGAGATCGAGGATCTTCGCATCGCGGTCGACGAGGCCTGCGCGATCCTGCTGCAGCAGGCCGTGCCGGGCTCCGTCCTCAGCTGCGTCTTCCGGCTCGTCGAGGATTCTCTCGAGGTGACGGTGTCGGCGCCGACGACGGACGGCCGGGCGCCGGAGCGCGACACCTTCGCCTGGACGGTGCTCTCGGCACTGGCCGGAAAGGTCGACTCCTCGGTGGCCGATGACCGTACGGTCAGCATCAGCCTGTACAAACAGCGCGGCGCGGGACCCGGGCCGGCGTGAGCAGCGGGAACGGGGACGGTCCTGTGCGGGACGAGACGATGCGACCAGGGGCGGTGCGCGCAGCAGGCATCCCGGAGCAGCAGGCCCTGCCCCATCCGGAGGACGGGGCGGACGGGCCTGCGGGCCGTACGATCGCGGTGGAGCAGTCGCAGGCGGAGCGGGCAGGCCAGATGAGCGAGCACGGGCACCACGATCCACACGACCGCAGCCGGGCGCGGGCGCTGTTCATCGAACTGCGCGAGCTTCCCGACGGGTCGGCCGAGAAGGCGGAGCTGCGCAATCAGCTGGTGCGGATGCATCTGCCGCTCGTGGAGCATCTGGCCCGCCGGTTCCGCAACCGCGGCGAACCGCTGGACGATCTGACCCAGGTCGCCACGATCGGCCTGATCAAGTCGGTCGACCGGTTCGACCCGGACCGTGGCGTCGAGTTCTCGACGTACGCGACGCCCACGGTCGTCGGCGAGATCAAGCGCCACTTCCGCGACAAGGGCTGGGCGGTGCGGGTGCCGCGCCGGCTCCAGGAGCTGCGGCTCTCGCTCACCACGGCGACCGCCGAGCTCTCCCAGCAGCACGGCCGCTCGCCGACGGTGCACGAGCTGGCGGAGCGGCTGGGCATTTCCGAGGAAGAGGTCCTGGAGGGCCTGGAATCGGCCAATGCGTACAGCACGCTCTCGCTGGACGTGCCGGACACGGACGACGAGTCCCCGGCGGTCGCGGACACGCTGGGCTCCGAGGACGAGGCGCTGGAGGGCGTCGAGTACCGGGAGTCCCTCAAGCCGTTGCTGGAGGATCTGCCGCCGCGCGAGAAGCGGATCCTGCTGCTGCGTTTCTTCGGCAACATGACCCAGTCGCAGATCGCTCAGGAGGTCGGCATCTCGCAGATGCACGTCTCGCGACTGCTGGCCCGTACGCTGGCGCAGCTGCGCGAGCGGCTGCTCGTCGAGGAGTAGCGCGAAGGGCCGATACGAGCGCGCGGAAGAACGGGAGCGTCAGCCCCCGTGCGGCCCGCGCGCACCCGGGCGGTCGGCGGCGCCCGAGGGCCACCTCACCCGGCCCCCGGCTCAGGCGTCCGGTGCGGTGCCGCCGGACGTGGCCTCCGAGGAGGTGCCCGGGCGGCGGATGCCGAGTGCGTCGATCGTCGTCGGCCTGACCAGCTGGTAGAGCGCCGTCAGGACCACCGCGGCGAGGACGATCCCGGCCGGGATCAGTACGCCGTGAGACCTCAGCAGCGTCCAGGCCACCGGGAGCGCGATGATCTGTGTGATGAGCGCGGGGCCGCGGCTCCAGCTGCGCCGCCGCAGCAGGCCACGCGCGGCGATCAGCGGGATCAGGCCGAGCGCGATCAGTGTGAGGCCGCCCATCTCCGCCTGCTGCGGGCTGTCGGGGCGGCCGAGCAGTCCCATGACCAGCATGTAGATTCCGCCGAGGACGAGTGCCGCCCCTTCCAGGGCAGTGAGTCCGGCCACGAGCGTGATCCTGCTCGGCTTCGCCGGTTCGACCGACGGCAGAGGCGACGACGAGGAGGGCGTGTTCTGCTGAGTACTCACCCTTGCAGGTTGGCATCCCGGCGCCGCGAAAGCGAAGCCGGGGTGGGAACGCACCCGGGCCGTCACCGAGCGTAAAGGTCGTCGAGCAGGACTTCAGTGCGATACCGCGCGGTAGGTAGTCTGGCCGTCATGCGCGCACTCCTTGTGGTCAATCCAGCTGCTACCACCACCAGTGCGCGGACGCGCGACGTGCTCATTCACGCGCTGGCCAGCGAGATGAAGCTGGAGGCCGTGACCACGGAGTACCGGGGCCATGCCCGGGACCTGGGGCGGCAGGCCGCGGACTCCGGAGAGATCGACCTGGTGGTCGCCCTGGGCGGCGACGGCACGGTCAACGAGGTGGTCAACGGTCTGCTCCACAACGGCCCCGACCTGGACAGACTGCCGAGCCTCGCGGTGGTTCCCGGCGGCTCCACCAATGTTTTCGCGCGCGCCCTGGGTCTGCCGAACGACGCCGTGGAGGCGACCGGCGCGATCCTGGACGCGCTCGCCAACCGAACCGAACGCACGGTCGGTCTCGGACTGGCGGCCGGCACCCCGGGCACGGAGGACGAGTCGGTCCCCGAGCGCTGGTTCACTTTCTGCGCCGGGCTCGGATTCGACGCGGGCGTGGTCGGCCGGGTCGAACAACAGCGCGAACGCGGCAAGCGCTCGACGCATGCTTTGTACGTGCGCCAGGTGGTCCGGCAATTCCTGGAGGAGCCACACCGGCGGCACGGGCTGATGACACTGGAGACACCCGGACAGGAACCGGTCACCGGCCTCGCGCTGTCGATAATCTCCAACACGGCCCCCTGGACCTACCTGGGGAATCGCCCCATGTTCGCGTCCCCGAAGGCCGGCTTCGACACCGGTCTGGACGTGCTCGGACTGAAGCGGCTGTCCACTTCGGCGGTCGCCCGCTACGGCACCCAGCTGCTCACCTCGAGCCCCGACAAGGGGCCTCGCGGCAAGCACGCTGTTTCACTTCATGACCTCACGAACTTCACCTTGCATTCAAAGGCGCCACTGCCCTTCCAGATGGACGGCGACCACCTGGGAGTGCGTACCAGCGTGACGTTCACAGGCGTACGCCGTGCACTGCGTGTGATTGTGTGAGTGGAAGGGGCCAAAGTCCTTTAACTCGAACGTTTGGGCTGCTCTCCACCCCATAGAAGTACGGCTGTGACCTAGTCGACACCGAGGAATCAAAAAAAACTTTCCAGAAGGGGTTGTATCCGCCGCCGAGGTTTGCGAATCTCTACATGGCGATCGGGACGGCCCGCAACAACGGCCTCCACTGAGAGCCAGAACCCCTCCTCACTTCACAGGACCACAACCAGTTCATCTGGGCGTCGGCCCTTCACCTGCGGGGGGATTCGTGAAAGCGTTCACATTCACAAGCAACTGATGTAATACCAAGGAGAGGTAGCAGCCATGGACTGGCGTCACAACGCCGTTTGTCGTGAGGAAGACCCCGAGCTGTTCTTCCCCATCGGCAACACCGGTCCTGCGCTGCTGCAGATCGAGGAAGCCAAGGCCGTCTGCCGTCGCTGCCCCGTCATGGAGCAGTGCCTGCAGTGGGCGCTCGAGTCCGGCCAGGACTCCGGCGTCTGGGGTGGCCTCAGTGAGGACGAGCGCCGCGCAATGAAGCGCCGTGCCGCTCGCAACCGGGCGCGTAACGCCAGCGCCTGATCCGACGCCACCGCTACGAGCCTCAGCCAGGCGGCGCGTACAGAGCGTACGCACAACCCCGCCCCCCGAGTCGCAGCGCGCAGTACCCCCGAAGCGCATGCATGAACAGTGAGCCCGGACCGTGATCGACGGTCCGGGCTCACTGCTGCGTCCGCGTCGGCCGGCCGGCCCCACCGGGGCTACTTATCGGCGCGGACCGGGATGTCGAGAACGACCTGGGTGCCGCGCTCGGGGGCCGGGACCATCCCGAAGGTTCCACCCAGCTCGCCTTCCACCAGTGTCCTGACGATCTGGAGCCCCAGATGGCCGGCGCGCTGCGGGTCGAAACCCTCGGGCAGACCGCAGCCGTCGTCCTGAACGGTGATCAGCAGCCGCGTCTCGGCGGAGGAACCGCCGCGCACCGCCGAAACCTCCACCGTGCCGGACTCGGCGAGGGTGAACGCGTGCTCCAGGGCGTTCTGCAGAACTTCGGTGAGCACCATCGCGAGCGGTGTGGCGACCTCGGCGTCGAGTATGCCGAAGCGGCCCGTACGGCGGCAGGTGACCCTGCCCGGGGAGATCTCGGCGACCATCGCGATGACCCGGTCGGCGATCTCGTCGAACTCCACCCGTTCGTCCAGATTCTGGGACAGCGTCTCATGGACGATGGCGATCGAACCGACGCGCCGTACCGCCTCGTTGAGCGCCTCGCGGCCCTGCGCGGAGTCCATCCGCCGGGCCTGGAGCCGCAACAGGGCAGCAACGGTCTGGAGGTTGTTCTTCACCCGGTGGTGGATCTCCCGGATGGTGGCGTCCTTGGTGATCAACTCCCGCTCGCGGCGGCGCAGTTCGGTGACGTCCCGAAGGAGGACCAAGGAGCCGATCCGGACTCCCTTGGGCTTGAGCGGGATCGCCCGGAGCTGGATCACCCCGCCCGCGCACTCGACCTCGAACTCGCGGGGCGCGTAACCGCTGGCGAGTTTGACCAGGGCCTCGTCGACCGGGCCGCGGGACGGGGCCAGTTCGGCGGTGATCCCGCCCAGGTGCTGGCCGACCAGGTCGGAGGCGAGGCCCAGGCGGTGGTAGGCGGAGAGGCCGTTGGGGCTGGCGTACTGGACGACCCCTTCGGCATCGAGCCTGACCAGCCCGTCGCCGACGCGCGGTGACGCGTCCATGTCGACCTGTTGGCCGGGGAACGGGAAGGTCCCGGCGGCGATCATCTGGGCCAGGTCGGAGGCCGACTGGAGGTAGGTGAGCTCAAGCCGGGACGGCGTGCGTACGGTCAGGAGGTTGGTGTTGCGGGCGATGACTCCGAGGACCCGGCCCTCACGGCGTACGGGGATCGACTCGACGCGTACCGGAACCTCCTCGCGCCACTCCGGGTCGCCCTCGCGCACGATCCGGCCCTCGTCCAGCGCCGCGTCCAGCAGCGGACGGCGGCCGCGCGGCACCAAGTGGCCGACCATGTCGTTCTGATAGGAGGTGGGGCCGGTGTTGGGCCGCATCTGGGCCACGGAGACGTAGCGGGTGCCGTCGCGGGTGGGGACCCACAGCACGAGGTCGGCGAAGGAGAGGTCGGAGAGCAGCTGCCACTCCGAGACCAGCAGGTGCAGCCACTCCAGGTCGGTGTCACCGAGAGCTGTGTGCTGGCGGACGAGGTCGTTCATGGAGGGCACGTGTGCGAGCGTACCCGCGGATGGGTACGGGTTCCGAACCGAGCGGCCCGGCCGTACGTGCAAGGAGTATGAGCGCGGGAAATTGCGGTGCTCCTACGGATGGACATGGGCGAATGGTCTAGTCCACAATGCTCAAGACAGAGCCTCCGCTCTCCCCGCACAGGAGAGTGGATCGAGGTACCCGCGCTCTCTGCCCTGACCGCGCGGGTGCCTCTCCCCGGCCGGGGGCACCGCACACCGCCGGCCGAGCGGACCGTTCGGCGCCCAGGCGACGGCCGGTCCTACTCCGGGCTGCGGTGCCGAACGGGCTGAGGGTCCCGTACCGGCGCCGCGGCCCGCGGGTGTTTCCACGGGCCCGGGCCGATGCCGGAGCTGCCGGCCGTGACGACCAGGGCGTCCCGGGCGTCCGGCTCGACGCCCTGCGCGATCCCGGCGACCTCCCCGTGGAGCCCGGGCGCGCCCCGGCCGAGGACGGGGCGCGCCCTCGCATGCTGTTCGGGCATCTCGCCGGACGTGATCCGGCCCGGACTCTCAGCCTCCCCGGTAAAAGCGTGGCGGACGGGCATCCGTCGACGGAGTGCGACAAGGACGGGCGAGGCTGTCGTGTCGGTGTTACCTGGTTCTGCTAGATTGGACCGCGATTGGTCTATACCACATTGGCTCAACTCCTCAGATCGGCAGGCCCCGCGTGGAAGTTGTCATCGTCCCGGACGCCAAGGCAGGCGGCGAACTCATCGCAGAGGCCATCGGCGCACTGCTGAGCCGCAAGCCCGACGCCCTTCTCGGCGTTGCCACCGGCTCTACCCCGCTGCCCATCTACCGGGCGCTGGCGGCCAAGGTCCGCTCCGGCGCCGTGGATGCCTCGCGCGCCCGCATCTGCCAGCTCGACGAGTACGTCGGGCTGCCGGCGGGCCATCCCGAGTCCTACCGCTCCGTGGTGCTGCGCGAGGTCGTCGAAGCGCTCGGCCTGTCCGAGGCGTCCTTCATGGGCCCCGACGGCTCCGACGAGGACGTCCTGGCCGCCTGCCAGGCGTACGACAAGGCGCTCGCCGAGGCCGGCGGGGTGGACCTGCAGCTCCTCGGCATCGGTACCGACGGGCACATCGGCTTCAACGAGCCGTGCTCCTCGCTCGCGTCCCGTACCCGGATCAAGACGCTCACCGAGCAGACCCGGATCGACAACGCGCGCTTCTTCGACAACGACATCACGCAGGTGCCGCACCACGTGATCACCCAGGGCATCGGCACCATCCTGGAGTCCCGCCACCCGATCCTGCTCGCCACCGGCGAGGGCAAGGCGGACGCCGTGGCACAGACGGTGGAGGGGCCGGTGGCCTCGATCGTTCCCGCGTCCGCGCTGCAGTTGCACCCGCACGCGACGGTGGTGGTGGACGAGGCCGCGGCGTCGAAGCTGAGGCTGGCGGACTACTTCCGCGCCACGTATGCGGCGAAGCCGCTGTGGCAGGGGCTGTAGTCGTCCCGGACACGGCGAGAGGGCCGGGACACCCGTGGTGGGTGTCCCGGCCCTCTCGTGTGCCGTGACGCGTCCTGGAACGTGCTCTGTCCTCCATCGCCGGACGGGCTTGATTGGCCCCCGCGTCACGGGGAGGCATCCCTACCGGGGAGACGTGCCCTCAACCGCCGGACGACGGGCTTGATTGGCCGGAGGCGGGTGTGACGGGACTGGATTGCCCGAGGCCGGTGTGACGGGAACGGATTGCCCGAGGCCGGTGTGACGGGCTTGATGGGCAGGAAGCGGGTGTGACGTGGCCCCTCGTTCCGCGTCACGCCCCGCTTCCGGGCCTCCGGGCTCAGGCCCCGCGGGCTTCCGTGCCCCTGGCGATGACCTCCGCTGCCGCCAGGCCGCAGACGCGGGCCGCGCCATGGGTGGCGATGTGCAGGGCGCCCGTGGGGGGTGCCTGCGGGACGCCCATTTCGACCACGACCGTGTCCGGGCGCTCCGCCACCAGGGCGTCGATGGTCCCGGCCATCCAGGCGTGGCGGTGGGCGTCGCGGACGACCACGACGATGCGCCGCTCCCCCGCCGCCCGCAGCACCGCGGCCGCGGGCTCCACGGTCTCGCCGCTGTACGTGTCGGTCTCCGTGCCCGGCACCAGCCGGCCCAGCTCCGCGGCGACGCCCCACGGGGTCTCGTCGCCGACCGCGATGTTCGAGGCGGAGGTGAACGCGGCGACGTACGCGGGCTCGGTGAGCGGTTCGGCGGAGCCGATCACCCGCACCGCGCGGCGGGCGGCGATCAGGCCGATGTCGGAGCCGATTCCGGTACCGGACGCGGCCTCCTCCTGCGTTGCCGCGCCCGGCGCCGAACCGGCCCCCTTGGCGCCTCGCGTCCAGGACGCGAGGGCACGTACCCGTGCGGCCGCGTCCGCGAGCCGCTCCTCGGCGAGTTCACCGCTGCGCACCGCCGCGACCAGCGCGTCGCGCAGCCGCTGCACCGTGCCGTCGTCCTCAAGACCGCCACCGACGCACAGGGCGTCGGCCCCGGCGGCGATCGCGAGGACGGAGCCGCGCTCGATGCCGTACGTCCCGGCGATGGCCTGCATCTCCACGGCGTCGGTGACGATCAGGCCGTCGTAGCCCATCTCCTCGCGCAGCAGACCGGTGAGGATCCGCGGGCTCACCGTCGCGGGGCGGTTCGGGTCGAGGGCCGGCAGCAGGATGTGCGCGCTCATCACGCACTTGGAACCCGCGGCGACGGCTGCCCGGAAGGGCACCAGTTCACGGGCGTGCAGTGTCTCCAGGTCCACGTCGATGCGCGGCATCGCGTGGTGCGAGTCGATCGCGGTGTCGCCGTGCCCCGGGAAGTGCTTGGTGCAGGCGGCGACTCCGGCGGCCTGGAGGCCCTCGATGTACGCGGCGGTGTGCCGGGCCACGAGCGCGGTGTCGGCGCCGAAGGACCGTACGCCGATGATCGGGTTGTCCGGGTTGGAGTTGACGTCCGCGGACGGCGCCCAGTTGAGGTTGACGCCGCACTCCGTGAGCCGGCGGCCCAGCTCCTGGGCGACCGCGCGGGTCAGCTCCAGGTCGTCGACGTGGCCGAGCGCGAGGTTGCCGGGGAAGGAGGAGCCGGTACGCACCTCCAGGCGGGTGACGTCACCGCCCTCCTCGTCGATCGCCACGAGGAGGTCCTCGCGCTCGGCCCTGAGCTGGGCGGTGAGCGCGGAGACCTGCTCGGCCGTCCGGATGTTGCGGCCGAACAGCGCGACGGAGGCGAGGCCTTCGTCGACCCGGCGCAGCACCCAGTCCGGGACGGTGGTGCCGGTGAATCCGGGCTGCAGGACGGCGAGGGCGTCGCGGGTGACGGTGTCCGTGGTGGATATCAGGGTGGTCATGGAGGTGCGTTATCCCTTCACGGCGCCGTCGGTGAGGCCGCTGACGGCCTTGCGCTGGAGGTAGATGAAGAGAACCAGGATCGGGATCGCGAAGAGCGAAGAGGCAGCCATCGTCGCGCCCCAGTCGTCACCGAACGCGGTCTGGAACTGGGAGAGCCAGAGCGGCAGGGTCTGTGACCCGATGTCCTTGTTGAGGATGAGGACGAGCGGGAATTCGTTCCAGGCGGTGATGAAGCCGAAGAGCGAGGTCGCCATCAGGCCGGGGCCGAGCAACGGCAGGATCACCTTCATGAAGGCCTGGGGGCGGGTGCAGCCGTCGACCATGGCCGACTCCTCCAGTTCCTTGGGCACGGCGGCAACATAGCCGCGCAGCGTCAGGATGGTGAAGGGCAGGACCATCATCATGTAGAAGGCCGTCAGTGGGACCAGGCTGTTCAGTATGTCTGCGTCGCGGACGAGCATGTAGACCGCGATGACCATGACTTCCCAGGGCGCCATCTGCGCGACCATGAAGGTCAGCAGGATGCCTCGCCGGCCCTTGAAGCGCATGCGCGCCATCGCGAAGGACGCCAGCAGCGCGATCACCAGCGAGGCGGCCACCGAGATCAGGGTGACGGTGAACGAGTTCCCGACCAGGGTCCAGAAGTGGTCCGCCCGGACAGCCTTCTTGAAGTGCTCGAAGGTGATGTCGGTCGGGAACCACACCGGGGTGTCGGTGATGATGTCGCCGGTCGGCTTGAACGCCGTGCTGAACATCCAGTAGACGGGGAAGGCGAAGCCTATGAAGAGGACGACAGCCGTCGCGTTGGGCCAGATCCGGCCGGACAGTGAGCGCCTCACAGCTCGTCCTCCTCTTGCTTCAGTACCGTGCGCAGGTAGTAACCGGTCAACGCCAGCAGGACGATGATCGTCAGGAACGAGATGGCGGCGCCCATGCCGAAGTGCTGATTGCCGACACCTTCGACGAAGGCGTAGACGGGCAGGGTCTCGGTGAGCCGGTCGGGGCCGCCGCCGTTGATCGCGAAGAGCTGGGCGAAGGACTTGAAGACCCAGATGACTTCGAGGAATGTCGTGGCCAGCAGGAACGGCTTCAGGAACGGGAGCGTCACGGAGGTGAAGCTCTTCCAGGTTCCGGCGCCGTCGAGCGAGGCGGCCTCGTACAACTCCTTGGGGATCGTCGTGGACGCGGCGTACAGATTGATCGCCACGAACGGGATGGACTGCCAGACGATCACCAGAGTGACCAGCGAGAAGGTGGAGAACTGACTGCTCGTCCAGTTGTAGTCGGCCATCGAGTGCCAGCCGAGGCTGTCGAGCACGTAGTTGACGACTCCGAAGCGCTGGGCGAACAACCACTGGTACACCGTGGTCGCGGCGATGATCGGCATGGCCCAGGCGAGCACGAGGCCCAGCATGAGCAGCAGGCGCATCTTCTTGCCGAGGCGGGCGAGCAGCAGGCCGACCAGCATCCCGAGCAGCATGATCAGGACGACGTTGGCGGCGGTGAAGAAGACCGAACGTTCGACGACCTTCCAGAAGTCCGAACTGCCGAGGACTTCCTTGTAGTTGTCGACGCCGTTCCACTCGGTCAGGTGTTGGATCAGCTGGCGCGGGTTGAGGTTCTGGAACGACAGCATGCCGTTCTTGACCAGCGGATAGCCCAGCAGCAGCGCCGTGGCGAGCAGTGCGGGCAACAGGAGCAGGTACGGGGCCGAGCCTCCGCCCCGCTTCTTTTGCAAAGCGGCCGGGCCGCCGGGAGGCGCGTCGTCCTTGCGGACACCGGCTGCCCGGACCGAGTCCACTTGTTCGGTCTGCACTGACATGCTCGCCATCTCTTCTTGGGCCGTACGTTCCAGACACGCGGGCGCGCCGGGGGGCGGTCGGTCCCCGCCCCCCGGCGCGTGCGATCAGCTCTTCTGCGAGAGACGCTTGTTGATCTCGGCCTCGACCGCCTTGGCGGCGTCCTCGGGGCTCTTGCCGTTCAGAACCGCGGTCATGTAGCTCTTGATCGGGTTCGGATCGTTCTCGACAGCGGCCCACTCGGGGATGAGCGGGGTGGTGCCACCGGCGGTGGCGGCCGGGGCCGCGGCCTCGGCGGCGCCGTTGCCGGTCAGGTTGGAGTTGAGCGACTCCTTGTTCGGGATGACGCCGTTCTCCTTGGCCAGCTGGCCCTCGAACTGGTCGGACAGGGCGAGCTTCAGGAACTCCTTGGCGAGATCCTGCTTCTTGCTGCCCGCGGCGACCGCGAAGTTGGAGCCGCCGAGGAAGACGCCCTCGGGCTTGTCGGCGGTCTCACCCGGGATGGTGAAGTAGCCGATGTCGCTCTCGATGGCCTTGTTGGCGGCGATGGCCGTGCCGGCCTCCCAGCCCATGCCGATGAAGGCGCCGACGTTGCCCTTGGCGAAGACCTCGGCCTGCTGCGGGGTGGCCTCGTCCTTGTCCTTGGGGGCCTTGGAGTAGGACTGGTACTTCTTGTAGAGGTCCATGGCCGCGGTGACCTTGGGGTCGGAGAGGTTGGAGACGTACTTGTCGCCTTCCTTCTTCACCAGGTCCGCGCCCTGACCGATGGTCAGGCCGTCGAAGAAGTACCAGTTCTGGCCGGGCAGGTAGATCGGCTCGGCCTTGCCCTTCTTCTTGATGGCGTCGAGGTCCTTGAAGAACTCGTCACGCGTCTTCGGGGTGTCCTTGACGCCGGCGTCGGCCCAGACCTTCTTGTTGTAGATGACGACACGGTTGGCGAAGTACCAGGGAGCGGCGTACTGCTTGCCGTCGAAGACCGAGGACTGGTTGAGGGACTCGACCCAGTCGCCGCCGATCTCCTTCTTGAGGTCGCCGAGGTCGGCGAGGCCGCCGGTGGCCGCGTACGCGGGGGTCTGGGTGTTGCCGACCTCGATGACGTCCGGCGGGGTCGACTCGGAGAGAGCGGTGGTGATCTTCTGCTGAATGCCGTCCCACTTCTGGGTCTCGAACTTCAGCGTGGCGCCGGTCTTCTTCTTGAAGGCCGCGGTCAGGTCCTTGGTCCAGCCGGGAGGCGTGGAGCCGTCCATGGCCCAGACGGTGAGGGTCTCGCCCTTGTAGCTGTCCGGGCCGGTCTTCTTACCGCTGTCGCTACCGCCGTCGTCGGACCCGCACGCCGCCAGGCCGATCATCATGCCCGCGACGCCGATCGCCGCGATGAGCTTGCGCTTCACGCCAAACCCTCCTCAGGGATACTGCAACCCCGCCCACCGCGAAGACATTCGACGAGTACTGCTGGGGCTGGACCTGGTCTTTAATGGTTTAGACCAGCACCGGGAGCTTGGCCTAGACCTTTAGGGGTGTCAAGGGTGTATAAGAAGTGCACTCGTGTCCGTTATAGGACCGACACCTCAGGGAGGGCGACGAGCCGTGACCGGACCGTGCCACCATGTGAGCCGCGACAGACGGAGGAGCCGGTGACGGCAGCAACGCAGCAGTCGGGAAGGCGGGCCATGGGTGCCGACGGGGGCAGTACGGAGAACGGGACGGGCGCGGCCACGCGGACGGCGCGCGTACCGAAGTACTACCGGCTGAAGCGACATCTCCTCGACATGACGGACACCATGCCGCCGGGCACCCCCGTGCCCCCGGAGCGGACCCTGGCCGCCGAGTTCGACACCTCGCGCACGACCGTGCGCCAGGCGCTCCAGGAGCTGGTCGTCGAGGGCCGGCTGGAGCGCATCCAGGGCAAGGGCACCTTCGTGGCCAAGCCGAAGGTCTCGCAGGCCCTGCAACTCACCTCGTACACCGAGGACATGCGCGCCCAGGGGCTGGAACCGACGTCCCAGTTGCTGGACATCGGCTATGTCACGGCCGATGACACGCTCGCCGGGCTGCTGGATATCTCGGCCGGCGGCCGGGTGCTGCGGATCGAGCGGCTGCGGCTGGCCAGCGGGGAGCCGATGGCGATCGAGACCACGCACCTCTCAGCCAAACGCTTCCCGGCGCTGCGCCGTTCACTGGTGAAGTACGCCTCCCTCTACACCGCGCTGGCCGAGGTGTACGACGTCCGGCTGGCCGAGGCCGAGGAGACCATCGAGACCTCGCTCGCCACCCCGCGCGAAGCCGGCCTGCTCGGTACGGATGTGGGCCTGCCGATGCTGATGCTGTCCCGGCACTCGCTCGACGGCCGGGGCGAGCCGGTGGAGTGGGTGCGCTCGGTCTACCGCGGCGACCGGTACAAGTTCGTGGCCCGCCTGAAGCGGCCGACGGACTGAACCTGCCGCGGCGACCGACTGCTCCCGGTCACCGCACCCCGTACGCACAGCCGCGTCGGCCCCCGTGGACACCACGGGGGCCGTTCGCACGTCCTGGTCCGGCCCAACTCTCGTACGTTTGACAATATTCCGAACATTCGCGCCCACCCGCGGGACCGTTGCCGGACCGCAATGCGGACAGGGGGTGACGGTGGCCGGAAGCCTCCCCTAGATTTCCTGCGCATTACACCAGGTGATCAGCGAGGGGACGGAGTCGCCGCATGCCAGCAGATCCAGAAGGAAAACCACCGACCGTCACACCGGTACGGGTGATCATCGCCCTCTGCCTCATCGCGCCGTTCGTGGCGATGCTCTGGGTGAGTTCGTACGCGAAGGTGGACCCCACCTTCATCGGCATTCCGTTCTTCTACTGGTACCAGATGCTCTGGGTGCTGATCTCCACCGCGCTCACGATGATCGCGTACAAGCTGTGGCAGCGTGACCAGCGCGCCCGCAAGGGGGGTGCGTCGGCATGAAGGACGGCGTGAACGGCGTCGCGCTCGGCGTCTTCATCTTCTTCTTCGTGGCCGTCACGGTCATGGGCTTCCTCGCGGCACACTGGCGAAAGGCCGAGAACGAGGCCAGCCTCGACGAATGGGGCCTGGGCGGACGGTCGTTCGGCACCTGGGTCACCTGGTTCCTGCTCGGCGGCGACCTGTACACCGCGTACACCTTCGTCGCCGTGCCCGCGGCGATCTACGCGGCGGGCGCGGCCGGCTTCTTCGCCGTGCCGTACACGATCCTCGTGTACCCGCTGATCTTCACCTTCCTGCCGCGGCTCTGGTCGGTCTCGCACAAGCACGGCTACGTGACCACCTCGGACTTCGTCCGCGGCCGCTTCGGCTCGAAGGGACTGTCGCTGGCGGTCGCCGTCACGGGCATCCTCGCCACGATGCCGTACATCGCGCTCCAACTCGTCGGTATCCAGGCGGTGCTGGACGTGATGGGCGTCGGCGGCGGCGAGAACACCCACTGGTTCGTCAAGGACCTGCCGCTGCTGATCGCGTTCGCGGTGCTCGCCGCGTACACCTACTCGTCCGGTCTGCGGGCACCCGCGCTGATCGCGTTCGTCAAGGACGGACTGATCTATCTGGTCATCGTGGTGGCGATCATCTACATCCCGATCAAGCTCGGCGGCTTCGACAACATCTTCGCCAAGGCGGGCGAGGCGTTCTCGCAGACCAATCCGGCGACCGGCAAGCCGCGCGGCGCGCTCGCGCCGGGCGAGGCGGGTCAATGGGGTTACGCCACCCTGGCGTTGGGCTCGGCGCTGGCGCTGTTCATGTATCCGCACTCGATCACGGCGACGCTCTCCAGCCGCAGCCGCAATGTGATCCGGCGCAACACCACGATCCTGCCGCTGTACTCGCTGATGCTGGGCCTGCTGGCGTTGCTCGGCTTCATGGCGATCGCCGCCGGAATCAAGGTCGACAACGGCCAGTTGGCCATCCCGCAGCTGTTCGAGACCATGTTCCCGGACTGGTTCGCGGGTGTCGCGTTCGCCGCCATCGGCATCGGCGCGCTGGTGCCCGCCGCGATCATGTCGATCGCCGCGGCGAACCTCTTCACCCGCAACATCTACAAGGACTTCCTGAAGCCGGACGCGACCCCGGAGCAGGAGACCAAGGTCTCCAAGCTGGTGTCGCTACTGGTGAAGGTCGGCGCGCTCGCCTTCGTCCTCACCATGGACAAGACGGTCGCGATCAACTTCCAGCTGCTCGGCGGGATCTGGATCCTCCAGACGATGCCGGCCCTGGTCGGCGGCCTGTTCACCCGCTGGTTCCACCGCTGGGCGCTGCTCGCGGGCTGGGCGGTCGGCATGGTGTACGGGACGGTGGCCGCGTACGGCGTCGCCAGCCCGACCCAGGCGCACTTCGGCGGGTCGTCCAAGGAGATCCCGGGCATCGGCGAGATCGGCTACATCGGTCTCACGGCGTTCGTGCTGAACGTGGTGGTGACGGTGGTGCTCACCTTCGTCCTGAACGCCGTGAAGGCACCCGCCGGGATCGACGAGACCTCGCCGGCCGACTACACGGCCGACGCGGGCGACAAGGGCGTCCAGGTGGAGCTCCCGCCGGCCGCGGCAGGGGCGCCGGGCGGCGGCCGCTGACGGCCGCTCCCACAGCCGTACGACGGCCCGTCGAGCCCCCTCCAGCGGGGCGCGACGGGCCGTCCGTGCGCTCGGCGGCGGGCCGTACGCGCGCCCCGAGTTATGTTGCGCGACACAACATGTGGGGGCTGCCTCAGCGGACGGCCCCCACATGTATGCTCATGCTCGCTGTCGCCGCAGGGGAATCCGGTGCGAATCCGGAACTGTCCCGCAACGGTATGTTCGGTGCGCTTTTGCGCACCCCCGAGTAAGTCCGAGGACCTGCCGACAGTTCATCCGGCTCGACCGAACCGGATGCCAGACGTCCGGGCCTCGCGGTTGGGCCGGTGGACGCCGTGCGGAGTGCTGCCCCGACCCGGGCCCGCCTCTGTCCGGCTGCCCCGTTCCCCGCCGGCCCCGAGCCGAGCGAGGGAGAGCACCACGTGACCATCGCGCCAGCCGATCCGGCTTCAGTCGCCGCGTCCGAAGCGGCCGAGTCCGAGGCAACCGCACACGACGGACCGGGAACCGCGCTGCTGCGGACCCTGACCGGCCTCACCGTCGATCTGCCCGACACCGACCCCGGTCGCGTCGCCGCCGCCGCGCTGCGCGGCCGCAGCGCCCGGGCGGACGAGGCCGAACTGCGCGCGCTGGCCACCGAGGCCGCCGCGGGGCTGATCTCCGAGGACCCCGCCTACTCCCGGCTCGCCGCCCGGCTCCTGACCCTCGCCATCGCCGACGAGGCGGCCGGCCAGGGCGCCGTCTCCTTCTCCGCCTCGATCGCCGTCGGACACCGCGAGGGCCTGATCGCGGACCGCACCGCCGAGTTCGTCGCGCTGCACGCGGCCGCCCTCGACGCGCTGGTGGAGCGTTCGCTGGCCGCCGGCGCCGACGACCGCTTCGGCTACTTCGGGCTGCGGACCCTGCACAGCCGCTATCTGCTGCGCCACCCGCACACCCGCCAGGTCATCGAGACGCCCCAGCACTTCATGCTGCGGGTCGCGTCCGGGCTCGCTGAGAACACTGCACTCGGTTCAGAAGCGGGGCAGCGCGCCCTGGACGAAGTGGCGTCGCTGTACGGGCTGATGAGCCGGCTCGACTATCTGCCGTCCTCGCCGACCCTGTTCAACTCCGGCACCCGGCACCCGCAGATGTCCTCCTGCTACCTGCTGGACTCCCCGCTCGACGAACTCGACTCGATCTACGACCGCTACCACCAGGTGGCGCGGCTCTCGAAGCACGCGGGCGGCATCGGTCTCTCGTACTCCCGCATCCGCGCCCGCGGCTCGCTGATCCGTGGCACCAACGGGCACTCCAACGGCATCGTGCCGTTCCTGAAGACGCTCGACGCGTCCGTCGCCGCGGTCAACCAGGGCGGCCGTCGCAAGGGCGCCGCCGCCGTCTACCTGGAGACCTGGCACGCGGACATCGAGGAGTTCCTGGAGCTGCGCGACAACACGGGCGAGGACCAGCGGCGTACGCACAACCTCAACCTGGCGCACTGGATCCCGGACGAGTTCATGCGCCGGGTCGACGCGGACGGCGACTGGTCGCTGTTCTCGCCCGCCGACGTCCCCGAGCTGGTCGACCTGTGGGGCGACGCGTTCGACGCCGTGTACCGGGCCGCCGAGGCCAAGGGGCTGGCCCGCAAGTCGATGCCGGCCCGCGAGCTGTACGGCCGGATGATGCG
Organism: Streptomyces sp. NBC_00846; assembly: GCF_045207325.1. Lineage (NCBI taxonomy): Bacteria > Bacillati > Actinomycetota > Actinomycetes > Kitasatosporales > Streptomycetaceae > Streptomyces > Streptomyces sp. NBC_00846. Next base: position 5,111,573 of record NZ_CP108846.1, on the reverse strand, counting down.
GACCCTGGCGCAGACGGGCCAGGGCTGGATGACGTTCAAGGACGCCTCCAACCGGACCGCGAACCAGACCGCCGAGCCGGGCCGCGTCGTCCACTCGTCGAATCTGTGCACCGAGATCCTCGAAGTCACCGACGACGCCGAGACGGCCGTCTGCAACCTGGGTTCGGTCAACCTCGGCGCGTTCGTCGCCGACGGTTCCATCGACTGGGAGCGGCTGGACGCCACCGTCCGTACCGCCGTGACCTTCCTTGACCGGGTCGTCGACATCAACTTCTACCCGACCGAGCAGGCCGGCCGCTCCAACGCGAAGTGGCGCCCGGTCGGTCTGGGCGCGATGGGTCTCCAGGACGTCTTCTTCCAGCTGCGGCTGCCGTTCGACTCCCCCGAGGCCCGTGCGCTCTCCACGAAGATCTCCGAGCGGATCATGCTCGCGGCGTACGAGGCGTCCTGCGATCTCGCCGAGCGGTCCGGCCCGCTGCCTGCCTGGTCGGAGACGCGGGCCGCGCGCGGGGTGCTGCACCCGGACCACTACGACACCGAGCTGAACTGGCCGGAGCGCTGGGAGGCGCTGCGCGCCCGGATCGCGAAGACCGGGATGCGCAACTCGCTGCTGCTCGCCATCGCGCCGACGGCGACGATCGCCTCGATCGCGGGTGTGTACGAGTGCATCGAGCCGCAGGTCTCCAACCTCTTCAAGCGCGAGACGCTCAGCGGTGAGTTCCTCCAGGTCAACGCGTATCTGGTGGAGGAGCTGAAACAGCTCGGGGTGTGGGACGCGCGGACCCGTGAGGCGCTGCGCGAGGCGAGCGGCTCGGTGCAGGGCTTCGCCTGGATCCCGGAGGAGGTGCGGGCGCTGTACCGCACGGCGTGGGAGATCCCGCAGCGCGGACTGATCGACATGGCGGCGGCCCGTACGCCGTTCCTCGACCAGAGCCAGTCGCTGAACCTGTTCCTGGAGACGCCGACGATCGGCAAGCTCTCCTCGATGTACGCGTACGCCTGGAAGCAGGGGCTGAAGACGACGTACTACCTGCGCTCGCGCCCGGCGACCCGGATCGCCCGCGCCGCCTCCGGCCGGGCCGCGGCCACCGCCCCCATTCCCGTACAGCAGGCCTCGACGCCCGACGCGGACGCGATCGCCTGCTCCCTCGAAAACCCCGAGTCCTGCGAGGCCTGCCAGTGATGAGCTCCACCAACTCCGAGAAGAACCTGCTGGACCCGGGCTTCGAACTGACCCTGCGGCCGATGCGTTACCCGGACTTCTACGAGCGCTACCGCGACGCGATCAAGAACACCTGGACGGTGGAGGAGGTCGACCTGCACTCCGACGTCGCCGACCTCGCCAAGCTGTCCCCCGGTGAGCAGCACATGATCGGCCGGCTGGTCGCGTTCTTCGCGACGGGCGACTCGATCGTCTCCAACAACCTCGTGCTGACGCTGTACAAGCACATCAACTCCCCCGAGGCGCGGCTGTATCTCTCGCGGCAGCTCTTCGAGGAGGCCGTGCACGTCCAGTTCTATCTGACGCTGCTGGACACCTATCTGCCCGATCCGGACGACCGGGCCGCCGCGTTCGACGCGGTCGAGGAGATTCCGTCCATCCGTGAGAAGGCGCAGTTCTGCTTCAAGTGGATGGATTCGGTCGAGAAGATCGAGCGGCTGGAGACGAAGGCCGACCGCCGTCGCTTCCTGCTGAACCTGATCTGCTTCGCGGCGTGCATCGAGGGGCTGTTCTTCTACGGCGCGTTCGCGTACGTCTACTGGTTCCGCTCACGGGGTCTGCTGCACGGTCTCGCCACGGGGACGAACTGGGTCTTCCGGGATGAAACTTGCCACATGAGCTTCGCATTCGAGGTGGTCGACACGGTCCGCAAGGAGGAGCCCGACCTCTTCGACGAGGAGCTGGAGAAGGACATCTCCGCGATGCTCGAGGAAGCGGTCGCAGCTGAGCTCCAGTTCGGCCGCGACCTCTGCGGTGACGGCCTGCCTGGAATGAATACCGACTCCATGCGGCAGTACTTGGAGTGCGTGGCCGACGATCGCCTCCGTAGGCTCGGTCTCGCTCCGGTCTATGGATCGTCGAACCCCTTCTCGTTCATGGAGTTGCAGGGTGTCCAGGAGCTGACGAACTTCTTTGAGCGCCGTCCGTCGGCGTACCAGGTGGCGGTGGAGGGCTCGGTCGCCTTCGACGACGACTTCTAGATTCTTTTCGGGTCTAGATCCTGGCCCAGCTTCTGAGGTAGGGGCGCCGCGTGGCCGTGACCGGCTGCGCGGCGTCCGCCGTTTCCGGGGACGCGTCTCCCCAGGCCCGTTCCGCCTCCCGCAACTGGCGGTCGATGCGGCGCTCCCGGGCGAGTCCGAGCAGGGCGGGGAGCAGGACGAGGGCGAAAAGTACGGCTGTGCCCAGGAGGTTCAGGATTGTGTTCATGGCTCCACTCTCGTCCGCGGGGACATCATCCGGCAGTGGCAGGACTGTCATGGAGCATCGAATTACTGCCACACTGGATCCATGCTGAAAAATGTCGCCGCTCTACTGCTCGACGAGGTGCACCCCTTCGAACTGGGCGTGCTGTGCGAGGTCTTCGGCCTCGACCGCAGCGACGTGGGCCTGCCGGTGCACGACTTCGCCGTGGTCTCCGCCGAGGGGCCCAGGCTGCGGACCCACGCCGGATTCACCATCAGCACGCCGTACGGCCTCGACCGCCTGGAGGAGGCCGACCTCATCGCCGTACCGGCCGGCAGCGACTTCGCCCGGCGGGACTACCCCGAGGAGGTCCTCGACGCCCTGCGCCGGGCCGTTGACCGGGGCGCCCGCGTGATGAGCGTCTGCTCCGGCGCGTACGTGCTCGGCGCGGCCGGACTGCTGGACGGGCGCCGCTGCACCACCCACTGGCGCCATGCGACGGAGCTGGCCCGTCGCTTCCCGCGGGCCGTGGTCGAACCCGATGTGCTGTACGTGGACGAGGGCTCGGTCATCAGCTCGGCGGGCACGGCGGCCGGGATCGATGCCTGTCTGCACCTGGTCCGGCAGGAGTACGGCCCCGATGTCGCCAACACGCTGGCCCGCCGCATGGTGGTCCCGCCGCACCGCGACGGCGGTCAGGCGCAGTACATCGAGCGGCCGCTGCCCCGCACCCCGTGCGACACGGTCGGAGAGACGCTGGCCTGGATGGAGCGCCACCTCGACCAGGAGATGACCGTCGACCAGCTGGCCGCACAGGCGCACATGTCGCCGCGCACCTTCGCCCGCCGCTTCCAGAACGAGACGGGCACCACCCCGTACCGCTGGCTGCTCCGCCAACGGGTTCTGCTGGCACAGCACCTGTTGGAGACATCCGACGAAACGATGGATACGATCGCCGGGCGCACCGGCTTCGGAACGGCCGCCGCGCTGCGCCACCAGTTCGTACGGTCGTTGGGCACCACGCCGAACACGTACCGCCGGACCTTCCGCGGCCCGGGCTCGATGTCCGAAGTAGCCTGACCTGCACGAGATCTGACGTCGAATCATTCGCCCAACCGTTCACCACAGCTGTCCATGGACCGCGACCCCCGAAATACCTGGGCGCCACTGGAGGTCGGGGCCGAGCTGTCGCTCGGGGCCTGCTCGGCGACGGCGCGTACCCAGCGCCGGCAGCTGGACACCGGGGCGGGCGCGGTGACCCTGCGCAACGCGATTTCGCAGCTCCATCTGACGGAGCGGGCGTCGGACGGCGCGGCGGTCCAGACGACGGGCGCGACGCGGCTCAGGGCGAAGACCGCCTGACGCAGGGCGGCGAAGACCGCCTGACGCGGGGCACGGAAGGGCCCCGTACGCCGGTTCGGACGGACCGGCGTACGGGGCCCTCGTGCGTCAGATCCCGCAGTTCGGCGCCGACCAGAAGTGGCTGGGGCCCTGGTTGACGTGGACGTGGTCGCCGTGGTCGGGGTAGCCCGGGCCGAGGATCCCGTTGAAGCCGTGATTGCGGGCCTCCTTGGCGAGGGTGCACAGGGCGTGCGGTCCGGCTCCGAGGTCGGCCGCGTCCCCGTACAGATGGCGGCTGTTGGACGCGCCGCCGACCGCGCTGTTGCAGGAGGTGGAGCGGAAGCCGCTGGTGATCCGGATCGACTGGTCACCGAGCGCGTGCCGCAGCGCCTCCAGCTTCCACATGGTGCTCAGGGCGTTGGCCTTCGCCGTGCCCGCCGCGACGGCACCACCCGCCCAGGTCGCATTGCACTGGTTGTGCTCGGCGTACGTGAAGTGGATCGGGGTGCAGTCGTTGTCCTGGAGTTCATAGAGCTTGGCCTGGGTGGCGGGGCCCGCGATGCCGTCGGCGGTGAGGCCGTAGGCGGCCTGGAAGCGCTTGACGGCGGCGGTCGTGGCCGGTCCGTAGGAGCCGTCGACGGCGAGCACGGAGTTGTAGCCGGGGTAGCCGGCCACCCGTATCTGGAGCTGGACGACGTCATTGCCGGTGGCGCCGGGGGACAGTGTGCGGGTCCAGGTGTAGCAGCCGTCGGCCTGTGCGGTGCCGGCGGTGACCACGGCACCACCCAAGGCGAAAGCCATGGTCATGACAAAGCCGAGGAGGAGTCGTGCGGTGCGTCCGAGCATGTGGGGGCTCCCTGCCTGACGGAGATGTGGTGAGAGAGCTTGTCGGACGAGTCAACGCGCGTCAACCGCGCACGGAGGAAAGGCGGTTGACGATCCGGCGGGAAAAAGAACCGGCGGGCCCGGTCTCCCTCGCGAGGAAGAACAGGGCCCGCCCTGCGGCAGCGGCCGGCGGCTGCTCAGTCGTTCGGCACGATCTCGTAGCGCGGCGTGTTCTCCGCCATCTGCCGCAGCGCGTCCTTGCGGTCGCGCTTCGAGAGCCGGTCGATGTACAGGTATCCGTACAGGTGGTCCGTCTCGTGCTGGAGGCAGCGGGCGAAGTAGCCGTTGCCCCGGATCCTGACCGGGTTGCCCTTGGCGTCCTGGCCGCGGACCACGGCGTAGTCCGGGCGGGCCAGCGAGGCGTACGCCGTCGGGACGGAGAGGCAGCCCTCGTTGGAGTCGTCCAGGATCCGGTCCTCGGGGGCCAGCTCCTCCAGCACCGGGTTGCAGACGGCGCCCACGTGCCGCACACCGTCGTCGTCCGGGCAGTCGTAGACGAAGACCTTCAGGTCGACGCCGATCTGGTTGGCGGCCAGGCCCACGCCCTCCGCCGCCCGCTGGCTCGCGAACATGTCGTCGATCAGCCGGCTCAGCTCGTCGTCGAACTCGGTGACGTCCCGGCACTCCTTGTGCAGCACCGGGTTGCCCACGACCGTGATCGGACGGGAGGTGCCGCGCTCGCGGTACGCCGCCTCGCGCGCCTCACAGTCCTCCGTGTCCACGACGAAACCCTCGTCGTCGACCCTGATCTGCTCGTCCGTCTCCTGCTGCGCCATGTCCGCCGTACGCCTTCCTCAAAACCTGAAACCCGGGCATCCGAAGGTCCGGGGCCCGGACACCCGTGCACCGCCATCGGTGCCCGTACAGCCTACGGGCACCGGTCAGCAGACTTCTTCGAGATCCCGCCACTCACGGCTGTCCGGGCTGTCCGCGACCCAGCCGTCCAGCAGTCCGCGCACCAGCCCGGCCGGTGCCGCTATCCCGCACTCACGCTCGGGCACCCACAGCTCACCGGCGGTGCGGTGACCCAGCGGCCCCGGATGCCCCGGCTCGCTGTGGTCGTGCGGATCGAGGTGATCGCCGTCACCCTCGTCGCTCTCCATCCGGCTCTCCGAGCAGGCCCGGCAGAGCAGCCGCACGGAGGACGACCAGTCCTCGGCGGCGAATCCGGCGTCGGACGCCAGCTGCTCCAGCGCGTCCCGGTCCGCCTCGGTGGCCGCTTCGAGCAGCACCACCCAGGTGGGTACGGGGGACGGCGCCCACAGCTCGATCTCGTCGAAAACGGGGTACGAGGGCCCGGCCGCGGTGACCCGCTCGCCGTGCGGCACCCCGTCGTGCAGGACGACCTCGCCCCAGCGGCGGCCGGACGACGGCAGCGGGATGGAGAGCACCTCCATCCGGGCCGGATCGAGCCTGCGCCCCCAGACCACCTCGGCCTCGCCCTCCGGCGACAGCCGTACCGCGGCGCTGCCCAGCTCCATGCCGACGGGCTCGCTGTTGGCCGCCGAGGTGTGCTGGCCGGTGCCCGGCACCTTCAGGCCGTACGCCTGCCAGGCGCGGCGAGCCAGCGGCCAGTCCTGCAACGCGGTGGCGGCGATCCCGACGTTCCACCAGTCAGGAGCGCCGGATTCCTTGTCGAGCAGCGCGACGGCCCGGAGGCCGGCGGCTCTCGCCTGTTCCCAGTCATGCCGGAATTTATGCAGCAGCGCAAGGTTGAACCATGACTCGGAGAGCCAGGGCTCCAGGTCCGCCGCACGTGTCAGCAGCGCGCCCGCGTCCTCGTACCGGCCGTCGCCGATCAGCGTGAACGCGCGGTCCGTGGCCTGCCGCCAAGAGGCGGAGGGCCGATGCCGTACCTTCCCGAAGATCCTCACGATTCCCGCCTGTCCCGACTGGACACCCTCGTTTTCCGCTCTTCTTCGCATCCAACCATGCCCGGCCGGACGCCCGCTCATTACCCATGGGTTACCCAGGCGGGACGGGGGTCAGACCGCCCCGGGCCAGGACTCGGGCCAGTGATTCCACGACCTCGGGCTGGTAGTCGTGACCGGTCCCGAGCCTGAGTTGCTCCAGTGCACCCAGCGGCCCGATGAGACTTTCCCCGCAGAGGTCGTCGTATGCGTTGACGGCCCTGACGATCCTGGCGGACAGCGGCTGCTCCCGGTAGGGGTCGGCCTGCCGCTCCACCACCACGGCGACCTCCGCGTCCACCCCTGTCTGCCGCACCACGGCCCCGCCGAGCAGCGCGATCCGGCGTTGCTCGGCGGTGGGCAGGGCGGCCGTCGCCCCGTCCGGGACCGGGTCGACGAGGGAGAGCTGGCCGATGTCGTGCATCAGAGCCGCGTACTCCAGCACGGTCAGCTCGCTCCCGGAGAGCCCCAGTTCACGGCCGACGGCGGTACAGAGCGTCGCGACCCTGCGGGCGTGCCCGGGCGGGGTGTACCCGGCGATCTCGGTGGACCGGGCGAGCGAGGTGATCGTCTGCCGGTAGGTGGTGCGCACGGCGACGAACCGGCGGAACGAGACCTGGGTCAGCAGCAGCGGTACGCACAGCACGGGCAGCGCCCACAGGCCGGCGACGGCAACCCCGAGAGCCATCACGACCCCGGTCGCGCAGACCGCAGAACCGATGCCGATGAGCGCGCGCAGCTCGTCGCGGAGCAGTGGCCCGTACGGATGGCCGGTGCGCGAACGCAACAGCAGGGCGGCGAGCACGGCGTCGCACAGAGCGGTCAGGGCGAGGAGCAGGAGCATGAAGAGCACGTAGTACGGACCTTCGCCGAACCGGTCCGGGACGCGGCCGGAGTTGTACAGCGGCTGAAAGCACACGGCGGCGAAGGTGACCGTCAGGATGCGGCGGGTCACCCGGTCGGGCGCCGGGCCGCTGCCGCGCGCCACCTGGGGGACGCAGGCGACGAGCTGCGCCGCGGTGAGGACGGCGATCACCTGGAGGACGCCGTGGGTGGTGGGCGCGCCGCCGCTGCGGCCGAGGAGGGCGTACGCGAGTGCTCCGGCGGCCCCGAGGGGCGCGGGCTCGCGCTCGCCGGGCAGCGCGCCCCAGCGGGCCAGTTCGCCGACGGTGATCAGCACCCCGAAAGCGAGGGCGTGGCCGGGTTCGTGGACGCCGCCCCAGAGGGTGTGGCCGAGCCCGGCGGTGGCCAGCACGGCGGCGGCGCCACGAACGGCGAGGACGGCGGGGGGCGCCACCGTCGGCCGGCCGCCGGCGGCCCGGGTCATCGGGGACGGTCCGCGGACGGCCGCGGGCCCGGGGCGACCTCGCCCGGCCCGTCGGCGGGAACCGCGGGGCCGGGCGCCTCCTCCCGCCGGGGCCGCAAAATCGTCTCGTCCGCCGTGACCACGGCCGTCGCCGCCGACCAGCCGTGCCGGTCCAGTGCCCGCACCAGCGCCCGCACCATCCGCGGATCGAACTGCGTGCCGGCGCACCGCTTCAGCTCCTCCAGCGCCACGGGCACCGGCCGCCCCCGCCGGTAGGACCGGGTCGACGTCATCGCGTCGAAGGCGTCCGCCACCGCGACGACCCGGGCGTACTCGGGGATCTCCCGCCCGCTGAGGCCGTACGGGTAGCCGCTGCCGTCGAGCCGTTCGTGGTGGTGCAGGATCGCGGCTCGTGCCTCGCCGAGGAAGCCGATGCCGCGGACGATCTCGTGCCCGTACTCCGGATGCAGTTCGATCACCCGCCGTTCCTCCGGAGTGAGCGGCCCGTCCTTGCGGAGCACCCGGGTCGGGACGCCGAGCTTGCCGACGTCGTGCAGGATCCCGGCGAACCGAAGGACCTCCAGGCGGCTCTGGTCCATGCCCAGTTCGCGGGCGATGAGGACGGAGGCCCGACCGACGCGTTCGCTGTGCCCGCGGGTGTACGTGTCCTTGATGTCGACGGCCTGCACCAGGGCCCTGATGGTGGCGCGGTGGGCGGCGTGCTCGCGGTGGTACTGGGCGAAGACCCAGCAGGAGATGTACATCGGCAGCAGGACGATGAGCGCGGACAGCGGTCCGTACGGGCCGCGCCACAGGACGGCCATCATCAGCCCGGCGAGTCCGTGCACCAGATGCGGTCCCAGCGAGCGGGCCGGCAGTCCGATCCAGGCACGTCGGACGGGCAGCCGTTCCGCCGCGACCAGGATCGAGCCGTCCAGCGCGGTCAGGACGAGGCTGAACACCAGGGCGGCGGCGCAGGCGGGCAGCAGCGCGTACGGGAGGTCGGGAAGCCGGTCGGAGCCACTGCCCGCGGCGCCGAGCGTGACGGTCCCGCCGAGCAGACCGTGGACGGACGAGGCCGCCCGGACGGTGACGGCGAGCTGCGCGGCCCGCCAGACACGCCGGGCGGTGGCGGGCGGCGTCTCCACCCGGCCGGCCAGCGAGCCGGGTATCGCGACCAGGGCGGCCGCGGCGGGCGGCAGCAGAAAGGCGGCGGCCAGCAGCAGCGGAAAGAAAGATCCGGCACGGATCGGCACGGAACTGCCGAAGAAGGGGCAGCGCCCCGGGAGTTCGCAGACCAGATAGAGGCCGGCGAGCAGTCCGACGGTGACCCACGGCGTCCCGGCGCCGGGGCGCAGCGCGGGGAGCGCACAGAACAGGGCACCGACCGCGGCCGCCAGGATGTACGCGCGCGCCGCCCCCCGTGTGGCTCTCACCCGCCCCGCCCGCCTCCCCCACTGCTCAATGGAGGCGCCACGCTAGCGAGTTGTGCGTCCTACCGACGCTCAATGAGCCCGATTAGCACCTTCGGGTGATGCGGCGGAGAGCCGGTTGATACGGGGGCGCCGCTACGCGTGGCGCCCGCCAGGCATCACTCCTTGGCGGCGGCCGGCCGGCCGGACTCCGACGCCGTCACGTCCTGCTCGGGCACGGCCTGGCCCGAGCGGATCAGGTCGATCCGGCCCATCACCTTTGAGCGCAGATCGCTCGGCACGTCGTCCTGGCCGCAGCAGCGCTTCACCAGCTTCTTCACGGCCTGTTCCAGCCCGTACTTCTCCAGGCACGGGGAGCACTCCTCGAAGTGCACCTCGAACTTGGTGCAGTCGCTGTCGGGCATCTCGTGGTCGAGAAACTCATACAGATGATCGAGGACCTCTGAGCAGTCCGTCTCGTGCGGCTCTCCGCAGCTCATGAGCCCGAGCCTTTCCGATCGTCCGACTCTCCGGCACCGGCCGGGACGAGCCCGCGCTCGCGGGCGTAGTCCTCCAGCATGCCGCGCAGTTGGCGGCGGCCCCGGTGCAGTCGGGACATCACCGTACCGATGGGAGTCCCCATGATGTCCGCGATCTCCTTGTAGGCAAAGCCCTCTACATCGGCGAGATACACGGCAATGCGGAACTCTTCGGGGATCGCCTGCAGAGCGGACTTCACATCCGAGTCGGGCAGGTGGTCGAGGGCCTGCGACTCGGCGGAGCGCAGACCGGTCGACATGTGCGACTCGGCGCGCGCCAGCTGCCAGTCCTCGATCTCCTCGGCGGCGCTGCGCTGGGGTTCGCGCTGCTTCTTGCGGTACGAGTTGATGAACGTGTTGGTGAGGATGCGGTACATCCACGCCTTGAGGTTCGTGCCCTCACGGAACTGGTGGAAGGAGCCGTACGCCTTGGCATAGGTCTCCTGGACCAGGTCCTCGGCGTCCGCGGGGTTGCGCGTCATACGCAGCGCGGCCGAGTACATCTGGTCGAGGAAACCGAGAGCGTCCCGCTCGAAGCGCGCGTTGCGCTCGGCGGTCGTCTCCTGCGCGCGGCCGTCGTCGGTCCCTGTGTCGGTCCCAGTGACCGGACCCACCTCCTCCAACGCTGTGGCGGAGCCGAAACCGGACCCGCTCGAATCGGAGAATAGTCGACCTTGCTTCGTGGCGGGCTGTCGATCCGATCCGCTCAGTGCCCGCTCGGGAGTGGTCTTGGCCGCATGCAGGACCGTCCACTCCAGGTCAGCGGCGTTCGAGCGACGCGGGCAGATGGTCGAACCCATGCGACGGACTCCCTCTCCACATACGACGTTGATGTACCGATGACACCCACAACAGTCGCCCCTGGCTCAGCATTCCCGGGGAGGGTGGCTCAGGGGTGCGTCACGCGAGGGCGGACAGCCATCCGGTCACGGCGGTGGTGAGGATCTCCATGGCCTGATCCTCGCTCAGGCCGGACTTCTTCGGTACGGCAAACCCGTGGTCGGCGTACGGCACCTCGGCGAGCTCGTACTCCCCCGGAGGAAATTCGGCGGGCCGCCCGAACGGGTCGTTGCCGCCCTGGACGACGAGCGTGGGTACGCCGGACCCGAGGAGCTCGTCCTTGCGGGACTTCTCCGGCTTTCCCGGTGGGTGCAGCGGGAAGCTGAGCGCGAGGACGGCGTGGGCGCCGAGCTCCGTCGCCGTCCGGCAGGCCACCCGCGCCCCGGCGCTGCGCCCGCCCGCGACGACGGGCAGCCCCGCCGCGGTCAGCGCGGGCCACAGGCCCCGCCACCCGGAATCCAGGGTCTTCGGGGCGGGCGCGACCTTCTTGCCGGCGACCCGCCACGGCTGCTCCACCAGGGCGACGGTCACCCCGTGGGCGGGCAGCGCGGCGGCCAGGGCCCGGAGGTCCCGGGTCCCGACGCCGCCGCCCGCGCCGTGACCGACGGCCAGCACCAGCCGGGCACCCGCGCTCCTGACGGACGTGGCGCTGTTCGCCGTCTTCGCGGACGTGGCGCTGTTCGCCGTCTTCGCGGACGTGGCGCTGTTCGCCGTCTTCGCGGGCAGCCAGGTGATCCTGGCCGGCCCGGCCTCGGTGTCGACCGTCTCGGTCTCCCGCTCACTGCCCGTCTCTGCGGCACTCATGCGCGCCATCCTTCCCGGTGAGCGGTCAGAAGAGGGTGCTCGTCTCCGGCGCGGCCAGCTCCTCCAGCAGTTCGGGGCCGTTGTTGCGGACGTTGCTGACGGCCGTGGCGACCGGGTAGGCCCGCATCAGGCCGCCCGGCGGCGGTGCGAGCAGCCCCTTCAGTTCCTCGACGTCGGTGCGCGACGGGTCGAGCCAGGCGTCCCACCGGTCCGGGGTCAGCATCAGCGGCATCCGGGGGTGGATGTCGGCGAGCGCGGCCGGGCCCTCGGCGGGGGCGACGGCGAGCGGGGTGGCCTCCGCCTCGGTCGTGATCACCGAGCAGGTCACCCACCAGGCCATCGGGTGGTCGTCCGGCAGGGTCCGGTCGCGCCAGAACTCGTACAGCCCGGCCATCGCGAAGACCGATCCGTCGGCGGGTGTCACGAAGTACGGCTGCTTCCGCGGCCGCTTCTTCTTCCCCTTCTCCTCCAGCTGCCGCTCATTCACGCCGGTGACCCACTCGTAGTAGCCGTCGGCGGGCAGGATGCAGCGCCGCGAGACGAAGGGACGGCGGAAGGACGGCTTCTCGTGGACGGTCTCCGCACGGGCGTTGATCATGCGTGCGGCGCCCTCGGGGGACTTCGCCCAGGACGGCACGAGCCCCCATTTCAGGGCACGCAACTGGCGAACCGGACGTTGATCGTCTGCGTCTTTCCATGGACGTTCCAGCACGGCGTAGACCTTCTTGGTCGGCGCCACGTTCCAATCGGGCGCCAGGGTCTCGGCCGGTTCCCACTTCTCGACCCGGAAGAGTCCGGTCAGGTCCTCGGGCCGCCGACTCGCTGCATACCGTCCGCACATAAGTGCCAGACTGCCACGACCGTCACGCCGGCAGGACGCCGATACCGCAAGGAGCCGCCCCCACCATGGACAGCACCGATCTGGGCAATCTGTGGGACCGCGTCTTCGGCACCCAGCCCCTCCCCGAGCAGTGGCTGGTGGTGGTGACCGGCACGCTCGCGCTGATCGCCGTCGTGCCGAATTTCATATGGCGGCTGACCCGCAACACGATCACCATCGCGCACGAGGGCGGCCACGGGCTGATCGCGCTGTGCACCGGGCGGCAGCTGTCCGGCATCCGGCTGCACTCGGACACCAGCGGGCTGACGGTCAGCCGCGGCAAGCCGACCGGCATCGGGATGATCCTGACCGCGGCGGCGGGCTACACCGCCCCGTCGCTGCTGGGCCTGGGCGGGGCGTGGCTGCTGGTCAACGGCAGGATCACGCTGTTCCTGTGGCTGGCCACCGCGCTGCTCGCGGTGATGCTGGTGATGATCCGCAATGTGTACGGGGCGCTGGCGCTGATCTTCACCGGATCGGCCTTCCTGCTGGTGTCCTGGCTGGCCTCGCCGGCCGTGCAGTCACTGTTCGCGTACACCGTGGTGTGGTTCCTGCTGCTCGGCGGCGTACGCCCGGCCTTCGAACTCCAGTCGAAGCGGCGGCACGGCGGTGCGCCGGACTCGGACGCGGACCAGCTGTCGCGGCTGACGGACGTGCCGGCCGCGCTCTGGCTGTTCCTCTTCCACGCGGTGTCGCTGTGCTCGCTGATCGGCGGCGGGCGCTGGCTGCTGGGCATGTGAGGGCCGCAGTCGGCCGGCGACGCCTACCACGCCGGCGTTGCATACCGGTTTCGTCTTGTTTGATCGAGATTCGGGTTTGCGATGAACCGCTTAGACCGACCGGCAATTGGGGGGTGGGAGAAGGAGCGGGGCTGGGTTCGTGCAGCTGCTGGATTGAGGCAGATGGGGTCTCCCCTGCTCGAGCGAAGCCGAGAGCTTGGGGAAGGAGCGTTGGTGATTGACGACAACGCCGCAGATGCGCGTGCCCAGCCCCGCGACGCCGCCGCCCAATTGCCGGTCGGTCTAAAGTGAGGTCCATGACCGAAAGTGCCGTGCACCCCGCCCTCTGGCCCGCCCCATATGCGAGTGGAGCCGTCGACGCGACCGTCACCGTGCCCGGATCGAAATCGGTCACCAATCGCGCGCTCGTCCTCGCCGCGCTCGCCGCCGAGCCCGGCTGGCTGCGCCGCCCGCTGCGCTCCCGCGACACCCTGCTGATGGCCGAGGCGCTGCGCGCCATGGGCGTCGGCATCGAGGAGACGGTGTCGTCCAGCTCCTCCGTCGCGGACGGCCCGGACTGCTCCGGCGAGGCCTGGCGGATCATCCCGGCCGGGCTGCACGGCCCCACCACGATCGACGTCGGCAACGCCGGGACGGTCATGCGCTTCCTGCCGCCGGTCGCGGCCCTCGCCGACGGCCCGGTCCGCTTCGACGGCGACCCCCGTTCGTACGAGCGCCCGCTGAACGGCGTGATCGACGCCCTGCGGGTGCTCGGTGCCCGGATCGACGACGACGGACGCGGCTCGCTCCCGATGACCGTGCACGGCGCCGGCGCGCTGGACGGCGGAGCGGTGGCGATCGACGCCTCCTCGTCCTCCCAGTTCGTCTCGGCGCTGCTCCTGTCGGCGCCGCGCTACAACCAGGGCGTGGAGGTGCGCCACACCGGCGCCAGGCTCCCTTCCATGCCGCACATCCGGATGACCGTCGACATGCTGCGGGCCGTCGGTGCCCAGGTCGACGAGCCGGAGACGGGCGGCGAGCCGAACGTCTGGCGGGTCTCCCACTCCGCTCTGCTCGGCCGTGATCTGACCGTCGAGCCCGATCTCTCCAACGCCCAGCCGTTCCTCGCGGCGGCGCTGGTCACCGGCGGCCGGGTCACCATTCCCGACTGGCCCGAGCGCACCACCCAGCCGGGCGACGCGCTGCGGGAGATCTTCACCGCGATGGGCGGCAGCTGCGAGCTGACCGAGCACGGGCTCACCCTCACCGGTTCGGGCCGGATCCACGGCATCGACGTCGACCTCGGCGAGGTCGGCGAGCTCACCCCGGGCATCGCGGCCGTCGCCGCCCTCGCCGACGGCCCGTCCACCCTGAGCGGCGTCGCACACCTGCGGCTGCACGAGACGGACCGGCTCGCCGCGCTCACCAAGGAGATCAACGAGCTCGGCGGCGATGTCACCGAGACCGCCGACGGGCTCCACATCCGCCCGCGACCGCTGCACGGCGGTACCTTCCATACGTACGACGACCACCGGATGGCCACCGCGGGGTCGATCATCGGCCTTGCCGTCCCCGGAGTGGAGATCGAGAACGTGGCGACAACCGCCAAGACCCTGCCGGACTTCCCGCAGATGTGGACCGGAATGCTCGGGGCCTGAGAGATGCGCCGCTACGGCAAGAACCCCGACGAGGACGACATCCGGACCCGCCCCAACCCGAAGGGCAACCGTCCTCGTACGCACACCCGCCCGAAGCACGAGGACGCCGAGGAAGGCATGGTCCTCACCGTCGACCGCGGCCGCCTAACCTGCCTCGTCGACGGTCGTACGGTCATGGCGATGAAGGCCCGCGAGCTGGGCCGGAAGGCCGCCGTGGTGGGCGACACCGTCTCCCTCGTAGGCGATCTGTCCGGCGCCAAGGACACCCTCGCCCGCATCGTCCGCATCGGTGAGCGCCGCTCGGTGCTGCGCCGGACCGCGGACGACGACGATCCGTTCGAGCGGGTGGTCGTAGCCAACGCCGACCAGCTGGCGATCGTCACCGCGCTGGCCGATCCGGAACCCCGCCCGCGGATGATCGACCGCTGTCTGGTCGCCGCGTACGACGGCGGACTCTCCCCGCTCCTCGTGCTCACCAAGTCCGACCTCGCCTCCCCGGACAAGCTGCTGGAGGCGTACACCCCGCTGGGCGTCCCGTTCATCGTCACCAGCCGCGAGGAGCTGGAGAACGGCGACGCGGCGGAGCGGGTCCGCGAGCAGCTGAACGACCGGGTCACCGCCTTCGTCGGGCACTCCGGCGTCGGAAAGACGACGCTGGTCAACGCGCTCGTGCCGAAGGACCGGCGGCGTACGACGGGGGTCGTCAACGCGGTCACCGGCCGTGGCCGGCACACCACCACCTCGGCGCTGGCGCTCCCCCTGCCCGACTACCGCGGCTGGGTGATCGACACCCCGGGTGTGCGCTCCTTCGGGCTCAACCACATCGACCCGTCCCGGGTGATCCACGCCTTCCCGGACCTGGAGCCCGGCACCGAGGAGTGCCCGCGCGGCTGCACCCACGACGGCCAGGAACCGGAATGCGCCCTGGACGCCTGGGTTGCGGACGGCCACGCCGATCCGGCGCGGCTGGACTCGCTGCGGCGGCTGCTCTCCACCCGGGAACGACGCGAAGGCGACTGACCCGGGCACGTTTGCCATCCGCGGCCACCGGTAAGTGCATAATCACACCCAGCGAGGCAAGGCGGTCACCGACGTGGGAGGGCACTGACGATGGCGTGGCTGCTGGTCGTGGTCGCGGGGCTGCTGGAGACCGGCTTCGCCGTCTGCCTGAAGCTCTCGCACGGGTTCACCCGGCTCTGGCCGACCATCGCGTTCTGCGTCTTCGCCCTCGGCAGCTTCGGTCTGCTGACGCTGTCGCTGAAGAAGCTCGACGTGGGGCCCGCCTACGCCGTGTGGACGGGCATCGGCGCGGCGGGGACCGCGATCTACGGCATGGTCTTCCTCGACGACGTGGTCTCCACCCTCAAGCTGGTCTCGATCTCCCTGGTGATCATCGGTGTGATCGGGCTGCAGCTCTCGGGCTCGTCCCACTGACCCCGGATCGGGCCCTGGGTCCGACGGCCCCGGACCCGGCCGGCGTTCACCCGGCGGGCAGCCGTTCCACCAGCTCGCGCACCAGCGGCGCCAGGTCCCACTCCGGCCCTGTCCCGGCGTCCGTCCCCGGGAGGGCCGGCACCAGCGCGTAGCTGAGTGCCAGCCGGAGCGCGATCTCGCAGGTCACGGCCAGTGCCTCGATGTCGGGCGGGGGCCGTCCCTCGTCGAGGGCGGCCACCGCGCGCCCCCGGGCCTCGCCGAGCAGTTCGGCGGGCGTCGGCGTCCCGGAGTCGGCACGCCGCTGGGCGGGCACGCGCGAGGCGGTCGGCACGGCCGGGCGTACGGGACGGGGTAACCGGTCGCTCCAGCAGCCCGTGAGCAATCCCCTGACGAGGGCGTTCGTGCGGACGGCGCGGACGGTCCAGACGGCGGTGGCGGTCAGCCTGTCCCCCGTACCGCCTGGCGACCCCAGCGCCCGTTCGACACCGGTCAGATAGCCGTCGGCCGCGCTCCGGACGAGGGCGCGGGCCAGACCGTCCTTGCTGCCGAACTCGTTGTAGAGGGTCTGCCGGGAGACCCCTGCGGTGACCGCGACATCGACCATGCGCACCGCCGGCCAGGGCAGGGTGGCCAACGCCGTGAGGGCGGCGTCCAGCAATGCGTCTCGCGCCGTGGGCATCGTCGCCTCCCGCGCCAAGGGCTCCGCGTTCCAGAGTTGACGCGCTCCCGTGGACTGTCAATGGTCCGCGCAGCCCGAGGCCCGGTGGCTCTGTTCACCTGCGATCGATACTGTGACGGCATGCCCGATTACCACGATGATCTGCGCCTCGCCCATGTGCTGGCGGACGCCGCCGACGCGGCGACGATGGACCGGTTCAAGGCTCTGGACCTCAAGGTCGAGACCAAGCCGGACATGACGCCGGTGAGCGAGGCCGACAAGGCCGCTGAGGAACTGATCCGTGGTCACCTCCATCGGGCCCGCCCGCGCGACGCGATCCTGGGCGAGGAGTTCGGAATCGAGGGCACTGGCCCGCGGCGCTGGGTCGTCGACCCGATCGACGGCACCAAGAACTACGTGCGTGGCGTGCCGGTCTGGGCGACGCTCATCTCGCTGATGGAGGCCGGTGAGGAGGGGTTCCAGCCGGTGGTCGGCGTGGTGTCGGCGCCCGCGCTGAACCGGCGCTGGTGGGCGGCGAAGGGCGCGGGCGCGTTCTTCGGCCGCAGCCTGACCTCCGCGACCCGGCTGCAGGTGTCGAAGGTGGAGCGGATCGCGGACGCCTCGTTCGCGTACGCGTCGCTGAGCGGCTGGGAGGAGCAGGGCCGGCTCGACGGGTTCCTGGATCTGACCAGGGCCTGCTGGCGCACTCGTGGGTACGGGGATTTCTGGCCGTACATGATGGTCGCCGAGGGATCGGTCGACATCTGCGCGGAGCCGGAGCTCTCGCTCTGGGACATGGCGGCCAACGCGATCATCGTCCAGGAGGCGGGCGGCGAGTTCACCAGCCTGGACGGGGTGTCCGGTCCCGGCGGCGGTAACGCGGCGGCCTCGAACGGGCTGCTCCACCACGAACTGCTGGGCTATCTGAACCAGCGCTACTGACCCGGATCACGCCCCCAGGAGGCGCGCACCACCGCACGCCCCTCGGATGACTCCCGTCCCCCCTTGTCCCGTTCCCGCATCGATGCAACTCTGAGAGTCCCCCCGCTTGTGAACTTGTGAATCGACTCACACGGTCGTTTCGCGAAGGAGGTGGCTCATTTCATGCTCGTCCGTGACGCCATGAGCACGCTGGTCCTCACCATCGGACCCGCCCATACGCTCCGCGAGGCCGCCCGGCTGATGTCGGTCCGGCACGTCGGAGCCGCGGTCGTTCTCGACCGGGACACCAGCGGGCTCGGCATTCTCACCGAGCGCGACATCCTCAACGCGGTCGGCTCGGGGCGGAATCCCGATGTCGAGACCGCCTCCGCCCACACCACCACCGACGTGGTCTTCGCCGCGCCCACCTGGACCCTGGCGGAGGCCGCGGAGGCCATGACGCACGGCGGGTTCCGCCACCTGATCGTGCTGGACGACCACGGGCCGGTCGGCATCGTCTCGGTCCGTGACATCCTGCGCTGCTGGACGCCCGCCAAGCGCCACCCCCGCGCGGAACTCGTCGGCTGACCCCCGTGAACGACCGGTGGGCCGGTCCCCTCCGAAGAGGGAACCGGCCCACCACCGACGACAGGCGTCCCTGTCAGCCGCGCAGGGCCTGGACCGCGGCCTCCAGACGCTTGCCGAAGTCGCCGTCCGCCTGGCGGAAGTTGTTGATCGCACGCTCGGCGATGTCATCGCGCGACACCTTGGCGATGAACCCGGCGAGGTTGTCGATCAGCCGCACCTTCTCGTCCTCGGAGAACAGCCGGTAGAGGTTTCCGGCCTGCACGAAGTCGTTGTCCTCGGCGTGACTCGGGGCCTCGTGCGTACCGATCTCACCCGCGACCGGGGTGGCCTCCCACAACGGCCGGTCCGTCTGGGCCGGGCCGCCGAAGCTGTTCGGCTCGTAGTTCTTCGCACCCTTGTGGCGGCCGTCGTACAGGTAGCCGTCACGGCTGTAGGTGCGCGCCTCGGTGGCGTGCGGGCGGTTCACCGGCAGGTGGTCGGCGTTGATGCCGACGCGGTAGCGGTGGGCGTCGCCGTACGCGAAGAGGCGGCCCTGGAGCATCTTGTCGGGGGACGGCCCGATGCCCGGCACGAAGTGCGCGGGGCTGAAGATCGACTGCTCGACCTCGGCGAAGATGTTCTCCGGGTTGCGGTTGAGCTCCAGCTTCCCGATCTCGATCGGCGGGTAGTCCGCATGCGGCCACACCTTGGTGAGGTCGAACGGGTTGAAGCGGTACGTGGCCGCCTCGGCCGCCGGCATGATCTGGACCTGCACCGTCCAGGACGGGAAGTCGCCGCGCTCGATCGCCTCGCGCAGGTCACGCTGGTGGCTGTCGGGGTCCTCACCGGCGAGCTTGTTGGCCTCGTCCTGGGGGAGGTTCTTGATGCCCTGGTCGGTCTTGAAGTGGTACTTGACCCAGAAGACCTCGCCGGCCTCGTTGTTCCACTGGTACGTGTGCGAGCCGTACCCGTTCATGTGACGCAGCGTGGCCGGAATGCCGCGGTCGCCGAAGAGCCAGGTCACCTGGTGGGTGGACTCGGGCGACAGACCCCAGAAGTCCCAGACGTTGTCCGCCTCCTGCGAGCCGGTGTACGGGTCGCGCTTCTGGGTGTGGATGAAGTCCGGGAACTTGATGGCGTCCTTGACGAAGAACACCGGGGTGTTGTTTCCGACGAGGTCGTAGTTGCCCTCTTCGGTGTAGAACTTCAGCGCGAAGCCGCGGGGGTCACGCACCGCGTCCGCCGAGCCGAGGTTGCCCGCGACGGTCGAGAAGCGGAGGAACGTCTCGGTCTGCTTGCCGACCTCGGAGAGGAACTTCGCCCGCGTCCACTGCGAGACGTCACGGGTCAGCGTGAACGTGCCGTACGCGCCGGCGCCGCGGGCGTGCACGATGCGCTCCGGAATGCGCTCACGGTTGAAGTGCGCGAGCTTCTCCAGCAGCGACTGGTCCTGCACCAGCACGGGACCGCCGACGCCAGCGGTCTGGCTGTTCTGGTTGTCGGCGACCGGCGCGCCGGCCTCCGTGGTGAGCGGTCCCTGCGTCACGTGCGCCTCCTGCGTCGTTCCTGCACATTCGTCATGTCCTGCACAGCCTGTCCCTTGGCCTATGCCGATCCCGATCCTACAATGGACATTGTCCAAGTCAAGTGAACATCCAAATTCATATCGGCTCGGGACCTGGTCCCCCCACTGTTAGGCTTGTGCTTATGAGTGACCTGCTGGAACGACTTCGCGGACGCGGCTGGCGCATGACCGCCCAGCGGCGCGTCGTGGCCGAGGTCCTCGACGGGGACCATGTGCACCTGACGGCGGACGAGGTCCATGCCCGCGCCGTTGCGAAGCTGCCCGAGATCTCCCGCGCCACCGTCTACAACACCCTGGGCGAGATGGTGACGCTCGGTGAGGTCATAGAGGTTTCCACGGACCGCCGCGCCAAGCGCTACGACCCGAACGCACACCGCCCCCATCACCACCTCGTCTGCGCGCGCTGCGGCACCATCCGCGACGTGCATCCGGCCGGCGACCCGCTGGCGGATCTGCCGAGCGACGAACGGTTCGGATTCACGGTCTCCAACGTCGAGGTGACCTACCGCGGCATCTGCCCGAACTGCGCCGCAACGAGCTGAGTTCTGCCGCGGAAGGCCCCGGTGCGCGCATCACGCGCACCGGGGCCTTCCGCATGAACAGCCACAGAGGGTGACACCCGCCCCGGGCCCACCACGCGCACACCCCCTTCCCGAATCTGACGGGGCGTCATATCGTCGGCGGCGATCACGTCCGCCCCGCGGCGGATCCGCACCTCGATACGCGCGAGGAGAGACCCGTGGGAGATCCGCACCCGACCCCACCCACAGCCCAGGCCCCTGACCGGGCTCCTGTTTCCACTCCGGCTCCGGACCCGGCCTCTGGCCAGGCTCCGGCGCCTGTTCCTGCTCCGGCACCTGTTCCTGATCCGGCTCCGGCCGCAGCCCCGGCGCCCGCCTCAGCCACCCGGCCCAAGCTCCGCGCCGACGCGCTCACCCGCTCCTTCGGGCGCGGCGCCAAGGCCCTGCCCGCCCTCGGCCCCGTCGATCTCTCCGTCGCTCCGGGCGAGTTCACCTGCCTCGTCGGCCCTTCCGGCTGCGGCAAGTCCACGCTGCTCAGGATCGCCGCCGGACTGCTCCGCCCCAGCTCCGGCGAGCTGTCCATCCGTACGGCATCGCCCCGCCCGGCGGCGATGATCTTCCAGGACTACGGGATCTACGACTGGAAGACCGTACTGGCCAACGTCCGGTTCGGCCTCGACATCCAACGCGTACCGCGCAAGGAGGCCGACGCCAGGGCGCGCGACTGGCTGGCCCGGATGGGGCTCTCCGACTTCGCGGGGGCATATCCGGCCGCCCTCTCCGGCGGAATGCGGCAACGGGTCGCGATCGCCCGCGCCCTCGCCGTCGAACCCGAGATGCTGCTGATGGACGAGCCGTTCGCGGCGCTCGACGCCCAGCTGCGCACCATCCTCCAGGACGAGCTGCTCGACCTCACCCAGACCACCCGTACCACCACCCTCTTCATCACCCACAGCCTCGAAGAGGCGATCGTGCTCGGGGACCGGGTACTGGTGATGTCCGCCAGACCGGGGCGGATCATCGCCGAGCGCCGCCCGCCGTTCGGCCGGCCCCGCACCGGCGAGGTCCGGTCGGCGCCCGAATTCACCGCGCTGAAGAGCGAGTTGTGGGAACTGCTGCGCGGCGAGGTACGGAGGGAGGCGGTTTCGGCATGAGCACCACCGTGCACGCCACGAAACCCGACGACGGCGTGCTGATCCGCAGGCCGGGCCCGCAGGAACTGCATCCGGTGCGCACCCACCGCAGGCGCCGCGCCCTGGAGATCGCGCTCGCCGTCGCCGTACCGCTGCTGCTCGTGCTGCTCTGGCAGCTGGCCGCGACACAGTCCTGGATCGACGAACGGGTCTACCCCGCCCCCTCGACCATCCTGGCGGACGGCTGGGACCGGGCGGGCGCCGGTGAACTGTGGCCGGATGTGTGGGCCACGCTCAAGCGGGTCCTCGGCGGCTACGCGATCGGCACCGTCGCGGGTTACGCGCTCGGGCTGCTGATGGGCTCGCTCTCCCTCGTACGGGCGGCGCTGGAGCCGTTGCTCGACGCCCTGTACGTCGTCCCGAAGCTGGCCCTGCTGCCGGTCTTCCTCAATATGTTCGGCCTCGGCGAGGGACCGCAGTTCGCTCTGGTCGCCACGACCGTCTTCTTCTTCGTCTGGATCTCCACTATGGCGGCCGTGCTGGCCGTCCCGGTCGGCCACCGTGACGCCGGTCAGGTCTTCGGCGCCTCGCCCTGGCAGATGTTCCGGCATGTACTCCTGCCCGCGTCACTGCCGGCAGTCCTGGTCGGGGCGCGGATCGCGGCGGGGGTGGCCGTACTGGTCATCGTCGCCTCCGAACAGATCGCGGCGGCCGACGGGCTGGGCCATCTGATCTTCGACTCCCGGGCGCTGTTCCAGAACGACGTGATGTTCGTCGGCATCGTGTGCGTGGCGGTCCTCGGTGTCGTCTTCTCCGAGGTGGTGCGGATCGCCGGGCGGCTGCTCACCCCGTGGGCTCCGCGCGACCGCGGCCGCGGCCAGTCCTGAACCGTTCACCCCACGTTCTTCGTACGGAGGCACTGTGCGTACACGTACCCCCTGGACCTGCACCGTCGTACTCATCGCGGCGTCCTTGCTCGGCGCGGCAGGCTGCGCCGGAAAGGACTCCGCCGACGACCGCGCCACCGCCGCGCCGCGCACCGTCACACCCGTCGCGGGCTGCGGTGCCCGCAGCTGGAGCGATCCGGCCGACCTCGCCCCCGACCGGAAACCGGCCCGCTGCGACAACGGGGCCCCGGCGGCCCGGCCCCTGGCGAAGAAGCGGAAGATCACCGTCGCCACCGGAACCCTGAGCGCGGAGTACGTCGCTCCGCTCCAGGTCGCAGTGGCGAAGGGCGAGTTCGCGAAGGAAGGGCTGGACGTCGAGCTGAAGGTGCTGCCCACCCCGGACGCCTTGCCGCTGCTCGCCAAGGGCGATGTGGACGCCCAGTGGGCGGCTCCCGAGGCGGCCGTGATGAACGGCATCAACGGCGGTTTCGACATCAGGTGGGTGGCCGGGAACTTCTCGCCCGACCCCTCCTCCAAGAGCGGCCTGTGGGTGCGCCTCAAAGATGGCGAGAGCGCCGACCACGTCGATATGGCGGGCCGGAAGATGGGCACGATGATCGGCAAGGGCTCGGTCATCGCCTACCCGATGGACACCTCCCTGAAGAAGCACGGCGGTGGCCTCGACAAGATCGGCTTCCAGCAGCTCGGCTCCGCGGACGTCCTGACCGCACTGGAGAACGGTGGCGTGGACTCCGCCTGGCTGCTCGACCCGGTCTGGCGCAAGGTGGACGGCGACAAGAAGTACGCGTTCCTGGGCGGCCAGCCGCTCGGCGAACCGCTCGGCGGCCTGCTCTTCGGACCGACGCTGCTGAACAAGGACCCGGACGCCGGCGTCGCCTTTCTCCGCGCCTACGTCCGGACGGTGAACACCTACTTCGCCGGCGACTACAAGGCCGACCCCGCGTTCGTCGCCGAACTGGCGAAGCTGATGAAGACCGACGAGGCCACACTGCGGTCGACCCCGTCGATGCGGATGGACTGGGAGATACGGAAGGGCACGACGGACCGGCTGCAGCAGGCGTACGCGGACGCCGGCGTCTCGAAGGGTGCCCCGGTGCCGGAGGCGAAGGCCGTGGACCGGGCGATGTACGCGGAGGCGGTGGGCCACTCGCTCTGACTCGCGTGCACGGGCATACGCAGAAGGCCGGATCCTCTAGAGGATCCGGCCTTCTGCGTTCAGTAGCGGGGACAGGATTTGAACCTGCGACCTCTGGGTTATGAGCCCAGCGAGCTACCGAGCTGCTCCACCCCGCGTCGTTGTGATCTCCACAGTACGTCACCGCTCCGGACCAGCGCAAATCAGTTCCGGCGGGGGGTGGTGAGGCGGTCCGGCGGGGTGTGGTGGGGCGGTCCGGCGGGGTGGGGTGGGGCGGTCCGGCGGGGTGGGGAGGTACCGGAACCGTCACTTCCACAGCGCCCCGCGCCGAGTCCCGCTGTTCACCCCACCCGGCCCGCTCCCCCACCGGCCGCACCGGCCCGCGTCACCCGGCCTTGCCGCTCGGCCTCGCGCAGCCTCAACCGCTCGGCCTTACGCGGTGAGCTCCTGGTGCAGCGCTTCGCGCAGCCGGGCGGCGCGCTCGGCGACCTCTGCCGGGCCCAGCTCGACCGCCCGCGCACACCAGCGCTGCCCCTCGGTGAGCTCGCCACGGCGGGCGGCCAGCAGGGCGAGGCGCAGGGCGGCCCGGCCATGCCCGTCGCGGGCGGCACGGCTCCACCACAGCGCGGCCTCGCGCTCGCTGCCCTCTCGGGCGAGCAGCAGCCCGAGGTTGAAAGCGCCGTTGCGGCTGCCCGACTCGGCGGCTTCGCGGTACCAGCGGGCCGCGCTGTCCACGTCACCACGGGCCGCCGCGAGCATCCCGACCCGCACCTGGGCTCGGCGGTGCCCCTGCTCGGCGGCCCGCTCGTACCACTCCTCGCACTCGGTCTTCTCGGGCATCGGCTCGCCGAGCGCGGGAGGGCCGGGCGGCGGCTGCCGCGAGTCCAGGACCCCGGCCAGCCGGAAGGCCGCCTCGGCGCTGCCGCCGCCGGCCGCGCAGCGCAGATGGCGCTCGGCCTCCTGCTCCTCGCCGTGGTGCAGCAGGGCCATGCCCACCTGGAGAGCGGCCTCGGTGTGGCCGGCCGCCGCGGCGCGTTCGTACCAGACCAGCGCCGCACGGTCCTCGTCGCGCCCGGCGTGCAGGATGCCGAGGTTGAAGGCCGCGTCCACGCTGCCGGCCTCGGCGGCCTTGGAGAACCAGGGTTCGGCGCCGGTCGCGTCGCCCGCCTGGAGCAGGAGCACGGCCAGCGCGTTGGCGGCCTCGCGGTGGCCCGCGTAGGCGGCACGGCGGTACCACTGCTCGGCCTGCGGCGTACGGTCCTGCGCCGCGCAGAGCAGCCCCAGGTTGTAGGCGCCGTTGACGTCGCCCGCGTCCATGGCGGCGCGGTACCAGCGCTCGGCGGTCTGCTGCTCGCCACGGGCCGCGTGCAGGGCCCCCAGGGCATTGGCGGCGTTCCCGTCGCCGTCCTGGGCGGCGCGCAGCCACCACACGGCGGCGCTCTCCTCGTCGCCCGCGTCACGGAGCAGGAAGCCGAGCGCGCAGGCGGCCCGCGCCTCGCCCGCCTTCGCGGAGATGAGGTACCAGCGGCCGGCCTCCTTGGGCTCGCCGCGCTGCTCAAGGAGGGCACCGAGGTGCAGGGCGGCACGCCGGTGGCCGCGCGCGGCGGCCTGCCGGTACCACTGCTCGGCCTCGCCCACGCGCCCGGTCGCCGGACCTGCCACGGGGCCGTCGTCCCTGCGCGCCGTGGAGCGGCCGGTGGTACCCGGACGATCGGCGGCGCGCATGCCTGCCCCCGAGCCGGGACCGGGACCGGGACCGGGACCGGGACCGGGGGCCAGCCCCGGGCGGCCGAAGGCGTCGTGCAAGTCGTCGGCGGCGTTGCGGTCCAGCATCCGTGCGAGGCGGTACGCGGCCTCCCGGTGCCCCTGCTCGGCGGCAGCGCGCAGCCAGCGCTCGGCGCCGACGTCGCTGCGGTGTTCCAGCAGGTCGGCGAGGGCGTACGCCCCCAGCGCGTGCCCCTGCTCGGCGGACTGCCGCAGCCAGTACTCGGCACCGGGCTCGTCGCCGCGCTCCCGGTAGTGGCGGCCGAGGGCGTGTGCGGCGGCTGCGGAGCCCGCGACGGCCGCGATACGCCACCAGCCGGCCGCGTCGTCGACGTATCCGCGCTGGTGGAGGAGGACGCCGAGATTGTTGGCCGCGGCCCGGTCGCCGTCGGCGGTGGCCGCACGCAGATAGGGCTCGGCGCCGTC
Organism: Streptomyces sp. NBC_00846; assembly: GCF_045207325.1. Classification (NCBI taxonomy): domain Bacteria; kingdom Bacillati; phylum Actinomycetota; class Actinomycetes; order Kitasatosporales; family Streptomycetaceae; genus Streptomyces; species Streptomyces sp. NBC_00846. The sequence goes on along the minus strand of NZ_CP108846.1, from coordinate 5,085,823 downwards.
CAGATCACCGCGGCGCAGCAGCAGGGCCCCGAGGACGCTCATCGAGGTGGTGTCCCCGGCGTCGGCGGCGCGGCGGTGGCGTGCCTCGCTCTCGGCGCTCTCCGGACTCTCCCGCGTCTCCGGGACTTCCTGGACCCCGGAGCTTTCCGCAGCCTCCATGGCCCCGGCGCTCCCGATGGCCCGGGCGCTCGCCGTGCTCTCTGTGTTCTCTGCGCTTTCGACGGTCGCGGCGCACCCCGCAGTCTCGGCGGTCTCGGTCGTCCCAATGATCCCAGAGGTCTCAGTTTTTCCGGAGGCCCCGGTGTTCTCAGCGGTCTCGTCGTTCTCCGCGGCGGCTACACCAAAAGCCGCATTCATCACGCTATCCAGCCGATGAGCGCGGCGCTGCACAAACCGCCCTGTCTCCAACAGAGTTGCCCTGTCCCCCATAAATACCATCGTCGCACCACCTACAACCCGCGTACACCTGGTATATCGCGGCCAGTGAGGTCACTTCAGCGTTTTGTCGACATGCCCACAGAGAGATAAGTCAAACATGTCCGGGCCCAACTCGCGCCTTACGAACCGCCCTCCACGCACACCGCACAAGAATGTCGCCACGACACGACGAAGGCCCGGATCCTCGAAAGGATCCGGGCCTTCGTCTTTCAGTAGCGGGGACAGGATTTGAACCTGCGACCTCTGGGTTATGAGCCCAGCGAGCTACCGAGCTGCTCCACCCCGCGCCGTTGTGTTCAAACCGTACCACGACGCGAGGGTGAGCCTTTGCCGAGTTACTCAGCCACCACTACCGGCTTTGGATGTTTTGTCCGAATGGTTCGAACTATCCGCATTGCTCGCACTGTTCGCTCCATCGGCGCCGTTCGCACTGCCCGACTTGGGCTGGGCGGCCGCCGCACGCTGCAGAGCGTCCTGCAGATCCGCCTGGGCCTTGCCGTAGGCGCTCCAGTCCTGCTCCTTCAGGGCCGCCTCGCCTTCCGCATAGGCCTTCTGCGCGTCCGCGATCGCCTTCTTCAGCGCCGCGTCACCGGTGGCCGGCGGTTGCGTGGTCTCGCCCGGTGGCCGGGGGGTCTCCGGCGGCTGGGTGGTGCCGGGGCCCGTCACCCCGAAGACCGCGTTGAGCGCTTCCCCGAGGCTGTTCTCGAAGACGGTCTTCGACCCGTACGAGGCGGCGACCTTGCGCAGCAGCGGGTAGTTCTGCGTGCCACCGCGCGTGTACACCGGCTCGATGTAGAGGAATCCCCCTTCGAGCGGCACGGTCAGCAGATTGCCGTACTCGATGTCGGAGTCGGTTCCCTTGAGGTTTCTCACGAACTCGGCGACGTCGCCGTTGCCGTTGAGCTCGCTCTGTACCTGGCCGGGGCCCTTCACCGTGGTGGTGACTCTCAACAGCCTTATCGTGCCGTAGTCCTTACTGGCCGCGTCTGCGTCCACCGCCATGAACGCCCCGAGGTCGGGCCGTCCCTTCGGGGTGAACGTCGTCGTCAGTGAGAACTTCTGGGCCGGTTGGTCCGGCATCTTTATGCTCAGGTAGTACGGCGGGACGGCACCGGACTCCTTGTTGGTCGGGTCGTCCGGGACCTGCCACGCGTCACTGCCGCTGTAGAACTGGGCGGGGTTGGTGACGTGGTAACGGGTGAGCAGCTCGCGCTGCACCTTGAACAGGTCCTGCGGGTACCGCAGATGTTCCCTGAGCTCCTGCGGGATGTCCGCCTTGGGCTGGACGGTCCCCGGGAACGCCTTGCGCCAGGTCTTGAGGACCGGGTCCTCGGTGTCCCACTCGTAGAGCTTGACCTTGCCGTCGTACGCGTCGACGGTGGCCTTCACCGAGTTGCGGATGTAGTTGACCTGGTTCTGCTGGGCGACGACCGCACGCTGGTTGGTGGTCAGCGAGTCGGCCGTGGTGTCACCGAGCGTCGTACGCGAGGCGTACGGGTAGCCGTTGGTGGTGGTGTACGCGTCGACGACCCACTGGATGCGGCCGTTCACCACGGCCGGGTAGGCGTCGCCGTCGATGGTCAGCCACGGGGCGACCGCCTCGACGCGCTCCTTGGGCGTGCGGTTGTAGAGGATCCGCGAACCGTCGCCGATGGCCCCCGAGTAGAGGATCTGCGGCTCGCTGAACGCCACCGCGTACGCGGCACGGTTGAACGCGTTGGAGAGACTGACCCCGCTGTTGCCCTGGTAGCTGGTGGTCTTCTCGCCGTCCTCCTCGTAGTCGAGCTCCTTCTGGGGCCCGCCGACGATGGAGTACTGCTCGGTCTTCTCACCGTAGTAGATCTGCTGCTCGTACTTGCCGAGCTCACCCGAGGTCGGCAGACCGGACTCGGTGAAGTCCGGTGAACCGTTCGGGTTCTTGCCGGTCGTCGTGCCCTTGGCCGCGATGGCGCCGTAGCCGTGGGTGTAGGTGAAGTGGTCGTTGATCCAGTTGCGCTTGGGGATGCCGTCGAGGTTGAGCTCGCGCAGACCGATGACCGTGTCCTGGTCCTTACCGGCGGCGTCCTTGTAGCGGTCCACGTCCAGCGTCTTGGGGAACTGGTAGTAGTTCCTCTTCTGCTGGAGCTGCTGGAAGGCCGGGGAGACGACGTTGGGGTCCATCACCCGGTAACTGGCGGCGGTATCCGCGCTCGCGCGCAGCTTGGCGTCGTCGTCCGTCGTGCTCTTGCCCGAGTAGTCGCGGACCTGAGCATTGTCGATGTCGTACGCGTCACGCGTCGCTTCGATGTTCTTCCGGATGAACGGGGCTTCCTTGGCCTGCTCGTTCGGCTGGACCTGGAACTTCTGCACGATCGCCGGGTACAGCCCGCCGATCAGGATCGCCGAGAGCACCATCAGACCGAGGCCGATCATCGGGAGCTGCCAGGTGCGGCGCCAGAGCGTCGCGAAGAAGAGCACGGCGCAGATCGCGGCGATGCAGAACAGGATGGTCTTCGCCGGAAGGTAGGCGTTGGCGTCGACGTACCGCAGCCCCGTCCAGTTGTCCGTGGCCTTGAAGTCACTGGACTTCACGGCCAGGCCGTACCGGTCGAGCCAGTACGCCACGGCCTTCAGCGAGACGAAGACACCGAGCAGCACCGACAGATGGCCGGTGGCCGCGCCGGTCGCCCGCGCGCCGGGGCTGGTGATCCGGAGCCCGCCGTACAGATAGTGGGTCAGCGCGGCGGCGACCAGCGAGAGCACCGTGGCCGCGAAGCCGAAGCCCAGCAGGAAGCGGTACCAGGGCAGGTCGAAGGCGTAGAAGGAGACGTCCAGATGGAACTGGGGATCCTTCTGGTGGAACGCCACGCCGTTCACATACATCAGCCAGGTACGCCACTGGCCGGAGGCGGACGCTCCGGCGATCAGCCCGACGAGCGCGGTGATCGCGAGCAGCACCCACTTCTTGTACGGTGCGAGGCTCATCCGGTAGCGGTCCAGGCTCTGCTGCTCCAAGGACATCGCGCTCAGCGGCGGCCGGAGCCGGTGCGCGAGCCAGATGTTCAGACCGACGGCGATCGCCATCAGCAGTCCGAAGACGAGGAACAGCCCGATCTTGGTCCACAGGGTGGTGGTGAAGACGGATGAATAATCGACCGACCGGTACCAGAGCCAGTCCGTCCAGAACCCGGCGAACATGACGAACGCCATGGCGAGAACCGCCAGGACGCCAAGTGTCATGAGCAGGGTACGGGCGCGCCGGGACGGGCGGCCGACTCTGATCCGTGGCCCGGTCGGGCCTCCGCCGCGGTCCGGCATCTGGAAAGCCAACGTGCGCACCTCGAAGTTCGCGGGTCGTGTGAAGCGGGCCCAGCGATCGTAGAGCCCACCTATCCAACTTACTGAGGCTTTACCTAGTTCCCGCTCCCGGGGCGGAAGGAGGCAGGATGTTGGCCATGCCCAACGTTGCCCCCTCATCAGGCCCCCCGATGGCCGCGAGCCCCCTCACCGTCGCCGTGCTCGAAATCGACGAGTACATCTCCGGTCTCGGCTGGGACCAGCCGGTCCGGCTCTTCGCTCTCGTCGACACCGCCCGGCTGCGGGCCCAGGAGCCCGGCCTCGCCGCCCAGCTCGGTCTCGACAGCTCCGATTCCCCGACCGCTTCACTCACCCCCATCGAGCAGGAGGAGCTTCCGCCGGGGACCGCCCTGGACGAGTTCCTCGCCACGATCGCCTGGCCCGACGCGGTGATCGGCTGCGCGATGACGGTGGAGCGGCTGATGCTGCCGCCGTCCGCCGAGGCATCCGTACCGGAGGGGCTCAGCGATGCCCAGCTGACCAAGTGGGTCGCCAAGCATCCGGAGCGCCAGGAGGTGCGGATGACGGTGGCCGTTCTCAGGGACGGTACGCGCGAGGCGGCCGTACGGCTTCGTGAGAAGGACTCCCCGAGCGAGGTGCGGACCGGGGCCGGACTGGTGCCCGGACTGGCCGACGCACTGGCCGCGACCTTCGAGGCCTGACCCCGCCGCGCCCGTCGAGGTCCTGTCCGGCCTTGACCGGCCGGACAGGACCTCGACGGGCGCGGTCAGCCCGCAGAGCAGCTCGGCAGGCCGGCCGTCTCCCCTGCCCGGATCGTCTCCAGCGACTTCTTCGCGTCGTCGATCGTCTTCACCTTCACCAGCGTGAGTCCGCTCGGGGTGTCGGCGGCGGCGGCTTTGCAGTTCTCGTCCGGTGTCAGGAAGTACCGGGCGCCCGCGTCACGCGCGCCGACCAGCTTCATGTTGATGCCGCCGATCGGGCCGACCTTGCCCTTGTCGTCGATCGTGCCGGTGCCCGCGACGAACTTCCCGCCGGTGAGGTCGGTGGGCGTCAGCTTGTCGATGATGCCGAGGGAGAACATGAGGCCGGCGCTCGGGCCGCCGACATCGGCGAGCTTGATGTCGATCCGGAACGGGAACGTGTGGTCCGTCCCGGCCTGGATTCCGACGATGGCGCGGTTCTCCTTGGGGGCCTTGGCGGTGGTGATGACGATCTTCCGGGTGCCCTCGGGCTCCTTGCCGGCCTTTTCGGCCTCCTGCGCCGTCTTCGCCGGGATGATCGTGAATGTCACGTCCTCGCCGGGCTTGTGGCGGGTGACGAGCTTCGCGACGTCCTCGGGCTGCTTCACCGCCGTGCCGTCGACCTGCTTGATCACATCGCCGGCGTGCAGCTTGCCCTGGGCGGGGCTGTCCTTGATGACCGTGGAGACCACGACGCGGGACGACACCGGGATGCGCAGCTCGGTCAGGGCGGCGACCTTGGCGCTCTCCTGGGACTGACTGAACTCCTCGGCGTTCTCCTGCGTCGACTGCTGCTCGGTCTTCCCGCCGGGGTACAGGGTGTCGTGCGGTACGACCACGCTGTCGTGGGCCAGCCAGCCGTACACGGCCTCGACGAGGTTCATGCGGTAGTCGGCGCCGGTGACCCTGACCGTCGTCATGTTGAGGTTGCCGGACGTCGGGTACGTCTTGTGCCCGGAAATCTGCAGGACCGGCTCGCCGTCGACCTTGCCGAGGGTGTTCACGGTCGGGCCGGGAGACATCTCCGAATACGGCACTCTGATAACCACGCCTGCACAGAACAGCGCAATGAAGATGAGGGTGGAGGCGAGCATCGTCGCGGTGCGGCGTGGCATGGAACGACAGTACGGGAAGGGGCTGTCAGTGCACTGTCGGGGCCATTCCGTACGGGGCGGGGAATGGTGGATGGCGCCGTACCGGAGGGCGTCCGCGGTCGGCTCCGTGATGCGGATTGGCAACTGCGTACGTTCACTGAAGGTCAGAGCACATCGGAACCGGAATGCGACTTCTCCATCGCCTCACGGAACCGGGCATACCCGGCGAGTTCCGTAACATCACCGGTCGTACGATTGCGGGTGGCCCAGCTCCCCCATATCGCAGCGCCGAACGCAGCGAAAAGCGGAATCAGCAACCAGGCGAGTGCTGCCATGACGACCTCCCTGCCCCGCGAGCGACCGCAACCGAACGATCAGCAGATTAACCATCTGCAGGACCAACGCTCACGGCAGGGGTGCGGTTACGCAAATCAGGGCGGACAACCACCCGATCGGCTTGCACTCAGCAGGCGCCGACCCACTCTTCGGTGCCGTCCGAGAACCGCTGGTGCTTCCAGATCGGAACCTCGTGCTTGAGGTCGTCGATGAGCTTGCGGCACGCCTCGAACGCCTCCGCACGGTGCGGGCAGGAGACGGCGACGACGACGGCGAGGTCGCCCACGTGGAGGTCACCCACACGGTGGACGGCGGCCAGTGCCCGGACCGGGAAGTCCGCGGCGACCTTCTCGGCCACCCGACGCAATTCGTCCTGCGCCGAGGGGTGGCAGGAGTACCCGAGCGCACCGACGTCCTGACCGCCGTCGTGGTTGCGCACCGTGCCGACGAAGAGCGCCGTGCCACCCGCGGCGTCGTCACCGACGGCCCGGAAGATCTCGTCGACCGACAGCGGCGTCTCTCGAATCGCCAGCAGCCGGATGGGGTCGATTGCCGCCCGCTCGCCGGGGTGGTCGTGGGTGGGAGCCATGGGCCCATGGTGCCGTACGGCACCGACATCGTGGAATAGCGTTTTCCACCGGCGGACCGCCCCTGACCTTGGAGCCTCCTACAGACGTCCCGCGGTGTGTGCGGACGTCCGCGGGTCCGCCGAGCCCCTGGCCGCGCCCCTAAATACGGCGGCGCGCCTTGCGGGCCCGCCGGACCAGGGCGGCGGTGCCGAGCAGTGCCACGGTCGCGCCGGCGGCACCTGCCGCGGTCGCGTCCTTGCGGCCGAGGCGGCGTCCGGCGACGGTGTGCCGGCCTTCCACCTCTTCGAGGAGTGCCGCGAGCACCTCCTCGTTGGTCCAGCCCGGGCGCCAGCCCGCATCGTGCAGCCGGCTCACGCTGACCACCCAGGGGTGCATCGTGTACGCGAGATCGCCCGCCGGGGACGGGGTGAGGCCGATCCGGTGCAGCCGGGCGGCGGCACCGAGGGCCACGGCGGAGGGCAGTTCCATCCGGCGGACGCCGCTGAGCTCCTCGACCTCCTCCTGTTCCAGCCAGCCGTCGCAGCCGACCGCGAACTCGCCGTCGATCTTCTCCAGCGCGGCGTACTCCAGGGCCGTGACCAGGTCCTCGACATGGCAGAACTGCCAGGTGGGGCGCGATCCGGCGACGACCAGGAGGCGCGGCGACTCGAAGTAGCGGGTCAGCGCGGTGTCCGTACCCCCGACCAGGACGGTCGGCCGGACCACGGTCACGTTGAGTCCGGGGTGTGCGCGGGGCGCGCGGCGGCCGAGCCGCTCGATCTCCAGGAGGTCGCCGACGCCGGTGGCCTCGGCCGTGGCACGCAGCTCGGCGTCCTCGGCGAGCGGGATGTCGTTGTCGGGCAGCGCCCCGTAGACCATGGCCGAGGTGCACAGGACGACCCGGTGGACCCCCACGGCCGCGGCCGCCGTCAGCACGGTCTGGGTGCCGCGCACGTTGTAGGCGGTGCGGGCGGCGGGGTCGGTCTCCAGGTCGAGATCGAGTGCCAGGTGCACGACGACATCCGCGCCGCGCAGCTTCTCCGCGATGGCGGGGTCCCGGACGTCGAGGATGTGCCAGGTCGCCTCGGAGACCTCTCCGCGGCGTTCATCGATGGCGATGACCTGCTTGATCTCCTCGGATGCCGCGAGGCGTGCGGTGAGCAGCTCACCGACGCCCCCCGCGGCTCCGGTGACCGCGACGACGGGGCCGCGGCTCCTGGAGCGGTTTTTTGCGGGCTTGTACTCGGTCGAGGGGTCGGACAGGTTTCGCGCTGCGCGAACCTGAGGATCTGGGGAACTCACCGGGCGTCTCCAGCGGTTGTCTTCAGTACGTACCCGAATGACGCGTACGTACCAGGTGGCGTCCATCCTGCCGCAGGCCGGGAGCCGGCGGAGCACTGAGGCCCCAAGCGGACTTTTGGTGTCTACGCTGGATGGTGATGTCGGGCAGTCGCCGTCGGTTCGAGCCGGCGGCCCTACGAGCCGAGGAAACCCGTGAGTGACACCCCATTCGGATTCGGCCTTCCGCCGGAGGAGCCGGAGAACGGCGACGAGGGCAAGAAGAAGGACCCCACCGGAGGTGGGCAGGGTTCGGGCGGGCCGGCGAACCCGTTCGGCTTCGGGCCCGGCGCGGGCGGCGACAACCCGTTCGCGGCGATGTTCGGCACGATGAACCCCAGCGACCTCGGGGCGGCCTTCCAGCAGCTCGGCCAGATGCTGAGCTACGAGGGCGGTCCCGTGAACTGGGACATGGCCAAGCAGATCGCCCGCCAGACGGTCTCGCAGGGCACGCCGGACGGCACCAAGGACATGAGCGTCGGCCCGTCCGAGCGGTCCGCGGTCGACGAGGCGCTGCGGCTGGCCGACCTCTGGCTGGACGGGGTGACGTCGCTGCCCTCCGGTTCGGTCTCGACCGTGGCGTGGAGCCGTGCGGAGTGGGTCGAGGCGTCCCTCCCCGCCTGGCAGAAGCTGGTCGACCCGGTGGCCGAGCGCGTCGGTCTGGCCATGGGTGACGTGCTGCCTGAGGAGATGCAGGCGATGGCGGGCCCGCTCATCGGCATGATGCGGTCGATGGGCGGCGCGATGTTCGGCCAGCAGATCGGCCAGGCCGTCGGTGTGCTGGCAGGCGAGGTGGTCGGTTCGACCGATATCGGGCTGCCGCTCGGCCCGGCGGGCAAGGCCGCGCTCCTTCCGTTGAACGTCGAGAGGTTCGGCAAGGACCTCAGCGTGCCGCAGGAGGAGGTGCGGCTCTATCTCGCCCTGCGCGAGGCCGCCCACCAGCGGCTCTTCGCCCATGTTCCGTGGCTGCGCTCGCATCTGTTCGGCGCCGTCGAGGGGTACGCGCGCGGCATCAAGGTCGACACCAGCAAGCTGGAGGACGTGGTCGGCCAGTTCGACCCGTCGCAGCCCGAGCAGCTGCAGGACGCACTTCAGCAGGGCATGTTCCAGCCGGAGGACACCCCGGAGCAGAAGGCCGCCCTGGCCAGGCTGGAGACGGCTCTCGCGTTGGTCGAGGGCTGGGTGGATGCCGTGGTGCACGAGGCCGCGAAGTCCCGGCTGACCTCGGCCGACGCGCTGCGCGAGACCATGCGCAGGCGTCGCGCCTCCGGCGGGCCGGCCGAGCAGACGTTCGCCACGCTCATCGGCCTCCAGCTGCGCCCGCGGCGGCTGCGTGACGCCTCGCGCCTGTGGGCGTCGCTCACCGACGCCCGCGGTCTCGACGGCCGCGACGCTCTGTGGGCGCACCCCGACATGCTGCCGACCGCCGAGGACCTGGACGATCCCGACGGCTTCGTGCACCACGAGCAGCTGGACTTCTCCGAGCTGGACAAGATGCTCGGCGAGGCCGCGAAGGGCCCGCAGAAGCCCGAGGCCGCAGCGGACGGCACGAGCGAGCCGGGCACCGGAGGAACGGACGGCCGAAAGAGCGACGACGGCAACGGCAAGGGCGACACCGACCAGTGAGCCTGTACGACGACGCCGTTCTCGTACTGAAGGGGTACGAGAACCCGGAGGACCCGGCCCAGGAGGAACTGCGCCAGGTCTATCTGGATCATCTGGCTCAGCATTCCGACGGCATGTGGAAGGCCTGCGAGTCCGGACACCTGACGGCCAGCGCACTGGTCATCGATCCGGATCGGGGCCGGGTTCTGCTCACCCTGCACCGCAAGCTGCAGATGTGGCTGCAGATGGGCGGCCACTGCGAACCGCAGGACACGACGCTGGCCGCCGCGGCCCTGCGGGAGGCCACCGAGGAGTCCGGCATCAGCGGCCTGACCCTGCTCGCAGGCGGACCAGTGACGCTGGACCGCCACCCGATCCCCGCGCCCTGTCACTGGCACCTGGACGTCCAGTACGCGGCGCTGGCGCCGTCGGGTGCGACGGAGCAGATCAGTGACGAGTCGCTGGACCTGCGCTGGTTCGCGTACGACGAGGTCGCGTCGGTGGCCGACACCTCGGTCGTGCGTCTGATGACGCGGGCCCGCGCCGCGCTCGGGCAGCGCCGGTAGGCACACCGTGCGGCACCGGTAAGGGGCGGTCTCCCTGGAGACCGCCCCTTACCGCTGTGGTGCCGGTGCGTGCGCCGCGGCTCAGTTCCAGGCGTTGTTCTGGTTCTGCCCATGGGCGCCGTGCTGGCCCATGCCGTACTGGGCCCGGAGACCCTGGCCGATCTCGTGGTTCTGCGGCGGCAGCACCTCGCTCGGCTGAACCAGGGCGAAGCCCTGGCCGAGGAAGCTGAGCTCCCAGCCCTCGCCGGTGTTGCCACGCCGCCGCCAGACGCCCGAGGAGTGCGTCTGGGCCTGCATCTGCACGCGCAGCGAGCTGGACCAGGCGACGATCGCGTCCGCGTCGGCGTTGACGTACTTGTCCGGCGTGACCTGCATCATCAGCGGCTGACCCGAGGTCATCAGGGCGACCTTCCCGGTGCCGGAGATGTTGAGCTGGTACTTGCCGGTGCCGGAGATGCCGTACTGGCTGTCCACGGCGATGACCTCGGTGTGCAGCGAGGAATCGAGGGCCAGGACGTAGGCGCTGTCCACCGTGATGCCGTCGCGGTCGACGTCCACGACGTGGATGTACTGCGCGAGATTGGCGAAGTAGATGGTGCCCTGCCCGGAGCAGCGCATCAGTTCCAGGCCCTCGCCGGTGCTCGCGCGGGCGCGGCGCTGCCCGTGCGACTCGTACTCGCCGTCGAACTCCATCAGTCCCTGGTAGGCGACCATGGCGCCCTTGCGGGCGAGGACGTCGTCGTGACCGGTCAGCGAGACCCGCAGGAGCTGCGGGTTCTGGACGGTGTACCGGTCCTGGGACTGCTGTTCCGTGTAGCTGAAAAGCGGACTCTGCACGATGTGTTCTCCCCCCTCAGTTCCGGATCCGCAGGCGGTCGGTACTGTCCTCGCTCGGCTGTACGACGACGATGCCCTGGCCGGAGAAAGCCATCTGGTACGCCTCGCCGCTGCCCCGCCCGATGAGCGAGGAGGCCTTGAAGCTGCGCTTGCCCTTCACCTTGAGGTTCGGGGACCACGCCACGAGGGCGTCCGGGTCGACGTAGGTCTCGTCCTCGCCGCGTCCGCAGTCGACGACGATCGGGGTGCCGCGTGAGGTGATGGCGACCCAGCCGGTGCCCGAGATGCAGACGTTCCACAAGCCCTGACCGGCGAACTTGGCGAGGCCCTTGACCCGCTCCACGCCCCAGGTGAGATGGCCGTCGAAGGCGAGGACGTTGGTGCCGTTGACCGAGAGGGAGTCGTCGTTGAGGTTGATGACGACCACATCGGCGCCGTAGTCGGCGAGGTAGAGCAGTCCGTCGCCGGAGCACTTCATGATCGGCGTACCCTCCCCGGTGATCCACTGGGAGGCGATCTGACGGACGGCCGGCGGGTTGGGTTCGTACTGGATGAATCCCTCGTACGCGACCATCGAGCCGGTACGGGCGTAGAGGTCCTGGCCGGTGGCCATGGCGACCTTGAGCATCATGTGCCCGTGGTTCTCCATACGGGCCGTGACGGGGGTCGGGGCGTAGCCCGCGAGTTGCTGGTTCATGACGGGCTCCCTCAGACCTCGTAGGGCTGGACGACGATGAAGTTGCCGGGGGCGCCCCGGAATTGAAGGTTGACGGTCTCGCCGCTGTGTCCCGGGTACGCGTTGCGGCGCAGCCGGACCTGGCTGGAGATGATCACCTGGGACGCGGACGACCAGGCGACGACGGCGTTGCAGTCGGCGAACGTGGTCGGGGTGACGGGCAGGACGACGGGCACGCCGTGAGTCTTGACGACGACCGTGCCGGTGCCCTGGAACTGCATGGTGAACAGGGCGCCGCCGGGGATGCCATGGCCTTCGATCCTGCGGACCTCGTGCTGCAGCGACTCGTCGAAGGCGAGGACGTTCTCCGCCGAGACGCAGATGCCGTCGCCCTGCAGTTCGATGGCGTGCAGATGGGAGCCGTCCTCGGCGAAGAAGACCTGCCCGCGGCCGGTGCAGCGCATCAGCTGAATTTCCTGACCGGTCGCGTTGCCGACGATCCGGCCGGCGAAACCGGCGCCCTTGTAGCCGAAGTCGACCTTGCCCTGGTACATCACCATGCTGCCCTGACGGGCGAGCACGGGCGTACCGCCCATGGTGAGGTCGACCCGCATGAGCTGTTGGTTCTGCGGGGTCCAACGCTGCCCGGTGGCCGTCTCCTTGTACGGCTGGAGCGCGGCCTGCAGCCCGGCCCCGGCCTGCGGCATCCCTTGCGGAACGCCCTGGGGCATACCGGGGGGTTGCATACCAGGGGGTTGCATACCGGGGGGTTGCTGGCCGTACTCGGCAGAAGCCTGCTGGCCGTACGGAGCGACGGGCGGGGGCTGCTGACCGGGGATCTGCCCGAACTGCGGCTGCTGGGGCGGCCGACCAGGCTGGCCGTAGGGAGCCGGGACGGGGGCGGGCGGCGGCACCATACCGCCGTGCGGCGCCATCGGGGCCGCTATCGTCGGCGCTGCATGCATCTGCTGCTGCGGCGTGGGAGCCGGGGACTGCGCGGCCGGGGCGCCGAAGGATGGGGCGGGCTGCGGTGCGTGGGGTACCTGCGGTGCGGCCGGGGCGCCGAAGGACGGGGCTGGTGCCGGTGCGGCCGCCTGGGCGGGCGGGGCGAACGACGGGGCGGCGGCCTGCGGCTGAGGTGCGGCGGGCGCTTCCTCGGCGACCTCGCCGCCGAAGTTCTTCAGCAACGCCTCGAGACCACCATCGAAGCCCTGTCCCACAGCGGCGAACCGCCAGACATCCTTTAGATAGAAGTCGCCCAGCATCACCGCACGCTCGGTGGTGAACTCCGAACCGTTGAAGGCATACCTGACGACTTCTTCGCCACCCGCGACGATCCGGATGTAGCCGGGGCCGACCTGGGACATCTGCCCGGCGCCGTCGACCGTCGCGGTGAACGACAGCTTGTGGATGTTCGCCGGAATGCGGTCCAGCGTGACACGGAACGACTCGGTGTCACCGGCCTGGGCGCCGAGAAGCTGAATGGACTCCTCGGGTGATTTAGGCTGGTTGAAGAAGATGAAATACCGGTCGTCGGAGAGCTGCTCATTGGCATCGAGGCCGAAGCAGCTGATGTCAAAGGTCAGTCCCGGGCCGGCGATCTGCACACCTACGTACAGGTCCGTCCCCGGTGTGAGATCGCTGATCTTGGCCTTGTGGCCGCGTTGGAATTCCCTGGCCATGCGTAACGACCGTCCCCCATCCCGAATGTGAATGCGTCGCGCCAGGCTAACCGCAAACTCCGACATCGAGCTAAGTCGGTACAGACCCGGTACAGAACCGCTGACCGTCACTCACCGCGCGCTGCGGGCAGATGCGGCAGCCGGTCGGCCGCCACCACACCCTCCAGGTATCCCCTGGCCCGTTCGGTACGGGGATACGCCTCCAGCAGCCGCCAGAAGCGCGGACCGTGGCCGGGGACGAGCAGGTGGGCCAGCTCATGGACCAGTACGTAATCGACGACGTACTCGGGCATGCCCTGCAGCCGGTGCGACAGGCGGATGCTGCCCTCCGCCGGTGTGCAGGACCCCCATCGGGTGTTCTGATTGGTCACCCATCGCACGGACGCAGGTCTGGCCCGGCCCTCGAAATACTGGGCGGACAACCGCTCGGCGCGCTCGGTCAGTTCGCTGTCGCCGAGGATGCGCTTGCTCTCCTGGGCCGCGAGCTTGTCGAGCATCACGTTCACCCAGCGCTGCTCCTCGGCCTCGGACATCCGTGCGGGGATGAGCACGATGGTGCGGTCGCCCTCCCGGTACGCGGAGACCGTTCTGCTGCGGCGGGTGCTCCTGCGGACCTCGACCGCGCTCGTTGCCGAGGCGCGGGGCGGACGGTCCATCGCGCTGCGCTGAGGGGTTCCGGTACTGCGCGCGGGGGTCTCCTCGGCGAGTCCGGGTGACGGGTCGGCGGGCACGCCATGACGTTACCCGGTGTCAGTGGGGGAAGTCCCGCCTCCGGGACGGTTCGCGCGCGATCCACTCCGCGCCATGCACCATTTGAACGACTAATACCCCATGCCTGTGGATAACTTTCTGCACACTTCGCCGCCGACCTGCATTCTGACAACGGATCTCGCGGAGATCCAGGCCACAGCCCGCGCACAGAGACCATGGAACACAGACCGGGGAGAAGGCGTGTATCCGATGTTGAAGCCCGCACTGCGCCGCGCGTGGTGCACACAGGGCACCGTGCAATTCGGGGTGACCGCCGCCCACGCGGTGAAGCTCGGCCCGATGGATATCGCCACGGGCTGCTTTCTGGAGCTGCTCGACGGTACGCGCGGCCTGCCGCTGCTGCGTGAAGAGGCCCGCGAGCTGGACCTGTCGGACCATCAAGTGGACACATTGATCAGCAGGTTGTTGGACGCCGGCCTGATCGACGATGTGCGGGCCGCCGGCCCGGAGACCGATGCGTTACGGAACCGGCCCGACGCCATGGAGCGGCACCGTCCTGACCTGGCGTCGCTTTCAGTAGTCCATCCCGAGCCGGGTGGCGGGATGCGGCGGCTGGCGGCCCGCCGTGCGATGCGGGTACAGGTTCGGGGTGCGGGGCGGGTCGGTGCCACGATCGCGGCGGTGCTGTCCGGCTCCGGGGTGGGCCGGGTGGAGGTCCTGGACGGCGGGTGCACCGAGCCGTGGGACGTCTCACCCGGTGGGCTTCCACCGGCGGCCGTCGGGGAGCGCAGGGCCACCGCGGCCCGGCAGTTGGTGCGCAGATCCGCCGCCGGTTCGGCTCCCCGGACGGAGGAGGCCTCGGCGGGTGGTGAGCCGGGGCTCTCGCTGATCGTGGTCGCCCCTCGTGACGGCCTCGCGGTGTACGCCCCCGACCCGCGCCCGGCGGAGCCGTGGATCGCTTCGGGGACTCCCCACCTCTATGCCGGGGTGATGGAGGCGACGGGGGTGGTCGGACCCCTGGTCCTGCCCGGGGGCACGGCGTGCGCGGGATGTCTGGCGCTGAAACGTACGGAGCGGGACAAGGACTGGTCCAGAATGCTCTCGCAGTGGCAGTCCGGGCGGCGCACCGCCGTCCAGGCCTGCGACCTGGCGCTGGCGACGGCGGTGGCCGGTCTGGCGACCGCCCACGCGCTGTCCTTTCTGGACGGGGAGCTGCCGGCCAGTACGGGGACCCGCTGGGAGGCCGCGCTACCGCTGCTGGACTGGCGGTCGGAGCGAATCGGGACGCACCCCGGCTGCTACTGCGGGGCAGCTGGGCACACTGAGGGGGAGCGCACCTCCGTGGCCGACGCGGTACACGACACAATGGCCGGGTAGCCGTCGCACGCGGTACGGCAGTCTGGGATTTGGAGGGGCTCATGTCTGATCTACCCCGGAAAGCGGTCACCCGTACCGCCAAGTTGGCCGCCCTGCCACTGGGTTTCGCAGGCCGCGCCACGTGGGGCCTCGGCAAGCGGATCGGCGGGAAGTCCGCGGAGTTGGTCGCCCGGGAGGTCCAGCAGCGCACCGCGGATCAGCTTTTCAAGGTCCTGGGCGAGTTGAAGGGCGGGGCGATGAAGCTGGGTCAGGCTCTGTCCGTCTTCGAGTCGGCACTGCCCGAGGAGGTCGCCGGACCGTACCGGGCGGCGCTCACCAAACTGCAGGAAGCCGCGCCTCCGCTGCCCAGCGGCACGGTGCACGCGGTGCTGGAGGAGCGGCTCGGCGAGGACTGGCGGGAGCTGTTCCTCGAATTCGACGACAAGCCGTCGGCCGCCGCCTCGATCGGTCAGGTCCACCGGGCGGTGTGGCACGACGGGCGGGACGTCGCGGTGAAGGTGCAGTACCCGGGCGCCGGAGAGGCGCTGCTCTCGGATCTGACCCAGCTCAGCAGGTTCGCCCGGCTGCTCGGCCCGTTGATCCCGGGAATGGACATCAAGCCGCTCATCACGGAGCTGCGTGACCGGGTCTCGGAGGAGCTGGACTACGAACAGGAGGCACGGTCGCAACAGGTCCATGCGGAGGAGTTCGCGGCCGATCCGGATGTCGTGATCCCCGGTGTCGTGCACCAGTCCGACCAGGTGCTGGTGACGGAGTGGATGGACGGTGTTCCGCTGGCCGATGTGATCGCGCAGGGCACGCCGGAACAGCGGGACCGGGCCGGTCAGTTGCTGGCGCGTTTCCTCTTCTCGGGTCCGGCACGCACCGGTCTGCTGCACGCGGACCCGCATCCGGGCAACTTCCGGCTGCTGTCCCCGGACGACAGGACCGGTGAAGTCGGTGAGACGGGCGTGAGCGACAAGGCCGGCGAGGCCGGGCAGTGGCGGCTCGGGGTGCTGGACTTCGGCACGGTGGACCGGCTGCCCGGTGGTCTGCCGCAGACCATCGGTGATTCCTTGCGACTGGCGCTGGCGGATGACGCGGAGGCGGTGTACGAGCTGCTGCGCGAGGAGGGGTTCGTCAAGGATTCGATCGACCTCGACCCTGATGCGGTGCTCGACTATCTTCTCCCGATCATCGAACCGGCGCAGGTGGAGGAGTTCACCTTCACCCGGAACTGGATGCGCAATCAGGCGACGCGGATCGCGGATCCTCGCTCGCCCGCTCATCAGCTGGGCAAACAGTTGAATCTGCCGCCCGCCTATCTGCTCATACACCGGGTAACGCTGAGCACGATCGGGGTGCTGTGTCAGCTGGGTGCGACGGTGCGGCTGCGTGACGAACTCGAAGCCTGGGTACCGGGGTTCCTTTCGGTGGATGAGCAGGAGCCCGTGGTACAGGAATTGGCGGGCGACGCCGCCGCGGGCGCGTAGGGCAGGGGGCCTTCAGGCCCCGGTACCGAGTCCGGGATGTGACGGCCCGGGGCCTCACACCCCGGGCGTCACGTACCGGGCCGTCACACCCCGGACCTCACCACCAGGCTGAGTCGAGACGGCTCTCGATCGCCCGGATGTGGGTACGGGCGCACTCTTCGCAGAAGTACTGGCGGCTGCCGTTCTCCACGGAGCAGAGCCAGGTCGGCGGTGCGGTACCGCTGCCGGCGGAGGTGCCGCACAGGGCACATGCGACCACTGCGGCGTCTCTCCGCGGGGATTGCTGAACCCAGTGATGAGTCTCCTCGTTCACCTTGTGACGATAACTCCGTCGCTGCCGTGCCGCGCGGAACCACACAACACGACCACCCAGCACACCCGCTCAGCACAACCGCGGGGCCGATCCGAACGGACCGGCCCCGCGGAAGGGGTACTCGCTATGGGGTACTGATTGCTCCCGGGCAGAGCGGCTGCCCGGCAGCGGGTGCTGCTGGTCTCTGGCCTGACTAGTGCATGACCGCCATGGCCAGCGCACGGCGGGCGCGCATCG
Organism: Streptomyces sp. NBC_00846; assembly: GCF_045207325.1. Taxonomy (NCBI): domain Bacteria; kingdom Bacillati; phylum Actinomycetota; class Actinomycetes; order Kitasatosporales; family Streptomycetaceae; genus Streptomyces; species Streptomyces sp. NBC_00846. Next base: position 5,068,535 of record NZ_CP108846.1, on the reverse strand, counting down.
AGGCGCGCTCGGCCCGGCGCTGCATCCGGCGCGCGGTGACCAGGCGGACGGCCTGGCGTTGCGCGTCGGCTTCCCTCAGACGGCCGTGCATATGCGCACGAGCCAGGGCTTCTGGGATGAGTTGCATCTCGCGGGTCCTGTTCTGACGCGAGTCGTTCGCGCCGGTGATCGTGACGTTCGGTGTTGCGGAGCCGACGGGCTCATTCGTGGGGACGGACATCGGAGCCTGATTTCGGGGATCGTGGGTGTGGGGACGGTCGATGGTTCCGGGGCGCTTCATGGGTTTGGGGGCCGGGACCCCCAGCACGGCGGTCACGCCGCGACCGGGTTCTTGCGCGGACGGCCACGCGGCCGCTTGCGAGCGACGACGACGCCCTGGATGAAGAGCTCACCGCCCCAGACGCCCCACGGCTCGCGCCGCTCCTTGGCGCCGGCGAGGCAGGCCTCCATGAGCGGGCAGGTGCGGCAAAGGGACTTGGCGTACTCGACGTCGGCCGGCGACTCGGCGAAGAAGACCTCCGGGTCATAGGAGCGGCAGGGGACGGGCACGCCGAGGTTCTCGATGGCGTCATCGAGCGCGGTGAGCGCAGTGAGGGGGATCAAGGCGGAGTCCTCCGTGAGGCCGGGCGGCGGGATCGTGTCGGAAGTCGGTACGGACGGGGCGTGCGCTTCGAGTTGCACGGTGGGTGGTGTCCTCGTCTGGTCGTTCCGGCCTGTTGGCCGGTAGGCGGCTGGTACCGGGTGCTGCTTGTCCCGAGGCTCCTTCGGGTTGTCTCGTCCGTTTGGACAAAACAAAAGGGCCGCGGATCCCGAGTGGGGTTCCGCGGCCCTGAAGGCGCCGGCCTGATGGTGAATCAGGCTGGATCACTCCAGGGTTCAGGCCCACGGAAGGCCCACATCGTGTGGTGGTGCGTCATCTGCTTCTTGGCGCCGGATTCCGCTCCCGCACCGACGGCGGCAAAGGCATAGGCCTGGGCCTGTCCCTTCGCTCCTACTGCTGCCGGTGCCTGGGTCGGTCGCTCATTGCGCTCCCGCACGGGGAGGCTCGCCAGGGACAGCGGGCTGACGGCAGAAATGCCGGACATACCGATGCCACGGAGCGAGGACTCGGAAGAGCAGGCGAGGCCGAGCGAGCAGGCGGAGACGACCGAGAGATCGGTCACTTTGTTGGTCTCGATGATGCTGATCACTTCAATCGCCTCCTCTCGGCGTCTCAGGGGGACCGGTGAACCGGTCCTACGTATTCGGATAAGTACAGCACAGGGCCAGGGCTTCAGAGAAGTCGCTGTTCCCGTGGTTAAGAACCTATGGTGATGACTGGGGCGGGCGCAAACTATTTTTTCGACGAGTTTTTCTCACACCTCGTCAACGGCGTCCCCGGCCCCTTCCTCCACCGTCTCACCTGCGCACATGGCAAGTACCGCGGTCCCGAACCGGTCCAGCTTCCGCGCGCCGACCCCGGAGATCCCGGCCAGTTCGCCCGCGCTGCCCGGCACCGCCTCCGCGATCGCCATCAGTGTCTTGTCCGTGAAGACGCAGTACGCGGGCTGACCGATCTCCTTCGCCCGGACCGCCCGCCAGTCGCGCAGCCGCTCGTACAGCGCCTCGTCCATGTCGGAGGGGCAGTCGTCGCAACGCATCAGCTTCATCTCGCCCGCGTCGGTGAGGGTTTTGCCGCAGACCCGGCACCGGGCAGGGCCGCGCGTGCCGCGCCTGGCGATCCGTCCGATGCCCCGCTCGATCCCGCCGCCGCCACCCGCCGCGGCACGCGCGCCGAGGGCCACCGAGCCGGGGCGCAGTCCGTTCAGGAACCGGCTCGGACGGCGTCCGGCGCGGCCGCCGGGTGAGCGGGACAGCGACCACGACAGCGAGAGGTGCAGGCGCGCCCGGGTGACACCGACGTACAGCAGACGACGCTCCTCCTCGATCTGCTCGTCGGTCTTGGCGTAGGTGATCGGCATCATGCCCTCGGTCAGACCGACCAGGAACACGGCGTCCCACTCCAGGCCCTTCGCGGAGTGCAGCGAGGCGAGCGTGACTCCCTGGACGGTGGGGGCGTGCTGGGCGGCGGCCCGCTCGTCGAGTTCCGCCACCAGGTCGGAGAGTGTCGCGCCCGGCTTGGCCTGTTCGAAGTCCTCGGCGAGCCGGACCAGGGCGGCCAGGGATTCCCAGCGGTCGCGCACCGCGCCGGAGCCCGCGGGCGGTTCCGTGGTCCATCCCTTGGTGGAGAGCACCGCGCGCACTTCCGCCGACAGCCCCTCCGCGTCGTCGAGCAGGGAGTCGTTGCCCCCCGCGCGGGCCGCGCCGCGCAGGGCGACGCCCGCCTCCCGTACCTCTGCCCGTTCGAAGAAGCGCTCGGCGCCGCGCAGCTGGTACGGAACGCCCGCGTCGGCCAGGGCCTGCTCGTAGACCTCGGACTGGGAGTTGACCCGGTAGAGCACGGCGATCTCGCCGGCCGGGACGCCCGCGGCGATCAGATCGCGGATGCGGCGGGCGGTGCCCTCTGCCTCCGCGGGCTCGTCCGCGTACTCCGTATAGGCGGGCTCGGGGCCGGGCTCGCGCTGCGAGACCAGTTCGAGCCGGTGCTCGGCGGCACGGCCGCGGGCCTGGCCGAGCAGCCCGTTGGCCAGATGGACGACCTGGGGGGTGGAGCGGTAGTCCCGGACCAGCTTCACCACCGTCGCATTGGGGTGGCGGGTGCGGAAATTCAGCAGGTGGTCGGGGGTGGCCCCGGTGAAGGAGTAGATCGTCTGGCTGGCGTCGCCGACGACGCACAGGGTGTCGCGGTCTCCGAGCCAGAGATCGAGCAGCCGCTGCTGGAGCGGACTGACGTCCTGGTACTCGTCGACGACGAAGTGCTGGTACTGGCGGCGGACGTGGTCGGCGATGTCATGGCGGTCCTGGAGGATGGCGACGGTGAGAAGCAGCACGTCCTCGAAGTCGATCACCGAGCGGTCGCGCTTCAGCTGCTCGTACATCGCATAGATCTGGGAGATCTCCGCCGGGTCGCGCGGGGCGTCGCGCTGGGTCTTGGCGACCACGGCCGGGTAGTCGGCGGGCACGGTCTGGGTGACCTTGGACCACTCGATCTCGCTGGTGACATCGCGCAGCTCGTTGCGGTCGAGGCGGATGCGGCAGCGGGCCGCGGCCTCGGCGACCAGCTGGACCTTGCGCTCCACCAGCCTCGGCAGGTCACCACCGACCGCTTTCGGCCAGAAGTACTGGAGCTGGCGCAGGGCGGCGGAGTGGAACGTCCGCGCCTGCACCCCGCCCGCGCCGAGCTGGCGCAGCCGTCCCCGCATCTCGCCCGCGGCCCGGTTGGTGAAGGTGACGGCGAGCACGCTCGTCGGCTGGAGTATTCCGGCGCGCACCCCGTAGGCGATGCGATGCGTGATCGCGCGCGTCTTGCCCGTACCGGCTCCGGCCAGCACACACACCGGGCCGTGCAGGGCCGTGGCGACCTCGCGCTGCTCGGGGTCCAGGCCGTCGAGCACGGCGTCGGCCGACTCGGGGACCTGCGGGAAGAGGGAGGAATGCGTTGCTGCTGTCACCCCGCCATGCTGCCAGGTCGGAAGAGGCCGGTGCGAAGGTTGTCCACAGGGGGGGCCGCATCTGTCGTACTAATGCGAGGTGGCGGCCCGCTACGGGGTGGCGGCCTGCCGCCCGATACGGGGGTGGTCGCGGGAATGGTGGTTGCCTCACGTACGTTCCCCTTCCGTGCGGTGACGCACTTTCCAGCTTCTCCGCATGACGGATGAGACGGATGAGACAGACTGACGAGCCAGAGGAGCGCGAAGACATGCTGGGCACTGTGACGATGTACAGCACCACGTGGTGCGGCTACTGCCGTCGGCTCAAGGGCCAGATGGACCGCGAGGGCATCGCGTACAACGAGATCAACATCGAGCAGGACCCGGAGTCCGCGGCCTTCGTCGAGAAGGCCAACGGGGGCAACCAGACCGTTCCCACCGTCCTGGTGGTCGGCTCCACCGGTGTCGAGGCCGTCATGACGAACCCGTCCCTGGCCCAGGTGAAGCAGGCACTCGCCGTCTGATCCGGCAGCTCCCGCAGTGCGGGAACGCGGTACGCGGACGCCGTACGTGAACGCCCTCTCCGGTGCTCGACCGGAGAGGGCGTTTCGCGTGAGCCGTGAGCCGTATGCCGTACGTCAGCCGACCGTGCCCGGCTTCGGGAGCGGCTTGCCGTACCAGAGCTCGATCAGGCGGGCCGCGATCGAGATGCCGAACGGCGGCATGACCTCGCCCGACTCGAAGGCCGCCGTCAGGTCCTCGCGGGAGAACCAGCGGGCCTCCTCGATCTCCTCGCCGTCCACGTCGATCTCCGACGAGGTCGCGCGTGCCATGAAACCGAGCATCAGGCTGGACGGGAACGGCCAGGGCTGGCTGGCGATGTACTCGACCTCGCCAACGGTGATGCCCGCCTCCTCGAAGACCTCGCGGGCCACGGACTGCTCGATCGACTCCCCCGGCTCGACGAAGCCCGCGAGTGTCGAGAAGCGGCCCTCGGGCCAGTGCACCTGGCGGCCCAGCAGCGCGCGGTCCTGGTCGTCCGTCACCAGCATGATGACCGCCGGGTCGGTACGCGGGTAGTGCTCGGCACCGCAGGCCGGGCAGCGGCGGATGTGGCCGGCCGCCGCGATGACCGTGCGTTCGCCGCAGCGCGAGCAGAAGCGGTGCAGCCGCTGCCAGTTCTCCAGAGCCACCGCGTGCACCATCAGGCCGGCGTCGCGGGGGCCGAGCAGCAGCCCGGCCTCGCGCAGGCCGGCCGGACGGGCCGGCTGGTCCATGCGGCCGGGCAGGGAGTCCTTCTGGAGCGCGAAGTAGCTGATGCCGTCCTCGTCCGTGCCGAGGAAGTAGCGGTGGGTCTCGGTGACCGGGGCCTCGAAGGCCGGGGTCATGACGATCTCCGTACCGCCGTCGGCCGTGTCGTCGATCAGCACCTGCCCGCCGGAGACGACGAACACACGGGTGGTCGGGTGGCTCCACGCGGCGGACAGCCAGGCCTCGTCGAGGCGGTGGTGCGCCGCCCGGTCGATGCCGCTGGGCGCCGTGAGACCGATGGGCCGGTCTGTGGCGGCGTTGTCGAAGGTGCTCACAGGTGCTTCCTACTCCCCCGGGATGGATCGGGTGTTCAGAGGATTCAGCGGAGTGCGGCGGCCAGTTCACCCCAGAGGTGGGCCGCTGTCTCCACGCCCTTGAACAGAAGGCCGATTTCGACCTTCTCGTTGGGCGCGTGCCAGCCGTCGGACGGTACGGAGATGCCCAGGAAGAGGACGGGTGCGCCGAGCACGTCCTGCAGGTCGGCGGCGGGCCCCGAGCCTCCTTCGCGGGTGAAGAGGATCTTCTGGCCGAAGGCCCGTCCCATGGCGCGGGCCACGGCCTGCAGGGCGGGGTGGTCCAGCGGCGTCAGACAGGGACGGGTGGCGGGCGCGAAGGTGATCCGGTGCCGGACACCGGCCGGGACCTGCGCCTCGGCCCAGGCCCGGACGGCCTGTTGGACGTGGTCGGGGTCCTGGCCCGCAACCAGCCGGAAGCTGATCTTCACCAGGGCGGAGGACGGGATGATCGTCTTGCTGCCGGCGCCCTGGTATCCGCCGCCGATGCCGTTGACCTCGGCGGTGGGGCGGGCCCAGATGCGTTCCAGCGTGGAGTAGCCGGCCTCGCCCGACGCCGCTCGGGACTTGGCGGTACGCAGCCAGGTCGCCTCGTCGAAGGGCAGTTCGGCGAAGAGCGCGCGCTCGGTGTCGGTGAGTTCCGTCACGCCGTCGTAGAACGCGGGGATCGCGACCCTGCCGTCCGCGTCGTGCAGTGCGGCGACGAGCCGGGCCACGGCCGTTGCCGGGTTGGGGACCGCACCGCCGAACGATCCGGAGTGTATGTCCTGTTCGGGGCCGTACAGCTCGATCTCGCACTCGGCGAGGCCGCGCATGCCCGTGCAGACCGTGGGAGTCGTCTCGTCCCACATGCCGGTGTCGGAGACGATCACGGCATCGGCGGTGAGCCGGGCGGACCGCTCCTCGACCAGGGCGCGGAAGTTCGGGGAGCCGGACTCCTCCTCACCCTCGATCAGCAGCTTGAGGTTGACGGCGGGGGCGGTCCGGCCGGTGGCGGCGAGGTGGGCCCGGACGCCGAGGGTGTGGAAGAACACCTGCCCCTTGTCGTCCGCGGCGCCCCGTCCGTACATGCGGCCGTCGCGGATCACCGGCTCGAACGGGTCGGTGTCCCAGCCGTCCTCGCGGGCGGCGGGCTGCACGTCGTGGTGCCCGTAGACGAGGACGGTCGGGGCGTCCGGGGCGTCGGACGGCCACTCGGCGAAAACCGCGGGAGCGCCGGGCGTCTCCCAGATCTCGGTGACCGGGAAACCGGTCTCCTTGAGCTTGGCGGACAGCCACTCGGCGCTGCGTCGTACGTCCCCGTCGTGGACCGGCTGGGCAGATACGGACGGGATGCGCAGCCAGTCGGCGAGGTCGTCGAGGAAGGCTGCACGGTGCTGTTCGGTGTACGTACGGACGGCGCTGTCCGGGGTCTCGCTCATGTGGTTGAGCCTATCGGCCTGCGGAGGGTGGCTCGTCCAGCAGGAGCCGCTCCAGCTCCGCCCGGCCCGGGAGGCGGGTGGGGTGGACGGCCTCTCCGCTGCGTACGTACAGGAACGTGGCCGTGACGGCGGTGAGCGGCAGGTCGTGCAGCTCGGCCCAGGCCAGGCGGTACACGGCCAGCTGGAGGGGGTCGGCGGTGTTGGTGCGGGTGGTCTTCCAGTCGACGATCTCGTACGTGTCCCCGGTGCGGTACACCGCGTCGATCCGGCCCCGGATCACCCGGCCGGCCAGCGTGATCTGGAACGGCGTCTCCACGCGGTACGGGGTGCGGCGGGCGTACGGGGTGCGCTCGAAGGCCTCCTTTAGTGCGGCGAGGTCGCGCTCGTCGGCGATCTCGGCGTCGTTCTCGTCGCCGCCGGGCAGCTCGTCCGGCCCGAGCATGGGCAGCGGCAGCTCCTCGAAGCGGGACTCCACCCAGGCGTGGAAACGGGTTCCCCTTCGGGCCGCGGCCTGCGGGGGGCGCGGCATCGGGCGGGCCAGCTCCTGGGCGAAGCCGTCGGGGTTGTCGGCGAGACGCAGCAGCTGGGTGGCGGAGAGCGAGGCGGGTACGAGGACGTCGCGCACGGTGGCGCGGGCGCGGCGCAGTTCGCCGGTGAGGGCGTCGAGGTCACGGTCCCAGGAGGCGAGCGTGCGGGATTCCTCCGGGGTGAGGGTGCGCTGCCCGGCGGGCTCGGGAGTGCGGGCCGCGGGGACCTGGGGCGTGGGAGCGGGGGAAGCGGGGGTGTGGGGCGCGGGAACGTGGGGAGGGGAGGCGGGAGCCGGGGACTGCGGGGGTTCCGTCGACAGGGCGTCCCAGTCGTCGGGCTCGCCGGGGAACGCCTCGTCGTCGGGGAACAGATCGTCGTCGTACGGGGTGTCTTCAAGGGCGTCGTACGGGTCCGGGGCGTCGGGCAGCGCACCGCCCGTCGCGGCCAGGGCAGCCAGATGCGCCATCACCGTGTCCGCGGCGGCCCGGCGGCGGGTCAGCGCGGTGTCGTCCAGGGGAAGCGGCCACGCGTGGTCGGCCTCCCTCTCGGCGAGCGCCGGGTTCTTCTCGTCCTCGGCCGGTTCGTCCGCCCATGCCTCGATCTCGCCGTGTCCGGCCACGCAGTGCTCGTACAGCGCGTGCAGGAAGCCGGACGGGCCCCGCGGCTTCTTCTGGCTCGGGCCCCACCAGTGGCCTGATCCGAGCAGCAGGGTGCGGGGCCGGGTGAAGGTGACGTATCCGAGGCGGAGCTCCTCGGTGTGCTGGTGCTCCTTCATCTCCTCCTTGAAGCCCTTGAGCCCCTTGGCGTCCCAGGAGTGGAGGACGGGGAGGGTGGCCGTGTCCCCGCGCAGGGCGTGCGGGAGGACCTTGGACTGGGAGGTCCAGGCGTCGCGGGACTGGCTGCTCGGGAACTGGCCGGTGACCAGGCCGGGCACCGCGACGACATCCCATTCCAAGCCCTTGGACTTGTGCGCGGTGAGGACCTTGACGGTGTTCTCGCCGCCGGGCAGTGCGTTGTCCAGGCCCTTCTCGTACTGGACGGCGGTCCGCAGGAAGCCCAGGAAGGCGAGAAGGGTGGCCTCGCCTTCGACGGCGGCGAAGCGGGCGGCCACGTCGAGGAAGTTGGCGAGGGTCTCACGGCGGCGGGCGGCCAGGGCGTGCGGTGACGCGGAGAGCTCGACCTCCAGGCCGGTGGTGGCGAGGACGCGGTGCAGCACGTCCATCAGGGGGTCGGCCAGTGAGCGGCGCAGGTCGCGCAGTTCGGCAGCCAGGCGGGCGAAGCGGATGCGGGCCTCGGTGGAGAACGGAAGCCCGTCGTCCACACCGCCGCCCGATTCGAGGAAGGTGTCCAGCGCGTCGGCGAGCGAGATCACTTCGGCCGGGTCGACACCCTCGACGGCCTCGGCGAGGCGGCGGTCGGGGTCGGCGTCGTCGCCGTCGCCGTCGGCCGCACGGTGGACGAGGAGGCGGGCACGGCGGCCGAGAAGCGCCAGGTCGCGGGGGCCGATCCGCCAGCGGGGGCCGGTGAGCAGCCGGACCAGGGAGGCGTTGGCACCGGGGTCCTGAAGGACCTCGCAGACCGCGACGAGGTCGGCGACCTCGGGCAGGTGCAGCAGCCCGGACAGGCCGACGACCTCGACCGGGACGTCACGGGCCACCAGCGCCGCCTGGATCTCCGGGAAGTCGCCCGCGGTGCGGCACAGGACGGCGATCTCGCCGGGCGCCTTGCCGGTCGTGACGAGGTGGGCGATCGAGTCGGCCAGCCAGTCGATCTCTTCGGTGTGGGTACGCAGCAGGGCGCAGCGGACGATGCCGTCGCGCTCGGCACCCGGGGCGGGGCGCAGGGCTTCGACGCCCTCGTGCATGGCGCGCAGGGGTGCCGCGAGGCCATTGGCGAGGTGGAGGAGCCGGCCGCCGCTGCGGCGGTTCTCGCTGAGGGAGTAGCGGGTGGCGGGGGTGCCGTCGGCGTGCGGGAAGTGGAGCGGGAAGTCGTCGAGGTTGGCCACGGAGGCACCGCGCCAGCCGTAGATCGCCTGACAGGGGTCGCCGACGGCGGTGACGGCGTGCCCGGTCACCGCCGCACCTTCGGGACCACCGCCTTCGGGGACTCCGCCTGCCGGACCGCCGTCTTCCGGACCGCGGCCTTCCGGACCGCGGCCGAAGAGGGCGGAGAGCAGCAGGCGCTGGGCGACCGAGGTGTCCTGGTACTCGTCGAGCAGCACGACGCGGAACTCGTCGCGCAGGATCGCGCCGACCTCCGGGCGGGTGAGGGCCAGTTCGGCGGAGAGCGCGATCTGGTCGCCGAAGTCGAGGAGGTCGCGGCTCTTCTTGGCCTCGCGGTAGCGGCGGGTCAGTTGCAGCAGTTCTCGGCGGGCCTGCGCCGTCTCGGGGATCTTGCGCAGCTCGGCGTTGGTGAGCCGGGCCGATTCGAGCGTACGGAGCAGGTCGGTGTCGTACTCCGCGAGCTGTTCGGGGCGTACGAGATGTTCGGCCAGCTCGGCGTCGAGGGCCAGCAGATCGCTGACCAGCGTGGGGAACGACCTGGTCAGGGCCGGGTAAGGGCCGGGCGCCTCGCGCAGTACGCGGGCGGCGAGCTGGTAACGGGTGGCGTCGGCGAGGAGGCGGGTGGTGGGTTCGAGGCCGATGCGCAGTCCGTGCTCGGTGAGCAGCCGGCCGGCGAAGGCGTGGTACGTGGAGATGCTGGGCTCGCCCGGAGGATTGTCCGGGTCGATGGCGTCCGGATCGGTGACCCCGGCCGCGACCAGGGCCTTGCGGACGCGCTCGGCGAGCTCGCCCGCCGCCTTGTTGGTGAAGGTGAGTCCGAGGACCTGCTCGGGGGCCACCTGCCCCGTCCCCACCAGCCACACCACGCGCGCCGCCATCACCGTGGTCTTCCCCGACCCGGCTCCGGCCACGATCACCTGCGGGGCGGGCGGCGCTGTGATGCAGGCCGTCTGCTCCGGGGTGAACGGGATCCCGAGGAGCTCCTTCAGCTGCTCGGGATCAGTGATAGGTGAGGACACCCGACCGAGGCTAACCGGACGCACTGACAACGTGCGGTCCGCCGGGGAGTCCGTACCCGGCTCACTCCAGGATGTGCCGGCCCTCCGGCTGCGCGCTGCACGAGGCTCGGAAGGCACAGTGCGTGCAGTGCTGGCCGGTCGTGGGCGTGAACCGTTCGTCCAGGACCCGTCCGGCGGCCGTGGCCAGCAGGTCGGGGACCCACTCACCGGAGAGAGGCTCCTGGGCCTGCACCTTGGGAAGGGCGTCGCCGCCCTCCTTCTTGGGGGCGGGCTGGCGCAGCTGTACGAGTTCGGCGCCGCCGGGCACGGGGCGCCGCCCGTCGAAGATCTCGTCGACCGCTCCTTCCCGTACGGCCAGCTGGTACACGGCGAGCTGGGGGTGGCGGGTGACCTCGTCCTTGGTCGGGGACTGTTTGCCGGTCTTGAAGTCGACGACGTACGCCCGGCCGTCGGCGTCCTGTTCGACGCGGTCCATGGAGCCCCGGATGCGTACTTCGTACTCCCCCGCCTCCAGCGTCACGTCGAAGTCGTGCTCACTGGCGGCGGGGGTGCGCCCGGCGCGGTCCATGACGTGCCAGCGCAGGAAGCGTTCGAGGGCGGCCCTGGCCTGTTCCTTCTCCTGCTGGGACTTCCAGGGGGCGTCGAAGACGAGGCCGTCCCAGACCGAGTCGAGCCGCTCCATCAGGACGGCCAGATCGGCGGGGGTGCGCCCGGATGCCACCTCGTCGGCCAGGACGTGGACGACGTTGCCGAAGCCCTGGGCGGCCGTCGCCGGGGCGTCCGCCTTCACTTCACGGCCGAGGAACCACTGGAGCGCGCAGGTGTTGGCGAGCTGGTCCAGCGCGCTGCCGGACAGGGCCACGGGCTGGTCGCGGTCGCGGAGCGGGACGGTGGAGCGGGTCGGCTCGTACAGGCCCCACCAGCGGTAGGGGTGGGCCGCGGGTACGAGCGGCTGACCCTCGTCGTCGGTGAGCGCGGCGAGGCGGGCGAGGCGGTGGGCGGCCTCCTCGCGCAGGGCGTCGGAGGCGTCGGGGTCGACAGTGGTGGCGCGGAGTTCGGCGACGAGCGCGGCGACGGCAAGGGGGCGGCGCGGCCGGCCGGTGACGTCGCGCGGTTCGACGCCGAGCTCGGTGAGGAAGCGGGACGGCTGATCGCCGTCGTCGGCGGGTGCCTTGACCGCGGTGACGACGAGACGTTCGCGGGCCCGGGTCGCCGCGACGTAGAAGAGGCGGCGTTCCTCGGCGAGGAGGGCCCCGGGGGTGAGCGGTTCGGCCAGCCCGTCGCGGCCGATCCGGTCCGCTTCGAGCAGCGAACCGCGGCGGCGCAGGTCCGGCCAGAGTCCCTCCTGCACGCCCGCGACGACGACGAGGCGCCATTCCAGACCCTTGGAGCGGTGCGCGGTCATCAGCCGTACGGCCTCGGGGCGCACCGCACGCCTGGACAGGGTGTCGGCGGCGATGTCCTGGGCGTCGACCTCCTCCAGGAAGTTGAGCGCACCCCGTCCGCCGGTACGTTCCTCGGCTCGGGCCGCCGTGTCGAAGAGCGCGCAGACGGCGTCGAGGTCGCGGTCGGCGTTGCGGCCGCCCGCGCCCCCGCGCAGTGCGGCACGCTCCAGCCGCCCCGGCCAAGGGGTGCCGGCCCACAGCTCCCACAGAGCCTCCTCCGCGGTGCCGCCGCCTTCGAGGAGCTCGCGCGCCTTGCGCAGGAGCGCACCGAGGCGCTGGGCGCCGCGGGCGTACGCCGGATCGTGCGTGACGAGCCGTTCGGGCTCGGCGAGCGCGCGCGCCAACAGGTCGCCGGAGGGCGCCGGTACGCGATTCCCGGCGGCGCGCTCCTCGTCGCGCAGGGCCCGGCCGAGCCGGCGCAGGTCGGCCGCGTCCATGGAGCCGAGAGGGGAGGTGAGGAGGGTCAGGGCGGTCTCGGTGTCGAGCCAGAAGGGCGCTTCGAGGGCGGGTGGTTCCTCAGTGGGCCTGCCGGATTCCCGGTCGGGACCGATGTCGGGACGGAGGTCGGGACCGAGGTCGGGACCGAGGTCGGGACCGAGGTCGGGTTCCCGGTCGACATCGACGTCGGGAAGCCGGTCGGATTCCTGGTCGGGTTTCCGGTCGGGAACGGGAGCCTCCGCGCCCGGCACACTCCGTCGCAGGGCCGCTGTGGCGACTGCGCGGAGGGCGGTCAGGAGCGGGGCCACCGCCGGTTCGTGCCGCAGGGGGAGGTCGTCGCCGTCGACCTCCAGGGGGACACCCGCCGACGTCAGTGCCCGGCGCACGGAGGGGATCACGCGGCCTCCGGCCCGTACCAGCACCGCCATCTCATGCCACGGAACGCCGTCCTCCAGATGCGCCCGGCGCAGCAGATCGGCGATGTTGTCCAGCTCGACCGAGGCGGTCGGATAGGTGTACGCCTCCACGCTGCCGCCCTCGCGGACCGAGGCGAGCTCCCGGTGGGCGCGGACCTTCGCCGAGGGCAGCCGGGTCAGCGGCATCCGGCGGGTGAGCAGCCGGGTGGCGGCCAGCAGCTGTCCGCCGGAACGGCGCGAGGTGGTGAGGACGCCGACCGGGGCCGGGGCACCGTCCGCCCGCCGGAACATGTCCGGGAAGTCGAGGATGCCGTTCACATCCGCGCCCCGGAACGCGTAGATCGACTGATCCGGGTCACCGAAGGCGATCAGCTCCCGGCCGCCCCCGGCGCCCGGAGCGCTCCCCCGGTTGCCGGCCAGCGCACGCAGCAGCCGTACCTGCGCCGGGTCCGTATCCTGGTACTCGTCCACGAACACCGCGTCGTACCGCCCGGCCAGCAGCTCCGACACCTCGGGGCGCTCCGCGAGCAGGACGGCCCGGTGCACCAGCTCCGCGTAGTCCAGCACCCCCTGCGCGTCCAGCACATCCAGGTACTCGGCGAGGAATGCGGCGGCGGCGCCCCAGTCCGGCCGGCCGGTGCGGCGGGCGAAGTCGGCCAGCGCGTCCGGGCCCAGGCCCAGCTCGCGGCTGCGGGCGAGCACCGCCCGTACCTCGTCGGCGAAGCCGCGCGTGGTCAGGCAGGCCCGCAATTCGTCGGGCCAGCGGATGTGCGGGAAGCCGTCCCGTTCCAGTTCGAGCTGGCCGGCGAGCAGCTCGCGGACGGTGACGTCCTGCTCCGGCCCGGAGAGCAGCCGCGTCGGTTCGGCGAAGAGGTCGGCGTCCTGATGGGCGCGGACCAGTGCGTAACAGAAGGAGTGGAACGTGGTGGCCTGCGGACCGCGGGCGGCACCGAGCCGGGCGGCCAGCCGGTCGCGCAGCTCCACGGCGGCCTTGCGGCTGAAGGTGAGGACCAGGATGCGGGCCGGGTCGGTGCCCGAGATCACACGTGTGGCGACCGCCTCGACGAGCGTGGTCGTCTTGCCGGTGCCGGGTCCGGCGAGCACCAGAAGCGGGCCGCCGGGGTGGTCAACCACCGCGCGTTGCGCCGCGTCCAGGAGAGGGAGGTCCACGGAGCCCGGCGGGGTGCGCACCAGTCGGTACGCGCCCGCGGTCCGCTGCCGTGCCTGACGGTGCGGGCTGTGCCGGGTGGAGGAGGTGCTCACGTGGGTCGCCGGTCCTGGTGGGTGTGCTGGGTGTTCGTGTCGGGGGTACTGGATGTACGTGGGTCGTGCGTGCGTGCACGGGGGCTTTTCCGTGCGTGTACTGGGTGTACCGGTGATGAGAGTGCGGTACGTGCTGCGAACTGACGACGCTACGCCAGCGGGGGCGCGCTACGGGGCGAGTCCGCTGCGTACCTCGTCACGTTCGGGGTCACGGATGTCGCAGGCGTCACAGATATCGCAGATGTCACAGGCGTCGCAGGCGCCGCGCGCCTCGCGGGTGCAACACATCTCACAGGCGCCACGCGTCTCGCGGGTGTCGTCGCCCAACGCGTCGTGTTCCACATCACCCGCCAGGCCTGGCACCGCCCATGGGGCACCCGAATGGCCGAAGCTGTCAGATGTGAGCACCTCCGCCCCTGTCCTTGTCCGCGTCGGCGTCCGCGACCGCGCGACCGGTGACGCCGTCCCACCGCGCCCGCTTCATGTCGAGGCGCGGCACATGGCCCTCCGCGCTGCTCGACGCCTCGCGCAGCGGGGTGCTCTCCTCGCGGTAGTGGTCCAGCGCCCGCAGTTCGTGGCCGGACAGCAGCGCCCCGTCGGCGCGCACCACACGCCACCACGGCACCGCGGCCCCATACAGCGCCATGACCCGGCCGACCTGGCGCGGGCCGCCGTCGCCGAGCCACTCGGCGACATCTCCGTACGTCATGACACGGCCGGGCGGGATCAGCTCGGCGACATCGAGGACCCGCTCCGCGTACTCCGGCAACTCATCGTCCGCCCGGTCGCCGTTCGTCCCGTTGCCACTCGTCCGGTGTTGGCTCATCCGACCCATCCTGCCGTACACCACCGACAGCCCGGCCCGGTCCGCGGGCGCCCGTTCATGGGGCGTGCGTGCGGAAGCAAAGGAGCGTATGTTGCGCTTCGCGTGTCCGCACAGTGCACCCTGATGCCCTCCTCTGTCGCCGGGCCGTGCCACCATCGTGCAGGCGGTGACCGGTGATACGAAAACACGAAAACCCATCAGAGGCGACGAAGGAGCAGGGCGTGCAGCCACCGAAGGCGGCGGACGCCCCTGATGCCGAGCCGTACTCGGACGTGTCGGACGGGCCCGCCGAAAAGCCCGGTGCGGAACAAGAAAAGCCCGGCGCGAAGCAGCGGACGACAGGTGCGGAGCAAACAAAGCCCGGCGCGGACCAAACAAAGCAAGCAGACCGAGCGGACCAGGCGAAACAAGCGGACCGAACAGAGCAAGACGCACCCGGCGAGCAGCAGACCACGCCCGGTGCCGGACGGCAGGACGTCCCCGAGCACCTGACCGGCTCGACGCTCTGTTCCGCCGCGGCGGACCAGGCCGAGCGCGTCTCGGGCGACGAGCCGCTGCTCCCCGCCCGGGTGCACCGCCCCTCCGATCTCATGCGGATCCTCATCGGCGTCCTCGCGATCGTCATCCTGTTCTCGATCGCCGCGTTCGCCCACGGCACGACCACCGGCCTAGAACAAGACATCAACAAGGGCACCGGCCAGGCGCCCGACATCCTGATCAAGATGGCCGGGCTGGTGTCCAGCATCGCCGTGCTGCTCGTTCCGGTCGCCTTCGCCATCGAACGGCTGATCAAACGTGACGGACTGCGGATCGCGGACGGGGTGCTCGCCGCCGTACTGGCACACGGTGTCACGCTCGCCGCCGACCTCTGGGTGGCCAAGTCCGCCCCCGGCACCATCCAGGACGCCCTGACCCAGCCGCAGCCCGGTGACGCGCTCACCGATCCCGTACACGGCTATCTCGCCCCCGTGATCGCCTATATGACGGCGGTCGGGATGGCGAGACGGCCACGCTGGCGCGTCGTGCTGTGGGTGGTGCTGCTGCTCGACGCGTTCGCCATGCTGGTCGGCGGCTACACGACCCCGTTCTCGATCATCCTCACCGTGCTGATCGGCTGGACCGTGGCCTACGGCACGCTTTACACGGTCGGCTCGCCCAACGTCCGGCCGACCGGTCAGCACCTGATGGCCGGTCTGCGCCATGTCGGCTTCCACCCGGTCACCGCGATGCGCGCCGAGGACGCGCCCGACTCCGGCGACCAGAACGACCGCGGGCGGGGCTATCTGGTCACCCTGGAGGACGGGCCGCCGCTCGACGTGACGGTCGTCGACCGCGAGCAGCAGGCCCAGGGTTTCTTCTACCGGGTGTGGCGCAGGCTCACGCTGCGCGGCATCACCCAGCGCCGTTCCATCCAGTCGCTGCGCCAGGCGCTGGAACAGGAGGCGCTGCTGGCGTACGCGGCGATCGCCGCCGGAGCCAACGCGCCCAAACTGATCGCCACCTCGGAACTCGGGCCCGACGCCGTGATGCTCGTGTACGAGCACATCGGCGGCCGTTCCCTGGACGCACTGGAGGACTCGGAGATCACCGACGAGCTGGTGCGAGGCGCCTGGCATCAGGTGAAGGCGCTCCAGTCGCGACGGATCGCGCACCGCAGGCTCACGGGTGACGCCATCCTGGTGGATCTTTCCGGCAAGGTGTTCGTCACCGATCTGCGCGGCGGCGAGATCGCGGCCGGGGATCTGGTCCTGCGGATGGACGTCGCCCAGCTGCTGACCACCACGGGTCTGCGGGTGGGCGCCGAGCGGGCCGTGGCCGGTGCGCTGGAGGTGCTGGGGCCCGATGCCGTAGCGGACTGTCTGCCGTTGCTCCAGCCGATCGCGCTGAGCCGCTCCACCCGGGCGACCCTGCGCCGGCTCGCCCGGGAACGCGCGCAGCGCGAGCGCGAGGCGGTGCTCGACGCGTCGGACGCGGCCAAGCGGGCCAGGGCACTCGAACACGGGGCGACAGCTCAGGAGCCCGCCACCGCCGCGGGTATCGGCCACAAGGCGGCCCACAAGGCCGCCCGCAAGTCGCTCCGTATCCAGAAGCAGGCCGAGAAGCGGGCCATGGAAGACGCCCTGGAAGAGGCGCGCGAGGAGGACCTGCTCTCCCAGATGCGACAGCAGGTGCTGCTGATCCGGCCGCAGGCGCCGGTCGAGCCGGTCCGGCTGGAGCGCATCAAGGCGCGCACCCTGGTCAGCTGCATCGCCGGCGCGATCGCCGCGTACTTCCTCATCTCGCAGTTCACCCAGGCGGACTTCGGTGCGGTGGTCGAGCAGGCGGAGTGGGGCTGGGTGGCGGCTGCGGTCGGCTTCTCGGCCCTCAGCTATGTCGCGGCGGCGATGAGCCTGCTGGGCTTCGTGCCGGAGCGGGTGCCGTTCGGCAAGACCGTGCTGGCGCAGGTCGCCGGGTCCTTCGTGAAGATCGTCGCCCCGGCCGCGGTCGGCGGTGTCGCGCTGAACACCCGCTTCCTCCAGCGTGCCGGCGTACGCCCGGGGCTCGCCGTGGCGAGTGTCGGCGCCTCGCAGCTGTTCGGTCTCGGCTGCCACATCCTGTTGCTGGCGGCGTTCGGCTATCTGACCGGTACGGAGAAGACCCCGTCCTCGCTCACGCCTTCCAGGACGGTGATCGCCGGGCTGCTGACGGTCGCCGTGCTGGTGCTGGTGGTAACCGCGGTTCCGTTCCTGCGGAAGTTCGTGGTGACACGCGTGCGGTCGCTGTTCGCCGGGGTCGTACCGCGCATGCTCGACGTGGTGCAGCGGCCGCAGAAGCTGCTGACGGGCATCGGCGGGATGCTGCTGCTGACCGGCCTGTTCGTGATGTGTCTGGACGCGTCGGTCCGGGCGTTCAGCGGCCCGGATGTGCCGCATCTCAGTTACGCGAGCATCGCGGTGGTCTTCCTGGCCGGTAACGCGCTGGGGTCGGCGGCGCCCACACCGGGCGGAATGGGTGCGGTCGAGGGCGCGCTGACGCTGGGGCTGATCGCGGTCGGCCTGCCGAAGGAGGTCGCGGCACCGGCCGTTCTGCTCTACCGGCTGCTGACGCTGTGGCTGCCGGTGCTTCCCGGCTGGCTCTGCTTCAACCATCTGACCCGTAAGGGCGAACTCTGACCCGCAAGGGCGAGCTCCGACTGGCAAGGGCGAGCTCTGACCCGCAGGCAAGGCCCACTGCGCCGCGTACCGCCGCGGGCGAACTCCGACCCGCAGGAAAAGAGCGGACTCCGACGCGCGTACGGCGTGTCGCGGGCGAGCCCTGACGGGACCTCAGCCGTCCCGCGGGCTCGCCCTCGGGCCGGGCGGGCGCCGGCGCCGCCTGTGAGGCCGGTCACGCGATCGCAAGGCCGGTCGGGCTATTCGGGCGCCCCTCGGCCACCCGCTTGGACCGGTGCCCGTGCAGCGGCCCGGTTCCCGCCGCACGATGGGGCCATGAGGACCTCCCCCGCCCTACGTGCTGCCGCTCTCGCCGCCACCGCCACCGTGCTCCTTCCCCTCACTGCCTGCTCGGAGAGCAGCGACAAGGGCGGCCCGGTCGGGCCGCAGAGCTCCCCGCTCGCCGCGAACGCCGCCGAGGCGAGCAGCAGCTCCGGCTACCTCGCCTCCCAGAAGCTGACATGGAAGCCCTGCCCCGCCCCGTCCCCCGAGCAGG
This sequence comes from Streptomyces sp. NBC_00846, assembly GCF_045207325.1. Classification (NCBI taxonomy): domain Bacteria; kingdom Bacillati; phylum Actinomycetota; class Actinomycetes; order Kitasatosporales; family Streptomycetaceae; genus Streptomyces; species Streptomyces sp. NBC_00846. Next base: position 5,050,355 of record NZ_CP108846.1, on the reverse strand, counting down.
GCGGCGGAAAGGCCCCGGCGCCCCTGCCCGACGGCACCCCCTGGGAGTGTTCCTTCATGAAGGTCCCGCTCGACTACGCGAATCCGGGCGGCGAGACGATCGAACTGGCACTCATCCGGGCCAGGGCCAAGAATCCGGACAAGCGGATCGGCTCCCTCATCTTCAACTTCGGCGGCCCCGGCGCTTCCGGTGTCGCCACCCTGCCCGCCTTCGGCACCGACTACGACAAGCTCCGCGCCGGCTACGACCTGGTCAGCTTCGACCCGCGCGGGGTCGGCCGCAGTGCGGGCGTGGAGTGCGAGACCGACCGGCAGCTCGACGCCCGCTACGAGACCGACGCCATTCCGGACGACAGCGCCGAGGTGAATGCCTTCGTCAAGGACATCAAGACCTTCGCGTTGGCCTGCAAGAAGAACTCCGGCAAGGAGCTCCCCTACGTCGGCACCACAAACGCCGCCCGCGACATGGATCTGATGCGTCAGGTGCTCGGAGACAAGAAGCTGTACTACTTCGGCATCTCGTACGGCACCGAACTGGGCGGCGTCTACGCCAACTTGTTCCCGAAGAACGTCGGCAGGTCGGTACTGGACGGGGTGGTCAACCCGACCCTGGACACCGTGCAGTCCTCGCTCGGCCAGGCCAGGGGGTTCCAGCTCGCCCTGGACAACTTCGCCAAGGACTGCGTGAACCGCGGCGCGGCCTGCAAGCTCCCCGGTTCCACCGAGAAGGAGGTCGAGCAGGGGATCTCCGGCCTGCTCACACGGCTGGATAAGACGCCGATCCCGGGGATCGGGGCCCGGCAGCTGACACAGTCCCTGGCCATCACCGGCATCGCGGCCGCCCTCTACTCAAAGGAGACCTGGCCGTTGCTGGAACAGGGAGTGGACGAGGCCGACGGCGGGAACGGCGCGCTGCTCCTCGCTCTCGCGGACTCGCTGAACGGCCGTCAGGCGGACGGGCACTACGACAATTTGATGGCCGCCAACACCGCCATCAACTGCGCCGACTCCAAGCAGCGGTTCACCGCGGACCAGACCATGGCGAAGCTCTCGGAGTTCCGGTCCGCCTCGCCGGTCTTCGGTGACTATCTGGCCTGGGGCCTGATGTCCTGCACCGGCTGGCCGGTGGCGGGCGCCTGGGAGACCCCGGACGTCAACGCCCCGGGCGCGGCCCCCGTCCTCGTCATCGGCAACACCGGCGACCCGGCGACCCCGTACGCGGGCGCGAAGGCGATGGCCGATGCACTGGGCAAGGGTGTCGGTGTGCAGGTGACGTACGAGGGCCAGGGGCACGGCGCGTACAACAGTGGCAACGCCTGTGTGCAAAAGACCGTGGGCGACTATCTGCTGGACGGCAAGGTTCCGGCGGCCGGGACCGTCTGCAAGTAGACCCCGGCCGGGATCCGCCGGAGAGGCCCTAGCATGGGCGCACTTTCTGTACGTAGTACGTACAGGTACATGGGGAGGACGTACACGTGGTAGGACACGCACGCGCCGGGGCTCTGACCGGCGCCGCACTACTGCTGACGGGACTGCTCGCCGGCTGTGGCAGTGGTATGGACGACAAACCGGCCGACAGGACGGACCGCGGTGCGACGTCCACGCCCGGCAAGCCGTCCACCACGACGGGCGGGCAGCCCGGCACGCCCGCCCTGCCCGCCGCGCTCACCTCCCAGCGGCCGGACTGGAAAAGCTGCAAGGCCCCCGCGGGCGACAGCGCTCCCGGTGCCGGCTGGCGGTGCGCGCGCGTCGAGGTCCCGCTGAACTACGCGAAGCCGGACGGCGACACGATCCGGATCGCGCTGATCCGCAAGGAGGCCCGGGACAAGAGCCGGCGCCTGGGCTCGATGCTGTTCAACTTCGGCGGCCCCGGCGGTTCGGGGGTCTCGATACTGCCGCGCGCCGCCCGTTCGTACGAGAAGCTCAACGCCCGCTACGACCTGGTGAGCTTCGACCCGCGCGGCGTCGCGGGCAGCGCGGGGGTGAACTGCCGTACCGACAAGGAGGCGGAGGACGCCTACCGGAAGGTCGACATGACTCCGGACACGGCAGCGGAGGAGGCCGCGTTCATGAAGGACGGCGCGGACTTCGGCGCCGGCTGCGAACGCCGCTCCGGCAAGGTCCTGCCGTACGTCGGTACGACGAACGCCGCCCGGGACATGGACCTGATCCGCGAGGTGCTCGGCGACAAGAAACTCACCTACTTCGGCATGTCGTACGGCACGGAGCTGGGCGGCACCTACGCGCACCTCTTCCCGAAGAAGGTGGGCCGCACCGTCCTGGACGCCGTCGTCGACCCGACCGCGGACGCGATTGGGCACGCCCGCAACCAGGCGACCGGGTTCCAGCGGGCGCTGGAGAACTACCTCAAGGACCGCGGTCAGGACCCGAAGGCGGGCACCGAACGCATCGCCCGACTGCTGGAGCGGATCGACAAGAAGCCGCTGCCGACCGCCTCGGGCCGTGAGCTCAACCAGTCGCTCGCCATCACCGGCATCGTCATGCCGCTCTACTCCAAGAGCAGCTGGCCGTATCTGACCCAGGCGCTGGACGAGGCCGAGAAGAGGGGCACCGGCACGGTGCTGCTGCAGATGGCCGACGCGTACAACGGCCGGGACGAGAAGGGCCATTACGACACGCAGAACCACTCGCAGCGCGCCATCTCCTGCGCGGACAGCAAGCTCCGGCCGACGGTAACCGAGGCCAGGGCCAGGCTGCCCGAGTTCCGGCAGCTGTCCCCGGTGTTCGGACCGTTCCTGGCGTGGGACACGGCCGGCTGGTGTGCGCAGTGGCCGGTGGAGGGCGAGCACGACAATCCGGAGGCGAGCGCTCCGGGTGCCGGTCCGATCCTGGTCATCGGTACGACCGGCGACCCTGCGACGCCCTACGAGGGTGCGCGGAAGATGGCGGACGAACTGGGCAAGGGCGTCGGCGTCATGCTCACCAACAAGGGCGAGGGGCACGGCTCGTACGGTGAGAGCGCGTGCGTGACGTCGACCGTGGACGCGTACTTCCTTGACGGGAAGGTCCCGGCAGACGGCAAGACCTGTTCGTAACGCGGATCCGGGCGTTCCCCGGGGACCTGGTACCCCGGGGAACGCCGAAGGGGCCGGTCCGCAGCACGCGGACCGGCCCCTTCGAAGCGTTCGTATCTGGTACACCAAGGACTCGGTACACCAAGGACCCGGTACACCAACGGCTCAGAACACCGGTTCAGTGCACCGGCTCGGTACACACCGGCTCAGTACACCGGCTTCTCGGGCTCGATCTGGTTGACCCAGCCGATCACGCCGCCGCCCACGTGCACCGCGTCGGCGAAGCCCGCCGACTTGAGGACCGCGAGGACCTCGGCGCTGCGGACACCGGTCTTGCAGTGCAGGACGATGCGCTTGTCCTGCGGGAGGTCCTGGAGGGCGTTGCCCATCAGGAACTCGTTCTTCGGGATCAGCCGGGCGCCGGGGATCGAGACGATCTCGAACTCGTTCGGCTCACGGACGTCGATGATCTCGATCTTCTCGTCCGCGTCGATCCACTCCTTGAGCTGCTTCGGAGTGATCGTGGAGCCGAGCGCCGCCTCCTGGGCCTCCTCGGACACGACGCCGCAGAAGGCCTCGTAGTCGATGAGCTCGGTGACGGTCGGGTTCTCGCCGCAGACCGCGCAGTCGGGGTCCTTGCGGACCTTGACCTGGCGGTACTGCATCTCCAGGGCGTCGTAGATCATCAGTCGGCCGACCAGCGGGTCGCCGATACCGGCGAGCAGCTTGATGGCCTCGGTGACCTGGATGGAGCCGACGGAGGCGCAGAGCACCCCGAGCACGCCGCCCTCGGCGCACGAGGGAACCATGCCCGGCGGGGGCGGCTCCGGGTAGAGGCAGCGGTAGCAGGGACCGTGCTCGGACCAGAAGACGGACGCCTGGCCGTCGAACCGGTAGATCGAGCCCCAGATGTACGGCTTGTTCAGCAGTACGGCTGCGTCGTTGACCAGATAGCGGGTCGCGAAGTTGTCCGTGCCGTCCACGATCAGGTCGTACTGGGCGAAGATGTCCATCACGTTGTCGGCTTCGAGCCGCTCCTCGTGAAGGACCACGTTCACGTACGGGTTGATGCCCAGCACCGAGTCCTTGGCGGACTCGGCCTTGGAACGGCCGATGTCGGCCTGGCTGTGGATGATCTGGCGCTGCAGGTTCGACTCGTCGACCTCGTCGAACTCCACGATGCCGAGCGTGCCGACACCGGCGGCGGCCAGGTACATCAGGGCCGGCGAACCGAGACCGCCGGCGCCTACACAGAGCACCTTCGCGTTCTTCAGCCGCTTCTGCCCGTCCATCCCCACATCCGGGATGATCAGGTGGCGGGAGTACCTGCGGACCTCGTCGACGGTGAGCTCAGCAGCTGGCTCGACCAGGGGTGGCAGCGACACAGGAACCTCAACAATGCAGGTGGTCGGTTTCTACGTACTTCAGCTACGTACGGTTGTTCTTGCCGTAACACTGCCACGCCGCTTCTCATTCCGAGATACCCGGTCCGATCCGCGAGACGAATTCGTCCCAGTACCCGGGCAGCGCCGCGAATGGATCGGTTCGTTCGTGCCGTCCGTCCCGCCCGTGCTGTCCGTCCCGGTCCGTGAAGAAGATCGTGCCCGCGCCCTGCCAGCGGGCGATGCGCATGGCTTCTTCGAGATGGGTGCGCGGAACGCCGTGTACGAAGTGCGCGAACCGCTCCGGCGGATAGGCGGCGGTCCACTCCGCCACCTGTGACCAGCGGTAGTCGGTCCAGGGACCGGAGAAGGTGACCAGCTGGTCGGCGACCTCGGCGTAGCCCGGATGCGGATGGGTGCCCAGCCCCAGCACCAGTGGCCCGTGCCCCTCCCCGCCTTCGTCGTGTTCGAGGAGCGCGGCGAGTGTGCCGGTGAGACGGCGGACGGCCGGGAGTTCGGCCCGGCCGGCCGGGCACCGGCCGAGATAGAAGCCGTCGACGCGGTACCAGTCGAGGAAGGACTGCGCGTCGGCGATCAGCTCTCCGAAGGAGCGGCTGCCGAAGGCCAGATCGAGATGGCCGAGCAGCCGTCCGCCCGCGGCCCGGGCGGACTCCTGCGGGGTCTCGCCGTGCACGGCCCGCTCCCGGGCGTTGCGGAGTCGGCCCGCGGCCTCCAGACAGTGCGGGTCGGGGCGGGCACCCGGGCCGTCGTCGATGTTGAGGACCGCCCAGTGCAGCGGGGTGCCGGGGCGGGTGAGTTCGGCCCACTCGGTGGGGGCGAGCAGCGGATGCGCGTAACCGGGGACGCCGAAGCCGAGTTGCTCGGCGCCGCCGGTCCGGCGGACGGTGCCGGTGGAGGTCAGATACGGCACGCCGCCTCCATCCAGATGTCGGCCAGGGACTCCTCCAGATTGATCCGGGGGCGCCAGCCGAGCCGGTCCCTGGCGGTACGGACGTCGGCCTGCTGCCAGGCGCCGCAGCCGTCCGGGTAGGGGGACGGGGTTGCCGAGAGGTGCTCGATGACCGACTCGGTCGAGGTCCGCGGGGCACCGATGGGCAGCCGGGGCGGGGGCGCGTCGAGCTCGTGGAGTGCACCCGCGTACCCGGCGACTCTGGCGAGGACGGAGGCCGCGTCCCGGAGCCGCACGGCGCGGCCGGTGCCGATGTTGACGACGCCCTGCGCCGCGGAGAGCGAGGCGGCGTGCACGGCGCGCGCGACATCGCGTACGTCGACGAAGTCGCGCTGCACGCCGAGGCCGCTGAGCTTCAGCTCGCCGTCACCGGACTGCATGGCCCGGCGCATCGCCTCGGCGAGCCTGCCGAGCGGGGAACCGGCCGGGGTGCCGGGACCGACCGGGGAGAAGACCCGCAGCACGACCGCGTCGAGGCCGGAGCCGAGGACGAGTTCGGTGGCGGCGAGCTTGCTGACGCCGTACGGGCCGCCGGGGCGCGGAATCGCGTCCTCCGCGGTCGATGAGCCGGGCTGCGAGGGCCCGTACTCCGACGAACAGCCGACCTGGACGAGCCGGGCCGTGCAGCCGCTGCGCCGCATCGCCTCGCAGACGGTGGCGACGGCGACGGTGTTGTGACGGGTCAGATCGCGGGCCCCGCCGCGGGTGGCGCCCGCGCAGTTGACGACGACGCCGGGGTGGACGGCGTCCAGGAAGCGGGTCAGCGCGCCGGGGCTGCCGCCGGCGAGGTCGAACCGCACGTCGGCGTCGTCGCCGCGGCCGAGCGCCGTGAGATGCACGGCGGGGTCGGCGAGCAGGCGGTCGGCCACGAACCGGCCGAGGAATCCATTGGCTCCGAGCAGCAGCACCCTCATCGCGCGCCCCCTCGGTGCCGACGGCGGGCTGCCGGTGCGGGGGATTGGGGGGTCATGTCCGGTGTCTCCTTCAGGAAGTGACGTGTGGTGCGGTACGGGGAACGGACCCGCAGCGTCGGCTCCGCGGGGCATGGGGGTGGTTCTGGGGGTGGTTCTTACGTGGGGGTGGTTCTTACGTGGGCGGATGCCCTGGACAGGACGACGGCGGCGGTGATCAGCAGGCCGAGCGCCGCAGTGCCACAGGCGAGGGCGGATACGGCTCCGGTGCCTGCCGCCATGACCAGGGCGTCGATGGGGCGGGCGAGGAAGTGCAGGCCGGGCAGCCGCCCGGCCAGGACCAGGGCGGGTGCCAGCGCTTCCACGGCGCAGGCGGCGGCGAGTCCGACGGTGGCCTGTTCGGGGAAGCCGTGCACGGCCAGCAGCCGGGCCAGCAGGAGCAGCACACCGAGCGCGGCCGCCCCCACGAAGGGGCCACCGCCTCCGTATCCCAGGTGCGCGAGGTAGAGCAGTCCGGCGAGGGCACACAGGTGGAGGGCGACGGCTCCGAACAGCAGGGGGCGCACACCTGCGGCGAACTCCTCCAGCGCGCGGCTTCCGGTCAGTTTGCGGTGTGCGTGTACGGAGAAGAGGTGCGCGCACCACGCGGCCGGGGCGACCGAGAGCGCCAGCCCCAGCAGCGGTGCGGGGGTGAGCGTCCAGGAGCCTTCGGGGCCGCCGCTGAGCACTTGGTCGAGCAGCGCGTCGCCGTACAGGACATATCCGAGGAGCCAGCAGCCGTACACATGGGCGGTCCCCGAGGAGCCGCCCGCGGCGTGCAGGGGGCCGTTGCGCAGGCCGAGGGCGAGGCCGACGAGTGCGACAAGCGCTCCGGTGACGGCGATCGCGAGCCGTCCCTGACCGCCGAGTGTCCCCTCGGTCAGCCTCAGAGCGCCCGCGGTGGCGATGCAGGCGGCGCCCGGCACCAGTGCGCGGAGTGACCAGGCGGCCCGTGTCCCGGTGTCACGCTCCGGCGCGCGATTCCCTGTCGCGGGCTCCCCCGCCACGGCGGGTACCCGGGCGAAGAGTTCCTCGGCGAGCGAGAAGACGTCGCGGTGCCGGTAGCGGGCGGCGGCGCGGTCGGTGACGCCGTGGGCTTCGAGCCCGGCGGCGATCTCCAGCGGATCGACGGCGCGCTCGCACAGCTCGCGATGGCGGTGCATCAGCGATCTCACGGGGTCGGCAGGACCGCGGCGCGAGACGTTGAGCTTGCGCGCCGGAGCGGCACCCGCGATCTCGGGAGCCCGGGGCGCGGCGGCCCGGGCCTTGGTGATCGGCTCGGCCTGTTCCGTAGCGTCTTCCTCTGCTGCGGTTGGCCCTGCAGCGGTGTCCGCCGCGACTACGGCCCTGTCTTCCGCGGCGGTGTCCTCCGCGGCGACTTCCTCAACGGCGGTCCCGGAAACCAATGCCCGGGAGCGAAGGTCCCAGCTCCCGCCGGTGGACGGTGGGGCGGGTGCGTCGGACACCTCGGTCGGGCGGCCCATCGTCTCTCCTCCGTGATCGTCGCCGGCTGCGTCGGACCGTCCCGCCCCACCGCTGCGGCCCGGCCGGTCCGATCCCTGTTCACGCATCGCCGCCACCCGCTCCCCGTACTCCCGCGCAGACGGCCGGGGGCTCGGCGGCCCAGCCGGGTGTGCGGCCGGCCGGCCGTGCCGCGCCGGCGCCCGAGGCCGTCCACGGGCCCAGGACATGTGCCTCCGGCGGGGTGGCGAAGGGGCGCGGTCCGCCGTCGGCGTCCACCGCGTCGGCCTCCCTGCGCACCGGGGCGTGCGAGATCAGCTCCAGGTAGATGCCGCGATATGCCGCGAGGTTCTGCTCAACGGTGAAGAGTTCGAGCGCGCGGGCGCGCGCCGCCGCTCCGAGCCGTGCACGGCGCTCCGGGTCGCGCAGCAGCGCAAGGCAGGCGTCGGCGAGCGCCTTCGGGTTGCGCGGGGGCACCACGAGTCCGGTGCCGCCGATGACTTCGACCACCGCGCCGACGTCCGTCGACACCGTCGCCCGTCCGCAGAACATCGCCTCGACGAGACCGGCGGGGAAGCCCTCGACCACGCTGGACAGGACGACGACCCCGCCCGCCCCATAGGCCTCCGGCAGACCCGGCACCTCGGCCCCGCCGATGTCCTCGAAGGAGACCGGGTTGTCGCCGACGGTGTGCGCGTCCGTGGCCTCGTCGGGGAACAACTGGGCGGCCAGCGCCAGGCAGTGCGCGAGATAGGTGGCCCCCTCCGGACCCTGCGCCGCCGCGCCGATGATCCGCAGCCGGGCGTCCGGTTCGGCCTTCCGCACCTGAGCGAAGGCGTGCAGCAGCGCGATCAGGTCCTTGGCGGGCTCGATCCGGCCGACCCAGACGAGGGTGTCGTCGGGACCGCTGTCACCGCTCTCCCCCAGCGCCGTGAACCGGTCCGATTCCATGCCGGGGTAGATGGTGCGCAGCTTCTCGCGCTCGGCACCGCACCGTTCCTGCCAGCGGCGGGCGTGCGTGTCACCGGGGGTGAGGATCTCGGCCTGCCGGTACACCTCGGCGGCGAGCCGTCCGTGGAAGCCGGCGAGCAGGGCGCGTACCGGCGCGCTCAGAGGCGTGTCGGTGGCGGCGAGGTAGTGCGCCCGCAGCCGCACGCCGTGCTCGGTGACCAGCAGCGGGACCCCGAAGAAGCGTTTGGCCAGCAGACCCGGCAGAGCGGCGGCGCCGCCGGATGTGGCGTGGCAGAGGTCGACCGCGCCGAGGCTCTCCTCGTCGTACCAGTCGAGGGAGAGCGGACGCAGCACCCGGTCGAGCTCCCGGGCGAAGGCGAGGAGATCGGGGACGGTGGCGGTCTGGACGGTGCGTCCGGCGCCCGGGGCGCGGCGGGCGGCTTCGAGTACGCGTACGGCGGTCTCGGAGCGGAGTGCCGCGGGAAGTCCCCCGTGTTCGCGTGCCAGTTCGGCGAGCCCGTACAGCCCCTCCGTGAACTGCGCGTCCGCCACACCGGCGGCCGTGAGCCCCGCAGGCCCTTCTTCGCCCCGTCCGCAGGGAACCACGTCCCCGCTCGCGCCTTCACCACCGTCCGTCGCAGGCACCATCGCACCCGCCGCACGCACCTCACCCACCGCACCCACCGCCCCGGCCGCACAGACCGCGGTCGCGAGAGCCGTGAAGTGCGCCGTGAAGCGCCGTCGTTCGCGCCTCCCGTACGAGCGTCCGCCGCCGCCCGTCGTGATCCGGGCGAGCAGGCCCTTGGGGGTGCGGGTGCCCGGGATGTCCTCGTCGGCCGTCCACAGCGGCGCCGTCCGTACCCGGCCGACCTGTGTCGGGAGCGGGACCCAGCCCTGCTCCTCCTGCTCGGCGGAGCGGCTGAGCGCGAAGAGATCGAACTCGTGCTGCGTGAGTCCGCGCACCAGACGGTCGCACCAGAGCCTGGACTCACCGGCCGCATACGGATAACCACCGTCGGTGAGGAGTCCGATCCGCACGAGTGCACCTCCGATCTCCCTTGTGGGCGGCCGCCGTTGGAATGGCGACTCACAGCGGGACGACCGTAAGCGGATACGCCGGTGGTGCGACGGACGGTTGTCCGTCGCACCACCGAAAGGGGTGAACCGTCGTAACTTTCCCGCCCCGATGGCGTTCTGTCGCGCTATGGGGGCGTTCCGTTACACAGGGGCAAGCGGCGGCCAGCGCCTTGCGGGCTGCGCGGCGCCGCGCCGCGAGCGTCGGATCGAGCGCGGGTACGGCCGCCAGGAGCTGCTCGGTGTATCGGTTCTGGGGGTCGCCTTACACCTGGTCCGCCTCGCCGTCCTCGACGATCCGGCCCTGTCGCATGAGGGCTCCGTCGCCGGCCTGCCGTACGACGGCGAGATCGTGCGCGATGAAGACCGGGCCGGCCCCAGCTCCCGCTGCAACTGCGCCAGCAGGGCGACCACCTGGGCCTGGGGCGTGACGTCGAGCGCGGAGACGGCCTCGTCGCAGACGATCAGTTCCGGCTTCGGCGGCCGGCGCGCGGGCGACCCCGGCGCGCGGGCGCTGTCCGCCACTGAACTCGTGCGGGCAGCGGTCGTACTGCTCGGGGTCGAGCCCGCCGCGCTTCAGCAGACAGCTCCGCCGATGCCGGATTCGGCAGGCCGCGACCATGTCAATCCACCGGATACACCCAGGCGTTGGGCCGGCACTTGATCCCGCCGATGCGCAGGGACTTCGTCTGCTGCTGCATCACCGGAGCGAGCGCTCCCGGCGTGCGGCAACTCACATGGTTGTGACCCAGCCGGTGACCGACCTCATGGTTGATCAGCATCTGGCGGTAGGCGAAGAGTTTGTCCGGGCCGAACGTCGACGACCCCTGCGCCCAGCGGTAGGCGTTGATCATCACGCGCTCGGTCGCCGCGGAGTCGCACGAGACGTTGTCCTCGGTCGTGTCCAGACCTGACTTCCTGCACCAGTCGCCGGTGGTCCCGGGACTGGCCAGGGTGATCACGAAATCGGGGTCGCCGGAGGAGATCCGCTCGAACGTCATGGCGCCGTCGTGCGCCCAGCTGCGGTCGTCGTTGAGCGTTTCCTGTACGGCCCGGGCGAAGAACGCGGCGTCGAGGCCGAGGCCCTTCTCGACATCGATCCGATAGCGGTACTTGTGCCCCCTGCCCGGGGCCTTCACCGCCCCCGGAACCGCCTCGAACTTTCCGGAGCCGTGCAGTTCCGGGGAGAGCGGGTAGGCCTTGGCCATCTTTTCCGCGTACGAAAGGGGCTTGGCCTGCGCCGCCTTCGGCATCGGCCGGTCGTCCGAGCGGGAGGCGCCGTCGACGCCGTCCCGGTCGACGCCCGTGGGCTGTGCGGCACTGGTCCCGCCGCTGTCGTGGGCGACCTGCCCGGCCACGACCACCGCGAGCACGGCGGTCACCGCGGCGGCCGCCATGCCCGTGAACGTACGCCTTCGGGTGCCCTTGCCTTCCCGGCCGCTCTCGGTGGGAGTCGGCGCGGCGGCGCCGCTCGGCGGCTGCTCGGCCCACTCGCCGACCGAGCTGTACGGGTCGGCCGGCCGGGCCTGCGGGACGGTGGGCCCACGAGGCACGGCCGGAGCGGGTGGCGCGTCGAACGCCTCGACGAACTCGCGCCGCGGCCCGGGTATCAGCGGCCGGGTGCCGACCGGTTGTTGACGCCGGGGCACCGTCTGCTGCGGCCCGGTCCCCCAGCCGCCGCCGGGCTCACGCTGCTCGGGATGGCCACCGCGGACGTGGCCGGCCTGCTGGAACGGGGTGTGCCCGTCGGCCCCGGCCTGTGCGTCGGCCACCCGCCGACGCCGCCCGCTGCCGGGCCCCGGGTGGACGCCCTCACGACCGCCGCCCCCTTTCGCGAGGGCGGCGTCGATATCGGGGCCCGCGGGTTCGGGGCCTTTTCGGCTATGTCGTCCCACGCCCCGGATCAGCTCCTGCCGCGTTCGTCGAGCAACTCCCGGAAAGCCCGGGCGACCGCCTCCGGGTACTCCATCATCGCCACGTGCCCCGCGTCGGGCAGTGTCAGCAGCCGCGAGTCACGGAACGCCGCGGACGCCCTGCGCGCCATCCGGTACGAGACGAGTTGGTCCCGTCCGCCGTACACGAGCTGGGTCGGTGCGAGCACCCGCTCGGCCTGGCGCCACAGTCCATGCTGACCGCCGAGCGTGTACGCGTCGACGATGCCACGTGCCGAGCGGGCCATCGCGTCCCAGAAGTACGGCAGTTCCAGCCGGTGCTCCATTTCGGCCACCGCTTCGCGGAATCCGGACTCGGAGACGCGCGCCGGATCGCCGTAACAGAGTTCCATGACGCCGCGTGTGCGCTCCTCCGCGGTCCAGCCCCTGGACATCCGGGCGAACAACGACGCGACGCCCGGAACGGCGAGCAGCGCGGTCGGCGCGGCCGTCCGCTGGACCCGGATCTCGGGGAGCGCGGGCGCGATGAGAGTGAGGGTGCGCACCAGGTCGGGGCGGACCGCGGCGACCCGGGTGGCCACGGCACCACCCAGCGAATTGCCGAACAGATGGACGGGCCCGCGCTCCGCCGCGTCGAGGAACCGGATCACGGCGCGGGCGTGGCCGGTGACCGAGTAGTTGCCGTCGTCCGGCGGCGGCGAGCCACCGAACCCGGGCAGGTCGACCGCCTCGCCGTCCACCACGTCCTGGAGCAGCGGCATCAGCGCCGACCAGTTCTGCGAGGAGCCGCCGAGCCCGTGGACGTAGAGCGCGGGCGGCGTCCCGGTGCGCTCCGGCGGCCGGGACCGGACGGTCAGCGTCAGCCCGGGCAGCGTGACGGAGCGCAACTCCTCCCCCTCCGCGGCCCCGATGGTGCTCACCGTAGGGGCCACTGCGGCGGCGGCACGGACTCCCGGCAGCTCGGTCGAAGACATGCGGCAATGTTACGAGACGATCACACCGCGGTTCATGTGTTCGCCGTCACAGATCACATAGCGGCTTGAGGGGCTAGCTCCTAGGCTCGAAGCAAGGAAGGGAGTCACCATGTCGGTCGACCCCAGCGACCCGGAGACCTTCGAGGACGTCCAGCCGGACGAACCGGACGAGGAGACGCCCCAGGCGGATGCGGCCGAGCAGCGGACCGATCTCCAGCAGCGGCGCGACGAACCGCTCACGCATATCGACCGCGACCGTGCCAATGTGGCGGATGCGGCCGAGCAGGCTCGCGTTGTCACACAGGATGAAGACGATTACCGCTAGTACGCCCCGCTTTGCCCCACTGGTCGACGAATCTGCGGCTACCGCAGTCGTCCGGTCCATGAAATTCTGCGTCCGCGCCGCGCGCACCCGGGTTACCCGAAAGTACGATGGCTGTGTGGCGCAGCGTGCACGGAAAAGCTGTGTTTGATCAACAATTTGGGAGGCGGCGTGACAGCCATCGAGCAGACCGAGGCGGCGCGCCCGCGAGGCACTCGACTGCCTCGCCGCGCCCGACGCAACCAGCTGCTGGGCGCCGCGCAGGAAGTATTCGTGGCGCAGGGGTACCACTCCGCCGCGATGGACGACATCGCGGAACGCGCCGGGGTCAGCAAGCCGGTGCTCTACCAGCACTTCCCGGGCAAGCTGGAGCTCTATCTGGCCCTGCTCGACCAGCACTGCGAGTCGCTGCTCCAGGCGGTCCGTACGGCGCTGGCGTCGACGACCGACAACAAGCTGCGCGTCGCCGCGACGATGGACGCGTACTTCGCGTACGTCGAGGACGAGGGCGGCGCCTTCCGGCTGGTCTTCGAATCGGATCTGACCAACGAGCCCGCGGTGCGCGAGCGTGTCGACCGGGTCTCGCTGCAGTGCGCGGAGGCGATCTCCGACGTCATCGCCGGTGACACGGGCCTGTCCAAGGACGAGTCGATGCTGCTCGCGGTCGGTCTGGGCGGTGTCTCCCAGGTCGTCGCCCGCTACTGGCTGTCCAGCCGGTCCGCGATCCCTCGCGACACAGCGGTGCAGCTGCTCACCTCACTGGCCTGGCGGGGCATCGCGGGCTTCCCGCTGCACGGCATCGATCAGCACTGACGGCGGGCGCCGGGCGCGCCCGGCGCCCGTGTTCGCTGCGGGCGTTGCCCACCGGCCCCTGGCAGCTCCGCTCAGCGGGCTAATGTGTGCTGCGTACGGCGCGGTTCACCGCGCAGGGACTGACCGTCGGAGGGACATAGCCGTGGAGGTCAAGATCGGGGTGCAGCACACGCCCCGGGAGATCGTTCTGGAGAGCGGGCTTTCCGCCGAAGAGGTCGAGAGCACGGTCGCCGAGGCGCTCGCCGGCAAGGCGCAGCTGCTCAGCCTCACGGACGAGAAGGGCCGCAAGGTCCTGGTGCCGGCCGACCGGATCGCGTACGTGGAGATCGGCGAGCCCAGCACGCGGCGCGTGGGCTTCGGCGCGCTGTAGGCGACACGCTCGACGCAGTGGTCGTGCGAGCGGCCCGGTGGGAACCCCCACCGGGCCGCTTTCCGTTGCGGGGGGCCGTCGGACGGGTTCCCTCGACCGCTTCCGTCGACCGCTTCCGTCGGGCGGGTTTGCGTCGGCCGGGCGGTTCCTGTGCGAACCCTGTCCGAGGAGGGTTGTGTTCCGCATCCCTCGGGTAGTACCGCTAACGACCGATCTGCCCGCCCCGCAACACGCGAGGTGATCATCTGTGATCTTGGAACCTCTCGGCTCCGTCGTGCTCGGACTCGCCCTCGCCTGGGTGGCGCTCCACTCGCTGCCGGACCGGCTTCCGTCCCGACGTGCCGTCCTCACCACCGGCGCGCTGGGAGCCCTCTTCGGCGCTTTTCTCATGCACTCGGTGCTGGGCCCCGGCCACCTCGTGGCCACACTGATCGGCGCGGCGCTGATCGGCGGCGTGACGCTCTCGTTGCTGATCCGCCCCCACAGCCGCCATCTGAGCCGATCAGCGGCGGCCTGAGACCGTCCGGTCGTCCGCCCGCACCGGGCGGACGGACGACCGGACGGCCCGGGTGAACCGGCTACGCCGCCAGTCCCAGCGCGGCCATCCGCTTGGTGTGCGCCTCGGTGATCCGCGAGAACATCCGCCCGACCTCCGCCAGATCGAACCCGTCCGCCACACCGCCGACGAGCATCGTCGACAGCGCGTCACGGTCGGCCACCACCCGCTGGGCCTGCGAGAGCGCCTCGCCCATCAGCCGCCGCGCCCACAGCGCGAGCCGGCCGCCGAGGCGCGGGTCGGCCTCGATCGCGGCGCGCACCTTCTCCACGGCGAAGTTGCCGTGTCCGGTGTCGTCGAGCACGGCGAGGACGAGGGAGCGGGTGTCCGAGTCGAGCCGGGCGGCGACCTCGCGGTAGAAGTCACTGGCGATCGAGTCGCCGACGTACGCCTTGACCAGGCCCTCCAGCCAGTCCGACGGCGCGGTCTGGCGGTGGAAGTCGTCGAGCGCCTTGGCGAACGGCTCCATCGCGCCCGTCGGCTCCACGTCGATCGCGGTCAGCCGGTCCGCCAGCCGCTCGAAATGATGGAATTCGGCGGAGGCCATCTTCGCCAGCTCCGCCTTGTCGGCCAGCGTCGGTGCGAGCTTCGCGTCCTCGGCGAGCCGCTCGAAGGCCGCCAGCTCCCCGTACGCGAGTGCTCCGAGCAGGTCGACAACCGCCGCCCTGTATTGCGGGTCGGCAGAGGCCTGCTCCCAGCCCTGGGCAGCGACCTGCGTGTGCTCGCTTTCGGCCACGGCAATCCTTTCTGAACCGGCTGTGATGCATCGCATACAGCTGATAGCTTCCCTACTGCGCTTCGCCGCGCCGGGCAGGGCTTGTCCGTCATGAAGCTGTCTGGCAGCCAAGTGAGAAGCCCCTCTGGGGAGGAGTCACGAAGCGCAGAATAGTCCGCGCTCAGCTTGAGGGAAGAGCCTGTCCGGCATTGTCGGACAGGCCCTCTCGTGACGTACCACCCAACACATGTGCGCGAATCCGGGGTACAGTGGTATTGCGCTACTGAGTATTTTGGATGTACCTGTGGCGTGAATGAAATCCAATGAGGATGCCCGGTCGGTGGCCCGATCGGCTCCGACCCGACAGCCCTCCACGCGAGGCGTACGCCACGTACGACCGCAGATGAGGGGCCCCTCAGCGGCACGAGCGCTCGAGCGACGGCAGTGGTCCCGCGCCACCCGGCCCATCCACGGCCGGATGACTTACCCCGGCACGGTACGACCCCCAGCGTTCGCCTCGGACCGCGTTTCACAGAAGAGGCAGCACCCTGACTACTTTCCGAGACCTCGGGATTCTTCCCGAGACGGCCGAGGCCCTTGAGGCCGTCGGCATTGTGTCCCCGTTCCCCATCCAGGAGATGACGCTCCCCGTCGCGCTCTCCGGCTCCGATGTCATCGGCCAGGCCAAGACCGGCACCGGCAAGACCCTCGGTTTCGGTCTGCCGCTGCTGGAGCGCGTCACCGTCCCCGCGGACGTCGAGGCGGGCCGGGCCGAGCCCGAGCAGCTGACGGAGGCGCCGCAGGCGCTGGTCGTCGTCCCCACCCGCGAGCTCTGCCAGCAGGTCACCAACGACCTGCTGACCGCCGGCAAGGTGCGTAACGTCCGCGTTCTCGCCATCTACGGCGGCCGTGCCTACGAGCCGCAGGTCGAGGCCCTGAAGAAGGGCGTCGATGTGATCGTCGGCACCCCGGGCCGCCTGCTCGACCTGGCCGGACAGCGCAAGCTCGACCTCTCGCACGTCCGCTCGCTCGTGCTCGACGAGGCCGACGAGATGCTCGACCTGGGCTTCCTGCCCGATGTCGAGAAGATCATCACCATGCTTCCGCCGAAGCGCCAGACGATGCTGTTCTCGGCGACCATGCCGGGCGCCGTCATCGGCCTCGCGCGCCGCTACATGTCGCAGCCGACGCACATCCGCGCCACCTCGCCCGACGGTGAGGGCGCGACCGTCGCGAACATCTCGCAGCACGTCTTTAGGGCCCACTCGATGGACAAGCCCGAGATGGTCTCCCGCATACTGCAGGCCAACGGCCGCGGACTCGCGATGATCTTCTGCCGTACGAAGCGCACGGCCGCCGACATCGCCGAGCAGCTGGAGAAGCGCGGTTTCGCGTCCGGCGCGGTCCACGGCGACCTGGGCCAGGGCGCACGTGAGCAGGCGCTGCGCGCGTTCCGCAACGGCAAGGTGGACGTGCTCGTCTGCACCGACGTCGCGGCGCGCGGTATCGATGTCGAGGGTGTGACCCACGTCATCAACTACCAGTCGCCGGAGGACGAGAAGACGTACCTCCACCGCATCGGCCGGACCGGCCGTGCCGGTGCCAAGGGCATCGCGATCACGCTGGTCGACTGGGACGACATCCCGCGCTGGCAGCTCATCAACAAGGCGCTCGACCTGAAGTTCAACGACCCGGTCGAGACGTACTCCACGTCGCCGCACCTCTTCGAGGAACTCGACATCCCGGCCGGCACCAAGGGTGTCCTGCCGCGTGCCGAGCGGACCCGTGCGGGTCTGCGCGCCGAGGAGGTCGAGGACCTCGGCGAGACGGGCGGCCGCGGCCGCAAGTCCGCCGCGTCGGCGCCCGCCGTCCGCGAGGAGCGTGCGCCGCGGACGCCGCGTCAGCGCCGTCGTACGCGGGGCGGCTCCGCCCTTTCCGGCGCCGAGGAGACCATCGCCACGGTCCCCGCACCGTCCACCGAAGTGGCCGAGGACGCCGCGTCGGAGCCGCGTACGCCGCGCCGTCGTCGTCGCACCCGCGTCGGTGCCGCGGACGTCGCGGCCGAGGCCGCGGTGAGCACGGTGGAGGCTCCGGCCGCCGCCGTCGCGACGAAGACCGAGATCAAGGCCGAGGCCGAGGTCAAGGCCGAGCCCGCGAGCGAGGCCAAGCCGCGCCGCCGCCGCGCCCGGACCGCCGTGGTGAAACCGGTGGCGGAGGAGGTCGACTTCCAGATCGCCCCCATCGCCGATCCGGTGCCCGAGGCGAAGACGGTGACGAAGCCGCGCCGCCGCGCCCGCGTCGTCAAGCCGGTCGAGGACGAGGTCGATTTCCAGATCGCGCCGATCTCCGAGCCCACCCCGGAGACCAAGCCGCGCCGCCGCACCCGTGCGGCCGCCAAGCCGAAGACGGAGACCGTGACGCAGGCCCCGGCCGCCGAGGGCGAAGCGAAGCCGCGGAGGCGGCGGGCGCCGCGTGCGACTGCCGCCAAGACCGAGGGCTGAGTGCACGACGCCGGTTGAGCCGGGGCTCCGCCCCGGACCCGCTCCCCGTCCTCCCTCACAGCCTCAATGGCTTGGGGGGGGACCCCCGGGGGCTCGGTTTCGCCGGACGGGCTTGAGGACATCCTCAAGCCCGTCCGGCGTTTCACGGCATAACCTCGTCCCATGAGTCGGCCGCACACCTTCACCCCGCCCCCCTGCGCCCACGCCCGCCAGCTCCGCACCGCGCGCGGCGACTTCGCCGTACTGGACGCCTCACCGAGCACCGTGTCGCGTGGCACCGCCCTCCTGCTGCCCGGGTACACGGGCAGCAAGGAGGACTTCATCGCGCTCCTCGAACCACTCTCGACAGCCGGGTACCGCACCGTCGCCGTGGACGGTCGCGGACAGTACGAGACGGATGGGACGGACCGTCAGGAGTCTTACGCGCAGGGCGAGTTGGCCCGTGACGTGCTCGCGCAGGCCGCCGCTCTCGGCGCCCCCGACAACGGCACCGTGCATCTGGTCGGGCACTCGCTCGGCGGGCAGATCGCCCGTGCCGCCGTGCTGCTCGACGCCGCACCGTTCCGTTCGCTGACCCTCATGTCGTCCGGACCCGCCGAGGTCGCCGAGGCCCAGCAGCTCAAGGTGAAGGTGCTCAGCGATGCGCTCACGGCACTGACCATGGCCGAGGTGTGGGAGGCGATGCGCGCGCTCGACCCGCCCGAGGAAGCGGCGACCGACGGCGAGGCCCTGCGCCGGCGCTGGCTGCGCCACCGGCCCGCCCAGCTGATCGCCACCGGCCGCCAGTTGGCGACCGAGCCGGACCGGGTGGCCGAACTCGCCGCCGTACCCCTGCCCGTCCATGTGCTGTCCGGCGAGCGCGACGACACCTGGCCGGTACCGCTCCTCGACGAGATGGCACAGCGGCTGGGTGCACGCCGTACCCGGATCGCGGGCGCCGAGCACTCCCCCAACACGGACCGTCCCGATCAGACGGCGGCCGCGCTCGTCACCTTCTGGAACAGCCTGTAGCCGACAGGCGGCGGGCGGGCTCAGTACTGCGCCTGGAGGTGCTGCCAGAAGCCGTCGCGCAGGGCCCGCCGCAGATGCGCGTGGCCGCGCAGCGAATGCTGCAACAGCCGTTCGGCCTCGACCAGCAGGTCCTGGTCGACCGAGCCCGGCAGGTACGGATGTCCGGGCAGCAGATCGGCGAGGGAGTCCCGGCCCCGGGCGGCCAGCCAGGCCGCGGCGATCTGCGCACCGACGAAGCGGACATCTTCGCGCGAGGGCGCGGGGGTGTCCTCCTCGTAGGTGGTGACGGGGCGTCTGGTGACGTACGGGCGGCAGAAGTCCAGGTCGAAGGTGCGCTGGCTGTCGACTTCCCAGAGCAGCGGTTCGGCCTGGTTGCGCCCCTCCCCCGCCTCGATGCCCCACAGGTGCACCCGGGCCCCGTACCCCTGCGCCGCCTCGACCGCGGACACCAGGTCCTCGTCGCCGCCGACCAGTGCCGCGTCGCTGATGGCGCGGTGCCGGGCGAGCGATTCGAGGTCGGTACGGATCAGTGAATCGACGCCCTTCTGCTGATTGTTGGCGTTGAGGTTACCGAGTCTGACCTTGACGTCGGGGAGTTCGGCGATGGACTGCTGCTCGATGGTGTGGATGCGCCGCCTGGCGCCGTCGTACCAGTAGACGCGCAGCAGTCTGCTGTCCGCGAAGATCGTGCGGGCCTTGTCGATGAAGGCCTCGATCAGTCCTTCCGCGTCGAGGTCGAAGGAGCGGCGGTCCTCGGTGCCGGTGACGAGCAGTCCGGCGGCGGCGTACACATAGCCCGCGTCCACGAAGATCGCATGGGTCGAGGGGGTCTTCGACACCTCGGCGAGCACGCGCTGGAGCAGTTCGTTGGTGCGGTCCAGGCGCTCGCGGATCTCTGCCTCGTTCATTCGGGCCTCGCCGCAAGCCTCATCGTGGACGTCGCCGTGGACCTCGTCGGTGCATGCCCGGTGACCTGCTGATACTTAGACATCCAAAAAATTTCCTTAGCGTAGGGAATGTTTGCAATGGGCAAGCCGTTGTACATCTCGTGGAGCGCAGGACAGCCGTGTCGGGCGCTCCCGTCCTTGTGGACGGGTCACCCGTCCTCCCAGTAGTTCTCCAGCAGGAGGATCAGACGAAGGGAAGCCTTGTGCGCTTCGAGATCATGCGACTCGACGATGTCGACGGTACCGCCGTGGACAGCACCGTCGTGGACGCCGCCTCCGTCAACCGGATCGTGCAGCAGGCCGCAGCCCTGGGCCAGCGCATCTACATCCGCCCGGCCGAAACTTCGGCTTCGTAACGCATAACGACGCTCAAAGACGAAGCGCCCCCGCACGGAAGTCTTCCGTACGGGGGCGCTGTGGTGTCCGCCGGCGACTCAGGCGTTCTGGATGACCTGGGTGACGCCGTTGATGATCTGCTGTACGGCGATGGCGGAGAGCATCATTCCGGCGAGCCTGGTCACCAGCACCACGCCGCCGTCCTTGATGACCCGGATGATCAGCAGCGAGTAGCGCATGGCCAGCCAGAGCACGATGTGCATGGCGATGATCGCCGACCAGACCGCGAGCTGGCTTCCCACGCTGTCGGCATGCTGCACCGCGAGGATCACCGACACGATCGCACCGGGACCTGCGAGCAGGGGCATGCCGAGCGGTACGAGTGCCACATTGACGTCCTTCGTCTGCGTCGGCTCGTCGGTCTTGCCGGTGAGCAGATCGAGCGCGATCAGCAGCAGCAGGAGTCCGCCCGCGATCATCAGGGCGGGCACGGAGACATGCAGGTAGTCGAGGATCTGCTGACCGAGCACGCCGAAGACGGCGATCACACCGAAGGCAACGGCCACGGCCTGCAGTGCCATCCTGCGCTGCATCTTGGCGGGCCGACCGGCGGTGAGGGCGAGGAAGATCGGGGTGATTCCGGGCGGATCCATAATCACAAAAAGCGTGAGAAAAAGGGATCCGAAGACAGCGACGTCGAACACAGTGAGCCTTGCGAGAAGAGAGCGGGATATGGGCCTGACGGAGCGCACCCCGAAGCCATGACGGCGGCCTGACGGCCGGGTGCGCGGAAGTGGAACGTGGAGGTTGGGGACGCGGGATCGGGGCACGCGGACGGAACGAGTGGCGTTACGCGTCCGACCGCGGGGTGGGGCGGGGCTGTCCGGGGCCTCACGCCCCGGCCGCGACGCGGACCTACGCCTGCGTGGTTACGTGTACGTCGTTACGTGTACGTCGTTACGCGGGGCGGGGTCCACCGGCGCCCGGCACCGGGAAGGCTCCCGTGGCGCGCCGGGTGATCTCGCCGTAGATCTCGGGGTCGGTGGTGTACTCGCCGAGCCCGACGGTCTTGTGGGTGCCGTGGTAGTCGCTGGACCCGGTCGTCAGCAGCCCCAGCTCCCGGGCGAGCCCGCGCAGCCGGGCCCTGGCCATCTCGTCGTGGTCCATATGGTCCACCTCGATGCCGTCGAGGCCCGCGGCGGCCAGCCGGGCGATCGACGACTCCGGCACCACCTCACCGCGCTTCACGGCGAGCGGGTGGGCGAAGACGGTGACGCCACCGGCGGCCTTGACCAGCCGAATCGCGTCGAAGGGGTCGAGTTCGTGCTTCTCGGCGTAGGCGCGTCCGCCGGTGGCGAGCCATGCGGGCGTGAAGGCGTCGGACACCGACCCGACGACGCCGAGCTCGACGAGCGCGGCGGCGATGTGCGGCCGACCCACCGATCCGTCCCCGGCGATCCTCGCGACCTGCTCCCACTCGATCGGGACGCCGAGAGCCTGGAGCTTGCCCACCATCGTCCGGGCGCGTGGCACCCGGTCGTCCCGCACCAGCTCGCGTTCGCGGGCCAGCTCGGGCTCGTCGGCATCGAAGAGGTAGGCCAGCATGTGCAGGCTCACACCGTCGATCCGGCAGGAGAGCTCGGCGCCGGTGACCAGGGTGAGCCCCTCGGGGAGGGCGGCGATCGCCTCCGCGTGACCGCGCACGGTGTCGTGATCGGTGAGGGCCACGACGTCGAGACCCGCGGCTGCGGCGTTGCGCACCAGCTCGGCGGGGCTGTCCGTACCGTCCGAAGCGGTGGAGTGGGTATGCAGGTCAATGCGCACGACGCGTACTCCAGTGCTCGGGGCCGGACAGGGGGACGTCCCAGGATAACTGGCATTCGAGCGGCGCCCGTCGGGCCCGATGGCCCCGTGGGCGCCAGGTGCGATCGCGCGCCGGTCCGGTCGGTCTCAGTTGATCAGGCGCGGGGTGAGCGCCCCGCAGGGCACCAGGTCCATCTCTCCCCCGGCCTCGCGCAGGTCGGCGAGCACCAGCTCGTCGTACATCAGGAGTCCGGACTGCTCGGGCCAGACGATCGCCCAGAGCCACAGCCCGCGCGCCTCGCCCGCGAAGACCGCGCGGCCCTCCGGCGCTCCCTTGACGTGCCAGAGCGGGGTGGGTCGGCCGGCGGCGAGCATCTTGACGTCCGGCGGGCCGTCGACGTCGAGATGCGGGCCGGGGTCGGGGCCGTCGATGCCCGCGTAACGCGCCCCGAGTCCGACACCGAGCTCCTCGGTGACGAGCAGCAGCTCGCCGATGCCGCCGACCGGGCCGGGACCGGAACAGGCGACGACGGTGGCGCGACCGCCGCTGCGGTCGTCACCCGCGCTCGCCACACCGGTGAACAGCCAGCCCACCGGCAATGGCCAGGGCATCCACACCGGCACCTCGGCCCGGCGTACCACCGCCGCCAGCGCCTCGACGCTGGGCGGGATGGCCGGCTGCAGCGGCTGCACACTGCCGTGCAGGGAGCACTGCCAGGTGTCGGCAAAGAGACCGGGCGCCCTGACCCGGCCTCCACACTTCGGGCAACTGGGTTCGCCCCTCATAGCGACCAACGGTCCTCCTCGACCGTCGCCGCGTCAAGGATGATCACCCGTCCGCCGTGCGGCCCCCACCCGTGCATTTAGATGTAACTTGCACTCATTAGAGCCTCTAACTTATTCTGTGTACAACACAGCGATCTAGTGGAGAGCGAGAAGCCCATGCAGGGAGAGGATCCGTTCGATCAGGGAGCGGGCAGCATCCTGCGCCAGCCGAAGGCCGTCTGGGCCACGGCGGGTGCCTCTGTCGTCGCGTTCATGGGAATCGGCCTGGTGGACCCGATTCTGCCGTCCATAGCCAAGGGCCTGGAGGCGACGCCGAGCCAGGTATCGCTGCTCTTCACCTCGTACTTCCTGATCACCGCCGTCGCGATGCTCGTCACCGGCTTCGTGTCCAGCCGGATCGGCGGCCGCAAGACGCTGCTGACCGGCCTCGCGCTCGTCGTCGTCTTCGCCGCGCTCTCCGGCACCTCGTCGTCCGTCGCCGAACTCGTCGGCTTCCGGGCCGGCTGGGGTCTGGGCAACGCGCTCTTCGTGTCAACCGCACTCGCCGTGATCGTCGGTGCGGCGGCCGGCGGCAGCGCGGCGGCCATCCTGCTGTACGAGTCGGCGCTCGGCCTCGGCATGGCCTGTGGACCGCTGCTCGGCGCCCTGCTCGGCGACGCCAGCTGGCGCTACCCGTTCTTCGGCACGGCCGCGCTGATGGCGATCGGCTTCATCTGCATCACGCTGTTCCTGAAGGAACAGCCCGGACCCGCCAGGAAGACCTCGCTGCTCGACCCGATCAAGGCGCTCGGCCACGGGGGCCTGGCCTCCGTCGCGACCTCGGCGTTCTTCTACAACTACGCGTTCTTCACGATCCTGGCGTTCACGCCGTTCGTGCTGAACATGACGCCTTACAAGTCGGGCGCGGTCTTCTTCGCCTGGGGTCTGCTGCTCGCGGTCTTCTCGGTGCTCGTCGCCCCGCGGCTGCAGAAGCGCTTCGGATCCCTGAAGGTGCTCGGCGCCTCGCTGGTGCTGCTCGCCGCCGACCTGGTGATCCTGGGATACGGCAACCACACCGCCGCCATCGTCTGCACGATCGTCTCCGGCGCCTTCATCGGCATGAACAACACCGTCTACACGGAGCTGGCGCTCGGGGTGTCGGACGCGCCCCGCCCGGTGGCGAGCGCGGGTTACAACTTCGTCCGCTGGTTCGCCGCTGCCGCCGCCCCGTATCTCGCCCCGAAGATCGAGGAGTGGAGCAAC
The DNA here is from genome assembly GCF_045207325.1 of Streptomyces sp. NBC_00846. Lineage (NCBI taxonomy): Bacteria > Bacillati > Actinomycetota > Actinomycetes > Kitasatosporales > Streptomycetaceae > Streptomyces > Streptomyces sp. NBC_00846. The sequence goes on along the minus strand of NZ_CP108846.1, from coordinate 5,026,265 downwards.
ATCCACATCCCGTTCGTGGTCGCCGCGGTCGCGGCCGTGGTCGGTGCGGTCGTCGTCTGGTTGCGGCGTACGGCGCTGAGCCACGAGGCGGAGGAACTGGAGCCGAAGCACGCCACCGAGGACGGTGTCACCGTCTTCACCAACTGACCACGGCGTCGGCGTTACCCCCTCGTTCCGCCCCGCCCGCGGCTCCCCCTCCTGGCCGCGCGGCGGGGCTTCCCGTACGCCCGGCCGGCCGTGGCGTACGCCTCAGTCCAGGTTCACGGAGCCACGCAGCGGATCGCGCAGATCCGTGCCGTGCGACAACCACCGCTCCTGGAGCTCCTGCGCGCCCCGGACCCGCTTCCACGCGGCCTCGTTGTGCGTCATCGGCAGCAGCGGCAGGAACCGCACCGGCTCCACGGGCACGTCCATCTCCAGGTCCTCGACCAGTCCGCCCGGCTCGGCGACCAGTACGGAGCTGAACGGCGCCCCGGGCCACAGCGGTTCGCCCACCTCCAGCGAGGCGCCGGGGGCCACGATCACCCCCTCGACCTGCGGGGAGGCCGCCAGCACGGCCAGCGGGCGCAGCACCTTGTCGGTGTCGGCGAGTCCGGCGCGCACGGAGAGGATCAGCTCGGCGCGCGGCCCCTTCACCGGGTCCGCGAGGGTCGCGGTCGGGTCGGCCATCGGCTGTGCGGACATGCCGAGCGTGGCGTAGCGCACCACGTCTCCGTCGACGAAGCGGAGCACCTCGATGCGGTCCGTTCCGAGGAACGTCACCGCTGCGCGCGCGTCGGGTTCACCGAGGGCCGCGAGCAGCCGGGCCTCGACCAGAGCAAGAATTTCTCCCATCCCGCGAGCATAGGACGCGTATGGAACGGGCAAAGTAAAGGATTGACCCTCAGTCGGCTGATAGTCTTGGCCGCTGGTCGGGGCAGCACGCAGAAGCGTCGCTCTCAGTCTCGACGACACGTCATCCCCCACGGGGGACCGGCTGGAGGAGGTGGGGCTGCCATGGATCGAAGTCGACCGTGCAGTACCAACCGCTCTTCCGTATCTCACCTCTCCTAGGTGATCTGAAGCCTTCTCGGTCAAGGCCCAAGGCATTGCGCACGGCGGAAGAGCACCCCCCTTTGCCTGTCTGTAGCGAATTTGCCTGTCTGTAGCGAACGCCGTCATCGTGCCGCCGCGGTGCCGCCCGCTTTGCGGACGTGAGCACACGTCCCCATTCCGGGCTGTTCCACGTGCCCGACGACGGCCCTCCGTGAAGGAGCCAGCCATGTCGATGATCCGCGACCTGCGCGCCGCCGTGCGCCCGTCCCTGCGCAAGAGCAACGCCCTGCATAACAGTTACGACACCACCCGGGACCCGTCCGCCTCCAGCGCAGTCGTCGACTGTGCGGTCTACCGCGACGGACGGCGCATGGAGAGCGGCTCCTGCCGCACGCCGCACGAGGCGATGCTCGAAGTGCGGGAGGAGGGCGGCTTCGCCTGGATCGGCCTGCACGAGCCGACCGAGGAGGAATTCGCCGGTATCGCCCGGGAGTTCGGTCTCCACCCGCTCGCCGTCGAGGACGCCGTCCACGCCCACCAGCGGCCGAAGCTGGAGCGGTACGACGACACGCTGTTCACCGTCTTCAAGACCATCCACTACGTGGAGCACGCCGAACTCACCGCGACCAGCGAGGTCGTGGAGACCGGCGAGGTGATGTGCTTCACCGGCCGGGACTTCGTCATCACCGTGCGGCACGGCGGCCACGGCTCGCTGCGCGCGCTGCGGCACCGGCTGCAGGACGACCCCGAACTGCTGGCCAAGGGGCCCTCCGCGGTCCTGCACTCCATCGCCGACCATGTGGTCGACGGCTACATCGCGGTGGCGGGCGCCGTCCAGGAGGACATCGACGAGGTGGAGATCGAGGTCTTCTCCACTCCCGCGAAGGGCAGCCCCCGCGGCTCGGACGCGGGCCGGATCTACCAGCTCAAGCGTGAGGTACTGGAGTTCAAGCGGGCCGTATCACCGCTGCTGCGGCCGATGCAGCTGCTGAGCGAGCGGCCGATGCGGCTGATCGACCCCGACATCCAGAAGTACTTCCGTGACGTCGCCGACCACCTGGCGCGGGTGCACGAAGAGGTCATCGGCTTCGACGAACTGCTGAACTCGATCCTCCAGGCCAACCTGGCGCAGGCGACCGTCGCGCAGAACGAGGACATGCGCAAGATCACGTCCTGGGCGGCCATCGTCGCCGTACCGACGATGATCTGCGGCGTCTACGGCATGAACTTCAAGCACATGCCCGAGCTGAGCTGGCGGTACGGCTACCCGATGGTGATGGGCGTCATCGGAGTGGTCTGCTTCTCCATCCACCGCACGCTCAAGCGCAACGGCTGGCTCTAATAGAGTTCAGGTATGACTGCTGCTGCCGCTGACGTGCCGCTGGGCCGGGCCCTGGTCGAGGAGGCCACGAAGAAGTCCGGCCTGATCTGGGTGCGGGGCACCGGCCCCGCACGAGCGCTGTGGCACGTATGGCACGAGGGTGCGGCGCATCTGGTCGGCGACGGCCCCGGTGAGCAGCCGCTCCCGGCCGGTCTCGTCGACGGGTCCACCGCCGAGGTGACCGTGCGCAGCAAGGACAAGGGGGGCCGGCTGATCGCCTGGACGGCCGCCGTGTCGGAGCCGGCGCCGCACTCCGAGGAGTGGGAGGCCGCGGTCGCCGAGCTCAAGGGCAAGCGGCTGAACGCGCCGGACGCCGAGCAGATGACGGAACGGTGGGCGCGCGAGTGCCGGGTGCTGCGGCTGACGCCCGGCGAGTTCCGTACGGAGCTGCCGGACGGCTCACTGGCGGCGGTGCCGCTCCCGACGTCCGCGACCACACGCCGGCCGGTGCCGGCCGGGCTGCCGCGACTGCTGAAGCGGGGCCGCAAGGGCTGAGGGGCGGAGCCTGTCCGGCCCTGTTCCCCGTTCGCCGGTCCGCGGTCCGCCGGGGAAGGCGCGGTGCGCCGCCGATCCGTCGTACGGGCAGCGGCTCGTGCGGGCTGCGCTCAGGAGGACGTCTTGGGCAGCTGCTGTCCGTAGTCGACCGTGTCGCCCTTCGCCGGGGCCTCCAGCGGGAAGTCCCTGCCCCAGTCCGACAGCGTCACGATCCCGCCGCCGCCGCCGCGCGCGAAGCGCAGGGGATACGGCGTGCCCTCCAGCGAGACGTCGAGCGTGCCGCCCTCGCCCTTGCCGCCCGTGATCTGCACGGTCCGGGTCGCGCCGACCTTCTCCCGGTCGCCCTTGTTGAGGGTGCCGTGCAGGGCGAGCAGCCCGTCGAGCAGGGTCTTCTTGTCCGTGAAGCCGCGCAGCTGCTTGTACGTGGGGTCGTCCTCGGGCACCTTCACGTACTTGTCCTCCAGCTTGTCCGCGGCCGCTCCGCCCGCGTGGCTGTCGGTGCCGGAATTCTCGCCGGACTTCTCGTCGTGGCTCCAGAACCCGGCGTCCGCCTTCAGATAGAGCTCGTCACCGATCCGCAGCAGCTCGAAGGTGCTGTCCTTCGAGGTGACGGAGCCGGTACCACCCTTCTCCCTGAGCTGCATATCGAGTGTGTATGTGCCGCCCTTGCTGACCAGCGTCCCGGCGAGGCGCACCGCGTCGGCGGAGGCCGCGGCGGCCTGCGCCTTCTTCTCGATCTCCGTGACGGCGAGCTTGCCGACGCCGTTGGTCCCCTGGTCCGGATCCTCGCCCCCGCACGCCGCGAGGGCGGCGGTCAGCCCCGCGCAGAGCACAACGGCGAGGGTGGTCCGGCGGCGACGGATCCGGACGGGCGGGGCGGAAGAGGTCACGGGCGCACTGCCTCTCATCTGCGGGGCGGGGGTGGCAGACGGCAGCGTACCCGTGTCGTACACGCCGTCCGGCAGAGAGCCGTACGGACGGGTCCACCGGGGCGGCCCGGAGCGGTACGGGCTAGCCTGATCCCGTCATATCGGTTAATTAGCTGTCAAACGGACCGGACAGAGAAGTCGCACACGGAAGAAGGAGGCGCACCATGGCGGCAGGCGCCCCCCGGGTCTTCGTCTCGCATCTCGCCGGCGTCCCGGTGTTCGACCCCAACGGCGATCAGGTGGGCCGCCTCCGCGACCTGGTCGCGATGTTGCGGGTCGGCGGCAGGCCGCCCCGGCTGCTCGGCCTGGTCGTCGAAATGCTCAGCCGCCGCCGGATCTTCCTCCCGATCACCCGGGTCACGGGGATCGAGTCCGGTCAGGTCATCACCACCGGTGTGGTCAACATGCGGCGCTTCGAGCAGCGGCCCACCGAACGCCTGGTGCTCAGCGAGTTCCTCGACCGGCGCGTACGCCTCGTGGAGACCGGCGAGGAGGTCACCGTCCTCGATGTCGCCATCCAGCAGCTCCCGGCCCGCCGCGACTGGGAGATCGACAAGTACTTCGTACGCAAGGGCAAGGGCGGGGCACTGCGGCGCAAGGGCGAGACCCTGACGGTCGAGTGGTCGGCGGTCAGCGGGTTCTCACTGGAGGAGGACGGGCAGGGTGCCGAATCACTGGTCGCCACGTTCGAGCAGCTCCGGCCGACGGACGTGGCCAACGCACTGCACCATCTGTCGCCGAAGCGTCGCGCCGAGGTCGCGGCCGCGCTCGACGACGACCGGCTCGCCGACGTCCTGGAGGAACTGCCCGAGGACGACCAGGTGGAGATCATCGGCAAGCTCCAGGAGGAGCGCGCCGCCGACGTCCTGGAGGCCATGGACCCGGACGACGCCGCCGATCTGCTGTCCGGACTTCCCGAGGAGGACAAGGAGCGGCTGCTGACCCTGATGCGGCCGGACGACGCGGCGGACGTGCGGCGCCTCATGTCGTACGAGGAGCGGACCGCGGGCGGTCTGATGACCACCGAGCCGATCATTCTGCGGCCGGACGCGACGGTCGCCGACGCGCTCGCACGGGTCCGGCAGGCGGACCTGTCCCCGGCGCTCGCCGCCCAGGTGTACGTGTGCCGCTCCCCCGACGAGACACCGACCGGCAAGTACCTGGGCACCGCGCACTTCCAGCGGCTGCTGCGCGATCCGCCGTACGCCCTGGTCAGCTCGATCGTCGACAGCGATCTCGTCCCCCTCCCACCGGACACTCCGCTGCCGGACGTGACGAGCTATCTGGCCGCGTACAACCTGGTCTCGGCGCCGGTGGTGGACGAGAGCGGCTCACTGCTCGGCGCGGTGACCGTCGACGACGTCCTCGACCACCTGCTGCCCGAGGACTGGCGGGAGACGGACTTCCACGGTGAGCAGGAGGTTGCCCGTGGCCGGTGAGGACCGCGTGAGAGGGGCGTCCACGGGTGCCTCGGGCATCGCGCGCCCGCCCCGTTTCCGGCTGGACCAGCCGAAGGCCCCGCGTCGGCGGCTGCTGCCCGAATACGACCCCGAGTCGTTCGGCCGGCTCTCCGAACGGATCGCCCGGTTCCTGGGCACCTGGCGCTTCATCGCCTGGATGACAGTGGTCATCATCATCTGGGTGGTGTGGAACGCCTTCGCGCCCGTGGGGTGGCGGTTCGACGGGTACCCGTTCATCTTCCTGACGCTGATCCTGTCGCTCCAGGCCTCGTACGCGGCCCCGCTGATCCTGCTCGCGCAGAACCGGCAGGCCGACCGCGACCGGGTCACCTACGAGCAGGACCGCAAGCAGAACGAGCGCTCCATCGCGGACACCGAGTACCTCACCCGGGAGATCGCGTCCCTGCGGATGGGCCTCGGCGAGGTCGCCACCCGCGACTGGATCCGCTCCGAACTCGAAGACCTCGTGCGAGAGCTGGACGACCGCCGCCTCCTGTTCCCGGCCGAGAGTGACGAAGACCGCTGACGGGGGCTACTCGCCTGTAGTGGCGGGCGCCGTAACGCCCTCCCGCCGCCCACCACCACCACCCTTTCAAGGAGCGCTGCGCGCACCCGTACTATCGATGTATGGCTACGGAAGACGCGGTGCTTGAGGCACTGGCGACAGTGAACGACCCCGAGATCCACCGTCCGATCACCGAGCTCGGCATGGTGAAGTCGGTCGAGATCGACGCTGACGGTGCAGTCGCTGTCACGGTCTATCTCACGGTCTCCGGCTGCCCGATGCGCGAGACGATCACCAAGAACGTGACCGAAGCCGTGGCGAAGGTCGAAGGCGTCAGCCGCGTCGACGTCACGCTCGATGTGATGAGCGACGAACAGCGCAAGGAACTCACGGCCTCGCTGCGCGGCGGCACGGCGGAGCGCGAGGTGCCGTTCGCCAAGCCCGGCTCGCTGACCCGGGTCTACGCGGTCGCGTCCGGCAAGGGCGGCGTCGGCAAGTCGTCGGTCACCGTGAACCTCGCGGCCGCAATGGCGGCCGACGGCCTCAAGGTCGGCGTCGTGGACGCGGACATCTACGGGCACAGCGTGCCCCGGATGCTCGGCGCGGACGGCAAGCCGACCCAGGTCGAGAACATGATCATGCCGCCGTCGGCGCACGGCGTGAAGGTCATCTCCATCGGCATGTTCACCCCCGGCAACGCCCCGGTGGTGTGGCGCGGACCGATGCTGCACCGAGCACTCCAGCAGTTCCTCGCCGATGTGTACTGGGGCGATCTGGATGTCCTGCTGCTCGACCTGCCGCCGGGCACCGGTGACATCGCGATCTCGGTGGCGCAGCTCGTGCCGAACGCCGAGATCCTGGTCGTCACGACCCCGCAGCAGGCGGCGGCCGAAGTGGCCGAGCGGGCCGGCTCGATCGCCGTGCAGACCCACCAGAAGATCGTCGGTGTCGTCGAGAACATGTCGGGCCTGCCGTGCCCGCACTGCGACGAGATGGTCGATGTGTTCGGCACCGGGGGCGGCCAGAGGGTCGCCGAGGGCCTGACGAGGACGGTCGGCGCCGAGGTGCCCGTGCTCGGCTCCATCCCGATCGACGTACGGCTGCGCGAGGGCGGCGACGAGGGCAAGCCGGTCGTCCTGTCCGACCCCGACTCCCCGGCCGGCAAGGCGCTGCGCACCATCGCGGACAAGCTGGGGGGCCGTCAGCGCGGCCTGTCGGGCATGTCGCTGGGCATCACCCCGCGCAACAAGTTCTGAGACGTCGGGGACTGCTCTCGATCGCCGGACGGGCATGCTGTGCCAGGCTCGTCCGGCGAAACCGAGCCCGGTCGGTGACCGAGACAGCCTTCGAGCCCGGTCAGCGTTCCAGGTCGTCTTCGAGCACGGCCGACGATTCGGGCCGACGCGGCAGCCGGCCTCGGCCGGTCACCGCCGTCCCTCTCGCCGGTCGTACGTCGCGACGTCGCCGACGACCGAGAAGCCCAGCCCGTATGCGCTCATCCCCCGCCCGTACGCCCCGATGTGCACCCCGTCGTGCGCCGACCCGGCCAGTACCCAGCCGAACTCGGACTCGCGGTAGTGGAACGGCACGGGGACGCCGTCCACGGGCAGTGACAGCGCCGACCACGCGGGGCCGTCCAGATCGTCGGCGAGTTCGAACGCCGTCTCTGTCTGCTGGTCCAGCCAGTCGTCGCGCAGCGAGTGGTCCAGCTGCGCGGGCCAGGTATAGGCGAGCAGACCGGACCCGGCCAGCCAGGCCGCGGAGGAGACGGTGATCGCGTCCAGCACCCCCGTACCGTCACCGCTGTGCCGTACCGGGCTGCTGCCCACCGTCACGACGACGGCGAATCGTTGTTTCTCGGTCCCCGCGTCGGCCCGTACCGACGGTTCGTCACCGTGCCCCAGGGAACCGTGCTGCACGGTGCCGTCCGCAGCGGTGGCGACCTGCATCAGCCACCGGGGTCCGGTGAATGCCTCGTCCAGTGCGTACCAGGGAAACGGAGCTGCCAGATAGCTCTCGACGACAGTCCGGGCCGCCGACACCCCTTCTGCGGCGACTGTGCCCGGCGCGTCTTCCGCGCCCACCCGACTGGTCGTCTCCATATGCCCGGCCCGCCTCCTCGATCCGTTGGGTCCGGAGCGGCCCGCCCCCCACGGGCGTCCTCACAGCCGGACAGATGGAGAATAGCCATACCGTCCGGACGACTCGGGATTGACTGCCGTCAGGTGGCGTCGGCGTCGAACGGCGGGTGGTCGTCCTTCGCGGGCTGCGCACGCTTCTTGAGCAGGTCCGGAGTACCGCCGGAGCCGTTGGCGGCGGTGACCGCCGAGGCGCTCGACACGCCGCCGCCGGAGTCCGCGGACTCCACGGCCGCGCTCCCCCGGCCGTTCACCGCGTCGGTGACCTCGGCCAGGTCCTTGCGCAGGTCGAAGCTCTCGCGGATCTCCTTCAGCCCCAGATCGTCATTGCCGTCCATGAGCTGCTTGCGGACGAACGTCTTGGGGTTGAGGTCCTCGAACTCGAAGTCCTTGAACTCCGGACCGAGCTCCGTACGGATGTCCTCCTTGGCGCTCTCCGAGAACTCACGGACCTTGCGAATGAAGCGCGAGGCGTCCTGAATGACCTTGGGCAGCTTGTCCGGACCGAAGATCAGCACACCCAGGATCGCGAGCGTCGCCAGCTCGAGTACGCCTATGTCATTGAACACCCGTTGCTCCTTGTGTTCTCCGAGACCGTGTCGGTCGAGGTCCGGACCCGGACCACGGTACCCGCCGAAACTGTCCACGCGGTAGCGTCCGTGGCCGTCACGTGCCGGTTGCCGAACCGAGGATCAAAGAGATGGACAGGTCTTTACCGCCTCGGGTCAGACCGAGGTCCAGCCGGTCGCCGGGACGGTGCGCGCGGATCTTCACGATCAGCTCCTCACCGCTGTGCACCCGCTGGCCGTCGACCTCGGTGATGATGTCCCCGGGCCGGATCCCGGCCTTGGCCCCGGGTCCGTCCGGCGTCACCGAGGGCTTGCCGGCTGCCCCCTTCGTGCCGACCTTGGCGCCGTCCCCCGTGTACTTCAAGTCGAGCGTGACGCCGATCACCGGGTGGGTGGCCTTCCCGGTGTTGATCAGCTCCTCTGCGACCCGCTTGCCCTGGTTGATCGGGATGGCGAAGCCGAGGCCGATGGACCCCGCCTGTCCGCCCTCGGCGCTCGAACCGCTGTCGGCGGCACGGATGGCGCTGTTGATACCTATGACATGGGCATCGGTGTCGACGAGCGGACCGCCGGAGTTGCCCGGGTTGATCGGGGCATCGGTCTGCAGCGCGTCGACGTAACTGACGTCGCTGCCGTCGCCCTTCTCGCCGCCCGCGGTGATCGGCCGGTCCTTGGCGCTGATGATGCCGGAGGTGACGGTGTTGGACAGGTCGAAGGGGGCGCCGATGGCCACCACGGGGTCGCCGACCCGCACGTTGTCGGAGTTGCCCAGCGGCAGCGGCTTGAGGCCGGAGACGCCGGTGACCTTGACCACGGCCAGGTCGTAGCCGCTGTCCTTGCCGACGATCTCGGCGCGCGCGGTCTCGCCACCGCTGAACGTCACGGTGATGTCGCCGGAGGACCCGGCCGGGGCGACGACGTGGTTGTTGGTGAGGATGTGGCCGGAATTGTCGAGCACGAAGCCGGTGCCGGTGCCGGATTCGGTGGCGCCGCTGACATGGAGGGTGACCACGCTGGGCAGCGCGCTGGCGGCGATACCCGCGACGCTGTCGGGGGCACGGCCCCCGCTGTTCCGGCCGGCCTGCGGAAGCTCGACCTGGGTGAGGCCGCCGTTGCGCTCGATGTAGGCGCCGATGCCACCGCCGATGCCGCCCGCCACCAGTGCGAGCAGCACGGCGCCGATGAGGAGGGAGCCGCGGCGGCTCTTCTTACGGCCGGTGTCGGCCCCGAGCGGCGGGCCCGGGTTCGTCAGCGGCTGCCGGGGCGCACCCCAGGGGTCGTACTGGAGCCACTGCGTCGACTGGGGCTGCATCTGAGGCTGCTGCGGGAGCGAGGGAGGGGGCATGTGCATGTGTGTGGGTGTGGGTGTGGGCGTGAAACCAGGTGCGGTGGGTGCTGCAGGCGGGGTGGGGCCGGTGGGTATGCCTGCGCCGTTCGTCCCGGCGTACTGCGGGGGTACGGGGGTGCCGTGCGCGGGGGTCGGGACCGGTCGCTGTACGGGTGGTGCGGGTGCCCAGGGACCGGGTCCGCCGTAGGGCGGGGTGCTGTACTCGTCGGGCTGGTGCAGCGGCGTCGCGGGCCGCGCGGCCGGTACGGACGCCATGGGCTCGGGCGTGGGCGCTTCCGTCATGTCTGTCACGGCCGTCTCGTCCGTCGCGTCGGCCGTGGGTGCCGTGTCCTGTACGGGGGACGGCTCGTCCGGCACTGTGCGGGTGGTACCTCCCGGCGCGGGCCGGCTCCACCATTTCGCCTTCGGTCCGGCGGACTTCCCGTCTTCCATGATCTCCCCGCAACTGCCGCAACTGGCCTCTGCACGCCCCCGCAGGGGCGTCCCTCCCGGAACTGCTCCCGGAATTCAACCAGGTTTGCGAATATCTGCGCAGACCCCGGTCAGCGCCGGGCGGAAAGCGGCAGACCGCGGTCGGCGGGGGTGGGGAGGGCCGAGGCCGACGGCTGCGCCCAGGACGGCGGGGCGGAAGGGGCGGGGGGCTGCGGGGCGAGCCGCCCGAGCACCCGCGCGAAGAGCGGGGACGTGCCGGTCGGGCGTATCAGCGGTGGCGCGGACACATTGGTCAGGACCTGGACGCCGAAGGTGTTCCCGGTCAGGGTTCCGGATGCCAGGGTTCCGGGCGCGAGGGTCCCGGACGCCAGACTTCCGGACGCGAGGTCTCCGGGCACGAGGGTTGCGGAGGAGAGCAGTGCGGGGGCCGTGGCAGGCGCCGCCGGTGTGACCTCGGACACGGACGGCGGGGCGACGGCGGTCGCGTTGTCGCCCGCCTCCGTAGCGGCGAGCGCGCCCTGGCCGCCACCGTTGCGACGGCTCACCGAGCCGTTGCTCTCGCCTCGCGAAGCGGCGTCGAGCGGGGTCACCGCGTTTCCGGCGCCCGCGGCGCGGGCCGGGGCGCTGGAACCCGCGCCCGTCGGCAGCGCACCGCCCAGGGCGATGGCCGCCAGCGACACGGCGCTGGCCGCGGCGAAGGCGAACCTCCGGCCGCGCCACGGCGACCGGTCCGGCTCGCGGCCCACCTCATGGATACGGAAGCCCGAACGGGAGGACGGCCCACCCGGCAGTACGGCGGTCGAGCCGTGCGGGAGCGGAGCGAAGCCGAAGCTCCCCAGTGGTGAACTCCCCGGCGAATCGCTGCGGCTGCCGGGCTGCTGGATCACCGGGAAAAGGCCGGCGGTGAAACGCCCGGAGCCGCCGGATGGTCTTCCCTGACCGTCGTCGTCACCCCCCGGACCCCCGGGAAGGCCCTGCAGCCGGGCAAGGAACCCCTCGGACGGCGAAGGTGGGGCCGACACGCCGAGGACGCTCTTCAGGCGCCGCTGTGCGGCTGCCTCGGCCTTGCACTTGGCGCAGGTCGCGAGGTGGGCGAGCACGCGCTCACGGGCATCGTGTTTCAACTCGCCGTCGACAAGCGCGGCGAGCCGGTCCCCCAGATGCTGCTCCGCGGGGGTCGGACTTGTGCCACTCACGCCGCTCCGCCCTCCCCTGCCAGGATCGCGCCCGCCAGCGAGCGCTGCTCGGCACGGGCCTCGGGCGAACGGTGCTGCAGCGCCTTGCGCAGGTGCGAGCGACCGCGGTGGATACGGCTGCGCACGGTGCCGAGCTTCACGCCCAGCGTCGCTGCGATCTCCTCGTACGAGAGGCCCTCGATGTCACAGAGCACGACGGCGGCACGGAATTCGGGCGCGAGGGTGTCCAGCGCCTGCTGCACGTCCGCGTCGAAATGCGTGTCGTTGAAGACCTGCTGCGGGGACGGCTCACGGCTCGGCAGCCGCTCGGCGGCGTCGTCGCCGAGGGAGTCGAAGCGGATCCGCTGCTTACGACGGACCATGTCCAGGAACAGGTTGGTCGTGATGCGGTGCAGCCAGCCCTCGAAGGTGCCCGGCGTGTAGGTGGACAGCGACCGGAACACGCGGACGAAGACTTCCTGCGTGAGGTCCTCCGCATCGTGCTGGTTGCCCGTCAGCCGGTAGGCGAGGCGGTAGACACGGCCACTGTGCGTGCTGACGATCTCTTCCCATGAAGGCGGCGTCCACACCTGGGAGTCCGCATCAGAGGCGAAGGTCGCGGTCGGCGCGGAATCGTTGGAAGAACGGTCAGCGATGTTGGTCACGGATTTCGGCTCACCCGCCGATCCGAGGAAGCGCCGCAGCACTCCTCTCCGATCCACAGGCGCAGCCGCACCTCCCCTATCGGCTCTGGTGATGTCCAGCGGAGCCCCTACCATAGCCACCTCGCCCGTTAGCTCCGGATAAGCCTTTTTCCTGCTGGGGCCGGGGACCACCCCGGGAACCACCGGCCCATGGCCCCGGACCCGATCCGCGGGCCGATTCCATGCGCTTTCCCCTGCCCTTGCACAACGCCCGGTCCCATCTGCGGGTTCCCGGGCGCAGCGGATACAGTCACCGTTGCGCCAACTACGGGAACAGGAGAGGGTCATTACCGCCAACCGGCAGACGAGCTGGGCGTTCGCCGACGCCTTTGTCGCCGAGGACGAAGCATTGCACTGGGCCCGGGACCGGGCCCGGGAAGCAGGACTTCGCTCGGTGTCCCCAGGTACCGGCGCCGCGCTGCGCTTGCTCGCTGCCACGACGGACGCCAAAGCGGTGGCCGAAATCGGCACCGGGACCGGCGTGTCCGGGCTCTATCTGCTGCACGGCATGCGGCCCGACGGGGTGCTGACCACGGTCGACCCCGAGCCCGAACGCCAGCAGTTCGCCCGTGAGGCGTTCCGGGCCGCGGGGTTCGCCACCAACCGGGCCCGCTTCATTCCCGGCCGCGCCCTGGACGTGCTGCCGCGGCTCGCGGACGGCGGATACGACCTCGTGTTCTGCGACGGCGACCGGCTGGAGAGCCTGGACTGTCTCGCTGAATCGTTGCGCCTGCTGCGGCCCGGCGGCCTGGTCTGCTTCGAGGGAGTCTTCGCCAACGGCCGTACGGTCGACTCCGCGGCGCAGCCCGCGGAGGTATTGCGGCTGCGGGAGCTGCTGCGGGCCGTACGGGAGAGCCAGGAGCTGATGGCGACGCTGCTGCCCGTGGGCGACGGCCTGCTGTGCGCGGTGCGCAGGGGCTGACGCCCCCGGAACGGGGTCGGCACCGGCTGCGGACGCTCCACTGCCCCGGCACGGTCACCGTGCCGGGGCAGTGGAGAAGTGTGGGCGCCTCTGCTCAGCCGACGACCTTCTTGAGGGCATCGCCGAGTGCATCGGCCTCGTCCGGAGTCAGCTCCACGACAAGCCGACCGCCGCCTTCGAGCGGAACGCGCATGACGATGCCCCGCCCCTCCTTTGTCACCTCGAGCGGGCCGTCGCCCGTCCGCGGCTTCATGGCCGCCATGCTCGTTCCCCTTCCTGAAACCAGCTTCATCGCAACCGGCGGCCCCATGACAGGCGCTGTGTCACCGGCATCGAACACATTGCTTCATGGCCATTATCCCGCATCACAGACCCCGATGACCAACATCGGTCGGCATCGCTTGCGCAACGCGCTCTCTCAAAACCACCCAATTCGGCGATCGAGCTGCGATACTCCGCCCTCCGCGCCCCTTCATCGGAGCGCAATTGTTAGACGCAGGTCACATGTTCGCTCCGGCCCGAGTCGGCCATGCTTGCCTGGACAGGCATTGCCCGAGGTGCAGAGGGGACAGCGAAATGGCCGACCAGATGGCGGACAGCGTGCTCCATGAAGTGAGCGACGGACTCGCGACGATCACGATCAACCGTCCCGACGCGATGAACGCCATGAACGCCGAGGCCAAGGTGGCACTCCGTGACGCCCTGCAGTCCGCGGCGGCCGACACCGCCGTACGGGCCGTTCTGCTCACCGCGACCGGGCGCGCCTTCTGCGTCGGCCAGGATCTGAAGGAGCACGTCGGCAAGCTCGCCGAGGCCCGTGAGTCCGGCGGCGGCAACGCGCTGAGCACCGTGCAGGAGCACTACAACCCGATCGTGCGGGCCATCACCGAGATGCCCAAGCCGGTCGTCGCCGGGGTGAACGGTGTCGCGGCCGGGGCCGGTTTCGGGTTCGCGCTGGCCTGCGACTACCGGGTGGTCGCCGACACCGCCTCGTTCAACACGTCCTTCGCCGGTGTCGCCCTGACCGCCGACTCGGGCGTCTCCTGGACGCTGCCCCGTCTGATCGGGCAGAGCCGCGCCGCCGATCTGCTGCTCTTCCCGCGGTCGATCTCCGCGCAGGACGCCCACGAGCTGGGCATCGTGAACAAGCTGGTGCCCGCAGCCGACCTGGCCGCCGAGGCCGCCGGTGTGGCCCGCGCCCTGGCGTCCGGTCCCACGGTGGCGTACGCCGCGCTCAAGGAGTCCCTGGCCTACGGCGCCGCTCACACCCTGAGCGAGGCGCTGGAGAAGGAGGACGAACTCCAGACGAAGGCGGGCGCGTCCGAGGACCACACGATCGCGGTGCAGGCGTTCCTGAACAAGGAGAAGCCGAAGTACCTCGGGCGGTAGCCGCCCCCGACCGGGCCTACGCCCCCGCTCCTCCGCGTGCCACGCAGTCGGCCAGGTGGTCGTCGACCAGGCCGCAGGCCTGCATCAGGGCGTAGGCCGTCGTGGGTCCGACGAACCGGATCCCGCGCTTCTTGAGGTCCTTGGCCAGCGCCGTGGACTCCGGAGTGACCGCGGCGACGTCTTCGACGGTGCGCGGGGCCGGACGGCCGGCCGGGTCGGGGGCGTGGGACCAGATCAGGTCGTCCAGCTCGCCCGGGCGCCAGTCGGCCAGGACCTTGGCGTTGGCGAGGGTCGCCTCGATCTTCGCCCGGTTGCGGATGATCCCGGCGTCGGCGAGGAGCCGCTCCTTGTCGGCGTCGGTGAACTCCGCCACGGCGGGGATCTTGAACCCGGCGAAGGCGGAGCGGAAGCCCTCGCGGCGGCGCAGGATCGTCAGCCAGGAGAGGCCGGACTGGAACGCCTCCAGGCAGAGCCGTTCGAACAGGGCGTCGTCGCCGTGGACGGACTTGCCCCATTCGGTGTCGTGGTACGCGAGGTAGTCCTCGGTGGAGAGCCCCCAGGGGCAGCGCAGTCCGCCGTCCGGGGCCGTCTGTGCGCCGCCGCTCATCGCCGGGGCTCCTCTCCGGTTCGCTGGGGCTGTCCGGGCGTTTGCCGCGGATCGGGCCGGGGGTCCTGCCGGAGGTCCCGCTGCGGCGCCTGCCAGGGGTCGCGCTGCGGATCGGACCGGGTGGCCTGCCAAGGGCCCTGTCCGGGGTCCTGGCGGGGTTCCTGCCGCGGGTCCCGGCCCGGCGCCTCCCACGGCGCCTTCGGGCGGTCCTCGGGGCGCTCCGTGGCCGGCTGCGGCCGGTCCTCCGGCCGCTCGAGGAGATCGGGGCCGCCGACCGCGGTCGCCTGCGCCCCGGCCAGCGCCGCCTCCAGCTCCGCGATCCGCGCGTCCCGCTCTGCGAGCTCGGCGCCGAGTCTGCCGAGCACCTCGTCGACATCCGTCATGCGGTAGCCGCGTACGGTCACGGGCAGCCGCACCGCCTCGACATCCGCGCGGCCGACCGGACGCGTCGCGGGCAGCGGGTCGGTCAGCTGCTCGGGCGCCACGTCCTGCAGGACGGCGCTCTTCCCTCCGCCGACCACCGCGAGGGTGACCGCGGCCACGACCACCACCATCGCCAGCAGCAAGAACCAGAACACGCGCATCTCCCCAAGAGCGGAAACCTGTCCGAGTCCGATCGTGCCATGCGGTACCGACAGTTAGGGTCGCAGGCGACCCACGGGCGATCTATCCAGAGGAGATACACGGGATGCGAAGCGGTGCGCTCAGGCTCGGGCGGCGTGAATTCGGTGCGCACGAGCCGGTGATCATGGCGATCGTGAACCGTACCCCGGACTCCTTCTACGACCAGGGCGCGACCTTCCGGGACGAGCCCGCGCTCGCCCGGGTCGAGCAGGCGATCGCGGACGGCGCGGCGATCGTCGACATCGGGGGCGTGAAGGCGGGCCCCGGTGAAGAGGTGACCGCCGAGGAGGAGGCCCGTCGCACGGTGGGCTTCGTCGCAGAGGTGCGGCGCCGCCATCCGGACGTGGTGATCAGCGTCGACACCTGGCGCCACGACGTCGGCGAGGCGGTCTGCGAGGCCGGTGCGGACGTGCTGAACGACGCGTGGGGCGGCGTCGACCCGAGGCTCGCGGACGTCGCCGCGCGCTACGGCGCCGGTCTGGTGTGTACGCACGCGGGCGGCGCCGAACCGCGGACCCGGCCGCACCGGGTCGCGTACGACGACGTGATGGCGGACATCCTGCGCGTGACGGTGGGGCTGGCCGAGCGGGCGGTCGGGCTCGGGGTGCGGCCGGACGGGATCATGATCGACCCCGGTCACGACTTCGCGAAGAACACCCGGCATTCCCTGGAGGCGACGCGCCGGCTCGACGAGATGACGGAGACCGGCTGGCCCGTCCTCGTATCGCTGTCCAACAAGGACTTCGTCGGCGAGACGCTCGACCGGCCGGTGAAGGAACGGTTGCTCGGGACGCTCGCGACGACGGCCGTGTCGGCGTGGCTGGGGGCGCGGGTGTACCGGGTGCACGAGGTGGCGGAGACGCGGCAGGTGCTGGACATGGTCGCGTCCATCGCCGGCCACCGGGAGCCCGCGGTCGCGCGACGCGGACTGGCCTGACCGATCGGGGCTCCGCCCCGGACCCGCTCCTCGATCGCCGGAGGGGCTTGGGAACGCCCGTGCGGAGCCCCCGGTTCCAGGGGCCTGTCCGTGCCCTGCCCTGCTCCGCCGGAGAGGTGCCCGGTGGACAGATGCCAAGTGCCGCGACCGGCAATGTTTGCCCGGCAGGAGCGTCGTCCAGTGCGTGCGATCGCAAGGCGGCCGGAAGTCCTTGAACGGGGCCTCCCCTGCTCGAACGAAGTTGAGAGCTTGGGGAAGGAGCTACCAGGGCTTTCGGCCAACGCAGAAGGGGGTCCCCCCTGGCCCTCAAGGCCTTGGGGGAGTGCGTGCTGGACGACGCGACGGGGCAAAGCCTGCCGGGAAGGGCACTAGCGGCGGACCCGGCCGACCTCCTTCGTGACGAGGTTGACCGCCTCGTCGACGTCGTCGGTGACGTGGAACAGCAGCAGGTCGTGCTCCGACGCCTTGCCCTGTGCCACCACCGTGTCCCGCAGCCAGTCCACGAGCCCGTTCCAGTACGCGGTGCCGAACAGCACGATCGGGAAGCGGGTGACCTTGCCCGTCTGGACGAGGGTGAGGGCCTCGAAGAGTTCGTCCAGGGTGCCGAGGCCGCCCGGCAGGACGACGAAGCCCTGTGCGTACTTCACGAACATCGTCTTGCGGACGAAGAAGTAGCGGAAGTTGACGCCGATGTCGACGTGCGGGTTGAGGCCGGACTCGAAGGGCAGCTCGATGCCGAGTCCGACCGAGATGCCCTTCGCCTCCCGGGCTCCCTTGTTCGCCGCCTCCATGGCTCCGGGGCCGCCTCCGGTGATCACTGCGAAGCCGGCTTCGACCAGGGCCTTGCCGATCCGTACGCCCGCCTCGTAGTCCGGGCCGCCGGCCGGGGTGCGGGCCGAGCCGAAGACGCTGATGGCACTCGGCAGCTCGGCGAGGGCGCCGAACCCTTCGACGAACTCCGACTGGATGCGCATCACCCGCCAGGGGTCGGTGTGCACCCACTCGGAATCGCCCTCGGTGTCCAGCAGCCGCTGGTCGGTGGTGCCGGGCTGCACCTGGTCCCTGCGGCGGAGCACCGGCCCCTGCCGCTGCTCCTCGGGGACGTGCGCTCCCTCGGGGTTGCCCATGACCTGCTCCCTCCGACGATCGATGACCATCACCGATGACCATCTGTGTCAGGTCAGGGTAGATCGACGGAGGTTACGACGAGGGGAATACCGTGGGTCAGCCGGTGAGCCAGGAGCGGAGGCGTTCCTCGCAGTGGGTGATCCGGTCGACCGCCACGTGCTCGTTGCGCTTGTGCGCGAGGAGCGGGTCGCCGGGGCCGTAGTTCACCGCGGGGACGCCGAGGGAACTGAAGCGGGAGACGTCCGTCCAGCCGAACTTGGGCTTGGCGGTGCCGCCGACCGCCGCCATGAACGCCTTGGCCGCCGGGTGGGAGAGGCCGGGCATGGCCGCGCCCGAGTGGTCGTCGACGATGAATTCGGCGACGCCGCAGTCCGCGAAGACCTCGTGGACGTGGGCGAGCGCCTCTTCGGCGGTGCGGTCGGGGGCGTACCGGTAGTTGACGACGACGGTGCAGGCGTCGGGGATGACGTTGTTGGCGACGCCGCCCTCGATCCGTACCGCGTTGAGGCCCTCGTGGTATTCGAGTCCGTCGATGACCGGGCGGCGCGGTTCGTACGCGGCGAGGCGGGCCAGGATCGGGGCGGCGGCGTGGATGGCGTTGGACCCCATCCAGCCGCGCGCGGAGTGGGCCCGTTCCCCCTCGGTGCGGAGGAAGACCCGCAGGGTGCCCTGGCAGCCGCCCTCGACCTCGGCGTCGGAGCCCTCCAGGAGTACGGCGAAGTCACCCGCCAGCCAGTCGGGGTGCGCGGCGGCGACGTGGCCGAGTCCGTTGAGGTGCGCGGCGACCTCTTCGTTGTCGTAGAAGACGAAGGTGAGGTCGCGGTTGGGCTCGGGCACGGTCGCGGCGATCCTCAGCTGCACGGCGACGCCCGACTTCATGTCGGAGGTGCCGCAGCCCCACAGCACGCCGTCGTCGTCGAGCCGGGACGGCACGTTGTCGGCGATCGGCACGGTGTCGATGTGTCCGGCGAGCACGACCCGCTCGGCACGGCCCAGGTCCGTCCGCGCGACGATGTTGTTGCCGTGCCGGTCGACGGTCAGGTGCCCCAGGGTGCGCAGCGCCGACTCGATCGCGTCGGCGAGGTCCTTCTCCTGACCGCTGACCGACGGGAAGTCGACGAGCCGGGCGGTGAGCGCGGGGCCGTCCAGGGTGAGATCAAGCGTGCTTTCGGGCATGGAACCGACCCTAGACGAACGGAACCGTCCCCGGGAGGCTGGCCTGTCCGCCCCCGATCCGCCGGACAGGCCCTGGGGCCCTCGGCCCCGGCCGGGCACTCCAGTACGGTGGCCCCGTGCCTCGGAAAGTCTCCCCCGCCCGCCGCCACACCCGCCGCTCCCGCCTCCTGCGCGTCACGGCTGCCTTTGGCGTGCTCGCCGCGCTGGGCGGCTATCTGACCGTGAAGTACGTATCCGGCAGCCGGGTCACCGAAGGGTGCACCGTGAAGTCCGCCGACGGTTCACCCGGCCAGGGCCGTACGTACCGGCTGAGTCCGGAGCAGGCTTCGAACGCCGCGACGATCTCCGCGGTCGGCACCTCGCGCGGGATGCCGGAGCGCGCGGTGACGATCGCGCTGGCGACCGCGCTGCAGGAGTCGGCGCTGCGCAACATCGACCACGGCGACCGGGACTCGCTGGGGCTGTTCCAGCAGCGTCCCTCGCAGGGCTGGGGCACCGAGAAGCAGATCCTGGACCCGGTCTACTCCGCCGGGGAGTTCTACCGGCACCTGGCCGAGGTTCCCGGCTATTCGCGGCTGCCGCTGACGGTCGCCGCGCAGCGGGTCCAGCGCAGTGGCTTCCCGCAGGCGTACGCGAAGCACGAGCCGGACGCGGCGTTGCTGGCGGCCGCGCTGACCGGCCGTACGCCCGCCGCGCTGAACTGCACGCCGCCGCGGACGACGGCCGCGAAGGCCGACACGGCGAAGGTGCGGGCCGAGCTGGTGCGCGACTTCGGCAAGGACGTGCTGACCGCGGAGCGGCCGTCGGCGCGGCAGGACGGCAAGGGCACGGCCGGTGCGCCGGCGACGGCGGCGCGCACGGTCACGGTGCGGACGGCCCGCGCCTCCGAAAGCGACGCCCCGTCACGGCGCGGCTGGGAGCTCGCGCACTGGGCCGTCGCGCGGTCCGAGGCGCTCCACTTGGACGAGGTCGCGTACGCGGACCGGGTGTGGAGGGCCGGGGACGGCTGGCGGACGGTGCGTACGGACGGTACGGACGGCAAGGGCCCGGGCACCAGCGAGGTCCGCATGGGGCTCGCGCCGTAGTCGACCGGTGCGGTAGGCGACCGATGTCGTAGTCGTCCAGCAGTGCGAGGAGTCACCCGCAGGGGTTGTCCGCTCCCTCCGGAACATCCATCCGCGCACCCCTTCCCAGAACCTCTCCCCCACCGTCCAATTCCCCTGTGTACAACGAGAAGTGACGGCTCATCGGCCGCTCCGGGAATGCACCGTCCGCCCGGGTTCGTCCATTGCGGATTATGTGACGCATTGCCGACTCTTTACCTCGGTGTACCGCAACCTCCACCGCCCTTACGACGGTTGTCATTGCGTCCGATCAACGGACAGACCGATCCCTCATTCCGTCGAAGGAGCATCATGCCTCTCCCCCTGACCCGCCGGATCGCCCGTGCCGCGCTGCTGATCGCCGCGGGTGCAGCCCCCGTGGTCGGTGCGGCCGGAGCCGCAGGTGCCGCGGCGCTCCCGCAGACCCCGGAGCTCGGCGGTCTGACCACCGTCGACGGCACCGGCCTCGGCAAGACGGTCGACGGCGCGTCGCAGCAGGGCACCAAGGCCGCGAGCGAGACCGGCGGCAAGATCGTCGGGACGGCCCTCCCGGCCGCGGGCAAGACCGTCGGCAAGGCCGGCGCCCAGGCCGCTCCCGCCGTGCAGGGCGCCGCCGGCGGTGCCGCGGGCAGCGCGGGCAAGGTCCTCGGCGGCGCCGCCGGTGCCGCGCCCCAGGGCGGTCTGCCCACCCAGGGCCTGCCGATCGGCTGACCCGCACCGGCCACCGGCCGGCGCGTCACCCATGCGAGGGGCCTCGGGAGTGCGCACTCCCGAGGCCCCTCGCATGGGATGCCGGCGATCAGGCCAGCCGCTTGACCGCGGCGGCCACCCGCTCGTCCGTCGCCGTGAACGCCACGCGTACGAAGCGGTCACCGGCCGGCCCATAGAAGTCGCCCGGCGCCACCAGGACGCCGAGTTCCGCCAGGTAGGCCACGGTCTCCCAGCACGGCTCGTCGCGCGTCGCCCACAGGTACAGGCTCGCCTCGCTGTGCTCGACACGGAAGCCGTGCGCCTCCAGCGCCGCGCGCAGGGCCGCGCGCCGCTCCGCGTACCGGGTCCGCTGCTCGGCGACGTGCTCGTCGTCGCCGAGCGCCGCGATCGTCGCCGCCTGGACCGGGGCGGGCGTCATCATGCCGCCGTGCTTGCGGATCAGCAGCAGCTCGCCGAGCACGGCCGCGTCGCCCGCGATGAAGGCCGCGCGGTATCCGGCCAGGTTGGAGCGCTTGGAGAGCGAGTGGACGGAGACGACGCCCTCGTACGTACCGCCGCAGACATCCGGGTGCAGTACGGAGACGGGTTCGGCCTCCCAGCCCAGCTCCAGGTAGCACTCGTCGCTGAAGACCAGTACGCCGTGCTCGCGCGCCCAGGCGACGATCCGGGTCAGCTCCTCCTTGGACAGGACACGACCGGTCGGGTTGGACGGCGAGTTGAGCCAGAGCAGCTTCAGCCCGGCCGGGTCCAGCTCGGTGGGGTCGTCGTAGACGACGGGCTCGGCGCCGCAGAGCCGGGCGCCCACCTCGTACGTCGGGTAGGCGAGGCGCGGGTACGCCACCTTGTCGCCCGCGCCGAGACCGAGCTGGGTCGGCAGCCAGGCCACCAGCTCCTTGGAGCCGACGACCGGCAGGACGTTCTCGTGTGCCACGGAAACCGCGCCGAGCCGCCGCTCCACCCAGCCGGTGATCGCGTCGCGCAGCTCGGCGGTCCCCCACACCGTCGGATAGCCGGGGCTGTCCGCGGCGGCGACGAGCGCCTGTTGGATCAGCTCGGGCACCGGGTCGACGGGCGTGCCGACGGACAGGTCCACGATGCCGTCCGGGTGGGCAGCGGCCGTCGACTTGTAGGGCGCGAGCTTGTCCCAGGGGAAGACCGGGAGACGGGAGGAGACTGCGGACACGGATCTCTGCTTTCTCGTACGGGGATTCCGAGGATGACTCGGGCCGCTCCGGCGGCAAAAACACCTCGGTCCCGTACGGAGACGAGCCGTACGGGACCGAGGCGGCGCACCTGCCTGCCGTCGACTACTGGTTCTGCGGCGGCAGCGCGGCGATGAACGGGTGGTCGCGTTCGATCAGGCCCAGCTTGGAGGCACCACCGGGCGAGCCGAGGTCGTCGAAGAACTCGACGTTCGCCTTGTAGTAGTCCTTCCACTCCTCCGGGGTGTCGTCCTCGTAGAAGATCGCCTCGACCGGGCACACCGGCTCACAGGCTCCACAGTCGACGCATTCGTCCGGGTGGATGTACAAGGACCGCTGGCCCTCATAGATGCAGTCGACGGGGCACTCTTCGATGCAGGCCTTGTCCTTCACGTCGACACAAGGCTGCGCGATGACGTAGGTCACGCTGTCGTTCCTCCTCGGTAGGGCGTTGGCTCTCGCGCGGGAGCGCGGCGTCGTCGATGCCCGCCTCTAGTATCTCCGTTCGCGGGCACGAACCGAACAGGAGGGGCGGAGAGAGCTGTGGAATTCACCATCGGCGGACAACTCGAAGTCCGAATTACACCGGCTGACGTGGGCAAACGGGTATCAGTCCGGCGTACGTCGGAGGGCGGCCCGCAAGGGGCGAAATTCACCGACACGGTTGGTGTTCTCACATCGTGGGACAACGGTGTGCTGTCGATCACAACGAAGGGCGGAGATTCCGTCCGTATCCCCGAATCGACGCTGGTGGCGGGCAAGGTCGTGCCCGCCGCTCCGGCCCGGCGGCGCGGTCCTGCGGCCTCCTTCGACGAGCTCGCGCCCGTCTGTGCCCGCGCCTGGCAGCCGGTGGAGAGCGTGCCGCTGGGCGACTGGCGGCTGCGCGCCGCCCGGGGTTTCACCCGCCGCGCCAACTCCGTGCTGCCGCTCGGCGATCCGGGCATGCCGCTCGACGAGGCGCTCGGGCGCGTCCGGCGGTGGTACGAGGAGCGGGAACTGCCCGCGTACATCCAGACGGCGACCGGTGCGGAGGGCACCCAGGAACTGCTCTGCGCCGAGCTGGAGGAGCGCGGGTGGCGGCGCGAGGTGACGGCGGAGGTACGGATCGCCGCGCTGGCACCGGTCGGCGATCGGGACGCAGAGGTGTCCGGGGTGCGGCTGAGCCGGGACCTCGACGAGGCGTGGCTCTCCCGCTACCAGCGCTTCGAGACGCCGGGGCCGCACGTCCTCCAGGTGCTGCGCGGCGGTCCGTCGGTGTGGTTCGCCACCGTGCCCGGTGACGCCGCAGGCGCGGCGCCCGCCGCGATCGGGCGGTGCGTGGTGGACGGGCGGTGGGCCGGTTTCATGGCCGTCGAGGTGGACCCGGCGCACCGGCGGCGCGGGCTGGCCTCCGCCGTGATGACCGCGCTCGCCCGCAAGGCCCTGGACGAGGGCGCCTCGGCGGCGTGGCTCCAGGTCGAGACGGACAACGACGCGGCGCGGGCGCTGTACGACGGCATGGGGTTCGCGGTCCATCACCGGTATCACCACTTCCGGTCGGCGTGACGGGGCGGGGAGGCGCGATGAGTCCTCACGAGTCCGACCGTCCCGGGCGCCCCGGCCGGGACGAGCTGTACCGGCGGTTCGCCGAGGAGGCGCGCGCCGAGCGACCGGATCTCGCGCTGCTCTGCCTGCTGCTGGGCGCGGTGGCCGACCCGGCGCTGGACGCGAACGGGACCGACGCCGCGCAGATCGAACTGGACGAGCTGGCGGGGCGGCTCCCGTACGGGGTGCGGGGCGGCCGGGCCTGGGCCTCGGCCCTGGCGGAACTGCTCGGCGAGCGGTGCGGTTTCGGGGGCTCGTCGGCGGACTACCAGCGGCTGGAGTCGTCGCTGCTGCACGAGGTGCTGCGGCGGCGGCGCGGGCTGCCGATCCTGCTGTCCGTGGTGTGGATCGAGGTGGCGCGGCGGGCGGGCGCTCCGGTGTACGGGGTGGCGCTGCCCGGCCATTTCGTCGTCGGGTTCGGCGATCCGGCCGAGCGGGTGCTGGCCGATCCGTTCGACGGCGGCCGCCCGATGACCGGGCAGGACGCGGAACTGCTGGTGGCGGGGGCGACCGGGGAGCCCCTCCACGAGTCGATGCTCGTGCCGGCGCCGCCGCTGGAGATCGTGCTGCGGATCCTGAACAACATCAGGGCGTGGGCGGCCACCCGCCCGGAACGGACGGACGTGGCCCTCTGGGCGGTGGACCTCTCGCTGCTGCTGCCCTCGCACCCGGCCCGGCTGCGGTACGAGCGGGCGCAGCTGCTCGTGCAGAGCGGGCAGTTCCTGCGCGGGGCGGCGGAGATGGAGGAGTACGCGGACGTCGTCGGCACGGTCGAGCCCGACGCGGCGGAAGCGATCCGGCGGAAGGCGCGGGCGGCGCGGGCGATGCTGAACTGAATCCCGCGGGATACGCGGGCCCTCTCGCGCCCCGGTCCGCCACTCCGTTCCCCTACGCCCGAGCCTTCACCCCCCGAGCCCCCAGGCCCGTGCCTTCAGCCCCGCTCCCGCACCGCCGTCGCCAGTACCTCGGGGGCCGGGCCCTCGTGCACGATGCCCAGGCGTTGCGTGGCCCGGGTCAGGGCCACGTACAGGTCGTTCAGGCCGCGCACCGAACGGTCGAGGACGGCCGCGGGGTCGGCCAGCAGTACCGCGTCGAACTCCAGCCCCTTGGCCTGCCGCACGCCGAGGACCACGACCCGGTTCTCCAGGTCGGGCTCCTCCCCGTACGCCGTGCCGGGCACCGCACCGGCCACCGCGGCCCCCAGTTCGTCGCGTCGCGCGTCGGGGACGATCACGGCGAGCCTGCCCTCGTCCAGCGCCGCCGCCTCCTTCGCGGCCAGGTCGGCGAGGGTGCGGGCGGTGTCGTCGGTGCGCAGCCGCCAGGGGGCGAGGCCCGACTCCCGTACCGAGCGCGGCGGTTCGAGCCCGGGGCCGAGCGCGGCGAGCACATCCGTGGTGGACGCCATGATCTCGGCGGGGGTCCGGTAGTTGACGGTGAGCGACGCCTGCCGCCACCGGTCGCCGATGTGCGGGGCGAGTGCGGAGGCCCACGAGGAGGCCCCGGCGGCGTCGCCGGTCTGGGCCACGTCGCCGACCAGGGTCATGGAGCGCGTCGGGCAGCGCCGCATCAGCAGCCGCCAGGCCATCTGGGACAGTTCCTGCGCCTCGTCGACGATGATGTGCCCGAAGACCCAGCTCCGGTCGGCGAAGGCCCGTTCGGCGACGGTGCGGGTGGTTCGTTCCTCGTGACGGTCGGCGAGGGTCCGCGCGTCGACCAGTCCGGCGAGGCCGCCCTCCTCCTCGTCCTCCGCGTCGCCCGCCGCGAGGTCCAGGACGCCCTGCGCGTACGCGACGCCCTCGGCCCGCTCGCGGGCGGCGGCGGCCTCGGCCGCGCGGTTGTCCTGGCCGAGCAGTTCGGCGGCCTCGTCCAGCAGCGGTACGTCGGCGGCGCTCCAGCCGCCGTCGCCGTCCGGCGCACGGAACAGCAATTCCCGTTCCGCGTCGGTGAGTCCGGGCGCGGCGGAGTCCAGGAGCGCGCGCTGTCCGTACAGGTCGGTGAGGAGCTGCCGCGGGGTCAGGGGCGGCCACAGGGCGTCGAGCGCGGCCCGTACGTCGGCGTCGGCGGCGAGCAGGCGCCGGGCGTCGTCGATGTCCTGCGCCTCGGTGCGTTCCCGCGCGGTGGCCGAGTCGTCGTCGCCGAGCAGCCCCGGCAGGGCGTCCAGGTCGGCGCGTACGGCCCGGTCGAGTCCGGCCTCGGCGAGCACCTCGGCGATGTCCTCCTCCAGCCGGTCGGCGAGGTCGCGGGTGGCGGTCACGGACCGCCGGGCGAGCGCGTCCACGATCTCGCGCCGGAAGACGGGGGCGGCCAGGTTGTGCGGCAGCCGGGTCGCGCGGGCGGTGTCGGCGGCGCGTACGCACTCCTCGTGGCCGAGGCGGACGACGTCCCCGTCGAGCTCGACCTCGATCCCGTACCCGGGTGCCGTGGGCACCTGCCGGTCCCGGACCGCCGCGGCGATGACGGCCGCCATCTCCGTACGCCCCTTGAGCTCGGCGGTCTCCGGTGCCTCGGCGCGGTCCGCGCGGATCCCCGGGTACAGCTCTCCGACGGTGGACAGCAGCACGCTGTTCTCGCCGAGACCGGGCAGCACCTGGCCGATGTACCCGATGAAGGTGGGGTTGGGGCCGACGACCAGCACACCCCGGGAAGCAAGCTGCTGGTGGGTGTAGAGCAGATACGCGGCCCGGTGCAGGGCGACCGCCGTCTTGCCGGTACCGGGGCCGCCCTGGACCACGAGGACGCCGCGGTGCTCGGAGCGGATGATCGCGTCCTGCTCGGCCTGGAGGGTGGCGACGATGTCGTGCATGCGGCCGGTGCGCCCGGTGTCGAGGGAGGCGAGCAGGGCCGCCTCGCCGGTCAGCTCGCTGTCCGGCACACCGTCCCGGTCGAGCACCTCGTCGTCCAGCCGGACGACCCGCCGGCCCCGGGTGGCCAGGTGGCGACGCCTGCGCACCCCGTGGGGGGCCGCGGGCGTGGCGACGTAGAACGCGCGGGCCGCCGGGGCGCGCCAGTCGAGCAGCAGCGGGTCGTCGTCGGCGGACTCGGCGGGCAGCCCGATCCGGCCGATGTAGTGCCGTTCCCCGTCGCGCAGGTCGAGTCGCCCGAAGCAGAGCCCGTTCTCGGCGGCGTCGTACCGCGCGACCTGCCCCGCGTACCGGGCGGCGGCGCTCTCCCGCTCCAGCCGCCCCTGCCGGGTACCGCCGGTCTCCCGCAGCACACCGGCCAGCTGACGCCCGGCGTGCTCGCGAAGGGCCTCCACGCGGGCGTGAAGCATGTCGAGATGGTGCTGTTCGTGGTCGATCTCAACTCTGGACAACGGTGCACTGACTCCCTGCGGGCGGTGGTGGGCGGCAGGGAGTCAGGGTGCCTTACAACGGGGCGGAACGGGAGCCGTGCAGGTCGGGGGACGTGTGTGCGGGTGGGGGTCGCGGGGCGGTCCGGGTCAGTGGGTGTCTCCTCGTCCGGCGATCCTGCGCACCGTGTGCAGCAGGTACTCCTTGCGGTTGAGGGGATCTCGGTCGGTGCGCGGCCGGGCCGGAGGCGCACCCCTGACCGCCCGATAGGAGTCGAATTCGGATTCCAGGACCCCTTCGCCGCGCGTCAGGGCCGGGAGCCGCTGTTGCAGTCCGTGGACCCGGGCCGCCGGAATCTCTCCCTCCAGCACGCATACGGCACCGTGCGGGGCCGGTGTCCCGGGGACGGCACCTAGATGTGCGAGTACGGGCAGGACCGGGCCGAGCAGGTCCGTGGGGAGTTCCAGCCGGAAGCGGTGCATCGGTTCGTGGACGGTGGTGCCGGCTTGCTTCAGCGCGCTCATCAGGACCAGGGGGGTCAGATTGCGGAAATCCCCGGCGGTACTCGACATGCTCTTGTCGAAGACACCATGGGAATGGCTCTGCCGGGGCCAGAAGCCGGAATGCGTCATGGTGACGAGGCAATCGGTGACCTGCCAGCCGTGAATTCCCTGCCGCAGGGTCTCCCCGACGGTCTCCTCCACCGCTCTCATCAGCGAATACGGCATCGATCCGAGTTCCACCTCCAACCGGTATTCGATGCCGCTGCCGATCGGCGCCGGATCGACCCGAAGACCGACGGTCGCCAGAAATGGATTGGGGTCCTGGCCGATGATCTCGTACGCCGCACCGCTGCCGTTCGGCCGCTCCAGGCAAATGGTCGTGGTCTCGCGGAAGGTGACATCGATTCCGAATTCATCGGCGAGCGTCGCCTGGATCACTTCTTTCTGCACCTCGCCGTAGAGCGAGACGGACACTTCTTTTCGGATTCCGTCCTGACGCAGATTGATCAATGGGTCCTGCTCGGCGAGTTGCGCGAGAGCAAAATGCAGCGCGCCCCTGTTCACCGGAGCACTGGGGACCACGACCGATTCCAGTGTCGGCGGGGCGAACCAATTCCCCCGCCCGGTCGTGTCCGGTTCACCGACCGTGTCGCCGACCCGGATGTCGCCGAGTCCCCGGAGCCTGGCGATCCGGCCGGCTCCGACCGCCGCCTCGCGCCGGGCCGAACCTCGGTCGAAGACACTGATCGCGGTCACTTTCCCCTCACCGCGCCCGCCCCCGCCGCGCCCGTCTCCGCCGCCCGC
The DNA here is from genome assembly GCF_045207325.1 of Streptomyces sp. NBC_00846. NCBI lineage: Bacteria > Bacillati > Actinomycetota > Actinomycetes > Kitasatosporales > Streptomycetaceae > Streptomyces > Streptomyces sp. NBC_00846. Next base: position 4,998,114 of record NZ_CP108846.1, on the reverse strand, counting down.
GGGTCCGTCGCGCCGGCCGAACGGCAGCCGGTCGCGGACCCGTACCGTGCCTGAGAACATCCGGACGTACGCGATCTTCTCGCCGCCCGGCCCCCGCTCGACCTTGAAGACGGTGCCCGACACCGGCCCGCCGGCATCGCCCGCGCTCACGGGCAGCAGCTCCCTGACCCCGCTGATCAGGGCGTCCACGCCCACTCCGGTGATCGCCGACCCGAAGAACACCGGATGCACCAGCGCCTGCCCGGTCTGTACCGCCAGCCCTTCGCGCAGCCTGCGGTACGGGAGCGGCGCCGCGTTCTCGACGTACGCGGCCAGCAGCGCGTCGTCGTGGCCGGTGAGAAGCTCGGCCAGCCGGTCCGTAAAGCCCCCGTCGGCCCCGGTGTACGGCGTGCAGCGGGCGTCCTGGCAGCCCCTCCCGTCGACCGATCCCATGGCGATCACGGCCGGGGTGAGTTTTTCCGAAATGCTCCGCAGCAGGGATTCCTCCTGCGCGCCGCCGCGATCGACTTTGTTCACGAAAATGAGTGTCGGAATGCGCAGGCGTCGCAGTGTCCGCATCAGAACACGGGTCTGCGCCTGTACGCCCTCCACCGCGGAGATCACCAACACGGCGCCGTCGAGCACGTTGAGTACCCGTTCGACCTCGGCGATGAAATCCGGGTGACCGGGTGTGTCGATCAGATTGACCTCGATGTCGTCGATGAGAAACGAGACGACGGCGGACTTGATCGTGATACCGCGTTGCCGTTCCAGCGCCAGGGAATCGGTCTGGGTGTTCCCGTCGTCGACGCTGCCGATCTCGTCGATGACACCGGCGGTGTGGAGCAGTCGCTCGGTCAGGCTCGTCTTACCGGCGTCGACATGCGCCAGAATTCCCAGATTCAGCGTGTGCACGAAACTCCATGTTTTCGATATCGGTGACAATTCCCGTCCGAATGAACATGAGAGTTCCGCGCATGACCTTCTCCTCGGTCGATCGAGTGCTGCGGGGAGTACAGCAGGGGGCCGCCCCGCGCGGCAACCGATTTATTGTGCCCCGGCCCACGACGTCCAGGAGATCCCGGCCGGTCGGAGCGGTCAGCGAGGCACAACATGGTCGGCCCGGCCAGGGCTCCGCCGCGGAGAGCGGTCCGGGACGGACCCCCACCACGATCCGGCACACCGAGGGGCCGCACCCAACTCCCCTTTCTTCAGCGGGCGTTCGCGCCAAACGAAAGACCCCTCGCGGACCGTGAAGACGCCCGGACAGTCGAACGGAAAGCTCGGCAAACGAGTGGACCGCCGCCGCTCAAACCTCCACCCGGCGCTGCGTGCAGTCCAACGGGTGATTATCGACGATTCGCCACTCGAACGCCCACGACGTGGACCCAATACGGCGCTCCCCGTTGGCGCGGAGCCCCATTCCGACTGACGGTGGATCACGTCGCCACTGCTCCACACTGAGTCGACAACCAGTCGCTCTGCGCAGTTGCGGCGGAAGGAATGTGTTCAGATGCGCTCTGCCCGCACACTGTTCGCTTCGGCCGCTGTCACAGCGGTCCTCGCCATCACCGGTCCCTCCGCCTACGCCATGGTCACGGCGGCGGACTCGGGACCCGACCACGGCTCCTCGTCGTCGCGCGGCGACGAGCACGGAAAGGACGACAAGGGCAACCGCGGTGAGGACCGCGGCGACGACGAGGGTGGCCGCGGCGGCGACGAGGGTGGCCGCGGCGGCGACGAGGGTGGCCGCGGCGGCGACGAAGGCGGTCGCGGCGGCGACGAGGGTGGCCGCGGCGGCGACGAAGGCGGTCGCGGCGGCGACGAGGGTGGCCGCGGCGGCGACGAAGGCGGTCGCGGCGGCGACGAAGGCGGTCGCGGCGGCGACGAAGGCGGCAGCGGCGAGGGCAAGCCCAGTGGCGGCGTCAAGACCGGCGGTGGCTTCATGGCCGGGACCCTCACCAGCGACCGCGACGAGGGCGGCCGTGGCGGCGACGAAGGCGGCCGTGGCGGCGACGAAGGCGGCCGTGGCGGCGACGAAGGCGGCCGTGGCGGCGACGAAGGCGGTCGCGGCGGCGACGAAGGCGGCCGCGGCGGCGACGAAGGCGGCCGCGGCGGCGACGAAGGCGGCCGCGGCGGCGACGAAGGCGGCAGCGGCGGCGACGAAGGCGGCAGCGGCGGCGACAACGGGCGCGGCAGCGACAACGGCCGTGACGAGGGCAAGCCCAGTGGCGGCGTCAAGGCTGGTGGCGGCTTCATGGCCAAGGTCGTCGCAAGCGACGAGGGCGGCCGCGGCGACGAGGGCGGCCGTGGCGGCGACGAGGGCGGCCGTGGCGGCGACGAGGGCGGTCGCGGCGGCGACGAAGGCGGCAGCGGCGGCGACGAAGGCGGTCGCGGCGGCGACGAAGGCGGCAGCGGCGGCGACGAAGGCGGTCGCGGCGGCGACGAAGGCGGCAGCGGCGGCGACAACGGCCGTAGCGAGGGCAAGCCCAGTGGCGGCGTCAAGACCGGCGGCGGCGGGATGGCGATGACCGGTAGCAGCCTGGCCGCCGGTTCGGTGCTGCTGCTCGGCGGCCTCGGCGCCGGCGCGTACAAGCTGCGCCGCCGTCAGTCCTCGGGTGGCGCGATCGCCTGACCGGCCCAGCCCTCAGCCGGTCGTTACGTTGTCGCGGCCGTCGCCCCTCGGGGCGGCGGCCGCGGCGCCTTCGTTTCACCGGCCACACCCACCCGTCCGGTCCCACCGGCCTGTCCGGCCCCCACCGGGTCGAGCCCCAACAGGCCTCCCCTCAACACCACGCAAGTGCAAGTGAAAGGCACGTCCCCATGGCAGCCGCCCCGCAGTCACCCGGCTCCACCCCCTCCCGAACTGCCCCCGGATCCACGCTAGGCCGCGCCTTGATGTGGCCCGCCGTGGCAGCCGGGCTCGGCATGCTCCTCATCTACAACTCCATCAACCCCCCGGTCGACGACAAGCCCCCGGCCCCGCCCGCCGCCGCCGTCGCGCCCGCCGTGCCCGAGGTCCTCGGCTCCCACGCCCCGCCCCCTCCCGTCACCCCGTCGGAAGCGCCCGTCGGCCCGGCGATGTCCCGTTCCGTACCGACGCGGCTCCAGATTCCGTCCCTCGCGGTCAACGCACCGTTCACCGGCCTGGTCGTCGGCGCCGACGGCCGGCTGACCCCGCCGCCCGCCAACGACCCCAACATGGTGGGCTGGTTCAAGCACGGCGTCACCCCCGGCGAGCGCGGCGCCGCGATCGTCGCGGGCCACGTCGACACGATGACCGGTCCGGCCGTTTTCCTGCAGCTTCAGTTCCTCAAGCCGGGTGCCACGGTCGACATCATCCGTGCCGACGGCTCGGTCGCCACGTTCAAGGTCGACAGCGTCGAGACGTTCAGCAAGGCCAACTTCCCGGACAAGCGCGTCTACTCCGACACTCCGTCCGCGCAACTCCGCCTGATCACCTGCGGCGGCGCGTACAACAAGACCGTCAAGGACTACGAGGACAACGTGGTGGCCTTCGCCCACCTCGACTCCTCCAAGAATGGCTGACGGCCGACCGGCGGCCGACGACGCCGCGATCCGGCCACTCCTCGGATCGAAGACCGCACGGGGGGGGCACGGCCCCCGAGTCCGTGCCCCCGTCCCTGCTTCTTCCTCAGCGCCGCAGGCCGTCACCCTTGACGGCCGTGACGAACGGCGTCCAGGCCGAGGCCGCGAAGACGACGGCCGGTCCGGGCAGGTTCTTGCTGTCACGGACGGGGAACCTGCCCGCCGCGCGACCGCGGCGGATGCGGGATTCTCCGGCTCCACCTGGATCACCGCCTCCTGCCCGTCCTCACTGGCCGCATACTGGCACGCCAGGAGTACCGCGCGGGTAGCCAGGCCACGCCCCCTCCAGGACGGGTAGAGGCCGTAGGCACTATTCACCTGACCGGGAGCCAAGCCCTCTCCGGCGAACCGCAAGTGGATCGTCCCCGCAAGAGCCTCGTCGGCGCCTACCCGGATGCCGAAAGCACGGAGCGCACGGTGAAGTGCGAGCTGAAGCCGTAGCCCGTACCTGATACGCGCGGCGCCCCCGACCAGGTCGGTCGGGGGCGCGCGTATTCCTGGATGCTCCTATGTTTGTCAAGCCGCTGGAGCCAGGTCGGTTTGAGTGGTTCGTTCGGTTGGTGTGTGGGTCAGGGCGCGGTAGACCTCGCGGGCGACGAATCGCTTGAGGCAGCGCATGATGTCCTTTTTGTTCAGCCCTTGCTTGGTGCGGCGTTCGACGTAGGCGCGGGTGCGTTCGTCGAAGCGCATGCGGGTGAGGACGATGGTGTGCAGGGCGTTGTTCGCGGCCCGGTCGCCGCCACGGTTGAGTCGATGGCGGTGGGTGCGGCCGGAGGAGGCCGGGATCGGGGCGACCCCGGCCAGGTGCGCGAACGCGCCCTCGGACCGCATCCGTTCGGGGTTGTCCCCGGCCGAGGCCAGCAGCTGGCCGGCAGTCTCGGGGCCGACACCGAACAGCTCCAGCAACGCCGGGGCGGCCTGCTTGACCAGCGGGCCGATCTCGGTGTCCAGCTCGGCGATCTCAGCATCCAGGGCCTGGTGACGGCGGGCGAGCCGACGCAGCGATGCCCGGGTCGCCGCAAGCGGGCGGGACAGGTCGTCCCCGGGCCGCAGCCGGGCGAGCGTGCGTATCAGCACGGCCCTGTCCAGTCCCGCGACCTGTTCGCGCAGCATCGCCGGGGCCGAAACAAGCAGACCACGGATCTGGTTCATCGCCTGGGTGCGGGCCTTGACCGCGCTGCGGCGGGCGATCCGCAGAACCCGCACGGCCTCGACCACACCGTCCCGGCTCTTCGGCGTGCCGGTGGCACGGCCAGACAGCACGGCCGTGGCGGCGGCGTAGGCGTCGATCGGGTCGGACTTGCCCTTCATCCTGCGCGTCTTGCGGTCCGGCCGGTCCACGTCGACGACGCTGACCCCGGCGGCGGTCAGCACCCGGGCGAGCTCCGCTCCGTAGGCGCCGGTGCCCTCCACACCCACCGCGACGAGCGTGCCGTGCGAGCGCATCCAGTCCAGCAGGTCCCGGTAGCCGCGGATCGTGGCGGGGAACTCCTGGTCGGCCAGGTGCCGGCCGACCGGGTCGATCACGGCCGCGTGGTGCGTCAGGCCGTGGGTGTCGACTCCGCCGGTGATCTGCGGGCCGTCGTGCGTCATGCTGGTCATGTCCGTCCTTGTGTATCCGTTCCGAGGGCGGCACGCGCCGGTCCTTCTGGACCAAGCTCCTACAAGGTCACAAACGCCCGTCCGGCCGCGTGCGTGGTGACGCCCGGCGGGCCGACAAATCCCAAACAGGACAGTCGAGACGTCAGTCAGTCGGCGAGTCAGACCCACCCGCAGCGTCACCACGTCACATCCTCACTGTCAGTCGTCTTCCCCGGGCGGCTGAGGCCGCCATACGCCTCGTTCCACCTTGTCCGCCGCGTCCTCGAGAAACGCCGACAGCAGTGGCCCTTCGGGCACGGTCCGGTCCTTGTGGTTCCAGAGACCGACCTGTCCGTAGTTGTCGCCGGGTGTGGCGTTGACGAACAGCCCGGTGAACCCGTCGGGGTCGTAGGCCGCGAACGGAATCCACGTACGGTCGTAGAACTCCAGGCTCGTATTGAAGCCGTACAGAAGTCGGGCCGCTGCCATGGAGACGAAGGTGTCGCCCTCCGGCAGGAAGGCACGTGCCATGGCTTCCTCTTCCGGAGCGCCCCAGGTCATCGGACCGCCACTGCCGTTGCTGCACAGCCACAGGGCCTGCAGTCCCGGGGGCAGAGCGCTGCCCGTCGCCGCTTCGAGCTCTGCGAGCTGCTCCGGCGTAGCGCCCGGCTGCAGGGTGGCGTACGAGGCCGGGGCGTGCCCGCGCAGCCAGGTTTGTATCCGATTCCACGCGGTGGTGACACGCGCCGGTTCGTCGGTGGTCATGAGGCCCGACGGAGCACAAAGGCATGATTCGCTCGTAGTTCCGGACCGAGCTGATGCAACCGGCCTTCGGCCGGCCGGGCATCAGCGTGCGCGAAGCCGCCGAGTCCCTGCGTGTGCAGCCCCGCGGCGTGAGTACCTCGGTGAGCAAGCCCGCCACGGTTCGGCCGCCGGCCGACGAAGTGCCGGGTCGGCTGCTGGAACCTCACAACCAGCCCTTCTCGCGGGCGATGCGGACCGCCTCCGCACGGTTGCGGACCGCCAGTTTCTGGATCGCCATCGAGAGGTAGTTGCGGACCGTGCCCTGGGAGAGGTGGAGCGCGGCCGCTATCTCCGCGTTCGTGGAGCCGTCCGCCGCCGTGCGCAGCACATCGCGTTCGCGGTCGGTGAGCGGGTTCGCGCCGTCGGCGAGCGCGGCGGCCGCGAGGGTGGGGTCGATGACGCGCTCCCCGGCGAGCACCTTCCGTACCGCCGAGGCCAGTTGGGCGGCCGGGGCGTCCTTCACCAGAAAGGCGTCGGCGCCCGACTCCATGGCGCGGCGCAGATAGCCGGGGCGGCCGAAGGTGGTGACGACGACGACCTTCACGGCCGGGAGTTCGCGCCGCAGGGCCGCCGCCGCGTCGATGCCCGTCATGCCCGGCATCTCGATGTCCAGGAGCGCCACGTCGATGCGGTGCTCGTGGGCCGCGGCGAGCACCTCGTCCCCGCGGGCGACCTGGGCCACCACCTCGATGTCGGGTTCCAGGCCGAGGAGTGCCGCGAGGGCCTCGCGCACCATGGACTGGTCCTCGGCGAGGAGGAGTCTGATCATGCTCATTCCGTGGATCCTAGGCCGGATCCGAGCGGAACGGTCAGGGTCAGGGTGAAGCCTTTACCGGATCCGGAGCGGGAGTTGCCGGCCGGGGCGATCAGCGTGCCGTCGACCGTGGCGAGGCGTTCGGTGATGCCGGTGAGGCCGTTGCCCGGTTCCGTTCCCGAGGCGCCGACGCCGTCGTCCGCGACGGTGAGTTCGAGGACCTTTCCGTCGAGGGTCTGGCGCGGGCCGAGCGTGACGGTGCAGTGCCGGGCGCCGCTGTGGCGTACGACGTTGGTGACGGCTTCGCGCAGTGCCCAGGCGAGCACCTCCTCCGGCTTCTCGGGGAGGTCCTCGGGAGCCTCGGCGGGGATGTCGGCGGTGATGCCCGCGGCGGCGAGTGCGGTACGGGCTCCGGCCAGTTCACCAGGGAGGGTCGGACGGCGGTAGCCGGTGACGGCGCCGCGTACGTCGACCAGGGCCTGGCGGCTGACCCGTTCGATGTCCGCGACCTGCGCGGCGGCCTGCTCCGGATGGTCGGGGAGCATCCGCCCGGCCAGCTCGCTCTTGAGTGTGATGAGCGAGAGCGAGTGGCCGAGCAGGTCGTGCAGATCGCGGGCCAGCCGCAGCCGCTCCTCGTTGGCGGCGAGCTGGGCGACGGTCGCGCGGGCCTCGCGGAGCTGGATCGTCGTACGGATCATCTGCCGTACGCCGGTCATCGCGAAGCCGCCGAGGAGCGACGGGAAGACCAGGGCGGTGATGATCTCGCGGGGGTGGTCGTCGGTGAGGCCGAGGAGGACCAGGACGGCGACGACCGCGGGAATCAGCCAGCGGGCGGTCCGCAGCGGCAGTGTGGCGCCGACGGAGACCGCCACGTACACGAAGAGGACCAACCACGCGGTGCCGAGCGTCAGGAACAGAGTGATGGCGAGGGCGCCGAGGAAGGCGATCGAGGACTGGACGACGCGCCGGTCGAGGGCCTTCGACGTGTGGCGGAAGACCAGCACCAGATAGGCGCCGACGAAGACCAGCAGACCCAGTACGCCCAGCGCGGTGCCCCACGGGGTGTGGTGGCCGTCGGCCAGGTCCTTGACCGGGGCGCTCATGAACGCGAGCCAGACCCCGATCCAGAGCAGCTTGATCCAGACCTGCCGACGGCCCGTCGGCGGGCGCCCGACACCCACGTACTCCTCCTCGTCGTTCACGCCTTCAGGGTGTCCTTCCGGTAGAGCCAGGCCGCTCCGCCCGCGAAGATCAGGAAGTAGACGCAGAGGACGGCGACGTCCTTGCCGTGCGGCGACCCGCCCATTTCGATCGCCTGACCGAGAGAAGCGTACGCGTGTGTGGGCAGCCGTTCGGAAATGTTCCGGAGCCACTGCGGGAAGGTCGCGCTGGGCATCCACAGACCGCCGAGGACGGAGAGCCCGAAGTAGATGATCATCGTGATCGGGCGGACCGCGTCGCCGCTGGCGATGTAGCCGATGGCGACCCCGAGCGCGGCGAAGACCAGTGAACCGGCCCAGATGACCCCGGTCAGCGCGAACCACTGCCAGGTGTCCAGCCGTACGTGTTTGACGGTGGCGGCGACCAGGAACACGACCACGATGCAGGGCAGGGTGACCATCGCCGCACTGGCGATCTTCGCCAGGACGTAGCCGCGACCGGGCAGTGCGGTGAGCCGGAGCTGGCGGACCCAGCCCTTCTCACGCTCCTTGGCGATGCGTTCGCTGTTGCCCATGAGGACGGCGGTCAGCGCGCCGAAGGAGGCCATCGAGACCATGAAGAAGGCCTGGAGGGTGAGGTCGCTGTCGGGGACCTTGTCCGTGGTGTTCCGGGTGCCGGAGACCAACAGGTAGATCACCGATGGGTAGATGACCGAGAAGAACATGAACTTCTTGTTCCGCAGGGTGCGGGTCACTTCGAGCCGGATGAGGGCCCACGAGAAGAAATTCAGCACTGGGTCCTGGCCTCCTCGGCCTCGGTGATGGCGACGAAGGCCTGCTCCAGGCCGAGTCCCGCGACTTCGAGTTCGCGCGGGTAGAGGCCGAGCTCGTAGACCGCGTGGACGGTCGCGTCGGCGTTGTGCGACTGGATGCGGACCCGGTTGCCGCTGATGCCGAGCGTGGACAGGAACGGCAGGCCGCGCAGGGCCGCCTCGTCGACCGGGCCCTCCAGCTCGAAGGAGATCCGGCGGGCCCCGGCCTTCGCCTTGATCTCGGCGGCGGTGCCGTCGGCCAGCAGCCGGCCCTTGTGGAGGACGAGGACGCGGTCGGCGATCGCGTCGGCCTCTTCGAGGTAGTGGGTGGCGAACAGGACGGTGCGGCCCTGCTCGGCCTGCTCGCGCATGGTGGCCCAGAAGGCCTGGCGGGCCGTGACGTCCATGCCGGTGGTCGGCTCGTCGAGGACGATCAGGTCGTTGGCCCCGGCGGTGGCGAGCGCGAACCGTACGCGCTGCTCCTGGCCGCCGGAGAGCTTGTTGACCATGCGGTCGGCGATCTGCGCGATACCGGCGCGGGACAGCACCTCGCCCACCGGGTGGGGCCTGGGGTGCAGATCGCAGGCGAGGCGGACGAGTTCGCCGACGGTGACGTCCTCCATCAGGCCGCCGCTCTGCAGCATCGCGCCGACGCGGCCTGCGGCGATGGCGCCCTGCGGGGTGGTGCCGAAGACCCGGACCGAACCGGAGTCCGCGGTGCGCAGGCCGAGGAGCAGATCCAGGGTGGAGGACTTTCCGGCGCCGTTGGGGCCGAGGAGCGCCACGGTCTCGCCGGGGTGCAGACCGAGGGTGAGTCCGTCGACGGCGCACACCGTCCCGTACGCCTTGCTGACCCGGTCGAAGCGGACCACGGCGGTCTTGGCTCCGGTGGTCTCGGGGGCTGTCGTTGTCATGCGTTCAGCGTGGCGGAGCGGGGGGTGGGCCCGGCAGGGCCGCGGGTCGTGGAAACGGGATGACAGATGTCATGCGGAAAGCGTGACGCCGGCGGCATGGCGAGCGGCCGGGCGGGCGTCCGGAGCACTGTGGGCGCTGCGCCCGCCCGGACACGGCGCCGCCCCCGGCCGGGGGTCCGGACGGGGGCGGGGCGGTGTACGGAAGTACGGGTGTGCAGGTGTACGGGTGTGCAGATGTACGGGTGCGGGTGCGGCTATCCGTTGCCGCCGAGGTCGATCGTGACGGTCCGAGCGACGGGGTTCTTGCCGACCAGCGCGGTCTGCATGGCGGCCGCCACGTCGTCCGCGCCGAGCTGGTGCTTCTTGCCGTCGCCCTTGGTGACCATGATGCCGTCGAAGACGCCTTCGCAGAGGGTGTCGATGGCCTTCTTGTCGTAGTGCTCGACCAGCCGGCCGTTGACCGGCACCATCGTCAGGATCTTCGGCAGCGACTTGGCCGGGCCGAACTGGATCTGCTTGGGACCGGCCTTGATGGTGATCAGGCCGGACATCGCGGGCTGCGCGAATTCCTTCATCGCCCGGTCCAGTTCGGCCTGGCTGATGGTGGGTTCGCGGCTGGTGAGGGGCAGTTGGACGGTGGCCGTCCGGCCGGTCTCCACCTGGGCCCGGTACGCGTCGCGCACCGAGATCAGCGACTGGTTGACGTCCAGCGCCTTGCCCGCCTTGCCGGGTACGGCGACGGCCTTGCCCGGCTCGAAGCGGATCGTGCCGTCGTTGGCCGAGCCGGAGACGCCCGCCAGGTCCGTGAGCGCGACCCCGAGCTTCTCCTCGTCCACCGGGATCACCGGGTCGACGACGCGCTTGCTGCCGAAGAGGGAGCCGATGACGGAGATCGGGTTGTAGTCGCTGCCCGCGGCCGAGCGCACGGTCTCCTGGCTGTCCAGGCCGAGCCCCGCCTTGTCCGGTGCGAGCTCGGTCTTCTTGCCGTCCACGGACAGTTGGAGGGGGGCCTGGGCGCGCTTGCCGAGGAAGGTGTCCAGCTTCGCGACGCCCTCCTCCTTCGTGCCGCCGCCGATGTCGACGCCGAGGACCGTGGTGCCCTTGGGGACGTCGGAGTGGTTCATCAGCAGCCCGGCGCCGTACGCGACACCGAGCAGGCCGACAACACCGGCGCAGAGGAGGACCAGCTTGGAGCGGCCCTTCTTCTTCGCGGGCGGGGTCGGCGGGGCGGGGCGCGCGGCGGGACCGGGCGACGGGGTCGCGGGACCGCCGGGCACGGCCGGACCGGTGCCCATCGCGTCGTCCGCGAGACCGGGCGTCAGGTCGGGACGCCCACCACCGGGACCGCCCGCGCCAGCGAACGGGGACGGGGGCGGGAACGGCGAGCGGTGCTCCGGCGGGACGACGGGGATGCCGCTGGTGAGCGTGTCACCGGAGACGTTGCCGCCCCGCCCGGCCGGGGCCGGGGCCGGCGGCTGGGGCGTCAGCACCGCCGTGTCGTCGGACATACGCCCGGGCACGCCACCGGGGGCGCCGGGACCCTGGCCCTGCGGGCCCGAGGAACCCCCGGGGCCCGCCGTGTCGAAGCCGCCCGCCCGGTCGAGGTTCGGGGTCAGGGCCGACGTGCCGGTGACGCCCGTGGTCGGTCCGGAGGGGCCGGGTGTACGCACGCCGAGGTTGGGAGTGGGACGCGGGTCGCCGGACGTGCGGGGGCTGAGCTCGTCGAGGGCGCTGCCGGGGCGGGGCACGTCCTGCTCGCCCGTGCGCTGGGGACCGTCCGAGAAGTACGGCAGGTCGGCGCGGGGCGGGGTGGGCGCGGCGGCCTTGGGGCCGTCGGCGCCACCGGGCGCGCCGGAGCCGACGACCGAGGTGTTCGTGGGGGTTTTGCGCGGGGCGAACCAGTCGCTGCCGCTCTTCTCCCTGGCCGGCTTCTCGGCAGCCGGTTCCGCCCTCGCCGAACCGGGTCTCGCCTCGGCGGCCGATGCGGTGTCGGCCTTGTCCGACGCACCGCTCGGCGCGGGCGAGGCGGGGCGCGGGATGCTGCTCGTGCGCTCGGCTTCGGTGGCGTCGGCGTCGCTCATGGGCGTACGCATGACGACAGGCGGGATGGGACGCGAGCCCGGGATGTTGATCCGGATGCGCGTCGTCAGTGTCGTCTCGGTCTTCGGCTCTTCGGACCGAGGCGGTTCCGCAGGCTCCGGGGCGCCCTCCGGGGCGTCCTGCGAAGGGTGCAGCGACGGATACTGGCGGGATCCGTACGGCGGCGTCCCCGAGGGGTACGCGGCTCCTCCACGCCCGTGGGGCCCGGAGGACGAACTGTCAGTTTCACGACTCAAAGCAGGTTCTCCCGATTGGCTCCGCCGCCCGTACTTCCCCCATGCCGCAGGCCAGGGGACGGCTCGGCGCGCGAACCACTTTACTGGCCGCCGCCGGCAGGCACCGCGCCACCGGGGTAAACGGCTGCGCGACCGCCGGACGGACAAGGGGCATTACGGGATCGGACATGGCACATTACTTGCCAGGTCGGCCGCTGTCGGCGTCCGTTCGCGGCGACCGCGACATGGTGGCACAGATCACAGCGACGGCCATCCCGCCCAGCATGAAGAGGGTGAGGCCCAGTTCATCGCCGAAAACATAGTCGCCTTCCGGCCGTCCGCCGAGCAGCACGACGACCGAAATCAGCCAGCCCGCGGCCGGGGCCAGGGCACCGAGCTGGGTGCCGAAGACGCAGCGCCCGCCGTAGAACAGTCCGGCGCACGCGGCCAGCGCGAGCAGCAATCCGGCGGGGAACCAGGCCGCTTGGACCAGTGCCCCGGCGATCCCGACGAGCGCGCCGAGGACGGCGAGGCCCACATGGGCGGCGATCCGCCCGGGGTTGAGGGGCGCGGCGAGCCCGGTGGCCGCGGTGCCCTTGGCGGGCGTGCCCGTGCGCGGCGTGCGCTGCTTGCCGTCGCTCATCGCTCGGCTCCCGATACGTCGGCTCCCTGTACGCCCGCCCGCGGTGCGTCCGCTTCCGGCAGCCCGGCGAACAGGTCGTCCTCGCGGGCCCCTTGAGGGGCCCCGGAGGCGCCGCGTACCAACTCGTAGTACTCGGTGGTGAAAACGGGCTGGCCGAGGTCGTTCGAGAGAGCGAAGAAGGGCCCGTCGACGACGATCTGGGTGGCATGGGCCCGCATCGCGGCGCTCTTGGCGGCCGCGTGGGCCGAGCCGTCGATCCGCGCGGTGATCCTCGTGTCGTCGACCACACCCGGTACGTCGTCGAGGGCGGCGATCCCCGGGAAGACGTCCGGCGCCGTCTCCCGCAGGCGCGCGAAGCCCGCTTCGGCCACCGAGCGCGGCACCCGGTTCCAGTAGATCTTTTCGATGGTGTGCGGGGCGTCCTGTCCCGTGCGGTACGCCGGGTCGGCGGCCAGCTCCGCCGCCCGCATCGCGACGCGGTGCGCCTGGATGTGGTCGGGGTGCCCGTAGCCGCCGTCGGGGTCGTACGTCACGAGGACCTGCGGGCGCACCGAGCGGATCACCTCCACGAGGTACCCGGCGGCGGCGTCCACGTCCGCGTCCCAGAAGGCGCCGGGGCGGTGGTTCTGCTCGGCGCCCATCATTCCGGAGTCGCGGAAGCGGCCGGGGCCGCCGAGAAGGCGGTGGTCGGTGACCCCCAGCTCCTTCATCGCCGCGGCGAGTTCACCCTGGCGGTAGGGGCCCAGGGTGTCGTCCCGGTCCGCCGCGAGATGGGCGAGGGCGGGCGGGATGATCTCGCCCTCCTCGCCGAGTGTGCAGGTCACCAGGGTCACCCGGGCACCCTCGGCCGCGTACCTGGCCATGGTGGCGCCGTTGTTGATCGACTCGTCGTCGGGGTGCGCGTGCACCAGAAGCAGACGCCGGGCGGGATGGTCCGTCATGGGGACCACCCTACGAGCCCGGCGCCTCGGGCCCTGACCGCGCACCGGCCGACAACGGGCAGAAGCACGAAACCTGGGCTCAGAACTTGAGGCTTCCGATCATGCCGGCCACATTCGTGGTCAGGTTCGAGATGCTGGGTGCAATGGACGAGCTGGCGAGATAGAAACCGAGCAGCGCGCAGACCACCGCATGTCCGCCCTTCAGTCCGGATTTCCGGATCAGCAGGAAGACGACGATCGCCAGCAGCACCACCGCCGAAATCGAGAGTGCCACGGCGGTTCACCTCCATCAGTCCATCAGTACGGTCGGATCGGTCAGCACACACGGAGCCAGCAGGTTCATACCCACCGAGCGCTACGGATCATAACTATCCGTCGCACCGCATTGATCGGGGCACAGCAGCACGAGGGGCGCACGACCGGGTGGTCGGGGGCTAGGTTCGAACCCATGACTTCGCAGAAGATCTCGTTTCCCCGCCAGCACGCCAGGACCATGCGATTCACCCTCGGCGCTCCCCGCGCGTTCACCGTTTCACCCGACGGTGAGCGGGTGATCTTCCTGCGGTCCGGCTCGGGCACGGACCGGGCGGGCCGGCTGTGGGTGCTGGACCTGCCGGAGGGCGGGGCGCCGAAGGAACGCGTCGTAGCCGATCCCGGGGCGCTGCTGGGCGGTTCGGCGGAGCGACTGTCGGCGCAGGAGCGGGCCCGGCGCGAGCGCAGCCGTGAGGGCTCCTCGGGGATCGTCGGCTACGCGGTGGACGCGGCGGCCGAGTTGGCCGCGTTCGCGCTCTCCGGGAAGCTGTACGTCGCGGAGTTGCGGGCGGCCACGGCACGGGCGCTGCCGGTGCCCGGTCCGGTGATCGACCCGCGGCCCTCGCCGGACGGGCGGCACATCGCGTACGTGTCCAAGGGCGCGCTGCGCGTCGTGGGCGCCGACGGCGACGGGGACCGGGCGCTCGCGGAGCCGGAGGGGGAGAACGTCGGTTACGGTCTGGCGGAGTTCATCGCGGCCGAGGAGATGCAGCGCTCGCGGGGCTTCTGGTGGTCGCCGGAGTCGGACCGGCTGCTGGTCGCCCGGGTCGACGACAGTCCCGTACAGCGGTGGTGGATCGCGGATCCCGCGCACCCGGACCGCAGGCCCGCCGAGGTCGCCTACCCGGCGGCGGGGACGCCCAACGCCGAGGTGCGGCTCTTCGTGACGGGCCTGGACGGCAGCCGTACCGAAGTGGTCTGGGACCGGGCACGCCATCCGTATCTGGCTCAGGTGCACTGGTCGTCGGACGGGGCTCCGCTGCTCCTCGTACAGGCACGTGACCAGCAGAGTCAGCTGTTCCTCGCGGTGGACACGGAGACCGGGACGACGCAGACGGTGCATGTCGACGAGGACCCGGTCTGGCTGGAAATCTTCCCCGGCGTGCCCGCCTGGGCGCCGGACGGGCGGCTCGTGCGGATCGCGGACGAGGGCGGGGCGCGGGTGCTGGCCGTCGGCGACCGGCTGCTGACCGGGGCGCAGTTGCAGCTCAAGGCGGTGCTGGACATCGGTGATTCGGATGTCCTGGTGTCGGCGTCTGCGGGCGAGGAGGCCGCGGAGCCGGAGATCGGCGAGAGCCATGTGTACCGGGTCAACGAACTGGGCATCGAGCGGGTCTCCGAAGGGGCGGGGGTGCATTCGGCGGTCCGCGCGGGCGGGGTGACGGTGCTGGTCTCCCAGTCCCTGGACCGGCCGGGAGCCCGTGCCGAGGTGCTCCGGGGCGGCAAGCGGATCGCCACCGTGGCGAGCTTCGCGCAGGAGCCGGTCCTGTCGGCACGGGTGCACCTCACCGAAGGGGGCGCACGGCGAATTCCGTGCGCCGTGCTGCTCCCCGACGGGTACAAGGAATCGGACGGTCCGCTTCCGGTCCTCATGGATCCGTACGGCGGACCGCACGGCCGGCGGGTGCTCGCCGCCCACAATCCGCATCTGACGTCACAGTGGTTCGCCGATCAGGGCTTCGCGGTGGTCGTCGCGGACGGCCGTGGCACGCCGGGTCGTTCACCGGGCTGGGAGAAGGCCGTCAAGGACAACATCGCCCTCACCGTGGACGACCAGATCGAGGCGCTGCACGCGCTGGCCGGGCGATTCCCGCTGGATCTCGGCAGGGTGGCGATCCGCGGCTGGTCGTTCGGCGGGTATCTGGCGGCGCTGGCCGTGCTGCGGCGGCCGGATGTCTTCCACGCGGCGGTGGTGGGCGCTCCGGTGACCGACCAGCGGCTGTACGACACCCACTACACCGAACGCTACCTCGGCGACCCGGCGAAGCAGCCGGAGGTGTACGCGCACAACTCGGTGCTGACGGACGACGGGCTCTCCGAGGCCGCCGACGAGGTCCGGCCGATGATGATCATCCATGGTCTGGCGGACGACAACGTGGTGGTCGCGCACTCGCTGAAGCTGTCGTCGGCGCTGCTGTCGGCGGGGCGCCCGCACGAGGTGCTGCCGCTCAGCGGGGTGACGCACATGACGCCGCAGGAGCAGGTGGCGGAGAATCTGCTGCTGCTCCAAGTAGACTTCCTGAAGCGGTCGTTGGGGATGTACGAGTGATCTGATCAGGACGCCCCGGCAGGCGTCGACCGGATCGCGGCAGTCGATGGACCGACTGCCGCGATCCGTCACCAGCCCGGCGGCGGCTGGGACGGGGGCGGCGGGCCGAAGACGCCGGACCGGGGATAGCCGTACCCCTGCCCATAGCCCTGGTGGGGCTGGGCGGGGGCGTCCGCGGTGCCCCGGCGGGCCAGCACGATGAGCACCACCGCACCGGTGACGACTTCGAAGAACCAGGTCAGTACGGCGAGTTGCTCCTCGGTCGGCAGATCACCGAAGTGATCGAGGAAGTCGTAGTGCACGGCGCGGGCCACTCCCAGCACGCCGGAGGACAGCAGCGCACCGGCCGCGATCATGCCGAACGGCCGTGCGTGCACGGCGCGGCAGAGCGCGCTCGTCCCCGCGTACAGACAGAGCAGCGCGACGAGTGCACTGCTCCAGCCCGGCGGAGGGTCGGTCAGCGCCTGGATCGCCCGGTTCCCGCCCAGGTACCAGTCGGGGTAGAACTCGGGGAACCGCACGGCCTGACGGATCTCCCAGGCGATCACGACCGCTCCGGCGGCGCCCAGCAGCAGAAAGGCGGTCACTCCGGCGCCCTGCCCCGGACGGCCCGGGGTGACCTCGGAGAAGTCGCGCGGCGGCCTGCGCCCGGCCCCCGCGGTGATGATCAGCGCGATGCCCGCCGCGAGGGCCACGAAGGCACAGACGAGGGCGCGGGTGCGGAGGTCGTCGGAGTACGCGGCGTCCATCCGGGACTCACCGATGTTCCAGAGTCCGGGGAGCCGCATGGCGAGGGTGACCACTCCGGTGGCGACCAGCACCGTTCCGGCCACCGAGGACCGCAGGGCCGCGACGGCGGCGACCACATACGCCACGAGCAGCATCGCGTCGTCGGCCGAGGTGGTGGGCAGCACGGCAGGTCGCATCTCGTACATCTCGTAGTAGCCCGCCCAGTACTTCCACAACTGCCCCGGATCGTCGACGGCCTGGAGATCCCGCACGAGCCAGCCAGCGACGATCACCGCGAGCAGGACGCAGAGGACAGCGCCGGTGATCCTTGCTCCGCGCGTGAGTATCACACGATCGATACTCCCCCGGCCCGCGCCCGCCGGACAAGAGGGTCGCCCGGATGATGCCTGAACGGGCAACCGGCCGGGGGGACTTGAAAGCCACCCGGCCGGTCCACGGCACCCGCACGGTCGTACCACGACCATCGTGGCGTGTTCGTAAATCGGAGGCGGGACGGCCGAGTTGCCCGCGCGTCAACACGCTCGCGGTCAGCGGGCCCGGCTGCTCCCGGACGGCGACGGCCCGTCCTCCTGCCCCGCGGCGCCCGAGGATCCCGCCTCGCCCTCCTCCTCCGCCGCGTCGGCCTTTCCCGGCAGTTCCTCCGGCGACTCCCCCGGCGGTACCTCCGTCGGCTCCGTCGGCAGCTCCCCCGGCGTCTCCAGCAGCCCCTCCGGCGGCACCACCCGCTTCTCCTCCGCGAAGTGACAGGCCGAGTCGTGCGTGGCCGGGGTGTCCGTCAGCCGGAAGACCGCCGGAACCGCCAGCAGCGGCACCTCCAGTGCACACCGCTCCTGCGCCTTCCAGCAGCGGGTGCGGAAGCGGCAGCCGGAGGGCGGGTTGGCGGGCGAGGGGACGTCGCCGTGCAGGATGATCCGCTCCCGGTGCTCGCGCGCCATCGGGTCCGGCACCGGGACGGCGGACAGCAGTGCCTGGGTGTACGGATGTGTGGGGTGGTCGTAGATCTGCTCGTCGGTGCCGATCTCGACGATCCGGCCCAGGTACATCACGCCGACCCGGTCGGAGATGTGCCGGACGATCGACAGGTCGTGCGCGATGAAGACGTAACTCAGCCGGAACTCCGACTGGAGCCGGTCCAGCAGGTTGACGACCTGTGCCTGTACGGAGACGTCGAGGGCGGAGACGGGTTCGTCGGCGACGATGATCTCGGGGTTCAGGGCCAGGCCGCGGGCGATGCCGATGCGCTGGCGCTGGCCGCCGGAGAACTGGTGCGGATAGCGGTTGATGTACTCCGGGTTGAGCCCGACGACGTCCAGCAGGTCCTGGACCCTGCGGCGCCGGTCGCCCTTCGGGGCCACCTCGGCGTGGATCTCGTACGGCTCCCCGATGATGTCACCGACCGTCATCCGGGGGTTGAGGGAGGTGTACGGGTCCTGGAACACCATCTGGATGTTGCGGCGCACGGCCTTCAGGGCGCGCCCCGACAGCTTGGTGATGTCCTCGCCCTTGTACTTGATCGTGCCGGCCGTCGGCTGTTCCAGATGGACCAGCATCCTCGCCACGGTCGACTTGCCGCAGCCCGACTCCCCCACGATGCCGAGCGTCTCGCCCGCCGCCAGGTCGAAGGAGACCCCGTCGACCGCCTTGACGGCGCCGATCTGCTTCTTGATCAGGATGCCCTGGGTCAACGGGTAGTGCTTGACGAGATCGCGGACTTCCAGAATGGGTTCGCCGCCCGCGCGGGAGCTCCCCTGTTCAGCGTGCATCGAGCGTCTCCCTCCAGAAATAGCAGGCGCTCTCGCGGTTCTCGGCCACCTCGAACAGCGGCGGTACCTCGCCCCGGCAGATCTCCTGGGCCATCGGGCAGCGCGGGTGGAAGGCGCAGCCGGGCGGGATGCGCAGCAGGTTGGGCGGCAGGCCCTTGATCGCGTACAGCTCCTGGCCCTTCTGGTCCAGGCGCGGGATCGACTGGAGCAGACCCTTGGTGTACGGGTGGGCAGGTGCCCGGTAGATCTCGTGGACGGGGGCGGTCTCGACGATCCGGCCCGCGTACATCACGGCGATGTAGTCGGCGACGTCCGCGACCACGCCGAGGTCGTGGGTGATCAGGATCAGGCCCATGTTCAGTTCGCGCTGGAGCTCGGCGAGCAGGTCCATCACCTGGGCCTGGACGGTCACGTCGAGGGCTGTGGTGGGTTCGTCGGCGATGATCAGCGAGGGTTCCAGCGCCATCGCCATGGCGATCATGATGCGCTGACGCATGCCGCCGGAGAACTGGTGCGGATAGTTCCCGACGCGTTCCCTCGCGGCCGGGATGCGGACCCGGTCCATCAGTTCGACAGCCTTCCGCTTGGCATCCTTGTGGGACATCCCGCGGTGGACGACGAACATCTCGCCGAGCTGCTCCCCCACGCTGAGCACGGGGTTGAGGGAGGAGAGGGCGTCCTGGAAGATCATGGCCATCTCCTGGCCGCGGATCTTCCGGCGCTCGTCCTTCTTCATCTTCAGCAGGTCGCGGTCCTTGAAGAGGATCTCGCCGCCGCTGATCCTCCCGGGGGGCATGTCGAGGATGCCCATGACGGCCTGCGCGGTGACCGACTTGCCGGAGCCGGATTCGCCGAGTACGGCCAGCGTCTCGCCCTCGGCCACCGAGTAGTTGACCCCGTTGACGGCTTTGGCCACCCCGTCGCGGGTGTGGAACTCCACGTGCAGATCGCGCACTTCGAGCAACATGGCAGCGGGCTCCTCAGCGCAGCTTGGGGTCGAGGGCGTCGCGCACCGCGTCGCCGAGCATGATGAACGCGAGCACGGTGACCGCCAGCGCTCCGGCGGGCCAGAGCAGCATGTGCGGGGCGTTGCGGATGTACTGGGAGGCGGCGGAGATGTCGATGCCCCAGGAGACGGCCGGCGGTTTCAGGCCGACGCCGAGGAACGAGAGGGTCGCCTCCAGCGAGATGTACGTACCGAGCGCGATGGTCGCGACGACGATCACCGGCGCGATGGCGTTCGGGGTGATGTGGCGCAGCATCATCCGCGCGTTGGAGGCGCCGAGCGCGCGGGCCGCCTGTACGTAGTCGTTCTGTTTGGCCGTGATCACGGAGCCTCGGGCGATGCGGGCGATCTGCGGCCAGCCCAGCAGCACGATGAAGCCGATCACCGGCCAGACGGTGGAGCTGGTGACGACGGAGAGGAAGACCAGGCCGCCGAGGACGACGGGGATGCCGAAGAAGACATCGGTGAGGCGGGAGAGCACGGAGTCCCACCAGCCGCCGAAGAATCCGGCCAGGCCGCCGAGGAAGCCGCCGAGCAGGGTGACGCACAGGGTGGCGCAGACGCCGACGGTGACGGAGTTCCTGGCGCCGTAGACGGTACGGGTGTAGACGTCGCAGCCCTGTCCGTCGAAGCCGAAGGGGTGGCCGGGCTGGGAGCCCTCCTGGGCCTTGCCCAGGTTGCAGTTCAGGGGGTCCTGATCGGCGATCAGCGACGGCCAGATCGAGATGATCACCAGGAAGAGGATGATCAGCGCGGAGATGATGAAGACCGGGTTGCGGCGCAGGTCCCGCCAGGCGTCGGACCACAGACTGCGCGGCTTCTCGGCGGGGCCGGTGCCCTCGGGGCCGCCCGGCGTCTTCTCGAGGGTCGCGCCCTCCTCCAGTGCCAGGTCCATGACGCCTCCCGCGCCGGCCGGTGAGATCGCCTCGTCCGGTGTCTGCTCAGGCATAGCGGATCCTCGGGTCGAGAACGGCGTACAGCAGGTCGACGATCAGGTTCGCCGCCAGGAACACGAGGACCAGAATGGTGACGAACCCGACGACGGTCTGGGAGTTCTGGCGCAGGATGCCCTGGTAGAGCTGGTAGCCGACGCCGTGGATGTTGAAGATCCGCTCGGTGACGATCGCCCCGCCCATCAGGGCGCCCACGTCCGTACCGATGAAGGTGACGACGGGGATCAGCGAGTTGCGCAGCAGATGCCGGATGACGACGCGGCGCCTGGGCAGTCCCTTGGCGACGGCGGTACGGACGTAGTCGGCACGGGCGTTCTCGGCGATCGAGGTCCGGGTGAGCCGGGTGACGTACGCCAGGGAGACCGAGGCGAGGACGAGTCCCGGGATGAGGAGCTCGTTGAAGGGCGCCTCCGGTGAGACGGACGGTTTGATGGCGCCCCACTCCACTCCGAGGAGGAGCTGGAGCAGCAGACCGGTGACGAAGGTCGGGACGGAGATGACGACCAGGGTGAGGATGAGCACGGTGGTGTCGATGGGGCGGCCCCGGCGCAGACCGGTGACGACGCCGAGGCTGATGCCGATGACGACTTCGAAGACGATCGCGACGACGGTGAGCCGGATGGTGACGGGGAAGGCGCTGCCCATCAGCTCGGTGACCTTCTGCCCGTTGAACGCGGTGCCGAAGTCGCCGGTGAAGACGTTGCCCATGTAGGTGGCGTATTGCTGCCAGACCGGCTTGTCGAGGCCGAATTCCGACCGGAGTTGGGCTGCGGTCGCCGGGTCGCACTGGCGTTCGCCGCAGAGGCCCGCGATGGGGTCGCCCATCACGTTCACCATGAGGAAGATCAACAGCGTGGCGCCGAAGAAGACCGGGATCATCTGCAGCAGCCGCCGGATCACATAACGTCCCATGAAGGGCTCCGGGGGTCGCGGGGGCGGAGGCTCGGGCCGGGGAGTGACGCGCCGAGGGGATGCGGAAGCCGGGTGGCCGGTGCGTTCGTTCCTGGCACCGGCCACCCGGCCTCAACGGGTCACTTGACCTTGATCTGCTCGTACACCGGGACGCTGAACTGGTTCAGCGACACATGGGAGACCCGGTCCGAGTACCCGGCGCTCCCGTTCTGGTACCAGAGCGGGATGACGGGCATCTGCTCGACCAGGACCTTCTCCGCGTCCTGGAAGGTCGAGACGGCCTTGGCCTTGTCGGACTCGGCGTTGGCCCTGTTGACGAGGTCGTCGAACTTCTTGCTGCTCCACTTGCCGTCGTTGGAGGAGGCGTCGGTGTAGTACACCGGCTGCAGGAAGTTCTGGATCAGCGGGTAGTCCATCTGCCAGCCGGCCCGCCAGGCGCCTCTCAGCCTCTGCTGGGAGACCTGGCTGCGGAAGTCGGCGAAGGTGCCGACCGGGCCGCCGACGCACGCCTTGTTGTTGCCCATCACCTTGTTGATGCTGTTGCAGACGGCGTCGACCCACTCCTTGTGCGAGCCGGTGTCCGCGTTGTACGAGATCTTGAGCTGGCCGCCGGGGATGCCGCCGCCCTCCTGGATCAGCTTCTTGGCGTTCGCCGCGTTGTACTGGCAGGGCGTGCCGCACAGCCCCTCCTTGAAGCCGCCGTGCACGCCGAGGACCGGGGAGGTCCAGTCGGAGGCGGGGGTGCGGGTCTTCTGGAAGATCTGGCTGGTGATCTGATCGCGGTTGATCGCCATCGAGAGCCCCTGACGGACCTTGATGCCGCCGGGGGTGTCCCACTTCTTGTCGTAGAAGGGGAAGGCGAGGGTCTGGATGATGCCGGCCGGGGTGTTGATGTACCGGTCGCCGAGGTCCGCCTTGACGTTCTTCAGCTGCGAGGCGGGTACGTCGTCGACGAGGTCGAGGTTGCCTGCCGTCAGGTCGGTGTAGGCGGTGTTGTTGTCGGTGTAGACCTTGAGGTCGATGCCGCCGTTCTGCGCCTTGTCGTCCCCGGGGTACTTGTCCCACTTGCGCAGGTTCATCGACGAGCCCTTGGTGTACTTGTCGATGGTGTACGGGCCATTGCCGATCGGCTTGGACACCCAGGCGGCGTGGTCGGTGAAGAAGGCCTTGGGCAGCGGGGCGAAGGCCGGGTAGCCGAGGGTGTCGGGCCACAGCGAGAACTTCTGCATCAGCTTGACGGTGAAGGTCTTGTCGTTGACGAGCTTGAGGCCGGAGAGCGTGTTCGCGGAAGCGCTGCCGGTCGCCGGGTGGACCTTGTCGTATCCGTCGATGTAACCGAAGAAGTACGCGTTCTTCTGATGGTTCTTCAGCAGGGCGCCGTAGTTCCACGCGTCCACGAACGACTTCGCGGTGATCTTCTCGCCGTTGCTGAAGGTCCAGCCGTCCTTCACGGTGATCGTGAAGTTCTGGTTGTCCTTGGTGTCGATCTTCTCGGCGAGCATGTTCATGGCCGCGCCGGTCTTCGGGTCGTACCTCTTGAGTCCCCGGAAGATCATGTCGAGGACCTTGCCGCCCTGCACCTCGTTGGTGTTCGCGGGTTCGAGGGGGTTCTGCGGGTCGCCCCAGGAGGAACTCACGATTCCATTGGCCCCACCGCCACCGCCACCACCGCCGCCGCCCCCGCCGCCACAGGCCGTCGCCGCCAGGGCGACGGCCACCGCACATGCGGCCCACTTGGCCTGTGTGGCTCCGCGCATGGAGTGCCTCCTTTAGGTCTTCCTCACACTTACGACCTCACCCGCGACAGAGAGCGGGCTCCCGACGCCCTGCGACTCCGCCTCCGGCGTTGTCGTCGGTCAACGACTCCCCCACGCTCGAACCTGCTCGCGCGGGAGGACCCCCCTCGCGTCGCTTCCCTCCTCCGCCTCGGATTCGAAGCCGCATGACGCCGCTCACTGATCCACTCTCTGTCGCGGGTGAGGTCGTTAGAGCCAAATATCGCCCCGGAGCACTACAAATGCACCCTAACTTCGCCCGTACGTGTGCATCTCTCACAAGAGCCACCGGATGGACCATCGTGAAAGGGACTCGTCTGCAAAACGGCGGCCACCTCCGAGTGACCCGGACGGCCCACGACATCCGAAACCTGGACATGAGCCCTGAATGCATAGAACAGCCCCCGGAGCGATTGGTTCCGGGAGCCCTCACGGCCGCCCACCCGCAGGTCGCCCCTCACATCCGGCATAAGAAGCTCAAAGGTCCCTCAAATCACTTTCGTCGCAAGCGAGTTGAGAGAAGGGTTAGGGCTTGCAGCACACCGAACCGCAATCAACCTGGAGAATCCGCGTGAAGCGTGCCATAGCCACTCTCGCATCCACCGCCCTGCTCGGTGCCGGCCTCGTCGGCGCGACCGCCGCGCCCGCCTCCGCGGGCGCCATATGCGACGGTCCGGCGTTCTACTCCATCGGCGACAAGAAGACCGTCTGGGTGAACACCAACATCCACAGCGACTGGGGCAAGCCGGGCGTGACCCTCGGCTACACCAAGAACAGAACAGGCACCTGGACCGCGACGGGCACGGCGACCGTCGGTGCCGAGGCGGGCGTCATCTTCGCCAAGGCGTCGACCTCGTTCAGCGTTTCCCTCGGCAAGTCGTGGTCGAAGTCCGACACCTGGTCCTACTCGGCCACGGTCCAGAAGAAGAAGGGCAAGACCATGGGCCGCCTCATGATGCAGCACGAGGCGAAGGGCTTCAGCGTCACCAAGTACAGGTGGGTCCCCAAGAGCGGCGGCACCTGCAAGAAGGACAAGGTCTGGAAAAAGAGCAACAACGTGGCGCCGGTCAAGAAGAACAGCAACCTGTGGGGCATTCAGTACCGGTAGTCGGACCACTACCAGTACATGACGCACTGTCATAACGCGGAGGGTGACAGTACGTGAACGCCGGAAGGCCCGGAACCGAACAAACGGTTCCGGGCCTTCCGACTCATGTCGGGGCGGACATCATGACGCCGCGCCGACGATGTCCTTCTCCTCGGCGAAGTGGCATGCCGACTCGTGCGCGGCCGGCGTGTCCGAGCCCTTGAAACGCTCGGGGACCGCCAGCAGCGGCACCTCCGTGGCGCACTTGTCCTCGGCCTTCCAGCAACGGGTGCGGAAGCGGCAGCCCGAGGGCGGATTCGCGGGCGACGGAACGTCACCGACGAGAACGATCCGCTCGCGGCCCTCGCGGGCCTCCGGGTCCGGAACCGGTACCGCCGACAGCAACGCCTGGGTGTAGGGGTGCGTCGGGTGGTCGTAGATCTGCGTGTCCGTACCGATCTCGGCCATCTTGCCGAGGTACATGACGCCGACCCGGTCGGAGATGTGCCGGACGATCGACAGGTCGTGCGCGATGAAGAGGTAGGAGAGGTTGAACTCGTCCTGCAGCTTCTCCATCAGGTTGATGACCTGTGCCTGGACGGAAACGTCCAGGGCCGACACCGGCTCGTCGCAGATGATGATCTCGGGCTGGAGCGCGAGGCCGCGGGCGATGCCGATGCGCTGGCGCTGACCGCCGGAGAACTGGTGCGGATAGCGGTTGATGTACTCGGGGTTGAGACCGACCACATCCAGCAGATCCTGCACCTTGCGGCGCCGGTCGCCCTTCGGGGCCACCTCGGGGTGGATGTCGAAGGGCTCCCCGATGATGTCACCGACCGTCATCCGGGGGTTCAACGAGGTGTACGGGTCCTGGAACACCATCTGGATGTTCCGGCGGACCGCCTTCAGCGCTTGCCCGGACAGCTTGGTGATGTCCTGGCCCTTGTAGAAGACCTCGCCGGCCGTCGCCGTCTCCAGCATCATCAGGAGCTTGGCGACGGTGGACTTGCCACAGCCGGACTCGCCGACGATACCCAGCGTCTCGCCCTGGTGCAGGTCGAAGGAGATCCCGTCGACCGCCTTGACGGCGCCGATCTGCTTCTTGAACAGGATGCCCTGGGTCAGCGGGAAGTGCTTGACCAGATTGCGCACCTGGAGAATCGGCTCGCCCTTCGAGACCGGCGCCTCGATGGCGGCCACGGCCGCCGCCTCGGTGGATGCGTCGACCGTCTCCACTTCGGTGACGTTCGGGGTGGCGTCCACGGACTCCTTCTTCATGTCAGCCATGGATCGTCTCCTTCCAGAAGTGGCAGGCGCTGCCGCGGCCGACCAGCTCGGTGCCGTCCTGCTCGGTCACCGGGCTGAGCACCGGAATGTCCGTACGGCAGATGTCCTGCGCGGCGGAGCAGCGCGGGTTGAACGCACAGCCCGCCGGGATGTTCTGCAGGTTGGGCGGGAGGCCCTGAATCGCGTACAGGTCCTGGCCCTTGTGGTCCAGGCGCGGGATCGACTGGAGCAGTCCCTTGGTGTACGGGTGGGCGGGGCGCTTGTAGATCTCGTGGACCGGGGAGTTCTCGACGATCCGGCCCGCGTACATCACGGCGATCTTGTCGGCGACGTCCGCCACCACACCCAGGTCGTGGGTGATCAGGATCAGACCCATGTCGAGCTCGCGCTGGAGCTCCGCGAGGAGCTCCATCACCTGCGCCTGCACCGTCACGTCGAGCGCGGTGGTCGGCTCGTCCGCGATGATCAGGTCCGGCTCCAGGGCGAGCGCCATGGCGATCATGATGCGCTGGCGCATACCGCCGGAGAACTCGTGGGGGTAGTCCCCGACGCGCTGCTTCGCGGCCGGAATGCGCACCCGGTCCATCATCTCGATGGCCCTGGCCTTGGCGTCCTTGCGGGACATGCCGAGGTGCGCCCGGAACATCTCACCGAGCTGGAAGCCCACGGAGAGAACCGGGTTGAGCGAGGACAGCGCGT
Organism: Streptomyces sp. NBC_00846; assembly: GCF_045207325.1. Classification (NCBI taxonomy): domain Bacteria; kingdom Bacillati; phylum Actinomycetota; class Actinomycetes; order Kitasatosporales; family Streptomycetaceae; genus Streptomyces; species Streptomyces sp. NBC_00846. Next base: position 4,971,789 of record NZ_CP108846.1, on the reverse strand, counting down.
CCTGGAAGATCATCGCCATCTTCGCACCGCGCAGTTTGCGGCGCTCACTCTCCGGCATGGACAGGATCTCCTGGCCACGGAAGAAGATCTCGCCACCCGCGATGCGACCGGGCGGACTGTCCAGAATGCCCATGATCGCTTGCGCGGTGACGGACTTGCCCGATCCGGACTCACCGAGCACGGCGAGGGTCTCGCCCGCGTTCACGCTGTAGCTGACACCGTTGACCGCCTTGGTCACGGTGTCGCGGACCTTGAACTCCACGTGGAGGTCCCGGACTTCGAGCAGCGGTGCGGCCTCGGCCGGTCCGCTGCCGACGCCGGCTGTCTCGGCGCTGGTCATGTCATCACCTTCGGCTTGCTTGCTCAGCTTGCTTGCACTCATCGCGGTGCCTCACCGGAGCTTCGGGTCGAGTGCGTCGCGCAGACCGTTGCCCAGCAGGACGAAGCCGAGCGCGGTGACGACGATGGCGAGGCTCGGGTACGTCCACAGGAAGTCCTTGACTCCCATGAAGTTCCGGCCGGCCGCGACCATGTTGCCCCACTCGGCGACCTCCGGCGGTACACCGACGCCGAGGTAGGAAAGGGATGCCTCGGCCACGATGGCGATACCGACGTTGCTGGTCGCGTAGACCAGCACGGCCGTCAGCGAGTTGGGCAGGATGTGCTGACGGATGATCCGGAACCCGCTCGCGCCCAGTGCCCGGGCGGCGTGCACATAGTCCATCTCACGCACCGAGAGGATCTGGCTGCGCAGCAGGCGGGCGAAGGTGGCCCAGGAGAAAATACCCAGCGACAGCACGACGGGCAGCACTCCACGGCCCATCAGCAGAATGACGACGATGGCACCGATGAGCAGCGGGAACGCGAAGAAGACATCCGCGACACGCATGATCACCGAGTCGACCCAGCGGCCGAAGTAACCGGCCACGGCACCCAGGATGATACCGATCGTGCAGGCCAGGAGGATCGACGCCATACCGACGATCATGGCGATCCGGCTGCCGTAGATGAGACGCGACAGCTGATCGCGGCCGAGCGCGTCGGTCCCGAGCAGATGCTCGCCGCCCGGCGCCTGAAGGGTGTTGGTGAGGTCCTGCTTGAGCGGATCGAACGGCGCCAGGAGCGGCGCGAAGATCGCGACCAGGACCAGGGCGAGGACGATGACGAGACCGACGACAGCGAGCTTGTTGGCGAGGAAGCGGGCCCGGATGTCGGCCCACTGGCTCACCCGCGCTACGGCGGGTTCGGCGCCCGCCGTCGCTATGCCGGGATCGGCCACCGCCGGCCCCTCCTTGCCCGTGACGAGTTCAGTCATGGTGTAACTCCTATTTCGGACGACTCGGCCGGATCAGGCGAGGCGGATACGCGGGTCAAGGGCGGCGTAGAGCAGATCGACGATCAGGTTCAGTACGACGAAGACCGCCACACTGATCGTCACGACCCCCACGATGATGGGGTTGTTGTTCTGCTGGATCGCGTTGACCAGCGCCAGCCCGATGCCGTCCCAGTTGAAGATCGTCTCGGTGATCATCGCGCCGCCGAGCAGCGTTCCGAACGAGATACCCACGTAGGTGACCACCGGGATCACGGAGTTGCGCATGATGTGCCGGAAAAGAACCGTGGCGCGGGGAAGCCCCTTGGCCACCGCGGTCTTGACGTAGTCGGCACCCATCACTTCGAGCATGGTGCTCCGGGCGATCTGCGCCACCAGAGCGGCGTCGATGATCGCCAGCGTGAACGCGGGCAGGATCAGTGATCTGACGGTGCCGTCGGAGATGAGCGGGAACCATCCCAGCTGGATCACGAAGACCCACTGCATGATCATGCCGAGCACGATGGAGGGTACGCCGATAGCCAGGGTGGTCGTGAAGGTGACCGTCATGTCCCAGACGGAATATCTGCGCATCGCGGCGATCACACCGGCCGCGATACCGATGAACACGTCGAAGACGATCGCGACGACGGCCAGCTTCGCGGTGTTGGCCAGCTTCGGCGCCAGGATCTCGGTGACCGGACGCCCCTGGGTGTAGTCCTGGCCCAGGTCACCGGTGGCGAGCTTGCCGACGTAGGTGCCGTACTGCACGACCAACGGCTTGTCCAGGCCGTACTGCTTGTGGAGCTGCTCGATGACAGCCGGATCACGCGCCTTGTCGCTGCCCGCGATCTGTCCGACCGGATCGCCCGGAAACACGAACAGACAGGCGAACAACACCAGGGTCGCGCCCAGGACGACCACGACCAACTGGCCCAGCCGACGGACCACATACCTTCCCATGACTTACCTCTCTACCTCACTGCGCCTACCAGAGCAGTGCCCTCGCCCCGGATGCGGGGGGGTGGGGTTTGGGGGGCGGGGCGGTGGATCGCACCACTCCCGACGGCCATCAGGGGCCGTGGCGTTGAGCGCATGCTCAGCACCACGGCCCCCAATTCGGTGCCGCTCTCGCGCGGCGACCGGCTACTTCAGGCTGAGCTCGGCGAGGTTCGGGTTCTCATGGAAGTCCATCTTGACGTCCGCGAACTTCTTGGTGTTGACGAGACGCAGCTGCGTACGGTTCCACAGCGGGATGAGCGCCACGTCGTCCATGGCGACCTTCTCGGCCTGCTTGTAGATCTCGTTGCGGGCAGCGGCGTCCTTGGTGCCGCGGGCCTTGGCGAGCAGCTCGTCGAACTTCTTGTTGCTGTAACGGCCACGGTTGTCACCGGTGACCTTGCCCGACGCGTCCTTGTTGATGGACGCGGTGGACAGCAGCGGGAACAGGAAGTTGTCCGGCGTCGGGTAGTCCGCGCCCCACGCGAAGCGGTAGGCGCCCGTGGCCTTCGGCTTCTGCTGGTCGGCGAGGAGCTCGGCGAAGGGCTTGCCCGTCGCCTTCACCTTGACGCCGAGGACGTCCTCCAGCTGCTGGGCGACGGCCTGGATCCACTCCTCGTGGCCCGCACCGGTGTTGTAGCCGATGTCGATGGTGGTACCGGGCTTGAGACCGGCCTCCTTCGCCAGGGCCTTGGCCTTCTCCTTGTCCTGCTTGACGCAGGAGGTGCAGAGGTCCTTGGTGTAGACGTCCTTGAAGACCGGCGGCAGGATCGTCGTCGACTTGGTCTGCATGTTCTGGAAGACGCCCTTGATGATGGCGTCCCGGTCGATCGCGTACGACACGGCCTCACGGGCCTTCGCCGACTTCAGCGGACCGTTGTCGTGGATCGGCAGGAGGTAGTTCATGCCGTTGGTGTCGAGCTCCAGCCACTGACCCTGCGGCTCGTACTTGGCCTTGGCCGGGGCGAGCTGCGGGGTGGGCATACGCGCCCAGTCGAACTGGCCCGACTGGAAGCCCTGGTACTCCAGGGTCGTGCCGTTCTGGGAGTTGAGGATCGAGATCTCGACCTTGTCGAGCTTCGTCTTCGTCAGGCCGTAGTCGTCGTTACGGACGAGCGTGATCTTCTTGTTGTGCTCCCACTTGCCCTCCATCTTGAAGGGGCCGTTACCGATGGGAGCCGTGTTGTAGGCCGCGTTCTTGGCGTCACCGGCGACCTTCGGCACCGGGCTGAACACGGTGTGGGTCGTCTTGGTGTCGAACTCGAAGTCCGGCTCGGCGAGCTTGACCTCAAGCGTGTTCGCGTCCGGAGCGCTCAGGCCGGACATCTTGTCCGCCTTGCCGCCCTGCACGTCCGCGAAGCCCGCGATGCCGGCCATGTGGTAGGCCACGTCGGAAGCGGCCTTCTTCTGCGCGACACGGTTCCAGCCGCGGATGAAGGACTCGGCGTCCACCACTTCGCCGTTGCTGAACTTGGTGCCGGCCTTGATCTTGAAGGTCCAGGTCTTGCCGTCGTCGCTGACCTGCTTCGACTCGGCGAGCACCGGGACGACCTGACCGTCGGCCGAGGGCTCGTACAGACCCGAGAAGAGGTTGTCCGTGACCAGGATGCCCTCGGACTCCTGGGCGTTGTACGGGTCGATCGCCACCGGCTCGGTGATGCCCAGACGGAACGTACCGCCGGCCTTGCCGGAGCCGCCGTCCTTCCCCTTGTCGGCGTTGTCGTCGTTACCACCACAGGCCGTCGCAGCCAGCGCAATGATTGCCGCCCCCGCGACCCACTTGGCGCTCTTGGCACCACGCATGGGTTTCCTCCTCATGAGTCCACTGATCTAAAAGAAGGGCCTTGGCCGTTCGCCGACACCCCTGACGGCAATGACACCCAAGTACCCGAGTGTGCTCGTGAGTCGGCACTCCCCACAGTGCGTGACCCATTGACCCGAGCTCATCGAGCCAACTATTAAGGACAGCCGGGCTGTAAACCACAGTTAAAGGGTCTCGTTTTGACAACATCAATCGCACACGTAGACCCGAAATACGGACAAAGCGATCCCAGACAGACACCCCCGAAACGGACCGTTAACACATGTTCCGGAGAGCGACGCCCGATAACCGGACGCTCGGCTCAGGAATACGGGTTGCGCATCCGAGGGGCGGCGCGCTCACATCACCGTGCCTGTGCGCCTGCTCGATCCACTCGGTGCCCCGGTCCCACGGGTATCCCTGCCAGTACCCCGACGCACGGGAGCCTACCCGCGTAGAACCGTTACAGGACCGTCCTCGTGAGCGCATCCGTCGCGGTGACGCTCCTGCCTCACCGCAGAGGCCCGGCCTCCCGCACAGTGCGTGCGGGAGGCCGGGCCTCGAGTGACCGGGCGCGGGTGCGCGGGTCAGCGCTTGGCGCGCGACGCGGCGCGGCCGCGCTCCTTCTGGTCCAGGACGACCTTGCGGATACGGATCGTCTCCGGGGTCACCTCGATGCACTCGTCCTCGCGGCAGAACTCCAGGGACTGCTCCAGGGAGAGCTTGCGGGCCGGCACCACGTTCTCCGTGGTGTCCGCGGAAGCCGCACGCATGTTGGTGAGCTTCTTCTCCTTGGTGATGTTCACGTCCATGTCGTCGGCGCGGGAGTTCTCGCCGACGATCATGCCCTCGTAGACCTCGGTGCCGGCCTCGGTGAAGATGACACCGCGCTCCTGGAGGTTGACCATCGCGAACGGCGTCACGGAGCCCGCGCGGTCGGCGACCAGCGAGCCGTTGTGACGGGTGCGCAGCTCGCCGAACCACGGCTCGTGGCCCTCGAAGATGGAGTGCGCGATGCCCGTGCCGCGGGTCTGCGTCAGGAACTCCGTACGGAAGCCGATGAGGCCGCGGGACGGGACGATCCACTCCATGCGGACCCAGCCCGAACCGTGGTTCGTCATGGTCTCCATACGGCCCTTGCGGGTCGCCATCAGCTGCGTGATCGCGCCGAGGTGCTCCTCGGGGGAGTCGATCGTCATGCGCTCGATCGGCTCGTGCGTCTTGCCGTCGACCTGCTTGGTGACGACCTCCGGCTTGCCGACCGTGAGCTCGAAGCCCTCACGGCGCATCTGCTCGACGAGGATGGCCAGCGCGAGCTCACCGCGGCCCTGGACCTCCCAGGCGTCGGGGCGCTCGGTGTCCAGGACGCGGAGCGAGACGTTACCGATCAGCTCGCGGTCGAGGCGGTCCTTCACCTGGCGGGCGGTGACCTTGTGGCCCTTGCCGCCCTTGCCGACGAGCGGCGAGGTGTTCGTACCGATGGTCATCGAGATGGCCGGCTCGTCGACCGTGATCAGCGGCAGCGCGATCGGGTTCTCGGGGTCGGCCAGGGTCTCGCCGATCATGATGTCCGGGATACCGGCGATGGCGCAGATGTCGCCCGGGCCCGCCTTATCGGCCGGCTTGCGGGTGAGCGCCTCGGTCATCATGAGCTCGGTGATGCGGACGTTGGACATCGTGCCGTCGCGCTTGATCCAGGCTACGGTCTGGCCCTTGCGCAGCTCGCCCTGCTCGACGCGGCAGAGCGCGATACGGCCGAGGAAGTTGTCCGCGTCCAGGTTGGTGACGTGGGCCTGCAGCGGGGCCTCGTCGTCGTACTCCGGGGCCGGGACGTGCGACAGGATCGTGGAGAAGAACGGCTCCAGGCTGTCGCTGTCCGGCGGGACGGTGCCGTCCTCGGGCTTGGTCAGCGAGGCGACGCCGTCACGGGCGCAGGCGTAGACGATCGGGAACTCGATCTGGTCCTCGTCCGCGTCCAGGTCCAGGAACAGGTCGTACGTCTCGTCGACGACCTCGGCGATCCGGGAGTCGGGGCGGTCCGTCTTGTTGATGCAGAGGATCACCGGCATCTTCGCGGAGAGCGCCTTGCGCAGCACGAAGCGGGTCTGCGGGAGCGGGCCCTCGGAGGCGTCGACGAGCAGCACGACCGCGTCCACCATCGACAGACCGCGCTCGACCTCGCCGCCGAAGTCGGCGTGGCCGGGGGTGTCGATGATGTTGATCGTGATCGGGTCCCCGCCGTCCTTGGGGTGATACTTCACCGCCGTGTTCTTGGCGAGGATCGTGATGCCCTTCTCACGCTCCAGGTCGTTCGAGTCCATCATGCGTTCGTCGAGGTTCTCGGCGGCGTGCGCGGCGAAGACGCCGGCCTGCCTCAGCATGGCGTCGACCAGCGTGGTCTTGCCGTGGTCGACGTGGGCGACGATGGCTACGTTACGGATGTCGTGGCGCGTGGGCATTGGGTGGCTTGCGCTTCTCTCGGATCGTGGGATCAGGCGTCTCAGTCGCTCTCGGGTCCTCGTACGCCCGCCGGGCGGACGCGCCACGGCTACCCCCATGGTACGGGGCTGGCGCGTCCGGGGCTTCCCGGCCCGATCCGCGAGACCGCTCTTCAGCCACTCTTCAACCGGAATTCGGCCGTTCCTACCTCGTCGCCCGCCTCGGTATCCGGACTGCGCCGGGTGGGCGCGCAGGGTGTGAAAAGGGGATGCCGAGGGCGGAAACAAGGGGGATGCGGAGGGATCCGTGGGGGGATCGGTGGGGCTCCGCAAGATCCCGTGGGGGGCATGTGGGCGAGGCATTCGGCTCGGGTCCGGCTGGTACCCGAGCCTGCCCGCCGAGGAGTCCGGTGGGCAAGGGACTTGAGTCAGTTCTGAGCTTCCGGTTCCGGTCTGACCTGCTACTTCTTTTTGCCCGCAGGGGCTCCGGCGGACTGCGGCTTCTTGAAGCCGATGTCCTGGTAGTGGGGTGACCCGAAGCCGAAGGCGCCGACGTTCGCCAGCTTTCTGTTCGTCGCCACGAGCTGCGGGCGCTGGTAAAGCGGAATCGATCCGGCGGCGGCCCAGATCCGGGCGTCCGCCTGCTTCATCAGATCCCGGGCGGCCCCCTCGTCGAGCTCCGCGGCCGCCTGGTCGAAGAGCTGGTCGATGTGGTCCGTACCGACGCGGGTGTAGTTCTGCTCGACTGTCAGCGAGCCGTCGGTGGCGGGCACGGGCTTGGCGAAGATCGGGCGGTCGTCGGTCGCCGGGTAGGCGGTGGCGGGCCAGGAGTACAGGGCCAGGTCGTAGTCGCCGGAGGCGATGTGGTCCTTGAAGTAGTTGTCGTCGGCGACCTTGGTGATCGACGTGCCGATGCCGATCGAATCGAGCATCGCCGAGATCCTGGCCCCGACCGCGCGCAACGGCTCGGACCCGGGACCGGACGGCAGGACGAAGCGCAGGGTCAACGTCTTGCCGTTCTTGCCCAGCGGACCGCGGCGCGCGTCGGGGGCCTGGGCGGGGGCCGCGGTGCCCATGGGGGCGTACGCACCGGTGGCGCCGTCCGGCTGTTTGTCCTGGCCGGCGACCTTGGCGGCGGCGTCCTCGGCGGTGCCGGTCCAGGCCAGGCGGCCGGCCTGGCGCAGCAGGGCGGCGCCGTGGACCGCGGCTGCGGAGGCGGGGGCGAGGACCTGGGGGGCGTTGCGCGACCCGTTGCTGTCACCGGGCTTGTTGTCACCGGGCTTGCTGTCGTCGGGCTTGCTGTCGTCGGGCTTGTTGTCGTCGGGCTTGCTCCCGCCGTCGGTGTCGGTGTCGGTTCCGGTGACCGGCTTGTTGTCGTCGGGCTTGCCCTGCTTTTCGGGTGTGGCCGCCTTGTCGTCCTTCCCGGCAGCGTCCTTGTCCTTCGCGCCCTTCTTCCCGGCTTCGCTGCCCGCCTTGGTGCCGTCCGGCTTCTTGACCGCGCCCTCCCGCGTCCAGCCCGCGTCGGCCAGCAGCGCCCGCGCCTCGTCGGTGTCGTGCCCGCCGAGTGCGCCGCTGTTGTCCTTGTACGCCGGCTGCCCGGCCAGGGCCACGTGGCTGCCGAGCGGTGCGGCGGGCAGGCCGAGGGGTTTGAGTACGGTGTCGGCCAGCTCCTGGCGGTTCAGGGCCCGGGCGACCGCCCGGCGTACCCGGTCGTCGGCGAGCGGCTCGGACTCGCCGTTCAGCGCGAGCTGGGTGTAGGCGGGCCCCAGCGACTTGCGGACCACGAACGCGCGCAGCTTGCCCTGCTCGGCCGCGTACGCCTGGGCGGCTGCCCGGTTCTTCTCCCTGGCCGCCTGCGCGGCCGCCGCCGCCGTCTCGTCCGAGCCGTGCGCCTCGGCCCAGGAGCGCAGGGCGGCGGCCGGGCCGGTCCCGGAGCCGGGGCCCTGGGCGAGCGGCTGCCCGTTCCCGCCCTTGTCCCGGCCCGCCTGCACGATGCGCTGTGCCGCCGTGGCGTCGATGTCCGCGACGTCGATCTTCCCCTCGGTCAGCGCCTGGGTGCGGTCCTGCAGCTTGACGGCCCGGAAGACCAGCGTGTCGAGCTTGGCCGGTCTCCCCCACCAGCGTGGATCGCGCTCCAGGGTGACCTCGCCGGCCTTCGGGTCCACGCCGCGCAGCCGGAACGGTCCCGCGGTGGCCTTGAGCGTGGTCCGCGCCCCGTCGTTGAAGGCGCCCGGGGTGCCGGTCACCTCCTTCGGGTAGAGCGGGGAGAAGAGCGAGCGCCAGTCCGCGTACGGCTTGGCGAAGGTGACCCGCACCTCCTGCCCGTCGGCGCCGCGCTCGATCTTCTCGATCCGGTCGTAGCCGGCGTTGCGGGCGGTCCAGTACGCCGAGTCCTCGCCGTTCAGCGCCCGCCACTGGGCGACGAAGTCCGCCGCCTCGATCGCCCGGCCGTCGCTCCACACCGCCCGCTGGTTGAGCCGGTAGAGCACCACCTGCCTGGGCTCGCGCTCGACCACCTTCGCGGACTTCAGATAGTCGGCGTCGAGCTGCGGCCTGCCCTGGGCGTCCAGCGGGAAGAGCGTCGGCAGCAGGGCGCCGGTGATGCGGGTGGTGGCGCCGTCGGCGTCGGCCTGGAAGGCGTTGAGAGTGGTAGGCACGGCATCGATCGCCCAGGTGGCCGTACCGCCCGCCGCGACCAGGTTCCGGGCCGCGACCGCGATGTCCTGGGGTGCCGCGGCGGCGGTGGTGCCGCTGTCGTCGGAGGTGCAACCGGCCAGCACGGGGAGCGTCAGCACGCCCGTCGTGAGGAGCGCGAGCGAGCGGCGCTTTCGTGCCGTCCCCCGCGGGACGCCGACGTGGGACATGGCTGATACCTCCGAGGCCGGCCCGATCCACCCGCACCGGGATGGACCGAATGTGCTTTTTAGTGACATTTGCAGCTGATCACACCGATTCCGTCCGTCCACTGAAGGCGCCCCCGCGCGAGAGGCGGTGCAGACACGGCGCAACACCTCCGAAACCTCACCCGCGCGGCGGAGCTGACCCCGGGAGACCGGAAGGGCCCGCACCCTTCCCGGCGAGGGTGTGACGCGCGACACCCTCAGGCGCATGAACATGACCGCCCACGACCGCGGAAGTGAGAGCAAGTCATGTCACAGCACGAAGAGTTGACGGCCAGTCAGCACTGCCTCGACGACCTGGTCGGCATCATCCGGCGGGCGCCCGAGATGGAACAGGCCCTGGAGAAGCCGGCCGCGCTGCGGGTACGGGTAAGGCGCGCCGCCGTCGAGGGGCACCGGCAGTTCAACCCGGGCCGGCACCTCGCCCTGGACCTGCGGAACATGCCGCATCCCGCTCAGCCCAGCAGCTCGACGACCGCCTCGGTGGTGCCCGTCTCGCCGAGGCGCGGGAAGATCTTCTCGACGCTGTTGCGGTGGGCGTCGGCGTCCGTGTCGGTGACCGCGTCCGTGGCGACGGTGACGTGGCACCCGTGCTTCGACGTAGAAGGTGCACAGGTCGCCCTGCAAGGTTGCCTGTCTATTTTCCAGCCAGGAACCGCGACGGTCTTGCTCGTCACGCGGCCCGCGATCTAGGGTGAATGCGCTTTCAAAAGAGGGTGGTACGTGCAACAGCAGGTGCTTGGGTACGGAAGAAGAAGCGGACGGTCGGTCGAGTGAGTGCCCCAACGGTGTACGACGTCGCCGAGCGGTCGGGCGTCTCCATTGCCACGGTCTCGCGGGTCTACCGCACCCCCGATTCGGTGCGCGCCCAGACCCGCGAGCGGGTCCTGGAGGCGGCCCGCGAACTGGGCTACGTACCGAGCGGCAGCGCCCGCGGACTCGCCAGCCGCACCACTGGTGTGCTCGGCCTCTGCTTCCCCGACTACTCGGACCCGGACACCGAGAACGAGGCGGCCGCGACCGACGAGGACGACGACCACGCCTTCATGCTCTACTCCGACCAGATCATCCGGGGCATGGAGCGCGCGGCCCGGCAGCACGGCTACGCCCTGCTGATCGCCGCCTCGCTCAAGGGCGGTCCGGAGAGTCTCGTCGCGAACGTGGCAGGCCGGGTGGACGGATTCGCGGTCCTGGCCGGCACCGTCCCGACCGCCGATCTCGAAGTGATCTCGCGACGGCTGCCGGTGGTCATGCTGGCGGGCCCGCGCGGCATCGACCATCTCGACCACATCGTCGTCGCCAACGCCGACGGGCAGCGCGCGCTCACCCGGCACCTGATCGAGGACCACGGGCTGCGCCGTCTCGCCTTCGTCGGCGGGGAGGCGAACTCCCCGGACGCCGAGGCCCGGTTCGCGGGCTTCCAGGAGGCGTGCCGCGACGCGGGGCTTCCGGTGCCGGACGCCCCGGCCGTGCGGGCCACGATGATGACCCAGGCCGAGGGCCTCCGGGTCACGGACGCGCTGCTCGACCGGGGCGGGGAACGGCCGCAGGCGATGCTGTTCGCCAATGACCAGATGGCCGTGGGCGCGCTGCGCGCACTGGAGCGGCGCGGGGTCCGGGTCCCCGAGGACATCGCCGTGACCGGGTTCGACGGGATTCCGCTGAGCCGGCTCGTACGCCCGCCGCTGACGACCGTGCGGCAGCCCATACGACAGCTCGGCGCGCAGGCCGTCGAGCTGCTGGTGCAGCGACTGGGCGACAGCGGGCGCGAGCCGGTGTCGCTCATGCTTCCGGTCTCGGTGATCCGCCGCGCGAGCTGCGGCTGCGGCTGACGAGGGCGGCGCGCTCGAGCCCGTCCGGCACGTCGAGCCCGAGGTGCGATGCCAGGGGCGGCAAGGGCCGCAACCCCACAGCCGCCCCGCCCCGCCTCACCGCCCCGGCCGCGCCCCGAAGAACCACCGTCGGGCCGCCCGCAGCTCCGCCGTCTGCGCCGCCAGCCCCTCGTACGCGAAGTGCCCCGCGCTCAGCACCTGGAGCTCGCGCTCACCCGCCAGCGCGTTGTGCACGGCGAACTGCCCCGGCGGCGGCACCGAGGGGTCGAAGAGCGCCGCGCCCACCAGCGTGGGCAGCTCCAGCCGCGTCGCGGCCGTGGCGGCGTCGAAGTACCGCAGCACCTCCGTGACCTCCGGGTGCTCCCGGTGGTGGCCCCGCACCGCCTCCCCGCTCCCGGCGCACGGCAGGGTGAGCCGCAGCGGATGGTTGCCGAAGGTCGGCACCGTCAGCTGCGCGGCGCCGAACCGGTCGTCCCAGGGCAGGGCCAGCGCGCCGAGCCCGCCGCCGAAGCTCTCCCCGAGGTACCCGAGCGGTGGGGCGCCCGCCCCCGGAGCCAGTTCCGGTACCAGTTCGTGCAGCGCCGACGCCGCGCAATCGCCGATGACGTAGGTGTCGCGCGACTGGATGCCGTGGAGCACGTGCGCGTCGGCCACGTCCGGGATGCCGGGGTGCAGGCCCCGCGCCCCCATGCCCCGTACGCACGGCAGGATCGCCGCCGCCCGGGGCAACGGCAGCGGCACATCGGGCCCGGCTCCTGCCGTCCGCCGTAGCCGTGTCCGATGACGAAGCCGTACTCCGCGGTCCCCTCGGCGGGCAGCGCGACCCAGCCCCCGAGCCGGATACCACCCACCGAGGTGAAGGTCACCCCGTGGATCCGTACGCCGTCGCGCACCTCCTCCAGCGGGCCGAGCTCCGGCTCCGTGGCGACCTCGCGGGCCTTTTCGTACCTGGCCCGCCAGAAGGCGTCGAAGTCGTCCGGGGCGGCGGGCGTGGGGATGCGCAGCAGGTCGTCGAGCGTGCGCCCGTAGGCCGGATCGAAGGGGAAGTCGTGCGCGAACGAAGCCATGATCACGACAATATCGCCCGTGCGGCGCCCCGCCCATGCCGGTACAGACCGCCGATCTCACGGATCAACCACGCGAAATCGGTCACATCATTACCAATTCCTTAAACTTCGCGCTTACCGTGCCAAGTTGAACATTCAGATGTCCGGCACGTTGCACGAGTGTGACCTAGCACCCTCTTGCGGATTCCCGAACACCTGCCGCAGAGTGATGTATGCGCTTACAGGCAGCGCATACATTCGGATTGCTCAAGGAGGAGCCCTCCATGCCCCGCACCGCCAGAACCGCCACGGTCGGTATCGCAGTAGCAGCCGCGCTCACTTTCGGTGTCACCGCGTGCGGCAGTTCCGACGGCGACAGCGTCGCCGCGGACAAGAAGCAGACGCTCACCGTGTGGGCCATGGGGGCCGAGGGCGAGAAGCTCGCGGATGTGGCCAAGGAGTACACCAAGGCCAACCCGAACGTGAACGTGAAGGTGACCCCGGTCGGCTGGGACGTCGCCCACCAGAAGCTGGTCTCCGCGGCCGCCGCCGGCACCCTGCCGGACGTGGCGCAGATGGGCGGCAGCTACCTGGGCGAGTTCGCCGAGCTCGGCGTTCTGGAGCCGGTCGACACCAAGACGTTCAACGAGAAGGACTTCTTCCAGTCCGGCTGGCAGCAGGGCGAGGTGGACGGGAAGGCGTACGGCGTGCCGTGGTACGTCGACACCCGCGTGCTCTACTACCGCACCGACCTGGCCGAGAAGGCCGGCGTCACCAAGGCTCCGACCGACTGGAAGGAGATGCAGGACCTCGCCACGGCCTACCAGAAGAAGGCCGGAACCAAGTGGGGCCTGTCCATCCAGCCGAGCGGCCTGGACACGGTGCAGAACTTCTACTCCTTCCTGTACTCGGCCGGCGGCGAGATCGTCAACGACAAGGGCGAGGTCGTCATCGACAGCCCCGAGGCCGTCAAGGCGCTCAAGGAGTACGGCTCGTACTTCGACAAGGGGCTCTCCAACAAGTCCGTGCAGCCCGGCTACGACGTGGTGAAGGACTTCGGCAACGGCCGCGTCCCGATGTTCTTCGGCGGCCCCTGGCACGTCACCCTGCTGAACGAGGGCCAGCCGCAGATCAAGGGCAAGTGGGCGGTGGCCAATGTGCCTGCCGACAAGGCCTCCGGCTCCATGGCGGGCGGTTCCTCCCTGGTCATCTCCAAGGACAGCAAGCACAAGGCCGCCGCCACCGAGTTCATCAAGTACCTGACGGACACCAAGGGCCAGGCCGACTGGTACAAGCGCACCAAGGACCTGCCGGCCAACACGTCCGCCTGGACCTCCGGTGACCTCGCCGACGACGCGAACCTCCAGGTCTTCAAGAAGCAGATGGACACCGCCAAGGCCTCCCCGTCGCTGTCCAACTGGACCGAGATCACCGACAAGGTCGACCAGGCCATCGCCAAGGTCACCCAGGGCAAGGCGTCCGCCGAGGACGCGCTCAAGACGGCCCAGTCCGAAATCGAAGGCCTTGTGAAGTAGGAGTCATGCGCACCATGACCTCAAAGGCCGCGGTGTCGGCCACGGTGCAGGCCGGGCCGGGGGCTTCCGAGTCCCCGGCCACCGGGCCCAAGCGCCGCCGGGGTGGCAAGAAGTCGTCGATGGGCGTGCAGAACCTGGCCGGCTGGCTGTTCTCCACCCCCTTCCTCGTCCTCTTCCTCGTCTTCATGGCGTTCCCGATCCTCGCGACGCTGGTGATGAGCTTCACCGACTTCGGGCTGCGCAATGTCACGCGCCCGCTGGACGCGAACTTCATCGGTTTCGAGAACTACGTCAATCTCTTCAGCGACGAAAAGTTCCTCAAGTCGCTGTTCAACACGGCGTACTTCGTGGTGGTCGGCGTCCCCCTGACGATCTTCCTCGGGCTGGTCGTCGCCGTACTGCTGAACAACGGCATCGACCGGGCGCGGACCTTCTTCCGCGTCGGCTTCTACGCCCCGGTGGTCACGACCATCGTCGCGGTCGCCGTGGTCTGGCGGTTCGTGCTCGACCCGAGCGACGGGCTCGTCGCGGGGCTCTTCTCCGAAGTGGGCCTCACCTCGCCCGACTTCCTGGGCTCCGAGACACTCGCCATGCCCTCGATGATCGCGATGGCGGTCTGGCGCAACCTCGGCACGGTCATGGTGCTCTTCATCGCCGGTCTGCAGGCCATCCCCACCGAAGTGCGGGAAGCCGCACGGCTGGACGGCGCCGGTGCCTGGCAGGAGTTCAAGGGCATCACCGTGCCCCTGCTGCGGCCCACGCTGCTCTACGCCACGGTGATCACCACCATCGGCTACCTCAATGTCTTCGAGGAGCCGTTCGTGATGACCCAGGGCGGTCCCTCGGACTCCACGCTCACCGTCTCGCTGAACATGTACCGCGAGGGCTTCAACTTCTTCCACATGGGCTATGCGAGTGCCATGGCGTATGTCCTCTTCGTAGTGATCATGGGCATCACGGTGCTGCAGCTCCGACTGCTGAAGGACAACACGAAATGAGCGCCACCAGTGCACCGGGCGCCGTCTCGACGGCGCCGGCGAAGAAGCCCCAGGACGCACCGGAGTCCGGCGCGAAGAAGGCCCGCAACCCGAAGCGCGTCCTCGTCTACGTCCTGCTCTCCCTCGGTCTGCTGATCATGTCGGCGCCGTTCCTGTGGATGGCCCTCTCGGCGTTCAAGACGTCGCAGGAGCTGACCGCGAGCCCGCCGGTGTGGATCCCGACCGAGTGGACGCTGGACAACTTCCGCAACCTGCTCGACAAGCTCGATCTGCCGCTGTACTTCATGAACTCGGTGATCGTGGCGGTGCTGGTCACCGTCTCGAACCTGGTGTTCTGCTCGATGCTCGGGTACGCCCTGGCCAAGCTGAACTTCGCCGGACGCAACAAGATCTTCGGCCTGGTTCTCGGCGCCCTGATGGTGCCCGGCAATCTGATGCTGCTGCCGCTGTTCGTGCTGATGAGCAAGTTGCACCTGATCGACTCGTACGCGGGTCTGGTGCTGCCGTTCGCCGCCGGAGCCTTCGGTGTCTTCCTGATGCGGCAGTTCATGCAGTCGATCCCGGACGAGCTGCTGGAAGCGGCCCGGATGGACGGCGCCGGTGAGTGGTACATCTTCTGGCGGATCGTGATGCCGCTGGTGAAGCCCGCCCTGGCGACACTCTCGATCTTCACGTTCCTGGGCTCCTGGAACAACTTCGTCTGGCCGCTCATCGCGACCAACGACCCCGACAAGTACACCCTTCCGGTCGCGCTGGCCACCTTCGCCACCGACCCCAACAAGGCGGGTGGATCCAACGGCATGCTGATGGCCGGGTCCTTCCTGATCGTGCTGCCGGTCCTGGTCGTCTTCATCGCGCTCCAGCGGCACTTCACCCAGGGCATCGCCACTGCGGGCATGAAGTAGCCCGCCCGGCCGCCCCACCCGAAACGTACGAGGCCGCACCCCGCACTCCGCCGGCCACACCCCTCAACGCACCAGAAAGACAGTTTGCGATGACTCACACCCAGGTCCCGTTCCCCGAAGGCTTCCTCTGGGGTGCCTCCACGGCCGCCCACCAGATCGAGGGCAACAACACCAACAGCGACTGGTGGGTCAAGGAGCACGCCGCGGGCACCCACATCCAGGAGCCGAGCCTGGACGCCTGCGACAGCTACCACCGCTGGCACGAGGACATGGACACGTTGGCCGGCCTCGGCTTCACGGACTACCGGTTCTCCATCGAGTGGGCGCGCATCGAGCCGGCCGAGGGCCGCTTCTCCCGCGCCGAGCTCGCCCACTACCGCCGCATGGTCGAGGGCGCCATCGAGCGCGGCCTGCGCCCCATGATCACGCTGCACCACTTCACCGTGCCGCAGTGGTTCGAGGCGCGCGGCGGCTGGACCGCCGACGGCGCGACCGAGCTCTTCGCGCGCTACGTCGCCGCCTGCGCACCGGTGATCGCCGAGGGCGTCGGCCACGTCTGCACGATCAACGAGCCGAACATGATCGCGGTCATGGCCGGCCAGGCCAAGCGCGGCGACAACAGCTTCCCGCCCGCCGGTCTGCCGACCCCCGACGACGAGACCACCGAGGCCGTCATCGCCGCGCACCACGCGGCCGTCAAGGAGGTCCGGGCGATCAACCCGGCCATCCAGGTCGGCTGGACCATCGCCAACCAGGTCTACCAGGCCCTGCCCGGCGCCGAGGAGGTCACCGCGGCCTACCGTCACCCCCGCGAGGACGTCTTCATCGAGGCCGCCCGCGGCGACGACTGGATCGGCGTGCAGTCCTACACCCGGACCAAGATCGGCCCCGAGGGCCCGATTCCGACGGCCGACGGCGTCGAGCGCACCCTCACGCAGTGGGAGTACTACCCCTGCGCGGTCGGCTACGCGCTGCGCCACACCGCCGAGGTCCTGGGCAACGACGTGCCGCTGATCGTGACCGAGAACGGCATCGCGACCGACGACGACAGCCGCCGCGTCGACTACTACACCGGCGCGCTGAACGAGGTCGCGTCCGCGCTCCAGGACGGCCTGAACATCCAGGGCTACCTGGCCTGGAGCGCGCTCGACAACTACGAGTGGGGCTCCTACAAGCCGACCTTCGGCCTCATCGGCTGGGACCCGGAGACCTTCGAGCGCCTGCCCAAGCCGTCCGCCGTCTGGCTGGGCGAGATGGGCCGCACGCGCGCGCTGCCGCGCATCGCCGACTGACGTCGGCCCCCCGACCGGGAGCGACCTGACCGCTCCCGCCCGTACGGGAACCGGCGATACCTGACGGACGCCGGTACCCGTACAGCCGGGCCCTGTCCGGCCCTATCCGCCGGACAGGCCCATCGCCCGCGTGGGCGCCGCACGTATCCAGCCCCGCCCGTGTGCGGCGCCCACGCGGGTGCCGTACACAGCATGGCGCCCCACGCCCTTCAGTTACGACCGACGAACGAAATCCGCCCACCGCCCACAGTCGGTGGCTCTTCTTCGAGGGATTCTGATGGACCGTCGCACATTTCTCACCGCCGCGGGAACAGGGGCTGCCGCCCTGTCCCTCGGAGCCGTGGCCGTGCCTTCCGCAGGCGCCGCACAGCTCACGCAGTCCTCGGTGCCCGCGCAAGGCGCGGGCACACCACTGCTCATGCGCTGGTTCCGCGATACGTACCGCTCTATCGAGGCGATGACGACCGACTTCGGTCTCGCCACCGACAAGATCGACGTCAGCGGCTCCGGCGCCCCCGTCCAGTCGCGCCAGACCTCGCCCACCAACATCGGCTGCGGCCTCTGGTCGACGGTCGCCGCGGCCGGGCTCGGCGTGATCAGTGACGCCACGATGAAACGCAGGCTGGAGCACACCGTCCGGGCCGTCGAGAAGCTGGAGCGCCATCACGGCTTCTGGCTCAACTGGTACGACGCGCACGACGGTTCGGTCCTGACCCAGTGGCCCGGCACCGGCGACCCGGTGCGCCCGTTCCTCTCCTCCGTCGACAACGCCTGGCTGGTCGCCGGTCTGCGCATCGCCGCCGACGCCTCGCCGGCGCTTCGCCCCCGCATCGCCCGCATCCTGGCCACCGCCGACTGGTCCTACTACTACACGCCGTACGACCCGGCCGACCCCGTCGCCGGCCCCGGCCAGCTGCGCGGCGGGGCCTGGACCGACACCGAGGAGTTCACCGGCCATCACTACGGTGCGCTCAACACCGAGCCGCGCATGGCCAGTTACCTCGGCATCGCGGACGGCTCGCTGCCCTCCGAGCACTACTGGCACATGCTGCGCACGATGCTCCCCGAGCACGGGCAGGAGCAGCACCCCGGGGGCAGCTACGTCGCCATGGACGGTGTACGGGTCTGGCAGGGGCACTACACGCACCGCGGCCGGAAGATCGTGCCCACCTGGGGCGGTTCGATGTTCGAGGCCCTGATGGTGCCGCTGTTCGTGCCGGAGCCGGAGTGGTCGCCGCGGTCCTGGGGCCTCACGCACGCGCGCTACGTCCGCAGCCAGATCGAGCACGGCATGGAGGAAGCGGAGTACGGGTACTGGGGCTTCTCCCCCGCCAACATCCCCGAGGGCGGGTACCAGGAGTACGGCGTCGACGCGATCGGCATGCAGGTCGACGGATACGCCTCCAACACCGACCGGACGTACACCGAGGACGGCGCGCCGCTGCCGCCCGCCTCGGCATTCACCAACGGTGTCGTCACTCCGCACGCCTCCTTCCTCGCCCTGCCCTACGCGCCGGACGAGGCGGTCGCCAACCTGCGGGCGCTCGACCGCGACTTCGGCGCCTATCACGACGGATACGGGTTCCGGGACTCGGTCAACGTCGGCACCGGCCGGGTCAGTGACTACATGCTCGCCCTCGACCAGGGCATGATCGCCGCCGCACTGGCCCAGGCGATCCGCCCCGGCCTGCTGCAACGGCCTTTCCGGACCGGCGGATTCCAGTCGAAGGTGCGTCCGTTGCTCGCCAAGGAGCGCTTCTCCATCTGACCGGCCGCGCGGCGGCGTACCAGAGGGGACGGGTCGGTTCCAGCCCTTCCGGTACGCCGCCCGGTCGCCCTCCCGCGCCGCGAAGTCGGCGTAGAGACGCGGCACGCTCCAGGCGCAGCCCGTCCGGCCTCCCGGTGGCGAGCTTGTCGCCGAGCCGGGCCCGCACCCGGATGCCGGGCATGGTGCGGTGTACGGCGTCGAGCAGCCACCGCGCCCGGTCGCCGGGTCGCGGCTCACCGAGGGTGGACATAGCCTCACAAACGTGATGCCGCTCGTGAGCCGTACCCGGATACCGGGCCGGGCCCTCCTCACCGTGCTGATGACGGTGTGCTGGCTGGCCCTGCCCGCCGCGCTGACCGCTCGCGCCGACGATCCCGTCACCCTGTCCCGGGACGGGCAGATCACCGACCGGGTGGGTGCGCTCGGCAAGCGCAAGGACCAGGTCTCGGCAGCACTCGACCGGCTGTACGACGAACGCCGCATCCAGCTCTTCGTCGTGTACGTAAGGGACTTCTCCGGCCGGTCCGCGCAGAGCTGGGCCGATGCGACGGCCGACCGCAACGGCCTCGGCCGCGACGACGTCCTGTTCGCCGTCGCCACCCACGTCCGGCAGTACGCGTACACCGTCGAGCAGGGCTCACGCCTCACCGACGCCCAGCTCCAGGACGTGGCGCGCACGGCCGTGGAGCCCGCACTCAGGAAACACGACTGGGCCGGCGCGGCGATCGGCGCCGCGAACGGGTACTCCGCCGTCCTGGCCGGCAAGGCCGTGCCCACACCGACGCTCACACCCGGTACCCCCGATCCCGGAACCGGGAATTCCGGCGGGACGAGTACCGGGGACCTGATTCTTCCGGTGGTCGTCGTCGGCGGGGCGGCAGTGGTCGCCGGCTACGCGTACACCCGGCGCAGGAAGCGGGCCACGACCCGCACCACGCCCGCCGCGACCGGCTGGGGACCGGGTTCCGCCGGACCGGGCGGGCCACGGCAGCCGACTCCGTTGCCGGAGCTCGACGCCCGGGCGAAGGAGACGCTGGTGGAGACCGATGACGCGGTCCGCACCAGCGAGGAGGAACTGGGCTTCGCCACCGCCCAGTTCGGGGAGGAGGCCGCGGCCCCGTTCACCGAGGCCGTCGGCTACGCGAAGGGCGAGCTGACCGCCGCGTTCCGGTTGCGCCAGCAGCTGGACGACGCCATTCCCGAGGACGACTCGACGCGGCGCCGGATGCTGGACGAGATCATCAGCCGCTGCACGGACGCCGGCTCCCGCCTCGACGCCGTGTCCGAGGACTTCGACCGGCTGCGCGCCCTGGAACGCAACGCCCCGCAGGCCCTGGCCACGGCCGAGACCGCCTTCCGTACGCTTGCCGGCCGCGTCTCCACCGCCGAGGCCGCCCTGACCGCGATGCGTGGCCGGTACGCGGAGTCGGCCGCCGCGCCCGTCGCCGGAGCCGTCGAACAGGCCAAGGACCGGCTCGTCTTCACCACCTCCGCCCTCAACCGGGCCCGGCAGTCGGTGGACAGCGGCGACAACGCCGCGGCAGCGGTGTTCGTACGGGCCGCCGAGGGCGCCGTCGACCAGGCGACGACCCTCGTCGACGCCGTGGACCGCCGCAGCGGCGAACTCGCGGAGGCGGCGGGCCGGTTGCCCGCCGCCCTCACCGGGATGGAGACCGACCTGGCCGATGCGGGCGGGCTGCTCGAAGGCACCGGTGCGGGGGTGCCGACGGCGGACCTGCGGGGCCGGATCGCCCGCGCGCAGTCGGTGCTCGCAGATGTGAAGGAGGAGCTGCGGGCCGGCCCGTACGACCCCATCGACGCGCTGCGCAGGGTGGAGGAGGCGGACACGGCGCTCGACGCGGCGCTGGCCGGCGCCCGCGAGCAGGAACAGGGCGATCGCCGGGCCCGTTCCCTCCTGGACCAGGCGACGCTCACCGCGCGTTCGGCGATCGCCGCCGCCGCCGACTACGTCGCCACCCACCGCGGGGCGGTGGGCAGCCAGGCCCGGACCCGCCTCGCGGAGGCCCAGCGGCGGCTCGACCGTTCCCGTGCACTGGCCGGGAGCGGTGATCCGCAGGGCGCGCTGGCCGAGGCGCAGCAGGCGGACGCCCTGGCCGGGCAGGCCCGCAGCCTGGCCGAACAGGACGTGCGGTCGTACGGGGGCCGGGGCGGGCCGGGCGATGTGCGGGGCGGCGGAGGAGGCGGTGGGGTCGGCGGCGCGGTGCTCGGCGGCATCATCCTCGGCGGGCTCCTGGGCGGCGGGGGTGGCCGCGGTGGCGGAGGGTACGGAGGAGGGTTCGGCGGGGGCGGCGGGCCCGGCAGTTTCGGCGGCGGGGGCACGCGTGGCCGGCGGAGCGGCGGCGGCCGCTTCTGAACGGTCGGCACGGCCCGCGGCTCAGCGCATCACGCGTACGCATTCATTCGTCCACTTCAACCACTTCACCCACTTCAGCCACTTCACTTACTTCAGCTACTTCACTTACTTCAGCTACTTCACCCACTTCAGCTACTTCACTCACAGGAGAGGCGCCATGACCAAGCAGACCATCCTCGGCCGCGTCACCCAGCTGGCGAAGGCCAACATCAACGCGTTGCTGGATCAGGCGGAGGATCCGCAGAAGATGCTGGACCAGCTGATCCGCGACTACACGGCCAACATCTCGGAGGCCGAGCAGGCGATCGCCGCGACCATCGGCAATCTGCGGCTGATGGAACAGGACCACCGCGAGGATGCCGAGGCGGCGCAGGAGTGGGGCGGCAAGGCGCTCGCCGCCAGCCGCAAGGCCGATGAACTGCGGGCGGCCGGAGCGGGCGCGGAGGCGGACAAGTTCGACCATCTGGCCAAGGTGGCGCTCGGGCGTCAACTCCAGTCGGAGAGGGAGGCGAAGACCGCGGAGCCGACCATCGCCTCGCAGACCGCGGTGGTGGACAAGCTCAAGTCCGGCCTGGATCAGATGAAGACCAAGCTGACGGAGCTGAAGTCCAAGCGCGACGAGCTCGTCGCCCGCGCCAAGTCCGCCCAGGCGCAGAACCTGATGATGGACTCCGTCAAGAACATCGACGTACTCGACCCGACCAGTGAGCTCAGCCGGTTCGAGGACAAGGTGCGGCGTGAGGAGGCGCGGGCGCTGGGCAAGCAGGAGCTCGCCGCGTCGTCCCTGGACGCCCAGTTCGAGCAGCTGGATGCCCTGGGCGACAGCGCCGAGGTCGAGGCCCGGTTCGCCGCCCTGAAAACAGCGTCATGACGGCGGTCCCGCCGGCCTCCTGAACCCTCCCGGTCAGAACATGCTCAGCAGCTGCTCGACCGTGGGCTCGGCAGCCGGCTCCCCGTCGGGCAGCGCCAGTTCGAACCAGACGGTCTTTCCGCGCGGTGTGCGCCTGGACCCCCAGGCCACGCTCAGCAGACCGACCAGCTGGAGCCCGCGCCCGCCCTCGTCGGTGTCGCGCGCCCGCCGTCGCCGCGGCTGGACGAGGCCCGCGTCCCACACCTCGCAGACGAGCGTACGGTCGCGCAGCAGCCTGAGCCGGATCTCGCCCTCTCCGTACCGCAGGGCGTTGGTGACCAGTTCGCTGACCAGCAGTTCGGTGGTGTCCACCAGCTCGTCGAGGTCCCAGGCCAGCAGTTGGTCACGGGCCAGTTCGCGGGCGCGGCCGACGGAGCGGGGTTCGCGGGGCAGCCGCCAGTCCCCGACGGCGTCCACCGGCAGCCCCCGGATGCGGGCCATGAGCAGCGCGATGTCGTCCTCGCCGTGCCGGGTGTCGAGGGTGGTCAGCACGTGGTCGCAGACGTCTTCGAGCGGCCGGTCCGGTTCGACGAGCGCGCCGCGCAGGGCGTGCAGTCCCTCGTCGAGCGGATGATCGCGGGACTCGACGAGGCCGTCGGTGTAGAGGGCGAGCAGGGCGCCCTCCTTCAGTTCGACCTCGACCTCCTCGAAGGGTTCGCCGCCGACGCCGAGCGGCATCCCGGGCGGGACGTCGAGCAGCGTGGCCGGTTCGCCGGGCTCGACGACGGCCGGGGGGAGATGACCGGCGTTGGCGAAGGTGCACCGCCGGGTGACCGGGTCGTAGACCGCGTACACGCAGGTCGCCAGGTACACCTCGGAGAGGTCCGCCTCGCGGGACCTGTGGGCGGCCCGCGAGGGCCACTGGGCGCCGCCGCCCGAGCCGCCGGAGGAAGACGAGGTGCCGCCGCCGGGCGTGCCGAGCCCGCGGGCGACCTCGTCGAGCGCGGAGAGCACCTCGGCGGGTTCCAGGTCCAGCAGGGCCAGGGTCCTTACGGCAGTGCGCAGTTCGCCCATGGCCACGGCGGCGCGCAGTCCGCGGCCCATGACGTCGCCGACGACGAGGGCGGTTCGGTGGCCGGGGAGTTCGATCACGTCGAACCAGTCGCCGCCGACCTCGGTGGCCGTGTTGCCGGGGAGGTAGCGGCAGGCGATGTCGAGGCCCGCGGCGACGGGGTCGCCGGGTGGCAGGAGGCTGCGCTGGAGGATCAGGGCGCGTTCGTGTTCGCGCCGGTAGAGGCGGGCGTTGTCGATGCAGACCGCGGCTCGGGCGGCGAGTTCGGTGGCCAGGGCACGGTCCCGCTCGCCGAAGGGTTCGCTGCCCTTCGTGCGGACGAACTGGACGAGGCCGACCACCGCGTCGTGGGCCACCATCGGTACGGCGAGCGCGGACTGGACGAAGCCCCGGTCGTCGCTGGGCACATCCTCGACACGGCCGGTGCGCAGGGCGGTGGCACAGGGCGAGTCGTACGGGAAGCGGTGTACGGCGCCGAGCGCGGGCCGGCCGGAGCATGTGCCGGCTGCTGCGGTGTCCGTGGCAGCCGCGGTGACGGTGGTGGGAAGACCGTCCGACACGGCGCTGGCGAGGGCGACGCGGCGCAGTTCGGCGGAGCCGCCGAAGGACTCCTGCCGGAGCGAGTCCCAGCGGCCGGGCGGCGCGTCGTCGCCGGTGAGCAGCCCCTGATAGAGGTCGACGGAGGCAAGGTCGCAGAAGCCCGGGACGGCGACGTCGAGGAGTTCGCGGGCCGTGGTCTCCAGGTCGAGGGAGTTGCCGATGCGGGCACTGGCCTCGTTGAGCAGCGCGAGGTTGCGGCGGGCGCTGGCGGCCTCGCGGGCGGCGATGTGCCGTCGGGTCACATCGGTGGCCAGTCCGGCGATGCCGATGGGCCGGCCCGATCCGCTGTGCACACGGTAGAGGTTCATCGACCAGTTGCGGTTCTCGGTGTCACCGGGCGCGGTGCCGACGAGCTGGAGGTCGGTGACGGAGGAACCGGTCTCCAGGACGCGCTTCAGCGTGGCGGTGAGCCGGTCCGCCTCGGGGCGGGAGAGATAGTCGTCGACCGTACGGCCGCGGTGGTCGGTGACCCGGCCACCGAAGACGGTAGCGAAGCGCTCGTTGGCGCGGATGACCGTGAGGTCCATACCGAACAGCACGAAACCGAAGGGAGATTGACCGAATATCGCCTGTGACGCGGCAAGGTCCGTCTCGATGTGGCGCAGTGCTCGGACGTCCACGACGATGCAGAGCGCGGCCCGTTCCCCGCTACCGGTCTCGCTCGGCATCACATAGATCTCGGCGAGCCCGTGCACCGGGTCGTCGCCCGGTATCCGGAAGGGGACGAGGCCCGTCCACTCCTTGCCGTCGAGGATCTCGCCGATCCGGCGGTGGCCGTCCGTGCGCAGGTCGGCAGGCATGAACGCCTCGACCGGATCCATTCCCACCGCTTTGTCCGCGGCAATGCCGAAGAGGCCGGCGGCCCGGCGGCTCCACTGCTCGATCTGGCCATCGGGGCCGATCGAGAAGGAGGCGACCCTGATGTAGTCGTAGATCGAGCCAGGCGGGCTGCTCTGCCACACAATGTCGCCCGCTGTCCCAGGTATTTCGCTCACGCGACCGTCCCCTCCAGCTCACACACCGGACCGGTCCTGCCCGCAGTATTCAGCACTATGGTCCCAACCGACACGGCGTTCACGATCACAGCACGGTCTCAGTCCCTTTCGGCCACGTTCTGCCCGGCCTCCGGACCGGCCTCTGGCGATCGCTGCACGTCCCACCCCACTCCTAACCAGGCAGGGACAGCTCGAACCACACCGTCTTGCCGCTCTTTCCCCGCCGGGTCCCCCAGCGGCGCGCGGAACAGGCCACCAGCTGCAGTCCCCTGCCCCCCTCGTCATCGGGTCCGGCGCTGCGTTCGGTGGGCGGATCCGGAAGCGGATCGGAGACTTCCACGAGCAGTCCCGGGTGGGCGGAAGGGGCGTCACCGTTGAGGTGAGGGCGTTGCAGCCGCACGCCGATGGGGCCCGTCGTGTACTGCAGGGAATTGGTGACCAACTCGCTGACCAGCAGAACCGTCATGTCCCCGACGGCGTCGTCGAGCCCCCAGCCGCGCAACGCCTCATGGACGGCATGCCGCGCGGAACGCACCGCGCCCGGCACAGCCGGAAAGGTCCACTCGGCGCAATCGCCTTCGATGTCGATCACGCCGACCACTTCCCAAGACCAGCAACGGAGAGCGTCCTGTTTTACGGGGGTTAATCAGCACATACCCGATATTCGGGGCACCCTACCACCGCGATCGACACGTGGGGCGTACGGGTGTACGAGTGCACACACGAACAGATATACGCAGACAGAGGGGCGCACGAGGTCACCGCTGCGCGCCGCAGCCATCCACACGGGCAACGCTCGGCACCGGAGGGGCGCGCCGTGAGCGAGGAACCCCCGGACGGACACGCCCCCGGCGAGGCACAACGGCGGTCGGGCCCGGCTCAGTTCAGCTCGCCCGCCGCCTTGAGGTCGTCGAAGAGCAGCTGGTCGACCGGCGGAACGAGCGGACGGTCCGCGTACGAGAACCAGGCCATCTCCTCGATCTCGCTGCTCGCCGCCAGCGTCCCCTCGTAGTCCGCGGTGTAGCAACTCATACGCACCACGGCGCCGCTCGGCAGATCGGGCGCCCCGGCCTCGTACGTACCGACGTGTACCGCGGTGTGCGGCGCGAGGAGCACCGTCAGCTCCTCCTTGATTTCGCGGAGCAGGGTTTCGAGATCGCTTTCCGCGCCCTCCCGCTTGCCACCGGGGATGTAGAAGACATCCTTCCCCCGTGGCCGCGCGCAGAGAATCCTGCCGCCCTCCACACGCACCCACGCCACCGTGTCGATCAGGACCGACATCACTCCGCCTCCGCCATCCGGAACCCACGTCAGGCAGGACCTTAGCCGGACGGACACTGCCCACCCGGGCCGCCCCGGCCCTCGCCCCTGAGCCGGAGCGCGACTCCCCCGCGCGACTCCCACGCGCGACTTCCGGTGGACGCGGCCCGGCGCCCTACGGCCGGGCGCTCTGCCCGATGCGCTCCACCCAGTAGAGCTGCTTGTGACCACGGGTATCGAGCTTGTCGGCGATCTTCTGGGCCTCGCCCTGCGTGGCATATCTGCCGACGCGGTAGCGATTGCCGTTGTCGTCCTCCCTTATCACCAGCCAAGGGAGCTCGGCACCACTGTCGGTCATCGCGCCATTCCCGAACATTGCGCCCCTCCCTCGAACGGCATGTACGTCTCTAAGGATCCCCAGGAAACCGCAGTACGCATATGCCCGAGCCTACGCCTGACCTTCACTCAACGAATACGTAATTACACAAAGAGATACCGATCCGGCCACGGAAAAGGGGGCGCACCCGACGGGATGCGCCCCCCTTGAGGAGCGGGACATGACAAGCTATGACGGTCGGCGACAGCCCATCGGTCACGGGGCCCGGCAGGGGGCCGACCCGTCGGCACGGGCGCCGGACGACGCCCTGCGCCTGTCGCTCACCGGACCGGAAGGTGATAGGCGATCCGGAAGCGATCGGCGGGTACCACCACGTCCGCCGTCTCGACCGCGCGGCCCGACGCGTAATACGTCCGCTCGATCACCATCACCACATGGCCCGGAACACCGCCGAGCGCCAGGAGCTCCTCCGCCAGCCCCGGACGCGCGCCGACCTGCTCGGCCACGTTGTCCACGACGACATCGATCGCGGCCATCCGCTCGACCACCCCGCAGCCGCCCAGCGGGCCCTCCTCCGGCAGCATCACCGGCGTGCGCCCCGTCACGGCGAGCGGCTCCCAGGAGGTGGAGAGCATCATCGGCTCACCGGCCTCCCGGAAGGTGTATCGCGTACGCATCACCCGGTCGCCCGGTTCGATGCCGAGGCGCTCGGCGATCTCGCCGCTCGCACCCTCCTGCTCGCTGCGGGACTCCCACGTTCCGCACACCCCCTCCGCCGTCTGCTCCTGACGGAACGGACTGGCCCCGGCTCCGGACCGATAGCCGGAGCGGGCGATCCGGCGCGGGACGGGGCGCTCGCGCACATACGTACCGGATCCGGAGCGCCCCTCGACCAGCCCCTCGGCCATCAGCACCTTGCGTGCCTCCAGCGCGACGGTGTCCGAGACTCCGTACTCCTCGCGGATACGCGCCTGCGAGGGCAGGCGCGTATGCGGCGGCAGCGAACCGTTGGCGATCTTCTCTCTCAGATCGCTTGCAACACGCAGATAGGCGGGCTGCTCACCGAAAGTCACAGGCCACTCCCAACAGGTTGACAGTCTGCAACAGCCTGACGACCGTCGGTTGTGCACCGCAAGCACGGGCCAGAGTTTCACCCGAAGTGATGATTCATCACGGCCTCATGCATGACCCGTCGCCGAGCCCCGGAGAGAACCGGGCCGCCGAGCCGTCCTCGGAACCGCGTCCAGAACCGGCACGCTCCCGCTCGACGCGGCGCCGGCCACCGCCGAGCTCCACGCCCAGGGGCTGATCGACCGACGCCCGGCGCTGATCGCCGTACAGGCCGAGGCAGTATCCCCCGCTCGCCGCGGCCTTCCGAGCAGACGCGAACGATCTGTCGGCCACCCCGGCCGGCGCGCCCGCCACACCCTCGCCCTCGCCGAGGGCATCACCCTCCCCCGCCCACCGTTCACCCGCCCGCCGCGCGCCGTGCGCCACCGCTCGGCGCGCGCGTCCATACCTTCGTACGGTGAGCCCGTCGCGTGTCTGTCTCCTCGCGTCCCTCGCGTCCCTGACGTCCCTGGTCGCGGGCGCCCTGATCGCGCCGCTGCCGCCCCTCTCCTACGCGGCCGCTCCCCGCCCGCCCGCCTCCACGGCCTGTGGCCGGGACACCGACCCCGCCTGGGCGCCGGCCTCCACCCGGTTCGGCGAGGCCGACGGTTACGACCCCTATGCCGGCAACGGCTATCTGGCCCACCGAGTGCCCGCCACCGGCGCCGGATACGCCGCGTCGGACAGGAAGACAGGCTGGCCGCTGTTCACCCCGCGCTACGACGGCGCCTTCGTCTCCGGCCTGTTCGGGCGCGACAAGAACCTCGCCGAAGGGCGCGAGGTGATCGCCGCACTGCCGAGCTGGACGACCCTCGACGTACGCGTCGGCAACGAGACCTACGGCTCCGGCACTCCCCCGGGCCGGATCTCGCACTACCGCCGAACCGTGTTCCTGCGCTGCGGTCTGGTGCGTACGTCGCTGCGCTGGACCACGGCCGACGGGCGCGCGACCGACCTGACGTACGAGGTGCTCGCGGACCGGTCCGACGTGCACACCGGCGCCGTACGGCTGCGTATGACACCGCACTGGAGCGGCACCGCGACCGTCACCGGACGCCTCGACCCGCGGGGCGCACGCCGGATCACGCTGAACGCAGACGGAACGTTCCGCACGCGGGGCACCGGGACGGCGGGCGCGATCGTCCAGACGCTGCGCACCAGCGGATCGGAGCCGCAGGTACCCGGCGCGAACCAGATCCGCAGCACACCCCAGGTGCGCGCCGGGCGCACGTACACCTTCGAGAAGTACGTGGGCGTGGACACCGCGCTCACCTCGTCCGCCCCGCGCACCACCGCCCGCGAGGCGTCGCGGCGCGCGGCCGGCCGCGGCTGGTCGGCCGTCCTCGCCGCGAACGCCGCCGCCTGGCGGCGGGTCTGGGTGGCCGACATCTCCGTCCCGGACAGGCCCGACCTGCAGAAGTGGCTGAGGTCGACGCAGTACGGCCTGCTGGCGTCCACCCGTACCGGTTCCCGCGACAGCATCGCTCCGACCGGTCTGACCAGCGACAATTACGCGGGCTTGGTGTTCTGGGACGCCGAGATCTGGATGTTCCCGGGGCTGCTCGCCACCCGCCCCGAGCTGGCCCGTTCGGTGGTCGAGTACCGCTACCGCACGCGCGGAGCCGCCCGCGCCAACGCCCGGAAGCTGGGGTTCAAGGGCTTGTTCTACCCGTGGACGAGCGCGAGCAAGGGCGACCTGTGGTCCGAGTGCCAGAGCTGGGACCCGCCGCACTGCCTCACCCAGATCCACCTCCAGGGCGATGTCTCACTCGCCGTCTGGCAGTACTACCTGGCGACCGGGGACCGCGGCTGGCTGGCCGGGCACGGGTGGCCGCTGCTCCGGGGGATCGCCGACTTCTGGGTCTCGCGGGCGACCGCCGACGCGGACGGCAGCTACTCGGTGAAGGAGGTCGCGGGCCCCGACGAATACAGCAACGGCGTCACCGACGGGGCCTTCACCAACGCGGTGGCGGCCACCGCGCTGCGCAACGCCACCCGCGCCGCGCGATTGCTCGGGCATACCGCGCCGGCCGAGTGGACGCGGGTCGCGGACGGTCTGCGCATCCCGTACGACCCGAAGCGGAAGCTTTTCCTCCAGTACGCGGGCTACAACGGCTCGACCATCAAGCAGGCCGACACGGTGCTGCTGATCTACCCGCTCGAATGGCCGATGGAGCCGGGCGCCCGGGCGGCCACGCTCGACTACTACGCCGAGCGCACCGATCCGGACGGCCCGGCGATGACGGACTCGGTCCACGCGATCGCCGCGGCCGCGATCGGGGAGGCCGGCTGCGCGACGTACACCTATCTCCAGCGCGCCGTACGCCCGTTCATGCGCGGCCCGTACGCCCTCTTCAGCGAAGCCCGGGGCGCAAAGTCGGGCACACAGGACCCGTTGTCGGGGACTCCCGCGGAGGACTTCCTCACCGGGAAGGGCGGGTTCCTCCAGGTCTTCACGCACGGGCTGACGGGCCTTCGGCTGCGGGAGGACGGGGTGCGCCTCGATCCGCTGCTGCCGCCGCAGCTGGGCAGGGGCGTCACGCTGACGGGGCTGCGCTACCGGGGCCGTACGTACGACATCGCGATCGGCCCCCTGACGACGACGGTCCGGTTGACCTCCGGCGCCCCGTTCACCGTCCACACCCCCACCGGCCCCCGCCTCCTCACCAGCACACTCGCCCTCGCCACCCGCCGCCCCGACCTCGCCCGGACGACGAACGCGGCCCGCTGCCGCCCGGCGACGGCGAGCTCCGAGACCCCCGGCCTGTACGCCGCCGCTGCGGTGGACGGCAGCGCGGCCACGGCCTGGTCCCCGGACGGCGCGACGGGCAGCCTGACCGTGGACCTGGGCCGCACGGCCCCGGTGACCTCGATCGCACCGGAATGGACGGACGCACGCGTCGTCTCGTACCGCGTGGAGACATCGGTGAACGGCAAGGACTGGCAGTCGTACAGGCCGGGTTCGGTGGCCCGCCGGGTACGCCTGACGGTCGATTCGGGAGATCCGGAGAAGCCGGTGGGCGTACAGGAGTTGAGGGTCGAGCAGCCGTAGGCCGGCGCGTGCGCGCCTCCCGGACGCCGTGTCACGGCAGGCGGCGCACGTGTCCGCGCCCCGCCTACGGCTGGAAGGAGCGGCGGCGGAGCCGGGCGGGGCCCGCTTCTGCTTCACGACCGCCGGCCGGCACGCCGCGACGGGCGCGGTCACGCCGTTGAGGCCATGATCGGGCGACATGGGGACAGTCGGAGCGAGCACGTGGAGGAACGATCATGGGCACGAACGGACAGGGGGACATGGAACGGTTGCACTGCCTGGTCACCGGAGCGTCCGGGTACATCGGCGGGCGTCTGGTACCGGAACTGCTGCGAGCGGGCCACCGGGTACGGTGTCTGGCCCGCTCCCCCCGCAAACTCCGTGACCACCCCTGGGCGGGGGACGCCGAGACGGTACAAGGCGACGTAACGGACGCGGGCTCGGTCGCCGCGGCCATGCGCGGGATCGATGTCGCGTACTACCTGGTGCACGCCCTCGGGACCGGCTCCACGTTCGAGGACACCGACCGCCGTGCGGCCCGTGTCTTCGCCGAGCAGGCGCACTTCGCAGGGGTTCGACGGATCGTCTACCTGGGCGGTCTCACGCCACCGAACATGCCCGAAGGGTCACTCTCCCCGCATCTGCGCTCCCGGGCCGAGGTCGGGCGAATCCTCCTCGACGCACCGGTACCCGCCACCGTGCTGAGGGCAGCGGTCGTCATCGGCTCGGGATCGGCCTCCTTCGAGATGCTGCGCTATCTGACCGAGCGGCTGCCGGTCATGGTCACCCCCAGCTGGGTGCACACCCGGACCCAGCCCATCGGGGTACGCGATGTGCTGCGCTACCTCGTCGGCTCGGCCACCATGCCGGACGATGTCGACCGGGCATTCGACATCGGCGGGCCCGATATCCTCACGTATCGGGAGATGATGTGCCGTTATGCTGCCGTCGCCGGACTGCCTCGGCGGCTCATCGTGCCGGTACCGGTCCTCACGCCGAGACTGTCCAGCCACTGGGTCGGCCTCGTCACCCCGGTGCCCGCCTCCCTGGCCCGGCCGTTGACGGAGTCACTGCGTCACGAGGTCGTCTGCCAAGAGCACGACATCGCCCGGTACGTGCCCGACCTTCCGGGCCGGCCGCTGCCGTTCGACGAGGCATTGGCCCTGGCACTGCGACGGGTGCGTGAGGCCCAGGTCGCCACCCGCTGGTCGTCCGCCTCCGTACCGGGGACACCCAGCGATCCGCTGCCCACTGACCCGGACTGGGCCGGAGGCAGCCTCTACCAGGACGAACGGCAGCTGTCGGTCGACGCGTCCCGAAAGGCCCTGTGGAAGGTGATCGAGGGAATCGGCGGCGACAACGGCTGGTACTCCTTTCCGCTCGCCTGGGCGGTCAGGGGATGGCTGGACCGGTTCGTCGGTGGTGTCGGGCTGCGCCGCGGGCGACGCGACGCCGAGCGCCTGCGGGTCGGAGACTCGCTGGACTTCTGGCGGGTCGAGGAGATCGAGCCCGGACGGCTGCTGCGGCTGCGCGCGGAGATGCGGCTGCCGGGTCTCGCGTGGCTGGAGATGTACGCCGAGACCGACTCCGAGGGCCGTACCCGCTACCGGCAGCGGGCGCTGTTCCACCCACGCGGTCTGCTGGGCCATGCCTACTGGTGGTCCGTCTCCCCTTTCCATGCCGTGGTCTTCGGCGGCATGGCCCGTAACATCACCCAGGCCGCCGCCAAGGGGATGAGCGCGCACGGAACCTCGTCGCACGCCGACCGCGCCCAAAAACCCCGCCCCGGGCGACGAGCCGGCCAGTAGCTGCCCATCAGCACCGCCTCATGGCACCAGGAGTGACGCCATGGCCGTCGCGGTCGTCCTGTTCGCCTCGGATCTGCGCGCACGACCATTCCCCACTGTGTGCCGCACTCACGGCGGCAGACGAGGTGGTGCCGCTGTTCGTACAGAACGGGACGTCTCACCCAAGGCTGACAGAGAGGGGATCGATCAGCTCGCGCTCCGACACGTTGATGTCGCCCAAGGCGTTCTCGTACGCCTTGAGCAGTCGGCGGGCGTTCGCCGGGGAACGCAGCAGGTACGAGCCTTCGCCGGGGAACGCAGCAGGTACGAGCCTTCGCGCAGTGCCGAATAGTCCTCGGCCGATACGAGCACGGCGTTGCCGTGCTCGGTCACACATCGCCAGAAGACCCGACACCATCCCAGCACGGGAAACGGCAAGGGGCCGGCTCCCGGACGAGCCGACCCCATCTGACCTGCATGTTTGCCACGCCACCAACGTGGTGTTAGTTCATCCACTCAGACGTTGAAGCGGAATGCCTGCGGTCTGATCCTGACCTGCGGCGGAGTCCCGTCCAGGGCTCTGACCAGGGCTCTGACCAGCCATTTCTCAGTTGACATGCGCTGGGTCCCGATGGCTGTTTACGAGTGCCCTGCGGACTGACTGCGGACTGGCCGGGGCGCCGCGGCAGAGAAATCCAAAATCCATGGCTCACCCGCAGGGCCTGCAACGAGACTGCGCAGGTGAGCGACCGCTACCCCTGTCCCTGCTGCGGGCGTCTCGTCCTGGACGAGACGCCCGGCGCGTACGCCATCTACCCTGTCTACTTCTGGGAGGATGACTCCATCCAGTTTCGGTGGCCCACCATGGATGGCGGGGCGAACAAGGTCTCCCTCATCCATCAACGACCTGGCCGACCACGCCCAAGTGATCCTCCACTCCCAGTTCTGACAGGTGGGCGCCGGCCGCACGTACGGCGTCTCCGGCACCGGACTGAACCGGGAACTCGACTGGACTGAGCCCTGGGAGCACCTGGTCGAAGAGTCCCGCACCTGACCCCTGTCGGAAGCCTCCGAAGCTCCCGCCGACGACAACATCTTCGTCGCCCCCCACCTGGATCGACGAGCGCTGCGACTTCGTGAACGACTGGACCCCGCCCGTGATCCTGTCATTCTCGATCGCTATGTACCGATCGCGGTCAACTCCGGTCACTCTAAGAAATGGACGGGAAACAACGGAGAACGAAAGAGGCAACGGGCAACACCGCCGAACCCCGATTCTCCAGGCGCCCGTCGTGCCAGACTCACTTTCGGATGCGGACCGAAACGACGCCGTCACAGCAGGTGTTCGCCGTCGGGTTTCGTGTCGACCGGCGATCGTCGGATGACGGCTCCCGTGAGGGCGGACGGCTCTCGCGGTCACTGTTCAAGGGGAGGTTGATGATGAGCACGACTTTACGTTTTGGCCCGGAACTTCGCCGTTTACGAGTAGAAGCGGGGCTGACTCTGACTGAGTTCTCCGTGGCGCTCAACTACGACAAGGGGCACATAAGCAAGGTCGAGCGCGGGGAGCGTTCCGCGTCCCCCGAACTAGCCCGGCGGTGCGACGCCTTCCTCGGCGCGGACGGTGAGCTGCAGCGCCTGGTCACCCGACCCGAGACGGACTCGGGCTCGGGCACCGCCGAATCCCCCGCCGGTCCGAGCCGCTGGCTCGTCGGACGCCGGGCGGTCCTCTCGGCGGGTACGGGAGCGCTGATCGACCTCGGCCTGAAACTCGGCAGTCAGGCGCTGTCCTCCGCAGAGGACCCCCTCCTGCCCTCCTTACGCATGCAGTTCGACCAGCTGCGGAAGCTCGGTCAGTCCACCGCACCCAAGGTCCTGCTGCCCCTGCTGGAGACGCAGACTCGCATGATCGCCGGGCTGGCCGCCGACGCCCGGTCCGTTTCTCGGGCCCCTGCGCTCCTGCTCGCCTCACGGTTCGCGGAGTTCACCGGCTGGATGGCCCAGGAGGCCGGGGACAGCGACGCGGCACTCGGCTGGACGGGCGAGGCCGCCGAACTGGCGCGCGCCGGGGGTGACCCGTACCTCGGCTCCTACGCACTGGTGCGACGCGCCCTGGTCACAATGTACGGCGGGGACGCCGCTGGCACCGTCGCCCTGGCCCGCCGCGCCCAGAGCAGCGAACTCCCGCCGCGCATCCGGGGACTCGCGGCCCAGCGGGAGGCCCAGGGGCACGCGCTCGTCGGCAACGAAGTCGACTGCCTCCGCAGCCTCGACAGGGCGCGGGAACTGCTCGCCGGCGACGACGCCCGCAATGGCGCCGAGCCCGTGATCGGCACCTCCCATGTGAGCGATCCGGCGGCGATGTCGACCGGCTGGTGCCTGCACGACCTCGGCCGTCCCAAGGCCGCCGCCGAGGTACTCGACCGGGAGTACCGCCGCCTCCCGCCGCACGCGCTGCGTACCCGCGCCCGGTACGGCTTCCGCCGGTCCTTGGCCCATGCCGCCTCCGGAGAGGTTGAGCACGCGTGCGCGATCGCCGGGGATCTCCTGGAAGTGATGCCGGCAGTGCCCTCGGCCACGGTGAACAGCGACGTCCGGCGTCTCGCACGGGAACTCTCCCGGTTCCGGAGCAGCCGCGCCGTACGTGATCTGCAGCCCGCGCTGGCACGCGTGCTCGCCCCCGCGCACGACTGACAGCCCCTCCACGACCGACACAGACTCGAGCCGCCCGGCTCGCCGGACTACCCGGTCCCTCCGGATCCCACGATCCCCGGCGGAACCCTCTGATCACCGCTCGACGCGTCGCATCGCGCCCCGGCTTCTTCGGGCTGCCCGCGACCAGTGACGCACCAGGCGGCGCCCCTCCATCCGCACGCCCTCCCGTGGATGCGCCATGCCGTCCACACAGTCGGGACCTCATGGCCCGGGCGGACCGGAGCCCCGGTCCACAGCCCCGTGCCCGTTCACCCCGTCTTCCTTTCACGAAGGGAACCTTCATGCCCGACGTCTTCGTCAACTACCGCACAGGCGACGAGGAGTCCGCAGCGACCATGATCGCTCGGGAACTCGCCCGTCGGTTCGGCGACGAGCGAATCTTCTTCGCCAGCAACTCGATCGAGCCCGGACGCCGTTTCCCAGTGGAACTGGTCAGGGCGGTGGAGGAGTGCGAGGCTCTCCTCAGCGTGATCGGCCCGCGCTGGGCGGAGGTGCGGGGGGCCGACGGCCGCCCCGCCCTCGAAGCCGAGCAGGACTGGACACGTCGCGAGATCCAAACCGCGCTCGACCGCGGGGTCCTGGTGATCCCCGTGCTCGTCGGAAAGGCCACGAGGATCGACCGCTCCGTCCTTCCGGACGATCTGCTGGAGCTGGCGGACTGCCAGTACAGGCGGTTCGACCACCGCAACGCCGAATCGGACCTGACGGCGCTCGGCGACACCCTCGCCCGGCTCCTGCCCGAGCTGCGTGGGGTGGACCGCGACGCCCGTACGGCGCGGGAGCGGGCGGAGGCGAAGTCCCGCAAGAAGTCGGCCAAGGATGCCAGGCATACCAGGATGCGGACGCGCGACGTCGAACAGCACGTGCGCGGCATCGGAAACCTCAACGGAGATCTGTCCGGAACCTTCGTCAATGAACCGCAGGGGCCCGTGAACACCGGTGGGGGGCACCAGTACAACGCTCCCCACTTCGAGGGCGACAACGCCGGGGTCCAGTTCACCGCGGGCGACAACAGCGGTACGGTCCACCAACGCTTCGAGCGCGAGCGTCGGCGCTCGGACGACGGACGATGACCGAGCAGGACCGCGTCACCGTCAACGATCCGCGTGGCCCGGTGAACAATGGCGTAGGGCCCCAGTACGTCTTCTACGGCGGCGCGGATTGGATGATCCGCAAAGGGGTCGAGTCCCTCCGGATCGTCCGAAAGGACCGGGTGCGCCTGGCCGACCGGTTCGTTCGGCCGGTGGGCTATCGCATCGCCGCCGACTGCCTGGAGAAGCCCGGATCGGTGGTGCTGCTGGAGGCTGCGCCCGGCAGCGGCCGGCGCGCCGCAGCGATCATGCTGCTGCACGAGCTCGGTGAGGACGCAGGCGATGAAGAGGAGCAGGAGGAGGACCGGTTCGAGGAGCTTCCCGCCACGGACAAGGACGAGGCCACTCTCGCCCCCGGCGAGGGGGACCGCTTCCTCCTCGACCTCTCCGGAATCGCCGACGAGGAGGCGTATGCCAAGGCCCAGCGCCTCCTGGTCGTGCGCCGGTCGCAGCTCCAGGAGGCGGGGGCCCACATGGTGGTCGTCCTGCCGTCGGGCATGGAGCACGCCCACGCGCCGGAGCTCGAACCGCACACGGTGGCGCTGGGGCGCCCTCGGGGGATCGCCGTCGTCACCCGGTACCTCCGTATGGACCGGATGGCCTTCCACTCCACGGACCTGGGGAGCTACGACCTCCAGCGCCTGTGCGAACGCTCCCCCATGCGGGAACTGGCGCGGCTCGCGGGGCTGGTGAGGTCTGCTCGCGACAGCGGCCGGTTCGGCGTCGACTTCGCGGGATGGCTCGACCAAGCGATGCACGCGGTAACCGACCGTGCCGGTGAGGTGGGCCGACAGGTGGCCACGGTCCGCACCGCACCCGAGCGGGCCCTGCTGCTTGCGGCGGCAGTGTTCGAAGAGGCCCGCGCCGACACCGTCTACGAGGCGTGGCACGGCTTGATGAGGACGGTGAGGCACGAGGAAGAGTCGACAACCGAGCTCGCACGGACGGATTTCGGGGAGCGATTGGCGACGCTCGGGATCGAGCGGGACCTGGAAGGGCGGCTCCACTTCGGGCGGCTGGCCTACGCCGACGCGGTACGGACGTACTTCTGGGCGAACTTCCCCGGGACGCGCGACGACCTCAGGAATTGGATCGGCCATGCCGCCGGGCTCCGCGGTCTGACCACCGACGACCGGGTGAACGTCGTCGTCCGCTTCGGCGCGCGGTCCCTGGCCGTCGGGCGGCCCGACCACCTCTTCGACCTTGTGGTCCGCTGGGCGGACCACGCGACCGGGGCGTCCTGCGACCCACGAGCCGTGGCGGCCCTCGAACTCGGTCTCAGCCACGAGAGGTTCGGGGGATGGTTCCGCAGACGGATGTACGAGTGCGCGAGGTCCGGCCCCTTGTCGGACGGTCTCGTTCGCGTCCTGACCGCTGCCTGCCTCCAGAGCCTCTGCGCGACGCACCCGGATCAGGCGATGGTGCGGCTCCATTACCTCGCCGTACGGAAGGGGGAGGCGGCACGCGAGGCCCGGGAAGTACTTCTCGACCTCGCCGGCCGCGACCGTCGGCCCTACCGGCTACTGATCGACCGCCTGCGGGACCGGACGCGTCGGGAGCCGCGCGGGGCAGAGCTCCATCTCCAGCTGCTCGCTGAACTGTTGAGGAGCGACCGGTCACCGGAGCCGCCGCCGTGGCCGGACCTGTTCCTGGGCTGGGAGACGGTTTTCTCCCATCCGCCGACGGAGCTCTGGAACCCGCTGGTGAGCAGTTGGCTGAACGCCGCGGCGGGCGACGGTACGCGGGAGATGGCACTGGGTGTGATGGTCGGGGCGACACACGGCCGCACGGCCGCTCTGCACCGCCTCTACGCCATCGCCTGCGACTGGGTGGGGCCCAGGCACCACCCGTCCCGGGCGGCCGTCGCCGCCCTCTTCTGGCAGCACATCGACAACGCGCAGTACGTCCGGACGGAGAGTGCGAAGCGTGCGGGCGCCGGACCACGGACCACGGAAGAGGCACGATGAAACACCGCTTTCCCAGCCTGCTGTTCGTCGCTCTCTGCGGCCTCGCACCGGCTGTGCTCGGAAACCTCCTGCACTGGTCGGCGTGGCTGTGGGGCTTCATGTCCATGGTCACATCCTCGGGCTCCCTGCTGCTCGTGATGACGGTCCTCAGCGGTGGCGGCGCGTCGGCCGATCCGTACGAGCCCGAGGAAGCTGAGCCGCCCGCGGCGCCGACGGAGCAGCCGTACCAGGAGACTCGGGTGGTCGACGCGGCGCTGCCGAGCGCAACGGACGGCTACGACTTCCTCTTCTCCGCCACCGTGTGGTGGAGGCCGGTCCCCGACCACGCCGACTGGTCCGACGGCGCCTCCCCAGCCCTCGCCGTTTCCTCGGTCGTCAGCCGGGCCCTGCAGGTCGTCCGCCACGAGGATCCCGGCCGGGCGAGCTTCACACGGTATCTCCTGGAAGGGGAGCTGGGCGCCCCGCTCCCGGACCGGAGCGGACGGGTGAAGGCCTTGGCGGCCGATGTGACACTGACCCTCGCCCCCGCCGACCGCGAGCGCCTGCGGAAATTGAACGACCTTCGCAAGGACGAGGAGCTCTGGGAGTACGAGCGTCAGCACGAGCGCAACAAGCGGGGCTACCTCGGTGACGACGTGCTCAAGAGCACGGGCAGCGCAGTGGTGTGGTGGCTGGCCCGTCACGAGGACGACATCGAGAAGGCAGTCGACATGATCGGTCCGCTCGCCCAGATCTCGGCGGCGGCCAAGAACGAGGAGGTGCCCGAGATCTTCCGGCACCTGCTCGTCCCGCCCGTGGACGCGCGGACCGAAGCAACCGTCGGAGGCCCGCTGTGGGACGGACACACCCAGGGAGGAGGGACGTTCGACCGCGAGGAGGAAGTGGGGGTTTCGGATCGGCTGCTCCTGCTGCTGGCGGCGGTGGGCCTGAAGCCGGACATGGATGAGTACACGGTGTTCGTGCACCGTGTGGTGCGGAGTCTGGAGGCGGCCGGGCTGGACGAGGCCGCCGAGGAGATCAGGCGGACCCTTCTCCCGGCGCCCGACGAGGGGCCGGAGGGTGAGCCTCCGAGCGAGGGGGACACCACCGGGCCCTGGTCGCCGCGCTTCCAAGCCCCCAAGGGCGCGCCGTTCACCGACGCGGCCGCGGATGCCGACGCGCACACGTTCACGCCGGGGTCCGCGGAGAGCGGTGCAGGCGAACGGAACCAAGACCGGCAGGAGACGAACGAGGACGACATGGCGCCTCGCTACTTCTGGGACACCTCGCACAGCCCGCACCGGCCCGCCGCACCTCGCGCACAGGACGAGGACGACGAGGACAGGAGCTGATCCGGTAGACGGTCGGTCCTCCGAGGCTCCCCCCTTCACCGCACACCGCGGCGGGGGAGCCTCCCCTGTCCCGGGACCTGGGCACGAGGAGGCTCAGGACCGCCAACGCTGCACAACAGCGCCGGCAAGCGACCGAGGCCTCACCGACTCCCGTACCTCACCTGACATCCGCCACTCACAGCGGCCAGGCGGTCAGCAAATCGCCGGGGCCGTAGGTGGCGTCGAGCCCCGGACAGTCGACTCCACTACGCGAAACTGCCACGACTGGGACAGGTTCGTCGGTGAGGGCAGCCCGGTGCCGATGCAGAGCGGCCAAGTCATGCCGGTCGAAGGGCGACTGCTCCAGCCACTTGATGGAGCCGACGAAGAACAGCTCCTTGGCGATGGGGGCGCGGTCGGCCCCGACGATATCGATCTCGATGTCGTTGGTGCGGGTCCAGTAGCCGCCCACTGCGGGGGCCGCGGGCAGCCGGTCGTCGGGCAGTATCCGCGCCAGGGCCTCACGGACCAGAGGCTCGACGGCCCGACCACGCCAGCTGGTCCAGTTCTCCCGGATGCGCGCCAAGGTCAGATCGCCCCGCCCCCGCTCGATCTCCTCCATCGACGGGCCGAGCAGGTGCAGCCAGAACCGCAGGTACGGATCTGTCACCCGGTAGCGGCGGTCCTTCGACGGGCGCAGCGATACAGGCAGCTCGCCGACGACGATCCGTTTGTCCGTAAGCAGCTCCAGAGCTCGCTGCAGCGGCGTGGCCCCGATCCCGCCGGCTGCACGGGCGATATTGGTGAAGGTCCGCTCGCCACTCCCGATGGCCGTCAGCACCTTGCGCGCCTGTACCTGCGGGGGGAATTCGGCGGCCAGCGAACGCTCGGCCGACACCAGCAGGGCCGAGACCGGATCGCTCAGCGCCTCGCCGAGGAAGTCCCACAGCCCTGCGCCGCGCGGCCACTCTGCGCAGATCAGCGGCAACCCGCCGGTGACCAGTGCAGCGTCGAAGGCTTCCACCGGATCCAGCCCAAGCATCTGCCCCACCTCGGCGGGGTTGAGCGGTCCCAGCACCATCTCCCGGCCGCGCTGATGGAAGGGGCGTCCGTAGCTGTTCAGTGCCTCCATCATCGACAGATCGGAGCCGATGAGGACCAGCAGCACCGGCTTGGTCTCCAGCACCCGGTCCCAGGCCCGTTGCAGCATCCCTTCAAAGGCGCCGTCGGTATCCATCAGGTACGGCACTTCGTCGATGATCAGAACGCTCGCCCGGTCGGCAGGCAGCGCTGCGGCCAGCACATCGAACGCGGCATCCCAGTTCTCCGGCCGCGCGGCGGCCACCAGCCCCGCCAACGGCAGCGTCGACACTTGGGCGTCCCTGGCCAGCCGTGCCAGATCATCCCTGGGGGATGCACCAGTCGCAGCAAAGAACAAGAAAGGGGCTCCGGAGCGCTCCGCAAACCGCTCGACCAGCCGCGACTTGCCCACCCGGCGCCGCCCACGCAACATCACGCACCGACCGGGCCGCTCCCCGCCGATCCCTGCCGCCACCTTCTGCAGCTCTCGCTCCAACGTCGCCAGCTCCTGGCGGCGTCCTACAAAATCCACCACGTCCGGTCGACCTCCACTCATGACACTAACAACAATGTTAGCAACATAGAGGTTAGTGATTGCCTTCATGGCCCTCGGCAGACGTGTCGACCGAGCCCTAAGAGGTCATCTCATTTGGCTGGGTAGGCTGTTGGATGTGGCGGGGATTGTTGAGCGGCTGGTGCCGGATGAGCTGTGGGAGTTGTTCCAGCGGGTGGTGCCGGAGGCGCCGTCGCGGCCTCAGGGCGGTGGTCGGCGTCGCCACGGTGACCGGGAGGTCCTGGCGGCGATCGTGTTCGTGGCCACGTCGGGCTGCACGTGGCAGCAACTGCCCGCGGCGTCGTTCGGGCCGTCCGGGGCGACGGCCCACCGACGTTTCGCCGAGTGGACGAAGGCCAGGGTGTGGGCCAAGCTCCACCGCCTGGTCCTTGACGAACTCGGCTCCCGGGGCGACCTGGACTGGTCGAGGTGCGCGATCGACTCGGTGAACGTGCGGGCCCTGAAAAGGGGGACCTGACAGGCCCGAATCCTGTCGCCCGGGGCAAGTACGGGTCGAAGATCCACCTGATCACCGAGCGGACCGGTCTGCCCCTGTCCGTCGGCATCTCCGGTGCCAACGTCCACGACAGCCAGGCCCTGATCCCGCTCGTGAAGGGCATACCGCCCATTCGGTCCCGCCGGGGCCCACGTCGGCGCAAGCCCGCAAAACTCCACGCCGACAAGGGCTACGACTACCGTCACCCGCGGCAATGGCTGTCTCATCGGGGTATCGGGCACCGCATCGCCCGCAAGGGCATCGAGACCTCACAGCGACTCGGCCGACACCGCTGGACCATCGAACGCACCATGGCCTGGCTCGCCGGCTGCCGCCGACTCCACCGCCGCTACGAACGCAAGGCCGAGCACTTCCTCGCCTTCACCAGCATCGCCCGCACCCTCATCTGCTACCGCAGACTGACCAAATGAGATGACGTCTAAGACGTGACAACAGTCTGCGCGGCGGCGGGCACTCAGGGGTGTCGTTTCGAGCAGGCCGCGCGCGGATCGTGCACGGGCAGACAACGCCGGGGGTGCTGTGCCGGCAGAACCGGTACCCACACGGAGTGATCGCGGCCGTAACCTGGATCAGGAACGTCCACTACTCCTCAAGCCCTACCCCGCCCATCGGAATGACAGGCCCCATGAAGAGCATCGATCACCCTTACTTCGGGCACCTTGAGGTTCCGCCGGTGGACGAGACGGAAGCCATCTGGGAAGGCACAGCCGCGCTGGGAAGCAGCGAGGTCGAAGTCCGGCTGTGGGCCGAGCCCGGGTCCGGGCTGGATGCGGGAGAACTGGATGCGTTCGCAACGCACCTGGCCCATTTGCCAGCCCTGGACACCGCGGCTCGCGCGGCGATCCGTAAGAACCTGCACCAGGATCGCTACTTCATCGACCACCACGCCGACGAATTCGACGACATCGAAGTGATCAAGCGCCTCGCCCGGGAAGCAAACGGCGAAGCGATCAGCGTCGACGCGTTCACTGCAGCCATGCACCACGTTCGGATCGGGCTGTGGCACCTGATCGGCGAGGACGAGGCCCGGATCGTCATGGACTACACGATCGATGCTGCGACCAGTGACGAACTCCTTGCCGTCAAGATGTCCCGCGACGGGACCGTGGCATCCGTCGACTGGGAAAGCTGACAACGCCAGCCCCACCTCCGTGGTGGCGACCCTGCAGTACCGCACGGGGCACAGCGCATCGATCCTGGGCGCTGAAGACTCGGATCGCGTCGGCGTTCAATCGCGACATCTATGGAATCCCAGGCACTTGCACGCCGCCCGCACGGGACAAGCCGATCGCCGCCGCCGACGACCTCGGCGACTATCGCGTCGTCTACACCATCGACAACGGGGAACTAGTAGGGCTTTGTTAGGTGCGGTGGTGTGGTTCGGGTGCCGGGGCGGGTTGGCCGCATATGGAGCAGGCGCCGGTCCAGGTGGCCAGGAGGGCTTGGAGTTCGCGGAGGACCGCGTAGAGGGTCAGGCCGACGCAGGGGCTTTTGGGTCGAGCCTGAGCATTGTGCAGAAGGCCTGGGCGAGGGAGGTGAGGGTGACGTGGCGGTGCCAGCCGAGGTAGTTGCGGCCCTCGAAGTGGTCCAGGCCGAGGCCGTCCTTGAGTTCGCGGTAGTCGTGCTCAACTCTCCAGCGGATCTTTGCGATTCGGACCAGTTCTCGTAGTGGGGTGTCGGCGGGCAGCGTCGAGAGCCAGTAATCGGTGGGTTCGGCGGAGTCGGGAGGCCACTCGACGAGCAGCCAGCATTCGGGCAGGGAGCCGTCGGTGGCCCGGCGGATGGACCGGTTGGCCGGGCGCACGCGCAGGGCCAGGAAGCGTGAGCGCATCTCGGCCCGTGGGTTGTGCTTGGTGGACTTGCTGCCCTGGCGCCAGGTGACGGTGCGGGTGGCGGCTTGTCCGGCTGCCAGGGCCAGCGCGCGCAGGGTGGTGTGCGGCTGGGGGTAGGAGGACACGGGAGGGCGGCCCTGCCCGGAGTACGGCGGTCGCTCGGGCGTCGCGTCGCCCGGGTGGGCGGTCGTGGTCGCCTTGACCGCGACCGCGTAGGTCAGGCCACGCTCGGTCAGGCCCTCCCGAAAGCCCGTGGCGTCGCCGTATCCGGCATCGGCGACGACCGGCAAGTCGGGCAACTCCCATTCCCCGCACGCCTCGTCGAGC
The DNA here is from genome assembly GCF_045207325.1 of Streptomyces sp. NBC_00846. Lineage (NCBI taxonomy): Bacteria > Bacillati > Actinomycetota > Actinomycetes > Kitasatosporales > Streptomycetaceae > Streptomyces > Streptomyces sp. NBC_00846. Next base: position 4,928,155 of record NZ_CP108846.1, on the reverse strand, counting down.
ATGTCCAGGGCCAGGCGCCACTTCTCCCGATGCCGTGCGGCGGCCGGGATGCCGGCCTTGGCCCGGCGGCGCCGGATCGCCTCGGCCAGCAGCAGATCCTCGCCATGCTTGGTGTCGTCCCAGCTCTCGGGCAGGAACAGGCGCCAGTCGACGGCCGAGGAGGCGCGGTCGCTGACCAGGTTCACACTGACCCCGATCTGGCAGTTGCCCCGCTTGCCCAGCGCGCCGCAGTACATCCGCGCCACCCCCGGCGAGTCATAACCGTCCTTGGGGAAGCCCACGTCATCGATGGCGTATGCCTCGGGCGAAATGTGCGCCGCAGCCCAACGCGCCAACCGCTCACGGACCTTTGAATAGTCCCAGGTGGAGGACGAGACGAACTGCTGGAGCTGCTGGTGGTCCACGCCCAGGCGCTCGGCCATCGGCTGCATCGACTTGCGCTTGCCGTCCAGCATCAGCCCGCGCAGATACATCTCACCCTTGGCCCGCTGGTCCCGACGGGCCAGCGAGCCAAGCATCTCGGCCGCGAACGCCTCCAGACGCGGCCGGACCTCTTCCATCTCCTCAGGAGTCACACCTGAAAGAAGATCACAATCTATCCAACGAGGATCACTTGGGGTACCTAACAAAGCCCTACTAGTGGTGTGGGTCATAGACGTCGGGCACCGCTCCACGGTCTACGACGCGTAGCCGCTTCAGGTCCTGCGGACTGCTGCGGACAGCACAACGGCCTGACCTGTCTTCTCACAGGTCAGGCCGTTATTCACGTCCAATCACACGTTGAAGCGGAACTCCACTAGTTGGTGTAGGGGCACGGATCGCACCCTCAGAACGCCTCAGACTCGAGATTTACGCTGGTGAAGCCGCTTCGTATCACAAGTTGAACCGGAACGGTGTAGACCTTGCGGCATCGTCCCGGGGTATCCGGGAGATTCCCCGACCCGAGGCCCCATGCGCCCCTCTGAGCATCACAGCCGCTCCGCTCTCGGGACGACTCGAACCGTCGCCGGGTCGACTCCGCGTCTGCCAGAAGGCTGCCGAAGGACCCGCACTTCGACGAGCGATTCGACGACCCGGCGCTGGAAGCCCACATCCGCCTCGTCGAAGACGGCTCTTGGATCATGGCAGTCGATCAAGGATCCCAGCCCGGCAGCCCTGAGCACGCGACGGCGTGCTTCCTCCAGCTCGGCGATGCCTGATGCCTCGCGGCTACGAATGCGCGCGACGTCTGCGCCGTGGACGTAACCGAGCTCGAGGTCGCGCAAGGCGCGCTCCACGCGCCTGCGGCGCTGCGCGATCTCGCCTCGGATCTCCGCCGCGCGCGGGGCATCCGGGCTCAGGAGGAGCTCCTCCAGGGCCGGACGGACGAGCAGCTGGTGGACGACGCACAGAACGGAGTCGTCGATGTGGCTGCTGGATCGGGCAAAGTGGCCCCGGGCACGGCCCGGCGTGCCCGCGCACCTGTAACGGCCGGACTTCGCGCTCACCGGCTGACCGCAGTGGCCACAGCGGTACATGCCCGATCCCAGATACCGGTATCGCATCGCGGGCTCCGGACGGGCTGCGAGGGACTGGTGATCGAGGCGTGCCTGCACGGCGTTCCACGTGTCCTCGTCGACGAGCGGCTCCCATTCTCCCCAGATGGGGTTCCCGTCCTCGTGACGCACGATCCAGTCCGACGAGGACGTCCTCGCTCCGGCACGGCCCGCACCGCCGGCATAGACGGAGTACCCGGCGTAGCGGGGGTTGCGCAGGACGCCGAGGACCGTGCTCAGCGCCCACGGACCGTCGTCGGGAACGTCAGCGGGCTCCAGGCCTGCCCCCGACCGCTTCTCATTCCGCTCGATCGCCAGCACGCGGCTGCGCTTGGGTAATCGCGGAAGTGACGTCACCGCGCCCTCCCCCGACTCGCCCGAGAGCGCCGCGGCCATCGACGCCATCGACGGGCCGTCGGAGATCGCGCACAGGCGGAACAGCTCGCGCACCGCCGCGGCTTCCTCCTCGATCACGTCGCCGCCGGTCGAGTAGCCGAGCAGGCGCGTGCCCTTCGGGGCCCGACCGCGTCGAGCGCGCTGCAGCTCGGCCGCGGACCGGTGCGCCGCGCTCCGCTCGACCTCCCCGCGGGCCACGGCGGCCTTGACCCTGGCGTACATCCGCCCCCCCCCGTCGGTCGTCAGGTCCGCCTCCCCGTTGGCCGTGACCAGCCGCAGCCCGCGCGCCTCGGCGGCGTCGATCCACTCCTCGAGCTGGCGTGGCTGCCGTGTCAGGCGGTCGAGGTCCCAGCAGATGACCGCGTCGAACGAGCCCGTGAGGTAATCGGCCACCATCCGGTCGTAGTCGGGTCGCCTCTTCGTCTTGTCCGTCGCGGACCTCGACTGGTCGACGTACGTCCCGACCACGGTCCATCCTCGATCAGCGATGATCCTGAGGCAGTCGTCACGCTGCCGGTCGATGGCGAGTCCGTCCATCTCGCGGTCGAGCGAGACGCGCAGGTAGATCGCGGCGCGTACCGCAGAAGCACCCATGGAGGAAACCTACTGAGGTTGAACTCGGGATGTCGTGTTGCTGATCAGGTGGGTCTGATGGTCAGGCCGGTCTCGGTGAGGCAGCCGTCTATGAGGTGGCTGCGGTATTGGATGTGCCGTAGGCCGCGCCGGACGGTCTGGACGAGGTGTTCGGGGGTGCTGAAGGCGACGTTCGAGAGCCATCTGCGCCGTAGGAGGGACCAGATGCCTTCGACGGGGTTGAGGTCGGGTGCGTAGGGCGGCAGGTAGTAGATGGTGAGCCAGTCCCGGGAAGCGGCGAACTCTCGCAGGCCGGCGGCTTTGTGGACGTTCAGATTGTCCCAGATGAGCACGATCGGGCCGCCGAGCTGCTGGTGGGCGGCGATCAGCAGGTCACGGTAGTCGCGCCAGGAGAAACTTTTGCGGCCGTCCCGGCGTGGCCGGTAGATCAGCCTCGACCGGTGGCCGGGTCTGTAGCAGGTCAGCGCTGCGATGGATATGCGTCTGCGGGAACGGCCGCGAACCCGCACCACCGGGGTCCGGCCTCGCTGTGACCAGGTCTTCGCCTGCGGCGGCGTCATGGAGAAGCCGTCTTCGTCCTCGAAGACCAGCCAGGCTCCACGGGCCGCCGCGAGTCTTCCGCGCAGGGCCACACCTCCTTGACCCACCCGGCCACCGCCTCGTCGTCCCGTTCCATCGCACGCCTGGCCGGACCTGGCAGGACCAGCCGTTGCGCACCAGCAGTTTCCGCACGCCCTGGATGGTGTAGGTCAGATGGAAGCGCCGGCCGATCACCGTCTTGACACGGCTCAGGGTCCAGCGCTGGTCTTCCCAGCCGTGTGCAGCGGGCCCCTTGGCCAGCTCCGCCTCCAGCTGGGCGAACTGCTTCTCGCTCAGCCTCGGCAGCGACGCCGGCCCCTGCGACCGCAGAGCCCGCGGACCGCCTTCTTCCCACATCCGCCGCCACCTCTGCACGGAGCGGACACTGACCCGCAGGTCACTGGCGATCACCGAGCCCGCCTCGCCCAGGGCGAATCGCTCGGCAGCCTTGAGCCGCAACTCCTCGCGGAACTGCTGTCGTTCGGCGGTCAGCCCGCCCCGTTGTGGATACCGCATGCCCCGGTGATACCGCAGCCACCGGCCAGCCGTCACCCCTCACGACATCCCGAGTTCAACCTCAGTAACCCGCGTCGGTGGCCTTCGAACTCGCCTCACGGAGATGGACTTCGAGAGCGCGAGAAGTGGGGGCGTCGATGAATTAGAGTGGGTTGATTTGCCTTCGCGGTCTGCGGCTTTCGCGTGCATGACGTAGTTGACCTCGATTCGTCAGCGGTGAGTTCACGCTGACGGACCTAGCGCTTTGCCCGTAATGTTCCCGTGTAGTGGATGTCGGGCCTTCGCGTGACGCTGCGGCTGCGGCTGCGGCTGCGCCGGGGTTCCACGTTTCCCGGTGGGGCGGTGCGGGGTCCCCTTCCTAACCTTCGTCGGGGCGGGAGTCCGGTCGTCAGGTGACGGCCGTGAGGTCGGTGATCCGATTCCAGGCCAGGGTGAACGCGCTGGTCCAGGGCCAGGTCGGATCGAGGCGAAGGTATCGGCGGCGGGCGTGGTGGGCGAGGTGTCCGGGCTGGTGGTAGAGACGGAAGCGCATGGTGTCGGGCTCGGCGCCCGCCAGATCGTCCTGGTCGTGGAGGGCCAGGAGACGCAGCCAGGCGTCGAGGTCGGCTGCGAGGTTCGCGGCGAGCATCCAGCCTTCGTTGTTGCGGTAGGACTTCGCGGGCAGGTTGTGCAGGCCCATCGCCTTGTTCGTCCGCACCCGGTCTTCGACGACGGCGTGATGCCGGTGCAGGACATCGAGCCATTGCGCCTGGTGGGAGCCTGCGATCCGGGTCATCCTGCTGATGTTGGACGCGACGATGGAGTACTTGAAGCCAGTCTTCTTCTCGAAGTCGGTCAGGTTGGCCAGGTGCCGGCGGGAGGGCTTGACCCGGCGCACGATCAGCCGCAGCCCCTTGCTCCAGCCTGGCAGCGCCGCCACCCGGTCATCACACCAGATCACAGCCCCGGCCCGGAAGAATCCGCACCCACACCATCAGGTGATAGCAGAATCCCTCATACAATCACGAATCGACCACTCAATCAGTTGATCTTGGTTTTTGTGTCAGACTTCCCGCAAGCTTCGGTGCGTCAATTAGCTGCGACTATGAGCTCTCGATCCGAACCGCTGCCACTTCGGTCAATTCCTTTTAGCATCAGACGACAGAACTCGGAGCAGGCAATCTATTCCGCATGGTCGGAGACGTGCATAATTTGAAGTAATGGAGGTAAGTGTGACTCAAGAGGAAATACCCCCTGTAGGCCAGGGCGAGGTAGACGATGCAAGGGAAAACAAAAACGTCTTCGAGACTCTCGGTGACGTAATATCTGGAATCGGGCGATTACTCTCAGGCCTCACCGAATGGATCCGCGGCGGCGCCGGTGTATTAACTATCGTACTTGCAGTCACTTTGGGAGTTGGTGGAACAGGTGGGTACTTGATCCACACACCCAAGGGTGACTCCAATGAGCCGACAGGACCGATAGGGATTATCGATGATGTCACGGTTACGCAGAACGTCTTCAGTAAGCAGCCACCCGGCGAAAGCGACGAATACTACATGGTCCACGTCGAATTCCCTGGCCCCACCGCGGAAGGATGTGATTCCCAATGCAAGGAGACTATCAAACGGGTGACGCAAGACAAGTGCAACGAAGATGTCTGCGAAGCAGACCTCTGGGACAGGGATGAGCCCGCATTATCAAAGCACAACTCCACGCCAATGCGTAGTCTCCTGCAAAAGTCCCATGACAATGGCCGCTCAGTGCGGCTCGTTGTTTCCGGATCCCGCGATGAAGTTCATTCCAAGTACGCCAACATCATTGTTGCCGTTTACGTGAAGAACCCAAGCAATGCGAATTAAGATTCGCACCCAGTGAAGGTTCATTCCATGAGTGACCGTGCGTGGCGCACAGCATGGTGTCGCGCACGGCACACTGAGCCTTTTCCAACCTCACGCCGATGCATGGTGAAGGACGAGGACTGCCTTCACGGCGTCGGTGATTCGGTTGGTGCTGCAGCGGAGCTTCCGCAGGAGGCGCCATCCCTTGAGGGTGGCCATGGCCTGCTCGCCGAGACAGCGGATCTTGGCGTGGGTGGTGTTGTGGCGGCGCTTCCATCGCTTGAGGCGCCGGCCCCGAAACGGTACGCGGACGGGTCCGCCGGCGCCTTGATACGCCTTGCCCGCCCAACATCTGAGTCCGGCTTCAGTGAGGGCTTCGATGATCCCGTGCTGTCGCGCGGCAGTCAGGTCGTGAGTCGAGCCGGGCAGAGCCGGCGAGGCCCAGAGCAGCCGTCCGAACGGATCGGTGAGGACCTGCACGTTCATACCGTGACGCTTGTGCTTCCCGGAGTAATAGGGGGTGTCGGCGGCGATGCGGTCGATCGGCAGCAGGGTGCCGTCCAGGATGACGAACGCCTTCTCCCGGATCGTCCGCATCGCCTCGGCCAGGGACGGGGCGATGGCGGCCAGGGCCTCGACGGCTTCACGTATGTAGCGGTAGACGGTCGCGATCCCGATGCCGAACCCGGCGGCCAGCTGGGCGTAGGTGTCACCGCACCGCAAGTGGGCCAGGGCGGGCAAGGCCTGCCGCGAGGCGGGAAGGCGTCGCCAACGCGTCCCGATCTCCTGCCGCCTGGCCTTCAGCCGCCCGGTCAGGAACCGCAAGGTGCGGCTGGGCAGATCAATCGAGGACGGGTAGACAAGCACGCGAAGCTCCTGGCAGACACGGGTGATCTTGGTCGAGAACCCCGTCTACCAGGAGCTTCGTCGTTGCGCAGGACTGTCCAACTCGCGGTCAACGCCGCCAGCACTTCATCCCTGCAGGGCTCGAACCAGATTGAAAGTCCACCTCGAACGGCTCGATCACGCTCAGCCCGAGGTAGCGGAAACGTCCCGCGCTCGGACGTCCGTGGCGTGTACTCCAGACCGGCTGCGCCTCCGCCCGCGCCACATCGCCGGGTACAAGAAACACTCGCCCGTGGGCGACGACTTCACCACTGAGCACGGCCTCGCCGCCCTCGAACAGTCTGAGCGCCGTCAACGAGTCGTCGAGGACAACCAACCCGAGGTGCGTGGCCGACTCATGCAGTACATCGGGGCGAGTCCCAGCGTCCCACTCGGCTGCGGGTTCCGTGCCGTTACCGTCGAGGTCCGCCTCAACGAGCACGGAGACCTTGGCGTCCACTCGCAAGCCACCCGTTTCGCTCGACACGTCATAGCCCGGGTGCCTCGGCGCGTGCAGCACCACATCTGCATGCCTCCGGTAGATCGCTTCCGCCACGAGCGCCTCAGCGAGGGCACCCCGGACATGAGCGGTCAGATCCCAATGCTCGTCGGTCACTTCTTCCCGGAGCCAGACGTTCCTCCGTGCCGGAACTCCACCACGTCGCCGTCCTGCATCACGTAGTCCTTGCCCTCCATGCGGGCCTTGCCCTTGGCGCGGGCCTCGGCGACCGAGCCTGTTTCGACCAGGTCGTCGAAGGAGACGATCTCCGCCTTGATGAAGCCCTTCTGGAAGTCGGTGTGGATGACACCGGCCGCCTCGGGGGCCGTGGCGCCCTTCTTGATCGTCCAGGCTCGGGCTTCCTTCGGACCTGCGGTGAGGTAGGTCTGCAGGCCCAGGGTGTCGAAGCCGACGCGGCCGAGGGTGGCGAGGCCGGGCTCTTCCTGGCCCATGGACTGGAGGAGTTCGAGGGCCTCGTCGTCGTCGAGCTCGATCAGCTCGGACTCGATCTTGGCGTTGAGGAAGATCGCCTCGGCGGGGGCGACCAGGGAGCGCTGCTCGTTCTTGAAGTCCTCGTCGACCAGTTCGTCCTCGTCGACGTTGAAGACGTAGAGGAAGGGCTTGGTGGTGAGGAGGTGCAGCTCGTGGAGGAGCTTGCCCTTCTCCGTGCCCGCGGTGATGCCTGCGGAGAAGAGGGTCTGGCCTGACTCGAGGATCTTCTGGGCCTCCTCGACCGCGGCGAGGACCGCGACCTTCTCCTTCTGGAGGCGGGACTCCTTCGTGAGGCGCGGGACGGCCTTCTCGACGGACTGGAGGTCGGCGAGGATCAGCTCGGTGTTGATCGTCTCGATGTCGTCCTTGGGCGAGACCTTGCCGTCGACGTGAACGACGTTCTCGTCCTTGAAGGCGCGAATGACCTGGCAGATCGCGTCGGACTCGCGGATGTTCGCGAGGAACTTGTTACCCAGGCCCTCACCCTCCGAAGCGCCTCGCACGATGCCGGCGATGTCGACGAAGTCGACCGTCGCGGGAAGCAGGCGCTGCGAGCCAAAGATCTCCGCCAGCTTGTTCAGGCGGGCGTCCGGGACGCCGACGACGCCCACGTTCGGCTCGATCGTGGCGAACGGGTAGTTGGCCGCCAGCACGTCGTTCTTGGTCAGGGCGTTGAACAGGGTCGACTTGCCGACATTCGGCAGGCCAACGATTCCGATGCTAGTACTCATGACACAAACGTCCGCTCAAGATCAAGAAGGGTGGGGTCAGCCGTGACTCCAGACACGCTCACCGGCTCCTCGTTTCCACAGCAGCCCAAGCGCGCCATCATCTACGTGCGCGTATCACGGTACAGGGACAAGGACGAGAAGATCTCCCCCGAACTCCAGATCGATGCGTGCAACACGCTGGCGGAGCGCGAGGGCATGGTCGTCATCGACGTCCTGCAGGACCTCGACCTGAGTGGCAAGTACTTCGCGAAACGCCAGGTAGAGCAGATCATCGAACGGATTAAACGGGGCAAAGCGGACGTCGTCTTGGTATGGCGTTGGTCACGGTTCGGGCGCGACGCGACCTTGAGTTCGTAAAACATCAAGCGCCTGGAGCAGACCGGCGGAGAGATCCGGGCGGCGAAGGAGGATATCGACACCTCCAGCAGCGGCGGTCGGCTCGGCCGGAACACGCACTTGATCGTCGCCGAGTACGAGGTTGACCGCAGTCGTGAATCCTGGATGGAGACCCACGACCACCGACGCAACCGCGGCGTCACTCACGACGGCCAGCTCCGATTCGGTTACGGAAAGTGCCGACGCCCGCTGGAAGGGGATCCTGACTCCCGTTGCGAGAAATGCCGCGTGGGAGCTCTCCACGTCGAGGAGTCGGAAGCCGCCTACGTACGGGAAATGTTCGAGCGCTTGTCGGCCGGAGAGCCGATGAACCGCATCGTGGTCGACATGACAGCGCGCGGCCTGCGCACCCGCGAAGGGGCGGTCCTTTCCCATGACTCGGGATCGCTCTCGATCTACGTCGCGTCTGATGCTCACTCTTCAGCCATGGTCTGCGGAGCCGAGCTGATCCCGTGCCGGTACAGACGGGGCCGTACATCAAGGCGCTACTGAGGTCGATCCACGGCCGTCGGCATCGATGACATGGACCGGTTGCGGCACGGCGCGATGGACCGCCTGTTCACCGGCGTGCACGCACCCTCCACCCTCGGGTCGTTCCTGCGAGCGTTCACCCACGGGCACGTCAAGCAACTCCGCGCCGGTGGCACGGCGGTTGCTGCCGCAGCTGGCCGTGCACACTCCGCTGCTGCCCGGCGCCGGCCGTGTCGCCTACCTGGACATCGACGACACGATCCGGCGCGCCTACGGCTATGCCAAGCAGGGCTCGGGCTACGGCTACTCAAAGGTCAAGGGCCTGGACGCGCTGCTGGCTGTGCTCTCCACCCCGCTCGCGGCCCCGGTGATCGCCGCGCCCCGTCTACGTCAACACCGTTGCGTTAGCGCCGTGAGCGGCTATTGAGGCCGTGGTCGAAGAACGCGACGGTGGTGCGGACGGTGTAGTTCTGGGCCTTCTGGGGGTGCTGTCCGGCGTTCGGTCCGTACTTGCTGGTGGGGTTCTTGCGGGTGCGGGCCTTCACTCGTTGCCGTCGGTGGGCGGGCAGGAGGGCGTCCAGGGCCGCGTGGCCGATCGTGCCGACCAGGTCGACGAGGGTGTTGGGGAAGATTCCATGGCCGGCGGTGACGGTGTCGGTTGCGGCGGCCAGCAGGACGGTGAAACTGATCCGTTCCATGGGTACTTCCGGCCGACCGGTCAGGGCGTCGTCGCCGGCGCGGATCAGAGCCTGGTAGGCGGTGAGCAGGGCGTAGACCTCCTGGTCGAGGCCATCGATGCTGCGGGAGCGCAGGACGCGGCCGTCGAGCATCGTGGCCTTGATCGAAAAATACGTGGTTTCCGCCTGCCATCTGCGGTGATAGAGCTCAACGAGCTCGGCGGCCGGAAAACGGACGGGGTCCAGCAGGTTGGTGATCAGCCGCCACTGCTCGGTGCGGACGGTGCCATCGGCCAAGGTGATGGTGAGGGTCGCCTCGATCACGCGCACCGGCAGCAGTACCCGCAGGACGCCGTAGCCGATACGTGCGATGTAGGAGCCGTCGCCCAGGTGCTCGGCGGGGGTGGGGACACGGCGGGCCCCGGAGCGCACCAGGAACCGCGCCCCGCTCTGATGGACGGCATCAAGGAACTCGTTGCCGTCGAAGGCCGCGTCGGCCAGCAGGAGCATTGTCTCGTCCAGGGCGGTCAGGAGCCGCTTGGCATAGGGGAGTTCACCCTCGGACTCCGGTCCGAAGGCGGCGGCTATGAGCGCGCGGGTGCCGCACTCGACCAGGGTCAGCAGCCGCAGGAGCGGATAGCCGAACTCCAGACCCTCCCCGGCCCGTTTGGGGTAGCGCCAGGTGAGCGTCTCGTCGTCGGGGGTGTGCAGCAGGGTCCCATCGACGGCCACCGTGCGCAGGCCCCGGTAGAAGGACCCGTCCTGCCCGGGGCGGGCGACGGGCCCGGCAAGCGTCTCGAACAGACGCCGCAGAGGTGCGGCCCCCACCCTGCGCCTGGCCCGCGTCAGCGAGGAGACCGCGGGACGCACCAGGGCCAACGGGGTCAGGGCGGCGGTCAGTTTGGACCACACCATGCGGTACGAGCGGTGCTCGAACAGCGCGAGAGCGAGCACGAAGTACACCACCACCCGCGAAGGCAGCAGCCGCAGGCGCTTCTCGCGCCGACCGGTCTCCTCCAGCACCGCGTCCACCAGCGCAAAGTCCACGATCTGGGTCAACTCCCCCAGATGGCCCGGCGCGAACACACCCCGGGCTGTCTCGATCGTGGACGTGATGACAGACTTCTCCTGCAACGGGACCCCTGACCTTGATCGACTTTCTTCGCCGATCGTTGATCTATCAGGTGGTCCCGTTGCGCTGTTCAGCAGGGCTTGACGTACAGCTCAGGGGCCAAACGCAACGGCGTTGCCGTCTACGTAAGGTGCCGCCGGCTCGGTGCGCGGGGCCGCGTCCTTCGTCGCGGAGGCGTTGCGCACCGCACGGGCCTGCGGCGCGGGCTGGCTGCTGGTGCTGCGGGCGGACTCCGCGTTCTACGCGAGCGAGGTGATAGCCGTCTGCTGACCCCTGGGCGCCCGCTTCTCCGTCACCGCTCGGATGAACGCCTCCGTCAAGAGGGCGATCGCCACCATCGACGAGGACGCCTGGCCCGCGATCCGCTACCCGAAGGCGGTATGGGACGACGAGGGCCAGTGCTGGATCTCGGACGTGGAGATCACCGAGGTCCCCGACTACACCGCGTTCACGTCCAAGCCGAAGAAGAAGCAGGTCACCGCCCGTCTGCTCGTGCGCCGCGTCAAGCGGCCCAACCCCGATGCCCAAGTCCAGGAACAGGGCGAGCTGTTCACCACCTACCGCTATCACTGCGCGTTCACCGACTCCCCGCTCACGCTGGTCGACGCCGAGAAGGACCACCGCCGGCACGCCATCGTGGAGCAGGTGATCGCGGACGTGAAGGGCGGTCCGCTGGCCCGCCTGCCTTCCGGCGACTTCCAGGCCAACGCCGCCTGGCTCGCCATCGCAGCGATCACCCACAACCTGATGCGCACCCTGGGCGCCCTGGCCTCCACCTTCCACACCAGAGCGACCACCACGGCGCTGCGCGGCCAACTCATCAACGTCCCGGCCCGGATCGCACGCGGAGCCCGTCGCCTGACACTCCATCTGCCCCGGAACTGGCCCTGATAGGGAGCCTGGCAGCAGATGTTCGCCGTCCTGCACGCACCACCACGTGTCTGACTCCCCATCCGCCCCGCCCGCAAGGGCCCGAGACCTGTGGACATGTGGAAAAGCTGGGCAGACCAGCAGCTACCCCACGCCCCGAAACCCACCACCGGCCCGAATCACACCATGATGGACCGAAACAATCACTCGGGAATCAAGCCGGTGGATCCAGGCTCAGTAGCGATACCTACGCCTTACGAGACCGTGAGCGATCAGGTTGCGTGGTGCTTCGGCGTGCTGTCCAGTGGCGTTTTGCCTGATCAGAGCACGTGCGACAGGTCGCCCCGTGCTACCACGTGATGCACCGTCCAAGGGCGTCTGTCCACCGGTGGTCCACCGGGCGCCTGTCACCGGCCCGCCCGTGAGGCTGCCGACCGGTCGGAGAGCCGAGCGGAGGTCGCTGTGGGGCCTCTACAAACCATCCGCCAGTGGGTTCCTCCGCGGATACCGTTTTGAGGCGAATCGGCATCGAGTGGCAGCTTCATGAGAACCGACCCTGTCATGCCGCGCGTCCTGATCTACGGTGTCGTCAGTCACCTACAGGGGGGAGGGGCCGTGGAGCAGGCTAGGACAGCGCTCGCCGAGCGAATTGCCGACCGGAGACGGGGAGTCGGTGATCCTCGGGCGCTGGTCGGTGAGATGCGGCGCTCGGTCCTTCTGGTGCCGACAGCCGGTGAATGCCTCTGGTCGGCGCGGTTGGGTGGGGCGCGGTGGATCTGTGGGTTCACCGACGAGACCGCACTGGCCCGGTTTTCCCGGCTTCACGCATCCGGTGATCAGGCTGCGGACTATGCGGCGCTGTTGGGCGCGCGCATCGTCGACGAGGTCGTGCCGTCCCTGGGTGAGCCCGCCGGCCTCGCCGTCGACATCGCCACCGAGGACGGGTCGATGTTCTTCCCGCCGGTCGTCGGCATCGTTCCTGAGTCGGTCGCCGTCGACGCAGGTGGGGCGGAGGAGGTGCGCGGTCATGAGCGGTGACGGGGCTGACCTGCATCTCGACAAGGCGTCTGTCGCCAAGTTCACGAAGGGCGTGGGCGCGACCATCGACGAGCTCGGTGATCTCGGTGGTGCCACCGGTTCGGTGATGGGCAAGGGCTTCTCGGAGCTGGCGATGACCGGGATGGAGGCCGGGCACCACGGTCTCTCGGTTGACTTCGAGGACTTCTGTGAGCGCTGGGAGTGGGGTGTGCGGGCCCTGGTGCGGGACGCCAGTGGGCTTGCGAACCGGCTCGGCCTGGCGGCGGGCACGCAGTGGGAGCACGACCAGTACCTCGCGGGCACGCTCAAGGTGGGCGCTAACTCCCTGTTCGGCGGGAACCCGCACGCGAGCGAGGAGGAGATCGCGGGGCAGGACTGGGGCGACATCTTCACGCCGGACTATCTGAACCCGGACTTCAGCCCCGAATCGTTCGAGAAGGCCGGCCAGGACATGGGGCAGACCTGGAAGGACACCGGCCGCTCCGTCCTCACCGCGGGCTACGGCGGCCGGCAGTCCGACATGTTCAACAACGCGCTCGGCATCTCCGACGATCAGTTCGATCAGGCGCTGGACGACACTCTCGGCCCGTCACCGGAAGAACGCGCTCAGCAGGCGCAGCAGCAGGGCGAGTCAGGGGGGAACTGACCGTGGGTATCGGCGACTTCCTCAGTGACATCACGCCCGACTCGATTGAGGACGCGATCGAGGACGGCGTCGAGTGGGCCGGCGACCGGGTCGAGGACGTCGGGAACTGGACAGCCGACAGGCTGGACGACGTCGGCTGGGAGTCCGGTGCGGACTGGGTGCGCGAGCAGTCCCGTTCGGTCGCCAACCGGATGGGCGCGGAGGTCGACGAGATGGACCTCGGGCAGACCGAGGACAAGACCAAGCTGATCTACGGCAGCCCAAGCAAGATCAACTCCACCGTCGCGAAGCTCCGCGCCTTCCAGTCGGCCTTCGATGACACCGGTGACGGTCTCAAGGGCCTCGATTCCGGACAGCTCAAGGGCGAGACGGCCGACGCATTGCGCACCGCGGTGGGCACTCAGCCGCCCAAGTGGTACGCCGCCGCCGATGCCAGTGCGAAGCGATCGGAGCTCTCGACGCGTTCGCCGACACCGTCACCTGGGCGCAGGGGCAGGCGCAGACGGCGATCGACAAGTGGAAGGCGGGCGTCAAGGCCTCCGAGGGTGCCGCGGACGCCCACCGCAAGAAGGTCGACGACTACAACAGCGCCGTCGACCGCTACAACGCCCAGCCCGCCGAAAAGCGCGACCCGTCCTCGCTTCCTCCCAGGCCCGCGTCGACGTTCGAGGACCCCGGCAAGAAGCTGATGCAGGATGCGCAGGACCTCCTCGCCGAGGCGCGCAAGCAGCGGAACCCGGCTGCGCAGACCGCGCGCACGGCGGTGTGTGCCGCCCGCGACATGGCGCCGCAGAAGCCGTCGTACGCCGAGCAGTTGCGCGACGGGGTCGAGGAATTCCAGGTCATGAGCATGCATCTGGACGGCGGCATCATCAAGGCCACGGCGGGCATGCTCAACTTCGTCCGCAGCGTCAACCCCATGGACCCGTACAACCTCACGCATCCCGCCGAGTACGCCACGTCCCTCAACAGCCTGGCCGCCGGCCTGGTGGTCACCGCCAACGACCCGGTCGGCACCGGCACCCAGATGGTCAAGGACTTCATGAAGGACCCGGCCGAGGGTTTCGGCCGGCTGATTCCCGATCTCGCGCTGACCGTCGCCACCGGTGGTGGCGGCGCCGCGGTGAAGGGCGTGCGCGTTGCAGAGGAGGCCGCCGACGCCGCACGGCTGCGCAGGCTCGTCGACGACGCCCCGGAAGGCACCCACAGCCGGCCCGACGGCGAGCGAATATCCGACGGCACCGACCCGGTGGACCTCGCCACCGGCCGGATGTACCTGCCGCAGACCGACGTCGTACTGCCCGGCATCCTGCCGCTGGTCTTCACCCGCCGCACCGAGTCCGGTTGCACGGCCGGCCGCTTCCTGGGGCCCTCCTGGACGTCCACCGTCGACGAACGTCTGCAGATCGACGCCATCGGCGTCATCCACGTCACCGCCGACGGGCTCCTGATCCGATACCCGCACCCCGCCCCGGGCGCGCCGACCACGCCGGAAACGGGCAGGGGCCGCACCCTGCTGGCCCGTGACATCAACGGCGACTACACGGTCACCGACCCCGACAGCGGCCTGGTCCTCGACTTCACCGCCCCGTCCGGCAGTGAACTGGGGGCGACGGCGAGGCCTGGCTGTCGGACATCACCGACCGCAACGGCCACACGATCAGCGTCGACCGCGACGAGGACGGCCTGCCCCTGGCCCTGGTCCACTCCGCAGGCCACCAGCTGAACCTGTCCACCGCGGACGGCCGGGTCACCGCCCTGTCCCTGGCCGGTGCGGGCGAGGGCGGCGCGGACCTGCCCCTGATGAGCTACGGCTATCAGGACGGCGACCTCGCCACCGTCAGCAAGCGGTCGGGCGCCACGACCACCTTCGTCTACGACGACCGCCGCCGCGTCACCGCCTGGATCGACTCCAACGGAAGCCGCTACGACTACGTCTACGACCGGGACCGTGTCGTGACGGAGGGCGGTGAGGCCGGCCACGTCCAGATCACCCTGACCTACACCGAACCCGACCCCGAGACGGGCCACCGCACCACCACGCTCACCACCGCCGACGGGTGCGGGCCGGTCGCCAAGGGAATGGTGAAGTACGAGATGCATCCGTCGTTCCTGGAAGAGTTCGGCCAGCACGCAAAGGTCCACGACACCAAGGGCCCCAATGGAGCGGTGCGTTTGGAGTTCGAAATTCCCGTGGAGAAGCTGGACCGGTTCAACGAGCTCACACAGGGCCGCAGTTGGGTTTCGATTTTCGGAGGACTAAAATAATGTTCCGTAATCATCAGGAGCTAGATGTGACCGTGATCGCGGTCGCTCCGGTGGGCTCGGAGGTCGATGCCAACGGCGAGACCGGATTCATCGACCAGGTGAAGCATCCCTCCTGGTGGGACGAGGACACCGCACCGCCCCAGGTCGGGGACCGGTTGCACGTCGTCGTGCTCGATGCGAGCCGGGAAGAGCCGCGATTCAGCGCGCTGCAGAGCGACATCGACATCGCTCGTCGCCTCCGGGGCACCGGTGCGTGAGGTCACGCCAAAGGGTGAATCCATGGACAGATCGACAGTGGCCTTTCGCAAGTGGGAGGCGCATTAATTCCCGACGGGAGAACTGGTCACCGCTGACGAGCCGATCGCCGGCTTCGACGAGTTGGAGGACCGCTTGCTCGCGGACCACTCTCGGATGCGCCGTATCGTGCTTCGTCTAAGTCCTGTCTCGCCGCTGCACTGCTGGTACCTGCACTGGAGCGATGGAACCGACCTGGCGTCCCTCGACAGGCGGTTCGCTGCCGGGACAGCGACCGAAGAGGACTTCGCCGGGGCCGTTGTCGGAGAGCCTTACCGCACCTCGCACCCAGCCTGCGGCGCAGAGTTCCGGGTGATCGAACTGACCACTGTTGTTCCCTTGTTCTCCGACAGTCTCGAGCGCTCACGCGCCCACTCGTACCGCAACGAGTGCCCGGTCTGCGGGGGCCGCTTCCAGGGCGGCGCGCTGGAGTTCATCACACCCGAAACGTCGTGAGGCGCGTTCAGGCCGGGGCCAGTAGGGACCCTCAGTGGGCGGGCGTCGCCTTCGCACAGGCGGACGGTGCCAGTGCCGCCTGCAACGGATGGTTCGACATAGGCGGCATCGACCATGAGACTGAGCTTCGATGACGGCTGGCGCGCGACGGAGGATCCGCTGCACCTCATCCCCCGCTTCGCGGGCACCTCCGTCCGCACCGCGCCCGACGCGGACATGAGGGAACGGGACAAGTTCCTCGTGGACACGTTCGGCAGCCAGGAATGGTTGGGGGAATCCCCTGACGTCCTCCGGTTCGCCCCGGCCGGCCGGTAGCTGGTCGGTGCCGAGTTCCAGGTGCCGGAGGTGTCCGCTTCCGCCGAGGACTCCGCCCGCGTTCTCGTCACGCCTGCGGTACGCCCGGGCGGGCTCCGCGCGGACGAGGGCCTCCGACGCAGGTCACAGGCCCTTCCTAAGGCAAAACCGCTGGTGGCGGCAGACGAGTCGGGCTGTACGCCCGGTACATGTTCGATGAAGTCTCCTTCCCCGCGGAGGGCGAGTGACGGTTCCCCTCCGCCAAGGAGGTCGTGTGGCTGGGCACAGCCCCCGGTACCGGTCCGGGCACCACCCCCGTCACCGAATCCCGGCACCGTTCCGGTCGGCGTTCGGCCGTGTGGCATCGAACTCACCCCCAAGGTCACCGAAAGCGCGTGTCCCGCACCCGTTTCCTCCTGCTTGGCGACCTACGTTGTCCCGGTGGAGCAGCACAGGACACGTCCCCCGCAGCGCAGGCAGTCTCAGCAGGCCCCGCTGTCCCCGCAGGGCACCATCGACGAAGCCGCCGCCGTCTATCGGGTGATGGACGCGAAGCCGGAGGGCGGCCGGTCCCGGCCGGTGCCGCCCGCCGTTCTCGCGCTGCGCAGGCTGCCGAATCCCCGGCTGACGGGCATCGGTGCGGGGCTCTTCGCCGCCGCCTCCATGTTCGTACTGGCGTGCCTCGACGAGCTGCTGCTCGACGGTTCGTCGACCGTGTTCGGTGTGCTGTTCCTGCCGGTCAGCGCGCTGACCGCGCTGTGGGTGCGGCCCGCGGACCTGGTCACCGCCCCGATCATCGTGCCGATCGCGTTCGCCGTCGGGGTCATTCCGATCTCCGGCGGCCCCGGCGGATTCGCCGGTCAGACCATGGCGCTCATCACCGCGCTCGCCGTACACGCCGGGTGGCTGTACGGCGGGACGCTCATCGCCGGGCTCATCGCGACCGTGCGGAAGGTACGGCTGATGCGGCAGCGGCAACGTCAGCGCCGGATGCTGCTCGCCGCGCAGACGGCCCGGGCCGCGCAGCCGCCCCGTCGCCCCCAGGGCTGAGCGGGGGCCGGGACGGGGCACACACCGTCCTATGCCTTGTCCGCCGCCGCCATCGCCGCTCCCACGATGCCGGCGTTGTTCTGCAGCTCCGCCGGCACCATCTCGGCCCGTACGTGTTCGATCAGCGGCAGGAACCTGTCGGCCTTGCGGCTGACTCCGCCGCCGATGATGAAGAGTTCGGGCGAGAACAGCATCTCCACGTGGGCGAGGTACTTCTGCAGCCGGTGCGCCCAGTGGTGCCAGCTCAGCTCCTCGTCCTCCTTGGCCTTGGTGGAGGCGTGCGTCTCGGCGTCGTGGCCGTTCAGCTCCAGATGACCCAGCTCGGTATTGGGAACGAGCGTGCCGTCGATGAAGAGGGCGCTGCCGATCCCGGTACCGAGCGTCAGCACGATGACCGTCCCCTTGCGGCCGCGGCCCGCGCCGAACGTCATCTCCGCGATGCCGGCCGCGTCGGCGTCGTTCAGAACGGTGACGGGGAGGCCGAGCCTGTCGCCGAGCAGTCCGCGGGCGTCCGTGTCGATCCAGCCCTTGTCGACATTGGCCGCGGTACGGGTGCATCCGCCGGTGACGACGCCCGGGAAGGTGATGCCCACCGGACCCGACCAGTCGAAATGACCGACCACCTCGGCCACGCACCCGGCCACGTCCTTGGGCGTGGCCGGGTGCGGCGTCAGCACTTTGTGGCGCTCCTGCACCAGGTCTCCGCGGTCCAGGTCAACAGGAGCGCCCTTGATCCCGGATCCGCCGATGTCCACGCCGAAGATCTGCATGCAATCCACGGTACGGGCAGCAGGCCCCGCCCACTTCCCGGAGCGGGAGGCCGTCGGCGCGAAGCCGTCATTCCCCGGCGAGTGCCGCGGCCTCGGCGCGCAGATCGCGGCGGAGCTCCTTGGGGAGGGAGAAGGTGATGGACTCCTCGGCCGCCTTCACGATCTCCACGTCCTCGAAACCGCGCTCCGAGAGCCATGCCAGGACGCCGTCGACCAGGACCTCGGGAACGGACGCGCCCGAGGTGACGCCGACCGTCGAGACACCGTCCAGCCAGGCCTCGTCGATCTCGTCCGCGAAGTCGACCAAATGGGCGTCACCGGCGCCGGCGCCGAGGGCGACCTCGACCAGGCGGACCGAGTTGGAGGAGTTCTTGGAGCCGACGACGATCACGAGGTCGGCGTCCGCGCCCATCTGCTTCACGGCGATCTGGCGGTTCTGCGTGGCGTAGCAGATGTCGTCGCTGGGCGGCGAGATCAGGAGCGGGAACTTCTCCTTCAACGCGCCGACCGTCTCCATCGTCTCGTCGACGGAGAGCGTGGTCTGGGAGAGCCAGACGACCTTCGACGGGTCGCGCACCTCGACACCCGCGACGTCCTCGGGGCCGTCGACCAGCGTGATGTGCTCGGGGGCCTCGCCGGAGGTGCCGATGACCTCCTCGTGGCCCTCGTGGCCGATCAGGAGGATGTCGAAGTCGTCCTGCGCGAAGCGGACGGCCTCCTTGTGGACCTTGGTGACCAGGGGGCACGTCGCGTCGATCGTGGCGAGCTTCCGCTCGGCCGCCTCCTTGTGCACGGTCGGCGCGACGCCGTGCGCGGAGAACATCACGATCGAGCCCTCGGGCACCTCCGCCGTGTCCTCGACGAAGATCGCGCCCTTTTTCTCCAGGGTCTGTACGACGTACTTGTTGTGGACGATCTCGTGGCGTACGTAGACCGGGGAGCCGTACTGCTCCAGGGCCTTCTCCACGGCGATCACGGCACGGTCCACGCCCGCGCAGTAGCCACGGGGAGCGGCGAGCAGGACGCGGCGGGGTGTCGTAGCAGTCATGCGCCCCATCGTAAGGCCGCGTCGGACGGGCGGAAGATCCACGGGGTCGCGAGACTGATCCGTACGCGATCGACGGAGGGCTCATGGCGGGGACCGGCAGCGGCGACGGGGGCGCGGGCGCGGTGGTGCGGGGTGCGCATCAGGAGGCGGGCAGGCTGCGGCGGACGCTCGGCTTCCGGGATCTTGTGGTCTACGGGCTCCTCTTCATCGCGCCGATGGCGCCCGTCGGTGTGTTCGGCACGCTCGACGCGAAATCCGGCGGTGCGGTCGCGCTGGTCTATGTCGTGGCGACCGTGGTGATGGCGTTCACTGCCTTCAGTTACGCCCAGATGGTGCGCGTCGCCCCGCTGGCGGGCTCGGTCTTCGCGTACGCGCGCAGGGGGCTCGGGGAGGGGCCGGGGTTCATCGCCGGGTGGATGGCGATGCTCGACTATCTGCTGATCCCTGCGGTCGCCTATCTCTTCTCCGGAATCGCGCTGAACGCGCTCGTGCCGTCGGTGTCGCAGTGGGTGTGGACGGCACTGGCGGTCGTCGTCACCACGTTCCTCAATCTCTGGGGCGTGCGGGCCGCCGCCCGGGTCGGCTTCGCGGTGCTCGCGATGGAGATCGTGGTGCTGCTGGTGTTCCTGGTGTCGGCGGTGGTGGTCCTCGTACGGGACGGGGCGCAGCGCGGCTGGCTGACCCCGCTCACGGGTGATTCCGGCTTCTCCCTGTCGGCGGTGCTGGGGGCGGTGTCGGTGGCCGTGCTGTCGTATCTGGGCTTCGACGCGATCGCCTCGTTCGCGGAGGAGGTGACGGGGGGCTCGTCGAAGGTGGCGCGGGCGGTGCTGTTCTGTCTGGTGCTCGCGGGTGTGCTGTTCGTGGTGCAGGGGTATCTGGCGGCGCTGCTGGAGCCGATGACGTCGGCGGAGCTGGCCGCCGATCCGGCCGCGCAGGGCTCGGCGTTCTACTACACGGTGGACTCCGCGGTCGGGACCTGGCTGCACGATCTGGTGGCGCTCAGCAAGGCGATCGGGGCGGCCTTCGCGGCGCTGGCCGGGCAGGCGGCCGCCGGGCGGTTGCTGTTCGCGATGGCCAGGGAGCGGCGGCTGCCCACGCTGCTGTCGAAGGTCGATCCGCGGTCCGGGGTGCCGCGGGTCGCGATCCTGCTGGCCGCGGTGGTGACGCTGGTGGCGGCGGTGTGGGCGGCCCGGCGCGCCGACGGCCTCGACCGTCTGGTGTCGGTCGTCGACATCGGTGCGCTGACGGCGTTCGTGCTGCTGCACGCGTCGGTGGTCGGCTGGTTCGCCGTACGCCGGATGGAGGGGCCGCCGAGCTGGTGGCGGCATGTGCTGGTGCCGGTGGTGGGTGCTGGGGTACTGATCACGGTGATCGTGGAGGCGACCGCGAGCGCCCAGGTGGTGGGGGTGTGCTGGCTGGGGGTGGGGCTGGTGGTGCTGGCCTTGCAATTGGGGCGACGCACGGCCTGATTCGAGGAGTTGTTGTGTCCTGCCGATGGGGTGGGGCTGCCGTCGTGGGTGCGGAGTGGCGGGGGAGGCTGCCGTCCCCGGCAGGGCTTGGCTGCCGTTGTCGGAGCCGGGGGAGGCTGCCGTTGTCGGCGGCTGATTGTCGGTGGGGGCGGATACGCTCGCTCGCATGGCTCTCCAAACGTCCGCGGAAGCTCCGCTGCCCGTCGGTGATGTGTCGCGGCTCATCGGCGGCTGGATCGACCGGCTCGGGGCGGTCTGGGTCGAGGGGCAGATCACGCAGTTGTCGCGGCGGCCGGGCGCGGGCGTGGTGTTTCTGACGCTGCGCGACCCGTCGCAGGACATCTCGGTGAGCGTGACGTGCTTCCGCCAGGTCTTCGACCGGATCGCGGACGTGGTGACGGAGGGGGCGCGGGTCGTCGTCCTCGCCAAGCCCGAGTGGTACGCGCCCCGCGGCCAGCTGTCGCTGCGGGCCACGGAGATACGGCCGGTCGGCATCGGTGAGCTGCTGGTCCGCCTTGAGCGGCTGAAGAAGTCGCTGGCCTCGGAGGGGCTCTTCGCACTCGAACGGAAGAAGCCGCTGCCGTTCCTGCCGCAGCTGATCGGGCTGGTATGCGGGCGGGCCTCGGCGGCCGAGCGCGACGTCCTGGAGAACGCGCGGCGGCGGTGGCCCGCGGTGCGGTTCGAGGTGCGCAACACCGCGGTGCAGGGGGTGCACGCGGTGAATCAGGTGGTGCAGGCCGTGAAGGAGCTGGACGACCTTCCGGACGTCGACGTGATCGTCGTGGCACGGGGTGGCGGCAGCGTGGAGGATCTGCTGCCGTTCTCGGACGAGCAGCTGATCCGTACGGTCGCCGCGTGCCGTACGCCGGTGGTGTCGGCGATCGGTCATGAGCCCGACTCCCCGCTGCTCGACCTGGTCGCGGATCTGCGCGCCTCCACGCCGACGGACGCCGCGAAGAAGATCGTGCCCGATGTGGGTGAGGAGCTGGACCGGGTGCAGCAGTTGCGGGACCGTGCGCTGCGGACGGTACGGGGGCTGCTGGACCGGGAGGAGCGGGGGCTGGCGCACGCGTTGGGCCGGCCGTCGATGGAGCGTCCCCTGTGGATGGTGGACGAGCGGGCCTCGGAGATCGACGCGCTGATCGGGCGGGGGCGGCGGGTGCTGGGGCATCTGCTGGACCGGGCGGACTCGGAGCTCGCGCACACCCGGGCGCGGGTGGTCGCGTTGTCCCCCGCGGCGACGCTGGAGCGCGGGTACGCGGTGCTGCAGCGGGCGGACGGCCATGTGGTGCGGGCTCCGGACGACGCCGGGCCGGTGGGCGAGGTCCTGCGGGCGCGGGTATCGGGGGGCGAGTTCGCGGTGCGGGTGAGCGAATGAGCGCGGGTCCGGGGGCGGGAGCCCTCGAAGGTGATGACGGACGAGGCCGAAGGCTCCTCGCGGGGCGGAACGTAGGGTGGAGCGCATGACGGACGACGGGACCACGGCGACTGGTGCCACGGGCACGCTCGGCTACGAGCAGGCCCGTGACGAGCTGATCGAAGTGGTACGCCGCCTGGAAGCGGGCGGTACGACGCTGGAGGAGTCCCTCGCGCTCTGGGAGCGGGGCGAGGAGCTGGCGAGGGTGTGCCGGCACTGGCTCGAAGGCGCGCGCGCACGGCTGGACGCGGCCCTGGCGGGGCCCGCGGAGAACGGCGGCGCACAGACAGCCGGCAACGAGAGCGGCAACAAAAACGGCTGAGACAGCCCTGGACGGGCCCGGCCGGGGCGGGGTGCCGTGGGCTGCGGTCCGGGCGGGTGCGTACGCCTCGGCGCGAAAGAGCCGCTCTGTGGGCCGTCGTGGGCCGCCCTGTGGAACGGATCACCCTGCACCGCTTTAGTTGAAAGTTAACCTACCTCTCCGTTACGGTGACCGTCGTTGCTCGATCCCCCCGCACGCCCGGAAGGTAATACGCACCATGTCGCTCGTTCTTGACCCCGCCGCCCAGGATCTCCTCTTCCGCGAGGCCCGCACCGCCAACACCTTCACCGACGAGCCGGTGACCGAGGAGCAGGTCCAGGCGATCTACGACCTGGTCAAGTACGGCCCCACCGCCTTCAACCAGTCGCCGCTGCGCGTGATCCTGGTCCGCTCCGACGAGGGCCGCGAGCGCCTCGTCAAGCACATGGCCGAAGGCAACCAGCAGAAGACCCGGACCGCCCCGCTCGTCGCCCTCCTGGTCGCCGACAACGAGTTCCACGAGGAGCTCCCGGCTCTGCTGCCGCACTTCCCGCAGGCCAAGGACGCGTTCTTCTCCGAGCGCCCGGTCCGCGAGTCGTCCGCCGAGCTCAACGCCGCGCTGCAGGCCGCGTACTTCATCATCGGCGTCCGCGCCGCCGGTCTGGCCGCGGGCCCGATGACCGGCCTCGACGCCGCGGGCATCGAGAAGGAGTTCCTGGACGGCGACCACAAGCTGCTGATGGTCGTCAACATCGGCAAGCCGGGCGAGGACGCCTGGTTCCCGCGCCTGCCGCGTCTCGCCTACGACGAGGTCGTCACGACCGTCTGATCACCCCCCTCTGTACGGATCCGGCCCTGGAGCAGCACGCGTGCTGCTCCAGGGCCGGATCCGTAGGTGCGCGTACGGCGTCAGGGACATCAGGACGACTTGAGTGCGGCGGCCATCTCGGCCAGCCGCTCCGTCGAGGCCGAGCCCGTGACCACCGTGGTCGCACCCTTGTCCTGGCGCACGAGGGCGTCGTACTTGTCGCCCTTCCAGTGCTGCCACGCCTCGCCCGCGACCTGCCGCGTACGCCCGGTGTCCTTGGCGTCATGACTGACCTCGGTCACGTACTTCTTCGTCGGGGAGGTGGACTGCTCCACCGCGACGTACTTGCCCTCCGGGTCGAGGAAACCCAGGTGCCAGCTGTCGCCGGCCTCGCGGTCGTAACTGACCGAGGTCGGCTTCCAGTCCTTGGCCAGTCCGTCCGGAGCGGCCACCGGGTACGGTGCCGCGCGCCGCGCCGTCAGGAGCTCCACGCGGTAGTCGACCGCCTTGACCGGGTTGGCGTTCTCGTCGTGCGGAACGAAGATGTAAACGAGCCCCGCCGCGGCGGAGATCACCGCCATCGACAGGAACATGTCCCGCACTGTCTGCTTGCCTCGCTTGCTAGCCACGGGTCCATGGTCGCATCAGGCCCGAGAGGCCCGAGCCCGGGGCAGCCGCTCATACGTGACCCGGTCTGCTCATTTTGTCGACCTGACGATAGAGTCGGAGCACCCTCTTCCGGTCGTCGTCGTACAGAAAGGTGCGCTCCGATGTCCGAGCATCATCTGCCGTCTCAGCTCGAGGTCTCCCCGGAGGCCCCCGACCGCAACCTCGCCCTGGAGTTGGTCCGGGTCACCGAGGCCGCCGCCATGGCGGCCGGACGCTGGGTGGGCCGTGGCGACAAGATCGGCGCCGACGGCGCAGCCGTGAAGGCCATGCGGACCCTCGTCTCCACCGTCTCGATGAACGGCGTCGTCGTCATCGGTGAGGGCGAGAAGGACGAAGCCCCCATGCTGTTCAACGGCGAGCGCGTCGGTGACGGCACCGGCCCGGAGGTCGACATCGCGGTCGACCCGATCGACGGCACGACCCTGAACGCCAAGGGCATGCCGAACGCGATCGCCGTGCTGGCCGCCGCCGACCGCGGCGCCATGTTCGACCCGTCCGCGGTCTTCTACATGGACAAGCTGGTCACCGGGCCCGAGGCCGCCGACTTCGTCGACATCAACGCGCCCGTATCGGTGAACATCCGCCGTGTCGCGAAGGCGAAGAACTCCGCCCCCGAGGACGTCACCGTCGTCATCCTCGACCGCCCCCGCCACGAGGGCATCGTCAAGGAGATCCGCGAGACCGGCGCCCGGATCAAGTTCATCTCCGACGGCGATGTCGCGGGCTCGATCATGGCCGCCCGCGAAGGCACGGGCGTCGACCTGCTGATGGGCATCGGCGGCACCCCCGAGGGCATCATCTCGGCCTGCGCCATAAAGTGCCTCGGCGGTGTCATCCAGGGCAAGCTCTGGCCGAAGGACGAGGCCGAGCGGCAGCGCGCGCTGGACGCCGGGCACGACCTGGACCGGGTGCTGGCCACCGACGACCTGGTCAGCGGCGACAACGTGTTCTTCGTCGCGACCGGCATCACGGACGGTGAGCTGATGCGCGGTGTGCGGTACCGCGCGGAGACGGCGACCACCGAGTCGATCGTCATGCGGTCCAAGTCCGGCACCATCCGGAAGATCGACTCGACGCACCGGCTGTCCAAGCTGCGCGCCTACAGCGCGATCGACTTCGACCGGGCGCAGTAGCCCCCGCCCCGGGTCCGGGGAGAGGAACGCGAAGAGGCGCCCCCGTGTGCGGTGGGGGCGCCTCTTCGCGCGTACGGACGTGCACACGGACCTGCAGGGCGCATACGGACGCGGCGCGGGTGCGTCGCGACGTAACACGGGCGCGTACGGAGCCGGACGGGCGCGCACGGAGGTACCCGGACGACGGCGCGAAGGGACCGATCGGTCCGGTCCGGTCCAATCCCGCCCGGCCCAGTCCCGCCCAGTCCGAGCCGGTTCAGCCCCCCGTTTTCCCGCCCGGTCAGCCCGCCGCCGCGATGCGGCCCGTCGCGCCGGAGGATGCGGATGATGCCTTGAGTTCCATCTCGCGCCGTCTGCGACGGGCGAGCACCACACGGCGTTCGGCGGCGGTGAGGCCGCCCCAGACCCCGTACGGTTCCGGCTGTATAAGGGCGTGTTCCTGGCATTGGACCATCACCGGGCAGCGCGCGCAGACCCGCTTCGCGGACTCCTCGCGCGCGAGTCTGGCAGCAGTCGGCTCCTTCGACGGGGCGAAGAACAGCCCGGCCTCGTCCCGGCGGCACACCGCCTCCGAGTGCCAGGGGCCTGCCTGGTCCTCCCGAGCGGGGATGCGCTGGGGAGGGACGGCGGCGACCTGCAGGGGCTGATGCGGCAGTTGCAGCACGGTCTACTCCTGACGACGGCTTACGGCTTCGCGAGCGAGAGACGATGCAGCAGTCCCTACCCGCTGTGCGTGTGCCTATGCACTGCGTGGCACCGGTTCCGGGCGGCGCAATTGCGAGCGATCAGGAATTTGGCTTGTTTTCGAGGGAAGAAGGAAGGAAGCAGGAGGGAGGGGAGGGAGGAAGGGGTTCGGGAGAGGGAAGGGCGGACCACTTCACCCCTGGTCGAAGTATTTGCGCAGCCGGTTCTGGAGATCCGCGATGAACTTCCCTCGCTTGGGCTTCGCCTCGACGCTGCCGAACACCGAATAGCCATTGACGACGACCACGGGCGCTTCGGGGTCGGCGGATTCCAGCGTGGCGACTTCGAAATTACCGAAGACGCCCGTGCCGCTGCCGCGCAGCGAGATGTTCTCGGGGACCTTGATCTCGACACTTCCGAAGATGGACGTCGCATTGACCACCGTGAGCCTCTGGCCGAAAAGCGCCTCGGTCAGATCGATCTCCACACTGCCGAAGAGCGCGAAGGCGTTCGTACGGCCGCCGACCCGCCAACGGCCCTTGCGGGTGGAGCTGCTGAAGATCGCCACCAGGTTCTCGGCGGGGCCCGTCGGGCTCGCCTGGCCATGTACGTCGGCCGCGGCGGCCGGGCGGGAGGCGCCCGACGGGTCGGGCAGATCCCGTACCAGCGGTTCGAGCTCGCCGACGGTCTTGGCGCGGTAGACCGCGTCGACCCGCTCGGCGTGTTCCTCGGCGGTGAGCCGGCCCTCGGCCATGGCCTCGCGCAGGACGTCCGCGATCCGGTCGCGGTCCGCGTCGGAGGCGCGGATACCGGCCGGCTCTGCCGGGGCTACGGGCTGCTGGGGGTGCTTTTCGAGGTCCACCGGCCCAGCGTACCCAAACGCGATAGATCGCGACTAGCCCCCGCCCCGCCTCCGCCGTGTCGCCCCCGTGCCGCCACCCCCGCACGGACGGCGGACTGCGAACTGAGCCTTACCTCACAGCTTGGGTGTCCGTGCGGCGTTCTACTCTGGTGGGTGCGCTGCCCAAGGGAGGGCAGCCGCCGTCTGCCGAGTGAGGAATGGCCGTAATGCCAGAGTTTGCGTACTCCGATCTGCTCCCCCTGGGAGAGGACACCACGCCGTATCGTCTGGTGACCTCCGAGGGTGTCTCCACCTTCCAGGCCGACGGTCGTACGTTCCTCAAGGTCTCGCCGGAGGCGCTGCGCACGCTGGCCGCCGAGGCCATGCACGACATCTCCCACTACCTGCGCCCGGCCCACCTGGCACAGTTGCGGCGGATCGTGGACGACCCCGAGGCGTCGCCCAACGACAAGTTCGTCGCGCTCGACCTGCTGAAGAACGCGAACATCGCCGCCGCCGGTGTCCTGCCGATGTGCCAGGACACCGGTACCGCGATCGTCATGGGCAAGCGCGGGCAGAACGTACTCACCGAGGGCGGTGACGAAGAGGCCCTGTCGCACGGCATCTTCGACGCGTACACCAAGCTCAACCTCCGCTATTCGCAGATGGCTCCGCTCACCATGTGGGAGGAGAAGAACACCGGCTCGAATCTGCCCGCGCAGATCGAGCTGTACGCCACCGACGGCGGTGCGTACAAGTTCCTCTTCATGGCAAAGGGCGGCGGCTCGGCCAACAAGTCGTTCCTCTTCCAGGAGACGAAGGCGGTCCTCAACGAGGCCTCCATGATGAAGTTCCTGGAGGAGAAGATCCGTTCGCTGGGTACGGCCGCCTGCCCGCCGTACCACCTGGCGATCGTCGTCGGCGGTACGTCGGCCGAGTTCGCGCTGAAGACCGCCAAGTACGCCTCCGCGCACTACCTGGACGAGCTGCCCGCCGAGGGCTCCCCCACGGGGCACGGCTTCCGGGACAAGGAGCTGGAGGAGAAGGTCTTCGAGCTGACGCAGAAGATCGGTATCGGCGCCCAGTTCGGCGGCAAGTACTTCTGCCACGACGTCCGTGTCGTCCGCCTCCCCCGGCACGGCGCCTCGCTGCCCGTGGCGATCGCCGTCTCCTGCTCGGCGGACCGCCAGGCCACCGCGAAGATCACCGCCGAGGGCGTCTTCCTGGAGCAGCTGGAGAAGGACCCGGCGCGCTTCCTGCCCGACACCACGGACGAGCACCTGGACGAGTCCGGGAGCGTCGTGGAGATCGACCTCAACCGGCCGATGGACGAGATCCTCGCCGAGCTGACCAAGTACCCGGTGAAGACCCGGCTGTCCCTGACCGGTCCGCTGGTCGTGGCGCGCGACATCGCGCACGCCAAGATCAAGGAACGGCTGGACGCGGGCGAGGACATGCCGCAGTACCTGAAGGACCACCCGGTCTACTACGCGGG
The DNA here is from genome assembly GCF_045207325.1 of Streptomyces sp. NBC_00846. Lineage (NCBI taxonomy): Bacteria > Bacillati > Actinomycetota > Actinomycetes > Kitasatosporales > Streptomycetaceae > Streptomyces > Streptomyces sp. NBC_00846. The sequence goes on along the minus strand of NZ_CP108846.1, from coordinate 4,899,881 downwards.
CCCGGCGAAGACGCCCGAGGGGTACGCCTCCGGTTCCTTCGGCCCGACGACGGCCGGCCGCATGGACAGTTATGTCGCGCAGTTCCAGGCGGCGGGCGGCTCGAAGGTGATGCTCGCCAAGGGCAACCGCTCCCGGCAGGTCACCGAGGCGTGCGACGCGCACGGCGGTTTCTACCTGGGCTCGATCGGCGGTCCGGCGGCACGCCTCGCGCAGGACTGCATCAAGAAGGTCGAGGTCGTCGAGTACGAGGAGCTCGGCATGGAAGCGGTGTGGCGGATCGAGGTCGAGGACTTCCCCGCGTTCGTCGTCGTCGACGACAAGGGCAACGACTTCTTCACCGAGCCCGCCCCGGCGCCGACGTTCACCAGCATCCCGGTGCGGGGCCCGGGTCTCGCCTGACGGGGCAGTCCCTCCCGTAGCCACGATTCTTGCGGGGCGTTCCGGTCACGTTTCATCGGCCGGGACGCTCCGCGCCGTTCCGCGTCACTCCCCCGCGCTCCTCCGCGCTCCTCCGCGCTTCTCCGCGCCGTTCCGCGTCACTTCCCCGCACTCCCCCTCACTTCTCCGCACTTCTCCGCACTTCTCCGCGCTCCTCTTCACTCCTCCAGCAGTCCCGACGTCGCGAGGAGATAGCCGAGTTGGGCGCGGCTGTTGCTGCCCAGCTGCTCGGAGACCCTCCGGACGTGTCCGGCGACGCTGCGGCGGCCCATGCCGAGCCGGCGGGCGATCGACTCGTCCGTCTCCCGGTCTGATGGTGGCGCTAAGAGGCGCGACCGCCCTCGGTTCGTCGTCCCACAGCGCCGCGCTGCCGGTCTGTTCCGCCGGGCTCGACGCCTCGCACCCCGCCGTGTTCGGCAGCGCGTTCTGGTGTCTGTGGGCGCTGGGGACTCCCGCTCACCGCTCCGGCGCCGATGGTGGCAGGCCGGTGCCGTGAGGGTTCACCTACGACGGTATTCAGCCAATCTTCGGGCGCTCCGTACGCGACCGGCAGCCCGGCCCCGTGGCGGCACGCCCGGCGCGGGGGCGCGGCCGGTACCACCGGCCCGGATCCCGGGGCCGCTGCGGCACCGCAGCTTTCGCGCAGCGGGGCGCGCCGCGGACTTGCACCGCGCCGTGCCGCTGCGGTGGATTGTCGAACGTTCCTGACGTACCGAAGCACTCCGCCTCCCCGAGGAGGCGGGAAACCGCCCTGGGAACCAGGAATCAGCCGCCACCCCCACTGATCCACCCTCACTCTCACCGTCGAACACCGGAAAGGCGGACGCCGTATGACGCCGCTTCCCCACCGCAGCCACGCCGACGACCTGCTGTCGTTCATCAGGGCCAGCCCTTCCCCGTACCACGCGGTGGCGAGCGCCGCCCAGCGCCTGGAGAAGGCCGGCTTCCGTGAACTGCACGGCACGGCCGACTGGACGGGCACGACCGGCGGCAGCTTCGTCGCCCGCGACGGCGCCCTGATCGCCTGGTACGTCCCCGAGGGCGCCCCGGCCCACACCCCGTTCCGGATCGTCGGCACCCACACCGACTCCCCGAATCTACGGGTCAAGCCCACCCCCGACACCGGGGCCGCGGGCTGGCGGCAGGTCGCCGTGGAGGTCTACGGCGGCGTGCCGCTGAACACCTGGCTCGACCGCGATCTCGGCGTCTCCGGGCGGCTGGCACTGCGCGGCCCCGGCGGCGGCGTCGGGTCCCGGCTCGTCCAGATCGACGAACCGCTGTTGCGGGTGCCCCAGCTGGCCATCCACCTGGACCGCACGGTCAATGAGGGGCTCGCCCTCGACCGGCAGCGCCATCTCGCCCCGCTGTGGGCGCTCGGGGCGCCCGAGGAGGGCGCGTTGCTGCGCCGGGTCGCGGAGGCCGCGGAGGTGGAGAGGGCGGATGTCCTCGGCTGGGACCTGATGCTCCATGACATCCAGCCGCCCGGGTATCTCGGCGCGGACCGGGAGTTCGTGGTGTCCGCGCGGCTGGACAATCTGGTGTCGGTGCACGCCGGCGTCACGGCTCTGGCGGGTGCGGCGACCGCGGCGCAGGAGCCCTCGTACGTCCCCGTCCTGGCGGCCTTCGACCACGAGGAGGTCGGCAGCGGTTCGCACACCGGTGCGCAGAGCCCGCTGCTGGAACGGGTCCTCGGCCGCTCGGTCACCGCGCGCGGCGGCAGCCCCGAGGACTGGTCCCGTGCCCTGTCCGGTTCCTTCTGCGTCTCCGCCGACATGGCACACGCGGTCCACCCCAACTACGCGGAACGGCACGACCCGGGCCACCACCCGCTGCCCAACGGCGGCGCCACGGTCAAGGTCAACGTCAATCAGCGGTACGCCACCGACAGCACCGGCATGGCGGTGTTCGCGGCCGCGTGCGAGCGGGCGGCCGCGCCGTGGCAGCCGTTCGTCTCCAACAACGCGATGCCGTGCGGCACCTCGATCGGCCCACTCACCGCGGCCCGGCTGGGTGTGCCGACGGTCGACGTGGGGGTGCCGGGGCTGTCCATGCACTCCGCGCGCGAGCTGTGCGGGGCCGCGGACCCCGGCCATCTGGCCGCCGTCCTGGGCGCGTTCGTGACGTCCGGCTGAGGTAGGCCGGGAGTGCGGGGCGGGACGGCCCGGGTCGCGAACGCCCGGGCCGCCCCGCCCCGCCCTGTTCCGTAGGACGGAGTTACGCGAATCGCTGGTTCGCGCCGCCGTCGCAGTTCTGCAGCTTGAGCGGGTCCTTGGCCGCCGCGAGCGTCAGACACAGTCCGGTCGAGGCCGCCGGGCGTATCGTGCCCGACTGCTTGACGAACTGCTGGTTGGCCGCTCCCGAGCAGTTCCACAGGATGAGCGTGGCGCCCGCCTTGTAGTCCGCGCCGGGCACGTCCAGGCACCGGTCGTGACTCAGTTCCGTACGGATGGTCTTCGTGCCGGAGTCGTACCACCAGCCCTGGTTGCGGCCGCCGTGGCAGTCCCAGCCGCCGATCCGTGTGTTGTCGCGGGTCACCGAGGCGGGAACGTCCACGCAGGTGCCCGTGGCCTCGTTCTTCAGGGGCTTGAAGGCGTCGTCCCATGCCGTGGCCTGGAGCACCGGCTGTCCGGTGCTGGCCGGGTCGGCGCAGCCCGCCTCGCGCAGGGAGGAGTTGTAGATCTGGGTGAGGCAGGAGGCGAAGGCGGCGTGGCCGCGCGCGTTCGGGTGGAAGGACTGCCGGACGGAGTTGGAGTCCGGCGGGAAGTTCGACAGGTCGATGTAGAGGCCGCGGGCCCAGGTGTCGTCGCTGCAGACCTCGTGACCGTGGAAGAGCCGGGAATTGTCGAGGTAGACGGCCCCGGTGTCGGCGGCGGCCTTGCGCATGCCGCGTTCGAAGGCGGGCACCGCGACGTTACGGCCCCAGGCGGCGTCGGAGTCGTATCCGGCGCAGCCGCCGGGAAGCTTGCCGGGGAAGTTCGGGTTGTCGTAGAAGTCCGGGCCGATCGGGCTCGGGTAGCCCATGACGACGAGCTTGTAGTCCCCGTTGCCGTAGCCGGCGTCGGACATGACGGTCCTCAGATCGCGCACCGTCTTCTCGACCTTGGGGACGAGTCCGTCGACGCGCGCCTGCCAGCCGCCCTCGTACTTCGGCTGGCAGGTGCCCTGGGAGAGCACCCAGCGCGTGACGCAGTCCGTCATGACCGGGCCGAACTGGAGGTCGTCATTGGCGCCCGCGACCAGCACGATCATCTTGATGCGGGTGTTGCGGGCCTTGATGGCGAGGTTGTCGCTCTGCACGAGTTCGTCGGCGTACTGCTTCGATCCGCCGATCACGATGTTGCCGGTGTACGCGCCGGAGCAGGAGACGTTGTACGTGACGTCGGCCGGGATTCCGGTGCGGTGGATGGCGGAGTCGGGCGAGCGGTGGCACCAGTTGTCGGGGCCGTTGGTGCCCGCCTCGTACGTGCCGACGCCCTCGCCGGAGATCTCGCTGTCGCCGAGCGAGATCAGTCCCGTCTTGCGGTCGGCGAGCGGGCGCTCGGCCGGGTCGCCGTACAGCCGGGTGGCTTCGGCGGCGCGGATGGTCTCCAGCTCGGGCGACAGGGGGGTGGATGCGGTAGTGGTGGTAGCGGACCGGTCCGCCGCGCCGGCCGGTCCCGCGGCGGCGGCCATACCGCCGAGTGCCGCCGCCATGGCCGCGGCGGCCGCGACCGTACAGCGAAGTCTGTGCCTGGTGCGCCTCATTGAGTCTCCCCTGGTTTGTGGTTACCCCCGGTATTTACTGGCCGGTAGGCGACTTGGGAATACACAGAACAAGACAAGTGCTCAACTTTTTTAGGAGGTTGCACCCCATGGACGAGTCACAGGCCGGTACGCAGTCCCCCGCCGGCGGTACGGATTTCCGCGTCGAGCACGATTCGATGGGCGAGGTGAGGGTCCCCGCGGACGCCAAGTGGCGGGCCCAGACGCAGCGCGCGGTGGAGAATTTCCCGATCTCCGGGCAGCGTCTGGAGCGGGCCCACATCGAGGCCCTGGCCCGGATCAAGGCGGCCGCGGCCAAGGTGAACGCCGAACTGAAGGTGCTCGACCCGGACATCGCCCTGGCCATCCAGGAGGCCGCCGAGGAGGTCGCCGACGGGCGCTGGGACGCGCACTTCCCGATCGACGTCTTCCAGACCGGGTCCGGCACCTCGTCCAACATGAACACCAACGAGGTCGTGGCCACCCTCGCCACCGAGCGCCTGGGCCGCGAGGTGCACCCGAACGACCACGTCAACGCCTCGCAGTCGTCCAACGACGTCTTCCCGTCCTCCATCCACATCGCCGCGACCGCCGCCGTCACCGGCGAGCTGATCCCGGCGCTGGAGCATCTGGCCGCCGCGCTGGAACGCAAGTCCGCCGAGTTCGCGACGGTCGTGAAGTCGGGCCGTACGCATCTGATGGACGCCACGCCCGTGACCCTGGGCCAGGAGTTCGGCGGCTACGCGGCACAGGTCCGGTACGGCATCGAGCGGCTGCACGCCTCTCTCCCGCGCCTCGCCGAGCTGCCGCTGGGCGGCACGGCGGTCGGCACCGGCATCAATACCCCGCCCGGCTTCTCCGCCGCCGTCATCGCCGAGGTCGCCCGCGTCACCGGGCTGCCGCTCACCGAGGCCAGGGACCACTTCGAGGCGCAGGGCGCACGGGACGGGCTCGTCGAGACGTCCGGCCAGCTCCGTACCCTCGCCGTCTCGCTCACCAAGATCTCCAACGATCTGCGCTGGATGGCGTCCGGACCGCGCGCCGGTCTGGCCGAGATCAGCCTGCCCGATCTCCAGCCGGGCTCGTCGATCATGCCGGGGAAGGTGAATCCGGTCATTCCCGAGGCCGTCCTGATGGTCGCGGCCCAGGTGATGGGCAACGACCAGACGGTCGCCGTCGCGGGCGCGGCGGGCAACTTCGAACTGAATGTGATGCTTCCGGTCATCGCGAAGAACGTGCTGGAGTCGGTACGGCTGCTGGCCAACGCCTCCCGGCTGCTCGCGGACCGCACGATCGACGGGATCACCGCGAACGTGGAACGGGCCAGGGAGTACGCCGAGTCCTCACCGTCCGTCGTCACCCCGCTGAACAAGTACATCGGGTACGAGGAGGCGGCGAAGGTCGCCAAGAGGTCCCTCGCGGAACGCCGGACGATCCGCGAAGTGGTGCTGGACTCGGGATATGTCGAGCGCGGCGACCTCACGGTGGAGCAGCTCGACGAGGCGCTGGACGTCTTGCGCATGACCCGCCCGTGACAGGCGTCGCAGCGAAGGGGCTCCGGCATCTCTAAGATCTGCCCATGGCAGGTACGGAGTACATCGAGCGCGTCGGGCACTGGGCGCCGGGCGAGCAGATCCTGTGGCGTTATCGCGGCAACGGCCCGCTGCCCGGGGAAGCCGCACCGGGCCCCGCCCCGCGCCCGGTCCACATCTGCCGGCCCGTCACCGTCGTGCAGGACACCGACGAGTTGCTCGCCGTGTGGGTCGCGCCCGGCACCGAGTGCGTGAAGCCGGTGCTGGCCGACGGCACCGAGGTGCACGACGAGCCGCTCGCCACCCGCTACACCGCCCCGCGCACCACCGCCCGCTCGGCCTGGCTCGGCAACGGCGTGCTGAAGCTCGCCCGTCCCGGTGACCCCTGGTCGGTCTGGCTGTTCTGGGATCCCGGCTGGAGATTCCGCAGCTGGTACGTGAACCTGGAGGAACCGCGCACCCGCTGGGCGGGCGGCGTCGACTCCGAGGATCACTTTCTCGACATCTCCGTCTACCCGGACCACAGCTGGGTCTGGCGCGACGAGGACGAGTTCGCCCAGGCGCAGCGGGTCGGTCTGCTGGCCCCGCGGACCGCTCAACGGGTGCGGGAGGCGGGCCGCGCGGCCGTCGAGGTGATCCGGGACTGGGGAGCGCCGTTCCGGGACGGCTGGGAGAACTGGCGGCCCGATCCGCAGTGGCGCGTTCCGGCGCTCCCGGATGACTGGGACCGTACCCCCTCCCCCATGGCCTCGTGAGACCCTTGATGCACCCCAGGGGGGCAAACGTAGGATCGTCCTCCGGAGGGGCGTGCCAATCCAACCTGCGGGCGGGGCGCCGGACCTGACCGTAAGTCATCGCACGAGCAACACGCACTGCATGAGCTACATGAGCCACATCAGTCGTATGAATCGTATGAGCCACTACGAGGGGGTGGAGACGTGCTCGCTGTCGCCCGCCCCATCATCGGAAACGTTGTCGGCGAATCACCCTGCGGGCATCCGGTTTCGGCCCCTCTTTCGGGGGCATCCGGTGACAGCCGTTGTTATCGCTGCTCCCGTCGGGGCACAGTAGCGCCCCACGAGGTGATTGCCTCATACAACCGGCCCGGACGGACGGAACCCCACGCGTGACGGAGCATCCCACCTCCCACGAAGGCCGGCAGCCTCTCGCCGCCCGGTCGCAGGAACGCACCCGGCCGCGGCAGCAGGATGCCGCGTCGGCCGCTTCTCCTGCCACCGCCGCGATTCCCGGCCCCGCCACGGCGCCGAGCACCGGAGCGAATCCGGCGGCGGTCGCGGCTTCCGCTGCGCCCGCGGCCTCTGCGCCTCCGGCGGCTTCGGCGGCTCACGCCGCGAACCCCGGCCCCGCAGGGCTCGATCCCCAGGCACCGGCCCGTCGCGAGGGCGACCGGCTGCGTTTCGTGGGGGCGGCCACCCGGCGGATCGCCCGCGGCATAGACCTGGACGAGATCGTGCTCGGCCTGTGCCGGGCCAGCGTGCCGACGTTCTCCGACGCCATACTGGTCTACCTCCGCGACCCGCTCCCGGTCGGCGACGAGCGGCCGGTCTCCCCTTTCGTGCTGCGGCTGCGCCGGTCCGACCGGCTGCGGCTGAACGAGGAGGAGGCAGGGGCCTCGTCCGAGATCGAACGCCTGCGGCTGCCCGCCATCGATCCGCACGGCGATCTGCCGCCCGCGGCCGAGCTGTGCGAGGTCCGCTCGGGCGGCGCGCTCACCGAGGTGCTGCGCGGGGTGCGGCCGGTCTTCGGGGACTCCGCGGCAGCCCGCGCCGCGCTGCCCGAACTGCTCGGCGCCGGCCGGGCCGTACCCACCGGACACCGTGCGATCCTCGCTCCGCTGCGCGGCCGACGGCGGGTGATCGGCGCCGCCGTCTTCCTGCGCGGGACCGGGCGGCCGCCCTTCGAGGCCAATGACCTCCTGGTCGCCGCCCAGTTGGCGACGCACACCGCGCTCGGCATCGACAAGGCCATGCTGTACGGCCGCGAGGCGTACATCGCCGACGAGCTCCAGCGCACCATGCTGCCCGACTCGCTGCCGCAGCCGACCGGCGTCCGGCTCGCCTCCCGTTATCTCCCGGCCGCCGAGACGGCCCGGGTCGGCGGCGACTGGTACGACGCGATCCCGCTGCCCGGGAGCAGGGTCGCCCTGGTCGTCGGGGACGTCATGGGCCACTCCATGACGTCGGCGGCGATCATGGGCCAGCTGCGCACCACCGCGCAGACCCTCGCCGGGCTCGACCTGCCGCCGCAGGAGGTGCTGCACCACCTCGACGAGCAGGCGCAGCGGCTCGGCAGCGACCGCATGGCGACGTGCCTCTACGCGGTCTACGACCCCGTCGCGCACCGCATCACCATCGCCAACGCCGGGCATCCGCCGCCCGTCCTGCTCCACCTGGGTGGTCGCGCGGAGGTGCTGCGGGTGCCGCCCGGCGCCCCGATCGGCGTCGGCGGGGTGGACTTCGAGGCCGTCGAGCTGGACGCGCCCGCGGGCGCCACGCTGCTGCTGTACACCGACGGTCTGGTGGAGTCCCGGCTGCGGGACGTCTGGACCGGGATCGAGATGCTGCGCGAACGGCTCGCCGCCACCGCCCGGCTGACCGGCCCGGACCACTCGCCGCCGCTGGAGGCGCTGTGCGACGACGTCCTGGACATGCTCGGCCCCGGTGACCGGGACGACGACATCGCGCTGCTCGCCGCCCGGTTCGACGGGATCGCGCCGAGTGATGTCGCGTACTGGCACCTGGAACCGGAGGAGACCGCTCCGGGGCGGGCCCGCAGGCTGGCCCGCCGGGCGCTGAGCCGCTGGGGGCTCGACGATCTCTCCGAGTCGGTGGAGCTGCTGGTCAGCGAGGTGGTGACCAACGCCGTGCGTTACGCGGAGCGGCCGGTGACGCTGCGGCTGCTGCGTACCGACATCCTGCGCTGCGAGGTCGGCGACGACGCCCCGCAGCTGCCCCGGCAGCGCCGGGCCCGGGACATGGACGAGGGTGGCCGCGGCCTGTTCCTCGTGAACCGGCTGGCCCGGCGGTGGGGGGCCACGCGGCTGTCCACGGGCAAGGTCGTCTGGTTCGAGATGCCGGTCCGGGGCCAGTAGAAGAGACGGGGAGAAGGGTCCGGACCGGGCAGTGAGAAGGGTCCGGACCGGGCACGGGCAGGAGCCCTGCACGGACGGTAGCCAAATGTTGCCGACCTCCTGTCGGCGGAGTTGACTTCAGTCGTGAACGAGACGGCCTGACCGAAACCCCCACCGACGGGAGGACGCTCGTGCCTGAGGAAATGAAGACCAAGAACACCCCCTACACCACGAACAACGCCGGTATCCCGGTGGAGAGCGACGAACACTCGCTCACCATCGGATCCGACGGACCGATCCTGCTCCAGGACCACTACCTCATCGAGAAGATGGCCCAGTTCAACCGTGAACGGGTCCCCGAGCGCGTGGTCCACGCCAAGGGCTCCGGCGCCTACGGCTTCTTCAAGGTGACCAACGACGTCAGCCAGTTCACCAAGGCCGACCTCTTCCAACCGGGCAAGCAGACCGCCATGCTCGCCCGCTTCTCCACGGTCGCCGGCGAACAGGGCTCCCCCGACACCTGGCGCGACCCCCGTGGGTTCGCCCTGAAGTTCTACACGGAGCACGGCAACTACGACATGGTCGGCAACAACACGCCGGTCTTCTTCGTGCGCGACCCGATGAAGTTCCAGGACTTCATCCGTTCGCAGAAGCGCCGCCCGGACAGCGCGATGCGCGACCACGACATGCAGTGGGACTTCTGGACGCTCTCCCCCGAGTCCGCGCACATGGTGACGTGGCTGATGGGCGACCGGGGCATCCCGAAGACGTACCGCAACATGAACGGCTACAGCTCGCACACCTATATGTGGGTGAATGCCGGCGGCGAGAAGTTCTGGGTCAAGTACCGCTTCAAGACCGACCAGGGCATCGACTTCTACCCGCAGGCCGAGGCCGACGAGGTGGCGGGCATCGACGGCGATGTCCACCGCCGCGACCTCTTCGAGTCGATCAAGCGCGGTGACCACCCGAGCTGGACGCTGTACGTCCAGATCATGCCGTTCGAGGACGCCCCGGACTACCGGTTCAACCCGTTCGACCTCACGAAGGTGTGGCCGCACGGCGACTACCCGGAGATCGAGGTCGGGCGGATGACGCTCAACGAGAACCCGGAGGACTTCTTCGTCCACATCGAGCAGGCGTCGTTCGAGCCGTCGAACCTGGTGCCCGGCATCGGCCCGTCGCCCGACAAGATGCTGCTCGGCCGGCTCTTCTCGTACCCGGACACCCACCGGTACCGGATCGGCCCGAACTACGCGCAGCTGCCCCCGAACCGTCCGCGGTTCGGCCGGAACTCGTACGCGAAGGACGGCCCCATGCGGTACGAGCCGACGCGTACGGGAGCGGTCTACGCACCGAACTCGTACGGCGGTCCGGCGGCGGACACCGAGCGCTTCGGCGACCCGGCGGGCTGGGCCACGGCGGGCGAGATGGTGCACGAGGCGTACAAGCTGCACCGCGAGGACGACGACTGGGGCCAGGCGGGCACGCTGGTCCGCAAGGTCCTCGACGACCCGGCGCGCGAGCGCATGGTCACAAACATTTCCGGCCATTTGCTGGACGGTGTGAGCGCCCCGGTCCTGAAGCGGGCGCTGCAGTACTGGCGCAACGTGGACAAGGACCTCGGCGACCGGATCGCCCAGAAGGTCAACGGCGGCTGACCCCGCCGTACGGCAACACACGCGTCAGGGGCGGTGCCGGCCGGCACCGCCCCTGACTCACGCGTTCACTGCCTCACGCGTTCACTGCCCGGCCGGGTTGTTGCCCGGCCATCCGGAGCTCAGTCCGTCGCCCGGCAGGATCGGGGTCTCGCTCGGCAGCGGCGCGTCCGGCGACTGGCTCGGCGGCGGCTCGGGCGTCTGGCTGGCCGACTCGCTGGGCGGGGCGCTCGGGCTCTGCACCGGCGGGGTCGACGGCTGGGACGACGACGGGGCGGGGCTCTGCGACGGCGAGGTGGTCGTCGACGGACTGGCCGGTACGGTGACCTCGCCGTGCTCGACGTCCTGCAGATCGAACCGCGCGGTGGAGCCGCCGCCCAGTGCGCCGAGGGTGTAGTCCGCCCAGATCTGCGCCGGGAAGCCGCCACCGTTGGCCCGGCCGGAGTTGGCGGTACCGGTCAGGCTGACCTGGGCGCCGCCCTTGTTGGGTGACTCGCCGAACAGCGCGACGACGGTGGTGAGCTCCGGGGTGTAGCCCGCGAAGAGGGCCGCCTTGTTCTCCTCGGCGGTGCCCGTCTTGCCCGCGGCCTCGTACGCCGAGGTCTTGGCCGCCTGGCCCGAGCCGCTGTCCACGACCCCCGTCAGGACGGAGGTGACCGTGTCGGCGGACTTCCGGCTGATCACCTGGCTGCCGATGCCCTTGACCGGCTCGACCGTGCGCTCGCGGTGCTTGGCGGACTTCACGATGAAGGGGGTGACCTTCTTGCCGTGGTTGTCCAGCGTGGCGTAGGCCCCCGCCATGTCCCAGGTCGAGGCGTTCATCGTGCCGAGGGTGATCGCGGGCCGCTCGGGGAAGTTCTTGTCCGGCAGCCCGAGGGCGAGCCCGGTCTCCTTCACCTTGGCGGGGCCGACGTCGACCACCATCTGCGCGAAGACGGAGTTGATCGACTTGTTCATCGCCGTCTGCACGGTGACGTTGCCGTAGCTCCGGTTGTCCTCGTTCTGCGGGTTGTACGGGGTGTCGCTGCCCACGACCGGCCGCCTGCTGGTGCCGTCGTAGCGGGTGTTGACGCCGATCAGATCGCCGTCCTGGGTCTTCGACTCGTTCTCCAGCGCGGAGGCGAACACCAGCGGCTTGAAGGTGGAGGCGGGCTGGTAGTCCCGGCGGGTGGCATTGGAGACGTAGTGCTTGACGTAGTCCACGCCGCCGTAGAGGGCGACGACGGCACCGGTCTTCGGGTCGACGGAGGTGGCACCCGCCTGGACGGTCGCGTCGACCTTGTTGTTCTTGCGGTCGAGCTTGGACTCCAGCTGGCGGTCGACCGCCTTCTCCAGCGCCTTCTGCCGCTTCTTGTCGATGTTGAGGGTGAAGGTCCAGCCGCCGGCCAGCCGCATCTCAGGGGTGACGCCCTGCTCGTTCAGCTCCTTGTTGGCCGCATCGACGAGGTAACCGGTCTGGCCCTCCATGCCGGGGGCGGGCTTGGGCTTGCCCGGGACGGGGAACTTCAGGGTGTCGCGCTCGGCCTTGTCGAGCCAGTGCATCTCGACCATGTTGTCGAGCGTGTAACCCCAGCGCTCCTTGACGAGCCTCTTGCCGGTCGCGGTCGCGGTCGCCCAGTCGTACTGGCTGGGGGCCTGGAGCGTCGCGGCGAGATAGGCGCCCTGCGAGACGTTGAGGTCCTTGGCGTCGACCCCGTAGTAGGCCTGTGCGGCGGCCTGGATCCCGCTCGCGCCGCGCCCGTAGAAGGCGGTGTTGATGTATCCGGCGAGGATGTCGTCCTTGCTCGTCTTCTGGTCGACCTTGAGGGAGATCACCAGTTCCCTGAGCTTCCGGCTGATCGTCGGGTCCTGCGTCAGGTAGTAGTTCTTCACGTACTGCTGGGTGATGGTCGAGCCACCCTGCTTGCCTTTGCCGCTGAGGGTGTTGAGGAGGCCACGCGCGGTGCCCTTCAGATCGACGCCCTTGTCCTTGTAGAAGGACTTGTTCTCGGCGGCGACGAAGGTGTGCTGCACGTCCTTGGGGACCTCGGCCAGGTCCACGATCTGACGGTTGACCCCGTCACCGGTCCGGGCCAGCACCGTGCCGTCGCTGTACTGGTAGACGTTGCTCTGCCGCTCGGCCAGGGCGTTGGCCTTGGGTATGTCCACGTACATGTACAGCGCCACGAAGGCGCCCATGATCAGCAGGCAGAACCCGAAGAACGCGCCCAGCATCTTCCGCCAGGTGAAGAGTCTGCGTATGCCGCCGCTCTTCGCAGCCCGCCGCGACTCATGCCGCTGGGCTCGTCGCGCATCCGCTCGACCCATCTCTGTGTTGCTCCCGATTCTCTGCTCGACCAGATCAGCTCAGCCCAGCCAGCTAACACCGTCGGCACGGACAAAATGCAAGCGATGCAGTCTTTTCCGGACGTGACAATCAGCACCTGTTCTCTAAGGAACCGACTCACGAGAGGCGCTCAGGGTTGCGAATCCCGATAATGTGTAATCACATTGCTAGCACCGAGTCAGTCTCCGCCGGCTACGGCCGGTCTTTCGAAACGGGGGGTTCCATGCCCGACCAAGGCAATCCGTACACCGCGTCCACCCTGACCGCCGACCTCGCACCCGACGCACCACAGATGCCCGAACCGCAGGTGAGAGAGGTGACGGCACACAGCATCCCCGGCGGCGTCGGCCTGCTGCTGACCGTGATCGGGGTGATCGCCGGCATCGGTCTGGCCATCGTCGGCGGCGTCGTCGGCTCGAACGGGAACAACGGGGTGGGTATCCCGGTCTGCATCTTCGGGATCCTGCTCACCATCGCCTCGTTCTTCTGCATGACGGGTGTGAAGATGGTCGCACCGGGCGAGGCACGGGTGATACAGCTCTTCGGCCGGTACGTCGGCACGATCCGTACCGACGGGCTGCGCTGGATCAATCCGCTCACCAGCAGCCGGAAGATCTCCACCCGGGTCCGCAACCACGAGACCGCGGTCCTGAAGGTCAATGACGCCTACGGCAACCCGATCGAGCTCGCCGCGATCGTCGTCTGGAAGGTCGAGGACACCGCGCAGGCGCTCTTCGAGGTCGACGACTTCCTGGAGTTCGTCGCCACCCAGACCGAGGCGGCCGTCCGGCACATCGCGATCGAGTACCCGTACGACGCCCACGAGGAGGACGGCCTCTCACTGCGCGGCAACGCGGAGGAGATCACCGAGAAGCTGGCCGTGGAACTCACCGCCCGGGTGCAGGCCGCCGGTGTACGGATCATCGAATCGCGCTTCAGTCATCTCGCGTACGCGCCCGAGATCGCCTCCGCGATGCTCCAGCGTCAGCAGGCCGGCGCGGTGGTCGCGGCCCGGCAGCAGATCGTCGAGGGCGCGGTCGGCATGGTCGAGATGGCGCTGACCCGGATCGCCGAGCAGGACGTCGTCGAGCTGGACTCGGAGCGGAAGGCGGCCATGGTCAGCAATCTGATGGTGGTGCTGTGCGGCGACCGCGCGGTACAACCGGTTCTCAATACGGGCAGCCTCTACCAGTGATGGAAGACCAGTGACGGAAGAGACCCCCGGGCGCAGGCCCCCGCCGCAGCGCAAGCAGATGCTGCTGCGGCTGGACCCCGCGGTGCACGACGCACTGGCCCACTGGGCCGCCGACGAGCTGCGCAGCGCGAACGCCCAGATCGAGTTCCTGCTGCGCAGGGCGCTGGCGGAGGCGGGCCGCCTGCCGGGCGCGGCCCGCCCGATCCCGCGCCGGGGACGCCCCCCGAAGGCCGGACCGAGCCCTTCCGAGGACTGAGGACCGGGGGTCCGGGGATCAGGTCCGGGCATCGGGTCCGGGGATCGGGTCCGGGGATCGGGCCCCGGAGCCGGGGTCCGGGGGCCGGAGCCACCGGTATACACGCGATGTATACACACCGTGTACAGTGCTGCGCATGTCTATCGGCCACACCTTGCTCGGGCTCCTGGAGTCCGGCCCCCGCCACGGCTACGACCTCAAGCGCGCCTTCGACGAGAAGTTCGGCCACGACCGCCCCCTGCACTACGGGCAGGTCTACTCGACGATGTCGCGGCTCCTCAAGAACGGCCTCGTCGAGGTCGACGGCGTCGAGAGCGGGGGCGGCCCCGAACGCAAGCGGTACGCCATCACCGAGGCGGGCATCACCGATGTCGGCACCTGGCTCGCGCAGCCGGAGAAGCCCGAGCCGTACCTCCAGTCGACGCTCTACACGAAGGTCGTCCTCGCCCTGCTCACCGGCCGCAGCGCCGAGGCCCTGCTGGACACCCAGCGCGCCGAGCACCTGCGTCTCATGCGCATCCTCACCGACCGCAAGCGCAAGGGCGACCTCGCCGATCAGCTGATCTGCGACCACGCGCTCTTCCACCTCGAAGCCGATCTGCGCTGGCTGGAACTGACCGCCGCCCGGCTGGACCGGCTCGCCGCGGAGGTGCGCGCATGACCCCCGCCGGCTCCCTCCTCGTCGCCGACAGCCTGTACAAGTCGTACGGGTCGACGCCCGCGCTCGACGGCGCCTCGCTCTCCATCCACCCCGGCGAGGTCGTCGCCGTGATGGGCCCGTCCGGCTCCGGCAAGTCGACCCTGCTGCACTGCCTCGCCGGAATCGTCACCCCCGACAGAGGCACGATCACCTACGCGGGCCGCGAACTCTCCGCGATGTCCGACGCCGAACGCAGCGCCCTGCGCCGCACCGAGTTCGGCTTCGTCTTCCAGTTCGGCCAGCTCGTCCCGGAGCTGACATGCGTGGAGAACGTCGCCCTGCCGCTCCGGCTGAGCGGCACGAAGCGCAAGGCCGCCGAAGCCACCGCCCGCCACTGGCTGGAGCGGCTGGAGGTCGACAACGTCGCCGCCAACCGCCCCGGCGAGGTCTCCGGCGGCCAGGGCCAGCGGGTCGCGGTGGCCCGAGCGCTGGCCGCCTCCCCGAAGGTGATCTTCGCCGACGAGCCGACCGGCGCCCTGGACTCCCTCAACGGTGAGCGGGTCATGGAACTGCTCACCGAGGCGGCCAGGTCCACCCATGTCGCCGTGGTCCTGGTGACCCACGAGGCCCGGGTCGCCGCGTACTCCGACCGCGACGTCACCGTGCGCGACGGCCGGACCCGCGATCTGGAGCACGCGCTATGACCCTGCTCGACCACAAGAACGCCCCGGCCGAGACAGCGCCCCGCCCCACCGGGCCCACCGGCTTCACCGCCCTGCTGCGCGACCTCGCCCTCGGCGTCCGGTTCGCCTCCTCGGGCGGGCGCGAGGGCTGGATCCGCACGCTGCTGACCGCCGTCGGTGTCGGCCTCGGCGTGACACTGCTGCTCGTAGCCGCGTCCGTACCGCACATGCTCGACCAGCGCTCCGCGCGCAACCAGGCCCGCTCCGAGACCGCGGTCTCCGATTCGCCCGACACCGCGGCCAAGAAGTCGGACACCTCGGTGCTGCGGATCAACGCGGAGACCGAATACCGCGGCCGCACCATCGGGGGCTACCTGATGCGTGCGGACGGTACGCATCCGGTCGTCCCGCCGGGCGTCGGACGCTTCCCCGGCGCGGACGAGATGGTGGTCTCCCCCGCCCTGAAGGAACTGCTGGCCTCCCCCGAAGGCAGCCTGCTCAGGGAGCGGTTGTCACACCGGATCACCGGCACGATCGGCGACGCGGGCCTGATCGCCCCGGGCGAGCTGCTCTTCTACATGGGCAGCGACACCCTGACCCCCGCCAACGGCGGTCACCGGATCGCCGGTTACGGCGACCCGGGCCCGCCCGAGCCCATGTCGCCGATCCTCATCGTCCTGGTCATCATGATCTGCGTCGT
Organism: Streptomyces sp. NBC_00846; assembly: GCF_045207325.1. NCBI lineage: Bacteria > Bacillati > Actinomycetota > Actinomycetes > Kitasatosporales > Streptomycetaceae > Streptomyces > Streptomyces sp. NBC_00846. The sequence goes on along the minus strand of NZ_CP108846.1, from coordinate 4,883,620 downwards.
GCTGCTGGCGCCGGTCGCGATCTTCATCGCGACGGCCGTGCGGTTCGGCGGCGATCGCCGCGACCGCCGGCTCGCCGCGCTGCGTCTGGTCGGTGCGGACATCCGGACGACCCGCCGGATCGCGGCCGGCGAGGCGCTCTTCGGAGCGGTGCTCGGCCTGCTGTTCGGCCTCGTCTTCTTCCTGGCGGGGCGTCAGCTCATGGCCTACGTCGAGGTGTGGGACGTCAGCGCCTTCCCGGCGGATCTGGTCCCCGCACCCTGGCCGGCGGTGCTGATCGCCGTCGCGGTTCCGGTGGCGGCGGTGCTCGTCACGCTCGCCGCCCTGCGTTCCGTGGTGATCGAACCGCTCGGCGTCGTACGCAACGGCCGCGACCGCGGGCGCCGGCTCTGGTGGCGACTGCTGGTGCCGGTCGCCGGACTGGCGGTGCTCGGGCTGACCGGCAAGGTCGGCCCGGAGTCCGAGGTCGATCCGTATCCGATCGCGGGTGGCGCCGTACTGGTCCTGTTCGGGCTCGCGCTGCTGCTGCCCTGGCTGGTCGAGGCGTGCGTGAACCGGCTGCGCGGCGGCCCGGTGCCCTGGCAGCTCGCCACCCGCAGGCTCCAGCTGAGCAGCGGGGCGGCCTCCCGCGCGGTCAGCGGCATCACGGTCGCGGTCGCCGGTGCGGTGGCGCTGCAGATGCTGTTCGCCGCGGTGGGCGACGATTTCACCCTGATGACGGGGCAGGACACGAGGCGCGCCCAGTTCTACACGTTCTCCGAAACCGTCACGGGTGACGCGGCCACCGAGACCATCAGGAAGTTCCGGGCCACCAAGGGCGTGACCGGGGTGATCGGGATGGTCGAGACGTACGTCGTCAAGCCGGGCAAGTACAAGGGCGACGACGTCCAGCCCACCACCTCGCTGACCGTCGGGGACTGCGCCACCGTGCGCGAGATAGCCCGGGTCGACTCCTGCAAGGAGGGCGATGTGTTCGTCGTCCATCCCCCGAACGACAAGGAGATGTCCGACTGGGTGGACCAGACGGCCCGCAAGGGCAAACCGGTCGAACTCAACTATCAGGCGGGGCCGGAAACCGGCGGGAAGTCGAAGCTGTGGACCCTGCCCGCCGACGCTCCGACCGTCGTCGCCCGCAGCGACCCGATGGGCCAGGAGCACTGGGGCATCGTGGCGACCGTCGGTGCGATCGACCCGAGGACCCTGCTGCACGCGCAGACCAACGCGCAGATCCAGGTGGACCAGAGCGTCGACGACGTCGCCGAGTACGTACGGAACACGGCGGCCGAGCTTGACCGGGGGATGCGGATCGTCACCATGACGTCGGTCGCCCGCGACCGGCAGTACGCCAGCGTGCAGTCCGGCCTCCGGGTCGGCGCGACCGCGACCCTGCTGCTGATCGCCGTGGCAATGCTGGTCTCGCAACTGGAGCAGCTGCGCGAGCGCAAGCGCCTGCTCTCGGTCCTGGTCGCCTTCGGCACCCGGCGGACCACGCTCGGCTGGTCGGTCCTCTGGCAGACCGCCGTGCCCGTGGCCATCGGTCTGGTGGTCGCGGTCGCGGGCGGCCTCGGCCTGGGAGCGGCGATGATCTGGATGATCGCGAAGAAGGTGACCGAGTGGTGGCTGTTCCTGCCGATGGTGGGGGCGGGCGCGGCCCTGATCCTGCTCGTCACCCTGCTGTCGCTGCCGCCCCTGTGGCGCATGATGCGCCCGGACGGCCTGCGCACCGAGTGACGGTGCGGTAGCCGCAAGGGGTGCGGTCCCCCGGGGGACCGCACCCCTCACGCCTTCCCCGTCACCCGTACCGGCAGCACCCTCATCGCCTCCCGCAGCGCCGCCGCGAACTCCTCGAACTCCTCGTGCCGCGCCGCCCCCGTCCGCATCGCCAGCGCCACCCGCCGCGACGGTGCGGGCTCCCCGAAGTACCCGGTGACCAGCGCGTCGTTGCGGGCGGTCTCGACCGTCACCGCGGTCCGCGGCAGCAGCGTCACCCCGAGCCCGCCGGCCACCAGCTGCACCAGCGTCGAGAGCCCGGCGGCGGTCGTGGTGACCGGTGCGCCCTCCGTACGCCCCGCCTCCCGGCAGATGTCCAGCGCCTGGTCGCGCAGGCAGTGGCCCTCGTCCAACAGGAGCAGCGGCAGCTCGCGCAGCGCCTCGCGCGGAATGTCGGCGCGCCCGCCCAGCCAGTGGTCCCGCTCCATCACGAGCACGAAGTCCTCGTCGAAGAGCGGGAGTTCGCTCACCCCCGGCACCCCGAGCGGCACCGCGAGGAGGAGCAGGTCCAGCCTTCCCGCGGCCAGCCCCTCCAGCAGCGAGGAAGTCTGCTCCTCGTGCACCTGGAGGTCGAGCTCCGGGTAGCGCTCGTGGACGAGCCGCAGCACGGTCGGCAGCAGATACGGCGCGACGGTCGGGATCACGCCGAGCCGGAGCACTCCGGTGAACGGCGCCCGGACCGCCTCGGCCTCCTCCATCAGTTCACCGACGGCCTCCAGCACCACCCGGGCCCGCACCGCGAGCCGCTCCCCGGCCGGCGAGAGCAGCACCTTGCGCGTCGTACGCTCGATGAGCTGGACACCCAGCGCCTCCTCCAGCGCGGAAACGGCTCCGGAGAGCGCCGGCTGGCTCATCCCGATTGCTGCCGCCGCATCCCTGAAGTGCAGATACTCGGCGACGGCCACGAAGGCACGCAGCTGCGACAGGCTGGGCTGTTTGGTCCGATTACCCTGATTACTCTGCGCCACTGATAGGCACCTCCGATCATCACGACCAAGTGTAGCTATTTCCGCTATCAATGTGCTCTGTGCCAAGGTGGAGAACGTCCAACCCTCAGGAACTCCCGTAAAAGGGAATTCCTACGCTGCAAGGAGAGCGCGTGCTCACTGTCGGTGACAAGTTCCCCGAGTTCGACCTGACTGCTTGTGTTTCGCTGGAGAGCGGCAAGGAGTTCGAGCAGATCAACCACAAGACCTACGAGGGCAAGTGGAAGATCGTCTTCGCGTGGCCGAAGGACTTCACCTTCGTGTGCCCGACCGAGATCGCCGCTTTCGGCAAGCTGAACGACGAGTTCGCCGACCGGGACGCCCAGATCCTCGGCTTCTCCGGTGACTCCGAGTTCGTGCACCACGCCTGGCGCAAGGACCACCCGGACCTGACCGACCTGCCCTTCCCGATGATGGCCGACTCGAAGCACGAGCTCATGCGTGACCTCGGCATCGAGGGCGAGGACGGCTTCGCCCAGCGCGCCGTCTTCATCGTCGACCAGAACAACGAGATCCAGTTCACGATGGTGACCGCCGGTTCCGTGGGCCGTAACCCCAAGGAGGTCCTGCGGGTCCTGGACGCCCTGCAGACCGACGAGCTGTGCCCCTGCAACTGGACCAAGGGCGAGAACACCCTCGACCCGGTCGCGCTCCTCTCGGGCGAGTGAGCTGACAGCGACATGGCACTCGACGAACTGAAGGCCGCCGTTCCGGACTTCGCCAAGGACCTGAAGCTGAACCTCGGTTCGGTCATCGGGAACAGCGACCTCCCGCAGCAGCAGCTGTGGGGCACCGTCCTCGCCTGCGCGATCGCCTCGCGCTCGCCGAAGGTGCTGCGCGAGCTGGAGCCGGAGGCGAGGGCCAATCTCTCCGCCCAGGCGTACACCGCCGCGAAGTCGGCCGCCGCCATCATGGCGATGAACAACGTCTTCTACCGGACCCGGCACCTGCTGTCGGACCCCGAGTACGGGACGCTCCGTGCGGGCCTGCGGATGAATGTCATCGGCAACCCCGGCGTGGAGAAGACCGACTTCGAGCTGTGGTCGCTCGCGGTCTCCGCGATCAACGGCTGCGGCCAGTGCCTGGACTCCCACGAGCAGGTGCTGCGCAAGGCGGGCGTGGACCGTGAGATCATTCAGGAAGCCGTCAAGATCGCCTCGGTGATCCAGGCGGTCGGCGTGACCCTCGAAGCCGAGGCCGTGCTCGCCGAGTAGGACCAGCAGTACCCTCTGTACGAGAAGGGCCCCGAGGACGACCGACCGTCCCCGGGGCCCTTCTTCTGTTCACTTGGCGGTCTTGTCGCCACTGTCCTCGTCGTCGCCGTAGTCGATGTCCTCGGGCGGCGAGCCCGGCGCGGACCTCGGAGCGACATCCAGCGCGGACGCCCCGCGTGGGGACGGAGCGTGCCGCAGGGCTTCCTCCTGCCCGTACGCGCGCAGATAACCGACCACCGTGTTGGTGACCGCGACCAGCGGCACCGCGACGACCGCTCCGCCGATGCCCGCGATCATGCCGCCCGCGGCGACCGAGAGGACGACGGCGAGCGGATGCACCCGTACCGCGCGTCCCAGGATGAACGGCTGCAGCACATGCCCCTCGATCTGCTGCACGGCGAGCACCACGACCAGCACCATCAGCGCGGTGAACACACCCTCGGTGACGAGCGCGACGACCACCGCGAGCGCCCCGGAGATCACCGCGCCGACGAGCGGAATGAAGGCGAACAGAAAGATGAAGACGGCGAGCGGCACCGCCATCGGCACCTTCAGGAACCAGATCCCGAGCCCGATGAAGATCGCGTCGATCAGCGCCACGACGACCGTGCCCCGCACATAGGCGGTCAGCGTCCGCCAGGCCCGCGGCCCGGCACCCGCGACACCCGGCCGGGCCTGCGCGGGCACCAGTTTCAGCACCCAGTGCCAGATGCGCTTCCCGTCGTACAGCAGGAAGAGCGTCGAGAACATCGCCAGCAGCATCCCGGCGAGGACCTCCGCCATCACGGTGACGCCCTGCAGTCCGGCGGAGGTTATCTGTTCGGTGTTGGTGCCGATGGTGTCGCTGAGGTTCTTGGCGACGTCGTTGATCTGCTGCTCGGTGACATGGAAGGGGCTGTCGAGCAGCCAGTTCTTCAGATCGTCGATACCCGTCCGCACCTTGTCGGAGAGGGTGTCGATGTTGTCCATGACCTGCCAGACCACGAACCAGCCGACCAGCCCGATGATGACGAAGCCCAGGATCGTGGTGACCGCGGTGGCCAGTCCGCGCGGCAGACCGTACCGCTTCAGCCGGGCGACGGTCGGCTGCAGCATCGCGGTGATGAGCAGCGCGGCGGCGAAGGCCAGAACGACCAGCTGTACGGCGCTGATGACCCGCATCAGGACCCAGAGCGTGCCCGCCAGGACGAGCAGCCGCCAGCCGGCCTCGGCCGCGACCCGCATGCCCCAGGGGATCGCCGCGACCGGATCGGGCCGGGCGGCCACGGAGGGGGCGTACGCGGGCGGCGGCGGGACACGGTCGCCGCCAGCGGTCTCGGGCCGGGCCGCCTCGTCCGGTACTGCGGCGGCTGTCGCGGGTACGGGGGCGGGCACCGGCGGCTCGACGAGCTCGGCCTCGCCTTTCTCGGCTTCGGCCCTGCGCCGCTCCAGCCGCTCGCCCAGGTCGGTCAGTTCGGCGCCCAGACGGCCGAGCCACCCCGGTAGATTCGACATGATCGTTCCTTTTCCCCCGTCGTCTCTCCCCACCGCTCCCCCACCGAGCAGTCCGGACCGACCGTACACGCGCGAAGCCCCTCACCGCAGGACGGTGAGGGGCTTCGCGATCGAGACCGGGATCTCGGCACGCTCTAGTACCAGTGGTTGGCCTGCCAGAAGGCCCAGGCACCGCACGGGTTGCCGTACTTGGTGCCGTTCATGTAGCTGAGGCCCCACTTGATCTGGGTGGCCGGGTTGGTCTGCCAGTCCGCGCCGGCGGACGCCATCTTCGAGCCGGGCAGCGCCTGGACGAGACCGTAGGCACCGGAGGACGGGTTGCTCGCCCGGTAGTTCCAGGTGGACTCGACGTTCACGATGTTGCTGAAGCACTGGAACTGGTCAGCGGGAACGATCTGCCGCGCGATCGCCTGGACCTGGGCCACGGTGTACGAGCTCTGCTGGGCGAACGTGGAGGCGCTGCGGATCTCGGAGCGGCTGGCGCGCTCGGCCGCGTCCTTCTTGGCCTGGCGCTCCTTCTCCAGCTTGGCCTCGGCCGCCTGCTTCTTCGACTTGGCGTCCTTGGCGGCCTGGATGCGCGCCGCTTCCTCCACGGACTTCTTCGCCGCCGCGTCGGCCGCGGACGCCTGGACGTCGGCCTGCTGCGTCAGCGAGGCGGTCTGCACCTGGGCCTGCTGGCCCGCAGGGATGTCGGCGAGAAGCGTCGTGTCGGCTGCGGCCGCCTCGAAGTTGTTGTCGTCGACAGCGGGAGTGCTGCCCGAGGCAACGCCTACGACGGCGCCGACGGTGGTGACCGCGGTGGCTGACGCCACGGCGAACCCCCGGACCGAGATCCGGCTCACACGGTGTCCTTCCAGCATCGCCCGCTTAGGTGACCTCGCGGACGCAATCGTGCCCCTGGCGCTGGCCTCCCTACTGCTTGGGTCACGGGAGGCACGGACCCGGTGGGCGACTCCCCGGAGGGAGTGCCGCGTGGTGCTCGCGGGCGGCATACGGACGGCGGTTGTTGAGTTGTGTGGTGCGTGGCACCTCGGGAGGTGCGGGTGTGCCGTATGCGGGGCCTGACGGAAGCAAGACTCTGCCGGAACGGCACGCCGGGAAGCAATTCTCCGTTGCGTGTGAAAGGTCACACCTCGTTCGGAGCAAGTGATTTATGGAATTGCCACCGCAGCACGGTGCCGCCCGGCTAAGCTGCTGCGCTCGCCGGGCGGCACCAACTGTCGTATCCCGTATCAGATGTGACCGTCCTCCAGCATTTCGGTCACCAGTGCGGCGATCTGCGAACGCTCGGAGCGGGTGAGCGTGACGTGCGCGAAGAGCGGATGACCCTTCAGCTTCTCGACCACGGCGACGACTCCGTCGTACCGGCCGACCCGGAGGTTGTCCCGCTGGGCCACGTCATGTGTGAGCACCACCCGGGAATTTGCCCCGATCCGGGACAACACGGTCAGCAGGACGTTCCGTTCGAGGGACTGCGCCTCGTCGACGATCACGAAGGCGTCGTGGAGCGAGCGGCCCCGGATGTGGGTGAGCGGCAGGATCTCCAGCATGCCGCGCCCCAGCACCTCCTCGATCACCTCGCGGCCGGCGACCGCCGACAGCGTGTCGAAGACGGCCTGCGCCCAGGGGCTCATCTTCTCGGCCTCGGTGCCGGGGAGATAGCCCAGCTCCTGTCCGCCGACCGCGTACAGCGGGCGGAAGACCATCACCTTCTGGTGCTGCCTGCGCTCGAGAACGGCTTCGAGGCCGGCGCAGAGCGCCAGCGCCGACTTGCCGGTGCCGGCCCGGCCGCCCAGCGACACGATGCCGACGTCCTGGTCGAGGAGGAGATCGAGTGCGATCCGCTGTTCGGCGCTGCGGCCGTGGATGCCGAAGACCTCCCGGTCACCGCGCACCAGGCGCACACTGCCGTCGGCGGTGACCCGGCCGAGCGCCTTGCCGCGCTCGGACCGGAGGACCAGTCCGGTGTGCACGGGCAGTTCGGCGGCCTCGGGTACGTACAGCGTCTCCTCTCCATAGAGCAGGTCCACCTGCTCCGCGGCGAGGGGCAGTTCCGACATCCCCGTCCAGCCGGAGTCGGTGATGGCGAGTTCGGCGCGGTACTCCTCGGCGAGGAGGCCGACCGAGGACGCCTTGATGCGCAGTGGCAGGTCCTTGGAGACGACCGTGACGTCGTACCCCTCGGCCTGGAGGTTGCGCGCGACCGCGAGGATCCGTGAGTCGTTGTCCCCCAACCGGTAGCCGGCGGGCAGTACGCCGGGGTCGGAATGGTTGAGTTCGACGCGCAGGGTCCCGCCCAGATCCCCGAGTGGGATCGGGGCGTCCAGCCGGCCGTACCGGGTGCGGAAGTCGTCCAGCAGGCGCAGGGCCTGGCGGGCGAAGTACCCCAGCTCCGGGTGGTGCCGTTTGGCCTCCAGTTCCGTGACCACGACGATCGGGAGCACGACTTCGTGCTCGTCGAACCGGGCCATGGCGTTCGGATCGGCCAGCAGGACGCTGGTGTCGAGAACATAGGTGCGCCTGTCGAGCATGCGGCGCTTCGTGCTGGTCACCACGGAAGGACGTACCCCCTCGGACGAGGTTGGGGTGCGACGGCGTCGCGGAGCATCCCAATGGGAGAGGACGGACCGGGCTGCGGCCCCGATGCACGGGCCGAGCGCCGGCCCTCCGCGTCGGACGCACTGTATGTACGGTCCTTCGTGTGCAAAGGGCCTCCCGGGCGAGCGGACTCCATGCCGCTCACTTGGACACGACGTCCGCCTGGTTGGCGACCGGACGTCGACCTGTCAGGGGTATTCCCTCGAACACGCAAAGCCATGCCGCCCTGGGCGGGCGGTTGAGCTGGGAGTTGTGGCCCGGGTACATGGGTTCGGGCACACGGCCCGCACGGTTCCGTCCTCAAACGCCGGACGGGCTGGACAGCGCCGGTGAGTGGCACCACTCAAGCCCGTCCCGCGTTTGAGGACGGAACCGGTGCCGACGGGAGCGGTGCCCCGACGGGGGACGGCTGCCCCGGGAGCCCGGCGGCGGTGTCAGCCGCCGTAGCGGCGGTGGCGGGCCGCGTAGTCGCGCAGGGCGCGAAGGAAGTCGACGCGGCGGAAGGCCGGCCAGAAGACCTCGCAGAAGTAGTACTCGGAGTGCGCGCTCTGCCAGAGCATGAAGCCGGACAGCCGCTGCTCACCGCTGGTACGGATGACGAGGTCCGGGTCGGGCTGACCCCGGGTGTAGAGGTGCTCGGAGATCAGGTCGGTGGAGACGATCTCCGCGAGCTCCTCGAAGGACGTCCCCTTGTCGGAGTGGTCCAGCAGCAGCGAGCGGACCGCGTCGGCGATCTCCTGGCGGCCGCCGTAACCGACGGCGACGTTGACCAGTATCCCGTCGACTCCGGCCGTGGCCTGCTCGGCCTCCTTGAGGACGGTCTGCGTGCGGGCGGGCAGCAGATCGAGCGTGCCGACGTGGTGGACGCGCCAGCGCCCGTCCGCCGCGAGGTCGCTCACGGTGTTCTCGATGATGCCGAGGAGCGGCGTCAGCTCGGACTCGGGCCGGTCGAAGTTGTCCGTGGAGAGCAGCCAGAGTGTGACAACCTCCACATCGGTCTCCCTGCACCAGCCGAGCAGCTCCTGGATCTTGTCCGCGCCTGCCTGGTGCCCCTGCGCGGCCGTGCCGCCGGACGCCTTCGCCCAGCGCCGGTTGCCGTCGAGGATGACACCGATGTGCTTGGGCACCTGGGTGAGGTCGAGGCGGGCCTCCACCCGGCGCGCGTAGAGCCCGTACACCAGGTCGCGCAAGTTCACTGAGTTCACCTCTCGGTTCTGTGCGGGCGCACCCGCCCCATGGCCCGGGGGCCGGGGCCGCCCCCCTGGGGGGCGTCGCACCCGTTCCACAGGGTCCATCGCCCCACCGTGCCGTGGCAGTCCCCGAGGCCGCCACATTACTGCGCAGGCGGCACACCGGCCCAACCCGGCCTGTCACAAGTCCGTGATAGGGAGAGAAACGTGACTGATTCTTCTCCCTTCTACCGGGCCGCCGGTTCGCGCTACGACTCCATGGAGTACCGCCGCACCGGCCGCAGCGGTCTCAAGCTCCCGTCCGTCTCCCTCGGTCTCTGGCACAACTTCGGCGACGACCGCACGCTGGACTCCCAGCGGGCGATCCTGCGCCGCGCCTTCGATCTCGGGGTGACCCACTTCGATCTGGCCAATAATTACGGGCCGCCGCCCGGCTCCGCCGAGCTCAATTTCGGCAAGATGTTCCGGCAGGACTTCGCCCCTTACCGGGACGAGCTGATCATCTCCACCAAGGCCGGTTACGACATGCACCCCGGCCCCTACGGCGAATGGGGCTCCCGCAAATACCTGCTGTCGTCGCTGGACGCGTCGCTGAAGCGGATGGGGCTCGATTACGTCGACATCTTCTACTCCCACCGCTTCGATCCGGACACTCCGCTGGAGGAGACGATGGGGGCGCTGGCCTCCGCCGTGCAGCGGGGCAAGGCGCTGTACGTGGGCGTGTCCTCCTACAACGCGGAGCAGACCGCGGAGGCGGCCCGGCTGCTCAAGGAGATGGGCGTACCGGCCCTGATCCATCAGCCGTCCTACTCGATGATCAACCGCTGGATCGAGGACGACGGTCTGCTCGACACCCTGGAGACGGCCGGCATGGGCTGCATCTCCTTCGTGCCGCTCGCGCAGGGCCTGCTCACGAACAAGTACCTGACGGGCATCCCGGAGGGTTCGCGCGCCACCCAGGGCAAGTCCCTGGACCCGGGCCTGCTCTCCGACGAGGTGCTCCGCCGGCTGAACGGGCTGAACGACATCGCCCGGCGGCGCGGTCAGTCACTCGCCCAGCTGGCGCTGAACTGGGTGCTGCGGGACAGTCGTATGACCTCGGCGCTGATCGGCGCTTCGAGCGTGAAGCAGCTGGAGGAGAACGTCGCGGCGCTCGCCGGACCGCCGCTGTCCGCCGAGGAGTTGAAGGAGATCGACGACTTCGCCGTGGACACCGCGGGCACCAACATCTGGGCCGGACGGGGCTGACGGGGCCGACGGGGGAGGGCCGACGGGGGAGGGCCGACGGGGGAGGGCCGACGGGGGAGGGCCGACGGGGGAGGGCCGACGGGGGAGGGCCGACGGGGGAGGGCCGACGGGGGAGGGCCGACCGCGCGGGGCCGGTACGGGGGCCGGCGCGCGGCCGGCACGGGGGACGGATGCGTAGCCGGTACGGGGGGCCGGGTGCGCGGCCGGTGCTGCGGTGGATGCGTGGCCGGTACTGCGGGAGGGGTGCGTGGCCGGTGCTGCGGCCTCATGTGGACCGGGGAGCCCGGGCACGGAACCTGGGCACAAAAAACGGGCCGGTCCGTGGGGGGGGATACGGACCGGCCCGAGGGGGGGTTTCCACCATAACCCTTCGTAAGTGATGCTGCGTGCCACGCCACTCCACAATTACTCTCCGAATTCATCGGACTGCGGTGCGAGCACGGCTCTCCGGTTGGCGTCCCCGTGGCCGCCGACCGGCTTCACGCAGCCGGTCGGACAGAGAATGATGACGGCCCGGATCGCGACCGTGCCCCGGGCCGGGCGAACGCTCACGCGGGCGCCGGGGTGCCCCGGTGGCCGCGGGTGAAGCGGATGGCCACGGTGTCGCCGCCGGCGACCACGAAGCGTCCGCCCCCGCAGCGGATGACGGCCTCGTGCACCTCGCCCCGCCCGTTCCCGCGCTCCTCGGTGCGGGTGACGGTCCAGCCGCCGTCGGGGGGCTGCGGCAGGTTCGGCACGGCGGCGAACTCCCACTGTCCCGACGGTACGCACCAGCCGGGCAGCCGGGGCCAGGCGCCGGGGCCGACATGCAGGGTTCCGTCGGAGGCACAGGTCAGGAGCAGCGACTGGCCGTCGGCCAGCAGGAATTCGACCGCCTCCGGCTCCCCCATCCGACCTTCCGGCCGGTAGAAGACGCCGAGCACTCCGACGATCCGTGCGCCTCTGAGCCAGTCGGCCCCGCCCTGCTCCGGAACACGCGGTGCCTCGTCTTCGTTCCCCACCCACATGGCCGGTTCCCTCCCGTGCGCTCGCCGTCAAGGGTCGCACCCTTCGGGCGGAAGCAGGGGGCGTGGCCTACTCCGGTTTGCGGGCCTCGATCAGGAATCGGGTGGTGTGGGCGAGGAACGGCCCCTCGGTCTCGATCCGGTGGTGCAGTTCGGCCAGTCGCGGCCGGTACTCCTCGACGGTGAAGCCCGGCACCATCCAGATCACCTTCCGCAGGAAGTAGACGACGGCGCCGATGTCGAAGAACTCGGTGCGCAGCGTCTCCATCCGCAGATCGACGACGTCGAGCCCGGCCGCCTCGGCTTCGGTCCGGGCCCGGTCCGGGTCGCGGGCGCCGCGCGTCTCGGGCGGCTGCGGGCCGAGGAAGTACTCGACGAGTTCGAACACGCTGGCCGGGCCGACCTGTTGCGAGAAGTACGTGCCGCCGGGGGTGAGCACCCGTGCGATCTCCGCCCACCAGGTGGTCACGGGATGCCGGCTGACGACCAGGTCGAAGGCGTGGTCGCCGAACGGCAGCGGCGGCTCGTCCGCATCGGCGACCACGACTGCGCCGAGCGGGTGCAGAAGGGCGGTGGCGCGGGCGATGTTCGGCGGCCAGGACTCGGTGGCGACGGTGAGCCGCGGGAGCTTCGGTACGGAGGCGAGGACCTCGCCTCCGCCGGTCTGGATGTCGAGCGCGGCCCTCGCCCGTGCCATCCGGTCCGCCATGGCGCGGGCATAGCCCCAGGACGGGCGCTGTTCGGTGGCCCGGCCGTCGAGCCAGGAGAAGTCCCAGCCGTCGACGGAGACGGTGGCGGCCCCCTCGACGAGGGCGTCGAATCGTGCGCGTTCTGCCGCTTCGGCGGGTGTTCCGGACATACGGACAGGGTGTCAGCGGGATGGTGGCCCGCGCGACCTCAATACGGGCGGTGGCCGGGCGGGCCCGTTCTCCGGGTGGTCGTCGGGCGAGCCCCGTTCTCCTGGCGGGGTCGGTCAGGCGGACAGGCCGCCGAGCAGTATGCCCAGCAACGCACCCGTGATCATGAACGGGCCGAACGGGATGCCGGTCTTGCGCCCGGCCCGTTTCAGGACCATCAGCCCGAACCCGTACACCGCACCGAGCAGGAACCCGGCGAACCCTCCGGCGAACACCACGGCCCAGCCGTACCAGCCGAGGGCCACACCCAGCGACAGGGCGAGCTTGACGTCTCCGAAGCCCATCCCGCCCGGGTTGATGAGGAAGAGCAGGAAGTAGAAGGCGCCCAGAGCCGCTCCGCCGAGCAGGGCGGACAGCCAGGATCCGCCGTGCTCCGGGAGCAGCGCCACGACGCCCAGGAGCGCGATGGCCGCCGCGGCGGCGGGCAGGGTCAGCCGGTCCGGCAGGCGGTGGACGCGGCGGTCGATCGTCGCCAGGAGTACGCCCACGGGGGCGAGCAGCAGCCAGACGGCGATTTCGGGGCGCAGTCCGGTGGCCGCTGCGAGGGCGGCGCAGGCGAGCGCGGTGACGACGGGGGCGAGGACGCCGGGGGCGTACCGCGCCGCGGGCCGGGTGGTGGCTTCACCGGCCTCGCTCCGGCCTCCCGGCTCGTCGCCCGCGGGGACGCGTACCGGCACCGCCGCCGCGCACCCGGCGCACCGGGTGGAGCCGAGCCAGCCGCGGGCGGCCCCGGTCAGGGCGTGGCCCGCCGGGCAGGTGTCCCGCCAGTCGTCCTCCGGTTCGACGGAGAACCGGTAGGCGGCGCGCGGGACCAGCAGTCCGGCCGCTGCGCCCCAGAGTGCGGCGAGCACTGTCAGCATGGCGTACACGGAGCCGACCCTAGACGGGCGCCGGGTACGGGGTCATGGGTCCGGGGGCCCATTGCGGAACGTTTCGGACCCAGCGGCCTTCACCGGGCGCTACCGTCTGGGCCATGGCTCAATGGCGCAATGGGAATGGGACGTTGACGGTCACCGATCCACAGGGAGGGCAGGAGCCGGGGATACCGCTACGGATCGCGGCCACGTACCGGGCCAGGAGCCGCGGGCTGCTCGGTCAGGACGGGATCGACGGCGCCCTGCTGATCACCCCGTGCGGGAGTGTGCACACCTTCCGGATGCGGTTCACCATCGATGTGGCTTATGTGGACCGGAAGTTCAACGTGCTCGCCGTCCGCACGATGAAGCCGGGCCGGCTCGGGTTGCCCCGCCTGCGGGCCCGTCATGTGATCGAGTCGGAGGCCGGGGCGATGGAGAAGTGGGGGCTGCGGCCGGGGGCGCGGGTGCGGATCGTCCAGACGGAGGAGGACCGGGACTGAGGGCGCCGGACGGCCGGAATTCGCACTTACGGCGGGCCGGAGCCGAGCAGCGTCCACGCCCCGTAGGCCGCCGAGGCCATCGCGAGCACGGCGACGACCGTCACCGTGCGGGCCGTGGTGCGCAGCCGCAGCAGCGCGACGGCGGGCGGCAGGAGCAGCGGGAAGGCCGGCATCATCAGCCGTGGCCTGGACCCGAAGTATCCCGAACCGATCAGCGCGATGACGACGACGGCGATGCAGTAGGCGAGTACGGGGAGCGGCTGGCGCTGCCGTACGCACAGGGACACCACCCACCCCAGGCCCGCCAGCGCCGCGCACAGCCCGAGCGCGCCGGGCAGCGGCAGCCCGAAAATGAACGAGGCGAGCGCCACGCCTCCGTCGATGCTGTTGCCCCACTGTGCCTGGACGTCGAAGTACGCGAACGGACTGCCCTCCCGTACGGCGACGAACACCACGTACGCGAGCCAGCCCAGCGGCGCGAGTGCGGTACCGATCAGCATCCGGGCGTTGCGGCGCACGATGCCGTCCGTCCGGCCGGCCCGGTACTCCCCTGCGAGCGTGCCCGCGGCGGTGATCGCGACGGCGGCGATGAGCGCCGCTGCGGAGGGCCTGGTCAGCCCGGCGAATACGCACAGAGTGCCCGCCACGATCCAGCGCCGGGTCAGTACGGCGTACAGCGCCCAGGCGGCGAACGCGGTGAACAGCGTTTCGGTGTACGCCATCGACTGGACGAACGCCGTCGGGTACACGCCCCACAGCGCGGCCAGCACCACCCCGGTCCGGCGGCCGTACAGATGCGCCCCGACGGCGAAGATCCCCCAGGCGGCGAGGAGTGCGGCGGCCCAGGCGACCAGGAGTCCGGCGCCTGCGAGGGAGAGCGGGGTCAGCTCGGCGACGCCGCGCTCCAGAGCGGGCAGCAGGGGGAAGAAGGCCAGGTCGGGGTGGACGGCGCCGTTCGGGAGGGTGGCGGTGAAGCCGTAGCCGTTCTCGGCGATCCGCTGGTACCAGACGGAGTCCCAGCGCTCGCCGAGGAGGTGGAGGGCGCTCTTGTCGGCGTTCGACGCGGCGGCGGCGAGGACGACGAGACCGATCAGGCGCACGGCCGCGTACGCCCCGAGAGCGGGTGCCGCCGCCGTGAGGGCCGCGGCGAGACGGCCCCGGACGGGAGGTCGCGGCTGGGCGCGCTGCCGCGCGAGCTGCGGTGTGGGAGCCATGGCCTGAGTGGCCGGATCACGGTCGGGCATGCTTCCGATTATCGCCGCGGCGGGTCGTCCCACCGCACGGACGGGCGGCAGCGTCCGGCCGGGGCGCGCGTGCCGGACGGGCTTTAGGGACGGAGTTTGGTGCGGGAGAGCGGCAGGGCGGGGGCGATCGACCAGAGGACCTCGGCCTCGTCCTCACCGGGGTTGTCCCAGGCGTGTGCGGCGCGGGCCGAGAAGGTCGTCGAGTCCCCGGCCTCCAGGAGCCTGGGCTCGCCGTCCACGCTCAGCCGCAGCGTGCCCCTGACCAGGTAGGCGAAGACGGTCTCGGCCTCCAGGCTGTACGCGCCGCCCGAACCGCCGCCGGGCCGCAGGATCGTCCGCATGACCTGGACGTGCCGCTCCTCGGCCGGAGTGAGGAGGAACTCCTCGATGCCGTGCCCGCCCATCTCCAGCTTGGCGCCCAGGCCGCCCTTGACGACGTCCTGGTCCGGATAGTCGAAGAGGGAGGCGATGCCGGTGCCCAGGGCCTCGCAGATACGGATCAGGGTCGGGACGGAGACCGAGGTCTTGCCGCGTTCGGCGAGGCTGACGAATCCCTTGGTCACGCCTGCGGAATCGGCGATCTGAGCGAGCGTCAGCCCCTGTGCCCGGCGGAGCTCACGCAGCCGCGGGCCGATCGTGGACATGGGACTGTCAGGGGCTTCGGGCATGGCGGACACGCTACCTGTCGAGGAAGTCACGGTCAGTGGCCGGGGACAAATGCAGGTCGGAAGGGTCTTTACCCACCGAGTTTAGTGCTGTAAAACTTTGACGAAAGTTTAATGGCGCTAAACCAGGCGTCCTGGGGGACCGCTGTGCCGCCCTCCCTTCCCCTCCCCTGCCCGTCCCGCACCACCCGAGGAGTAGCCGATGAGCTCCCCGTCTTCCCAAGAGAGCACCGCACGCACCGTGCGCGGCGTCGTCTTCCGCTCCCCCGGGCAGGAGGTGACCGTCACCGACGTCACCCTGGCCCCGCCCGGCCCCGGCGAGGTCGAGGTCGCCGTCACGGCGGCCGGGGTCTGCCACTCCGACCTGCATGTCCTGCGCGGCGAGTGGGACCACCCCACCCCGGTCGTGATGGGACACGAGGGCTCGGGCGTGGTCACCGCGCTCGGCGAGGGCGTCACCGGTCTCGAACCCGGCGACCATGTCGTCCTGTCCTGGGTCCCGTCCTGCGGCACCTGCCGCTTCTGTGTCTCCGGGCGCCCGGCCGCGTGCAGCCTGGTCGCCGAGGTCGTGGCGCCCGGCGGGGTGCTGTACGACGGCACCAGCCGGCTCTCCGTCGACGGCGAGCCGGCCCACCACTACCTGGGCGTCTCCTCGTTCGCCGAGCGCGTCGTGGTTCCCGCCTCCGGCGCGATCAAGGTACGCAAGGACGCGCCCCTCGATGTGATCGCCCTCGTCGGCTGCGCCATCGCCACCGGTGTCGGCGCGGTCCGCAACACGGCGGGGGTCGAGGCCGGGGCCACCGTGGCCGTCATCGGCTGCGGCGGTGTGGGCCTGTCCTGCGTGCAGGGTGCCCGGCTCGCGAAGGCCGGCCGCATCGTCGCCGTCGACGTGGTCCCCGAGAAGCTGGAGCTGGCCCGTCGGCTCGGCGCGACGGACGCGATCGACGCACGGGACGGCGATGTCGTCGAGGCGCTGCGGGCCCTGGTCCCGGAGGGCCTGGACTACGTGTTCGACGCCATCGGCAAGATCGAGACCACCGAGCAGTCCATCGCGGCACTCGGCCAGGGCGGCGCCGCCGTCATCGTCGGTCTGCCGCCGACCGGCCGCACGGCGCGCTTCGATCCGCTCGCGCTCGCCGAGGCCGACCAGCGCATTCTCGGTTCCAACTACGGCTCGGTCGACGCCGCCCGCGACATTCCGGATCTGGTGGACCTCGTGGTGTCGGGTGAGCTGGACGTGGAATCGATGATCTCGGCACGGCGTCCGCTGGACGAGGCGGGCGACGCGCTGGCCGACCTCGCCGCCGGTCACGCCCTGCGTCAGCTGCTGATGACGGCGGACCGGGCATGAGCACGGCCGGAAAGCAGGCCGCTCCCGGAAAGCCGGCCGACGGTCTGGCCCACCGCTCCGTCTCCACGTTCGAGGTCGGCGCGCAGAGCGTCGCGAATGTCGCCCCCAGCGCTGTCATCGCGTTCGCCCCCGCCAGCATGGCGGCGTCCGCGGGCAACGGCGCCTGGTTCTCGTTCTTCCTGGCCATGGCCGCCGTCCTCGCGATCGCGTACTGCATCTGCGTCTTCGCCCGCAGGCGGGCCGGGGTCGGTTCGCTGTACGCCTTCTCCCGGCTCTCGCTCGGGGCGCCCGGCTCGTTCGTGACCGGCTGGGCCCTGCTCATCGGGGCGGTGTGCATCGGTTCGGGTTCGCTCGCGGGCGCCGGGTACTACACGGCGCGCGCACTCGACCAGATCGGCATCGGGCTCTTTACCGGCATCCCCGGCCAGATCCTGCTCGATGTGCTGCTGGCCGCCGTCGCGATCCGGCTGACGATCGCCAGTGTGCGGACGGCGGCGCGCGTCGCCTCCGTGCTGGAGGTCGTGTCGATCGTCCTCATCGTCGTCGTGCTGGTCCCCGCCTTCTTCAAGAGCGGGAACATCATCGACACCGAGCAGTTGAGCCTCAGCGGCTCCACCCTCGACGGTGTCGTGTTCGCCGTGGTGCTGGGTGTACTCGGCTTCGTCGGTTTCGAGGGCGCCGCATCGCTCGGGGCCGAGGCCACCGACCCGTACAAGGCGATTCCCCGTTCGGTGATGGGCAGTGCGGTCCTGGCCGGTGTGCTCTACATGTTCGCGACGTACGCGCAGGTCGCCGGGTTCGGCGGGGCGGACGCCCTGGCGAGGAGCTCCGACCCGATGGACGAACTGGCGGAGCTGTCCGGCCTCGGCTTCCTGAAGTTCTTCCTGCACGCCGGTTTCGCCGCCTCGTTCGTGGCCGTGGTGATGGCCTGCATCACCGTCGCCGCCCGCCTGCTCTTCGGGATGGCGAAGGAAGGGGTGATGCCGGCCCGGCTCGGTGTCGCCCACCCCCGCCACCGGACCCCCTCCGCCGCCATCTGGGCCGTCGCCCCGTTCGTCGCCCTCCCCGCGGTGTTCGTCGTCGGCGCCGGAACCGCGCCGCTGGACGCGACGACGTACATCGACACCGTCGGCGTCTTCGGCTACATGCTCAGCTACACCCTGGTGTGTCTGGCCGCGCCGCTGTTCGTACGCCGGATCGGGGCCCGCGGTCTCCTCATCACCTGGGGTCTGGGTCTGATCGGCTCCGCCGCGATGATCTACGTCTTCTACCGCAACCTGTGGCCGGCTCCGGCCTGGCCGCTGAATGTGCTGCCGTACGTGTTCGTCGGCGCGCTGGTCGTCGGCCTCGTCGGCTTCGCCGTGCTGCGGGCCCGGAAGCCGGAGATCGCCGAACGCGCGGGAACGTTCGCGGACGATCTGGACTGACCGTCCCGGACCGGCCCTCCGCGTCCCTTCCCCGATGCCCTGCTCCCCCGCGCCCCGCGGGCGGGGCGGGGCATCGCTCATTGGGCCCGGGTTTGGGGCCAAGGGCCCAGGTCACCCAGCTCGTACATCCGTACGCTCACGCCACACCCGAATTGCGGAACTGCGGGCACAGGCATGTCAAGCAGGCGTCGGAGAGGAAGAAGCGTGAGTGGTGGCGGGGGCTGGGAGAGCGGAAGCGCGGGCCGCATACCACCGGGCGGCGGGGGTGGTTCCGGCGCGGGCAGTGGCGTGTTCTTCGCCCTGACCCGTAGTTGGGCCGCCGGCGCCCTCGTCTACATCGCCGCCGGATATCTGGTGTCGCGCGGGCTCGTCGAGATGCTCGCCACCGACGACCGGCTGGCGAGCTTCGGCTGGCGCCTGGGCCTGCTGCACGTGCCGAACGTCATCACGACCGTGCTCACGGTCCTGGCCTCGGCCCGCGTCCTGCCCGACGAGCACCGCGAGTCCCGGCCGCTGACCCTGCTCGCCTCCCTGGGTGTCCCGCTGGCCGCGCTGGCCTACGGATTCGCCGTGTCCTGGCATCTCGTGGGCCTGGAGGGCACGTTGATGCCGGTCGTCACGCTGGTGACCGGTTCGGCCGCGGGGCTGGCCGTCGACCGGCTGCTGGACGACCGCGACGAGGAGCCCGCCCCGGCGCCGTACCACCCGTACTCCTGGCGGGACGGCGGGGCCACCGCCACGGAGTACCTCGGGGTGATCGTCCTGGTCGTCACGATGATCGGCGCGATGGCCATGGCGGGGGTCGGCGGGCAGATCGGCGAACGCATCCGCTGTGCGATCGGCTCGCTGGGCGGCGGCAGTGGCGGCTGCTCCACCGGCGCCGGGGACACCACCGCGAAGCCGAAGACGGACGCCGACTACGAGCCCAGGATGTGCCAGGTCTCCAGCATCTCCGAAACCGTCGGCGACAAGGTCAAGATCGGCTGGTTCGAGTGGGGCAACGAGTACGGCTTCCAGCAGAAGGTCAGCCAGGCCAAGACGGACGTGAACAACGACGGCAAGGTCGACGAGAACGACAAGCTGGTCTACATGACGTTCACCGACGCCGCTTCGGCCGGCGCCACCGCCGGCACCCCCGGCGTCAAGCTCGGCAAGCTGGGCAAGGCCGATGTGGACGTCGGCGGCGGCATCAAGATCACCAACGGTGACACCTGGGTCTTCAAGAGCGAGGAGGACGCCCAGAAGATGCGGGACGACATCGCGGAAATGAAGATGTGGGAGGCCTCCACCAAGTACAGCGGCGGCTATGGCGGCGGCTGGTACTCCGGGATGAAGTGGGCCGACAAGAAGAAGGACGTCGAGGACAAGATCGGCGACAAGAAGATCTCGTACTCGACGATCGGCCTCAACGCGTACGCGGACGGCGGCCTCTCCATCAGCGCGGGCGACGAGGCGAAGCTCGGCGCCAAGCTCGGCGGCAAGGCCAAGTTCTCCCCCGAGGTGACCATCACCAAGGACGACGTCAACGGCAACGAGTCGTACACGTACACCGCCAAGCTCGACCTGGAGGGCAAGGTCAGCGGTTCGGTGGGCCCGCTCGGCGGCACGGCCGCCGCGAAGGACAGCCGGACCGGGGCGGTCACCGTCACCCGCGACCAGAAGACCGGCAAGATCGTCCGCATCGACATGACCCAGACCGTCGAGAACAGCTCGACATCGAACAAGGGCGACATCAGCGGCGACAACGGCGAGAAGGGCAAGGACAAGCGCGGCGGCAAGGTCAGCGGCACCGACTCCTCCGGCGGGACCGGCATCGAGGTCAGGACGAACTCGATCATCTTCGGCAAGGACACGGACAAGGCCACCGAGGACAAGCGCGCCGTAGCCGAGCAGTGGCTGGACGGCTCCGGCAACAACACCGCCCCGTTCGAGTACCTGTTCGGCGACCATTCCATGCAGCAGAAGCCCACCGGAACCGACCCGTTCGACCAGCTGATGTTCCAGGACGGCCTGTCGAGCACCATGAAGTACAACGGCGAGACGGACGCCCAGGAGTTCGGCTTCGAGGTCTCCCTCGGCATGAGTCTGGGATTCTCCATCTCGGACGAGCACAAGAAGGAGACACTGACGGACGCGCAGTTCCTCGGGGCTCCGCAGGGCGACAAGCGCTCGTACCTTCCGTACAGCTACTGCGCGAAGTAGTCCGTACACCGCGTGCGGCTACGGTGCGCACCGGCACACACGACATACCGGGGTACGGCTACGGTGCGCGGCAAGCACGCACGACGACGAGGCGATAGGCGATGACGACGATGAAGATGTCCCGGGTAATCGGCGCAGCTGCTGCCGCCGTCATGGGCCTCGCCCTGCTCACCGGCTGCGGCGGCGACGACGCCGCCGCGCTCCCGGACGGCTGGGACAGGCTCGACACCAGCAGCCTCTCCGTCGGCTACCCCGCGAACAAGGGCTACCAGGAACAGTCCGCGGCCGACCGTGCCAAGGCCAACGCCGCCGTCGCGCTCAAGGAGGAGAGCGGGCTGCGCACCGGCATGGTCTCGGTGCAGCTCGATTTCGCCTCGGGCGTGGACGACGCCGACGAGGCAGCGGCCGCGGCGGGCGCGGGTATCGGGCTCGGGGCGACCCGCAAGGAGACCTCGCAGGTGCAGCTCGCGGGCGACGACGGTGCCCTCGGCGCACGCAGGATCGATTACGAGTTCACGTCGAGCGGCACGGAACAGACCCCGGCGCAAGGCACCCGGATGACCGGGGTCCTGGTGGCGGGTATGGACTCCAAGGACGTGCCGTTCCTGGTCCGGATCAATGCGGTGAAGGGCTCGCTGAGCCGGCAGGACCTCGACGCGTTCGTCGAGTCGATCACCGTCAAGTAGCGGATCAGGTGCCCTCGTTCATGCAGATCCTGCCCGGTGGCACGGCCACGTTCCTGCTTCTGTTCGGCCTCCTCCTCGGCGCGTTCGCCGTCCGGTCGGCGCTGCGGCTGAGCCGGGTGCTGCGGCTGGTCCGGCATGGCGAGCGCGCCGAGGGCCGGTGCGCGGACCGCCGGACGGTCGACCGGGGGCCGGGCACGGAGCGGAGTTACGTCACCGAGTACGTCTTCGCGTTCCGTACCCGCGACGGCCGCGAGATCGAGTTCACCGACCATGCCCCGGGCCCGTTCGGTTTCGCGGTAGGGGCGCCGGTCCGGGTCAGTTACGACCCGGCGGACCCGGCGAAGCACGCCACGGTGGCGGGGCCGGGGTCGTGGGGGCCGGTGGTGATGCCCGTGGTGTTCGCCGTGGTGCCGGGGGTGTTCGCGGTGGGGCTGCTGCTGGGGTTCATGGCGCTGCGCGGGTGGCTCTGACCCGCCGGCGCCCCTCCGGCACACTGTGCCGGTCGCTAACGGCTGGGGACCTCGCTCCCGAACAGCATCCACGGCGACTGGTCGTACGACGCCACTCCGGACAACTGGGGCTGTGTCGCGGCGATTTCATGGCGTACGGCGAGCGTGTCCGGCCAACTGTCGAAGAACGTCGTGCCGTTGATGACGACATCGCTCCAGTCGGTGGCCTCGGAAGCGCCCTCGCGGTCGACGACGAAGCCGATGCACAGCACGGATGCCCGCCCTATCGCCTCCCTGATCGCCCGCGCGGCCATCTCCTGCTCGTCCCGCGTGAGCCGCCCGAATCCGAATTCGAGCGCGACGACTCCGTCCCTCATCCGCCGGATGCGCGCCGGGACGTCGGTTGCGCTGTTCGTCCACAGCAGGAAGTCGACCGTGTCGATCCGTTGCAGGCCGGCCAGGAGGACGAGCTGTTCCCTGGTCACCCACGAGAGAGTGCCCCACGGATCGGGTCCGGGGCACAGGAGCGTGACCCGCCGTGTGACGGGGTGGCTGAGCCGCAGCCCCGCAGCGTCGAGATCGCCGAAGAGCGACTCGGCGTCCGGGCGGCTCCAGCCGAGGTGGTACGAGTAGAAGAAACCGTCACTCATCGACACATCACCCCATGAAACGGATAAAGGTGGAGCGTGCAGATCAACGTGCTTATGGGCGCGCCGAACGGACGCCCATGACGGGCGCCGGGTCAGGTGTGCTCACGGTTGGTCATGTACGAGCGTAATGAGCCCGGCCTGTACGGGCTTGGGCCCACGGACCCAGGGGCGGGCCCCAATGGACCGTTCCCGTCCGTCGGCCGCCGGGGAGCCGTAGCCGGGATCCAGGATGGCTCGGCATCGCCCACCAGCACGACCCGAGCGCGCCGTTCCCCGAATGGCGGTGCCATTCGGCCGAAAGGACGCCCGTTCGTGAGGGGCGGGTCGGGGCGGGAACACGTATTGATCCAGGCTCATATATCCGACGGACAGACCAGACGGGACAGGCGATGGCCACCACCACCGGTCAGGCACGAGCGGGCGCGGCGCCCAGGAGCATCCAGTTGCCGGGAATCGTGCTGGGGGTGGGGCTCGGCGGATTCGTCGACGGCATCCTGCTCCACCAGCTCCTCCAGTGGCACCACATGCTCACCAGCACCAACCACGACCGCATTGGTGTGAAGTACTACCCCGCGAACACGGTCTCCGGTCTGGAGATGAACACCGTGTGGGACGGCATCTTCCATGCCATCTGCTGGGTCGCGGTCATCCTGGGCCTGGGGATCCTGTACTCCCGCGTCACTGACCACCGTCGTCGAGTGTGGACCTCCCGGGTGCTGTGGGGGTGGATCCTGGTCGGGTGGGGCCTGTTCAACATCGTCGAGGGCCTCCTGGACCATCAGATCCTCGGCATCCACCACGTCCACGGCGGCCCTCACCAGATCTGGTGGGACATGGGCTTCCTGCTCCTTGGCGTCCTCCTGCTCATCGGCGGCTACCTGGTCCAGCGCAGCGGCCGTCCCTTCGCCCCCGACGCCTCCGAGCAGCCCGCCCGGCACGCCTGATGGACGTCGACATGCATCACCACATGCACGACCACGGCGCGGGCAGCAGTCCGTGGGAGACGCTGCTGCCCGCAGCCGCGGTCATCCTGTTCGCCGCCGCCTACCTTCTCCTCGCGGACCGGGCCCGGCACCGCAACCCTGTCCAGGGCTGGGGATGCCGGCGGACGGCGAGTTTCCTGACCGGATGCTCCCTGCTCGCCGTAGCACTGCTGCCACCGCTGGCCCCCTTCGCCCACGGCGACTTCCGCGGGCACATGGCCCAGCACATGCTCATCGGCATGTACGCACCCCTGGCCCTGGTGCTCGGCGCGCCGGTCACCCTGCTGCTGCGCACCCTGCCCACCGCCCGTGCCCGCGCGCTGACCGGCGTTCTGCACAGCCGCCCTGCCAGAGCGCTCGCACACCCGGTCACCGCCCTGGTCCTGAGCACCGGCACCCTTGCGGTCCTGTACTTCACCCCGCTGTACAACGCGACCATGAACCAGCCCGTACTGCACTGGCTGATGCACGCCCACTTCCTCCTGTCCGGCTGCCTGTTCGTCTGGGTCATCGCCGGTCCCGACCCCGCCCCGGCCCGGCCCGGCGTCCCCACCCGGCTCGTCGTCCTCGGGATCGCCGTCGCCGCGCACGCCACGATCTCCCAACTGATCTACGGCGGCTTCCTCATCGACATTCACGCACCCATCGGCCAGGTCCAAGGCGGTGCGGAGATCATGTACTACGGCGGTGACATTGCCGAGCTTCTCCTCGCCGCAGCCCTCGTCGCCACCTGGCGTCCCGCCCGGAACCGACAGCACGGCGCTGACCGGCCACTGCCCAGTGGTGTAGCCGGCACAGTCGCCGGCTGACCCACCCCGTCGCACCACCACCACGGCCCTCGGCGGTCTCCCCGTTCCTGATATCAGCCGGATCAGGCTGCCGGCAGCGGCGCACTCGACCGAGGTATCCCGGCTCGCGGTCGGGCAAGGGAAGGTACGGCTCGGAAGCGGTCCGGGACGAGCTGGACGATCCCGGCTCGCTCGACCGACCCGGCCGACCCGGATTGCCGCCGAGGATCGAAAAAGGGATGGACAGGGGGCGGGCCGTCCCACATGGTTTACGCCGATGACACGCACCGATTCGCCTCCCGCATGGGACGAGCGCACCCAGTTGGCCACCTTCCTCGACTACGTACGCGACACCGCACGCGCGAAGTGCGAGGGCGTCTCACCGGACGATGCCCGCCGGGCCCCGCTGCCGGGCTCCCCGCTGATGACGATCGCCGGGCTGATCAACCACCTCAGCTGGGTCGAGTACTTCTGGTTCGAGGTGGTCTTCCTCGGCGGCGTGGACGAAGGCCCCTGGACGGACGAGGACCCCGACCGCGAGATGCGCATCGCGGTGGACGTGCCGCTCGCCGATGTGCTGGCGCAGTATGAGAAACGGACCACCCGCTACCGCGAACTGGTCGCCTCGCACGACTTGGACACGCCGGCCAAACGGTCGCACAGGGACGGCCGTTACCCGGATCTGCGCTGGATCGTCCTGCATCTGGTCGAGGAGACCGCCCGGCACAACGGCCACCTCGACATGATCCGGGAGATCGTCGACGGCACCACCGGGATCTAGTGCCCCTCCCGGCAAGCCTTGCCTCGGCGGCGGGTCGCGATCGAGCCCCCGTAGCGCGGCGTTCGGCTACCCGATCTGGGCGATCGCAGGTGCGAGGTGCTCGGCGACCTGGTGGGTGAAGCTGACCGGGTGCCGGTCCGGCAGCACCTGGATCTCGCTGATGCCCAGGCTCGCGTACGCCTCCGCGTCGGCGAGGAACACGTCCGGCCGGTCCAGCACCGGGCCGTTGTACATCACGGTCTTCGTAATGGCGTCGTAGTCCCGGTCCTCCGCGGCGCAGTGGGCGCGCAGCACATCGAGTTTGTGGGCCACTTCCTCCTGGCCGGTGGCGAACAGATTGCAGGCGTCCGCGTACCGGGCGACCAGGAGCAGCGTCTTCCGCTCGCCCCCGCCGCCGATCATGATCGACGGGCGTTCGCCGATCGGCTCGGGCACGCACAGCGTTTCGGCAAGCCGGTAATGACGGCCGTGGAAGGGGCCGTTGTCGTCGCTCCACATCTGCAGGCAGATCAGGATCGTCTCCTCCAGCCGCTCGAAGCGCTCGGCGACCGGAACCACGGGCACTCCGAGCCCGTACTGCTCCCGCTCGTACCAGGAGGCGCCGATGCCCAGCCTGGCCCTGCCGCCCGACAGCACATCGAGGCTGGTGACGATCTTCGCCAGCAGTCCGGGGTGCCGGTACATCACCCCCGTGACCATCAGGCCGAGCGTCATGCGCTCGCTCACCGCCGCGACGTAGCCGAGCGTGGTGTACCCCTCCAGCATGGGCTCGTCGGCGACGGTCTGCCCGGTCTCCATCTGGAAGTAGTGGTCCATCACGGTGAACGACGCGATCCCCGCCTGGTCGGCGACGCGTACCGACTCCGCGAGGGTCGGCGCGATGAGGGCGGGGTCGGCCGGTGTCGAGTAGTTCCAGTAGTGCAGACCGAGCTTCACGTCCGACCTCCGCGGGTCAAGGGGGCACGGGGCGGGAGGCCGCCGCCGCGGCCGGGGTGTTCAGCCGGATGCGTACTCCGGGCCTGTCGGCGTGCAACCTCCTGACCACCCACCCCGCAGCCACCGTCCGTAGCCGGTAGTCACGCTACGCGCTACGACGGCAGTCGGCATTTCGGTACGCCCTGCCGCCAAAACGCACGGGGCCGCCTATGCCGGTCGTTCAGGCGGGCGCCGGCCCCCGGTGGCGTTCCAGCGGTGCCGCGGTGGCGGAGTTGCCGACGCTGAACGGGACACTGCCGGCGCGGTAGCTGCTGTCGGAACCGGAGCACCAGGGCGTCCCCTTCGCCCTGGTGAGCGCTTCCCCGAGAACGGTGGTCGACTCGGTGACCCGGGGAGCGCAGGCACACGTGCCGTTCGCGTTCACCTTCTCGGCCGACTCGAACCCTGCGCAAGGCCCGCACCGTCTCCCTCGGCATGCCCGGCATCCGCCCACCGGAGCTGGACTTGCGGCTGGAGCGTGACGCGTGACCACATCACCGGACCACCTGGCCCGAGCGCGGGCCGCGGACTCCGACCGCCGACGGACTCGCGTCCTCAAGGTCCTCGACAAACTGGTCGCAGACGGCGAGGAGATCACCGTCTCGTCCGTCGCCCGCGCTGCCGGTGTCCACCGCAGTCTGATCCACCGGCATGGTGACCTGCACGCCGCCGTCCTCGCCCGCGCGTCCGATCCGCCGCCCGGCACAACAACCGGGACGCAGGTCAGCCGCCAGTCGCTGCTGGCCGATGTCGCGAATCTGACGGCACGCAACGGCCGTCTGTCCGCGCACATCACCCGGCTCGAACGGCGGCTCTCCGAAGCCCTGGGACAGATGGCTTGGGAAGCCTCCGGCCTCGGCGCCCCGGCTGACGTCGAGACGCTCACGCGCCGGACCGCCGAGCTGGAACAGCAGATCCTCGATCTGCGCGGCGAACTCGCCGAACGGGACGAGGACCTTGACGCCGCCCGCGCTACGAACCGCGAACTGATGGCTCAGTTCAACCGCTGACGCCATGGCCATCACCCCACCACGTCAGAGCAGCGGCGTTGATCGCCAGATGCACCATGTTGTCCGCGACGATCGCGAGGGCGGCGGGCGTGGAACGGTGCCGGACCCCCGGCACGGCCCGCCAATCGGGGGTGCTTACGCTCCTCTTATGCGATTTCTCAGAATTCTGACCGGCGTGGCCGCGGTGACTCTGCTCAGCGCGGGCTGCGGCGCTTCGGAAACCGCCCAGGGCGGCGGCACGGACGACGCGGCGAAGGCCCTGCCGGTCGCCATTACCGGTCCTCAGCCGGACGTGTACATGCGTGGCGGCGACGCGCTCCGGGTCACCCCCGCCCCCGATCTCGGCACTCCCTTCGTGAAGAAGGTGGAGCACGCGCTGCGCGAGCACGTGCTCAGCACCGCCAAGGTCGCCGGTAAGACCAGCGCCACATGCCCTGCCGGCCTGACCCAGAAGGCCGGTGCGGTCAGCCAGTGCGTGGTGACGTACGCGGGGGCCGAGATCCCCTACGACGTCAAGATCAGCGACAGCTACACCGCGGGCAGCAGCTTCATCTCGTACACCAAGGAGCCCAAGAAGGCGCTCCTGGTCGACAAGCTCGTCTACCAGATGATCAATGAGAAGTACGGCGCCGAGTCCGGGCGCACCGACGCGAGCAAGGTCGCCTGCGACAAACTCCCCGCCGCGAAGGCGTTCGACTACGGGGCCGACACCGGCTTCACGTGCCAGTACTGGGGCGAGCACGCCAAGAACGGCGAGCCGGGCTACCGGACCGTGCAGATCAAGATCGGCAGCAACAGCTACAGCTACAACTTCGAGGAAGTCGAGTAACGCCTGCCGGAGCCTAGTAGGGCTTTGTTAGGTACCCCAAGTGATCCTCGTTGGATAGATTGTGATCTTCTTTCAGGTGTCACACCTGAAAGAAGATCACAAGCCTACCCCTGGCCGAACATTCGGGGTACCTAACAAAGCCCTACTAGTACTCCAGTCGTAGATCGCGACCTGACGCGGTGTCATTCAGCGAGGGCGAGTCGGGTTCGGTAGTGGTGCCAGCGGGCTCGGGCCTGGTGGTGTCGCCGCCAGTCGGACCAGTTCAGATGCCGGGCGATCTGGGCGCGCATGGCTGGCGGCGGTAGGTCGCGGATGCGCGTGGTGAGCAGGTGAAACAGTCGCTGGGCCTCGGGGACGGTAAGCGCGATCGCGCCGCAATCGGCTGGCGGGTCCTGGTCGGGATCGTCGGGCAGGATGGGGGCGGGGTGGCTGGTCTTGTCGATGGCCGCGAGCACGGCGAGCAGGGCGAGGGCCGCCATGGCCATAGTGACGTGGCGTTTCCACGCCCGGTAGCGCCTGACCTGGGTCTGGTCGAGTGAGACGGTGGATTTCGAGTCCTGGAAGTCGTCCTCCACCTTCCATCTCATCCCGGCGATCTTGACCAGGTCGGTCAGGGGGCAGGGATGGCCCTCGGGCGCGTAGGCGTAGAAGTACGCGATCTCGCTCGGGTCGGCGATGGAGCGGCGGACGAGCAGCCATCGGCGCGGGTGGTCGGTGGCGATCCACGCCCAGTCGTAGTAGCGCTGGCCCTTCGCGCCCGCTCCACACGAGCGGCGGTTCCACCCGTCCGGCTCGACCAGGTGCAGTGCCTGGTCCGCGCGCATGCGCCCGCCGCCGGAGGTGGTGAGCTGGTGGTCGACGGGCACCGCGAACACATAGCCGATGCCGGCGCCTTCCAAGAACTCGCGCAACTCCCGGCTGCGTCCGTACACCTCGTCCCCGGTCGCCCACTGTGGTCGGATCCCGGCGGCCAGCGCCCGTTTCGCCTGCGCGAGGGCGAGCGTCGGCTTGGTGGCAAACGCGTGATCTTTAGGGAAACCCGCCGTCGCCATCCGCGCCGGATCGGCGAACCAGTCGGCCTGCACGTACAGGTCCCGGTCGATGAGGGCGTGGCCCCGCTTGGTCGCGTACGTCGTGTACACCGCGACGATCACGTTCTCGACCCGGCCCATCGTGCCGGAATACTGCCGACCCACGGCCGCGGTCTTCGTCCCCTTCTTCGCCTGCCCCGTCTCGTCGAAGATCAGGACCCCGCCGTCGGCGCCGAGGTGCCGGGTCAGGAACGCGCGCACCACGTCTCTCGCGGCGTCCTCCTCCCAGCAGACGCGTTCGAGCAGGTGGTGCAGGCGATACGGTCGGTCCAGGCCGACTGCCTCCGCGATCGACCAGCAGTTGCCCGCAACGCCCGGCATCAGTAACCCGCGCAGGTACAACACGCCGTTGGCCCGCAGGTCGCGGCGGCGGTAGACCGGCGCGAGGTCTGCGGCGAGTTCGGCGAATACCGCTTCCATCTGCTCCGGATCTGCACTGCGGCGCAGTGCAGATCCCGAGCCGTGGTTACCGTGCGCGGGGCCTGTCATCTCCGATACCGCTGCGCCACTGCCGCGAAGGCGGCCTTGGGTTCCCATTCCATGTCGGGGTAGGTCTGCCCCCGGCGCCCTTCGAGGAGTTTGACGATGCCCAGGCCGGCCCGGTCCAAGTCGTCCCGGGGGTCGCCGTCCGGGCGGTGGGGGTAGCCAGGCAAGGCGAACAGGAACACGAACGCGCTGTCCACGCCCTCGGTCTCGAAGATCTCCAGCAGTTCGCTCAGATATACGGCTTGGCCGGCCTCGTCACGCTCGTATATGCCGTTCAGCCGTACTGGGGCCTTGGTCTCTGGGTCGTACTCGACCACTTCCAGCACTCGCCCACCGCGGTCTCCCGCGCCGCGGTAGGCCGCGGCGCCGAACCCGGTGATGGCGAGCGGCTTTGGGCCTTGGGCCAGGGTGCGCACCGCGTCCCGGAACCGGTCGGCTACCTCGGCGGAGCGGATCAGCTCGAACGTCACAATGTCGAAGGGGGTCCAGTCGACCTGTTCGAACTGGATGGATGCGTAGGTGAGCTTGCCCTGGAAGCGCTCGCGGACCGTGGCCGCAGCGTCGCGGAGGAATGCGTTGATGCGCACGCCGAGCTCACGCATCGCTTTGGCCCGCCGCTCGGGTTGGCTCATCAGCTGCTCGACCCGCTCCTCGGGGCTCTCTCCGGGCAGGAACCCGCGGTTCATCACGCTCAGCTCGACCCCTGCGACGAACACAACTGTGGCCCCCTGCTGTCGGAGCCGTTCCGCTCGCTCGGCGCAGTCGCGGAAGAGCGTGAGGATCTGCTCCGGATTCAGCTCCAGCGGATAGGGCGAGAACCAGACCTCCAGGCCGAGCTCGGCGGCGGCACCGGCGGCCAGCTCCATTCGGTCCGGGTCACCGCCGATGATCTGGACCGCGTTGCAGTGCAGGTCGTCGCGGATGATGGCGAGCTCGCGCCGGACCACCGCGGGGTCGAAGTGCTCGCGGGATATCTGGCCGTGCACGACGAATCCGGTGTCGTAGGTCATTCCTCTTGCTCGCATGGTGACGTCCTCTCGGTCGGTCTCGGTCGGGTCGAGGCTGACAGGAAAAATGCGTGCACGCAAGTTTGCGTGCACGCAGCCATGTATGGAACGCTGACACCGTGACGACACCACCACCAGGGCTGCGGGAGCGGAAGAAGCAGGCCACGCGCGAGGCGCTACGCGAGGCGGCCCTGCGCCTGGCCGTTGAGCGCGGACCGGACCAGGTGCGGGTCGAGGACATCGCCGAGGCGGCCGGGGTCTCGCCGCGCACCTACAACAACTACTTCGCCAGCCGCGAGCAGGCGATCGTCTCCGCTGTTACCGCGGACCGGGAGGCGCGGATCGCGGCGGCGGTCGCGGCCCGACCCGCAGGAGCGCGCCTGGCTGACGCCGTCACCGAAGCAGTGGTCGAGCAGTACATGAACACCGGTGAGCACGAACACGAGGCGCTACTGCTGATCACCACCCAGACCGCGCTGCGCGACGCGTTCCTCGATACCACCGCCGGCATCGAGCCCCCTCTCACAGCGGTGATCGCCGAACGCCTAGCTGACGCCGGAGCGCACACAGCCCGCGTTCTCGCGGCGAGCGTGGCCGCGGCAGTTCGCATCGCACTGGAAGGCTGGCTCCATTCGACCGGGAGCGCAGAGGCCGCCGGGAGTTTCGGCGCCGGAGGACTGGTCGTGCCCTCCGGCTCACTGCCCGACCAGCTCCGCGCGGCGCTGGCCCCGCTCGCACCCGCGTTCGACGCCGCCGAGCGACGCACCCAGCCGTGAAGTCGACCCAACTGGGGCATCCGCTGGACAAACAGTAGATCCGGAACATGCCGATGCACCCGGCCGTCATCATCCGAGTCAGCCCCGATTCAACGTAGATGACGCCGTGTCATGTCGCGATCTACGACTGGAGTACTAGGCCGAGGCCCGTGTCTGTCGACGACAGCTCTGCGCTCGGGAAGCCGGACCCGCCGACTTCCCGAACCGGGCCTGTACCGGGACCCGTGTCGAGTGTGCCGAGCCCGGTCGGTTCACGGCACCGAGCCCTTCTGCATGGTGGGCACGGTGTTTGACGCGATAAACGGGTAGTCGCCGGCCAGATGCGCCAGCAGGCTCTCGGAGAACAGCATCAGGCCGCCACCCCCGCGGTGGTCCGCGACACCTGTCGCGCACCCGACACCCACCCGCACATGCCGCTGAGCTGGGCAACCGCGACGCCCACCGAACTCACCCGCCCCTCAACCCCGAGAGAAGCGACGTCCGTCCGTTTCGCCGGAGGCGAGCGGTTCTCGCTGCCGGTCGCACAGGCCTTGGGCAAGTGTGTCGAGTGGGATGCCCCGGGCGAAGACGACATTCACCTCGTGGCCGCGGAACGAGCCCTGTATCCAGCTGATCATGCGAGCACCCTAGGTGCGGGGACCGACAGCCGGACACCGACGAGCGCCGCGCGCTTCGTCGCCCTCATCCCACGGACGTGGAAAGCGGCTTCGAAATGCCGCCGGGGGTAGGGGCCCTTGTCCTGGAACGTGACACCTGGCCCCCGGAGTGTCACGTTTTTTCTTGACCCCCATGCTCCGGTGGCGTGCCATGAAGCTCGGCGAGAGACCGCGCGCGAAGCGGCCTCTGGAGCGCAGACAGGGCTGCGGGAACCGTGGGAGCCGCGGGAGTTGCCGGTACGGGTACGGCGGTACGGCCGAGGGCGGAATCATTCGCCGTGATTCGGCACCGGGTTCCGGGCTCCTCAACTACTTTGTTGCCGTGGACCAATTGATCACCGAGGATCCGACACGCATCGGCCCGTACCGCCTGATAGCCCGTCTGGGCGCGGGCGGCATGGGATTGGTGTACCTGGGCCGCTCGGAAGCCGGACGGACCGTGGCCGTGAAGGTGGTGCAGGCCGAGCACGCCCAGCACCCGGAATTCCGTAAGCGGTTCGCCCGCGAGGTGGCGGCTGCCCGGCGGGTGGGCGGGACCTGGACGGCAGCCGTGCTCGACGCCGACACCGAGGCCCCGGTGCCCTGGGTGGCGACCCAGTACATTCCCGGGCCCGATCTGACCACCGTGGTCGCCAAGGACTTCGGGCCGTTGCCCGAGCACTCGGTCCGCACGCTCGCCAACCGCCTGGCAGTGGCTCTGCAGTCGGTCCACGGTGCGGGCCTGATCCATCGCGATCTGAAGCCGTCCAACGTGCTGGTGACGGTTGACGGCCCGCGCGTGATCGACTTCGGTATCGCACGGGCCATGGACAGCCTCGCCGGGGACAGCCTGCACACCCGCACCGGGATGCTCATCGGCTCCCCCGGCTTCATGTCGCCCGAGCAGGTGCGGGGCCTCGAACTCACGGCGGCCAGCGATGTGTTCTGCCTGGGTGCCGTCCTGGTCTACGCCGCCACCGGCCGTCTCCTCTTCGGCGCCACGGAAACCGGCCTGAACGCGCACCTCTTCCGGATCGCGGAGGAGGAGGCCGACCTGGCCGGCGTACCGGAATCGCTCGTCGATCTCGTACGCGCATGTCTGCACAAGGACCCGGCGCAGCGGCCCACGCCCGCCGACGTGGCCGCCCGCACGGCCACCGACCAGGACGGCGAATGGCTACCGGGCTCGGTGCTCGCCCAACTCGGGCGTCATGCCGCCCAGTTGCTGGACTTCACTCCGGAGACGCGGGCCGCGCAGCCGGACCCGCGCATCCCTGCCCAGGCCCAGCGTCCTCCGCAGCCCCAGCCGCTTCCCCCGCCTCCCGCGTACACCCCGACGACCCCGGTGGCGCCGGGCGGTGGTGCGCCGGGCTTCGCACCATCCGCGGGCCCGATGCCCGGCGGCCCGCCCATGCCCCCCGCCCCGGCGGGTGCCCAGGTCCCGCACCCCAGGCGATGGTGGGGACTGGGGGTGGCCGCGCTGGCGCAGTTGCTGGTGCTGATCGGCACGACGACCACGAGCCTGGCGCTCCCGTCTATCTACGCCGATCTGCGTCTCTCTGCCGACGACCTGAACTCGATGCCCATCGCCTCTGGACTGGCATTCGGCATACTGCTGCTGCTCGGCGGACACCTTGCTGATCTCCTCGGCCGCAAACGGATGTTGATCATCGGTCTGGCCGGCTACGCGGTGGCGTGCGCGATCGGCGGCTCGGCCCCTTCTTTCGGCGTGCTCATCGGGGCCTGCGCCCTGCAGGGCGCGTCCGCCGCGCTGCTCTCCTCGGCCGTGCTGGCGCTGGTGTCGGCCGGCTTCACCGGTCCGAAGGAGCGGGGCAGGGCTTTCGGGATCTACGCGGCGATCGCCGGCGGCGGGACGGCGATCGGCCTGTACGCGAACGCATGGCTGATCGACGGTATGAGCTGGCGCTTGTCCCTGTACGCCGGCATCCCGCTCGCCGTGATGGCCCTGATCGGTGCGGCCGTCCTGGTGCACGACACCCCGGTCCGCGCCCCTGCCCGCCTCGACGTGTTGGGCCTACTGCTCGGCTCCGCCGGGCTTGCCGCGGTCGTCCACGGCTTCGACCAGGCCCAGTCGCACGGCTGGACCAACTTTCTGGTCGTGATCTTCCTCGTGGGCGGACTCGCCCTGCTCCTGCTCTTCGCCTGGTGGCAGACCAGGACGACCAGCCCTCTCCTGCCGCCGTACGTCTTCCAGGACCGCAACCGTTTCGGCTCCTGCCTCGCCCTGGCCTTCATCGGCATGGGCATGTTCGTCCAGAACCTGGTCCTGACCAGATTCCTGCAGGGTGCCCTCGGCTATGCCCCGTCCGAGATCGGCTTGGCCCTGCTGCCCATGGCCGGTGCGGTCGTCATCGCCTCCACCCAAGTCTCGGCCCGCCTGTACCGCCGGCTGGCGCCCCGCAACATCATCATGCCGGGCCTGGTAGTGGCGGCGCTCGGCCTGGCGCTCCTGACCGGCCTCGACACCGACAGTGCGTACACCACCCAGGTGCTGCCCGGCACTCTCCTCATCGGCTTCGGTCTCGGCCTGGCCTTCGTGCCGCTCTTCGCCACCGCGACCGGCGAGATCTCCCCACAGGACTCCGGCGGAACCTCGGCGATGGTCACCATGGCCCAGCAGTCGGGCGGCTGGGCCGCCCCGCCCCTGTTCGGCGGCATCCTCGCCTCGGCGGTCGCCGCCCGGCTGGATCACACATCAGGCGTTCCTGACGGCTTGACCAAAGCAGCCGAACAAGGCGTCCTGCTCGGCGGACAGAAGCTTCCGGAAATACTGGCCGACGCCGTGAGGGAGACGGACAGGGCGGTCCTGGGCGGGTACTCCGTCATCCTCTGGTGGGCGGTCGGCCTCACACTCCTCGCCGGCCTGCTCACCGGCCTCCTGGTCACGGCCAAGGCTCCGACCGGTGGCCCCGGCTCCCGGTGAGCCCGTACCCCAGTTCGACATCCAAGAGCGCCGCAGCACGTGCGAAGTCGTTTCGGTGGTGACCGACGAGTTTCTCCACGATCGGCGGTCGGTTCGTCATGGATAGTTGGTGCGGCAGCCACGAAGCCGGTCGACGTGTACACCGTCCGAACTGCTGCGAACCAGCCGCGTGACATTGGGAGATCTCAGATGCGCACCCTGATCAGCACCGCCTTCGTCTCGCTCGACGGCGTAGTGGAGGCCCCGGGCGGCGAGCCCGGATATCGGAACTCGGGATGGACCTTCAAGGACATGGAGTTCCTCCCGGAGGCATTCGAGATCAAGGGCCGTGAGCAGCAGGAAGCCACCGCGATGATGATGGGCCGGGTCAGCTACGAGGCGTTCAGCCAGGTCTGGCCCGGCACGGAGGACTTCACCGACTACAACGCGATGAGGAAGTACGTCGTCTCCACCACCCTCGCCGAGGACGCCCTGGTCTCGAACTGGGGCGAGACCACGGTCCTGCGCTCGCTCGACGAGGTCGCCGCGCTGAAGGAGACCGAGGGCGGCCCGATCATCATCCACGGCAGCGCCACCCTCAACCGGAACCTCTCGGACGCCGGCCTGATCGACCGCTACCACCTCCTTGTGTTCCCGCTGCTGCTCGGCGCGGGCAAGCGTCTGTTCAGCGACACGGACAAGGACACCCAGAAGCTGAAGCTGGTCGACCACGAGGCGTACTCCAACGGTCTGCAGAAGAACGTCTTCGACGTCGTCCGCTGACGCCGGCTCCCGCGCTCGCCCTGCCGCTCCGCAGGGCGAGCCTGCCTCCGCCGCCGAACCACCGACATGGCCGACGCCGTCACGACGAACCTCAACGGGGCAAGCGCACCCATGACTTGATACCTCGCTGCGGCGCGTTCGCCTCGCAGGAGCCCCACTCCCCGCCCCAGTCGTCCACAACAGCCGCCAACAGCCAGAGCGCCCGCCGACGGCGCGCCTCGCAGAGCGTGGCCATGTCCGGTTCGGGGTGGTGGGGGTGCTGGTCCCAGACGAGGAGGCGGAGCGCGTCGTCCCGGTGGCGCAGGGATACGTAGAGCTCCTTTCCCGGGCTCATCCTGGCCGTGACGGCGATGAGTTCGGCCGCAGCGTGCGTGACCGGCCAGATGTACGGGGCGAGCCCGTACACCTTCAGAGCGGCGGCGATTGCCGTACGCCCGATGAACGCGCTACGGACGTCACCCGGCAGCGTGAAGCTCAGCCAGAGACCGTGCGCGGAGAAGCGACCCTTGGAGCGCAGATAGGGCTGCGGGAGTTGCTGGTGCGGACTGCGGGGTGCGGCCGAACTCGGATGCGGGTGCGGGTGCGGGTGTGGGTGTGGGTGCGAATACAGGCCCGCCCTACGCGCCTCGGCGAGAACCGGGCAGAGTGCGGTGAATGGAGATGCGTGCATGACTGACTCCCCTGATTCGGGTGGCGAGTTGGCGGTATCTCTCTTTCGCGTGGGCGCGCACGGGTGGCTCACGTTGTTGTAATGCGCACGAGCAGTGGCCTGTCTCCCTGACGCGGGACCGCCCCTCCCAGGGAAGGAGGTTGCGGGCAGGACCGCGTGATGCACTTCCGGCTCGTCGCTGCGTGAGCGGTGCGTTACTTAATGTAGCCCCATGAGGGCAAAATAACCCTCACCCCCTGGCGATTGAACCCTTTCGTGGCCGAGTAGCACGCGCACGCGGCAGACTGCCGGGTGACCGCATGCAGAAAGGACCGGCATGGCAGCAAGGACGTCTCCTACTGAACGTCAGAGGCGACTCGGTGCCGAGTTGCGGAGGATGCGCACGTCGGCCGACGTCTCCGCCGAGTTCGCGGCCGGTCTGCTGGGTGTGGACCGTGGCAAGATCTCGAACATCGAGGCGGGCACCCGCCCCATCAGCCCGGACCGCCTACGCACGCTGGCCTGCAACTGTGAGTGCACAGAAGAGAAGTACGTCGACGCGCTCGTCGAGATGGCCCAACCACGCGGGCGGGGTTGGTGGGAGAGGTACCGAGGCACACTGCCTCAAGGTCTGCTCGACATCGCCGAACTTGAAGCGCACGCGCTGCGCATGCGAGCCGCGTACTCGATGCACATCCCGGGGCTCCTCCAGACCTCCGACCACGCCCTGGCCCTCTTCCGGGTGGTCATCCCCCAACTGCCTGAACGGGAGATTGCGCTGCGACTTGCACATCGCGTGGAGCGCCAAGAGGTTCTGGACGGGGACGGGCCCACACCGTACACAGGGATCGTCCACGAAGCAGCGCTCCGCATGCAGTTCGGCGGTCGCGCCGTGGCTCGCGCCCAGCTCGATCATTTGCTGAAGAAGTCCGAACTGGCGAATGTGACGCTACTGGTCATCCCGTTCGAGGCGGGAGCCTTCCCGGGCGCCGGGCAGACCGTCCTGTACGCGGAAGGACCGGTGCCTCAGCTCGACACCGTGCAGATCGACAACTCACATGGTCCCGTCTTCGTCCACTCGGACACACAACTTGCGAAGTACCGGGCCCACTTGAACTGGATGGAAGGCATCGCACTGTCGCCGGACAAGTCGCGGGACTTCATCCACACCATCGCACGCCAACTCTGAGGAGATGACCGATGTCGGACGTCAACTGGGAAGACTCATTCTGCGGCGAAGGAAACTCCTGCTACCGGATCGGCACCGATGAAGCGGGGAACAGCTATATCGCGGTCACCGGCGCCGAGGCGCACTACCTCACCGACAGCCGCGAGGCGCTCCAGCAAATGATCCGCGACATCAAGGCCGGCAAGGCGGACCACCTGCTTTAAAGGAAGGGCCCGGCACCGCGACGCGCTCGCGGTGCCGGGCCCCTTGTAGGGTCTCGCCGCCGATGGCATGTCGATCTTCTGTGACCTGCTGGTTCTCCGGTGTCTCACCGCGATGTCACCCAAGATCAGTCTCAGATCGATGCCATTTCCTCGGCGGAACGATGAGTCTGTGGCTGAGCCTCCGAGCACGAGGACTACATGTGAGCTCAGATCGCGCACCGATGAGTTTCCCGCGCCGCGCCGGTCTGTACACGTGAGACCGACTCACGGAAGACTGGCGCCATGCGGAAACTGATCTACGGCATGAACCTGACCCTGGACGGCTACATCGCCGCGCCCGGCGACGACATCGGCTGGAGCGTGCCGAGCGACGAGCTGTTCCAGTTTTGGTCCGACCAGTTGCAGGCGACCGACCTGTCGCTGTACGGGCGCAAGCTGTGGCAGACGATGAGCTCCTACTGGCCGACCGGCGACCAGCAGCCCAACGCCACCCCGGCGGAGATCGAGTTCGCGCGCCGCTGGCGGGACATGTCGAAGGTGGTGTTCTCCTCGACGATCGACAAGGTCGACTGGAACACCCGCCTGGTCACCGGCGACGCGGTCGCCGAGATCACCCGGCTCAAGGCCGAGGACGGCGGCCCGATGGACATCGGCGGCGCGACGCTCGCCGGGGCGGCCATGCGGGCCGGGCTGATTGACGAGTACGTGCTGGCCACCGCGCCGGTCCTGGTGGGCGGCGGCACGCCGTTCTTCACCGCGCTGGGCAACTGGGTGAACCTCAACCTGGTGGAGACGCGGACGCTTCCCTGCGGCGTGATCCTGACCAGGTACGAGACGAGGCGCTGAGCGCCCGTCCTGGGTGACCCGGACTACCGCCCGAGCCACCCAAACGAGTGAAGCCCCTGAACTGCAAGTCTCATGGCAGTGGCATTTCTGCCATCCATCTGCCAACTGCCGTGAGATTCTGCCAAGGCTTTTGAGACCCTACAACCCTTTCGGTCGGCGGGTGCCTCAGGAAGAGGTGCCTCGCGGGAAGGAGACCTCCACGCGACGGTTCTTCTTGCGGCCCTCTTCCGTGCTGTTGTTGGCGATCGGGTACTGCTCGCCGTAGCCGCGGATATCGAAGGTGACGTTCGGGCCCAACTGCTTGACCAGCACCGACTGCACGGCGTTGGCGCGCTGCTTGGACAGCACGTCGCCATGGGCCGAGGAACCGAGATTGTCGGTGAAGCCGAAGACACGCACCTTGGTGGAGTTCTGCTTCTTGATCTCGGCGGCGATCGCCGCGATACGCGCGTTGGCGGCGGAGCTCAGCTTGGCGCTGTCCTTGCCGAAGAGGACTTCGGCCTGGAGCGCAAACTTGATGTCCGCGTTGCTGTCCTCGCGACGCTCCTCGCCGCCTGTGTCCTCGACGACCTGGATGATGTCGAGAACCTTCGCGGGGGCGAGGGTGCCACCCTCAGCCATCCTGAGGTCGGGGTCGTTGCCGTCCACCGCTACCGGGGGCTCGGCGGATGACTCAGTCCCCGGTGGCACGCTCGGTCCGTCGTCGGCCAGAGCAGTCGAAGCACCGAAGGCGGACGTGGCGGCCATCAGTACGGCTGCAGCAATGGCCATGCCTGCCGCGTGCGCCGGCCTACACCTGGTACGGGTGTATGTCATGTCGGCCCTCACCCAGAGATCTTCACTGAGGTGGTGGCAAACGTCGGCAGGCTGAGATCGACTTCAGTCGTCGTGCTCGGCGGCGCCGGGAACTGCATGAATACCGGGACCGACGTTCCGGGCTGGACCGCGGACATGCCGGTCGTACAGAGGCACCGGCCATCCGTATCGCGAAGGATGTAGTAGCGCTTCTTGCCGACCTTGTCCACCAGAGTTGCGCCGCCGACCGAGTTGAGATTCTTCCTGACGATGGCGGTTTCGGAACCTGCCCATGCAGCCGGATTGGCGGCGGTGTCACCTTGGTTCTTCAGTTCACCTTGAACGGTGACGAAACCGCCGGAGTCCCGCTTCACCTCGTTGACGACCAGCAGCATGCCCAGTTCGCCCCTGGCCTCGGCGAGCTTCACATTCGGGTCCACGTTGTCCCCGGCTGCAGTGTCCTCCTGCTTCGCCCCCTTGTCCTCCTCAGAGGGCTTGGAAGGGGTGGAGGAAGACGGCGACGAGCCGGAATCGCTCGTCTTTACGTCGCCATCAGTGCCGCAACCGGTAACGGCCCAGGCCAGCGCCGCCGCCAGCGAGACGGCTGCCACCGCCCTTCGGGACTTGGTGGAGCGCCGAATGCTCATGGGTTCTGATTCCTTTACTCGTCGTTCGCCGTCATTTGTCGACCAGGTGCACGTCGTAGAGAATTTTGCTCACCTCGGACCAGGGTGGGGGACTGCCTGGGGCGATTTCGACCGTCCCGGCGCCCTCACACGTGAAGATGTACAAGTCCTTGACACCGTCATCGTTGAAGTCCAAGGCCTTCCACCCGGGGCAACGGAACTCGACAATGGCAGTGGCCGTGGCCTTCGCGACCCTCTTCTTCGTACCAGGAATCACCGACGAGTCCACCGGCTTACGGCCCTTGACCTCAACCTTGATCCGGTCCCGATAGCCGCCAAGCGTCGGCAAGCAGTCGCTGAGTTTTGCCTGATTCTCTGCGGCAAATTTGCGAGCCGCGGGGCACCCGTAAACCCGGTGGGCCTGAAGGAACTGCTCCAGCATGTCCCCGGGGAGCGACGCGAGGAACCCGGTCCCGAAGTTTTCACGATTCTGTTGAGCAGCAGCCAGTGCGGCAGCATCCGCTGCACCCTGGGCTCCATTGCGCAAGGCTGACGCCTTGCCGACGGCAAAGAATGCGAACACGAGGAAGAGCAGGCCCGCCACCATCACTACATAGATGGGGAAGACCTGCCCTGCATCTCGGCGAGACTTCGCGATCACCTGCCAGCCGTGATCTGGTCCACCAGGTCGGAGATCCGACCCGAGATCGCGCCGCCGATACCCGTAGCCATGATCGCCCCGATGATCGCCACGACCACCAGGATGATGCCCAGGTACTCGAACGCCGTCTGACCCCGGTCCTTGGCCTCGTAACGCTTCTGGATCGCGCTGACCGCGGTGCCGGCCCAGCCGTTGACGCGCACGGCGGTCTTCAGGGTGATGTTCGACATGAAATTCCCCTCCGGGTTCGGCCGACCGATGGCTGGCCGACTCGCACGTTTCTTGGGTGTCGCCCGCGGTTCCGGCTTCCTCCTGGCCGGAACCGCCGGCGACGTGAGAAACATACGGCGGCACACCGTGCTCGCCGGAGGGCCCCAGGGCCCATTCCCGGGCCCAAAGCGTGAGTTGGGCCTCCCACGCCGGTACGTACGGGGCCCCACGCCCCGCACGTACCACCACGCTCCCGCTGCGACGCTCAGCCACGGCGACCACCGGCCCCGTGCGCCCCCGGACCCGCCGTGGGGGCCGTGCCGAGCCAGCGGGCAATGGCCTCGCTGCGGGTGGCGCTGTGCAGCTTGGTGAAGATGCGGTTGATGTGGTTCTTGACCGTCTTCTCGCTGATGAAGCAGGTGGCGGCGATCTGCTGATTGCTCATGCCGGAAGCGATCAGCTCCATGACCTCCACCTCCCGTGAACTCAGCCCGTACTTACGCCTGTTGAGAGTTACGCCCGGCCCCCCGGTCATGGAAGACTGTGCCACAACTGGTTGCAGATGCGAAAGACCCTGTGCGGTGTGGACCGGTCGCATCGCAGGTGGAGCCGGTTCGGGCTTGGGTGCATGTGCAGGCGCACCGTGTTGCTGAGCGGACCTCGGGGCGTGGCCGTCGTAGCCGGGCCCCTGGTACGGAACACCCGTGGTCAGGGCCGCGCCGAGGCCCTCCGGGAGCGCTCCTCCCTGCGGGCCGGGGCCCTGGCGCATGTGGGCCAGGAGGGCGTTTGCTGCGGTGGCGGTGAAGTGGGCCCGGCCGTTCTTGGTGTCGCGTACGGCCTGCACCAACTCGTCGGCGGTGAACTCGCCGTGGACCAGGTAGCCGCTCGCACCCAGGCGCAGCGCCTCGTGGACGATCTCGCTCTCGCGGCTGTAGGTCAGCATCATGACCGGTGCGATCTGGACGAGGTGGGGCAGGGCGGAGATGCCGTCGACGCCCGGCATGCGGACGTCGAGCAGGACGACGTCCGGGCGGTGCAGAACGGCCATGTCGTAGGCCTGGCGGCCGTCCGCGGCCTCGGCCACGACGTCGATGTCGTCGCGGCCGGAGAGCAGGACGCCCAGGCCGGCCCGGACCACCGGGTTGTCGTCGGCGACGACGACCCGCAGGACACCGGGAACAGGCGGGGGCGTGGGGAAGGGATGCATGGACTCGGATGCCGCGGATTGCTGGGGGACGGGCGCGGGGGCGGGGAACCCTGGGGAGTTGGGCTCCGAGTTGAGCGGGGTGATGTGCGAGGTCGTGTGCTGGGAGGCGTGGTTCTGTGCGGCCCGGGTCTGGCCCGACGCGCGGGAGACGTCGTCCGGCATCTGCGACCTCCTCTCAGGATTTTATGGGGGGTGAGGGTGGAGTGGGACGTTGTGCGGTTCAGTCGGGTTGCTGCGGTTCCGGAGCGGTGGTGAGATCGGTGGTGAGAGCGGCAACAGGGAGTTCCAGGCGGACTTCGGTTCCCCTGGCCGCCTGGCCCTTTCCGATCCGGATGCGGGCGCCGATGGACGCGGCGCGTTCGACCATGCCGACGAGGCCGAAGTGTCCGGCCTGCCGGAGGTCGTCGAGCGTCGTGCCCGGGGGGAGGCCTTGCCCGTCGTCGTAGACGCTGACGCGCAGGACATCGCCCTTCACGCCGACGAGTACGACGAGGTAGGTGGGGTGGGCGTGGCGGTGGGCGTTCTCCATCGCCTCGGAGGCGACGGTGAGCAGCTGGCGCGCGACGGCCTGGGGGACGTGCGGAATCGGTGCGTCGTCGAGCAGTCTGAAGGTGGCGGTGAGGCTGTGGCGGCGGGTGAAGTCGTCAGCGCGTGCCCGGAGTTCGCATACAACGTCCACGCCGCCGTCGAGTCCGGACTCGCGGCGCAGGTCGGAGAGGAGTTCGCGGGATTCGGCGGCGGCCCGGCGGGCGGCGCGGGCGACCAGTTCGGCCTGGTGCTTGACGGTGAGCGGGTCCATCCGACCGGACGAGCCGGCCAGGCCGTCGGCAGCCAGCGCGAGACCGTGCAGGGTCTTGGCGACCGAGTCGTGCATTTCTCGGGCGAGCCGGGTGCGTTCGCCCTCCACGGCCTCGTTGACGGCCAAGCGGGCCCTGGTCTCGGTGAGGGCCTGACTGGCCGTCCCGAAGCGAAGGAGCAGATTGCGCAGGGTGACGCCGACGGCACCCGCGATGACGCAGAAGCCGGGGAGGAGGAACGCCGTGGCGTCGGCGGGTTGCAGTTTCGTGTTGGTGCCGTACACGCCGAGGACGATGACGATCTGAAGTGCGGTGAAGACCGCCGCGCCGCGCCAGCCGTAGACGAGTCCGGCCAGCAGGGGGGTGCACACGGTGACGTACGCGAGGGTGGACTCGGGACCGGCGGTGATCAGCAGCAGGGCGCCGAAGAAGGCGTCTATGCCGAGCAGCCAGGGGTGGCGCAGGAGTACGGGGCCGAAGCGTTCCCAGTCGCGGAACAGAACGTAACTGCCCATGAAGGTGACGAGGATGGCCGAGCCGATCAGCCAGGACGCCAGTCCCTTCGCGGTGTGGCCGATCGCGAACGGTGTGGCCATGGCGATCATCGCGAGCCGGAAGCCGAAGACCTGGCGGCACATCGCCTGGAGCGCGTTGACCTGGATCGCGAACGCCGGGCGCGCTCCGGGATCGGCGATCGCCTGACGCACCTCGACATTCAGCCCGGTCTGGATGCCACCGAGTGGGAACGACATGTGCCTGTCACCTCCTTGCGACCGTCCTGCCCACCGTCCGCCTCGTTCACGTCATCCGCCCGCGAGGAAGCCGAAGTCGATGTCGGCTCCGTAGACGAAGCCGACCGTCAGCAGCACCAGCGTTCCGGGGAGCAGGAACGTCGTGACGGCGAAGGTCGCCTTGGGTACGGCCCTGGCCGCCTTGCGGCGTGCGTTCTGGGCATCGGTGCGCCGCATGTCGTTGGCGATCTGGATCAGCGTCTCGACGATCGGCGCACCGAGCTCCTCGCCCTGCTGGAGCGTGGTCACGAACATCGCCACCTGCTCCGAGTCATTGCGCTTGCGCAGTTGCTCGAAGGCCTCGCGGCGGCTGACGCCCATGTCCATCTGGCGCAGGGTGATGCGGAGTTCGTCGGCCCAGGGGCCCTCGTACTTCTCGGCGACGCGTCCCAGTGCCTGGCGGAAGCCGAGGCCCGCCGAGACGACGACGGCGAGGACGTCGAGGAAGTCGGGGAGCGTCCGGTCGATGTGGTCGCGGCGCACACGGACCGCCGACCAGATGCCGACCTCGACCCAGAAGATGCCGAAGGCGATCAGCAGCAGCGCGAAGAAGATCTGGCCGCGCAGGAGCATCGTGAAGGCGCCGAGCGCGCCGAGGCCGCCGTAGACCGCGCGGCGGGCGGCGTAGCGGTCGATCGTGAGACCGCCGGGGTTGCCCGCCAGGTCGATCTGGCGGCGCTTCTTGTTGACGGCCTTGGGACCCATCATCCGCAGGACCGCGGGCGCCCAGCGCATGCCGAGCCGGTCGATGCCGGAGCCGACCGCGCTGGTGCGGGTGGAGCCGACCTCCAGGGCGATCGCGAGGTCGCCGGGGAGCTTCGCGTCGCGCCGGTACATGCGGATGCCGGCGCTGACTCCGTACACCGCGAGACCCATGACGCCGGCGAGCAGCAGGCCCATGTTCGTCCCGCCCATCAGACGTCGATCCTGGACATGCGGCGGATCACGATGAATCCGATCGTGTACAGGGCGATGGAGACGACCACCGCCACCTGGCCGATGAAGGCGCCGGTCATGCGGTCGAGTGCGCCGGGCATGACCGCGTTCATCAGCAGCATCGCGCCCAGGCCGAACATCGGGACGGCGTAGGCGGTGACGGTGACCTGGGAGAGCTGTGTCTTGACTTCTCGCCGGGTCTCCTTGCGCTCCTCCAGCGTCTCCGTGAGGTTGCGCAGCGAGCTGACGACCGTACCGCCGGCCCGGTTGGACAGGACGAGGGTGGTGACGAGGACGACGAGTTCGCGGGAGGGCAGCCGGTCGGTCAGCTCGCTCATCGCGTCCTCCAGGGATTCGCCGACGGCGAGGCGTCGGGAGACCCGGGCCAGTTCGTCGCCCGCCGGGTCCTCCATCTCGTCGGCCGCCATGCTGATGGACGTACGCAGCGCGAGG
Organism: Streptomyces sp. NBC_00846; assembly: GCF_045207325.1. Lineage (NCBI taxonomy): Bacteria > Bacillati > Actinomycetota > Actinomycetes > Kitasatosporales > Streptomycetaceae > Streptomyces > Streptomyces sp. NBC_00846. The sequence goes on along the minus strand of NZ_CP108846.1, from coordinate 4,838,740 downwards.
CCGGCCTGGGTGGCGTTGGCGAGGATACGGGCGAGTTCGGGGAGCTGGTTGATGAAGCGTTCGGTGCGTTTGGTCCGCTGCCAGTTCAGGAAGGCGTTGGCGCCCCAGAGGCCGATGAGTGCGGCGACCGGACCGAAGAAGCTGGCGAGCATGGACGAGGCGATCATCCAGAGGCCTGCCATGGCGGCGAGCGAATAGACGAGGAACTCGCCCGGCGTGATGTCGAGGCCGGTGGCGGCCAGCTTCAGTTCGAGCTTCCGGCCCAGACCGGTCTTGCGCAGCCTGGTATCGAGGCCGCGGAATCGGCGATGGCGCCCGGTCTCCGGGATGTGGCCGGTGTGCGAGAGGCGGTCCACCAGGGCGTCCCGGTCGGCCTTCCCGCCGGAGTAGGCGTGCAGGCCCGCGACGCCCGTGACGCCGAAGAGCAGGGTGACGCCGATCGTGAGAAGAGGGAGATTCGTCATGGCGCGGTCCTAGTTGGCCTCTCGGGTGGCGAGCTGTTCGGCGGAATCGGCGACCCCGAAGGCCTGCGGGACGGGCTGGCTGGCCATGTAGAGACGCTCGGCGATCTTGCGCGGGATCGGGAGGTACCTGAACTCGCCGTTGATCCGCCCCTCGGCGTCCATCGGCTGGGCGTCGAACCGGGCGACGGTCACGATGCGGTAGGGATCGCGGCCGTGCGAGTCGAGGACGGCGATCTCCGTGATCTTGCGGGAGCCGTCGGCGTGCCGGGTGAGCTGGACGATGACGTCGACGGCGCTGTTGATCTGGTCGTGCAGTGCTTCGAACGGGATCTTGATCTCTGACATCGAGGCCAGAGTCTGCAGACGCATGAGCGCGTCCTCGGCGTTGTTCGCGTGGACGGTGGCGAGCGAGCCGTCGTGACCGGTCGACATCGCCTGGAGCATGTCGAGCGATTCACCACCACGGACCTCACCGACGACGATCCGGTCGGGGCGCATACGCAGGGAGTTGCGGACCAGGTCACGGATGGTGATCTGGCCTTTCCCCTCGACGTTCGCCGGACGGGACTCCAACCGGATCACATGGCTCTGCTGGAGCTGGAGCTCGGCGGAGTCCTCGATGGTGACGATGCGCTCGCTGTCGGGGATGAGGCCGGAGAGCGCGTTGAGGAGCGTCGTCTTCCCGGTACCGGTGGCGCCGGAGACGATGACGTTCAGCTTGGCCTGGACGAGGCCGGAGAGCAGGATCAGCATCTGCTCGTCGAGCGAGCCGACGTTGATCATTTCCTGGAGCGTGAAGGCCCTCGGGAACCGTCGGATGGTGAGCGTCGCACCGCTCAGCGACAGCGGCGGGATGATCACGTTGACACGCTCACCACTGGGTAGACGCGCGTCAACCATGGGGTTCGACTCGTCGACGCGGCGGTTGACGGTCGAGACGATGCGCTCGATGGTCTGCATCAGCTGCTCGTGCGAGCTGAAGCGCATCGGGAGCTGTTCGACCTTGCCACTGCGCTCGACGAAGATCTGGTCCGGTCCGTTCACCATGATTTCGGTGATGGACGCGTCTTCGAGGAGCGGTTCCAGAATGCCGAGACCGAGGGCCTCGTCGACGACCCGGCGGATCAGCTGGGTGCGTTCGACGGTCGAGAGGACCGGTCCTTCGCGGCTGATGATGTGGCTGAGTACGCGCTCCAGCCGGGCCCGCCGGTCTGCGGCGGCGAGCGAGGACATCTCCGCCAGGTCGATCTCTTCGAGCAGCTTGGCGCGGTAGGTGGCCACCATGTGGCTGTCTTCCCGCGCCCCGCCGTTCTTCTCGGGGGCGGTCATGCGTGCCCGCAGACTCATTCTGTAACTCCTCGTTCCGACTTGCTGGTTGAGCCGCTGGTGAAGCAGCGGCGCGTGCGCCGCGGGGGTCAGGTGCGGGGCATCGTGGAACTGCGTTCGGCCGGACCCCAGATATGGACGCCCGGGATGATGTCGGGCACGTCGACACTGACGGTGCAGGTGACCTTGTCGAAGGAGGAGGAGGCGTGCAAGAACTCGACCCGGTCGGCGGTCCAGTCGCTCATCGCGTCCTTGGCTGCCTGCTCGTCGCAACCGCCCGTCGACATGCTGGCCATACGGGCTCCCGCCCGGGCCCCGGTCCCCGCCTGGTTGGCGGCGTACGCGGCGAGGCCCGCCTGGATCGCGAGGAGGCCGACCAGGAGCAGCAGGGGGAGGAAGCCCAGATACTCGATGGCGACCTGGCCGCGGTCGCGGCGGGGGGTGGCGGTGGTAGCGGCCGTCCGGCCGGGTGTGTGCGTGCGCTTGCTCATCGCTCAGCCCTCCAGCGGGAACGCCGCGTTGCCGGTGACCGGGAACTTCCAGTTGAGGATGCCGGGTACCAGGACCGGTACCTGGAGCTTGACCTCGGCCGTGTACAGGCCTGACCTGGAACGGCACTTCGCCGACTTCAAGCCGTCCCGCCAGGCCTTCGGCAGGTGCTTCTCGGCCGTTTTCCGGCACTCCGTGAACCGCAGGCCCTGCGAGATGGCCCCCTTGTGCGCCGTCTCGTCCGCCGAGTTCCCCGCCAGGGAGAACGTGTAGCCGATCAGCGCGCACTGCCAGAGCGCGATCATCAGCAGGATGATCAGCGGTGTGACGCCGAGGAACTCGATCGCGGTCTGGCCTCGGTCGCGTCCCCGGCCGAAGAGGCGGACGCGGATTCCATCCCGCGCCGGGGCGGCGTCACCGTAACGCCTTCCCCGTATCTCCGTGTCTTTCGTCTCGGTAAGTGCCATTGGTCAACTTGCCCCCTAGGTCGTCGGCCGGTTCTGGGAGTCGCGGTCGCGTCGGCGCCCGATCGAGCCTCGGTCGTTCTTGAACTTCGCGCCGCCCTTCGCGCCGCCCTTCGCGCCGCTCTTCTCCGCCTTGTCAGGAACCTTCACGATGCCCAGCTCGCCCGCAAGGGCCCAGAGGGCCTGTTTGACGGTGCTCTTGGAGTCGAGTTCGTGCAGCCGGCCCGAGTCGACGACGCTCTGGAGCTCCTTGAAGTTCGCGGGAACGGCCGTGTTCGCCGTCCGGGTTCCGGTGATCTTCTCGATCAGCTGCGGCTGGATCTCGGTGTTGCGGATGAACCGGTTGACCACGGTGACCGTCTCCTCCGCCTTGCGGATCTGGAGCCGCTCCCACATGCGTACGAGGCGCTTGGCGCCGCGCACCGCGATCACGTCGGGGGTGGTGACCAGCAGCGCCGTGTCGGCCATCTCGATGGCCGCGGCGCTGGCGCCCTGGAGCTGGCTGCCGCAGTCGATGACCACGACCTCGTAGCGCGAACGCAGGGCACTGACGATCTGCCGGGCCGAGCGGTCGCTGACTTCCTCGGCGCTCTCGCCCTCGCCGGGGGCCAGGAGCAGCGCGAGGCCGGAGCCGTGGCTGAACACCGCGTCGGACAGGACGCGCGGCGAGATGTCGGTGATGGTCGACAGGTCGACGATGGAGCGCCGGAACTGCACATCGAGGTACGAGCCGATGTCACCGGCCTGGAGGTCCATGTCGACCAGGGCGACGGTGCGTCCGGACGTCTGGGCCGCCAGGGCGAGTTGTACGGCGGTGACGGTGGCGCCGACCCCGCCCTTCGCGCCGCTGACCGTGATGACCGTACCGCCGGGGCCGGTGAAGACATCGGCTCCGGCGCTCAGGTGGCGGCGGACGCCGACGGACCACTGGGCGGCGGACTGGACCCGGCTGGCCAGTTCCTCATAGTTCAGGGGCAAGGTGATGACACCTCGCGCCCCCGACTCCATCGCGGACGAGAACAGGCCCGGTGTGACGTCGGCGGTGATGAGCACGACCCCGATGGCGGGGAAGCGCAGGGAGACCTCCCGGATCAGTTCCAGCGCCGGCACCGGGCCGATCCGCTCGTGGACCAGCACGACCTCGGGCAGATCGTCGAGCGATTCGCCCGCGAGCCGGGCGAGGGTGTCGATGAGCTGGGTCGAGTCACCGACCGGAGTCGCTGGTTCCGCATCGGGAAGCTGGCTGAGCAGGGTGGTGACGGATCTGGCCGCGTCGATGTCACCGACGGCCGGGAGGATCCTGGTGGTCATGCGATCCTCACTTGTCCTTGTCGAGCGTGTAGGTGCGGTCGCCCGGGCGGATGGTGGCGTCGCTTCCGGAGGCCAGGAGCGCGAGGCGTACATGCGCGGCGAAGGACTCGGCGTAGGCGATGCGCTGGGTGTCGAGCGTGTTGAGCGCGAAGGTGATCGGGACGGCCTCGGTGCCCATGTTGGATTTGCCGTCGCGGCTCGGCTCCAGGGCGGTGAGCTTGCCGACGTCCAGCACCTTGGCGTTGGAGACGATGACCTTCGACTGGGAGGGGTCGCCGTCGCGCTCACCGGCGAAGGTGGCGTAGATGTTGACCGTGGCGCCGGGTGTGATCTTGCCCGCGACGCCGGTCGCGGCGTCGATCATGATGGCGATCTCCTGCTCCCCGGGCTGCAGTTCGGGGCGCTTCTGCATCATGTCGGACTGGAGCAGTGAGCCCTTGCGCAGCTGGGTGACGGCGATCTTGCCGTTCACCTCGGAGAGATCGGTCACCGCGTTGGCGGACAGCCAGCGCTTCGGCATCGAGATCTTCTCGAACTGACCGGAGGACAGGGCTGTATAGGGCGCCACGTCGGATTTCAGCTGGTAGGCCGAGACCTCGGGGCCGACCTTGGAGTTGACGTCGCTGATCACCGAGAGCACGCCGGCGAAGGCGCCGAAGGCGCACAGGACCGACAGAAGCAGGAGTATCACGCCGCGGCGCTGGCGGGAGTTCATGGGCCGGACAACCTCGTTCGAATCGGATGCGTGGGGCAGCGGACAGAAGGGCGTCTACGGAGGAAAGCGGAAGCGCTAGAACAGCGGTGGTGCGGGCGCTCCCTGGCTGAGGACACCGGCGGGGTGCATTCGGCTCTCGGCCGCGGGCAGCGGGGAGGAGCAGAACCCGCAGCGGTCACCGATGAGCTCCATTCCGCACCAGTGGCAGTTCTCGCGACGTACGGAGGACACCAATTGGTACAGGACGGAGATGTCTGGAAGATAGGCGGCGAATTCCACCAGTTTTCCGGTTCCCCACCAGGCCGGGGAATCGGACGGAAGCGGTGCCTCGTGAATGGACTGGACCTGCCAGGCGGGTGCGAGAGTCCGCTTCACCCATTCCGATGGGGACTGCCCCTTGGCGGTCATCAGGTCGGTGGCGAACTCCGGGCCGGTCGGCAGGACCGCCTTCGGGCCGACCTTGACGAGCTGCGGGTCCGGTCCCGCGACCACGACGAACTGGGAGCCCGGCACCCAGGACGTGGCGTGCATCCTGAGATCGACCGGGACCCGGTCGAACTTGGTGACCGAGTTCAGCAGGGCGCCCGCGTGGATGTAGTGGGACAGCAGCCGGGCGGCGGAGGCGACCACTCCCGGGCTGAAGTCACAGATGGACAACTGGCGCAACTGCCTGACGAGTACGGCGACACCCAAGGGGGGGAGGTCCACCTTGAGCAGCGCGATGCGGTCGCTCTCGAGGACGGAGCGTACGGCGTACAGGCGGCGCTCGTGGGCGGGCGCGATGCTGGCCGGGTAGACGGCGACGACGTACCCGTGCTGTTCGAGCAGCACGTGCATGTCGCCGATGGCCATCTCCAGCGCCTGGGCGTCGGGAGCCTGCAACAGGGCGGCTGTCGGTGTCTGCTGATCGGTCGGAGGTAGTACTAGATCAGCACTGGTCACTGCTATTGCGGTCGGCACGCTGTTCCCCGTTTCGGCTCCGGCCAAACGCCGGTCATGACGTAGGCCGCAATCGCTCCTGCTCCGCGGTTCTGCCTCAGCACTTTATCCACGTCTTACCTGGCAGAGAACACTTTTCGGAGGCCAGTACGACAACATGTATGAGATGTCCGGGCAACGCCTCCGTGCTAAATCGGACCAAATCCGAAACGGTTAACTCCTGTACCACTGCGGAGTGTTACGAATCCGTCTTTCGTTTTCCTGCGGCCGGAATTCATTTCCGCACGTCAGGCCGGATGCGGAACCGGCGGCCCGGCGGCCGGGCGAGGGCCGGATCGTCACTGTCCGGACATCTGGGTCACGTCACCCGCACGGGGCATGCCCGGTCAACAAAACGTCAATTTCTTTGGGACCCAAGGCCGTTCCGGAACGTGCGCGGGGGCTCTCGGGGACGGTCGGCAGGCGGACGGCAGGCAGGGCGACAGAGAGGGCGGAGAGCGGGCGGAGAGCGGGTCGGCGGACACGGTCCGCGCAGCTCTCGCTGCCAGAGGTCTTGACAACTTGATTGGTCTGGACCAGTTTATCGGCCAGCGGTGACCACCGTCGCCCGGCTCCACTCCCCCTTCATCCCCGCGCCACTCCCAGGACAGCCCGAGGTACCGCCGGTCAACCCCGCCGGCTCGTCCCCGGGCACCCCCGAGCACCCCCGCTCGGGCGCTTCCCCCCAGCACGACCGCCCGGCATCCCAACACCCCTGCCGGGCATCCCCCAACTCCCCCACGGAGGCAGCAAAGTGGAACCTTCCCCCATCAGCGGCCACGGACTCCGCAGGCGCCACACGCGACCGCTCCTCGGTGGCGCCCTGGCCGTCCTCGCGGCCGGCGCGCTGACCGCCACCGGCCTCGTCGGCAACGCCCAGGCCGCCGATGTCAACGTCGCCAAGAACGCGGGCTTCGAGTCGGGGCTCACCAACTGGACCTGTTCCGCCGGCAGCGGCACCACCGTCTCCTCCCCCGTGCACGGGGGCACCGCCGCCCTCAAGGCCACCCCGGCCGGCCAGGACAACGCGCAGTGCACCCAGACCGTGGCCGTGAAGCCCGGCTCGACGTACACGCTCAGCTCCTGGGTGCAGGGCGGGTACGCGTACCTCGGCGCGAGCGGCACCGGAACCACCGACGTGTCGACCTGGTCCCCCGGCTCCACCGGTTGGACCCAGCTGACCACCAGTTTCAAGACCGGTCCGAGCACCACCTCGGTCACGGTGTACACGCACGGCTGGTACGGGCAGGCCGCCTACTACGCGGACGACATCTCGGTCAACGGCCCCGACGGGGGCGGCGGCACCGACCCCACGCCCGAGAGCGAGTACTTCAAGACGGCGCTCGGCATCAAGGACATCCTGACCGTCGTCAACACGCAGTACTACAACAGCGGTTCGATGCTGGGCTGCGACGGCAAGGTCTACTCGCAGGGCTCGGTGGACTTCCTCACCGCGCTCGCCTGCATCCAACTGGAGGGCGGCCTCGACCCGTCGCAGGTCGGCCTCGGCGTCCCCGCCTCCACCAGCGGCGCGGGCAGCGGCTACGTGGCGCCCTCGGTCGTGAACGCGGCCCTGGACTGCCTGGCCTCGGGCACCAACTGCGGCACCTTCAAGCCCTCGAAGGCCTACCCGGGTCTCCGCGGCGCGATGACCTGGTCGACCAACTGGGACGCGAAGTCGGGCAACTCCTGGTCGAACGCGGTGGCCCCGCACGTCCACGGTCTGCCGTAACCCCGTCCGGCACCAGTGGCCAGCAGCGCCGCCGCTCCCCCGGCGGCGCTGCTGCACGTGTGCGTACGTACGAGAGGGGCCGCCAGATCACCAGGCTCAGCACGCCGCCGGGGGAGCGCGGCACGGTGCTCCTGTGGTGCGGGGCGCCGTGCCATGCGCGGTGGTGCGGTGAGGCGGGTGCGGCAAGTGGATCAGCTGGATCAGCCGAGGACCGCGAGCGCGTCGATCTCGATGAGCAGGCCCTTGGGGAGGCCGACGTAGACCGTCGTACGGGCGGCGGGGGCCGCCTTCAGGTCCTGCTCGCCGAAGTAGGTGTTGTAGATCTCGTTCATCTCGGCGAAGTGGTCCACGTCCGTGAGGTAGACGCGCATCATCATCACGTCGTCCCAGCTCGCACCGCCCTCCTCCAGGATCGCCTTGACGTTGGCGAAGGTCTGGAGGGTCTGCTCGCGCAGCGTCGGACCGGCGGGGGTCGGGGCCTGGCCCTCTACTGCGGGAAGGAAGCCGACCTGGCCGGCGACCTGGAGGATGTTCCCCTTCTTCACCCCGTGCGAGAACTTCGCGGGCGGGGTGGTGTGGGTGCTCGGGGTGAGGGCGATCTTCTCGGTCATGGCTGTTCAGGCTTTCTTGGGTGGGTTGGTGCCGGAGTACTCCCGGCTGATGGCGTCGGCGGTGCGGCGCAACAGCGGGAGCAGGGTGAGGAGTTCCTCGGCCGTGACGACGACATTGGGTGCGGAGACCGACATCGCGGCGACGACCCGCCCGTCCGCGCCCCGGATGGGGGCGCCGATGCAGTTGATGGACTCCTCGTGGCCGCCGAGGTCGGTGGCCCAGCCCTGTTCGCGGACGACGGCGAGTTCCTTGAGGAACGCACCGGCGTTCGGAATCGAACGGGGCGTGTACATGGGGTAGTCGAGCTTCTCGGCGATGGCGCGCCGCTCGGGCTCGGTGAGGTCGGCGAGGAGCAGTTTCGCGACGGCGGCGACGGTGATCGCGACGGGCTTCCCGATCCGCGAGTACATCCGGACCGGGTAACGGCTCTCGACCTTGTCGATGTAGAGGACCTCGTGCTCCTCGTACACCGCGAGATGCACGGTGTGGCCGCAGCTCTCGTTGAGTTCGGCGAGATGAGGGTGGGCGATCTCGCGTACGTCGAGGTTCTCCACGGCCTCCTGCGCGAGCGCGAAGAGGCGGGCGCCGAGGCGGTAGCGCTGGTCCTGCTGGCGGTAGACGAGCCCGTGTTCGTGGAGCGTACGGAGCAGGCGCAGCGCGGTGGACTTGTGGACGCCGAGCCGCTCGGCGACCTGCCCGAGGTCGGCGGGCCCCTGGGCGAGCAGGGGCAGGATGCTCAGCGCCCGGTCGACGGTCTGGCTCATGCGCGTGCCTCGCTGCCCTCGGCCCGGTCGTCGCCCGGGACGCCCCTCTTGTCTGCTCGCTCGCTGCGCCCGCTCATGTCGTACGTACCTCCTGGTCGTCCCCCGTCCACCCGGGGCCGAGACGAAGTCTCCCCCAGGCCTCGTCGTCGAGTGCGGCAAGGACGTCGGCGTGCGCGCGGGCCGCGGGGACGGTGAGGTCGCCGGGAACGGTGAGGACGGCGGCGGCCATGAGGTGGCCGTGCCGGACGCGCTCGCGTACGGGGAGGTCGCGGAGGGTGGCGGAGAGGTACCCGGCGGCGAAGGCGTCACCGGCGCCGACGGGGGCGACGACGTCGACGTGGAGGGCGGGGACGGTGGTGACGGTGTCAGCCGCTGCGGCGCCTGAGGAGCGGGGCCCCGAGAACACCGTCGCCCCCTCGGCCCCCCGCTTCACGACCAGCACCCCCGGCTCCGGCAGTACCGCGCGAATCGCGTCCGCCCCGCACACCCCCCATGCCTCCTCCGCCTCGTCCTCGCCGACGAAGACGAGGTCGGAGCGGCGCGCCAGGTCCAGGAGCACCGCGGGAGCCGCGTCGGCGTCGCGCCACAGGCCAGGGCGGTGATTGACGTCGAAGGAGACGAGCGGGCGGCCGGGGCGCGGGGCCGTCAGGTCGCGCAGCAGCGCCAGGCAGTCGGCGGAGAGCGCCGCCGTGATGCCGGACAGGTGCAGGACGCGGCCCGCGAACAGCGCCTCGTACGGGACGTTGTCCGGGGACATCGCGGAGGCCGCGGACCCGGCCCGGTAGTACGCGACCTCGTGCACGTCGGTGGCCCGGTCCGTCGCCGTACGGAAGTAGATCCCGGTGGGCCGCACCGGGTCGCGCCGGACGGCGGAGGTGTCGACCCCGTACCCGGCGATCGTCTCGACGAGGTGGTCCCCGAACCCGTCCGCACCGATCCGGCCGACCCAGGCCGCCCGGTGCCCGGCCGCGGCGAGCGCGCAGGCGACATTGGACTCGGCGCCGCCGATACCGCGGCCGAAGGTGGGTACGTCGGCGAGGCGTCCGGGCTGCGACGGCAGGAACGTCACCATGGACTCGCCGAGGCACACGACATCGGTGGCCGTGTCGGCGTCGGCGGTCCTGGCCGGGGTTCCGGACACTCGGGGCTCCTCGCGGGGGTCGGCGGGTTCGGTGCTGCGGGACAGCGGTTCGGTGGGGCGGCACGGGCTTTGGCACCGACTCGGTGCCGGCTCCGACACCGGCTCCGGCTCCGACATCGGCACCAGCACCAGCACCGGCTCCGATACCGGCACTGGTTCCGCACCCGTTCCGACGCCCGGCAGGCTTCGCCGCGCACGGCACTGGGCATTGACCCGGCGTCGGCTCGGATGTTAGACAGCCTCAAGCGCTATGCGCAATGGGTGTTGCATATGCTGCAACGATACTTCGATCGAGGAGGCCCCCTTGGCCGCCGACCGTCCCGTGGCCGAACTTGCGGCCGGACTTGCCGACGAGCTGGTCGACCACCGCTTCAAGGCGCTCCCGCCCGACGCGGAGGGCCTGACCGTCGGCGCGCTCGCCGCCGAGCGGCGCAATCTCTTCACGGACGGCTTCACCACCCCGGTGCTCGCCCTGTCCGCCGAGTCGGTCGAGCACAATCTCGCCCTTCTGGAGACGTACGCGGAGCGCCACGGGCTCGCCTTCGCGCCGCACGGCAAGACGTCGATGTCCCCGCAGCTCTTCGCCCGCCAGCTGGCGCACGGCGCCTGGGGCATCACCGCGGCCGTGCCGCACCAGGCGCGGGTCTACCGGGCCTACGGGATCCGGCGGATCTTCCTCGCCAACGAGCTCGTCGACGCCGTGGCCCTGCGCTGGCTGGCCGGCGAGCTGGATCGCGACCCGGACTTCCACTTCGTCTGCTACGTCGACTCGGTGCGCGGCGTGGAGCTGATGGACGAGGCGCTGCGGGCGGCGGACGCCTCCCGCCCGGTCGACGTCGTCGTGGAGCTGGGCGCGGGCGAGGGCGCGCGTACCGGTGCCCGTACCGAGGCCGACTGCGCGGCGGTCGCCGACGCGGTGGCCGCGACCGGGACGCTGCGCCTGGTGGGCGTGGCCGGTTACGAGGGCGAGGTGCCGGAGGCGTCCGGCGAGCGGGTACGGGAGTGGCTGCGCCGGCTCGTGGCGCTGGCCGTCGGCTTCGATCGCGCGGGCAGGTTCGACGCGGCGGTGGCGGCCGGCGAGAAGATCGTGATCAGCGCGGGCGGCAGCGCGTGGTTCGACGCGGTGGCGGACGTGTTCGCGGACGTCCCGGACCTCTCCGGTGCGGTGCTCAAGCTGCTGCGCTCGGGGGCGTACGTCTCGCACGACGACGTCCACTACCGCCGCCTCACCCCGTTCAACCGCGTCCCGGAGGAGGGGGCCCTGCAGCCCGCCTTCCGGCTCTGGGCGCAGGTGGTCTCCCGGCCCTCCCCCGAGCAGGCGTTCCTCAACGCGGGCAAGCGGGACGCGGCGTACGACCTCGACCTCCCGCAGGCCCAGGTCGTCCGGTCCGGCCGCGACGGCACGGTCCGGCCCGCGACGGGTGTCACGGTCAGCGGCCTGTCGGACCAGCACACATGGGTGCGTACGGAGCCGGGCGCGGAGCTGGAGGTGGGCGACTGGGTGGGGATGGGCCTGTCTCATCCGTGCACGAGCTTCGACAAGTGGCAGCTGATTCCGCTCGTCACGGCGGACGGCACCGTCACGGACTACATCCGCACGTTCTTCTGATTCCCCTGCCGGCCCATTCCCGGGTCCGGGGGCTCCCACCCCCGGACTCCCCCGCTCCTCAATCGCCGGAGGGGCTTGATTTGGAACCCCCATGGACCTGGTCATCCGCAACGCCGACGTCGTCGACGGCACCGGCGCCCGCGCCCGCCGCGCCGACGTGGCCATCGGCGACGGCCGGATCGTCGAGATCCACCCCGAACACGCGCCGGGGCCGCGCCCCACCGCCCGCCGCGTCCTCGACGCCGACGGGCTCGTCCTCTCCCCCGGCTTCGTCGACATGCACGCGCACAGCGATCTCGCGCTGCTCCGCGACCCCGACCACAGCGCCAAGGCCGCACAGGGCGTGACGCTCGAAGTCCTCGGCCAGGACGGCCTGTCGTACGCCCCGGTCGACGACCGTACGCTCACCGAGGTACGGAAGACGATCACCGGCTGGAACGGCGACGGTTCGGACGTCGACCTCGACTGGCGCACGGTCGGCGAATACCTGGACCGCCTCGACCGCAATTTCGGCGGCCAGGGCATCGCGGTCAACGCCGCCTACCTCGTCCCGCAGGGCACGGTCCGGATGTACGCGATGGGCTGGGAGGACCGCCCGGCCACCGACGCCGAGCTGACCCGGATGAAGGAACTCGTCGCCCAGGGCATGGCGGACGGCGCGGTCGGCATGTCCTCCGGCCTCACGTACACCCCCGGCATGTACGCGGACGACGCCGAACTCACCGAACTGTGCCGGGTGGTGGCCCGGTACGGCGGCTACTACTGCCCACACCACCGCTCCTACGGGGCGGGCGCGCTCGGCGCCTACGAGGAGATGGTGCAGCTCACCAGGAACGCGGGCTGCGCCCTCCATCTCGCCCACGCCACCATGAACTTCGGCGTGAACAAGGGCAGGGCGCCGGAGCTCCTCGCCCTGCTCGACGACGCCCTCGCCGCGGGCGCCGACATCTCCCTGGACACCTACCCGTACACCCCCGGCTGCACGACGCTCGTCGCGATGCTGCCGAGCTGGGCGAGCGAGGGCGGACCCGAGGCGGTCCTCACCCGGCTCGCGGACGACGCGACGGCGGAACGGATCCGGCACCACCTGGAGGTGCTGGGCTCGGACGGCTGCCACGGCGTGCCGATCGAGTGGGACACGATCGAGATCTCGGGCGTGAGCGTGCCCGCCCTCGCCGGGCATGTCGGCCGCACCGTGGCGGAGTCGGCCCGCCTGCGCGGCGAGGCGCCCTGGGTGACGGCCCGCCGGCTGCTCGTCGAGGACCGGCTCGGCTCCACGATCCTCCAGCACGTGGGCCACGAGGAGAACGTCCGGCAGATCATGCGTCACCGGGTGCACACCGGCGGCAGCGACGGCATCCTCCAGGGCGACAAACCGCACCCCCGCGCGTACGGCACGTTTCCGCAGTATCTCGGCCGGTACGTACGGGAGTTGGGCGTCCTGTCACTGGAGGAGTGCGTCGCCCGCCTCACCTCCCGCCCGGCGCGGCGACTGCGCCTGGCCGACCGGGGGTACGTCCGCGAGGGCTACCGCGCGGACCTGGTCCTCTTCGACCCGACGACAGTGGCGGCCGGCTCGACGTTCGAGGAACCGCGCACCCTGCCGGTCGGCATCCCGCACGTCCTGATCGACGGCCGCTTCGTCATCGAGGACGGCAACCGGACACAGGCACTGGCGGGCCGGGCGGTACGGGGAGCGGGCCGCGTCCAGGGTCTGTAAGGGTCCAGGGCCTGTGAGGGTCCAGGGCCTGTGAGGGTCCAGGGCCTGTGAGGGTCCAGGGTCTGTGAGGGTCCATGGCCTTTGAGGTCTCCGTCCCCTCCGCCGCCCGTCGCCGCCGCGACACCCGACGGGCGGCGCGGCGGCGACGGGGCTCACACGTTTACGGCCTGGGCAGGACACACCCGGGCCGGCTGAGGTCGAACTTGTTGCCGGTGCCGATGCACGGCACGATGCCGTAGGTCTCCTGGGCGTAGTTGATGCCCTGGCGCACCGTCACATTGCCGCTCTCGTCGACCTCGCACGGATTGTTGTCCGTGCAGCGCTGACCGTTCTCGTTGCCGGTGTTGTTGACGGCGACGACCTTGCCGGTCGCGTTGTCGATCACCGGGGAGCCGGACGTACCCCCGATGGTCTTGCAGCCGGAGGTGTAGCGGACCGAGTCCTTCCAGGTCCACGCACCCTCCTTGAGGCGGTAGACGAAACCGTCCACGTTGCAGGCGTACGTACGCTTCCAGTAGCCGGAGACGACCGTGATCGCGGTGCCCTGGACGGGGTGCGCGGTGTTGAGTTCCAGGGCCTTGATGCCGTAGCTGCTCTCGATCTGGGCGTAGGTACTGGTGAGTTGGTACACCGAAATGTCGGTGTCGGTCATCGTCCCGTACGCGATCTTGCTGGCCCGCAGCGTGCCGACACCGCTGCCGGCGGCGTTCAGCAGGGTGAAGCTACGGGTGGACGGCTGGTCGAACACCACCTTGCCCGGCGCCGGGAAACCCGACTCCATGCAGTGCCCGTTGGAGAGCACGAGCGCGGGGTCGGAGGGCTGGGAGTCGGGAGTACGGATGACGGAGCCGGAACAGTTGCTGAGCGCCACGGTTCCGGCGAAGTTGACGGCCTTGGGCTTGATCTGTGCCTTGGGCTCGATCTGTTCCTTGACCGTGCCGGCCGCTGCCGCGTCGTGGCCGGCGGCCGCGGTCGCGGGTGCGATTCCCGCTCCGAGGAGCAGAACGGTGAAGAGCGCGCCGACGAGAGGCTTCTTCATGTGGGGGTCCCCTCTGGTTGCCTGTCCGGGGCCCCGGTGGCCCCTGAGACCGAAGAATCTCGGTTTTGACATGCGCATGTTGGCTTACAGGAGGGGGCCCCACAAGGGGTGTTTCAAGCCGCCCGGTATCGGACGGTCCGGTCTCAGGCCGTCCGGTCGGGGTGGAAGTTCAGCGTCAGGGGCAGGGCGGGGTCGAGCGGCCTGCCCGCGGACCGGGACGCGACCTGGCTCAGGGCTTGTACCTGCGGCGACGGGGAAGGAACTGCGTTCATCGGCGCAGGGTGCCGAAGCGCGGTCCGCCGCCGCACTCGGATTGCGATCGGCCGACGGCGGCGACGGCTTTCGTTATCAGCTGCTGCCCGGCTTCGCCTGCGCCCGCGCCTCGAGTACGTCGTAGCCGACGAAGTCGAACATGCGCTTTTCCTCGGCCAGTCGGTGCGGCTCACCGGTGAAGCGGTGCGCGCCGACGCCGTGCCCCGCCTGGCCGGCGCACACGCTGATCACCCGGAGCGGGCCGGGAGGCGCGGCATCGAGGGCTGCCCGGATCCGGGCCGAGACCGCCCGCGGCCGGCGTGACAGCCATGAGTCGGGGACGTCGTACTGGTCGTGCCACGTCTGCCAGTCCATGGTGGGACCGTACGGTCGCGGGGCACCGTCGCCCACCGGATTTCGCCCGGGCGATCAGCGTCGACGATGGCAGAATGCCGCCATGACTGATGCAGTGAAAGGCCCTGCCAGCTACTTCCCGTCGATCGAGAAGAAGTACGGCCGCCCGGTAGCGGAGTGGAAGGACCTCATCCGGTCCTCGCCGCTGACCAGGCACATGGAGATCGTCAACTGGCTCAAGTCCGAGCACGGTCTGGGCCACGGGCACGCCAACGCCCTGGTCGCGCACACGCTCGCCGAGGACAAGGCCAAGTAACGGCCCCGCCCGTCAGGGCAGCGGCCGCTCGGCGTCCACGAGGATGCTGTCGCAGACCTTCTGGGCGCGGACAGCACGGTCGATCTGGCTCTGGCGGTCAGCCCGACGCCGAGGCAATACGTCACGCTCCGAACACTTCCGCTGACGTGGCGCTTCTCACCCGGCCGAGTCCGTCACGTCCCCGTTCCGGCCCATTCCAAGCCCGGCCCCCGCCCAGACCGGCGTTCCCACGGTTCGGGGGTGGTGGGTGCATGGGGATGGAAGCCGGGGCGGGACGTCGGGAGTACCCGGGTGGGGCAATCCGGGAGCAAAGCCCGGGCGACCCGTGAAACACGGTCGTAAGCTCCCAGACATGCAGGTCATCCAGTCCACGAAGCTCGCCAATGTCTGTTACGAAATCCGGGGCCCCGTGCTGGAGGAGGCGATGCGGCTGGAAGCGGCCGGCCATCGCATCCTCAAGCTGAACACCGGCAACCCTGCCGCGTTCGGGTTCGAGTGCCCGCCCGAGATCCTCGAAGACATACTGCGCAACCTCTCCGGGGCGCACGGCTACGGCGACGCGAAGGGGCTGCTGTCGGCGCGGCGGGCGGTGATGCAGCACTACCAGACCAAGGGCATCGATCTCGACGTCGAGGACATCTACCTGGGCAACGGCGTCTCCGAGCTGATCCAGATGTCGATGCAGGCGCTGCTCGACGACGGCGACGAGGTCCTCGTACCGGCGCCGGACTATCCGCTGTGGACCGCCTCGGTGTCGCTGGCCGGCGGTACGGCCGTGCACTACCGGTGCGACGAGCAGGCCGACTGGATGCCGGACCTCGCCGACATCGAGCGGAAGATCACCGACCGCACCAAGGCGATCGTGATCATCAACCCGAACAATCCGACGGGCGCCGTCTACGACGACGAGATGCTGCGCGGGCTGACGGAGATCGCCCGGCGCCACAACCTGGTCGTCTGCTCCGACGAGATCTACGACCGGATCCTGTACGACGGAGCGACCCACACCCCGACCGCGACGATCGCACCCGATCTGATGGTGCTCACCTTCAACGGGCTCTCCAAGAACTACCGGGTGGCCGGATACCGCTCGGGGTGGCTGGCGGTCTGCGGGCCGAAGGCGCACGCCTCCTCGTACATCGAGGGGCTGACGATCCTCGCCAACATGCGGCTCTGCGCCAATATGCCGTCGCAGCACGCCGTGGCCAGCGCGCTCGGCGGGCGGCAGTCGATCAACGACCTGGTGCTGCCGGGCGGGCGGATCCTGGAGCAGCGTGATGTCGCGTACGACCTGCTCACGCAGATTCCGGGCGTGACCTGTGTGAAGCCGAAGGGGGCGCTGTATCTCTTCCCGCGGCTCGACCCCAAGGTCTACAAGATCAAGGATGACCGGCAGATGGTCCTCGACCTGCTGCGGGCCGAGAAGATCATGGTCGTGCACGGTACGGGGTTCAACTGGCCGGAGCCCGATCACTTCCGTGTCGTGACGCTGCCGTCGACCGAGGATCTGACGGACGCGGTGACCCGGATCGCGCACTTCCTGGACGGGTACGGCCAGCCGTAGCGGCCGGCCGCTACGGTCGAGCACCCATCCCGACATCGATTGCGAATAACTTTAGACAGAATCCAAGATAGGATGGTTCCACAGCATCACCAGGAGGCCATCCATGTACGAACCGATCCGCACCAAATCGGTCCACACACCGGCCGACCACGCCGACGACTTCCCGCACCGTTCCCGCGAGGAGGAGCTGGACATCCAGCTCGCCGGACACCTGGCCGCGCTTCTCGCGGTCACCGACGAGCTGGACCTCGGCGTGGCGGGCGACCGTATCGCCGAGCAGGTGGCCAGGCTGCGCGGTGCGCCGCCCGCCCGGCACGCCGGTCGCACCGACACACCCGCGCTCACGCTCCACCGCCGCGCCCACGCCCTCGCGGGCCGCGCGCTGGTGGTCGCCGCGTCCCGCGCCGACACGGCCGTCGCGATTCTCGCGGCCGAGCGCATGGACGCCCACACGGCTGCGATCGCCGCCGCCCCCGCAGCCCCGTCGCGACTGGTCGGCGCCCTCTGACGGCCCCGGTCCACGGGCCGTCGAGGCGCGTGGACCAGGTGCCGCCAAATTGCCGCACACGACCGTCCGCGCGACTCCCGGTCCGGCCGCAGTCACCGGCCTCCGACACGGAAACTCTCCAGCCGGGGCCACTACAGTCGGGCCGGCCCGGTCAGGCGTCCACGAGTACCTTCGAGCCCAGCTTGCTCTGTGCGAATTCGAGGTTGCCGACCACGCGGTCGCGGTGGTCGGGGGGCACCTTGCCGCCCTTGAGGAGGCGTTCACCGCAGCTCTTCGACTCCTCGTACTCTCCAACCCAGTAGGCGGATACGGCGAGTTCGTCGAGTGCGCACCAGTCGTACCATTCGAACTCGACGAACAGGACGTCCTTCGGGTACGGAATCTGCGCCGCTTGCCGCGCGAACATGTGCGCAAGTGGCCAGCGCGGGCCGTTCATGCGGCAATAGCGTGCGAGTTCACCGAGGGCTTCGGCGCGCGAGGGGCGGCTTTCGTGCGCGCGAAGGAAACGGTCGACCACCTCCGTCGGCGGCCGTTCCAGCTCTGCCGCGAGCCGTGCGGCATAGAGATGGGAACAGAAGACCTCCTCGGCGAAGCCGCCCATGCCCGCCCGGCGGTCGTAGGCGGCAAGTGACTTCTCCGGCTCTCCGGCATCGCGCCAGCTCTGGGCGAGGTAGAAGACGTAGCGGGAGTTGTCGGGTTCCTTGATCAGGCCCTGCTGAAGGGTCTCGGCATCGCGCAGGTACTTCTTCCGCTGGCCTTCCCCCCTCAGGCGTGCGCCGCCGCCCACCGAAAGGATGTTGGCGCCTTCAAACGTCCCGAGGCTGTACGACGTTCCGCAGTCGATGTACTCGTGCAGGACGCCGACGTAGCGCCAGGGCAGCCGGGTCGAGACCAGCGCAAGGCGCCAGTGGACAACGGGCGCGTCGTGGAGCGCGACGTGGTAGGCGTCATGAGTCAGCTCAGGCATGCGGAAGCCGGGCTCCACCTCCATCAGGTCGTCGGCGTCGATGAACAGCAGGTAGTCCGCCTTGTCGCGTGCGAGATCGATCGCCTCGCTGCGGCTGCCGTCGTATCCCTTCCAGGGAGATTCGTGCAGGGAGCCGGGCAGGTCACTGAAGACGTCACGGATGACGTCCTGGGTACCGTCGGTCGACCCCGTGTCCAGGATGACCCAGGTGTCGATCAAGGGGCGTACGGATTCGAGGCAGCGCCGGATGACCGGGGCCTCGTCCTTGACGATCATGTTCAGGCAGACTGTTGATTTCACAGGTTTCACCCAACTCTGTGAGGTAAGTGGCTGAAATGGACAGGTACTTGACTGAGCGACACCGGCCATGCAGTCGTGTCGAGTTGTCGCTGGAGCTGCTCGCGGCACCGTTCCCGCGGCGGAGCGGTGCAGGATCGGGCCCTATGGCATGCGCTCCAGAAGCGCGACGGTCAGACCGCTGAGGCGTACCGTCCCCGTGGTGGCGTACTGCGCACGCAGCGCTTCGGCCTGATTCGCGGGGACCGTATTCAGCGGATCCGGATCATTGCCGGGTACCACCACCCAGATTCGGCTCTCGCCCCTCAAGCACGTGGCCGGAACCGGACAATAAACCGGAAACAGTTCGTTGTTCTCGGCCGCCGATTCGGCGACGAAGACTTCCCGCAGCTCCGGACCGGGCCGAAGATAGTAACGAACTCCCTGGTCGAGCATCCATGGAGCACCCTTGACGAAAACCGCCGCATCCCCGGGGCGGTAAAATTTTTCGATGGTCCGCGCAGCTGCCTTGTAGTCCGCGTTGTGCGGGACATCGTGCTCGAATTCCGCTCTCATCCTGCGCTGGTCGGGCAGCACGAGCAGACCGAGCACGGTCAGAGCCACGGCAACCGACAGCCAGGACCGCGTCGCCCGGGCAAGTCCGGCTCCCGCCAGCACCGTCCAGGCCGGCACCGTGAACATGGCGTACTGAAAACGGAAGTAGGAGACATCCCCGTGGGACGCCGCCCACAGTACGAAGGGCGGCAGTACGGCCATGGTGCCGCACAACAGAAGGGCATCGCGGCGCTCCGTGCACGTGCACGCCATTGCGGCCAGCGTGATCACCACTCCGGCACACAGGGCCGAGGCGAACAGCTCGGGCCAGATGTCGGCCAGTCCCCACACGTCCGGCTCGGGAACCCAGAAGAGCTGCCGGGACGCTTGCGACGTGCCCAGCACAACCACCGGGATCACACCGGCTGCACCGGCCAGAGCGGCGAGGCAGAAGCACCAGAGGACCCGTCCCTCCTGGCGGGCGCGGCGGACCACCGCGACACAATGCCCCGCCAGAACGGTCAGCGCGACCAGGTGCAGCAGTCCGATGACCGCCACGCACAGGGCATACCCTGCCCAACGCCACCAGCGCCGAGGCATGTCGAGCGCACGTAGCAGCAGGAACGTCGCCAAGGTCGCGGCCAGTACCACCAGTGCGTAGCTACGGGCCTCCTGAGCGAACCGGCTCACGATGGGAATCAGGGCGAAGAGCATCCCGCCGCACATCCCGGCACGCGGGCCGAAAAGCCTGCGCCCGATCAGTGCCACCAGGGCCGCTGTTGCGCTCATGGCCAGCGCCGAGGGCATACGCATGGCTGTCTCCGAGTCGCCGAAGACGGCCATCCACCCGTGCATCAGTACGTAGTAGGTGGAATGCACCGCGTCGACGTTGTGCAGCATCGCCAGAATCCGGCCCATGCTGCGATGGCCCGCATCCCAGGTGACGAGCTCATCGGTGCCCAGCTCCGGGCCGTTGATCCGGAGCATCGCGATGGCCAGTGTGGCCAGCGTCGGCCACATCCATAGACCGACAGATGCTCCAAAGGGCCGTTGCCGCCTGGTGATTTCCGGCTGAGTCTCTGTGTTCTGAACAGGTCGTGTAAGGGTCGTCACGGAAACAGTCATAAGGCCACCGCATTGCCGCCCGGGACAACCACGGACGGAGAATGCCGTCATTCGCCTGATCGGCCCCCCATGTGTGACGCTCGCAAACCGAGAATCCAGGTCATGCACCGACCGGCGCAGGAACGGAACGCCAATGGATCTCTTATGGGGTGCTTACTCTGGGCCATTGTGTTGATCGTTTCGCGTACCACTCAACCGCAACGACCTCGCTGTCGAAAGATCCCCAAGAAGGCTCGAAGGAGCTTCCGGAAGATTCCAATCGGTTCCCCAAGGAGTAATACAGATGAGTCCTGAAAACGGGACCCCGTCCGGGCTCGGCCCGCTTCCCCGGCGCGGTAAATGGGTCGCCGGCGGTGCGGTGGCATCGCTGGCCGTCGTCATGCTCGGCTTCAGCAGCCCCGCGCTGGCGATCGCCGCGACGTCGCAGACGGCCGGAGTGGCCGCCCCTGAGGGCGCGCAGGGCGGCGACAAGTGCAAGGAGAAGGGCAAGTGGCACCACCGCTACGGCGAAGCCGGTGCCCTGGGCGGCCAGGACAAGTGCAAGGAGAAGGGGAAGCACAAGGGCAAGACCGGAGCCACCGGAGCCACCGGTAACACCGGAGCCACCGGCAACACCGGCGCCACCGGCAACACCGGAACCACCGGAACCACCGGAACCACCGGCGCCACCGGCAACACCGGCGCAACGGGCAACACCGGAACCACCGGCAACACCGGCGCCACCGGCAACACCGGCGCAACGGGCAACACCGGAACCACCGGCAACACCGGAACCACCGGCAACACCGGCGCCACCGGCTACACCGGAGCAACGGGCAACACCGGAGCCACCGGCTACACCGGAGCAACGGGCAACACCGGAGCCACCGGCTACACCGGAGCCACCGGCAACACCGGAGCCACCGGCTACACCGGAGCCACCGGCAACACCGGAGCCACCGGAACCACCGGAACCACCGGAACCACCGGCGCAACGGGCAACACCGGGGCAACGGGCGCCACCGGGGCAACCGGGCCGTGCGTCTCCATCGACTCCTTCCAGACCAACGCCAAGTTCGAGGTCAAGGCCGTACTGAAGGCCGACGGGGCCGCGTTCGGGGCTATTCAGACCTTCAATGCGACACCTCCGTACACGTGGCAGGCCCTCCCCACCACGGGCTACCCGGCCAACCCCTGTGGCATCACGGTCACAGAGCACAACAACATCGTCAGGTTCGAGGTGGTCACCACCGGCGGCAAGGTCTTCGAACTCCAATGCACGGTCACGCAGGGCAATGTTCCGGCGCTCAACTGCACGGGCGCGACATGGGTGGAGGCCGAGGACCAGGTACCCGGCGCGACCCTGGCCGGCATCGACGGTGTGAACGGCAACCCGCCGGACCTGAACCAGTCGTCCGCCAGCGCGAACGCGACGCAGGAACTGCTGAACAGCCTCGGCCTCAACAAGGAGCTGAAGTCCGGCGTCGCCCCGCACGCAGCCGAGAAGGGACTCTCGAAGAGCAAGTAGCGGTCCCGACCTCGTCGGGTTCCCTCTGAAGTGTGCCGTGCCCTGGTTGATCCGGGCACGGCACACGTGCGTGCACGGAGTCCCGCCGGCCTCCGAAGTGCCCGGAACCCGGAAAAGGTCCGGCCCCCGAAGCCGGTGAGGTGGCTTCGGGGGCCGGGACGCGGCGGGTCGGTGATGACCCCACAGGTCAGGGCGGATGTCAGGTTGGCCCGCCGCGCAGTCCTACGGGCGCGGGTCAGCCGAGCCGGGCGACCAGCGCGCGGTACTCGTCCCACAGCTCCTTCGGCGTGTGGTCACCGAAGGTGTTGAGGTGCTCGGGGACCAGCGCCGCCTCCTCGCGCCAGACCTCCTTGTCGACCGTGAGCAGGAAGTCCAGGTCGGCGTCGGAGAGGTCCAGGCCCGTGGTGTCCAGGGCGTCCCTGGCGGGCAGGACGCCGATCGGCGTCTCGACGCCCTCGGCCCTGCCCTCCAGGCGCTCGACGATCCACTTCAGGACGCGGCTGTTCTCGCCGAAGCCCGGCCACACGAACTTGCCCGCGTCGTTCTTGCGGAACCAGTTCACGTAGTAGATCTTCGGGAGCTTCGACTGGTCCTTCTTGTCCGCGCCGACCTTGATCCAGTGGGCCATGTAGTCGCCCATGTTGTAGCCGCAGAACGGCAGCATGGCGAACGGGTCGCGGCGCAGCTCGCCGACCTTGCCCTCGGCGGCGGCGGTCTTCTCGGAGGCGACGTTGGCGCCGAGGAAGACACCGTGCTGCCAGTTGAAGGACTCGGTGACCAGCGGTACGGCCGAGGCCCGGCGGCCACCGAAGAGGATGGCCGAGATCGGCACGCCCTGCGGGTCCTCCCACTCGGGCGCGATGATCGGGCACTGGCCGGCCGGGACGGTGAAGCGGGCGTTCGGGTGGGCGGCCGGCGTCTCGGACGCGGGCGTCCAGTCGTTGCCCTTCCAGTCGGTGAGGTGGGCCGGAGCGGTCTCCGTCATGCCCTCCCACCAGACGTCGCCGTCGTCGGTGAGCGCGACGTTGGTGAAGACGGAGTTGCCCCACATGGTCTTCATGGCGTTGGCGTTGGTGTGCTCGCCGGTGCCGGGCGCGACGCCGAAGAATCCGGCCTCGGGGTTGATCGCGTAGAGGCGGCCGTCCTCACCGAACCGCATCCAGGCGATGTCGTCGCCGATGGTTTCGACGGTCCAGCCGGGAACCGTCGGCTCCAGCATCGCGAGGTTGGTCTTGCCGCAGGCGCTCGGGAACGCGGCGGCGATGTACTTCGGCCCCTCGCCCTCGCCCTGCGGCGGCGTGAGCTTGAGGATCAGCATGTGCTCGGCGAGCCAGCCCTCGTCACGGGCCATGACGGAGGCGATACGCAGCGCGTAGCACTTCTTGCCGAGCAGGGCGTTGCCGCCGTAGCCGGAGCCGTACGACCAGATCTCGCGGTCCTCGGGGAAGTGCGAGATGTACTTGGTGCTGTTGCACGGCCACGGAACGTCTTCCTGGCCCTCTTCCAGGGGTGCGCCCAGCGTGTGGACGGCCTTGACGAAGAAGCCGTCGGTGCCGAGCTCGTCGAGGACGGCCTGTCCCATGCGGGTCATGGTGCGCATCGAGACGGCGACGTACGCGGAGTCGGTGATCTCGACGCCGATCGCGGAGAGCGGGGAGCCGACGGGGCCCATGCAGAAGGGCACGACGTACATGGTGCGACCACGCATGGAGCCGCGGAACACGCCCTTCTCACCGGTGAAGATGGCCCGCATCTCGGCGGGGGCCTTCCAGTGGTTCGTCGGACCGGCGTCCTCCTCCTTCTCGGAGCAGATGAACGTACGGTCCTCGACCCGGGCGACGTCGCTCGGGTCGGACGCGGCGTAGTAGGAGTTCGGGCGCTTGGTCTCGTCCAGTTTCGTGAAGGTGCCCCTGGCCACGAGCTCCCCGCACAGGCGCTCGTACTCGGCCTCCGAACCGTCGCACCAGACCACCCGGTCCGGCTCGGTGATGGCTGCGATCTCGTTCACCCAGGAGATGAGCTCCTGGTGGTTGGTGGGGACAGTGAGGGGAGCCGCGATGTCGCGCGCCACGATCGCTCCTTGATGAGGGTGTCTGTTTGGTTGGCCCCGTGGGGGCTGCGACCCGGATGCTTCGACCCCACTGGCGCTCATCCGGTGCCGACCGCACTCATTTGATCATCCGGCCGATGCGCCCATATGTCCAGGGGGCCGCACACGTGAGCATTGCCACTCCCATCCGTTACCTACGGTTGCGTAGGTACGATGCAGGAATGACTGCTGCCGCCGCGCCCGAGCCGACCGGGCTGGAAACAGCCGGGTCCGACACCCTCCCGGTGAAGCCGCGCCTGCGCGGCTGGCTGCACGCCGGGATGTTTCCCGCCGTGATCGTCGCGGGGATCGTGCTGATCGCGCTGACGGGCAGCGTCCGCGGCCGGATCGCCTGCGGCATCTACGTCCTGACCGCGTGCCTGCTGTTCGGTGTGAGCGCGCTGTACCACCGCGGCACCTGGGGCCCGCGGGGCGAGGCGGTGCTGCGTCGGCTCGACCACGCGAACATCTTCCTGATCATCGCGGGCACCTACACCCCGCTGACCCTGCTCCTGCTCCCCGAGTCGACGGGGACGCCGCTCCTGTGGGCGGTCTGGGGAGCGGCGGCCGCGGGCATCGCCTTCCGCGTCTTCTGGGTCGGCGCCCCGCGCTGGCTCTATACGCCGTGCTACATAGCGATGGGCTGGGCCGCGGTCTTCTTCCTGCCGGACTTCATGCGCACCGGCGGGATCGCGGTGCTGGTGCTCGTCGTCGTCGGCGGGCTGCTGTACAGCGCGGGCGGTGTCATCTACGGCATCAAGCGCCCCAATCCGTCCCCGCGCTGGTTCGGCTTCCACGAGGTCTTCCACTCGCTGACCCTGGCGGCCTTCGCCGTGCACTACGTCGGCATCTCACTGGTGGCCTACAACCACCACTGACCGCCGTCGCGGGAGGGCGCGGACGAGGGTACGGCCATGGCCCGGTCACCCTTCCATGGCCGACAATGACGACCATGGCCGCCACCTCCCGTCCCTCTTCCGTTTCCGCCCCCGGTGCGCAGCCCCGGCCGGGGCTGCGCGAGCGGAAGAAGATCAAGACCAGGATCGCGATCCGCCGGGCGACGTACCGGCTGATCTCCGAGCAGGGGTACGACGCGACGACGATCGAGCAGATCGCGGAGGCGGCCGAGGTGTCGCCGAGCACCGTCTTCAGGTACTTCGCGGCCAAGGAGGACATCGTCCTCACCGACGAGTACGACCCGGTCATGGAGGCCGGGCTGCGCAACCGGCCGGCCGATGAACCGCCGCTGGAGTCGCTGCGGTTCATCGTGACCGAGTCGCTGACGGCGTTCCTCGCGAGCGAGGAGGAGGAACTGCGGCAGCGCACCCGGCTGATGGTGGAGGTTCCCGCCATCCGGGCGCGGATGACGGAGACCATGTCGGACTCGGCGAAGGTGCTGGCCCGGGCACTCGCCGACCGCAGCGGCCGCAGCCCCGACGACCTGGAGGTCAGGGTGTTCATCGCGGCGGTGCTGGGGGCGCTGCGCGAGGTGACGCTGTACTGGGGCGAGCACGGTCAGGAGGGCGATCTGATCGCCTTGATCCACCAGGCGCTGGACAGGCTCGAAGGCGGCCTGACGCTGTGACCGGGACACCTGCTGCGTAACACCGGGGCGCCGGCCACGGCCGCCGTGCGGCGGCGCCCGTAGTCCTCCAGTCCTCGTGCAGCTCCGCGCTCTCAGTCCTCCGACGGGCCCGATCCGAGGGTCCGCGCCAGGTCCCGCGGGTCCGTCGTCGGAGCGTCGCAGACGAAGTGCCGGCACACGTACGCCGTCGGCGCCCCGCCCACCATCGGCCGGTCCGCCAGCAGCGGGAACTCCGTCCCCGCCGTCTCCCCCGCCGCCACCACCGCGCCGGGTGCCCGCCCCAGCAGCGCCGTACGGTGCAGTTCGCCGCCGACCGGCCCGGCGACCGCGACCTCGCGCGGCCCGTCGAGGAGCGCCTCGGCGACCGCCAGCCCCCAGCCGATGAACCGGGGAACCCGCGGCCCGAGCGCCTTCACCACACCCAACGCGCCCTCGGCGGCGGCGCGATGGGCCTGAGATCCGGTGTGCGCGGCGTACGAGAGCAGCGCACCGGCCGCCGCCGTCCAGCCCGCCGGAGTCGCGCTGTCGGTGGGGTCCTGCGGGCGGCGGATCAGCTGCTCGGCGTCGTCCGCCGTGTCGTACAACTGCCCGCCCTCACCGGTGAAGTGCTGGAGCACGATGTCGAGCAGGAAGCCGGCGAACTCCAGCCAGGCCCCCTCGCCGGTGACCGCGGCCAGGGCGAGGAAGCCCTCCGCGACGTCGCCGTAGTCCTCCAGGACCCCGGTGTGCCCGCCGGACCGGCCGTCCTTCGAGGTCCGGTCCAGCCGGGCGACGTCGCCCATGTGGACCCGTACCAGCAGGTCCGCGGCCTCGGTGGCGCGCTCGATCAGGTCGGGCCGGCCGAAGTACGCCCCCGTCTCGGCGAGCGCGGCGATCGCCAGGCCGTTCCAGGCGGCGACCGCCTTGTCGTCCCGCCCGGGACGCGGGCGCGGCTCGCGGGCGGCCAGTAGCCTGGCCCGGATGCCGGCGACCCGGTCGTCGTCCGCGTCGGTGCCGGCCCGCGCGAGCCGGAGGACCGAGGCGCCCTCCTCGAAGGTGCCCTCCTCCGTCACATCGAAATACGCGGCGGCGAACGCCGCGTCCTGATCGCCGAGGACCTCGCGCAGCTGCTCGGGCGTCCACACGTAGTACGCGCCCTCGACGTGCCGGCCGGTGCCGTCCTCACTGTCGGCGTCGAGCGCGGAGGCGAAGCCGCCGTCCGCCGTACGCAGCTCGCGCACCATGAAGTCGGCGGTCTCCAGGGCGACCCGGCGGGCCTGTTCCGAGCCCGTCGTCCGCCACAGGTGGGCGTACACCCGGCAGAGCAGCGCGTTGTCGTAGAGCATCTTCTCGAAGTGCGGGATCAGGGGTCCGTCGGGCCGGCGCAGTACGTACCGGTGGAAGCCCCCGCCCACCTGGTCGAACAGGCTGGACCGCGCCATGGCCGCGCACAGTCCCTCGGCCATGTCGCGGGCTCCTTCGGACTCCGTCCGGGCCCAGTGCCGGAGCAGGAACTCGACGACCATGCTCGGCGGGAACCGGGTGTTGCCGGCGAACCAGCCGGAGGCGGGGTCGTACTCGCGGGTGAGGCCGAGCAGTGCCTCGGCGAGTTCCGCCTCGCCGGGGAGTCCGGCCTTCGTGTAGTCCAGCTGCCGGCCGGCCAGATCCCGCACGATCTTCCGCGCCACCTCGGCCACCTCGTCGGGCCGCCCGTCCCAGGCCGCCCGCACGCCCTCCAGCACCTGTATGAAGGACGGCGACCCGTGGCGCGGCTCGGGCGGGAAGTACGTACCGAAGTAGAACGGCCGGCCGTCCGGGGTCATGAAGACCGACATCGGCCAGCCGCCCTGGCCGGTCGCCGCCTGGAGGGCCTCCATGTAGACGGCGTCGATGTCGGGCCGCTCCTCGCGGTCCACCTTCACGGACACGAAGTGCTCGTTCATGAAGGCCGCCGTCTCCTCGTCCTCGAAGCTCTCGTGGGCGAGGACGTGGCACCAGTGGCAGGAGCTGTACCCCACGCTCAGGAACACGGGCACGCCACGCCGACGCGCCTCCTCGAAGGCGGCGGGCTCCCACGGCCACCAGTCAACGGGGTTGTCCGCGTGCTGAATGAGGTACGGGGACGTGGCGTGCGCGAGTCGGTTGGGCATGCCCCAATCCTTGCGCACTCGGCGGGGGCGTGCCCAGGCGCCACGGGCCGCCTCACGGGCGGGTGCGCAGCGGGGTACGTGCCGGGGCGCAGCCGCAGCGTCGGCGCCGGGGTCAGCCCGCCCACCGTCCGGAGAGGAAGGTGACGGCGAAGACGGTCATCAGGGGTGCCACGACGGTGAGATAGGCGGTCCTGACGTGGCGGCGGCGCAGGCTCCAGACGGCGAGGCCGGTCCACAGGGGCCACCACAGGAGGGTCGCGCGCGGGATGGAGGTGTACCAGTAGGACGTGCCCAGGGCCCACAGGGTCAGGGCGATGTACACGGCTTCCGGCCAGCGCCGCTGCCGGATCAGGACGGCGCACAGGCCGATGCCGATCAGCATGGTGAGGAGTTCGGCCTGGGACATCAGGGCGTACCCGGTGCTCTGGGAGTGTCCGAAGGCCGCGTGCCAGGTGTTCCGCCAGGCCTCCCAGGGGGTGTGGAAGTCGCGGTACCAGCCGCGTTCCTCCGCGTGCTTCCAGGCCATCCAGTCGCCGGTGCGCGTGTGCAGGTACCAGCTGTGGAGCAGCGGCGGGAGGGCGGGCAGCGCCAGCCAGGGAAGACGGCGCCAGTGGGCGGGGGTGCGGGCGGTGACCAGGAAATGGACCGCGAGGGCCGCGGCGAGGAAGAGGCCGCTGACCCGGACCGTGGTGGCCAGGCACGTCAGGGCGGCCGCGAGCGGCCAGTTGAGGCGCTGGGCGGCCAGCCAGGCCGGCAGGGCCAGGGCGAGGAAGAGCGCTTCGGTGTAGCCGGCGGCCAGGAAGACCGCGCACGGGGAGAGCAGGAAGAAGAGGGCGGCGCGCTGTCCGGCGTTCTCCTGGGGCGGGTGTCCGGCACTTCCCGCGTTCTTCTGCGGCAGGTGTGCCGCGCCCTCGTGCGGCAGGTGCAGCCGGGCGATCCGGGCCAGGGCCAGTACGGCGATGCCACCGGCGACGAAGGAGATCAGCGCACCGGCCGCGGGCCAGCTCGGGACGATGGTGTGGACGGCCCGCAGCAGGTAGGGGAAGCCGGGGAAGAAGGCTTCTCTGTTGTCCCACCCGGATATCCAGGGGCCGGACCCGCCCGGGAAGTAGCCGTCCTGGGCTATGTGCAGGTAGTGCCACCAGTCCCAGCGCTGCCACGGCGCGAAGAACGAGGCGGGGGCGCGGTTCTGACGGTCGTCGGCGAACAGCCAGCGCACGCAGTACGCGGTGGTCCAGATACCCACCCGGGTCAGCAGGTACAGCCACAGCACCTCGCGGTCGGCGGGCCCCAGCCGGCGGCAGAGCCGGACGAACCGCCCGCCGAAGGATGTCGTGCCCGGTGACGGCGTGCCGCCGGATGGCCCGGGCTCGGTACCGGTCCCGGCGGACAGGCGTTCACGCTGCCGCTGGGGGTGCGAAAGGGTCACAACAGAATCTCCTGGCCTGGATCGGATGTACGCGTGTCTGGTGCCCCTCCGGGCGCGGTTCGGGGCACGGGCCGAGCGGCCCGGTCGGCACGGTCCGGGGTGGGGAAAGCAGGATGTCAGGGGCGTGTGCTGGCGCTCCAGGCGGGCATGCCCGGCGTCTCCGAGGCGCTCCGGGTGGGCGTGGCCGGTGTTCCCGAGGCGCTCCGGCCGGGGGCGGCCGGTGTTCCCGAGGCGCTCCGGCCGGGGGCGGCCGGTGTTCCCGAGGCGCTCCGGCCGGGGGCGGCCGGCGTTCCCGAGGCGCTCCGGCCGGGGGCGGCCGGCGTTCCCGAGGCGCTCCGGCCGGGAGAGGGGGCGCCCGTCGACGGCGGGCTCGTGCGGGGCGGGGAGAGCATCGGAGAGGGCTGAGGGGCGGAAGGGGTGGTGGCCGGGACGGTGGTGCGTGTGCTGCCGGACAGGAATGTTGCCACGGCCGCGCCCGTACCGGAGAAGACCAGGCAGGCGCCGGCCGCCAGCACGAGAATCCGGTGCCTGCGCACGCGCTGCCCGCGCGCGGTGATGTACGGGAGCGGAGCGGACCGGGCGCGGGACCGGCCGGTGGCCGCGGCCTCCTTGAACAGGGACCGCAACGGGTCATCGGGTTCAGACACTGGGCCGCTCCTCGGTACGCGGATCCTGCAGACGGTGCGAGAGCGTGGCCCGGCCCCGGGCGAGATGCGTCTTGACGGTGCTGGCCGCCAGTCCGGTCTCGGCGGCGATCTGCTCGACCGTCAGATCGCATACGTAGTACAGGGCCAGCGCGCGGCGCTGCTTGGCCGGCAGATCCCGGAGCGTTTCCACGAGCGCCACCGACTCCGGGCCGGGCGCCTCCGCATGAGGCGGGGTACCACTGCGCCGCCAGGCATCCGCCGCGCGGCGCCGCCCGCGCCACCGGCTCACCGC
Organism: Streptomyces sp. NBC_00846; assembly: GCF_045207325.1. Taxonomy (NCBI): domain Bacteria; kingdom Bacillati; phylum Actinomycetota; class Actinomycetes; order Kitasatosporales; family Streptomycetaceae; genus Streptomyces; species Streptomyces sp. NBC_00846. Next base: position 4,808,781 of record NZ_CP108846.1, on the reverse strand, counting down.
CAGCCGCCAGGCGACCGTACGGATCCATGCCTCGGGCTGCCCGTCACGGTCGAGGTGAAGCCGTCGGCTCCATCCCTTGACGAAGGCCTCCTGCACCACGTCCTGCGCCTCGTGCTGGTCACCGAGCATCACGAACAACTGTCCCGTCAGCCGGGCGACCGTCTGCGCATAGAAATCTTCGAACTCCTCGACGGTCAACAAACAGCTCCTGGATCTCCTCGGTCTCACCGGGCATACGCCCGGCACCCCGCGTCCGGACTACACCGGCCCCCGAGAAACCGGCGTGACGGTCATCACGCGGCCGCCCGGGACCGGCTCACGCCACGGCCACCACGCCTCGGCCGGGCGGCCCGGCCGGCCGAAAGCCCCGAGCCGGCCGGTGCCACCGGCCGACGGATTGCCGGCCCACCGGCATGGCGGCCCAGGTACGGGGAAGTCTCACGGTGCAGAGGCTGTCGGGTGAGTTCCGATGGGAAAGCGGACGCGGTCCGGTGCGTGCGATTCCAAGGCGCCGAAATGTCCTCGAACGGGGTCTCCCCTGCTCGAACGAAGTTGAGAGCTCGGGGAATGAGCTACCAGGGCATTTCGGCAACGCGGGAGGGCGTCCCCCCTGGCCCTTAAGGCCTTGGGGGAGTGCGTGCCAGGGCGTGGCCGCCCGGTCGGAGGTCACCCGACAGCCTCTGGGGCGAGACGGCACACCCACATCCTCTCTCAGGCCCGGTCGGCCGCCTCGCTCCCCTCGCGCCGTCGCGCCGCACCCAGGACACTGGGCGGCGACATCGGCCGAGGAAGGTGTCGTCGTCGTATCCGGAGGGGGATTCACATGCGGGACAGCCATCGGGCGGAAGCCGAAGGGCTGTTGGTTCGCGCCGTCGAGGAAGAGGTAAGGCGCTCGGGCGGGCGGGCCGACGCCGGTGCGCTGACAGCTCGCGGGCGGGCGGCGCTCGATTCCCTGACCGCCGCCGCGGCCGACGAGTACGCCGCGTATCTCCAGGCGCTGGACGCGGCGGAGGCCGGACAGCAACTGCTGTCGCAGCGGTTCAGCCGGACCACCCTCGGAACTCCCCTGTTGGTCACGGGAGTTGCCGCGGTCGCCGCCTTCGGCGCCGATGTCGCGTTCGGTACGGCGACGGGGCCGGCCCTCGGCGCGGGCGCCGTCGTCGCGGTCGCGGGGGCCACGGCGACCGTCGCCAAGGTCACCGCGTCGCACTGGCCCGCCGCCCACCGCCGCGCGGGTGCGCTCGGCCAGCCCGGCGGCGCCGAACAGCTGCGACTGCAGTGGCTGGCGGCGCTGGAGGTACGGGGCATCCGCCCGTTCCTCGACCAGCAGCGGATGCTCACCGCGTCGTCGCGCACACCGGCGAAAAAGGTCCCCGCGCAGTCGCGGACCGCCCCGCAGCTGCGGGGCGGGGACCGCAGCGCCGCGGCCCGTATGCGCGCGCTCCTCGACCAGTCGTTCGGCCACCTGCCCGCCGCCGACGGGCCGTTCGCCGGCCGCCGGGCCGAGCTGGCGCAGATCGCGCAGTGGGTGCGCGAGGCCCGCGCGTCGACGGAGACCAAGCCGACCGTCGTCGTCCTGCACGGCACGCCCGGCGCGGGACGCACCACGCTCGCGGTGCGGGCGGCGCGCAACCTGAAGGATCAGTTCCGGGGTGCGTGCGTGGTGGACCTGCGCGGCAATGTGTCCGGGGAGGCGCCGCTGCCGACCCGGGACGCGCTGCTGCATCTCCTGAACCGGCTGGGCGCGCCCCGCGAGCAGTTGCTGTTCCGCGAGAGGGCCTCCGCCGAGCAGCAGGTGCGGCGGCTGAGCGAGCTGTACCACCAGCATCTGACCGGCACGCCCGTGACGATCGTCCTCGACGACGCGGCCGACGCGGCCCAGGTCCGCACGCTGGTCCCCGAGCGCTCCGACAGCCTCGTCCTGGTCACCGCCCGCGAGCCCCTGGAGCTGCCCGCCGACATTCCGGCCCGGGTCCATCACCTGCCGGTCGGCGCGCTGGACGCGGCGGGCGCGGAGGAGCTGCTGCGCGAGGCGGCCGGTGCGGCACAGGAGGAACCGTACGACGCCCGGTCGACGGACAGCATCGTCGAGTTGTGCGGCGGGCTGCCGTTGGCGCTGCGCACAGCGGGCTCCTCCCTCGGCACCCGTACCCGCGGCGCCCTCGCCGCCGATCTCGCCGCGTACGGTCCGGTCGCGCCGGTCGAGCGGGCGCTGTGGCTGCGCTACACCGACCAGTCCGAGCAGGCACGGCGGCTGCTGCGCCGGCTCGCGCTGGCCGGGCGGGCCAGCCTGGGCGCCGCGGCGGCGGCCGCCCTGCTCTCCGCCGACGAGCAGGAGGCCGAGCGGCTGCTGACGGCCCTGGCCGGGGCCGGGCTCCTGGACCACGTACGGGGCTCGCGCTACCGGCTCCACGATCTCGTACGGGGCTTCGCCCTGGACCGGCTGCGGGACGAGGAGGCGGCGGCGGACCGTACGGCCGCGCAGGAGCGGCTGATCAAGAACTACGCGGAGCTGGCCGGTGCGGTGATCCGCATGGTGGACGGCAAGATGTCCACCCGGGCCGGGCAGTTCGGCTCGCACGGGTTCGGTTCGCTGGACTCGGCGCTGCGCTGGCTGGACGACGAGTCGAGCTTCATCACGTCGGCGCTGCGGCACGCGGAGGGCGTCGACCAAGGGGCCGTGCTGGATCTGCTGGGCGCGCTGTGCGACTACTGCCTGCTGCGCGGCGACCTCTACCGGCTGGGCGAGATCAGCGAGTTGACGCAGGCCGTGGACAAGGGGCTGCTGGAGCGGTCCGTGCAGTGGCGCACCGGCATCGCGGCCCGTCAGCTCGGCGAGCTGGACAAGGCCCGCACCACGCTGTCGTCGGTCGTCGGGCTCTACCGCGAGGCGCAGAACGAGGCGGGTACGGCGCTGGCGCTCTGCTCGCTCGGCATCACCCTGCACCACCAGGGCAATCTGACCGAGGCGTCGGCGCGGCTGCGCGAGGCGATCGCGTTGCAGTCCTCCGAGGCGCAGGCCGAGGACCGGGCCTGGTCGCTGCACGCCCTGGCCGCCGTCGAACGGGACCGGGCCCACCTGGCCGAGGCGCTGACCCTCCTGGACACGGCGCTGGCCCTGCACCGGGAGGGCGAGTCGCTGCACGGCGAGGCGTGGACGCAGTTCCAGCTGGGCCAGACCCTGCTGCGGATGGGCGACGTGGCGCGGGCGAAGGACGCGCTGCGCACGGCCCTGGACCTGTACAGCCGCACCCGTGACGAGCGCGGCGAGGCGTGGGCGCTGACCCAGCTGGCCCGCGCGCGGCTGCTCGACGGCGACCCGGCCCTGGCGGCCGAGGAGCTCAGCCTGGCCCTGGGCCGCCACCGGGACAACGAGGACGCGCGCGGCGAGGCGTGGACGCGGTACTACCTGGGCCAGGCCCTGGAGGAGAACGGTGACACCGACCAGGCCGTGCGGCAGCTGGAGCGGTCCCGGACGATGTTCTCCCGGATGCGGGACGTGTACGGGCTGGCGTGCGCCCGGCACCACTCGGGCCGGGTCACCCGCGATCAGCGGGCCGCGCAGACCGGGAACCTCCGCAACTCCGGCTTCGCCCGTCAGCTCCTGGTCGACGCCCGGGCCGACTTCCGGCGCATCGGGGTCGCCCACGGCGAGGCGTGGACGTGCCTGGAGCTGGCCTTGATCGACGCGGGCAACAACCGAGCCCCGCAGGCGCTGGAGCTGTGCGACGAGGCGGCGGAGCTGTTCGGCTCCTACGGCGACACGCGGGGCGCGGACTGGGCCCGTTTCCTGCGCTGCACGCTGCTGCCGTACGCGTCGCCGGGCGGCAGCGAGGTGGGCACGGTGGTGGCCCAGCAGGAACTGGCCGACCTGCTCCTGGCGGGACACCCGACGCGCGACAGCAAGCTGGAGGACTGCGCGGAGGCGTACCGGGTGGTGCTGAACCGCGGCGTGGACCTGGAGGACGGCTGGCAGGCGTGGCGCCTGGGCCTGACGCCGACGCGCCACGCCCGGGAGGTCATGGGCGTACCGGTCCCGCCCAGCACCAGCCCGTCCGGCGCCTGAGGACAGCGCCGCCCCGGCCGGGCGCGACCGCCCCGCCCGTCGTCAGGCGTACGGGGCGGTCACCGGACGTCCCGGTACCGCCCCGCGCCTACTTCCGCTTCGAGGACCCCGCCGCCACCGGGGCGTCGGACGCCTCCGCCGGGTCCGGGGCCTCCACGAAGTCAACCTTGCCCATGTGCCGGTTCATGGACTTCATCAGCAGCCATACGCCGACGGCGAGTGCCGCGAAGACGATGAAGCCGAGAACGCCGGGGGTCACCTTGTTGTCGTCGACCTCCTTGGCGAGAGGGACGAGATGGGTCAGTGCCTGGGTCGCGTACATATCAGGCATTGTCGCGGATGCCCGCGAAGAGGTCGCTCTCGGGGAGGGAGGTATCGACGAGAGACTTCGCCAGCTCGTACTCCTCGGTCGGCCAGACCTCCTTCTGGATGTCCATCGGGACCCGGAACCAGCCGCCGTCGGGATCGATCTGCGTCGCGTGCGCGATCAGCGCCTTGTCACGGATCTCGAAGAAGTCCGCGCACGGAACGTGCGTGGTCAGCGTGCGTTCGTCGCGCTCGAACTCCTTCCAGCGCTGCAGCCACTCGCCGTACGGGGACTCCAGGCCGCGGGCCAGCAGCGCCTCGTGGAGCGCGACCGTGCGCGGCCGGTTGAAGCCCTGGTTGTAGTAGAGCTTCTGCGGCTGCCAGGCCGGGCCGAACTCGGACTCGGGGTACAGCTCGGTGTCCGCCGCGCCGTCGAAGGCGATCATCGTGATCTTGTGGGTCATGATGTGGTCGGGGTGCGGGTACCCGCCGTTCTCGTCGTACGTCGTGACGACCTGCGGCCGGAACGCGCGGATGCTGCGGACGAGACGGCCGGCGGCCTTCTCCTCGTCCTCCAGCGCGAAGCAGCCCTCCGGCAGCGGCGGCAGCGGGTCGCCCTCGGGCAGACCGGAGTCGACGAAGCCGAGCCACTCCTGGCCGACGCCCAGGATCTCCCGGGCCTCGTCCATCTCCTTCTTGCGCACCTCGTGGATGTTCTCCTCGATGTACGCGTCGCCCTGGAGCTTGGGGTTGAGGATGGAGCCGCGCTCGCCGCCCGTGCAGGTCACGACCAGCACGTCCACCCCCTCGGACACATACTTGGCCATGGTGGCCGCGCCCTTGCTCGACTCGTCGTCGGGGTGGGCGTGAACGGCCATCAGTCGCAGCTGCTCAGTCAAGACTCGATCCTCAGTGTTTCGGCGCGTGGGCAGGCTTCTATAGTGACCGAACCGGGGGGCGGAAAATTCCTCGATCCCCGGCACAGGAGGAACGATCATGACGGCGGTACGCGAAGCACCCCCGGAGAACCGCTACGGCCGCTCCGCGGACCAGCGCGCGGACCGCAAGCTCACGATCATCGGCTCGGTGCTGGGCGTCGTCCTGCTCGGGGTGGTCGGCTGGATCGGTTACGCCTACATCACCGGGCAGGGGATCAGCGCCGAGGTGATCAAGCGCCAGGTCGTCTCGGACGCGCGTGTAGATGTGCACCTGGAGGTGCGCAAGGACACGGACGCCAAGGGCTACTGCACCCTCCGCGCGCAGCACGAGGACGGCAGCGAGGTCGCCCGCAAGGACTTCCGCTTCGACGACCGCACCGACCGCGTCGACCGCGTCCTGTCGCTGCGTACGACGTCCAGGGCGACCAGTGTCGAGCTGCTGGGCTGCACCACCGACGGCGGGGCGGCGCGTTAACCGCCGCACACCGGCGCTTCATCGCTCTTGTCGGTGCCGACCTGCGCAAAACGCGGTCCCGGCGATTACCTTCTCCCCCTTTTCCCGGGGAATTGTTAGGCTCGTGGTTTCGCCCACCCGTGAAGGCACATGCTTACGGGTAGGGCGATGCTTTGTATACCCAGTACCGACGAGGAGCACCCTGTGACCCAGACCAGCGAAAACGTCACCTGGCTCACGCAGGAGGCGTACAACCAGCTCAAGGCCGAGCTGGAGTACCTGTCTGGTCCCGCGCGCACGGAAATCTCCGTAAAGATCGCGGCGGCCCGTGAGGAAGGTGACCTCCGGGAAAACGGCGGATACCACGCGGCCAAGGAGGAGCAGGGCAAGATGGAGCTGCGCGTGCGCCAGCTCACCCAGCTCCTGGAGCACGCGAAGGTGGGCGAGGCACCGGCCGACGACGGCGTGGTCGAGCCCGGCATGGTGGTGACGATCGCCTTCGACGGCGACCCGGACGACACCCTGACCTTCCTGCTCGCCTCGCGTGAGTACGCGAGCTCGAACATCGAGACGTACTCCCCCCAGTCCCCGCTCGGCACCGGCGTGAACGGCAAGAGGATGGGCGAGGACGCCGAGTACGAACTGCCGAACGGCAAGATGGCCACGGTGAAGATCCTTTCGGCGAAGCCGTACTCGGGCTGATCCGGCACCACTGACGTGAGGGAGCCTCCGGCCCGGTGGGCCGGAGGCTCCCTCACGTGTGCCGCGTCTCTCGGACCGCGACCTGCCGGTACCTGCGCACCGCCAGTGTGTGGAAGAACACCAGGATCAGCAGCGACCGGAGCAGCGACGCCCGGGCCGGGTGCACCATCGGCCAGGCATCCGACGGCGACACGCCGGGTTGCCGAAGAGCACCCGGCAGGCCCGGACGGTGGCGCTGGGGTGGTTCCGGTGACGGCGCTCACTTGGCCGGCTCCGTACCGGCCGGCGCGGCCTTGCCGGCCGTGCCCGCCCCGGTCCCGTTCCCGCCGCTGGTCTCCGCCTCGGCGGCGTGTCCGGTGAGGGAGAGGAAGACGTCGTCGAGGGTGGGGCGGCGCAGTCCGATGTCGTCGATCTCCACGCCGCGGGCGTCGAGATCGCGGATGATCTCGGCCAGCAGCCTGGCTCCGCCGGAGACCGGGACGGTCAGCTTGCGCATGTGCTCGACGACGGTGACCTCGCCCTTGCCGAGGCGGGCGAGGACGCCCCGGGCCGAGTCGATCCGATCGCGCTGGTGCACCACGGCCTCGACGCGCTCGCCGCCGGTACGGGCCTTGAGCTGGTCGCAGGTGCCGCGGGCGATGACCAGGCCGTGGTCGATCACACAGATCTCGTGGGCGAGATGGTCGGCCTCCTCCAGGTACTGCGTGGTCAGCAGCAGCGTCGTACCGCCCGCGACGAGGTCCTCGATGACCTCCCAGAGCTGCTGCCGGTTGCGCGGGTCGAGGCCCGTGGTCGGCTCGTCCATGAACATGACCGGCGGGGAGACGACCAGCGCCGCCGCCAGGTCGAGGCGGCGGCGCATGCCTCCGGAGTACGTCTTGGCCGTACGGTCGGCCGCGTCGACGAGGTCGAACCGCTCCAGCAGCTCCCCCGCCCTGGCCTTCGCGTCCCGCTTGCTCATCTGGTAGAGCTGACCGACCATCTGCAGGTTCTCGCGGCCGGTCAGATACTCGTCGACGGCGGCGAACTGGCCGCAGAGGCCGATCGAGCGGCGTACCTCATCGGGTTTCTTCAGTACGTCGATGCCCGCCACGACGGCCCTGCCGCTGTCGGGCCTGAGCAGGGTCGTGAGGACGCGCACGGCCGTCGTCTTGCCTGCGCCGTTGGGGCCGAGAAGTCCGAGAACGGTGCCTTCCGGCACATCGAGATCGACACCGCCGAGTGCTCTTACGTCGCCGAAGGTCTTCACCAGGCCTTCGGCATGGATGGCGCCTGGCATACGGGATTCCCCCACCGCGTTCGGGGTGACTTCCTCAACAGATCCTAGGATTGACGGTCTTTCCGCGCCCGGCGAATACATCCGGTGAACACGCGCGGCCACCGGGCGGCGGGGCAGGCATCATGTCGCGATACATCGCGACACACAAGGGTCAGCTCATCACGAGGTAGCCCGCGTCGCGCAGCGCCGTCGAGACCTCCTCACAGTGCTCCGGGCCCTTCGTCTCCAGCTGCAGCTCCACCTCGACCTCGGTGAGCCCGAGCCGCGGGTCGGTCCGCACATGGCCGATGTCGAGCACGTTGGCGTCCACGACCGAGAGCACGGCCAGCAGCGTGGCCAGCGCGCCGGGGCGGTCGGTCAGCCGCAGCCGCAGGCTCAGATAGCGGCCGGCCGCGACCATGCCGTGCGTCAGGATGCGCTGCATCAGCAACGGGTCCACGTTGCCGCCCGACAGCAGCGCGACCACCGGCCCGCGGAACGACTTCGGATCGCTCAGCAACGCCGCGACCGGGCTCACGCCGGCCGGTTCCACCACCAGCTTCGCCCGCTCCAGACAGAGCAGCAGCGCACTGGACAGCTCATCCTCGGAGACCGTACGGACCTCGTCGACGAGGTCCTTCACCAGGCCGAACGGCACATCACCGGGGCGTCCCACCTTGATGCCGTCCGCCATCGTGTTCAGCGAGCCGATCGACACCGGATGCCCCGCGGCCAGCGACGGCGGATAGCAGGCCGCGCCCGCCGCCTGCACGCCGACGATCCGCACATCGGGCCGGATCGCCTTGACCGCCACCGCAATGCCCGCGGCGAGACCGCCGCCGCCGATCCCGACGACGATGGTGCGCACCTCGGGGCACTGTTCGAGGATCTCCAGGCCCACCGTGCCCTGTCCCGCGATGATGTCCGGGTGGTCGAAGGGGTGGATGAAAACCGCGCCGGTCTCCTGCGCGTACTCCTGGGCGGCGGCCAGCGTCTCGTCGACGACATGGCCGTGCAGCCGGACCTGCGCCCCGTACTGGCGGGTGGCGGCCACCTT